>NZ_BPMV01000001.1 GCF_019656655.1 Tsukamurella sp. TY48 | reverse complement strand
GGGCTTTCATCCTGTATCTAATTTTAGTCCGGCGGTGTCCTACTCTCCCACACCCTCACGAGTGCAGTACCATCGGCGCTGGAGGGCTTAGCTTCCGGGTTCGGAATGGAGCCGGGCGTTTCCCCTCCGCTATGGCCGCCGTAACACTGCGAAACAAACACACAGTCGTGTGCTGTCTCAGACATTGCATAGTGGACGCGACCCAACCGTCGAAGCGGCTGGATTCTTCATTGTTACATGCTCTTGTTAGCACACACGTGTTCGTTTTGGCGAATGTTATGTGTGTGGTAAGTCCTCGACCGATTAGTACCAGTCACCTACACGCATTACTGCGCTTCCAGTTCTGGCCTATCAACCCCATAGTCTGTAGGGGGTCTTACCCACTCAAGGTGGTGAGAAACCTAATCTTGGAACAGGCTTCCCGCTTAGATGCTTTCAGCGGTTATCCCTTCCGAACGTAGCCAACCAGCCGTGCTCCTGGTGGAACAACTGGCACACCAGAGGTTCGTCCGTCCCGGTCCTCTCGTACTAGGGACAGCCTTCCTCAAGTTTCTAACGCGCGCGGCGGATAGAGACCGAACTGTCTCACGACGTTCTAAACCCAGCTCGCGTGCCGCTTTAATGGGCGAACAGCCCAACCCTTGGGACCTACTCCAGCCCCAGGATGCGACGAGCCGACATCGAGGTGCCAAACCATCCCGTCGATATGGACTCTTGGGGAAGATCAGCCTGTTATCCCCGGGGTACCTTTTATCCGTTGAGCGACACCGCTTCCACTTGCCGGTGCCGGATCACTAGTCCCGACTTTCGTCCCTGCTCGACCTGTCAGTCTCACAGTCAAGCTCCCTTGTGCACTTGCACTCAACACCTGATTGCCAACCAGGCTGAGGGAACCTTTGGGCGCCTCCGTTACATTTTGGGAGGCAACCGCCCCAGTTAAACTACCCACCAGGCACTGTCCCTGAACCAGATCATGGTCCGAGGTTAAGGTATCCAATACGATCAGAGTGGTATTTCAACAACGACTCCACGAACACTGGCGTGCCCGCTTCACAGTCTCCCACCTATCCTACACAAACCGAACCGAACACCAATACCAAGCTATAGTGAAGGTCCCGGGGTCTTTTTCGTCCCTGCCGCGCGTAACGAGCATCTTTACTCGTACTGCAATTTCGCCGAGTCTGTGGTTGAGACAGCAGAGAAGTCGTTACGCCATTCGTGCAGGTCGGAACTTACCCGACAAGGAATTTCGCTACCTTAGGATGGTTATAGTTACCACCGCCGTTTACTGGGGCTTAAATTCTCAGCTTCGCCTTACGGCTAACCGGTCCTCTTAACCTTCCAGCACCGGGCAGGCGTCAGTCCATATACATCGTCTTACGACTTCGCATGGACCTGTGTTTTTAGTAAACAGTCGCTTCTCTCTGGTCTCTGCGACCCCACACAGCTCACGGAGTAAATCCGGTCACCATGCGAGGTCCCCCTTCTCCCGAAGTTACGGGGGCATTTTGCCGAGTTCCTTAACCACAGTTCTCTCGATCTCCTTGGTATTCTCTACCTGACCACCTGTGTTGGTTTGGGGTACGGGCCACATCAGATCTCGCTAGAGGCTTTTCTCGGCAGCATAGGATCATGGAATTCGCCGCAACGGCTACGCATCACCTCTCAGGCTCAATGAGATCCGGATTTGCCTAGATCTCGCCCTACAGGCTTACACCAGTACAACCACTGACTGGCCCCACTACCTTCCTGCGTCACCCCATCGCTTGACTACTACCAGCCGAGGTCCCGTGCATCCACTCAAATGTCACCCGAAGGTGATCGATGAGCTTCAGGACGGTTAGTACAACTGATTCATCAGGGGCGATCTGACACGGGTACGGGAATATCAACCCGTTGTCCATCGACTACGCCTGTCGGCCTCGCCTTAGGTCCCGACTCACCCTGGGAGGATTAACCTAGCCCAGGAACCCTTGGTCATCCGGAGGACAAGTTTCTCACTTGCCATTCGCTACTCATGCCTGCATTCTCACTCGCGCAGCCTCCACAACTAGGTCACCCTGCTGCTTCTACGGCTGCACGACGCTCCCCTACCCACCCACAGTCAAAACTGTGAGTGCCGCGGCTTCGGCGGTGTACTTGAGCCCCGCTACATTGTCGGCGCCCAGCCACTAGACCAGTGAGCTATTACGCACTCTTTCAAGGGTGGCTGCTTCTAAGCCAACCTCCTGGTTGTCTTCGCGACCGGACATCCTTTTCCACTTAGTACACGCTTAGGGGCCTTAGCCGGCGATCTGGGCTGTTTCCCTCTCGACTACGAAGCTTATCCCCCGCAGTCTCACTGCCACGTTCTCACTTACCGGCATTCGGAGTTTGGCTGACGTCAGTAACCTGTGAGGGCCCATCGGCCATCCAGTAGCTCTACCTCCGGCAAGAAACACGTGACGCTGCACCTAAATGCATTTCGGGGAGAACCAGCTATCACGGAGTTTGATTGGCCTTTCACCCCTACCCACAGCTCATCCCCTCAGTTTTCAACCTAAGTGGGTTCGGGCCTCCACAACATCTTACTGCTGCTTCACCCTGGCCATGGGTAGATCACTCCGCTTCGGGTCCAGACCCGGCGACTCAAACGCCCTATTCGGACTCGCTTTCGCTACGGCTACCCCACAACGGGTTAACCTCGCCACCGAGCACTGACTCGCAGGCTCATTCTTCAAAAGGCACGCCATCACCCCACAACGAGGGCTCTGACGGATTGTAAGCACACGGTTTCAGGTACTATTTCACTCCCCTCCCGGGGTACTTTTCACCTTTCCCTCACGGTACTAGTCCGCTATCGGTCGCAAGGTAGTATTTAGGCTTACCGAGTGGTCTCGGCAGATTCACAGCGGATTTCACGGGCCCGCTGCTACTCGGGAATCCATCACAACAGTCACCACGTTTTCGGTTACAGGACTCTCACCCTCTCCGGCAGACCATTCCAGGCCACTTCACCTAACATGATGATTTCTTACTGTCGTCCAGCCAGGTAGAACTGGAAAGATGAACCCCACAACACCACACACACAACCCCTACCCGGTATCACATGTGCATGGTTTAGCCTCATCCGCTTTCGCTCGCCACTACTCACGGAATCACTATTGTTTTCTCTTCCTGAGGGTACTGAGATGTTTCACTTCCCCTCGTTCCCTCCACACCGCCTATATATTCAGCGGCAGGTAACACCACATGACTGGTGCTGGGTTTCCCCATTCGGAAATCCTCGGATCACAGCTCGGTTGACAGCTCCCCGAGGCATATCGCAGCCTCCCACGTCCTTCATCGGCTCCTTGCGCCAAGGCATCCACCGTGCGCCCTTAGACACTTACAACACACAAAACACACACCAAACACACAACAACGCATGCTCGCTGCGCCCTCATGACATCAAAGCGCCAAAAAAACACAAACAAAATGCTTACACAGAAACATGTAAAATTACAGAAACAAAAACCACTGAACCAGAAAACTGGAACAGAAGTTGATGCTCGCGTCCACTATACAATTCTCAAACAACACACACCATCACACCGCCACCAACCCACACCCCACAAACGAGGCCCAGTACGTCAGCACAGACATGCAACAGCAAGAGAAGAACGTGCCCTCTCAGACACCCAACAGTGTATCGATGAACCCCCACCCACCCAAAGGCAGGAAAGGAAAGTCAGTGTTCCACCCAATTGAGCGACCGCCGAACCACACTCGGGCTCGAAACGGCACTAAATGCTCCTTAGAAAGGAGGTGATCCAGCCGCACCTTCCGGTACGGCTACCTTGTTACGACTTCGTCCCAATCGCCAATCCCACCTTCGACAGCTCCCTCCCACAAGGGGGTTAGGCCACCGGCTTCGGGTGTTACCGACTTTCATGACGTGACGGGCGGTGTGTACAAGGCCCGGGAACGTATTCACCGCAGCGTTGCTGATCTGCGATTACTAGCGACTCCGACTTCATGGGGTCGAGTTGCAGACCCCAATCCGAACTGAGACGCGCTTTAAGGGATTCGCTCCACCTCACGGTATCGCAGCCCTCTGTACGCGCCATTGTAGCATGTGTGAAGCCCTGGACATAAGGGGCATGATGACTTGACGTCATCCCCACCTTCCTCCGAGTTGACCCCGGCAGTCTCTCACGAGTCCCCACCATTACGTGCTGGCAACATGAGACAAGGGTTGCGCTCGTTGCGGGACTTAACCCAACATCTCACGACACGAGCTGACGACAGCCATGCACCACCTGTATAGAAGGCACAAGGCAAACCGAATCTCTCCGGCGATCCTCTATATGTCAAACCCAGGTAAGGTTCTTCGCGTTGCATCGAATTAATCCACATGCTCCGCCGCTTGTGCGGGCCCCCGTCAATTCCTTTGAGTTTTAGCCTTGCGGCCGTACTCCCCAGGCGGGGTACTTAATGCGTTAGCTACGGCACGGATCCCGTGGAAGGAAACCCACACCTAGTACCCACCGTTTACGGCGTGGACTACCAGGGTATCTAATCCTGTTCGCTACCCACGCTTTCGCTCCTCAGCGTCAGTTACTGCCCAGAGACCCGCCTTCGCCACCGGTGTTCCTCCTGATATCTGCGCATTCCACCGCTACACCAGGAATTCCAGTCTCCCCTACAGTACTCAAGTCTGCCCGTATCGCCTGCAGGCCCGAGGTTAAGCCTCGGGTTTTCACAGACGACGTGACAAACCGCCTACGAGCTCTTTACGCCCAGTAATTCCGGACAACGCTTGCACCCTACGTATTACCGCGGCTGCTGGCACGTAGTTGGCCGGTGCTTCTTCTGTAGGTACCGTCACTTGCGCTTCGTCCCTACTGAAAGAGGTTTACAACCCGAAGGCCGTCATCCCTCACGCGGCGTCGCTGCATCAGGCTTGCGCCCATTGTGCAATATTCCCCACTGCTGCCTCCCGTAGGAGTCTGGGCCGTGTCTCAGTCCCAGTGTGGCCGGTCGCCCTCTCAGGCCGGCTACCCGTCGTCGCCTTGGTAGGCCATTACCCCCACCAACAAGCTGATAGGCCGCGGGCCCATCCTGTACCGCAAAAAGCTTTCCACCAACCCCCCATGCAGGAGAAGGTCATATCCGGTATTAGACCCAGTTTCCCAGGCTTATCCCGAAGTACAGGGCAGGTCACCCACGTGTTACTCACCCGTTCGCCACTCGTGTACCCCCGAAAGGGGCCTTACCGTTCGACTTGCATGTGTTAAGCACGCCGCCAGCGTTCGTCCTGAGCCAGGATCAAACTCTCCATAAAAAACACTAGAAACACAAAATGTTTCAGCATAATCAGGAAATCCTGAACAAAACGAAAACACTGACAAAATCAATGTCTTCAAAAATATATCTCGCAAAGAAATAAACGAGAAAAGCCACAACACAAAACAACAGAAACGTTGTTCCATGCGTGCCAAAAAATTTGGCACTGACAATTCATCGACACACTGTTGAGTTCTCAAAGAACACGCCCAACGCGGCCCGCACCGCCCAACGAATCCCGAAGAATTCGTAGTGTTTTTGGCGGATTGGATACCTTCGCAGGCAACCGTTCCAGGTTACATCCTCGCTCTCCGCCTGTCAAGGCGGGCTGCTCGGAGCAACCGTTCTAGCTTAGCAGACCGGATTCTCGTCCGCAACTCGCCTTCCGGCGGGCTGCGGCCGGACTCGGTCTGAGTCCGCCGCACCACATGGGAGAGCCTCACGAACCCGCCGTGAAGCGCGTTCGAGTTCGTAGGTTCTCTTCCGTGTTGGCCAGCGCGATGATCGTTTCCGATCAGTCCCGGTTTCCGACATCCGGTGGCGGCTTCGAAATCCCAGCTAGAAGCTGGTCTCGGTGGGCCCTCCGGGCGGCGCCGTGGCGCGCTGACTTGAAATAAGTTACACACATCGAGCGCAGTACACAAATCGGCAGGTCAGGGGTGGGAAACATGCGCGTCATCCGCGCTGTTCCGCGCCCGCAGGGGCTATCGAGTCAGGAAACCCGCTCGATCCGTCCGCCCAGCGCGGTCAGCACCCCCACGAAGTTCGGATATCCGCGGTCGATGTGGAAGACGTCGTGCACCTCGGTCACCCCGTCGGCGCACAGGCCCGCCAGCACCAGGCCCACGCCGGCACGGATGTCGGTCGACCAGACGGGTGCGCTCGAGAGCTGCTCCACTCCCCTGATCACGGCGTGATGACCGTCGGTGCGGGCATCCGCACCCAGCCGCACCATCTCCTCGACGAAACGGAACCGCGCCTCGAAGACGTTCTCGGTGATCATCGACGTGCCGTCCGCGACGCACGCCATGCCGATGGCCATCGGCTGCAGGTCGGTCGGGAATCCCGGGAACGGGAGGGTCGCCACGTTCACGGCGTGCGGACGCTCGGGCGAGGCGATGCGGAAACCGTCGGCACGCTCGGTGACCGTGGCGCCGGCGTCCTGCAGCTTCTGCAGGACGACACCCAGGGTGTCGGGGGCGATCCCGTTCACCGTGATGTCGCCGCGGGTCATCACCGCGGCGAATCCCCACGTGGCCGCCACGATGCGGTCGCCGATCACCCGGTGCTCCGTGGGGTGCAGCTTCTCCACTCCCCGCACCATCAGGGTGTCGGTCCCGATCCCCTCGATATCGGCACCCATCTGCACCAGCATCGTGCACAGATCCACGATCTCCGGCTCGCGGGCCACATTGCTGATCACCGTGAGACCGCTGGCGAGAACCGCCGCCATGAGGATGTTCTCCGTGGCCCCCACCGAGGGGAACTCCAGGGTGATCTCCGCACCGGTCAGCGAATCTGCCTGAGCCACAACACATCCGTGCTCGATCGAGCTCGTCGCACCGAGGGCGCGCAACCCGGACTGGTGCATGTCCAGGGGGCGCGATCCGATCGCGTCGCCACCCGGGAGCGCCACCACGGCGCGGTGCTCGCGCGCCATCAGCGGACCCAGCACGCACACCGAGGCGCGGAACTGCTTGACCGCGTCGAAGTCCGCGCGGTGATTGAGCACGGCCGGCGTGGTGATGCGCGCCGTGTCCCCGTCGAGCTCCACCTCCGCACCGAGACCGCGCAGGACGTCCGCCATCAGGGGCACGTCCAGGATCTCGGGGCAATTGGTGAGCACCGACGTGCCCTCCGCGAGCAACGCCGCCGCCATCAGTTTGAGGACGCTGTTCTTCGCGCCGCCCACGGTGACCTCGCCGGTCAACCGGGCTCCGCCATGCACTAGAAACTTCTCACCCACGGCCCTCACCCTAGGGCACTGCGGCGAACGGACACATCTCACCGCGACGAGCCGCGTCCCGTCGCCGCGGCGATACCCTGGACCTATGGCGGTACACCTCACCCGGATCTACACCCGGACCGGAGACGACGGGACCACCGGTCTCGGCGACTTCTCCCGGGTTCCGAAGTCCGATGCGCGCCTGCGGGCGTACGCCGATTGCGACGAGGCGAACGCCGCCCTGGGGGTGGCGGTCACCGTCGGCGCTCCCCCACCGGAGTTGGCCACGGTCCTGCTCCGGATCCAGAACGACCTGTTCGACGTGGGCGCGGACCTGTCCAACCCGATCGTCGACGACCCCGAATACCCGCCCCTGCGGGTGACGCCCGATTACATCGAGCGGCTCGAGGGCTGGTGCGACGAGTACAACGCCGATCTCCCCAAGCTGGATTCGTTCGTGCTGCCCGGCGGTACCCCCTTGGCCGCCTACCTGCACGTGGCGCGCACGGTGGTGCGCCGGGCGGAGCGGTCGGCGTGGGAAGCCGTCGCCGAACACGGCGAGACGGTCTCGGTGCTGCCGGCGAAGTACCTCAACCGGCTCTCGGACCTGTTGTTCATCCTGTCCCGCGTGGCCAATCCCGACGGTGACGTGCTCTGGCGGCCGGGCGGCGAGCGGGACTGAGCCCTACTCCAGCCGCTGGCGGCGCGGCGACGGCCGCGACTCGAGCCAGGACTGGAAGGCGGTCAGACCGTCCCGCGCGAAGGCGAGCTCGGTCTCCCCGTCGGGCGTGGCCGCGTGGACGATCACCATATCGGGATCGATCACATCGAGTTCGGTGCCCGACGGTGCGCGGCGACCGATGATCTCGGTCTCGCCGCGCGGCAAGGTCCAACTGGGGCCGAGCCGAATACTGGTGAGCCGGTAGTACTTCAGCTCGTGATCGTCGTACCGGAGGGTGCCGTGGCGCCAGCCCTGCTCGGGCTGCGCGGGCAGATAACGGAGGATGATCGGGACGCCGGCGACGCGGAGGCTGTACAGCCGCAGCGCGATCACCGCACCGACAGCGAGCAGCACGAGGATGAGGACAGCCGCGCCGAAGACCGCTACGCCCACATCCACCTGATCGCCACCCTTCGCACCTCTACCGCGGATACGCGAAAGCCGGTGGCCCGTTCACCGGGCCACCGGCTTCACGCTGCTATCTCTACTCTACTTGCCCGCGAGGTATTCGAGGGCGCGCAGCCGTCCCTGCGCCACCACCTGCTCGTCGGACCCGTCCGGCGCGGCGTCCAGCTCGCGACGCACCGTGGCCTCGTCCAGCGACGAAGCCCACTCGGCGCCGTCGGCCAGGACCGTGACCTTCTCGCCCGTCACCGAGAGGAACCCTCCGCGGATGGCGGCGGCGAGTCGCTCGCCGGCCGTCGTCTGGATGGCGACAGCGCCACCCTGGACGAGCTGGCCGAACAGCGGCTCGTGATGAGCCAGGACACCCAGCTCACCCTCCGTGGTCTGGGCGATGACGTAGCTCGCCTCGCCCGACCACAGCCGCTCCTCGACGGAGACGACCTCTACCTGAAATGCCGTGTCAGCCAATTGAAGGTCACTTCCCGGCGATCTTCTTCGCGGCCGCCTCGACGTCGTCGAGACCACCACAGCTGTTGAACGCCTGCTCGGGCAGGTGATCGAACTCGCCCTTGCACACGCGGTCGAAGGCCTCGATGGTGTCGGCCAGCGGCACGACCGAGCCCTTCTCGCCGGTGAACTTCTCGGCGACGATGAAGTTCTGGCCGAGGAACTTCTGGATACGGCGAGCGCGCTGCACCGTGACCTTGTCCTCTTCCGAGAGCTCATCCATACCGAGGATGGCGATGATGTCCTGCAGCTCCTTGTACTTCTGAAGGATGCGCTTGACCTCGTTGGCCACGCGGAAGTGGTTGTCGCCCACGATCGAGGCCTCGAGGATGCGCGAGGTCGACGTCAGCGGATCCACGGCGGGGTAGATACCCAGCTGCGAGATCGGACGCGAGAGCTCGGTGGTCGCATCGAGGTGCGCGAAGGTGGTGGCCGGCGCCGGGTCGGTGTAGTCGTCGGCGGGCACGTAGATGGCCTGCAGCGACGTGATGGACCGGCCCTTCGTCGAGGTGATGCGCTCCTGGAGCTCACCCATCTCGTCCGCCAGCGTCGGCTGGTAACCCACGGCCGAAGGCATACGACCCAGCAGGGTCGAGACCTCGGAACCGGCCTGCGTGAACCGGAAGATGTTGTCGATGAACAGCAGCACGTCCTGGTGCTGGACATCGCGGAAGTACTCGGCCATGGTCAGGGCCGAGAGGGCGACGCGCATACGCGTGCCCGGCGGCTCGTCCATCTGACCGAACACCAAGGCGGTGTCCTGAAGAACGCCCATCTCCTCCATCTCGAGGTGGAGGTCGGTGCCCTCACGAGTACGCTCGCCGACGCCCGCGAACACCGAGGTGCCCGAGAACTCGCGCGCGATACGGGTGATCATCTCCTGGATCAGAACGGTCTTGCCGACGCCGGCACCACCGAACAGACCGATCTTGCCGCCCTTGACGTACGGGGTCAGCAGGTCGATGACCTTGATGCCCGTCTCCAGGATCTCGGTCTTACCCTCGAGCTGATCGAAGGCCGGGGGCTTGCGGTGGATGCCCCACTGCTCGCCGTCACGGCCGAGTCCGGGGGTGTCCAGGCAGTCGCCGAGGGCGTTGAAGACGTGGCCCTTGACGACATCGCCGACGGGCACGCGGATCGGGAAGCCCGAGTCGGTGACGTCGGTGCCGCGGACCAGGCCGTCGGTGGGCTGCATCGAGATGGCGCGCACCAGGTTGTCGCCCAGGTGCTGCGCGACCTCGAGGGTCAGCGTCTTGGCCACGGACGGGAGGGTGATCTCCGCGTGCAGGGCGTTGAACAGGTCGGGAACGGCGCCGCGCGGGAACTCGATGTCGACGACGGGGCCGATGACCCGCGTCACGCGACCGGTGGCCGCAGCGGTGCCCGCCGACGCGGGCTGGGTAGCTGTAGTCATACTTTCTAATCCCGTTTCTTAGTTTGCGAGGGCGCCGGCGCCACCGACGATTTCGCTGATTTCCTGGGTGATCTGCGCCTGACGGAGCTGGTTGGCCTCACGGGAGAGCGAGACAGCCAGATCGTTGGCGTTGTCGGTGGCCGCCTTCATGGCCGTACGACGCGCGGCGTTCTCGGACGCCGCGGAGTCGAGCAGGGCCGCGAAGACGCGGGTGGCGATGTACTTCGGCAGCAGGGCCGACAGCAGCGTGTCCGCACCCGGCTCGAAGGTGAAGTTCCGCTCCGGACCGTCGTCGGTCGCCGTGTCGTCGGCCTCCTCGACCACGAGGGGCGCCATCCGGCGAACCTCGGGGGTCTGCGAGAGCATCGACACGAAGCGCGTGTACACGATGTGCAGCTCGTCGACGCCGTGCGTCTCCGTGCCGTCGATCGTCACGTACTCGTCCGAGCCGGCCTCGAAGAGCTTCACCAGCGTCTCGGTCGCGGCGACCGCGTCCGTGTGGTGCGGCTGCTGCGAGAAACCGGTCCACGATCCGGCGACCTGCTGGCCGCGGAATGTGAAGTAGTCGAGCCCCTTCTGTCCCATGGTGTACAGGACGGGCTCCTTGCCCTCCGACTTCAGCAGCTCGATGAGCTCGCGCGTCTCACGCAACACGTTCGAGTTGTAGCCGCCGCACATGCCGCGGTCCGAGCTCACCACGAGGATCGCGGCGCGCTTGGCCTTCGGGCGCTCGGTCAGCAGCGGGTGATCGAGCGAACCCGACTTGCTGGCGAGCTCGGAGAGGACCGCGGTCATCTCCTCGGAGTAGGGCTTGGCGGCCGCCACTCGCGCCTGCGCCTTGGTGATCCGCGAGGTCGCGATCAGCTCCTGCGCCTTGGTGATCTTCTTGGTCGAGTTGACCGACCGGATCCGCGAGCGCAGCTCTCGGATACTAGCCATTGCGCTTGACCTTGATCGTCTCCTGCTCGACGTCCTCGGCGGGGAGGGCGTCCGCGTCCGCCTCGTTCACCACGCGCGAACCGTCGGAGGCGAGGAAGCTCTGCTTGAACTTGTCGGTCTCGGCCTCGAGGATCTTGGCCTGGTCCTTCTCGAGCACCTTGCCGCCCGCGATGGACTCGTACACGCCCGAGGCGGCGTGGTGCAGGTGGCTCAGCAGCTCGGCGTCGAAGCGACGGACGTCGTCGACCGGCACCGAGTCGTAGAAGCCCTCACCGCAGAGGTAGATCGAGACGATCTCGTCCTCGACGGAGACGGGGCTGTACTGGTCCTGCTTGAGCAGCTCGACCCAGCGGGCGCCACGGGCCAGCTGCGCCTTCGAGGCGTCGTCGAGGTCCGAGGCGAAGGCCGAGAAGGCCTCCAGCTCACGGAACTGGGCCAGCTCCAGACGCAGCGAGCCCGAGACCTTCTTCAGGCCCTTGGTCTGCGCGGCGCCACCGACACGGGACACCGAGGTACCGACGTTGATCGCGGGGCGCACGCCCTTGTTGAACAGGTCGGACTCGAGGAAGACCTGGCCGTCGGTGATCGAGATGACGTTGGTCGGGATGAACGCCGAGACGTCGTTGGCCTTGGTCTCGATGATCGGCAGCGCCGTCATCGAACCGCCGCCGAGGGCGTCGGACAGCTTCGCCGAACGCTCCAGCAGGCGCGAGTGCAGGTAGAAGACGTCACCCGGGTAGGCCTCGCGGCCCGGCGGGCGGCGCAGCAGCAGCGAGATGGCGCGGTAGGCCTCGGCCTGCTTCGACAGGTCGTCGAAGACGATGAGGACGTGCTTGCCCTGGTACATCCAGTGCTGGCCGAGGGCCGAGCCGGTGTACGGGGCGAGCCACTTGAAGCCGGCCGAGTCGGACGCGGGAGCGGCCACGATGGTGGTGTACTCCATGGCGCCGGCCTCGTCGAGCGCGGCCTTCACGCCGGCGATCGTCGAGCCCTTCTGACCGATGGCGACGTAGATGCAGCGGACCTGCTTGGTCGGGTCGCCGGTCTCCCAGTTCGCCTTCTGGTTGAGGATCGTGTCGACGCAGACGGCGGTCTTGCCGGTCTTGCGGTCGCCGATCACCAGCTGGCGCTGGCCGCGGCCGATGGCGGTCATGGCGTCGATGGCCTTGATGCCGGTGGCGAGCGACTCCTCCACGGGCTGGCGCTCGAGCACGGTGGCGGCCTGCAGCTCGAGGACGCGCTGCTCCTCGGCCTCGATGTCGCCCAGGCCGTCGATCGGCTGACCCAGCGGGTTCACCACGCGGCCCAGGAACTTGTCGCCCACGGGCACGGACAGCACGTCGCCGGTGCGGCGGACCTGCTGGCCCTCCTCGAGCGACTCGTAGTTACCGAGGATGACGGCGCCGATCTCGTCCTCGTCGAGGTTCAGGGCCACGCCGAGCACCCCACCGGGGAACTCGAGCAGCTCATTCGCCATCGCGCCGGGCAGACCCGTCACGTGGGCGATGCCGTCGGCGGTATCGGAGACGGTGCCGATCTCCTCGCGGGAGGCGTCGGCCTCGAACGTCGAGACGTACTGCTCGATCGCGCCCTTGACGTCGTCGGTTGAGATCGTCAACTCAGCCATGAGTACTCGTTTCCCTCTTTTGTGTTCTGGGTGGAAGTTTGTGTGTGTTAACGGGGCAGCTGCTCGGCGGCCTTGTCGAGCCGCGACGCGATGTCGGCCTCGATGACCTCGTTGCCCACCGTGATGCGCAGGCCGCCCAGGAGCTCGGGGACGACCTCGGTCTGCACCGCGATCTTGCGCTGGTAGATGCGGGCCAGCAGGTCCGCGGTGCGGGTCCGCTGGGCATCGGTGAGCGCGACGGCCGATTCGACCACCGCGACCGACTCGCCGCGCCGGGCGGCGGCCAGCTCGGCGATCGACGCCACGGCGGCGTCCACGCGTCCGACGCGCACCAGCCGCACCGTCTGGCGCAGCAGCGCCTGGGTGAACGGATTCACCTTGCCGCCGAAGACCTTGTCCAGCAGTGCGATCCGCGCGGCTGCAGGTGCCCGGGTGTCGGACAGTGCGGCGGTGAGCTTCGGCTCGCTCTCGAGGATGCGTCCCGCGCGGAACAGCTCGTCCTCGGTCTCGTCGAGCTTGCCGGCACGCTCGGCGCCGAGCAGCACGGCCACGCGGGCCTGGCGCTCGATCGCGGTCACGAAGTCGGCGGGCGAGGACCACTTGGACGCGGCGGCGTCCTGGACGAAGGCCGCGGCCTCGTCGCTGATCTTGCCGCCGAACAGGTTCGAGACCAGCTGACGCTTCGCCTCGGGGGCCTCCGCCGACTCGGCGAGGTGCTTGCGCAGCACCGGCTGCTCGTTGAGCACGTTCACCACATCGGCCAGATCGTCGGCGACCTTGGCCAGCGCGGCCTCCTCGACGGAGGCGGTGCGCTGATCGAAGCCGGCGGCCAGCTGACGCAGCGCGTCGCGGCTGGCGGCGCGCAGCGAACGGGTGCCGATGCGGTCGGCCTCGGTCACGCGCACCTCGTCGGCGCCCTGGGTCATCGACTCGAGCTCGGTGAGCGAGCGGTCGACCGATGCGGACTGGTTGGCGGGGTCGGCGAGGTGGCTGCGGACGAGCTGTCCGGCCACGTCGACGGCCTCGGTGCCGAGCTCGGCACGGTAGCCGCGCACGAGGTTGCTGCGGTTCAGCGAGACCTGGCCCTGGCCGTGCTCGCCGATCCGGGCGACCTCGCGCTCAGTCTGGAGGCGCAGCTCCTCGCGGATGGCGTCCGCGTCGCCGCGGGCCTCGTCGCGGATCTGGCTGCCCTCGCGGGCCGCGTCCTCACGGGCGCGATCGCCGGCCTGGCCGGCCTGCGACAGCTTCTCCTGCGCGGTGCGCGACTCCTCCAGCTGCGCGCGGACGGTGTCCTGGCGCTCCTTCATGAGTCGCTTCACCACGGGGACGACGTACTTCCACAGGACGAAGAGGATGACCGCGAAAGCGATGAGGTTACCGATCAATACGCCCATCTAGTTCTTCACCACCTTCTGGTTCGAGATCTCATCCAGCTTCGTCTTGAGGGCCGGGTCCTGCGTCACGTCGAAGCCGAGCACGCGGCTCGCCAACGACGCCGAGAGCGGAGCGAGATCGGTCCGTGCCGCCGCGGCCGCGGAATCGCCCGCGGCGCGCAGCTGCTCGGTCTTCTCGCGCGTGATCGCATCCGCCTCGGCGCTGGCCCGCTGCTTCTGCTCCTCCATCGAAGCGCGGCCGGTGGCGCGCGCCTCGTCGCGGATGCTGCCGGCCTCGCCCCGAGCGGAGGCGAGCCCCGCGCGGTACTCGGCCTCGGCGTCCTCGAACCCCTTGGCCGCCGCGCGACCGTCGTTCGCGGTCTGGTTGATCATCTTCTCGCGATCATCCAGGACCTGCTGAATCGAAGGGGCCACGAAGAACCAGATCACCGCGAGCACGATCAGGAAGATGATCAGGCACGCAAAGAAGGTTCCCGTTGTGGGGAGTAGAAAGTTATCCGCAGCGAGCTGCATGACGTCAGTCCCGTTTCTCTGGAATGGAATCAGCCGAGGGGGTTCGCGAAGACGAACAGAGCCATGAAGGCCAGGTTGATGAAGTACGCGGCCTCGACCAGACCAACAGTGATGAAGAACGGGGTCATCAGGCGGCCCTGGGCCTCCGGCTGCCGCGCGATGCCGGCGACGAGCTGGGAACCGGCGAGACCGTTACCGATACCGGCGCCGATGGCGCCGCCACCCATGATCAGGCCGCCGCCGATGAGGGCACCCTGCGCGATGTTCGGATCCATTTATCTTTTCCCTTTCGGTTTCTGGTAGTCGGCCTACCAGGGTCTATGCAGCCGTGGCCCGGTGCGGGCCACGACAAGTCAGTGGTGGTCCGTCTTCTCCATGGCAGTGGAGAAGTACAGGATGGTCAGCAGCGAGAAGATGAACGCCTGGATGAGGCCGACGAAGAGCTCGAAGGACTTCCACAGGGAGTTCGGGAACCACAGCACGTAGGCCGGCAGCATCGCGATGACCGCGACCATGACGGTGCCGGCGAAGACGTTGCCGAACAGTCGCAGGGCCAGCGAGAGCGGCTTGGAGACGAGCTCCTCGATCACGTTGATCGGCGCCAGGCCGATCGCGTGGCCCCGGACCACCTTCGCCGGGTAGCCGAGCGCGCCGTGGGTGCGGAAACCGGCGGCGTGGTAGCCGATGTAGACGACCAGCACGAGCGCGTACACGAAGCTCACGTCGGCGGCCGGGGGCAGGAAGATCTCAGCGGGCTTACCGTCCGGGCCGGTGTACTGCTGCGGCAGCACGGCCAGCCAGTTGGCGGCCAGGATCAGCGTGAACAGCGCGATGGCCAGCGGCAGCAGGAAGGGAGCGACGCGCATGCCGATCGCGGACTCGATCTGCCCGCGGAGCTGAATGGTGATGGCCTCCCAGAACAGCTGCACACCGCTCGGCACGCCGGTCGAGGTGACCTTCGCCTTGAGGATGAACGCCAGGATGAGGACGATCGTGGCCGCGATGGCCGTGGCGAGGACGGTGTCCCAGTGGAAGGTGATCCCGAAGATCTCGATCGCCTTGTAGTGGGCGACGTTGATACCGCCGCCACCCTCGGCTAGCTGAATCGTGTTCATGACTGCTGGCGAAGCCCTTTCAGAACGGGAATGACGGTGTTCAGGACGAGGACGATCTGACCGACCGCGAGGCCGAAGATCACGCCCAGCCCATCGGGCCGGAAGAAGTAGGCGATCACGATCGCGATGACCGAGACCACGCCGAGGCGCACCATCGAGTTGACGGCGACCGGAGTCTTGCGGGGCTCGTCCTCGGCGGTGACCGTGGCCACCTTGAGAACGGCGAGCTTCGCATTGAGCACGGCCAACAGACCGCCGACCAGGAACCAGGCGGCGAACCAGGGATGCCCGAGGGCGGTACCGATGCCACCGGCGACCACGGTCAGACCGACCATGATGACGATGGGATTGATCATGCTCACGCCGACAGGCCGCTGCTGTGCCTCGTCAACGGAGGGGGCTGGCGTCGTCATGTCCCCTCCTTCGGGGTCTGGGGCGCGGCCCTGATCAGGGCGCTGCGACCGGCGGCGTCTGCCGAATCCGCGACATGGGTCACATCACGAATTCTTTGTGATTCGCTGAGACTCTACCAAGAAGTAGGGACGCTCCCCACACGGGGCCCGTCGCTCGATCTCACCGATCAACTACAACCGATAGTACTACATAACGGTCGTACTTTATAACCGGGTATCGACTCCGGATGAGGCGCTTGACCTCCGCGTTTCGGAATAGCGTTCGCGGAGCCTCGGCACGATTCGCGGCACCACGGTGAACACCAGCGCACTCAACAGCCCGGCCCCGAACAGTGGCGCGACGAGCGTGGGCGGCAGCAGCGTGGAGGCCGCGGCACTCAGGCCCAACACACCCACCCACAGGTAGATGACCACCACCACCCGCCGCTGGCTGTGTCCCAGCTGCAGCAGCCGGTGATGCAGATGCATCTTGTCGGCGGTGAACGGATGGACACCGGCGCGCGTGCGGCGCACCACCGCCAACAGCAGGTCGAGCATGGGCACGAACATCACCGCCACCGCGAGCAGCAGCGGCAGGAGAAGCGTGAACATATCGGTCGCGCCGTAGGCGTTGGCGGAGATCCGCCCCGTGGCCGAGGTCGAGGCCGCCGCGAGAGTGAGCCCCAGCAGCATCGAGCCCGAGTCGCCCATGAAGATGCGGGCGGGCTGGAAGTTGTGCGGCAGGAATCCCATGCACGCACCGAACAGGGCGGCGGCGATCATCGCGGGCGGATACGACGGTGCGTCGCCCCCCGAGTCGAGCATCAGGCCGAGCGAGAACACCAGGATCGAGAGCGCGGCGATCGCCGCGACGCCCGCCAGCAGACCGTCGAGCCCGTCGATGAAGTTGAGGGCGTTGATGGTGGCCACGGTGAGCAGCACCGTGAGCAGGCCGGCCTCGAGCTGGCCGAGCACCACGGTGGTGTTCGCGATGGGGTTGTAGATGACGTTCCAGGACACCCCCATCACCACGAGCACGCCGGCCGCGAAGATCTGGCCCACGAGTTTGGTGAGCGCGTCGATGCCCCAGCGGTCGTCGATGACGCCGACCAGCACGATGACGCCGCCCGCCACGACCACCGCGATCACATCGCGGGAGTAGACGAAGCCGCGGGTGAGCGCGGGCAGCTGTGCGGCCACGAAGATGCCGAGCGCCATCCCGATGTAGATGCCCACTCCCCCGAGCCGCGGCGTGGGCACCACGTGGACATCGCGGGTACGCGGCACCGCGACGGCTCCGAAGCGAGTGGCGAGGACGCGCACGAGGGACGTGGCGAAGAATGTGACAACCGCAGCAGTCAATCCCACTACCAGCAATTCCCGCATCGGGATTCCAGCGCCGCCGGTCCCGATGACCGCTCCGCCCGCCGCCTCGATGTGCACGCGTGCGAATGTACTCGCACCGCCGAGGCCGGCGGCTTCGCCGGGCCGTCGGTTTGCGATAAAAGAACATCGCCACCCCGGTTGACCTGAGAAAACAGCGTCTTCGCAGCCTAGAGCGGAATTCGCTCTACTCGTCAGTAACTTCGGCCCCCGCGAAGCAGGCCAATGCCGCACATCGCCCTGCTGACCGATATAGTGTGCTCGGTCATACACCCGAGTGCGTGTCATTCGGGTCACAATTCGGCCACTGTCGAGAGGGGACGGACGCAGTGACGGAAACCGTTGCGGGGAGTGCGGGGGCCACCAAGCGGCCTTCGTATTGGTCCATCATCAGTAAGAACTTCTCCAGCACGGTCGTCGACTCGATCCGCACCATGGGCCGCGCCGTGCGGATGCTGGTCCTGACCCTGGTCTCCATGGTCAGCGACATCGCCCGCGGACGCCTGCAGTGGAAGGAAACGCTGTACCAGACCTGGTACATGATCGGCGTCACCGCCTTCCCCGGCATCCTCATCGCGATCCCCTTCGGCATCGTCATCTCGATCCAGGTCGGCAACATCATCCACCAGCTCGGCGCCGACTCCCTGTCGGGCGCCGCGGGTGGCCTGGCCGTCATCGCACAGGGCGCGCCCATCGCGACGGGCCTGCTGCTCGCCGGCGCCGGCGCCTCGGCCATCGCCGCCGACCTCGGCGCCCGCACCATCCGCGAAGAGACCGACGCCATGCGCGTGATGGGCATCAACCCCATCAACCGCCTCGTCGTGCCGCGCCTGCTCGCCGCGTGGATCGTCTCGCCGCTGCTGAACCTCCTCATCATCGGCGTGGGCACCATCGCCGGCTACCTGGTGGCGGTCGGCGGCCAGGGCGTGACCCCCGGCGCCTACTGGCTGTCCTTCGGCTCCTTCGCCCACCCGATCGACGTGTGGATCTCGCTGGTGAAGTCCGTCATCTTCGGCACGATCATCGCGATCATCGGCTGCCAGCGCGGCCTCGAGGCCAAGGGCGGCTCGCGCGGCGTGGCCGACGGCGTGAACGCCACGGTGGTCCTGTCCTTCGTCGTCATCTTCGCGGTGAACCTGCTCATCACGCAGATCACCACGATGTTCTTCCCGATGCAGGTGGGCTGACCGATGACTGACACGACTGGGACGCAACCCATTTCATTCCGGACGCAGGTGGGCTGACCGATGGCAACGATTTACCGCCCCAGGGGCACACGCTGGTTCTACAACCTGTTCGGCAGCTCGGGTAAGGCCTGGACCGGCTTCGATTCGCTGGGCCACGTGGTCTCGTTCATCGCCGAGGTCATCCGCACGGTGCCGCACGCGATCAAGCACTACCGCTCGCAGATCATGTACATCCTCACCGATATCACTTGGGGCCGTGGCGCTCTCGTGGTCGGCGGCGGTACCGCGCCGGTGCTGGCGGTGCTCGGCATCACGGTGGGCGCGATCGTCGCCGTGCAGGGTTTCGCGATCCTCAACATGCTGGGCATGGGCCCGCTGACGGCCGTCGCGGCCAGCTTCGCCAACACCCGCGAGTTCGCTCCCCTGCTCGCCGGCGTCGGCTTCGCCGCGCAGGCCGGCTGCCGCATGACCGCCGAGATCGGCGCGATGCGCATCAACGAGGAGATCGACGCGCTCGAGTCGCTCGGCCTGCGCTCGGTGTCCTTCGTCGTGACCACCCGCGTCCTCGCGGGGCTGGTGGCCGTGATCCCCGTGTACCTGATCACGCTGATCCTGTCCTGGCTCTCCTGTGCCTGGATGGTGACCACGGTGTACGGGATGCCCACGGGCACGTACCAGCACTACTTCAGCCAGTTCGTCAGTGCCTCCGACATCTTCTTCTCCGTGATCAAGGTGGCCGTCTTCCTCGTCGCGGTGATCATCATTCACTGCTACCAGGGCTTCTTCGCCTCCGGCGGACCCGAGGGCGTGGGCACGGCATCCGGGCGCGCGATCCGCGCCAGCCTCGTCGCCGTCGTCATCCTCAACCTCGTCATGACCGTCGCGCTGTGGGGCTTCAGCTCCCCGGTCTACTTCAAGGGGTAAAAGCTATGGGAGTCGTCTCCGTTCCCGGAA
Source organism: Tsukamurella sp. TY48 (assembly GCF_019656655.1). Lineage (GTDB taxonomy): Bacteria > Actinomycetota > Actinomycetes > Mycobacteriales > Mycobacteriaceae > Tsukamurella > Tsukamurella strandjordii. Next base: position 3,183,981 of record NZ_BPMV01000001.1, on the reverse strand, counting down.
TGTCGATCGACCGGTCCGTACTGCGGCGCCGAGGCCTGATCGCCGCCGCCGTCATCCTGGTGATCGCGCTCATCGTGTGGATCGCCCAGGCTTTGTGGCCCAAGGACGAGTTCTCGTTCACGCTGCGCACACCGTCCGTGGCCGCCGGCATCGTCGACGGTGCGCCCGTGCGCATCCAGGGCGTGCAGGTGGGCGAGGTGACCGACGTCAAGGCCGTCTCCAACGGCCAGCAGGGCGTCACCGTCACCATGAAGTCGGCCGACGGCGAGTCGCTGACCAACAACCTCGAGGCCGCGTTCTCGGCGGGCAACCTGTTCGGCGTCTCCGAGGTCATCCTCACGCCGCGCGACGGCGGCGGCGCCCTCAAGGCGGGGTCGACGATCGCGCCCACCAAGCAGATCACCGACAACACCGTCTCGAACATGATCGTCACCATCGGCGACGTCAACAACGACGCCCTGCGGCCGAACATGAGCTCGATCCTGCTGAACTTCGACGCCTCGTCGAAGGCGATGCTCCCGCTGTTCACCGCCCTCGGCAATGTCGCGCAGGCGGTGCAGGACACCCAGCGGCTGAGCACCGCGCAGACCTTCCCGCTGGTCACGCAGACGCTGATGAGCGCGGACTCCTCGATCGGTCAGGTGCTCCCCGCGATCCGGACCCTGTTCAACTTCGCGCCGATCCACGACAAGGGCTGGGTCAACCAGGGCACGGCCACGCTCGACGCGATCACCAACAACAAGGACAGCCTCAGCGCCGCCCTGCAGAAGATCCTCGATCCGAAGGCCCTGAACGGCCTGCAGATCGCGACCCCTATGCTGGTGAACCTCATGCAGCCGCTGCTCAACGCCTTCCCGAACGGAAGCGCCACCGGCGTCGGCATCCAGATCGGCCAGTTGCTCGACAACGTGCGCAAGGCCATGCCGAACACCCCGAACGGCCCGGTCCTCAACGTGCGCCTGTCCGTCGACTTCCCCGCGATCGGTGCCGCCCTGCCGCCGGCCCCCACGTTCACCTACGTGCCGCCGACGCCGGGCGCCAAGCCCGATGCCAAGCCCGCCGATCCGAAGGCGACGCCGGCACCCGGCCGCCCCGCGGCGAAGCCGACCACGAGCACCCCGACCCCGAAGCCAGGGAGCTGACCCGAGCATGAAGTCCATAAAGTCAACGGCCATCAAGATCGTGGTCTTCGCGGCCCTGATGATCCTGATCCTGGTGCTCATCATGCAGGCGCTCACGCGTCCGCCGGCGGGTAAACTCGACACCTTCCACGCCGATTTCAAGGACGTCTCCGGCCTCAAGGTGGGTGACGATGTGCGCATGCTCGGTGTGCAGGTGGGCAAGGTGACCGATGTCGCGGTCAAGCAGTCCTCGGATCACCGCCTGTCGAACGCGGCGGTCTCGTTCACCGTGCAGCGCGACCGCAAGTTCCGCGCCGACGACATCCTCGCCATCCGGTACCAGAACCTCACCGGCTCCCGGTTCCTCGAGGTCCAGACCAACGCCAAGAGCACCGCGCCCGTGGTGCAGGCCGGTTCGACCATCGACGAGAAGCAGACGCAGTCCTCGTTCGACATCACCACGGTCTTCGTCGGCCTCAAGCCCGTGCTGTCCACGCTCAACGCCGACGACATCAACCATCTGTCGCAGTCGGTGCTCGCGGTGATCCAGGGCAACGGCGACGGCCTCGGCCCGCTGCTGGGCTCGCTGGACAAGCTGATGACGGTCACCAACGACCGCCAGCGCGTGCTCACCCAGCTGATCACGAACCTCGGCTCCATCTCGCAGACCATCGGCGGCGCCTCCCCCGGCCTGACCAAGGTGATCACCGAGCTCGAACTGTTCGCGCGCACGCTGGCGAGCAACGTGGACTCGATGCGCGAGTGGTCGGACAAGACCTCCGGCGTGGTCAGCCGCACCAACGCGCTGCTCGCCGCGCTCGGCCTCACCCCGAACGAGAACCCCCCGCTCGATGCGATCGTGAGCAACGCGATGCCGCTCGCCGAGCAGGCGGTCAATGCGCTGGCCACCCTCCCGGGCATCGTCCAGCTGCTCAACGAGGGCACCCGCCCGGAGGCCAACGGTGCCGTCTCGCTCAAGTGCACCAACGGTCAGGCGAAGCTGCCCGGCATGATGAATCTGTTCGTCGCGGGTCAGAAGGTGACGGTATGCAACGCAAAGTGAACCTCTTCAACCGGCCGATGCCGACGGCGACGCAGGAACGCCGGAACCAGTTGAACTGGGGCATCTTCGGCGCGGTCGCCACGATCATCATCCTCGCCATCGCCGGCTACCTGTTCGTCTTCCAGCCCGGCACCAAGGAGTACGCCGCCGACTTCAAGGAGGCGCAGGCCGTGCAGAGCGGCGTGGACGTCCGCGTCGCCGGCATCAGCGTCGGCAAGGTCTCCGATGTCGAGCTCCTCGACGACCGTGTGCGCGTGAAGTTCCGCGTCGACAACGACATCTTCCTCGGTGACGCCACCACCGTCTCGATGAAGATGCTCACCACCGTCGGCGGCTACTACATGGCGCTCAACCCCATGGGCACGGCCGATCTGGGCAGCAAGCCGATCCCGCCGGAGCGGGTCACCATGCCCTACAGCCTGCTCGAGACCTTCCAGGCCGCCACGCCCAAGGTCGAGAAGCTCCAGGCCACCCCGATCCGCCAGTCGATGAGCGATCTCAACGACGCGCTGGAGGAGCAGCCGGAGGCGATCCGCAACACCATCGGCACGTTCAACCGGATGCTCGACAACATCCTGCGCCAGCAGGATCAGGCCGGCGACTTCGTCAAGGTGATGGCCGAGTACTCCACCACGGTGAACAACAACGGACAGCTGCTGCTGTCGCTGATGCGGAACATGAGCATGTTCTTCGCGGCCGCCGAGGTGAACCTCGCGGGCTTCAAGAGCTACCTCACCAACACCACCCAGCTGGTGCAGCGCCTCGCTCCCCTGCTGAACGTGTACCTCAACAACGTCGATCCGCTGGCGAGCCGGTTCGACGCACTCGTGGCCAAGGCCCGGGAACTGGTCAAGCAGGCCGATCCGGCGATCAAGAACGCCAAGGAGATGCTCGCCAACCTGCAGAAGACGATCGCGCCCGACGGAACGATCCAGATGAACCAGTCGGAGCGCACCTTCCTCGCCACCAACGTCTGCATTCCGACCCCGGGGGTGTCCTGCTGATGCGTAAGTTCCTCGCTTCCCGCGGCGCGATGTCGGCGCTGGTCGTCATCGTGGCCGTCGTGGCCGTGGTGGGCGGCTTCTCGATCAAGAACCTGACCACGAAGACGCAGGCGTACTGCGCCGAGCTCGACAACTCCGTCGGCCTGTACACGGGTAACACCGTGGCCCAGTTCGGCTACCCGATCGGCAAGATCACCGACATCACGCCGAACGGCAGCACCACCCGCGTCGGCTTCGAGATCCCCGCCGACCGCAAGCTGCCCACCAACGTGGGCGTGGTCGCGGTCGCCGATTCGCTGGTGGCCCAGCGGCGCATCGAGCTGCTCGAGACCTACCAGGGCGGGCCCACGTGGCAGCCCGGCACCGGCAAGTGCATCACCAACACCAAGACCCCGCTGTCGATCACCGAATCGCTGCAGGCCGTCTCGAACGTGGTCAACGACCTCACCAAGGCCGGCGGCGACGACGAGTTCAAGAAGGCCATGGCGTCGATCCCGGCGCTGAACAAGGCCACCCAGGGCACCGGCCCGCAGGTCTCCGAGGCCACCAACAAGCTCGGTGAGCTGATGCGCAACCCCGGCCCCGGCATGGGCGATGTGGCGGCGATCCTCGACGCCTTCGCGCCCGCGTCGGACGGCCTGGTGCAGAACTGGGGCGAGATGCGCGACTTCTTCACCAAGTACGCGTTCCGGATCAAGAACGTGGGCGAGCCGCTGATGGACACCGGTATCGGCGCCTTCCCGCAGCTGGTCCCGCTGCTGAAGACCCTGTCCACCATCTTCGACAAGTACGGCGCGTTCATCGCCCCGCTGCTGGAGATCACGGTGCCCACCACCACGGTGCTCGCCGCCACCAGCAAGCAGTTCGGTGATCTGCTGAACATCCTGCCGCCGCTGATCCGGGCCTTCCAAGTGAGCGTCGATAAGAAGACGCTGGCCACCAAGATCACCTACCGGCCGCCGTCAGCTCTGGTGCCGTCCAAGAATCCCGCCCAGACCTGCAACAACCTGAACCGGTTCGCACCGGGACAGTGCACCGTCGCAGACCCGGGCCACGTCAACGTGGAGCTGATCTCCACGGTCCTGCGCGCGACGGGAGCGGCGTACTGATGCGAATCCCCACCAAGAAGAGTGCCCTGCGCGTGGCGCAGGTCGGCGTGGCCACGGTGACCGCCGGCGCCATGCTCACCGGCTGTGCCGGCACGTTCAACCCGTCGTCGATCCCCGCCCCCGGCCAGCCCGGCGGCGGCTCCGGTTACACGCTGCACCTGGACTTCTCCAACGTCCTCAACCTGCCCGACAAGGCGCGGGTGGTGTTTGACGGCGTCAACTCCGGCCGGCTGCAGAAGGTGACCCTCCAGGAGGGCAAGGCCGTCGTCGACGTCAAGATCAACGACGGTGTGCAGGTGCCGAACACGGTGACCGCCACGCTCCAGCAGGACACGATCCTCGGCGACACCTACGTGGCGCTGAAGTCGACCCCCGGCAAGCCGGGCACCGCGCTCAAGGCGGGCGACACCGTGCCGCTCGCGCAGACCAAGCCGCCCACCCAGATCGAGGACATCCTCCGCGACCTGGCGAACTTCCTCGGCAGCGGCAGCCTCATGCAGCTGCAGGACACGTTCAAGCGGATCAACGACAACCTGCCCGCGGATCCGCGGCAGCTGTCGGGCCTGATGAAGACGGTCTCGCAGACCGTCGTCGACCTGGGCGACCAGAACGACAACGTCAGCCAGGCGATCACCTCCGTGGGCAACCTCGTGAACACGGTGAACTCGAACGACGATCTGCTGGTGGCGCTGCTCAAGCCCTCGGACAACTGGCTCGGCGATTCGCTGAGCCTGACCACGGGCGCGATCCGGGTGCTCAGCCGCCTGTCGGACGCGCTCGCTCCCCTGATCTTCACCGCGCCGCTGCTGGACAGCTCGACCGCGGTGGTGGCGGGCGTGATCAAGCCGCTGATGTTCCCGGGCTGGCCGAACATGAACGGCCGGCAGGCGAATCTCGCCAACCTCGAGGATCTGCTGAAGAACAAGATCCTGCCGTTCCTCGCCAGCGGTGCGAAGGTCAACGTCAAGGAGATGGGCACCAACGGGGGCACCCCCACCGCGGAGGCCGCGCAACAGACGATCAAGAACCTTCGCATGGTGGGAGCAGTTCCGTGAAAAAGAGCACGTTCTTCAGTCTCCTCACGTTCGCGCTGGTCATGGTGCTGGGCACCGGGTACATCGCGTTCTCCGTGCTGAACTGGCGCCCGCTCACCGATTACAAGGCCGCCACGCTCAAGCTCAACGACGCCAACCAGCTCCTCAAGGGCTCGTCGGTGCTGCTGCGCGGCGTGAAGGTGGGCGATGTGCAGTCGATCGACCGCCGCGACGGCAAGGTAGAGATCAAGCTGCGCTACGACGGGAAGTACAAGATCCCGCAGGCCACCGGCCTGAAGATCGAGCAGCTCTCCGCCGTCGGCGAGCCGTACGTGGACTTCCTCCCGGATTCGCTCAACGGCCCGTACCTGAACGACGGCGCGGTGATCGACACGGCGAAGGTCAAGGAGCCGCTGCCGCTGCCCGAGACCTTCAAGCTGATCGCCGGGCTCACCGGCAGCATCAACTCCACCGACCTGGGCGGCATCACCACCACCCTCGCGCAGGCCACCAGCAACACGCAGGGACAGCTGCCGAACATCGAGGCGGCGGGCAACATCCTGGCGCAGACCATCATGGCGCGGATGCCGAACATCCGGCGGATGCTCGAGAACACGCAGAACTACCAGTCCGACATGTCCTGGCTGCCGACCTCGCTCAACGCCTTCGGCCCCGCGACCGCCACCTTCGTGACGAAGGACGTCGAGGTGCTCAAGGCGCTGGACATCCTCATGAAGGGTTCGGGCTCGCCCGACGTGCTCACCAAGTCGATCAACCCGTACCTGTTCAAGATCGCGCCCGATGTCAGCAAGCTGCTGGCCAACCTGGGCACGATCAACGAGCCGCTGGTGCCGGTGGTGCAGGCGATGACGGACGTCATGCCGCAGATCGACGTGGCCGCGCTACTCTCGCAAGCGTTGAAGACCGTCGGAAGCGACGGTGCGGCGAACCTCACGGTGGTGATTCCGCCGAAGAAGTAGGCGCCCGCCCATCCGGCAACGGGCCGCGACGCGGCCCACGAACCACGACACGATTGGCACCCAAGACAAGTGACTGAGAACGCCCCGGACGACAAGACCCCCGCCGCCGACGCACAGCTCGACGAGGCGGCCGAGCAGACCGAGGCCACCGAGGAAGCCGCTGCGCCCGCGGAGTCCGCCACCGAGACGGAGCCCGCCACCACGACGGAGCCCACCGCTGAGACGGAGCCGGCCGCCCCGGCGAAGCCCGCACCGGTGAAGAAGAAGCCCAAGCCCGCCCCCGTCGTCGAGGAGGACGACGAGGACGAGGAGGAGGCGGCCCCCGTGGTGCGCAAGCGTCCGCGTCCGGCGCCGCAACCGGCCGCCGCGGCGCCCAGCGCCAGCGCGACGACCACCACGGTGATCATCACCGTCGCAGTGATCGCGGTGATCGCAGCCGCGGCCATCTTCGGCTTCCTGTACTTCAAGACCCGCGGCGAGCTCAACGACCAGAAGGCCGCCGATGCCGATCGCGCGCACGCCGAGAAGGTCGCGGCCGACTACGCCACCGGCGCCTCCACCTTCGACTACCGCGATCTGGGTTCGTGGACCAACCGGCTGACCACCGGTGTCTCCCCGGCGCTGAAGAACAAGTACGAGGCCACCACGGGCGCCATGAACCAGCTGCTGCAGCCGCTGCAGTGGGTGTCCAAGGGCACCGTCATGGACGCGGTGGTCAGCTCCGAGTCGGGTCCGGTGTACAAGGTGAACGCGTACGTCAGCGTGGACGTGACGAATGCGCAGGCACCGTCGGGTCGCACCACGATGACGGTGTACAACATCACCCTCAACAAGGACGACAACTGGCAGATCACCGACGTCGGTGGTCCGGGCTCGCCCGGCGGCGTCGCGACCGAGGGCAACCCGGCGGCGCCCGTCCCGGCTCCGACCGAGACCGCGCCCGCTCCGGCCCCGGCGCCGACGCCCGGCAACTGAGCCGGTAGCGCCCCCAGCGCAGAGATACCGACAGGAGCCCCGAGACCACCCGGTCTCGGGGCTCCTGCGTATCCGGTGGCAGGATCACACCATGACCGCACCGCAACCCCCGTACACCGGCCCCGTGCAGCCTCCCGCCGGGCCCTACGGCACTCCTCCCCCGGCACCGGGCCGGTCGTCGACCGGTGTGATCGTCGGGTTCGTCCTCTGCGCCGTGCTCATCGTGGCGCTGCTGGCCTCGACCATCGCGCTCGCGGTGGCGTGGAGCAACGCCGACGGCCGGGCGAGCCGGGCGCAGTCGGAACTCGCGACACAGAACCGGCAGGCGGCCGACGAGGCCACGGCGCGCGATATCGCATCGAAGTACGCGGCGGGCGCGGCGACCTTCGACTACCGCGATCTCGGGGCGTGGGAGAAATCGCTGACGGCCGGGACCTCGCCGGATCTGGCGGCGAAGCTGAAGGCCAACATGGGCGTGGTGTCGCAGCGAGTGCAGCCGCTGCAGTGGGTCTCGAAGGGCGTCACGGACGGCGCCGTGGTGTCCGCGCACCGCGGTTCGGTGTTCACGGTGAACACCTACGTCACGGTCACCTCGACCTATGCGCAGGAGCCCGAGGGCCGCGCGGTGCTCAGTAAGTACGTGGTCACGATCGATCAGGCGCAGAATTGGCTGATCACCGATATCGGCGGCATCGCCAAGTAGCTCAGGCCAGGGATTCGACGCTCACGCCGAGCACCTCGGCCACCCGGGCGGTGGTCACGGCGCCCTCGCGCAGCACACGCGGCTGCGGGCCGGACAGGTCGACGATGGTCGAGGCGACGGCGTGCTCGGCCGGCCCGCCGTCGAGGTACACCTCCACCGAATCGCCCAGCTGGTCGCGGGCATCGGTCATGGTGGCGGCGGGCGGCTTACCGGAGACGTTGGCGCTGGACACGGCCATGGGGCCGACCTCGCGCAGCAGCTCGATGGCCACGGGGTGCAGCGGCATCCGCAGCATCACGGTGCCGCGGGTGTCGCCGAGGTTCCAGGCGAGGCTGGGTGCCTGCTCGACGACGAGCGAGACCGCGCCGGGCCAGAACGCGTGGGTCAGCTCGCGGGCGGCGGGGCTCACGCGGCTGACGAGCCCGTCGATGGTGTCCCAGGAGCCCACCAGCACGCCCACCGGCATGTCCGGGCCGCGGTGCTTGGCGGCGAGCAGATCGGCCACTGCGCGGTTGTCGAAGGCGTCGCAGCCGATGCCGTACAGCGTGTCGGTCGGCATCACCACGAGGTGACCGCCCTTGAGCGCGGCCCTGGCGGCGGCGATGCCGGCGGACCGGGAGTCGGGGTCGGTGCAGTCGTACGCGATGCTCACGCGTCCATCCTGCCAGTCACGTAGCGCGGCCTACCCGCGAGGTCCCGGTGCTGCTCGACCTGGCCGAATCCGGCCCGGGACAGCAGCTCGGCCGTGCCCGCACCGTTGGAATCGTCGTGCTCGATCACGACCGCTCCGCCTGCGCGCAGCAGCCGGGCGCACAGCGGGGCGAGTGCGCGGATCAGGTCCAGGCCGTCGGCGCCGGAGAACAGCGCGGCGGCCGGGTCGAGTGCTGCCTCCACATCGAGCGGGGCGCCGTCGGGCACGTAGGGCGGGTTGCACACCACCAGGTCCACGGTGCCGCCCAGCGCGGCCTCGATCTCGGCGTCCAGTCCGGGCGCGGTCACGTCCTGGTCGAGCACCGTCGCGCCGGTGCCGGAAGCGTTCTCGCGCAGGTACTCCAGGGCCTGCGGATCGCGTTCGACGAGCGCTACGCGGGCGCCGGGGACCGTCGCCGCGAGGTACAGGCCGAGGGCGCCGGACCCGGCGCACAGGTCGACGATGGCGGCGCCGCGGCCCACCTGCCGGGCGGCCCAGACGGCGAGCAGCTCGGTCTCGGGCCGGGGCACGAAGACGCCGGGACCCACGTGCAGGTCGAGCGGGCCGAAGGGCGCGCGGCCCAGGATGTGCTGGAGGGGTTCGCGCGCGGCGCGGCGCGCCACCAGCGCGTCGTAGGCGGCGGACTGCTCCGCGGTGACGTCCGCGAGGATGAGCCGGCCACGGTCAACGCCGAGGACGTGCGCGAGGAGCACCTCGGCGTCGTTGCGGGGCGACGGTACGCCGGCCTCGGCGAGGCGCGCGGTGGCGCCGACCGCGAGGACGCTGGGCCTCACTCCGCCTCGAGCCGGGCCTGCCGGTCCGCGGCCTGCAGGGCATCCAGCAGCGGGTCGAGGTCGCCGTCGAGCACCTGGTCGAGGTTGTGCGCCTTGTAGCCGATGCGGTGATCGGCGATGCGGTTCTCGGGGAAGTTGTAGGTGCGGATCCGCTCGGACCGGTCGACGGTGCGGATCTGCGCGGCCCGGGAGTCCGACGCGGCGGCCTCCGCCTCCTCCTCTTTGAGGGCCTGCAGGCGGGCGGCCAGCACCTGCATCGCGCGGGCCTTGTTCTGCAGCTGGGAGCGCTCGTTCTGGCAGGTCACGACGATGTTCGTGGGGAGGTGGGTGATGCGCACGGCGGAGTCGGTGGTGTTGACGCCCTGGCCGCCCTTGCCGGACGAGCGGTAGACGTCGATGCGCAGGTCGGATTCGTCGATCTGCACCTCTTCGACCTCGTCGGGCTCGGGATAGACGAGCACGCCGGCGGCGGAGGTGTGGATGCGGCCCTGGCTCTCGGTGGCGGGCACGCGCTGCACGCGGTGCACGCCGCCCTCGAACTTCATTCGCGCCCACACGCCGTCGATCGTGCCGTCGGCGCCGGGGCCGCGGGACTTGATCGCGAAGGTGGCGTCCTTGTAGCCGCCGAGGTCGGAGTAGGTGGCGCCCAGCGTCTCGACCTTCCAGCCGCGCTGCTCGGCGTACCGCAGGTACATGCGGGCGAGGTCACCGGCGAACAGGGCCGATTCCTCACCGCCCTCACCGGACTTCACCTCGAGCACCACGTCGTCGCTGTCGTGCGGATCGCGCGGGGCGAGCTGGTCGGTGAGTTGCTGTTCGAGGGTCTCGACCTGCTCGGTCAGGGAGGTCACCTCGTCGGCGAAGGACGAATCGTCGGCCGCCAGCTCGCGGGCGGCGGCCAGGTCCTCGCGGGCGGACTCCAGCTTGCGGTGGGTGGCCATGATGGGGGCCAGCTCGGCGAACCGCTTGCCCACGCGGCGCGCGGCGCCGGCGTCGTTGTGCAGCGCCGGGTCGGACATCTGCTGTTCGAGGCCGGAGTACTCGGCCAGGATGTCGTCGATCGCGGAGGGTGAGCCGGCGCTCATGCTGGAGTCCTTCTTCGGTGGTGAAACGGGGCCGGGGGAACAGGCCGAGAAACGCGCCGACGCCCGGCCTGCGTGGCAGGACGGGCGTCGGCGGGACGGCTACTCGGAGGCTGCGGCCTTGCTGGGACGCTTGCCGTAGCGCTTCTCGAACTTGGCGACGCGGCCGCCGGTGTCGAGGATCTTCTGCTTGCCCGTGTAGAACGGGTGGCACTGCGAGCACACCTCGACGTTGATACGACCGTCGGCCTTGGTGCTGTGGGTCTCGAACGTGTTGCCGCAACCGCACACAACGGTGGTGGCCACGTACTCGGGGTGAATCCCCTGCTTCATCTCTGCCGTCCTTTTCGTTTCTAGGCCGCCGGGTCGACCCTGGTGATCACCAGGACCGTGAACCGGAACCGATACCGACATTCCAGTATGCCAGAACGCCCCCGCTCACGAGAAATTCCCGCACCCCGGGAGCCGCCCGGAGGCGGGCCCCGGGAGGGTACGCCGCGGCAGTCGCGCGTCGGCTACCGTTCCAGTGGTTGCGCGAGGTGGGAGGCACCGTGGACGAGTCAGGCAAGGGTCGGGTCGAAACGGACCCGCCGGGCACCGTGATCGGCGGATACGTCATCGAGCACGTGCTCGGGGCCGGCGGCATGGGCGCGGTCTACGCGGCCCGCCACCCGCGGCTACCGCGGGTGGACGCGCTGAAGGTCCTGCCGTCCGCGTTCTCCTCGGATCCCACCTACCGCGCCCGGTTCGAGCGCGAGGCCGATATGGCGGCCCGCCTCGACCATCCGAACATCGTGCCGGTCTACGACCGCGGCGACGACGACGGCCGGTTGTGGATGTCGATGAAGCTCGTCCCGGGCCGGGACGCGGCGGCGCTGCTGACGCAGTATCCGCACGGCTTGCCCGTCGAGCAGGTGATCACGATCGTCGATGCGGTGGCCGCGGCGCTGGACTACGCGCACGGGATGGGCCTGCTGCACCGCGATGTGAAGCCCGGCAACATCATGATCGACACCAGCGGCACCAGCCCGCGGGTGATGCTCGGCGATTTCGGCATCGCTCGGCAGAACCAGGACCACAGCGATCTGACCTCGGTGGGCATGGTGGTGGGCACCCTCGACTACGCCTCGCCCGAGCAGCTCAGCGGCGATGCGGTCGACGGCCGCAGCGACGAGTACAGCCTGGCGTGCACGGCCGTTCAACTGCTCACCGGAGTGAAGCCGTACGGGGCGAGCAGCGGTACCGCGGTGATCCGCGATCACCTGATGACGCCCCCACCGGCACCGTCGCGGCTGCGCCCCGGCCTGTCCCCCGCGGTCGATCCGGTGATCGCCCGGGGCATGGCGAAGGCGCCGCAGCAGCGCTACCCCACGTGCCGTGATTTCTCGCAGGCGCTGCGGGCGGCCGCCGCGCAGTCCGCTCCGGCGGGCCCGGCGCTGCACGAGCAGGACGTACCCACGATGCAGGCCCCCGCCCTGTCGCGGCCGACGCCGCCTCCGTACCCGGCGGCGCAGCCCGGGTACCCGCCGCAGCAGCCGGGGTACGGCGGACCGTACAGCGGCTGGCCGCAGCAGGGCCCGGCCGGTGCACCGCCGCGCAAGCGCCGCGGCCTGCTGCTGTCCGCCATCGCGGTCGCGGTGATCGCCGCGGTGGCACTGGCGGGGATCGTGGCGTTCTCGCTCACGCGGGACGACGGGGCGTCCCCGGACCAGACGGCGGCACCGTCGGCGTCGGCATCGGCGTCGCCCAGTCTCCCCGCACCGGACGGCTCCGTGACTCTGCGCGAGGGCTTCATCGATCCGTGCCTGCTGCCCGCCTCGGTGCTCACCTCGCTGGGCCTGTCCCCGGCGGTCGACGATCCGGGCCAGCGGCAGACGAACGGCGTGAAGTTCGCGTGCCGCAGCGACGATTCCGCGGCCGCGGGTGCCTCGGTGAAGATGGCGACCTTCACCTCCTCGGGTGACTGGCCGAACGGCACGCCGGTGCAGGGCAGCGACAAGTGGCGGCGGTTCGACGTGCCCTCGGTGGAGAAGGATCAGCCGGGCTTCTGCATCACCGCCTACAAGTCGACGGCGAACGGGGTGCTGTACATCGGCCTGCAGAAGATCCCCGGTCGGGACTGTGAGCGCGGTGTGGTGATCGCCAAGGCGATCACGCCCTACCTGCCGCTGTAGCTCCGACGACGACGGCGCCCCCGCGGATATCCGCAGGGGCGCCGTTGTTCGTTCGCCGGATCTACTCGCTGTCGGCGAAACCGCTGTTCTTCTGCACCATCATCAGGAACTCGATGTTGTTCTGCGTCTTCTTGAGCTGGCTGATGAGCAGCTCGATGGCCTGCTGGCTGTCGAGTCCGGACAGCAGGCGGCGCAGCTTGTGCACGATGGCGGCCTCGTCGGGCGCGAGCAGCAGCTCGTCCTTACGGGTGCTGGACGGGTGCACGTCCACGGCCGGGAAGATCCGGCGCTCGGAGATCTTGCGGTCCAGCTTGAGCTCGGCGTTGCCGGTGCCCTTGAACTCCTCGAAGATCACCGTGTCGCCGGTCGAACCGGTCTCCACCATGGCCGTGGCGATGATGGTGAGCGAGCCGCCGTTCTCGATATTGCGTGCCGCGCCCAGGAACCGCTTCGGCGGGTAGAGGGCGGTCGAGTCGATACCGCCGGAGAGGATGCGACCCGATGCGGGGCTGGAGTTGTTGTAGGCGCGTCCCAGGCGGGTGATGGAGTCGAGCAGCACCACCACGTCCTTGCCGCCCTCCACGAGCCGCTTGGCCCGCTCGATGGCGAGCTCGGCGACGGAGGTGTGATCGCCCGGCGGGCGGTCGAAGGTGGAGCTGATCACCTCGCCCTTGGTGCTGCGCTGCATGTCGGTGACCTCTTCGGGCCGCTCGTCCACCAGGACGACCATGAGGTAGCACTCGGGGTTGTTGACGGCGATCGCGTTCGCGATGTCCTGCATGATCGTGGTCTTGCCGGCCTTCGGCGGGGCGGAGATCAGCGCGCGCTGGCCCTTGCCGATGGGCATGATCAGGTCGATCACACGGGTGGTGAGGATGTTCTGCGCGGTCTCGAGGCGCAGCCGCTGGTTGGGGTACAGCGGGGTGAGCTTGTTGAACTCGGGCCGGTTCTTCGCCGACTCCACGTCCTGGCCGTTGACGCTGTCCAGGCGCACGAGCGGGTTGAACTTCTGCCGGTTCGACTGGTTGCCGCGGCCTCCGCCGCCGCCGTTGCCGCCCTCGTTGCCGGCGTTCTCGCCGTCGCGGGGCATCTTCACGGCGCCGGTGATCGCATCGCCGCGGCGCAGGCCGTTGCGGCGGACCATGTTCATCGACACGTACACGTCGTTGGGTCCGGCGATGTAGCCCGAGGTACGCACGAAGGCGTAGTTGTCGAGCACGTCGAGGATGCCGGCCACGGGCTGCAGGACGTCGTCCTCGCTGACCTGCGGCTCACCGTCGTTCTGGTTGCGGTCGCGGCCGCGACGACGCTCGCGGAAGCGGCGCCCGCGGCGCCCCTGGCCCTCGCCGTCGTCATCCGGTCCGTTGTTGTTCTGGTTCCGGTTGTTCGGGCCGTTGTTGTTGTTCTTCTGGCCCTGCTGCCGGTCCTGCCGGTCCTGACGGTCGCCGCGGTCGTTCTGGCGGCCGCCGTCCTGGCGGTCGTTCTGGCGGTCGTTCTGGCCGTCGGCGTTGTTCTGGCCGCGGCGCTGGTTGCGCTCGCGGCGCTGGCCGCCTTCGCGCTGCTGGCCCTGCTCCCCCTCGTTCTTGGGGGCGTCGTTCTTGGGCGCATCGTTCTTCGGAGCGTCGGCCTTCTCGGCCTGCGGCGCCTCGTTCTTCGGGGCGTCGGCCTGGGGCGCATCGTTCTTGGGCGCGTCGGCCTTGGGGGCCTCGGCCTGCGGGGCGTCGTTCTTCGGCGCCTCCGCCTTCGGGGCGTCGGCCTTGGGGGCCTTCTCGGCCTTCGGGGCCTTGGCCGGGGCGGCACCGCCACCCTGCTGGGCGGTGATCGCGGCGATGAGATCGCCCTTGCGGAGCCCGGAGATCCCCTTGATCCCCAGGTCACCGGCGATGGTGCGCAGTTCGGCCAGCACCATGCCGTTCAGGCCGGACCGGCGCCGCTCGTCGGCGCGCTGAGCGCTCGCCGAGGTGGGGGCAGCCGTCTCGGGGCTGGTGGTCACGTCCGTTTCGGTCACGGAGTTCCTTTCAGTTCCCCAGCCGCGGCGCGGATCTGGGGCGTACCGCGCCCCGGTTCGACGGATTCACGTGCATGACATGCAGGTGCTTGTCGCGGGATGGGGCACGAATTGAGGTGCATTCGTTGCGCTTCGGCTGCCGGACCGTGTGGTTGGCGGATTCGTGAACCGACTCGGCCATGTGGGGGAACCGGCGTGCCAGTAACTCTGAGCTGAGTGTCAGGCGTTCGTGGCAAGGGTGCCGAAGTGCGTCCGATTCATTCGTCGGACACGTCTGCCATGGTAGCGCGACCTGTCAACCCCGGGCAATCAGGGGCCTCCGCGTGTCGTGCGCCCGGGGCGCTCAGGACCGGGAGACCCCGTCGGCGATCGCGAGCTCGTGCACCGTGAACCCGGCGGCCACCGCGGCCTCGGACAGGTGCGCGGGCAGGGGCTGCGGGGTCAGGGCCAGCACGGTGGGTCCGGCACCGGAGATGGCGGCCGCCACTCCCCCGGCCCGCAGCTGCTCGACCAGCTCGAACGATGCCTTCATCGAGGCCGCGCGGTACCGCTGGTGCAGCCGGTCCTCGGTGGCGTCGAGCAGCAGTTCCGGATGTGCGGTGAGCGCCAGCACCATGAGCGCGGCGCGGGAGGCGTTGAACGCGGCGTCGGCGTGCGGCACCAGGCGCGGCAACAGCCCGCGGGTCACCGAGGTGGAGGACTGCACGTCGGGTACGAGGGCGTACGCCCGGATGTCGGGGTGCACGTCCACCCGGCGCGCGTCGTACCGGGTGGGGCCCGACGGGGCCTGACCGTGCCCGAGCGACTGGTCGCGGTAGCCCGCGGAGTCCGGTACCGGTGCGGCGGGAACGGTCCACGCGACCACGGCGCCGCCCAGCACGCTGGCGGAGGCGTTGTCCGGGTGTCCTTCGAATTCCGAAGCCAGTTGCACCATTTCGGCGGCGGTGAGGGCGCGCGGGAATTCGGCGTCGGCGGCCAGGGCGGCCGCCGCGGCGATTCCGGCGACTGCTGCCGCGGCCGACGATCCGAGTCCGCGGGACTGCGGAATCCGGTTGACGCAGTGCAGCTTCAGGCCCGGCGCGCTGGTGCCGAGGTGCTGCAGGGTGCGGCGCAGGGCGACGGCAACCAGGTGCCGCTCGTCGGTGGGCACCTCGCCGGCGCCCTCGCCGTCGACGATGATCTCCAGGCCGCCGTCGGTGGTCTCGACGGTCACGTCGTCGTACAGCCCGAGCGCCAGGCCGAGGGTGTCGAACCCCGGGCCGAGGTTGGCGCTCGACGCCGGAACGGTGACGGTGGCCGTGAGGCCCACGGGCAGGGTGTGTTGGGCGGAAGTCACCGGTCGCGCTACTCCGTCAGGCCCATGGCGGCGGCGACGGCGACGGGGTCGATGCCCACGCGCGCGATCTCCGGGACGCCCTTGAGAGCGGTGTCGGGGTCCTTGAGGCCGTTGCCGGTCACGGTGCACACCACGGTGGAGCCCTTGGCGATCCAGCCGTCCTCGGTGGCGGCCAGCAGTCCGGCGACCGATGCGGCGGAGGCGGGTTCGACGAAGACGCCCTCGGTGCGGGCGACGAGGCGGTAGGCCTCGAGCAGCTTCTCGTCGGTGGCGGCGCGGAACTGGCCGTTCGACTCGTCCTTGGCGGCCACGGCCTGGTTCCAGGACGCGGGGCTGCCGATGCGGATCGCGGTGGCGATGGTCTCGGGATCCTTCACCGGCGCGCCGTTGACCAGCGGTGCGGCTCCGGCGGCCTGCACGCCGAGCATGCGCGGGCGGGCGGAGATGACGCCGTCGGCGAAGTACTCGCTGTAGCCCTTCCAGTACGCGGTGATGTTGCCGGCGTTGCCCACGGGCAGCGCGTGCACATCGGGGGCCTTGCCGAGGGCGTCGACGATCTCGAAGGCGGCGGTCTTCTGTCCCTCGATACGGACCGGGTTCACCGAGTTCACCAACGCGATGGTGTCGAAGGTGGCGGTGGTCTTGCGGGCCAGCTCCAGGCAGTCGTCGAAGTTGCCGTCCACCTCGATGATCTTGGCGCCGTACATCACGGCCTGGGCCAGCTTGCCCATGGCGATCTTGCCGGCCGGCACCAGCACGGCGCACTCGATGCCGGCGATGGAGGCGTAGGCGGCGGCCGAGGCGGAGGTGTTGCCGGTGGACGCGCAGAGCACGCCCTTCTTGCCGGTGGCCTTGGCCTCGGTGACGGCCATGGTCATGCCGCGGTCCTTGAACGAGCCGGTGGGGTTGAGGCCCTCCACCTTGAGGTACACCTCGCAGCCGGTGAGCTCGGACAGCGCCTTGGCGGGGAGCAGCGGGGTCGCGCCCTCGCGGAGGGTGACGGGCTCCCAGCCCGGCTCCCAGGTGTCGCACACGGGCAGACGGTGACGGTAGGCCTCGATCAGGCCGGGCCAGGGCTTGTGGACTGCCTCAGTCATTGGTTCCCTCCAGACGGAGCACGGAGGACACGGCGGTCACCACGTCCAGGTTCTTCAGGGCCTCGACGGTGGCCGAGAGGGCCGCGTCGGGAGCCTTGTGGGTCAGGATCACCAGGCGCGCGCCGCGATCGGGCGTGTCGGCCTGCTGGCGGACGGTGCTGATCGAGACGTTGCGCGCGGAGAACTCGTTGGCGACGGCGCTGAGCACGCCGGGCCGGTCGGCGACCTCCATGGCCACGTAGTAGCGGGTGTGCACGTCGCCGATGGGGGCCACGGGCAGGTTCGCGTACACCGAGTCCAGGGGGCCGCGGCCGGAGTGCACCTTGTTGCGGGCGGCCATCACCACATCGCCCATCACGGCGGAGGCGGTGGGCGCGCCGCCCGCGCCGGCGCCGTAGAACATGAGGCGGCCGGCGTTCTCGGCCTCGACGAAGACGGCGTTGTAGGCGCCGTCGACGCTCGCGAGTGGGTGCTTGAGCGGGACCAGCGCCGGGTACACGCGGGCCGAGACCCGTTGTTCGCCCGCGGCATCGGTGAACCGCTCGCAGATGGCGAGCAGCTTGATGGTGCAGTCGAAGGCCTTGGCGGCCTCGATGTCGGCGGCGGTCACCGAGGTGATGCCCTCGCGGTACACGTCGTCGGCGGTGACGCGGGTGTGGAAGGCGATCGAGGCCAGGATGGCGGCCTTGGACGCGGCGTCGTAGCCCTCGACGTCGGCGGTGGGATCGGCCTCGGCGTAGCCCAGGCGTCCCGCCTCCGCGAGCACGGTCTCGTAGGCCTCCCCCTTCTCCGCCATGTTGGAGAGGATGAAGTTGGTGGTGCCGTTGACGATTCCGGCCACGAGCTCCACGGAGTCGCCGGCGAGGGACTGCTGCAGCGGGCGGATCACCGGGATGGCGCCGGCCACGGCGGCCTCGAAGTAGAGGTCGGCGCGGGCGCGGTTCGCGGCATCGGCGAGTTCGCCGGTGTACTCGGCGAGCAGCGCCTTGTTCGCGGTCACCACCGACTTGCCGGCCTGCAGCGCACGCAGCATGTGGGTGCGGGTGGGCTCGATACCGCCCATCACCTCGATCACGATGTCCACATCGTCGCGGTCGATCAGCGATGCGGCGTCGGTGGTCAGGAGCGCGGGGTCCACGCCGCGGTCCTTGGCGATATCGCGCACGGCGATACCGCGGATGGCCAGCGGCGCACCGACGCGCGCGGTGATGTCGTCGGCGTTGTCGATGAGGATGCGGGCCACTTCGGCCCCCACGGTCCCCATGCCGAGCAGGGCCACGCCGAGCTCACGGTTCACGGGTTCAGTCATCAGAGCACCTCCAGGCTCACCAGGTCGTCCACGGTCTCCCGGCGCAGGATCAACCGCGCCGCGCCGTCTTTCACCGCCACCACAGCCGGGCGGGGCTGCATGTTGTAGCGGCTGGACATCGAGTAGCAGTAGGCCCCCGTGGCGGCCACGGCGAGCAGGTCGCCCTCGGCCAGGCCTTCGGGGGTGTCGGTGTCGCGCACCAGGATGTCGCCGGTCTCGCAGTGCTTGCCGACGATGCGCGAGGGTACGGGCGCGCCCTCGGGATCGCGGTCCGCGACGGCCACGGTGTACTCCGCGCCGTAGAGCGCGGGGCGGATGTTGTCGCTCATGCCGCCGTCCACCGAGACGTAGCGACGGAAGGGGATATCGGCATCGCCGTCGAGCGCCACGTCCTTGATGGTGCCCACCTCGTAGAGGGTGATTCCGGGCGGTCCGGCGATGGCGCGGCCGGGCTCGACGGCGAGGTGCGGGGTCGCCAGACCCAGTGCCGCCGATTCGGTTTCGACGATGCTGCGCAGCTTCGCGGCGAGGTCGGCCACGGGCGGCGGATCGTCGTCCGGGGTGTACGCGATGCCGAGGCCGCCGCCGAGGTCGATGGTGTTCAGCTGGGCGGTCTTCTCCGCGCCGAACCGGGCGACGATGTCGCGCAGCAGTTCCAGCACGCGACGGGCCGCGATCTCGAAGCCGTCCACGTCGAAGATCTGCGAGCCGATGTGGCTGTGCAGGCCCACGAGCCGGATGTTGTCGGCCTCGAAGACCGCCGTGACGGCCCGCATCGCCGGTGAATCGGACCCGTTCGAGGCGAGGGAGAAGCCGAACTTCTGGTCCTCGTGGGCGGTGGAGATGAACTCGTGGGTGTGCGCCTCCACACCGGGGGTCAGGCGGATCAGGACGTCCTGGACCACGCCGCGCTCCCCCGCGACGGCGTCGAGCCGGGCGATCTCGGAGAGCGAGTCGATCACGATGTGGCCGATGCCGGAGTCGACGGCGTAAGCCAGCTCCGCGACCGATTTGTTGTTGCCGTGCAGGGCGATCCGGTCCGCGGGGAACTCGGCGCGCAGGGCGATGGCGAGCTCGCCGCCGCTGCACACGTCCAGGTTCAGGCCCTCGTCGCGCACCCAGCGGGCGATCTCCATGGAGAGGAAGGCCTTCGAGGCGTAGTGCACGGCGGCGTCGTCGCCGAAGGCCTCGCGCATGCCGCGGCACCGGCCGCGGAAGTCGTCCTCGTCGATCACGAACAGGGGCGTGCCGAATTCCTCGGCGAGAGCGCGCGCGGGGATTCCGGCCACGGTGACGCCACCGTCGGCCTCGCGGCGCGCGTGCGTCGGCCAGACGCCGGGAGCGAGTTCACTCACTTGCGGGGCCTCTCACATCCGGTCGGGCGCCGAAACGCCCACGAGGGCCAGGCCGTTGGCGAGCACCTGGCGGGTGGCTGCGCACAGGGCCACGCGGGCCCGGTGCAGGTCGGTCGGCTGCTCGTCGCCGAGCGGCAGCACGCGGCACTCGCCGTAGAAGCGGTGGTACGCGCCGGCCAGCTCTTCGAGGTAGCGAGCCACGCGGTGCGGTTCCCGCATCGAGGCGGCTCCCGCTGCCACACCGGGGAATTCGCCCAGCGTGCGCACCAGATCGCCCTCGCGCGGGTTGTCGAGCAGGCCCAGGTGCTCCGTCGATCCCACGATGCCGAGTTCCGCGGCCGAGCGGGCGATCGCGGAGAGGCGGGCGTGCGCGTACTGCACGTAGTACACGGGGTTCTCGTTGCTGGCCTGGGTTAGCAGGTCGAGGTCCAGGTCGATGGAGGTGTCCACCGAGCTGCGGATCAGCGAGTACCGGGCCGCGTCCACACCCACGGCGTCGACGAGATCGTCGAGGGTGATCACGGTGCCGGCGCGCTTGCTCATCCGCACGGGCTGACCGTCGCGCACGAGGTTCACCAGCTGGCCGATGAGCACCTCGACGCGGTCGGGGTCGTAGCCCATCGCCGCGGCGGAGGCCTTGAGCCGGCCGATGTAGCCGTGGTGGTCGGCGCCCAGCATGTAGATGGCCAGGGTGAAACCGCGGTCGAACTTGTGCTTGAGGTAGGCGATGTCACCGGCGATGTAGGCGGCGTTGCCGTCCGACTTGATGACCACGCGGTCCTTGTCGTCGCCGTAGTCGGTGGAACGGAGCCACCAGGCGCCGTCCTTCTCGTACAGGTTGCCGTTGCCCTTGAGCTGCTCGACGCTCTGCTCCACCAGGCCCGAGGTGAACATCTCGTCCTCGTGGGTGAACACGGCGAAGTCGGTACCGAAGTCGTGCAGAGTGCGCTTGATGTGCTCGAACATCAGCTCCACGCCGTCGGCGCGGAAGGCCTCGATGCGCTCGTCCTCGGGGAGGTCGAGGATGCCGGGCCGGTTCTGCACCACGGTGGCGGCGATCTCGCCGATGTAGTCGCCTGCGTAACCGTCCTCGGGGACGGGCTTGCCGGTGGCGGCCGCATCGAGCGAGCGGGCGAACCGGTCGATCTGCGCGCCGTGGTCGTTGAAGTAGTACTCGCGGGTCACCTCGGCGCCCTGCGCTTCGAGGACGCGCCCCAGGCTGTCGCCGACGGCGGCCCAACGGGCGCCGCCGAGGTGCACGGGGCCGGTGGGGTTGGCGGAGACGAACTCGAGGTTGATCAGCTGGTCCTTGAGCGCGGTCCCGTGACCGAAGGCGTCCTTCTGGTCCAGGATCGAGGCGATCAGCTGATTCTGGGCGTCGGCGGCGAGGCGGATGTTGAGGAAGCCCGGGCCGGCGATCGTCGCCTCGTCGATGCCGTTCGCGCTGGACAGGGCCTCGGCGAGCCAGGTCGCGAGGTCACGCGGGTTCACTCCCGCCTTCTTCGCGACCTGCATCGCGAGGTTGGTGGAGTAATCGCCGTGCTCGGGGTTGCGCGGGCGCTCGACGGTGACGCGTTCCGGGAGCACCGAGACATCGAGGCCGCGCTCGGTGAGCACGGTCGTCGCGGTCGCATGCAGGAGTTCCGAAAGGTCAGCGGGAGTCACCGGTACATCCTATGGTGCGGGGAGTTCGCCCCAGCAGGCAGGACGTACCGATGACGGGGCCGCGACGCGCCACGGGCCCGCCAGCCGGTTTCCGGTCTGCCGTGACGATGCGCTAACCTTGCGTAGCCCTGCGCCCCCGTAGCTCAGGGGATAGAGCGTTCGCCTCCGGAGCGAAAGGCCGCAGGTTCGAATCCTGCCGGGGGCACTTTTTTGTATCCGCCGCATCTCTTGGGGCACGCCACCCCCACCACATGCCACATAGGGCGTCGGTGCCGCGCGTCCAGCCTCTTCCCACGATCACCGTCATGTGGAATCGTGAATCCGTGATCAGTCGATACCGTGGTGCATCGTTGGCGCTGCTGGTGCTCCTCACCGGTTGCTCCGCTCCGGATGACGGCCCGATTCAGTACGGACCAACATCTCTGATGAGCCGATCGTCGCCCCCGCCGATCGCGCCCGGCGATCCTGTTCCACTGCAATCCGCGACACCGGGAATCATCGTGGCGCCGGTGGGATCGAATGCGACGTGCCAGCTCGGCATGACGGCCGCTCAGGGGCAGGGCGAGAATCAGGTCCGCTACGCGATCGTCGGCAAGGAGTGCGCGGCACCCGTGGGCACCCAGATCGAGAACGTTGACGCCAGGGCGCTACTCGGGACGATCGCCGCCGTTGTCCGGGGTGGCAACGGCACATGGTCTGCGGTTGCGGTGAAGCTCGAGCCGGGCGTCGGCTGGTCCGTTTCTGCGCCGGGCGCCGTCGCCAACGCGGGCGACAAGGTGAAGGTCATGGGTATCGGCGAGCGGTTCCGGGTGGAGATCGAACCGAACCGTCTCCTGCGCCTGTCGGGCTTCACCTCTCCCGCGGGCAGGTCGGGTGCGGCCGTTCTCGATTCCGAGGGCCAGATCGTTGCTATATCTGCCGGAGACGGCGCCGCAGCCATCCCGATCTCGGAATTCTTCAGCGCCACAGCCGCCACCCCCGGCCTCGAAGGTCTGGTGCTCCTGTGACGAGCCGGGTGTCGCGTCCCTTGGGCTGAGGTGATTCCCCGCAGTTTCGCAGTCCCCGCGGGGTGATGGAATGAGTATGTGACTGCTGGCGAACCGAACCACGATCCACTCCCGCCGGTCAGTCGTGTGCGATCACTCGTCTTCGCGCAGTCGGCGGCCGGGCCGTGGCGCTGGGGTGCGGGGCTGCGGGCCGCAGCGGCGGTCGGAATTCCGGGCGCGGGCATGGTTGCCGCCGGCCACGGATCGTCGGCCCTGTTCGCGACGTTCGGCGCCTTCGCGGTCCTGTACGGCGAGGGCCGCGCCTACCGCATCCGCGCACAGGTGGTGGGCATCGCCGGAATCGCTCTGCTACTCAGCGTGATCGTCGGCACCGCACTCGGATCGGTGATCCCCGAGAGCAGTGTCCCGATCCGGATAGCGTCGGTACTGATGGTGGTCGTCCCGGCAGTCCTCGCGGTCTACGTGGTCGATGCACTGCGCCTCGGTCCGCCGGGGGCGTTGTTCTTCGCTCTGGTGGGATCGGGTGCCGTGATCGCCACCGAGGCGGGAGCCGGTGCGGCGTCACTCGTCGTCGGCACCGCGCTGGGAGTGGTGTCGTCGGTCGTCGTGTCCATGGCCGGTGCGCTTCGTGATCCGTCGCGTCCGCAGCGCGAGGCGGTCAACCGCGCCGTCGGGGCGGTCGACGCGTACCTCGCCCCCGACGGCGCGCGGACCGCCACGCAACGCAACGCCGCCGGATCGGCGCTCATTGCGGCGTGGTCCACGATGGACGATGCCCGCGCCGGTGCACGCTCCGCCGACGCCCCTCTCCTGGAACGCCTTCGCGATGCCAACCACCGCTTCACAGCCACGCAGGACGACACCGTCGAATCCGCGGGTGTGGACCCCACGCGCGAGGTGACCACCTCGACGATGCGGCCGAGCATCCGCCACCGCCTGCGGCGCTCGTTGACGATGTCCTCGCACGCGATGGTGACGGCAGTCCGAGTCGGTGTCGCATGCATCGCCGCCGGCGCCGCGAGTCTCGCGCTCGGTTTCGACCGCCCGCATTGGGCTGCCATCAGCGCCCTGGTCGTACTCCAATCCGGTGTCGATCGAGTACACGGCACCGTGCGCGGCCTGCAGCGTTTCATGGGGACCGCAGTCGGGCTCGCTCTCTATGCGGCGCTGTACGGGCTCGGACCGACCGGGTACGCGCTCATCGCGATCGTGGCCGTGCTCCAGTTCTGCATCGAGATGATGATCACGCGGAACTACGCGGCGGCGGTCACCTTCATCACGCCAGTCGCGCTGATGGCGAGCGGCGCCGGCGCGACGACGGGGTCGGCCGGACCCGTGATCCGGGACCGGCTCTTGGAGACCGTGATCGGCGTGATCGTCGCCTTCCTGGCGATGTACTTCCTGTATCCGAACGCGCACCGTCGCACCTTCGAATGGACCGCGCAACGCGTGCGCTCCACCGCCCTCGCACTCGTCGACCGGCCCGATGAGGTGGGCGCGGAGCCTGCCCGCGAACAGGCGCGGTGCCTGCACTTCGAGGTGGAGGGATGCGTGCGCGCGGCCATCGACTCGGCACACAACGAGCCTGAGTGGACCGATCAACACTGGCCCGCGCAAGCGCGACTCGTGCACTCCGGCTACGACCTGCTCTCGGCATTCTGGACCGCGCCACACGACCGCCCCCTGCCTGACGGTGCCGCCTGGACACGACGCTTCGTCGACCGAACCGAATGATTCTCAGCGGGCGGAACATCTCCCCGGCGCGCGACACTCGGATTCTGTCCATTTCGGACGCAGTGTCCATCGCGGACAGAATCCGAGAGCGACAAGTAATCCGATCCCCTCTGGCCCGCAGCCCGGCGTCGCACGACGCTCGAATCGCGCTCCGATTCGGAGCGACGACCATAGGATCAATGGACGCACCGGCGCGTGCTTCACGGTGTGGCACGGAGCACTGTGGAGATGATCGATCCACGCGCGCGCACGACCCGACCAGAGAGGCTCCCGCCCCGATGAGCGATTTCCAGCATCCCCTCGACCCGCTGACCGCCGATGAATTCCGGGCGGTCACGAGGCTGCTCGCGGACGCGCACGACGTGGACGAGAACTGGCGGTACGCGTCGATCGAGATGATCGAGCCGAGCAAGCCCGAGATCGCCGCCTTCGACGCCGACGGTGCGCCGTGCGAGCGCGCAGCCCAGGCCGTCCTGTACGACCGGAGCTCGAACCGCACGTTCCGGGCCCGGATCTCGCTGACCGACGGTGCCGTCACCTCCTTCGAGCACGTCCCGGACGTACAGCCGAACGTCACCGTCGACGAGTGGGTCGAAGCCGACGAGGCCCTCCGTGCACACCCTGACGTGATCGCCGCGCTCGCCGACCGCGGCATCACCGACCTGGACCTGGTGTTCATGGACACCTGGACGTACGGCGAGGTGCTCATCCCCGAGAAGTACAAGGGCCGCCGCATCGGCTGGTCGGACACCTGGGTGCGGGCGGCCGAGGGCGCGAATCCGTACGCCGGGCCGGTGAACGGCCTCCACTGCGTCATCGACCTCGCCACCATGGAACTGCTCGAGATCGAGGACACGTTCCGCGTGGACCGCCCGAAGATCATGGGCGAGTACGTGCCGCGCATGGTGCCCAAGGAGATCCGTGACGCCGATACTCGCGGCCCGCTCAAGCCGCTGGAGATCACGCAGCCCGAGGGGCCGTCGTTCACCCTCGAGGGCAACAAGCTCTCGTGGCAGAACTGGTCACTGCGTGTGGGTTTCAACTATCGCGAGGGCATGACGCTGCACGCCGTCACGTACAACGACAACGGCACCGAACGCAAGATCGCCCACCGGCTCTCGTTCGCCGAGATGATGGTGCCGTACCGCGACCACTGCGACGATCACTACCGCCGCACCGCCTTCGACATCGGCGAGTGGGGTCTCGGCTTCATGACCACCTCACTCGCGCTGGGCTGCGACTGCCTGGGCGAGATCAGGTACCTGGATGCGACCCTGCACAACAGCAAGGGTGATCCCTACCGCATCGAGAACGCGGTCTGCATCCACGAGGAGGACAACGCGGTCCTGTGGAAGCACGTGGATCACCATGCGGGGTCGGAGGTCCGGCGCATGCGCCGCCTCACGGTCTCCTTCCACGTGACCGTCGCGAACTACGAGTACCTCACCTACTGGCGGTTCTACCAGGACGGCAGCATCGAGTGCGAGGTCCGCGCCACCGGCATCATGGTGGTCAGTCACATCGCCGAGGGCGCCGCGCACCCGCACGGCACGCTCGTCGATCAGCGCACCTACGCGCCGTTCCACCAGCACTTCCTCACGGCCCGTATGGATCTGGATATCGATGGCGAGCAGAACACCGTCTACCGCTCCGATACCGAGCCGGTTCCCGTGGGCCCCGACAATCCGTACGGATTGTCGCTGCAGCAGGTGAACACGCCGCTGCGCACGGAATCCGAGGGCAAACAGAACCCGAACTACGCCACGCAGCGATCGTGGAAGATCGCCAACGACAACGTCACAACGGGTATCGGCCTCTCCCCCGCCTACAAGCTCGCACCCAGTGGCGCCTTCCCCCCGATGTTCCCCGACGATTCGCCCATCCTCGGCCGTTGCGAGGCGATCAAGCACACGCTGTGGGTGACCCCGAACGCCGCCGACGAACGCTGGCCGGCGGGTGAATTCGTCAACCAGGGCGGCTCCGGCATGGGTCTTCCGGCGTGGACCGCCGCCGACCGGAACATCGAGAACACCGACGTGGTGCTCTGGTACACCTTCGGCATCCACCACATCACCCGGCCCGAGGACTGGCCGATCATGCCCTCCGACACGGTGAGTTTTTGGCTCAAGCCCTTCGGCTTCTTCGACCGCAACCCTTCGCTCGACGTGGCACCCTCGCCCGCGAAATGCTGCACTGAGCAGGATGATTCCCCCACGGACGGAGGCTGTTGCTCGTGATCGTCTACGTGGCCTACCTCGCCACCGACGGCGGCCGCGATGCCGTCGTGCTCGGTGCGCAGCTCGCCCGCACCTTCGATGCGGAGCTCGCGATCGGCATGATCGTTCCTCCCGATGGCAACGCAGCGCTCGCTCCCGGGGATTTCGACGATGTGCTCACCGCCCAGGCCGACGAGTGGTTGGCCGAGGCGCGGGATCTGGTGACCGACGACATCCCGGTGTCCACGCACATCGGGATCTACGACTCGATCGCGGAGGGCATCATCGCCGAAGCCGCGCGAGTGGGCGCGACCCTGATCGTGGCGGGCGGCTCCGGTGGAGGCCTGCTGGGTCCGTACTCCCTGGGCTCGGTAGTCAACGACCTGATTCACTCGGCACCGCTGCCGGTGGCCCTCGCGCCGCGGGGGTTCCGCAATCAGGGTGTCCGCACCGTCCGCGAGATCACCTGCGCGTTGGGTACACGATCCGGTGCCGATGCCGTGCTGGCCACCGCCATCCGCGGGAGCCAGCGCGCCGGCGTGCCCCTGCGCCTCGTCTCGCTCATCGCGCTCGATCTCATGCCCGCCAAGCGCAGTGACGACCCGAACGCCGTCTACGCCGCGGAGAAGCACGCCGAACGCCTGCTCGACGAGGCCCGCGGCAAGTTGCCCGCCGTCGTCGAAGTGCGTTCGGCCGTGGTCACCGGCCCCAGCGTGGAGGACGCCGTGCGGCGACTCGACTGGCAGCCCGGCGACGTGGTCCTGGTCGGATCCAGCAGGCTCGCGGCACCGCGCAGGCTGTTCCTCGGCACGACGGCCGCGAAGATGCTGCGCGTGGTGGCGGTCCCGATGATCGTTGTTCCGCGCGAACTCTGAGTCAGCGACGGCCCGCGTGGTCGAGCGCGGTGGCGATCCGATCCGCGACGAACGCCGCGCGTAGGGGCGTGGTGACGAAGTAGTGATCGCCGCAGGTGAAACTCCATTTGGCGTAGTTCACGCCCCGGTTCCGCCACCCGTTGCGCTCGTGCTCCAGTAGTGCGGCGACCACCGCGGGAGCCGACTCCTGCAAGCCGTCGCCGGCCGTGCGCCGCAGCTCGACGGCGCCGTCCACCACGGCGACGTCCACGTCACCCATCTCCTGATACTCACGGTCGGAGACCTGTCGCGCCTCGTCCAACAGGGTGCGGCGTTGCTCATCGGTACCGCCGATGCAGAGGTCGCCCACCACCAGGTCGGTGCCGCCGTCGTCGAGCGCAGCGAGCTCCGCCTCGTCGAGCAGAACCACCCGACTGTCGGTGACGAAGGCGATCGCCAGGGGCGACGCCAGTGATTCCCAGACCGCGCGAACGCGAACATCGCTCGGTTCGACCACGGTCTCCGATCCCTCAGCTTCCGTGTCCATACCTGGACCCTACGCCTCGCACCTCACCCGCGAGCCCCCGAAAGAGCCCGTCAGGTCGGACCGAACGACCAATCGCCGACCAGGAGGAACCACCAGAACCACGGCACCCCCGCGCCGAAGGCGAAGATCGGCACGGCCAAGAACCGCACCCGCCGGATGCACCCGACGTACAACGCCGCCGCACACGCCGCCACCGTAGCCGTGATTGCCACCGCCACCGCGGTGCTCGCCTCGACCTCGCCCGTCGTGTCCAACAGAAGCAGACCGAGCACGAGCGCAATGAGCGGAAGAATCGCCAGCGTCGCCAATGTGATTGCGATCCAACCCGCGGCTTCCCGGGCCACTGCACCCGCGAGCTCGGCCGGTGACACGAATACGAGCCAGGCCGCAGCCGCTCCCAGAGCGCACGCGAGCGGAGCTCCGGGGAAGATGAGTTCCACCTGGTTATCGCTTTCTGCGGGAAACCCCGTGGAAGACCTTGGGCGCGAGGCGGCGGAACACCTCCACCATCACGATCGCGGCGGCGCCGAAGGCGAACCCGGTGCCCACCATCTGCGGATCGCTGATGTCCAGGAAGAACTTCTGCTGCGCCCAGGGGATGGAGAACAGCACCACGTAGAACGCTACGGACACCCCGACCAGCAGGATCTTCCACCAGTTGTACGGCCGCGCCACCAGGGCCAGCACCCACAGCGAGCCGACGAGCAGCGTGATGAGCGCCGCGGTCGAAGCCTGGATCTGCTGGGTCGTGAGCGCAGCCGCCTTGCCGCCGACGGCGGCACCCGATCCGCCGGGGTTCACCACCACCCAGCACAGGAAAGTGGCCAGGCCCACGGCCGTGCCCGACGGTGCGGCCAGGCGCAGCACACGGCCCACGAAGCCGGTCTTAGCCCGCTCGTTGTTCGGCGCCAGCGACATGACGAAGGCCGGGATACCGATGGTGAACCAGGCCGCGATCGTCACGTGAATGGGCTGGAACGGGTACGAGATCGGGGTGAAGCCGAACAGCTTGGCGCCGATGCCCGCGAGGCCCACGAGCCACGCCAGCAGCACCGCGTACACCGTCTTGGTGAGGAACAGGTTCGCGACGCGCTCGATGTTGCCGATCACCCGGCGGCCCTCGCCCACCACGTACGGCAACGTGGCGAACTTGTTGTCCAGCAGCACGATCTGGGCCACCGAGCGCGCGGCGGAGCTGCCCGAGCCCATCGCGACACCGATATCGGCGTCCTTGAGGGCGAGCACGTCGTTGACTCCGTCGCCGGTCATGGCCACGGTGTCGCCACGGGACTGGAGCGCCTTGACCATGGCCCGCTTCTGATCGGGGCGCACGCGCCCGAAGGTCACGTTGTCGGTGACGACGGTGCCCAGCTCGACGTTCTCGGCGGGCAGCTTCCGGGCGTCCACGGAGGAATCCGGCGAGCCGAGTCCGAGCGAATGCGCGACGGCGCCTACGGATACCGCGTTGTCGCCGGAGATCACCTTCACCGCGACGCCCTGCGAGTCGAAGTAGTCGAGGGTGCCGCGCGCGTCCGGGCGCACCCGCTGCTCCAGCGCGATCAGCGCGCGGGGCACCAGGTTTCCGGGTGCGGCCAGGTCGCCGGTGTCGGTGTCGACAGGTACATCGGTGGTGGCCACGAGCAGCACCCGCAGCCCCGTCGAACCGAGCTCGGTGGCGCGCCGCGCACCGTCGGACTCGGGATCGAGGAGCACGTCGGCGGCCCCGAGGATCCAGTTGCCGCGCGGGGAATCGCCCTCGGCGAGGGAGATTCCGGACCACTTCTTGGCGGAGCTGAACGGGGCGATCGCGGTGGCCCGCCATCCGGGCGAATCCGGGTAGGCCTCGGCGATGGCCTGGACGCTGGCGTTGGGTCGCGGGTCGAGCGCGGCGATGGCGGCCAGTGCCTGCTCGATGTCGCTGCGGTCCCCGTGGAGCACGTCCACCTCGGACAGTCGCATGCCGTTCTCGGTGAGGGTGCCGGTCTTATCGGCGCACACCACGTTCACACGCGCGAGGCCCTCGATCGCGGGGAGTTCCTGCACCAGGCACTTGCGCTGGCCCAGGCGCACCACGCCGACGGCGAAGGCGATCGAGGTCATGAGCACGAGCCCCTCGGGGATCATCGGCACGAGGGCCGCGACCATGCCGAGGATCGCCTGGTCGAGGCTCTGCCGCGAGATCACCAGCTGGTTCACCACGGTGAGCACGCCTGCAGGGACCAGCAGCCAGGTGATCACCTGGAGGATGCGGTCGATGCCCGAGCGCAGCTCCGAATCGACGAGGGTGAACTTGCTGGCCTCGTCGGCAAGCTGGGCCGCGTAGGCATCGGCGCCGACCTTGGTGGCGCGGTACGTGCCGGACCCGGACACCACGAAGCTGCCGGAGAAGATCTCGTCACCCGGCTGCTTGTCGACGGGGTCGGCCTCGCCGGTGAGGAGGGACTCGTCGATCTCCAGGGCTTCGGAGGCGATGGTCTCGCCGTCGACCACGATCTGATCGCCCGGCCCCACCTCGATCACGTCGTCGAGTACCACGTCGGATTGCGGGATCTCCACGGACTGTCCGTCGCGCCGCACCACCGGCCGGGCCTGCCCGACGATGGCGAGCGAATCGAGCGTCTTCTTCGCGCGCAGCTCCTGGATGATGCCGATCGCCGAGTTGAACACGATGAGCAGGCCGAACAGCCCGTTGATCAGCGAGCCGGTGAACAGCACGAGGACGAACAGCACACCCAGCATCGCGTTGATCCGGGTGAAGACGTTCGCGCGGATGATGTCCCACGTGCTGCGGCCCGAGCGGTTCGGCAGCTTGTTGACCTTGCCCTCGCGCACCCGCTCCTGCACCTGCGCCGTCGTGAGACCGGCGGCGGGGTGGTCGGCGGCGGTATCGGGTACTGCTGTCATGCCAGCGAGTCTAATGACGACCGAGGTATGCCCGGTGGTGCGATGCACCACGATAGATTCATCGCCGTGAACAAAGTCCGGGTCGTGCGCGCCGTCGGTGATGCCGGCTGGTGGGCCTACGTGGTGGCGATGATGCTGGTCTTCCAGCAGATGGGATCGGGATGGACGGCGTACGTCCCGTTGACCGATGCGAAGCGGTACTCGAATGGCGTACCCTCCGCCTTCGGCTACTTCGAGCAGCTCAATGCGGTCTCGACGCTCGGTGCCATCGGCCTCGGGTCGGCGGTCACGACGTCGATCGTGACCGCGCTCTGGCTGCCGACCCGGCGGGCGCGGGCCATCGCCGTCGCCGCTCCGCTGCTCGGCGCCCTGATCGTCTGGCTCGCCTCGAAGCCCCTCGCCGAGCTCGACGTCCTCGCGGCGTTCTTCGGGTTCCTCGCGGGCATCGCGGTCCGCGAGGCCGGCACCCGATGGTCACTGCGTTCGTTGCCGAGGGGGACGCAGGAGTGAGCCGCGCCCTGTCGGCGGCCTCGCTGTGGGTCTGCCCGGGACTGGCGGTGGTTCTGGTCTTCGTCGCGTTGGCCGCGCTCCGGCTGCGATAGCCCCGTACGCTACCTCGCATGGGAGCTTTCACCGTCGAACGGTCCACCGTGATCGACGCACCCGCCGACGTGATCTTCGGCCTGATCGACAATTTCCACGAGTGGCGGCATTGGTCGCCGTGGGAGGGGCTCGACCCCG
This sequence comes from Tsukamurella sp. TY48, assembly GCF_019656655.1. Classification (GTDB taxonomy): domain Bacteria; phylum Actinomycetota; class Actinomycetes; order Mycobacteriales; family Mycobacteriaceae; genus Tsukamurella; species Tsukamurella strandjordii. Next base: position 3,152,478 of record NZ_BPMV01000001.1, on the reverse strand, counting down.
ATCTGAAGCGTGATTACAGCGGCCCCGCGGATGGGGTCGGCGCCACGTACGCGTGGAGCGGCAACCGCAAGGCCGGCGCGGGCCGGATGACCATCACCGGCGCGCTACCGAACGACTCCGTGGACATCGATCTCGACTTCGAGAAGCCGATGGCTGCGAACAACCACGTGCGGTTCGACATCCGTCCCGACGGTGGCGTCTTCCGGGTCACCTGGACCATGACCGGCGTGACCACCGGCTTCTTCGCTCTGGTGGGCAAGATCGTGCCCATGGACCGGTTCGCGGGCCGCGATTTCGAGCGCGGCCTCGCCGCGCTGAAGGCCCGCGCCGAGAACACCTAGGGAACCGATCGCCCCGCTCGTGCGTCCAATGGGAAAGCACGCGCATAGGAGGTCCCATGCCGCCCACCCCCGAGCCTGAGAAGATCCGCGAAGAAGCGATGAAACGCATCGCCGACCGTCCCGTCATGGTTCGCGACGGTGACGCGATCGAGGAGTTGGCACGGGCGCACGAGCGCCATGCCGAGAGGATTATCGCGATCGCCAACGAACTCCGCGATGTTGGCGCAGTGAACTACCTTGGGAACACGGTCGAGGGACACGCAGCGACCAACAACATCAGGGCAGCAGTCCACACTGACCCACGGTCCGTCACTGAAACTCTGCGTACACAAGCCAGGACTGCCCGGCATATCGCCGAGTCGCTGCGCGAAATCGGTCGAAGGATCGACCGAACCGAGACACAGAACCAAACTACGATTCAGAACAGCACTTCGTGAAACGGTCCGCTGCAGCTATGGCGATCTCAATCGGGCTGACAACCACCGCATGCACCATTGGACTGCCGGGCGATCCGGTGCCAGCCATCGATGTGAGCGCTTCACTACCATTCAAGCCCACGATCGTGGAACGCGTGAACGGTCGAAATGACGGAACTTCGTTCGAACCGTGTGTTGCATACAGCGCAACCGAGCTGTCGGCGCTGGGCATCAACGGCGCATCCGTTTCAGACGCCGGATTCTCCGAGTCGCCGAATTACCGTGGTTGTCACTGGACTTCGCAAGACGCAGCTACGCAATACAGTCAGATCGTCGGCGATGAAGCCTCCCTTGAGACATACAAGCGGAAACACTCTTATCGGCAGTGGAGACCCGACCGGGTCGCATCCGGCCGCACTGTCGCGATAGCTCCCGATTCCAACGATGGATGCATCGCAGCGTTCATCTCGCGCGACGCGGTCGTGGCGACGATCGTCGCCGGCAATCTATCCAAACCACCATCGGCCGGGCTGCAGGAAGAGTGCGACAAGGCATTCGCGTTCGCGAGCCTCGCGGCATCGAAGGCACCATAGCGTTTCTGCGTTATGCAGGATGTGCATAACCACCTGAAAGAGGCAGCCGAGGCAATCGACCATCAGACGGCGCCCCTCGGCCGGAGATCGATCCCACATAGCCAGGCCGCCTAGAGGAGGCTCCATGCCCGCAGGCCCTCAGATCGGTGAACGAGCTCTCGATTGCGCGACCACATCTATGAGGTCGTTGCTGTTCTGCATCGTCGTCCTCGCGGCTGCTGCGACCGCAGCGTGCGCGGTCACCGGGGACCCGATACCGGCGATCGATGTTTCGGCGTCGCTACCCGTGGTTCCGACGATCTCTGAACGAGTCAATGGCCGAAACGACGGGACGACGTTCGAACCGTGTACGGCCTATCGAGCCGAGGAATTGATCCCCTTGGGGATCGCACCGTCTTCGATCTCCGACGCCGCGTTCTCGGACTCCCCCAACTTTCGTGGCTGCGACTGGCTGTCCCCTGACAGGATCACGTTCATCAGCCAGATTCTCGGCGACGAGAAGTCCCTCGACAACTACAAGCGCAAGCACTCGTACCGGAAGTGGCAACCGGACAGGGAGGTGAACGGCCGCAGCATCGCAACGGCCACCGATTCGAATGACGGCTGCATCGCCGCATTCATGTCGATGGAGGCAATTGTCGTCTCCGGCATTCGCACTTCGACTGCGGGTCGACCGTCGCCGGGGTTGAAGCAAGAGTGCGACAAGGCGTTCGCGTTCGCGAGCCTCGCGACGTCAAAGGCACCGTAGCGCTTCAGCGTTATGCAGGATCTGCATAACGCCCGCGAGGCAACACCCACTCCTCCTGGCCGTCACTCTGCCGACTCCCTCGCCGCCAAGCACCACAACACCGCGCCTGAGAATCTGGCAAAACGGCCACCGCCGCGGCGTTCCCGGTCGAAGATCGATCCCACATCGCCACGCCGCCTCGAGGAGAGTCCATGCCCGCACGCCCGCAGATCGATCTCGGCTCCTGGATCGCTCGCCGCGCCGCCGTCAGCGCCGATCGTCCGGCCATCACCTACGGCGAGAGCACGTGGACGTACGCGGAGTTCGCCGACCGGATCGATCGCCTCGCGGCCGAGCTCGTCGCGGGCGGGATCGCGGCGGGCGACCGCGTGGGCTACGTGGGCTTCAACCACCCCGACTTCCTCACCAGCATGTTCGCCGCGTCCCGCGCGGGGGCGGTCTTCGTGCCGTTGAACTTCCGCCTCACCTCCGCCGAGCTCGAATACATCCTCACCGATGCCGGCGTGCACACCCTGATCGCGGACGCCGATCGCGCCGCCGTCGTCGAACCCGTGCGGGCATCGTCGGGCCTGCGCCGCGCGATCGCCCTCGACCCGGTCGACGGATGGGAACATCTCGATACCCTGCTCGCCGGACGCGACCCCATCACGGACCCCCAGCACCCCGGGGAAGACGATCTCGCGCTCATCATGTACACCTCCGGGACCACCGGCCGCCCCAAGGGCGCCATGCTGACGCACGGAAACATGTTCTGGAACAACATGAACGCGCTCCTCAGCCTCGATACGATGTCCACCGACATCAGTCTCGTTGCCGCACCCCTGTTCCACATCGGCGGCCTCAACGTGACCACCCTGATCACCCTGCAGAAGGGCGGCCAGCTGGTGATCCTGCCCGCCTTCGATCCGACCGCCGCGCTCCACCTCATCGAGAAGCACCGCGTGACAACCATGTTCGGCGTCCCCGCGATGTTCCTGTTCATGAGCCAGGTGCCCGCCTTCGACACCACCGACCTCTCCACCGTCCGACAACTCACCTGCGGTGGCGCGCCCGTCCCCGAACCCCTGATCGCGCTCTACAACGGCCGCAACATCCCGTTCTGCCAGGGCTACGGCCTCACCGAGACCGCCCCGCTCGCACTGGTCATGGACGTCTACGACACCGCCCGCAAGATCGGCGCCGCAGGCCACCACATCCTGCCGCTCTCCGAGGTCGCGCTGCTCGGGCCCGACGGTGCGCCGGTCCCCGACGGCGAGCGCGGCGAGGTCTGCGTGCGCGGCCCGCAGGTGACCACGGGCTACTGGAAGAACCCCGCCGCCACCAGCGCGTCGATCGACGCCGAGGGCTGGTTCCACACCGGCGACGTGGGCGAGCAGGATGACGACGGCTACGTGACCGTGGTCGACCGGGTCAAGGACATGGTGATCTCCGGCGGCGAGAACGTGTACCCGGCGGAAGTGGAATCGGTTCTGTACAACCACCCCGCGGTGGCCGAGGTCGCGATCATCGGTGTTCCGCACGAGAAGTGGGGCGAGGCGGTCACGGCGATCGTGGCGCTCAAACCCGACGCCACCCTCACCCTGGACGAGGTCCGGGACTTCGCGAAAGGCTCGCTCGCGCCGTACAAGCTGCCCCTGGCACTGCACATCGTGGATGCCCTCCCCCGCAACCCCGCAGGCAAGGTGCTCAAGTTCAAGCTGCGCGAACAGGTGTAGTTAGCCGAGCGCGACCTCGGTGACGCCCTCGCGGCCGCGGAGCGCGTCGAACCTGCCCGGCACGCAACTGAACACGATCACCTGCGCGGATCGGCCCGCCGTCACCAGCGCGTCGGCCATCGCCCCGAGCCGGGTGGGATCGCTGTGCCCGAGGGCATCGTCGAAGATCACCGGCGCACCGTCGGCACCGTCCACCAGCCGCGCGCACGCAAGCCTGCTGAGCACCCCCAACTGCTCCTGCGCACCGCCCGACAGGGATTCGAAGGGCACCGTGACACCGTCGACGGTGCGCGAGGCGATGGTCAGATCGTCGCCGACCGTGATCGTGAGGGGATCGCCGAAAACGGTGCGCCCCAGTTCTTCGAGCGCGTGCTGGTACGGCGCCTGGACGCGGGCGCGCCGGGCGTCGCGGTGCGCGGTCAGCGTGTCGTGCAGCAGCGCCGCGGCGCGGGCGCGCTCCTCCACCGAGGTCAGCGCCCGCTCGGCGTGCACGAGTTCGGCCTCGGCGGCGTCGAGCCGGTCACGGCGGCCGTCGGCCTGGAAGAGGCTCAGCTGCGCGGCGAGCCCGGCGAGGTGTTCGCGTGCCTCAGCCTCGGCGGCTCGCGCCCGGTCGGCGGCGCTCCGCGCCGATGCCAGCCGGCCGGCGAACCCCGCGACATCGGCCTCCTGTGCGGCGCGCTCGTGCTCCGCGAGTGCCGCGGCGGCAGCCGCCCTGGCCTCGGCGGCGGCATCGGCTGCGGTACCCAGCGCCTCGTCGTCGGCGTCGCGCCGCACGCGCTCCAGCTCCGCACTGAACTCGGAGGCCGCACTGTCGAAGTGCTGCAACCGATCCGCGGCGACCTGCGCATCAGTGGCTGCCCGGTGCAACTCCTGCTGCTTCTGCCCGAGCTGTTCGCGGGTCTGCTTCTCCTCGCCCCGCGACGCCACCTCGGCCTGAGTCGCCTCCATGAGGTTCCGCTTCGCGATCTCCGCATCGGCCGCGAGCAGCTCGGGATCGACCGCGGCCTCCAGCTCCACGATCCGCGCCGCCGACTCGTCGGCCATCTCCCGCAACTCGCTCAGGCTGGACTCGCCCAGGGCGTGCGCCAGGGCGATCCGGGCCTCCTGGAGCTCGACCTCGATCGACTCGCGCTGATCATGCAGCTCCCGCGCCTGCGCAGCGTCGGCGGCACCGGCCTCGCGGCACGCGGCGAGCACTGCCGCGTGAGCGGCCTTGACCTCGGCGGCCGCATCCGCGCTCTCGCCGCGCTGCACCACCTCGATCCGCACTGCACCCGGTACCTCGATGGCGGTGCCGTTGCCTGCCACCACTTCCACGGGCTCCTCGCCGATCAGCCGGCCGTCCACCAGTACATCGGTGAAGCCGAGGCGTTCCAGCCGCAGCGTGGCCGCCAGCGCGGAGAACCTGGCCTGCGCCCGCTCCAGCCGTTGTTCGGAAGCCGTGATGGCCTGCAGCGCGCGGCGATCCATCGGGTTGCCCGCCAGCCGGTTCCGCGCGTCCTCGACATCCTTGCCGAGCAGCTCGGCCTGCTCGATGCGGCTGCGGAGCCGTTGATAGCCGGCGGCCTCGCGGGCGTAATCGACCGCGTACTGGGCCTGCGCCTTGCGCTCGCGGCGATCCGCGGCGACCGCCGTCAGCTCGTGCACCGTGGTCTCCAGCCACGCCGCCTCGGCCGCGAGCACCTCGCGGTCGGCGAGGGCCTTATCGCGGAGCACGCGAACCTGCGCGGCCCGTTCGGTGGCCTGAGCCTGCTGCGCGATCAGGCGGCGGCGACGGTTCGCGGCATCCCCGGCATGCTGTTCCCGCAGCGTGGCCGATTCCAGCACCGCGCGGGCGTGCGATACCTGCGACTGCAACCGGGTGACGCGGTCCTGATCGGCCGCAAGCGTGTCCAACGCGGCGACCGCCGCCACCCGGCGGTCGACGATCGACGCCAATCGACCGGAGGCGGCCGCGTGCTGATCGACCACCAGGTCGACCTCCCGCAGTGCCGCCTCGGCCTGCTCGAACGCGCTGCGGGCCGCCGCATCCCGGCTCCGCGCGGCCGCCAACTCACCCGTGGGCCGCCCGGTGGGAGTGAAGTACCGAGCCCGCTCGGCGGCGACGGACTCGGCCAGGCGCTCCGCCCCGGGTTCATCGTCTCCCGCGCCGCCCGACGCCGAATCGAGCGCCTTCGCGAAGGCGGCGCTGTCGCGCAGCGAGGGCTGCCCGGGACCGGGGCCCTGCAAGACGGTGAGCGCCGCGAGCAGATCGGCATCGACGTGGGTGCGCATCTGCTCGGCCACCCACGCCTCGGCGGTGCCGCCGGTGAGCTGCTGCGGGGTGGGTTCGAGCACGGTGAGCGTGGTGCCGGGGCGACGGTGGTACTGCTTGGCGTACACGAAGCGATACGGCCCCACTGTGAGTTCGGCCTCGACGTAGGGGCCGGCGTCACGATGCGCCGGACACACCGCCTCGACCCGTTGCGACTTCGAGGTGGCCTTCACATCGAGCAGTAGCTGCAGCGCCTCCACCATCGAGGATTTGCCGGCCTCGTTCGGGCCGTGCAGCAGCGTGACGCCGGTGTCCGCGAACGCGATCTCGCGCTCTTGCACACCGCGGAAGTCCTTGACCGCCAGGCGATGCAGCCTCACGCGACCACATCCTGCCGGGTGAGGCGGTACAGCAAAGCCAGTGCACCGGACGCGTCGGCGGCGCGCTCGCCCCCGCTGCGCGCGATACCCAGGAGCTCATCCGCCGCCGCGGCGGCGGGCCCGGACAGTTCGAGCGATTCCAGCTCGTCCTCGCCGGGCAGCACCGCCAGGTCGGTCTTGCGCTCCCACAGTTCCACCGCGGCGAATCGCGCGCGCAGCGCCTCCAACTCGGCGTCGAGCTCCGCCTTCGCCACCAGCCCCACGGTGCCGGTGAAGCCGACCTTGACCACCGTGCGGTCCTTATCAGGCAACGCCGACAACGCCGCGACGGCGGCGGTCACATCGCGCTCCGCGGACAGCGGGAACTCCCGGGAGGCGAACCGCCAACTGCCCACCCGCACCGGCTCGACAACGGCGGCGCCGCCGTCCTCGGGGACGTCGACCAACAGCACCGACCCCGAATCCCGCTCCTTGTGGTCGAAGTTGGTGACCTCCGGCGCGCCGCTGTAGAAGACTCCGGGCCGCAACTGCGTGACCGAATGCCGATCGCCCAGCGCCACGTAGCGCAGTTCACCGCGGTCGAGCCGGGCCCCGAGCTCGGCCACGTCGATCAACCGCTGGTCCTGGGCGCCCACGGGCAGCGTGCCACCGTGCCCGACGGCGATCCGGATCACACCGGCCTCCGGCGCGGATGCCGCGACGACCGCCTCCGTGAGCGGATCGCCCGCCGGATGCTTGGAGAACCACGGCGCGGCGAGCAGCTCCACACCGGGCCGCACGGTGTGCACCCCCGCGGAGTCGAGCACCACCACGTTCTCGGGGCGATGCCGGGCGAAGACCTCCGAGGTGTAGATCGAGGCGGCGTCGAGCGGATCGTGATTGCCGGGCAGCAGGTACACCGGCACGCCGATGGTGGCCATCCGGTCGAGGCTGCGGGCGATCACCGCGGGTGCCAGGCGGTTGTCCTCGAAGACATCGCCGCAGACCACCACGAACTCGGCCGACCGCTCCGTGGCCAGGGCTCCGAGCCGGGAGATGGCGTCCAACCGGGCGTCGGTGAAGCGGGCCTGCGCGTCCGCATCGAGGAAGTGCCTGGTCATGCCCAGCTGCCAGTCCGCCGTGTGCACGAAGCGCATGTCCACCCCCTCGTCATCTCACTCGATCGCGTCGCCTCAAGGATAGTGACCCGCACCGACAAGTTCCGCGATCGCCACGGCCCGGCGCCGGAACCTCACCGGGCACCGTCAGCGCGGATCGCGCAGCCGGTCGTACAGCTCGGCGAGCTCGTCCTGCGCTTCGGCCACATCGGCGGGCTTCGTCCCCGTGCGGCGCAGCGCGGCGCGCAGCAGGGCCGGGTCCAACAGGGTCATCGCGTCGACGGGGCTCGGCTCGGGCAGGGGCGGGAGGTCCATGCCGTCGCCGTAGAAGGCCGCCGCGCCCGCATCCCATTCGTCCTCGGCCGACGGTGCCGCCACCGGCGCCGGACGGGCCGCCCCCGCCGGTTCACGCCCCGATGCCGCGACCCGCGCGAGCAGGCCCGCGAGCGGGACACCGGCGAAGTCGAGGACGAGGCTGGGATCGAGGTCGGCGGCCGCGCAGAACTCGTAGGTCAGCGCGAGCGCGTGCACACAGGCGCCGCTCTCGTCGGGGCACGCGCAGCTGACCTCCACATCGGAGGCCGTCTCCGGCAACACCAGATCTCCCAGGGCCCGGCCGAGATCGCCCCGGGTCACCCCGAGCAGTTCGCCGGTGGCGCCCTGCGCCACCAGCAGCGACACCACCGCCGCCGGATCACCCGGGATCCGGGACAACCCCACGCCGAACGGATCGAGCTGGCTGCCCTGCACCGTCGCGGTGATCGAGGCCGGCACCACCGCCAGCGAGAACACCTGATGCTCCTGATAGAGCCGCCGCGCGTACTGCACCTTGCGGCGCTCGGTGACCTCCTCGCGCTGCGCGATCAACCGCCGCGTGAACCAGGTGCCGCCCATCGGCCGCGCCGTATCCCGCGCGCGCCGCGCCATCAGAGCGCCGCCGCATCGTCGCGCAGGGCGATCAGCTCGTACAGCTCATCGTTGTTCAGCTCGGTGAGCCAGGCCTCGCCGGTCTGCACCGTCATGTCCGACAGCTCCCGCTTGGCCGCGATCACCCCGTCGATCCGCTCCTCCAGCGTGCCCGCGCACACGAACTTGCGCACCTGCACGGCTCTGGTCTGCCCGATCCGGAAGGCCCGGTCGGTGGCCTGGTTCTCGACCGCCGGATTCCACCAACGATCCACGTGCACCACATGATTCGCAGCCGTGAGGTTCAGTCCGGTACCGCCCGACTTCACCGTGGCCACCAGGACCGGAGCACCGTCGCCCGCCTGGAACCGCTCGACCATCGCGTCCCGATCGCGGCGCGGCACCGAACCGTCGAGCACCGGGACCTCCGCGCCGAGCAGCCCGGTGAGCCAGGGCTGCAGCATCCGCGCGAACTCGGCGTACTGGGTGAACACCAGCGCCCGCTCACCGTCGGCGGCAACGGTCTCCAGGATGTCGGCGAGCAGTTCCACCTTGCCCGACCGGTGCTGCCCGCGGCGCAGCAGCGGCGAGCCGTCGTCCAGGTAGTGCGCCGGGTGGTTGCACACCTGCTTGAGCCGGGTGAGCGAGGCCAGCACCAGCCCCCGCCGGAGCATCCCCTCGGACCGGCGGAGCTCCTCGACGAGGCGGTTCAGCACCGCCTGGTACAGGCCCGCCTGCTCCGGCGTGAGCGAGGCGCGAATGGTGAACTCCGCCTTCTCCGGAAGCTCCGGAGCGATATCCGGATCGGTCTTCACCCGGCGCAGGATGAACGGCGAGGTGAGCGACGTGAGCCGCCGCGCCGCAGCCCGGTCCTGTTCCCGTTCGATCGGCATCGCGAACCGATTGCGGAAGGTCCGGGCGGAGCCGAGCAGTCCCGGATTCACCAGATCGATCACCGCCCGCAGGTCCTCCAAACGGTTCTCGACGGGCGTGCCGGTGAGGGCCACCCGGTGCGCCGCCGGAATCGCCCGCAGCGCCTTGGCCGCGGCCGTGTTCACGTTCTTCACGTGCTGCGCCTCGTCGACCACGATGCGGCCCCACCGCAAGGCCGACAGCAGCTCCCGGTCACGGGAGGCCAGCGCGAAGGTGGTGATCACGATGTCCGCCTCCGCGACCGCCGCGGCGAAGGCCTCCCCGGAGGCGCGGTCGGAGCCGTGGTGCACCAGCACCCGCAGGCCCGGTGCGAACCGCTGAGCCTCGGCGGCCCAGTTCCCCACCACCGACATCGGGCACACGATCAGCGTAGGAGCCGGGGCATCGACCGCCGCATCGCCGCGCTCGTGACACAGCAGCGCGAGCACCTGGATCGTCTTCCCGAGCCCCATGTCATCGGCGAGTACCGCACCGATCCCGCTGCGCCACAACGTGACCAACCATTCCAGACCGCGCAGCTGGTAGGGCCGCAGCTCGGCCTTCAAGGCCGACGGCGCGGTCACCGTCGCGGGGGCGATGGTGCCACCCCGGTACACCGAGTCGAGCCAGCCGAGACCGTCCACCGCGACCAACGGCGCCGGCAGCGCGGCGGGGTCGGCGATGAGGCCGAGCAGGTCACCGAGGTCGTGCGCCGTGCCGTCCTCCTTGGCCTTGCGCTGCTCGGCCACGAAGCGCGCCGCGTGCGCCAACGTGCGCCGGTCCGCGCGTACCCAGCGGCCACGCACCTTGACCAGCCCGGACATGGTGTTCGCGAGACCGGCCAGCTCGCTGGCCGTGAGCACCGCATCGCCCACGGCGAGCTGCCAGGCGAAATCCTTGATCTCGGCGAGCCCGGCCTGCACCGTGAGCGCGGTGCGGCCGGGCTGCTCGCGACCGGTGAGCCGCAGCGCCGGCCGCACCGTGGCGATCGAGGTGGGCAGCAGCACCTCGTACCCCGCCTTGGTCAAGCCCGGAGCCCCCTCCAGGAACAGGGCCTCCGCCTCGCCTGTGGTGAGCAGGAAGTCCAGCGAACCCGGGTCCTGCCGAACACCTTTGAGTGGCGGGTACACCGCGAGGGCGCGGGCGAGCTCGCTCGCCAGGTCGTCCAGGTCGACGGGGCTCATCCGCACCGGATCGGCACGGACGGGAGCCGCCCCCGGCACCCGCCGGCACACCTCCAGCCGCCACGGCGCATCCGCCGGAGCGGTCACCGGGTCGATCTCGCCGGGCCGCTTACCGTCGGGTTCGATCAGCCGGAGCACCAGCAGGGTCTCGGCGGAGCGGACGCTGCCCGACCACTCGGTCCACGCCGCGGGTGCGCCGGCGTCGGCGACCCTGTCCGCAGCGAGCGGCTCACCGTCGACCAGGGCGCGCAGGGACGGCGCCGCCACCCAGTCCCACGGCCCCGCGCCGAGCCTCCGGCGCGCGTACCGGTCCGTGAGCTCGGCCGCCATGTCCAGGATCGCGGCCAGGTCTCCCCCGCGCCGCAACGCGGCGGGCATCGCCGCGGCGGCGGTCTGCACCCAGGTGCGCCACTGCACCGATTCCAGTGGGGCCCACCGCACCAGCCACTCGCCGTCGTCGCTGCGCAGCACCGGGGTGACCGCACCGATCGCCACGAACCGCTCCACCGACTTCGCCACCCACCGCAGGTAGCGCAGGTCGCCACCGCCGTCGTCCGGGCCGAGCTCGTCGAGCAGTGCGGCGGCCCGCTCGGGGCCGAGCGTGAGCACGGGCGCGACGAGCTGCCCCTGCGGGCCGGCGACGGTGGTGGAGCGGCGTGGCCTACGGTCGCCGAGGACAGCGGCCACCGGCGCGGGGAGCACCGCGGGATCGGGTTCGGCGGTGGGCTCACCGAGATCGTCGGAGAACCACAACGCCAGGCCGAGCCCGGGACGCCAGAGCCCGTGCGCGGCCGCCTGGGGGCGAGGCACGGCTACTCCGCCACAGCGCGATACGCCTCGTGCCGGTGGCGCAGACGGTGCTGCAGGTGCGACCGCACGGCCGGCCACTCGTGCCGGAGGATGGAGAAGAGCACCGCATCGAGCAGTGCGCCGTTGCGGTAGCGCTTGTTGCTGCGCAGCACGCCGTCCTGCTTGGCTCCGAGCCGCGCGATGGCCTCCCGCGACTGGGTGTTCACCCACTGCGTACGCAGGCCGATGCACTCACAGCCGAGCGTGTCGAAGGCGTGCTCGAGGAGCAGCAGCTTCGATTCGGCGTTGGTGCCCGTGCCGTGCGCGGAGGCGCGGTTCCAGGTGTAACCGATCTCCATCCGGGGCACGTCGGGATCGATGTCGTAGTAGGTGGTCATGCCCAGCACCCGGCCCGCCGTGTCGATCGCAGTGAACGGGATCATCTGCCCGTTCGCCTGCAGATCCAGCCGGCGGTCGATCTCGGCCGCGAGCCCGGACGGTGCCGGGACGGAGGTGTACCAGCGGTCCCACAGCTGCCCGTCCTCGAGCGCTTCGAGCAGACCGTCGTAATGGTCGTGCGACAGCGGGGCCAGAGTGACCAGGTGCCCGGTGAGCGTGACCGGCTGCAGCGGGGTGGAGAACGCCATGCAGCGGAGACTACGCGTCGCCACCGACACGGAGCCGACCGAGCGCGGCCCGCAGGCCGTCCGGGATCGGCGTGGGCCGGCGGGTCCCGCGGTCGACGAAGACGTGCACGAACCAGCCCTCCGCCGCGGCCTCGCCGTTCTCGGCGAAGAGCGTCACGGCGTAGGTCACGCTGGAGCCACCGAGCCGGGTGACGGCCAGACCCGCCGTCACCCGCTCCGGGAAGGCCAGCGGGGCGTCGTAGCGGCAGTGAGATTCCACACAGAGCCCGATGGTCGGGCCCGCATGGATGTCCAGGCCGCCCTCCCGGATCAGATAGGTGTTGATCACCGTGTCGAAGAAGCTGTAGTAGTCGACGTTGTTGACGTGCCCGTATACGTCGTTGTCCTTCCACCGGGTGGGGATCTCGAGGGTGTACGGCTGCTCGTCGATGCTCGGCACGGGTCGCACCCTACGCGGCGAGCCCACCCCGGTCCGTCCGGACGGGGAATGAATATCGCGTTGCAGTGGTAACAAGGGGTGGAGAGCGGTGCCCGCTGCGGGCGCCCAGCTACGGAGGTCATCATGGCGAAACAGCCCGCCAACATCGAGCCCAACGTGCCCGCCACCCGTGACGGCGGCGGCGTGCTGGGCTCCGTCATCGATCGCGCCGCCCGGCTCCAGGCCCCCGCGGTGGCGAAGTACGTCACGAGCCTGCGCGAGGCGCACCCGGACGAGAGTCCGGCGCAGATCATCGGGCGGATCGAGAAGCGCTACCTGCTCACCGTGACCGGCACCGGCGGCGCTGCGGGCGCCACCGCCGCCGTCCCGGGCGTGGGCACCCTGGCCGCGATCGGGACCGTCGGCGCCGAGACCGTGGTCTTCATGGAGGCCTCCGCGCTGTACGCCCTGGCCGTGGCCGACGTCTACGGCATCTCGCCCGACGATCGCGAGCTGCGCAAGGCGCTCGTGCTCACCGCGGTACTCGGCGAGGCGGGTCTCGGTGCCCTGCGCACCACTGTCGGGGCCAAGAACGCCACCCTGATGAACCTGAAGAAGAACCCCACCCAGCTCCCGGGCCTGGGCAACCTCAACAAGCAGCTGATGAAGATGTTCAGCCGGCGGTTCCTGGCGAAGAAGTCGCCGCTGGTCCTCGGCAAGCTGCTCCCCGCGGGCATCGGCGCCGTGGTGGGCGCGGGCGGCAACCGCGTGCTGGGCAAGGGCGTCATCAAGAACTCCCGGAACGCCTTCGGTCCGGTCCCGACCACGTGGCCGTCCCCCGGCCTGCGGGTCGTCGAGGGCTCGGTGGCCGAGCCCGGCGGGACGGCGTTACCGGAGTAACCCGCCGCACGAATTACGCGGTGGACTACCCTGGACCACGCAGATTTGCGCCGACTGCGATCCGGTTCGGCGCACGCATGATACGACGATGATGAATCGAGGCGAGGACCTGCCGTGAGCAGCAGTTCTGTATCGGATTTCGGCCAAAACGAGTGGCTGGTCGAGGAGATGTACGAGCGGTTCAAGGCCGACCCGAATTCGGTCGACCCGAGCTGGCACGATTTCCTCTCCAAGTATCAGCCCGGCGGCACCGACGCCGCGGCGAACGGTAGCGCTCCCAGCGCACCCGCCGCGCCGAAAGCCCCCGCTGCTCCGGCCCCCGCGGCCGCCGCACCCGCGGTGGCCGCACCCGCGGTGGCCGCGCCGGCGAAGACCACGGAGTCCACGCTGACTCCGGCGCCCTCCGCCCCGGTGACCCCGGCACCGTCCTCGCCGGCCAAGCCCGCTCCCGCACCGAAGACCCCCGCAGCGGCCGAGTTCCCCGCCGAGGAGGAGCATCAGGTGCTCCGCGGCGCCGCGAACGCCGTGGTCAAGAACATGAACGCGAGCCGTGAGATCCCGACGGCCACGTCGGTCCGCGCGATGCCGGTCAAGGTCATGTTCGACAACCGCGTGGTGATCAACAACCACCTCGCGCGCACCCGCGGCGGCAAGATCAGCTTCACCCACATCCTGGGATACGCGCTGGTCCAGGGCGTCAAGGCGTTCCCGAACATGAACCGGCACTTCGCCGAGATCGACGGTAAGCCGAACGCGGTCACCCCGCCCCACGTCAACCTCGGCATCGCGATCGACCTGGTGGGCAAGAACGGCAGCCGCAGCCTCGTGGTGGCCGGCGTCAAGGGCGCCGAGACCATGGACTTCTCGCAGTTCGTGGCCGCCTACGAGGACATCGTGCGCCGCGCCCGCAACGGCAAGCTGACCGCGGAGGACTTCGCGGGCGTCACCATCTCGCTGACCAACCCCGGCGGCATCGGCACCGTGCACTCGGTGCCGCGCCTCATGGTGGGCCAGGGAGCGATCATCGGTGTGGGCGCCATGGAATACCCCGCCGAGTTCCAGGGCGCCAGCGAAGAGAAGATCGCCGACCTCGCCGTCGGCAAGCTCACCACGCTGACCTCCACGTACGACCACCGCATCATCCAGGGCGCCGAGTCCGGCGACTTCCTGCGGTACGTCCACGAGCTCACCCTGAGCGACGAGTTCTGGGACGACATCTTCCGCACCCTGCACGTGCCCTACGAGCCCGTGCGCTGGCGTCGCGACATCCCGCCGCACGGCATCGACAAGGACGCCCGCGTCCTCGAGCTGATCGCGGCGTACCGCGCCCGCGGCCACCTGATGGCCGATGTGGACCCGCTGCGCTTCAACAACGACAAGCTCGAATCGCACCCCGACCTCAACGTGCTCACCTACGAGCTCACGCTGTGGGACCTGGACCGCACCTTCAACGTGGGCGGATTCCACGGTGAAGACCGGCTCAAGCTGCGCAAGGTGCTGTCGGTGCTGCGCGATGCGTACTGCCGCCACGTGGGCATCGAGTACGCGCACATCCTCGAGCCCGAGCAGCAGAAGTGGTTGCAGGAGCGCGTGGAGACCAAGGACACCAAGCCCACGGTCGCCGAGCAGAAGTACATCCTGTCCAAGCTCAACGCCGCCGAGGCCTTCGAGACCTTCCTGCAGACCAAGTACGTCGGCCAGAAGCGCTTCTCGCTGGAGGGCGCCGAGTCGGTCATCCCGATGATGGACGCCGTGCTGGACCAGGCCGCCGAGCACTCGCTCGACGAGGTCGTCATCGGCATGCCGCACCGCGGCCGCCTCAACGTGCTGGCGAACATCGTCGGCAAGCCGTACAGCAAGATCTTCACCGAGTTCGAGGGCAACCTGAACCCGGCGCAGGCGCACGGCTCGGGCGACGTGAAGTACCACCTCGGCGCCGAGGGCAAGTACTACCAGATGTTCGGCGAGAACGAGATCACCGTCTCGCTGGTGGCCAACCCCTCGCACCTCGAGGCGGTCGACCCGGTGCTCGAGGGCATCGTGCACGCCAAGCAGGACATGAAGAACCCGCCCGAGGGCGTGCACCCCGTGATGCCGCTGATGCTGCACGGCGATGCGGCCTTCGCCGGACAGGGCGTGGTGGCCGAGACGCTGAACATGGCGAACCTCGACGGATTCTCCAACGGCGGCACGATCCACATCGTGGTGAACAACCAGGTGGGCTTCACCACGTCGCCGGAGAACTCGCGCAGCTCGCAGTACTGCACCGACGTCGCGAAGATGATCGGCGCGCCGATCTTCCACGTCAACGGCGACGATCCCGAGGCCTGCGTGTGGGTGGCCAAGTTGGCCGTCGACTTCCGTGAGCGCTTCCACAAGGACGTCGTGATCGACCTCGTCTGCTACCGCCGCCGCGGTCACAACGAGGGCGACGACCCGTCGATGACGCAGCCCGGCATGTACGACGTGATCGACACCAAGCGCGGTGTCCGCAAGTCCTACACCGAGGCCCTCATCGGCCGTGGCGACATCTCCACCAAGGAGGCCGAGGACGCGCTGCGCGACTACCAGGGCCAGTTGGAGCGGGTCTTCAACGAGGTCAAGGAGCTGGAGAAGTTCCAGGCCGAGCCCGCCCCGTCGATCATCGCCGACCAGCCGCTGCCGAGTTCGCTGGTGACGGCCGTGCCGCTCGAGCAGCTGCAGCGCATCGGCGACGCGTACGCCAACGTCCCCGAGGGCTTCACCGTGCACCCGCGCGTGGCCCCCGTGGTCAAGCGCCGCTTCGAGATGTCGCGCGACGGCGGCGTCGACTGGGCCTTCGGCGAGCTGCTCGCCTTCGGCACCCTGCTGGAGGAGGGCCGCACGGTCCGCCTCGCCGGCCAGGACAGCCGCCGCGGCACGTTCACGCAGCGCCACGCGGTGCTGATCGACCGGCAGACCGGCGCGGAGTACACCCCGCTCGATCACCTCGGCGAGGACGGCGCGGAATCGCCCGGCCGGTTCATGGTCTACGACTCGGCACTCACCGAGTTCGCGGGCCTGGGCTTCGAGTACGGCTATTCGGTGGCCGACGAGTCGGCGCTGGTGTGCTGGGAGGCGCAGTTCGGCGACTTCGTCAACGGCGCGCAGTCGATCATCGACGAGTTCATCAGCTCGGGCGAGGCCAAGTGGGGCCAGACCTCCGGTGTCACGCTGCTGCTCCCCCACGGCCACGAGGGTCAGGGCCCCGATCACACGTCGGCCCGCATCGAGCGGTTCCTGCAGCTGTGCGCCGAGGGTTCGATGACGGTCGCGATGCCGTCGACCCCCGCGTCGTACTTCCACCTGCTGCGTCGTCACGCCCTCGACGGTGTGCGCCGCCCGATGGTGGTGGCCACGCCGAAGTCGATGCTGCGCAACAAGGCCGCGGTGAGCCCGCTGGAGGACTTCACCACGGGCAAGTTCCGTTCGGTGATCGACGACCCGAGCTTCGAGGTCGAGGGCGGCAACCGCGACGGCGTCACCAAGCTGCTGCTGGTCTCGGGCAAGCTCTACTACGAGCTCGAGGCCCGGCGGAAGAAGGACAAGCGCGACGACGTGGCGATCATCCGCCTGGAGCAGCTGTACCCGCTCCCCTCGCGCCGTCTGCCGGCCACGCTCGACAAGTACCCGAACGCCACCGATGTGCGGTGGGTGCAGGAGGAGCCGGCCAACCAGGGTGCATGGCCGTTCTTCGGCCTGGAGCTGCCGCAGCTCGACGGACGGCTCGTGGGCATCAAGCGCGTCTCGCGACGCGCGATGTCGGCACCGTGCTCGGGTTCGTCGAAGGTGCACGCCGTGGAGCAGGCACAGATCATCGACGAGGCCTTCGCCTGATCGACTGAATCACGATGCAGGGCCGGTCTTCCCACGGGGAGGGCCGGCCCTCGTCGTCGGTGCGGGCCGCGCTAGACCAGATCGAGGCCGACGGCTCCGGCCATGCCGACGAACATCGTCGCGAGGTGATCGACCACCTCGTCACGCGTCATCTCGGCGAAACCGGCGTTCTCGTCGAGCCATTGCACGAGGGTCTCCTCGACCACCGCGATCCAGCCGTGCACGGCGAGGACGAACCGGGTCGATCGTTCGATGCCGATGTTCTCGGCCTGCTGTACGAACTGATCGACGATCTGCTCGCGGACTGATTTCACGGCGGTCCGGATCCGCGGCTCCGACCAGCTGACGCCGGCGAGCATCGGCAGCAGGGACTGCCGGTTCTCCATGATGTGATCGACGTAGGTTCCGAGGGTGGCGCTGAGGATCGGCATCACGTCGGCGATGTCCGCGGGATCGCGTTCCGGCGTGGCCACCTCGCCGACGATGCGGGCCTGCTCCTCGACCAGGGCCACCTGGAAGTCGAGCTTGGAGTCGAAGTAGTGGAACAGCAGACCGGCCGAGACGCCGGCCTGGCTGGCGATCTCCTCGATGGACACCTGTTCGAGCGCCTGGTGTTTGAGGCTCTGCAGGCCGAGGTCGATGAACTGCTGGCGCCGCGCCTGGGGGCTCAGTCGGGTGCGCTTACGCCCCACCGCGGCTGCCACGGACTTTCTGGTCACCTACTGAATGCTACTCAATAGGTCGTTGACATATGCCCGTTCCCGACCCTACTGTCGAGTAAGTACGCCGGGTTCCGGCGCATCAGTGCAGCTCAGCTTGGACAAATGTGAGGATTTCCACCATGAAGAGTTTCCGCGGCAAGGTCGCCGTCATCACCGGCGCCGCCTCCGGCATGGGCCGCGAGCTGGCCCTGCAGCTCGCCGATGAGGGCGCCAAGCTGTCGCTCTGCGATTACGATCCCGCCGGCCTGGAGGAGACCGCCGAGCTCGCCCGCGCCCGTGGCGCCGAGGTGCACACCAAGGTGGTCAATGTCGGTGAGCGCGAACAGCTCCTGGCCTACGCCGACGATGTGGTCGCGCACTACGGCACCGTCAACCTGCTGTTCAACAACGCCGGCATCGCGCACCACGAGCCCGTCGAGACCACCTCGTTCAAGGACTACGACCGGGTCATGGACATCGACTTCTGGGGCGTGGTCAACGGCACCAAGGCCTTCCTGCCGCACCTGATCGCCTCCGGCGACGCACACATCATCAACACCAGCTCCCTGTTCGGCCTGCTCGGTGTGGGCGGCCAGAGCGCCTACAACGCCGCCAAGTTCGCGGTGCGCGGGTTCACCGAGTCGCTGCGGATCGAGATGCTCGCCAGCGATCACAACGTGGGCGTCACCTGCGTGCACCCCGGCGGCATCAAGACCGCCATCGCCCGCAACGCGACCGTCGCCGAGGGGAAGAACCAGGCCGCCAGCGCTGAGATGTTCGATAAGTACCTCGCTCGCACCGAGGCCGACGACGCCGCCCGCGTCATCCTCAACGGGGTCAAGAAGAACCGCGGCCGCGTCCTGATCGGCGCCGACGCCAAGATCATCGACGTTCTCGTACGAGTGGGCGGCTCGGCGTACCAGCGGGTGAACGCGCTGGTCGATTCCCAGCTCAACAAGCGCCTCTAGCGGTCAGTGCAGCGGGTGATCGGCGCCCCAGGCGTCGGTCACCTGCTCCACGGTCTTCTCCCCCGACCGCACCTTCTCGACCATCGCGGCCAGATCGATCGTGGTCAGCTCGCCTGCGATCGCCGAGAGTCGCTTGTTCTGCTGCACCGTGACGCCGTCCCGGCGGAACAGCGGCACCACGGCGCGCGCGGGCACCGTCGAATCCGGGTCGGCAACCTGGTTGAGCTGCTGCGCCGCGGCCGTCAGTGTGCCCAACTGCGCGAGCCCGGCGCGCCCCTCGGCCACCTCGCGGGCGGCGGCGGCATCGTCGGCCACCATCGTCACCGGCCCCACGGAACAGCCGTAGCGTCCGCCGAGGTCGGTGGGGGTGCCCTGCGGGACCGCCACCGGCCCGGTCAGCCCCTCGCAGTCGCGCAGGCTCGCCGGGGCGGCGCCGGGCCGGGAGTACAGCATCGGCTGGTCGAGCGCGAGCGTCGGGTCACCGAGCCCGAGCCCCTCGGGGAGCACGGCGCTGAGCGCGACGAACTGGGCGTCCCACTGCGCCTTCGAATCCTTCTCCTCGGCGGCACGCGCCGTCGGCAGGGGCGCCCCGGGCCGGTAGCGGTCCCACAGCGCGCCGGTCAGCGCGGGGGCCACCGTGACCTCGCCCCGCTCCACCGCGGCCACGGCGGCGTCGCCGGGGCCGATTCCGAGCCGAGTATCGACCGGCGTACCGATGCCGCGGAGCGCGTTCGCGTAGATCAGGCCCTCGATCCGGGAGGCGATGTCGTCGGAGGTCGCCAGGGTCACGGTGCCGGTGCTCGTCCGGGGGCCGAGATCGGAGGCGTCGCCGGCATCGGCGCAGCCGGCGAGGGCCGCCGCGAGCAGGGTCGCGGCGCCGAGGCG
Source organism: Tsukamurella sp. TY48 (assembly GCF_019656655.1). Classification (GTDB taxonomy): domain Bacteria; phylum Actinomycetota; class Actinomycetes; order Mycobacteriales; family Mycobacteriaceae; genus Tsukamurella; species Tsukamurella strandjordii. Next base: position 3,132,769 of record NZ_BPMV01000001.1, on the reverse strand, counting down.
CAGGATCGGACTTCTCACGCCCTCTTTCTACCCGGCCTCCCGCCACGGTGGGGAATCCGCCCGCCCGCGGGCACCGCGAACGCCGTTCGGCGGGTCTAATATCAGCGCATGCCCTCGATGCCGTCCCTACCCCGGGCGGGTACGCCGCGCCGCGATGCCGTCGTGCCCCGAGTGCCCGTCCCGGTCGCACGCGCCGTGGTCGACTGCGGTGTGTACGTCGACGGTGAGCGCCTTCCGGGCCGGTTCACCTACGTCGAGGCCATCGAGGAGGTGCGCCGCCGCGGTGAGGGCTACGTGTGGGTGGGCATGCTCGATCCCGATCAACACCAGATGGACGAGGTGGCCCGGGTTTTCGGGCTGCACCCGCTGACGGTCGAGGACACGCTGGTCACCCATACCCGTCCCAAGGTCGACCGGTTCGACGACAACCTCTTCCTCATCCTCAAGACGGTCAACTACGTGGGTCACGACCGCACCGACCCGATGGCCCGCCTGATCGAGATGGGCGAGGTCATGGTGCTCGTCGGCCCCGACCACGTGATCACGGTGCGGCACGGCGAGCACGGCAGCCTGCGCCGGGTGCGGCGGAACCTGGAGGCCAACCCCGAGCTGCTCCGGCTCGGTCCGTCGGCCGTGATGCACGCCGTGGCCGACCACGTGGTGGACACCTACGTGGCCGTCTCCGATCTGCTGGAGGACGATATCGACCGGGTGGAGGAGGAGGTCTTCCGCGCCCGCTCCCGGATCCAGGTCGACGAGATCTACCAGCTCAAGCGCGATGTGGTGGAGCTGCGCCGCGGTATTCATCCGCTCTCGCACGCGCTCAAGCGGCTCACCTGCGATTTCGACGACATCATCCCCACCGAGATCCGGCGCTACTTCTCGGACGTGGTCGATCACCAGTCGATGGTGGCCGATCACGTGGAGACCTACAACGATGTGCTCAGTTCGCTGATCGACGCCGCGCTGGCGAAGATCGGGATGCAGCAGAACGAGGACATGCGCAAGATGTCGGCGATCATCGGCCTGGTCGCGGTGCCCACGATGATCGCCGGGATCTACGGCATGAACTTCGACAACATGCCCGAACTGCATTGGAGCTATTCCTATTACGCCGTGCTGGCCGTGATGCTGCTGGCCTGTCTCGGGCTGTTCGTCACGTTCCGCAGGATCAAGTGGCTCTGACCGCACCGGTGTGGTGATCTGAACCATCGGTACGCTCAGCTCATGATCCGTGAGCTGTGGGACCGCCGGAGCGAGCTCTGGGCCCGGGGGAACGACGGTGCGCCCGCCCACGTGTGGGTGGCGCGCAGCGCCGCGTTCGGCCTGGTCGCCGCCGCGTGGTCCACGTGGGGCGGCACGGTCGGGCAGTTCGTCCCGCAGAATCCGGTGGTCGACTTCCTCCTGAAGAACTCGACCAAGGCGCTGATCGCCCTCTACCTGCTGTACGCCGCGCGCTCGAAGCCGCGCGCCGTAGTCGCCGTCCTGGTGATCGTCGCGAGCATCATCGGTGGCGACATCGTGACCAGGCTGTCCACGCAGTGGATCCTGACCATGATGAGCGCCCCGGACTACTCCGGCGGCCTCGCGTCCGATCCCGTGTACTGGTTCATCCAGGTCTCCGGCGGGATCCTCAATCTCGTCATGATCTGGGCCGCCTGGGGCATCGCGCGACGGCGCAGTACGGCGTGGGTGTGGTCGCTGCCCGTCCCGATGCTGTTCACGGTGCTCGTGCCGCTGTGGTTGCAGAACAACCTCGAGTGGGTCGGCGAGACGTCGAACCGCGTCCAGCTCGCGAACCTGCTCGTCGGCGTGCTGCCCGCGGTCGTGTCGATCCTGGCGGGGTGGGCCGCGGACGTCGCCTTCGGTTCCGCGCCGCCGGAGCAGCAGGTTCCGATCGCCGCGGAACCGACCGTGCCGGAGGGCATGGTCGCCGTGCCGCGATCGGCTACCGATGGCGTCGCCGAGGATCCGCTCTTCGGGGCGGCGCCGCCGGACGATCCGCTGTTCGGGCCACCGGATCCGGCCGACCGCGGCTAGACCTCGCGGGCCGCGGGACGTCCGGGGTCCGACGGGTCGATGCCCGCCTCGGACCATGCCTCACGGAGTGCCGCAGCGCCTTTCAGCCGTACCCACGCCGCCTCGTTCGCGGTGATCGGATCGGCTCGCAGGAAGCGCACCGGCTCTCCGTCGCGCTCCAGGTCGGGCACCGTCGACTCGCCCAGCAGGACCGCGGTGAACGGGGCACCGGCCCAGAGCGGCGAGCCCAGGTCGACGAGCGCGTCGGGTGCCAGCACCAGTCCCTCGACCGACGGCGAGGCTCCGAGGATCGCGACCGCACGGTGCACCCCGTCGAGCGCCGCGCCCGGACCGTCGGCGGCGGGAGGGGTCGACCCGGCCCGCTCGCTCCGCTCCCGGCGCCGTAGTTCGAGGACGACTTCCGCGCGCGGGCCGTCGTCCGCGGCCACGATGGCGTTCGGATCGGTCATCGGGTGGCGAGAGCAGCCGAGGCTGGCGAAGGCGACGGTGCCCTCGCCCACCCAGCGCAGCACCGTCATCGGCTCCAGGCCGAGGAAGGTCACCGATGCCGAGGCGGGCGGCGCGAAACCCCGCCCGTCGTAGTGCGCCGACAGGTGCGCCCGGACGTCGTCCACCACGGAAGTCACGGCTTCGATCCTACGAGCCCGCCCCGGTCAGAAGAATTGCCCCGGCTGCCAGGGCTTGCGGGTGGTGCGCTCGCCCACCTCATCGATGATCTCGGGGCTCCACTCGTGGCTGCGCACCAGCCGGTACCGCTCGCACGCCACGAACAGGTACACCTCGGCGTCGGTGGCCTGCGCCATGATTCCCGCATCCCGGGCCATGGCCACCACGGGGCTGAACTCGTCGCGGTACCAGCGGTCCGCGACCTCTTCCCGGGACAGGTACTGGCCGGTCTCCTGGACGAGCCGGAACCCCCAGGCCTCCACCGATTCGGCGAGCACCGAGTAGTCCCAGGCGTTGGTCATCCGGATGCGGTCGCGGGCCTCCCCCGTGAGCGGCACGCGCTCCAGGAACAGCCGGCGGTGGTCCTTGAGCAACAGGTCCGAGCGGACCGCGATGCCGTCGGCGCCCACCCGGGTCACCACCTCGGTGACGTAGGCGTCGATCGTGGTGAAACCCCGCGCGAAGGCGATGGACACGCGGTGGTGCCCGTCCACCACGAAGTACATGTCGCCGATCTTCTTCACCTCGATCGGCGGCATGGCCTCACCCCGCCGCTGCGCCGCCGCGAGCCGCTGCCAGCGCGCCCGCAGGGCGGGTGTACGGGGACGGAAGTACCGGTCGAAATCCCGTGTGCGATCGACACTGCCGACGATCTGTGCGGTCGGGATCACCTGCAGTCCGAGGTTGCGCTCGGAGACCATGCCGAGCGCGCCGACCACCTCGTCGTAGGGCAGCACGTCGTTCACGTCGCCGGGCCGTCGACGGATCCAGGCGGCGAGGCGCGCGATCTCCGCGCGGCGGCGGGACCGCTCGAAGTCCGAGCGGGCGTCCTCGTCGGGGAAGCCGGTGTCACGCGCCACGTCGTCGCTCCCGGATGGTGTAGGCCCCGGGCGATCCGGGGGTGATGTCGAAGTAGGTGTAGCCCACGGTGTTCAGCACCGGAACGTCGGCGATCTCCAGGTCCGGTCCGGGCCGGCCGTGCGGGTGCACATGGCCGTGGACGAAGACCTGGGGGCGTAGCCGGCGTACGAGCGTACCGAGGGCCGCGAAGCCGCGGTGCGGCGCGTCCTCACCGTCGCCCACGCCCTGCGCCGGGGAGTGCGCGAGGACCACGTCGACGGTGGGCCGACGCCATAGGGAGGCGAGCCACAGGCGCCAGGCCCGACGACGCTGCTGCCCCTGAGTCCACTGATTCGCCCCCGACCGGTAGCGGATCGAGCCGCCGAGGCCCGCCACCGTCAGCCCGCAGACGGTGACGATGCGCCCGTCCGCGTTCACGCCACCCCGCGGGCCGGGCGGTTCCTCCGGCAGGCCTCCGCGCACGTATCCCCCACGGGTGCGGCGGTATCCGCGGTGATCCGGATCGTGATTGCCCGGGACGAAGACGCACGGCACGCCGTACCGGTCGACCAGCGCTTCCAGGTACTCGCCGGTCAGGTCCCCCGCGCCGAGGATCAGGTCGGGCCGCAACGTCGAGGAGGCCAGGGCCAGGCCCGGGACCTCCTCGTCGCTGACGGCGAGCACGCGCACCGCGATGCTAGAGAGCCAGGTTGACGCCGGTCGAACGGTCGAAGACGGAGATCTTCGCCGGGTCGTAGTACAGGTCGACGTCGGCGCCGCGGGCGGCGGTGGAGTCGGCGGACAGGCGCGCGACGATCTCGTCGACACCGTCGAGGGGGGCCGACTGTCCGTCGGGGGTCAGGTCGGCGAGGGCATCGACGCGACCTGTCGCGGAGGGCACCGAGAAGTGCACGAACTTGTCCGAGCCCATCGATTCGAGGACGTCGACCTTCGCGGTGAAGGTGAGGCCGCCGACCCGCTGGTTCGGGTCGAGCAGGCGGGCGTCCTCGAAGTGCTCGGGGCGGATACCCACGGTCACCTCGCCGTTCTTGTTGCCCGCGGCGGAGGCTTTCTCGGCCAGGGCGGGGGCGTCGAGGAGCAGGATCTCGCCGAGTGCGGTGTCGATGCCCACGGAGGTGAGGCGGCCGGGTACGAAGTTCATCGCGGGCGAGCCGATGAATCCGGCGACGAACAGGTTGTTGGGGCGGTCGTAGAGATCCTGCGGTGCACCGATCTGCTGAACATCGCCGCTCTTGAGCACCACGACGCGGTCGCCGAGGGTCATCGCCTCGGTCTGGTCGTGCGTGACGTACACCATGGTGGTGCCCAGGCGCTTCTGCAGCCGGGAGACCTCGGTGCGCATCTGCACGCGCAGCTTGGCGTCGAGGTTCGACAGCGGCTCGTCCATGAGGAAGGCCTTGGGGCTGCGGACGATCGCGCGGCCCATCGCCACGCGCTGGCGCTGGCCGCCGGAGAGCTGCGAGGGCCGGCGGTCGAGGTGCTGCGTGAGGTCGAGGGTGCGCGCGGCGTCCTCGACGGCGGCGTTGACCTGATCCTTGGGCAGCTTCGCGAGCTTGAGCGGGAAGGCGATGTTCTCGCGCACCGTCATGTGCGGGTACAGCGCGTAGGACTGGAAGACCATCGCGATATCGCGGTCCTTGGGCGCCTTCTCGTTCATCCGCTCGCCGCCGATGCGCAGCTCACCGCCGGAGATGTCCTCCAGGCCGGCGATCATGTTGAGCGTGGTCGACTTGCCGCAGCCCGAGGGCCCGACGAGGATCACGAACTCGCCGTCGGCGATCTGCAGGTTGATGTCGCTGACGGCGGTGCTGCCGTCGGGGTAGGTCTTGTTGACGTGGTCCAGGACGATGTCAGCCATAGTTTTGCTCCTTGAGTACTTTCCGGCGTCAGCCCTTGACCGCGCCGGAGGTCAGACCGGCCACGATCCGTCGCTGGAAGATCAGCACGAAGATGATGATGGGGATGGTCACGATCACCGCTGCCGCGGAGATGGAACCGGTGGGAGTTTCGAATTCGCTGCTGCCGGTGAAGTTCACGATCGCCACCGGGGCGGTGATCGACGAATCCGTCGCGGTCAACGACAACGCGAACAGCAGATCGTTCCAGCAGAAGATGAACACCAGGATGGCCGCGGTCACCACGCCCGGGGCGGCGAGCGGCGCGATCACCTGGCGGAAGGCCTGCGCCGGGGTGGCGCCGTCCATCTTCGCGGCCTTCTCCAGCTCCCAGGGGATCTCGCGGAAGAACGCCGAGAGTGTGTACACCGTGAGCGGCAGCGCGAAGGTGATGTACGGCAGGATCAGGCCGGGCCAGGTGTCGAACAGGCCGATCTTGCGCTCGATGTTGAACAGCGGCGAGATCAGCGAGACCTGCGGGAACATCGCGATCAGCAGCGCCGCGCCCACGAACAGCTTCTTGCCCGGGAACTGCAACCGCGCCACGGCGTACGCGGCGAACATGCCGATGATCACGGCGATCACCGTGGAGATCAGCGCGATGCCGATCGAGTTCACCAGCGGCCGCACGAATCCGTTGCCGGAGAAGATCGCGGTGTAGTTCTCCCACGTCGGGTTGGTCGGGATCAGTTTCCCGTCGCCGACGGTGGCGACCGGCTTGAACGACAGCGAGATGATCCACAGCACGGGGATCAGCGCGTAGGCGATCACCAGAAGGTCGATCGCGCTCCAGGCCAGCTTGCGGCCGGCGGTATTGGCAGCCATATCGTTTCCCCTACCGTCGATCGTCCGAGTCGGACCCCGGCACGGCGGTGCCGAACGCCTTGATGAAGATGAACGCGATGATCGCGACGCAGATGAAGATCAGCACCGAGATCGCCGATCCCACACCCAGGTTGAAGGCCTTGAACAGGTTGTCGTACCCCAGGATCGATACCGACCCCGTTCCGTTGCTGCCGTTGGTCAGGATGTAGATGTTGTCGAAGATCCGGAACGCGTCCAGCGTGCGGAACAGCAGCGCCACCAGGATCGCCGGCTTCATCAGCGGAATGATGATCTTGGTCAGGCGGGTCCACGGTCCGGCGCCGTCGAGCGCGGCGGCCTTGAGCAGATCGTCGGGCACCAGGGCCAGGCCGGAGAGCAGCAGCAGCGCCATGAACGGCGTGGTCTTCCACACCTCGGCCAGGATGATGATCGCCACCGACGGCCACTGCTCGGTGAGCGGGGCCGACCCGGTGGGCAGCAGGTTCGCAAGATAACCGGTCCCCGGAGTCCAGGCGTAGAACCAGGAGAACGCGGCGACCACGGTGACGATGCCGTACGGGATCAGCACCACGGTGCGCACCACGCCCTTACCGACGATGGTGCGGTGCATCACCAGCGCGATCGCCAGGCCGAGCACGAACTCGATCGCCACCGAGATCACGGTGATCAACGAGGTCATGCCCAGTGCCTGCCACCAGTAGCCGTCCTGCAGCACGGTGCCGTAGTTGCTGAAACCGACGAACTCGTCCTGGCCGGGAGCGGCCAGCGACGACTTCTGCAGGCTCAGCCAGAAGGCGTAGACGATCGGGTACGCCGTCACGGCCAGCATGACGATCGCGGCGGGGGCGATGAGCATCAGGCCCAGGCGCTTCTCCGCGCGCTGCCCCTCGCTCGCGGGAGCGGGGGCGGGTTCGATCCGCTCCACTGTGGCGGTCGGTCCGGATGTCATGGCACCAGGCCCTTTCCGTTCATGGCCTTCTCAGCGGCGTCGGTCAGCTTGTCCGCCAGCTGCTCCGGGTCCCACGAGCCCACGGGGGCGAGGGTGGCCTGGAGCAGGGTGGACATCGCCGTGTACTGCGGCGTGATGGGCCGGACCGCGGAGGTGTTCTCCTGCAACTGGTCCCGGATCAGCGTGGCCATCGGGTAGGCCTTGCGGAACTCCGGATCGTCGTACAGCTTCGGCAGCACCGGCGGGGTACCGCCCTTGACCGCGTACTTGCGCTCGGCCGACTCGTTGGTCAGGCAGGCCAGCGCTTCGAAGGCCTGCTTCTCGTACCGGGTGGTCTTCGCGACGGCGAAGTTGATGCCGCCCACCGTGGTCTTCGCCGGCTTGCCCGGGATCACCGACGGGTACGGCGCGAAGTCGAACTTCTGCCGTGTCAGGTTGTTGATCTCGTTGAGCTGGCCGACCGTGGGCTCCGGCGGGTTCTTATCGTCCTTCGCCGGATTGAGCAGCGCGTCGTACTTGGTGAGCTCGGGCAGGAAGGGCACCGAGCCGGCGGCGGCGTTCTGCTTGATGCCCGCGAACACGAAGGGCCAGTTCACCTGGAAGATCGCCTTGCCCGATTCCATCGCCAGGCGGGACTCGCCTTCCTTGAGCTGAGTGAACGACGGATCGCGGCCGGGTGCGGTGGCGATCGACTTCATGATGCTCAGCGCCTTGACGGTGGCGGCCCGGTGCTCCGGTGTGTCGGTGAGGGTCACCGTCTTGCCGTCGTCGGCCAGCATGCGGCCGCCCGCGCTCTCGAGCAGGGAGTTGAACCACACGACCACGCCCTCGTACTGCGCCGCCTGTGCTTCGATCTGGGTCGGCCCGCCGAGCGCGCCCGACTTACCCGCGTACTCCACCACCTGGTCCCAGGTGAGCTTCGGCGCGGCCGGACCGATCTTGCGGCCCAGCACCTTCTCCAGCGAGTCCTTGCGATACCAGAGCAGCTGCGTGTTGGTCCACGCCGGCGCGGCGTACTGCGTGTCCTGCCACATCGCCGTCTTCAGCGGGCCGGCGAGCACCGTCTTCTGCGCCGTGCGGGTGAGCGCCTCGGGCAGCGGCAGGATCCATCCCGCCTCCGCGAACTCGGCGGTCCAGTTCACGTCCAGGCCCATCAGGTCCATGGTCCGGTCGTTGCCGGTGGCGCGCCGGGCGAGCTGGAGGCGCTGATCGTCCGCACTCTTCGGCAGGGCGTGGCCGACCACCTTGTAGTCGGTGGTGGAACAGTCCTGCGCCACCTCCTTGACGAGCGTGGCGCCGTCGGCGGGGGCGTACACGTTGAGCGTGACGCCGTCCTCCTTCGCGCCGCAGCCCGCGAGGATGGTCACCCCCATCGTGGCGGCGAGGCCGGCAGCGGCCAGCTTCGCGGTTCGCCCAGGGGTGAACCCTGATCTCGGTCCGGTCGTCACGCGCCGCCTCCTAAAGCCGCCCCTCGACCGGAGGCGTCGCAGCACGAAAGCTAGCGGACGCGAGCGGTGAGGTGAACCACATTCGGCATTATCGTGCCAGATCGGGCGTCCGGATTGCGCAGAGCCCGGGAATCGCCCGACGGTGCCGTCATCCTCCGGACCGTGGGTCGGTGCCGGGGCGTTCGGTGAGCTGGTGCAGCACCGTGCTGAACTCGATGTCCGGGTCCACCTCGATCCCCACGCCTCGCGCGGCACCGTCGAGCACGAACCACGTGATGCCCGTGAGCGATTCGACCACCTCGGACCGGGTTTGGCCCCGGATCGGGGCCTCGCCGCGCACCCAGCTGGTGAGCGTGGCCTCCACCATCGTGAACACGACGAAGGGAACCGCCGCGAAGCCTGTGGCGTCGAGCCCCGTGAGTGCGGCGATGCCGTCGATGGTGGCGCGGGCGCGCGTCACGATGCGTTGTTTGAGATCGCTCATGGCATCGGGGGCGTCGGGCGCGGCCTCGGACGGACCGGAACGCAACAGGTCCACCAGGCGCGGATTGTCCTGCATCCAGCCGGCCGCCGAGGCGACCGAACGCCGCAGGATCTCCCGGAGACTTCCCGAGGAGATGTCGAGATCGGCCTCGAGTTCGGCGGCGAAAGCGTCGACGACGTAGCCGCGCAGCGCACGCGCGAGATCGTCTTTGCTCTTGAACTGGCGGTACACCACCGATTTCACGAGTCCGGCGCGGTCGGCGATGCGCTGCACCGAGATCGGGGCACCGGGCGCTGACTCCTCGACGAGCCCCGCCGCCGCGCGCAGGATCAGATCGCGGCGCTGCGAATTGTGTTCACGCCAGCGCAGCTCGTACCCGGAGCCGGGCTCCTCGGTGTGCGTGGCCATACCGGCCGATGCTACGCGTCACCGGCGCACCCCAGCGCGAGCCGCCGGCGATCACGCCACCTGCGCGGGACGGGTGGGCTCGCCCCGGTACCTGGCGTGATGTCCGTCGATCTTGAGCAGCTTCCAGATCCGTCGGCCCGTGGGCGTCATCAATCCGAGGTCGTCGGCCAGCGCCCGCATCTCGGCGAAGTAGTCGTTGAGGAGGGCCCGCGCGGTGGGGCCGCGCCAGAACGCCTCGCGGCGCACCTCGCGGGGCACCTCGAACTTCTCGAAGAACTCCTTCGGCGGGGTGAAGATCTCCCCCACCAGCCAGCGCATCGCGAGCGGGAAGGCCACGGCGCAGATCCGCTTCTGCCGCTTGGTCATCCCCTGCAGGTGCGCGTGCAGGAATTCGTGCGCGAAGGAGATGTGGCGGGCTTCCTCGGCCACGTGGATCTGCATGGTGCGCAGCACCAGCGGCGGAATGTCGCCACCGTGGCGCATGATCGCCTTCTGGTAGTGATCGATCGGCTCCTCACCACCGAGGATGCCCATGAACAGGATCACGTGCGCGTAGCCCCCGAGCACGCCGATCATCGGTGACGCGCGGCGGAATCGCTTGCGCATCCCCGGGACGTCCACATCGATGCGGTTCACCAGCTCCTGGAACATCTGGATGTGGTTGCACTCCTCCGTCATCTCGTGGAGGCAGTAGCGGAACTCCGGCGACTTGTTCGGGAGCTTCATGATGTACTGCATCATTCCGCGGATCAGGATGGACTCGAAGGCGGCACCCACCTTGATGGTGTTGGCCATCCGCCACTTCCCGATCTCGATCCGCCGCTCCAGCGGCAGGTCGCGGTACCACTGGGTGGCACCGAGCGAGTCGAGCGTCGGGGGCAGCACCCAGCGCGGGTCGTTCGGATCGAGCCGCAGCTCCGGGGAGTCCCAGTCGATGTCCAGGTAGGGATCGAATCGACGGTGCACCGAGCCGTCGGACAGATCGGCGAGCGTATCGACGTATCGCTGATCGAAGGCCGTGGCGCCGGTGCGCCCCAGGATGTCCGCCATGAGAGTCCTCCTCGTGATTTCTATCACCTCTCCGCAATTTAGCAGGACTCTGGGACTCGGTAAACAGCTTCCACGCGATCTTCACCGATGCCGCCGCCCCATCCACCCCCGCCAGCTCCCACCTGGGACGCGGCCTCCCCTACGTGTCATGGTCTCCCCCCTGCAGCCGACCCGGGGACGCCGTTGTTCGACGGGGAGACCACGCCCCGGCAGGGAGCTACGGTCCGCGAACGACGAAACGCCGCCCGCCACAAGTCACGTGGCGGGCGGCGTCATCGACCGCTGAAGCGGCTACTGGATGTTGAGGCGGGCGAGCATGTCGCGGGCCTGCTCGGCGTGGTGCGGATCGCACAGCACGTCGTAGCGACCGGCCACCAGCTGCATCGTCGAGGAGAAGTCCCGGGTCCCCCGGGACGCGGCGTAGGGCACGGCCGTCGTGATCAATCCGAAGATGACACCGCCGATGACACCCGCGATCACCGTCGAGAACAGGGCATCGCCGCCGCCCACGAAAAGCCCCACGAGCAGACCGAGGAACAGGCCCAGCCAGGCGCCCGAGCCGGCACCGGCACCGAGCACGCGTCCCCAGGTCAGGCGGCCCGTGATGCGCTCGACCTGCATCAGGTCGACACCCACGATGGTCACGTTCTCCACCGGGAACTGCTGATCGGAGAGGTAGTCCACGGCGCGCTGCGCCTCGGCGTAGGTGTTGTAGGAGCCGATCGGCCAGCCGTTCGGCTTCGTCGGGAGCCTGCGCCCACCGGCGGCCCCCGGTTGGTTCTGGCCCGCGGGTCCGGACAACGGATTGGACATTTCGGCGCCCTCCTTCGCATGCGACGTCGGAAACGAAACTACCCTGAAGACCATGTCGGCTGTCTCCAGAGTATTCGTGGCACGACTCGCCGGCCTCCCCGTGGTGGGTCCGGACGGCGAGTCCATCGGCCGAGTCCGCGATGCCGTGATCGGCCTGCGCTCCGACCGGAAGGCGCCGCGGGTCCTGGGACTTGCGGTCGAGCTCGCCAACCGCCGCCGCATCTTCGTCCCCATGCTGCGCGTGACCAGCATCGAAGCGGCCGCCGTCACCCTGAACACCGGGTCGGTCAGCCTGCGCCGCCTGCACCTGCGGACCGGTGAGGCCCTCGTGCTCGGCCAGGTGCTCGGTACCCGCGTCCGGGTGGATGAGCCCGGCGAGACCTACGACGGTTCCGACGCCTCCGTCGTCGATGTGGGGATCGAGCAGACCCGCACCCGGGACTGGGTGGTGCACCGGCTCGCGGTGCGCGTGCGTGGCCGGAGCCTGGGTCGACGGGGCGGTGTGCACGTCGTGGACCTGTCGCACATCACCGGATTCACCTCGACGGCGCTCACGGGCACCGATCAGGACGTGGCCGACGCGCTCACCATGTACGACGACATGCGCGCCACCGATGTGGCGCAGGCCCTGCGCGAGCTGCCCACGGAGCGCCGGCTCGCGATCGCGGCAGCGTTCGACGACGAGCGCCTCGCCGACATCCTGCAGGAGCTCGGCACCGACGATCAGACCGAGGTGATCGCGCACCTGTCCAAGCCGCGCGCCGCCGACGTGCTCGAGGCCATGGACCCCGACGATGCCGCCGACCTCCTCGGTGAGCTGCCGGTGTGGCAGCGCGAGGAGCTGCTCACCGTGATGGATCCCGAGGACTCGGGGACCGTGCGACGACTGCTCACCTTCTCCCCGTACACCGCGGGCGGCATGATGACGCCGGAGCCGATCGTGGTCACCCCGTCGACCACGGTGGCCGAAGCCCTTGCCAGGGCGCGCAATCCCGATATCACCCCCGCGCTGGCGAGCATGGTCTTCGTGGTCCGGCCGCCGACGGCCACGCCCACCGGGCGGTACATCGGTGCCGTGCACCTGCAGAAGCTGCTGCGTGAGCCGCCCGCGAATCTGGTGGGCGGCATCGTCGACACCGATCTGCCCAAGCTCAGTCCCGACGATCCGCTGGGCGATGTGACCCGCTACTTCGCGGCGTACAACCTGGTGGCGGGCCCGGTGATCGACACCGAGAACCACATGTTGGGAGCGGTTTCGGTGGACGACCTCCTCGACCACCTGCTGCCCGAGGACTGGCGCGACGAGGACATCGAGGAGGCCAAGTGAGCGACCGATCACGGCTCGACACACCGCTGCTGAACCGCAGCATCAGCCTCAACCTGGGCGAGGACATGATCGGCCAGGGCGCCGAACGCGTGGCCCGATTCCTGGGCACCGGGCGCTATCTCGCGATCCAGACGGTGATCGTGATCGTGTGGATCGCCATCAACGTCAGCTGGGTGGCGTTCCGGTTCGATCCGTACCCGTTCATCCTGCTCAACCTCGCCTTCTCCACCCAGGCCGCGTACGCCGCGCCGCTCATCCTGCTGGCGCAGAACCGGCAGGAGAGCCGCGACCGGGTCTCGCTCGACGAGGACCGGATGCGCGCTGCGCAGACCAAGGCCGATACCGAATTCCTTGCGCGCGAACTGGCTTCGGTGCGACTGGCGGCGGGCGATGCCGCCAGCCGTGATTACATCCGCCGCGAGCTCGACGATGTGCACGAGAAGCTCGACGCCCTCACCGCCCTGCTGCAATCGATGGAGCATTCGCAGCACGCACCGAAGGAACGGTCCGATGCGCCCGACTGATCCCCGGGAACTGCTCTACCCGGTGCTGCCTCCGCAGACCTACCGGGAGCTGGGCATCGCGCCCCCGCAGCCGCCCCGCACGGCCTACGGACAGGGCGGTCCGGTCTCCGCAGCGGGAACCCCGTTCCTCACGGGCAGCGCCGTGACCGGCACTCCCGTACAGGGTGCCCCCGTACCCGCCTACCCCACGCCGGCACCGGGCACCGTCGTGCCAGACGCCGCGGGGCGGGCACCGTCGGGTCCGGGCCCCGTGCCACCCGCGCCGGCGCCGAACACCGACCGGACCATCTGGATCATCGCGGGAGCCACCGCGCTGATCATCGCGATCATCGTGGGCGCCACCTGGATCATCCTGTCGTCCCGCGGAAGCGACGACGAGACGCAGATCCGCGCGGTCATCGAGGCCGAGATCCAGGCGCAGAACAAGCGGGATCTGAACGCGCTCATCGCTACCCGTTGCGCGAGCGATCAGCAGTTGTTGCGGCAACAGTTCACGCAGCAGACCTTCGCCGCCGAGGTCGATTCGTTGATCGGGCCGGGCGGCAGTTGGAAGGTCACCGTGAACTCGGTGTCGGTCGATGCGGATGCGGGCACCGCCACCGCGGAGGAGACGATCGAGCCGATCGCTCAGTCGGCGATGTTGCCGCAGACCATCACCGACACCGCCACCCTCCGGAGGGAGTCCGGAGAGTGGCGGGTGTGCGTCAGTTCAGCGATGGTGCGCTGATCAGTAGCGGTAGTGCTCCGGCTTGTACGGGCCCTCGACGTCCACGCCGATGTACTCCGCCTGGTCCTTGGTGAGCTTGGTCAGCTTGCCGCCCAGGGCCTCGACGTGGATCTTGGCGACCTTCTCGTCGAGGTGCTTGGGGAGGCGGTAGACCTCGTTGTCGTACTCCTCGGGCTTGGTCCACAGCTCGACCTGAGCGATCACCTGGTTCGAGAAGCTGTTGCTCATCACGAACGACGGGTGGCCGGTGGCGTTGCCCAGGTTCAGCAGGCGGCCCTCGGAGAGCACGATAATCGACTTGCCGCTGTCGCCGAAGGTCCACAGGTCCACCTGCGGCTTGATGACGGTGCGGGTGGCGCCCGAGCGCTCCAGGCCGGCCATGTCGATCTCGTTGTCGAAGTGGCCGATGTTGCCCAGGATCGCCTGGTCCTTCATCGCCTTCATGTGGTCGAGCAGGATGATGTCCTTGTTGCCCGTGGAGGTGATCACGATGTCGGCGTCGCCGATCGCGTCCTCCACGGTGACCACGTCGAAGCCGTCCATCAGCGCCTGCAGCGCGTTGATCGGGTCGACCTCGGTGACCTGCACGCGCGCGCCCTGGCCCGCGAGCGACTCGGCGCAGCCCTTGCCCACGTCGCCGTAGCCGCAGATCAGCACCTTCTTGCCGCCGATCAGCACATCGGTGCCGCGGTTGATGCCGTCGATCAGCGAGTGCCGGGTGCCGTACTTGTTGTCGAACTTGCTCTTGGTGACCGAGTCGTTGACGTTGATCGCCGGGAAGGCCAGCTCACCGGCAGCGGCGAACTGGTACAGGCGCAGCACGCCGGTGGTGGTCTCCTCGGTGACGCCCTTGACGGACTCCGACACCTTGGTCCACTTGGTGGCGTCCTTGGCCAGCGACTCGCGCAGCAGGGCCAGGAACACCTGGTACTCGTGGCTGTCGGCGTCCTCGTCGGTGGGCGGGACGATGCCGGCGGCCTCGAACTGCGCGCCGCGCAGCACCAGCATGGTGGCGTCGCCGCCGTCGTCGAGGATCATGTTGGCGGGCTCACCCGGCCAGGTCAGCATCTGCTCGGCGCACCACCAGTACTCCTCCAGCGTCTCGCCCTTCCAGGCGAACACCGGGACGCCCTCGGGCTTCTCCGGGGTGCCGTTGGGGCCCACGACCACGGCCGCGGCCGCCTCGTCCTGGGTGGAGAAGATGTTGCACGAGGCCCAGCGGACCTCCGCACCCAGCGAGACCAGGGTCTCGATCAGCACGGCGGTCTGCACCGTCATGTGCAGCGAGCCCGAGATGCGCGCGCCCTTGAGCGGCTGCACATCGGCGTACTCGCGGCGCAGAGCCAGCAGGCCGGGCATCTCGTGCTCGGCCAGACGCAGCTGCTTGCGGCCGCTCTCCGCGAGCGAGAGGTCGGCGACCTTGAAATCGATTCCGTTCGCCGTATCGGCGGTCAGCGCAGTAGTCACGCGCTCCAGGCTATAGCCACCTGTGGGTTCATTGGTCGCCGCCCCGTTTCGGTTGCGTCGCGAAATCCCCGCGTCCTGGCGTCCACAGGCACCACCACGGCTCGACCAACGAGAACGCGGCCGGTGCTCAGGAGCACCGGCCGCGTCTCGTCGAGGATCAGTCCGCCAACGACTCGATGACCTCGCCGCGCTCGCGGCGGCCCAGAACGGAATGATTCTTCGAGTAGATGAAGTAGACGAGCACGCCGAGCGCCATCCAGATGAGGAAGCGGATCCAGGTCTCGATCGACAGGTTGAACATCAACCAGCCGCAGGCGAGGACCGAGAGGATCGGCACCACGGGCACGAACGGGGCGCGGAAGCCCCGCTGGAGGTCGGGGCGCTGCTTGCGCAGCACGATCACGCCGATGGATACCAAAACGAAGGCGAACAGCGTGCCGATGTTGATCAGCATGGTCAGCTCCTTGAGCGGGAAGATCCCGGCCAGGAGCGCGACCACCACACCGACGCCGACCGAGATCCGCACCGGGACGCCACGGTCGGAGGTCTTGGCCAGCTGGCGGGGCAGGAGCCCGTCCCGCGCCATGGCGAAGAGCACGCGGTTCTGGCCCATGAGGAGCACCATGACCACGGTGGTGAGGCCGGCGAGCGCGCCGATGGAGATGATCGTCGCCGCCCAGTCCACGCCGTTGAGCGAGAAGGCGTAGGCCAGGTTCTTCTCGCCGCCTTCGCCGGCGGTGGTGGCGAGGTCCTTGTAGCTGGCCATACCGGTGACGACCACGGTGACGGCGATGTACAGCACCGTGACGATCGCGAGCGACCCGAGGATGCCGCGCGGCACGTCGCGCTGCGGCTTCACGGTCTCCTCCGCGGAGGTCGCGACGATGTCGAAGCCGATGAACGCGAAGAAGACGATGCCGGCGCCGGCGAGCACGCCGAACCAGCCGTACGATGAGCCGCTGCCGAAGATCGCCTGGAACAGCGTGGAATCCCGCGTTATCCCCGCGTTCTCGCCCGGCACCGACTCGGGGACGAAGGGCGAGTAGTTCGAGCCCTTGATGTAGAAGGCACCCACCACGATGACGAGCAGCACCACGGCGACCTTGATCGCCGTGATCACGGCCGACACCCGGGACGAGACCTTCGCCCCGAAGGTCAGCAGCACCGTCAGCACCCCGACGATGAGCATGGCGCCCCAGTCGATCGTCTGCCCGCCGATCTGGACCGCCGCCGGGCCGGTGCCGAACACCGTGCCCAGGTAGCTCGACCAGCCGCTGGCGACCGCGGCCGCGGCGATGGAGAACTCCAGCACCAGGTCCCAGCCGATGATCCACGCGACGAACTCGCCGAAGGTCGCATAGGAGAAGGTGTACGCCGAACCGGCCACCGGCACCGTCGAGGCGAACTCCGCGTAGCAGAGGGCCGCGAGCCCGCAGGCGACCGCGGCGATGAGGAACGAAATCGAGACCGCGGGACCAGAGAAGTCGCCGGCCGTCGACGCGCCGATCGTGAAGATACCCGCGCCGACCACGACGGCGACACCGAAGATCGTCAGATCCCAGGCGGTCAGCTGTTTCTTGAGGCGGGTGCCGACCACCTCGGTGTCGGCGATGGACTGCTCCACCGATTTGGTGCGCAGCAGCGGGTTAGACATGGGTTCTCCACTCTCCGATTCCCGGACGTAAGACCTAAATCAAACACCACGTGCGCACCATCTCGCGGCATTTCGCCCGCTCGACGGCAGGTGTAACCGCGAAGTTACGCACACAAGTTACCGGCGAGTGTTACCCACGGGTACTCGAAAGTCGTTGGCGTACCGACAAGTAACACTTACCGTCGGGCTTATGACCAAGACATTCGCGCACACCACCGACCAGACCGTTGCGCAGCTGCTCAACATCGTTGAGGGCGGCGACGACGTGTTGCTGACCCGCGACGGCAAGCCGCTCGCCGTGCTCACCGCCGCGCTTCCCGCTCCCGAGGCGGTCTCGACGATGCAGACCTTCGACATCCCGGAGGCCTTCTACGAGAACCTGCCCGGCTACTGATCTTTTCCGGGGCTAGTGCCCGCCCACCAGGGTGCGGAAGAATTCCGCCGCCGGTGAGTGGGCCGTCACCACGACCCCGGGATCCGATGCCGCCATCCACAGGCCACTTCCGGCCGGGATGTCGATCGACCGGCCCGCACTGCGCACGGTGACCGTTCCCGCGGTCACCACCAGCAGCTGCGGGCCGCGTGCGTCCAGCTCCACCGAGGCCGCACGCTTGAGGGCGGTGCCGTCCAGCCGGACCCGCGACAACCGGAATTCCGGTGCGGGCGTACCGAAGACGACTTCCGTTCCCACCGTCGACGTGCCGGGCGCGAGCTCGGACGGATCGCGCGGCGCGAAGTCCAGCACGCGCAGCAGTTCGGGGACGTCCACGTGCTTCGGCGTGAGCCCGCCGCGGAGCACGTTGTCGGAGTTCGCCATCACCTCCACGGCGGCACCGCTGATGTAGGCGTGCAGGTTTCCCGCCGCGAGGTACAGCGCCTCGCCCGGTTGCAGCACCACCCGGTTCAGCAGCAACGAGGCCAGCACACCCGCATCGTCCGGGTACCGCTCCCCCAGCGTGAGCGCCAGCTTGGCCTCTCCGCGGAAGCGCTCCGCCCCCGATTCGAGGTACCGCACGCAGCCGTCGAGCACGGCCGGGACCAGAGTCGCGAGCGCCGGCTGAGGCAGGGTGATCCAGGTGGTCACCAGCGCGCGCAGGCCCTGCGAATCGGGTTGGCCCGAGAGCAGTCCCAGGTACGTGTCCAGTTCCGGGACCGCGAGGGCGCGCAGCAGTTCCATCGTGGCGGCGGGATCGCGGAAGCCCGCCAGCGCCTCGAATCGGCTGAGCGCCACCACGACCTCGGGCTTGTGGAAGGGATCGCGGTAGTTGCGTTCCGGATCGTCGAGCGGGATACCCGCGGCGTTCTCCCGTGCGAACCCGTCCTGCGCCTGCTCCTGCGACGGGTGGGCCTGCAGGGACAGCGGCTCGTCGGCGGCCAGCACCTTCACCAGATACGGCAGGGTGTCGCCGAACTCGGCACGGCAGGCTCCTCCGAGCTCGGACTCGGGGTCCGCGGAGATCACGCCGAGCAGATCGCTGCCATCGGCCAGCCGCGCGGGGTCGGCCGGATGCGCGCCGAACCACAGCTCGGCCTCGGGATGGTTGGACGGTACGGGCCGCCCCTGCATCGCCGCCAAGACCGTGCGCGAACCCCACGCGTACGGACGGATCACACCCTCGATCCGCTGCATCACGCCTCCCCGGTCAGGCGCCGGTACACCGACGCGAGATCGAACCGTACTGCCAGCGAGAGGAGGTCCGTCGCGTCCACGCGCGGCGACCGCTCACCGTCGTCCGACGCGTCCTCGTCGATCGCCAGCAGTTCCATATCGGGCAGGGCACGCATCCGCGCCCCCACCTGCGGCGCGCGATCGCGCACCGTCAGGACCATGACGCGCAGCGGTACCTGGGCCGCCGGACCGTCCAGGAACGGGTCGTGGAACAGCGGGTCCGCCGCGCTCGCGCCGAGCGCGCCGCCCGACGGTGCCGCGGCCAACTCCGGCGTGGCCAACTCGACGTCCGCGAGACCGACCGCCGCGACCACCTGTCCGCCGAGCGTGAGCGCCTGCGACGCGGCGTGTTCGGCGATGGCCAGCCCGGAGGCCGTGTCCGCGGTGAGGGCCACGCGGCGGCCGGCGAGGCGAGCCGCCAGCTGTTTGGCGGGGTTGGTCTCGAGCCCGCGGTCGGGATGCCCGCGCAGGGCCTCCTCGTCGAGCGCATCGGCCAATGTGAACAGGTATCCGTGCCCGGGTTCCGCGTCGCGGTCGGTACCGCTGAGGCGGCCGATCACGGCCAGCAGCGCCGCTGCCACGCCGACGAATCCGAAGCGTTCGGGGACGCGCAGGCGCGGTGCGAGGTCGATCGCCCGTCCGGCGGCCGCCTCCGCGACCGGGCCCTCCATGGGTACGGCGACGACCACGGTGGCACCGCGGCGGGCGGCGACGGCCACGGCCCGCGCGAGGACCAGATCGCCGGCGTCGAATCCGCAGACGACCACCACGTCGAGCGCGCCCACCCAGGGCGGCAGCTCGGTGGACCGGACCAGGGGGACGTCGAGCTTGCCTGCGGTGAGGGCTTCGACGAAGCCGGCAGCAGCGGCAGCCGGACCGGCGCCGCACACGACCACGACGGCGCGGGGGGCGAGTCCATCGAGCGGGGCGAGGGCACCGTCGTCGACGAGCGATGCCACCGCTCGCACCTGGGCCCCGGCGAGTGCCGCCGACCGCAGGTGCCCACCGACGTCGGCGGCGATCAGTCCAGCGGGGTCATCGAGATCGGCCACCTCGGTCACGGTCTCCTCCGTCCTCGCCCGTTCGGAGTCAACACGCGGTTCCCTCCGATCAAGCGCGCACAATCGCCAGGATGCGCTCGGTCAGCGCCCGCACCTCGTCGGGCGTTGCGGCCTCCACGTTGAGCCGCAACAGCGGCTCTGTGTTGGACGCGCGAAGGTTGAACCAGGCACCCGAATCCAACTGTACCGTCACGCCGTCCAGTTCATCCGTGCTCTCGATCTCGTCACCGAAGGCGTCCAGAACGGCACGGGTGCGCTCGCCCTGATCGGCCACGGTCGAATTGATCTCGCCGGAGGCGGCGTATCGGTCGTAGACGCCCATCAACTCCGAGAGCGGCCCGGCCTGCTCGCCGAGCGCGGCCAGCACGTGCATGGCGGCCAGCATGCCGGAGTCGGCGCCCCAGAACTCGCGGAAGTAGTAGTGCGCGGAGTGCTCACCGCCGAAGACGGCGCCGGTCTCGGCCATCTGCGCCTTGATGAACGAGTGCCCCACGCGGGTGCGCACCGCGGTGCCGCCGTTCTCGGCGATGATCTCGGGCACGGCCTTGCTGGTGATCAGGTTGTGAATCACGGTGGCGCCGGGGTTCTTCGCGAGTTCGCGCTCCGCGACCAGAGCGGTCACCGCGGACGGCGAGACGGGCTCGCCCTTCTCGTCCACCACGAAGCAGCGGTCGGCGTCGCCGTCGAAGGCCAGGCCGATATCGGCGCCCTGTTCCACCACGAACTTCTGCAGGTCCACGAGGTTCTTCGGGTCCAGCGGATTAGCCTCGTGATTGGGGAAGGTGCCGTCGAGCTCGAAGAACAAGGGGCGCACGTCCAGGGCTTCGACGGGGCCGAGCACCGACGGCACGGTGAACCCGCCCATGCCGTTGCCGGCGTCGACCGCGACGCGCAGCGGTCGCGAGCCGGAGAGATCGACCAGCGTGCGCAGGTACTGGCCGTACTCCTCGAGCACATCGCGCTCACTGATCCGGCCGGCCGCACCGTCGTAGTCCGGAACGCCCGCGGCCACCTGCTCGGTGATCTCCCGCAGGCCGGAATCCTGGCCCACGGGCTTGGCGCCGGCGCGGCACAGCTTGATGCCGTTGTAGGCGGCGGGATTGTGCGAGGCGGTGAACATCGCGCCGGGGCAGTCCAGCAGGCCGGAGGCGAAGTACAGCTCGTCGGTGGAGGCCAGGCCGATGAGCGTGGCGTTCACGCCCTGGGCGACGGCGCCCTCGGCGAACGCGCCGGACAGCGACGGCGACGAATCGCGCATATCGTGCCCCACCACGATGTCGGTGGCGCCCTCGCCCCGCATCAGGGCTCCGAACGCCGCCCCCACGTCCCGGACGAAGTCCTCGTCGATCTGCTCGCCGACCAGTCCGCGCACGTCGTACGCCTTGATCACAGCCTGTACCGACTCCAGCGGTCGCACCACGCCCTCGATCCTCCTCATAGATCGCGCGCGGGCACCACGGCGGCGCCAGCGCGAACGCTTCACCCTATCGGTTCCCCCGGCCGCGAGCGGCGATCCGCTGGACGGGCCTAGTCGACGGGATCGGGCAGCACCCGCAGATGGCCCCGGCGACCGGGACGCGCGGCGTGCTTCGGCGCACCGGCGGAGCCCTGTGCGGACGGCGTGACCTGGGGTCCGCCGAGGCCGTCGTGCACCGGGCGCATGGCCCCGATCGGCGGCAGGGACCGTACGGGCGTGTCGCCGGCGGGACCGTCGCCGACGGGGCGCGGCGCACCCTCGCGGACGGTGTCGGCCAGGGCGGTGAGATCGTCGTCGAGCGCGGCACCGCCGACGGAGGCGACGCTGTACGCAGGGAGGTTGCGCAGCATCTCCCATCCACGGGGCGCGGTCATCCGGCCGGCGTGGAAGTCACAGAGGTCCCAGGCGTGCGGCTCGCTGGTGGTCCCCAGCGGGCCCAGCACCGCGATCGACTGCCGGTAGTCGAACGTCAGCGTCGCCACGGCGAGGTTCCTGCAGCCGGGACGGCAGCACTGACGGACGGAGTTCACGTCAAGAAGATTAGCGCCTGGCCCGGTACCGGCGCGCCCCGACACACCGCGGGACGGCGGCCGGCCGTCGCGACCGGCGGTCCGGGCCTACACTGAGCCGAGAATGAGAGCACGGGTGGACCGGCGCGCACGATTGCGGCAGCGCGTCGCGAGGGATCGCCGCGATCACGGACTGCGGGCGCCGTTGGTCCCGCGCGGCCTGCCCGCCTACCGCACCAAGGCGCAGGACTTCGATGAGATCGTTCTCGACGCTTATGCGGAGATCGATGGTCTCTGGCACGACCGGCTGGCGGATCTCGATATCGCGGTCGACGATGTGCCGGGCATCCTGCCGAAGGATCCGGACTCGGTGTCGTGGCCCGATGAGGTGGAGGCCGATGGGCCGATTCCGCTCGCGCGGCTGGTTCCGGCGGGGATCGATCGGCGCGGCAATCACACTCGTGCGCGCTTGATCCTGTTCCGCCGGCCACTGCAACGGCGGGCGAAGACTGATTCCGATCTCCTCGAGGAGATCCTCGCGATCCTGGTGCACCAGATCAGCGACTACCTCGGGGTCACGGAAGAGACCCTGCTCGCCGGCCCCGACTCGATGTAGCGGGCCGGCCGAACGGGTTACGTCAGATGATGCCGCGCTTGAGCTTGCGGCGTTCGCGCTCGGAGAGGCCGCCCCAGATACCGAAGCGCTCGTCCTTCGCGAGGGCGTACTCGAGGCATTCGTTACGCACCTCGCAGCCCAGGCAGATGCGCTTGGCCTCGCGGGTCGAGCCGCCCTTCTCGGGGAAGAAGGCCTCGGGATCGGTCTGCGCGCACAGGGCGCGGTCCTGCCACTGATCCTCGATCGCCTCGTAGAGTTCCTCGAAACCCGTGGGCACCAGAGAAAGATGCGCGCGGCCGGACACACCGGAGAAGCTTCCGAACGGTTCACGATGAGCGTCGATCGTCATCGGCCCGCCTCCCTCGTTGCTTTCGTGGTGTTCGTTGATGTTTCGGTTCTTCTCGTGTCCGCCGCTGATGATCCCGCAGCACTGAATGACACTGTTGTGATTACACACGCGCAAGAGCGCCACGTCAAGCTGAACCCGGAAATTAGCTAATACCACCCGCGAACCCGGAAACGAGACCTCGACACGAGGTAGAGATGTAGTCCGCGTCACATGCAGGCGGGGGCTACCCTCGGTGCGGTGAAGGTGACGGTGCTGGTGGGCGGTGTCGGCGGGGCGCGATTCCTCCAGGGTGCGCGCGAACGGTTCGGGACCACCCCGTTTCCCGGAAACGACGACGGCGGGACTTCGGAGCACTCCGTCACCGCGGTGGTGAACGTGGGCGACGACGCCTGGATGCACGGTGTCCGGATCTGTCCCGACCTCGATACCTGTATGTACACCCTCGGCGACGGGATCGATACCGAGCGCGGCTGGGGGCACAAGAACGAGACCTGGAACGCCAAGGAGGAGCTGGCCAAGTACGGCGCGGATCCCGACTGGTTCGGACTGGGAGACCGCGATCTGGCCACCCATCTCATCCGCACCCAGATGCTCGCGGCCGGCTATCCCCTCACCGAGGTGACCGCCGCGCTCTGCAATCGGTGGCAGCCCGGCGTCCGGCTGCTGCCGGTCACCGACTCGCGGCACGAGACCCATGTGGTGATCGCCGATCCGGACTCCGACGACGGTGCGCGGCGCGCCATCCACTTCCAGGAGTGGTGGGTCCGGTACCGCGCGAACATCGAGACCTTCGGCTTCGCTCAGGTCGGTGGAGGCGACGGTGCGCCGGCGGGCGGGAAGGCGCAGGCCACCAAGGCTGCGGTCGCCGCGATCGAGGACGCCGATGTGGTCTTCCTCGCCCCGTCGAACCCGATCGTCTCGATCGGCGCGATTCTGTCCGTGGGCGGCGTCCGCGCGGCGCTGCGCACCACGAAGGCCAAGGTCGTGGGTGTCTCCCCCGTGATCGGCGGCGCCCCGCTGCGCGGGATGGCCGACCGCTGCCTGGAGGTGCTGGGCATCGAGACCAGCGCGCAGGCCATCGGTGAGCACTTCGGGGCCCGCAGCGGCAACGGCATCCTGGACGGGTGGCTGGTCGCGGAGGAGGATTCCGGTGTCGCGATCGACGGCCTTCCGGTGGCGGCGGTACCGCTGCTCATGAGCTCTCCGCAGGCGACCTCGGCGATGATCGACGCCGGACTCGAACTGGTCGGCCTGTGACGCGCCCGGAACGCGACCACGGCGCGGCATCGCTGGAGATCCTGCCCGTCTTCGGGATCGGCGAGGTGGTGCTGGGCGACGACGTCTCCCGGGTGATCGCCGACGCCGCACCGTGGCTCGCCGACGGTGACGTCGTGGTGATCACCTCCAAGATCTTCTCCAAGGCCGAGGGCCGGGTGCTGCCCGCGCCGTCGGACCCCGAGGAACGGGACGCCTTCCGGCGCCGCCTGATCGCCGACGAGGCCGTGCGTGTGCTGGCCACGAAGGGCCGCACGTGGATCACGGAGAACAAACTCGGCGTGGTGCAGGCGGCGTCCGGGGTGGACGCCTCCAACGTGGCCTCCGACACCGTCGCCCTGCTGCCCGAGGATCCCGACGGTAGCGCCGCCGCGGTGCGGTCCGGCCTGCGCGAACGCCTCGGCGTGGACGTGGCCGTCCTGGTGACCGACACCATGGGGCGCGCCTGGCGCACCGGGCAGACGGACGCCGCGATCGGCGCCGCCGGCATGGAGGTGCTGCACGGGTACGCCGGCGCGGTGGACTCCTACGGCAACGATCTGGTGGTCACCGAGATCGCGGTGGCCGATGAGCTCGCCGCGGCGGCCGATCTGGTGAAGGGCAAGCTGGGCGGAGTGCCGGTGGCCGTGGTGCGGGGATTCGAGACCCGCTCCCCCGCACCCGGTTCGCCGCTGGCGGACGCCCGTGGCCTGGTGCGGCCGGGTGAGGACGATCTGTTCCACACCGGAGTGGAGGCCGCCCGACGGCAGGCGCTGCTGCTGCGCCGCTCGGTGCGCACCTTCGCCGAGGAACCCGTGCCCGAGGACGAGGTGCGCGCCGCCGTGGCCGAGGCGCTCACCGCCCCCGCGCCGCACCACACGCATCCGGTGCGGTTCGTGTGGGTGCGCGATCGTGCCCGGCGGGTGGCGCTGCTGGACGCGATGAAGGACGCGTGGTCCGCGGATCTCAGCGGTGACGGCCGATCGGCGGAGTCGGTTGCGAAGCGGGTGCAGCGTGGCCAGTTGCTCTACGACGCACCGGAACTCATCCTGCCTTTCATGGTTCCCGATGGCGCCCACGACTACCCGGACGCTCGCCGCACCACGGCCGAGGAGACGATGTTCACGGTGGCCGTCGGCGCCGCCGTGCAGTCCTTGCTCGTTGCCCTCGCGGTCCGCGGGATCGGCAGCTGCTGGGTGGGTTCCACGATCTTCGCCGCCGGGACCGTGCGCGCGATCCTCGACCTGCCGGAGGATTACCGGCCCGCCGGAGCGGTGGCCGTCGGATACCCGACGGAGCCCGCGACCCCGCGCGAGCCGCTTCCGCCCGGCGACATGCTGATCGAAAGGTAGACCCGATGTCGTTCGCCTCGCTGCACGCCTCGGCCGTCGATGCGCTCGCTCGTTTCGACGCCCGCACCGATGCCGACGATGCCTTGCGGCACACCATGCTCGCCTTCCTGGACGCGCAGCCGAACGGTTGTGCCCGGGCGAACGTGCCCGGCCACATCACGGCCTCCGTGGTGATCCTCAACGAGGCGCGCACGCACGTGGTCCTCACGCACCACCCGCGGGTCGGAGAGTGGCTCCAGCTCGGTGGCCACTGCGAAGAGCCGGACGTCTCGCTCCCCGCCGCGGCACTGCGGGAGGGCCTCGAAGAATCGGGCCTGGCCGAGATCGCCGTCGAGGACGACCTGCTCACCCTGCACACGCACCCGATCCGGTGCTCTCTCGGCGTTCCGACGCGGCACCTCGATCTGCGGTTCCGCGCCATCGCGCGGGGCGCGGGCACTCCGGACCTCGCGATCAGCGAGGAATCGAACGACCTGCAGTGGTGGCCCGTCGATGCGCTGCCCGAGTCCGCGGAGCGGACCACCGTGGCCCACCAGGTGCGCGCCGCCCTCGCGCGAGGGTGACGGTGCCGCCCCGCCGCGTCGACGATCCCGCCGAGCTCGCCTGGCTCGGTGCGGAGGACGACAACGGATGGTGCGGCTACTACCGATCGGGGTGGGATGCGACCACCTGGGTACTGAATGCGATGTACTCGAACCCCTCGCCCACGCAGGACGACCGCGCGGAACGACGCTCATCGATCTCGTTCGGCGGCGTGAGCCCCGGACTGGTGAACGGTGTCGAACTGGGAATGACGTCACGCCCGGAGGCGTGGCAACGCATACGGTGGAGCGACTACATCGGCGCCGGCTTCGGCGAGGGGCGCAGATACCCGCCGTGCGCGCACTGGTTTCCCGATGGCTTCGGATTCCCGCCCTCGATCGCACCGCCGTGCGAGGGATCCCTCGATCACGAGAGCTTGGACGGACTCCTCGCCGCCATCGCCTCCGTCAGTCCCGACGGAAGCACCACAGAGTGTTTCGCCTACTTCGGCGGCGGACCGCTGCTGAACGAGGGCTCCGAATCCGGACTGTGGCGCTGCCGCCTGTCCGAGATCCCGGAACTGGTCGCCGCCACCGGCGGAGTGGTCGAAGACCCTCGGGGTCGAACCTTCAGCGGATTCTCGCCCTCCAATTTCTGGCCCATCGACAGGTCGTGGTTCGTCTACACCGACTACGACCTGTGGGGAACCGAGGTCAGCGGCAGTCCAGAACTCATCGCGGCTGTCGAAGCCCACCAGGACCTCGAGACCGTTCACTGGGACTGGCCCCGCCGCCCGGGACTGGCGGACGACTGACGCTCGCAACGGTACGAGCAGGTGATCAGAGCAGCGCGATCCCGGTGACCGGCGTGCCGAGCGCGGCGATGGTGCGCTCGGCACCGTCGTGCCCGGGAAGCGGCACGGCGCGGATCTGGCCGCCCAGATCGGAGACGTAGACCAGTCCGCCGTCGGTGTCGACGGCCAGGCCGATCGCCTCGTGGAAACCGCGGGCGAGGATCTCCGGAGTCCCACCGGCGGTGCCGGGCGCCGGGATCGGTGCACGGTTGAGGGTGTTGCCGGAGGGTTCCGCGCCGCGGTCGGTCCAGTAGAGGTATCCATCGGCGAGTTCGAGGTCGATGGGTTCCGGCAGCCCGTCCCAGAGGGTTTCGACGTCGGAGCGCTGCCCGGGCGTCCCGTCGAGGGGAGCGCGCAGGATGCGGCCGCGCCCACCCTTCGCCGGACCCTTCTGCGTCCAGTACAGCCACCCGCCGGCCGAATCCACAGCGACTCCGACGCATTCGTTCTCGATGCCCGGCTCCTGGTTGATCACCAGATCGACCCGGTCGGTGCCGTCGAACCGGCAGCTGGACACCCGACGGCCCTCACGATCGGACCAGTACAGGCGGTCGCCGTCGGCGATCAGTTGCTTCCCGGTGGTGATGTCGCCCTGCGACACCACGTACCGGGCCTCGGAGCCGTCCATCCGGACGGAGCGGACACCGCCGTTGCGGGCCGAGAAGTCGGGCTCCGCTTCGGCCGTCGCCGTGGGCATGCCCATCGTGGTCCAGTACACGGTGTCGCCCACCACGGTGATGCCGTCCGGGGCGTCGCCCGCGTCGCGGGTGAGGTGCTCCACGGCACCGGACTCCACGTCGATGCGGACGATCGCGTTCTCCTGGATCAGCAGTGCGAGCAGTGCTGTCATGGTGTTCTCCTTACGCAGGACCGGCGGCCGTGAGCCGCGCGGTATCAGTTGTTGCGTGTCTTCTCGGAGCCGTCGGCTTCGGCGAGGGCGCCGAGGATGGCGCGGGTACGCCGGTCCCGCTGCTCCGAAAGCCGTTCGTAGGCATCCTCACCCGTGCCGTAGGCGGCCTCGACGGCGTCGTACACCTCGCCCGCGCGGGCGGGATCGGGAGCACCGATGTCGAAGGTCATCTGCGATCCCACGTGTGCGGCGAGGTGCCGGATTCCGCCCGGACCGCCGCCGAGATGGTTGGACTCGAAGGGCCCGATGGTCGCCCAGCGCAGGCCGAGCGAGGCACGCACGAGCGCGTCGAGTTCGGCGGGATCGATCACACCCTCCTGGACCAGATAGGTGGCCTGCTGGTTGAACACCCGCTGCAGACGGTTTCCGACGAAGCCGGGGATCTCCTTGTTGAGCCGGATCGGCAGCTTGCCGAGCTCCCGGTACACCGCGATCGCACGCTCCACCGTGGCGCTGGAGGTCTGCGGCGACGGCACCACCTCGACCAGCGGCATGAGCTCCGGCGGGTTGAACGGGTGCCCGATCACGATGCGGTCGGCAGCGGGGTTGCCGGCGGCGAATTCCGATGGCAGCAGCGACGACGAGGACGAGGCGAGCACGACACCGTCGCGCGTGTGCGCGGCCGCGGTGCGGAACAGCTCCCGCTTGAGGTCGATGCGCTCGGGGCCGGCCTCCTGCACGTAGTCGGCGCCGTCGAGGGCGGTGGCGAGGTCGGGCACGGCGGTCGCCGCGACGCCGTCGAGCACGTCGACGAGATCGGGCCGCGGATCGCTCACGCGCACCTCCCAGCCCGCATCGGCGAACAGGCGCGCCCAGGACACGCCGATCACCCCGGCTCCGATGATGGTGACGACGGGCATCAGTTCTCTCCCTTTCCTGCCGCCCGGCGGGCCGCCGCCAGGACGCTCTCGGTGCTGCCGCCCGCCCGCTCGGGCAGGCTACGGATGTTGACGGGTGTGCGTGAGTACTCGATCGGGTTGCGGGCGAGACGGATCCGCCCCTCGGTCGGGTGGTCGACCTCGGTGATGAGGCCGATCTCGCGGACGTACGGATCGTCGGGCAGATCGGCGATGTCGACGACGAGGCCGTACGGCATGTCGTTCTCGGTGAGGTACGCCTCCCACTGCGCCGTGGTGAGGCGATCGGACGTGTCCAGCACCCGCTGCACACCGGCGGTGAAGAAGGGCCGGTCGATCACCGGATCCTGCCAGCGCGGATCGGCGGCCAGCGCGTCCTCACCCACCGCGACGAGCAGTGCGCGGACGGCCTCGTTGGTGTACGGGACGGCGGCGATGGCGCCCCCGTCGGCGGTGTGCATTGCGGCGTGGGTCGGCGCCAGGCTCAGCGGATTACCGACGTCGCCCTCCGCGGGGACGAAGACCTCGCCGGCCAGATGCTCCACCGTGTTCACGGCGATCATCGCGTCCGCCATGGCGAGCGAGACACGTTGTCCCGCACCGGTGCGCTCCCGCTCGTACAGCGCGCCCAGGATCCCGCTCAGGAGGTACAGCGAGGCGGTCTTGTCGGCGATGTAGGTGGGGACGAACTGGAGCGAACCGGCCGCCCGGCGTTGCAGGTCGACGAGGCCGGACACGGCCTGGACCACCTCGTCGTAGGCGGGGCGCCCGCTCTCCTTCGAGGCCGCGTTGAAGCCCTGGGCGTGGGCGAAGATCAGGCGCGGGAAACGCTCGCGGATCTGCTCGTAGGCGATGCCGAGCCGTTCCTGTGCGCCGAGACGCATGTTCGTCACGAGCACGTCGGCGTCGTCCAGCAGGTCGAGGAGGTCCCGGTGCCCCTCGGGCGTCTTCAGGTTCAGGGCGACGCTGCGCTTGTTCCGGTTCACCTGCAGATACAGCGGCGCCATACCGGGCGACCGGCCGATGTTGGCCGGCGCGGTGCGGGCGGTGTCGAAGGGCGGTTCGATGCGCACCACATCGGCACCCATATCGCCCAGGATCTGCGTCGCCATCGGTCCCATGACCACGGTCGACAGATCCACGACCGTCACTCCGGCGAGCGGCCCCGTCGCCGCGCCGCCCAACTCCACCTGTCCACGTACCTGCGCCTCGTCCATGGCGTCCACCTCTTCCTTCCGTCTGCACCCAGCCTAGTTACTTAGATGTGCTCACGGAATGACCAAGGTTGCAAACCCGGTGTTATCGATGCGATAAAAGCAGGGTGGACGTCAGGCACCTGCGATACTTCCTCGCCGTCGCGCGCGAGCTGAACTTCACCCGCGCGGCGCAGTCCCTGCACATGTCCGTGCCGCCGCTCTCGCAGCGGATCAAGGCCCTCGAGGGCGAACTGGGCGTCCCTCTCTTCGACCGGTCGACCCACCACACGCACCTCACCGCCGCCGGGGAACGACTGCTTCCCCTCGCCGAACGCGTCGTGGCCGATATGGATCGCATCCCCGCGACCGTCCGCGACGACCAGGGCCGCCGGCACCTGCGGTTCGCCGTGCCGGATGTCCTCGGCACCGGCCATCGCCGCCGGATCGGCGCGCTGCTCGACCTGTCGTCACCCGGCTTCGACATCGAGGTCTGCCAGGTCGCCTCTCGCGAGGCCGCCCGTGCCCTGCTCGACGGTGCGATCGATCTCGCACTGAGCCGCGTCCCGCCCACGCATCCGGACCTCACCGAGACGATCCTCGGTACCGAGCCGCTCGCCGTGATCTGCTCGGCCGAGCACTTCCCCGCCGGAACGGTGCTGACACCGTCGAACCTCGCAGGCTTCACCCTGGTCGGCGGTCCGGCGCACTGGATCCTGCGTTCGGATGCCGACCGGGCCCCGCTGCGCGCGGCCGATATCCGGATCGACGCCTCGCCCTCGTACTCGGACCTGTCGGGAATGCTGTTGATGCTCGGGCGCAAACGACGGTTCGCACTGATCCCCGCCGATACGGACTTCGTCCGCGCCGTGGACCCCACGGAGTTCGGCGTGTACGCCGCCGGCGAGGGCTTCGCACCGCTGGTGCTCCGCCTGGTCGGCCGCAGCGCCGATCAGTGGCTCGCACCGCTGATCGACATCGCGGCCGACGCGCTGCGCTAGACGACGCGCTGCGCTGACGGGCGGCCGCCCGGCGGGATCAACCGATCCGGATGCCCTTGCCCACGGTGACCACACCACCGGCCGAGACGTCGAAGCGCTCGCGTTCGCGGTCGAGGTTCACCCCGAGGATCTCCCCGCGGCCCACCACCACGTTCTTGTCCAGGATCGCCTTGCGCACCACGGCACCCGGCTCGATCCGGACGCCGGGCATGAGCACCGATCCCTCGACGGTGGCACCGTCGCCGATCGTGACGTTCGCACCGATCACCGAATTGCGCACCGTGGCACCGGAGATGATGCTGCCCGCCCCCACCATGGACTCCTGTGCCAGGCCGCCGCGCGCGAACTTGGCGGGCGGCAGGTTGTCGTTCTCGCAGCGGATCGGCCACTGCCGGTTGTAGAGGTTGAAGATCGGGTACACCGAGACCAGGTCCATGTGCGCGTCGTAGAAGGCGTCGATCGTGCCCACGTCGCGCCAGTAGCCCGCATCGCGCTCCGTGGCGCCGGGAACCTTGTTGTCGCTGAAGTCGTACACCGCGGCCTCGCCCGCGGCGACGAAGGCGGGGATGATGTCGCCGCCCATATCGTGATCCGAATCGGCGTTCTCCGCGTCCGCGATGATCGCGTCCACGAGGGCCTGGCGGCTGAAGACGTAGTTGCCCATCGACGCGAAGGTCACGTCCGGATCGTCCGGCGTACCGGGCGGATCGGCCGGCTTCTCCAGGAACTGGGTGATCCGGCCCGAATCGTCGGCCTCGATGCAGCCGAAGGCCTTCGCCTCCGCGCGCGGCACCCGGATCCCGGCCACGGTGACGCCGGCCCCGGATTCGATGTGCGCCTGCACCATCTGCGACGGATCCATCCGGTACACGTGGTCGGCACCGAAGACCACGATGTAATCCGGATCGTCGTCGGTGATCAGGTTCATCGACTGGTAGATCGCGTCCGCACTGCCGGTGAACCAGCGCTTGCCCATGCGCTGCTGGGCCGGAACCGGGGTGATGTACTCGCCGCGGAAACCGAACATGCGCCAGGTCTGGCTGATGTGCCGGTCGAGCGAATGCGATTTGTACTGGGTGAGAACGCACAGGCGCTGATATCCGGCGTTCACCAGATTCGACAGCACGAAGTCGATCAGCCGGTACGAGCCCCCGAAGGGCACCGCCGGCTTCGCCCGGTCCGCGGTCAGCGGATAGAGGCGCTTTCCCTCACCGCCGGCGAGGACGATCCCGAGGACACGCGGCTGTCTGCTCACGGGTGCCACGCTATCGCCTCAGGGCGGCCCCGTGCAGGGTTCCGCGCCGTTCGAGACGAGCACCACGCGGACACGACGAACCGCAGACGACCGGAGGCCGACGCCCAGGCGAACAGCGGGCCGGGCGTGCGACGAACCCGCTGCACGCGCGCACCGCACCCTCTACCGTGGGCGCATGCGCGTTGCGATGATGACCAGGGAGTATCCGCCGGAGGTGTACGGCGGAGCGGGCGTTCACGTCACGGAGCTGGTCGCCCGGTTGCGCGAACTGTGCACCGTGGACGTGCACTGCATGGGGGCGCCCCGCCCGGAGATGAACGACGTGACCGTCTCGGACCCGGACCCCGCACTCGCCGGCGCGAACACGGCCCTGCAGATGTTCTCGACCGATCTGCGCATGGTGGACCGCGCGCAGGGTGCGGACGTGGTGCACAGCCACACCTGGTACACCGGCCTGGCCGGACACCTCGCGGCGCAGCTCTACGGGGTGCCGCACGTGCTCACGGCCCATTCGCTGGAGCCGCGGCGGCCGTGGAAGGCCGAGCAGTTGGGCGGCGGCTACCGGCTGTCGAGTTGGGCCGAGCGCAATGCGATCGAATACGCCGACGCCGTGATCGCCGTGAGCCGCGGCATGGCCGACGACGTCCTCGACGCGTACCCGCGGCTCGACGCCGACCGGGTGCACGTGGTGCGCAACGGGATCGACACCGAGGTCTGGCACCCGGTGCCGGCGTTCGGCGAAGGATCACCGCTCACGGCGCGGGGCGTGGACCCGGACCGGCCGATCGTCGCCTTCGTCGGCCGGATCACCCGGCAGAAGGGAGTACGGCACCTGGTCGCCGCCGCGCACGGCTTCGCCCCGGAGGTGCAGCTGGTGCTCTGCGCCGGTGCACCGGACACCCTCGAGATCGCCGCCGAGACCGCTGCGGCGGTGGCCGAACTCGCCGACTCGCGCGATGGTGTCTTCTGGATCCAGGACATGCTGCCCACCCCTCAGGTGCGCGAGATCCTCTCCGCCGCCACGGTCTTCGTGTGCCCCTCGGTCTACGAGCCGCTCGGGATCGTGAACCTGGAGGCGATGGCCTGCGGTACCGCCGTGGTCGCCTCCGATGTGGGCGGCATCCCGGAGGTGGTGGCCGACGGCGTGACCGGCACGCTGGTGCACTACGACGAGGCGGATACCGCGGCCTTCGAGGCCGATCTCGCCGCCGCGGTCAACGCCCTCGCCGCCGCGCCGGACCGGGCCGCGGCCTTCGGCGCCGCCGGCCGGCAGCGGGCCATCGCCGAATTCAGCTGGGAATCGATCGCCGCGCAGACGCTGGACGTCTACCGGCACTGTCTGACCCGCTGAGTCTCAGCGCAGCCGGTAGACGCTCACCGTCCCCGAGGCGGTGACCTCGGCCGGACCGTCGGCCGTGAGGGCCGCGAGGGCCGCCGCGCGCTCGGCCGCGGAACCGTGATGCGCACTGGGCCCCATCGCCACGAGATCCGCCGCGGCATCGGCGTCCAGTTCCATGACCCACTCGTGCTTGGCGCGGGACTCCAGATCGAACCGCTCGTGCAGCGCACCGTCGAGCCGCGCGACCTTGCCCTCCTCCACGGAGATCATGCCCAGCGGCCCCACCAGCTCGCGGAGGTGCCGCGCCGTGGGCGTGAGCACCACGAACCGGCCGCCCGGTGCGAGCACTCGCGCGAACTCGGAGACGTTGCGCGGCGCGAAGACCGAGAGGACGGCGCCCACGGCACCGTCGGCCACGGGGAGCCGGTCCCAGCCGTTCGCGACCACGGAGCCGATCGACGGTCCGCGGCGCGCCGTGCGGCGCGCTGCGGGTTTGGACAGATCGAGGCCGATTCCGGTGCCGCCGCGCGCGTCCACGGCGCGGGCGAGGTACTCACCTTCGCCGGCCCCGCAGTCGAGGATCGGACCGAGTTCGACCGGCAGGTCGGCGGTGGCCGCGGCGACGGCGTCGTGGAAAGGCCGGTAGTGCCCCGTGGCGAAGAACCGTTCGCGGGCGGCGATCATGTCCGCATCATCGGCGATGAGATTGGCCGCACCGCCTCCCAGCAGTGCCACGTAGCCCTGCCGGGCCACGTCGAAGGTGTGCCCGCGCGGGCACACCAGCGTGCCGCCGTCGGCGTCGAGGCCGAGACCGCAATGCGGGCAGGCCAGTGCGGGCAGCACGGCCGTCAGGCCGGGCGGAAGGTCGACCACGGATCACCCCCGGTGGGAGAAACGAGAAGATCCCACGCGGTGCGCCCGCGCGGGATCTTCCGGAGAGTTTTTCGGCTTCGTATGGATCGGCCGGCGTCAGGAAGTGACGCCGCGCAGCTCCTCGCCCAGAGCCGCGGCCTCCTCCGCGGTGAGCTCCACCACCAGACGTCCCCCGCCCTCCAGAGGTACGCGCATTACGATCCCGCGTCCCTCCTTGGTCGCCTCCAAGGGGCCGTCCCCCGTACGTGGCTTCATCGCCGCCATCCGTTGCTCCCTTCAGATACTTCACCCGACCGGGCTAACCCGGTGCGAGTCCGCAGTACATTCTAGCTTGTGCGCTGCGGCGATCGTCCAGGACGCAGGTATTGCACACCTAGCCGGTGCTCCCCGCGGCCTCCTCGTCGGTGACCTCCGGGTCCCGTTCGGCCGCCAGTTGTGCGCGCAGCACATCGATCTCGCGTGCCAGACGCTCCAGCGCCCAATCGACCTCCTGGGGCTTGTACCCCCGTACCACCTGCTGGAATCGCAGGGCGCGGATGTCCGCGCCCGCGACGTCCTCGGCGGGCAGCACCGTGGGCGTCGCATCGGTCTCCAGCGGCGGCGTCTCCTCGCCGCGGCCGAAGACCAGCGCGGCCACACCGAACAGCACGGCGCCCACCGCCAGCAGGCCGAGGGCGTACAGCAGGATCACCATGGGGCCATCATGCCCGAACCTCCCGCAGGAACAGCACGCCGTCGGCGTCCGCCAGGTGCGCGGCGTCCAGCGGGAAGTACGCACCGAGCGCATCGCGATCGAGCCGGGTGGCGCATCCGCCGAGCCGCTCCGCCAGGTCCGCGCCGCGGTAGAGCTGGGCGTTCGGCTGCTGCGCCCGGTACAGCTCCCCCTCGACGGTGCCCGGCTCCGGCACCGCGAGACCGTGTCCGGGCGCGGTACCGATGCCCATCGCGATGAAGCGGTAGTCGTCGCCGAGCCGCACCTGCGCCTGCACTCCCCCTCCGAACCACGACAATTCGTGCGGCCCCATCGTCATCGTGCTCGCCTCCCGCTGCAGGTGGCGGTTGTGGGCCAGGACGACGGTGCCGCCCCGGACCGCCTCGCGGTCGGCGATGGCCACCAGGTGATCGCCCATCATCGCGTCGCGCTGGGCGATCAGCCGACTGAGCCGCTCGGGTCCCTCCGTGGCCATCGCCGCGTGGTAGCGGAGCATGCCCACGGCCGTCCGCAGGTCCGCGCGCAGCCACCACCATCGGTCGGGGTCCGCGGCGAGCAGGGGCGACGCCGCGGCGACGGCGGCGCACAGGTCGTCGGCGAGCAGGCGCAGGCGCATCACCTCGGCGGACCCGCCGATCGACCGCTCCGCGTGGTACATCGCGGCCTCCTCGGTCCAGCGGGCCTCGTCGCCGATGAGCTCCTCGATCCGCCCGGCGCTGCCGGGGACGCCGTGCGCGAACGCCTCGAGAGCGGCGTGGACCCGCAGGAGCGGGTCCCTGGGGCTGGGCGCAGCGGCCATCTCCATCGGCCCGTCGAAGCCGTAGAAGCGCACGGGCTCCTCCAGGGTGCGATTCACCTCCCGGAGCCACCGCACGAGTTCGCCCACGGCCTCCAGCCGATGGACGTACGGATGGCTGAGACCCTCGTCGAGGACGTGCTCGACGTCGATGTCGGCACCGTGGATGTAGGCGTTCACCAGCGGTGCACGGTGGAAGTCGGATTCCACGGCGATCGATCGATAACCGCCGCGCAGCACCAGGTCGCGGACGACGGCGTTGCGGGCGCGCAGGATCTCCTCGGACCCGTGCATGGGCTCGCCCAGAGCGAGCAGTCGGGGCGGGCGCGGACGATCGGCGATGAAGGAGATGATGTCGACGTTCTGGAGAATCATTCCCTCAACGGTATCGTTGAACTCTCTGTTGAAACTTTCACCGAAAAAGACCAGTAACGTGCACCCGAACCCTCAACAAGGCCAGCGCCCCATCGACCTCGCCCGGCAGCACGGGCTCTCGACGCAGGCGGTGCGCAACTACGAGGACCAGGGCGTCCTGCCGACCGCGGCGCGGACACCCGCGGGGTACCGCGTCTACGCGGCCGCGCACGCCA
This sequence comes from Tsukamurella sp. TY48, assembly GCF_019656655.1. Taxonomy (GTDB): domain Bacteria; phylum Actinomycetota; class Actinomycetes; order Mycobacteriales; family Mycobacteriaceae; genus Tsukamurella; species Tsukamurella strandjordii. Next base: position 3,096,443 of record NZ_BPMV01000001.1, on the reverse strand, counting down.
CCGCGCTCGCCGCCTTCCTGGCGCTCATCCCGGGGTGCGGTCACGCCCGCGCGGCTGCCATCCTCCGCGCAGCGAACCGGGCCGATCTCGAGGGCGCCTTCGCGCTGCTCGACGAGGCGCACGAGGAGCTCTCGGGTGATCGCGCCACCTTGCGGCAGGTGCGCGCCGCGCTCGCCGGGCTCGCACCGTCCGCCGGCGGCGCGTCCTCGGGCGGCGACCTCTTCGTGGGAGACGTGGCCCGCATGATCGGCGTGGTCCCCGCGACACTGCGGACCTGGGAGCGGGAGGGGATCGTGGCGCCGGACCGCGACCGCGCGACCGGCTACCGCGTGTACTCCCCTGCCGACCTGCGCGACGCCCGGATGGCGCAGCAGTTGCGGCGCGGCGGTTATCCGCTCGCGGATATCGCCACCCTCACCCGCCGGGTCCGCGAGGCCGGCGGCGTGGAGCCGCTGCGCGACACCCTGGACGGCTGGCAGGCCGCGATCACCGCCCGCGGCCGGGCGCTCGTCGCGGGCGCCTCCGCCCTCGATGCCCATCTCGCGGCGCTCTGAGGGCTCACCCCGCTCTGAGGGCTCACCCCGCGGCGATATCCCGGAGCGCGGCGAGGTGGTTCCGGAAGGCCGTGCGGCCCTGCGAGGTCAGCGAGAGCCAGGTGCGCGGACGCTTACCCACATAACCCTTCCTGATCTTCACGTAGCCCGCCGCCTCCAGCTGCGCCGCCTGCTTGGAGAGCACCGAATCCGAGAGCTCGACCGCATCGCGCACGGCGGCGAATTCGGCGCTCTCCACCTTCGACAACGCCGCGACGATGGAGAACCGCACGGGCGCGTGGATCACGTCGTCGAGCCGGTGCCGGGCGTGCGCCCCCTCCGCCGTCACCGCAGCGGCAATCTCGAGATCGAGCGCGCCGCGAGCAGCGCGGGCGTCATGGTGAGAACGGCGGCCACGATCACCCACGGGAACGGAACCGCGTCCATGCCGGCCTGCACGATCACGTAGACCACGTAGAGGAACATCGTGCCGAACAGGCCCACCGTGTACCGGCTGGTGAAACCGCGCGGAGCGGCCTTGGCGCGGCGCATCGTGACCACAGCGGCGACGATCGCCAGGACGTACAGCGCCATCGCCAGCCCGAAACCGCCCTGCCGCAACCATTCCGGTGCACCGGGGTTCCCGATCGTGAGCCGCAACGCGAGGATCAGCGCGCCCACTGCCATCGCGATCCGGATCAGGCCGCGTTCCAACCGGTCCCGGTCCGCAGTAGTGGCCACCCCCGCGTCATCGGCGACGGCCAGCGTGAGGCGCGCCTCCTCGGGCGTCATGCCGGCCGGATCGGAGATCTCGTCCATCGGTCCACCTTCCGTCGAGATGACTCAACCGTAGAAACTACTTTCCACTTCGTCAAGTAGTTTCCTATCGGTCTCAGAGGGAGTCGACGGGCGGACGGTCCTCCAGATCGACGTCGGTGGTCACGGCGGTGAAGCGGTCGTCCGGACCGGCCTGCACCAGGTACTGCGTGATACCCACCCCCGAATCGGCGACGCCGCAGCGCCGCAACGCCGTTCCCAGGATCTGCCGGCTCATCACGCCGAGATCGCGCAGATCGCGGTTGCGGTGTTTGCGCACCGAGAGGTTCACCTGGGCGATCCCTGCCAGGCCGTACCGGGCGTGGGCATCGAGCAGCAGCCCGATCTCCACGCCGTACCCGGGCGCGAAGGGCACCGAGGCGAGGAACTCGCGGGTCCCCGCGTATTCGCCGCCCAGGGGCTGGATGATCTCGGTCAGCTCCGGTCGCAGGGCCGCGAGAACCGGGCGGGCCACCAACTCGGTCACCCGGCCGCCGCCCGTCGGGTCCTCGCCGGCCTTGAACACCCGCAGCGGCCGCCGGTAGTACGCCTTGACCAGGTGCACGCCGGTACCGAACAGCAGCGGCCCCAGCAGGCGCGGCACGAACTGCGGATCGGGTTCGATCAGATCGGAGTCGATGAACGCGATCACATCGCCCGACGACGCGGCCACGCCGCGCCACAGCGCCTCGCCCTTGCCCGCCACCGGCGCCAGCCCGGGTACCGCGTCCTCACGCGAGATCACCGTGGCGCCGGCCGACCGGGCGCGTTCGGCGGTCGCATCGGTGGACCCCGAGTCCAGCACGATCAGCTCGTCGACCAGGGTGCCCACGAGCGGCGCGATCGTCGCCACCACATCACCGACGGTGCCCTCCTCGTTGAGCGCGGGCAGCACCACGGAGACCGTGCGCCCGGCCTTCGCCGCGACCAGCTGCTCGATCGTCCAGGTGGGCTGTTCGACGATCCGCTCGGAGGCGCTCACGCCAGACCCCGCACCACGCGCGCAGGCGGACGGGAGCCGTCGATCGCGGCCACCATCTCGACCACGCGGCGGGTGTCCGCCACCTGATGCACCCGGAACATCCGGGCACCGTCGCGCGCCGCGAGCGCGGTGGCGGCCAGCGTCCCCGCCACTCGCTCCTCCAGTCCGGCGTCCAGGGTCTCGCCGATGAAGTCCTTGTTGGACAAGGCCATCAGCACCGGCCAGCCGGTGTCCACGAGGCCGTCCAGGTGTCGCAGCAGCGCGAGCCCGTGGTGCGTGTTCTTCCCGAAGTCGTGCGTCGGATCGATCACGATGCCGTCCTCGCGCACACCGGCGGCGAAGGCCGCGTCCGCCGCCGCGACGAGATGCTCGCGCACCTCGGTCACCACATCGGGGTAGCCGACCCGATAGGGCCGCGACCGCGGGACGGCACCGCCCGTGTGCGAACACACCAGGCCCGCTCCGGTCGCGGCGGCCACTCGGGGCAGGTCGCGATCGGCGCCCGCCCAGGTGTCGTTGATGAGGTCGGCACCGGCGTCCACCGCCGCCTCGGCCACCGCGGATCGCCAGGTGTCCACGCTGATCAGCAGGTCCGGATGCCGCTCGCGGACCTGGGCGATGAAGGGGACGGTGCGCGCGATCTCCTCGGCCGCATCCACCGTCTGTCCCGGGCCGGCCTTGACCCCGCCCACGTCCACCACGTCCGCGCCCTCGGCGACGGCGGCGTCCACCCGCTCCAGCGCGGCGTCCACGGCGAAGTAGCTGCCGCGGTCGTAGAAGGAGTCCGGGGTGCGATTGATGATCGCCATCACCAGGGCCCGGTCCGTGGGCACGGGGCGGCCGCAGAGCGTGGGCCGCACCGACGGGGCGGCCACGTCAGTTCCGCAGATCCGGAACCTTGGCCGCCGCGACGTCGTCCGCGTACCCGTCGTAGGCGGGCACGTAACCGTCCGCACCGCCGACGAAGACGTACAGCGGATCGTCGCCGGTGTCGGCGAAGCCCTCCTTGCGAAGATCACCCTTGAGGCTCTTGAACGTGGAGGTGACCTCCAGGCTGGGTACCAGCCGCACGTAGAGCGGAATCGCGTAGCCGGGCAGCCGGTCCCGCAGTTCGGTGGCGAGCACACCGCCGTCGAAGTCCCAGCCCTGCGCCAGCTTCACCGCGGCCATGCCGGCCTTGCCGTCGGCGCCGGGGATCGCGATGCCGTAGACGATGGCACCCTCCACCTGATCGGCCTCGTCGAGCGCGCCCTCCACCTCGGTGGTGGCCACGTTCTCGCCCTTCCAGCGGAAGGTGTCGCCGAGCCGATCGACGAAGGCGATGTGATCGAAGCCCTGGTTGGTGACCACGTCGCCCGTGTTGAACCAGACGTCGCCGTCCTTGAAGCCGTCGCGGATCAGCTTGGCGTCGTTGGCCTTACCGTCGGTGTAGCCGTCGAAGGGCGCCGATTTGGTGATCTTGGTGAGCAGCAGGCCGTTCTGGCCCTTCTTCACCCGAGTGAGCCGGCCCTTGGCGTCGCGCAGCGGGCCGGCGGTATCGATGTCGTACTCGACCACGGCGTGCGGCAGTGGGCACAGGCCCACGGTGCCCTCGATGTTGAAGACGTTGACGAAGGCGATGTTGGTCTCGCTGGCCGCGTAGAACTCCATGATCCGCTCGATGCCGAAGCGCTCCTGGAACTCGCTCCAGATCTCGGGCCGCATGCCGTTGCCGGCCGCGACGCGGATGGTGTTCGACCGGTCGCTGGGCTTGGCCGGCTGGTTGAGCAGGTACCGGCAGATCTCGCCGATGTAGATGAACATCGTGGCCGAGTTCTCGTTGGCCTCGTCCCAGAACTTCGACGCCGAGAACTTGCGGCCCACCGCCAGCGTGGCACCCGAGACCAGCACCGAGCCGAGGGCGACGAGCGCAGCGTTGTTGTGGTACAGCGGAAGTGGGCAGTACATGACGTCGTCGCCGCGCATCCGGACGGCGGTCGCACCGAAGCCCGACATGCCCTTGAGCCAGCGGTAGTGGGTCATGATCGACGCCTTGGGCATCCCGGTGGTGCCCGAGGTGAAGACGTAGAAGGCGCGGGTGCTCGCCGGCAGCGTCGCGGTGACGGCGGGGTTCTCGATGGCCGACGGATCCTGCGTGCGCACCTCGCGGGCCTGCTTGGCGAGATCCTCGACGGTGAGCAGCACCCCGTCGGCCGGCTTATCCGCCGCGTCCAGCGAGTCGAAGGCCTCGAGGTCCTCCTCGTCGGTGACGATCGTGCCGGTGTCCAGGATGTTCAGGCTGTGCGCCAGCACGGAGCCGCGCTGGTTGTAGTTCACCAGGCCGGCGGTGGCGCCCACCTTCACGATGGCCAGCATCACCAGCACCATCTGCGGGTGGTTGTGCATGACCACGCCCACCACATCGCCCACCTTGACGCCGCGCTGCTGCAGCACCCGCGCGTAGGTGTTCACGGTGGCGTTGGCCTCGCCGTAGCTGATGCCCTCGCCGTGGAACCGCAGGAAGTCGCGCGAAGGGTTCTTCGCGGCGCGCTTCTGGAACACCGTGCCGATGGTCTCCTTGCTGTTCTGCGACCGCAGCAGGATGGACGGCCCCTCCTTGACCAGGAGCGGCAGATCCGGCACCAGCAGCCGGATGCCCTTGGCCAGATCGGTCAGTCCGACGGTGGTGTTCTTGTGCGCGGAATTCACGGCCGCGATCTTACCCGGGGGTTGTCCGGCCCCGGCAGGCGTCGAGCGCGTCGGTGACGCCGGTCGCACGGTGCAATCGGGCCAGGGCCGCGTCACCGACGAATCCGCGCGCCGCGAGCTGGTCGATCCAGTCCAGCAGTGGGGCGTAGAAACCGTCGTGATCGAGCACCACCACGGGCTTGTCGTGCATCGCCAGATAGCCCGCGGTCCACGCCTCGAAGAACTCCTCCAGCGTGCCCACGCCGCCGGGGAGCACCAGGAAGGCCTCGGCGTTGTCGTCCATGAGCTGCTTGCGCTCGCGCATCGTGTCCACCACCAGCAGCTCGTCGGCGCCGTGGTCGGCCACCTCCCGGTCGACCAGCGCCGTCGGGATCACCCCGAGGGTGTGTGCGCCGCCGTCGCGGGCGGACTGCGCGACGGCGCCCATCATCGAGACGTGGCCGCCGCCCCACACCAGGGTGTCGCCGCCGGCGGCGATGCCGGCTCCCACCTCGTGGGCCAGCCGGATGTACTCGTCGGGGACGGCGCGTGAGGCGCAGAACACGGCGATGGCCGTCACAGGCGGTTCTCCTCGTGGGTTTCGGCGTCGAGCGCCTTGTGGGCCGCCACGATGATGTCGATCGCCTCGTCGACCGAATCGGTGACGGTGATCAGCTCGCCGTCTCCCGGCGAGATCATGCCCTCGTCGGTGAGCGTGCCACGGATCCAGTCGACGAGGCCGCCCCAGTACGCCGACCCCAGCAGCACGATCGGGAAGCGCGTCACCTTCCGGGTCTGCACCAGGGTGAGCGCCTCGAACAGTTCGTCCAGCGTGCCGAAGCCGCCGGGCAGGCACACGAAGGCCTGCGAGTACTTCACGAACATCGTCTTGCGCACGAAGAAGTAGCGGAAGTTGATGCCGAGGTCGACCCAGTCGTTGAGGCCCTGTTCGAAGGGCAGCTCGATGCCGAGGCCCACGGACAGTCCGTCGGCGTCCTTGGCGCCGCGGTTCGCGGCCTCCATCGCCCCGGGGCCGCCGCCGGTGATCACGGCGAAACCGGCCCGCGCCAGACCCGCACCGAGCTCGCGGCCGAGCGCGTACTCGGCGGAGTCGCGCTTGGTGCGCGCCGACCCGAAGACCGTGACGGCGGTGGGCAGTTCGGCGAGCGCCCCGAAGCCCTCGACGAACTCGGCCTGGATGCGCATCACTCGCCAGGGGTCGCGGTGCAACCAGTCGGCGTCGTCCGCGTTCTCGAGGAGACGCTGATCGGTGGTCGATGACTCGGTGGCGGCGGCGCCCTGGACCCGGACGGGGCCGCGGTAGCGCAGGTAATGCTCCTCGGAGGGCTTCTTATCGGCGACCATGACGCACAACCTACCCAGCGAGGAAGGCGCGCAGCACGGCGGCCACCTCGGTGATCTGCGCCGTCTCGACCTGTTCGTCGCGCTTGTGGGCGTAGTTCGGATCGCCCGGGCCGAAGTTCACCGCCGGAATCCCGAGCGCGGCGAAGCGCGAGACATCGGTCCACCCGTACTTGGCGCGGAACCGGCCGCCGGCCGCCGCGACCAGCTTCGCCGCCGCGGGGGCCGCGAGACCGGGCAGGGCACCGGGCGCGGCGTCGGTGATCTCGACGGTGAGCCCGCCGTCGGCGATGGGAGCGGCGAGCACCTCACGGACGTGCGCCACCGCCTCGTCGACGGTGCGGTCCGGCGCGAACCGGAAGTTGACGTCGACGAAGGCCTCGTCGGGCACCACGTTGCCCGCGACGCCGCCGGAGATCTTCACCGCCGAGAGGCCCTCGCGGTACTCGCAGCCGTCGATGTCGACGGTGCGCGCGGTGTACCCCTGGAGCGCGGTGAGGAGCGGGCCGAGCTTGTGGATCGCGTTGTCGCCCAGCCACGACCGGGCACTGTGCGCACGCGTCCCGGACGCGCTGATCCGCAGCCGGATGGTGCCCTGGCAGCCCGCTTCGATGAGCCCACCCGAGGGCTCGCCGAGGATCGCGACATCGGCCTGCAGCCACTGCGGCAGTTCGCGCTCGATCCGGCCCAGGCCGTTGAACTCCGAGGAGATCTCCTCGCATTCGTAGAAGATCAGCGTCAGATCGTAGGCCGGTTCGGCCATCGTGGCGGCCAGGTGCAGGAAGACGGCGTCCCCGCTCTTCATGTCCACGGTGCCGCAACCGTGCAGCACGCCGCCCTCGAGGCGGCTGGGCACGTTATCGGCGATCGGCACGGTGTCGAGGTGACCGGCCAACATCACCCGTTGCGGCAGTCCGCGATCGGTGCGGGCCAGCACGTTGTTGCCCACGCGGAGCACCTCGAAACCCGCCAGCGCGCGCAGCGCTGCCTCCACCTCGTTCGCGATGCGTTCCTCGTCGTGGCTGACGCTGGGGATGTCCACCAGCGCGGCGGTGAGGTCGATCGGGTCGGCGGCGAGTTCGAGAGTCACCCCCTCAGGGTAGTGCTCAGATCCCGAGGATCGCCTTGGCGATGAGGAAGTACAGGATCAGGCCCGTCGCATCGACGAAGGTGCTGATGAACGGGTTGGAGAAGACCGCGGGGTCGACGCCGATCGATTTCGCGACGATCGGCATGAGGCCGCCGACGGTGGCCGACATGGTGCACACGCCGAACAGGGTGGCGCCGATCACCAGGCCCACGTCGGTGCCGAACAGCACGCCGGCGATCACGGTGCCGAGGCCGCCGAGGATCAGGCCCAGGGTGGCGCCCACGCGGATCTCCCGGCCCAGCACGCGCATCACGTCGCGGGTGGTGATGTCGCCGAGGGCGAGCGCGCGGGTCACGGTGGTGGCGGCCTGGTTGCCGGTGTTCCCGCCGGTGCCGATGATGAGCGGCACGAACAGCGAGAGCACCACCATCTCCTGCAGGCTGTCCTCGAAGACCGACAGCACCTTCACGGTGAGCGTCGCGCCGATCGCGAGCACCAGCAGCCACACCACGCGCGAACGCACCAGCGTGCGCACCGGAGTCGAGAGGTACGGCCGGTTCAGCGGCTCCACACCGCCCTGGCGCGCCGCGTCCTCGCTCTCCGCCTCCTCGAGGATGCGCAGGGCGTCGTCGACCGTGAGGATGCCCACCAGCCGGTGCTCATCGTCGACGATGGGCATCACCAGCAGGCGCTGTTCGGCGCACCGTCGGGCGGCGTCCTCGGCCGACTCCCGGGCGTTCGCGGTGCCGGCGATGTTCATGATGTCGCGGACCGGCGTCTCGGGGGCGCTGCGCATCAGGCCGCGGAGCCCGACGATGCCCACCAGGATCCGGCCCGGTCCCACCACGGGGATGCCGTAGATGGTCTCCACCTCGTCGATGTGGGCCCGGACCTCCGCCAGCGCCTGCTCGGCGGTGTCCTCGGGGTGGACCGAGACGAACTCGGGCGTCATCTCGCGGCCGACCGAACCCTGCGGATACCCGAGCAGCGCCGCGGTGGCGGCGTGTTCGCTCTCGGGGAGGCCCTGCAGCAGCCGGGCGGCGACGGTGGCCGGGAGCTCGTCGAGCAACGTCACCCGATCGTCCGGGTCGAGTTCGGCGAACAGGCCGGTGACCTGCTCGTCCTGGAGGTCGTGGATCAGCTCGCCCTGCAGCGGCGCATCGAGCGATTCGAAGACGGAGAGCGCCTCGTCCTTCGCGAGCAGCCGGAAGACGACGGCGCGGTCCTTGCGGTTCAGGCGTTCCAGGACATCGGCGAGATCATGCGAGTTCAACGGTGCGATCAGCGACGAGACCTCGGTGAGGTCTCCATCGTCGACGGCGTCGTCGATGCGGTTGGCGAGCTTGGCCGGGTCGAGGGTCGTGGTCACTCAACGCACGGTATCCGAACTTCTCGATCTCGCAGCACGAGGCCGCCGTCGGCACCCGGCACGCTCGCGCGCCTCGCCTGGGGCCGCGCCCGGATCACCCCTCCCAGTACGCTGAGCGGGTGACGAATCGCGGAGCTGTTGCATACGGACTGGCCACCATCACCGACGACGGAACGGTGCTCGACACCTGGTTCCCCGCGCCGGAGCTGACCGACGGTGCGGGCACGACCGGGACCGAACAGGATCCCGCCGGCGCCCCCGCGGAGCTCACCGCGCTCGCGGGAACCGATGCCGATCGCAAGGTACGCGTGGTCGTCGTGAAGACCACGATCGCCGACCTCTCCGCCGCGCCGGCCGACGCCCACGACGTGTACCTGCGCCTGCACCTGCTGAGCCACCGGCTCGTGCAGCCGCACGGGCTGAGCCTGGACGGCCAGTTCGGGCTGCTGGCGAACGTGGTGTGGACGAACTTCGGCCCGTGCTCCCCCGCCGGGTTCGAGCTGGTGCGCGCGGCGCTGCGCAAGCGCGGCCAGGTGACCGTGTACTCGCTGGACAAGTTCCCGCGCATGGTGGACTACGTGCTGCCCACCGGCGTGCGCATCGGCGACGCCGACCGCGTGCGGCTCGGCGCCCACCTCGCCGAGGGCACCACCGTGATGCACGAGGGCTTCGTGAACTTCAACGCCGGGACGCTCGGTACCGCGATGGTCGAGGGCCGCATCTCCGCAGGCGTGGTGATCGGCGATCACTCCGACGTGGGCGGCGGCGCGTCCACCATGGGCACCCTGTCCGGTGGCGGCAAGGAGATCATCAAGCTCGGTGAGCGCTGCCTGCTGGGCGCGAACTCCGGCCTGGGCATCCCGCTCGGCGACGACTGCGTGCTGGAGGCGGGGCTCTACCTCACCGCCGGCACCAAGGTCACCGGCCCCGACGGCACCCAGATCAAGGCCCGCGAGCTGGCAGGACGATCGAACCTGCTGTTCCGGCGGAACTCGGTGACCGGCGCCGTCGAGGTGGTGCCGTGGAAGAGCGAGGGCGTCGAGCTCAACGCCGCCCTGCACAAGAACTGAGGCTGCGCGTCACGCGCTGATCGGGACCAGGCCCACCGGCGATGTGACGGTGCAGCGGGTCACCTTCCGGAGTCGGTCGACCCGGTACGGGGCGTCACCCCGCTTGGCGCTGCGCCAGTCGTCGGAGGACAACTGATCGCGATTGGCGACCTCGATCGACAGTTGCCGGGTCTGCGGCGTGAAACACGCCGCGGAGATGTGCGCCGTCGCAACCCGGGTCCGGGCGTTCAACGGGACGATCCGTGGCTCCGCGGCGATGTGCTCACTCGGGGCGCCGATCACATCCATGGCCTCCGAGACGGTGAGGCCGACCAGGCTGCCCAGCGGCAGGTCGTGTGCCGCGACGGCGCGCCCGCCGATGTCCGGTCGGCTCTGCAGCAGCTTCGCCTCCGCGAACCACAGCCCGGCTCCGGCCAGCAGCACCGCCAGCACCATGACCACCATCGGGCGAACTCCCCGGTCCCACACGCTCAACACCTCGACCAACCGTAACGACGTAAACTTTGCAATAGCGTACTGGATGGGCCGGCGTTCACCGCATCAATCATCGCGGCGCGGGTCGGGTGCGCCGGCGTCACCGCGCGCCGAAGACGCGGCCACCGACGCGGACCACCGGCCGGCCCCGGGAGATCGCCCATCGCCGCGCGCCGCTGCGGACGGTCTCGACGGCCACCCACGCCCGCTCATCCGCGCTGCCCTCGGCGCGCAGCCAGGCGATGTAGGCCCGCGCATCGTGGGCGGAGCAGTCGGCCTTCGGGTGGCCCGCCGCGTAGTCGAGGAAGCCATGCGGCCAGGTGGGGAGCGACCGCAACTGCGGGCACGCCCGGCCGGCCGAACCCGCGCGCTTGACGGCGAGCACTCTGGACGTCAAAGCCGCTCCACGGGAATCGAATCCGCGCGGCACGCGACCCGACAACAGGTCGTCGAGCACATCGGCCTGACGCCGGCGCAGGCGCTCGCGCGCCTCAGGAGGAACCACAGCTGCTCGAACTGCTGGAGCTGCAGCTGCTGGACCCGCCGCAGCTGCTCGAACTGCAGCTGCTCGCACTGCAGTTGCTCGCGCTGCAGTTCGTTCCCGTGTCGTGCCCGTGATGGGCGGAGTCCGCGGCACCGGCACTGCCGCCGGCGAAGAACCACGACGAGGAGGAATCACTGCTCGACGAGCCTCCGCCGGAGCGACGACGCTTGCCGCCCTTGCCCTTGTTCCCGCCCGAGGTCGCGGATACGAGCCCGACCACGAGCAGTACCACCACGATGATTGCGAAGATCTCCATTTAGGTACCTCCCGGTTCACAGTATCGACCTATCGGGTCAGCACCCGCCGCCGCCACCACCGCAACCTCCGCCACCACCGCAGGAGCTTCCACCGCCGCAGGAGTGGCCGCCACCGGAGTGCCCGCCGGAGTCACCGCCACCGAACATCCAGGCCACGCCGTCGCCGCCGGCTCCGAGCTTCGCGGCACGCCGAGCCTTCTTGACACTCTTGGGTGTTCGGGTCACTGCCAGTGCCACCACAGCGGTCACCGCGAACGCGGTGACGAGGAGAACCGGCACAACAACGAAGAGAGCGCTCATGTCAGCACCTCCGTCAGTCGATAGCGAGAACCTCTCGCAGCGTTAGCATCTCGTGCCGGACGGCGGATTCGATCACGGATTCATCTCGTTCCAGCAACACTCCGGGAACATCGCCCTGACCTGCGGAAACACACCCAAGAGCAGGCTGTGAATCTCGCCAGGCGGCCAGCAGTTCCAGAACTTCCGGACGAATCGGGTCGGCGTGGGTGTCGAGATACAGCTCACCGTCGAACCGGCCACCCGCGATGTGCACGTAGGCCACCGCATCGAGCGGGTATCGGCGCAGCTCAGCGAGCGGATCGAGCCCCCGCGCCAGGCACGAGGCGTACAGGTTCGCCAGGTCGAGCACCAGGCCCACCCCCGTGCGGTCGACCAGTTCCCGCAGGTAGGTGGGCTCGTCGTAATCGTCCTCGGGCCAGGCGAACAGGGCCGCGATGTTCTCCAGCGCCAGGGGCACCGGCAGCGCCGCCTGCGCCGCGCGCACGTTCTCCACCAGCACGGCGAGGGATTCGGCCGTGCGCGGCGCCGGCATCAGATGTCCGGCCTCCAGCACCGCGGCGTGCGGGCCCTCCTCGTCGTCGGTGCCCACCTCGCCCGCCCGGACGAAGGCCACGTGCTCGCTCACCAGCGGTGCGTCGAACGCGACCGCGAGATCGGCGAGGCGCCGCAACCGCTCCGGATCGGGCAGATCGGCGCCCGCGAGCCCCAGTGTCACACCGTGCGGGATCACCGTGACCCCCAGGCCTGCCAGCGTGAGCAGATCCGCGGGCAGGGCCGAGGGATCGAGGTTCTCGGCGACCACCTCGGTGAAGGAGATCTCCCCCGCTCGTGCCGCCTGCTCCAGCATGCGGGCGATCTCCGGCCGCCAGGCGGCGGAGACCCCCGAGATGGTCATCAGGACAGGCGCTGCGCCGCGGCGGCGATGCGCTCGTCGGTGGCCGTGAGCGCGATCCGCACGTGCCGTGCGCCCCGCGGGCCGTAGAACTCGCCGGGCGCCACCAGGATTCCCCGCTCGGCGAACCAGTCCACGGTGTCCCGGCAGGCCTCGTCGCGGGTGGACCAGAGGTACAGCCCGGCCTCCGAATCGTCCACCGTGAAGTCCGCGCCGCGCACCGCGTCCAGCAGCACCGAGCGGCGGGCGGCGTAGCGAGCGCGCTGCTCCGCCTCGTGCTCGTCCACCGACAGGGCGTAGGTCATCGCGGCCTGCACCGGGAACGGGACGATCGCGCCGGCGTGCTTGCGCACCGCGGCCAGATCGGCGATCAGCTGCGGATCGCCCGCGAAGAAGCCCGCCCGGTACGAGGCCAGGTTCGAGGTCTTCGACAACGAGTGGATCGCGATGAGTCCGGTGAGATCGCCGTCGGACACCCGCGGATCGAGGATCGAGACGGGCTCGGCGTCCCAGGCCAATCCGAGGTAGCACTCGTCGGAGGCCACGATCACATCGCGCTCACGGGCCCACTGCACCACCTTGCGCAGGTGATCGACGCCCAGCACCTTGCCGGTGGGATTCGACGGCGAGTTCACGAAGACCAGGGCCGGGTTCTCGGGGCCGAGCTGGGCGGTCCCGTCGGCCCGTACCGGCGTCGCTCCGGCCAGCAGCGCACCCACCTCGTAGGTGGGGTACGCGACCTCGGGGATCACCACCGTGTCGCCGGCGCCGAGGCCGAGACCCGAGGGCAGCTGCGCGATGGCCTCCTTCGTGCCGATCACCGGCAGGATGGCCGACTCGGGCAGTGCCACGGAACGGTACCGCCGTTCCAGAGCGCCAGCGGCCGCCTGGCGGAGTTCCGGGGTGCCGATGGTGGCCGGGTACCCCGGGAAGGCCGAACCCTCGTACAGGGCCCGACGGATCGGCTCGGCGACCGGATCGACGGGGGTGCCGACACTCAGGTCGACGATCCCGTCCGGATGCGCCGCCGCCCGCGCCTTCGCGGCGGCCAGAGTGTCCCAGGGGAAGTCGGGCAGCCGGGAGGCGAGCGGAATGCGCGGCACGCTAGTGCTCGGTGTTCATCGGCGGCAGGGCCTTGATGAACGGGTGATCGTAATCGATCTTGCCGGTCTTGGCGGCGCCGCCGGGCGAGCCGACCTCGTTGAAGAAATCGATGTTGGCGGTCACGTACTCGGACCACTCGTCGGGGACGTCGTCCTCGTAGAAGATCGCCTCGACGGGGCACACCGGCTCGCACGCACCGCAGTCGACGCACTCGTCCGGCTGGATGTACAGCATCCGGTTGCCCTCATAGATACAGTCGACCGGGCACTCCTCGATGCACGCCTTGTCGAGCACATCCACACAGGGCTCTGCGATGGTGTACGTCACCTGATCACTCCTTCGGACACGTCGAGACCTACCGACAGTATTCCTGGCCGCTGGAACAAGTCACAAAGAAGTGTCGCCTAACCTGCCGACGTGTGATTTCATTCACCGGTGCACGTAATCGTCGGTGTGTTCGGTCTCATCGTGTTCCTCCTGCTCGCGTACCTGCCTACGCGAAACGTCGCCATGCTCAAGAAGAAGGCGCCGTACATCCTCGGGATGATCGCGATCCAATTCGTCCTGGGCCTGGTCATGCTCAAGACTCCGGTCGGTCAGACCGTGATCGACTGGCTCGCACGCGGCTTCAAGAATCTGCTCGCGTTCGCCCGCGAGGGCACCACGTTCGTCTTCGGCGGCCTCGTCGACTACAAGACGGACGAGTTCGGCGTGCCGTTCTTCATGAACGTGCTGTTGCCGATCATCGTGGTCTCCTCACTCATCGGCATCCTGCAGTTCACCAAGCTGCTGCCGCTGATCATCAAGTACCTCGGCCTCGCGCTGTCGAAGATCACGGGCATGCCGAAGTTGGAGTCCTTCAACTCGGTGAGCTCGGCCATCATCGGCCAGTCGGAGAACTTCATCGCGATCAAGAAGATCCTGCCGACTCTCCCGCCGAACCGCCTGTACACGCTGTCCGCGTCGGCGATGTCGACGGTGTCGATGTCGATCGTCGGTGCCTACATGACGATGATCGAACCGCGGTACGTGGTGGCCGCCATCGTGCTCAACCTGTTCGGCGCCTTCATCGTGGTCTCGCTGCTCAACCCCTACGAGGTGGCGCCCGAGGACGATGTCTTCGCCGCACCGGAGCAGAAGAAGCAGTCCTTCTTCGAGATGCTCGGCGAGTACATCATGGACGGCGCCAAGGTCGCGCTCACGGTGGCGGCCATGCTGATCGGCTTCGTCGCCCTGCTCGCCCTCGTCAACGGCCTGTTCGCCTGGGTCTTCGGCGGCACCACCTTCCAGGAGGTGCTGGGACACGTCTTCGCGCCCTTGGCGTGGCTCACCGGCGTCCCGTGGGGCGAGTGCGTGCAGGCGGGCCAGATCATGGCCACCAAGCTGGTGAGCAACGAGTTCGTGGCGATGATGTCGTTCACACCGCAGAACCCGTCCGGCGAGGGCGCGGTGGTGCTGAGCGAACGCGCGACCGCGATCGTGCAGACCTTCCTGGTCTCCTTCGCCAACTTCAGCTCGATCGGCATCATCGCCGGCGCCGCCAAGTCGCTGGCACCCGATCAGGGCGACCAGATCGCCAAGTTCGGCCTCAAGCTGCTCTACGGTGCCACGCTGGTCTCGTTCCTCAGCGCCACCGTCGTCGGCCTGATCTCCTGAGTCAGTCCTTCTCCGGCTCCACCGCAGTGGAGGAGCCGGAGAGCACGGCCTCCAGGCCGAGGATCTTCGCACCGTCCGAGGCGCGGGATTCGACGGTGCGCAGCGTCGCGAACTCGCCCACGTAGCCGGCGAACGCGCCGACCACGGGCAGCTTGCTGAGTTTGTCGAAGGTGGAGGCGGGACGCGGCCGCGCGTCGAGCGCCGAGCGCGCCGACTTCACGGTGTGCACCACCTCGCGCACGGCACCGATCGCGGAGCCGATGCCGCCGCGGAGCCGATCTGTGGTCTCGCGGACGGGCACCAGCTCGTTCCACCCGGGATTCTCGCCGAGCAGCGAGCGGGCGTCGATCTGCCGTCGGGCGAGCACACGGGCCACCAGGTCGATCTGCTCCGACATCTCGGTGATGCCGTGCTCGCCCGCCACGCCGACCACCACGATGGTCTGGTTGGCGAACCCCAGGTACGGCTGCAGCGGCAGCACGCGGGCCACGAATCCCAGCGCGTTCGGCCATGCCACGGCGACCGTGGTCACGGCGCCGACCGGGATCACCCACCAGCGCGAACGCCCGTCGGAGTCGCGGCGCAGGTAGCCGTTGACAACCGGGATCGGGGTGAGCCCCGCCAGCGTGGAGACGAAACGCGCGCTCACCACCGCGGGACGGGTCACGGTGACGAAGACGCCGACCGTGCGCGCCAACTCCAGATCGGTGACATCACCGGTCACCGCGCCGCCCTGCGGCTCCAGCGCGTTCACGCGGCACCCCGCTGGGCGTGCGTCGTGGTGCGCTCGCGCGCCGGGCGCCCGATGCCGTTGGCGATCGCGTGCAATTCAGCCACCGTCTTCTCCGATCCGTGCGACGAACCCGCCATCCGGGAGATCGTCTCCTCCATGAGCGTGCCGCCCAGGTCGTTCGCGCCGCCCTGCAGCATGGCCTGGGTGCCCGCGGTACCCAGTTTCACCCATGACGTCTGGATGTGCTCGATACGGCCGTGCAACATCACCCGCGCCAGGGCGTGCACCGCGCGGTTGTCGCGCTTGGTGGGCCCGGGACGGGCGGCGCCCGCGAGGTACAGCGGGGCGCTCTGGTGCACGAAGGGCAGCGGCACGAACTCGGTGAAGCCGCCGGTGCGGTCCTGGATGCCCTTGAGCACGTTCAGGTGCGTCACCCAGTGCGCCGGATTGTCGACGTGGCCGTACATCATCGTCGAGCTGGAGCGGATCCCCACCTCGTGGGCGGTGGTCACCACGTCGATCCACGCCGACGTGGGCAGCTTGCCCTTGGTGAGCACCCACCGCACCTCGTCGTCGAGGATCTCGGCCGCGGTGCCGGGGATGGTGTCCAGACCCGCCTCCCGCAGGCCGATCAGCCAGTCCCGCACCGACTCGCCGGAGCGCGCCGCGCCGTTGACGATCTCCATCGGACTGAAGGCGTGCACGTGCATCCCCGGCACCCGCTGCTTCACCGCGCGCACCAGATCGGCGTAGCCGGTGGCCGGCAGATCGGGGTCGATACCGCCCTGCATGCAGACCTCGGTGGCGCCCACCTGCCACGCCTCCTCGGCGCGGTCGGCCACCTCCTTCATCGACAGGGTGAAGGCATCGGCGTCGCCCTTGCGCTGCGCGAAGGCACAGAACCGGCAGCCGGTGTAGCAGATGTTGGTGAAGTTGATGTTCCGGTTGACCACGTAGGTCACGGTCTCGCCGACGGTGTCCTTGCGCAGCTGATCGGCAAGGGCCACCAGGGCTTCCAGGCCGTCGCCCTCGGCGTAGGCCAGCGCCCGGTACTGATCGTCGGACAGCCCGCCCGGGTTCTTCTCCGCCGCCCGCAACGCGGACAGCACATCGGACTCCACCTTCTCCGGCGCCGACAGCGAGAGCACCTGTTCGCGCACGGATTCCCAGTCACCGAAGGCGGATCCCAGATCGGAGCGGGTCTCGGTGTTCCGGCCGTCGGTGTCGATGGCGGTGTTGAGGTCCACGCGGCCCGACGACGCCCACTCCTCGTCCGGCTCCTGCCACGGGATGCCCACGGGGAAGGCCTCGGGGTTCGCGAGGCCGGTGGCCGGATCGGACAGGGCCGTGACGTGCGGCGAGACCCGGGGATCGATCCACGGGCTGCCCGCGCGCACGTACTCCGGGTGCACCGCGAGGCGCTGCTGCAATCCGAAACCCGCTTCGGCGGTGAGGTTCCGGAGCGCATCGAGGTCCGGCCAGGGCCGTTCGGGGTTCACGTGATCCGGGGTGACGGGCGAAACGCCGCCCCAGTCGTCGATACCCGCCTCCAGCAGCAGGCGGCACTCCTCGCCGGAGACGAGGTTCGGCGGCGCCTGCACGCGCATCTTGGGTCCGAGCACGAGGCGGGTGACGGCGATGGTCGCGCGGTACTCGTCGAGCCCGAGATCGGCCACGTTCCGCATCGCCGTATCCGGCTTCGCACGGAAGTTCTGGATGATCACCTCTTGGATGTGTCCGAAGGCCTTGTGCACCTTGCGGATGGCGAGGATCGACTCGGCGCGTTCACGCTCGTTCTCGCCGATCCCCACCAGCAGTCCGGTGGTGTACGGCACGGAGAGGCGGCCGGCGTCCTGCAGCACCCGCAGCCGCACGGCCGGGTCCTTGTCGGGCGATCCGTAGTGCGCCTGCCCCTTCTCGGTGAACAGCCGCTCCGAGGTGGTCTCGAGCATCATGCCCATCGACGCCGAGACCGGCTTGAGGCGCGTGAGCTCCTCCCAGCTGGTGACGCCGGGGTTCAGGTGCGGCAGCAGGCCGGTCTCCTCCAGCACGCGGATCGACATGGCGCGCACGTAGTCCAGCGTGGAGTCGTAGCCGCGCTCGTCGAGCCAGACCCGCGCCGCCTCCCAGCGGTCCTCCGGACGGTCGCCGAGCGTGAAGAGCGCCTCCTGGCAGCCCAACTCCGCGCCGCGCCGCGCGATGTCGAGCACCTCGTCGGGTTCGAGGAAGGCGCCGTGGCCCTCGGCGGCCAGTTTGCCCGGGACCGTGACGAAGGTGCAGTAATGGCACCGGTCGCGGCACAGGCGGGTGAGCGGGATGAAGACGCTCTTGGAGTAGGTCACCTGGCCCACGCCGGCGTCGTCGACGAGACCGGCGTCGCGCAGCCCGGCGTCGCGGACCCGGGCCGCCGAGAGGCACAGGTCGGTCAGATCGTCGCCGCGGGCGGCGAGCAGGACCTGCGCCTCGTCCACGTTGAGGGTGGCTCCGTCGCGCGCGCGGCGCAGGGCACGGCGCATCGCGGAGGGGGTCGGTTGGTACGGCTCCGCCGTTCGCTTCGGGACCGAGGGCATCGGCAGAAGCGCGGGAGTCGGCGTGTCAGCGTCCGTCACTCATCCGATGATGCCAGGTATCCGGCTACAACCGGCATTCCGATTCCGCAAACGAGCAGAAGCGGCAGTCGCCAGTCGGTGTACATGATGCTGTTCCCGGGTCCTCCGAGCAGGAAGACGACCACCACGACGAGGAATGCGATCACCGGGATCGCAGCGAAACGCGCCTCTCCCCCGAGCCGCCGGCAGGCGACGGAGATCCCGGCCAGCAGCGCCCCGAAGCCGATCGCCGAGATCGGCAGGGGCACGGCGCCCACGTAGAGGTACAGGTACATCGTGGCGCCCACCGCGCACACCGCGCCGCCGATGGCGGCGGCGATGTACGCGAGCACATCAAGGGCGTCGTTCACGGCAGCCCCGCGAACAGGTCCCGCTCGACTCCGTCGGCGCCGGGTGCGGCCGTTCCGTGCACCAGGATGAAGGCCTCTTCGGTGAGGATCGGCTGCGCGATGAGGTTGGTGAGCGCGAGGGCGGTCCCGTCGTCCGAGACGGTGAGCTGGGTGGCGTGCGCGCGCAGCGCGGCGATCTTGCGCTCGGCCACGGCCGAGACGTCGATGCGGGTGGTGACGGCGGCGTCCTCGTGGGCGGGCAGGGACGCGCTGTCCGGGATCCGCCAGTCCTGCGGGAGGTCGGCGCCCGCGAGCGCGGCGACACCGTCGTCGATCTGCCGACGGGCGGCCACCGTCCAGTACAGCTTCGCGACTTCCCAGGGCTCGCTGGAGCCGCCGGGCTGCGCAGCCGCGGCGACGGCCGCGGTGGTCACGGTGTGCGCGGCGATGTGGTCGGGATGGCCGTAGCCGCCCACCTCGTCGTAGGTCACCACCACCTGCGGGCGCACCGCGCGGATGATCTCGGCGAGCGCCGCCACTGGCGCACTTCCGGCGGCGGCCGTCGCGAAGGCGCGGGGATGCTCGGCCGCGGGTGTCCCGGCCATCCCGGAGTCGCGCCAGCGCCCCGCGCCGCCCAGGAACCGCGGCCGCAGCACGGGCCCGCCGGGGGCACTGAGGGCGGCGAGGGCGGCGGTGATCTCACCGATCCGGTAGCCGCCCAACTGATCCGCCTGATCGGCGACCAGCTGCGCGTAGGGCGGGTCCATCACCTCGCCCTCCTCACCGAGCGTGCAGGTCACCACGGTGACCTCGGCGCCCTCGGCCAGATAGCGGGCGATGGTGCCGCCGGTGGTGATCGTCTCGTCGTCGGGATGCGCGTGCACCAGGAGCAGGCGCCTGGTCACTTGGTGCGCTCCCAGCGCTCGACCCCGGTGAAAACGCCGTCCACGGGCGGACCGTCGAGCGTGACGCCCTGCACGGTGGGGCTGACCGCCGACAGGGTCATGTCCTGCAGGATCGGCAGCACGGTGGCCTTGGACCACAGCGCGGCGTCGATCGCGCCGAGGTCGATGGGGCCGCCCCGCAGCCCGTCGAGCGCGAGGCCCTGGAGCTCGGGATCGCACAGGCCGGCGAGGTTGCCGCCCACGGTGGTGGCCTGCGGGTCGGTGCTGATCGAGGGCCGCGCGCTCGGGGTCGCGGTCACCGTCACGCCGCTCGACGCCGACGGTGTCGGGCACTCCACCCGGCTCGCCAACCGCTCCACCGGGGTGGGAGCCAGTCCGGACCATCCGACCACCGCGTCGACCGACCCGTCGAGCAGCGCGGTCCCGGCGAGCACCTGCGGTTCGCGGATCACGACCGAGGCGAAGACGCCCATGGCGCGCAGCTGATCGGTCAGGTTGCTGGCGACGGCGAAGGCCTCCTGACTGCCCTGCGGGACGCCGATCCGCAGGAACATGGGCACCCCGTCGCGCACGTACTGCTGCACGTTCTGGCCCGGCGACGGTGACGGCGGGACCGGCAGTGCCGACGGATCGGAGCTGGTGGGCGGGACCGGCGAGGCGGGTGTCACGGGCGCCGGCGCGGGGGTCGGCGGCACGCTCTGGCTGGGCGGGATGGCGGCGTTCTGCAGCGTGTACCCGGCACCGGCGAGCACCTGCTCCAGCCGCCGCTTGGCGTCGGCGGGCGCGGGCGGAACCGGCATCGTGGGCGCGTAACCGGGGTCCGACGGAGCCAGCACCTGGGCTCGCGCCGGGCGCACGGTGTCGCCGCTGGACCCCACCGTGGTGAGCAGATCCACGTTCACCGCGTCGAGCAGGGCGCGGCGCACCGCACCGTCGGTGAGGAAGGGCGACCGGGTGTTCAATGTGAGCGACAGGGTGCGCGGCGCGGGCTGTTCCGCGGCCCGGACCTGGTAGATCGAGGTCAGTTGCGCGAGCAAGGACGGTCCGCCGTGCACGGCCACCACCTGGACGTCGCCGGTGCGCACGGAGTTCGCGAGCTGGGCGTCGCTGCCGCCCTTGCGGAGCACCACGCGCTCCACCCGGGACGGGTTCATCCAGTAGCGGTCGTTGCGTTCGAGGGTGACCTCATCGCGCGCGACGTCGACCTTCTTGACCAGGTAGCCGGCGCCCGAGGCGGGGATCCGGTCGCGCATGGCGCCGTTGAAACCGCCCGGCGAGCCCTTCACGAGGTGACTGGGAAGCAGGTTCTGGAACAGGGTGCGCCAGCCCGGCAGTTCGTCCTTGAGGGTCACGATCACCCGCTTGCCGCCCGCGCCCGACTGCACCGACTCGATCTGCCGGTACGGCGCCGACCCGACCGTGTCGGGGGCGGTGATCATCGACTCCCACAGGTAGACGAAGTCCTCCGCGGCGATCGGCGCACCGTCGGACCACTGGGCGTCCTGCCGGATGGTGTACACGATCTGCTTGGGCGTGGGCTGCTCGATCGTGGGCACCAGATCGGTGTTCTGCTCCAGCTCGACGCGGCCGTCGGGCCGCTTGGCCTCGCGGAAGACGCTGGGCAGCGTCATCGCGGCCAGTGCCCGTGCGGCGGGCGAGCTGTTGGAGGCGAGGTGCGGATTGAAGCCCGCGCCGAGGCCGTCGATCGCGACGAGCACGGTGGCTCCGCTGACCACGGGCGCCTGCGGCGGGGCCGAGGTCTCCGAGCCGGGGACCGCGGGTGGCGGGTCCGCCACGCACCCGGTGAGCGTCGCCGCGAGGAGGGCGGACGTCACCGTCACCCTCAAGGACCGTCGCCGCACCTTCGGCTCCCTCCTGCACGCTCGTCGCCCCGACCCTCACGGCCGGGGCGTCGACACCACCGTAGTCGGGCGGCGGATCAGCCCGCGGACTGGTCGCGCGACTTGGCGCGCGAGCGCTCACGAGCGCGCTCGGTGCCGTTCAGGTGCACCTTACGCACCCGGACAACCTCGGGAGTCACCTCGACGCACTCGTCGCCGGCGCAGAACTCCATGGCCGCCTCGAGCTCCAGCTTGATGGGCTTGGCGAGGGTCTCCATCACGTCGGCGGAGGACTGACGCATGTTGGTCAGCTTCTTCTCCTTGGTGACGTTGATGTCGAGGTCCTCGGCGCGCGGGTTGATGCCCACGACCATGCCCTCGTAGGTGTCGGCGCCGGGCTCGACGAAGAAGGTGCCGCGGTCGGCCAGCTGGATCATGGCGAACGGGGTCACGGTGCCCTGGCGGTCGGAGACCAGCGAGCCGGTGTGGCGGGCGCGGATCTCGCCGGCCCACGGCGCGTACTCGTGGAAGACGGCGTTGGCGATGCCGGTGCCGCGGGTCTCGGTGAGGAAGTCGGTGCGGAAACCGATCAGGCCGCGCGAGGGCACGACGAACTCCATGCGGACCCAGCCGGTGCCCTGGTTGGCCATGGTCTCCATGCGGCCGCGGCGGTTGGCCAGCAGCTGGGTGACCGAGCCGAGGTACTCCTCGGGCACGTCGATGGTCAGGTGCTCGTAGGGCTCGTGCACCTTGCCGTCGATCTTCTGCGTGACCACCTGGGGCTTGCCCACGGTCAGCTCGAAGCCCTCGCGGCGCATCTGCTCGACCAGGATGGCCAGCGCCAGCTCACCGCGGCCCTGCACCTCCCACTGGTCGGGCTTGCCGATGTCGAGGACCTTGAGCGAGACGTTGCCGATGAGCTCGGAATCGAGGCGCGACTTCACCATGCGAGCGGTGAGCTTGTGGCCCGAGACCTTGCCGACCAGCGGCGAGGTGTTGGTGCCGATGGTCACCGAGATGGCGGGCTGGTCGACGGTGATGCGCGGCAGGGCGACGGGGTTGTCGACGTCGGCGAGGGTGTCGCCGATCATGATCTCGGGGAAGCCCGCGACGGCCACGATGTCGCCGGCCACGGCCTCCTCGGCGGGCTTGCGGTGGACACCCTCGGTGGCCAGCAACTCGGTGACCTTCGCGTTGGTGATCACGGGCTCGCCGTCGACCTCACGCATCCAGGCCACGGTCTGGCCCTTGCGCAGGGTGCCGTTGTGGATGCGGACCAGCGCGAGGCGGCCGAGGAAGGCCGAGGCGTCGAGGTTCGTGACGTGGGCCTGCAGCGGGGCGTCCGCGTTGCCCTTGGGGGCGGGGATGCTGTCGTGCAGGATCTGGAAGAGCTCGTCGAGGTTCTCGGCGTCCGGGACCTCGCCGTTGGCGGGCGCAGTGGTGCTGGCCTTGCCCTCGCGGCCGGAGGCGTAGACCACGGGGAGCTCGAGCGCGAGCTCGGCGGCCTCGGCGGCCTCGTCCGACAGATCGGAGGCGAGGTCGAGCAGCAGGTCCTGGGCCTCGGTGACGACCTCCTCGATGCGGGCGTCGGGGCGGTCGGTCTTGTTCACCACGAGGATCACGGGCAGCGAGGCGGCGAGCGCCTTGCGGAGCACGAAGCGGGTCTGCGGCAGCGGGCCCTCGGAGGCGTCGACCAGCAGCACGACACCGTCGACCATGGACAGGCCGCGCTCGACCTCGCCACCGAAGTCGGCGTGGCCCGGGGTGTCGATCACGTTGATCACGGTGGTGCTGCCGTCGGCGTTCACACGGTGCACGGCCGTGTTCTTCGCCAGGATGGTGATGCCCTTCTCCTTCTCCAGCTCACCGGAGTCCATCACGCGCTCGGTCGGCTCTTCGCGCTCTGCGAACGCGCCCGACTGCCGCAGCATGGCGTCGACGAGAGTGGTCTTCCCGTGGTCGACGTGCGCGACGATGGCGACGTTGCGGAAACTGGGCTGAGCCACTGTGGTTCTCCTGGAGGTGGTCGTCCGCGCCGGCGGGAGCCGAGCTCGCGCGGACACGATGAAGGGGGCGTGCGCACACGCCTGGTCGTGACCAGGTTACTGGCACAACCCCCGGGAAGCCGCATCGTGGCCGCCGGGTGTGACGGCTGGCATCTCGCCATTAGGTTGCGCTAACCTACATAGATGGGTAAGACCAAGGCGCACAAGCTCGTGGGCAGCAAGCCCAAGAAGAAGTGCTGCCGTAAGAAGACGCGGTGCATGAAGTGCCCCGTCGTGATCCACAAGCTCAACCGGCTGGCCGCTCACGGCGCCTCGAAGAAGGAACTCGAGAAGTCGCTGAAAACGGTGCGCGCCAATCCTGATCGCACCCGCGTGGCGTAGCGGTCAGTCGTCGCGGCCGGCGGCGCCCCGGATCAGGGCGGTGAGCACGGAGGAGAGGATCTGGACGAGGTCGTGCGGGTCCGTGTGATCGTCGGAGTGTTGCCACCAGGCCATGAGGAACTCGTTCACCGATGGGATGAACGCGGTGTACATCCAGGGCTGCGTGGGCGGCGCACCGGCGGTGGCGGCGGCCCCCTGGAGGAGCTGGGCCCACTCCCGCCGGTTACCCAGCCGGTGCTGTTCGAATTCGGGGCTGACGCCGACGACCTCCACGAAGCCGACCCGCAGGCTGCGCGGATCGTCGAGCAGGGCACCGATGTAGGCGTCGAGCGCGGCGACGATGATCGCGCTCCGATCCGCGGAGCCGGCGGCGTCGCGGACGTGATCGCCGATCGCGGCGAGCACCGCCTCCCGGGTGCGTTCCTGGATCTGGTCGTAGACGTGGCGCAGCACGGCCTCGCGGTCGTCGAAGAGTTCGTAGAAGTGCCGCCGGGACACCCGCGCGCGCTCACAGATCGCCGAGACGGTGGTGTGCCGGTACCCGCGCGAGGCGAACAGTTCGAGCGCCGCCTCCTCGATCCGGGTGCGTCGCGCCTCCTGTCGGGTCTCCGCGTCCGCACCGCCGTAGCGGCGCCCCTTCCTGCGAACGGTGGGCTCGATCTCCGTGCCCGGCGCTGGTGACCTCACGGATTCAGAACCTACCCGCATCGGGTGGTGCCCGGAGTTGCGATCGCGCAGAGTTCTCGGGAGTGCCGACGTAGCATTCGACCATGACCGCGGATTCCGGACGATCGATCTACGACTCCCCCGGCGAAGCCGCGGACGGCGACGCGCCCTCGGAGAGCTTGGTGACGGTGCTCGTGGCCCTCGCCGCGAACGTGCTCATCGCGGTCGCGAAATCGGTGGCCGCGGGGATCACGGGCTCCGCCGCGATGGTGGCGGAGGCGGCGCACTCCTGGGCCGACGCCGGCAACGAGGTCTTCCTGCTGATCGGCGCCCGGCGGGCCGAGAAGCCCGCCGACGCCACGCACGTGCTCGGTTACGGCCGCAGCGGCTACGTGTGGTCGATGTTCGCGGCCTTCGGCCTGTTCAGTGTGGGCGCCGCGGTGTCGGTATGGCACGGCATCACCTCGCTCAATGCGCCCGAGGTGGCGGCGGATTACACCTGGGGCTACGCGGTGCTGGCGATCTCCTTCGTCTTGGAGAGCATCTCCTTCGTGCAGGCGGTGCGGCAGACGAAGGCGGGTGCGCAGGAGCGCTTCCTGCATCCGCTGCGGTACGTGCGGATCACCTCGAATCCCGTGCTGCGCTCGGTGTTCGCGGAGGATCTCAGTGCGTTGATCGGCATCGTGATCGCGGCGTCGGCGATGGCGCTGCACCAGATCACGGGCAATCCGGTGTGGGATGCGATCGGGTCGATCCTGGTGGGCCTGCTGCTGGGGTTCGTCGCGCTCTTCCTGATCCGCCGCAACATGGACTTCCTCACCGGGCAGGTGGCCACTCCCCTCGCGCGGAATCGTGCGCTGACGGCGCTGCTGGCCCACCCCGACGTGTCCCGGGTCAGCTTCCTGTACATGGAGTGGGTGGGTGCCGACAAGCTCTTCCTGGTGGCCTCCGTCGATGTCGAGGGCGAGCTCCCCGAGAGCGATGTGGCGGCACGGCTGGCCTCGATCGCCGACCAGCTCAACGGCTTCCCGTGGATTCAGCGGGCGGTGATCACCCTCAGCCGGCCGGGCGACACCACCGCCCTGCAGCCCGAGGCTCTCCCCGACTGGTACCTCCCGGAGGACCAACGAAATCAAACACCATGAGTCATGATGGCGCCGGGGTCCATCTGTCTCTCAACCGAAACCATGAATCTCCCATTCGTAGACCTCACGCTCGACGAGTACCGCTCCCGCACAAACTTGTCAGTGGGTGGTCGTAGTGTCGGGTCATGGACGAGGAAGACGAATCCGTTTCCGCCACAGGGGATGGCAGTGATGTTGTTGCCAGTCTGGCCGGGTTGGAGCGGGCTCGTGCGCGGGTGGTCTTCGATCAGTATCGGTTGATCGCGGAGTTGTTGCGGGTGCGGGTGTGTGAGCGAATCGCTGCCGGTGTCGCGCAGGATCGGTGGGAGGCCGGTGTCGCAGCAGAGATCGGGTTGGCGCTGCGGGTCTCCCCGCATCGCGCCGCTTCCATGCTCAACCGCGCTCGGGTGTTGGCGGCGGATCTGCCCGCCACATCGGCACGGTTACGCGATGGGGATGTCTCGCCGGAGGCGGTGGACGTGATCATCTCCGGTCTCTCGCATCTGGAACCGCGACTGCGAGCCGAGGCCGATTCCGCCCTGTGTGGTGAGACCTTCGCTGCTGCCGGGCTGGGGCTACGGCGACTGCAGGATCGAGTGCGGGAGACCGCGTACCGGTTGGATGCGCGGGCCACGGTGGACCGGATCGGGCAAGCAGCGAAAGACCGGCGAGTCACCATCCGCCCGGCACCGGACTGCATGGCGCGGGTATCGATCCTGCTGCCCGTCGCCCAGGCCGTCGGGGTGTACGCCGCGTTGAAAACTGCAGCCGACGGGGTGTTCGGTGCTCCGGGGGAAGTGCGGAGCCGGGCGCAAATCATGGCCGATACCGCATTCGCGCGTCTCACCGGCCGTGACGCCGCAGCCGGCCAACCGGTCACAGTGAATCTCACCATCCCGGCGGCGGTGCTGCTCGGTGACCAGCCGGGCACCGCGCATCTCGCGGGCGGCGGCACACTCCCGGCGGAGATCGCCCGCCACCTGATCGGGACAGCTACCGCGAACGCCGTCGCCTGGGTCAAACGGCTGTACGTGCAACCGGAATCCGGAGCGGTCGTCGCGATGGATTCCCGGGCGCGGTTGTTCCCGGCGGGGTTGGCGGAGGTGATCGCCGCCCGCGACCGGTACTGCCGCACCCCGTACTGCGATGCACCGATCGCCCACACCGACCACATCGTCGCGCACACAAAAGGTGGCCCCACGAGCCTGGCCAACGGGCAGGGACTGTGCGCGGCGTGCAACTACGCCAAAGAAGCCACCGGCTGGACCAGCCGCACCGTCACCGACCCGTCGGGAAGGCACACCGTCGAAACCCGCACGCCCACCGGGCATGTGCACCGATCCACCGCACCGCCCCAGGCCGCGTGACCTACGTCAGGCGCGCCGCCAACCGACAGGCGTTCATGTAGGCGATGGCCTCGATGGAGATCATCGGATTCACACCGCTGGGCGTGGGGAAGCAGGAGGCATCGGCCACCACCAGGTTCGGCACCTCCCAAGTGGCGCCGTCGGGATCGGTGGCGGAGGTCTTCGGGCTGCCACCCATGGCGGCGGTACCCATCAGGTGCAGCGCCGCCATCATGCAACGGGCCGGTGCGTAGCCCTGTTCCTGTGCGGCGACGGCGAAGTCGTCCAACGGCCCGGGCAGCGTGGCGGCGACGCGGACCTGATGTGCGGACCGTACCGATGTCGCGCCGGCGGCGGCGATGATCTGGGCGGCGCCCACCACCCCGCGATGCAGGTGCGCGGCATCGTGATCGTTCAGCCGGTAGTGGGGCACGGGCTCACCGTCGCGCCCCACGGCGACGCGTCCACTCCCGGTGTCGCGCAGGATCACTCCCACCGCGGCGGTGTTGCGCAACGAGCGCATCTCGTCGGCGAGGTGGGCGGCCGAATGCCAGGGCTGGAAGATCGCCGCGGCACCGGGGTGCAGCGGCCCGGTCTCGTAGATCACGCCGTACCCGCGGCCGTCGAGGTCGGCGTGTTCGGTCGAGTACCGGGTCTGCAGCCCGCCCTCCCACGGCAGGACGTCCTCGTCGAAGCGCCCGGACACCGCCGTCGCCGGATGCAGCCGGAGGTTCTCGCCGATCTGCTTGTTCCGCAGTCCCGATCGGCGCAGCAGGGCGGGTGTCTGCAGGGTGCCCGCCGAGACCACCACGGCGCGGGCCGACACGGTCAACGGCGCACCGTCGGACATCACGGCCTCGACCCCGGTCGCGCGACCGCGCTCGACCCGGACCGTGCGCACTTCGGCGCCCACCACGATGCGCGCACCGCCGTCGGCGGCGTCCTGCAGCCAGGTCTTCGCGACCGACTGCTTCGCACCGATCCGGCAGCCGTAGCCGCACCGCCCGCACTCGACCCCCTGGTCGCAGCCGAGCACGTTGCGCGGCATGGCATCGCAGTGCCAACCCAGCGACCGGAGGCCGCGCTCCATCACCTCGTCCCGGTGGGCGATGCGGTCGTGGTCGGTGTTCACCGACAGCCTGCGCTGCACCGCGGCCAGCGCCCGATCGAACTCCTCCCCCGCGAACTGTGTGGCGCCGTGGCCCGCCCACTCGGCCCGCACGTGGTCGGGCGTCGGGAACGAGGTGGTCCAGTTGACCACCGTGCCGCCGCCCAGGGTTCCGCCCGCCATCAGCGAGAGCTGCCCCTCCGCGGTCGCGGCGGGCGGTCCGGCGTAGAGCGAGGTCAGCGAGTCCAGTTCACCGGCGCCGAAGTCCCGGTCGTCGTGATACCCGCCCTTCTCGAGCACCACCACGTCGAGACCGGCCGCGGTCAGCACGGCCGCAGCGGTGCCGCCGCCCGCGCCGGAGCCCACGATCACCACATCGGCCGTGAGGGTGGCACCGCCGGGCGGGACGACGAACGGCGTGATCGGCCGCGCCGGGGCGTCGGGCACCGGACCGAAGGCCTCCGGGTAGCCGATGTCGGCGCGCACCGCGGTGGCGTCCGGCGCGATGTAGTAGGCGCCGATCAGCAGGGACCGCAGGCCCTGGAAGATCGACCGCTTGGCGCCGATCGACGACCCGCCCCAGCGCAGCAGGACCTGCTCGCGTTCGGCGGGGGTCAGGGATGAGAACCGGCGCAGTCCGATGCCGTGCGCCGGTCCCATGCCCCGGGTGTCCCAGAGGTCGAGGAAGATCTTCATCTCGCGCTGCTCGCGCGGGAGCAGCTTGTGCCCGGCGGTGCGCGCGACCGTCGTGATGAAGTCGAGGTCGCGCGGGCCGGGCAGGCCGTCCCCTCCGGGGATCAGCGTCTCGGCGATCGCGAGCAGTGTTTCGGCCTGGCGGGACGTGAACGTGGCTGAGGTCACACCCTCATCCGATCACAGCCACCCGCCTCGGGTTCAACGCGACATGCACCGTGTCGCCATCGGGCGGTGCGGAGTCACCGTGCGCATCCACCCTGAGTTCACCGTCGGGGGTGTCGACGGACACCGTGATGCGCACCCCGTCGGCGGTGGGTACCGAGCCCACGACCAGCGCGGGAACCCCGTGCGCCTGGATCACCACGGAGCCCGGCCGCAGCCCGAGCTGGAAGCGGCCGTCGGGGCAGTCCACGATCACCGGGCCCAGCACCGTTCGGGCCTGGCCGCCGTCGACGCGGGCCTCGACGAGCGTGGTGTACCCGAGGAACCGGGCCACGTCGGGGGTCCGCGGGCGTCGCCAGAGCCGGGCGGGTGCGTCGGACTGCACGATCCGTCCGGCGGTCATCACGGCGACGGTGTCGGCGAGCTCGACCGCCTCGTGGTGGTCGTGCGTCACGATCAGCGCCGGGGTGCCGGTCTCGCGGAGGATGCGGCGCAGGTCGCCCGCCAGGCGGTCGCGGAGCTGCCGGTCCAGGGCCGAGAGCGGCTCGTCGAGCAGCAGCAGCCGCGGGCGCGGCGCCAGGGCACGGGCCAGGGCCACGCGCTGCTGCTGCCCGCCGGACAGTGCGCCGACGGGGCGCGATCCCAGGCCCGGCAGCCCGACCAGGTCGAGGAGTTCCTCCACCCGGGCATCGGCGTCGGCGCGGCTCCAATGGTGGCGCTGCAGCCCGTAGCGGATGTTGCCCGCCACATCGCGGTGCCCGAACAGCTGACCGTCCTGGAAGACCACGCCGAAGCCCCGACGATGCGTGGGGGTCCGGGCGAGGTCCGCGCCGTCCCAGGTGATGCGGCCGCCGGCCAGCGGTTCGAGTCCGGCGACGGCGCGCAGCAGCGTGGACTTGCCGCAGCCCGAGGGGCCGAGCAGCGCGGTGACCGGGGCGTCGGGAACCCCGACGGCGAGCGTGACGCCGTCGACCGCGGTCTGCGCCCCGTAGCGGACGGTGGCGTCGTCGATGGTGAGCATGGGTGTCCTCCCTCAGAACTCCGCCTGGCCCGCGTCGTCGCGGCGCAGCGCCTCGACGGCGGCGATCACCACGACGGTGGCGGCGATGAGCAGTACCGAACACGCTGCGGCGAGCGCCGCGCTCTCGAATCCCGGGCGCCCCATGATCCGTCCGATCAGCACGGGGAGCGTCATCTGCCCGGGCTGCACCAGGAAGCTGGCGGCGCCGAACTCCCCCAGCGTGACGACGTAGGCGAATCCGGCGGCCACCGCCACCGAGCGGCTGATCACCGGCAGGTCCACGGTGGTGAACACGCGCACCGGTGAGGCTCCGAGTACGGCGGCGGCCTGGCGCTGCCGCGGATCCACGGCGCCGAGCGCGGGCACCAGTACGCGCACCACGAGCGGGACCGCCACGAGCGCCTGCACGAAGGGCAGCACCGCGGGCGATTCCCGCACGGTGGGCAGCGATTGCAGGGCCAGCAGGTAGCCGAATCCCAGGGTCACTGCGCTCACGCCGAGCGGCAGCATCACCACCGCATCGGCGAATCGGCTGAGCAGTCCGGTCGACCGGGAGATGGCGATCGCGGCGAGCCCGCCGACCAGGAGCGCGATCGCGCCGGCCTGGACGGCGGTGAGCAGTGACATCTGCAGTGCCTTGAGCGGCACCACACCGCCCACGTTCTCGCTCAGGCGCCGGTACGCGTCGAGGCTCATTCCGCCCGCGGCGTCGGGCCGCAGCGACCGCAGTACCAGGGCGAGCATCGGGTAGGCCAGGAGCAGGGCAGCGATCGGCACGCCGAGCAGGACTCCGATGCGGGTGCCGCGGCCGCCGGCGGGGCGCGGCGCGGTCGACCCCGACGCGGGGCGGCTCCCCTTGTGGCGCAGTGCGGCACTCACCAGGACGGCGATCACCACGATCACGATCTGCACCAGCGCGAGCAGGGCGGCGGTGCGGAGGTCGAAGGCTCCCACCACCTCCTGATAGACCGCGGTCTCCAGGGTGCGCAGGCCACTGCCACCCACCACGAGCACGATGCCGAAGCTGGTGGCGCAGAACAGGAAGACCACCGAGGCCGCCGAGGCGATCGCCGGGACGAGGGCGGGGACGGTGGCGGTGAGGAAGGCGCGCACGGGGGTGGCGCCCAGGGTGCGGGCCGCCTGCGCGGTGCGGGGGTCGAGTCCCGCCCACACGCCGCCGACGATCCGGGCGACCACCGAGACGTTGAAGTACGCGTGCGCGATCAGCACCGCCCACACGGTTTCCGAGAGCCCGAGGAAGCCCAGTGCACCCTCGTCGGCGAAGAGCGTGCGGAAGGCCACGCCCACCACCACGGTGGGCAGGACGAAGGGCACCGTGGCCAACACCCGGACGATCCACTGCCCGCGGAAGCGGGCCCGCGCGGTGAGCCAGGCCAGCGGAAGCCCCAGGGCCACGGTGAGCAGCGTGGACGCGGCCGCCTGCCACACCGTGAACCACACCAGGCCGAGACCGCCGGCGCCGGTGAATCCGGCCCAGGGCGACGGGCCGTCGGAGGTGAGACCGCGGGCGACGATGGCGCCCACCGGCCACAGGAAGAAGACGCCGATGAACAGCAGCGGCGCCGCGATCAGGGCGTAGCGGGCCCGGTTCACCGGCCTGTCCCGACCCGCCGGTTCACCGGCCCATGATCTGGCGCCACTCCCGCACCCAGCCGTCGCGCTCGTCGGCGATCCGGTCGGCGGGAAGGGTCGCGGGCCGCGGCGGTACGGGCGCGTACTGCTGCCAGGTCGCGGGCAGCGGCACATCGCGGGTCACCGGGTAGACGTACATCGCATCGGGGATCGCGCCCTGGGCCCGGGGCGAGAGCAGGAAGTCGATCAGCTTGCGGGCACCGTCGGGATTCTTGGTACCGCGCAGCACCCCGGCGTACTCGACCTGCCGGAAGCAGGTGTCCGGCAACGCCTTCGTGGGCGGCGCGGAACCGTCCTTGCCCACCTCGGCGGCGGGCGAGCTGGCGTACGAGACCACGATCGGCCTCGGACCCTTGCCCGACGATCCGGAGAAGTCGGTGGAGTAGGCGGTGCTCCAGTTCGTGGTCACGGAGACGTCGTTGGCGCGCAGCGAGGTCCAGTAGTCCTTCCACCCGGCGCCGAGCGTGGCCACGGTGCCGGCGAGGAAGGCCATACCGGGCGAGGCGGTCTCGGGATGCTCGACCACGGTGAGGCCGCGGTACTTCGGGTCGGCGAGGTCCTGGTAGGTGACCGGCGCGGGGAGACCCTTGTCGCGGAAGTAGCGGGTGTCGATGTTGATGCAGACATCACCGAAGTCGATGGCGGTGAGCTGTCCGACGCCGGGGATCGCGTAGTCGGCGGCGCCGTTCGCGGCGGCGGGCGAGGTGTAGTCGTCGAAGACGCCCGCGCGCACCGGTCGCGCGGCGTAGGTGTTGTCCACCCCGAAGGCCACATCCCCGGGCGGATTCCCCGGGGTGAGTGCGAGTTTGGTGGCGAGCTCGCCGCCGTCGCCGAGGGCGACGGTCTTCACGGCGAGCCCGGTCTGCCGGGTGAACTCGGCGGTCACCTCGTCGGGCAGTTGGAAGCTGTCGTGGGTGACCAGGGTGACGGTCCCGGTGGCCGACGGTGCGCCGCTCGGCGACGACGGCGCCGTGTCCGTCGCACAGGCGCTCAGCGCCAGGGTCGCCGCCGTGAGGACGAGGCCGATCCGCGCGAGGTTGTTCATCGGCTCAGACTACGGCCTGCAGCCTGCGCCGCTGCGCGAGGATCAGCGCGACCAGAGCGGCCGCGGCGGCCAACCCCTGCGCCATCAGCAGCGCCCAGATCGGTCCGTCGCCGAGACCCAGCGACGTCAGCACGTCGTCGGTGTAGTGCACGCCCACCAGTCCCACGACGATCAGCGTTGCGGCGACCACCGTCGACCACGGGGTGTAGCCCTTCCCCGGGCCGCTGAACCGGTCGTCCCCGAGCCGCCCGAGCGGACCGTGCACCACCCAGATCAGCAGCGGCACGATCCACACCCAGTGGTGGATCCAGGAGATCGGCGAGCCGAGCAGTCCCAGCAACTGCACCAGAACCAGCGCGATGAGGGCGTCCCCGCGGCGCACCACCCACCAGGCGGCGAACAGCAGGAGCGCGGCCACGGCGAGCGAGACCATCCACACGGTCCCGTCTCCCACGTCGTGCCCCACGAAGCGGGAGACGGCGCCGCGCAGCGACTGGTTGTCCGGTTTCGCCGGATCGCCGATGGGGCCGGTGTCACCGAGCAGGACGGTGAAGTAGCGCCGGGTCTCGGACGGCAGCAGCAGGTAGCTGATGGCCACGGTGGCGCCGAAGGTGAGCCCGGAGAAGACGGCGGCCCACGGTCGGCCGCGGGCGAGTAGGAACAGGCCGCCGACCGCGGGCGTGAGCTTGATGCCCGCGGCGATGCCGATGAGCGCGCCGGAGGCACCGTCCACCTTCTCGGGGCGCACCACCAGACGCGGCCGCCCGGACTCCGCCCGGGCCACGAGGTAGGCCGCCCACACGCCGAGCGACATGAGGACCACGTTGATCTGGCCGTAGTCGAGGTTGGTGCGCACCGGATCGATCCACAGCGCACCGGCGGTCCAGAACAGGGCGTGCTCGACCGGCACGTCGCCCAGGCGCGACGGTGCGCCGCGGCCCGCCGCGAGGATGGCCAGGCTCATGCGGACCACGAGGAAGAGCAGTCCCGCGGTGAGGAACACCCAGCCGACCGCGACCACGGAGAAGGGCAGGAACTTCAGCGGGTAGAAGCACAGGGCCGCGAACGGCGGGTAGGTGAAGGGCAGCGGCTGACGCGGTGTGTAGTCGGTGAGCGCGAAGTCGTAGAGCGTGCCGTCGGAGACGCGCTGCGCCGCCTCGTAGTAGACCCGCAGGTCGACGAAGTTGAAATTGTGCTCGCCGGCCGCGATCCACACGAGGCGGGCGGCCACCGAGAGCACGAACACGGCGAGCGCCACACGGCGCAGGTTGCCGCGGGACGTCGGCCCGGAGCGGTCGGACGTCGTCACGGGGCACCAGACTACCTGCGCGGCCACCGTCACCCCATTCGCGAAGACGGGGCGGCGTTCACGCTCGGCGAACACCCTTCCCGGTCACAGAGCATTGCGCGGACCGCGGACCGTCTGGACCATGGAGCGGGTGACCTCAGCAACCCAGCCCGCCATCCCCGAACAGTCCGCCCTGCGTTCGGCGGTCTCGGGCGTGCGCGCCTATGTCGACATCGCCGTCGTCGTGGGTGTGCTGGTGGCCACCAACCTGGTGGCGCACTTCACCGGCAGCTGGGCGGCGCTGCTGGCCGTGCCGATCTCCGCCGCGGTCCTGCTGGGCATCGCCCGGTACCGCGGGCTGGATTGGCACGAGCTGGGCTTGGGCCGCGAGCACTGGCGTTCCGGCGCGAAGTACGCCGCGGCGGCCGTGTTCATCGTGGCCACCGTGATCGTGGTGGGAGCGCTGCTGCCCGTCACGCGCGGCCTGTTCCTCAACGACCGCTACGCCACCTTCTCGACGGCGATCATCGCGTCGATGGTGATCATCCCGCTGCAGACGGTGATCCCCGAGGAGATCGCCTTCCGCGGCGCGCTGCACGGCACCCTGTCGCGGGCCATGAAGTTCCGCTGGGTGGTGGTGACGGGGTCGCTGCTCTTCGGCTTCTGGCACATCGCCTCGTCGCTCGGGCTGACGGCGGGCAATGCCGGCCTCACCAAGATCCTCGGCAGCGGGCCGCTCGCGCAGATCGCGGGGATCGCGGGCGCGGTGCTGGCGACCGCCTTCGCGGGCTGGGTCTTCACCTGGCTGCGTACCCGCAGCGGCTCCCTGATCGCGCCCATCGCGCTGCACTGGTGCCTCAACGGCGCCGGCGCCCTGGCCGCCGCTTTCGCCTGGCAGCTCCTGCGCTGACCGTTCCCGGCCCCGTCGCCTCCCTCTAGGGACGTCACATCCCTAGCGTCAGGTCCAGTCCCTCTGTCCATGGCGCTGGGGAATGCATGCGTGACTAGGGCAGGCTCCGTGACGGCTCGCGGGCGGCGGGGGCGACGAGGACGGCCACAGCGACGGCCACCAGCACCACGATGAGCGCGTAGAG
The DNA here is from genome assembly GCF_019656655.1 of Tsukamurella sp. TY48. Taxonomy (GTDB): domain Bacteria; phylum Actinomycetota; class Actinomycetes; order Mycobacteriales; family Mycobacteriaceae; genus Tsukamurella; species Tsukamurella strandjordii. Next base: position 3,061,320 of record NZ_BPMV01000001.1, on the reverse strand, counting down.
CAGCGTCACGTGGGCACCGAGGAAGCCGATGATGGGCGGTCCGGCGAGGAACGACAGGTAGCCGACGGTCGAGACCACGGACACCCGTGCGGCCGCCATCCGCGGATCGTCGGCGGCGGCCGACATGCCCACCGGGAAACCGAGCGAGGCGCCCAGACCCCACAGCGCGACGCCGATGTAGGCGGCCCAGGTGGGTCCGAAGATCACCAGCGACAGGCCCACGAAGGCCAGGCCACCGCAGGCGCGCAGCGTGGGAACGCGCCCGAACCGGTCGAGCACCTTGGTCCCGGCGAGCCGACCGATGGTCATGAAGGTGACGAAGACGGCGAAGGTCAGCGTGCCCACGGTCTTCGAGGTGCCGTGGTCGTCGACCATGGCCAGGGCGAGCCAATCGTTCGCGCTGCCCTCGGTGAGCGCCATGCCGAGCACCATGAGGCCGATCAGCAGGATGCGGGGCTCGCGCCACACCGCGAGCCGCTCGCGCCGGGTGACGGGGGCGTGATCGTCGGCGTCGTGCGCCTCGAAGGGCACGTGCCGCAGCGCGAACCATCCGGCGATCAGCAGCACGATGTTCACCACGGCGAGGTGCGGCAGTAGCGGGACGTGCGCCGCCTGCGCGGCGGCCGCGGTGAGGGCGCCGGCCACGGTGCCGAGCGAGAAGGCCGCGTGGAAGGCGGGCATCACGGTGCGCCCCAGCGCCCGCTCGTTCTCGGCCCCGGACAGGTTCATGCAGACGTCGGTCACGCCGTGCGAGAGCCCCACCAGTATCAGCGGCAGCAGGGTCAGCGCGTACACGCCGGACTGCGCGCCCGCGGCGGCGGCGATCATCGTGACGCCGAGAGCGGGCAGCGTCACGGCCATCACCCGGCGGGCGCCGAACCGGGCGGCGAGCGCCCCGGAGCCGAGCAGCCCGACCACGGAGCCGACCGCGAGGCCGAAGGTCAGGAGGCTCACCTGCAGCGTGGTTGCGCCCAGGTCGTCACGGACCTGGGGCAGCCGCCCGAGGTAGCTGGCGAAGGTGAGCCCGCTGAGCGCGAAGATCACGAAGACGGCGTTGCGCCACGCGAGCACCGAGCCCGGTGTCGCGTCCGCCTTCTGGTCCTGGAGGTCCACGCTCACGATCAACCTTTCGAAACGTTTCGATCGACACTGCTAGGCTAAGTCCCCATGGCACGCGGGTCAAACCGAATAACGCTGGTGCACGTCGCGGAGGCGGCCGGCGTCTCGCTGTCGACCGCCTCGCACGCCTTCGGTGTGGACAAGCCGATCAGCGAGGCCACCCGCGCCCGGGTGCTGGCCGCGGCCGCCGAGCTCGGGTACGAGGGGCCCGATCCCCGCGCCCGGTCGCTGCGCAGCGGGCGCACCGACATCATCGGCGTTCAGGTCGACGACGAGGCCGGACGGGCCTTCCGCGATCCGGTGATCATCGGGATCCTCGACGGCGTCTCCGCAGCCCTGGCGGCGAGCCCCACGTCGGTTCTCCTCGTGCCCGATTCGGTGCCCGAGGAACGACTGCGCACGCTCCCGGTCGACGGCATCGTGGCCGCCGGCTGCTCCCCCACGTTGACTCAGCTCCGCGCCGCCATGGCCAAGCGCTCGATCCCCGTGGTCACCGCGGGGAACCAGGTCGACGACATCGGCAGCGTCGGCGTCGAGAACCGCGCCGCGACCCGCCTGCTCACCGACCACCTGCAAGGCCTCGGTCACCGCACCGTCGGCGTGATCCGGCTGCGGCACGGCGATGTCGAGCGGGCCCGCACCGAGGCCGCACTCGCGGCCTTCCCCGGTGCCGAGGTGGCCGCGAGTGCGGACAGCACGATCGACGAGGGATTCCGCGCCGCCGACGCCCTCCTCCGCCGGGGCGCACCGACGGCGATCGTCGCCCAATCCGATCTCCTCGCGGTGGGCGCGGTGCGTGCCGCCGAAGCCCGCGGCCTGCGCGTCCCGGAGGACCTGTCGATCGTGGGATTCGACGGCATCCGCGTGGACGGCTTCGCCCGCGACCTCACCACCATCCGGCAACCGATCGTCGAAATGGGACGGCTGGCCGCCCAGGCCGTGCTGGCCGCCCAGGACGGGGCGCCGCTGCCCACCCTCGCGATGCCCGTCGATCTCGTGGTGGGCGATACCACCGGTCCTGCGTCTCAGCGGGCCTGAGCCACCGCGCGCAGGGCCTCGTCGAGCAGCGCCGCATAGACGTCCGGATCGGGCACGGCCGTGCGACTACTGGTGACCGACAGCGTCACCGCATCGCCGAGCCCGTGCACGCCGTGCGTGAGACCCATCGCGGGCGACAGCGCGGGGAATCCGGCGGTGAACACCGAACGCCCGCCGAGTAGTTCGAGGTCCGACGGTCCGCGGTACACACTGGAGATCACGGTGGCTCCGGCCATCGTGGCCGGTCGCATGGCCGGATCGAAGGAGAGCACACCGATGCGGTCGAGCGGAGCGGGCGTGGTCTCGTCGGGCGCGGAGACGGTGCGCCACAGCGGGTCCGCGGCGCGGGTGCGCGCATCGTCGAGGGCGGCGGCGATCCGCGTGGCACGCTCCCCGAGGGGGAGGCCGGGGAACAGCGGCACCGAGACGTTGCCGAAGGAGTTGCGCTCCTCCGGCTTCCGCTCCCGCGCCACCATCACCTCGGCGCACAGCGCATCCGGAACCCTGTGCTCGCGCAGCCGCAGGTACCGCTCCACAGCGAGCGAAACGGCGGTGAGCGCCCCGATCGTGACGGTGCCGACACGGTCGAGATGAGCGCGTTCCCGCACCAGCATCCGGACATCCCGGCTGTCGTCGGGGCGCGCGTTGAGCGGCGTGATCGGGCAGCCCGGAACCGGGGGCGGCAGCGCGCCGGCGGCGGTGCGCTCGGCGATTCGGGCGCGGGCGGGCGCCACCCGGGTGCCGCGGATCACCGTGCGTACCAGGTCCAGTGGCAGCGCGGCCAGTCCGCGCGCCGCGCGCACCGGGTCCGGCGCCGGCCGCACGGGTGGGTCCCCGCCCTCGCGACCGCCCGCGCCGAACAGCTCGCGGGCGATCTCGGCGCTGCGCCGCCCGTCGGCGAGGCAGTGCGCCACCTGGAGCACCACCACCGTGGCATCGCCGGTGCACCGCGGTGCACCGCTCACGCGCGGGAAGACGTGCAGCCGCCAGGGCGCGACGGTGGCGTCGACCTGGCGGGCGAACAGCCGCGCCACGGCATCGGGGATCCGGTCCCACGACCGCGCGACGCCCTCCCGCACGTCGATCACGGAGCACGGCGCCCACGAGGGGCGCTCCAGGTCGAAGGGCGCGGGCGCCACCCGGATCCGCAGGTCCGGGATCGACGGTGCGCGGCCGACGACGAGGTCGGCCACATCCGCGGCGCTCGGCGACCGGCCGTCGCCGTGGTCGAAGCAGTACAGCAGGAACTGGTCGCTGGGGATCACCTGCGACGCCCAGAAGGTGCGGGCATCGCGCGGTGCCAGCAGCGGGCTCACGGCAGCAGATCGCGTCGGTACACCAGGCCGGCGGCGCCGACCAGCGGCGCGTCCTTACCGAGGCCGGCCGGGACCACGCGGGCCGCAGCCACGTAGGGCAGCGGGTGCCGGGCCAGTTCCGTCTGCACCTGGTCGACGAAATCGTCGGCCACGTTGCAGAATCCGCCGCCCAGCGCCACCACGCTGACCGGGACCAGGGCGACGGCGCTGCCGATCCCCTGCCCGAGGGCGGCGGCGCACCGCCGGACCGCGGCGATCGCCACCGGGTCGCCCGCTCGGTACGCGGCGCCCAGTTCCTCGCCCGTGGTGCCGGTGAAGCCCTGGGTGCGGGCCCAGTCCACGGTGTGCGGTCCTGAGGCCACGGATTCGAGCATGGTGGTGCGTCCCAGGCTCTCCGATCCGGTGAAGCCGGACAGTTCGACCTGCCCGATGTGCCCGGCGTTGCCGCCGAGCACGCGTCCGTTCACCACGAGGCCGCCGCCGATGCCGGTGGAGACCACCATGCCGAGCACGTCGTCGTGACCGCGGCCGGCGCCGAGCCAGTGCTCGGCGAGCACGATGGCCACGCCGTCGCGGCGGAACTCGACGGGGAGCCCACCGGCCGCCTCCGCGACGGTGTCGCGCAGCGGGAAGCCGTGGAGCGCCTCGATGTTGATCGGCGCGGTGGTTCCCGCGGCCTCATCGACCGGACCGGCGGAGGCCAGCCCCACGGCGCTCACTTCGACGTCCGGCGCCGCGGCGAGGGCGTCGCGAACCACACCGGTGATCCGCTGCGCCAGTTCGTCGGCGGAGGCCTGCTGTCCCGTCGGTGCGCGGCGCCGCGTCTCCTCGATCACCGTGCCGTCGGGTGTGACGAGTGCCGCAGCAACTTTGGTTCCGCCGAGATCGACGGCGAGCACCGTCATCGCGCGTACCGCACGAGGCCGAGTTCCGCCGGACCCGCGAGCAGCCGGTGCTGCGGCAGCACCCGCACCGCGTAGCCGAAGCGGCCCACGTGGGCGGGCAGCACGGCCCGGTACCGGCTGCCGTCGAAGTGCAGGCGCACGGGCGTGCCGTTCACCAGTTCGCCCGCGCCGTCGACCCCGCCGATCACCGCTTCCACGCGCACGTCGCCGTCCTCGAGGTCGCCCAGGTCGATCTCGGCGGTGAGGTCCACCCCGTCGGGCACGACCTGAGCCTGCGAGTTCCCCACGCGCACGGCGTCCCATCCGGCGCGGACGCGGCCGGTGTATTCGACCAGCTCGTCCACCAGGGGCCGCACGGCCCGCGCGGAGCGGGCTGCCGGCCGGTAGTAGTCGGTGGCGTATTCACGCACCATGCGGTCCGCCGAGACCTCGGGGCCGGTGACGGCCAGCGTGTGCCGGACCTTGGCCATCCACCGGGGTGGGGCCTCCGCGGGTTCGCGGCGCTCGTAGAAGGTGGGCACCACCTCGTGCTCGATCAGGTCGTAGAGGGCGTCCGCCTCGATGTCGTCGCGCCGCTCCGGATCGATGCCCACCGCGGAGGGGATGGCCCACCCGTTCTGACCGTCGTACAGCTCGTCCCACCAGCCGTCGAGGACGGAGAGGTTGAGGCCGCCGTTGAGCGCGCTCTTCATCCCCGAGGTACCGCACGCCTCGAGCGGGCGCAGCGGATTGTTCAGCCACACATCGCATCCGTGGTACAGGTAGCCGGCCATACCGATGGAGTAGTCGGGCAGGAAGGCGATCCGGTGCCGGATGGCCCGGTCGTCGGTGAACGCCAGGAACTGCTGCAGCAGCCGTTTGCCCTCATCGTCGGCGGGGTGACTCTTGCCGGCGATCACCACCTGGACCGGCCGCTCGTCGTCGAGGAGCAGGGCGCGCAGGCGGTCCGGATCACGCAGCATCAGCGTGAGCCGCTTGTAGGTGGAGACCCGGCGCGCGAAGCCGATGGTGAGGGCCGTGGGATCGAACATCCGCTCCGTCCAGCCGAGTTCGGCGTCGACGGCTCCCCGCTCGCGCCAGGCGGCGCGGGTGCGCCCGCGGACCTCGTCGACGAGGCGGGCACGCAGGCCGTTGCGGATGCGCCACAGCGCATCGTCGGGGAGGGCGAGCGGATCGGAGGCACGCTCCTGGACCGCGCGGTCCGCCCAGGTTCCGCGGTGCACGCCGTTGGTGACGGAGCCGATGGGCACCTCGGCGGGCTCGAAGCCGGGCCACAGCCCGGCGAACATCTGCCGGCTCACCACGCCGTGCAGCTTCGAGACACCGTTGGCGCGCTGGGCCAGCCGGAATCCCATGTGGGCCATGTTGAAGACGTTGGGGTCGGCCTCGGCGCCCAGTGCGATCACGTCGTCGAGCGGCACGGTGGGCAGCAGCGAGCACATCGGCCCACCGTCGCCGAAGTAGCGGCGCACCAGATCCACCGGGAAACGGTCGATGCCGGCCGGGACGGGAGTGTGGGTGGTGAACACAGTGGCGGTGCGGGCCACCGCCTTGGCGGCCTCGTAGCCGAGCTCCTCGGTGGCCATGAGCTCGCGGATGCGCTCCAGCCCGAGGAAACCGGCGTGCCCTTCGTTGGCGTGGAAGACCTCGATGCCGGGGTGTCCGGTGAGGTCGCAGAACGCGCGGGCGGCGCGGACGCCGCCGATGCCGAGCAGGATCTCCTGGCGCAGCCGGTGTTCCGCATCGCCACCGTAGAGCCGGTCGGTCACCGTCCGCAGATCGGCGTCGTTGGCGTCGATATCGGTGTCCAGCAGCAGGAGTGGGATCCTGCCGACGAAGGCCCGCCACACCGCGGCGTGCAGGACCCGGCCCTCGGCGAGCGTCACCGAGACCCTGAGCTGCTGCCCGTCGGAGAGCTGAACGGGGCTCAGCGGCAATCGCTTCGGATCCAGCGCGGGGTACCGTTCGAGCTGCCATCCGTCGGCCGAGAGCGACTGCTGGAAGTAGCCGTGCCGGTACAGCAGGCCCAGCGCCACCAGTGGCAGGCCGAGATCGGACGCGGCCTTGAGATGATCGCCGGCCAGCACGCCCAGTCCACCGGAGTAGTTGGGCAGGGTCTGGCTGATGCCGAACTCCATGGAGAAGTAGGCGATGGCGCGGGCACCGTCCTTGAGTCCGTCGGCCCAGGCCGGGCGGTCGAGGTAGTCGTGCAGATCCGCCTCGACCGCCCGGACCCGGGCCACGTACTCGGGGTCGTCGCCGAGCTGCGCGACCCGAGCCTGATCGGCCCCGTGCAGCGCGGCCAGCGGGTCGTGGGTGGCGGCCCAGGCCTCGGGCGCGAGTGCGGCGAACAGGTCCTGGGTGGGTCCGTGCCACACCCAGCGCAGGTTGAGCGCGAGTTCGGCGAGCGGCGCGAGCGTCTCGGGATAGGTGGGCTCGACGGTGAAGGTTCCGGTGGCGTGCACGGACGCCAAGCCTATTGCCTGCCCGGGGCCGCTGCGACGTTACCGGCGGGTCACTTGTCCCGGTCGGCGGCGTGCAGCACCGCGGCCGCGGTGGCGGCCAGCACCGACCGGTGTCGTCCCATGCTCCAGCGCACCTCACCGTCGCGCCGGTACTCCAGCAGGGTCAGCGCATCGGCGTCGTTGCCCCGCCCCACCGCGCTCTGATGCAGGGACAGGACATCGAGTTTCACATCGTGTTCCGCAAGTGCGGCGGCCAGCGCCTCGACCGGACCGGCACCGTCTGCGATGGACCGGTGCGAGACACCGTCCACCCGGAGGTCGACGGTGACGCGGCTGCCCGCGCCGGTCTCGGTCGCGGTGCACTCGACGAGCTGGAACCTCCGCTCGGCGGGGGCTCCGAATGCGGACTCGAAGACGGCCCACAGCGTGGCGGCGTCCACTTCCGCTCCGTGCTCATCGGTGTGCGCCTGCACGTGCCGGGCGAAGTCGATCTGCAGGCGGCGCGGCAGTTCGACACCCAGATCGCGCTCCAGCAGGTAGGCGATGCCGCCCTTCCCGGACTGGGAGTTCACCCGGATCACGGCGTCGTAGGTACGGCCGATATCGGCGGGGTCCACCGGCAGATAGGGCACCCACCAATCGATCTCACGCTCGGGTCGTCCCTCGGCCGCGGCCCGCTCCCGGTGTTCGGCGAAGCCCTTCTTGATCGCGTCCTGATGGGTACCGCTGAAGGCGGTGTGCACCAGATCGCCCACGTACGGGTGCCGCTCCGGGATCGCGATGCCGTTGCAGGCCTCCACGGTGCGCCGCACCTCGTCGATGTCGGAGAAGTCCACCATCGGGTCGATGCCCTGCGCGAACAGGTTCAGCGCCAGGGTGGCGAGGTCGACGTTGCCGGTGCGCTCGCCGTTGCCGAAGATGCAGCCCTCCACCCGCTGCGCCCCGGCCAGGACGGCGAGTTCGGCGCACGCGATGCCGGTGCCGCGATCGTTGTGCGGGTGCACCGAGAGGATCACCGCGTCCCGCCGGGCCAGGTTCCGGTGCATGTACTCGATCTGATCCGCGTACACGTTGGGGGTGGCGATCTCGACGGTGGCGGGCAGGTTGAGGATCACCGGGCGGTCGGCGGTGGCGTCCCACAGGCTGGTCATCGCATCGCAGAGGTCCAGCACGTAGTCGGGTTCGGTGAGGTTGAAGACCTCGGGTGAGAACTCGAACCGCACGCCCGCCTGATCTCCCGCGGCGGCCAGCAGGTCGCGTCCACCGTCCAGGATCAGTGACCGCAGCTCCTCCCGGTCCCGCCCCAGCACCACATCGCGCCAGGTGGGTGCGGTAGCGGTGTACATGTGGATGACCACGTCGTTCGTGATGCCGCGGATGGACTCCACGGTCCGCTCGATGAGGTCGGTGCGGGCAGGGGTGAAGACGACGATCGTCACATCGTCGGGCGCGATGCCGGTCTCGGCGACCTGCCGCACGAAGTCGTAGTCGGTCTGCGAGGCGGAGGGGTAGCCGACCTCGATCTCCTTGTAGCCCATGGCCACCATGAGTTCGAAGAAGCGGCGCTTGCGCGCAGGATTCATGGGCTCGGGCAGCGCCTGGTTCCCGTCCCGCAGGTCGACGGGCACCCACAGCGGGGCCTCGGTGAGGCGCCGGGTGGGCCACTCCCGGTCGGTGAGCGGAACCTCGACACGGGAGTACACGTCGCGGTACCGATGGGCGGGCATCTGCGATCCACGCTGACGGTTCCAGGCGGGCGCGGAGGCGGGGACGGGGCCGGCGGGGGTGGAGACACTGGGGAAAGCCATGGGTTCTTCCTTCTCGGATGGTTCTCGACCGGCGCGACGCTCCCCCACGGCGGGCGGCCGGTCGATCCGGATCAGGCCCCGCCGTGGCGCGGAAGGAGATTCAGGCTCCGCAGTGTCATGCCGATGACCCTAACACAACTCCTCAGACAAGCCGACAAGTATCCTGTTCCCATGCCTCCCCTGCGCCGCGAATCCCTCGCCGACCAGGCCGCCGAGCGGCTGCTGGAACGCATCCGCGCGGGCGAGTGGGAGCTGGGCGCGAAACTCCCCGGGGAGACCACACTCGCTCCCCAGCTCGGCGTGGGCAGGTCGACGGTGCGCGAGGCCATCCGGCGCCTCGCCGGGATCGGTGTCCTGACCACCCGGCAGGGCTCGGGAGTGTTCGTGACCAGGTTGGATGCACCCTCCGGGATGGACTCGATACTCGACCGCGCCGATATCGAGGCCGTGATCGAGGCCCGGATCGCGATCGAGGCCGAGGGCGCCGCGCTCGCGGCACGGCGACGCACGGAGGCCGATCTCGACGCCATCCGCGCCGCTCTGGCCGTCCGCGCGGCGCACCGGGGGGATCTGGCGCGGCACGTGGAGACCGACACCGCCTTCCATCGGACGGTGATCGCGGCGGCGCACAGTCCCGTGCTGTTGGAGATGTTCGACGGGATCGCCGCGCACCTGCGCCGCGCGATGATCGACATGCTGCGCACCCGCGCCGGAGGATTCGGCGACGACGCCGACCAGGAGTCGCACGCGGACCTGCTCGCGGCGGTCGAACGGCGCGACGCCGAAGCCGCCGCCGGGCTGAGCCGCTCGCACCTCGCCGGCCTGCTCAGCCGGGTCGGTGCTCCGCCGGCACCAGGCGCGTGAGCCGCTCGCGGGTGCGGTCATCGCGCGGCAGGTAGGTCAACATCCGCAACCAGGGCCGGTCGCGCAGGTTGAAGGTGCTCACCTGCAGGTGCAGCTCCCCCACCCGCGGATTGCGGATCGTCTTCTCCCAATCGGCGGCGTCGAGCACGAGGCCCGCGTGCCACAACTGGGCGAACAGTGGTGACGCCGCCTGCAACCGGGCCAGCAGGGGATCCCACGCGGGATCGGCGTGACTGTCGGCGTAGATCGCACGCGTGCGGGCCACCACGGCCTCCAACTCCTGGCGGTCCGCGGCGTAGGCGCCCAGCCACAGTTCGTCGGTGAAGTCGAGCCACAGGCAGTTGCGGTCCTCCGGCGCGAACTCCTCGACATCGGTGATGAGGAACCGGAAGGCGCGGTTGTACCGGACCATGTCGCCGCGAGCGTTGAGCACCACGGCGGGGTTCGGCAGCAGCGCATCGAGCACCGGCTGCACCGTGGAGGCCGCGCCGGTGTCGGCCGGCGGACCGGGCTGGTGCCCGGCCAACCGCAGTACGTGATCTCGCTCCCCCGCATCCAGGAGCAGGGCGTCGGCCACGGCGCACAACACCTCCGGGCTCGGGTTCACATCCCGGCCCTGCTCGACCCACGTGTACCAGGTGGTTCCCACATTGGCCCGCGCCGCGACCTCCTCGCGGCGGAGCCCGGGGGTCCGGCGTCGCCCACCCACCGGCAGCCCCACCTGCTGCGGCGTCACCTGCTCCCGACGGGTGCGCAGGAAGCGCGCCAGTTCGGCGTTGTTGCGGGTGGCCATGCACCGAGTATCCCCCGCTGCCGCCCCGGAAGGGGCCGCCAGCCCGGTGGTCTCACTACTAGGATCCGTGCGGTCTGGATACCCGGATACCGCAGGAGCAGGGTCGGCGTCATGACCGATTCCCCCACTCCGCGCCTGACCGGCGCCGGCCTGGCCGTTCTGGGCCTGGCGTACTTCCTCACCACGTTCCTGTTCGCCTCGGCCAATGTCGCGGTGCCGAGCATCGCGGAACACCTGTCCGCGTCGCCGACCCAGCAGTCGCTCGTCTTGGCCGCGTTCTCGGCCATGTTCGCGACCGCGCTGATCCTGTTCGGGCGGCTCGGCGATAACCGTGGGCGACGCCGGGTGTTGGTGATCGGCCTCGGCGCGGTCGGAATCACCTCGGTGGCAGCGGGGTTCGCGCCGGATATCAGCTCGTTGATCGTGCTGCGCGGCGCGCAGGGCATCGCCGCCGCAGCGTTCACCCCGCAGGTGCTCTCGACCATCCAGGCGACGACCACCGGCGACGATCGCCGCCGCGCCGTCGCGGTGATCGCGGCCACCGCCGGGGTGGGATTCTGCGGCGGACAGGTGCTCGGTGGCGCGCTGCTGGCCTGGGACCCGGGCGGGTTCGGCTGGCGCTCGGTGTGGTGGTGCACCGCCGTGATCGCCGTCGCCGCCGCGCTGGCCGGGCGCGCGGTGCCCGACACCCGGGCCGATCGGCGGCTGCCGCTGGACTACCGCGGTGCGGCGCTGCTCACGGTGGCCCTGCTCGCCCTCCTGGTCGGCCTCGCGATCGGCGGCACGCTCGGCTGGCCCGCGGTGTCGTGGGTGCTCCTGGCCTTGGCGGCGCTGTCCGGCGGCGCCTTCTGGACCGCGCAGCGCCGGGTGGAGGCCGCGCGCGGGGCCCCGCTCGTCCCGCCGTCGGTGTTCGCGCACCGCCCGATCCGCGTGGGCCTGCTCATGGCGCTGCTGTTCTTCTCCGGTTACGGCGCCCTGGTCTACGAGTACGCCCTGGTGACCGAGCACGCACTCGGGATGAGCCCCGCCCTATCGGGCCTGACGCTGCTGCTCTACGGCGTGGCCTTCGTGGCGGTCTCGTTGCGGCAGCCCGCGATCCACCGTCGCCTGGGTGCCCGCACCATGCCGGTCGGTGCCGCCGTGAACGCCGCGGGGCTGCTCGCGCTCGCGGCCAGTGGGTTCGCGCCGCACGGGTGGGCGTGGGCGGTGCAGCCCGCGTTGGTCGTGGTGGGCGCCGCGCAGGCGATGCAGTTCGGTCCCCTCGTCTCCACGATCATGGGTGCGGTGCCCGATCGGATCGCGGGCCTCACCGGCGGGCTGGTGAACACGGCGCAGCAAGCGGCGCTCGCCCTCGGCGTGGCAACCCTGGGCACCGGCTACACCGCGCTCGCGACCGGGATGCCGGCGCAGCACGCCTTCGCCGTGATCCTGCTCGTGCACGCGGCACTCGCGGCCGCCTTCGCGCTGTGTGCGCGCAGCCTGCACCGCGACCGTCCGGCCATCACCGGCGAACTCGTTCCGGCGCGCGAGTGAATCAGAAGTCGCCGTGGAATCTCCGCAGACTGCGGATGGCGCCGACCAGGTCCGCCGATTCATCGTCGGGCATGCCGAGATCGGCGAAGACGTCGTTGAGCACGAGCGTGGCCTCCTCCACCAGCTCACGCCCCTCCTCGGTGATGGCCACCAGGGTGGTCCGGCCGTCGGTGGGGTGCGGGCGGCGCTCGACCAGCCCCGCCTCGCCGAGCCGGTCGATCGCGTGCGTCACGGAGGAGACGTGCACCTGGAGCCGCGTGCTGGCTTTGGAGATGGGCAGCTCGCCCTGGCGGGTGAAGGCCAGTAGGCGCAGCAGCTCGAACCGGGAGAAGGAGAGCTGGAAGGGCTTGAGCGCGGCCTCGATCCGCGCGAGCAGGATCTGGTGCGCGCGCATCACGGAGGTCACCGCCTCCATGCCGACAGCGGTGGCGCCGCCCCAGCCCGCGTCCTCCCAGTTGCGCCGGGCGAGCGCGATCGGGTCCCGGTCGTCGGACGTCTCCACCAGATTCCTACCTCAGCGTGTGAATGATCGCGCTGAAGTCTAGGCCCCCGTTGTCCTCGGCGAACGCCGAGTACAGCTGTGCGGCGTGGGTGCCCAGCGGGGCGGACGATCCGGTGGACGCCACGGCGTCCATCGCCAGGCCCAGATCCTTGTTCATCAGGGCGGTCGCGAAACCGGGCTTGAACTCGTTGCCCGACGGTGCGCCCGGCACCGGCCCCGGCACGGGGCAGTTGGTGTGCAGCGACCAACAGTTGCCGGTGGCGCCGGTGACCACGTCGTAGAGCGCCTGATCCGCCAGGCCCAGCTTCTCGGCCAGGACGAAGGCCTCGCCCACCACGATCTGCTGCACCGCGAGGATCATGTTGTTGCACACCTTGGCGGCCTGCCCGTTGCCGGAGCCGCCGCAGTGGATCACCTTGCCCGCCATGGGATCGAGCACCGGCTGCGCGGCGGCGAAGGCCGCGTCGTCGCCGCCCACCATGAAGGCGAGCGTTCCCGCATCGGCGCCCTTCACGCCGCCGGACACGGGGGCATCCACCTGGAGCATTCCCGCGGCCTCGGCCAGTGCGTGCACCGCGCGGGCATCGTCGACCGAGATCGTGGAGCTGTCGATGAACAACGTGCCCTTCGCCGCATGGGGCAGCACGGACTCGTAGACCGACGTCACGATCGCCCCGTTGGGCAGCATGGTGACCACCGCGTCGGTGCCGGTCACTGCCTCCTCCGCGGTATCGATCACGGTGACGCCGGCGGCCCGAGCCGCGTCCTGCGCAGCGGGCACCAGGTCGAAGCCGCGCACGGTGTGCCCGGCGGCCACCAGGTTCTTGGCCATCGGTCCGCCCATGTGGCCGAGTCCGAGGAATGCGATGGTGCTCATGAAAACGCCTCTCCTACTTGCCCTGGATGCGGGCGGCCTCGGCGCGGCCGATCACCATCCGCATGATCTCGTTGGTGCCCTCGAGGATCCGGTTCACCCGCAGGTCTCGGACGATCTTCTCGACGCCGGTCTCGTGCAGGTAGCCGTAGCCGCCGTGCAGCTGCAGCGCCTGATCGGCCACCTGGAAGCAGGTCTCGGTGACGAACTTCTTGGCCATGGCGCAGAGCTCGACCTTGTCGGGATCGTTGTCGTCGAGTGCGGTGGCGGCACGCCACAGGATCAGCCGCGAGGCCTCCAGCGAGGTGGCCATATCGGCGAGCGTGAACCGGATGGTGGGCTCGTCGATCAGTTTGCGGCCGAAGGTCTCCCGCTCCGTCATGTACTGCAGTGCCAGGTCGTACGCGGCCTGCGCACCGCCCATCGAGCAGGCGGCGATGTTCAGCCGGCCGCCGTTGAGGCCGTTCATGGCGATGCCGAAGCCCTTGCCCGCACCCTCGGCGCCGCCGAGCATGCGCGACGCCGGGATGCGGACGTTCTCGAAGATCACCTGCGTGGTGGGTTGGCTGTGCCAGCCCATCTTCACCTCGGCCGGCCCGAACGAGAGACCGGGCGTGCCCTTGTCCACCAGGAAGGTCGAGATGCCGCGGGCGCCCTCGCCCTCGCTGCGGGCCATGACCACATACAGGTCGGAGGCGCCGCCGCCGGAGATGAACTGCTTGGTGCCGTTGAGCACGAAATCGTCGCCGTCGCGCTCGGCCTTGGTGGTGAGCGAGGCCGCGTCCGAGCCGGCGCCCGGCTCGGTGAGGCAGTAGCTGGCCATGATGTCCATCGGCGCCAGCTTGGGGATCCACTCCTCGCGTTGCTCCTGCGATCCGTAGGTGTCCACCATCCAGGTGCACATGTTGTGGATCGAGAGGAAGGCGGCGGTCACGGGGTCGCCCTTGGCGAGCTCCTCGAAGATGCGCACACCGTCGAGCCGGCGCAGCCCGGAGCCGCCCACGTCCTCGCGGGTGTAGATGGCGGCCATGCCGAGGCTGCCCGCCTCCTTCATCTCCGCGATGGGGAAGTGCTTCTCGGCGTCCCACTGCAGGGCGTACGGCGCGAGCCGTTTGCGCGCGAAATCGCGTGCCATGTCGACGACGGCGCGGTCGTCGCCGGTGAGTACGGGGTAAGGCATGTGTCCGTGATCCTCCGTCAGCGCATCGTCGGGATGGAGAACTCGGCCCCGTCCTTGATGCCGGACGGCCAGCGCGAGGTGACCGTCTTCGTCTTGGTGTAGAAGAGGATCGAGTGCGGACCGTGCTGGTTCAGATCGCCGAAGCCGGAGCGCTTCCAGCCGCCGAAGGTGTGGTACGCCACGGGAACCGGGATCGGCACGTTGACGCCCACCATGCCCACCTCGACGCGGGCCACGAAGTCGCGGGCGGCATCGCCGTCGCGGGTGAAGATGGCCACGCCGTTGCCGTACTCGTGCTCGGTGGGCAGGGCGATCGCCTCCTCGTAGTCCTTGGCGCGCACGATGCACAGGACCGGTCCGAAGATCTCGTCGGTGTAGATCGACATGTCCTTGGTGACGTGGTCGAACAGGGTGGGGCCGAGGTAGTTGCCGCCGGACAGGTCGGCGTCGCCGAAGGTCAACTCGTCACTGGTCCGCTCGCGGCCGTCCACCACGAGGTCGGCGCCGGCGTCCACACCCTGCTGGATGTAGCTCTTGGTGCGCTCCACGGCGGCCGGGGTGATGAGCGGGCCGTAGTCGGCCTTCGGGTCGTGGCTGTGGCCCACGCGCAGCTGCTGCACGCGCTCGACGAGGCGCTCACGGAGGCGGTTGGCGGTCTCCTCGCCCACGGGCACGGCCACCGAGATCGCCATGCAGCGCTCGCCGGCGGAGCCGTAGCCGGCGCCGATGAGGGCGTCCACCGCCTGGTCCAGGTCGGCGTCCGGCAGGATCACCATGTGGTTCTTGGCGCCGCCGAAGGCCTGGCTGCGCTTGCCGTTCTTAGCGGCGGTCTCGTAGATGTACTGCGCGATATCGGAGCTGCCGACGAAGCCGACGGCCTTGATGTCGGGGTTGTTCAGCAGTGCGTCCACCGACTCCTTATCGCCGTGGACGACCTGGAAGACGCCCTCGGGCAGACCGGCCTCGATAAACAGCTCGGCGAGGCGGACGGGGACGGAGGGGTCGCGCTCGGAGGGCTTGAGCACGAAGGCGTTGCCGCAGGCCAGGGCCGGGCCGGCCTTCCACAGCGGGATCATGGCGGGGAAGTTGAAGGGCGTGATGCCGGCGACCACGCCGAGGGGCTGGCGCATCGAGTAGACGTCGATCCCGGTGCCCGCACCCTCGGTGTACTCGCCCTTGAGCAGGTGCGGGATGCCGATCGAGAACTCGATCACCTCGATGCCGCGCTGGATGTCGCCCGCGGCGTCGGCCAGGGTCTTGCCGTGCTCACTGGAGAGCAGCGAGGCCAGCTCGTCCATGTTCTGGTGCACCAGCTCGATGAACTTCATGAAGACGCGGGCGCGGCGCTGCGGGTTGAACGCGGCCCACACCTTCTGCGCCTCCTTGGCGCGGGCGACCACGTCGTTCACCTCGGCGGTGGTGGCCAGCGGCACCGTGGCCTGGACCTCACCCGTGCTGGGATCGAAGACGTCCGCGGTGCGGCCCGTCCCCTCCACCCGGCGTCCGTCGATGAAGTGCGGGATCGCCCGTGTAGCCATGGTCTGTCCTTCTCTCGAGTTCTGGGAAGTCATCGTGAACCTTGCGCGATGTGTTGCCGATCACTATATACTTGGATATCCAAGTAATCAACCGGAAGGCGTGAAAGTGACCAGTGCACAGGGATATCGGGACTTCCTGGCCGCCCGCGACCTGCTCGTGGAGCTCGCGGAGGACTACGACGCGGCGCGTGAGCGGTTCGCCTGGCCGCAGCTGGACGAGTGGAATTTCGCGCTGGACTGGTTCGACCGGGTGGCCGAGACCAACGACGCCCCCGCGCTGTGGATCGTCGAGGAGGACGGTTCGGAGTCGAAGTTCAGCTACGCGCAGATGAGCGCCCGCAGCAACCGCGTGGCCAACTGGCTGCGCGAGCGCGGTGTGAACCCGGGCGACCGGATCCTGCTGATGCTCAGCAATCAGGTGGAGCTGTGGGACGTGATGCTGGCCGCCATCAAGTTGGGCGCCGTGGTCATCCCCGCCACCACCCTGCTCGCCGAGGCGGATGTGGCCGACCGCATCTCCCGCGGCGGCGCCAAGCACGTGATCGTGCGCAGTGAACTGGCCGACCGCGTGCCCGCGGATGCGCAGGTCACGCGCATCGCCATCGGCTCCCCGGTGCAGGGTTGGGAGACCTTCGCCGCCGCGTACACGGCCTCGGATCACTTCACGCCCAGCCACACCACGCACGCCGACGACACGCTGCTGCTGTACTTCACCTCCGGCACCACCAGCACCCCGAAGCTGGTGGAGCACACGCACGCCTCGTATCCCGTCGGGCATCTGTCCACGATGTACTGGATCGGCCTGCGCCCCGGCGATGTCCACCTCAACGTGAGCTCCCCGGGCTGGGCCAAGCACGCGTGGAGCAACGTCTTCACCCCGTGGATCGCGCAGGCCTGCGTGTTCATCTACAACTACAGCCGGTTCGACGCCGCGGCCCTGATGGGACAGATGCAGCGCGCCGGTGTCACCAGCTTCTGCGCACCGCCCACGGTGTGGCGCATGCTGATCCAGGCGGATCTCAGCGCGCTGCAGAACCCGCCGCGCGTCGTGGTGGGCGCGGGCGAGCCGCTGAACCCGGAGGTCATCTCGCGCGTGCGCGACGCCTGGGGCGTCACCATCCGCGACGGTTTCGGGCAGACGGAAACCACGGTGCAGGTGGCGAACACACCGGGGCAGCCGCTCAAGGACGGTTCGATGGGCCGGCCGTGCCCCGGGTACGACGTAGTTCTCGTCGATCCCGCGACGGGCGAGCAGGGCGTGGACGAGGGCGAGATCTGCCTGCGCCTGGACCCGCGTCCGCTGGGTCTGATGGTGGGGTACCACGGTGATCCGGAGAAGACCGCGAAGGTGATGGACGGCGGCGTCTACCACACCGGCGATGTGGCCTCGAAGGACGCGGAGGGCTATCTGACCTACGTGGGCCGCACCGACGACGTCTTCAAATCGAGCGACTACAAGATCAGCCCGTTCGAGTTGGAATCCGTTCTGCTGGAGCATGAAGCGGTGGCCGAGGCGGCCATCGTGCCCGCCCCCGACGAGCTGCGGCTCGCGGTGCCGAAGGCGTACATCGTGCTCGCCGAGGGTTACGAGCCGAGCGCGGAGACCGCCCGGTCGATCTTCGAGTACAGCCGGGGGCACCTCGCGCCGTACAAGCGGGTGCGCCGGATCGCCTTCGCCGATCTGCCGAAGACCATCAGCGGCAAGATCCGCCGCGTCGAGCTGCGCAAGGCGGAGGAGCAGGGCCTCACCTCGCAGGAGTTCCGCGAGGACGAGGTGAAGTCCTGATCGCACCCACCGATCTGATTGATGTGTTTCGCATCATGAACTAGCGTGCACGGCATGACCACCCCCGCGCCGCCCGCCCTGCTCCTGGAGGACCTCCATCTCGCTTTCGGGAGCAAGGAGGCGGTGTCGGGGGTGTCCCTGTGGGTGCCGCAGGGATCGATGTTCGGGCTCGTGGGCCCGAACGGCGCGGGGAAGACCACCTCACTGTCGATGGCGGTGGGGCTGCTGCGCCCCGGGCGGGGACGCTGCCTCGTCTTCGGCGTGGACGTGTGGGGCGATCCGCTCACCGCGAAGCCGCTCATCGGGGTGCTCCCCGATGGGCTGGCACTCCCGGACCAGTTCACCGGCCCGGAGCTGCTCACCTACCTCGGGCGGCTGCGCGCCATGCCCGAGCAGGTGATCGCGCAGCGCCGCGACGAACTGCTCTCGGTGCTCGGGCTCGCCGATGCCGGCGGCACGGTGATCGCGGACTACTCGGCGGGCATGACCAAGAAGATCGGACTCGCGGCGGCTCTGCTGCACGGGCCGCGGCTGCTCGTCCTCGACGAACCCTTCGAAGCCGTCGACCCCGTGTCCAGCACCTCGATCCGCGCCATCCTCATCGACTTCGTCCGCGGCGGCGGCACCGTGATCCTCTCCAGCCACGTGATGGCCACGGTCTCGGAGCTGTGCACCCACGTGGGCGTCATCAACGCCGGCCGGGTGGTGGCCGCGGGCACCGTCGATCAGGTGCGGGCCGGTGGCACGCTGGACGAGGCCTTCGTCCGCCTCGTCGGCGGCGCCGCCCACACCGGGGGCCTGTCGTGGATGCAGTCGTGACGGCGCCGGGTCCCGGCGCCACGGCCCCCGCGGCGCCCAGCCTCAACCGCACCGTCGCACAGATGCAGTGGACGCTGTACAAGCGCCGTTCCAGCGGCGGCCGATTGGCCCTGAACATCCTCGCCGGCGTCTTCGCGGCCCTCGTCGCGATCGCTCTGGTGGTCGGCTCCGTCGCCATCGGCATCAACGGCGATCCGGCCGGCGGAGCGTGGATGGCGGTGGTGCTCGCCGGGATCGGCGCGATGTGGGCGTACCTGCCCGCGCTGTCGGGCTTCTCCGACAGCGGCCTGCAGCCGCGGCAGTTCACCCTGCTGCCCCTGCGGCCGCGCCCCTTCGCGCGGGCGCTGTTCCTGTCCTCGCTGATCGGGATCCCGGTTCCCGTCACGGTTCTCGCGTGCTGTCTCATCCTCGGCTACGCGGCGGGCCGCGCACCGGTCACACTGCTGGTGGCGATCCCCGCGGTCCCCCTCACCGCGCTGCTGTTCGTGGCGCTGTCCCGGGTGATCTCCCTCGGGCTGTCCCAGGCCATCCGCTCGCGCCGCGGGCGCGAGCTCGCGATGCTCGCCTTCGTCCTCGTCTTCTGCGTGCTGTACGCCGGGCAGTTCGTCCTCAACCAGCGCCTCGGGGAGACCTTCGACGCCGGGGGCCCGCGCGGCGCCTACGCGATCCCGTTCGCCTGGGGCATCGCGGCCGTCGAACGCGCGGCGGAGGGCCAGTGGTCGATCGCGATCGGCGCGCTGATCGGACTCGCCGCGCTGTCGGGCCTGCTGCTCCTGGCCTGGCAGGCCCTGGTGGCCCGGCTGTTCGACGGCCGGGTGGCACCGTCGACCTCGGAGCGCTCTGCCCGCAGCCGCAGCGGCTACCTGCGCCAGGGCTGGCGGGCCACTCCCCGCGGTGCGGTGGTGGCGCGCGAGCTGGCGGCCTGGCAGGGCGACGTGCGCCGGCTGTACCAGCTGCTCCCCACGCTGGCCTTCGGCGCGATGAGCGCCGTGATGCCGCTGTTCCTCCCGGATTTCCCGTTCAACGCGCGGTGGGGCGCATACTTCGTGCTGATGATGGCCACGATGGGCGCGATGAACCTGTACGGCCTCGACGGCAAGACCTTCTGGCATCTGGCGATGGTGCCGTCCGCCGCCTCGGCGGACGTGCGGGGCCGGCAGATCGCCTGGGCCCTGGTGACGCTGCCCATCGCCGTGGTGGCCGCCGTGGTGGTGCGCGCCTTCGGCGACGATCCGTGGGATCGGGTCGAGGTACCGATCGCGGTGACGGTGGCGATGCTCGGCGTGGGGGCCGGACTGATGATCGCCGGCTCGGCGAGCGCCCCCTATCCGGTGCCGGACGCGAAGAAGATGATGTCCTTCTCGACCCGGAACTCCGCGGGCGGCGCGGCCATCGGCTGGTCGCTGGGCTCCATCGGGATCCTCGCGGTCACGGCGGTGCCGTGCGCGCTGCTGGCCGCCCTGCTCCCGGCCCCGCTCCGGTGGACGGGCATCGCGCTGGCCGCGGTGCTCGGCGCCCTGGGCTGGTGGTGGGGCGGCAGGATCGCCACCGGCCGCCTGATCACCCGGCCCGACCTGATCCAGTACGCGGTCACCCGCAACTGAATCGGTATCGGCCGATCACCGGGCGCGAGCGCGCCGCGCGGCCTACCTTCGGCTCATGCTCACGTACGTTCTCGATGTCCGCGACCTGTCGGACGTGCGCTTCGTACTGGCGCCACTGAACGAGACGGCGTTCAGCCTGTTCCACCTGGATCAGGAGCGTGCCGGCGCCCCGCACCTGCGCCGGTGGCACGACAACGCCCGCGCGCAGCGCGATCTGTACGACCACCGGTTGATCAGCGCGCTCATCGCGCCCTCGGGAAACGCGATACCGGACTTCCTCACCCCGATGCCCGACGCGGGAATCGCGCGGCCCTCCCTACAGGACGGTCTCGCGGCGGTGGCGGCCACCGATCCCGCGGTGATCCACGAGCAACTGGACGAGCTGCGCGAGGGGCAGCGGCCCTCGGCGACGCTGGCCCGCCTGCTCGACGCGGACGATGCCGGCACCCGGATAGCCGAGGCCCTCGATCGGTACCACCGGGTGACCATCGCACCGATCTGGCCCGCGGTGAACCGGATCCTGGAGGCGGACATCACCTTCCGCGGCCGGGAGCTCGCCCTCGGCGGCCCCACGCAGCTGTTCACCTCGTTGACGCCGCACCTGAGCTGGGACCGCGATGGGGTGCTGCGACTGGATCTGGCCTACGCCCGCAGTGCCGGCGAGTATCCGGCCGCCGGGCGCGGACTCACGCTGATCCCCAGCGTCTTCGTCACGCGGCTGGTGAGCGCCCACTCCCCCGCCTCGGCGGCCCCGCACGTGGGCTACCCGGCGCGGGGCAGCGCGACCTTGACTGAGTCGATGCGCACGGTGCCGCCCGGCGCGCTGCGCCGGCTGATCGGCGGCGCGAAAGCCGATGTGCTGCATGCACTCGACGAGGCGGTGTCGGTCAGCGAGCTGGCGCGGCGGTTGGAGGTGACTCCGCCCGCGGTGTCCCAGAGCCTGCGGGTGCTCTACGAGAACGGGCTGATCGACCGGGCCCGGAGCGGCAGGGAGGTGCTGTACCGGCGCTCACCGGAAGGGGAGCGGCTGGCGCGGGGGCACCGCGCCTGACGGCGGACTCAGGCGCGCAGGTACGCGGGGCCCACGTACTCGGGCTGGGTGGCCACGAAGCGCTGGGCGAGGGTGCGCAGGCCCACGAGGAACCCCTCGGGACGGGGCGCACCGGCGGGACGCGAGGCCTCGTCGTGCAGGTCCGCGAGACGGGCGTAGACGGACGCGGTCATGGGATCGACCGCGAGGTTGTGGTGGTGACGGAATTCGCTCATGCCACCAGTAGACCGATCCGCACCGCGCGGGGCCAATCATTAAGCCATGCCCTTAATTGTGATCGGGAACACTGTGCGCCACGCCATATTTCGCGCCCGCCGTGGATGTCGGGAATCCCGCTCGGGCGTCGCCACAGCCCCGTAGAGTGGCGTAGACCACTACTCAGGAGGACAGATTGCTCACCGCCCGCGCGCTGCTACTGGACATGGACGGCACCCTGGTCGATTCGCACGCCGTCGTGGAGCGCTGCTGGAGCCGCTGGGCGCTCGATCACGGGCTCGATCCGCAGGAGGTGCTCGCCGTGGCGCACGGCCGGCAGGGGCACGCGACGATGGCTGCGCTCCTACCCGACCGGCCGGTGGAGGTGAACCTCGCGGAGAACCGCGCGCTGCTCGCCCAGGAGACGGCCGATACCGAGGGCATCGTGCCGATCGCCGGCGCCCCGGAGTTCCTGGCCGCGATCGCCGCGGCGCCGCACGCCCTGGTGACCTCCGCCGACACCGCGCTCGCCACCGCCCGGATGGGCGCCGCCGGACTGCCCATGCCCGCGGTCCGCGTGACCGCCGAGGACGTGCGGGCGAGCAAGCCGGACCCGGAGGGCTTCCTCAAGGGCGCCGCGCTGCTCGGCGTCGCGCCCGCGGACTGCGTGGTCTTCGAGGATTCCGAGGCCGGGATCGCGGCCGCCAAAGCCGCCGGGATGCGGGTGGTGGGCGTGGGACCGCGCTCGGCCGATTTCGCGCCCGACGTGCAGGTCGACGATCTGACCGCGGTCACGGTCACCGTCGCCGGCCCGACGGTGCGCCTATCCTTCTGACCTGCGCCTTCGACTCGGAGTGAGACGATGGGACCCGCCCTCGACATAGACCGGGTGTGACGTCCACGATGAGCAACGAGCAGACAGACGACAGAGGCCTGCTCACCCGCGCCGCAGCGGGACAGGCCGACGCCTTCGCGGCGATCTACGACAGACACGTGCGGCCGGTGTACTGGCAGGCCTACGGCGTGCTGCGGGATGCCGAGGCCGCGCAGGAGACAGCACAGGACACCTTCCTCACGCTGTGGCGGCGGATCGACGAGGTCCACCTGGTGGACGCGTCCGTCCTGCCCTGGCTGCTGGCCACCGCCCGGTACACCGCGCTCAATGCGAGCAGGAAGCTGACCGCCACCCGGCTGCGATCCGCGCCCATCGAGGGTGAGGAGCCCGCCGCCGCAGCGACCGCGTCCCCCGAGGACGAGGTTCTGGCGCGAGAGGTCCGCGAACGCATCGCGAGCGCCGTCGCGGCGCTCTCCCCCATCGACCAACGCCTCTACCACCTCTGCGTGGAGGGCGAACAGACCTACGACAGTGCGGCCCGCGAGCTGGGCGTGACCCATGCCGCGGTCCGCAATCGCGTTTCCCGGCTGCGCGGCCGCCTGCGCGCCGACCTGAGCACCCTGAGGGAGCAGTCATGACCGAGCCGATCACCCCCGACGACGTCCTCACCGACGACCGGATCGCGGCGATGCGCCGCACGGTCATGGGCGAGGTGCGCGACGACATCGCCGCCCGCCGCAACGCCCGGCGCACGCGGACCCTGGCCCTGTCCGCAGCGGCCACCATCGCCGTGGTCGGCGTGGCGGGAGGCGTTCTCGCGGGCCTGTTCACGGTAGGAGACTCCTCGAACGCCGCTCCGGAGCAGAGCTTCCTGAGCCCGGGGACGACGGTGCAGGGATCCGCCCCGGTGATCGGCGGCGAGCCCGCGGCCCCGAAGGGCGCCGCGCCGGTCCCCGGTACCGCGGCCCAGCCTCCCTTGCCGACCGATGCACCCGATCCGGGGGCCACGAACCGGCAGGTGGTCACCACCGGCTCGGTGAACCTGACGGCCGCCGATCCCGCGCGCGCCGCGAAGGAGCTGGTGGCGGCGGTCGAGAAGGCGGGCGGCCGGATCGATGACCGCAGCGAGTCCGGCACCGGCGACGACAAGTCCGCGCTTCTCACGGTGCGCCTGCCCAGCGACCGGGTCAACGACACGGTGGCCACGATGTCCACTCTGGGCGAGGTGGATTCGGTGCAGCTCAAGCACGAGGACGTGACCTCGACGGTGGTCGACCTCGATGCCCGGATCCGCGCCACCCAACTGTCCGTGGACCGGCTGACCGCGATCCTCGCCCAGGCCGACACGTCCGACAAGGTGATCCAGGCCGAGGGGGCGCTGACCACCCGGCAGCGGGAGCTGGAGAGCCTGCAGTCGCGACGGAACGCGCTCGGCGAGCAGGTCTCGCTCTCGACGCTCACGGTGTCGATCGACGCCGAGAAGCCGGAGCACCGCGGCGGGTTCGTCGGCGGACTCCAGGACGGCTGGAACGCGCTGACCGCGGCGGGCGGGTGGCTGGTGACCGCCGGCGGCGCGCTGGTGCCCTGGCTCGCGCTGATCCTGGTGCTCTACGCGGGCTACCGGGCCGTGCGGCGGGCGCGTTCCTGACCGACGGGAGCGGCGGTTCCGGGCGACGGTACCGGCGCGCCGAGGCCGCCGAGTCCGGAGAGGACGTCGAAGGCGATCTCACCGGTCTGCCACAGTGCCTGGACCGCGCCCTCCGCGGCGGGACGAACGGCGAGGTCCTGCAGCGCCATACCGTTGGCGAAGGTGATGGTGTTGTAGCCGTCATCGGCGGCGCGCAACATCAGGTTCGACGCGACTCCCGCCCCGACCAGCCGGTCGAGACCCTGGCCGAAGAAGTAGAAGGTCCACAGCCCCCACAGATCGGCGTTGTAGATCCGCTTGCTGCGCTCCGGGATCACGTTGCCGTTCTTGGCGATCGAATCGACGATGCGATAGAAGTCGAGGGCGTTGCGGGCCGTGCTCCGGGTGGCCGCCACCGTGTACGCGAGGTCGACGGTGATGTGCGCGTTGTAGCCCGCCATGGCCACCCGGGCCGGCGGGAGTTCACAGCGGCCGGCGAGCCGGAAGTAGTTGGCCCACCACGACGGGACGGGCGCACCCGTCCACTGCGCGTGCACCGCACGCAGGTACCGGCTCACCAGGTCGATCGACAACGCCTTCGCGTACCGCGGATCATCGAGACCGGCCTCGTGCCGCTGGACGGGGACCACCGCGTCCTCGATCACCCCGTCCATGCCGACACCGAACAGGCCGCGCCAGTCACGATGCGCGGCGAGGATGTTCGCGATCTCACGTTGCCGGGCGGTGAGATCGTCCAGCGTGGCGAAGGTGGGGGCGGTGGGCATCCCGCGCAGATCCGACCGCGCCGCGATGCGGGCGTTCTCCGCTGGGCTCAGGGCACTGGTGCCGCAGTAGTGCGACGGGGCCGCGTGCACCGGTCCGACGCCGATCGTGATGCTCGCCGCGACCACCAGCGCGAGTACCGAACCGTGCACGGCCGACCGTGCCCGCTGCCGACCGATCATGGCCTTCTCCGTTCGCCCGGCACGTTCCGGGGTTCGGTCCCCGCGTGCGCACCACCGAGGTGAACAGTGTGGGTCAGGCCTCGCCGAGCGCCACCTCGGGGTCACCGAGGCGGGCGGAGTTCACGATCCGTCGCGAGGTGATCAGCGCCCGCACATCCCTGCCGCCGGCGGCCGGGGCACACGAAGATCGCGTGACCCGGCCCCTGATCCGCCCGCCGCACGGTATGACTGGGAGGCTCGCTTCCGACGGAGGACCACATGCCCGCACTCTCGTTCCTCGACCGCGCGCACTCGGTGGCACCGCCCGGCTACAGCCGCTGGCTCATCCCACCCGCCGCGCTCGCCATCCACCTGTGCATCGGACAGGCGTACGCCACCAGCGTGTACAAGGACGCACTGGTCAAACACTTCGACTCCAGCCTCACGGCGATCGGCGTGATCTTCTCGGTGGCGATCGTGATGCTCGGGGTGTCGGCCGCGCTGTTCGGCACCTGGGTCGACCGGGTGGGCCCGCGCCGCACGATGTTCACCTCCGCGTGTTGCTGGTCGGCGGGATTCCTCATCGCCGCGGCGGGGATCGCCACCAAGCAGCTGTGGCTGGTGTACTTCGGCTACGGCGTGGTCGGCGGCATCGGCCTGGGTCTCGGGTACATCTCCCCCGTGTCCACGCTGATCAAGTGGTTCCCGGACCGCCCCGGCCTCGCCACGGGCATGGCGATCATGGGCTTCGGCGGTGGTGCGATGGTGGCCGCACCGCTGTCGAAGCAGTTGCTGTCCCTGTACGGCGGCACCGAGGCCGGGGGGTCGGCGGTGGTGAAGCTGTTCATCACGTTGGGCATCGCCTACTTCGTGGTGATGATGCTGGGGGTGTTCACGGTGCGCGTTCCCGCGCCGGGCTGGCATCCGGCGGGATTCGACCCGGCCACGGCACCGTCGACCGCGATGGTGACCTCCGGGCAGGTCTCCGCGGCGAACGCGATCAAGACGCCGCAGTTCTGGCTGCTGTGGGTGGTGTTGCTGTGCAACGTGACCGCGGGCATCGGCATCCTGGAGCAGGCGGCCGACATGATCCAGGATTTCTTCCGCGGCGGGAACGGGATCTCGACCGTGACGGCCACGGTGGCGGCGGGCTTCGTGGGACTGCTCTCGGTGGCGAACATGGCGGGGCGGTTCGGCTGGTCGACCACCTCGGACTACCTGGGTCGCAAACGCACCTACATGGTGTACCTCGGCGTGGGAATCCTGCTGTACCTGGGACTGTCGACGATCGGCTCGTCGTCGACCGCGCTGTTCGTGTTGTTCTGCGCGGTGATCATCTCGTTCTACGGCGGCGGCTTCGCGACGGCACCCGCCTACCTGCGTGACCTGTTCGGCACCTTCCAGGTGGGCGCCATCCACGGCCGCCTCCTCACCGCGTGGTCGACGGCCGGCGTCCTGGGGCCGCTCATCGTCAACGGCGTCCTGGACGCCCAGGGCACGCCGGGCGATCTCCGCGCCGCCGACTACCGGCCGGCGCTGCTGATCATGACGGCGGTACTGGCGATCGGCTTCGTCGCGAATCTGCTGATCCGTCCGGTCGACGGTAAGTGGCACGAGGCCGGCGCGGTCACCGACGCCGTCGATTCCGATGTCCGGGGCGCAGCGAACGAGCTCGTGACCGAGACCTCGTCGGCGGGCCGGTACCGGCCTGCGATCATCGCGACCTGGACGCTGGTCACGGTGCCACTGGCGTACGGGCTGTTCTACGCGGGCAAGGCGGCGCTGCAGCTGTTCTCCGGCTGATTCCCTCGGGTGCAGTGGGGCGGGCCCGATCGAGCCGGTGACCACCGGCGAGCAGGCCTAGCGGTTGTCCACCACGTAGTCGCGCAGCTCGTCGAGCTTGCGCCGGGCGGCGTTCAGCTCGCGGATGCGGGCATCGAGCACCGTCCGCCGGTCCTTGATCCGGGCGAGCGCGGACTCGACCTCCTCCGGGGTGGCCGGCGCCTCCCCGCAGACGATGCCCACGAGATCGGCCGTCTCCGCGGCCGAGAGGCCCGCCTCGATCAGGCAGCGCGCATCGCTCACGGTGCGGACATCGTCCTCCGTGAAGACGCGGTATCCGTTCGCCCCGCGATCGGGGGCGAGGATGCCGGTGGCCTCGTAGTGCCTGATCATGCGCGGCGTGGCACCGGTGCGGGCGCACAGATCCCGCATCTGGAGCTCGGGCTTGACTATGACACTGGTGTCAGCGTTCATGCTCTCCAGTATGACCGATACACACGATCAGTTCCGCGGTCTCATCGTGACCGCCCACCCCGACCCGCAGTCCGCGACCGCCGCCACCGCGCGCGCCGTCGCGGACGGATTCCGCGACGGCGGCTTCGCCGTGGTGGATCAGTACGACATCGTCGCCGACGGATTCGACGCCACGTTCCGGATCGACGATCTCGCCGCGTACCGCGACGGCGATTCCCCGCTCCCGGAGGAGGTGCGCGCGCAGCAGCTCCGGCTGGAGCAGTACGACGCGCTCGCGATCGTCTTCCCGGTCTACTGGTGGACCCTGCCGGGCGCCCTCAAGGGCTGGATCGACCGGGTGTTCACGCGTGGCTGGGCGTACAACGATCGAGGGCCCGAGGTGGAGCTCGCCGCACCGAAACGGCTGTACTTCTTCGGGATCGGCGCCACCGACGCGGCCACCTATCGCGAGCACGGATACCTGGACGGTATGCAGGCGCAATTGGTAGACGGTCTCGCCGGCTACATGGGCGCCAAGGATTCCGAACTGGTGCTGCTCTACGACGGCGAGTCCCGGCACCACGAGAAGCACGAGGCCCGCGAGGAGGCCGCCCGCACGGCCGCCGCGGCGATCGCCCGGCGTGCCGGCCGGAGCGAGGACGCCGCCTGAGTCAGGCCCCGAGCCGGCTCGTCAGTTCCGCCAGGCCCGGTCCCGCCAGGTCACCGAGGGCGACGGTGCGCCCGCTCACGGCGAGCAGCAGAGCCAGGGCGGGCCCCGTCACCTCGGGTCCGTCACCGAGCGTGACATCGGCGTCGTCGGCGTTGATCCGCAGGCCGGCCACGTGCTGTTTGGCCCCGCCCATGGACGTGCTGGTGCGGGCCTGCAGTTCGAGCGCGCGGACGACGGCCCACAGCGGGTACTCGCCCACCGCACCGAGCGGACGGCGGATGTCCTCGCCGTGCACGATCGACTCCACGAGCCGGGTGTCGAGCGGCGCCGGCGGCGTGGCCGTCGCATCGACGACGGCGCGGAAGGCGGCCAGCATGTCGGCCGCGGAACCGCGCTCGCGATCGACGCCGTTCTGGTTGTCGCGGTCGAAATCGAACCGGGCGGCGAGCATGCCCCGCAGGAAGCCGAGCCGGGTGGTCTTGGCGGTGGAGATCTGGTGCGCCGTCACATCGCGCACCGTCCACCCGGGGCACAGCGACGGGGTGTCCCAGCGGGATTCCTCGACACCACCGAGGAATTCGATGAGTGCCCGCCGTTCGGCGTGAACCATGGGCCAGACGTCCGACATGGAAGCTCCTTGATCGAGGTGCGCGACCCCCACCCTAGTTCCGATCGCGGATCAGCGGCGCAGTACCACCGAGCTTCCCGATGTCGCGGAGCCGCGCAGCACGATCGTCGGGCCGCCGGGCGCCGCCGGTTCACCCGCCTTGTCCTTCACCGAGCTCCATCCCGATGTCGCGAGGCCGGACCGTTCGACCCGCATCGCGGGACCCAGGCGCAGTTTCAGGGTGCTCCAGGTGACCTGGACGTCGATCTCCACGCCGCCGTAGGGGAAGTCCGCGGTGCGGAAATCGAGCTTGGCGGTGCCGGTCGAGCCGGTGATCCGCAGGCGGGCGGGCACCGTCCACACTCCCCCGCGCACCACGGTGTCCCAGTCGATTTCGAGCACCTCCGGCGGGCGGTCCACGGTGGGATCCGGCAGCGCCGGAGGGAACAGGCGATCGCCGACAGGGAGGTCCGCGACCAGTTCGCGGAGTTCTCCGCGGGTCGCCGCTCGGTACGCGGCGTGCGTGCGCTGGTCGAACTCGTCCACCGTGAGATAGCCGGTGGCCATCGACTCGCCCAGCAGTTCAACGGCGCGTTGCCGCTCGGGGTCGCCCACCCTTATCCCATCGCTGTCGGCCATGGCCCGACCCTATCGACTCCCGTCGGACCGCGGGAAGCCTCCCGGGAGGCTCGCGCGTCGGGATTCGAGGTACGCACGCTCAGCCGGATCGGTGGTCAACGAGATCGCCTTGTCGTACGCGGATTTCGCTTCGGGGTCGCCGAGGCTCAAGAGATGGGCGCGCAGGGCCCACGCGGTGTGGAGACGCTCGGTGTCGGGCAGGGCGTCGAGAGCGGCCAGGCCCGCGGCGGCGCCGTCCAGTTCGGCGGTGACGGCGGCGAGCGCGACGCCGCCGCCCCGCGTGGGGGCGAGCGCCTGCAGCGATCGGTAGAGCCCGTGCAGGGTGCGCCAATCGGGTGTTCCGCCCGCCGGCCGGGCGCAGTGCACGGCGCCGATCGCGGCCTCCAGTTGGAAGCGGCCGACGATGCCCAGCGCGTGCGCCGCACGGAGATGCCGGTGCCCGATGCCGATGAGATCGCGGTCCCAGCGGCGTGGATCCTGCTGTGGGAGTGGGACGAAGTCGCCGTGCTCAGACAGGCGTGCGGGCAGTCGCGCACTGCTCAGGTAGAGCGTGGCCGCCAGGCCGTGGGCCTCCGCGATCGTGGGAGCGGCGTCGGTGATCGTCTCGGCGAGGCCGAGGAGCAGCGCATGACGTTCGCGCGGCGGTGAGGGCCATTCGATGCTGTAGGCGCCGTACACGGCTTCGAGCACGGCCTCGATCCGGGTGTCGATCTCGTTCTCGCCGGGGACCTCGAAGGGGATGCGGTCGCGCTGGATCCGCTTCTTGGCGCGGGTGAGCCGGGCGGCCATGGTGGCGGTGGGGATGAGGAAGGCGCGACCGACCTGTTCGGCGGTGAACCCCAGCACCGTGTTCAGCATGAGCGGTACCGCGGCGTCGGCCACCCCGGGATGCGCGCACACCAGGAGCAGCTCGAACCGGCGATCGGGCTGATCCTGCAGCGCCGGACCGTCGTGGACGTCGTCGAGCGGGACCGTGGCCTGCACCGCTGCCGACTTCCATCGATCCCGCTGACGGTTGCGCGCCACGGTGAGCAGCCACGCATCGGGATCGTCGGGCACACCGTCGGCCGGCCACCGCGTGAGGGCGCGCTCGAAGGCGTCGGCGAGCGCGTCCTCCGCGGCGGCGAGGTCGTGGGTGCGGGCCGCGAGCAGCGACAGCAGCCGACCGTACGAGGTGCGGGCGGCGTGCTCCGCCCGCACCTGCGGGTCGGCGTCCATCAGTCCGTGCAGGCCGCGGCGTCCCAGACGCCGCTGTCACACGCGGCGGCAACCCGGCGCACCTCGATCACCGCGTACTGGGTGGCGGGGTGCTGCTGCGCCCAGGCGATCGCGGCGTCCTGGTCGGGCACATCGATGATGAAGACCCCCGCGAGCACCTCTCGGGTATCGGCGAACGGGCCGTTCTCGATCCGCAGGTCCCCGTCGCGGCGGGTCACGGTGACCGTGCGGGCCACCGGCTCCATGATCTCGGCGCCCACGAAGACCCCGGCCGATTCGAGAGCGGCGGTGTAATCGGCCATGGCCCGCTGCATCTGCAGCAGGACCTCGGTGGGAACGTCACCGTCGGCCGGTTCGGCGTTGTTGAGCAGCAGCGCGTAATGCATGATTCCTCCTGGTGTCCACTGTGCCCCAGGGTGGGGCACAGTGATGACGATCGACGCGCGGAGGAATCGACAGGGCCGCGCTAGCGGTTCGCGAGCAGGGCGAGGACGCCCTCGGCGACCGGGTGCGCGCTCGCGGGGTTCTGCCCGGTCACGATGGTGCCGTCGGTCACCGAGAACGGAGCCCAGGCCTCGTCGGCCTCCACGTAGGTGGCGCCGCGCTCCGCGATCCGCTCCTCGAGGTTGAACGGGACGATGGGGTCGAGCCCCGCGAGCACCTCCTCGTTCCAGGAGAAGCCCGAGATGCGCCGGCCCGCGATGAGCGGGGCACCGTCGGCCTTCGTGGCGCCGAGCAGGCCGGCCGTGCCGTGACAGACCGCGGAGACGATCTTGCCCGCGGCATCGAACTCGCGCAGCAGCGCGGCGAGTCGCTCGTCCGTGGGGAAGTCGAACATCACGCCGTGCCCACCGGTGAGGTAGATCGCGTCGAAGTCGGCCGCGTCGACGTCCTTGAGCGAGACCGTGTTCGCGATCCGTGCCATGAACTCGGGGTCGTCGTAGCGGGCGCGCGTGCCGCCCTGGGCCAACACCTCGTGACTGAGGGATTCGGGGTCGATGGGAACGAAGCCGCCGTCGATGCTGGCGATGGTGGTGGTGTGCCCCGCGGCCTCGACCGCGTCGACGAAGTGGGTCAGTTCGCCCAGCCAGAGGCCGGTACGGCGGCCGCTCACGCGGTACGACGGGACGCTGGTGGTGACGACCAGGATGTTGCTCATGTTCCACTCCTTATGGTTTGTCCAACAACTCAACCGTAACACATATCAGTTGTTCTACAACTGATATGTGGAGCGTTGCTACGCTGGGCGGGTGGAGGAACATGACGAGACCTGCGACTTCGGCTGGTCGATCGGGGTGCTCACCAAGGCCTACGCCGACGAGGTGGCGCCGATCCTGGACCGCCTGCCGCGGGGAATGCGCGGCTACCAGACGCTGTACGCGGCGGCGACGTACGACCTGCCCACACAGTTGGCACTCGCCGACTATCTGATGATCGACAAGTCGGTGATGCCCTACGTGGTCGACGATCTGGTCGCGGCGGGACTGGTGACCCGCGAACCGTCGCCGACCGACCGGCGGGCCCGGCGCGTGGTCCCGACGAAGGCCGGATTGGCCACCTTGGACCAGGTCGGCAAGGCTGTGCGCGATGCGGAGGGGCGACTCCTCGCGCCACTCTCCCCCGACGATGCGGCCACCCTCCGACGGGCGGCCGCCATCGTCGCCCGGACGTCGCGGGACGGCTAGCCCGCGAGGGCCAGGTGCAGGAGCGGATACGGGCGGCCCTCGCCGTCGGTCGCGCTGCGCCCGGCGACCGTGAAACCCTTGCGGGCGTAGAAGCCGACCGCCTGCTCGTTCTGCTCGTTGACGTCAACGGTGCGCACCCCCTGCTCGGCGACCACGTGGTCGAGCAGGGCGCCGCCGATTCCCCGACCGCGCGCATCGGCGTCCACGAACAGCATCACCAGTTCGCGGTCCGCCGTGCCGGCGAAACCGACCGGGCGGCCGTCGAGGTCGGCGACGGTGAGCCGCACCTGCGGGAAGTACGAGTCCGCGAGGTTGCCTTCGATCTCGTCGCGGTCCGCGGAGGCGAGGAAGTGGTGCGTGGCGTCGACGGAGCTGCGCCAGATCCGGACGAGCCGCGGGTACTCGTCGGGGCCGGATGTCTCACGCAGCTCGATCACGGGCCGATTGTCCGGCATCAGGCGCCGGCGTCGCCACTGATATCCCGCCACGGGTAGTTCTTCGGGCGGTGTCGCGGAGGGATCAGTTCGAGCCCCTTGTCCGGCGCGACCGAGTAGATGTAGCGTCCCACGGCCCGCGGCGACGGGCTGTGGAAGGGCGTGATCCGGATCGCCGCAATCTGGTAGTCGCGGAACCAGAAGCGATCCGAGACCGTTGCCGACGCAACCGAATACATCATCGCACGGGAGCGTCGCCCGGGCGGCAGACCGAAGGTGTAGACGACGGCCTGTTGATACGCGCCGGCCGCCTCGATCGTGTGACCCACCGACGTGACCTCGGACCACCGCCACCGCCGGAGGGCCGGGTCCTCGACCCGACTGAAGCTGACGCCCTCACTGGAGAGAACGGCCACCTCGCGCCCGGAGTACATGCCCACCAGAATCAAGACGGTGAGACCGGACATCGCGATTCCGGCGATCGCGGCGAAGACGAACAGCACCACGGCGCTGACAGAATCCACGCCTTCCGACATCACGAGCGCGGCGGTCGACAGCATGAGGACCCCGGTGAGGCCGAAGAGGAGCACGAGCGCGATGCCGGCGGGACGGAAGCCGAGCCGCACCACCATCGGCCGAGGCCCGCCGGAAGACACTTCCCCACCACTCATCTTTCTTATTCTTCATATGTAGATCGCGATGCGCAATTCTCTCGACCGCGCGCCGTCTGCGTCGCCCGCCTGGCGGTAGTGTCGCGGCATGAGCTTCACCGGATTCCCCGAGGCGGCGCTGGACTTCTACGACGACCTCGAGGCCGATAACTCCAAGGTGTTCTGGGAGGCGCACAAGGAGATCTACCGGTCGGCGGTCGCCGAGCCGATGGCGGCGCTGACCGACGAGCTGGCCGACGAGTTCGGTACCGCCAAGATCTTCCGCCCCTACCGCGATGTGCGATTCTCCAAGGACAAGACGCCCTACAAGACGCATCAGGGCGCGTTCGTCGGCGTCGGTCCCGCGACGGGCTACTACGTGCAGATCGGTGCGCCCGGGGTCCGCGTGGGCGCCGGCTTCTACGACGCGAGCCCCACCCGGCTCGCCGCTTTCCGCAAGGCCATCGACCATGACCGATACGGCCCCGAACTGGAACAGATCATCGCCACGCTCCGCCGCAAGGGCTGGGAGATCGGCGGCGACACCGTCAAGACCGCGCCGCGGGGCTGGGACGTCGATCACCCGCGGATCGAGCTGTTGCGGCACAAGTCGCTGTCCGCGATGCGCGACTACGGATTCGGCGACATCATCGGATCACCGAAGCTCGTCGCCCAGATCCGCAAGCACTGGCGCGAGACCGCACCGCTGCTCGATTGGCTCGTCGAGCACGGCGACCGCTGACCCTGGAGGCACGATGACCCGCGACCTGTTCGACCTCACCGGCCGCACCGCGGTGATCACCGGCGGCAACGGAGGCATCGGACTCGGCATGGCCGAGGGGCTCCTGGACGCAGGCGCCGCCGTCTCGATCTGGGGACGCTCGTCCGCGAAGAACGCGGCCGCCGCGCAGCGGCTCGCCCACCACGGCGATCGCGTCGAGGTGCTCGCCTGCGATGTCTCCGATAAAGCGCAGGTCATCAAGGCCTTCGACGGTGTCGTCACGCGATTCGGCCGAGTCGACGCGATGTTCGCGAACGCCGCCCGCGCCGCCGCACCGCGCAGCTTCCACGACATCGCCGAGGAGCAGTTCGACGAGGTCTTCGGCACCAACATCAAGGGCACGATCTTCTGCTTGCAGACCGCCGCGGCACACATGCGCGAGCGGGCGCAGCAGGGTGATGCGTTCGGCCGACTCGTGGCCACCAGCAGCCTCGCGTCGATCTCGGGCATGGCGCGCGGCGAGGACTACGCCGCCACCAAGGGCGCCGTGGATTCAGTGATCCACGCCCTCTCCGTGGAGTACGCCCGGTACGGGGTGACGGCGAACGCGATCGTTCCCGGCTGGATCGAGACGGAGATGACCGCCCCGTCGCTCGGCGACGATCGGCTGGCCTCAGCGGTATCGTCGCGGATTCCCCTGCGGCGCTTCGGGAAACCGGAGGACTTCGCCGGTATCGCGGTCTATCTCCTGTCGCGAGCCAGCAGCTATCACAACGGCGACCACCTGGTGATCGACGGCGGCTACCACCGCTTCTGAGATCAGTCCTCGAGCGCGGTGACCGCGATGCCGTAGGGCAGGAAGCGCACCTTCCGCGTGGCATCGGTGTTGTGCTGATGTGCGCGCAGCGCCTCGATCTCGGTCTTGAAGACCTGCTCGACGCGGGCCGCACCGTCGTCAGCGGTGGCGATGATGGCCCACACGCCGTCTCCCGCCTCCCCCGCCGTCTCCGGTTCGCGGCGCGTGCGGCGCCCGGCCTCGTCGAACAAGCCCGAGAAGACGTCGCGCCCGCCGGTCGCGCCGCCGACGATCCGGCCCAGCATGTCGCGGGCCTCCCGAGCGATGTCGTCGAACTCGCCCGATCCGAATCCGAACGGATTCTCGTTCCCTGCCATGTGGACTCCCTGGTTCGATTGCTCTGTCATTCCAGTGTCCACACCGCGGCGCGACTGTGCCAGTGCCGATCAGCCGTGAGCAGAGACCGCGAACACCGAGGCGATCCGAGCGGGGTCGAGCGCACCGTCGGCGGAGGCCTCGAGGAAATGCTCGACCTGCCAGGACCGCGTGCGAGTCGCCTGCCCCGCCGGGGGCTCGACCCAGGGCGGGTAGATGCGGAACCCACGCTTGCCGCCGCGCCCACCGTCGGCGAAGACACCCCGGCTGACCAGCACGTCGCGCGGAAAGGCGAAGTATCCGCCGCGGTCGTCCTGGTGGCTGGCGATCACAAGGAAGGCCACGCCATCGGCGGCGTCGAGGGGCCGGATCGGGCCCGCCGCGGATCGTCGCCATGCGGTGACGAACTGCCCGACCTTGGTCGGGGTGGTCTTCCCGATCCGGAAGGCGACGGTAATACCGCCGGCCTCGACGGTGTGCGCGCCGTACTCCTCGCCCTCGGGCTCGGGGACCGGGCGCGACGGTGCGAGCCCCGCCTCCCCGAGAGCGGTCAGGAAGGCGGCGAGCTCAGGGCGCACCGTCAGCTGCGCAGTGCGGACAGCGCGCGATCCGCGTGGGCCTGCATGTTCACCTCGGAGGCGATCACGTCGGCGATGGTGCCGTCGGCGCGGATGGCGAAGGTGGTGCGCTTGGTGGGCATACCGGCCAGCTTGAGCAGGCCGTCGCGGCGGACGCCGTAGGCCGAGGCCACCGCACCGTCGACATCGGAAAGAAGCGGGTAGCCGAGCTCGTGCTTGGCCGCCCAGTCCTGCTGCTTCTCGACCGCGTCGCGGCTGATACCGACGCGCTGCACACCGGCCTCGGCGAACTCGGTGGCCAGGTCACGGAAGTGGCAGGCCTCCTTGGTGCAGCCGGGCGTGAACGCCGCCGGGTAGAAGAACAGCGCCACCGGGCCGTCGGCCAGCAGGTCGCTGAGCTTGCGCGGATGGCCGAGCTGATCGGGAAGCTCGAAATCGGGGGCCTTGTCTCCGGGTTTCATAGCTCCACGCTAGCCGCCGACCGCGAGACGGTACATTTCGGACTGCATACTTTCGACTCGGGGGAGACAGATCATGAAGAACCGCATTCTCACCATCGCCGCAGCCACCGCTCTCGGCGCCGCACTCGCGCCCGCTGGCATCGCCGCCGCCGGCCCCGGAGACGTCTTCGGCAGCGGCATCACCCAGACCGTGCACTGCATGAGCGACGGTGTGTCCGTGAGCGGCAGCCGCAACACCCTCACGGTGGTCGCGCATTGCGACCTGCTGATGGTGTCCGGCGACGGCAACGTGATCACCACCAGCTACCCGATCAAGAACATCGTGGTGACCGGTCGCGACAACATCATCAAGTGCGACGGCTACTACGGCACGAAGGTCTCCGACCGGGGCTTCGGCAACGTCGTGAAGTGCTGACGCGTCAGGCGTCGTCCGCCTGAGCGAGGTGCTCGAATCCGAGATCTCCGGGCAACCACCACGCACTGTTGCCACCCTCTGCACCGGTGAGCTGGGCGATCTCGACATAGACCTCGTCGGCCGCGGGGTTGATCAGCACGGCGCCGGTGTCGAGTTCGATGCGCAGGCCCTCGCGCGGTCGTACGGAGGTGCCCGTGACGGTGCCCGGGGTGAGGCCTCGCACCGCATCCGCGTACCCGAGATCCGGTTCCCGCCAGGTTCGTCCGCGGTATTCGATCGCCGGCCACACCTCGCAGTTGAGGACCGCCGGCCCGGGATCGGAGCGCGGGCCGTCGAAGCGCATCTGCACGTAGTCGTTGACGACGAACTCCACGGAGTACATCCGCTCGCCGACGAGCATCGCCAGCACGTCGTCCGCCCACTCCCCGCCCCCGGGGAGCTCACCCCACCGTGACCGGAACTCGGTGCGCACCACGGGTGGCGCCACCGATTCGTCCCACGGCTCGGTCGGGCCGGTGAGGGACCTGCGGAGGATCGTCACAGCGGGAGTCGGAAGAACCAGAGCGCCGCAGTCCTGCCACCCGAGCGCCCAGAGGAACCGGTACCCGGTCGATTCCGGGTCTGCACATGCCATCACGCCGGCACATCTCGCGCGGGCGGCCTCCGCGGTCCACGCCTCCATCAGGAGGCGGCCGATGCCCCGTCTCCGGAACGGTCCGAGCACCTCGACCACGTCGATGAAGGGGTACACATCACGAAAAACGCTCCACCGCAGCCACCCGATCGGCCGGTCGTCGTACACCGCCACGATCACACGACCAGCGGCGATCGCCTCCACCAGCACCGAGCGGCGGGCGATCTGATCGTTCTCGACGAGGAAGGGCAGGTCCTCGGTCGAGGCGGCACGCACCGTGGCACCGTCCAGTTTCATAGCCTCCACGCTAGCGGGATTCCGTGCATCACTTCGGCCGCGGGAGCCGGGACTGCAGGAACGGGCCGAGGACCGGCGCGGTGAGGGCGCGAATCATCAGGTCCTGCACCACGAGGTGCAATCGGCTCGGCGGTGCGAACCGGGCCATGCCGACACGCGCCTGCTTCTGCTTCCGCTCCACCTCGTCGCGCAGGCTCGCTTCCCAGCTGCGCAGGGCCGCCGCGGTGTCGTCGTGGGCGGCCAGCGCCCGCCCCAGGCGATCGGCACCGTCGAGCGCGAGGCCCGCGCCGTGGCCGGCGAAAAGTGACACGCACCAGGCCGCGTCGCCGAGCAGCACCACCCGGCCGGAACTCCACGACGGCATCACCACCTGACTCACGGAATCGAAGTACG
Organism: Tsukamurella sp. TY48; assembly: GCF_019656655.1. GTDB lineage: Bacteria > Actinomycetota > Actinomycetes > Mycobacteriales > Mycobacteriaceae > Tsukamurella > Tsukamurella strandjordii. The sequence continues at coordinate 3,023,716 of NZ_BPMV01000001.1, read as the reverse complement.
CCTCGTCACCCGCCCCTGCGATCGCTGCCCGCAGTCCCCCGCCGAGGTCGGCGAAGCGCCTCTCGATCGCGGCGACGGGCCCGGCTGCGAGATCGGCGGCGACCGAGTCCGTGCGGTAGGTGACGAACGCCGAGGCGCTCTGCGTGCGCGGACGGAACACCGCGGCGGTGCGCCCGACGTCGATGAAGGTGTCCGCGGTCTGCGGCGATAGGCCTTCGGGTGGCGCGTCGAGGGTGAACGCCGCGACCACGTGGTTCAGCTCGCGGACGAAGGATTCGGACGGGCCGAAGGCCAGCTCGCGCACGCCCGAGTGCAGGCCGTCGGCACCGATCACGAGGTCCGCGTCTTCGACGGTGCCGTCGCTGAGCGTGACGCGCAGCGGCGCCGAAGGGACGTCCTCGATCGCCGTCACCGTGGTGTCGAAGCGGATGTCCGCGCAGCCCTGGACCGCCTCGTACAGAACGGATTCCAGGTCTCCGCGGAACACGGTGAGCGCGCGGTCGCCCAAGGACTCCGCCATTGCCGCGGGCATGGTGAGCCTGGTGCTGCCGTCGGCGCGGACGAGATTCGAGGTGAACATCCCCTGATCGTGCGCGCGGAGCGCACCGTCGAGCCCGAGGCGTTCGGCGGCGTCGAATCCCGTCCCGAGGAGGTTGATCAGGTAGCCGCCAGTGCGCCGGGCCCGCGCGCGCTCGACGACGACGATCTCGTGGCCGTCGCGGTGCAGGCGCAGCGCCGCCGCCAGTCCGGCGATTCCCGCGCCGGCGATGAGTACCCGCTGTGGCATGTCGGCCTCCCTGATATGAACGAGTGTTCATTCCAGTATGAACGAGTGACCATTCTCTGCGCCAGTGGCCCCCACCTCGTAGAATCGTCGGCATGCCCCGGGGAGTCGCGATCGACGGAGTCCGGCAGCGGCTGTTCGCCGCGGCCGAGACCGTGATCCTGCGCGAGGGGGCGGGCGGCCTGCGGGGCCGTGCGGTCACCGCGGAGGCCGGCGTTGCCACCGGGCTGCTGCACGCCCACTTCGGAGACTTCGAGGGCTTCCTCGTGGCCTATGCGGTCGACCGCAGCTTCCTCCTGACCGCCGCCGCGGGCGAGATCGAATCGCTCCGCCCACCCGATCTCGGCGACGCACTCGCCTCCCTCCCCCAACCCGCGGCAACGGCCTTCGCCCGCCTGCTTGCCGCGCGACCGGACCTCCAGGGCAAGGCGGCGGAGATCCTCGGTGCGGAGTCGGCCGGGTTCGCCGGACTCACCGACGGCGTCACGCAGTACCTCACCGCGGCGCGGGACGACGGGCACCTGGCCGCCACCACGGATCCCGCGGCACTGGCCTACGCGATCATCGCAGTGCTACTGCGGGCGTGGAACGAGGGCGACCGAGAAGCCCTGTCGCGCACCGTGATCGGGACCCTCATGTCTGCGGCGGCCACCGCCTAACGGAGCGCGTCCACCACCGCGGCGATCCGGCGTTCCCGGGTCTCCGCACGCTTGGCCTCGGTGACGCCGCGGGCGTACTCCTTGCGGCGCGTGTAGTTGAGCGCGTCGAAGGCGGCCCGCACCGCGGGGTCGGCGTCGAGCGCGGCCGCGAGATCGTCGGGCAGGTCGACGGTGCGCTCGGCATCGTCGAGCTCGATGGTGGCGTCCACGGTGTCGCCGATCTCCACGCCGAGTTCCTTCCGCGCGGCCTTCGACAGCCCGATCATGTTGCAGCCACCCATCGGTGCGACGCGCAGGCGCGCCGTGCGATCGCCGATGGTGACGCGGAACGCCGGCCGCTTGCCGCCGTCGAGTGCGGCGACCTGCTCGTCGGTGAGCATGATGGCGGTGGCAGGACCGGTGGGTTCCAGGGTGCTGTGGACGCGCAGTGTCATGAGGTCATGCTCCTTGTTCCGCGGGCGCGCCGCCCACACCGATCTCGTTGCCGTCGGGGTCGAGGAAGATCGTCTTCCGCACACCGTTGTCGTAGTCCTCCTGCGTATCCGGGTGCAGACCGCGTTCCGCGGCCGCGGCGAGGAAGGCGTCGAGGTCGTCGACGAACAGGGTCACCGAGGAGTGTCCGGCGTGCTGCGGCAGGAGCTCGACGTAGACGTGACAGTGCTCGGCGAGGGTCCAGACGTGCTCGGTATCGTTCGGCGCGAACGCCTCCACCGGACCGAACAGCGCATCACCCCAGGCGATCGCCTCGGGAAGCCTGCTGACGGCGATCCTCGCGAACAGATCCACGGCTACTCCTCTCGCTCGTTCTTCAGCGTGTGTCAGTCGAGGCAGAACTCATTGCCCTCGACGTCCTGCATCACCAGACAGGATTCGTTCACCCCGTCGGCTTCGAGCAGCTCGTACCGGGTGGCGCCGAGCGGGATGAGACGCGCGCACTCGGCCTCGAGTGCGGCGAGCCGTTCGGCGCCGACGAGGCCCGTGCCCACCCGGACGTCGAGGTGCACGCGGTTCTTCACCACCTTGCCCTCGGGTACGCGCTGGAAGAACAGCCGCGGACCGACGCCGTTCGGGTCGATGCACGCGAACCTGCTGCCCTGCCAGTCCGGCGGCAGGCTGGCATCGAAGGCGTCCCAGGAGTCGAAGCCCGGAGGTGGCGGCGGCACAACGTATCCCAGCACCTCGCACCAGAACAGCGCGACCTTCTTCGGGTCCGCGCAATCGAACGTCACCTGGATCTGCCTGACTTCAGCCATGGTGCCAACCCTAGTCAGCGCACCGGTCAGTTCACGACCTAATTCCGCCGTTCTCCCCGCCGATGATCCGATCCGCGGCCACGAGCCGGAGGGAGGAAGGAATCGCGGCCGCGGGAGGGCGGCGCACCCGCTCCTCGGGCCCCGTGAGCCGTCCGCGGAGGTAGCCTGGGTCGATGAGCGACGCGTTGGACGAAGGCCCCTTCTTCCACGGCACGAAGGCCGATCTCCAGGTCGGAGACCTCCTCACCGCGGGGTTCCGGTCGAACTACCGGCCCGAGATCGTCATGAACCACATCTACTTCACGGCCCTGCGCGACGGCGCCGGGCTCGCCGCAGAACTCGCAGCCGGCGACGGTGAGCCGCAGGTGTACCGGGTGGAGCCGACCGGGGAGTTCGAGAACGACCCGAACGTCACCGATAAGAAGTTCCCCGGCAACCCCACCCGCTCCTACCGCAGCAGCGCTCCCCTGCGGATCGTCGAGCGGATCGACGACTGGACCCGCCTCTCGCCGGAAGCGCTGCAGCAGTGGCGCGATCGGCTGGCCGCGATCCGTTCCGACGACCGCGCCGAGATCATCAACTGACGGTCCGGGACTCCTCCGTCGCCGGCTTCGCGGCCGGGAGCAGGAGCGCCGCCACGACCACCACGACGCCCATCAGCGCCGCCGCGACGAAGGCCCACTCCAAGCCGCCGACGAAGGCCGACGGCTGCGACGCCCCCGCCTCGACGAGCTGCGTTGTGCGGTTCGACATGACCACGATCAGCGCGGCCGTCCCGATCGCGCCGGCCACCTGCTGCAAGGTGCCGAGCAGCGACGAGCCGTGCGAGTACAGGTGCTCCGGCAGATCGCCGAGGCCCACGGTGAAGACGGGGGTGAAGACGGCGGCGAGGCACACCATCAGCGCGACGTGGATCGCGACGATGACCGGGTACGGCGTGGTTGCGCCGATGCGGCTCAGCGCGCCGAGCGCGATCACCATGCCGATCGAGCCCGGGATCACCAGCGGCCGCGCGCCGACGCGGTCGTAGATCTTGCCGACCTTGGGCCCGAGCAATCCCATCGCGAGGCCGCCCGGCATCACCAGCAACCCGGTCTGCAGTTCGGAGAGTCCGCGCAGGTCCTGGAGGTAGAGCGGCAACAGGATCATCGATCCGAGGAAGGCCATGAACGCGGCCGACATCAGCAGGAGCGAGACCGCATAGGTGCGGTGCCGCAGGGTGCGCAGATCGAGGAGCGGCATCTCGCGCTGCTGCAGGCGCACCTGGTAGGCGGCGAAGGCGGCGATCAGGAGAACGCCTGCGGCCACGGTGAGGACGGGGCCGGTCCAGCTGCCCGTGCCGATCTCGCTGAGACCGTAGACGAGGCTGCCGAATCCGCCCGCAGCGAGCGCGACGCTGAGCCAGCTGACCGGCGTGCTCTCGGTCTCGCCGACGTTCTCCAACTGCCGCATCCCGGCGATGCCGACGAGCACAGCGATGGGCAGGACGAAGGCGAAGATCAGCCGCCACGAGCCGAAGTGCAGAATCACCCCGGACACCGCCGGACCCAGCGCCGGCGCACACGACATGGCCAGCGTGACCTGCCCCATCACGCGGCCGCGGTCGCTCTCCGGGACCACGGTCATCAACGTGGTCATCAGCAGCGGCATCATGATCGCGGTGCCGCCCGCCTGCACCACGCGGGCGGCGAGCAGCACCTCGAAGTTCGGGGCGATCGCCGCGAGCGCGGTACCGGCGCTGAACGTGGCCATCGCGACCGCGTACGCCGTGCGGGTGCTGACGCGCTGCAGGAACCAGCCCGTCACCGGGATCACCGCGGCCATGGTGAGCATGAAGACGGTCGACAGCCATTGCGCGGCGCGCGCCTCGATGTGGAAGTCCGTCATGAGTCGCGGGATCGCGTTGATCATGATCGTCTCGTTGAGGATCACCACGAAAGTAGCCGCGACCAGCAGTTTGATCACCAGCGGCGTGCGCCCGGCCTGCTCGGTCCGCTCGTCGGAGGGCGTCGTCACGCCGGTGGGTGGGTGGTCCATCGGTTCAGTGTGCGTGCTCATGGGGATTCCTCATAGTCGATTTCCGACGACCGCCGTCCGGTGCCGTCATCTATACGACGAACCCCTGACAGGTTTTTCGACATCGGCGCAACCGCGGATTCCTCGATCACTACCTAGCCGCAGCGGGGTGAGCGGGCCTACCGTTGAACCGTGAGCCGGAGCGCAGGTACCGCCAAGACGATGCCGCTGCAAGGAGTGATGAACGCAGTGATGCGCACACTGCTGCGCGCGCCCGGGTCATCGAAATTCCTCGGCGGCCGACTGCTCACGCTGTACGTGGTGGGGAGGAAGTCGGGCAAGGTCTTCGAGGTGCCCGTCGCCTATACCAAGCACGACGGGGACCTGCTGGTCGGGTCGCCGTTCGCGTGGGGGAAGAACCTGCGCACCGGTGAACCGATCGACATCCAGCTCGCCGGGCACCGTCGGACCGCCGACGTGCGGGTCGTCTCCGACGAGGCCGGCGTGGTCGAGCTGTACGGCGTGATCGCCGCCGACAACACGAACTTCGCCTCGTTCAACGGCATCGGCTTCGGCGCCGACGGCTCCCCCGATCCTGAGGACCTCCGGCGGGCTTTCGAGGGCGGCGCACGGGTCTTCATCCTCACCCCACGCTGAGGGCACCGCCGTCGCCACACCGGCTTCGGCCGGACGATCAGTACCCTCGGTCCGGTGTTTGCAACCCTGCGCCGCTTGATTCGGTACATCGTGATCGCGGTCGTCATCGTCATCGGGATCTCGAGCGCCTGGGTGCAGTGGGAGAGCCGCTCGCGCATCGATCAGAACGCGTCCCGACAGTGGGTGGTGGTGTTGGGCGACCGCGTGCGCGACGGCGAGCCCTCGGTGTATCTGCGGGAGCGGCTGGACACCGCGCTGACGATCCTGCGCGAACGCCGGGCCCAGCGCGTTCTGGTGTCGGGTCACGCGGTGTCGACCAAGGGCGACGAGGTGGCCGCGATGCGGAAGTATCTGGTCGAGCGCGGCGTCGGTGCCGATGCCATCACCGACGACCGGTTCGGCGTCACGACCTACAACACCTGCGCCCGCGCCAAGACCGTCTTCGACATCGACGAGGCGATCCTGGTGACGCAGGATTTCCACCTCCGCCGCGCGGTCGCCCTGTGCGAGAGCCAGGGCATCGACGCGGTCGGCGTCGAGGCGGATTCCGACGCCGGCGTATACCTCACCGTGCGCAATTGGGTCCGCGAGATCGGCTTGTCGCGCCCCAAGGCCGCACTCGACGCCCTGCTCGATCCGGGTCCGACGACGCGTGACCGATGAGGCGTGCGCGCGTTAGACGTTGAAGCGGAACTCCACCACGTCACCGTCGGACATGACGTAGTCCTTGCCCTCCATCCGGACCTTGCCGGCGGCCTTCGCGGCGGCCATGGTGCCGTTGGCGTCGAGGTCGGCGAAGGAGACGATCTCGGCCTTGATGAAGCCCTTTTCGAAATCGGTGTGGATCACGCCGGCGGCCTTGGGGGCGGTGTCGCCCTTGCGGATCGTCCAGGCGCGCGACTCCTTGGGGCCGGCGGTGAGGTAGGTCTGCAGGCCCAGGGTGTGGAAGCCGGCGCGGGCGAGCGAATCGAGGCCCGGCTCGTCCTGGCCGATGGACTCCAGCATCTCGGCCTGATCCTCGGGGTCCAGCTCCAGCAGCTCGGACTCGATCTTCGCGTCGAGGAAGACCGAGTCGGCGGGCGCGACCGCGGCGGCCAGCTCGGCGCGCTTGGCGGCATCGGTGAGCACGCCCTCGTCGGCGTTGAAGACGTACAGGAAGGGCTTCGCGGTCATCAGGTGCAGCTCGCGGATCGGCGTGGTGTCGAAGCCTGCGGCGAACAGCGTCTTGCCGTCCTCCAGCACGAGCTGCGCGGCCTTGGTGGCCTCCAGCGTCTCGACCAGCTCCTTGTTCTTGCGCGCGTCCTTCTCCAGCCGCGGCAGGGCCTTCTCGATGGTCTGCAGATCGGCCAGGATCAGCTCGGTGGCCACGGTGTCGATATCGGCGAGCGGATCGACCTTGCCCGCCACGTGCACCACGTCCTCATCGGAGAAGACGCGCACCACCTGGCAGATCGCGTCCGCCTCGCGGATGTTGGAGAGGAACTGGTTGCCCATGCCCTCGCCCTCGGACGCGCCCTTGACGATGCCGGCGATGTCGACGAACGACACCGTTGCCGGGAGGATCCGCTCCGAGGAGAAGATCTCGGCCAGGCGGGTCAGCCGCGGGTCCGGCAGGTTCACCACGCCCACGTTCGGCTCGATGGTGGCGAACGGGTAGTTCGCCGCCTCCACCTCACTGTTGGTGAGGGCGTTGAACAGGGTGGACTTGCCGACGTTGGGCAGTCCGACGATTCCGAGGGTAAGGCTCACAGGACCTCATTCTACGTGCCGACCTCGGCACTCCCCCGGCGGCGCGGACAACCCGCATCCGCGCCGCCGGAGGGCCGCCACCCTCACCGGTAGAGGCTGCCCGAGATCTTCGGGTCGTCGATGTTGGTCTTGTCGTACCAGTAGTAGCCGGTGTCGATGTTCTTCGGCAGCGACTCACCGTTGATCGCCTTCACCGCGGCGGCCACCGTCTCGCGGCCGATGCCCACCGGATTCTGGGTGATGGCACCCGCCATCAGGCCCGACTTGATCGCGTCGATCTGCGCGGCGCCCGAATCGAAACCGATCACCTTGATGTTCTGCTTGCCACTGCGCTGCACCGCGTTCACCACACCGGTGGCCGCACCCTCGTTGGTGCCGTACAGGCCGGCCAGATTCGGGTAGGCCTCCAGCATCGTCGAGGTGAGGTCGGCGGCCTTCGCGGGATCGCCGCCGTACTGCACGTCCACGATCTTCACGCCGGGCGCGTTCTTCTTGATCCAGTCGGTGAAGCCGTCGCGACGATCCACACCGGTCTTCGAGGTCTGATCGTGCGCCACCACGCCGATCTCTCCCTTGCCACCGATCAGGTCGACCATGCGCTTGGCCGCCTCACCGGCCGCGGCGAAGTTGTTCGTCGACGCGGTGGTGACCGGGATATCGCTGTCCACACCGGAATCGAAGGCGATCACCGGAATGCCCTTGTCCTTGGCCTGCTGCAGGATCGGCGCCACGGCGGAGGAATCGAGCGCGGCGATCGCGATCGCCGCGGGATTGCGATCGAGTGCGGTCTGCAGCAGCTGCACCTGCTTCTCGACCTGGGTCTCGCTGTCCGGCCCCTCGAAGGTGATGGTCCTACCGAGCTCCTTCGCGGACTCATCGGCGCCCTTGTTGACGGCCTTCCAGAACTGATGCTGGTAGCCCTTCGAGATGATCGCGATCTCGCCGCTGCTACTGGTGGAACCACCGCTGGAACATGCGGTGAGGGCGGTGGCCGTGGCCACCGCGGCGACGGTGACGGTGGCCGCGCGGGCGAGCCGCCGGAGCGGCGTGGAAGACAGTGTGAACACGCGATTTCTCCTTGATGTGGGGTGAACGATGCGAACGGACGGTCAGGTGCGCTTACGCACGATGTCGATGTAGACGGCCACGAGGATCACGGCACCCACGGCGATGGACTGCCACTCCTGCGGGATCGACATGATCCGCAGGCCGTTGGTGAGCACGCTCATGATCAAGATGCCGATCACGGTGCCGGTGATGGTGCCCCGGCCGCCGGCGAGCGAGGTGCCACCGATCACGACGGCGGCGATCGCCTCCAGTTCGAGGCCCTGGCCTCCGGTGGGCTGCGCCGAGTTGAGGCGGGCCGCGGCGAGGACGCCGGCGAGCCCCACGAAGACGCCGGAGAAGGTGTAGATCGCCACCTTCCACGACCGCACGTCCACACCCGACAGCCGGGTGGCCTCCTCGTTGCTGCCGATCGCGTAGGCGTAGCGGCCCATCTTCGTCTTCGCCAGCACGAAGCCGGCGATCACCGCCATCAGCGCCAACAGCACCACGCTGAACGGCACCCGCGCGCCCGAGACCAGCGAGGCGTTGGCGATGTCGCTGAACCCGGGGACCGAGGTGAACCGGATCGGTTCGGTACCCGAGATCACCAGGGCCGCACCGATGGTCACCAGCATCATGGCCAGGGTCGCGATGAACGGCGGGATACCGAGGTAGGAGATCACCAGGCCGTTGACCAGCCCGATGAACGCGCCGAACAGCACGCCGCCGATCACGCCGACCCACAGCGGCAGGTTCCAGTGCACGAGGAAGACGCCCGTCATGACCCCGGACAGGATCATGGCCGTACCGATCGACAGATCGATGCCGCCGGTGATGATCACCGCTGTGGTTCCCAGCGCCAGCAGGCCGATGGTGACCGAGGCGACGAGGATGCCCGTGAGGTTGCTGGCGGTCAGGAAGTTCGGGCTCGCGAACGAGAAGAAGACCACGATCACGATCAGGCTCACGAAGGCCAGGAACTGCTGCATCTGGCCGCGGATCCAGTGCATCGGATTGAACCCGCCGGCGGCGCCGGACTCCTCGGGCGTGCGGGTGGCGGTGGGCGTGGCCATCACTTCACCGCCGTCTCGTGGAATCGGGTGGCGTTCTCCATGATCGTCTCCTGGGTTGCGTCGGTGCTGTCGAGAATGGTGGCGAGCCTGCCGTCGCTCATCACCGCGATGCGGTGGGACAGCCGGAGCACCTCGGGAAGATCGCTGGAGATCACCATGATCGCCTTCCCGGCGGCGGCCAATTGTTCGAGGAGCCGGTAGATCTCATCCTTGGCACCCACATCGATGCCGCGGGTGGGCTCATCGACGATGAGGATGTCGCAGTCGCGGGCGAGCCACTTCCCGATGATCACCTTCTGCTGGTTACCACCGGAGAGGTTGCGCACCGCCTGCTTGATGGACGGGGTCTTCACCCGGAGCCGCTCGACCATCTCCGTTGCGAGCGTGTCGAGTTCGCCGTCACGGATCACGCCGAACTTCGAGTGCGCCGCCAGCGAGGACAGGGCGATGTTGTCGCGGACCGTCTGGTCGACGATGGCGCCGAAGCGTTTGCGGTCCTCGGAGAGATAGCCGATTCCGAGGCGGGCGGCCACCGCCGGCGAATCGATACGACGCTCGGTGCCCGCCACCTCGATGGTTCCCGCGGTGATCGGATCGGCACCGACGATGGCGCGGGCGAGTTCGGTGCGACCAGCGCCCATGAGACCGGCGAAGCCCAGGATCTCGCCGCGGTGCAGTTCGAAGGAGATGTCGTCGAGCGGGTGCTTGCTGCACAGCCCGTCGACCTTGAGCGCCACCTCACCCTGCTTCTCCGGCACCGTGGGTCGCCGCTCGTCACTGACCTCGCGGCCCACCATCATCTCGATGATCTCGCGCATCGGGGTGGTGGCCGTGGGGCGCTGCCCGACGTAGGTGCCGTCGCGCAGCACGACGATGCGGTCGGAGATCCGCGGAAGCTCGTCCATCCGGTGCGAGATGTAGATGACGCCGGTGGTGTCGGTGATGAACCGGTCGATGAGCTCGAAGAGGGTCTGCACCTCGGCTTCGTTGAGCGCGGCCGTGGGCTCGTCGAGGATGAGCAGACGGGCGTCCTCGGAGAGCGCCCGCGCGATCTCGACCATCTGCTGCTTGCCCACCGTGAGGTCGCGGACCCGGGCATCCGGATCGATCACCATGCCCAATCGATCCAGCAGGGCCGCGGTCTCCCGCACGGTGCCGCGGCTGTCGAGGATGCCGAACCGGGTGCGCTCGCGTCCCAGCGTGATGTTCTGCGCCACGGTGAGATCGGGCACCAGGCCGAGTTCCTGGTGGATGATGCTGACGCCGAGGGACCGTGCGTGCGCGGGCGAGGTCAGCTGCACGGGGTTGCCGTCGATCTCGATGGTCCCCTCGTCCGGGGTCTCGACGCCGCTGAGCAGCTTCATGAGCGTGGACTTGCCTGCGCCGTTCTCCCCGACGAGGGCGATGCGCTCGCCCGGGGCGACCTCGAGGCTGACGTCGTCGAGCGCGACGACGCCGGGGAATCGCTTGGTGACGCCGGACATCCGGATCAGCGGGACCGTGCCGCCGGCCGGGCTCGCCGCCTGATCCGCAGCCTGCTCCGGAGCGTGGTCGTCGCTCACCGGACCACCACCCCGATCGCCACCGACAGGGCGGCGGACACGCGTTCATTCAGGTTGGACATGCAACTCCTCTGTGTGCTGGATCACATTAGAGATCGGATGTTTGCGTGTCAACACCCCCAACAAATCCGCAAAACAGCGGAATTGTCCGCGCTTTGCATCGGACACATCAGATGTTCGGCGCGCCCGGACGTCACCCTCCCGGACGTCTCCCGCGCAAGCCGCACCCGGCCACGGACCCGCGCGCCGCGCACCGTCGCTCCCGAGCCGAGGAAGCCGATTCCCCGACACCCGGGGCGGCCGGATGAAACGATGACCACTGCGCATCACCACTCGTCCCCACCAGGAGGCCTCGTGTCAGCTCCGACCGCTCCGTCGACCACGGAGACCGACGGCGACATCACGTACGTCCGCACGGATCCGGCGCAGCCGCCGGTCGCGATCATCGATCGCAGCCCGATCACCACCAAGCACAAGCTGATCTTCGGCGCCATCGCGCTGCTGGGCGCCGTCGCCTGGGCGATGATCGCGCTGGCCCGCGGCGAATCGGTGAACGCGGTGTGGTTCGTGCTCGCCGCGGTATGCACGTACGTGGTGGGGTACCGCTTCTACGCGCGCCTCATCGAGCTGAAAGTGGTGCGCCCGCGTGATGATCACGCGACGCCCGCCGAGGTCCTCGAGAACGGCACCGACTACCTGCCCACCGACCGGCGGGTGCTGTTCGGGCACCACTTCGCCGCCATCGCCGGCGCCGGACCACTCGTGGGCCCGGTGCTCGCCGCACAGATGGGTTACCTGCCCGGCACGATCTGGATCATCGTGGGCGCGCTGGTCGCCGGCTGCGTGCAGGACTACCTGGTGCTGTGGGTCGCCACCCGGCGGCGCGGCCGCTCGCTGGGCCAGATGATCCGCGACGAGCTCGGTCCGGTGGGCGGCGCCGCCGCGATCATCGGCATCGCGGCGATCATGACCATCCTCATCGCCGTGCTCGCGCTGGTCGTGGTGCAGGCCCTCGGCCACAGCCCGTGGGGCGTCTTCTCCATCGCCGCCACCATTCCGATCGCCCTGTTCATGGGCGTGTACCTGCGCTACCTCCGCCCGGGGCGGGTGTCCGAGGTCTCGCTGATCGGCTGCGTCCTGCTGCTCGCCGCCGTGATCGGCGGCCGCTACGTGGGCGAGAGCAGCTGGGGCAAGGAGCTGTTCACGCTGACCCCGGTGCAGCTCAGCTGGGCGATCATCATCTACGGCTTCGCCGCCTCCGTGCTGCCCGTATGGCTGCTGCTGGCCCCGCGCGACTACCTCTCCACCTTCATGAAGGTGGGCACCATCGTGCTGCTCGCCGTGGGCATCCTCATCGCGCGCCCCCTCATGGAGGCCCCGGCGGTGTCCGACTTCGCCACCCGCGGTGACGGTCCGGTGTTCGCCGGATCGCTGTTCCCCTTCCTGTTCATCACCATCGCCTGCGGCGCCCTGTCCGGCTTCCACTCCCTGGTCAGCTCCGGCACCACGCCGAAGCTGCTGGAGAAGGAGGGCCAGATGCGGTTGATCGGCTACGGCGGCATGCTCACCGAATCCTTCGTCGCGATCATGGCGCTGATCACCGCGTCGATCATCAACCAGCACTTCTACTTCGCGATGAACGCGCCGATCGCCAAGACCGGCGGCACCGCGGAGACGGCCGCCACCTACGTCAATTCCCTGGGACTGAGCGGAGATCCGATCAGCGGAGAGCAACTGTCGCAGGCGGCCAAGGACATCGGCGAGGAATCGATCGTCTCCCGCACCGGTGGCGCGCCCACGCTGGCCTTCGGCATGTCGGAGGTGCTGCACCAGGTGTTCGGCGGCTCCGGGATGAAGTCCTTCTGGTACCACTTCGCGATCATGTTCGAGGCGCTGTTCATCCTGACCACCGTGGACGCGGGCACCCGCGTGGCACGGTTCCTGGTCTCCGACGCGCTGAGCAACCTGGGCGGCCCGTTCAAGCGCCTCAAGGACCCCAGCTGGCGCGTCGGCGCCTGGGCCGCATCGCTGCTCGTGGTGGCCGGCTGGGGCAGCATCCTGCTGATGGGCGTGACCGACCCGCTGGGCGGCATCAACACGCTCTTCCCGCTGTTCGGCATCGCCAACCAGCTCCTGGCCGCGATGGCGCTCACCGTGGTGGTCGTGGTGGTGGTCAAGAAGGGCTACTACAAGTGGGTCTGGATACCCGCGATACCGCTGGTCTGGGACCTCATCGTGACCATGACCGCATCCTGGCAGAAGATCTTCAGCTCCGACCCCGCGGTGGGCTACTGGAAGCAGCACAGCAACTTCAAGGCCGCTGCCGAGGCCGGAAAGACCTCCTTCGGTTCCGCGAAGACACCGGAGGCCATCGACGCCGTGGTCCGCAACACCTTCATCCAGGGCACGCTGTCGATCGTCTTCGCCGTGATGGTGCTGGTCGTGGTGATCATGGGGGTGTGGACCATCTACCGCACCGTGACCGGCAACGGTCGCCCGCTCACCGAGGAGGAACCGGTGCCGAGCCACCTGTTCGCACCCAGTGGACTGATACCGACACCCGCCGAACGGGAGGTGCAAGCGCAGTGGGACGCACAGGGAGTGGCCCGATCCTCCGGGCACTGAAGGCCGTCCGCTGGTACGTGGCGTCCGTGATGGGCGACAACCACTACCAGCGGTACCTCGCGCACCGTCGGGCGACGCATCCCGGGGAACCCGTGATGACCGAACGGGAGTACTGGAAGGCCCGGCACGACGGTGCGACGGTGACCGCGCGCTGCTGCTGAGCAGGCACATCACGGTGGTGTCCGAAACCCGCTAGCGCACGGTCCGGTGGGGTGCCAGAGTCGAAGCCGTGACCACCAGCTCGATCCACCTCGACTTCGACCGGTGCTACCGGGCGATCGCCGGCCGGGACGCCCGGTTCGACGGCCAGTTCTACACGGCCGTCGCCACCACCGGCATCTACTGCCGGCCGTCCTGTCCGGCGACCACGCCGAAACGGGAGAACGTCAGCTTCCACCTGACCGCCGCCGCCGCGCAGTCGGAGGGCTACCGCGCCTGCCGGCGGTGCCTGCCCGACGCCGTTCCCGGCTCGCCGCGCTGGAACCTCGAATCCGATCTCGCGGCCCGCGCCATGCGCCTGATCTCCGACGGCACCGTCGACCGCGCGGGCGTCCCCGGCCTCGCCGAACGGCTCGGCTACAGCCCCCGCCAGCTCACCCGGGTGCTCACCGCCGAACTCGGCGCCGGCCCGCTCGCACTGGCCCGGGCGCACCGCGCCACCACCGCTCGCATCCTCATCCAGAGCTCGTCGATGCCCTTCTCCGACATCGCCTTCGCCGCCGGGTTCTCCTCGATCCGACAGTTCAACGACACCATCCGCGAGGTCTTCGCCCGCACCCCGTCGGAACTGCGCTCCTCCGGCCGCGGCGCACCGTCGGCCACCGGAACCCTGAGCCTGCGACTGGCGCTGCGCGGCCCGTACGCCACCGGATGGGTGCGGTGGTTCCTCGGCGCGCACGCGGTGACCGGACTCGAGCACCTCGACGGTGACCGCTTCACCCGGGTGCTCAGCCTGCCGGGCGGTGACGGGATCGCCACCGTCGACCTGTCCACCGTTACAGAAGGATTCATCCGCGCGACGCTCTCGCTGGCCGCGATGAGCGACCTGTCGGTCGCGGTCACGCGGCTGCGGCACCTCCTCGATCTCGACGCCGATCCGATCGCCGTCGACGACGCCCTCGCGGCGGATCCACACCTCGCCCCGCTCGTCCGGGCCACCCCCGGAATCCGCCTGTTCGGGTGCGTCGACCCCGCGGAACTGCTGCTGCGCACCATGATCGGGCAGCAGATCTCGATCGCCGCCGCCGCGACGCACCAGGCCCGGCTGGTGCGGGCCCTCGGCGCGGAGGTCGACGATCCCGAGGCCCGCGTGACCCACGCCTTCCCGGCCGCCGCCGTGGTCGCGGACCGCGGCGGCGAGGTGCTCACCGGTCCGGCGGCGCGGGTCACGGCGATCCGCTCCGCCGCCGCGGAGCTCGCCGAGGGCCGACTCGTGCTGCATCCCGGCATGACCCGGTCCGACGCCCGCGAGGCCCTGCTCCGCCTCAAGGGCGTCGGCCCGTGGACCGCCGACTACGTGGCCATGCGCCTGCTGGCCGATCCCGACACCCTGCTCGCCTCCGACCTGGTGGTCGCCAAGGGCGCCACCGGGCTCGACCTCGACATCACCGCGAACCACTGGAGCCCGTGGGGCAGCTACGTCTCGCTGCACCTGTGGAACCACGCACTGACCACCTCGGACCGGAAGGCACCATGACCACCTACAGCACCACCCTCGACACCCCCGTCGGGCCGTTCACCGCCGTCGTCGACGCCGACGGGGCCGTGCTCGCCTCGGGATGGACCGCCGACACCGCGGACCTCGTGCCGCTGATCCACACCTCGCTGCGCCCGCGCACCGTCGAACCACGGAGCGAGCTGGGCGCGGTGACCGCCGCCGTGCGCGCCTTCCACGCCGGCGATGTGACGGCGATCGACGCCGTCCCCGTCCGGCAGCGGTCGGGCGAATTCATCGATCACGCGTGGCAGGTGCTGCGCACCGTGAAGCCCGGCGAGCCGGTGACCTACACCGAGTACGCCGAACTGTCCGGCCGCCCGGCAGCGGTGCGAGCAGCCGGAATGGCCTGCGCCCGGAACGCCGCCGCACTGTTCGTCCCGTGCCACCGCGTGCTGCGCACCGACGGCACGCTCGGCGGATTCCGGTGGGGACTCACCGTCAAGGAATGGCTGCTCGGCCACGAGGCACTTACGATCGCAGCGTGAGCGAAAACAGCGAGGGCGACTCCCCCACCCCATCGGCGGCCAAACCGACCCGCAGCGAGGTGTACGGCGATGCGGGCCGCTGGCTGGCGTCGTGGAGCATCCGCATCGTCGCGGTGGCCGCGATGCTGTACGTGGTGGTGTGGGTGATCGGCGAATTCTGGTCGATCCTGCTCCCGGTGATGCTGGCCGTGCTGCTGTGCACCGTGCTGTGGCCGCCGGTGCGCTGGCTGCGCGACCGCGGCTTTCCACCGGCGGTGGCCACCGCCACGGTGCTCCTGCTGGCGCTCGCCCTGCTGGGCGGGGTCATCGGCGCGATCGCACCGTCGATCACCAGCCAGTCGCAGCAGATCGCCGACAGCGCCGTGGCCGGCGTGCGCAAGATCCAGGAGTGGGTCCAGGGCCCGCCGCTGAACCTGCAGGACGAGCAGATCAGCAAGTTCGTCACCTCCATCACGCAGAAGCTGCAGTCGAGCGCCGAGTCGATCGCCTCGGGCGTCTTCACCGGTGTGAGCGCCGCGGGCTCCGTGGTGGTGGCCGTGGTGATGGTGGCGATGCTCACCTTCTTCTTCCTCAAGGACGGCGACAAGTTCCTGCCGTGGATGCGCCGCCACTCGGGCACCCCGGTCGGCGATCACCTCGTGGAGCTGCTCAGCCGCATCTGGACCACTCTCGGCGGGTTCATCCGCACGCAGGCACTGGTGAGCCTCATCGACGCCGTGTTCATCGGCCTCGGCCTGGTGATCCTCGACGTGCCGCTGGCCTACGCCCTCGCGGTGATCACCTTCCTCGGCGGGTTCATCCCGATCGTCGGTGCCTTCGTGGCCGGCGCCCTGGCCGTGGTGGTGGCGCTGGTGACCAACGGCTTCACCACCGCGCTGCTGGTGCTGCTCGTGGTGATCGCGGTGCAGCAGTTGGAGGGCAACGTGCTCTCCCCGATGCTGCAGTCGCGGTCGATGAACCTGCACCCCGTGGTGGTGCTGCTGGCGATCGCCTTCGGCGGCACCCAGTTCGGCATCATCGGCGCCTTCCTCGCCGTGCCGGTGGCCGCCGCACTCGCCGTGCTGTTCCGCTACCTCGGCGAGCTGGTGGACGACAAGACCGGCGAGACACCGCCACCGGAGCCCGAGGCGCCGGCGAAGCCGGGCTTCAAGGACCGGATGCTCGCCAAGCTGCGACTGTCCGAGCCCGCCGCGGACGCGGACCTCGACCCCGCCGGCCCCGCCGCCAAGGCGGACTGACCCGAACTTGTCAGTCGGGTCGGCCATGCTGGCGCCATGGACCTCACCTGCCTGCTCGTCGCGATCCTCGCGCTGCTGGTCGGCCTGGCCGCCGGAGTGATCCTCGCCCGCTACCTGCCGGCCCGTACCGCACCGGGGGCGGGCGGCCCGTCGGCCTCGCCCGAGGCGCTCGCGGGCCCGGTGGGCGTGCTGCTCGCCCCGCTCCGGCAGACGCTCGACGCGCTCGGCCACGAGTTCGCCGTGGCCGAGCGCAGCCGCGTCGCCGCCTTCGCCGGCCTGCGAGAGCAGATCGGCACCGTGGCCCGCACCAGCGAGGCGCTGCGCGCCGAGACCGCCACCCTGCGCTCGGCGATGAAGTCCTCCACGGTGCGCGGGCGCTGGGGCGAGCTGCAGCTCGAACGGGTCGTGGAGCTCGCCGGGCTGAGCCGGCACTGCGATTTCTCCACCCAGGTGGCCGGCGCCGTGGGCGGGGAACGGGTGCGTCCCGACCTGGTGGTGCACCTGGCGGGCGGCCGCGACCTGGTGGTCGATGCGAAGGTTCCGCTGGACGCCTACCTGCAGGTGCTCGAGGCGCCGCCGTCCGAGCACCCCGCGCTGCTCGCCGATCACGCCCGCCGGTTCCGCTCGCACGTGGTGCAGTTGTCGGGGAAGCGGTACTGGGACGCCATCGGCTCACCGGAGCTGGTGGTGATGTTCGTGCCTGCCGAGGCCTTCCTCGACGCCGCACTGCAGGCCGACCCCGATCTGCTCGAATTCGCCCTGGACCGCAATGTGGTGCTCGCCACACCCACCACCCTGATCGCAATGCTGCGCGCGGTGGCCCTGGCCTGGCGGCAGCACGCCCTCGGTGAAGACGCCGAACGCATCCACGCCCTGGGCCGCGAACTCAGCGAACGGCTCGACGTGCTCAACAATCACTTCTCGTCGCTCGGATCCGCGCTGACCAGGGCCGTCGACGCCTTCAACACCACCGTCGGCTCGTACAACGCGCGGGTGGGCGTCACCGCGCGGCGGCTGGCCGACCTGGCCTCGATGCCCGACGGTGCGCGCGACGACCATCCGGGGCTCGACGCTGCGCCGCGCGCGGTTCCCCACGGTGCACATTCTCGGATCTCACAGCTGTAGCCGGTACGGTTCTCTTGTGTCGAAGTTCCCCCCGTCTCGCTCCCAGGTACCGGTAGACGAGCGGTCCGTGCTCGCAACCGTGCCCGGACTGCCCTGGTGGGGCGCGATCCTGACCCTGCTCGCGTTCACCGCCGTGGGACCACTCGTGTCCGACCGGTTCGCGGGAAGCAATGCCGGCGTGCTGTCGATCGCCGTGGGCGCGGTGCTCGCTGTGCTCGCCGTGCGCAACCGCTCGCTGTTCACCGCGATGGTCCAGCCGCCGCTGGTGATCGCCACTGCGATCCCCGCGTACCGCTGGTTCGCGATGCCCGAACCGCGCAGCACCAGCAAGATCCTCACCGAGGTGATGTTCCCGCTGGTCTCGCTGTTCCCCTGGATGTTCTGGATCACCGTGGTCGTCGTGGCCATCGGCGCGGCGCGGCTCGTGCTGTACCGGCGCCTCACCGCCGCCGCCCGGACCGCGCAGCGCAGCAGCCAGCCGAGTACCGGACGGACCACGGCCAAAGCCGGCGCGAAGGCGGCGGGCGCCACGGGCACCGCGGCCAAGCGCGGCGACGACCGCACACCCGAATCGACCGGACTGCCGCTGGGTGAGCGGCTGCGCGCCGCGTTCGCCCGGTTCCGCACGCCTGCCGCCGCGACGGCTCCCGCGGCCGCGCTGGCCGCCCCCGGTGGCACCGCCGGCCGCACCGAGCGCCACCAGTCGCGGGCCGCCTCGTCGGCGCCGCGCTCCGCGCGCCGTCCCGCCCGGGACGCCGTCGATCCGGTGCCGCCGCGCGCGACGCCGCGACGCGAGGAGCCCGCGGCACCGTCCACCCAGCGCAACCGTGTGGTGCGGCCCGACTCCGTGCTGCCGCCGCGTCCCCCGGTCGCTCGTCCCGACGCCGAGGACCGCCGCACCGATTCCGGGCGTCAGCCCCGGCCGCGGCCGCTCACCGACGGTCCGCTGGTCGCCCGCAGGGATCCGCTGCGCGAGCGTGATGTGCGGGAGCCGCGGGAAGCGCCGCGCCGCGTGCAGCGGGATGCGCCCCGTCCGCCCCGGTTCCGTGACGCCGGTCGCGATGCGGTCGCCGCCCGCGAGCCGCAGTCCGGGCCTCGGCGCGCCATCCCCCGGCCGGAATCGCGCGACTACCGCCGTGAGGCCCGCGATCTCGATCGGGCCCGCGATGTCGAACCGCCGTCGAAGCCGCGCGCCGAGCGCGAACGCCCCCGGCTCCCGCGCGACGATTACGCGTCGCTGCCCCGGGTGTCCGGTGGCCGCGCCGCCCAGCCCGATCTGCCGAGCCTGTCGCGGGACGCCGATCGTCCGGGTCGCCGCGGTCAGGATGCGCCGTCGCTGCCGGGGAAGTACGAGCACTACCGCGCGCCGCGGTACCGGCCGGTGCAGGACGAGAAGCCGGTGGAGACGGATTACCGGGCCGATTTCGAGGACGACGGCTCGTCGGGTTCGGTGCCGCGGCAGATCCGCCGGCACCGCTACAAGGACTGACGACCGAGCCTACGAGGGGCGCTAACGGCCCTCGTAGCGCGCGAGCCGCGCGTGCAACTCCCGGAGGGACTCCTCGACCCGATCGAGGAAAGCGTCGACCTGGTCCTCGTTGTAGCCGCGTTTTCCGATCGGCGGCTTGCTGAAGGCGACCCCGCGGACCTCGTCCGGCGTCAGAGGATTCATACGATCAACTATATTGCATGTCCGCGATCGCGGATACGGGTCAGGCCTTGGCGCGCGGACGCAGCTCGCGCGGCAGCGCGAAGACCAGCGTCTCGTTGGCGGTGGTCACCGTCTCGACCTGGCCGAAGCCCTCGTCCGCGAGGTACTCGACCACGCCCTTGACCAGGATCTCCGGCACCGAGGCGCCCGAGGTGATGCCCACCGTCTGCACGCCGTCCAACCACGCCGGATCGATCTCCCGGGCGAAGTCGATCAGGTGTGCGGCGCGGGCGCCGGCCTGCAGCGCGACCTCGACCAGCCGCACCGAGTTCGACGAGTTCCGCGAGCCCACCACGATCACCAGATCGCACTCGGGAGCCATGGCCTTGACCGCCACCTGACGGTTCTGGGTGGCGTAGCAGATGTCGTCGCTGGGCGGATCCTGCAGCTTGGGGAACTTTTCGCGGAGGCGGCGCACCGTCTCCATCGTCTCGTCCACCGAGAGCGTGGTCTGCGAGAGCCAGACGATCTTGTCCTCGTCGCGGACGGTGACGTTGTCGACCGCGTCCGGACCGTCCACGAGCTGCACGTGCTGCGGCGCCTCACCCGCGGTGCCCTCGACCTCTTCGTGCCCCTCGTGGCCGATGAGCAGGATGTCGAAGTCATCGCGCGCGAACCGCTTGGCCTCCTGGTGCACCTTGGTGACCAGCGGGCAGGTGGCGTCGATGGTGCGCAGGCTGCGCTGCGCGGCGCCCTCGTGGACCGCCGGCGAGACGCCGTGCGCCGAGAACACCAGGAGCGAGCCCTCGGGCACCTCGTCGGTCTCGTCGACGAAGATCACGCCCTTGTCCTGCAGCGTCTCCACGACGTGCCGGTTGTGCACGATCTCCTTGCGCACGTACACCGGGGCGCCGTGCTTCTCGAGGGCCTTCTCGACCGTCTCGACCGCTCGATCGACGCCGGCACAGTAGCCGCGCGGCTCGGCCAACAGGACGCGCTTGCCAGAAGTCATGTCTCCAGGCTACGGCACCTGGCGGTGTGATGAGACCCCCGATGAGGCACCCTGTAGGGCATGAGTCGTTTACCGTTCGTGCTCCGCGTGGCGGTCGGGGCCGTGGCGCTGGCCGCCGAGAAGGGCCAGGAGATCGCATCGGGCGCCGTGAGCGCGCCGATCACGCTGGGCAGCATGTCGGCGCAGGCGTTCATCCGCATGCAGCAGGACCTGGCCGAGCTCGCCGTGCGCGGCGATCACACCCTGGAGACGATCTTCCCTCCCAAGGAGGAGGAGCAGCCGGAATGGGCCACCTTCGACGACGACGAGGACGTCGACGTCGATCTCCCGTCCGCGCCCGCCGTGCCCTTCGGCACGGTGCGCCCCGGCGCGGAGAAGGCCGAGAAGAAGGCCGAGGAGGCGCCCGCGACGAGCGCCCCGGAGCCGGAGCAGCCGGAGGCGGCACCGTCGGGCGCCGGACGGTACGCGCTCTACAGCTCCCCCGCGCCGTCGGCGGCCGCACCCGGTCCGGACACCGCCGACCTGGACCTGCCCGATGCGGTGCGCCGGCTCGACTACCCCGAGCTCACCCTCGCGCAGCTGCGCGGCCGGCTCGCGAGCCTGTCGAGCGACGATCTGGCGGCGCTGCTGGCCTTCGAGCGTGAGCACAAGGCGCGGGCCCCGTTCCTCACGATGCTCGAGAACCGCCTGAATCGGTGACGACTCCCCCGGCCCAACCGAACACGGCACAGCTCGGCGCGGCGAGCGGCGGCGCATCGACCGCGGAGCAGCCCTGGCCCGTGCGTGTGGTCTCGATGAAGGTCGCGCAGTGGATCGACCGGCTCGGCGAGGTGTGGGTCGAGGGCCAGATCACGCAGCTCAACCGGCGCGGTGGCGGCACTGCGTTCCTGGTGCTGCGCGATCCGTCGGCGAACGTCTCGCTGCAGGTCACCTGTCTTCCGGCGGTGCTCGATCGGTCCGAGGTGCCGCTCACCGAGGGCACCCAGGTGATCGTGCGCGGCAAGTTCAGCTACTGGACCGGGCGCGGCAGCCTGTCGCTGCGGATCACCGAGATCCGCGCCGTGGGCGTGGGTGAGCTGCTGGCCCGGATCGAGCGGTTGCGGCAGCTGTTGCACGCGGAGGGCCTGTTCGATCCGCGGCTCAAGCGGCCGCTTCCCTTCCTGCCGCGCACCGTCGGACTGGTGACGGCGCGGGCCAGTGCCGCCGAACGGGATGTGCGGTCGATCGCCGAGGGCCGGTGGCCCGATGTGCGGATCCGCGCCGAGTACTCCACCGTGCAGGGGCCCACTGCGGTGCCCCAGCTGTTGACCGCGCTGCGCGCGCTGGACGCCGATCCCGAGGTGGACGTGATCATCCTGGCCCGCGGCGGCGGCAGCGTGGAGGATCTGCTCCCCTTCTCCGACGAGGCCCTGTGCCGCGCCGTGCACGCCGCACGCACGCCGATCGTCTCCGCGATCGGGCACGAGCCCGACAATCCGCTGTGCGATTTCGCCGCCGATGTGCGGGCCGCCACCCCCACCGACGCCGCCAAGCGGGTGGTCCCGGACGTGCTGGCCGAGCGGGACCGGGTCGCCGAGCTGCGCGATCGTGCCGCGGCCGCCCTGCGCGGTTGGGTCGGTCGCGAGGTACGCGCCCTGGAGGCGATCCGCTCCCGGCCCGCGTTCGCGCACCCGCACCGCCTGGTCGACGACCGCGCCGACGACGTGGACCGGCTGCGCCGGGACGGGCGCCGGGACGTGCGCCGGCTGCTGGACCGCGAGGCCGACGGTGTGCGGCACCTGGCGGCCCGGCTCACGGCGCTGGGCCCGGCGGCGACGATGGCGCGCGGCTACGCGATCGTGCAGAAGGTGACGCCCGACGGGGAGAACCCGGTGGTGCGTGGCATCGACGAGATCGCGCCCGGCACCCAGCTGCGGGTCCGGCTGCCCGACGGTGCCGCGAAGGCGGCCGTGATGGGCGTGGAGAGACTGGCGACGAACACCGAGGAGACCGACGAGTGAGCGACGATGTGACGCCCGTAGCCGAGCTGGGCTACGAGCAGGCCCGCGATGAGCTGTCCGAGGTGGTGCGGATGCTCGAACAGGGCGGACTCGACCTGGACGAGTCGCTGAACCTGTGGGAGCGCGGCGAGGCCCTGGCCAAGCGCTGTGAGGAGCATCTCGCGGGCGCCCGCGAGCGCATCGAGAAGGCGCTCGGCGAGGCGGACTGACTAGCGCGGGCCGGGCAGGGGCGACGGTGCCGCGGTGCGCGGCAGCGGCGTCTGATCCTGGACCAGGCTCGCGAGATCGGTGAACCGCGGCACGGTGGCGCCGCCGTAGAGCACGAGGACGGTGCCGTCGAGGTCGAGCGACCATGCGTTGCGGCCCTTGTCGTTGGGGCCGTACACCTGCCAGGTGCGTCCCCCGACGGGCATGCTGCCGCTGGGCTTGGTCTTGCTGCCGTACACCGATTCCACCACCGCGTCGGCGGGTGCGTTGGACTGCGAGAGCTGCAGCGAGTTCTTCTCCGGTGTCACGTAATTCACGGTGAAAACGGTGCCGCCGGCGATCTGCTGATCGCGGGTGGCGGTGGCCTTCCAGCTCTCCGGTACCCCATTGGCGACGCCCTCGCCCGCCGGCATCCGCACGGGGAATCCGAGGTTCGCGGCCGACAGTTCGTAGACCGGCTTGGGGTCGATCGCCGCGACCGTCTCGTCCTTCGGATCGGCACCGAAACCGAACAGGAAGTTCTGCGAGGCGAACACGGCGAGCAGGCACAGCGCGATCAAGGGCACCATGGTGAGCACCAGGTCGCGACGGCTCTGCAGGATACGGGGTTTCTGTGCCACGGTCTCCAGTATCCCGAAGGCCCGGATCGGCCGTCGAGGCGGCATCGATCAGGGCATGGAAGAATCAGCCCCGAGCCGGGGCGCGTGGGCGCGTCACCGTCAACCTGACGAAGGGATCCGCATGTCCGATACGCACGCCGACGGCACCACCTCGACCCCCATCGCGCCGGATCGAAATCTCGCGATGGAGCTGGTGCGAGTGACCGAGGCGGGCGCGCTGGCCGCGGGACGCTGGGTGGGTCGCGGCCAGAAGGAGTCGGGCGACGGCGCGGCCGTGGACGCGATGCGGCAGTTGGTCTCGACGGTGTCGATGAGCGGCGTCGTGGTGATCGGCGAGGGCGAGAAGGACGAAGCCCCGATGCTCTACAACGGCGAAGAGGTGGGCAACGGCTTCGGTCCGTCGACCGATGTCGCCGTGGACCCGGTGGACGGCACCACCCTGATGGCCAAGGGCATGCCCGGGTCGATCGCGGTGCTCGCGGTGGCCGAGCGTGGCGCGATGTACGACCCGTCGGCCGTCTTCTACATGAACAAGATCGCCGTGGGCCCCGAGGCCGCCGGCGTGATCGACATCCAGGCCCCGATCGCCGACAACATCGCGAAGGTGGCCAAGGCCAAGGGCATCAAGGTCTCCGATGTCACACTGACAGTGCTCGACCGCCCCCGGCACGAGCAGCTGATCGCCGACATCCGGGCCACCGGCGCCATCGTGCGGCTCATCTCCGACGGTGACGTGGCCGGCGCGATCGCCGCGGCCCGCCCGGAGGCCAAGACCGACATCCTGGTGGGCATCGGCGGCACGCCCGAGGGCATCATCGCCGCGGCCGCGCTGCGCTGTATGGGCGGCGAGTTCCAGGGCACCCTGGCGCCCAGCTCCGATGAGGAGAAGCAGCGCCTGGCGGATCTGGGCATCGACCCGACCGAGGTGCTCACCACCACCGATCTGGTGCGCGGCGACCACGTCTACTTCGCCGCGACCGGCGTGACCGACGGCGATCTGCTGCGCGGCGTGAAGTACCGCGCCGACGGCGCCACCACGCAGTCGATCGTGATGCGCAGCAAGTCGGGCACCGTCCGGATCGTGGACGCCACGCACCGCCTGGGCAAGCTCAAGACCTACGCCCCCATGTTCGGCGAGAGCTGACCGCGCCGCGAGAAGTAGCACACATCCAGTAACCCCGGCCGCGGCGCCGGGGTTACTGTCTTAGGTATGGCTAAGAATGATGGTTCGCCGCAGGGCGAGTACCGGATCGAACACGACACCATGGGTGAGGTGCGGGTGCCCGCGGCCGCCCTGTGGCGCGCGCAGACGCAGCGCGCGGTGGAGAACTTCCCGATCAGTTTCCGGCCGCTGGAGCGCGCGCAGATCCGCGCCATGGGGCTGCTGAAGGCGGCGTGTGCGCAGGTCAACAAGGACCTCGGACTGCTGGCCCCGGAGAAGGCCGAGGCCATCATCGCGGCCGCGCAGGAGATCGCCGACGGCGAGCACGACGATCAGTTCCCGATCGACGTCTTCCAGACCGGCTCGGGCACCAGCTCCAACATGAACGCCAACGAGGTGATCGCCTCGATCGCGGCGGCGAAGGGGGTGCAGGTGCACCCGAACGACGATGTGAACATGTCGCAGAGCAGCAACGACACCTTCCCCACCGCCACCCACGTGGCGGCGACGGAGGCCGCGGTCACCTCGCTCGTCCCGGCGCTGGAGCACCTGCACGCCGCGCTCGCCGCGAAGGCCGAGCAGTGGCGCACCGTGGTCAAATCGGGCCGCACGCACCTGATGGACGCGGTACCGGTCACGCTGGGCCAGGAGTTCGGCGGCTACGCGCGGCAGGTCGAGGCCGGGATCGAGCGGGTGCGCGCCACCCTCCCCCGGGTCGGTGAGGTGCCGATCGGCGGCACGGCGGTGGGCACCGGCCTCAACGCTCCGGACTACTTCGGCAGCAAGGTGGTCGCCGAGTTGGTGAAGCTGACCGAGGTCGAGGAGATCACCCTGGCCAAGGACAATTTCGAGGCGCAGGCGGCGCGCGACGGCCTGGTGGAGCTGTCGGGGGCGCTGCGCACGGTGGCGATCTCGCTGACCAAGATCGCCAACGATGTGCGCTGGATGGGTTCCGGCCCGCTCACCGGCCTCGGCGAGATCGCGCTGCCCGATTTGCAGCCCGGTAGCTCGATCATGCCCGGCAAGGTGAATCCCGTTCTGCCCGAGGCGGTGACGCAGGTCGCCGCGCAGGTGATCGGCAACGACGCGGCGGTGGCGTGGGGCGGCGGTAACGGCGCCTTCGAGCTCAACGTGTACATCCCGATGATGGCGCGCAATGTGCTGGAGTCGGTGAAGCTGCTGACCAATGTCTCGGTCCTGTTCGCGGACAAGTGCATCGCCGGCCTGCAGGCGCACGAGGAGCGGCTGCGCACCCTGGCCGAATCGTCGCCGTCGATCGTGACGCCGCTGAACTCCGCCATCGGCTACGAGGAGGCGGCCGCCGTCGCGAAGCAGGCGCTCAAGGAGGGCAAGACGATTCGCCAGACGGTGATCGACCGCGGCTTGATCGGCGACAAGCTCTCCATCGAGGAGCTCGACAGCCGGCTGGACGTGCTGAAGATGGCGAACGTCGACCGCAAGCGCTGACGCCGGTCAGGTGAGCGATGCCGCCCCGATCGCCCCGTACGGGGTGCCGGCCGGAGTGCATCTGCCGTCGGTGGCCAGAGCCGAGACGGTCAGCGAGGCGGCTCCGGCGAGGGGTATCGCCAATGCCGCGGGCTGATCGTCACGGTCCAGTGTCTGTGCGAATCGCGATTGGCCGTCTACCAGGATCTCGATCCGCACCTGCAGCTCCTCCGGGGTGTGCGGTTGCAGGCCGAGAGTGCCGGTGAGCGTGCTGAATTCGCCTGCGAGGCGGTAGATCGCGGCGGACGCGGTGCCCTCGCAGCCCACCCATATGCCGGTCGCACCGGGGTAGGTGGCGCCGCCCAGGACGGCGGTGAGGGCGCGCCCCGTGTCGCCGCCGGCGTTCGCGGACGAGAGCCGCGCGTACAGCGGCGTCCCGGTGGGCGTCGCGCGCTCTGCGGACGCAGGAGCGGCCACGGCGCTCGATCCGTGCTCCGTCCGGTGCGCGCCGTCGCTCGCCGAGGACTGCGAACCGCACCCGGCGACGGCGAGCGCCAGGGCGCACGCGATCGGCATGAGCGGCCTTCCTCTTTTCACGCCGAACAGCCTAGTGCGCGTGCCGACGGTGCGCGGCGCCTCGACCCGCGCCGCCGAAGTACGCCGATAGGTCGTAGGTCGCCCGATCCGCCCCGACCCGCTAGGTTGGATCGCAAACAATCGATCGAAGGGTGACCGTGAACGCGCATACTCGTAAGACCATCGCCAAGATCCTCTCCAACCCGGCGCCGCGCCAGCTCAAGTGGAAGGACTTCGTCCACGTCTGGGACGACGTCGCGGACAGCGTGGAGTACGAGAAGGGCGATCGTCTGGTGGTCCACATCAACAACGAGCGCGTGTTGTTCCACCGTCCTCACAACGACGTCGTGTCCATCGACGACATCGAGCGCGCCCGGCCGCTGCTGCGTGCCACCCAGGAGACCTCCGATGCGGGAACGCTGCTGGTGGTGGCAATCGACACCAAGCGGGCGCGGCTGATCGACTACGACCTCGACTCCGCTCGCACCTCCAAGGAGGAGAAGGACCTGCGCAACAGCGACCCGCGGGCCCGCCGGATGCGCGCCGTGGAGCGCAAGACCGGCAACGACGACGAGCAGGTGCTGGTCACCTACTTCGACAAGATCGCCGCGACCCTCGCCGAGGATGAGCAGTCCTTCGTGGTGCTCGGCCACGGCGGCGGCAAGTCGGACATCGGCGCCGAGTTCATCGAGCGGCTGCGCAGCCACCACCCCCAGGTGGCCGAGCACCTCGCCGGCTCCGGCTACATCGACCTCAGTGCCGCCACCGACACCGATATCGAGAAGAAGGCCATCGAGGTCCTGCACGGCGAGTAGTCGCCGCACCGTCGAGCGCCGGGCCGGAGAGCATCCGCGGCCCGGCGCTCGTTTCGGCTCCACGGGTAGGTTCGAGTCCATGAGCACTCCGCGATGGTTCACCGACACGAAGGACGGGCACAGCGAGTGGTACATCGAGCGGTTCCGCTCGATGGCCCGCGAGGGCGCGGACCTGTCCGGCGAGGGCCGGTTCGTGGACGCGATGGTCGGTCGCGGCTCACGCATCCTGGACGCCGGCTGCGGGCCCGGCAGGGTCGGCGGTTACCTGCACTCGGTGGGCCACGACGTGGTCGGCGTCGATGTGGACCCGAAGCTCATCGCGGCCGCGCAGGCCGACCACCCGGGCCCGCACTGGATCGTCGAGGATCTGTCGGCGCTCGATCTGCCCGCGCAAGGTGAGGCCGAGCCCTTCGACGCCATCGTGTGCGCAGGCAACGTGCTCGTCTTCGTGGCGGAGGGAACGGAAACCGCTGTGCTGCGGAACTTCCGGAAGCACCTGAAGCCCGAGGGCTTCGCCGTGATCGGCTTCCACACCGACCGCGGACTGAGCCCGCAGCAGCTGGACCGCTACGCCGCCGACGCCGGCCTGCGCACGGATCTGCGCCTGGCCACCTGGGACATCAAGCCCTGGCACGACGGCGCGGACTTCGCCGTCACCATCCTCCGCCCGGCCTGAGCCTGGGACTACCGTTCCTTCGAGCGGACCCGGATGCCGCTGAGCGGGATCGACACCTCACCCGAGGGATCGGTGAAGAAGTCGTTGCCCTTGTCGTCGACCACGATGAAGGCCGGGAAGTTCTCGACCTCGATCTTCCACACCGCTTCCATGCCGAGCTCGGGGTACTCGATGATCTCCTGGCTCTTGATGCAGTCGAGCGCCAGCCGGGCGGCGGGGCCGCCGATGGAGCCGAGGTAGAACCCGCCGTGGCTATCGCACGCCTGGGTGACCTGCTTCGAGCGGTTCCCCTTGGCCAGCATCACCATCGAGCCGCCGGCGGCCTGGAACTGATCGACGTAGCTGTCCATCCGGCCCGCGGTGGTGGGGCCGAAGGAGCCGGACGCCATGCCCTCGGGCGTCTTCGCCGGGCCGGCGTAGTACACCGGGTGGTCCTTGAGGTACTGCGGCATCTCCTCGCCCGCGTCGAGCCGCTCCTTGATCTTGGCGTGCGCGATATCGCGCGCCACGACCAGCGGGCCGGTCAGCGAGAGCCTGGTCTTCACCGGGTACTTCGACAGCTCGGCGAGGATCTCGGGCATCGGCCGGTTCAGGTCGATCTCCACGACCGCGCCGCCCTCGATGTCCTCCGCGACACCGGCGTCCGGCATGTACTGCGCCGGATCGGTCTCCAGCTGCTCCAGGAAGACGCCGTCGGCGGTGATCTTGCCGAGGGCCTGACGGTCCGCCGAGCAGGACACCGCGATCGCCACGGGCAGCGAGGCGCCGTGCCGCGGCAGCCGCACCACGCGCACATCGTGGCAGAAGTACTTGCCGCCGAACTGCGCGCCGATGCCGAAGGACTGGGTGAGCTCGAAGACCTTCTCCTCCAGTTCCTTGTCCCGGAAGCCGTGCGCCGCCATCGAACCGGTCTCGGGCAGCTCGTCCAGGTAGTGCGCCGAGGCGTACTTCGCCGTCTTCAAAGCGAACTCGGCCGACGTGCCGCCGATCACGATCGCCAGGTGGTATGGCGGGCAGGCCGCGGTGCCCAGCGAGCGGATCTTCTCGTCGAGGAACGTGAGGATGCGGTCCGGGTTGAGGATCGCCTTCGTCTCCTGGAACAGGAAGGACTTGTTGGCGGAGCCACCGCCCTTGGCCATGAACAGGAACTTGTACTCCGGCCCCTTCGGGCCCTGCTCGGTGGCGTAGATCTCCACCTGAGCCGGCAGGTTGGTGCCGGTGTTCTTCTCCTCGTACATGGTGATCGGCGCGTTCTGCGAGTACCGCAGGTTGAGCTTGGTGTACGCGTCGTAGACGCCGCGGGAGATCCACTCGCCGTCCTCGACCCCGGTGAGCACGCCCTCGGACTTCTTGCCCATCACGATGGCGGTGCCGGTGTCCTGGCACATCGGCAGCACGCCGCCGGCGGAGATGTTGACGTTCTTGAGCAGGTCGAGTGCCACGAAGCGGTCGTTGCCCGAGGCCTCGGGATCGTCGATGATCTTGCGCAGCTGCTGCAGGTGAGCGGGCCGCAGGTAGTGGCTGATGTCGTGCATCGCCTCCGCGGTCAGCTGCTGCAGTGCCTCGGGTGCCACCTTGAGGAACTTCTGCCCGTCGACCTCGAAGGTCGAGACGCCCTCGGTCGAGATGAGCCGGTACGGCGTCGAATCAGGACCGATGGGGAGCAGGTCGGAATAGATGAATTCGGGGCTGGACGAAGTCACCCTTCCGAGGGTATTCCTCGAGATATCGACGGCGCGGCTTAGGCTGCCCTACCTGCGGCGACCACGCCCGACGGTGCGCTAGACGAATCCGAAGACGGGCGGGAAGACCAGGGCGACGATCGCCGCCCACGCGGCGTAGGCCGGGAGCGTGCCGGTCTGCCAGCGCTCGATCTCCGCGAACTCCCTGCGGCCCCGCACGAACCCGGCGCCCAGGACTGCGGCCCCGGCGAGGATCACCAGCAGCACCAGGTTCAGTCCCAGTGCCGCGGCCTTGTTCGGCGACGAGCCGAATTCGGCGGTGCGGGTGATCATCGCGACCAGCACCACCAGGTCCACGGCGATCGCGGCGACCACGAGCGCCACCTGCAGCCGGTCGAAGACATCGGGGCGGCGCCGAGGATCGCGGGCCGAGACGGCGTACAGCAGTAGGCCGACGACCAGCACCAGCACCGCGGTCATCAGAACCAGGAGATCGCGATCGGCGCCCACCAGGCCGGGGCGCGAGGCGAAGGCGCCCAGCACCACGATCAGCATCACGAGCGTGATCGGGGTGAAGATCCGGGTCAACACGGGGGCGATGTTCTCGATCACCTCCTGCTTCGCCTCCACCAGCCAGGCCGCCACCAGGACGGCGCCGCCGATGCACACCGGCAGGACCCACTCGGTGATCACGGATTCGGCATTCAGGCCCACGGCGCCCAGCGCGTTGATCGTGAGGGCGGTGATCGCACCGCCGCCCAGGGCGATCAGCAGGAAGTAGATGACGAATTCGCCGGTGAACCGCACGAAGTCCATGCGCCGGGGCGCGGATCGCCACGCGCCACCCGTGTAGGCCACCCCCACCCCGAACCAGAGCACCACCGGGGTGGCCAGCACGGTGAGGACCTCGGTGGACCCGCCCGACCGGAAGGGGTACACCGCGATCAGCGCCGCGACCACCGCGAAGGCGCCGATCACCGCTGCGGCCGCCCGGACGTCCATCGCGCGCTTGAACGCGAAGTAGGCCACCAGGAACGGCGCGACGGCGAAGGCCGCGAACCTGGGCGCCGCATCGCCCAGCAGCCACAGCACCGCGAGCAAGGACAGTCCGGCTCCGGCGCCGAGCGCGAGGACCACCGGTAGTTCGGCGGGGCGGCCGGAATCCTTGTCGGCGCTGCCCAGCACGAGTTGCTTCCACAGCCGGTCGGAGTGTTCGCGGGCGAACTCATGCGCCACGGCATCGGCGGCCCCCATCCGCTTGACCGCCACGAGGAAGGACTCCTCACCGTCGAGCCCGCGCGCCTCGAGGTCCGAGATCTGATCCCGCAGATGTGATTCGAGCTCGTCCACCTCGTCGGCGCGCAGACGGCGCCGACCCTCGAGGTAGCCGCGCCACTGCCGGATCTGGGCGTCCACCGGGCCCGTCATGCCGGCCCCGGGAGCGCACCGTCGGACCAGATGCCGTCCAGGGCCGCGCTGACCACCCGCCACTGGTCCCGACGGTCCGCGAGCGCCTCGCTCCCGGCGGGCGTGATGGCGTAGTGCTTGCGTTTGCGGCCGGTGTCGGCGATCTCCCAGCGGGATTCCACGTGGCCGAGCCGTTCGAGCCGGTGCAGCAGCGGGTAGAGCATGCCGTCGGACCATTCCAGTCGACCGCCGGACAGCTCGCGGACGCGGGTGAGGATCGCGTACCCGTAGCTGTCGCCACGGCTGAGGATGCTCAGCACCAGCGGGGTCGCCGATGCGGCGACCAGATCCTTATCGATGTGCACGCGACCTCCATACCTAGAACCACTAGGTACAGGTATACCTTGTGGTTCTAGGTACGGCAACGGTCAGGCGCCGGGGGCGAACTCCTCCAGCATCTCGGTGACCAGCGCCGCGATCGGCGAACGCTCGGAGCGGGTGAGCGTGACGTGCGCGAACAGCGGGTGCCCCTTGAGCTTCTCGATCACCGCGGCCACGCCGTCGTGCCGGCCGACGCGCAGGTTGTCGCGCTGCGCCACATCGTGGGTCAGCACCACCCGCGAGCCCGCGCCCAGCCGCGAGAGCACCGTGAGCAGCACGTTGCGCTCCAGCGACTGCGCCTCGTCGACGATCACGAAGGAGTCGTGCAGCGACCGGCCGCGAATGTGCGTGAGCGGCAGTACTTCCAGCATCCCGCGCGACATCACCTCGTCCATCACCTCGGGCGAGGCGAGCCCATCGAGGGTGTCGAAGACGGCCTGCGCCCACGGCCCCATCTTCTCGTTCTCGGTGCCCGGGAGATAGCCCAGGTCCTGGCCGCCCACGGCGTACAGCGGCCGGAAGACCACCACCTTGCGCTGAGTCCGCTTCTCCAGCACCGCTTCCAGGCCCGCGCACAGGGCGAGCGCCGACTTACCGGTGCCCGCCTTACCGCCGAGGGAGACGATGCCCACGGACTCGTCGAGCAACAGATCCAGGGCCACACGCTGTTCGGCGCTGCGGCCGTGCAGGCCGAAGGCCTCGCGATCGCCGCGCACCAGCTGCAGCTGCTTGTCCGCGGTCACCCGGCCGAGCGCGCTGGAGGTGCCGCCCAGCAGCCGGACTCCGGTGTTGCAGGGCAGTTCCCGCGCGGCGTCGTGATCGATCACACCGTTCGCGAACAGGGCGTCGATGTCCTGCGACGCCACCTCGAGTTCCTCCATACCGGTCCACCCGGAGGTCACCACGTCCTGAGCGCGGTACTCATCGGCGGTCAGGCCCACGGCGCCGGCCTTGACGCGCAGCGGGATGTCCTTCGACACCAGCGTCACGTTCTTGCCCTCGGCGCGCAGGTTCAGGGCGCAGGCCAGGATGCGGGCGTCGTTGGTCCCGGTGCGGAAACCCACCGGCAACACGGACGGGTCGATGTGATTGAGCTCCACCTGCACGGTGCCGCCGCCCGGGGTGGGGATCGGCTGGTCGAGGCGGCCGTGCTCGAGCCTCATATCGTCGAGCATGCGCAGCGATTCGCGGGCGAACCAGCCGAGCTCGGCGTGGTGGCGCTTGCCCTCGAGTTCGCTGATCACCACGAGCGGGAGCACTACATCGTGCTCAGCGAATCGGGTGATGGCCCAGGGATCGGACAGCAGGACGGAGGTGTCGAGAACGTAGGTCCGAGTGGTGGTCACGGTGACGCTCCTAGCCTGCGCGGCGCCCACGCAAGCGTGTAGCTGCGGCCGGCCGGTTCCAAACATCGTCGCTGCGTAGGTCTGCTACGCCGCGAGGACGAGGACCGGGGCCGGCCCTCTCGTGAGAACTGGTGAACCAGTCACGGTTGGAACCTCCCGGGACGAAATGCTTCCCCGCAATCCGTCACCGCCAAACTAACGCCGAACGCGCCACGCGGCTCGGAGGCTGCGCGGCGCGTTCGTGAACAGTTCGTTACGGCGGTACTACAGGGCCAGACCCCAGCGCGCGAGCAGCACGTTGATCAGCTCACGGTCGCGCTCGGCGGTCGCGATCTCGGCGTCCACCACGATGCGGCGCGACTCGTCCAGGCCCTCGGCGGTCTCGGCGCCGATGGCCGAGACGACGCGCGCCTGGCCCAGCAGGGCGTCCTTGGCGTGGCCCTCGTTGACGTCCAGGGCCACGGTGAACAGCTCGACCCAGTACTGCAGCTGCACCCGATCGTCGGCGGCGATCTTGCGCAGCGTGGTCACGAGCCCGGCCGGCGTGCCCTCGGCCTTCTCGGCGAAATCGGCGAGCCGGTCGAAGTAGTCGGCGGACAGCGCCTCGTGCGTCATCACCATGGCGATCTGCTCGGCCACGTGGAGTTCGTCACGGGTGCCCTCGTACTGCCGGTAGCCGCGGGTCACGGCCTCCAGGCGCCAGGCCTCCAGCTGCTCGACGTCGAACGTGCGGCTGACCACCACGTGATCGCGCAGCGCGATGGCGTGGCGGTTCTCCTCGGCGGTCCAGTGGCCGACGAACTTGCCCCAGTCGGAATCGATGAGGTGGTGCTGCGCCAGCAGCCGGTGGAACGACGGCAGGTGATCCTTCGTCAGCAGACCCAGGACCAGGCCGTGAGCCACGACCGGGTGCACCTTCACGTCCGCCGGAGCGAAGTCCTCGCCGCCGAGGAAGGCGTAGTTGCGACCGTCGTCCCACGGAACGTAATCGTGGGGCTGCCATGCGTCACCCGCCTCGACGTAGGCGGCACGGATGTCCGGCAGCGCCTTGTCGATGGCGAGAGTCAGGTCGTCCTCGGAGGTGGTGGAAGTCACCCGGACACTGTAGAGCAGCCGCTACCCGGCCTTCAAATCCCAGGTAGGGCCCTACGGGTACCCGAAACCCGGGTTCAGCGCGAGAGCAGGCCCCAGTCCTCCAGGCCCTCGTACAGCGGCACCTCGAGCGCGAGCGCCGAGACGCGGGCGCGCAGCGCGGACAGATCGGCCGACTTGCCCAGGGCGAGTGCCGTACCGATGATGTCGGCCACCTCGGTGAACTCCGCGGCACCGAAGCCGCGGCTCGCCAGCGCGGCGGTGCCGATCCGCAGGCCGGAGGTGACCATCGGCGGGCGCGGGTCGAAGGGCACGGCGTTGCGGTTCACGGTGATGCCCACCTCGTGCAGCAGATCCTCGGCCTGCTGGCCGTCGAGGTCGCTGTTGCGGAGGTCCACGAGCACCAGGTGCACATCGGTGCCGCCGGTGAGCACGGTGATGCCGGCGTCGGCCACGTCCTTGCCGTTGAGGCGGTCCGCGAGGATCTTGGCACCGTCGAGCGTGCGCTGCTGCTTCTCGCGGAACTCCTCGGTGGCGGCCACCTTGAGGGCGACGGCCTTGGCGGCGATCACGTGCATGAGCGGGCCGCCCTGCTGACCGGGGAAGACGGCGGAGTTGAGCTTCTTGGCCCACTCCTGCTTCGCCAGGATGATGCCGGAGCGGGGGCCGCCGAGGGTCTTGTGCACGGTGGAGCTGACGACGTCGGCGTGCGGGACGGGGCTGGGGTGCAGGCCCGCGGCGACGAGGCCGGCGAAGTGCGCCATGTCCACCCACAGGTGGGCGCCCACCTCGTCGGCGATGGACCGGAAGGCGGCGAAGTCGAGCTGGCGCGGGTACGCGGACCAACCGGCCACGATCACCTTGGGCCTGGAGTCGAGGGCGATCTTGCGCACCTCGTCCATGTCGACCCGGTGGTCCTCCTTGGAGACGCCGTAGAAGACGTTCTCGTAGAGCTTGCCGGAGAAGTTCAGGCGCATGCCGTGCGTGAGGTGGCCGCCGTGCGCGAGGTCGAGGCCCATGAGGGTTTCGCCCGGCTCCATGAGGGCCTGCAGCACGGCCGCGTTGGCCTGCGCGCCGGAGTGCGGCTGGACGTTGGCGAACTCGGCGCCGAACAGCTCCTTGGCGCGGTTGCGGGCGAGGTCCTCCACCACATCGACGTACTCGCAACCGCCGTAGTAGCGGCGGCCGGGGTAGCCCTCGGCGTACTTGTTGGTGAGCACGGAGCCCTGGGCCTGGAGCACGGCGCGCGGCACGAAATTCTCCGAGGCGATCATTTCCAGCGTGTCCCGCTGGCGCGCGAGCTCGCCGTTCATGGCGGCGGCGACCTCGGGGTCGAGTTCGGCGAGGGACGCGGAGTTCACGCTGGAATCGCTCATGAGCTCATCCTAAGCGGCCCATGACGCCCGTCACCCGGCGGCCGGTGCTACGGCGGCGAGCTCGCGACGCAGGGCCGACGGGGTGAGCGGCTCGTCGAGCAGGCGCCCGAAGCGGTCCAGCCGGGCCGGACCCGGTTCGGCGAGGTCGAGCCAGGAGCCGAGCAGCGCGTAGCCCTCGACGTAGGTGCTGATGTAGGCGCGCCACAGCGGGGAGCTGAGGAAGCGCAGCGACTGCCGCGCCGAGGTCTCCGTGGCCAGGCCCCAGCGCCGCAGGTAGGCGATCACCTCGTCGTCGGTGCCGCCGCGGTCGTGCAGCAGCAGGGCGGCGTCCTGTCGCACGTGCAGCAGCCCGGCGGAGGCCACGGAGATCGCCTCGGCCAGCTCACCGTCGAAGGCGAGCCCGAGGTCGGCGTAGATCTCCTGCGCCCAGCGGCCCCAGCCCGGGCCGATCGCGGCGCCGAGCGCGTGGTCGGCCAGGCCCTCGGCCATGAGGCACTGCGGGGTGTTGACGAGGAAGATCGTCTGCTCGGGCTGGTTCTGGCCGTGCACGAGCAGGTCTTCCTTGCGGCAGTGCTCGGTGTGGTGGCCGGGGTAGGCCTCGTGCGCGATGAGGTGCGGCAAGGACGACAGGTACTGCGGCAGATCGCCGTTCACGGCCACCCGCGAGGCGTAATCGCCCAGGTAGTAGTTGAATCCGGACCAGGGCTTGTCGTGTTCGATCTCGAAGGACACGGTCTCCGCCTCGGGCAGCGGGTACCGCGCGCGCACCACATCGCGCAGGGCACCCGCGAGCGCGTCGACCACCTCGGGCACCCGGTCCTTCGGGACGAGGAACCGGGCACGCTGCTCGGCCATCCGCTCGGACAGCGACCCCGGGCCGGGCAGCAGTTCGTCGAGGCGGGCGTGGGCGGCCTCGTAGTCGGCGGTGTCGTGCGGGGCGATGTCCACGTCGAAGTAGGCCCGTACCTCCTCGACGAAGCCGATCGGCGCACCGTCGAACTTGCGGGCCGAGCAGGCCAGCGCGGCCACGTGACCGCGCAGGAATTCACGGCGCTGCTCGCCCAGCGCGGTATCGGCCTCGATGTCGCGCAGCAGATCGCGGGCCGCGGCGGCGAGTTCGGCGGGGGTGGGCGGCGCCTCCTGCGCCACCGCCCGGCGGTGCTTCGGATCGCCGAAGTAGGCGTCCACGAAGCCCTCCTCGATCCGGTCGAAACGGAGGCCGAGGCGCAGGTAGCGGTCGGTGACGGTGAGCTCGCGCATGCCCGCAGGATACTGCCGTGCGGACGGGGCCGAGCGCGCGTGCCAGACTGAGAACATGTCAGCCCCGGCGCGCCACGGAGTCGTCTCGTGAGCGAAGCCAGCCCCTACATCGAGTTGGACCGCGCGCAGTGGCGCGAACTCCGGCAGTCGACGCCGCTGTCGCTGACCGAAGAGGACCTGTCGCACCTGCGGGGCCTGGGTGAGCAGATCGACCTCGCGGAGGTGGCCGAGGTCTACCTCCCCGTCTCCCGTCTGATCCATCTGCAGGTGGCGGCGCGACAGCGGCTGTACGCGGCCACGGCCACCTTCCTCGGGGAGCAGCGGCACGAGGGCCAGGTGCCCTTCGTGATCGGTGTCGCGGGCTCGGTGGCGGTGGGCAAGTCGACCACGGCCCGTGTGCTGCAGGCACTGCTGGCGCGGTGGGATTCGCACCCGCGGGTTGATCTGGTGACCACGGACGGCTTCCTCTACCCCACCGCCGAACTGGAACGCCGCGGCATCATGCACCGCAAGGGATTTCCCGAGTCCTACGATCGCCGTGCACTGCTGCGGTTCGTGACCGCGGTGAAGTCGGGCGCAGAGGACGTCACGGCGCCGGTGTATTCGCATCAGCTCTACGACATCGTGCCGAACGAGTTCATCCACGTGCGGCGCCCCGACATCCTGATCGTCGAGGGGCTCAACGTGCTGCAGACCGGGCCGCGGCTGATGGTCTCGGACCTGTTCGACTTCTCGGTGTACGTGGACGCGCGGATCGAGGACATCGAGCGGTGGTACGTCGATCGCTTCCTGTCGATGCGCACCACGTCGTTCGCGGATCCGCAGTCGCACTTCCACCACTACGCCGACCTGTCCGATGCCGAGGCGCGCGACCGCGCCGAGGGCATCTGGGCGGGCATCAACCGGCCGAACCTGGTGCAGAACATCCTGCCGACCCGGCCGCGGGCCACCCTGGTGCTGCGCAAGGACTCCGACCACTCGATCAATCGCGTGCGCCTGCGCAAGCTCTGATCCCCCGCCTACGATCAGCTGTCATGACCCGTCCCGGCGCATCCCTGCCCGAACTGCTGCTCCGCGCCGGTACGCACTCCGATGTCAGCGATGCCGACGCCGAGGTCTACCGCGCCGCACTCCGGGCGCTCGGCACGGCCGGTACGCGCAAGGTGACGGTGGATGCGATCGCCGCCGAATCGGGGATGAGCCGGATGACCCTGTTCCGCCGGTTCGGTTCCAAGGACGACATCCTGGCCGCGGCGCTCGCCTGGTCGTTGGGCCGCCTGTTCGTCCAGACCGCCGAGGTGGTGGCCACCACTCCCGATGTGGCGCAACGGATCGAGGAGGTGTTCGTGCTGTGCTGCCGGTTCGGGCGCACCCTGTTCCCCGATTCCTCCCCCGAGGAGCGGGCGGCGCTGTTCGCCGACGAGCGGCTCGATCTGGTGGGCCACGGCATCCGCTTCGTGACCGCGATCATGGTGCAGGAGCAGGAGTCCGGCGCGGTTCCCGAGGGCGGCACCGAGATCCGCGCCGACGCACTGGTGCGGATCACCACCGCCTGCTTCGCGATCGAGCCCGCACCGTTCGACCTGGGCGACGAGGAGGCCGCACGCGCCTACGCGCGCACGGCCCTCGTCCCCCTGGCGCGGTGAGCCCCGAGCGTCAGCCGAAGGGGCAACCGGCGGAGGGCGACTTCGCGCGCTGCTCCGGGGTGCGCTCGCGCTGGAACGCGGTGAAGTCCGGCAGGTCCCGCTGCTTCATGGCACGCAGGGCACGCGCCTTCCCGCGGGCGTAGTACGCCAGCGGCGTGTAGCCCACCCGCTCGGGAATCACCTTGTACGCCTGGCGGATCGCCGCGGTCACCGCTCGGTAGAGATACTCCTCGCGGCGTGTCCACCCCACGCCGAGGATCTCACGGACCTCGGGCCGCAGTACCCCGACGGTGAGCAGGTAGACCGCGCGGTTGACCGAGACGCCGATCGGCTTGAGCACCGGCTCGATCGCACGGAGGAACGGGCCCGCCTCCGGCGGCAGCGGCGGGTTGCCGTGGGCGAAGTCGTCGAGGAACTGCAGCGCGCCGGGGTGCGCGACCAGCTTCGTGAGCATGTCCTCGTAGTAGCGGTCGAAGGCGTCCGGCTCCCAGGGGACGGCACCGTCCGGCACCTGGACGATCGCGGCGATCTTGCGGGAGTCGTCGAAGATCTCCAGGACATCGGCATCGGTGAGTGGGCGGCCGAGGCTGCGCGGCAGGGAATCGATGCCCGTGACCGTTCCGGTGGCGATCACCCAGCCGTAGGCCTCCGGATTGAGCGCGCTGATGTGCTTCCCCTCGGCGTTGCGCATCTGCAGCGGCTGATGCTGCGCCCGGAGCCGGTAACCCTCCTCGACGGCGGCGTCCTCGCCGAAGTACCAGCGCTGCACCGAATCCATCGACCGGATCGCGCGACCCACCGGGTCGGTGTACGCGACGCTGAACTCCCCCACGATGTCGCCGATCACGGGATGCATCAGCTGCATCACGAACGCCGCGCCGTTGATCGGCAGGAACGCCCACTGGCCGGCGACGGTGCCGCTCATCCCCAGCGGGTCGATGAACTGCGATCGCGGCCCGTAGCGCTCCGGCGCACGAACGGTCTCGGTCCGGCTCTCGGGTTCCGCCAGCTGGGTCATGCCGCCTCCTCGGTGTTACGACTGATACATGAATCGTAACAGCGCGTGGCGCGCATCACCATGACGATTGATAGAAATTTCTCGAATCCACTCACATGGGCGGGTTCAGAGCCAGGTCAGGCACCGAATCGACGGTGCCGCGCCGCGTAATCGCGCAGCGCGCGCAGGAAGTCCACCCGCCGGAACTCGGGCCAGTAGGCCTCGGTGAACCAGATCTCGCTGTACGCGCTCTGCCACAACAGGAATCCGGACAGTCGCTGCTCCCCCGACGTGCGGATCACCAGATCGGGATCGGGCTGGCCGGAGGTGTACAGGTGCTGATCGATGCCCTCGACGGTGACGGCGTCCGCCAGCTCCTCCGCCGTGGCGCCGGCCGCGAGCTTCTCGTCGAGCAGCGAGTGCACCGCATCCACGATCTCCTTGCGCCCGCCGTAGCCCACGGCCACGTTGACGTGCGTGCCGGTGCGCCCCACGGTGCCCTGCGCCGCCTCGGTGAGCCGGCGCGCCGCATCGGGCGGCAGCAGCTCCATGGCGCCCACGATCTTCACCGACCAGTTCTTGTCGGGCCCGGAGATCTCCTCCACGACATCGGTGATGATCTCCAGCAGGGCCGCGAGCTCCTCGGGGTCGCGCTGCAGGTTCTCGGTCGAGAGCAGGTAGATGGTGGCCAACTCGACGCCGGCCTCGTCGCACCAGCCCAGCATCTCGGCGATCTTCTTCGCGCCCATGCGGTAGCCGTGGCTCACATCGTCGAATCCGGCCGCCCGCGCCCACCGCCGGTTGCCGTCGCAGAGCACGGCCACGTGCCGCGGGCGCTGCGCACCGTCGCGGTAGGCGGACGTGAGATCGCTGATCAGGCGCCGCTCGTACAGCGCGTATGCGGGGGCCACGAGCTTGCGTGCAGGCCCGG
Organism: Tsukamurella sp. TY48; assembly: GCF_019656655.1. Lineage (GTDB taxonomy): Bacteria > Actinomycetota > Actinomycetes > Mycobacteriales > Mycobacteriaceae > Tsukamurella > Tsukamurella strandjordii. The sequence goes on along the minus strand of NZ_BPMV01000001.1, from coordinate 2,983,443 downwards.
TCGGGAGCGACACGGAGCGCAGCGACGCGGGCAGTCTGGGGGCACTCACCACGGGAGCAACCCTACCGCTGGAACCTGTGGGTTCCCGGGTGGTTCAGTCGTGCGCGGCGTAGATCGCCGCCGCCAGCTCCGTGCGCAGCGCCTGGAATTCGGGCGTACCGGTCACCGCGGGGTCGCGGACCACATCGGGCCCGTCGCCCGGCAGTTCCACCTTCCGGTCGATCACCACGCGCCCGGGACGCGCGCTCATCACCAGCACGCGGGTGCTCAGGAACACCGCCTCCTCGACCGAGTGGGTGATGAAGACGATGGTCTTGCCGGCGTTGCGCCAGATCTTCAGCAGGTCCACCTGGAGCCGCTCACGCGTCAGGGCGTCGAGCGCGCCGTAGGGCTCGTCCATGAGCACGATCGCCGGATCGTTGACCAGCACCCGCGCGATCTGTGCGCGCTGCTGCATACCGCCGGACAGCTCGTAGGGCCGCTTGTCGCCGAAGTCGCCGAGCCCCACCAGGTCCAACAGCCGCTGTGCCTGTTCACGGCGCTCGGTCTTGCCCACTCCGCTCACCTTGGGCCCGAACTCGACGTTGCCGCGCACCGTCAGCCAGGGGTACAGGGTGGGGGCCTGGAAGACCACGCCACGGTCGGCCGACGGTGCGGTCACCTTCGACCCGCCCACCTCGACGACGCCCTCGGTGGGGTCCTCGAATCCGGCGATGAGCCGCAGCAGGGTGGTCTTGCCGCAGCCCGACGGTCCGACGATGGAGACGAATTCGCCCGGCTCGATGGTCAGGTCGGTCGGTTGCAGGGCCACGGTCTGGCCGCTGGCGGTGTCATAGGTCTTGCCGACGCCGGTCAGTTCGACGCGTTCGGTCTCGCTCACTTCGCTGCCTCTCCGTACACGCCGTCGGTGTAGTGCTGCGCCGAGCCGACGCCCTGCACCTGTCCCTGCTGCAGCAGGAATTCCGCGGTTCTGCGGATATCGGCGCCCAGCTGTCCGCCCAGGTAGTCGGGTCCGGCCTGCGTCGCCTTATCGAAGTAGGCGTACCCCTTGACCTGGGTGAGCACCTGCTCCAGCGGTACGCCGAGCTGGCCGGCGATGTGCTCGGCGGCCTTGTTCGGATCGGTGTTGAGCAGGTTCGCGGCCCACCCCTGCGCGGCGCTCCACACCTTGAGGAAGGCCGCGTTGTTCTGCACGAAGTCGGCGCGTGCGCCCTCCAGGTCGAAGGTGGGAGCGCCCTGCTCGGCGACCTTCGCGCTGTCGGTGAGCGGACTGCCCTTGAGCTGGCTGAGCGTGGGCTCCCAGATGTACGTGGCGTCGATCTGGCCGCCGTTCCAGGCGCCGCGGATGGCGTCGGGGGCCAGGTTGATCACCTGGGCGTCCGTGACGCCGGCCTTGTCCAGCGCGGTCAGCAGGCTGTAGTGCGCGGTCGAGGCGAAGGGCACGGCGATCCGCTTGCCCTTGAGGTCGGCCACGGTCTTCAGCGCGGGATCCTTGGCCACGAGCGATTCGGCGGCGCCGATCCGGTCCTGGATCCAGATCACCTTCATGTCGATGTTGAGCGGGGCGCTCAGGGCCTTCGCGGCGGGCGCGCTGCCGAGCAACCCGATGTCGAGCGAGTTGGCGCCGAAGGCCTGGATCACGTCGCCGCCCGAGGAGAACTTGCTCCACACCGTCTTCACGTTGGGCAGGCAGGTGTTCAGCAGGCCGGTGTCCTTGACGATGAGATCGCCGTTGGGGATCTCCTGCCAGCCGATCCGGACGGTGCCGGTCACCGACGGGTCCACCGCCACGGGGCACGGGGTGGCGCCACCGATCGAGCGGGACTGCTCGGCGCGGCCGGACTCGACGATGCAGCCGGACAGCGTGAGCCCCACGCCGACGAGGGCAGCCGCCTTGAGGGCGGTCAGGCGGTTCATGCCTTCCCCTTCCACGGAACGGCCAGCAGGCCGATCCACTTGATCAGCGAATCCAGCAGCAGCGCGGTCACACCGATCACGATGATGCAGGCGATGGTGAGCGGGGTGTTGAGCTGCTGCCCGGCGAGGTAGGCGAGGCCGCCGATGCCGGGGATGCCGTTGTTGAGTTCGGCCGCGACCACGGTGGTCCAGGCGAAGCCCACGGCGATGCGGATGCCGTTGATGACCTCGGGCAGGGTGGCCGGGACGATCACGCCGCGGATGGTCTGCAGCCGGTTCGCGCCGAGGGCGCGGGCGGCGTTGATCTGGTCCTGGCTCACGCCCTGCACGCCGTTCACGGTGGAGATGGCGATGGCCGGGAAGGCGGCGAGGAAGAGCAGCCAGATCTTGCTGGTGTCGCCGATGCCGAACCACACGATGAGCAGGCCGATGTAGCCGAGCGGCGGCAGCGCGCGCAGGAAGTTCAGGTAGGGCTCGATGATCGTGTTGATGGTCTTCGAGGTTCCCATGGCGAAGCCCAGCAGCGGTCCCAGGATGATCGCGGCGCCCACTCCGGCGAAGATCCGCTGGAGGCTGGCCACCAGGTGCTCCCAGAGGAAGTAGTTCTGCTCGCCGAGCACCTCGCGCGGGACACCGGGCGCCACCTGGTGCCAGGTGCTGGCCCGCACCGCGGCCTGCCACACGGAGGCCGGGGTGGGCAGGAACTTCTCGTCGATCAGGTGCAGCCCGCTGATCAGCCACCACACCGCCAGGAAGGCGATGAGCGCGGTGATGCGCACGAGCCACGAGCGGACCGCCTCCGGGAGGGGTTCGATCACGGCGTTCTTCACCCGCAGGAGCGGGGGCTCTCCAGCCATGAACGTCCTCTCGTCCGGCCGGCCCTCGTCGGGCGGCACGGTGACGTGACCTTTCCAGATCTCACCATGCTGGTACAGGGTTTCGATCGGAGTGGGTTTTTCGTCAGACGGTGCGCCGGTGCACCTCGCGCGCGCTCACCTGATCGCGGGCCAGGATCGTGATGTTGTCGATGTTCACGTGCGGCGGACGAGTCACGGCCCAGGTGACGGCGTCGGCGATGTCGTCGGCGTGCAGGTTGTCCACGCCCTCGTAGACCTTGGCGGCACCGTCCACATCGCCGCGCAGCCGGACGACGGAGAACTCGGTCTCCACCAGGCCCGGGTCGATCTCGATCACGCGGATCGGCTCCCCCTTGAGTTCGAGGCGCAGGGCGCGGGTCACGGCGCGGGCGCCGAACTTCGCGGCGTTGTAGCCGGCGCCGGTGGCGTAAGCCTCGTGGGCGGCGATGGAGCCGATGGTCACCACGCTGGCCGACGGTGACTGCCGCAGCGTGGGCAGCAGCCGCTGGGTGACACGCAGGATCGACAGCACGTTGATGTCGTACATGCGCAGCCAGTCCTCCTCCTTCGCGGCGTCGATGGTCTCGGTGCCGATGGCGCCGCCCGCGTTGTTGACCAGGACGTCGACGGCGGGGATGGCGTCGGTGAAGGCCTGCACCGAGTCGACATCGGTCACATCGAGCGGCAGCGCGGTGACGATCCGCTCGGGGAACTCGGCCTCGAGCTGCCGCTTGAGGTCCTCCAGGCGCTCGACGCGGCGGGCGCCGATCACCACGTCGAATCCCGCCCGCACCAGGTGCCGCGCGGTGGCGGCCCCGATTCCGCTGCTCGCTCCGGTGACGACGGCGACTTCACTCACGGGTACTCCTCGGCTCGGCGGGCGGTGCGGTGTCACCGTATCGCGCCGATGCGCGCTGCCGCCGGGCCGAAGCCCCGCGACCGATTCCCGCCAGCACGCGGGCCGGTGCCGCGGTGGACTGGGACCATGCGCTCGATTCCGCTGCAGTTCACCGCCCTGGCCCTGGCCTGGGGGTCCAGTTTCCTGTTCATCAAGGAGGGGCTCGCTGGCCTGTCCCCGGCGCAGGTGACGGCGGCCCGGTTGACGATCGGGGCGCTCACCCTGGCGGTGACCGCGGCGGTGCTGCGGGCTCCGCTGATCCGGGAGCGGCGGGCGGTGGCGCACATCGCCGTGGTCGCGGTGTTGCTGTGCGTGCTGCCCTTCACACTGTTCGCGTGGGCGGAGCAGCGGATCGATTCGGCGGTGGCGAGCATCATCAATTCGACGACGCCGCTGATGACGGTGGCGGTCACGCTGGTCGCGCTGCGATCGGAGCGTCCGAGCCGGAATCAGCTGCGGGGAATGGCGATCGGCTTCGCCGGGGTGTTGGTGGTGCTGGCGCCGTGGCAGCTCGGGGCGGCGGGATCGATCGCGGGACAACTGGCCTGCCTGGCGGCCACGGCGAGCTACGGGGTCGCGTTCGTGTACCTGCGCAGGTTCGTGACCCCGCTCGGCCTTCCGGCGCCGTCGGTCGCGCTGTACCAGGTGGCGATCGGGGCGGTGCTGATCGACGGCTGGATCCTGCTGGGGGATCGTCATCAGGCCGTCGCCTCGCCGCGGGTGGTGGCCGCGATGGTGGCCCTCGGGGTCTTCGGGACCGGGCTGGCGTACCTGTGGAACACGAACATCGTGGCCGCCTGGGGCGCCGCCGCCGGATCCTCGGTGACCTATCTGACGCCGGTGGTGGGCGTGCTGTTGGGCGTGGCCGTGCTCGGTGAGCGGTTGACCTGGAATCAGCCGGTGGGCGGGTTGGTGGTGATCGCCGGGATCGTGCTCAGCCGCGTGCCAGCCCCACGTCCACCCGATGATGCTCCAGATCGTGCAGTGCGTAGCGCGCGAACGAGTCCACGGTGAAGGCGGAACCGTTGCTGCGCAGCCCCCGTCGTTCCCACTGATCCTCGCCGACGGCCCGGTAGGCGTCGGCGAAATCGGCGGCGGCGGCCGCGAGTTCACGGGCCACCACCGCCGGGTCCTGCGCGGTGTAGTCGTCCTCGTCCGCGGTGGCGTCCTGGTCCCAGTTCGCGAACCGCGCACCGTCTGCCACGGCCTCGTCGTAGGACAGCATCAGCGCGAGCCGGGATCGCATGATGCGGTGCACATCCCGGATGTGGCAGCCGTACTCCAACGGCGACCAGGTGCGCTCGTCTGGCCGGACCGCGACGCCGGGCCGGGCGAGCACGGCCTCCCAGCCCGCCGCCGACCGCGCGATGCGATCACCGACGTCGGTGCGGCGCACCGAGTCGGGGTCGTACCCGCACTCGGGGCACGCCCGCTCCATGACCCAGGTCCAGTCCTTGGTGTCCGGTGTGATCGCCATGCGCAGAATCTACTGCGCCACCGCCGCCGCGAGATCGTGCAGGACCGAATCGCTCGTGGCGAAGTCCATGCACTTGTCGGTCACCGATTGCCCGTAGACCAGCGGCCCTGGACCGGGCTGCTGCGCACCGGCGACGAGGAAGGACTCCAGCATGATGCCGGAGATCCCCGTCTCCCCCGCCGCGATCCGGGCGGCGATCTCGCGCGCCACCTCGGCCTGACGGACGTGGTCCTTGCCGGAGTTGGCGTGCGAGGCGTCCACCATGAGCGACGGTGCGATGCCCGCCTTCTGCAGCGCCGCGACGGCCGTGCTCACCGAATCGGTGTCGAAGTTGGGGCCCATGCGCCCGCCACGAAGGATGATGTGGCAGTTGTCGTTCCCCGCGGTCTCCACGATGGCGGCGGTGCCGTCGTCGTCGGTGCCGAAGAAGACGTGGCGGGCCGCGGCGGCACCCACGCCGTCGATCGCGACCTGGACGTTGCCGTCGGTGGCGTTCTTGAAACCGATCGGCATCGACAGGCCCGAGGCCAGCTGGCGGTGCACCTGCGATTCGGTGGTGCGGGCACCGATCGCACCCCAAGCCACGGTGTCGGCGATGTACTGCGGGCTGGTGGGTTCGAGGAACTCACAGCCCACCGGCAGGCCGATCTCCAGGATGTCCAGGAGCAGCTGCCGGGCGGTGCGCAGGCCGCGCGGAACGTCGTAGGACTCGTCCATCCCGGGGTCGTTGATCAGGCCCTTCCAGCCCACGGTGGTGCGCGGCTTCTCGAAGTACACGCGCATCACGATCAGCAGTTCGCCGGCGAGTTCGTCGGCGATCGGCTTGAGCCGGCGCGCGTAGTCGAGGGCGGCCTCGGGATCGTGAACGGAGCACGGCCCCACCACCACCAGCAGGCGGCGGTCGCGGCCGGCGATCACGTCGGCGATCGCGGCACGGTCGGCCTCCACCTGCGCGGCGAGGCGCGGGGCCAGCGGCAGTTCGCCCTGCAACGCTGCGGGCGAGGGAATCGCGTGGAACGCGGTGACCCGGCGATTCGATGTGGACGCCGGACTCTCGAGCTCGATGGTCATGTCAACCTTCCTGGTGTACTGCGGCACCAGACGAATTCCCCCGGTGCCTACGAAAAAGGCAGCGATCGCTCGCTGCCTCGGCTCCGGGTGTGTGTGCGGCTGAAGTTATCCGCGCATGCGCGCTTCACCGCCGGCTCCACCCGGAGCCTCGGTAAAGCGCCAATACATGTGCGCGTTCATACCCACATCAAGGAAGATAGCACACCCTAAGCCGACAGCTCTGTGGCGAGGGTCTCACCGTCGGTGACCGGCAGGGAGCAGACCGTCCCCCGGCACACGTAGGCGGCGGCGCGGCCGTCGACCGGGCCTCGCCCCTCCAGCAGCGGATGCGAATCTTTAGGTCCGGCAACGACTACCGCGCCTCCGGGAGCCAGCCTCCGGGCCTCGGCGGCGAGCGCCGCGGCGCCGGCACCGTCGGCCACGGCGATCTGCAGGCCCGCCGCGGCCTGCTCCGCCACGGCCAGGTGATGCCCGGCTCCGCGCGGCACGCGACGGATCAGCTCGCCCGACCGGGCGCGGGTGGCGGCGGCGAGGCTCGCGTACCGCTCCCCCAGCAGCGCCTCGGCGTAGGTGAGCGCCTCGGCCATCAGGCTCGCGCCCGACGGTGTCGCCCCGTCCGCGGGATCGCGCGGGCGGGTCAGCAGGGCTTCGCCGTCCGACGGTGCGTCGTACCAGCCACCCGCGGCCTCGGGGTCGGCGAAGCGGTCGACGGCGGCGTCCAGGATCGCCGTAGCGGCATCCGCCCAGGCCTCGTCGCCGGTGCGCTGCCGCAGAGCCAGCAGACCGGTGACCAGGGCTGCGTAGTCCTCCAGCATGCCCAGCGCCTCCCCGACCTCGCCGCCGAGCGAGCTGCGACGCAGGACCGTTCCGTCCCAGTGCTTCTCGAGGAGGTAGCGGGCGCAAGCGGCCGCCGCATCGACCCGGCCGGCCTCGGCCAGCGCGGTGATCGCCAGGCCGTTCCACACCGTGACGATCTTGTCGTCGCGGGCGGGCTGCGGGCGGGTCAGCCGTGCCGCGAACAGCTTTCGCCGGACATCGGCGAGCCGCGCAGGATCAGGCTCGCCCCGCAGTTGCAGCGTGGAGGTGCCGCCACTCTCCCCGTCGCTGCGCTCGCCCGGCTGCTCGAAGGTGCCACGCTCGGTGACCGCGAATGTGTCTGCCGCCCAATCACCGTCGTCCTCGCCGAGCACCTCGACCAGCTGGGCGGGCGTCCACACGTAGGTGGCGCCCTCCACGCCGTGACCCTCCACCTCGGTGTCGGCGTCCAGCGAGGAGGCGAATGCGCCATCGATCCCGAGGTCGCGCACCAGGAAGTCCGCGGTCTCCTCGGCCACCCGCAGCGCCAGCGACGAACCGGTGCGCCGCCCGAGGTGCGCGTAGAAGCGCAGCAGCAGCGCGTTGTCGTAGAGCATCTTCTCGAAGTGCGGCACCACCCAGTCGGCGTCCACGGCGTACCGGGCGAAGCCGCCGCCCAGTTGGTCGTAGATGCCGCCGCGGGCCATCGCCTCCGCGCACCGCACCGCCACCCCGTAGGCCGCGGGGTCGCCGGTGCGTTCGTGGTGCCGCAGCAGGGCTTCGACGGTGGCCGAGGGCGGGAACTTCGGGGCCCGGCCGAAGCCGCCCGACGGGTCCTCGTCGGCCACCAGGGTCGCGACGGCGGCGGCGAGGTCGTCGGAGCTGGGCGGCGCACCGTCGGGCAGGCCGGACGAGGCCTGACGTAGATGTCCGGCCACCTGCTCGGAGACCCGGTCGACCTCACCGCGGCGCTCGCGCCAGGTGTCGCCGATGGCGTCGAGGAGCTGCGGGAAGCTGGCCTGCCCGTTGCGCGGCTCCGGCGGGTAGTAGGTGCCGCAGTAGAATGGCACGCCCGCCGGGGTGAGGAAGCAGGTCATGGGCCAGCCGCCCTGGCCGGTCATGGCGACGGTGGCGTTCATGTAGATCGCGTCCAGATCGGGCCGCTCCTCGCGGTCGACCTTGATGCACACGAAGCCCTCGTTCATCTGCTGCGCGATGGCCTCGTTCTCGAAGGACTCGTGCGCCATCACGTGGCACCAGTGGCAGGCGGCGTAGCCGATGGACAGCAGGATCGGGACGTCCCGCTCCGCCGCCTCCGCCAGCGCATCCTCGGACCACTCACGCCAGTGCACCGGATTGTCGGCGTGCTGCCGGAGGTAGGGGCTGGTGGACGCGCCGAGTCGATTGGTCACGTCCTCCAGCGTAGGCGGCTACGGGGTGAGCTTGTAGACGGTCGCCGCACCGACCGTGGTCGCGGTGTAGTTCTGCTTCACCCAGTTCTCGATCTCGGAACTGCCACGGCCGGGACCGAATCCGCCGGAGGCGATGTAGTAGGAGATCCGACCGTCGCGCACCCACTGCTGGAACTGCGCGAGAGTGGGTGCGGGATCGGAGCCGCTGAAGCCGCCGACCGCGATCACGGGGCGGCCCGAATTCAGTTGCAGCGCACCCTGGCTCTGCGCGCCGTTCACCGCCGCCGCCCAGTCGGTGTCGGTGCCCTTGAGCAGCGCGACCACCTGCGCGTCGGCGCCAGCATCTCTCGGGCGCCCGTCGGCCTCGCCCTGCCGTTCGCCCGAGAGGTCGGCGCGGGCACCGTCGGGGCGCATGCCTCCGCCCGGGAAGGCGCCGCCCGACTTGGCCGTCTGCACCGCGGTGGGAACGCCGCCGCTGTGCGCCGTGCCCGCGGTCGAGACGCTGAACGCCGCGGTCGCGAGGCCACCGGCGAGCAGCGCCAGCATGAGTACGGCGGCCACGGAACGCCGCCCGCCCGCGCGGGTCACGATGAGTGCCGCCACCGCGAGCACCGTCAACGCCCCGAGCACGATTCCGAGCACCGGCCAGGCGTAGCCCGCCCGCCAGGCCCGGACGATGCCCCAGCCACCCGCGGCAACCACGAGCACCACGAGCGCGAGGGTGCCCGGCACCGTCAACCGCCTGCTCCACGCGACGGCCGCGCCGCAGCCCACGAGCACCGCGATCGCCGGGGCCAGCGCAACCGTGTAGTACGGATGCACCGTGCCGCTCATGTACGAGAAGACCACGCCCGTCACCACCAACCAGGTACCGAACACGGTGAGCCCCAGGGCCACATCGCGATCCAGGCGGCGGCGCGCCACCAGGACCAGCCCCACCACGAGCACCAGCAGCGCCGCGGGCAGCAGCCAGGAGATCTCGTTGCCGAACTCGTTGCTGAACAGCCGCGCCAGGCTCGGAGTGCCGCCGAAGGAGGTCCCCGTCGCACCGCCGCCCGGTCCGCCGCCGCCGCCGCCGGGACCGGCCGCGCCGCCGCCGGAGTTCCCGACGATGCGCGCCAGCCCGTTGTAGCCGAGCACCAGATCCATGAACGTGCCGTCCTTCGAACCGCCGATGTACGGCCGCGAGGACGCCGGCCACAGCACCGTGAGCAGCACGTACCAACCGGCCGAGATCACGACGGCCACGACGCCCAGCGCCAGATCCCGAGCCCGCCGCAGCCAGGTGGTCTGCGCGAACAGCAGGTACGCGAGGCCGAAGCCCGGCAGCACCAGCAGGCCCTGCAGCATCTTGGTCAGGAAGGCGAAGCCGAGCAGCGCGCCGCACGCGACGAGCCAGCGCCACGACGCCGCCTGGCACGCCCGCACCGTGCAGTACGCCGCCGCGGTCATCAGCAGCACGAGCAGCGCGTCGGGATTGTTGAACCGGAAGATCAGCACCGCGGCCGGCGTCAGCGCGCACACCGCGCCCGCGAGCAGCGCGCCGCCGGTGGCCGTCCGCTCGGGCAGGGCGGCCAGGAGCCGCCGCGTGGTCAGGTACACCAGGCCCACGGTGGCCACCCCCATCACCGCCTGCGGTACCAGCACCGACCACGACGAGAGCCCGAAGATCCGCACCGACAGCCCGGTGACCCACAGCGCGGCGGGCGGTTTGTCGACGGTGATCACGTTGCCCGGATCGAGCGATCCGAACAGCCAGGCCTTCCAGTTCAGGCCGCCGGCCTGGGCGGCCGCGGCGTAGAAGTCGTTGCCGTAGCCGTTGATCGCGAGGTTCCAGCAGTACAGCAGCGCCGTCATGCCGAGGAGCGCGGACACGGCGAGGCGCCGCGGAGTCAGATGCTTCACCCCACGAATCTCGCCCGTGGTCCTGGCCGGACCCGGCGGTGGGGCTGGGAGGTCGCTGTGAGCGCTACGGGGTGCGGTCGCGGCCCGGATCGTCGACGGGGGCGGTGCCGTCGCCGGTTGCGGGATGCTCGACACCGGCGTGATCGGTGCCGCCGGCCTCGTCGCCCTCGCCGGGCTGCTCGTCGTCGAAGGACTCGGGCAGGTTCTTCACGTGCTTGTTCATCGACCGGATCAGCAGGAAGGTCACCGCCAGCAGGGCGACGATCACCGCGAGCCCGAGCGGGGTGGCCTTGCCGAACTCCGGGCCCTTGGGCTTGGGATCGTCGGCCAGCAGGATCACCGCGTCGGACGCCAGTTGGAGGACGCTCATCACTTCTCGACTCCGCTGAACAGGTCCGTCTCCGGCATCCGGGTGCTCACGGTGGTCTTGGCGAGCTCGTACTCCTCGGTGGGCCACAGCCGCTGCTGCCACTCCATCGGCACCGCGAAGAACGGGCCGTTCGGGTCGATCTGGGTGGCGTGCGCGCGCAGGGCGTCGTCGCGGACCGGGAAGAACTCGCCGCACTCGACCTGCGTGGTCACGCGGGCCATCATGTCGTTCTTCTCGTCCTTCCACCGCTCCAGCCACTCGGCGTAGGGGTTGTCCAGGCCGGCCTTCTCGAACTCGTCGGCGAAGGCCTGGAACTTCCCGCGCAGGAAGCCGTGGCTGTAGTAGACCTTCGAGATCTGCCAGGGCTCGCCCGCCTCGGGGAACTGCTCCGGATCGGCGGCGGCCTCGTAGGCGGCCATCGACACCTCGTGGGTCTTGATGTGGTCGGGGTGCGGGTAGCCGCCGTTCTCGTCGTACGTGAGCATCACGTGCGGGCGGAACTCGCGGATCACGCGCACCAGGCGTTCGACGGGGATCTCCAGCGGCTCCAGCGCGAAGCTGCCCTCGGGCAGTGGGGGCAGCGGGTCGCCCTCGGGCAGGCCCGAGTCCACGAAGCCGAGCCACTGGTGCTGCACGCCGAGGATCGCGGCGGCCTTGGCCATCTCCTCGCGGCGGACCTCGGGCAGGCGGTCCTTGACGCCGGCCACGTCCATCGCGGGATTGAGGATGTCGCCCCGTTCGCCGCCGGTGAGGGTCACCACGAGTACGTCGTCGCCCTCGGCCGCGTAACGCGCCATGGTCGCGGCGCCCTTGCTCGACTCATCGTCCGGGTGTGCATGAACGGCGAGTAGCCGGTATCCGGTCATGCACTCCAGTCTCCCTGATCGGCCGACGGGACGCCGCGCCGGGTGTGCTTCGATGGAGGCATGTCCACCGTCCCCGCCCGGCCGTCCGATCGGTATCCCGACGAGCAGGATCCCCGGCACACCCGCCGGCTGCTGGTGATCGGGCTCGTGGTCGTGGTCTTCCTCGGCGTCGGCCTGGCCTATCTCGGCTACTCGAAGTTCTCCGACAAGCCGGTGAGCGGCGAGACGGCGGGGTACTCCGTGGTGTCCGATTCCACCGTCGAGGTGCAGGTCACGGTGACCCGCAAGGACGCCTCGCAGCCGGTGAGCTGCATCGTGCGCGCCAAGAACAAGGCGGGCGACGAGGTGGGCCGCCGCGAGTTCTACGTCAAGCCCTCGGCGGACCCCGTCGTGGTGGTCTCGAGCGAGGTGCGCACCACCGCTCCCGCCGCCGTGGGCGACGTCTTCGGTTGCGGAACCGACGTGCCCGCGTACCTTGACCGTTCGTGAGCACTGACAGCACCCCCGAGAACGAACCGAAGTCTGGGCGGCCGGCCCGCACCAGCGCGCCGGCGTTCGCCACGATCCCCAGTCCCTACTTCCCCGCGCTCGTCGGCATCTTCGTCGGCGTCATGATCATCTCGAACATCACCGGCACCAAGGCCGTGAGCCTGTGGTCGTCGTCGCTGCACTTCGAGATCATGGGCCTCACCTTCGACGGCCTCCCCACGGACGGCGCCTTCTACCTCTTCCCCCTCGCCTACGTCCTCGGTGACGTGATCTCCGAGGTGTACGGATTCAAGGCCATGCGCCGCGTGATCGCCGTGGGCTTCGGCATGCTGGTGCTCACGGCCACGTGCATGTGGATCACCAGCCTGCTGCCCGCACCCGCCGATGCGCCCGCTTCGGCCGCCGCGTTCGACACCATCGCCACCGTCGTGCCGATGCTGCTGGTGGCCGGTCTCGCCGGATACGTCGTGGGTGAGTTCATGAACTCCTACGTCCTGGTGCGGATGAAGGCCTGGACCGGCGAGAAGCACCTGTGGTCCCGGCTCCTGGGTTCCACCGTGGTCGGCGAGTTCTTCGACACCCTGGTCTTCTGCTCCATCGCCGCGCCGGCGATCGGCTGGTCGGGCTCCGAGTTCGTCGCGTACACGATCATCGGCTTCGTCTGGAAGACGCTCGTCGAGATCGTCATCATGCCGCTCAGCTACGCGGCCTGCGCCTTCCTCAAGCGCCGCGAGCCCAGTTACCAGCAAGCCCTGCTCCAGGTCTGACCCCCGGCACCATGACGCTAGTCATGGTAAGATTGCGGGATGCACGGTTCCGCGTCGGAGCCGTGTATTGCTGCATTTCGGGCCCCGGCGCCGACCGGGGCCGGTCCGCTCCCGGGCACGTCGCCCGAGCGGCCCCTGAACCACTACGACGAACGGAAGTGACATGACGGACACTCAGGTGACGTGGCTGACCCCGGAGTCGCACGAGCGCCTCAAGAACGAGTTGGACGCGCTGATCGCCAACCGCCCCGTCATCGCCGCCGAGATCAACGAGCGTCGCGAAGAGGGCGACCTCAAGGAGAACGGCGGCTACCACGCGGCCCGCGAGGAGCAGGGCCAGCAGGAGGCGCGCATCCGCCAGCTGCAGGAACTGCTCAACAACGCGAAGGTCGGCGAGGCCCCCACCCAGTCCGGTGTGGCGCTCCCCGGCTCGGTCGTGAAGGTCTACTACGACGGCGACGAGAAGGACACCGAGACCTTCCTCATCGCCACTCGTGAGGAGGGCGCGCAGGACGGCGGCCTCGAGGTCTACTCCCCCAGCTCGCCGCTGGGTGCCGCCCTCATCGACGCGAAGGCAGGCGAGACCCGCGAGTACACCATCCCCAGCGGTGCCACCGTCAAGGTCACCCTGGTGAGCGCGGAGCCCTACCACTCGTAACAGACGACAGCGGGCTCACTCCGGCGTGGAGTGAGCCCGCGTCATCGTTCGGTTCCCTTGTGCGGCCGGCCTATCCGGCGGAGCGCGTGCGCAGGAGCTGACTCACGGTGACGAAGGCGTACCCCTGATTCGTGAGGTCCGTCAGAGCCCGGTCCAGAGCCGTCGCCGATGCCAGGAAGGTGTCGTGCAGCATGACGATCTGGCCGGGCTTCATCTGCATCAGCACCTTGGTCAGACCGTCCGGGTCGCCCTGGTAGTTGTAATCGCGGGTGTCCAGGTCCCACAGGATCTGCGACAGACCCAGCTTCTTCCCGGTGTCCACCACCGACTGCGAGGTGTGCCCGCCCATGGGCCGGAACAGCGTGGGCGTGATGCCCACCGTCTGCTGCACCGCCGCATTGGTCTGCGAGAGCTGCGTGCTGTTCTCCTCCGCCGACAGCGTGGTCATATCGGGCTGCGACCAGGTGCCGTTCGCCACCTCGTTGCCGGTACCGGCGATGGCCACCATGATGTCGGGGTTCAGCGTCACCTGGGCGCCGGTCACGAAGAACGTGCCGCGGGCATTGTGCTGATCGAGGGTCTGGAGGAACTGCCGGGTGGCGGGTCCGGGGCCGCCCGAGAAGGTGAGCGCGACGCACTTGCTCTTCGCGCAGTCCACCGAGCCGTCGGGCAGGTACACGGGCTTGGCCACGGCGCTCGGCACCGAGGTCGGGCTCGGCGGGGGCGGTCCGGCCGGCGCCGCGGCCTGGGGCGACGGTGCGCCGGCCTGTGCGGTCGGGGCGGGAGCGGGGGCGACGGGCGCGGCGGGACCGGTCGGAGCCGGCGGCGGCACGACGACCGTCATGGTGCGCGGGGCGGGCGACGATGTCGCGGGGGCGCTCGGCTGACCGGGTGCGGTACCGCCCGGGCTCAGCCCGGCGCCGGGGACCGCGGACGGGGTGCTGGACGGCAAGGGATCGAAGGTCAGGCTCGAACCCGCACGGTCCGTGGACGTCCCGTTCACCGTGCACGCACCGACGATGGCGCCGGCGATCACCAGCGCACTTCCGCCGACCGCATAGTTGCGGACCTTTCGGCTCTGTTTGGGCCTCAAGAGCACACTCCAGACACTTGTGTCATCTTCTACAACACCAGTCACACTAGTCTCATCAGCCACGATTCGGTAGTCGCGGCAGCGGATGGTGACCGAGTCGTTACACCCGCGGCGCCCGGCCGCGCGGCTTGCCTCGGGCGCGGACCCACCGCATCATGGCCACATGGGGGTGCCGTGGAGCGCGATCGACCGGGGAACGCGCCTGTTCTGGCGCACCGTCGGGCGGCGGATCGATCCCGACGGTGCGCAGTCCTGGCTCGCCGCACCGTCCAACCCGGTCGGGGCCGGCGGCGACGCCTGGCTCGAGCAGTGGGAGCGCGCGGGACGCGTCGGGGCCGGCACGGCCGACGACGGCCTGATCCCGGACATCGGCGCCCTGGACGGGCCGGACTTCCGCTCCGCGGACCTGCACCCGCTGGTCCGCGACTTCTACGAGCACACCGGCGCCTACCGGATGGATGTCTGGTCGCAGTGGAGCGCGGTCTTCGCGCCGGGCGGCGAGGCGGTGGCGCGACTGTTCGGGCGCCGGGTCGAGCAACTCGCGCTGCCGGTCCAGCCCCTCGCGGTGAGCCGCGGCATGACGAGCCGGGTGCGGCCCGTCCTCGACGCCGAGGGTGAGCGGGCCGGGACCGCGTGGCTGCGCACGCTCGGCGCCGACGGATCGTCGGTGTACAGCGGCTACTACCGCGTCGGGGGTACGCCCGGCGACCCGCAGCCGCACGTGCACGTCTCGTTCCCGCTCGAGGAGGGCAACGTGCAAGTCTTCCTCACGCCCCGCGCGGAGCGCGACGGTGCGCTGACCCTGCTCTCCCGGGGTGAGACCTTCGGCCGCGACGGCGCGTACATCACCGTGCGGTCCGGCGGCGACTGGTACGCCGCGAGAGCACGACTGCGCGAACGCTTCCGGGTGTTCGTCGACGAGCAGGGTGTGCTCCGCACCGACCACTGGCTATCGGTGCGATCCCGCCCCGCCCTGCAACTGCACTACCGGCTCGAACGCCTCGACTAGCCGAGCGCGTTCTCCAGGTCGGCGATGAGATCGCCGATGTCCTCGATGCCCACGGACAGGCGCACCAGATCCTCGGGGACCTCGAGCTGCGAGCCAGCGGTGGACGCGTGCGTCATGGCCGCGGGGTGCTCGATGAGCGATTCGATGCCGCCCAGCGACTCGGCCAGGGTGAACACCTCGGTCCGGGCGCAGAACCGCTGCGCCGCCTCGCGACCGCCCGCCAGCCGCACGGAGATCATGCCGCCGAAGCGCTTCATCTGCTTGGCCGCGACCGCGTGGTTCGGGTGGCTCTCCAGGCCCGGGTACAGCACCGTCGAGACCTCGGGACGACCGGAGAGGAACTCGACGATCCGCTCGGCGTTGTCGCAGTGCCGGTCCATCCGCACGGCGAGGGTCTTGATGCCGCGCAGCGCGAGGTACACGTCGAACGGTCCGGGCACGGCACCGGCGCCGTTCTGCAGGAAAGCGAAATCGGTGTCGAGCTGCTCGTCGTTGGTGACCAGCGCGCCGCCGACGGTGTCGGAGTGCCCGCCCAGGTACTTGGTGACCGAGTGCAGCACCACATCCGCGCCCAGCGTGAGCGGGGTCTGCAGGTAGGGGCTGGCGAAAGTGTTGTCCACCACCAGCTTCGCGCCGCCGGCGTGCGCCACCTCGGCGAGGGCCTCGATATCGCCGATGTTGAGCAGCGGGTTGGTGGGCGTCTCGATCCACACCAGCTTCGTGTTCGGGCGGATCGCCGCGCGCACCGCGTCGACGTCGGTGACCGGCGCCGGGGTGTGCTCGATCCCCCACTGCGAGAACACCTTGTCGATCAGGCGGAAGGTGCCGCCGTAAGCGTCGTCGGGGATGATCAGGTGATCGCCGGGGCGCAGCGTGGCGCGCAGCAGCGTATCGGTGGCGGCCATACCGGAGGCGAAGCCGCGGCCGAACGTGCCCTCCTCGATCGCGGCGAGGTTGGCCTCGTAGGCGCGACGGGTCGGATTGCCGGTGCGGGCGTACTCGAAGCCGCCGCGCATGCCACCGACGCCGTCCTGGGCGAACGTGGAGCTGGCGTAGATCGGCACGTTGACCGCGCCGGTCAACGGATCGGGCTCGTAGCCGGCGTGGATGGCGCGGGTCGAGAAGCCCTGCGCGGCACGGCTGTCGGCGGCGCTCTTCTGCTCACTCATGATGCGATGCCTTTCGTCTTGCCTGCTACTTGCCGTGGGAGAGGAAGCCGAGCACGTCGTGCCGGGTGATCACGCCGACGGGCTTGCCGTCGTCGATCACCATCAGGGCGTCGGACTCGCGCAGCGCGGAGTTGGCGGCGCTGATCGGCTCGCCCGCGCCGATCAGCGGGAACGCCGGGCCCATGTGCTTGCTCACCGGGTCGGCGAGTGCCGCGCGGCCCTCGAAGACGGCCGAGAGCAGCTCGCGCTCGGTGACCGCGCCGGCGACCTCACCGGCCATGATCGGCGGCTCGGCGCCGACCACGGGCATCTGGGAGACGTTGTACTCGGCGAGGATCTCGATGGCGTCGCGGATGGTCTCCGAGGGGTGCGTGTGCACGAGGTCGGGCAGCTCGCCCTTCTTCCCGCGCAGCACGTCGCCCACCAGGGCCTCCTGCTCGTTGGGGTCGAGCGGGGCACGCAGGAAGCCGTAGCTGCTCATCCACTTGTCGTTGAAGATCTTCGACAGATAGCCGCGGCCACCGTCGGGCAGCAGCACCACGACCACCGCATCGGGATCGCGCTCGGCCACCCGGAGCGCGGCGACCACGGCCATACCGCAGGAGCCGCCCACCAACAGGCCCTCCTCGCGGGCGAGCCGCCGCGTCATCTCGAAGGAATCGGCGTCGGAAACGGCGATGATCTCGTCCGGGATGTCGGGATCGTAAGCGGTGGGCCAGAAGTCCTCGCCCACGCCCTCCACGAGGTAGGGGCGGCCGGTGCCGCCGGAGTACACCGAGCCCTCGGGGTCGGCGCCGATCACCTTGACCGTGCCGCCCGACACCTCCTTGAGGTACTTGCCGGTGCCCGTGATGGTGCCGCCGGTGCCGACGCCCGCCACGAAGTGGGTGATCTTGCCCTCGGTGTCGCGCCAGATCTCGGGACCGGTGGTCTCGTAGTGGCTGGCCGGGCCGTTCGGGTTGGAGTACTGGTTGGGCTTCCACGCGCCGGGGATCTCGCGGGTGAGCCGGTCGGAGACGTTGTAGTACGAGTCCGGATGCTCGGGCGCCACCGCGGTGGGGCACACGACGACCTCGGCGCCGTAGGCCTTGAGGACGTTGCGCTTGTCCTCGCTCACCTTGTCGGGGCACACGAAGACGCACTTGTAGCCGCGCTGCTGCGCGACGATCGCCAGGCCCACGCCGGTGTTGCCGGAGGTCGGCTCGACGATGGTGCCGCCCGGCTTGAGCTCACCCGACTTCTCCGCCGCGTCGATCATCTTCACGGCGATGCGGTCCTTGCTGGACCCGCCCGGATTGAGGTACTCGATCTTCGCCGCGACCAGGCCGGATCCGGGGGTGACCACGGAGTTCAGCCGCACCAACGGGGTGTCGCCGATCAACTCGCTGACGTGTCCTGCGATACGCATGGCTCTATCGTCCCAGAACGCTCCCCGCGCCTTCATGCCGGTGTACGGGATCGCCAGTAGATTGTGCTCATGGGTTACACCCGGCGCCGGTTCACGCGCGACGCCCTTCGCACCTCCGCGGCCGCCGCCGGTGGTGCCGGTGCCACCTGGGGCGCGTATGCGCTGCTCACCAAGCAGGCCCGCACCGCCCGCACCGTGATCCCCCACCGCACCGACAAGGCACCGTCGAAGGACGGCGTCTACTACCCCGGGCGCGACGGAGTCGAGCGGCCCGGTCCGGCGCATCCGGCGGACGTCAAGCTCATGGTCTTCGGGGATTCCACCGCCGCCGGTCTCGGGGTCGACGATGCCGAGCACACCCCGGGGGTGCTGATCACGCGCGGCCTGGTGGCGGAGACGGGCCGCACGGTGCAGTACGCGTGCAAGGCGATCGTGGGCGCCACGTCGAAGGGGCTGGCCGGTCAGATCGAGGCGGCCTTCATCGCGAAGCAGATCCCCGATGTGGCGGTGATCATCGTGGGCGGCAACGATGTGACCGCGCTGAACGGGATCGAACCGTCGGCTCGACGGCTGGGCGAGGCGGTGCGCCAGCTGCGGGAGGCGGGTGCCGAGGTGATCGTGGGGACATGCCCCGATATCGGTGTCGTGACGGCGATTCCGCAACCCCTGCGGTCGGTGATCCGGCGGTACGGTCTGCAACTCGCGGCGCGGCAGAAGGCCCAGGTGCTGGCCGCCGGCGGACATCCGGTGCCCTTCGCCGACACGCTCACCCCGGAATTCCTCCAGGCGCCGGAGCGGATGTTCTCCCCCGACAACTTCCATCCGTCGGCGGCGGGCTACGAGCTGGCGGCGCGGCTCATCCTGCCCGAGGTGCTGGCGGCGCTGGGCGAGTGGCATGGCCCGCTGCCGTCGCCGCCCGAGGTCTCGGAGGCCGCTGATGCGCAGCGCATCACGGCGCGTCTGCGGCGGGCCCTGCGCGCCCGCGACTGAGACCGGTGCGTCGCTGTGACCGAATCAGGACATGGCTAGGACGATGCCGGTGCCTGCCGCCGCGAGGATCGACCCGTGCATGCGACCTCTCCCCTCCCCTCCCGGATCGATGAGTACCCGGTGGTCCGCCGGCTGGGGGCGGGCGGCATGGGCGAGGTCTTCCTGGTCCGGCATCCGCGGCTGCCGCGGATGCAGGCGTTGAAGGTGCTGCGCACGGCCGCCGCACCGTCGAATCCGGCGTCGCTGGCGCGGTTCGAGCGTGAGGCCGACATCCTGGCGCGGCTCACCCACCCGAACATCGTGGAGGTCTACGACCGCGGTTGGTGGGACGGGCGGCCGTGGATCGCGATGGAGTACGTGGCGGGGACGTCGGTCGGGAATCTGCTGCGGCGCGGCCCGCTCCCTCCGGATGCGGCCCTCGCCGTGCTGCGTGCGACCGCGGAGGCCCTCGATTACGCGTGGACGCAGCACCGGGTGGTGCACCGGGACGTGAAGCCCGACAACATCCTCGTGGTGGGAGTCGGTCCCCGGATCGAGCGGGTGACGGTGGCCGATTTCGGCATCGCCAAAGCGGCCGATGCCCCCGCGAACATCACGGCCTTCGGGATGGCGCTGGGCACCACGGGCTACGCCGCGCCCGAGGTGCTCACGGGGCACCCGAGCGACGACCGCTCGGATCAGTACAGCCTCGCGGCCACGGCGTTCACCATGCTCACGGGCACAGCACCGTTCCGCGGCGAGCGCGCGGCAGTGCTCGACGCCCAGCTCACGGTTCCCGTCCCCGCGGCCACGCAGCGCAACGCCGCCTTGCCCGCGGCCGTCGACCAGGTGCTCGGCCGCGGCCTGAACGCCGATCCCCTGCAGCGATTCGGTTCGTCGCGCGAGTTCGTCGCAGCACTCGACCGCGCGCTCTCCGCTGCGGCGCCGACGGTGGCCGCTCCCGTTCCTGCGGTGACCGTTCCCTCGGGCACCGGGACCCGTCCGCAGTCGCCGACTCCCCGCGCGGAACCCGCCCCGCTGCGCCCCGAACCCACCGGCGCCGCGCCCACATTCGCCACGGCGCCGCGCCGACGCCATCGCGTGATGGTGGTGGTCGCGGCCGCCTTCATGCTCGCCGGCGCTGCGCTGGTGGGCACGGCGCACTCCGCCTCGGTGCGCAGTAGCGGCGCTTCGGCTGTGCCCGCGGCGACGCCGGTGGCGACCCCGGGGTCCTCGGAGCTGGTCGGCGATGCGCCCGCTGATGCCTCCGCGGATGCGGCGACGATGCCCGACCTGCGCGGGCTGTCCTTCGCGGAGGCCGCGGAGGCCACCCGGACCCTCGGCCTCACACTCAGCGTGGTCGATCCCGCCGCCGAGGTCGTGACCACGCAGAACCCGGCACCCGGCGCCATGGTCCGCAGCGGCGACCGGGTCGTCGTCAACGAGTGATCCCCGCAACGGCTGATCCCCGCAACGGCTGCCACGCAACGGCGAAGGCCCCCGCCGGAGCGGGGGCCTTCGTGGTCGCGGTCGGCGACTAGTCGTTGCTGTAGAAGTAGCTCAGCAGTCGCAGGATCTCGACGTACAGCCACACCAGGGTGATGGTGAGACCGAACGCCACGCCCCATGCGGCCTTGGCCGGAGCGCCCGCGCGGATGAGCTGGTCGGCCTGGTCGAAGTCCAGCAGGAAGCTGAACGCCGCGATGCCGATCATCACCAGCGAGAAGATGATCGCCAGGGTGCTGCCGTCGCGCAGCGGGCCGGCACCACCGGAGAACAGGCCGATCACCAGGTTGCCGAGGGCGAGCACCATGGCGCCGATCAGCATGCCGAACATCATGCGGGTGAACCGCGGGGTCACGCGGATCGCGCCGGTCTTGTAGACCACCAGCATGCCGATGAACACGCCGAACGTGCCCAGGATGGCCTGCGAGAGGAAGGCGCCGGCGTTGATGCCGTCAGCGATCACCCAGTTGGCGAAGACGTACGAGATCGAGCCCACGAACAGGCCCTCGAACGCGGCGTACGAGAGCACGATGGCCGGGTTGTCCATCTTGCGGCCGAAGGTGCCGATGAGCACCAGCACGAGGCCGCCGATGGCACCGACGATGGTGAGCGGCGTGGCGAGGCCGGGGTTCGCACCCACGAGGAAGTACGCGGCGGCCGCGAAGACGATGAGCACGCCGAGGGTGGCGGCGGTCTTGGTGACCACATCGTCGACCGTCATGGTGCGGCCACCGGTGGTGGTCTCGTACGGGGCCTGGGGCTGGCCGTACTGCATGCCCTGGGCCGCGCCGGCGGCACCCGCGGCACCCATGCCGAAGCCCGCCGCCTGGTTGTAGCCCTGCTGGTTGTAGCCCTGCGGGTACCCCTGCTGCGGTACGCCCGCCGGCTGCTGATTCCCGCGCGTCATTCCCCGCAGGATCGGATTGCTGCTTTCGCGCACCGTGCTGTCCTTTCGCTTGTCACGTGCACCTACGAACTGTTCAACGAACGCGCCCGCCCGGAGGTTCCCGATTCGGACACATCGCTTTACGATTAGCTTACCGTTCGGCGGACGATCACGCAGAGAGGATTCAGGCGGCAGGTCGGTCCAGCAGGTCGTACAGGCGTTGCCGCAGCTCAGCGGGCGGAAGCACCGACTCGATGGCACCGAGCGCTTCCTGATCGTCGCTGCGCATCACGCCGAGCAGTACGTGTGAGGCGCCGATGCTGCGGTCCTTGCGATGGGTCGCTTCGCGCAGAGCGAGTTGGAGCGACTTCTTCGAACCGGGCCCGAACGGGATGTTGCCGGTGGCGAAACGCTTGCGGATCGGCCGGAGGATGTCGAAGCCGAACTTGGTGGACACGGCGTCGGCGATCGCCGTGACATCGATGCCGACCTCCTTGAGCGCTTCCGCATCCTGATCGGTGATCACGCGCCCGACGCCGCTGGCGCGGATCGCCTCGGCGGTGAGGCCGATGTCGGCGAGCTCGCGCTTGAGTTCATCGTCGGCACCGTCGACCACCCCGAGCATGAGGTGGGTCGGGGTGATGCGGTCGGCGCCCGCCTCGCGGGCCTCTTCCTGCGCGAGCACCACGGAGATGCGGGCGCTCTTGGTGAATCGCTCGAACATGGCGTCCTACTTCCCGGCTTACTTGCCGTATTTCTTGTGCACCGCCTGGCGCGAGACCGCGAGGTGTTCGGCGATGTCCTGCCAGGACCAGCCGAGGCCCCTGGCATTGGCCACCTGAACAGCCTCGAGTTGGTCAGCCAGTTTGCGCAGTGCGACGACGGCTCGCAGACCCTGTGCAGGGTCCTCGGATGCCGCCGATCCGACGAGGGTGGGTGGTGAGCTCACACCTGTCAATCTACGTTGACGCCGTGCACCTGTCAACGCGCATTGACAGGTTCGACGGTGCGCCTGCCGCGCTAGGCTCGTCGGCGCGCCCCCATAGCCCAACTGGCAGAGGCAGCAGACTTAAAATCTGCGCAGTCCGGGTTCGAACCCCGGTGGGGGCACCGACATTCACGTCTTCCGGTCGGACTCTCGTGCCCGCATCCGGTGAGGTTCCTCACCACCTGCGCGAGAAGCTTGCCACCGGCGGCCAATCGGGTAGCCTCAGTGGCGTCGCAAACAGACATCCGGACGAGGCACACCGTACCCGGCCAGCGAAAAGACGGTGTGAACCTAGGAGGTTCACATCATGGCTTGGATCGTTCTGATCATCTCCGGCATCCTCGAGGCCGTCTGGGCCACCGCGCTCGGCAAGTCCGAGGGCTTCTCCAAACTCACCCCCTCCGTCGTCTTCGGCGTGGCGCTCGTAGCCAGCATGGCCGGCCTCGCCTACGCGATGCGCGATCTGCCCACCGGCACGGCGTACGCCGTCTGGGTGGGCATCGGCGCCACCCTCACGGTGATCTACGCGATGGTCACCGGCGAGGAGCCCGCCACGCTGATCAAGGTGCTGTGCATCGTCGCCATCGTGGGCGGCGTGGTGGGGCTCAAACTCGCCCACTGACCGCCGCGCCCGACGGTGCGGTCAGGCCGCGAGCGGTGCGAGGCGCCCGGCCGGGTCCAGGATCTGCTCGACGGTGCCGTGGCGCCGCTCGGCGCGCAGCAGCGCGGTCTCCCACTGCTCCGGATCGGCCAGATCGGCGACGAGCGCGTAGACATCGCCCGAGAGCACCGAGACCACGTCGCGGAAGTTCTCGCCCACCGCGGTCACGCGGGTCCCTCGGCGCGACAGCTCGGCCACCAGATCCACGGTGCCCTTCGTACCGTCCAGCACCACGACGACGCTCTTGACGGAGACCTTCTCCATGTCCTGCTCCCTTCGCCGAAACGGGTTTCCCCGTCGGTTGTGAGATCACCGTAAGCGGCGAAACCCGCTGTGGCAGTGCCAGAACGCTGTGAGTGTGTCAACAGTTCGTTAACACCGGGCAACGGTTCGCGTTTTCCCAGGTCAGGACTGGAGAAGCCCCATCGCGGTGCCGTCCAGAATGTCGTGTTCGGACACCATGAGCTCGGTCACACCGACCGCCGCGAGGCGCTCGGCGAGGGCGATCACCACGAGCGCGCCGCCACCGATCACGTCCGCGCGACCGGGATGCATGGGGCCGAGCGCGAGCCGCTCCGCGGAGGTCATGCCCACCAGCGACCGGCACAACTCCGTCAGTCGATCGAGCGGCACTCGCGCGCCGTGGATCCGCTGCGGGTCGTACTCGGTGAGGCCCAACGCGAGGGCCGCCAGGGTGGTGAACGTGCCGGCCACGCCGATCCAGGTGCGCACGCCGTCGAACGGCACCGTGCGCACGGCCTCGTCGAGGGCCTCGTCGATCACGGTCCGGGCCGTGGCGACCTCGGCGGCGGTGGGCGGGTCGGAGGGCAGGGTCCGCTCGGTGATCCGGACGCAGCCGATGTTCGCCGAGAAGGCGCGGTCCACCACGCCGCCGGAGCCGACGACGAGCTCGGTGGAGCCGCCGCCGAGGTCCACCACGAGGACGGGGTCGCTCGCCGGAAGTCCTGCGGTGGCACCGAGATACGACAGTTCCGCCTCTTCGGTGCCGGGGATCACCTCGGCCTGTGCGCCGGGGGTGATCCGGCCCAGCGCGGCGGCGGTGAGGGCGAGGAAGGCGTCGCGGTTGGACACGTCGCGGGCGGCGGAGGTGGCCACCATCCGCACCGCGGTGGCGCCCAGCCGCAGTGCGGTATCGATGTAGTCGTCGAGCGCCACCCGGACGCGGTCGAGGGCGTCGGCGGCGAAGCGCCCGGTGGCGTCGACGCCCTGTCCGAGCCGCACGATCCGCATCTCGCGGGTCAGCTCGACCAGCCCGCCGTCCTCCCGGCGCGCGACGTACAGGCGAATGCTGTTGGTGCCGCAGTCGATCGCGGCCACCGTCGTCCCGACGGCAGCGCTCACTGCCCGCCCCAGGGGTAACGGGGCTCCGGCCAGTCCGCGGGGATGGCGGTTCCGCGCAGGCCCGCGGCGGCGGCCAGCGCCACCGCCTCGTCGCCCAGCCACACGGTGCCCGGGCCCTCGGCGAGCGCATAGGCGATCAGGACGTGCAGGCACTTGACCCGGTCGGGCATGCCGCCGCCGGTGAAGTCGGTTCCCAAGTCCTCCAGCGCGTTCCGGGAGGCGAGGTAATGCTCGTGGGCGGCGCGGTAGTTCGCCGCGACCTCGGGATCCGAGGCGAGCAGCGCCTCCATCTCCCGCATCACACCGGCGCTCTCCTGCCGGCTGGCCTCGGCGGTGAGCCGCGGATCGGTCAGGTAGTAGAGGGTGGGGAAGGGCGTCCCGTCGGGCAGCCGCGGCGCGGTCTTCACGACCGCCGGGTCACCGTCGGGCGTGCGGTAGGCCACGGCCAGCACGCCGCGCGGAACGCGGCCGAGTTGCTCGGCGACCCGGTCGAGATCGGCCTGCGGGACGGCCGCTGCGTCGCCGGACATCAGTGCGGGACGGCGATCGTGCGCCACACGTTGGTGTACCAGGGATTCTGCTTCGACTGCTCCGCCTCGATCTGCTCGGGCGTGGGCGCCGGGACGCCGGGGAACTGCACGCGGTAGGCGGTCTCCCCCGGCATCACGTACTGCAGCCGGATCCGGGCCTGCTGCTTGATGTACGCCGGATCGTCCTGCAGACGCTTCTGCTCCTCCAGGCGGGCGATGTCGGCCAGCAGCTGGGAGTGCTCGGCCGCCACCTTGTCCTCACGGGCCTGTTCGGACAGGTACGTCCGCACGGGCACGGCGAGGGTCAGGACGAGGACGCACAGCACCACGAACAGCACGACGACGCGACCGGCGCTCCCCGATTCGGGGCGGTCGCCGCCCCCGGGGGAATTGCGCGCGGTCACCACGCGGGTCCTGCTCACGGTGCTGTGCTCCTTCGCTCTGTGGGTCTAGCTGGTGAACTCGAAGCGCGGGAACGCGGTGTCGCCGGCGTAGCGCGCGGCGTCGCCCAGTTCCTCCTCGATGCGCAGCAGCTGGTTGTACTTGGCGACGCGCTCGGAACGGGCGGGGGCGCCGGTCTTGATCTGGCCGCTGCCCACCGCGACGGCCAGGTCGGCGATGGTGGTGTCCTCGGTCTCGCCCGAACGGTGGCTCATCATGGTCTTGTAGCCGTTGTTGTGCGCGAGCGCGACGGCGTCCAGGGTCTCGGTGAGCGTGCCGATCTGGTTGACCTTCACCAGGAGCGCGTTGCCGGCGCCGCGCGCGATGCCGTCCTCGAGCCGCTCGGGGTTGGTGACGAACAGGTCGTCGCCCACCAGCTGGATCTTGTCGCCGATGGCGTCGGTGAGGTCGACCCAGCCGTCCCAGTCGTCCTCCGACAGCGGGTCCTCGATGGAGACCAGCGGGAATTCGGTGATCAGCTTGGCGTAGAACTCGCCCATCTCGGCGGCGCTGAGCACCTTGCCCTCGAACTTGTAGCCGCTGCCCGCGGTGTAGAACTCGGTGGCGGCCACGTCGAGCGCGAGTGCGACATCGGAGCCCAGCTTGAGGCCGGTCTTGCCGATGGCCTCGGAGATCAGCTCCAGCGCCTCGCGGGTGCCGGCGACGGACGGGGCGAAGCCGCCCTCATCGCCGAGGCCGGTGTTCAGGCCCTTGCTCTTGAGCACGGACTTGAGCGAGTGGTAGACCTCGGTGCCCCAGCGCAGCGACTCCTTGAAGGTCTCGGCGCCGATCGGGGCCACCATGAACTCCTGGACGTCCACGCCGCTGTCGGCGTGCGCGCCGCCGTTGAGGATGTTCATCATCGGGACGGGCAGGATGTGCGCGTTCGGGCCGCCCAGGTAGCGGAACAGCGGCAGCGCGGCCGATTCGGCGGCGGCCTTGGACGCGGCCAGCGACACACCCAGCAGGGCGTTGGCGCCGAGGCGGCTCTTGTCCGGGGTGCCGTCCAAGTCCAGCAGGGTCTGGTCGATGATGCGCTGCTCGTCGGCGGGGATGCCGATCACCTCGGGCGCGATCACTTCGAGCACGCCCTCGACGGCCTTGGTGACGCCCTTGCCGCCGTACCGCTCGCCACCGTCGCGCAGCTCCACGGCCTCGTGCTCACCGGTCGACGCACCCGACGGCACCGCGGCGCGGGCGAAGCTGCCGTCGGCGAGCACGATCTCGACCTCGACCGTGGGATTGCCACGGGAGTCGAGGATCTCTCGGGCGCCTACCTGGATGATTTCGGACACGGTCTCTCCTTATGCACTGGCCGAGCTCACGACAATCTCGCGGCTCAGCCTAATGCCCGGCCACAGCGACGCGAAGCTCGGCGCGCGGTCGGGGCGAATCAGGCCGATCGGAATCGGGTGATCGCCGCCACGCCGGAGCTACTCTCCGGACATGACCGCGGTACCCGTCCTGGATCTGTCGCTGCTGGACTCCGACCCGGACGGCTTCGACGGACGGTTGCGCGCGGCCGCGCACGACGTGGGCTTCTTCTACCTCACGGGGCACGGGCTCGGACCGGAGCGGATCGCCGAGGTGCTCGCCGTGGCCCGCCGCTTCTTCGCGCTGCCGCAGGCGCAGAAGGACGCGATCGCGATGGTGAACTCGCCGCACTTCCGCGGCTACACCCGGCTCGGGGGCGAACTCACCCGGGGTGCCGTCGACTGGCGCGAGCAGATCGACCTCGGCCCGGAACGACCGGCACCGTCGGGTCCGGGTCCCGATCACCGGAACCTGGTGGGGCCGAATCAGTGGCCGGCGGCTCTGCCGGAGCTGCGCACGGTGATGGAGCACTGGGACGCAGACCTCTCGCGCATCGCGCTCACGCTGCTGCGCGCCTGGGCCCGTTCCCTCGGCGCCGATCCGCACGTCTTCGACGCGGCCTTCGCCACCGAGCCGGCCACCTTGATCAAGGTGGTCCGCTACCCGGCCGGCACCGATACCGATCAGGGCGTGGGCGCGCACAAGGATTCCGGTGTCCTCACCCTGCTGCTGGTCGATCCGGATTCGGAGGGACTGCAGGTGCTGCCGCCGGGTACGCAGCAGTGGGTCGACGTTCCGCCGCTGCCGGGGGCGTTCATCGTCAACCTCGGCGAGATGCTGGAGGTGGGTACCGAGGGATACCTGCGCGCCACGCAGCACCGGGTGGTCAATCGCCGCGCCGGTGCGGACCGGATCTCGGTGCCGTACTTCTTCAATCCGTCGGTGCACGCGCGGATGCCGCGCCTGCCACTCCCGGCGGAACTGCGCAGCGGGGTCACCGTCGACCCCGAGAACCCGATCTTCGACACCTACGGACGCAACGCGTGGAAGAGCCGGTTGCGCGCGCACCCGGATGTGGCGGCACGGCACTATCCGAATCCCGCTCCTGCCGCCGCGCCGGAACCTATCGTGGGGGAATGACCGGCGCCGGCCCGCTCGTCCTCATCTACAGCTCCCACGCGCAGCACCGCGCGGAGATCATCGCCGCGCTGGGCAGCCGCCCCTCTCCCGATCTGCCCCCGATCACCGTGATCGAGACCGCGACCGCGCCCACCGTGATCACCCGCCTCGACGAGGGCGGGATCGATCTGGCGATCCTCGACGGCGAGGCGGCACCCACCGGCGGCATCGGACTGGCGCGACAGCTCCGCGATGAGATCGAGCCCTGCCCGCCGATCCTGGTGATCACGGCCCGCAAGGCGGACGGATGGCTCGCCACGTGGTCGCACGCCGACGCCTGGGTCTCGCATCCGCTGGATCCGTTCGCGTTGGCCGGCGCCGCCGCGGGGCTCCTCATGGCGGCCGCCGGCCGACACACCGCCGCCGAATTCCGCGAATAGAACCCGTACCCAGGCTTCAGACCTATAGTTGTGATGTAGCTCACAACCGAAGTCAGGGTGGCCTAACCGGTTCTCCCCTTCGGCTTTTCGCACACACAGCGGAGGGAGCAGGGCCGTGAATCCGTACGTGCCGATCCTGGTACTGGGGGCGATCGCGACGGCCTTCGCCGTGTTCTCAGTCGGAGTGGCGCGGTACGTGGGGCCCCGGCGCCGCAACCGGGCCAAGCTCGAGGCCTACGAGTGCGGCATCGATCCGTCGCCGCATCCCACGGGCGGCGGCCGCTTCCCGGTGAAGTTCTACCTCACGGCGATGCTCTTCATCATCTTCGACATCGAGATCGTCTTCCTCTATCCGTGGGCCGTGCACTTCGATGTGCTCGGTTTCTACGGGCTCCTCGCGATGGCCCTGTTCCTGGTGAACGTGTCCGTCGCCTATGCCTACGAATGGCGCCGAGGCGGTCTCGAATGGGATTAGAGGACAAGGTCCCCGGCGGCTTCCTGCTGTCGACTCTGGAGACGGTGGCGGGGTACGCACGGAAGGGTTCCCTGTGGCCGGCCACCTTCGGCCTGGCGTGCTGCGCCATCGAGATGATGGCCACCACCGGCCCGCGGTTCGACATCGCCCGGTTCGGCATGGAGGCCTTCCGCGCCTCGCCCCGGCAGGCCGACCTCATGATCGTCGCCGGACGGGTCAGCCAGAAGATGGCGCCGGTACTGCGACAGGTGTACGACCAGATGGCCGAGCCGAAATGGGTTCTGGCCATGGGGGTGTGCGCCAGCTCGGGCGGCATGTTCAACAACTACGCCATCGTGCAGGGAGTGGACCACGTGGTTCCCGTGGACATCTACCTCCCCGGCTGCCCGCCCCGCCCGGAGATGCTGCTCAACGCGCTGATCGCGCTGCACGAGAAGGTGGCGCACACCCCCATGGGCAGCAACCGCGAGGAGGCCCGCCGCGCCGCCGAGGCCGCCGCCCTCGCCGCCACGCCCACCATCGAACTCCGGGGACTGTTGCGATGACCGACACTCCCGAAACACCCGACGGTGCGGTCGAACCCGCCGGTCCGGCACCGGATGTGGTGCGCACCAGAGAGGGCATGTTCGGCTCCAGCGGCACCGGCGACACCTCGGGGTACGGCCGCATCAGGCGCCCCGTCGCGATGCCCGGACCGGGCGCCGAGCCGCTCCCGGACGGGTACGACGGGGTGCTGGCCCGGCTGCGCGAGGCGCTCTCCGAGCACGAGGGTGCGCCACCCTTCGCCGATGCGGTGGACGCGGTGGTGGTGCACCGCGGCGAGGTCACGCTGCAGGTGCCGCGCGAGCACCTCGTGGCCGTGGCGCGGCTGCTGCGCGACGATCCGCAGCTGCGATTCGAGATGTGCCTGGGCACCTCGGGCGTGCACTTCCCCGAGGACCCGGGCGCCGAGCTGCGCGCGGTGACGCATCTGCAGTCCATCACCCACGGCCGGCGGCTACGGCTCGAAACCCGCTGCCCCGATGCCGATCCGCACGTCCCGTCGCTGTTCGCCGTGTATCCCACCGTGGACTGGCACGAGCGGGAGACCTACGACTTCTTCGGGATCGTCTTCGACGGACACCCGTCACTCACCCGCATCGAGATGCCCGACGATTGGGACGGGCACCCGCAGCGCAAGGACTACCCGCTGGGCGGAATCGGCGTCGAATTCCTCGGGGCCCAGGTGGCGCCGCCCGAATCGCGGAGGTCGTACTCGTGACCGCCACGTACACCGCCATGGGCTCGGACTGGGACGACATCGCCGCCGAGGCAGCCGGCCACGAGCGGATCGTGGTGAACATGGGCCCGCAGCATCCGTCGACGCACGGCGTGCTGCGCCTGATCCTGGAACTCGACGGCGAGACGGTGACCGAGGCCCGGTGCGGGATCGGATTCCTGCACACCGGGATCGAGAAGAACCTGGAATTCCGCAACTGGACCCAGGGCACCACCTTCGTGACCCGGATGGACTACCTGGCGCCCCTGTTCAACGAGACCGCCTACTGCCTGGCGGTGGAGAAGCTGCTGGGCGTCACCGACGAGATCCCCGAGCGGGCCTCGGTGATCCGGGTGCTCATGATGGAGTTGAACCGGGTCACCAGCCATCTGGTCGCGCTGGCAACGGGGGGCATGGAACTGGGCGCGGTCTCCCCCATGCTCAAGGGTTTCGAGATCCGCGAACAGATCCTCGACGTCTTCGAGACGATCACCGGCCTGCGGATGAATCACGCGTACATCCGGCCCGGCGGTGTGGCCGCCGACCTGCCCGACGATGCGGTGCCACAGATCCGCGAGCTCCTGCGCACGCTGCCGCCGCAACTGGATGCGATGGCCTCGATGCTCACGGGCAATCCGATCTGGATGGCCCGCACCAAGGACGTCGGCTACCTCGATCTCACCGGCGCCGTGGCCCTGGGCATCACCGGTCCCGTGCTCCGCTCCACCGGCCTCCCCCACGACCTGCGCCGCAGCGAACCCTACTGCGGCTACGAGGACTACGAGTTCGACGTGATCACCGACACCGGCTGCGATTGCTACGGCCGGTACCTGATCCGGGTGCACGAGATGACGCAGTCACTGCGGATCGTGGAACAGTGCCTGGACCGCCTCGAACCCGGTCCGGTGATGATCGACGACGCCCGCATCGGCTGGCCCGCCGATCTCACCGTGGGCCCCGACGGGCTGGGCAATTCGCGCGCTCACATCGCGGAGATCATGGGCGAGTCGATGGAATCGCTGATCCACCACTTCAAGTTGGTCACCGAGGGATTCGCGGTCCCGGCGGGCCAGGTGGCGGTCTCGGTGGAATCGCCGCGCGGCGAGCTGCTGGTGCACGCGGTCAGCGACGGCGGCACCCGCCCGTACCGCGTGCACTTCCGCGATCCGTCGTTCACCAATCTCCAGGCGGTCGCCGCGATGTGCGAGGGCGGCATGATCTCGGACGTGATCGCGGCCGTTGCCAGCATCGATCCCGTGATGGGGGGTGTGGACCGATGAGCGAGCCCGTCTTCCTGGAATTCGGTGCACGGCAGCACGAATCGGTGCAACTATACCGGCCCGGCGCCCCCACCGAGTACCCCGCCGATGTCGCCGACCGGCTCGGCGCCGACGCGGCCGTCCTGATCGCGCGGTACCCCGAGCCCAGGTCGGCGCTGCTTCCGCTGCTGCACCTGGTGCAATCGGAGGACGGCTACATCACCCCCGCGGGGATCGAATTCTGCGCCCGCACCCTGGATCTCACGGCGGCCGATGTGGTGTCGGTGGCCACCTTCTACTCCATGTACCGGCGCGGCCCCACCGGCGAGTACCTGGTGGGCGTGTGCACCACCACGCTCTGCGCCGTGCTCGGCGGCGACGCGATCCTCTCCTCGCTGTGCGATCACCTCGGTATCGAGCCCGGAGGGACCACCGCCGACGGCAAGGTCACCGTCGAGCGGATCGAATGCAACGCCGCCTGCGATTACGCGCCGGTGATCATGGTCAACTGGGAGTTCTTCGACGATCAGACCGTGGCGAGCGCCCGCGCCCTCGTCGACGCCCTCCGGGCGGGCACGGCACCGTCGCCCACCCGCGGCGCGCCGCTGCTTCCCTTCCGCGAGACCTCCCGCCTGCTGGCCGGATTCGACGACGACCGCCCCGGCGCGGTCTCCGCGTCGGGCGCCGGCGGCGCACCCACCCTGGAGGGCCTGCGGGCCGCGAAGGGGGCACCGTCGTGACCGCGCACCTGACCCCCGTGCTGACCGCGCACTGGGGCGATCCCGAGCCCTGGACCCTGGACTCGTACCGTGCCGCGGGCGGCTACCGCGGCCTGGATCGCGCGCTGGCGATGGCGCCGGACGCGGTGATCGAGCTGGTCAAGGACGCCGGTCTGCGGGGCCGCGGCGGCGCGGGTTTCCCCACCGGGCTCAAGTGGAGCTTCATCCCGCAGCTGCGCGAGGGCGAGGAGCCGAAGCCCGGTGCCGATAAGCCGCACTACCTGGTGGTGAACGCCGACGAATCGGAACCGGGCACCTGCAAGGACATGCCGCTGATGTTCGCCACCCCGCACACGCTGGTGGAGGGCGTGATCATCGCGTCGTACGCGATCCGCGCGCGGCACGCCTTCATCTACGTCCGTGGCGAGGTGCTGGGGGTGCAGCGCCGGCTCCGGGCCGCGGTCGCGGAGGCCTATGCGGCGGGGTATCTCGGAGCGCCGCTCGGCGACGGTTTCTCTCTGGACCTCACGGTGCACGGCGGTGCGGGCGCGTACATCTGCGGTGAGGAGACCGCGCTGCTCGATTCGCTGGAGGGGCGCCGGGGCCAGCCCCGACTCCGTCCGCCCTTCCCCGCCGTCGCGGGCCTCTACGCCTCGCCCACGTGCGTCAACAACGTCGAGTCCATCGCCAGTGTGCCGGCGATCCTGGCGAACGGCGCCGACTGGTTCCGCACCATGGGCACGGAGAAGTCGCCCGGTTTCACGCTGTACTCGATCTCCGGGCACGTGGTGCGGCCCGGCCAGTACGAGGCGGCGCTCGGCGTCACGCTGCGCGAGATGCTGGAGCTCGCGGGCGGGGTGCGGCCGGGTCACGAGCTGAAGTTCTGGACGCCGGGCGGATCGTCGACCCCGCTGCTCACCGCGGAACACCTGGACGTGCCCCTGGACTACGAGGGCGTGGCCGGCGCGGGTTCGATGCTGGGCACCAAGGCGCTGCAGATCTTCGACGACACGGTGTGCGTGGTGCGAGCGGTACTGCGCTGGCTGGAGTTCTACGCCCACGAATCCTGCGGCAAGTGCACGCCGTGCCGCGAGGGCACGTACTGGCTGGTGCGGCTGCTGCGCCGGTTGGAGCGGGGCGAGGGCGAGCAGCAGGACCTGCAGACCCTCGCCGATGTGGCCGACGGCGTGCTGGGCAAGGCCTTCTGCGCGCTGGGCGACGGTGCCGCGAGCCCGATCCTGAGTTCGCTGCAGTACTTCCGCGAGGAGTACGAGCGGCACGTGACCGAGGGCGCGTGCCCCTTCGATCCGGCGGCGGCGATGCGCGAGGCACCGGTCTCGGGAGGTGCGCTGTGACGGTGAAGGCGAGCATCGACGGCATCGAGATCGAGGTCCCGCCTGGCACTCTGGTGATCCGCGCGGCTGAACAGTTGGGCATCGCGATCCCCCGGTTCTGCGATCATCCGCTGCTGGCACCCGCGGGCGCGTGCCGACAGTGCCTGGTCGATGTGGAGGGCCAGCGCAAGCCGCTCGCCTCGTGCACCACCACCGTGACGGACGGGATGGTGGTGCGCACGCAGGCCACCTCGGCGGAAGCGGCGGGTGCGCAGCGCAGCGTGATGGAGCTGCTGCTGGTCAACCATCCGCTGGACTGTCCGGTGTGCGACAAGGGCGGCGAGTGCCCGCTGCAGAACCAGGCGATGTCGGCCGGCCGTGCCGTCTCGCGTTTCCCCGCGGCGGATAAGCGCACCTACCCCAAGCCGATCCCGATCTCCGCCGAGGTGCTGCTCGACCGCGAACGGTGCGTGCTGTGCGCGCGGTGCACCCGCTTCGCCGACGAGATCGCCGGTGACGATTTCATCGAGTTGCTCGATCGCGGCGCCCTGCAGCAGGTGGGCACGGCGGGCGATGAACCGCTGGACTCCTACTTCTCCGGGAACACGGTGCAGATCTGCCCGGTGGGCGCGCTCACCTCCACCGACTACCGGTTCCGGGCCCGGCCCTTCGATCTCACGTCCACGCCCTCGGCGTGCGAGCACTGCGCGAGCGGCTGTTCGCTGCGGGTGGACCACCGCCGCGGCGAGGTGCTGCGCCGCCTCGCAGGCGAGGACGCGGAGGTCAACGAGGAGTGGAACTGCGACAAGGGCCGCTGGGCGTTCGGCTACGCCACGATGCCGGACCGGATCACCACGCCGCTGGTCCGCGGGGCCGACGGTGCGCTCGCCCCGGCGTCCTGGCCCGAGGCGATCGCCGCCGCGGCCGCGGGACTGCGCGGGCGGACCGCGGCGGTCCTGGCCGGGGGCCGCGGCACCGTCGAGGACCTGTACGCCTACTCGGCCTTCGCG
Source organism: Tsukamurella sp. TY48 (assembly GCF_019656655.1). Classification (GTDB taxonomy): domain Bacteria; phylum Actinomycetota; class Actinomycetes; order Mycobacteriales; family Mycobacteriaceae; genus Tsukamurella; species Tsukamurella strandjordii. The sequence continues at coordinate 2,949,011 of NZ_BPMV01000001.1, read as the reverse complement.
CGGGTGGCCCTGCGCACCAACGATGTCGACTTCCGGATCCGGGCGCACAGCGCGGAGGAGGCGGCGTTCCTGGGTTCCGGCGCCGCGGGCGGGGTCACCTACGCCGACCTGGAGTCCGCGCCGGTGGTGCTGCTCGCGGGCCTCGAACCGGAGGAGGAGTCGCCGATCGTGCACCTGCGGCTGCGCAAGGCGGTCCGCTCCGGCAGCACGTGCGTGCTGTCCGTGGCCCCCTACGCCTCCCGCGGCCTGGGTCGGCTCCGCGGCGAGCTGATCCCCTGCCGGCCGGGCGAGGAGGCGCGGGGCCTCGCCGGGCTCGCCGACCGGTTGCCCGACGGTGCCGTCATCCTCGTCGGCGAGCGGCTCGCGGAGGCACCGGGCGCGTTCTCGGCGGCAGTCGCGCTCGCCGCCACCACCGGGGCCCGCCTGGCGTGGATCCCCCGCCGCGCCGGCGAACCGGGCGCGGTGGCCGCGGGGGCCCTGCCGAATCTGCTTCCCGGCGGCCGCAGCATCGACGACCCCGCGCACCGCGCCGACCTCGAAAAGCTGTGGCGCACCGAGGTCCCGGCCACGCCCGGCCGCGACACCGGGGCGATCCTCGCCGCCGCCGAGGCGGGCGAGTTATCGGCACTCGTCTGCGGCGCCGTGGAGGTCTCCGACCTGCCCCGTCCCGAGGCCGCGCGCCGCGCCCTGGAGGCCGGTTTCGTGGTGAGCCTGGAGCAACGCGCGTCCGCCGTCACCGCCCGCGCCGACGTGGTGCTGCCGGTGGCGACGGTGGCGCAGCGTTCCGGCACCTTCCGCGATTGGGAGGGCCGCGATCGCCGGTTCGACGCCGCGCTCCCCGCCCCCGGCGCGCTGCCGGATGCTCGGGTACTCGCGGTGCTGGCCGCCGCGTTGGGCGTCGATCTGGGGTTCACCGACGCCGACGGTGCCGCGGCCGCACTCGCCGCGCTCGGGAACGCGGCCACGGGGCGCACCGTCGAACCCGTTGCGCCCGTTCCGGTGCCGGAGCCCGGACCCGGCGAGGCCCTGCTCGCCACCTGGCGGCAGCTGCTCGACCTGGGCCGCGGACAGGACGGTGAGCCGAACCTCGCGGCCACGGCCCGGCCGCCCGTGGCGCGGCTGTCGGCCGCTACGGCGGCGGAGATCGGTGCCGTCGATTCCGTGACCGTGTCCACGGACCGCGGTGCGATCACGCTGCCGCTCGTCGTGACGGACATGCCCGACCGGGTGGTGTGGCTTCCGCGGAACTCGCCCGGCAGCACCGTGTGCGAGACCCTCGGCGCGGGTTGGGGCGCCGTGGTGCGGATCGAGGCGGCGCCATGAGCCTGCCCGCGATCGGACCGCACGAGACCGTGGACCTCTCGGCCTTCGGCCGGGACCCGCTGTGGCTGATCCTGCTCAAGGCCGTGGCGGTGTTCGCCTTCCTCGTCCTCACCGTGCTGTCCGCGATCCTCATCGAACGCAAGGTGATGGCGCGGATGCAGCATCGGTACGGACCGAACCGACTGGGGCCGTTCGGCATCCTGCAATCGCTGGCGGACGGCATCAAGCTCGCGCTCAAGGAGGGCATCACCCCGAACGGCGTCGACAAGCCGGTGTACCTGCTGGCACCGATCATCGCGACCATCCCCGCCTTCCTCGCCTTCGCGGTGATCCCCTTCGGCCCCGAGGTCTCGATCCTCGGCACCCGCACTCCCCTGCAGCTCACTGATCTCCCCGTGGCGGTGCTCTACATCCTGGCGGTCACCAGCATCGGGGTGTACGGCATTGTGCTGGCCGGTTGGTCCTCGGGATCGACCTACCCCCTGCTCGGCGGGTTGCGTTCCACCGCACAGGTGATCAGCTACGAGGTGGCGATGGGCCTGTCGTTCGCGGCGGTCTTCCTGTACGCGGGCACGATGGCCACCTCCGGCATCGTCGCCGCACAGGACGGCACCTGGTACATCTTCCTGCTGCTGCCCTCGTTCGCGGTGTACGTGATCTCCATGGTGGGCGAGACCAACCGCGCCCCCTTCGACCTGCCCGAGGCCGAGGGCGAGCTGGTGGGCGGCTTCCACACCGAGTACAGCTCGCTGAAGTTCGCCATGTTCATGCTCGCGGAGTACGTGAACATGACCACCGTCTCGGCGTTGGCCACGACGCTGTTCCTCGGCGGGTGGCACGCACCGTGGCCGCTGAACCTGTGGGACGGCGCGAATTCCGGCTGGTGGCCGGTGGTGTGGTTCGTGGCGAAGGTGTGGGTGTTCCTGTTCGGGTTCATCTGGCTGCGCACCACGCTGCCCCGGCTGCGGTACGACCAGTTCATGCGGTTCGGCTGGCAGCTGTTGATCCCGAGCGCGCTGGTGTGGGTGCTGGTGGCCGGCGGGGTCCAGGCCTGGGCGCTGGAGGGCAACGACGTCACGGTGCTCGCCCCCGTGGTCTCGGTGGTCTTCACGCTCGGCGTGATCGGCGTGCTGGCGCTGCGCCACCGGCGGCAGCAGGAACCGCCCGGTCCACCTGATCCGCAGACCTATTCGCTGCCCTTCGACCCGATGGCGGGCGGCTTCCCGGTGCCCCCGCTGCCCGGCCAGTACCTGCCCGAGTCCGCGCATCCCGCACCGAAGTCCCAGGAGGTGTCCCATGGCTGATCCCCTCGGTCTCGGCGGTTTCGGTGTCACCCTGCGCACGATGCTCAGCAAACCGGTCACCGAGAGCTATCCGGAGCAGAAGGAGCCGACCGCCGAGCGCTATCACGGCCGGCACCAGCTCAACCGGTACGCGGACGGGTTGGAGAAGTGCATCGGCTGCGAGCTGTGCGCGTGGAGCTGTCCCGCGGATGCCATCTACGTGGAGGGCGCCGACAACACCGAGGAGGAGCGGTACTCCCCCGGCGAGCGGTACGGCCGGGTGTATCAGATCAACTACCTGCGGTGCATCGGCTGCGGGTTGTGCGTGGAGGCGTGCCCCACCCGCGCACTGACGATGACCAACGAGTACGAGATGGCCGACGGTGAGCGGGCCGAGCTGATCTACGACAAGGACCACCTGCTCGCCCCGCTGAATCCCGGCGAGGAGCCGCCGCCGCACGCGATGCGCCCGGGCACCTCCGCGGCCGACTACTACCGCGGCGAGGTGGACTCGTGACCGGAGAAGAGGTGGCCTTCTGGATCGTCGCGATCCCCGCGGTGCTGTTCGCCCTCGGCGTGGTGCTGGCGTCGAAGGCCGTGTACTCGGCGCTGTGCCTGGCGGCCACCATGATCCTGCTGGCCGTGGCGTACCTGGCGCAGGGCGCGATGTTCCTCGGCGTGGTCCAGGTGGTGGTGTACACCGGCGCCGTCATGATGCTGTTCCTGTTCGTGGTGATGCTGGTGGGCGTCGACTCGTCGGATTCGTTGGTCGAGACCCTGCGCGGGCATCGCGTGGCCGCCGCGATCGCGGGCACCGGATTCGGCCTGCTGCTGGTGACCCTCATCGCCCGTGCCACGCTGCCGATCCCGCGGCCCGTGAACGGCATGCCGCCGCAGTACCCCCCGAACTCGGTGGAGGCGCTCGCGGACACCGTCTTCGTGCGGTACGTGTGGGCCTTCGAGCTGACGGCGGCGCTGCTCATCACGGCGACGCTCGGTGCGATGATCCTCGCCCACCGCGACAAGCTCTCCACCGCACTGTCCCAGCGCGAGCAGTCCATCCGCCGATTCCAGGACGGCCGCCGCGCGACCCCGCTGCCGAACCCCGGTGTGTACGCCCGCGGCAACGCCGTCGACCTCCCGGCCCTGCTGCCCGACGGCACGCCCGCGGCGGATTCGGTGAACCGCACGCTCACCCCGCGCGCCCCGGGGCAGCGCCGCGAGCTCGCCGGCCGGCCGCGCACCCTCGACGACGATCCCGCCTCCCGCACGGAGGTGACGTCGTGAACCCGCACCTGTACCTGTACCTCGCGGCGTTGCTCTTCGCGATCGGCTCCGCCGGGGTCCTGCTGCGCCGCAACGCCATCGTGGTGTTCATGTGCGTCGAGCTGATGCTCAACGCCGCCAATCTCGCGCTGGTGACCGCCGGGCGCCTGCACGCCGTCCCGCAGGGCCAGGTGCTCGCCTTCTTCACGATGGTCGTCGCCGCGGCGGAGGTGGTGGTGGGCCTGGCCATCATCATCGCGATCTTCCGCGCCCGGAGGTCGGTGTCCGTCGACGAGCCGCACCTGCTGAGGCGGTGACCCGTGACGGCTTTGATAGCGGCACTGCCGCTGATCCCCCTCGCCGGAGCGGCGCTGCTACTGCTCGGCGGGCGCCGGACCGATGCCTGGGGACACCTGCTGGGCACGGCGGTCGCGGCGGCCTCGTTCGTGGTGTCGGCGGTGCTGTTCGCCGATCTGGTGTCCCGCGATGTGGCCGATCGATCCGTGGGTACCGTTGTCTACCATTGGTTCTCGGGTGGCTCCCTCTCCGTTGACCTGGCCTTCCGGCTCGATCAGTTGTCGGTGTGCTTCGCCCTGCTGATCACCGGCGTGGGCACGCTGATCCACGTGTACTCCATCGGGTACATGGCCGACGATCCGGGACGGCGCCGCTTCTTCGGCTATCTGAACCTGTTCCTCGGCGCCATGCTGGTGCTGGTGCTGGCCGATGATCTGGTGGTCCTCTACCTGGGATGGGAGGGCGTGGGGCTGGCCTCGTACCTGCTGATCGGCTTCTGGCAGCAGAAGCCCTCCGCGGCCTCGGCGGCGCGGAAGGCCTTCGTGGTCAACCGCGTCGGCGACATGGGGCTGGCCCTGGCGGTCGCGGTGACGCTCGCGGCCTTCGGCACCACCTCGTTCGGCGGGTTCCTCCCCCGCGCCGGTGAGGCGGAGTCGAGCACTATCACCTGGCTCGGGCTCCTGCTGCTCCTGGCGGCGTGCGCGAAATCGGCGCAGGTCCCGTTGCAGAGCTGGCTGGGCGATGCGATGGAGGGCCCCACCCCGGTGTCCGCGCTGATCCACGCCGCCACCATGGTGACCGCCGGCGTGTACCTCATCGTGCGCACCGGCCCGGTCTTCGAGGCGGCGCCGATCGCGCAGGGCGCCGTGCTCGCCGTGGGCACCGTGACCCTGCTCTTCGGCGCCGTGATCGGCTGCGCCAAGGACGACATCAAGAAGGCCCTGGCGGCGTCGACGATGAGCCAGATCGGGTACATGGTGCTGGCCGCCGGCCTCGGCCCCGCCGGGTACGCGCTCGCGATCGCGCACCTGCTCGCCCACGGCTGCTTCAAGGCCGGACTGTTCCTGGGTGCCGGGTCGGTGATGCACGGGATGAACGACGAGACCGATATGCGCCGCTACGGCGGGCTGCGCTCCGTCATGCCGATCACCGCCGTCACCTTCGGCCTGGGCTATATGGCGATCATCGGGATTCCGCCGCTCTCGGGTTTCTACACCAAGGACGGCATCATCGAGGCCGCGCTGGGCCGGGGCGGATTCTGGGGGATCGTGGTGGGCGGCACCGCGATCGTCGGCGCCGGGATCACCGGCTTCTACATGACCCGCGTCATGGTGCTCACCTTCTTCGGTGAGCGCCGGTGGCGCGAGGACGCGCACCCGCACGAATCGCCGCACGTGATGACGGCGCCGATGATCGTGCTCGCCGTCGGCAGCGTGGGCGCCGGCGCCGCGCTGATGGTGGGCGGCCGGATCACCGATTTCCTCGCGCCCGCGGTGGGGACCGCGCCGCCCGCGCACCACCTGCTCCCCGCCTGGGCGGTCACGGCGCTGGTACTGGGCGCCGTCGCGATCGGTGTCGCGGTGGCGGTCCGCGTCACGCGGACGGTGCCCGAGCAGGCACCGTCGGACGTCTCCCCGCTCACCCGCGCCGCGCGGCAGGACCTCTACGGCGATGCGCTCAACGAGGCCGTCTTCATGCGGCCCGGGCAGGCCGCGACGGCCGCGCTGGTGGCGGTGGAGGACAGGGCGCTCGACGGTGCGGTGGGCCTGGTTCCCGAGGGCGTACGCGGGGCGTCGGGTGTGTTGCGGCACTGGCAGACCGGGTACGCGCGCAGCTACGCGCTCACGATGCTGGCGGGGGCGGCGGTACTCATCGGCGCGGTGGCGGTGTGGATCTCATGAGCGCGCCCTGGCTGACCCTGCTGTGGGCGGTGCCCGCGGTGGGCGCCGTCGCGGCCGCGGCGGTCCCCCGGGCCGCGCGCTGGATCGGGTACGCGGCCGCGCTCGTCGCGCTCGGCGTCGCGGTGGGCCTGGCCGCTGCCTTCGACACCGGGGGCGGCTTCCAGTTCGCCGAATCGCACCGCTGGATACCGTCGTTCGGTGCGGGGTACCGGCTCGCGCTCGATGGGACCGGCCTCGTGCTGGTTCTGCTGACCGCCGCGCTGGTCCCGATCCTGCTGCTCGCCGGACGGCGCGAGACCGCACCCGAGGGCAGCGGACGCCTGGCGGGCGCCTACGTCGCGCTGACGCTCGCGGTGGAGGCGGGCGTGCTGCTGAGCTTCGTCGCCACCGACGTGCTGCTGTTCTACCTGGTGTTCGAGGCCATGCTGATCCCGCTGTACTTCCTGATCGGCGGGTACGGCGGCACCGGCAGCGAGCCCGGACGGCGATCGCGGGCCGCGGTGAAGTTCCTGCTCTACAACCTGGCGGGCGGCCTGATCATGCTGGCCGCGGTGGTCAGCCTGTACGCCACCACCGGCACCTTCGACCTGCGCGCGGCGGCGGGAAGCATCGAACCCGGTGCGGCGCAGAACCTCATGTTCCTGGGCTTCCTGTTCGCCTTCGCGGTGAAGGCGCCGCTGTGGCCCCTGCACACCTGGCTTCCCGGTGCCGCCGTGCAGACGACGCCGCCCACCGCGGTGCTGATGATGGCGGTGGTCGACAAGGTGGGCACCTTCGGGATGCTGCGCTACTGCCTCACGTTGTTCCCCGACGCCTCCGCGAAGTTCGCCCCGTGGATCGCCGCACTGGCGGTGATCGGCATCGTCTACGGCGCGGTACTGGCCATCGGGCAGAGCGATGTGATGGCGCTGATCGCGTACACCTCGATCTCCCATTTCGGCTTCATCATCCTCGGGATCTTCGCCCGCACCGGCGATTCGCAGGCCGGTTCGGTGCTGTACATGGTGAACCACGGGGTCGCCACGGCCGCGCTCTTCCTGGTGGCCGGAGTCCTGGTGGCGCGCCGCGGAAGTCGCCGTATCGCCGACTTCGGCGGCGCCTGGGCGAAGGCCCCGAAGCTGGGGGCGATCTTCCTGATCGCCGGGCTCGCGACGCTGTCGCTTCCGGGGTTGGGGCCCTTCGTCTCCGAACTACTGGTGGTCGTCGGCACCTACCCGCGGTGGGCGGTGGCCGCGATGGTCGCGGTGACCGCGCTCGTCCTGTCGGCGATGTACGTCCTGTGGACCTACCAGCGGATCTTCACCGGCCCCACACCGGTGTCGGTGGCGCGCACCGTCGACGACGCCCGCCCGGGCGAGCTCGCCGTCCTGGTCCCGCTCATCGTCGCCCTGTTCGCCCTGGGCCTGTTCCCCGGGCCGGTACTGGATGCGATCAATCCGTCCGTGGCCGCGACCAGTGAGGTCGTGCGATGAACCCGTCGATCGAGTACGCGCAGATCGCCCCGGCGCTGATCGTCTTCGGCGCCGCGATCATCGGCGTGCTGGTGGAGGCCTTCGCCCCCGCCGCGTCGCGCACCGTGGTGCACGGGGTGCTGAGCGGTACCGCGGTGGTCGCGGCCTTCGTCGCGGTGGTCGCCCTCGCGAACGACGATGCGTCGCCGCGCGCGGTGATCCTCGGATCGGTGGCGGCGGACGGATTGTCGCTGGCCCTGCAGGGCCTGTTGCTGATCGCGGCACTGCCCGCGCTGGCGCTGATGGTGGCGCGGGGCAATCCGCTCACGCACACCGAGGCGGTGCCGCTGGCGATGTTCGCGCTCGGCGGCATGCTGGCCTTCGTCTCGGCGGAGGACTGGCTCACGCTGTTCGTGGCGCTCGAGGTGTTCTCGCTGCCGCTGTACCTGATGTGCGCACTGGCGCGGCGTCGCGATCTGCTGCCGCTGGAGGCGGCGCTGAAGTACTTCCTGTTGGGCGCGTTCAGCTCCGCGATCCTGTTGTTCGGTGTGGCGCTGCGGTTCGCCGCCACCGGTTCCACGGACATCGCCGCGGCGCCGCAGGACGAGGTGCTCGGCGCGGCCGGCGCCGCCCTGATCGGCGTGGGCCTGCTGTTCAAGGTGGGTGCCGTCCCGTTCCATTCGTGGGTGCCCGATGTCTATCAGGGCGCGCCCACGCCCGTGACGGCGTTCATGGCGTCGGCCACCAAGATCGCCGCGTTCGGCGTGCTGGTGCGGATCACCATGGTGGCCTTCGACGACGTCCCCTGGCGGCCGGTGGCCGCCGTGGTGGCCGTCGCGACCCTCGCGGTCGGCTCGATCGCGGCGGTGACCCAGTCGGACGTGAAGCGGATGTTGGCGTACTCGGCGATCGCGCACACGGGCTTCCTGTTGGTGGGCGTGTACGCGGGGACGGTCCGCGGGATGGGGGCGGTGTGCTTCTACCTGGCGGTCTACGCGCTGAGCACCGTCGGCGCGTTCGCGGTGGCGGGTGCGGTGCGCGAGGTCCAGCCCGACGGCCGGACTGTCGAGGTGAGCGAGTTGGACCGGTGGGCGGGTCTCGGGCGGCGCCGGCCCGCACTCGCCGGTGCCATGGCACTGTTCCTGCTGGCCTTCGCCGGCATCCCGTTGACCAGCGGATTCGTCGGCAAGTTCGCGGTCTTCGCGGCAGCGGCGGAGCGGGGCGGGGTGTGGCTCGTGGTGGTCGGCGTGCTCGCGAGCGCGGTGGCGGCTGTGTTCTACCTGCGGGTGATCGTGACGATGTACTTCGCCCCCGACCACGAGTACACGCCCGAGGTGCCCGCCGCCGACACTCTCACCTGGTTCGCGATCGGCGTGGGCGCCGTCTCGGTGGTGGTGCTGGGCGTGTACCCGCAGCCGCTGTTGGACCTGTTCGGCGATCTGTCGCTGTTGGGGCGGTGAGACGGTGTACGCACGGCACTACAATCGATCTTCATGAGTGAGAAGCCGCTTCCGTTCAGCAACGGCCTGCAGTTGAAATCGATGGGGGCCGTGCTGCTGCTGGTGCTGGGCGTGCTGATCTGGCGGCTGACCGATGCCACCACCACCGGTGCCCGCGCGCTGTACATCGGGGCGATCGTCTTCGAGATCCTGTTCTTCGTGGGCCTGGTGTACGCCAGCCGCACCATCAAGAACCAGTACGCCCGCGCCGAGGAGGCGTATCAGAAGCAGGTCGCGGCGCAGAAGGACGATTCCGTCGCCGCGCCCGCCTCGGATTCCGTGCCCACCTCGGATTCCGTGCCCGCCTCCGACCCCGTGCCCGACACCGCCGGGGAGGCGGACACGAAGTGACCACGGCGAAGCCGCGCAAGCGGATGACGGCCGCGGAGCGCCGCAGCCAGTTGGTGGACACCGCGCGGTCGGTGTTCGCCGACCGCGGCTACGCGGCCGCCACCATCGAGGAGGTGGCCGCGAAGGCCGGCGTCTCGAAACCCGTGGTGTACGAGCACTTCGGCGGTAAGGAAGGCCTGTACGCGGTGGTCGTGGACCGCGAGATGGAGATGGTCCTCGAGGTCTTCTCGCGCGCCATGCTAGAGGACCGGTCGAAGTCGCGGATCGAGCAGATCGCGCTGGCACTGCTCACCTACGTCGAGGAACGCTCCGACGGCTTCCGCATCCTCACCCGCAACAGCTCCGTCGAGCATGCGGGCGGCTACTCCACCCTCCTCAACGACCTGGTCGGGCAGGTGGAGAGCCACCTCGAGGGCGAGTTCGAGCGCAAGCACCTCGATCCCACGCTCGCTCCGCTGTACGCCCAGGCGCTCGTCGGCATGGTCGCGATGACCGCGCAGTGGTGGCTGGAGGTCCGCACGCCGCCGAAGGAGGCCGTGGCCGCACACATCGTGAACCTCTCCTGGTACGGCCTGATCGGCCTCAAGGAGAACCCGGTGGCGATCGAACCGAGCGCGCTCGCTCCGGTGGACGCACCTGCGGACCAGCGGCTCAGCGCTGATCGCTGATCAGCACCGCCCGGGTACCCGGCGCCACGGCCTCGAAGACGTGCGGTGCATCGCCGGGATAGGTCATGAAATCGCCCGGCGCCAGGGTCACGGGGCTGTCGGTGGGCCCCACTCGCGCCTCGCCGCTGCACAGCAGGACGTGTTCGACGGTGCCGAGGACGTGCGCCGCCGACTCGCGGCGTGACCCCGGCTCCGCATCGATTCGGTAGACGTCGCGGCGCACGCCCGGCGGTGAGGCGCTGAGCAGGGTGGCGGCGTAGTCGGCGGAATCGGACGGCACTGTGGCACCTTCGCCCGCGCGCACCACCGTGACCTCCACGTTCCCGCCGCCCAGGAGCTGCGCGAAGGGGATCTCGAGGGCGGTCGCCAGTGCCCACAGCGTTTCCACGCTGGGGTTTCCGGTGCCCGCTTCGAGCTGCGAGAGGGTGGATTTGGCGACATTCGCCCGGCGGGCGAGTTCGGCCATGCTCCAGCCCGCCCGGGTGCGTTCACGCTGGATCCCGGCCGCGATGGCCATGATGGGTACGCTCGACATGTTCGGCAGAAACTCCGATCGTTCGACTTGACGAACTGATGTACTTCAGTTCATCGTAGTGGACATGCGTACGACATGGCGAACGATCGCGGCGGATCCGCTGGTCCGGCCCGCGGCGATGCTCTCGGCGGCGGTGGCCTGCATCGGGCTCGCCTACGGGGCGCAGACGGTGGCCGCCGGCCTGCCGTGGTGGTTCGCGCCCGCGCTCGGTCTCACCGTGCTGGCCGCCTCCTCGGAGATGCTCTTCGTCGGACTCATCGCTGCGGGCGGCGCGCCCGTGGTCGCCTTCGCGGCGGGTGCGCTGGTCAATGCGCGCCACCTTCCCTACGGTCTGGCGGCCGCGCCGTATCTCGGAACCGGGGCGGGTCGCGTGGCGCGGATGCATCTCATCAACGACGAATCGGTCGCGCTGGCGCTGGCCCAGCCCGATGTCGAATCGGGCCGCCGCGGGCTGACCTATGCCGGTGGCGGCATCGCCTTCGCCTGGCCGCTGGGCGCCGCGGCGGGGGCGGCGATCGGGTCGGTGATCTCGCCGGAGGCACTCGGCCTCGATGCGGTGTTCCCGGCGGTGATCCTGGCGCTGCTGATTCCTGCGCTGCGCGAGTCGTCCTCGCGAACACCGCTTCTCGTTGCGGCGCTGCTGGCGCTCGGCGCCGTGCCGTGGGCGCCCACCGGTCTGGCGCCGGTGCTCGCGCTGCTGGCCCTGCCCGTTCTGCGGCTGGCGACGGGGTCGTGGCCGTGATCGCCGTTCTCTGTGCCGGAGCGGCACTCGCGGTGGTCACCTTCCTGTTTCGCGCTGCGGGCCCGATGGTGGTGGGCAGGTTCGAGCTGAGCCCACGTGCGCGGCGCACCGTGGATCTGTGCGCCATGGCCCTGCTGGCGGGAGTGATGGCCACCGCCGCCGTTGCGGACGGCCGGGAACTCGCCGGGTTCGCGCGCTTCGCCGGTGTGGCGGTGGCGGGCCTGTTGGCATGGCGACGCGCGCCGCTCCCACTGGTGATCCTGGCCGCGGGCGCCACCGCCGCCGTACTCCGCCTGGGTGGCATCGATTGACCTATGCCGCCTGGGGCGGTGCCGTGGATCGGTGCACATGCCCGGTGGGCGTCCGGGTTTCGACGGTGTGCCTCCCCGACGGGTCGGTGACGGTACGGCTGGACCAGCCGGCGGCTTCCTTGGCGTAGTTGCACGCCACACACAGCCCCTGCCCGTTGGCCAGGCTCGTGGGGCCACCTTTCGCGTGCGCGACGATGTGGTCGGTGTGGGCGATCGGAGCATCGCAATACGGAGTGCGGCAGTACCGGTCGCGAGCGGCGATCACCTCCGCCAACCCCGCCGGGAACAACCGCGACCGGGAATCCAATGCGACCACCGCCCCGGATTCCGGCTGCACGTACAAGCGTTTGACCCAGGCCACCGCGTTCGCGGCAGCTTTCCCGATCAGGTGGCGGGCGATCTCCGCCGGCAGCGTGCCACCGTTCGCGAGATGCGCAGTGCCCGGCTGGTCACCGAGCAGGACCGCTGCGGGAACGGTGAGATTCACCGTGACCGGCTGCCCGTCGGCGGCATCACGGCCGGTGAGACACGCGAACGCGGTATCGGCCATCACCTGCGCCCGACTCCGCACCTCCCCCGGAGCACCGAACACCGCCTCGGCGGCGCCCTTGAGTGCGGCGTACACGCCGACGGCCTGCGCGACCGGCAGCAGGATCGAAACCCGCGCCATGCAGTCCGGCGCCGGACGAATGGTGACTCGCCGGTCCTTCGCCGCCTGCCCGATCCGATCCACCGTGGCCCGCGCATCCAACCGGTACGCGATCTCCCGCACCCGATCCTGCAATCGCCGCAACCCCAAACCGGCAGCAGCGAAGGTCTCACCACACAGGGCGGAATCGGCCTCGGCTCGCAGTCGCGGTTCCAGATGCGAGAGACCGGAGATGATCACGTCCACCGCCTCCGGCGAGACATCCCCATCGCGTAACCGTGCCGATGTGGCGGGCAGATCCGCCGCCAACACCCGAGCGCGGTTGAGCATGGAAGCGGCGCGATGCGGGGAGACCCGCAACGCCAACCCCACCTCCGCTGCGACACCGGTCTCCCACCGATCCTGCGCGACACCGGCAGCGATCCGCTCACACACCCGCACCCGCAACAACTCCGCGATCAACCGGTACTGATCGAAGACCACCCGCGCCCGAGCCCGCTCCAACCCGGCAAGACTGGCAACAACATCACCGCCATCCCCTGCGGCGGAACCGGATTTGTCTTCCTCGTCCATGACCCGACACTACGACCACCCACTGACAAGTTTTTGACTTGAAACTTCAAGCGGGTCAGGTTGTTTCAGGGCGAGCGACAGCGCAAGCCGGGCCCAGCGCAGGCAATCACCGACTAACCGCCCCACCGACGCATGTCCGCACGCACCGCGTACGCACCGCACGCGCACACACCGTGCGCGCCGAGCTTCGTCAACTCCCGATCGGTGCGCCCACGAGTCCGGCGACGATCGCGCCGACTCCCTGGCCGAAGGCCTGGGCCGCGGCGGGTGCGAGTCCGCTACTGAAGACGTTCCGGATATCGCACCCCTTCGGCGCCGGACCGGTGGAGTTCATCCGCTGCTTGATCCAGTCGAAGGCGCCGCCGGCGCCGGTCACCACCACCACGCCGTGGGTGGTCATGAGCTGCTTCACGGGGTTGGGCGGGAACTCCTCGCGGCGGTAGGTCACCGACGCGCCACCCGCGCAGTACGAGTTCACCAGCTTGTCGGTGCCCGTGATCGGGGCGACCTCCTCGGTGATGCCGTTGTAGACGTACGCGGGCACGGTGGGCACCTTGCCGCTCACTCCGCGCTCATCGATCACCTTCTTGATCGCGGGGATGCGGAGCACCTCGTCGACGGGCTTGGTGAGGAAGCGGTTGTAGTCGAACCACAGGTTCGAGACCACGTTCTGCGGCATGCAGTGGCGGCGCGTCTCGTTCACGCGGTACCGGCCCTCCGGGGTGAGCACCTTGTCCAGCGCGGTGCGGAACTCCTCCGAATCCTTGCCCAGCGCCGACAGCGCGAGCGGGATCAGCCCCGCGAGCAGCGAGGTGTTCACGCTCTTCAGCGAGGCCGCGAGATCCCGCTCGGGCGCACCGAAGGCGGCGCCGCGGATGTTCAGCTCGGGCGCGTAGCCGGGCTGCATCTCGATGGTCCAACTGCTGGCGATGGCGCCGCCCGAGTAACCCCACAGCGCGACGGGCGTCGAGGCGGACAGCCCCAGCCGGGTGAAGTTCTCCACCGCGCGGATGCCGTCGAGCACTGCGTAGCCGGGCTGGCGCGGGGTGAGGAAGGTGTTCTCGCTGCCGCCGTGGTCGGGCATCGCCACCGCCCAGCCCTCGTTCAGGCCGAGCGTCGCGAACAGCATCTCCGCCCCGGGCATGGCGAAGGTCAGGGGGCCCGACGGGCTGCCGAGGTCGATCGGGCCGCCGCTGGTGAGCCCGTAGGAGGGCTGACACACGCGCAGCGTCGAATCGGTGGCCGCCTGGTATGAGAGCAGCTTCGTCGGCTTCTTGCCGCGCGGGACCAGCACGGTGGTCACGGTGATCGCGGGCTTCTTGTCGGCATCACTGGTGCGGTAGGCCAGCTGCCACGCGTCGACGTTCACCGGCATCACCTGCAGCGATCGCACCGACGTGGTGCGGCTCCGGATCACCGTGCCGGGCGCCAGCTCGGCGAGATTCGCCGGGGCGTCGTAGAAGGAGTCGGCGGGCGGTGCCGGCTCGACGATCGGCGGAAGCGCCGAGGCGGAGGGCGCTGCGATCACCCCCGCCGACAGCAGGACGGTCGAGGTGACCAGCAGCGCGGCGCGGCGAACGACCATCCGGAACGATCGTGTGTCAGTTTTCACATGCTGAACCTAAGGTGGGGTATGTCACCTGTCAAGGGTTGTTTTTGCCTGTCAGCCCCGGCACCTAGACTGATTCGGTGTCTGACACCGCCCCCGCAACGATTCCCGCACTCTCCGGACTGACCAGGGCGGTCGCCGCGGATCCCGATATCGCCGCCTTCACCGCCGCTGCCGGCCGCCCCGAGCTCACCGTGACCGCGGTCGACGGCACCCGCCCCTTCCTCATCGCGGCACTGGCTCAGCGCGCGCCGGTGCTGGTGGTCACCGCGACGGGACGCGAGGCGGACGACCTCACCGCCGAACTGCGCGAATCGCTCGGCGCGGGCGCGGTCACCCAGTTCCCCAGCTGGGAGACACTGCCGCACGAGCGCCTGTCCCCCGGCCCCGACACCGTGGGCCGCCGGCTGCAGGTGCTGCGCCGCCTCGCGCGGCCCGACGATGCCGACTACGGCGAACCGCTGCGCGCGGTGGTCGCCGCCGTCCGCTCGCTCGTGCAGCCCATGGCGCCGGGCCTGGGCGATGCACCGTCGGTCACGCTGCGCGAGGGCGCCGAATTCGACTTCGAGCAGCTCATCGAGACCCTCGTCGAACTCGCCTACACCCGCGTGGACATGGTGGGCAAGCGCGGCGAATTCGCCGTCCGCGGCGGCATTCTCGACATCTTCCCCACCACCACCGATCTACCCGTGCGGGTGGAGTTCTGGGGCGACGAGGTGACCGATCTCCGCGCCTTCTCGGTGGCGGATCAACGCAGCCAGCACGAGGTCGCAGTCGGCACCGTGCACGTCTACCCCTGCCGCGAGCTGCTGCTCACCCCCGCGGTCCGCGACCGCGCGGCCACCCTGAAGGCCGCGCACGAATCCGATGCCGCGCTGGTGGAGATGCTGGAGAAGCTCTCGCAGGGCATCCCGGTGGAGGGCATGGAGGCACTCATCCCGGCCTTGGTTCCGGGCGAGCTGCAACTGCTCACCGATGTGGTCCCCCAGGGCACGCACACCGTGCTGCTCGATCCCGAGAAGATCCGCACGCGCGCAGCGGATCTGGCACGCACCGGCCAGGAGTTCCTGGAGGCGTCCTGGACCGCGGCCGCCCTCGGTTCAACGGCGCCGCTCGACCCCACCGGCATCGACCTCGGCGCGAGCGCCTACCGCAGCCTCGACGAGGTGCACGAATCCGTTTCCGCACAGGGACATCCGTGGTGGACCATCTCCCCGCTCGCCGCGGGACCGGACACGGACGACGACGATCACCTCACCGTGCACATCGAGCACGCACCCGCACCGCGCGGCTCGGAGGCCGAGGCGGAGAAGCTGTTCGCCAGCCTGCGAGCCCACGCGGCATCGGGAGGCAGCGGCGTGATCGTGGTGGCGGGCCAGGGAACCCGCGCCCGCATCCTCGAACGCCTCCGCGATGCGGAGGTCCCCGCCACCGAACTGGAGCCCGGCGATGAGCCGCGCCCCGGCACCGTCGGCGTGCTGCGCGGCAGCCTGCAGACCGGCGTCACCGTGCCCTCGCGCACCCTCGTCCTGCTCGCCGAGCCCGATCTCACCGGTAACCGGGTGGCCGGCGTGGGCGACGGGCGACGGCTTCCGGCCAAGCGGCGCAACCAGGTCGACCCGCTCGCGCTGACCGCAGGCGACCTCGTGGTGCACGACGAACACGGCATCGGCAAGTTCGTCGAGATGATCGAGCGCACCGTGGCCGGCGCGCGCCGCGAGTACCTGGTGATCGAATACGCCCCCGGCAAACGCGGCCAACCGGGCGACAAGCTCTTCGTGCCGATGGAATCGCTCGACCAGCTCTCGCGCTACGTGGGCGGCGAGATGCCCGCGCTGTCCAAAATGGGCGGCAGCGACTGGCAGAACACCAAGCGCAAGGCGCGCAAGGCCGTCCGCGAGATCGCGGGCGAGCTGGTCCAGCTGTACGCCGCCCGCAACGCCGCGCCCGGCCACGCCTTCGCCGCCGACACCCCGTGGCAGCGCGAGATGGAGGACGCCTTCCCGTTCACCGAGACCGTGGACCAGATGACGGTGATCGGCGATGTGAAGGCCGATATGGAGAAGGCGGTCCCGATGGACCGCGTGGTGATCGGCGACGTGGGCTACGGCAAGACCGAGATCGCCGTGCGTGCCGCCTTCAAGGCCGTGCAGGACGGCAAGCAGGTGGCTGTTCTCGTGCCCACCACGCTGCTCGCCCAGCAGCACCTGAAGACCTTCGAGGACCGCATGCAGGGCTTCCCCATCACCGTGAAGGGCCTGTCCCGCTTCACCGATAAGCAGGAGACACAGCAGGTCCTGGAGGGCCTCGCCGACGGCAGCGTGGACGTGGTGGTGGGCACCCACCGGCTGCTGCAGACCGGGGTGCGCTGGAAGGACCTCGGCCTGGTGGTGGTCGACGAGGAGCAGCGGTTCGGCGTGGAGCACAAGGAGCACATCAAGGCACTGCGCACCAACGTGGACGTGCTCACCATGAGCGCCACCCCGATCCCCCGCACGCTGGAGATGTCGATGGCCGGTATCCGCGAGATGTCCACCATCCTCACCCCGCCGGAGGAGCGCCATCCCGTGCTCACCTACGTGGGCCCGTACGCGGAGAAGCAGGTCGCGGCCGCCATCCGCCGCGAGCTGCTGCGCGACGGTCAGGTCTTCTACGTGCACAACCGCGTCAGCTCGATCGACAAGGCCGCCAAGCAGATCCGTGATCTGGTGCCCGAGGCCCGGGTGGCGGTGGCGCACGGCCAGATGGGCGAGGAGGCCCTGGAGAGCACCGTGCAGGGCTTCTGGAACCGCGAGTTCGACGTGCTCGTGTGCACCACCATCGTCGAGACCGGCCTGGACATCTCCAATGCGAACACACTGATCGTCGAGCGCGCCGAGAACCTGGGCCTGTCACAGCTGCACCAGCTGCGCGGCCGCGTGGGGCGCTCGCGCGAGCGGGGCTACGCCTACTTCCTGTACCCGGCCGAGAAGCCGCTCACGGAGACCGCGTACGACCGACTGTCCACGATCGCCCAGAACAACGACCTGGGCGCGGGCATGGCCGTGGCCATGAAGGACCTCGAGATCCGCGGCGCCGGCAACGTTCTCGGCGCCGAGCAGTCCGGTCACGTGGCCGGCGTGGGCTTCGACCTGTACGTCCGCCTGGTGGGCGAGGCGGTGGAGGCGTACCGCGCCGCCGCCGACGGGAAGCCGATCACCATCGAGGAGGAGCAGAAGGAGGTGCGCATCGACCTGCCGGTGGACGCGCACATCCCGCCCGACTACGTGACCAGCGACCGGCTCCGTCTGGAGGCCTATCGCAAACTCGCAGCGGCCCACGACGATACCGCCGTGGCCGAGGTGCTCACCGAGCTCACCGACCGCTACGGCCCCCCGCCCGTGGAGGTGGAGCGGCTGGCCGCCATCGCGCGCCTGCGCTCCCTGGCCCGAGCGGCCGGGGTCACCGAGGTCAGCGTGGCCGGCACCAATCTCCGAGTGGCGCCGATGGAACTGCGCGATTCGCAGCAGCTGCGACTCAAGCGGCTCTACCCGGGCGGCTCGTACCGGGCCACCACGCGCACCGTCACCTTCCCGATCCCCCGCGTGGCGGGCGGCGGTGTGGGCAGCGAGCGCGTGCGCGACATCGAACTGCTCCAGGTGGTCGCGGACTTCCTGGCCGCCATGGACGGCAAGGGCGCCGGCTACTGGCGGCTCGACCAGCCGCCCCGCGCGACCGCGGCGACCAGTGGGGCGAGCGCGTGAGCGGCACCGTCGTCCTCCTCGATCCGGCCCTGCCCGGATACGTCCCGATCGAGGCGGTCACCCGGCTGAGCGACGGCCCGGTGTTCTACACCGAGGAACTGCCCGTCCGGGTGGCCTGGAACCTGCCGGGCGCGCGGCCCGTGCTCGACGGGACCGTCCCCGCGGGCGCCGTGCTGGTCTCGTCCGATCCGGATCACCCCGCCGTCGCCGCCCTCCGCGCCGACGGTGCCGAGGTGATCGCCGGACGCCGGCCCGCCGGGCTCGACGTGCTCGACGCCGTCGCCCTCATCGACACCCTGCGCACCGCGGGGCCGTGGGAGTCGGAGCAGACCCATGCGAGCCTGCTGCGCTACCTGGTCGAGGAGACCTACGAACTGGCCGATGCGGTGGGCGCGCTCGATGCCCCCGCGGCGGGCGAGGCCGAGCGTGCGGAGCTGCGCAGCGAGCTCGGCGACCTGCTGCTGCAGGTGATCTTCCACGCGCGGATCGCCGAGGAGGCCGAGCACGAGCCCTTCGGGATCGACGACATCGCCCGCACGCTCACCGCGAAGGTCCGCCGCCGCACCCCGCACCTCGCGGAGGGCTCCGAGGTCGACGTGGCCACGCAGGCGCAGAACTGGGAGCGGCAGAAGCGCCTGGAGAAGCAGGCCCGGGGCGAGGCCTCGGTGCTCGACTCCATCTCGCTGGCACAGCCCGCGCTCGCGCTCGCCGGGAAGGTCTTCGAGCGGCTGCGCACCGCCGGGTTCCCCGCCGAGCTCGTGCCGGACGAGGTGCGCACCGTCACCGTCGACCCGACCGCGGAGGATCACTCCGCGGAACTGGAGTACCGCGGCACGCTGCTCGCCTTCCTCGACCGGGTGCGCGCAGCCGAGGCCCTCATCGCCTCCGGCGAGGTAGACTCGTGGGCCTTCGCCTGGGACAACGTGGCGGCCGGGAACCCCGAGGGCACCGTCGCACGTTGATCCGGTAATCGGACAAAAGGAAGCTCGACCACACCATGATCAGTACCCGCGTGCGCGCGGCCGTCGTCGTCGCGGCCGCGGCGACGGCGCTCGCCTCCTGCGGCACGATCGGTGAGCGCGTCGACATCCCCGAGGGCATCCCGCCCGGCCCCGGAGTACCCGTGCCGTACATCAACGTCAACGGTCCCGGACGCACCGCCGACCTGCTCCGCGATTGGGCCACCCCGATCAGCGTGGCCACCGGCATCCCCCGGATCTCCCTCGAGGCCTACGGCAACGCCGCCGAGGCGATGCGGCAACGTACGCCGCAGTGCGGGATCGCCTGGACCACGCTCGCGGGGATCGCCTTCATCGAGAGCAAGCACGGCACCTTCCGCGGGGCCACGATCGCGCCCAACGGCAAGGTCTCGCCGCCCATCCGCGGGGTGCCGCTGGACGGCACCAACGGCAATCAGGAGATCCTGGCCACCGGCACCGATCCGCACCGGCCGAACGCCAAGTACGACGCCGCGATGGGCCCCTTCCAGTTCATCCCCGAGACCTGGCAGCGCTACGGCGTGGACGCGAACGGCGACGGCAAGGCCGATCCGGACAACATCGACGATGCGGCGCTCACCGCGGCCCGGTACCTGTGCGTCTCCGGCGGCGATCTGACCACCGCCCGCGGCTGGGAGAAGGGCGTGATGGTCTACAACCAGTCGCGCAAGTACCTGCTGGACGTGCGCGATGCCGCCTCGGCGTACTCGGTGAACGTCCAGCCCTGAACTGCCAGCCGATCGGCACCGCGCTGACACCGCGCTCCCAGCTTCGCGGCGCAGGCTCGGGAGCATGAACATCACAGCCAAAGCCCTCGCCACCGCCGGCATGCTCGTCCTCACCGGCCTCGCCGTTCCCGCCGTCGCCTCCGCCGATACGCCGCAGATGTACGACTCGTGCTCCGCCACGCAGGAGGGGCAGCGGATCACCACCGCGTCCGGCGACACCCTGGAGTGCGTCGGTACCGATGTGGGTACCGGCTACGACTGGGAAGAGCCCAACTGATCGGATCGATCGCCACTGGCCAGCCGGAATTCGAGAGCGCGGGCGGTTTCCGCGGCGTTCCCGGCGGCGACCAGATCGGCATTCGCATCGGTGATCACGCCCTGCAATTCGCCCGGAGTCATTCCCAACTTCTCGGCGTGAATGTACAGATCGGCGGCCACATCGTAGAGCAATGAGCCGAGGGCACGGCGGTAATGCCCCTCCGGGTCCCCGCTGTTCGCAGCGTTCTGCCCGAGTTGATTGAGCAGATTCCGGAGATCATTGCGATTCCGGAGCGATTCCTCGCGGGCGGAATGGTCCTGGTCGGGTAGTGCAGGCTCTGACATGCACATTACGTTATGCAGGATGTTTCGGATGTCGCAACACGAGGACGAGAATTGCAATTCCACTGAGGTGTGAAAAGACGCCGCTGGAGCTCTCCCGCCAGGACTCGAACCTGAAATGTCTGAACCAAAATCAGAAGTGTTGCCGATTACACCACGGGAGACCGCCGGTCCCGCGACACGCGCGCGACCACCGCCAAGCATTGTGCCACGGACGGGCCGGCACGGTGTTCTCGTAGGATTGCGGCCGATGACGACCTGCACCGAACCACGAGGAGCCACCCGATGAGCAACGGCACGGCGGTGGTGATCCTCGCCGCGGGCGCGGGCACGCGGATGCGCTCGAAGACCCCGAAGGTGCTGCACCGCATCGCGGGGCGCACGCTGCTCGGCCACGCACTGCACGCCGCCGCCGGCACCAGCCCGGACCACCTCGTGGTGGTCGTGGGCCACGACCGCGAGCGGGTCTCCGAGGCCGCCCTCGGCACCGCCTCGGAGCTGGACCACGAGATCCTGGTCGCCGTCCAGGAGCAACAGCGCGGCACCGGTGACGCCGTCCAGGCGGGCCTGTCGGTGCTGCCCGCCGACTTCGCGGGCACCGTGGTGGTCACCGCCGCCGACGTGCCGCTCCTCGACACGGCCACCCTGACCGATCTGCTGGCCACCCACACCTCCGGGGACGGCGCGGCGGTCACGGTGCTGACCACCGCCGTCGACGACCCCACCGGCTACGGACGGGTGCTGCGCACGCAGGACGGGCAGGTCACCCAGATCGTCGAGCAGAAGGACGCGACGCCCGAGCAGCTCGCGATCACCGAGATCAACTCCGGCGTGTACGCCTTCGACCACGCGCAGCTGGTCTCCGCGCTGGCGCAGCTGCGCCCCGACAACGTGCAGGGCGAGCTGTACCTCACCGACGTGATCGGGATCGCCCGCGCCGCGGGCCTGCTGGTGCGCGGCGACCACGTGGACGACGACATGCTGGTGGCCG
This sequence comes from Tsukamurella sp. TY48, assembly GCF_019656655.1. Lineage (GTDB taxonomy): Bacteria > Actinomycetota > Actinomycetes > Mycobacteriales > Mycobacteriaceae > Tsukamurella > Tsukamurella strandjordii. The sequence goes on along the minus strand of NZ_BPMV01000001.1, from coordinate 2,927,493 downwards.
GCTGCAACGACCGCATCCAGCTCTCCCAGCTCGCCCGCGAGATGAACCGCCGGATCATCGCGGGGCATCAGCTAAACGGCGTCACGGTGGTCGACCCGGCGAACACCTACATCGACGTCGACGTGACCATCGCCAGCGATGTGACCCTCGAACCCGGCACCCACCTCCGCGGCCGCACCGTGATCGCGGAGGACGTGGTGATCGGCCCGGACACCACTCTCGTCGACGCCTCCGTCGCCACCGGCGCCACCGTGCTGCGCTCCGAGGTGCACGCCTCGTCGATCGGCCCGAACGCCACCGTCGGGCCGTTCAGCTACCTCCGGCCGAACACCGAACTGGGCGCCAAGGGCAAGATCGGCGCCTTCGCCGAGACCAAGAACGCGCAGATCGGAGCCGGTAGTAAGGTGCCGCACCTGAGCTACATCGGCGACGCCACCATCGGCGAGGGCAGCAACATCGGCTGCGCCGTGGTCACCGTGAATTACGACGGGGTGAACAAGCACCGAACGGTGATCGGCGACCACGTGCGCATCGGATCCGACACGATGCTCATCGCGCCGGTCGAGGTGGGCGACGGCGCCTACAGCGGAGCGGGTACCGTGATCAAGCGCGACGTGCCGCCCGGAGCCCTGGCGGTCTCCGGCGCGGATCAGCGGAACATCGAGGAATGGGTACTGCGGAAGCGCCCGGGCACGAGCTCGGCCGAGGCGGCCCAGAAGGCTATCGCGAGGATTGACGAGCAGTGAACAACTGGATCGATAACCAGAAGAACCTGATGCTGTTCTCGGGTCGTGCCCACCCCGAGCTGGCGCAGCAGGTCGCCGACGAGCTCGGCGTCGAGGTCACCCCGCAGACGGCACGCGATTTCGCCAACGGCGAGATCTTCGTCCGGTTCGAGGAGTCCGTGCGCGGCAGCGACGCGTTCGTGCTGCAGAGCGCCCCGTACCCGGTCAATCAGTGGATCATGGAGACGCTGATCATGATCGACGCGCTCAAGCGCGGATCGGCGAAGCGGATCACCGCGATCCTCCCGTTCTACCCCTACGCCCGGCAGGACAAGAAGCACCGCGGCCGCGAGCCGATCTCGGCGCGCCTGATGGCCGACCTGTTCAAGACCGCGGGCGCCGACCGGATCATCACGGTCGACCTGCACACCGACCAGATCCAGGGCTTCTTCGACGGCCCGGTCGATCACATGCACGCGCAGACCATGCTGGCCGACTACGTGCGCGAGCACTACGGCACCGACAACATGGTGGTCGTCTCCCCCGACGCCGGCCGCGTCAAGGTGGGCGAGAAGTGGGCCGACGCCCTCGACGGTGCGCCCCTGGCCTTCGTGCACAAGACCCGCGACCCCAACGTCGCCAACCAGGTGAAGAGCAACCGCGTCGTGGGTGACGTGGCCGGCCGCACCTGCGTGCTGATCGACGACATGATCGACACCGGCGGCACCATCGCCGGTGCCGTGGGCGTGCTCAAGGAGGCCGGCGCCAAGGACGTGATCATCGCGACCACGCACGGCGTCTTCTCCGAGCCGGCCACCGAGCGGCTCGCGAACTGCGGTGCGCGCGAGGTGATCGCCACCAACACGCTGCCGATCCCGCCGGAGAAGCACTTCGACACGCTCACCGTGCTGCCGATCGCTCCCCTGCTGGCCCGCACCATCCGCGAGGTCTTCGAGAACGGTTCCGTGACCAGCCTGTTCAACGGCAACGCCTAACAGCTCACCGGAGGGGCATCGATGTCCGAGGCGACGATCTACCACAACCCCCGCTGCACCAAGTCCCGCCAGGCGCTCGCGCGGCTGGAGGAGGCGGGGGCCACGGTGACGGTGGTGAAGTACCTCGACCAGGTGCCCTCGAAGGCGCAGCTGCGCACGCTCATCAAGGACGCCGGGCTCACCGTGCGGCAGGCGGTGCGCACCCGCGAGGCCGAGTACAAGGAGCTGGGCCTCGCGGACGCCACCGACGACCAGCTGCTGGACGCGATGGTCGCCCATCCCAAGCTCATCGAGCGGCCCTTCGTGGTGACCGCCAAGGGCACCCGAATGGCGCGCCCCACCGAGGCCATCGACGAGATCCTGTAGCGCGCGGTGCTGTTCCGCCAGCTCGAGTACTTCGTCGCCCTGGCCCGGGAGCGGCACTTCGCCCGGGCGGCCAGCGCCTGCTACGTATCGCAGCCGGCGCTCTCCGAGGCCATCCGCAAGCTGGAGCGCGAGCTCGACGTGCCGCTCGTGGTGCGCGGCTCCTCCTTCGAGGGCCTGACCCCCGAGGGCCAGCGACTGGTTCCGTGGGCCCGGCGCATCCTGGCCGACCGCGACGCCCTCGAACACGAGGTCACCGCGCTCCGCACCGGGCTCACCGGTGAGCTCGACCTCGGTGTGATCCCCGCCGCGGCCACCGCGGTCGCCCTGCTGACCGATCCGTTCTGCTCCGCGCATCCGCTGGTGCGCGTGCGGATCCGGGCCGGACTGCGCTCGTCCGAGGTGGTCGAGCGGATCCGCCGGTACGAACTGGATGCGGGCATCGTGTACTCCGACGGCACCGATCTCGACGGACTCACCGTGACGCCGCTCTACACCGACCGGCACGTGCTCGTGGCGCGCGAGGATCTCCTTCCCGAGGGCGAGGGCACCGTCTCCTGGACCGATGCGGCGCAGCTTCCGATGTGCCTGCTGCACAAGGGGATGCGCGGACGCGACCTGATCGACGAGGTGGCGCAGGCGCACGGTGCACGGTTCGCGCCGCGCCTCGAATCGGATTCGGTCGCCACCCTGCTCGCCATGGTCGGAGCGGGACGGTGGGCCACGATCGTCCCGCGGGCCCGGCTCGCGACCTACCGGGCACCGTCGGGCACCCGCGTCGTGGAGCTCGACGGTCCGCCCGCCGCGCTCGGTGACCGCGCCGAACTGGCGGCGCGCGTGGTGCTGGTGCGGCACGGCGGGGAACCCGAATCGGTGCTCGCCCGGGCGCTCGCGGAGAGTGCGCCGCCGGTGGGCTGAGCCGCCCGCCTGCGGTGATCGGAGCCGCCTATCGGGCGAGCGGAATCCGGTATTGGACGCCCCCGCGGATCGGCGGGAAAGTAGATGCAGAGGGACGAAATCAGTTCTCCCACTCGCCGATTCAAGGAGTGATCATGGCGAAGATTCTGTGTGTACTGTACCCCGACCCGGTCACCGGTTACCCGCCCGAGTACGCCCGCGATTCGATCCCGTTCATCGAGGCCTATCCCGGCGGCCAGAGCATCCCCTCGCCGTCGTCCATCGATTTCACTCCCGGGGAACTGCTCGGCTGCGTCTCCGGCGAGCTCGGCCTGCGGAAGTACCTCGAATCCCAGGGCCACGAGCTGATCGTGACCTCCGACAAGGACGGCGCCGAGTTCGAGAAGCATCTCGCCGACGCCGATGTGGTGATCTCGCAGCCCTTCTGGCCCGCCTACCTGTCCGCCGAGCGGATCGCCAAGGCCCCGAACCTGAAGCTGGCGCTCACCGCCGGCATCGGCTCCGATCACGTCGATCTCGATGCCGCGATCAACGCCGGCGTCACCGTCGCCGAGGTCACCTACTCCAACTCGATCAGCGTCGCCGAGCACGCCGTGATGCAGATCCTCACGCTGGTGCGCAATTTCGTGCCCTCGTACAAGTGGGTCATCGAGGGCGGCTGGAACATCGCCGACTGCGTCGAGCGCGCCTACGATCTCGAGGGCATGGACGTGGGCATCATCGCCGCGGGCCGGATCGGCCAGGCCGTGATGCGCCGCCTGGCGCCGTTCGGGGTGCGGCTGCACTACTTCGACACCCGGCGCCTGCCACTCGAACTGGAGCAGGAACTGAACCTGACCTACCACGAGTCGGTGGAATCGCTGGTGCGCTCGGTGGACGTCGTCGACATCCACGCTCCCCTGCATCCGAAGACCTACCACATGTTCGACGCCGAGCTGCTGGCCACGATGCGCCGCGGCTCCTACATCGTCAACACCGCTCGCGCCGAGATCGTGGTGCGCGACGACATCGTGGCCGCGCTCGAGTCCGGGCAGTTGGCGGGCTACGCCGGTGACGTCTGGTACCCGCAGCCGCCGACCGTCGACCACCCGTGGCGCACCATGCCCCACCACGCGATGACCCCGCACGTCTCGGGCACCACGCTGTCGGCGCAGGCCCGCTACGCCGCCGGGACCCGGGAGATCCTCGAGGACTTCTTCGCCGGTTCCCCGATCCGCGACGAGTACCTCATCGTGGCCGGTGGTGCGCTGGCCGGCGTGGGCGCCGCGTCGTACACCGCCGACGGCAAGGCCAGCCCCGGCGCGGGTTCCTGACGGACGGGCCCCGTCAGGCCGGGCGGACGAGCCCGGTCCGGCGGGGCCTGCCGCGCACCAGGAGCGCCACCAGGATGCCGGCGCACACACCGATGATGGTGTCCACGCCGCGGTAGGTGAGCATCCGGAGCGGATCGGTGGGATCGGCGAGCTCCGTCATCAACATGATCAGGGGCGTGAAGAAGCCGATCGCCACCGCGTAGTGCCGCGCCATGTACAGCTCCGTGGGGAACAACAGCGCGATGGCCACCAGGGCGAGCGCGGTGGGCCCCGGGTCCAGGGCGAGCAGGGCTGCCGCCACCAGCAGGCCCACGAAGGTGCCCACCGTCCGGTGCATCGCGCGCCCCGCCACCGACCGGAACTCGGAATCCGAGGGCCGGCCCGCGTCGATCACCGCGAGCGGGACGGCCGCCGCCGCCATCGCCCAGTTCGCGTGGTCCACACCCAGCAGGATCCCGATACCGCCCGCCAGACCGACGGCGAGCGCGTACCGCAGGGCGTGCGTCCCGACCCCGGGCGCCGGCCGGCGAAGGACCAGTGCGATCCCGTCCCACCAGGGCCGGCCGCGGAACGGATCGGGCCGCCCGATCGCGCCGACGACGATCGCGAAGAGCACCGTGGCCACGCAGATCGCGAGGGCCTGGCCGGGCGGCGCCAGATCGGCCGGCAAGGTCGCGGTGGCACCCATCGCGAAGAGGAAGAAGAAAGGCCCGGCGGGCCGCAGGCGCACCGCATCGGCCAGCACCGAACAGACGGTGGCGAAGACCACCCCGACCAGCACCAGCACCCACGGCGGCGCCTGCTGATGCGACAGCGTGATCCCCAGCAGCTCCCCCACGGTGAGCAGGCCGCCGGCCTGCAACTGGTGCACGATCCGCGGCCGTCCCGATTCGCCGCGGCCGTACATGCCCGCGAAGGCACCGAACTCCGCATACACGAGAAGCTCAGGACGACCCCATGCGATCAGCAGTAATCCAGGAATCAGGAGCGCGAGCGCAACGCGCAGCGCGTGACCTCCATCGCGGAGATCAGGGCGATACCGCTCCGGAACCGCGGCGACGGCGGAGCGTAGCGAGGACCGCACCGGCGGGCGCCGAGGCGGTGTCAGACGCCGGCGGTGAGCACCGCCGCGGCGATCGCACACAGTGCCGAGCCGGTGACCGCGCCCGCCGCGATGAGCGCATTGGTCGAGTAGGTCGCATCGGAGGCGGGGCGGCGAGGCGTCGAGATCGCACAGGCGAATCCGAGCCCGGCCAGTGCGGCGATCCCCAACAGCACCACGGCGATCCAGGTCATCTTCGTCTCCCATCCACAACCGACTGGGAAGGCGGGCTGCGCCCTCCCCGATCGCCCTCATCATCGCACGGCATCGGATTGTCGCGGTCGTTCGCTTCCCCTGCTGCCGTCGCCGGGCTCGGTTAGTGTGAAAAACGTGACGCGCCCGCAACCGGTTCTCACACCGCTGTCCACTGCAGCGATGTTCCTCGTGGCCACGATCGACCGCGATCGCGCCGACGACGTGAGGGATACGCTCGGCGACCTGTCCGGACTCGTCCGATCGGTCTCCTTCCGCTACCCGGAGAAGGGCCTGGCCCTCATCACCTCCATCGGCTCGGACGCCTGGGACCGCCTCTTCGCGGGCCCGAAGCCCCGGGGTCTGCACCCGTTCGTCGAGCTCGACGGTCCGCGCCACCGCGCACCGTCGACACCGGGCGATCTGCTGCTGCACATCAAGGCCGAATCGCTCGACATGTGCTTCGAACTGTCGTCACGGATCGTGGACGCCTTCGACGGTGCGATCACCGTGGTCGACGAGGTGCACGGCTTCCGGTTCTTCGACAACCGCGACCTGCTGGGCTTCGTGGACGGCACGGAGAACCCGTCGGGCGAGGTGGCCGTCGCGGCCACGACGGTGGGCGACGAGGACCCGCACTTCGCGGGCGGCAGCTACGTCCACGTCCAGAAGTACCTGCACGATATGACCGCGTGGCGCGCGCTCACCGTCGAGGAACAGGAGAAGGTGATCGGCCGGTCCAAGCTCGAGGACATCGAGATGGACGACGACGTCAAACCCGCCGACGCGCACATCGCGCTCAACGTGATCACCGACGACGAGGGCAACGAACTGAAGATCGTGCGCCAGAACATGCCCTTCGGGCAGGTGGGCAGCGGCGAGTTCGGCACCTACTTCATCGGCTACTCCCGGGACCCCGGGATCACCGAACGCATGCTGCGCAACATGTTCCTGGGCGATCCGCCCGGCAACACCGACCGCGTGCTCGACTTCTCCACCGCGCACACCGGATGCCTGTTCTTCACCCCGCCCGCCGATTTCCTGGACGATCCGCCCGCGGCACCGGAGGAGGCGGAGGGGTCCCCCGCACCCACCGCCGACGCCGCGGACGGCTCGCTGCGGATCGGCAGTCTGAAAGGAAGCGATCGATGAACAACCTGTACCGCGAACTCGCCCCCGTGACCGCCGCGGCGTGGTCGGAGATCGAGACCGAAGCGACGCGCACCTTCAAACGCAACATCGCCGGCCGCCGCGTGGTGGACCTCGGTGAACCGCTCGGCCCCGGCGCCAGCGCGATCGGCACCGGCCACCTGCTCGAGGTGGGCGGTCCCGCCGAGGGCGTGCAGGCCCACCTGCGCGACAGTCGCCCCCTGGTGCGCCTGCGCGTGCCGTTCACGCTGAGCCGCAAGGCCATCGACTCGGTGGAGCGCGGGGCACAGGACGCCGATTGGGATCCGGTCAAGGACGCGGCACGCAGCCTCGCCTACGCCGAGGACCGGGCGATCTTCGAGGGCTATCCGGCCGCATCGATCCCCGGCATCCGCAACACCGCCGCCGGCGGCGACCTCAAGCTGCCCGACGATCCGCGCGACATCCCCGACGTCGTCTCCCAGGCGCTGTCCGATCTGCGGCTCGCCGGTGTGGACGGCCCGTACTCCGTGCTGCTCTCCGCCGATGTGTACACCCGCGTGAGCGAGACCTCCGATCACGGCTATCCGGTGCGCGAGCACCTCAACCGGCTCGTCGACGGCGACATCATCTGGGCGCCCGCGATCGACGGCGCCTTCGTGCTCACCACGCGCGGTGGCGATTTCGACCTGCGGCTGGGCACCGATGTGGAGATCGGCTACCTCTCGCACACCGCCGACGCGGTGGAGTTGTACCTGCAGGAGACCTTCACCTTCCTCGCCTACACCCCCGAGGCCGCAGTACCGCTCACCGCTTGATCTTGTGCACCACCGCTCCACCCGTCCCACCGACCGATGAATGGAAAGCAGTGAAATGAGTGATTTCGACGGCGTTTTCGATGACATCTTCCAGCGGTTCTTCGGGAACTCGGTGGGCCGGCCCGCCGTGCAGCGGGTCGACCTGAACCGCCTCCTCAACGACCAGGCGAAGACTCTGCTCGTCGAGGCGCAGGTGGCCGCGGCCGACTGGGGCAACAGCGAGATCACGCCCGAGCACCTGCTGTACGCGGCCGCGATGAACGAGCCGACGCGCGAGATCATCGTGCGGGTGGGCCTCGATCCCGATCGGGTCGCCTCCGCGATGGAGACCGCGGCGAAGGCCAGCGCGAGCCCCGACGGGGCCGACGGCGCACCGTCGCTCAGCCCGGCCTCGCGGCGCGCGCTGCGCGTGGCCCAGCAGCGGGCGGCCCAGTCCGGCCAGTCCTACGTGGGCCCCGAGCACATCCTCATCGGCATCGCCGACAATCCGGACACCGTGGCCGCGCAGACCCTCGCGGGCGGCGGCCTGTCCTCCGGCCAGGCCGTGCCCGGCAAATCGGGCAAGCCCGGCAAGACCGCGCAGCAGGCGCAGGCGGCGCAGGGCCCGAGCAGCACGCCCACCCTCGACGAGTACGGCCGCGATCTGACCGCCGAGGCGCGGGCCGGCAAGGTCGATCCCGTGGTCGGCCGCGCCGAGGAGATCGAGCAGACCATCGAGATCCTCTCCCGCCGCCGCAAGAACAACCCCGTGCTGATCGGCGACCCCGGCGTCGGCAAGACCGCCATCGTGGAGGGTCTGGCGCAGCGGATCGTCAACGACGACGTGCCCAAGACGCTCGCCGGGCGCCGCGTGATCGCGCTCGACGTGAGCTCCATGGTGGCGGGCAGCAAGTACCGCGGCGAGTTCGAGGAGCGCCTGACCAAGGTGCTCGACGAGGTGCGCGAGCACTCCGACGAGCTGGTGGTGTTCATCGACGAGTTGCACACCATCATCGGTGCGGGCGGCGGGGGCGAGGGCTCCATGGACGCGGGCAACATGCTCAAGCCGGCGCTGGCCCGCGGCGAGCTGCACGCGATCGGCGCCACCACCATCGACGAGTACCGCAAGTACATCGAGAAGGACGCCGCCCTGGAACGCCGGTTCCAGCCGGTGATGGTGAGCGAGCCGACCGTCGAGGACACCATCGAGATCCTGCGCGGCCTGATCGACGTCTACGAGGAGCACCACCAGGTGCACTACGACGACGACGCCCTGATCGCCGCCGCCGAACTCTCGGACCGCTACATCACCGACCGGTTCATGCCCGATAAGGCGATCGACCTCGTCGACCAGGCCGGCGCCCGGGTCCGGCTGCGCACCAAGACCTCCGACCAGGGCACCCGCACCGTCGAGGACGAGCTGGCGCGGCTGAACCGGGAGAAGGACAGCGCCGTCGAATCGGAGGACTACAAGACCGCGGACGAGCTCAAGGTCAAGATCGCGGAGGCCGAGCAGCGGCTCAAGAACATCTCCCCCGACGGTGAGCCGTCCGGCCCGGATGTGACGGTGACCGACATCGCCGAGGTGGTCTCGCGGCGCACCGGCATCCCGGTGGCCGATCTGACCTCCGAGGAGAAGGAGAAGCTGCTCCGCCTGGAGGACGATCTGCACGCCCGCGTCGTGGGCCAGGACGAGGCCGTGCTCGCGGTCTCCGAGGCCGTGCGCCGGGCGCGCGCCGGGCTCAAGGACCCGAGCCGGCCCATCGGCTCGTTCCTGTTCCTCGGCCCCACCGGCGTCGGCAAGACCGAGCTCGCGAAGGCCCTGGCGGCCACCGTCTTCGGCGACGAGGACCGGCTGATCCGGTTCGACATGAGCGAGTTCCAGGAGAAGCACACCGTCTCGCGACTGGTGGGCGCGCCTCCCGGCTACGTGGGCTACGAGGAGGCCGGCCAGCTCACCGACAAGGTGCGCCGCCAGCCCTACTCGGTGATCCTGTTCGACGAGATCGAGAAGGCCCACCCGGATGTCTTCAACATCCTGCTGCAGCTGCTCGACGACGGCCGCGTGACCGACGCCCAGGGCCGCACGGTGGACTTCAAGAACACCATCGTGATCCTCACCAGCAACATCGGCGCCGATCTGATTCTCGAAGCGCCCGAGGACGATTGGGAGTCGGTGGTCCCGAAGGTCAAGGAGCGGCTGCACGCCCACTTCCGGCCCGAGTTCCTCAACCGCATCGACGACACGGTGATCTTCCACCGCCTCGACAAGCAGCAGATCCGCAACATCGTCGAGTTGATCCTGGAGAGCACCCGCGGCCTGCTGCGCGGCCAGGACGTGGAGCTGGACGTCACCGAGAAGGCCGAGGACTGGCTGGCCGACGAGGGCTTCCAGCCCCAGTTCGGTGCCCGCCCGCTGCGCCGCACCGTGCAGAAGGAACTCGACAACCGGCTCTCGTCGATGCTGCTCAAGGGCGAGATCGTGCCCGGCGACACCGTGCGCGTGGACGCCGACGACGACGGCCTGGTGATCTCGGTGGTCGAGGTGGGCAAGGACGGAACCGTGACCGAGGGCAGCCTCCCGGCTTCCGACGACAAGACCACCGAGACGACCGACGAACAGGAGAAGGCATGAGCAACAAGAACGCCCGCGAAGAGGCCATCGAGCACGAGGAGAAGCGCCGCCAGGAGGAGCGCGACCGCCTGGAGCGGGAAGAGGAGAAGCGCCTCGAATAGGCCGGACGGCCCGCCCGCCTAGCGCAGGGTGCTGCGCATCAGGTCGATGACCTGATCCAGCGCCGCGCGGGTGGGCTGTCCCGGCTCGTCGATCAGGTGCTCGGTGAGTACGGAGTGCGGTGGCGTGGGCGCATCGGGATTCGCGTCGGCGTCGTCGATCTCGACCGCGATGAAGGCATCGCCCAGCTGCTCACGCAGGAAGGCGAAGCGCTCGCCGGGCACCATCTTGTCGCCGGTGAACCGCATGCCCAGCACCTTGAGGCCCTGTTTGGCGCAGCGCACCTTCACGGTCTCCAGGTCTTCCGGCGAGATGTCGATGTTGTGCCGGCGGCTGGGCGTGATGCCCAGCGGCAGCGAGGGCTGGCTCAGCACCGGCGCCAGCAGCACATCGTCGACCGCCATGCCCAGCGCGAAACCGCCGGTGAAACACATCCCGACGGCGCCGACGCCCTTGCCGCCGCACCGCTCGTGCTCCTGGCGGGCCAGCGCGCGCAGCCAGGTGATCACCGGGGAGGACTTGCCGACGGCGAGGATGGTGAACTCCTTGCTGACGCACAGCGGGGCGACCGACGCGACGGCCGTCGCCGTGCCCTTGATGCCCACCTTCCGCGGGTCGGCGTCGAGGCCGGGCACGCCGAACAGGTGCGGCAGCACCGCGGTGAATCCCGCGTCCACCAGCTTGCGTGCGAAATCGAGCACCTTCGGGGTGATGCCGGGGATCTCGGCCATCACGATCACCGCCGGGCCGGTGCCCTTGCGGTACACGTCGTGCGTGGTCCCGTGCGCCGTGAACGGCTCCACGGCGAAGTCGGCGATGTTGCGGGCTGCTTGCGCTGTGACGGTCACGGCACCATAGTGCCGCACGCTCAGAGCAGGCGCTGCGCGATCGCCTCCAGAGCGGGCCACGGGTCCTCGCCAAGCGCCTGCACCACCACGTGATCGGCACCCGCGTCGAGATGCGCCCGCACCCCGGCCGCGACCACATCGCCGTCGCCGTGCACGGCGAGGGCATCGATCAAGCGGTCACTTCCCGGAGATGCCACGTCGGCGTCCTCGTAGCCGAGACGCTGCAGATTGGCCACGTAGTTCCGCAGGCCGAGGTAGAACTTCACGGTCTTCCGTCCGGTCTCCCGGCCCCGGGTGTCGTCCGGATCGAGCACCACCTTCTGCTCGGGCGCGAGCAACGGACCGGCGCCGAGGATCTCCCGCGCCCGCCGGGTGTGCTCCGGCGTCGTCAGGTACGGATGCGCACCGGCGGTCCGATCGGCGGCGAGCCTGAGGACCTTCGGCCCCAACGCGGCGAGCACGATCCGGTCGGACGGGACGCCCTCGGCCGCGAGTGCGTCCAGATAGTCGACGAGTGCCTGGTAGGGGGAGCGGTACTCGGCGGTCGCCTCACGGTGCCCGGCACCGATCCCGAGCAGGAACCGGCCCGGGTGGGCCTGCTCGATCCGGTGGAAGGCCTTCGCCGCCGAGGCGGGGGTGTCCTGCCAGATGTTGAGGATGCCGGTGGCCACCTGCAGCGTCTCGGTGGCCTCGAGCAGCTCGTCGGCGATCGCGAGGTCGCCGCCCGGGGAGCCGCCCAGCCACACCGCGCCGTAACCGAGCCCCTCCGCCTTCGCCGCGAAGGCACCGTCCACCTGCGTGGACGCGCGCCAGATTCCGAGACTGCCCAGATTCGTCATGCTCTGTGCAACGCCGCGGCCGGCGCGCTGCTTCCCCTGGACCCGCGCTGCACGAAAACCTTCCCCGTCACACCACGGCGCGCGGCAGCTCCGGGCGGGCCGGGGCGTAGACCGCGCCCGCCACGGCCCGTGCCGCGGCCTTCGCGATGTCCAGGAAGTCGAAGTAGTCGCGCCAGGCGACGATCCGGCCGTCCTGCACGTCGAACCGCGAGCACACCCAGAACTGCAGGCGCAGCGGCCCGTACACCAGCGAGGTCACCCGCTCGGTGAGGGCCACCCCGTCGGCGGCCGTGGCCGAGAGCAGCACCGACCGCAGCTGCACCCGGGAGTGCTCGTGGCGCCGGAAGTTGCGAGACACCGCGCGCCGGCCGCGCAGCGTGCGCCACGACGTGCGGGTGTACACCACGTCCTTCGCCAGCAGGTGTTCGGCGATCTCGTAATCGCCGCTGCCCAGCGCCTCGACGAAGCGCTCGGCGACGTCCTGCGGCGACCACAGCGGGGAGTTGTTCACCAGACCATGGTCCGGGCGCGGCGTGGCAACGGGGCGAACTGGACATGACGCGTTGGCGAAAACATTCCCCGTCGCCGCGCTCGCCCGACCGGCTCGATTTCACTGACGACCGGCGGATTCGGTAAGCTGAGCGACGACCTTCTCGGCGAGGGCGGCTCCGGCCGCCGTGATCGACGCGAACTTGCGCTCCACCCCGCGGGCTCCCCCGGTGCGTGCGAGAGCGGGCCGCCTCGGATCGCCGAGGCCGCACCGCACATTTGGAGCATCATGTCTAACGCCAACAAGCTCACCGCTTCCGTCCGCACCGAGTTCGGCAAGGGCGCCGCCCGCCGCACCCGTCGCGACGGCCTCGTCCCCGTGGTCCTCTACGGCCACGGCACCGACCCCCAGCACCTCACCGTGGTGGCTCGCGACTTCGCCGCCATCCTGCGTAAGGACGGCACCAACGCCGTGCTGAGCCTGGACATCGACGGCAAGGAGCAGCTCGCGCTGACCAAGCAGGTCGTCGTGCACCCGCTGCGCAACTACATCGAGCACACCGACCTCCTGGTGATCAAGAAGGGCGAGAAGGTCACCGTGTCGGTGCCCGTCATCGTCGAGGGCGACCCGGCCGGCGGCACCCAGGTGGCGCAGGACCTCAACGAGGTCGAGATCGAGGCCGATGCGCTGAGCATCCCCGAGAACATCGTGGTCAACGTGCAGGGCCTCGAGGTCGGCACCCAGATCGCCGCGGGCCAGCTCGAGGTCCCGGCCGGCGTCACCGTGATCACCGATCCCGAGGCGCTGATCGTCAACATCACCGAGATCGCCGCCGCCGAGACCGAGGGCGACGACGCCGCCGAGGGCGACGAGGCCGCCGCCGAGGCTGCCGAGTAACTGCTGTGACCGACCGGCCGCTGATCGTCGTGGGGCTGGGTAACCCCGGCGAGAAGTACGCCGGTACCCGCCACAACATCGGTTTCGACGTGGTGGACGAGCTCGCATCGCGCGCCCGCACCTCCTTCTCCCGACACAAGAAGTCGGGAGCGGAGGTCGCGGGCGCGCGGCTCGCGGGCCGCCAGGTGTACCTCGCGAAACCGCAATCCTTCATGAACCTCTCCGGGCAGCCCGTCTCCGCGCTGGCCCGGTTCTACTCGGTGGAACCCACCGATGTGATCGCCGTGCACGACGAGCTGGACATCGACTTCGGTCTGGTGCGGCTCAAGCGCGGCGGCGGCGAGGGCGGCCACAACGGCCTGCGCTCGCTGACCCAGCACCTGGGCACCAAGGACTACCTGCGCGTGCGCGCCGGGATCGGGCGTCCGCCCGGTCGCCAGGACCCCGCGGATTACGTCCTCAAGCCCTTCTCCTCCGCCGAGCGCAAGGAGGTCCCGCTGCTGGTCACCAACGCCGCGGACGCGGTGGAGCTGCTGATCTCCCGCGATCTCGACCTGGAGTCCGCGCAGAACACCGTGCACGCCTGGTGATCACGTTCCGACGCGTGACGCGGGACGATTTCGGCCTGCTCGCGGTGTGGCTGTCCGAGCCGCACAACCGGCGCTGGTGGAACCACGAGACCTCGCCCGAGGCCATCGAGCGGGACTTCGGGCCGTCGGTCGACGGTGCCGAGCCCAGCACGGACTTCCTCGCGATCGACGACGCCGGTGCGCCCGTGGGCCTGATCCAGCGGCAACGCTGGGTGGACTACCCCGACGAGGACGAGACCGCCGCGGTCGGGCGGCTGGTGGACCTGGGGCCGCGCGACTACGGCATCGACTACCTCGTGGGCCTGCACTACGCCACCGGGCGCGGCCTGGGCACCGCGATGATCCGGGCCATGTGCGCGGAGATCTTCGAGCAGCTCGACGGTGCGCGCGTGGTGGTCGCGGTGGCCGCCGGCAACCGGCGGTCCTGGCGGGCCCTCGAACGCGCCGGATTCACCCTCGTCGGCCACACCGACATCCCGGCCGAGAATCCGATCGACCCGCCCGACCACGTGGTCTACCTGCGCGAACGGGTAGACTGACTCTTCGTGAGTTCCATTGCCGACGAGGTCGCCCGCCGCCGCACGTTCGCCATCATCAGCCACCCCGACGCGGGTAAGTCGACGATGACGGAGGCGCTGGCACTGCACGCCCGGGTGATCAACGAGGCCGGCGCCATCCACGGCAAGGCGGGCCGCAAGTCCACCGTGTCCGACTGGATGGAGATGGAGAAGGCCCGCGGCATCTCGGTGAGCTCGACGGCGCTGCAGTTCAACTACACGCCCTCGGGCGCGGCCGAGGGCGACGAGCCCACGGTGATCAACCTGGTGGACACCCCCGGCCACGCCGACTTCTCCGAGGACACCTACCGCGTGCTGACCGCGGTCGACGCGGCGGTCATGCTGATCGACGCCGCGAAGGGCCTGGAGCCGCAGACGCTCAAGCTGTTCCAGGTGTGCCGCCATCGCGGCATCCCCGTGATCACGGTGATCAACAAGTGGGACCGGCCGGGCCGCACGCCGCTGGAGCTGCTCGACGAGATCTCCGAGCGCATCGGCCTGACGCCCACTCCCCTGTTCTGGCCCGTGGGCATCGCGGGCGATTTCCGCGGCCTGCGCGACGTGCGCAAGGACGAGTACGTGCACTTCACCCGCACCGCCGGCGGCGCGAAGATCGCTCCGGAGGAGCATCTTTCGACCGATGCCGCACTGGATCGAGAGGGCGACGTGTGGACCGAGGCGGTCGAGGAGACCGAGCTCATGACCGAGATGGGGCAGGGCCACGACCAGGAGATGTTCCTGGCCGGCCAGACCTCGCCCGTGATCTTCACCTCGGCCATCCTGAACTTCGGTGTGCGGCAGCTGCTGGAGGCGCTCGTGGAGCTGGCTCCGGCGCCGCACTCGCGGGCCGCGATCGACGACTCCGAGCGCGAGGTGACCGACCCGTTCAGCGCCGTGGTCTTCAAGGTGCAGGCGGGCATGGATGCCGCGCACCGGGATCGCCTGGCGTTCATGCGGATCGTCTCCGGCGAGTTCGAACGGGGCATGGTGGTCCAGCACGCGCAGACCGGCAAGCCCTTCGCGACCAAGTACGCGATGACGGTGGTGGGCCGCGATCGTGAGACGGTCGAGACGGCGTACCCCGGCGACGTGGTGGGCCTGGTGAACGCCAACGCGCTCGCCCCCGGCGACACCCTGTACGACGGTGCCAAGGTGCAGTTCCCGCCGATCCCCTCGTTCGCCCCCGAACACTTCGCCGTGGTGCGCGCCGACTCCGCCGGCAAGTACAAGCAGTTCCGCAAGGGCATCGAGCAACTGGGCACCGAGGGCGTGGTGCAGCTGCTGCGCAACGATGTCCGCGGCGACGCCTCGCCCGTCATGGCCGCCGTGGGCCCCATGCAGTTCGAGGTGGTGGTCGCGCGGATGAAGACCGAGTTCAACGTGGACGTGCAGGTGGAGCACCTCGGGTACAGCGTGGCCCGGCGCACCGATGCCGCCAGTGCCGACGAGCTCAACCGGCAGCGCGGCGTGGAGGTCTTCGAGCGCACCGAAGGCGCCCTGCTGGCCCTGTTCTCGGACAAATGGCGGCTGCAGTACATCGAGAAGGAGCACCCCGACCTCACGCTGGAGCCCCTGGTGGCCGCGGCGGATTGAGTCCGGCGCCAGGGGACCGTTTCGGAAACCGGCGGGCGGACCGATCACGATCGACATGACACGGCCCGACCTGATTCTCGCCCGGTTTCAGACGCGGGCGCGCTGCGGGACCTCGCGGGCGAGCATGAGAGCCACTGCGCCCAACAGCGTTCCGGTGATCCGACGCTGCCACACCGCCCACGCCGGACGCCGCAGGATCAACCCCGCGACCGCTCCCGCGGCCACCACGATCGCGGCGTTCACGGCCACCGATACCGCGATCTGAATGCCTCCGAGCAGGAAGCCCTGCGCCGCCGTGTGACCGCGGGCGGGGTCGATGAACTGCGGGATCAGCGCGAGGTACATGATGGCCGCCTTGGGGTTGAGCAGATTGGTGAGCAGCCCCATGCGGAACAGCTTCCAGCCCGGATCCCGGGGCAGCTCAGCGGTATCGAACAGCCCTCGTCCGCCGGGCCGCAGCGCCTGCCATGCCAGATACCCGAGATAGGCGGCGCCGACCGCCTTGAAGCCCAGGAACAGCCAGGGCACCGCGACGAAGACCACCGCGAGCCCCAGGTTCGCCAGCGTGAGGTACACCAGGAAGCCGACGGCGGTGCCGCCCAGCGAGATCAGGCCCGCGGCGCGGCCCTGACCGATGCTGCGCGAGACCAGGTACATCATGTTCGGCCCGGGGGTGAGCACCATCGCCAGTGCGGTCACCGTGATTCCCGCGATCGCGGCCCACGAAAGGATCATGCGACCCATCCTCGAGGGACCCGTCGACGCAGTACATAGCCAGTCGGGTGTGACTGGCCCTGCCGGGCCACCAGCGCCAGGATCACGATCAGCAGGGGCACCCCGATGTCGAAGACGAGGATGCCGCCGGTGTTACCGGGCTGATGATCGCCGTGCGCGAACCACTGGAAGACGTGCCCGTAGGCGGCGCCCCACAGGAAGATCCCGTACCCGAGGCCGAGGGCGAGCCGCAGTTCCGGCCGTCGATACGCCGCGATCACCGCGAGGAAGGCGAAACCGACATTGGCGAAGGCGATCTCGAACTGGAAGGGGTTGCCGGCGGGGAAGCCGATCGCCTCGGCCATGGCATCGCCCGCGAACAGGAAACTCAGCCCCACCCACACCGAGCCGCCCGCCGCGGCCACCACCAGCCACCAGCGTTGCCAGATCTCCAGCGCCCGGTCGCGGTGGCGCACCGAGCCGATCGAGGCCCCGATCACCGCGAGGAGCGGGAGGAACAGGGGCGCAGCGGACTGGACCGTGAATTCGTATGCATCACTCATGACTTAAATGTAAACCTGTTAACATTAACGTGTCAAGACTGATATTCTCGGTGCATGAGCGAAGCGAACGAGGGCCTCGGCGACGTCCTGAACCACATCACCATGCTGCTCGGGATCGTCACCCGCGAGTACGGCGAACCGGGTGCGCTGAGCTACAGCCGGATGCGGCTGCTGGGCACACTGGAGGAGGTGCAGCCCGCCACGCAACACGAACTGGCGCAGGCGATGCTGGTCTCCGACGCCGCCGTCAGCCGGATGCTCTCCACGCTCGCCGCGGACGGCCTGGTGAGCGTGGAGGTCGACCCCGACCACGCCCGCCGGCGCCTGGTGCGGCTCACCCCGGAGGGCGCCGAGCGGTTCCACGCCTCCAGCACCGACTACGCGGCACAACTCGAAAAGGCGCTCACCGACCGCGGTTTCCCGTACGAGCAGTACCTGCAGGACAGCAAGGTACTGCGCGACATCCTGGCGACCGCGGCCGGTCGCGGCTGACTCAGCCGCCGACGAGCTCGGCGATCTCCTGCGGATCGATCTCGTCGAAGCTGGCCGGGGAGAACTTCGGATCGCGCGTCTTGTCCACCAGCACCGCGCGGATGCCCTCCACGAAATCGGGGCGGCGGATCAGCTTGGCGCCCACCACTGCCTCCTCGGCGAGACACTGCGGCAGCGTGCGCTCGGCGGCCTTGCGGACCAGCGAGAAGGTCACGAACACCGAGGTGGGGCACGCGGTGGCGAGCTGCTCGCGGGCGGTCGCGGCCCAGTCACCGTCGGCCTGCCCGACGGCCGCGAGGATCTCCGGCGCCGAGCCGAGCCCGAACACCGCGGCCACCTGATCGAGGGGCAGCGAGGCCGCCGGGGCGGTACCGCCGAACCGGGCGAGCGACTCGTCGAGGTCGCCGCCCTCCAGCAGCGTGTCCTTGAGCTCGCCCATGTTCTCGGACGGCACGAAGTGCGTGGCGAGCCCGACGGCCAGCGCATCGCCCGCGCCGATCCGGGCGGCGGTCATACCCATCAGCTCGCCGACCCCCTCCGGCAGGCGGCCGAGGATGTAGGTGGCGCCCACATCGGGAAGGAAGCCGATCGCCACCTCGGGCATCGCGATGAGCGCCTTCTCGGAGACCACGCGGTGCGATCCGTGGATCGAAACACCCACGCCGCCACCCATGTTCACACCGTCGATCAGCGCGATCACGGGCTTGGGGAATTCCGCGAGCCGCAGATTCATCTCGTACTCGTCGCGGAAGAACGGGGTGAAGTCCTCCCCCGCCACCACCTGATCGCGGATGGCCCGGATATCGCCGCCCGCGCAGTAGGCCTTCGGCGAGGCGGAGGTCAGCAGGACGCGGGTCACCGCATCGTCGGACTCCCAGGCCTGCAGGGCCGCATCGATCGCGTGCACCATGTCCATGGTGAGCGCGTTGAGCGCCTTCGGCCGGTTCAGTTCGATGTGCCCGGTGCCCCCGGACACGGAGGTGACGATGTCGGTCACTGCACGCCTCTCAGAATTAGTCGCATATCCAACTAGTTCAGTCTGACAGGCGCCCGCGTAATCTGGAACCGCGATGGCGAATCTTCTGGGCGCGGATGCGCTCCACCTCGAGTACCCGACCAAAGTGGTCTTCGATTCCGTCTCCCTCGGTGTGAACGAGGGAGACCGGATCGGGATCGTCGGCCGCAACGGCGACGGCAAGTCCAGCCTGCTCGGCATGCTGGCCGGCACCCGCGAACCCGACTCCGGCCGCGTCACCCGGCGCGGCGGCGTCCGCGTGGGCGTGCTCACCCAGACCGACCTGTTCGACGACACCGACACCGTCGGGCATTCCGTGGTGGGCGAGACGCCCGAACACGAGTGGGCGGGCAACCCCAAGGTGCGCGACATCATCGCCGGGCTCCTCGCCGACCTGCCCTGGGACGCGACCCTCGGCTCCCTCTCCGGCGGCCAGCGGCGGCGCGTGCAGCTCGCCCAGCTGCTCGCGGGCGACCACGACGTGCTCGCCCTCGACGAGCCGACCAACCACCTCGACGTCGAGGCCATCGAATGGCTCGCCGGCCACCTCAAGACCCGCTGGCCCGCCGGCCAGGGCGGCCTGCTCATGGTGACCCACGACCGGTGGATCCTCGACGAGGTGTGCACCGCCACCTGGGAGGTGCACGACCGCATCGTCGAGCCCTTCGAGGGCGGCTACGCCGCGTACATCCTGCAGCGCGTGGAACGCGACCGGCAGGCCGCGACCATCGAGCAGAAGCGGCAGAACCTCGCCCGCAAGGAGCTCGCCTGGCTGCGCCGCGGCGCCCCCGCGCGCACCAGCAAGCCGAAGTTCCGGATCGATGCGGCGAACGCGCTGATCTCCGACGTCCCCGAGATCCGCAACAAGACCGAGCTGGCCTCGCTCGCGGTGTCCCGGCTCGGCAAGGACGTGGTCGACATCCTCGACGTCTCCGTCAGCTACGGCGACAAGCAGGTGCTCAGCGACATCGAATGGCGCATCGCGCCCGGCGAGCGCACCGGCATCCTCGGCGTGAACGGCGCCGGCAAGTCGACCCTCCTCGGGCTGGTCGACGGTGCCGTCTCCCCCACCTCCGGCACGGTCAAGCGCGGCAAGACCGTCAAGGTGGTCACGCTCACCCAGCGGCTCGACGAGCTGGAGGAACACCAGGACGATCCGGTCCGCGTGGTGCTCGCCGATCTGGCCGTGAGCTTCACCGTGGGCAGCGGCTCCAAGGCGCAGGACCTCACGCCCTCGCAGCTGCTGGAGCGCCTCGGCTTCGCCTCCGAGCAGCTCTCGACCCCGGTCAAGGACCTCTCCGGCGGCCAGAAGCGGCGGCTGCAGCTGCTGCTCATCCTGCTGGACCAGCCGAACGTGCTGATCCTCGACGAGCCCACCAACGACCTCGACACCGACATGCTCGCCGCGATGGAGGACCTCCTCGACTCCTGGCCCGGCACGCTGATCGTGGTGAGCCACGACCGGTACTTCCTCGAACGCGTCACCGACCAGCAGTACGCCATCCTCGACCGCCGCCTGCGGCACCTGCCCGGCGGCGTGGACGAGTACCTCGCGCTGCGCCGCGCCCAGCAGAACACCACCGCGGCCGCGGCCGCCGCACCCGCGGCGCCCACGCCCGGGCTCAGCGGCGCCGAACTGCGGGCCGCGCAGAAGGAGGTCACCGCCGTCGAGCGGCGGATGGCCAAGCTCACCGAGCAGATCGACAAGGCCAAGATCGCGCTCGCCGACCACGATCAGGGCGATTACGCCGGCCTCGCCGACGAGATGAAGAAGATCTCCGCACTGGAAGACGAGCTCGCCGATCAGGAGACCCGCTGGTTCGAGCTCACCGAGGCGCTCGACTCCTAGCCGGTCCAGCGGAGGCTGATCTAGCGGAGCACCTCGGCGCCGGCCACCGGGCCGGAGGCCACGCGCACCGTCCGGCACACGCCCGCACCGGCGAGCTCCGAGCCCACCTCGACGGCCGAGTCGGCGTCGATGCACAGAAAGGCACAGGTGGGACCGCTGCCGGAGACGATGCCCGCCAGGGCGCCCGCCTCCATACCCGCCCGCAGCGTGCGCCGCAGACCCGGCTGCAGCGACAGCGCCGCGGCCTGCAGATCGTTGGCGAGCAGCGGCGCAAGGCGATTCGGATCGCCCGAGGCGACGGCGGCGAGCAGATCGTCTGGACTGCCCGCGCGCGGCGGATCGCCCACCTCGCGCAGCCGGTCCAGCTCGCGGTAGACGGCCGGCGTGCTCAGGCCCTCGCGGGCCAGCGCCAGCGTCCAGTGGAACTCGCCGCGCGAGAGCGCGGGGATCAACTGCTCACCGCGGCCGGTACCGAGCGCGGTGCCGCCGTGCAGCGAGAACGGCACATCGGAGCCGAGGGTCGCGGCGATCTCGTCGAGCTCCGGCCGGGACAGGTCCAGGTGCCACAGCGTCGCGGCGCCCAGCAGCGCGGCGGCCGCATCCGCGGATCCGCCGGCCATCCCGCCGGCCACCGGGATGCCCTTGGCGATGGCGATCCGCAGCGCGGGATCGAGGCCGTACCGCTCGGCGAGCGCCACCACGGCCCGCGCGGCCAGGTTGGTGGGATCGGTGGGCACGTCCTGCGCGCCCTCCCCGGAGACGTGCAGGGACAGCTCCTCGGCGCGGCTGAGCGTGACCTCGTCGTGCAGCGACAACGCCTGGAAGACGGTCTGCAACTCGTGATAGCCGTCGGGGCGCACATCGCCGACGCCGAGGTGCAGGTTCACCTTCGCGGGTGCGCGCACGGTGAGCGACGGGGGAACCACGGAAAGCACGCGGTCCAGACTACGGTGCCGGGGCGGTATCGGCGTCCGCGGCGGGCCGCTCGACCTTGGCGCGGGCGATCGCGGCGAACTGCTCCACCGTGAGCTTCTCGCCCCGCTCCCGCGGATCGATACCGGCCGCGACCAGCGCCTCCTCGGCCAGCACCGGGGAACCCGCCCAGCCGCCGAGTGCGGCGCGCAGGGTCTTTCTGCGCTGGGCGAACGCGGCGTCGATGGCCGCCCACAGGTCGGCGCGGGGCACATCGGGCCGCTCCTCGGGCGCGCGCAGGTCGATCCGCACCAGCCCCGACTCCACGTTCGGCTCCGGCCAGAAGACGGCGCGCCCCACGGTGCCGGCCTTGCGGACATCGCCGTAGTAGGCCGCCTTGACCGACGGGACGCCGTACACCCGGGAGCCCGGTCCGGCGGCCAACCGATCGGCCACCTCCAGCTGCACCATGACGAGCACGGTGCGCAGCGTCGGCACCTCGGCGAGCAGGTGCAGCAGGACGGGCACCGCCACGTTGTACGGGAGGTTCGCCACGAGCACCGTCGGGGCGCCTGCGGAAGCCACCTGCTCGCCCGTCACCTTGAGCGCGTCCTCGCCGATCACGGTGAGGTTGCCCGCCAGATCCGGAGCGCGATCGGCGACCGTCCGCGGAAGCTGCTGCGCCAGAACGGGATCGATCTCCACCGCGGTCACCGAGGCGGCGGCGTCGAGCAGCGCCAGGGTGAGCGATCCGAGCCCCGGCCCCACCTCGAGGGCCACATCGTCGGGCCGGACGCCCGCGGCCGTCACGATCTTGCGGACCGTGTTCGGGTCGTGGACGAAGTTCTGCCCGAGCTGCTTGGTGGGCCGAACGGACAACTGCCCGGCCAACGCGCGGATCTCCGCGGGGCCGAGCAGTCGAGCCTGATTCTTGAATTCGGCGCCGGTCACAACGGCTGAGTCTACTTACTCCGAGTTGCCGGACAGTCCGAGCTTCGACGAGCAGGACGGCCAGGCACCCCAGCCCTGCGCCTTGAGCGTCTTACGGGCGATGTCGATCTGCTCCTCGCGGGTGGCCTTGTCGGCGGTGGGGGCGTACTTGCCGCCGCCGTGGCGCAGCCAGGTGCCGTAGTCGAACTGCACGCCGCCGTAGAAGCCGTTGCCGGTGTTGATGGCCCAGTTGCCGGTGGCCTCGCACTGCACCAGCTTGTCCCACACCGAACCCGCCGGCACGAAGGGCGCGCCCGGGGCGGTGCCGACGGCGGTGACGCCGGGAACGCCCGGATCGGTGACCGTGGCGGACAGCTTCTCGCGGGAGACGACCTTGCCGTTCACCACGTGCTCGCGGTACTGCACGTCCTGCTTGCCGAGCTTGCCCGGATCCTTGATCTCGGTCTTGCCGTTGATCAGCTTCGGATCGTCGACCTTCTTCGGCGGCGCGGTGTAGGGCTCGGTGACGGACACCGTGGTGATGCGGTTGCGGACCACGCTGATGGTCATGCCCGGGCGGATCGGGGCGGACGCGGCGGGCGTCACCGAATCCTGCTGGATCAGCGGGGCGCCCATCTTCGCGAGGTACTCGCCCACGGTGCGGCCCGCGGCGTTGGCGCCCACCGTCGTGCCGCTGTCGGAGACGGTGAGCGCGACCGGGGTGACCACGGAGACGGCCGCACCGTCGAGCGGGACGGGCGCATCGGCGGGCACGGAGACGAAGTTCTTCGGATCGCCCAGCCCGGCCGCGGCGAGGGCGGCGCCCATCGACAGGTCGGTGGTCTTCACGGTGCGCACGGAGCCGTTGACGTCGACCGCGATGTCGCGGGCGTGCTGCACGGTGATCGGCTGGTCGGGCGAGACGGTCTGGTTCAGGGCCGGGACGACCTTGTCGTCGGCACCCGCGGCGATACCCGCAGAGTTGAGGATCGACTTCACCGAGCGGCTCATCGTGGAGACCTCGCGCGGCTGACCGTCGACGTTGACGGTGACCTCGGTGTACATGGCCGCGGCGGTGCCGCCGCCCGCCATGACGGCGATGAGCATCGCGCCGGTCAGGGCGCGGACGGGGCCGTTCTCCAGGCGCGTCGCCGCGGCGGCGAGGCGCGACTTCGACGGTGCCGCCTCGGTCTCGGGGGTCTCGTCGGCCGCAGCGGCCTCCGCGACGGGAGCAGCCGTCTCGACGGGGACGTCGACGCCCTCAGGGGTCTCGGGGGTCTCGTCGTCGCCGTAGACCTCGGACTCGAGGTCCATGATCTCCTGGTCGACCTCCAGGTCGACCGTGGTGCCGTCGATGCCGGCCATCCGCGACTGCACGCGGGCGACATCGAATTCGGCGGTCCGCTGACCGGTCTGCGGGAGGACCTCGGGGCGCGACTGGGCGCTGTCTCGCTGATCCGCCGTTGTGGTGTTGTCTGCGTCGAGCTCAGGCACTGTGACTTCCCGGGTGGTGGACTGCGAGTGATCAAGTGGCGACGTTTCGGTCGCCATTACATCACGGTACGGTAACGGAGAACCGGGCGACGTGCCAGTTTCCGTACGTATTCGCAGGTCAGAAGCGTGGCCCGAAGACACGATCCGCCGTTGCAGTGGTAGAAGCCGCGATCCGCTCCGGCGTCGTCCCGCGCAGCTCCGCGAGGAAGCGCGCGGTGTACGGGATGCAGTAGGACTCGTTCGGGGTGCCGCGGAACGGGTGCGGGGTGAGGTACGGGGCATCGGTCTCGACAAGGAACTGATCGTCGGGCACCAGACGCGCGGCCTCCTGCAGTTCGGCGGCGTTCGAGAAGGTGACGGTGCCGGAGAAGCTCAGCACGTAGCCGCGGTCGACGCACTCGCGCGCCATCTCCGCATCGCCGGAGAAGCAGTGGAAGATCACCGTCTCGGGGGCGCCGAAGCGCTCCAGGTCGGCCAGGATGTCGGCGTCGGCCTCGCGGTTGTGGATCATCAGCGGCTTGTCCAGCCGCTTCGCCAGGTCGATGTGCCAGCCGAAGGCCCGGTGCTGCTGCTCCGGGGTGGCCACATCCTCGCGCTTGTCGAGCCAGTACCAATCGAGCCCGGTCTCGCCGATCGCGACGCAGCGCGGATCGGCCGCGAGCCGCTCCAACTCCTCCGGCGCACCGCCGAGTTCCAGTTGGTGGGCGTCCGTCGGGTGCAGGGCCACGGCGGCGTACACGCGGTCGTCCCACCGCGAGGCCTCGATCACGTAGCGCGCCTGCTCCAGATCGCAGGCGACCGTGACCACCCGCTCCACGCCCACCGAGGCGGCGCGGTCCACGAGCGCGCGCACGTCCTCCGGAGTGCGGGCCCGGCAGCCGTCGAGATGGGTGTGGGCGTCGACCAGGCCGCCCAGCGGCGCGGGCAGCGGAGGCGGCGGCTTCTTCTTCCCCATGTCCCCCATTGTTCCCGTACTCCGTGCACGGCCCGCACGGGGACCATGTTTAATCCGGCCTTAAGCGCCGTCGAAGCAGCACCTGGTCGACTCGGCGCAACCGAACCGAGGAGCAAGTCACATGAAGAGGTCCATCCTGCCGTCGCTGATCGTGGCGAGCGCGGCCCTGCTGGCCGCCTGCGGCACCACTGTGACCGGCCAGCCCACCACCGCGCCGAGCTCGACCGGCACCTCGACCTCCGAGGCGCCCGTCATCGTCCCCGCCGGTCTGGACACGGGCACCTTCCCCATCACCGCACAACCGCTTCCGGCGCCCACGGCCGAGGCCGCCTGGGTGGTTGAGGGCAATCGCATGGGCGACGACGCGCTGATCCAGGTCAACGAGGTGGATCCGCGCCTCATCATGGGCGGCGCGATCATGCGCTCCTACCCCGTCCTGAGCGGCAACGACCTCGTGGAGCGGGTGCCCGACGCCACCGCGACCGCCTTCGCGGCGAACTCGATGCGCGTCGGCATGACCACCACGCGTGGCGACAAGCTCGACTCCCCGACGGTCGCCGTCCGCATCGGCCTTTACCGGTTCGACGATCCCCAGACCGCGCTCAAGGCACTCGAGGACGTCCGGCGCGCCACCACCGCGCAGCCCCGGATCGCGATCACCGGCACCGACAACGTGCTCGCCGGCGAGTTCAAGCCGGGCACCGTGGACACGTACCGGACCGAGGGACCGTTCGTCATCAACATCAGCGGCACCGGCCCCACCACCGACGAGGGCGCCGCACTCGTCGCCAAGGCCTACCAGGCGGAGCTGCCGAAGCTGAAGGCCTTCCAGCCGACCGCCACCGACCGGGTCGCCACACTCCCCACCGATGTGGATGCGATCGTAAGCCGGACCCTGCCGCTCGACGGCACCGAATCCACGCCGCTCCTCCTGGTCGGGCACTACGGCCTGAACGGCGTGCTCCACCGCATCGCCGACATCAGCAAGGACGCGGACTACCGCAACGCCGGCATCGATCTGGTCGGACAGCGCGGCAACGTGGTCTACCGGACCCGGGACGCCGCCGCGGCGACCGCACTCGCCGCGGGGCTGAACGGGCGGAACCAGCAGATCTCCGGCATCCCGCAGCTGCCCTCGGTGACCTGCGGAACGCACCGCACCACGAACTACACGTGGTGCTACGTCCCCGTCGGCCGCTACCTGTCGACCGTGAGCGACAGGACGGAGGCGACCGCCAAGCAGAAGGCCGCGGCGCAATTCACCGTGCTCGCGACCACGAAGTAGCACCTCCACACCGACGACCCTGTTTAATCCGGTACCAAGCGCCCGCGCCATCCACAACGGCCGACGCGGCGCCACCGATTCGAGGAGCAATCAGATGAAGAAGTCCGTCCTGCCGGTGCTGGTCGTGAGCACCGCCGCTCTGCTCGGCGCCTGCGGCACCACCGTGAGCGGCCAGCCCACCACCGCGCCCAGCGCATCGTCGGCCGCCGCGACCGTGAAGGTGCCCGCCGGGCTCGACACGGGCACCTACCCCACCACCGCCAAGCCGCAGCCGCCCGCGTCCACCGACACCGCCTGGGTGGTCGAGGGCAACCGGATGGGCGACGAGGCGCTGATCCAGGCCAACGAGGTGGACCCGCGCCTGATCATCGGCGGCGCCGGGCTGCGCTCGTTCCCCGTGCTGCGCGGCACCCAGCTCAGCGAGCGCGTGCCGGACGCGACCTACAAGGCCTTCTCCTCCAACAACATGCGCGTCGGCATGACCACCACGCGCGGCGACAAGCTGGAGGCACCGTCGGTCGCCGTCCGGATCGGCCTGTACCGCTTCGACACCCCGCAGGACGCGACCAAGGCCGTCGAGGCGATCCGCCGCGCCACCACCGCGCAGCGGCAGGTGCCGATCACCGGCACCCCGAACGTGCTGGCCAGCGAGTTCAAGCCCGGCACCGTCGACAGCTACCTCGCCGAGGGCGCCTTCGTGATCAACGTGAGCGGCACCGGCCCGACCACCGACGAGGGCGCGACCTTCGTCAACAAGGCCTTCCAGCTCGAGCTGCCGAAGGTGAAGGGATTCAAGCCCACACCGTCGTCGCAGGTGCCCTCGCTGCCCTCGGACGAGGACGGCATCCTCAGCCGGACACTGCCCCTGAGCGGCACCGAACCGAACCCGGAGCTGCGCATCGGCTACTACGACCTGAACGGGCTGCTGCACCGGATTCCCGACATCAGCAAGGCCGCCACGTACAAGGACGCCGGCGTCGATCTCGTGGGCCAGGCCAGCAACGTGGTGTACCGCACCCGGAGCGAGAAGGCCGCCACCGATTTCGTCAAGGCCCTCGCGGCGCGGGACCAGCCGATCGCGGGCATCCCGGCGCTGCCCTCGGTGACCTGCACGAACCAGCCCACGACCAAGGTCTTCTGGTGCTTCGTGCCGGTGGGCCGCTACGTGTCCACGGTCAGCGACGCCAACGAGGCCGTGGCGAAGCAGAAGGCCTCGGCCCAGTTCTCCGTCCTGGCGACGACGAAGTAGCCGTTACTCGGCGTCCGGCTCCACGTAGCGCGGGAAGACGCCCTGCGGCTTCGGCAGGGCGGTCCCGGCCTTGAGCCGGGTGCCGACGGCCGCGAAGGTCCGCTCGTCGCGCGGCTGCTCCAGCAGGGTGAGCAACTCCTCGGAGGATTCCGGCATCACCGGCTGCAGCAGCAGCGCGACCTGGCGGACCACCTCGGCGGTCACGTACAGCACCGTGCCCATCCGCGCGGGGTCCGTGGCCTTGAGCTTCCACGGCTCCTGCGCCGAGAAGTAGCGGTTGGTCTCGGCGAGCACCGCCCAGATCGACTCCAGGTACAGGTGCAGCGCCTGGTTGTCGACGTGCCCGCGGACCGTCGCGAGCAGTGCGTCGGCCTGGGCCAGCAGCGCGGTGTCCTCGGCGGTGAACTCGCCGGGGGTGGGCACCGTGCCCGCGCAGTTCTTGTTGATCATCGACAGCGACCGCTGCGCCAGGTTGCCGAGCTCGTTCGCCAGGTCGGCGTTGATCCGGCCGACGATGGCCTCGTGGCTGTAGCTGCCGTCCTGGCCGAAGCTCACCTCGCGGAGCAGGAAGAAGCGCACCGCGTCGAGGCCGTAGGCGGCGATCAGCTGGTACGGGTCGACCACGTTGCCGACCGACTTGCTCATCTTCTCGCCCTTGTTGAACAGGAAGCCGTGCGCGAAGACCCGCTCGGGCAGCTCGATCCCGGCGCTCATCAGGAAGGCCGGCCAGTACACGGCGTGGAACCGGATGATGTCCTTGCCGATCATCTGCAGGTTCGGCGGCCAGTACCGCTGGAACTGCTCGGAATCGACATCCGGGTAGCCGGCGCCGGTGAGGTAGTTGGTGAGCGCGTCCACCCACACGTACATCACGTGGTCCGGGTCGCCGGGCACGGGCACGCCCCAGTCGAAGGTGGTGCGGCTGATCGACAGGTCCTTGAGGCCGCCCTTGATGAAGCTGACGATCTCGTTGCGCCGGGTGGCGGGCTCCAGGTAGCCGGGCCGCTCCTCGAACAGCTTCAGCAGCTTGTCCTCGTAGGCCGAGAGCCGGAAGAAGTACGAGGCCTCCTCGGTCCACTCCACGGGGGTGCCGGTGGAGATGGCCGCGCGGGTGCCGTCCTCGAGCAGGGTGGTCTCGTCCTCGGCGTAGTAGGCCTCGTCGCGCACCGAGTACCAGCCGGCGAAGGTGTCGAGGTAGATGTCGCCGTTCGCGGCGAGCTTCTCCCAGATGGCCTGCGAGGCGGTGTAGTGATCGGGGTCCGTGGTGCGGATGAACCGGTCGAAGGTCGAGCCGACGGCGCGCTGCAGCGCCTCGAAGGCGGCGGCGTTGCGGTCGGCGAGGGCCTTGGTCTCGATGCCCTCCTTGGCGGCGGCCTGCTGCATCTTGAGGCCGTGCTCGTCGGTTCCCGTCAGGAAGAAGACGTCGAAACCGTCGAGGCGCTTGAAGCGCGCGATCGTGTCGGTGGCGATGTACTCGTAGGCGTGCCCGATGTGGGGCACGCCGTTCGGATACGCGATCGCCGTGGTGACGTAGAAAGCCTTGTCTGCAGCCATGATGGGCCCAGCTTATCGGGGGCGCGCAAGGCCGTTTGCGCTGGACCCACCGCGATTCGACGATGCTCAGGCCGAGAGCACGCCCGCGACGGGGACCGCGTCGAGGGCCTCGACCGCATCGTCGGCGGTGCGCCGGAAACGGGCGATGTCGCCGCCGTACTGGATGTAGACCACGTCGTGGTCCACGCCGATCACGGTGGTCTCGGGCGTGGGTTCCGCGGCGGCGATGCCGGCGTACGCACCGTCGACGTAGAACCGCACCTGGCTGCGGGCACCGCTGTGCGCCACGTGCACCCAGGTCAGCCGGCCACCCAGTGCGGCGCCGCCGTCGATCACGCGATTCATCTCCACCCTCTGCCATGTCGGTCGATTCGAAGTTCGTCTCACACCCTGTCGTGAAACGGGGTGCCGGCGCATCCGGATAACCACCCATATCCGCCCTGAGTGCACGTGGCACGATGGCGCGGTGCATCCGGTCGAGCTGCTGCGGGCGTTGCGTGATCGCGGCCTGCGTCCCGCGGCGCTGCTGGGTTCCTGGGGCGGCTACCGCGCGGTGATCGCCCCGGCCCCGCAGCTGCGGCCCGGTCGCCTGCCCGACGGTGCGCCCTGGCTGGGGCTGGTCGGCTACCCGGATGCGGTGCCCGGCGACGGGCGGCTCCTCCCCGAGGTGATCGGCGGCGATCCCGGCCCGCTGCTGCTGCAACGCGCCGACGGCACCTGGGAGAGCACCGATCCCGGCATCGGGCTGCCGCCCGCGCCGGGGCGGGCGGGCCGGTGGAGCGCGTCCTGGCGCACGCCCCGCCGCGACGATCACCGGGCGGCGGTGCTCGCGTGCCAGGAGGCGATCCGGGCCGGCGAGGTGTACCAGGTGAACGTGTGCACCCGGTTCGACGGCGACCTCGACGGCGATCCGCTGGACCTGTTCGCGGACATCGTCTCCCGCACCTCACCCGCCAAGGCCGCGTACCTCTCAGGCGAGTGGGGCGCCGTGGCCTCCTTCTCCCCGGAGACCTTCCTCACCGAGCGCGACGGCCTGCTCACCGAGCGCCCGATCAAGGGCACGCTCCCCCTGGCCGAGCCGCCGGAACGGTTGCGCGCCAGCAGCAAGGACGTCGCGGAGAACGTGATGATCGTGGACCTGGTGCGCAACGATCTGAGCCGCGTCGCGCAGACGGGAACGGTGCGGACCCCGGAACTGCTGCGGATCGAGGCGGCCCCCGGGGTGTGGCACCTGGTCTCGGCGGTCACCGCCCGGCAGCGGCCCGGGATCACCCGCGGCGATCTGCTCGACGCCACCTTCCCGCCCGCCTCGGTGACGGGCACCCCGAAGATCGCCGCCCGAACCCGGATCACGGAGTGGGAGAAGCACACCCGCGGCACGTACTGCGGCGCGATCGGGATCGATCACCCCCGCACCGGCCTGGACCTCAACGTGGCGATCCGCACCGTCGAGGCCCGTGACGGGCGCCTGCGGTTGGGGGTGGGTGGGGGCATCACCATCGATTCGGAGCCCGACGCGGAGTGGCGGGAGTGCCTGGACAAGGCCTCGTCGATCGTCGGATATCGCTCTCAGGAGTGATGACGGCGGGCGCCGCGGGGCGCGAGGCTCACCCCATGGTCGATGTCCGCGCTCCCCTGATCCGTCGTTTCCTGCTGCTGCTCGGGGCCGCCTTCGCGGCCGGCGTGGGATTCGGCGGATGGCTGTACACGCGGCGCGATCCGCAGGTGGCGGGCTTCGTCCCGTGGACCGCGGCCTGGCCGCAGCACGCGGTGGTGGCGGTGGTCGGGGTGGTCCTGGTGGCGGTCGTGGTGCGCCGACGGTGGCGGCCGCGCCGCCCGGCGCTCACGCCGCTGCGACTGGCGGTGGCGGCGCCGCTGCTCGGGCTGCTGGTGTTCGCGGCCTTCCGGGCCGGGGTGCAGGTCCTGGCGGGGTTGGATCCGAACTTCACGGTGAACGCCTGGGGCGGCCCCACGTACGCGGGGGCGATGGCCTGCCACTACCTGGATCTCGCGGTGGGCGGGATCGTGGTGGTGGGCGCCCTGCGGCTGATCCTGACTCAGCGCGCGGCGAGCGCCGCCTCGTAGAGCTCGCGTTTGGAGGCACCGGTCTCCGCGGCGACGGCCGCGCAGGCGTCCTTGAGCCGCTCCCCCGCCTCCACGCGGCGCAGCACGGCACCGAGGTGATCGGTGGGGTCGGTGGAGACGGCCGCGGCACCGGCGATGACCACGGTGATCTCCCCGCGCACCCCGTCGGCCGCCCAGGCGGCGAGCTCGCCGAGCGGGCCGCGCCGCACCTCCTCGTAGGTCTTGGTGAGCTCGCGGCACACGGCCGCCCGGCGGTCCGCCCCGAGCACGTCGGCGGCGTCGGCGAGGGTCTCGGCGAGCCGGTGCGGGGATTCGAAGAAGACGCAGGCGCGGCGTTCGGTGGTGAGCTCGGCGAGCCAGGTGCGGCGGGCGCCGGACTTGCGCGGGGCGAATCCGTCGAAGCAGAACCGTTCGACGGGGAGCCCGGACAGCGCCAGCGCGGTGGTCACGGCCGAGGGGCCGGGGAGGCAGGTGACGGCGTGCCCGGCCTCGACGACGGCGGCGACCAGGCGGTATCCCGGATCGGAGACCGAGGGCATCCCGGCGTCGGTGATGAGCAGGACGCGGGCCCCGCCGGCGATCTCGTCGAGCAGCTGCGGGATACGACCCTGCTCGTTGTGGTCGTAGAAGCTGAGGACCCGGCCGCGGAGCTCCACACCGAGCTGGGAGGCGAGGGTGCGGGCCCGCCGGGTGTCCTCGGCGGCGATGATGTCGGCCTCGCCGAGCGCCGCGATCAACCGGGCGGTGGCGTCGCCGGGGTTGCCCATCGGGACTCCCGCCACGACGAGAACACCCGCTCCGTCCTGCGCCTCCTGGGATCCCACAGGTAACACCCTACGATGGGGCGGGTGACCGCACTGGCAACGCCCGCGCACGAGCGCCCTCCGGTCCGCGCAGTCGTGAGCCCGGGCCCCACGCTGCCGCCCGCCGTCTTCGGCGCCACCGACCGCGGCTTCGGCTGGACGGTGACCCTCGTGCTCACCGCGGTGGCTGCGGCCACCCGCTTCTTCACCCTGGGCTACCCCAGCAACGACGGCTTCCTCGGCACCCAGGCGGTGCAGACGCCCGTCTTCGACGAGAAGCACTACGCACCGCAGGGCTGGCAGGTGCTCGACAGCGGCCGCTGGATCGAGGACAACCCCGGGTTCGGCCTGATCGTGCACCCGCCGGTGGGCAAGTGGATGATCGCGATCGGCGAGTGGCTCTTCGGCTACGGGCCGATGGGCTGGCGGTTCATGTCGGCTGTGTGCGGCACCCTGCTGGTCCTCCTGGTGATCCGCGCGGCGCGGCGGCTCTCGCGGTCCACGCTGATCGGCGGCCTCGCGGGCCTGTTCCTGATCTGCGACGGACTCACGATGGTCTCGTCGCGGGTGGCACTGCTCGACATCTTCCTGGTCTTCTTCGGCTTCGCCGCGTTCTCGATGATCCTGGTGGACCGGGATCAGATGCGCGAGCGGCTGCACCGGGTGGCGGTCGAGGGCCGGATCGACGATTCCCCGTACGGCCCGCGGCTGGGCTTCCGCTGGTGGCGCTTCTCGGCGGCGCTGATGGTGGGCCTGGCGTGCGGTGTGAAGTGGTCGGGCATCTACTTCCTGATCGGCGTCCTGGTGCTGTCGCTGGCCTTCGATGTGGCGAACCGTCGCGCGTACGGCGTGCAGAAGCCCTGGGTGGGCACGCTGCTGCGCGATGTGGTGCCGTCGGGCATGTCGCTCGGGGTGACCCCGGTGCTGGTGTACCTGGGCACCTTCTGGGCGTGGTTCGCCTCGGAGACCGCGGTCTTCCGGTACGCGGTGGGCAATCAGGTGCCCAGCGGCGGCACGTTCGGCTGGGTGCCGGATTCGTTGCGCTCGCTGTTCTACTACGAGAGCACGATCCTCAAGTTCCACGACAGCCTCACCAACTCGGCGGGCAATCACCATCCGTGGGAATCGAAACCCTGGACCTGGCCGATGGGCCTGCGGCCGATGCTGTACCACTACACCGCCGACCAATCGAGCGGCATGTGCGGCGACGGCCCCTGCGTGCGCGCGGTGATGGCGGTGGGGACGCCCGCGCTCACCTGGATCGCGGTCCCGGTGGTGCTGTGGTCGCTGTGGAAGATGTTCGTCAAGCGGGACTGGGCCTACGCCGCCCCGGTCACCATGTACTTCGCCACCTATCTGCCGTGGTTCCTCAATCTCGACCGGCAGATGTACTACTTCTACGCGCTCACCCTGATGCCCTTCCTGTGCATCATGATCGCCCTGATCTGCCGCGAGGTGCTGGGCCTGGACGGCCGCTCGAAGTACTTCGGTTTCGAGCGCAAGCAGCTCGGACAGTGGGTCGTGGTCTTGTACACGACGCTGGTGGTGCTCAACTTCGCGTGGCTGTGGCCGATCCTGACCGCCGCGCCGATCCCGATGTGGTGGTGGCGCCTGGAGCTGTGGCTGCCCAGCTGGCAGTAGCGGCGCGTCACCGGGCGACGGTGGCGATCCTGGTCTCGCGGGCCAGCATCCATGCCCCTGCGGCGAAGACGCACAGGATCGCGGTGACCACGAACGCCCAGGTGTAGCCGAAGAACTGGGCGATGGCGCCGGCCAGCAGGGGGCCGCTGATGGTGCCCGCGTCCTGCGCCATCTGGTAGGCCGAGAGGGCGCTGCCGCCGCGGCCCTTGCCGTGCAGCACATCGGCCAGCGAGGCCTGGATCGTGGGCGCCACCAGGCCGGTGCCGAAGCCGGCGACCACGGTGACGAGGAAGGCCACGAGCACCGAATCGGTGAAGCCGAGCGCCGCGGTACCCACGGCGATCACCAGCATGCCGGTCACGATGAACGGGCGGCGGCCGAACCGATCGGAGGCGCGGCCGGCGGGGAACATGGCCAGCACGTCCCCCAGCGCATAGGCGGCGAGGGCGTAGCCGGCGATCGCGGCGGGCTGGTGCAGCACGTCGCCGAAGAAGAGCGGCAGCAGCGAGACGCGCATGGAGAACACCCAGCCGTAGATCACGGCGGTGAACAGCGCCGCGCGGTAGGCGGAATCGCCGAGGGCCTCGCGCACCGTCGTCCCCGGTCCGGCGTCGTCGGCCGAGGGCTGGGCCAGCTGCGAGTTGCGCAGCGCGAACCACACCACCGCGGTCGCGATCACCAGCGCGGCGGCGTAGACCACGAAGGGCACCCGCAGGCCGAAGCCCACCAGCGCGCCGCCCAGCAGTGGGCCGCAGATGCCGCCCAGCACGAAACTCGACGAGTAGACGCCGGCCACCCGGCCGCGGATCTCGGACGGGGCGATGCGGATCATCAGGCCCATCGCGGACACCGTGAACATCACCGAGCCCACTCCGCCCAGGCCGCGGAAGAGCAACAACTGCCAGTAGGTCTGCGCGAAGGCCACCGCGAGGGTGGACGCCGCGACGATCAGCAGGCCCGCCATGTAGATCGAGCGCTCGCCGAGCCGCCGCACCAGCGGTCCGGTGGCGGGCGCGAAGGCGAGCCTCATGATCGCGAAGACGCTCACCACGGCGGAGGCCGCGGTGATGCCCACGTCGAAGGTGCGGGCGAAGGCGGGCAGCGCGGGGGCCACCACGCCGTAGCCGAGGGCGATCACGAAACTGGCCGCGACCAGCACCCACACCTCGGGCGGAATCCGCTGCCGTTCGGATGCGAGGGCGGCGGGTTCGGTCACCGAGGAATTATCCGTCAAGAAGTCGTTAAGACCCGCATGGGGGCCGTTAACGACGGGCGTTGTCGTCCGATTCGGGGTGTCAGGTGGAGGCCATGGACATCTCCAACGCGTTGGCCCTCGGGGCCGCGATCCTCACCCTCGCGTACCTGCTGTACGCGCTGCTGCGCCCGGAGCAGTTCTGATGGGGAACACCTCGTCGGGCATTCTGACGATTCTCACGCTGGTCGCCGCGCTGGCGATCTGTTACCGACCGCTCGGTGACTACCTGGCGCACGTGGTGACCACTCCGCGGCATTGGCGCGTGGAGAAGGTCGTGTACAAGGTGGTCGGCGCCGATCCGGAGGCCGAGCAGGGCTACCGCACCTACGCGGTGGCCGCGCTGGCGTTCAGCGCGGTGAGCATCATCGGGCTCACGACCCTGCTGCTGGTGCAGGGCTGGCTGCCCGGTTTCGCGCCGCGGCAGTGGCGTTTCGACGAGGCGCTCAACACCGCGATCTCGTTCGTCACCAACACCAACTGGCAGTGGTACGGCGGCGAGTCGATGGCGAACCTGATCGCGCAGGCCGTGGGCCTCGCGGTGCAGAACTTCGTCTCCGCCGCCGTCGGCATCGCCGTGGCGGTGGCGCTGATCCGCGGCTTCGTGCGCTCGCGCACCGACCGGCTGGGCAACTTCTGGGTGGACCTGACCCGGATCACGCTGCGGGTGCTGCTGCCGATCTCGGTGATCGGCGCGGTGATCCTCATGGCGCAGGGCGTGGTGCAGACGCTGTGGCAGCGGCACGACATCGCGACCATCGACGGCGGCAAGCAGGTGCTCACGGGCGGCCTGGTGGCCTCGCAGGAGGTGATCAAGCTCCTCGGCACGAACGGCGGCGGCTACTTCAACGCGAACTCGGCGCACCCGTTCGAGAACCCGACGGCCGCGACCAATCTGTTCCAGATCTTCCTCATCCTGCTCATCCCGGTGGCGCTGCCGCGCATGCTGGGCAATCTGGTGGGCAGCCACCGGCAGGGCTACGCGATCCTCGGCGCGATGGGCGTGATCTTCTCGGTCTCGCTGGCGATCTCGACGTGGTCGCAGCTCGCCGGGCAGGGCACCGCGCCGCGCGCGGCCGGCGCCCCGCTGGAGGGCCAGGAGTTGCAGTTCGGGCAGTGGGGCACATCGCTGTTCGCGACGGCCACCACGAGTACCTCGACCGGCGCGGTGAACGCCTCGCACGACAGTCTCACTCCCGGGGCCGGCGGTGCCGCCCTGGTGAACATGCTGCTCGGTGAGGTCAGCCCCGGTGGCGTGGGCTCGGGCCTGTACGGGATGTTGGTGATCGCCGTGCTCACGGTGTTCCTGTGCGGTCTCATGGTGGGCCGCACCCCCGAGTACCTCGGCAAGAAGATCGGCCGGCAGGAGATCACCCTGGCGGCGCTGTACATCCTGGTGATGCCGGCGCTCGTGCTGGTGGGCACCGCGTCCACGGTGATCCAGGACCAGGGCACCGCCGCGATGGCCAACGACGGGCCGCACGGCCTGTCGGAGGTGTTGTACGCCTTCGCCTCCGCCGCCAACAACAACGGCAGCGCCTTCCCGGGCCTGTCGGTGGACACCCCGTGGTTCAACTACACGCTCGGCGCGGCGATGCTGCTCGGCCGGTTCGCGCCGATGGTCGCGATCCTCGCCCTCGCGGGTGCGCTCGCGAAGCAGCAGCCCGTGCCGACCACCGCGGGAACCATTCCCACCCATCGCCCGCTGTTCGTGGGCCTCACCGTGGGCGTCGTGGTGCTGGTGGCCGGACTCACGTTCGTCCCCGCCCTCGCGCTCGCGCCGATCTCGGAGGTGACCCGGTGAGCGCTGCGCTCAGCCCGGCTGAACTGAAGTCCGCGCTCCCCCGCGCGGTCGCCAAGCTCGATCCCCGCACGCAGATCCGCCAGCCGGTGGTCTTCGTGGTGTGGCTGTCGTCGGTGTACACCACCGCACTCGCCATCGTGAACCCCTCGGTGTTCGCCTGGTCGGTCACCGTCTTCCTCTGGGCCACGGTGCTGTTCGCGAACCTCGCCGAGGCGGTGGCCGAGGGCCGCGGCCGCGCGCAGGCGGAATCCCTGCGCAAGGCGAAGACGGAGACCGTCGCGCGCCGCAGGACCGCGACCGGCGAGGAGCAGGTGCCCGGCTCGCAGCTGCACGTGGGCGATCAGGTGATCGTCGAGGCCGGCGAGGTGATCCCGGGCGACGGCGACGTGGTCGAGGGCATGGCCACGGTCGACGAATCGGCCATCACCGGCGAATCCGCGCCCGTGGTGCGGGAATCCGGCGGCGACCGGTGCGCCGTCACCGGCGGCACCCGCGTGCTGTCCGACCGGATCGTGGTGGAGATCAAGACCGAGCCCGGTAAGAGCTTCATCGACCGGATGATCGGCCTCGTGGAGGGCGCGAACCGGCAGAAGACGCCGAACGAGATCGCGCTCAACATCCTGCTGACGGTGCTCACCATCATCTTCCTGCTGGCCGTGGCCACGCTGCAGCCGATGGCGATCTACTCCGGCGGCCAGATCGACATCGTGGTGCTGGTGGCCCTGCTGGTGTGCCTGATCCCCACCACGATCGGTGCGCTGCTCTCGGCGATCGGCATCGCGGGCATGGACCGGCTGGTGCAGCGCAACGTGATCGCGAAATCGGGCCGCGCCGTGGAGGCCGCGGGCGATGTCTCGACCCTGCTGCTCGACAAGACCGGCACCATCACCTACGGCAACCGGCGCGCCACGTCCTTCCACCCCGTCGCGGGCGTCACCGAGCACACCCTCGCGGGCAACGCGCTGCTGGCCTCGCTGGCCGACGAGACGCCCGAGGGGCGTTCCATCGTGGACCTCGCCGAGGCGCAGGGCCACGAGGCGCCGACCGTGCAGATCGGCACCGTCGTCCCGTTCACGGCGCAGACCCGCATGTCCGGTGTGGACCTGCCCGACGGCACCCGGGTGCGCAAGGGCGCGTCCGCCGCCGTGCTCTCGTGGGTGGCCACCGAGCACGGTGACACCGAGACGCTGGGCGCCGTGGACACCCGGCTGATCGTGGACGAGATCTCCGCGTCCGGCGGCACCCCGCTGGTGGTGGCCTACGCGCAGCCCGGTGCGGCCCCGCAGTTGCACGGCGTGGTGCACCTCAAGGACGTCGTCAAGGAGGGCATGGCGGACCGCTTCGCGCAGTTGCGCGCCATGGGCATCCGCACCGTGATGGTGACGGGCGACAATCCGCTCACCGCGAAGGCCATCGCCGAGGAGGCGGGCGTCGACGATTACCTCGCCGAGGCCACCCCGGAAGACAAGCTGGCGCTAATCAAGCGGCAGCAGGAGGGCGGCCGGCTGGTCGCGATGACCGGCGACGGCACCAACGACGCGCCCGCGCTGGCGCAGGCCGATGTGGGCGTCGCGATGAACACGGGCACCTCCGCCGCGAAGGAGGCCGGGAACATGATCGACCTGGACTCCGATCCGACGAAGCTGATCGACGTGGTGGAGATCGGCAAGCAGCTGCTCATCACCCGCGGCGCGCTGACCACGTTCTCCATCGCCAACGACGTCGCGAAGTACTTCGCGATCATCCCCGCGATGTTCGTGCCGTTGGCGCCGCAGTTGGACGTGCTCAACGTGATGCGGCTGTCCAGCCCGCAGTCGGCGATCCTGTCGGCGGTGATCTTCAACGCGCTGATCATCGTGGCGCTGATCCCGCTCGCGATGCGGGGCGTGAAGTACACGGCCAAGGCGGCCGACAAGCTGCTCGCCCGCAACCTGACGATCTACGGCCTCGGCGGCATCATCGTGCCGTTCATCGGGATCAAGCTGATCGACCTCGTGGTCTCGCTACTACCGGGCCTGTCCTAGAAAGGGACGACACATGAACGACGTCTTCACCACCGCCCCGCGCCAGTTGCTCGCCGGGCTGCGCATGCTTCTCGTGCTCACCGTGATCCTCGGTGGCCTGTTCCCCCTGGTGATCTGGGGCGTGGGGCAGGTGGCCTTCTCGGGCGCGGCCAACGGCTCGCAGATCGAACGCGACGGGCAGGTGGTCGGCTCGGCGCTGCTCGCGCAGCCCTTCGACGGTCCGCAGTGGTTCCACGCGCGTCCCTCGGCGTCCGAGTACGACACCACCGCCACCGGCGGCACCAATCTGGGCCCGTTCAGCGACAAGCTGGTGGCGCTGATCGAGGAGCGCCGCGCGAAGGTGGCGGCCGAGGACTCCGTCCCGGGAAAGCCCGTGGCCCCGTCCGAGGTTCCCGCCGATGCGGTGACCGCCAGCTTCTCCGGTGTGGATCCGTACATCTCCCCCGCGTACGCGCGGCAGCAGGTGGCCCGGGTCGCGAAAGCGCGCGGGCTGAGCGCCGAGCAGGTGTCCGCGCTGGTCGGCACGCACACGCAGGGCCGTCAGCTGGGCTATCTGGGCCAGGAACGGGTTAATGTGGTGAATCTGAACCTCGCGCTCAGCACTACCGGGAAGTAACTGCGGACGTAAGAAGGGGACCAATGCCGAAGGGGCAGTTGCGCGTCTACCTCGGCGCCGCTCCCGGCGTGGGCAAGACCTACGCCATGCTCACCGAGGGTGCTCGACGGGCCTCGCGCGGCACCTCGGTGGTGGTGGGCTACGTGGAGACGCACGGCCGGCCGCAGACCGAGGCGCAGCTCATGGGGCTGGACGTGATCCCCCGGCGGCGCATGGAGTACCGCGGCGCGGTGCTGGAGGAGATGGACACCGACGCGGTGATCGCGGCCCATCCCACCGTGGCCCTGGTCGACGAGCTGGCGCACACCAACACCCCCGGCTCCCGCAACGAGAAGCGCTGGCAGGACATCGTCGAACTGCTCGAGGCGGGGATCACCGTGATCACTACGGTGAACATCCAGCACCTCGAGTCGCTGGGCGATGTGGTCGAGTCGATCACGGGCGTGCGCCAGCGCGAGACCATCCCGGACGCGGTCCTGCGCGCGGCCGATCAGGTGCAGCTGGTGGACATGACGCCGGAGGCGCTGCGCCGCCGCATGGCGCACGGCAACATCTACGCGCCGGCGAAGGTGGACGCCGCGCTCTCCCACTTCTTCCGGGTCGGAAACCTCACGGCGCTGCGGGAACTCGCGTTGCTGTGGCTGGCCGACCGGGTGGACGAGAAGCTGGAGCAGTACCGCTCCGCGCAGGGCATCTCCACGGTGTGGCCCACCCGGGATCGCACCGTGGTGGCCCTGACCGGCGGGCCGGAGGGCACCACCCTGCTGCGGCGCGGTGCCCGGCTCGCCGCGAAGGGCGCGGGCGGTGAGTTGAAGGCCCTGTACGTAGCGCGCAGCGACGGCCTGTCCGGCGCCTCCCCCGCCGCCCTCACGCAGCTGCGGCAGCTCACCGAATCCCTCGGCGGCACCTTCCAGATCGTGACCGGCGACGATGTGGCCGCGGCGATCCTGCAGTACGCGCAGTCGATCAATGCGGCCCGGATCGTGCTGGGCCAGTCGCGGCACCGTCCGATCGCGTCGCTGTTCCGGCGATCGGTGTCGGACGCGGTGATCGACGGTTCGGGCGATATCGACGTGAACGTGGTGACGCACGAGCGCGCCGCGGGCGCGCAGCGCCGCCGCGGCCTGCCCCGGTTGGATCGCTCCGATTCGGCGCTCCTGGGAAAGCGGCGCACCATCGCCGGCTGGGTGCTGGCGCTCGCCGGTCCGCCGGCGCTCACCGCGGTGCTCGCCAACACCCGCGACTACCACTCCTTCGCCACCGAGCTGATGCTGTACCTGATGCTGACGGTGGCGGTGGCCCTGGTGGGCGGCATCCGCCCGGCGGTGCCGGCGGCGCTGCTGGGCTCGGTGCTGCTCAACTACTACTTCGCTCCGCCGCTCTACACGTTCACGGTGTCGTCCGGGGAGAACGTCTTCGCGGTGGTGATGTTCGTGCTCACCGCGATAGCCGTGGCCAGCGTGGTCTCGCTGGCCGCGCGGCAGACGGCCCGCGCGGCACGGGCACGGGCGGAGGCGGACGTGCTGTCGGGTCTGGCGGACACACTGCTGGCCGCCGACGACGAGCTGCCCGCCCTGCTCGACGAGGCGGTGTCCACGTTCGGCTTGCGCGGTGCCTCGCTGCTGCGGCGCGAGACCCCGTCGGACCCGTGGACGGTGGTGTACTCCGACGGTGACGCCCCGTCGACCCCGGAGGACGCGACGGACGCCTCGGTGATCGGCGATACCGTCGCGCTCGCCGTGAACGGCGCCCCGCTGTCGGCGTCCGAGCACGGACTGCTGGTGGCTTTCGCGGCGCACGCCGCGGCGCGGATGGACCGGGATGCGCTGACGGCCGCGGCGAGCCAGGCGCGGGCCCTCGCCGAGGGCAACCGTGCCCGAACGGCGCTGCTGAGCGCGGTCTCCCACGATCTGCGCACCCCGCTGGCCGGGATCAAGGCGGCCGTCACCTCGCTGCGGAGCGACGATGTGGAGTGGTCCGAGCAGGACGAGGCCGATCTGCTGGAGACCATCGAGGAGAGCGCCGACCGGCTCGATTCCCTGGTGGGGAATCTGCTGGACATGTCGCGGCTGGAATCGGATTCGCTGACCCTGCTCACCCGCGAGGTGGGGATCGAGGAGGTGCTGCCCGCGATCTGGACCGCGCTCCCCGATGCCGATCTGTCGTTCGAGTTCGCCGACGATGCGCCCACCGCGATGGCCGATCCCGGCCTGCTGGAGCGGGTGCTGGCGAATCTGGTGGAGAACGCGGTGCGGCACTCGGACGGCACGCCGGTCACGGTGGGTGTGTCCGGGGTGCACACCCCGGACGGCGATCGCCTGCAGGTGCACGTGCGCGATCACGGTCCCGGTGTCCCGGAGGCGCAGCGCGAGACGATGTTCGCGCCCTTCCAGCGGATGGGCGATGCACCCGCGGGCAATGGTGTGGGTCTGGGCCTGGCGGTGGCGCGCGGTCTCACCGAGGCCATGGGTGGCACGATCACCGCGGAGGACACCCCGGGTGGCGGCCTCACGATGATCGTCGACCTACCGGCGGCACAGCCGGTTTCACCGGATGCGAAGGAGATGTCGTGACGTTCGTTCTGGTGGTCGATGACGAGCCGGCGATCTGCCGCACGCTGCGGATCAACCTCAAGGCCCGCGGGTACGAGGTGGAGACGGCGGGCGACGGCCGGTCGGCGCTGCAGATCGCGCGCGAGCGCACACCCGATGTGGTGATCCTCGACCTGGGCCTGCCCGATATCGACGGGGTCACGGTGCTGTCGAAGTTGCGCGAGTTCTGCGCCTCGCCGGTGATCGTGCTGTCGGCGCGGCACGGCAGCGACGACAAGGTGGAGTCGCTGGACGCCGGCGCCGACGACTACGTGACCAAACCCTTCGGCATGGACGAGTTCCTCGCCCGGGTGCGGGCGCAGGTCCGCCGCACCGGGCTGGTGGATGCCCCCGCCCCGGTGACCACCGACGCCTTCGAGGTGAACTTCGAGGCCCGCACGGTGACCCGCGACGGTAAGCCGGTGCGGCTCACGCCCACCGAATGGAAGATCGTGGACCTGTTGGTGCGCAACGCCGATCGGCTGGTCTCGCAGCAGACCCTGCTGCACGAGGTGTGGGGCCCGTCGTACTCGCGCGAGACCAACTACCTGCGCGTGTACCTGGCCCAGCTGCGCCGCAAACTGGAACCCGACCCGGCCCACCCGCGGTACTTCGTCACCGAGCCCGGAATGGGCTACCGCTTCGTGCCCTGACCGACATCAGAGCCCGCGGCGGCGGAAGGGCAGCCCCGCATCGGGCCCGCCCACGGAGACGACGGTGCCCCGTTCC
This sequence comes from Tsukamurella sp. TY48, assembly GCF_019656655.1. Taxonomy (GTDB): domain Bacteria; phylum Actinomycetota; class Actinomycetes; order Mycobacteriales; family Mycobacteriaceae; genus Tsukamurella; species Tsukamurella strandjordii. The sequence continues at coordinate 2,884,855 of NZ_BPMV01000001.1, read as the reverse complement.
GACGGCTCTCGGATTCTGTCCGTGACGGACAGAATCTCGGTGAACTGCGCGAACACCTCCGCCCGGGCGCGGTGCAGCGCGGCTCCCGCCCCGCGCACATCGGCGTCGCGGTCTCCCCCGCCGAGGCGGGAACGGGCTACCGCCAGCGCCGACAGGGCCGGTTCCAGTTCCCGGGCGGCGCCGGCATAGGCGTGGGCCGCCAGGGCTGCGCTGTGACCTGCGAGGCCGAACACCGTGGCGAGGACGGGAGCGAGCCGCTCGACGTGGGCTTGCGTCGCTGCCGCCAGCCACGCTCCGACGTCGGGTTCGTCGCCCGCGAGTGCACGAATCGCCGCGAGGCGCCGGGCGACATCACCGCCCAGGAGATGCGCCGACTCCACGATGTGCAGGTCGTGCAGGAAGTCCCGGAGCGAGATCGGACACGGTGATGCGTAGTCGAGATCGCCGAGCGGATCCGCGATGCCGGCGGCGGTGAAGAACTCGGCGGACGGCCATTCGAAATCGTCACCCTCGATCACTGAGGCGGCGTCGGCATCCGGGCCCGTGGGCCACACCGGTCCCTGCGGCAGCGGGCGTGGGTGCAACACCCGCGCCGCGGCGGCGTACGGGTCGGGGAGCCACCACGGCGCGCCGAAGATCAGCCTGGCCGGAGTGCCGTAGCGCCTGCGCAGGGTTCGCTCGGACACCTCGAAGTCCGCGGTGACAGTGAGCAGTTCGGCGATCCGGGTCAGGCTCACCGCGCCGAACCCGTCCCGCAGCACGATGTCGAGACCGACCCGCGCCGCAGTGAACTGCAACAGCCGATCGCGTTTCGGCGTCGTCCGTTCCACGAAATTGTGCATGGCTCCCCCCGAAGTCCAGCGTTGCGCCGAGGGTACGCCGCAGGGCCCACAGTGACGAACGACTCTCGGATTTCGTCCGCACCGGACAACTTGTCCGGTGCGGACAGAATCGGAGAGTCACACAGGAGCGGTACCGACCGGCCGGCGCCGCCTATCCGGTCAGGGCGGAATCGAGGATGGCGAGGCCGTCGTCGAGCTCGGCGTCGGTGGCGGTGAGCGGCGGCGCGATCCGGAAGATCGAGCCCATGCCGGGCAGCTGCACCACGTTCATGTGCAGCCCGCGGTCGTAGCAGCGCTGTGTGACCAGCTTCCCCAGCTCGTTGGCCGGTTCCTTGGTGTCGCGGTCGGTGACCAGTTCGATGCCCTGCATGAGTCCGCGGCCGCGGACGTCGCCGATGGCCTCGTGCCGCCGTGCGAGCTCATCGAGTCCCGCGCGCAGCCGGGCGCCGCGGGCGGCGACCTCCCGGGCGACCCCGTCGTCGACGCCATCGCCCAGGACGTCGAGCACCGTTGTCGCGACCGCGGCCACCATCGGATCGCTGACGTGCGTGGTGAAGAACAGGAAACCGCGCTCGTGGCACACCCGCTCGATCTCGGCGCTGGTCACCACGGCGGCGATGGGCAGCCCCGCGCCGAGGGTCTTGGAGAGGGTGAGGATGTCGGGGACGATGCCGTCGCGTTCGAAGGCGTACGCGGCGCCGGTGCGCCACAGGCCGGTCTGCGCCTCGTCGACGATGAGCAGCATGCCCCGCTCGTCGCACTTGCGCCGCAGGGCCGCGAGGTAGCCGACGGGCACGTCGATGATGCCGCCGGAGCTGAGGATCGGCTCCACCAGGCACGCGGCGAGCGACCCGGTGGACTGCGCGTCGATGAGCTCGAAGCCGAAGTCCAACTCCGACTCCCAGTCGTACTTGCCCGCGGCGTCCACGAACCGCGAGCGGTAGGCGTTCGGCGTGGGCAGGGCGAAGTTGCCGGGCGCGGTGGGGCCGTAGCCCTTGTGCCCCGACGAGTAGGTGGCCGCGGCGGCGCCGGCGGTCATGCCGTGCCAGGACTTGGAGAAGCTGACGATCTCGTGCTTGCCGGTGTACAGCTTGGCCATCCGCAGTGCGGCCTCGTTGGACTCGGCGCCGGTGGTCAGTTGCAGCACGTGGCTCAGTGGCGCGGGCAGGGTGGCGGCGAGCCGCTCCGCCAGCGTCACCACCTGTGGCGAGAGCATCCCCGAGAAGAGGTGATCGAGGGTGCCGATCTCGCGGCGCACGGTGTCCACGATCGCCGGATGGCTGTGCCCGAGGATCGCGCTCATCTGGCCGGAGGTGAAGTCGAGCCAGCGGCGATCACCCGAGTACACGTAGGTGCCCTCGGCGCGGTCGATGGGCAGGGGCGCGAAGGTGCCGCCGTAGCGCACCACGTGCGCGGCGACCGATTCCGGGAAGCTCACGCGCTCACAGTAGCCGCCCGCCCAGGTACGCCTGCGCCAGTTCGGCGGTGCCGTCCGCAAAAGCCGGATCCGCTTCCAGCGCATGCCCGTGAGTGCCCAGCCAACCCAGCAATTGCAAACGCCGCAGGATCACGAAATCGGCGAGGAGCGCCTCGTGTTCCGCGGGGAGATCACGCCCTCCGCGATACGCCGCGATCCACGCGCTCGCCCACGCGGGCAGCCGCGGATCGGTCTCGACGAAGGAGGTGGCCGCCGCGAATTCGAAGAGGTGCCAGCCGAACCCGCTGTCGTCGAAGTCGATCACGGTGAATCCGTCACCCGCGGTGATCAGGTTCGCGGCCCGCAGATCGCCGTGGATCAGCCCGTACCGGTCGGGGGTGCGCCCGAGGGCGTCGATCCGTTCCGCCGCGCGGGCGGCCGCCGGGGCGATCGCGCGACGGTGCGCCGCGGTCACACCCAGCCCCGTGCGCCAGTCCCCCCACCGCGGGCGGCGTCCGATGGTGTCGTCGACGTCCCAGGAGAATCGGGTGAATCCCACCGGGCGGGTCCAGCGCTCGGCGTGGTGATGGAAGGTGGCCGCGATCGCCCCCAGGGCGGCGAAATGCGCCGCGTCGAGCTGATCGTCGGGAACGGGGCCGCCGGGTACCTCGGCGAACAGCACGGCGCGGCGGCGGGTCGCGGGATCGGCGAGGATGCGCCCGCCCGATGTGGTGAGGGGCTCGACGAGGGACACATCGGTGGCGCGCCGCAGGGCATCGATCCAGTCCAGCTCGGACACGATCGCGGCATCGTTCTGGTAGCCGGGCCGGTGCAGCCGCAGCACGGCGGGACGTTCGCCGCCGCGCACGCGGTACGTGGCGTTCTCGCTCTCCAGCAGCGGCTCCACGGTGGCACCCGGCCACACCGCCGCGAGCATGCGGGCGGCCACCGCACCGTCGGGGGCCTCGCTCACTTGACCACCTTCATCGTCATCCTCGAATCCACCCGGACGATGGCGGGGTCGCCCATGAGGTGGGTGGTGAGCCACTTCTCGAAGGCCTCGGCATCCGCGACGCGGACCCGGATCAGGTAGTCGGGCAGCCCGAACATGCGGCGCACCTCGATCACCTCCTCCATCGCGGCGACCCGGGATTCGAAGGCCTCCACCGAAGCCCGGTCGTTGGCCGAGAGGTCGGCGTTGATCAGCACCTCGAATCCCTTGCCGAGCGCGGCGGGGTCGAGGACGGCCGTGTAGCCGGTGATCACGCCGTCGGCCTCCAGCCGGCGCACGCGCCGCAGGCACGGCGCCGGTGTGAGGCCCACCCGGTGCGCCAGTTCCTGGTTGGTCAGGCGCCCATCCCGGACCAGCTCGTCCAGAATTGCTCGATCGAGGGAATCCATCGCACTATTATTGCGCACTTCTCGCACTCTGGGCGAATATTGGCAACCCTATTGCGCGAAGTTCGAAATAGGATTGTTCTTCGTGAAGGTTCCCTCCCGCGTCGCCGTCGTCTGGTTCGGATTGTTCGTGCTGGGCCTCGGATTCGGTGTCGTCGTCACCAGCAACGGGCTCCCCTGGTGGATGGCCCCGATCACCTCCGCCGTGGTGCTGGCGGGTTCGGTCGAGTTCCTGCTCGTCGGAATGCTCGCCGCCGCCACGCCTTTGGCGGCGATCGCCGCCACCACCTTCCTGGTCAACTCGCGCCACCTGTTCTACGGCCTCACCTTCCCGCTGCACGCCGTGACGGGCCGGATCGCCAAGACCTACAGCGTGTACGCCCTCGTCGACGAGGCCTACGTGCTGGTGACCACGGCACCGTCGGGCACGATGACGGGGCGTCGAATCCTGGTGACCCAAGCCGGATTGCACGGATCGTGGGTCACCGGTTCGCTGTGCGGCGCGCTCGCCGGCGGCGCCTTCCTCAAGGACGTTCCCGGCGTGGATTTCGTGCTCACCGCGCTGTTCGTGGTGCTGGTGATCGACGCCTACCGCGCGGACCGGGACCGCGTGACCGCGGCGCTCGCGGTGGGCGCGGCGGTGATCGGCGTGACCCTCACCCCGGGCGCGATGCTGCTGGTGGCGATGGCCGCCTTCGCGGGCCTGCTGATGGTGCGGCACTACGCCGGTCGTCGATCCGCAACCGCGGTGCGGGAGAAGGAGCTGGCCGATGCCTAGCGTCTCCTATCTGCTCGCGGGGGTCGCCGTGACCGCGGCGGTGACCTTCGCGCTGCGCCTCGCCCCGTTCGGCCTGGCGAGCGTGCTGCGCGGTTCTCCCCTCCTGGCGGACTTCGGTCGCTGGATGCCCGCCGGTGCGGCGATCGTGCTGGCCGCGTACTGCCTGGCGTCGGTCGACTACGCGGCCTCGGCGCACGGCATTCCCCAGCTCGCGGGAGTGGCGGCCACCGCCGCCGTGCACCTGGCCCGCCGGAACGCGGTGCTCAGCATCGTCGCGGGCACCGGGGTGTGTATCGCGCTGAGCTACGCCCTGGGATGAGTGGCACGATGGACCGGGTGCGACACCACTACATCCGGTCCGGCGACGTGCGATTGCGCGCGCAGCGCCGCGAGGTGGAGGCACCGTCGGGCCCGCCGGTGGTGCTGATCCACGGGATGGCCGCCGACCACCGGACCTGGCGCCGCACGGCGCGGGCATTGCGCGCCGCGGGCCGCCCGGCGATCACCTACGACCAGCGGGGTCACGGCGGCAGCGACCACTCCCCCGAGTATCTGCTCGACGAACTCGCCGCGGACGCCGAGCGGGTGGTGGACGAGCTGGGCCTGGACCGGTTCGATGTGGTGGGCCATTCCCTGGGCGGGCAGACCGCGCTGCGCCTGGCCTGGCGGCGGCCGGATGCGGTACGCCGGTTGGTGCTCGAGGAGATGCCCCCGCTGCCCCAGCACGCGGACCAGGTGCCGGAATCGATGGATGCACCGATCACGGCACGGCGGCTGCGCCTGGCGGTCAAGCAGGTGGTGCAATCACCGGGCGCGCTGGTCAATTTCGACAAGACCATGATGGATTCGGTGCTGCCGCAGTTCGATCCGGACCCTACGTGGTGGGAGCGGGTGGCGAGCACGCCGCAGCCGGCGCTGGTGATCTCCGGCGGCCCCCTCGATTTCCTCAAGCCCGAGCACCTGCGCCTGGTGGCCGATGCCTTGCCGCACGGTGAGTTCCGCGAACTGGGCGGCGGGCACACCGTGCACCGCGAGGCGCCGGCCCGTTTCCATCGCGCAGTGCTCGATTTCCTGGCCTGAGAACGCGAACGGCCCGCCCCACCGAGGTGGAACGGGCCGCTGTGCGACGTCCGAGGACTACTGCGTCTTCGGTGCGACCTGCCCACCGGTGAGGGTGCGGTAGGCGTAGATCTGCACCAGCTGCCCGAGGGGGCCGGTGACCAGTGCGCCGACGTAGCAGAGCACCGCGCCCAGGGCCGAGACCAGACCCGCGAGGAAGGTGGTGAGGATCGAGTTGCCCGCGTTCGCCTTGACGGCGTTGAAGCTCGCCTTGAGCGCCGCGCCGCCACCGATGTTCTTATCCACCGCGAACAGCACCGAGTACGCCAGGAAGAAGGCGGCGATGATGCCCGGGATGATGAAGAGGATGTAGCCGACGATCAGCGCCAGCGTCACCAGGACGGAGGCGCCCGCGGCGGAGCCGAAGTTGCGCGGCTTGAAGAACGAGCCGACGGTGACCTTGCGGCCGTCCGCGATGTCGAACAGTCCGGTGGTGTACGAGGCCTGGATGAGCAACGCGAGGTACACGATCACCGCGATCCCGATGATGCCCGTCACGTACGACCCCGCGGTGAGGTCGCCGGTGTACCCGACCGACCCGTCGTCGTAGTCGACCTCCTGCACGTTGGTGATCGTCAGCGAGAAGACCCAATACACGAGCGAGCTCACGACCGCCATGATGACGGCGAAGGCCAGCGCGGCACCGATCAGCGGCCAGGCGTTCTTGGTGAACTTGTTCCACGCCCAGCTGAACGCGTCGCCCACGCTGTACTGCGTCTGCGGGGCGCCGTAGCCGCCCGGCGCGGGCGGGTAACCACCGGCGGGCGGCGGATAACCGGCACCCTGCTGCGGAGGCGGGAAGCCCTGCGCGCCCTGCGGCGGCGGGAAGCCCTGTCCGGGCTGCTGCGGCGGAGGGAACCCCTGCCCCGGCTGTCCGCCCGGCTGCTGCGGGTCCTGGGGCGGCACCCCGCCCTGGTTGTCGCCGGGGTAGTTCGGCGGCTGCGTCATAAAGTCTCCTCCGTCATTGAACTGTTTATCGCAGCAAACATATCAAGTGGCGCAACACCCCCGTGCGGTCCGAGACATGAAACGGCCCGCCCCGAAACACGGGGCGGGCCGTTTCGTCTGTCGCTACGGGGTGGCCGGAGCCACCTGGCCGCCCGAGATCAGGCGGTAGGCGTTCACCAGCAGCAGGCCCGCCACCGGAACAGCGATGAGCGAGCCGACGAGGCACATCGATCCGACCAGGACGAGAAGACCGGCGACAACGACGACGAGAATCGAATTGCCCACGTCACGCTTGATCACATCGAGGCCCTGCTTCACGCCATCGGCCAGCGAGACGCCGCGGTCGACGACCACGAGGATCGCAAAGGTGGCGATGAACCCGACCACGATCTGGAAGATGAAGCCCACGTAGGGGATCGAACCGACGAGCCCGGCCACGAGGCCGAGCACCGCGGCAGTCAGGATGGCCTGGCCCGCATTGCGGGGCTTGAAGAACGAGCCGATGCCCACCTGCTTGCCGTCGGCGATATCGAACAGCCCCGAGACGTACGCAGCGGTGATGAGGTAGGCGACCACCGTCAGAATCAACGAGAAGATGATCGCTTCGACTGTGCCCGTCTGGTTCAGGGCCGCCGTCATGTTCCCCGAGTCATCGGTGGTCACGCTGTCGAGGCCGTTCGAGTACACCAGCGAGTAGCCGACGCCGGCGATGACGCCGAGGATGATGCCGTACACGATGACGGGAACGATCAGCGCGAGCGCATTCTTGGTGAACTTGTTCCAGGCCCAGGAGAAGCCGTTACCCAGGTTGAACTTCTGCGGGCCGCCGCCGTACGGGGCACCGTAGCCGCCCTGCACGGGCGGGTAGCCACCGGCGGGCGGGGGCGGGTAGCCCTGCCCCGGCTGCGGCGGCGGGAAACCCTGCGCACCCTGCGGCGGTGGGAAGCCCTGCGCGCCCTGCGGCGGCGGGAAGCCGGGAGCGGGCTGCTGCGGCGGGGGCGGGAATCCCTGCCCCGGCTGGCCGCCCGGCTGCTGCGGATCCTGCGGCGGCGGGAAGCCGCCCTGGTTGTCGCCGGGGTAGTTCGGCGGCTGCGTCATAGGTCTCCTCCGTCGCTGACGATCGATCCCGGCAAACCTACCAACCCGGAGTGACCTGCACCATATCCGTCTTTATGACGACTTCTTGGCCGCGCGGGCCGCACGCCGGGCCCGCCGCTGCGCGAACTCCTCGCGCTCCAGCTCAGCAGCCACGTCGGGCGCCGGTGCGCCGCCGCCGAGCCGGGCCGGCACCCACGCCTCACCGGCGGGCGCCGGGAACCCGGCCTGGGCGAGCAGCAGCTCCTTGCCCATCGCGGCGCGCAGTCGTTCGGTGAGCGCGGCGACGGCGGCGGGATCGTCGGGTGATCCGTGCGGTTCGAGGGCCTCGCCCACCTGCACCACCACCGGATACCGGTGCCTCCCCGGCCTGCGCTCGGTGCCCTTGGACCAGATCCGCTGGGTGCCCCAGATCGCGATGGGAACGATCGGCACATCCGCCTCGAGTGCCATCCGCGCCGCGCCCGTCTTGAACTCCTTGAGCTCGAAGCTGCGGCTGATGGTGGCCTCGGGATAGACGATCACGGCCTCGCCGGACTCCAGTGCGGCGACCGCCTCGTGGTAACTCTCGGCGCCGTGCTCGCGGTCGACACCGATCGCCTTGCAGTGCTTCATGAGAAAGCCGATGAACAGGTTGCGCCGCAGCTCGGCCTTCATCATGTAGCGGGGCCAGCGGCCGGCCCGGCGGGCGACGAGCCCGGCCTCGAGGAAGTCGACGTACGAGGTGTGGTTCACGGCCAGCACCACGCCGCCCTCGCGGGGGATGTTGTGCACCCCGCGGTAGTCGATCCGCAGTCCCTGGGCCCCGACGATCCCCTTCGCCAGGACCTCCACCGCCCGGAACACGGGCTCGCGCTGCACCATCGTCCTCCCTCGGCCGCTTTCGGTAGCCGGGGTCAGAATACGACGGTGCAGCGCGAGTCGTGGTGGGTTGTCAGTACGCCACGGAGAAGCGTTCGCGATGGTGCGCGGGCGTCACGATCTCATCGACGAAGGCCACGGCGTAATCCTCACCGGAGATCTCCGAGTTGCCGTCGGCATCGGTGAGGAGCAGGTCGCCGCTGGTGCGGTACGCGCCCCGCTTGGTGCCGGGGTTGAAGGAGCCGTAGCTCGCCGCGGGGCTCAGGTAGAACCAGTCCACATCGTCGACGGTGCGCAGGTAGTCCAGCGCGCGGTCGTGTTCGAGCGCGATCGGCTTGACCGCGTCCGGGAAGCCGGGCGTCTCCACCAGCTTCGGTCCCCCGTCGGCCACCAGCAGGCTGCCGGCGCCGCCCACCACACCCAGGCGCGCACCCGCCGCACGCGCGGCGGTCACGAGGTCGGCCAGGGAGGTGGGCAGGTCGACGCCCTCGCCCGACGGTGCCGCAGTCGGCAGGGCGGAGACGATCACGGTGGCATCGGCGGTGGCATCGGCCACGAAATCGGCGTCCGTCACATCGCCCGAGGCGGCGGTGGCGCCGGCCGGGACCTTGTCGATCGAGCGGGCGATGCCCACCGTGTCGATACCGCGCGAGACGAGCTCGGCGGTGATGGCCGATCCGGAGTAGCCGGAGGCGCCGAAGACGACGACCTTCACTTGGAGCTCTCCAGCTTCTTCTTGAGGATCAGCGCATCCAGACCCAGCGAGGTCTGCGGCACTGCGGCCACCGCGAGCAGGCCGGCGATCAGGACCAGGTTGAGCTCGATGCCGCCGTTCATGGAGAAGAAGCCCTTGTCGATGTGGACGGTGAACATGGCCACCAGCATGTCGATGATCAGGGCCACGGCGACGAGCGGCACCGCGAGGCCGAGGATGAGCAGGGCGCCGCCGAAGAGCTCGGTGAGGCCGACGACCCAGGCGAAGAAGTTGGGCAGCGGAATCCCGAGCGACTCGAAGAAGCGACCCGTCTGACCGGGGCCGACGGTGAACATCGACCGCCAGCCGTGGGCGACGAAGACGATGCCGAGGATGATGCGGGCGGTGGTGAGCGAGAAGAACTGGGCGGTGACCAGCTTCTTGACCATGAGATCTCCTAATATAGTTGAAGCTTCAAGCTTAGGTGGCTACTATAGAAGCACAGACGATTCGTAAGCGCAATACTCCCGTACGTGTAAGGTAAAGAAAATGGCAGACTTCGACGTCTTCGCGAAGAACTGCCCCTCTCGCCAGGTGTTCGCACATGTCACCGGACGGTGGGGGGCCCTGGTCCTCGGACGGCTCACCGTCGAACCGCAGCGGTTCGGCGAGATCCGGCGGCGGGTGGAGGGCATCAGCGACCGCATGCTCACCCAGACCCTGCGCACCCTCGTCGACGACGGGCTCGTTGCTCGGTACTCGGCCGGAACGAACCCCCCGTTGACCGAATACCGGCTCACGGACACCGGCCGCGATATCGCCGAGGCCGTACGGAACCTGGCGCACACCGTGGAAGCGGCGATGCCCCGGGTCATGAGTCAGTCCTCGTCCACCGCGACGTAGACGCGCAGCGCCGGATCAGCGGATTCGAGCCGGTCGACGATCTCACCGCCGTCGCACCGCAGCAGCGCGACCGTCACCGCATCGTCGCCGCGCCGCAGCACCCGCCAGGTGCCGCCCGAATCCTCCCACCGCCGAAGCTCTTCCAGCGGGCTCACGAGACCACCACCGTGGGATCGACCACCTCGACCACGAGGGCACCGTCGGCCCGCCACACCCGCACCGGCGCACCCACGCCGGGCACCTGCGGCTGCAGGATCGGCTCGCCCCGGCCGTGCCAGGCGGCCACGACGGCACCGTCGGGCAGCGCGATCGTGAGGTCGAAGCCCGAGACCCGGCCGGTGTCGGTCACCGCCACCTTCCGGTCGGTGACGCGGCCGTCGGCGGGAACCGCGGTGGCGCACCCCGCTTCCCACGCCGCCTCCGCGCGCCGCGCCTGCGCCGCGGAGCCGAAGGAGACGAGGTAGGCCGCCCAGAAACCGAGGGTGAGGCCGCCCAGCAGCACGGTGAACAGGATCGAGAACCACAGCCCCGGCGTCTGCGCCGTCCACAGCGATGCGATCCCCACCGCGGCGATCACGGCGCCGATCACGAGCACTGCGCCCACCGCGGCCTTGGCCGGACCGCCCAACCGCCGCGGGAGCCGCAGGCGCGCGGGCGGCGCCGTGCCCAACGCGGATTCGAGGTGAACGACGTGCCCGACGGGCGGTTCCATGCGCTCAGCGTACCCACCCCGCGCACGCAGAAGGCCCCCTCCGCGAGGAGGGGGCCTTCCGGTGTTCCTGGAGTGGAGCTAAGGGGAATCGAACCCCTGACCTCCTCGATGCGAACGAGGCGCGCTACCAACTGCGCTATAGCCCCTCGATGGAACTCGACCACTCTAGCAAGGGTGGTCGAGTATCCGTTAACCGACCTTGCGCTGAACGGGTTCGGGCAGGTCAGCGGTCGGGCGGAGGAATTCGAACTCCTCGGCGCGGTAGCGCGGCAGGTGATCGAAGGCGGGATCCTCGTCGTCGATCTCCATCACCACGCAGCCGCCGCGGCGCAGGTGCGCGGGGACACCGTCGACCACCTCGGACTCGCGCTCACGCTCGCGGCGCGCGCGTTCCAGGCGGGCCATCCGGCGGCGCCGGATCTCGGTCTCGATCCGCACCGTGCGGCGCAGGTACGCGAGGTAACCGACCAGGCCGAGCGCCAGCACGCCGAGCGCGTACCAGGCGAAGGGCACGGCCATCAGTCCGGCGCCCAGCGCGACCACGGCGAGCACGCCCAGGGCGAGCGTCACGCGCTGCCGAAACCGGTAGCGCGCCTCGGAGAGCCGAGCGTCGTTCTCGGGGTCGAAACCACCACGGCGGCGCGACGATGCGTCGATGCCGGCCGGGTCCACTCGCTCGACCGCGGCGCGCGAGACCGGGGCGACCTCCTCGGTCAGCGCCTCGTCCGCGGGCACCTCGTCGGGCTCGTCGATCGCGAGTTCGGTCTCGGCACCATCGATCTCGGCGTCGACGTCCTCGTCGTGGCGCTCCGCCTGCGGGGCCGCAGGGCGGGCGACGGGGGCGAGCTCCTCGGTCTCCAGGGCATCGTCGAGCTCCTCGACGTCCACGATCTCCGCGACCTCGATGCGCTCGGCCTGGACGACGGGCTTCGCCTCGACGACGGGCTTCGCCTCGACCTCGGGCTCGTCGTGCAGTTCGGGCTCGTGCAGTTCCGGCTCGGGTGCGAGGGGGGCCTTCGGCGCGGTCACCGCGGCGCGGCGCACGGGCACGAGCGGCACGGTGTCGCCGTCCAGCGGGCCGGCGGCGGGCAGATCGTCGACATCGGAGTCGACGTAGGCGTGTGCCTCCTCCAGCTCGTCGACATCGTCGGTCGCGCGGACCGGCTCGTCGAGCTCGGCGTCGTCGCGCTCACCGTCGGCGGTGCCGGTGGGCGTGATCTTGCGCCGCAGCGCGAGCTTGGCGGATCCGCCGCGATGCAGCAGACGGGTCTTGAGCGTCGCATCGGTCACGGTGTTCACCTTGGGGTGGCGCGCGACGAGCATCGGCACCAGCACCACCAGCCACGCGATCACGAGCCCGACCCACAGCAGAGTCTGGGGAATCATGTCGGCTCCCTCCGGCAGTTCGTCGAGCACGGATCACATCCGTGTAAGTCGCGGTCCAGGCTATTTCACCGGGGCTCGCGATCCGGTCCGACGCGCCGTAGCGGAACCTCAAAAATCTCGTTCCGTCACACGAGTCACAGCCTCAGAAGCGTGCGCGACCCGACCGCACCAGCCGGGCGACCATCGAATCGGCCACCTCCTCGGCGGTGATCGCCACCAGCAGGTGATCGCGCCACAGGCCGTCCACGTGCAGGTATCGCCGCAACATCCCCTCCTCGCGGAAGCCGGAATTCGCCAGCACCGCACGGGATCCGGCGTTCTCCGGGCGCACCGTGGCCTCCACCCGGTGCAGGCCCAGCCGTTGGAAGCAGTGATCCACCGCCAGCGCCACCGCGGTCGTGGCCACCCCGCGGCCGGTGAACCGCCGGTCCACCCAGTACCCCACCCAGGCGCTCTGCAAGGCCCCGCGCGTGATGTTGCCGACCGTGATCTGCCCCGCGTACTCCCCGTCCACCTCGATCACCCAGGGGATCACCGTGCCCGAGCGCGCCTGCGACCGCAGCGAAGCGCACAGCGGCGGCCACGCCGATGCCGTGTGCCGCCGGGTCCAATCGAGCTCACCCGAGGGCTCCCAGGGCTGCAGCTCAGCCCGGTTCAGCAGGCGCAATCGCGACCACTGCCGGGCATCGCGCGCACGGATCGGGCGCAGGACCACGGTGCCCGCCGCCGTCCGCAGCGGCCCCAGACGGACCTGCCAATCCGCGCCGAACAGCACGCGTCAGCCGCGCTGCGCGAGGAAGGCGACCACCACGTCGTCGCCGGCCCGGACCTCCGTCACCTCCGGGTCCACCACGATCAGGCAGTTGGCCTCGGCCAGGCTCACCAGCAGGTGCGAGCCGTTGTCGGGGATCGGGGCCACCATGAACTCGCCGGAATCCTCGTCGCGCATGAGCTGCCCGCGCACGTACCCGCGCCGGCCCGCCGGCGATTCGAAGGACGCCGCGCTCTTCGCGGTGACCAGCCGGCGCATCGGCTGCCGCTTGCCCAGCGCGATCCGCACCAGCGGCCGCACCATCACCTCGAAGGCCACCAGCGCGCTCATCGGGTTCGAGGGCAGCAGGAAGGTGGGCACCTCGTCGGGCCCGAGCGCACCGAAGCCCTGCACCGAGGCGGGGTGCATCGCGATGCGCTCCACCGCCAGATCGCCGAGATCGGCCAGGGCCGCGGTGATCTCGTCCGACGCGGTACCGCCCAGCGAGGAGGTGATGATCACCACCTCGGAACGCTGCAACTGCGCCTCGACGGCATCGTGCAACTGGGCCTGATCGCCGGAGACGATGCCCACCCGGTGCACCTCGGCGCCGCAGTCGCGGGCAGCCGCGGCCAGCGCGTAGGAGGCCACGTCGTACACCTGGCCGGCACCGGTCTCGCGGTCGATGTCCACCAGCTCGCGGCCCACCGAGATCACCGCGACGCGGGGCCGCGGGTGCACGGAGACCTTGTCCTTGCCGACGGCGGCGAGCAGGCCCACCTGCGCCGGACCGACGACGGTGCCGCGGCGCACCGCCACATCGCCCGGCTGCACATCGTCGCCCGTGCGGCGCACGTACTGCCCCGACCGGACCGAGTGACCCACCTTGACCTTCGACAGGCCACCGTCGGTCCACTTGTCCGGCAGCACCGCATCGGCCAGCGTGGGCAGCGGCGCACCGGTCTCGACCTTGACGGCCTGCCCCGGCTGCAGCCGGATGGGCTGGCGGTTCCCGGCCCGCACCTCGCCCACCACGGGCAGCGTTACGACGATCTGCTCGCCGGTCTCCTCGTCGGTCGCGCCGGCATCGGCCACGTCCACCGAGCGCACGGCGTACCCGTCGATGGCGGCCTGGTCGAACGCCGGAAGCGCGTTCTCGACCACGACCTCCTCGGCGCACATCAGGCCCTGCGCCTCCGAGATGCCCACGCGCACCGGACGGGGGGCCACCGCCGCCGCCGTGACCCGTGCCAGATGGTCCTCAACGGAGCGCATGTCTCGCCTCCCTGTGCCCGAAGTCAGCTGTTCAGTCGTTCCTGCAGCCATTCCCGCAGGTCGGGTCCGTAGTCGTCACGGTCCAGCGCCAAGTCAACCGCAGCCTTGAGGTAGCCACCGGGATTTCCGAGATCGTGTCGGGTTCCGCGGTGCACCACCACGTGCACGGGATGCCCCTCGCTGATGAGCAGTGCGATCGCATCGGTCAGCTGGAGTTCGCCGCCCGCGCCCGGCTCGATGCGGCGCAGCGCGTCGAAGATCGCCCGGTCCAGCAGGTAGCGGCCGGCCGCCGCGTAGTTCGACGGGGCGTCCTCGGCCTTGGGCTTCTCGACCATGCCGTTGACCTTGAGCACATCGGGATTCGCGGCGTCGGGAACGATCTCGACGTCGAAGGCGCCGTAGCTGCTGATCTGCTCCGGGGTCACCTCGATGGCGCACAGCACCGAGCCGCCGCGCTTCTCGCGCACCTTGGCCATGGTGGTGAGCACGCCGATCGGGAGCACCAGATCGTCGGGCAGGAGCACGGCGATGGCGTCCTCGTCGTCGTCGAGCACGGGCTCCACACAGGCGACCGCGTGACCGAGGCCCAGCGGCTTGTCCTGGATCACCGCTTCGGCGTGAATCAGGTTGGGGGCGCGGCGAACCTTGTCGAGCATGGCCTTCTTGCCGCGCTTCTCGAGGGTGCCCTCGAGGACCAGGTCCTCGACGAAGTGGGCGACCACACCGTCTTTGCCGGGGCTGGTGACGATGCAGAGGCGCTCGGCACCGGCGGCGGCGGCCTCTTCGGCCACGAGCTCGATGCCCGGCGTATCGACCACCGGGAGGAGTTCCTTGGGAACCGTCTTGGTCGCAGGGAGGAAGCGGGTGCCGAGGCCGGCGGCGGGGACCACCGCGGTCTTCGGAATGGACGGCGAGTTCATTCCCCCACCATAGGGTAGGTCACGCTTGGGTAACGATGTGAGTATGGACTCCATGAGCTGTGACCCCGGTACGGCGGCGGAGAAGCGGGCCTTGAGGGCGCGCCTGCGAGAGCAGCGCGCGGCCCTCGGCAGGAGCGAGCGAGAGGCCGCGGCCAGGGCGCTATCGGAGCTGGTGGCGGGGCTCGACCTGGGTGCCCGGGTGGCGGCCTACGTGCCCGTGGGCGCGGAGCCCGGGAGCCTCGCGATGCTGGACGCGATCGGCGGCGAGGTGCTGCTGCCGGTGACACCCGCCACACCGGGCGCCCTCGATTGGTCGGTGTACCGGGGCGAACTGGCCGCGGGCCCCTTCGGGCTGCTGGAGCCACCGGGGCCGCGACTCGGCGCCGACGCCCTGACCTCGGTGGATACCGTGCTGCTCCCCGCAGTGGGGGTCTCGCGCAGCGGGGTCCGGCTCGGCCGCGGGGCGGGGTACTACGACCGGTCGCTGCGCGGCGGCGCCCGGCTGATCGCGGTGGTCTACGACCACGAACTGGTCGACGAGCTGCCCGCCGAGCCCACCGACGTGCCCGTGCACGCCGCCCTCACACCGTCCGGACTTATCGAGCTGTCGCGAAACTGTTCCTGAGCGGGCCGCTGCGGCCATAGTGTCCGCGCTCAGCCGCTGCGCGACAGTTTCCCGCAGCGATCTCGGTGCGAGCGGCGGCGGATGACGGCACGGATGAACGGCAACACCTCGTCCCACTGATGCACCACGTGGGCATAGCTCAATCGCATCACGAGGTAGCCGTCCGCCACCGAGACCAGGTCCCGCCAGCGGTCCTTCCCGAACTGCTGTCCGAGGTGGTGCTGCTTCCCATCGCACTCGATGATCAACCGGTCCCCGACCAGCATGTCCACCGTGCCGACATCGGGTATTCGCACCTGAGTGCGCAACCGAATACCGCGGCGCCGCAAACGGAACCGCACCAGCGACTCGATGCCGGAGTCCGCGCGCGGATCGACCTCCCCCAGCAACCGCTGCACGCGCAGCGGCGCGCCCTCCAGCAACGGAGCGACGTCGCCGACGGACCACCCCGGCCGCCGGAGCACGGAATCGCAGATCGCGACGAAATCCTCCTCCGATGCACACCGAGCCGCGCAGGCCAGTGCCTCCGGAATGGGATCGACCGCCCGCCGCGGAGTCGCCAGCGGCCGGTAGGCCGAGCATTGCCCCTGCGCGCGAAGATGCCGGGACCGGCGAATGTGCAGGCGCGCGGCGGGCACGCTCCACACCCCGTCGCGACGGGCGAGTGCACTGATGCACGTGACCACGCCGCCGGATCGCACCGCTGCCACCACCGCCGGATCGGAAGTCCCCGCGTCGTACCAGCCGCGGCGGACCACCGTGAGATGGCGGTGCCGCACGGCGTGCTCGATGTCCGCGGGCGCGACGCCGCAGGAGAGCAGCATCTGCCGCGAGACCACTCCGCCGTCGACTGCCGCGATCTGCTGCACGGCCCGTTCGATGTCCATGCGAGCAGGGTGCGCGATGCCACGGACGGAACCTGCCGACCAGGAGGCGGCCTGTGGATGAATGCCTCTGTCGCGAAACTGTTCTCCACAGGGCCTACGCAGCCACTACGTCCTCACAACGCCGCTGGGCGACAGTTTCGCGGGGCTAGATCAGGAGACGCGCGATGTAGCGCTCACCGTAGGCACGCAGCGCCGCCGAATCACTGACGTCCAGGCCGGTGGGCGGATTGGACAGCAGGGAGCCCGTGACCCGGAGCATGAGGTCGGTCACGGAGCAGAGATCGGCGTAGTCCTGCTCGGCACCCGAATTGCGCAGCCGGATCACGATGCCCTGGATCAGCAGGTCCCACACCCCCCGGGGGATGCGCAGGAAGTACTCCGGTTCCGCGGCCAGCACCTTGGACACGGCGAGGTTGGCGGCGGCCTGTTCGATGCTGAGCACGAACACCTCCACCAGGGTCTGCTGCGGCGTGAACCCGACGATCGTCTTGTCGAGCCGGCGGCGCAGGGTGCGGATCTCGATGGCCACCACCCGCGCGATCAGCTGGTCGCGGTTGGGGAAGATCCGGTACAGCGTGCTGCGGGAGACGTGGGCCTGTTTGGCCACCTGGTCCATGCTGACGCCGGGGATGCCGTTCGCCGCGATCACCTCGCGCGCCGCCTCCACGATCCGACGTGCCGGCGACGGCGTTCGCTGAGCGCCGATGTGCGCAGCCGAGGGAACCGTCATACCGGTATCGTATCCGCTCACACCGTTGGCACTCGACTCGTCGGAGTGCTAACTACGCGGTAATATGGGCGGGTGCCTACTTACTCGTACGCGTGCAAGGAGTGCGGCGAATCCTTCGACGCCGTGCAGTCCTTCTCGGATGATCCGCTGACCGTCTGCCCGAACTGCGGCGGACCGCTGCGCAAGCTGTTCAACTCGGTGGGCGTGGTCTTCAAGGGCAGCGGCTTCTACCGCACCGATTCCCGCAGCTCGAAGGCCGACACCACCGCCAAGTCCGAGACGAAGTCGTCGTCGGACACCGCGGCGAAGGTCGAGAAGGCCGCCAATCCGTCCGGTTCCTAACGCTGTGTAGGTTGCTCTCATGACGCACGTTTTCGATGAGGCGACCGCGGTCGAGCAGGTGTCCCCCGGAGTCTTCCGGGCGCACACCCATCCCGCCTACAACAACATGGTCGGACCGTTCGGCGGGATCACCGCCGCCACGGTGGTGACCGCACTGCAGCACCACCCGCAGGCGCAGGGCGATCCGCTGTCGATGACCCTGAACTACGCCGCCCCGATCGCCGAGGGCGCCTGGGAGATCGCGGTCACGGTGCTGCGCACCAACCGCACGAACCAGCACTTCACCTTCCTGATCAGCCAGAACGACGGTCCGGTCGCCTCCGGGACCGCAGTTTTCGGCACGCGCCGCGACACCTGGAGCGACACCGAGTACGACTTCCCGTCCGTCGGCGCGCCCGAGGACTACGCCGAGCAGGAGTTCCCCGAGTTCATCGCCTGGCCGCGCAATTACGAGAAGCGCTTCGTGGAGGGCGGCCTGAACGACATCACGGGACCGCAGCCGTCGTCGACCACCACGCTGTGGCTGCGCGACCGGCCGGGCCGCGACCTGGACTACCCCGCCCTCGCCTCGATCACGGACGCCTTCTTCCCGCGCGTCTTCCTGCGCCGCGGCACGTACCTGCCGGCGGGCACGATCTCGCTGACCACCTACTTCCACGCCACCGCCGCCGAACTCGCCGAACAGGGCGACGACTACCTGCTGGGCACCGCCTCGGCGGCCCGGTTCGGGCACGGCCATTTCGACCAGTACGGGCAGGTCTGGGGCCGCGCGGGCACGCTGCTGGCAACCACGCACCAGCTGGTCTACTACAAGGATCCACAGGGCTGATCCGGGCCCTTCCTCCACAGGTTCGGGGTTTTCCACAGGCCGGGCATCGCAGCGTGGTTTCGCCCCGAGCCCGACGGTGCGCCGTCGTAGCGTCCGGTCATGGACTCGTTGCAACCGACCGGCGCCGAGCGACTGCGCGCGGCACTGCGCCCGGGATGGGCCCGCACCCTCGCGGCGCGGAGGGCGGCCGCCGCGCTGCTGGCGGTGCTCGCCCTGGTCCTCGCCGTCACCACCGAGCCGCGCGGACCGCGGGCCGAGGTGCTCACGGCCGCACGCGAACTGGGGCCCGGCGGCAAGCTCACCGCCGACGACGTGCGGCTCACGACGGTTCCCGCCGAGCTCGCCCCGCAGGATGCGCTGTCGGCGGCCGACGAGGCCGTCGGCCGGTCGGTGACGGGGCCGGTCGGCGTCGGCGAGATCCTCACCGACCGGCGCGTGCTCACCGATCGCACGGCGGGACAGATCCGGCCGGGAGCGCGACTCGTGCCCGTGGCACTGCAGGATTCGGCCACGATGGACCTGCTGCGGCCCGGCGACGTGGTCGACGTGGTGGCCCAGCGCAAACCACGGGCCGGCGACCAGGACGACGGTGCGCCGCTGGTCCTGGCCAGGTCTGCCACGGTGGCGGTGGCCGCGGCGGCACAGGGTCCGCGGCAGCAGGCCCGCACGGCGATGCTGGCGATGTCCGAGAGCGAGGCGCATGCGGTGGCCGCCGCGGCGCTCAGTTCGCCGCTGTCGGTGGTCTTCCGGTGATCGTCAGCCGACCCGGTAGGTGAGCTCGCGCAGCAGCCAGTTCTGCCGCTGCCGGGTGACATCGGCGACCGCCGGACCGTAGTAGAAGCGCATGTACTGCTGCGCATTGCGCCGCTGCGCGCGGGTGGGCAGTGCCGCCAGTTCCTGCGGCGGTGCCAATTGCGCGGCCTCGGGCGTGCGGATCGCGCCGGCCAGCCACCGTCGTTGCTCGAAGAGCATCCACACCCACGCACCGGCCAGCACGCCCACGGTAACGGCGCACTTGAGCACCAGCAGGAGCAGCACGATGGCCGGATTCTCCCCGCTCGGCGCGTTCCACCAGAAGTGCAGCAGGTAGGCGAGCGCGATGCCCAGCAGTCCGAGCGCCGCACGCGAGCGCAGCAGGATCAGGCCCACCGCGAACAGCCCGGTGTACACCCAGTGCGATTGGAATCCGAAGACGGCCCGCAGGATCGAGACGGTCAGCGCTCCGGCCACGTCGGACTGCGCGTCCCGCAGCGCGAAGGTCACCGCGTACGAGACGTTCTCGACCACCTGGAATCCGAGCCCGGCGAAGGCACCGACGGCGAAGACCTGCATCGGCCGGCGCACCCGGTCGCGGTACATCACCAGCAGCAGGGCGACGCCGGCGCCCTTGATGGTCTCCTCGTCGAGAGGGCCGATGAGGGCGGCGCTCCAGGTGGTGGCACCCGGATCGTCGAGCACGTCGAGCACCGCGTCGGACGCGAACCCGTTGATCTGCAGCGCCAGCCCGCAGGCGCCGATCGCGCCCCAGGCGAAGGCCAGGCCCCACGCGGATCGGACCTGCGCGTGCGAGCGGTCGAGCAGCACGATGGTCCCCGCCACGAGCACGGCGGCGATCAGGATCACCGGCAGCGCCGCGGCCACGCCCTTCCACGACGCGGCGAGACGCTCCGGCATATCGCGCAGCAGCACCACCGCGCCGAGGACCAGCCCGAGCGCGAACACCCAGGCGCTGATCAGCCTGGCCCAGTCGCGCATCACGAGGTCCGCATCGTCTGAACGAGAGCGGGCAGGTCGGCGAGCGGACCGTCGCCCGTGCGGAGCGTGAGCACGGTGACCAGCAGCTTTTCGCTGGCGACCACGGCGCAATCGCCGCGCCGCTCCCCCGCGGTCGCGGTGCAGGTGCGGCCGGTGAACCGGTCGCCGCGCACATCGCCGGTGAAGGAGGCGTTCACCCCACCCACCTCCAGCTCGCGCAGGCGCCGCGGAGCGGCGGTGTCGAAGTCCTTCATCCCGGTGGTGAGCCGCACGGTCAGCGTGCTGCCCTGCGGGTGCACGAAGCGCAGGACGTCGGCCCGGCCCGTGGGCACGCGTTCCCAGCCCGACGGTGCGCGGAACTCCACCTCGCCGGTGGTCCCGCTGCCGACGCGGAAAGTCTGGTCGCGCACGGGCGTCATCGGGGTGGGTACCGCGCGCTCGACGCCGAACCAGCCTGCGGCCAATCCCCCCACGGCGAGAATCACACCCGCCGAAACGCCCGCGTCGACTGCACGGGAACGGTTCATATGGTTAGCATATTCTGCAGAGTTGCCTCACGCGTAACACAGGTTACGAAATCGCAAAGGATGGACAGCAATGCTCAAGGGCTTCAAAGACTTTCTCCTCAAAGGCAACGTGCTCGACTTGGCCGTCGCCGTCGTGGTCGGTGCCGCGTTCACCGCCATCGTCACCGCGTTCACCGAACACATCGTGCAGCCGCTCATCGCCTCGATCGGTGGCGGCGACAGCGTGCAGGGCCTCGCCTGGGAGATCAAGAAGGGCGTTCCCGCCACCACGGTCGACCTCGGCGCCGTGATCACCGCGGGGATCAACTTCATCCTGGTGGCGGCGGTGGTGTACTTCGTGCTGATCCTGCCCTACGAGACGCTGAAGAACCGCGCCGGCAGCGCGGCCACCGAGGACGAGGTGGACGTGCTGGTGGAGATCCGCGACCTGCTCGCCTCGCAGGCCGGTGCGGCTCAGGGCGGCGCGCACGCGGCGCTTCCGCCCACGGGCCAGTTCCCCACGCAGCCGAAGCAGCAGTAGCCGGCACGGTCCGGAAACGACGAAGGGCGGCCCCCGCAGCGGGGCCGCCCTTCTCACGTTCAGCGGTCTGTGGCCCGCTGAACGCAGCTCAGCCGAGGGTGAACGTGTCACCCCACAGGACCAGGCGGCCCTTGGAATTGCCGACGGTGCCCTTGACGATCACGTACAGGCGGGCCTGTGCGTAGCCGGCGCAGCCGTCGACACCGATGGTCTGATCAGTGAAGGTGAAGCCGCCCGAGGCGCCGTCGAACGCGAAATCGGTGGCGGGCGCGTACCAGTCCGGGGCCACTTCGTCGCCGGGCTTCGGCCAGGTGGCGCGGTCATAGGTCAGCGACTGCGTGCCGATCGAACCGGCAGCGAGCGAAATCGAACCACCAGTAGTGCCCTTGACCGACGGAGCGCCGACGTACCCCGTGCTGTCAATGATGTTTCCGCTGTCGTTGTTGACGCCTGCCGAAGCGCCCAGATTGACGTTCGCACTACCCACATCGACCTGGCAACCCACGGCATACCCGGCCTCGATCGAGCCACCGCTCGGGTCGGCACCGTCGATCTTGGCGCTGACCACGCCGGACACCCAGGCGTTGCGCGTGGTCGGCAGGGCCACCATGCCCGGCGACAAGCGGGCCGTCTGCTGCTTGACCGTGACGGTCAGCGAGCCGCCGGAGCCGATCTTCGTGGTTGCGCTGGCGTTGCGCACGGGGATGACGGTGTCGGCGCCCGCGGTGGCGACCGGTCCGAGCAGTCCAACGGTGGCCGTGGCTGCAATAGCTCCCACGGCCGCCTTGCGAACGAGATGAGACGACATTCCGAGTTCCTTTCAGCACCGCCGGTCCGGCCCGGGTGGCAACGCAGCAGAGACGCGAGTTTCGCTTCGCGATGGCCGAAATGTCGCATCTGCGCAGTTCAAGGGCTTGCCTGCACCCGGGAGCGGTAGTGACGACAAAGCTAACATGAAGATTCCGGGAAGGGGCCGTTCGGTAACGCTGATTTAACAGTTTGCCGCAGTCTTAACATTTCGTGCCATTTCCCTGAGAGAACCGACACATCCGGGGCGGCACGGAAACGCCGCGGGGCGGCATCCGGGGTGATCCGGATGCCGCCCCGTTCGGCGATCACGCAGGGTCTCAGCCCAGCGAGAAGGGCTTGCCCCAGAGGATCACGTAGCCCTCGGTGTTCCCCACCTTGGCCTTGACCTTGGCGAAGAACTTCGCCTGAGCGTAACCGGCACAGCCGTCCACACCGATGGTCTGATCCTGGAAGCTCAGCGACCCGTTCGCGCCGGTGAACTTGAACCCGGTGCTCGGCTCCGCCCAGTCGGGGGCGAACTCGTCGCCCGGGGAGGGCCAGGTAGCGCGGTCGTAGGTCAGCATCTGCGTACCGATGCTGCCGGCAGCGAGCTTCAGGCTGCCACCAGTCGAACCCGACACCGAAGGCGCACCCGTGTAGCCCGAGGGGGACAGCACATTGCCGTTCGCGTCGTTGATCCCCGCCTTGGCACCGAGGTTGACCTGAGCAGCGCCCACATCGACCTGGCAACCCACGGCGTACCCGGCTGCGATCGAGCCGCCACTCGCACCCTTGCCGTCGATCTTCGCGGACACATTGCCCGACACCCACGCGTTGCGAGTGGTGGGCAGGGCGACCATACCCGGCGACAGACGCGCCGAGTGATCCTTGACGGTCACGGTGATGTTGGCATCGCCCACCTTCTGCGTGGTGGTCGACACCCCCAGGGGAATGAAAGTATCGGCGGCGGCGGGGCTGACGGCGATCGCACCGCACAGGACGCCGGCGGCGGCAGTCGCGGCGGCACCGCGCATCGCAAGCTTCTTCATGAATTCATCCTTGTGAGAATCGGTTTCGCGCCCTCACGGACGCGAGCGGGAGTTTCGGTCAGCCCAGGGAGAAGGGGGCGCCGTACAGGAAACCCTGAATACGATTGCCACCCTTGATCTCCACCCAGGTCACCACACGCGCCTGCGCATAACCCGAGCAGAACTTGATATCGACGTTGTGATCCTTGATCGCCACGTTGTACGTACCAGCCTTGGCGAACTTGATCGAATCGATCGAACCCGGCTGATCACCACGCGCGAAACCCGTCACACTCGACGTCGCACCCGGAGTCAACGGAATACCCAGGTTGGCACCAACACCACCCAGACCGACACCCGGACCAGTCATCCCCAGCGACGCCGACGGACCCGAAACATCGATACCGCCACCGATCTGCCCCGGGAACTGACACCCCACAACCAGACCGACACCGAGCTTGCCCTCGATCTTCGCGTCCGCAGGAGCCTTCACCGTGACCGCACCATTCGTGGAAACCCACGCCGTCCGCGACTGCGGAGTAGCCATCGACGGCTGAATCGCCACCGAATTACCGGACGACTTCAACACCACCGACCAACCATCCGGCGCCGGAACAACCCGCTCACCACTCGGCAGCGGACCCGCGCTCGCCGCGGGCGCCGAGAGCACCGCGACCGCGGCCGTCGCGGCGAGTACGCCGCCTGTCTTCCATCCGGCGATTCTCAAAACCGTCTCCACCTCACCTGTTAGTACCGGATCCCTCACGTCCGGATTACCCACGGGCGGCGGTGACGAATGGATGTCGCCGAGCACGGCGACTGCGCTTCGCCGGGCGATCCACCGATGCGCGCAGGTCGTGCGGCACCGTCACCTCAACACTGTGGGTGAGGCGAAACCTAACACAAGAGAGGTGTGAGCCCGGACACTTTGCGATGTGAAACACGGACGTATCTGAACCACTTGGCGCAGCTCCGCCCGAGATTTCCCGGACGGATGTCCCACAAAGAGACGAGCAGCGCACACCCGGAGCGGGTATGCGCTGCTCGTTTGCTGATGTCGGATCAGTTCTTCGTGGACTCCGACGACGATCCACTCGCGGACGAAGACGAATCGGACGAGGAACTCGACGAGCCCGTGCTCTGCGAGCTCGACGACGAGCCGGTCGACTTCTCGGAGGCCGAACCCGCCTTCTCGGTGGCCCCCGCCGAGGCACCCGCATCGCTCGTCGCGCCGGCGGTGGAGCCGGACGTCGCAGACTCCGAGGCCTTCGTCTCCGAGGTCTTGGTCTCCGAGGTCTTGGTCTCCGGCGTCTTCGTCTCCGGCGTCTTCGTCTCCGGCGTCTTCGTCTCCGGCGTCTTCGTCTCCGGCGTCTTCGTCTCCGGCGTCTTCGTCTCCGGCGTCTTCGTCTCCGGGGTCTTGATCTCGGGGGCCTTCGTCTCCGAGGCCGTCGTCTCGGGAGCCTTGGTCGCCGGGGAGGCGGCCTTCGTGTCGACCGCGACGGCCCCGCTCTTTGCCGCGTTATCAGCGGCCGACGTGGAGACAGCCGTGACATCCGCGCTCGCCGGAGCCACCGAGCTCACGGTGTCGACCGACTTCGCCGTTGCCGCAGCCGGCTTCGGCGTGAGGTCCGCGATCAGCTTATTGATGGAGGTGGTCGCCGAGGTAGCGATACTGACCGGAAGGGCGACTACCGCGGAAATGGAGTCGCTGATCGCCTTGACGATCAGGTTGGGCACATCGCCCCACTGGCCCTTGATGATCGCGTTGGGGATGGACGACTGGAGGCCGTAGATGTTCGTGTAGACCTTGACGCCCGTCTGGAAGGTCGCCCACGCCGCTTGCACCGGGAGGCCGAGCACGTTCAGGCCGTCGGTGATGACGTCCGGCACGGTGACCTTAGGAAGTTCAGCGGTCGGTGCGGTCGGCGCCGTCGCCGTTGCGGGGGTCTCCGCCTTCTTGGGACCCGCACCCGTCGCGATCCAGGTCAGAGAGTCATTGATCGCGCCGGTGAACAGCGACGGAATCTGACCGAACTGGCCCTTGAGGAGGGCATCGGGGATCGTATTGAGAGCCTTGTACCAAACCGTGTAGATGCCGTTGGCGGTCTGCACGACCCGCCACACGAGGGCGACGGGCAAGCCTGCGATGTTGAGCGCATCGGTGACTTCCTTCGGAACATCAGGAAGCGCGATCGGAGTCGGCGCCGGCGCGTCGGCGGCAGCCTTCTGCACAGAAGGCGCCTGGCCTGCCTGATCGGTGACGACGACGAGCGGTGCCAGTCTTACGCTCTGGGCAGCTGCACCAGTAGTGGCCGCAACGTTCTTGATCACGGCGGCAGGTGTTACAGCGGCGGGTGCCGCCTGAGCGGACAGCGCGACAGCCGCAGGCGCGGCGGTCTGTGCAACGGCGCCGGAGACGGGGAGCGCGGCGACGGCGGCCGCGGCGACGATGGCGGTGATGGAGCTGGCCTTGCGATTCATTTCAGGTTCCCTCACAGGGTCGAATGCGAATGCAGCGCCGCTGAAGTCGCGCAAACAGCCGGTGGACGCCAGGCCCGGCCATCAGGAGATGGTATTGCAAATCCGTGGGTGGCGGTGCCCATTGGACACCGCCACCACGGTCAGATCAGTGAATCAGCCGAGCGTGAAGGGCTTGCCCCAGAGGATCACGTAGCCCTCGGTGTTCCCCACCTTGGCCTTGACCTTGGCGAAGAACTTCGCCTGAGCGTAACCGGCACAGCCGTCCACACCGATGGTCTGATCCTGGAAGCTCAGCGACCCGTTCGCGCCGGTGAACTTGAACCCGGTGCTCGGCTCCGCCCAGTCGGGCGAGACCTCGTCGCCCGGGGAGGGCCAGGTGGCGCGGTCGTAGGTCAGCATCTGCGTACCGATGCTGCCGGCAGCGAGCTTCAGGCTGCCACCGGTCGAACCCGACACCGAAGGCGCACCGACGTAGCCGGTGCTGTCGACGACATTGCCGTTCTTGTCGTTGATCCCCGCCTTGGCACCGAGGTTGACCTGAGCAGCGCCCACGTCGACCTGGCAACCCACGGCGTACCCGGCTGCGATCGAGCCGCCACTCGCACCCTTGCCGTCGATCTTCGCGGACACATTGCCCGACACCCACGCGTTGCGGGTGGTGGGCAGGGCGACCATGCCCGGCGACAGACGCGCCGAGTGATCCTTGACGGTCACGGTGATGTTGGCATCGCCCACCTTCTGCGTGGTGGTCGAAACGCCAAGCGGGATAAACGTATCGGCGTTGGCTGCACCCGTGGAGAGGGCACCCAGCGCCACGCCCGCGGCGGCCGCCACAGCGGCACCGCGGATCGCGATCTTCTTCATATCCATCCTTCGGAGAATGCCGCCCCACAGGGCGAGCAAGAGAGTCGATCAGGTCAGCGCGAGTGCGCGATCAGCCCAGCGAGAAGGGGGCGCCGTACAGGAAACCCTGAATACGATTGCCACCCTTGATCTCCACCCAGGTCACCACACGCGCCTGCGCATAACCCGAGCAGAACTTGATATCGACGTTGTGATCCTTGATCGCCACGTTGTACGTACCAGCCTTGGCGAACTTGATCGAATCGATCGAACCCGGCTGATCACCACGCGCGAAACCCGTCACACTCGACGTCGCACCCGGAGTCAACGGAATACCCAGGTTGGCACCAACACCACCCAGACCGACACCCGGACCAGTCATCCCCAGCGACGCCGACGGACCCGAAACATCGATACCGCCACCGATCTGCCCCGGGAACTGACACCCCACAACCAGACCGACACCGAGCTTGCCCTCGATCTTCGCGTCCGCAGGAGCCTTCACCGTGACCGCACCATTCGTGGAAACCCACGCCGTCCGCGACTGCGGAGTAGCCATCGACGGCTGAATCGCCACCGAATTACCGGACGACTTCAACACCACCGACCAACCATCCGGCGCCGGAACAACCCGCTCACCACTCGGCAGCGGACCCGCGTTGGCGGAACCGGCCGCAACCGCGCCCGCCGCAGCGACCGCGACCGCGATGGCGCCGGCGCGCCCTGCGACCTTGCTCATCTTGCTCATTCGTTCCCCTCACCAGGAATCATCGCGTGCCACCCCGGGTCTGGGGCACCGGTTCGCGACTCACCCTGCCGCGATCCTCGCCTAGGGTTGCGGTTAAACACACCTAGGGCACTTGCTCTCCCCGAGGCCCGATAGAGGTCCTCGGTTCGCGCCGCAGCATATCCACAGGATTCGACCACCCGCAATAGATGAAACCGCCACGAATTCGACTTCGTGACGAGAAATGTAACAATGTTGAATCTTGCAGCGAGTCATGTACCAGGACTTCTTAGGGCAAGCTTGCACAATTTGCGCGCCTGACCTGCGCCTGAGTAAGGCGAGCCTTCCCCTTAGAGTTCACTCAGGCAACCCGAACTTGTAACCTGGCGGTAAAAATACGGGACAGTGGCCTTCCTCACACCCGTTCTGACGTGCGACGAAAGCGATGTCACCGGTGGAATCGCAACGTCGATCAAACGCGTACGGAAAGGGCCGGGGTCAGCCGCCGTGATGCGGCGGCCGGTTCTCGCGGTACCACCGATCCGCGGGGTCACCGTCGGCCCCGGAAACGGGCGATGCCGCACCCGAGCCGGGTGCGGCACCGTCCGGCCGATCGTCCTTGGTCTGCGCCGGCAGGACATCGCCGAAGATGCGCGCGATATCGCGCGCGGAGTACTTCTTGCCCTCGCCGGGCCTACCGGGCTTGGTCATCCCCGCCCGCGATGTGCCGGATCACATGGGTCGCCAGGGGGCTCAGGGTGGCCATGCCGTCCCGGATCGCCGCCCGCGAACTCGCGAGGTTCACCACCACGGTGCTGCCGGAGACACCCGCCAGACCGCGGGACAGGCCCGCGTCCGAGGCACCCGCGGCCAGCCCCGAGGCGCGCAGCGCCTCGCAGATACCGGGCAGCTTCTTGTCGAGGATCTCCTCGGTGGCCTCGGGCGTCACATCGCGGGCACCCACACCGACGCCGCCGATGGTGACCGCCAGATCGACGCCACCGATCACGGCCGTGTTCAGCGCATTGCGCACCGCGACCTCCTCGGCCGGCACCACGACCACCGCGTCGACCTCGAAGTCGGCCTCCTCCAGCAGCTCCGTGACGAGCGTGCCCACCGTCTTCCCGGCCCCGGCGAGCACCCCGCCCGGCTGCACGTGATCGTCGACCACGACGACCAGGGCGCGACCGACCACGTCGGTCACGGCACCGTCGAGCGTGGGCTCGTCGATGGCCGGAGCATCGAGCACGTCGTCCGTCAGCCACTCGGGCGCGGCGGCGCCCCTACCCTGCGTCATCTCCACTGCCTCCGTCATCGAACTCATCGATCCAACTTGTCGAGCGTCACCTGTGTGGTGACCGGGGAGGCGCTCCCCTGCGTCACGTACGTGATGGTCACAGTAGCCCCGGGCGGGTACGACCGCACCGCCCCGATCAGACCGATCCCGTCGGCGATCTGGAGCGAGTCGATCTTGGTGACCCGCGCGCCCTGCGGGATGCCCGCACGGCCGAAGGCCCCCGTCGGCGAGACATCGGAGACCACCGCACCCGGCTCCGCGGCCGAAGTCTGCTGCTGCTGCACCCGCACACCGACCGCCGCGTGCGTGGCCCTGCCCGTCGAGATCAGCTCCTGCGTGATCCGCTTGACCAGCTCGGACGGGATCGCGAAGCCGAGGCCGATGCTGCCGGACTGCTGCCCGCCGGACCGCGACGCGCCGAGCGAGGCGATGGCCGAGTTCACGCCCACCAGCTGCCCCTGCATGTCCACGAGCGCGCCACCGGAGTTGCCGGGGTTGATCGCGGCATCGGTCTGCACGGAGTTGACCACAGTGGCCTCGTCGGAATCGCGGCCGCTAGTGGCCACCGGGCGGTTGAGCGCGGAGACGATGCCGTTGGTCACGGTGCCCGCCAGACCCAACGGCGCGCCCACGGCCACCACGTCCTGACCGACCGCCAACTTGCCGCTGTCACCGAAGACGATGGGCTTG
Organism: Tsukamurella sp. TY48; assembly: GCF_019656655.1. GTDB lineage: Bacteria > Actinomycetota > Actinomycetes > Mycobacteriales > Mycobacteriaceae > Tsukamurella > Tsukamurella strandjordii. Next base: position 2,855,686 of record NZ_BPMV01000001.1, on the reverse strand, counting down.
AGATCGCGCTTGCTGGTCTGGATCACGGCGAGGTCGGTCACGGGGTCGGCACCGACCACCGTGGCGCTGCTCGTGGAGCCGTCGGAGAAGGTCACCGTGAGGGCGGCGCCGGTCCCGGCGATCACATGGTTGTTGGTCACGATCTTGCCGTCGGCACTGATCACCACACCCGAACCGGACGATTCGGTGGTGGCCGCCTTGTTGTCGATCGACACCACGGTGGGGATCACCGTCTGCGCGACCTCCTGGACCGAGCCCTTCGGCGCCGGCGCGGAATTCGACACCGACGAACCGGGTTTCGCCGCATCGCCGCCGCCCCACACCAGGTACGCGCCCGTCACCGACAGCAACGAGGCCACCAGCGCGATGGCCACGCCGATCGCGGTCAGAGCCCCCACACTGGGACGCGAGGACGCCGGACGCGGCGCCACCGCCACCGGGCCGACACCGGGCTGGCCCGGGCCGTACGGGTACTGCTGCGTCGGCGCGTAGCCGGGCTGCTGCCCCGGCACGGCCGGCTGCCCCGGCTGCTGCCCGGGATACCCGGGCTGCCCGCCGGGAGTGTTCCCCGGCTGGTAGGGATTCTGCGGACCCTCGGTCATGGCGGGAGCCTCCTTTTCGACTGGGACCCACGATGCCGGGGCAGGCTGTGAAGTCGCTGTGAGCCAGGTGACGGTTCGGCTCGGATCACCGACCGCGCCAGAGCGGCAACCGCGATTCCCGCGGCACCACCTGCGGGGCACGGCCGCCCGCCACCGGACTGCCCGGCAGTTCGAGCCGGATCTCCGCGCCCCCGGACTCCGACGCCCCCACGGTCACGCTGCCACCGTGCCGCTCGACGACCTGCTTGACGATCGCCAGACCGAGCCCGGACCCGGGCATCGACCGGCTCGCCATCGACCGGTAGAACCGCTCGAAGACCAGCTCGCGATCCTCCTCGGGGATGCCGGGTCCACTGTCGGAGACGGTGAGCGCCGCGCGATCGACACCGGTGTCGGCGAGCCGCACCCGCACCGTGGAACCGTCCGGCGAGAACTTCGCGGCGTTGTCGAGCACGTTGATCACCGCGCGGCTGAGCCCGCCGTGATCGCCGTAGACGTGCCAGGGCGCGCTGTCGACCTCGATCGTCACCTCGGGGCGGCGCCGCTCGACGCGCTCGACCGCCTTCTGCAGCACCTCGTCGAGATCGACCTCCTCGTTGACCGCCTCGGGCGCGTCCTCCCGGGCGAGGTCCACGAGATCGCCGACCAGCGTGGTCAACTCCTCGACCTGAGCGATGACGTCGTCGGTGAGCTCCTTGACGTCCTCCTCGGGGATCGGCGGCGCGCCGGGACGGTTCGCGGCGATGAGCAGCTCGACATTGGTGCGCAGGCTGGTGAGCGGCGTGCGGAGCTCGTGCCCCGCGTCCGCCACCAGCCTCGATTGTCGGTCCCGGGAGTCGGCGAGGGCCTGCAGCATCGTATTGAAGCTGGTGGTGAGCCGCGCCAACTCGTCGCGGCCGGTCACCGGGATGGGTGTCAGATCATCGGTCTTGGCCACCCGCTCCGCGGCCTCGGTGAGCCGCTGCACGGGTCTGAGGCCGCCGCGTGCGACGGCCGTGCCCGTGACCGCGGCCAAGACCACCCCGCAGGCGCCCACCACGATGAGCACGGTGGCGAGCTCGCTGAGCAGCTTCTTCGTGGGGGTCAGGTCCTCGGCCAGCAGGATGGTGACGCCGTTGTCGAGGCGGCGCGCCATCACCCGGTCGTCGCCCACGGAGCGCAGCGATTCCGAGGCGCGTCCCTCGATCACCTTCTGCTCGGCATCGCCCACCGGCACCGCACCCGAGTGGTACGGCGTGCCGTCGGGGTAGACCACCATGGTCCGGTTCACCGACATGTCCGGGCGGAACATGAGCATCATCATCACGGTGGTGAACTGGGTGACGGGCGTACTCATCGCAGGCGCCACCGAGTCCATCTGCTGATGCAGCCGGTCGTCGACGTCGGCGTACATGGCCCGCTTCACCACGAAGAAGGCCGAGGCGGCCATGACGGCCACGGCGACGCCCACCACCGCGGCGGCCAGCAGGGTCACCCGCCAGCGGAAGCTGACATTGCGCGTGACCGGGTTGGGATCACGCATGGGCCGCCGCTCGCGCGGGTCCGTGCGTTGTTGCCGGGGCACGGTCACTCCCCCGGACGTCCCGCCGTCACGGCGGGGTCTCGCGCAGGACGTAGCCGACGCCCCGGACGGTGTGGATCAGGCGCGGCTCACCGTCGGCCTCGGTCTTGCGGCGCAGGTACCCCACGTACACCTCCAGCGCGTTGCCCGAGGTGGGGAAGTCGTAACCCCACACCTCCTCGAGGATGCGGCTGCGGGTGAGCACCCGGCGCGGGTTGCTCATGAGCATCTCGAGCAGGCTGAACTCGGTGCGGGTGAGGCTGATCGACCGGTCGCCGCGGCTCACCTCGCGGGTGGCGGGGTCCAGCGTGAGGTCCTCGAAGCGCAGCACCTCGTTGTCGGAGCCGGTATCGGGCACGGCGCGGCGGAGCAGCGCACGCATCCGGGCCAGGAGCTCCTCCAGCGCGAAGGGCTTGGGCAGGTAGTCGTCCGCTCCCGCGTCGAGGCCGCTGACCCGGTCGCTCACACCGTCGCGCGCGGTGAGCACGAGGATCGGCAGATCGTCGCCCGCGCTGCGCAGCCGCCGGCACACCTCGAGGCCGTCGAGGCGGGGCATGTTCAGGTCGAGCACCAGCGCGTCCGGCCGGTTGCTCGCGATGTGATCCAACGCGTCCTGCCCGTCGACGGCGGTGTCCACCTGGTATCCGTTGAAGGTCAGCGAGCGCCGCAGCGACTCGCGCACCGCACGGTCATCGTCGACCACCAGAATCCGCATAACCACCAGTCTTACCCAATCCGGGTGTGAATTCCCTTAGGGGGTGCTTGCGCTGAGAGCGAAACGGGCTCAGTCGTCCCGCCGGCCGAGCCGCAGACCGCGCCGGCAACTGCGCGCGAATCGTCCGGCCACGTCCTCCGGGGCGACCGGTACCCGCCAGCCCTGCCACAGCGCGAGCAGCCGGAAGCCCGAGGCCAGGACGCTGCCCACGACCAGGGAGCGGGCGTCGGTGGCGCCCCAGTGGGAGGCGAGCACGGTGGCGAAGGCACCGGCGAGGGCCGGGATGGCGTAGAGGTCGCGCTCCTGGATGAGCAGCGGCACCTCGTTGACGAGTATGTCGCGCAGCACACCGCCGCCGAGGGCCGTGGTGATGCCGATGAGGGCGGCGGCGAAGGGGCTGGCGTCGTTGTGCAGCGCGGTGAGCGCGCCGGTGGCGGCGAAGACGCCCATGCCGATCGCGTCGAGCACGAGCACGGAGTTCTTCAGCCGCCCGAACTGCGGGTGGAATACGAAGACGAAGGCCGCCGCCACCGTGGCGACCGTGAGGTTCTGCCAGCCCTGGAAGGAGGCGGGCGGGTGGATGCCGAGCAGCACGTCGCGGGCCACACCGCCGCCGACGCCGGTGAGCGCGGCCACCGTCCACACGCCGAACAGGTCCAGGCGCTTGCGCACGCCGATCAGCGCGCCGGACGCGGCGAAGACCGCGATCCCCGCGTAGTTCAACACGGCGAGCAACACGTCAGACCCCTAGGGAATGGACCCGGATAGACCTCGAGAGCGGGCCGGCCTCGAGGGCCGACCCGCTCTCGCGGTCAGTTCTGCTTAGCGGCGGTCGAGATCGACCAGGCCCAGCTTGGCGGCGCGCACGAGGCGGCGCGGCACCAGGTGGGTGCGACCGCCGACCTGCACGGCCTGCAGCTCGGGGTTGTTCGCCTTCCACTGCGAGCGACGGGCATGCGTGTTCGCCCGCGACATACGACGCTTCGGTACAGCCATGATTCTTCCTATCGGTCTTGACGTTAGAGCTTCTCCGACGCGAGCTCTCAGCGAGCTTCCAACGTCACAAGCACTGAAGTCTACCGTGCAGCGGCCCGCCCGCCAAAACGTGCGTACTTCTCCTGGAACTTCTGCACCCGGCCGGCGGTGTCGACCACCCGCTGGGTGCCGGTCCACATGGGGTGCGAATCGGCGGTCACGTCCACCACGATCAGAGGATAGGTGACCCCGTCGACCTCGACGGTGCGGTCCGAGGTCGCGGTACTGCGGGTGAGGAAGACCTTCCCGGTCGAGGCGTCGCGGAAGGCGACCGGGCGGTATTCGGGGTGGATTCCCTGCTTCATTTCATCTCCTCCTGATCAGCCTCCGGGCGGACGCCCGGGGCGAGGTCTTCACACGGGTCCTCGTGCAGGTCGCCGAACGGATCGGGCCAGCCGGCCCAGGCCGACGGTCCGGCGGCGAGTTCGCGTTCGGTGAGCTCCGCCCAGCGCAGCATCTCCAGGACGCGGTCGGGTTCGGCGCCGGCGAGCAGGGCGACGAGGTTGGTCGCGCGGTCGCCGAACTCCGGGTCCCAGGCGGCGGAGGCCATCGCCCAGCGCTCGGGGGATCCCGCTCCCCCGGCGGCGAGCCACCGTCCGGCGGGGCCCACGCGCAGTCCGGAGCCCGCGGACTCCAGCCACAGCGCGTCGTGATCCCGGGTGGCGAGCCAGATCCGGCCGCGGGCCTGGACCACCCCGTCGAGCAGCGCGTCGATGGCCTCGTGGAACCGGCCCGGGTGCATCGGCCGGCGCGCGACGAATTCGACGATGCGCACGTCCCCGTCGGGTTCGAGCGGCGGGCAGCCGAGCAGCAGCGGGTCGAACGGTCCGGGGACGGGGCGCCGCGCGGGCAGGCGGTCCACGAGGCGGTCCAGCGGGACCCGCTCGCGGGCGATCGGCGCGCCCGGCGCGAGCCGCCGGAGCACCGCGCGCAGGCGGGCCGGGTCGGGGCTGTCGCCGGTCACCACCAGCAGGTCGGCGTGGGCGGCGTGCCCGACGGCGAGCTGCGCGACGGTGCGCTCGTCACCGTCGACCACGGCGAAGCGCTCCTCCAGATCCTCCTCGCCGAGGGCGTCGTCGAGCCAGGTGGCGCCGTCGACGAAGCCGATCACGCCGGTCACCTCGACATCGCGGGCGGCGGGTCCGGGGATCTCGCCCACCATGTCGACGATCACGTGCTCGATCGCGTCGATCAGCGCCTCGGCCTCGAGCGTGGGGTCGAGGCGGATCACGATGCGGCGCACGCCGGATCGACGGTGCAGCGCCCGCAGCAGCGGCAGCAGGTCTTCGCGGAGCGTGCAGGAGACGCAGCCGTGCGCGAGTTCCAGGAGCGCGACCCGCTCCTCGGCGACCCCGTCGGGCCGGACGGTGCTCTCGGTGCGCACGACCATCCCCTGGCGCAGGCCGGACAGGTCGTGGTGCACCACGACGGTGCCGGGTTCGGCGAGTTCGAGCGCGCGCTCCTGTCCGCCGAAGCCGGTCAGGAGCAGGACCGGAGTTCTATTGGAAATGATTCCCATTTCTAGTACGTTACCTTATCGACAACCATTCGCAAGAAGGAGAATCATGTCCGCACACTGCCAGGTCACGGGTCGCGCACCCGGCTTCGGCAAGCGGGTCTCGCACAGTCACGTGCGCACGAACCGCCGCTGGGACCCGAACATCCAGCGCCGCCGCTACTACGTGCCGTCGCTCGGGCGCACGGTCACGCTCCGGGTGTCCGCGAAGGGCATCAAGACCATCGACCGCCGCGGCATCGACGCCGTGGTCGCCGACATCCAACGCCGAGGGGAGAAGCTGTAATGGCCCGCAACGAGATCCGACCGATCATCAAACTCAAGTCCACCGCCGGCACCGGGTACACCTACGTGACCCGCAAGAACCGCCGCAACGATCCCGACCGGATGGTGCTGCGCAAGTACGACCCGATCGCCCGTACCCACGTCGACTTCCGCGAGGAGCGCTGATGGCCACCACGGCGAAGATCGCGAAGAACGAACGGCGCAAGGAGCTCGTCGCGCGGTACGCGCAGCGGCGGGCCGAGCTCAAGCGCGTGATCGCGCATCCGTCCACCGATCCCGACGCCCGGGCCGCGGCGGTCTCCGCGCTGGCCAAGCTCCCGCGCGACAGTTCGGCCACGCGCGTGCGCAACCGCGATGCCGCCGACGGCCGCCCGCGCGGGCATCTGCGCAAGTTCGGCCTGTCCCGGGTGCGGGTGCGGCAGATGGCGCACGACGGTCAGCTGCCCGGCGTCCGCAAGTCGAGCTGGTGAGCCGATGAAGCGCACCACGACCCGCGTCACCGCCGGCCGGAAGGGGCTGGTCAAGGTCCCCGAGGGAGCACTGGACTACAAGAACGTGCAGTACCTGCGCACCTTCCTCAACGAGAAGGGCAAGCTGCGCAGCCGTGGCGTCACCCGGCTCTCCCCGCAGGACCAGCGCCGGCTGGCGCTGGCGGTGAAGAACGCCCGGGAGATGGCCCTGCTCCCCTACGCCACGCGCCGCTGACCGTCGCGAAACTGCTCTCCACAGACCACTCGTGGACATAGTGGCCGCATCGGCCCGCAGGAGAGCGGTTTCGCGAGGCGCTAGCCTTGATCGTCGTGACCTCCGTGCTGGCCGGCTTCGCCGTGATCGCGATCATCATCGCGGCGGGTTGGATCGTCGGCCGGCTCGGAGTGCTCGGCGAACAACCCGAGCGGCAGCTCTCGCTGCTGGTGTTCTACCTGCTCACTCCGGCCCTGCTGCTGCACGCGCTGGCCACCACTGATGTCTCGGTGCTGTTCAGCTCGCGGCTCGCGGTGAGCGCGGCATCGGCCCTGGCCATCGCGACGGTCTACTACGTGATCGTGCGCGTCTTCTGGCGCCGGACCATGGGCGATGCCACCATCGGCGCACTCGCGTCGAGCTACGTGAACTCCTCGAACCTGGGCATCCCGATCGCGGTCTTCGTCCTCAAGGACACCTCCTACGTGGCGCCGCTGCTGCTGTTCCAGATCCTCATCTTCTCGACGATCGCGCTCACCATGCTCGACCTGTCGGAGCGCCGCGGGACGCGGCAGCCGCTGTGGCGGACGGTGGCCACTCCCCTCCTGAACCCGATCGTCGCGGGCGCCCTGATCGGCCTGGTCATCTCGCTCACCCGGTGGCATCCGCCGGAGTGGTTGATGAGCCCGGTGAAGCTGCTCGGCGACGCCTCGGTTCCGATGGCGCTGATCGTCTTCGGGCTCTCCCTGGGCGGGGTCACGGTGATGCAGAAGGGGCAGGCTCCACGCCGCGACATCGCGCTGGCGTCCGCGCTCAAGATGATCGCAATGCCGGTGCTGGCGTGGGCGATGGCGCGGTACGCCTTCGGCCAGAGCGGTCATGCCCTGTTCGCGCAGACCGTGACCGCCGCGCTCCCGACCGCGCAGAACGTGCTGGTCTACGGGCTGCGGTACAACCGCGGCGTGATCCTCGCCCGCGATACCGGACTTATCACGACGGCCCTCTCGATACCGGCGATCATGCTGATCGCGGTTCTTCTCACCTGAGGAATGTGACGGACGACCCCGTCACATTAGGGCTGTGACGCTGGTTTCCACTTGGGTTCGCGAAGCTACTCATGGGTTAATGAGGCCACCAGCGGCGCATTCCGCTACGCCGCGTGCACATTCGCAGGAGAACTCATGGCTAAGACCGCCGCAGCGCGCGCCGTCGACGTGTTCGTCTCTGCCGTCGAGTCCCGTGGGGGCAAGGCAGAGGTCACGACGAAGGGCATCATCACGCACGTCACCGTGATCGCGGGCGACGTCGTCACCACCCTCCGGGTCAAGGGCACCGATGGCGATGCCTGGCAGGCCCGCAAGACCGAGGCCACCGTCGCGAAGGCGCCGGTCACCGCGTGGGCCCTGGTGGACCTGTCCGACGGTGCGCCGATCGCTCTCGTCTCGGCCGAGGATTACGCCGCGCACGTGCAGAAGCTGGCCACCACCTGGGAGAGCAAGAACCCGGGCAAGCCGCTGACCGCCGCCACCACGCTGGCCGTGACCGCCGATGCGGTCGCCGGCTGGGAGGACGACTGGGCCCTGATCGGCCTCGGCGGCCTGGGTGCGAAGGTCACCAAGGCCACCAAGGGCGCCGAGCAGGCCGTCATCGACACCACGGCCAAGGCCGCGAGCAAGGTGGCCGGCAAGGTCGCGGAGAAGACGGTCGAGAAGGCCGGCGAGAAGGTCACCGAGCGGACCGCCGCCAAGCGGACCGCCGCGAAGAAGGCCGTGAAGGCGCCGGCCAAGAAGGTCGCCGCGAAGAAGACCGCGGTGAAGTCCGCCGCCGCCTCCAAGGCCGCCGCCGCGAAGAAGGCCCCGGCCAAGAAGGCTGCCGCCGCGAAGTCGGCCGTCGCGTCCAAGGCTGCCGCTTCCAAGGCCGCCGCGTCCAACGCCGCCAAGAAGGCTCCGGCGAAGGCGCCCGCGAAGAAGGCCGCCGCGAAGACGCCGGTGAAGGCCTCGGAGGCGAAGATCACCCCGATCGCCGCGCAGAAGGAGGCCGCCGCGCAGGGCAAGGCGCCCGCCTCGGTGACCCCGAAGAAGGACACCAAGCCGGCTGCGAAGCCCGCCGCCACGAGCGGGAAGTCCACCGCGAAGGAGTCGGCGAAGCCGGCCGCGAAGGCCGAGGGCAAGGCCAAGGATTCGAAGGACAAGGGCAAGCAGAAGAGCCTCCTGCAGCGCATCCCGGTGGTCGGCCGCCTCCTGTGAACCGGTCCGGCTGAGCGCCGGTTCTCCCCTACAGTTGGGGCATGTCCGACGAACTCGAGCCGAGGCGCGACGCCCTTCGGGCGTCCGATCAGGATCGCAACCGTGTGGTCAGCATGCTGTCCGACGCACTGGGGCAGGGGCAGATCACCTTTCCCGAGTACGAGGAACGATCCCAGCAGGCGGTCGAGGCCCGCACCTTCGCGGACCTCGACCGCCTCGTTCTCGATCTGCCCGCGGTCTCGGTGAATCCGGCCGCGCCCGCCGTTGCTGCCTATCAGGGCCCGGCGATCCCGCCCGAGGGGTTGCCCCGGTTGGGCGATCACAAGCTGGCGGTGATGTCGGGCACGAACGTGCGCGGGCCGATCGCCGTGGGCGCCGAGCACTCCGCGTCGGCGTTCTGGGGCGGCGTGCGGCTGGACCTGCGCGAGGCCACGTTCCTGGTGCGGGATGTGACGATCAACGCCTACGCCCTGATGGGCGGTGTGGAGATCATCGTGCCGCGGGGTGCGATGGTGGACGTGGACGGGCTCGCGATCATGGGCTCGTTCGAGAACAAGGTGCACTACGTGGGCGACGGGTCCGGTCCCCGGATCCGGGTGACCGGCTTCGCCTTCTGGGGCGGCGTCGAGGTGAAGACGAAGTAGTCAGCCGCGCCGGCGGCGGCTGCCCAGGTAGTCGCTGACCACGGCGGCACCGAGGCCTTCCAGATCGGGCGAGATGAGGCGTCCGCCCACGCGCCGGACGACGGCGTCGAGGAATCGTGTCAGGCCCGGATCGTCGCCGAGTTGGAAGACGGTGATCTGCGCCCCGGCCGCCGCGGCGGCGTCGAGTCCGCGCACCGTCATCGCGAGCGTCCGCGGGTGCGGCGGGTAGTCGAAGAAGGCCTCGCCGTCGCGTTCCAGATGCGCGGTGGGTTCTCCGTCGGTGACCACCAGCAGCACGGGCTGGGCGTTCGGATTGGCGCGGAAGTGCTGCTGCGCCAACATCAGCGCGTGGTGCAGGTTGGTGCCCTGCTCGTACACCCCGTCGAGCCCGGTGAGCTCGTCGACGGTGAGCGTGCGGGCGTGCCGGCCGAAGCTGATCAGCGCCAGCTTATCGCCGCGGAACCGGGTGGAGATCAGTTGGTGCAGGGCCAGCGCGGTGCGTTTCATCGGCAGCCAGCGGCCCTCCATCACCATGGAGAAGCTGGTGTCCACCAGCAGCGCGACGGCGGCTTGGCTGCGGGCCTCGGTCTCGGTGACCTCGATGTCTCGGGCATCGAGCGCGATCGGTCCCGACACCCCTTCCCCGGCCTGGCGCAGGACGCCGTTGAGCACGGTGCGGGTGGCGTCCCACGGTTCCGTATCGCCGAACCGCCACTCCCGGCTGGCGCCGGTGGCCTCGCCGGTGGCGCCGCTGCGGGCGGTGTTGCGTTCGCCGCCGCGGGAGGTCAGACGGTTGGCCACGTCCCGCAGGATCGATTGTCCGAGTTGCCGGATCGCCTTGGGCGAGAGGCGTAGTGCGCCGTCGGGGTCGCGGGAGAAGTAGCCCTGGTCCTTGAGGGCCTTCTCCAGTTCCGCGAGGGTGCGGGCGTCGGCCACGGCCTCGTCGCCGAGCTGGCGTTGCAGGGCGTCGAGATCGATGTCGTCGAGGGCGGCGCCGTTGTGCTGCTGACTGAGTTGTTCGGCAAGGGATTCCAGGTCGGCGATGTCCTGCATGGCCTGGGTGGCGTCGCCGAGCCCCATGCCCTGATCGCCCTCGAACTCCTGGCTGCCGTTCCAGTCCTCGCCGAGGCGGGCCTGCTGCAGTTTGCCGGTGAGATCGCTGAGGGCCTGGGACAGCTGCGGAGATCCGAAGGCCGCCTGCGAGAGTTCCTCGAGTTCGGCGCGCTGCTCCGGCGTGAGGCTGTTGTAGAGCCGCTGCGCGGCGGCGCTGCGCCGGGCGAGGGCATCGATGAGCTCGTCGATGTTCCGCGGGTTCTCCGGGAAGTACTGGCCGTGTTCGGCCATGAAGTCGTCGAAGTCGTCCTGTGTGGCCTGGCCGGCGTTGTGCTTGTCCAGCAGCGTGTTCAGGTCGTCGAGCATCTTCTGGATCTGCGCGCGGTCCTCCTCGGTGGCGTTCTCGAGGGCCTGCTTGATCCCGGAGAACTGCTGGTCGAGGAGCTCGCGGCCGAGCAGATCGCGGATCTGTTCGTACTTCTGCGCGGCCTCGGGCGAGCGCCACGGGTAGTCGGCGAGCTCGCGGACGGCCTGCGCGGCCGAGGGCGGCAGACCGTCGATCTGCATCTCCTGGAAGCGGGCGTCGTCGTCGAGCGCGCGGGCGAGTTCCTTGCGTTCGGCGAGTACGGCCTCGTCGAGCAGCTGGCGGATGTCCTCGAAGGTCTGACCGAGGTTGTTGCGCTGCAACAACTCCTGGCGGCGCCGGTTCGCGAGCTCCGCGAGTTTGTCGAGGCCGCGGCGGTTCTGGCCGCCGCGCCGCAGGTACTCCTGCAGGGCGCGTCGCGGCGAGACGCCGTTCATCACGTCGCGGCCGATCTCGTCGAGGGCGTCGCGTACGTCCACGGGCGGCGCCAGCGGGTCGGGTCCGCCCGTGTACCGCCGGTACTGCGCCAGATGGCGCCTGCGCGAGCCTCTAGCCATAGACGGTCTGCCCGTCGTCGTCGGACTCCTTGCCGATGCGGCGGGCGAGGTAGAGCCCCTCGAGCGCGAACTCGGCGGCGGCGGCCCGCTCACCCGGCGTTTCGGCTTCGAGGCGGCGGTAGACCTCGGCGAGTACGGGCACCTCGGGCAGGTTCTCCAGGAGCTCGGCGGCGGTCACATCGTCGCCGGTCACGATGGGTCCTCCGGCGTCGATGGCCTCCACCAGCGGCGTGAGGTCGACGCCCAGCAGGTACTCGTTGATGGTCTCCGCCACCGCGCGGCGCAGCAGGTGCACCAGCACCGACAGCTCGCGGCCCTCTTCGCCGGCCTCGAACTCGACCTTGCCGCGCAGCACATCGGGCACCGTCTGCAGGTCGATCACGCGGGCCACGGGCAGTTCCTCGCCGCCCACGGCGGCGCGGTGCAGGGCGCCGGCGGCCACGGTCTCCTGGGCGGCGATGGCGAACCGGGCGGAGACGCCGGAGCGCTGGTCGACGGCCGGGGATTCGCGCAGCGCCCGGGTGAACCGGGCGAGCACCTCGGTGAGGTACTGCGGCACGGAGGCCACCACGTCGGCCTCCTGCTCGATCACGGCCACCTCGTCCTCGAGATCGAGCGGGTAGTGCGTGCGGATCTCGGCGCCGAAGCGGTCCTTGAGCGGGGTGATGATGCGTCCGCGGTTGGTGTAGTCCTCGGGGTTCGCCGAGGCCAGGAGCAGCACGTCGAGCGGCAGGCGCAGCGTGTAGCCGCGCACCTGGATGTCGCGCTCCTCCATCACGTTGAGCATCGCCACCTGGATGCGTTCGGCGAGGTCGGGCAGCTCGTTGACGGCGACGATGCCGCGGTGCGCCCGCGGGATGAGGCCGAAGTGGATGGTCTCGGGATCGCCGAGGCTGCGGCCCTGCGCCACCTTCACCGGGTCCACATCGCCCACCAGATCGCCGACGGAGGTGTCGGGGGTGGCCAGCTTCTCCGAGTACCGCTCGTCGCGGTGCTTCCAGGCGACGGGCAGATCGTCGCCCAGTTCCTGCGCGCGACGGATCGAGGCGGGGGTGATCGGGTGGTACGGGTGCTCGCCGAGCTCGGCACCGTCGATCACCGGGGTCCACTCGTCGAGCAGGCCGACGATGGTGCGGATCAGGCGGGTCTTGCCCTGGCCGCGCTCGCCGAGCAGGACCACGTCGTGGCCGGCCAGGAGGGCGCGTTCGAGCTGCGGGATGACGGTGTCGTCGAAGCCCTGGATGCCGTCCCAGGGGTCGGTGTCGGCGCGCAACGCGGTGAGCAGGTTGTGCCGGAGTTCGTCCTTGATCCCGCGGTAGACGTGGCCGGAGGCCTTCAGTTCGCCGAGCGTAGCGGGGAACTCAGTGGGAAACCCAGCGGGGCGATCAGCGGGGCGATCAGAACGTGATTCGGTGCGTGCGGAAGTCACGTGCTCCACGCTACGCCGATCACGGCGGCGCGCTCGACGGAGTACGCCCGCAGCGAAATCGATGATTCCGCGGGAATAATCCGGCCGCTAGGTCTTCTTGGTCCCCGGGATCACGCCGGCGTCGATCACGGCCTTGGTGATCGGGCGCACGCGGTCGATGAGGCCGGCGGCATCGGGACCGAAGGCGGTGGCGCTGATCGCGTCGGTCCCGGCCTCGATGTCGAGGTAGGTGGCCATGCCCTCGGCGGTGAGCCGGTGGTCCTCCGGGCCGCCCTCGACGAGGCCGCGCGCGGTGAGGTCCTCGACGGCGGCGGCCCACCGCTCCTCGCTCCAGCCGCGGGTGAGGCGGAAGAACCGGCGGCCCATCACGCGGCGGCGCACCGTCGGGTCGGGGAGGTCGGCCTCGTGCAGGACGCCGGCCTCGAGGCCGGTGAGGCCGTGCCGGATGAGTTCGGCGAGGTGGTTGTCGCCGCGCCACTCGCGCAGCACGCTGATGTGGCGCCACAGGGCGAGCACCGGTTCGTCGGGGATCGCGCTGGCGGCCCAGGCCGCGGCGAGGGTGCGGCCGGAGAGCGGCAGATCGGCCACGAGGGCGCCGAAGTCGGTGGCGAGCGCGGCGATCTCGGCCGGATCGATCCCGGCGAGGATCTGCCGGTACTGCTCGTCGAGCACCCGGTAGCGGCGTTCGTCGATCTCGGCGAGTCCGGCGTCGCGCGCCACGCGCCAGGACTTCTCGATCAGGGCGGGCGCGAAGTTGTAGAAGGCGGCGGTGATCACCGCCGCGTTCGCCTCGCCGATCGGTGCGGCGCGGGCGCCCACGTAGAAGGACTGCGGGTCGATGCCGAGGTCGCGCAGCGCGTCGTTGATGCCCGGGTTGAAGTAGGCGACCACGTGGAAGGGCTCCACGGTCTCGTACGCGCGGCGGGCGAGGGCGACTGCGGTGTCCGACATGCCCTTCACACTGTCAGGGCGCGGGCCGGATGTCGATGGCGGGTTACTTGTAGAAGCCCTCGCGCAGGTTGATGCCGTGCTCGACCCAGGCCTTCATCGCGGCGAGCATGCCGGTCCAGCCCATGCAGTTGCCGAAGGCGCTCTTGGCGCCGTCCTCGGTGGCGGTCCACGCCGATTCGGTGATGGTGACCAGGGTGCGGGTGTCGTCGTCGATCGGGGCGAATTCGAAGGTCGTGGTGGTGTGCCCGTCGGCGGCGGCAGCGGCCTCCGCGTCCCAGCGGATCACGATCCTGCTGTGCGGGGTGGCCTCGACCACCTGGACCGGGAAGGCGCCGGGGAAATCGGCGAAATCCCAGGTGACTTCGGTGTTCGACTCCAGCCGGCCGCGGGCGCCGCCGGTGGTGAAGTAGTGGGAGAGCTGCTCCGGATCGGCGACGGCCTCGTAGACCTGCGCGGTGGGGCGCGACACGTAGCCGGAGACGGTGAAGGTGAGTTCCTTGAGTTCGGACATGTGATAAAACTACAACATGTCTACCGACGGCCGCAAGGGCGAGATCGACGACGCCGACGATCTCGTCTTCAAGGCGCTCGCCAACGGCACTCGCCGCCGGATGCTGGACGTGCTCAAGGAATCCCCCCGCACCACCGGCGAGCTGTGTGCGCAGTTCCCCGACCTCGACCGCACCACCGTGCTGCAGCACCTGCGGGTGTTGGAGCGGGCCGAGCTGGTGATCGGCCGCAAAGTGGGCCGCGAACGGCACCTCACCCTCGCCCCGGTCCCCATCAAACGCATCCACGACCGCTGGATCGGCGATTACGCCCGCGCCGCCGTCTCCCTGCTCGACGACCTCGCCCGCGACTGAGCCGCCGGGCGAGCGGACACGCGAACGCCCCCGGGACGAGATCCGTCCCGGGGGCGTTCGCCACAGCCTGATCAGTGCACGAAGATCAGTGGAAGAAGATCAGTGGAAGAAGTGGCGGGTTCCGGTGAAGTACATCGTGACCCCGGCCTCCGCGGCCGCCTCGACGACCTCCTTGTCGCGGATGGAACCACCGGGCTGCACGATCGCCTTGACGCCGGCGTCGATGAGGATCTGCGGGCCGTCGGGGAACGGGAAGAAGGCGTCGGACGCCGCCACCGAACCCAGCACGCGGTCACCCGCACGCTTCACGGCGAGCTGCGCGGAATCGACGCGGTTCACCTGCCCCATACCCACACCCACGGACGCGCCGCGCGAGGCCAGCAGGATCGCGTTCGACTTCACGGCACGGCAGGCGCGCCAGGCGAATTCGAGATCGGCGAGGGTGGCCTCGTCGGCGGGCTCGCCGGTGGCCAGGGTCCAGTTCGCGGGATCGTCGCCCTCGGCGTCGATCGCATCGGAGTTCTGGACCAGCAGGCCGCCGGTGATCTGCTTGATCTCCGTCGCCAGCACGGGCGGCTCGGCGAGCAGCACGCGGATGTTCTTCTTGCGCTGCAGGACCGCGAGCGCACCGTCGGCGTAGCCGGGGGCGATGATCACCTCGGTGAAGATCTCCGAGACCTGCTCGGCCATCTCCAGGCTCACCTCGCGGTTGGCGGCGATCACGCCGCCGTACGCGGACACCGGATCGCAGGCGTGCGCCTTGCGGTGGGCCTGCGCCACGTCCTTGCCGATCGCGATGCCACACGGGTTGGCGTGCTTGATGATCGCCACGGCCGGCTCGCGGAAGTCGTAGGCGGCGCGCCACGCGGCGTCACCGTCGGTGTAGTTGTTGTAGCTCATCTCCTTGCCGTGCAGCTGCTGCGCCTGCGCCAGCCCGGTGCCGGAGTCGTTGACGTACAGCGCCGCACCCTGGTGCGGGTTCTCGCCGTAGCGGAGCACCGCATCGCGGGTCCAGGTGCCGCCCATCCATGCGGGGAAGGCGGTGTCGGGCTCGGGAGCCACCACAGAGGTCAGGTACGAGGCGACGGCCACGTCGTAGTCGGCGGTGTGCCGGAAGGCCTTCGCGGCGAACTGCTTGCGCTCCTCCAGGGAGAATCCGCTGCGCGCGCGGTCGGTGACGGCCGTGTAGTCGTCGGGCGAGACCACCACGGTCACGGAGGGGTGGTTCTTCGCCGCGCCGCGCACCATCGACGGTCCGCCGATGTCGATCTGCTCGATGCACTCGTCCTCGGTGGCGCCGGAGGCGACGGTGTCGCTGAACGGGTAGAGGTTCACCACCACCAGCTCGAACTTCTTCACATCCAGCTCGCGGAGCTGTTCGAGGTGCTCGGGCAGCCGGGTGTCGGCGAGGATGCCGGCGTGGATCTTCGGGTGCAGCGTCTTGACCCGGCCGTCGAGGCACTCGGGGAAGCCGGTCACCTCCTCGACGCGGGTCACGGGCACGCCGGCGTCGGCGATGACGCGCGCCGTCGAACCGGTCGAGACGATCTCCACCCCCGCCTGTGCCAGGCCGGTGGCGAGTTCCACCAGTCCCGACTTGTCGTACACGCTGATCAGAGCGCGCTTGATGGGGATGTTGCTCATGAAATCGTGACCTTTCGTCCGTCCGTGCGGTAACCGCTTGCGGCCACCGCGGCGACCACCTCGGTGAGGAGGCGCCGCTCAACGATCTTGATGCGTTCGTGGAGGGTCTGTTCGGTGTCCCCCGGCTCCACCGGGACGGCACGCTGGGCGAGGATCGGGCCGGTGTCGAGGCCCGCATCCACCAGGTGCACGGTGGAACCGGTGAGTTTGACGCCGTGCTCCAGCGCGGCGGGCACGGCATGGGCGCCGGGGAAGGCCGGGAGCAGGGCGGGGTGCGCGTTGATCACCCGTCCGCCGAACGCCGCGAGGAACTGCGGGCCCAGGATCTTCATGAAGCCCGCGGCCACCACGAGGTGGGGATCCAGTTCGGCGACTGCGGCGGTCAGCGCGGCGTCCCACGCGGCCCGGTCGTCGTAGGCGGGCAGCGGCACCTCGGCGCTGGGCACGCCGGCCTCGTCGGCCACCGTCAGCGCGCGGCAGGTGCGATCGGCCACGACGCCCACCACCGAACCGGGGTAGCCCTCCTCCGCGGACGCCGCGAGCAGCGCCTCGAGCAGCGAGCCGGTGCCGGAGGCCAGCACGACGATCCGCGCCGGCGCGCACGGCGGCACCACCACGGTGGGGCTGGGCGTGGTCAGGATGTTCTCCTCGCAAGGGGGACGATGCGGCTTCAGCCTAACGCCGTCGCTTCGCGCTACTGACCGAAGGTGTAGCTGTCGAGCTCCTCGACGTCCGAGACGGCGCGGTCGCGGTTCGGGGTCCGGGTGGTGCGGACCGGGCGCACGGGGCTCGTCGGCTGCTCGGCGAGGGCGTCGAAGTCGCCGGTGTCGGCGTCGTCCGGGCGCGCAGGTGCGGCACCGGGGTCGACGGTGAGCTCCTCGGTCACCTCGTGTTCCTCGCGGTCGGCGGGCACGATCTCGACGGTCTCGGCGGCGGCCGTCTTCTCGTCGACGACATCGGCCTCGTCGGCGTAGGTGGTGTAGCCCGATGCGGCCTCGTCCTCGGCCCTGCGGGCGGCGCGCACCAGGCGGGAGTCGCCGAACTGTTGCAGCACGAGCGCGGAGAGCACGCCGATCAGCGCGATCCAGGCGAAGGTGAAGCCGAAGAGCTGTGGCAGATCGGCCCCGGCGTATCCGAAGCCGCCCAGTTCCCCGCCGGCGGCGAAGGCGGCGGCGGTGAAGCCGACGGCGGTGAGCGCCGCCGTGGTGGTCACGGAGGCCACGGTGGGCCCGAGGTCGAGCGAGCGGGCGGCGCACCGTCGGCCCACCTGGACCGCGACGGCGGCGGGCACGACGAGCAGGAGCATCAGGTACCAGGGAGCGTCGCTCTGCGGCAGCACCGCCAGGATCGGCACGCCCGGCGCGCGACCCGGGGCGGCGGAGAACAGGCTCATCGAGATGGGGCCCAGCTGCACGCCCACACCCAGCGGCAGGGCGGCGGCCGCGATCACCGCGTTCGGCAGGTACAGCAGCGAGAGCAGCACGAGGGCGATCATCCCCACCGCGTCGTTGCCGGAGCGGACGAGCTCGAAGACGGTCTGCCACTGCCAGATCAGGCGCACCACCACGATGACGAGTCCGACGGCGAAGAAGGTCGCCAGGGCGCGACCGGCCATCCGGGCGCAGTCGGCGAACCACCCGGGCAGCCCGAGGTAGCGGGAGACGGCGGGCCAGTAGGCGGGGGCCAGGCCCAGCAGCGCGCCGCCGAGGTGCACGGCCACGGTGCACAGGAAGGCGGTGAGCGGCGGCGGGGTGGCGATGGTGAACCGGCCGGCGGCGTCGTTGATGACGGCGAGCGCGATGGCGGTGAACAGGGCCGGTCCGGCGATGGCGCACAGCAGCAGCGAGCGCAGGTCCGACAGGCTGCGGCCCTCGCCCCCGGCCCGTTGCGCGGCGCGGGCGACGCCCCAGACGAGGGCGATGGTGGGGACCAGCGGGAGCACACCGAGCGTGATGTCGCTGATGGTCACGGGCACCTGGTGCACCGCGAGCCACAGCCCGGCGACGGTGGGGACCAGCGCGCCGAGGCCGGTGGAGGAGCTGAGAAGCACGATCGCGCCGACCACGAGGGCCGACGCGAGCGTGATGAGCGAGGGCCCGAAGGCCACGACGAACAGCGGCCGGGTCTCGCTCGAGCCCGACCCGGCGGCGCGCGCTGAATCCGTCATCGCAATCCACTCTGTCATCAGAGCGGCCGACGGCGGTTCAGGCGCGCCGCGCCGGGGTCAGTTCTGCTGGCCCGGCTTGTCTTCGCCCTCGACCGAGTGCGCACCGTGGGTGGGCGCGGCCGGCGAGCCGAAGGACTGGGTGCTGGGCGTGAACGCGGTGGTCACGTCGTCGCTCGAGGCCGAGGCGCCCGGGTTCGACGGTGCCGCGGGCGGCGCCGGGTAGCCCGAGGCGGCCGGGGCCTGGCTCGACGGGGTCGAGCTGGGCTGGTAGCTGCTGCCGTAGCTGGGCCACTGCGCGGCCGGCTGCGACGGCGACGAGGTGGGGGCCTGCGCCTGGCTCGAGTCGGTGGCGGCCGGGGTGGCGGCGGTGGCGGGAGCCGAGGCGTCGGCGGCGGTCGCGTCGGCATCCTTGGCGGCGTCGGCCGGGTTGGTGATGATGCCCGAGTCGACCAGCACCAGCACGGTGGCGGCCACGGCGGTCAGCAGCGCGAAGACCAGGACGATCCAGAAGCCGTAGGCCAGGCTTTCCCACACGAACAGGCCGAACAGCAGCACGAGGAAGCCCGCGATCGCAAGGGCCGCCGCCGGGGTGCGGCCGGTGTTGCCCTTGGAGATCAGGCTGAGGCCCGCGGAGATGCCGCCGGCGAGGAGAAGTGCAAGTGCCACGATCGGGCCGCCGATAGCTAGCTCGAAGGCGTTGGCATTCACCACGCTGCCACTGCGGTCATAGCCCTCAGCGAACGGAAGGAAGCCGAGCAGGAAGGTGATGACACCGAGCGCGGCGGTGGTGATGGACAGCACCAGCGCCAGGTCGATCGGCTTCGCCGGGGCGGCGGGGGCCTGCTGCTGGTAGCCGCCGTACTGCTGGCCGTAGCCCTGCTGCGGGTAGCCCTGGCCGTAGCCCTGCGGCGCCTGGCCGTAACCCTGCGGCGCGGGCTGACCGTAGCCGCCCTGCTGCTGACCGTAGCCGGGCTGGCCGTAGCCGCCCTGGGGCGCGGGCTGGCCGTAACCGCCCTGGCCCTGCTGCTGGCCGTAATCGGGCTGGCCGTAACCGCCCTGTGCCGGCTGTCCGGGCTGCTGGCCGTAGCCCCCCTGGCCCGGCTGCTGCCCGTATCCGCCTGAATAGGTCATGAAGTCATCTCCCCGAACGGTCGACATCGGCCCCCGCGGGGACCAGTACGTCACCACCCTATACACCATCTCCGACCGTTCTGTGGTTCACTTCACTGAGAGTTCGGTCGACGATCGACAGCAGCGCCCGCGCCGCCGGACTGAGCAGCTTCGAATGCACGAGGTACTGGGTGCGGGTCGGACCGTCGACGAGCGGCACGGCGGCGAGGGCGGCATCGTCGGGCACGGTGTCGGGTGCGGCCGTGCCCACGCACAGGCCGGCTGCGATCAGCGCGAGCATGGTCTCGGAGCGGTCCACCTCGAAGGGCACGGACCGCTGCACCCCGGCGGCGGCGAAGGCGAGGTCGGTCTCGGCGCGTCCGGCACCGCCGGCCGGGTAGTCGGCGAAGGGCTCGTCGGCGACATCGGCCAGGGTCAGCGGCCCGACGAGGCCCCGCGCGGCAGGCGCGACCAGCACGAGGCGCTCGAATCGGAGTCTCCGGGCGATCACCCCGGCGGTGGAGAAGCCCTCGGGCACACCGAGGAGGGCCAGATCGAGCGTGCCGCGCCGCACCTCGTCGATGAGGTCCTCGCTGGGCCCGCTGCGCACGCGCACGGCCGCGTCGGGGTGGGCGCACCGGTACTGGCGCAGCACCTCGACCACGTCGAAGGCGGTGAAGGTGGGGATCATGCCGACGGTCACGGTGCCCCGCACACTGCCGAGTGTGGAGGCCACCTCGTCGACGGCGCGTTCGGTGGCGGCCAGCGCGGCGCGCGCCTGCGGGAGGAAGGCCTCCCCCGCTGCGGTGAGCCGGACGGAGCGGTTGGTGCGGTCGAACAGCCGCGCCCCGAGCTCGCGTTCGAGGGCGGCGATCTGGTGGCTGAGCGCGGATTGCACCACGTGGCACCGCTCCGCGGCGCGGGTGAAGTTCAGGGTCTCGGCGGTGGCGATCACGTAGCGGAGTTGCTGCAGCTCCATCGATCAATCCCATCGATCATTCGATCTCAACCATGTGTTGTACTCATCGCTTGCGGCCGACGATAGTCGATGAGGTGACCACGACCTCCACCGCAGCGCCCACCGCCTCCCGCTCCGGACTGCTGCGCCTCATGGCCCTCGCGACGGGACTGTCCGTCGCCGGGAACTACCTCGCCCATCCGATCCTCGGCCTGCTGCAGGAACGCCTCGGCATGTCCGAGACCGCGGCGGGCCTGCTCGTGACCGCCGCCCAGGCCGGATACGCGGTGGGACTGGTGCTGCTGGTGCCGATGGCGGATGCGGTGCGGCGGCGCCCGCTGGCGCTCACGCTCCTGCTCATCACCGCCGCGGCGTTGGTGGCGGCGGGCGCGGCACCGTCGGGCACGGTGCTGTTGATCGCGGCGACGGTGGCGGCGGTGACCTCCGTGGGCGCGCAGGTGATCGTGCCGTACGCGGCCGAGCTCGCGGGTCCGGAGCATCAGGCCCGCGCGGTGGGCATCGTGATGAGCGGACTGGTGCTGGGCACCGTGGTGAGCCGCTTCCTCTCGGGCGTGCTCTCGGACCTGTCCGGGTGGCGCACGCCGTACCTGGTGCTGGCGGGGGCGATCGTCCTGGTGACCGCGGCCCTGGCGCGGGCGCTCCCCCGGCACGATCCGGGTCGGCCGGGCCTCACCCCGTCGGGCTACCGCGCGCTGCTGGCGTCGATGGCAGGACTGATCCGCGAGCTGCCCGTGCTGCGACTGCGGTCGGTGCTGATCGGCTTGGCGCTGGCATCGTTCATGGTGCAGGGCGCGGCGGTCACGTTCCTCCTGGCGGGCCAACGGTTCGGCTGGACGCCGGCGGCGATCGGCGCGGTCGGTCTGCTGGGCGCCGTGGGCGCGCTCTCGGGCCCGACGATCGGGCGGTTCGTGGACCGCGGCCACGGCGCGCGGATCACCGCGGGCGGTCTGGCGGTGCAGTCAGCGGCGTGGTTGGTCATGATTCCCGCGGCGGGCGCCATCGGCCTGCCGGCGCTGATCGTGGGCCTGGTCCTCATGGGGATCGGGCAGCAGGCCGCGCTGAATTCCTCGCAGGCGGTGGTCTTCTCGCTGCGGCCGCAGGCGCGCGGTCGGATCAACGCCGTGTTCATGGGCACGTTCTTCCTGGGTGGCACGCTGGGCTCCGCGGCGACGGCGGCGCTGTGGCCGATCGCCGGGTGGACGGGCGCCTGCCTGCTCGGCGCGGGGCTGGCCGCGGCGGCGCTCGTGCTGTACCTGGTGTTCCGGAGCGTCGAGCACACCGCCTAGAAAACGCCGCCTGGAAACGGGACGGCCCCGCCGTCCGCGAGGACGACGGGGCCGTGGACCGAATTGCCGTGCGTTACAGCGACTGCAGGATCTCGCGGGCGAGAGCGGCGGTCTCGGAGGGGGTCTTGCCCACCTTGACGCCGGCGGCCTCGAGGGCCTCCTTCTTGGCCTGCGCGGTGCCCGAGGAGCCGGAGACGATGGCGCCGGCGTGGCCCATGGTCTTGCCCTCGGGGGCGGTGAAGCCGGCCACGTAGCCCACGACGGGCTTGGTGACGTTCGCCTTGATGTACTCGGCGGCACGCTCCTCGGCGTCGCCGCCGATCTCGCCGATCATCACGATCACCTTGGTCTCGGGGTCCTTCTCGAAGGCCTCGATCGCGTCGATGTGGGTGGTGCCGATCACCGGGTCGCCGCCGATGCCGATGGCGGTCGAGAAGCCGAAATCGCGCAGCTCGTACATCATCTGGTAGGTCAGGGTGCCCGACTTGGACACCAGGCCGACGGGGCCGGTACCGGTGATGTTGGCCGGGGTGATGCCCACCAGCGCCTCGCCCGGGGTGATGATGCCGGGGCAGTTCGGGCCGATGATCCGGGTCTTGCGGCCCTTGTCCACGTTGTAGGCCCACGCGTACGCGGAGTCCTGCACCGGGATGCCCTCTGTGATCACCACGAGCAGCGGGATCTCGGCGTCGATGGCCTCGACGATGGCGTCCTTGGAGAAGGCCGGGGGCACGAACGCGATGGAGACGTCCGCGCCGGTCTTCTCGATGGCCTCGGCGACCGATCCGAAGACGGGCAGCTCGATGGCGTTGCCATCCTTGTCGGTGTGCGAGACGGTGGTGCCGGCCTTGCGCGCGTTGACGCCGCCGACCACGTTGGTGCCGGCCTTGAGCATGAGGGCGGTGTGCTTGGTGCCCTCGCCGCCGGTGATGCCCTGGACGATGACCTTGTTGTCCTTGGTCAGGAAGATAGCCATGTTGTCGTTGTCTCCCTTACTTGTTCGCCAGCTCGGCGGCCTTGTCGGCGCCTTCGTCCATGGTCTGCGCCAGCGTCACCAGCGGGTGGTTCGCGGCGGCCAGGATCGCCCGGCCCTCCTCGACCTTGTTCCCGTCGAGGCGCACGACGAGCGGCTTGGAGGCCGATTCGCCGAGGGTCTTCAGGGCGCCGACGATGCCGTTGGCCACCGCGTCGCACGCGGTGATGCCGCCGAAGACGTTCACGAAGACGCTCTTGACCTGCTCGTCACCGAGGATCACGTCGAGGCCCGCGGCCATGACCTCGGCCGAGGCGCCGCCGCCGATGTCGAGGAAGTTGGCGGGCTTGACGCCGCCGTGGTTCTCGCCCGCGTAGGCGACCACGTCGAGGGTCGACATGACCAGGCCCGCGCCGTTGCCGATGATGCCGACCTGTCCGTCGAGCTTGACGTAGTTGAGGTCGTGCTTCTTCGCCTTGACCTCGAGCGGGTCGGTGGCGCCGGTGTCCTCGAAGACGAGGTGATCGGGGTGCCGGAAGTCGGCGTTCTCGTCGAGCGTCACCTTGCCGTCGAGGGCGAGGATCTGGTCGTCGGGGGTGCGCACCAGCGGGTTGACCTCCACCAGGGTGGCGTCCTCGCCGACGTAGACCTCCCAGAGCTTCTGGATGGTCACGGCCGCGGCGTCGAGCACCTCGGCGGGCAGCTTGCCCTTCTCGGCGATCTCGCGCGCCAGCGCCAGGTCGACGCCCTTGGTCGCGTCGATGGCGACCTTGGCGAGCGCGTCGGGGTTCTCCTCGGCGGTGACCTCGATCTCGACGCCGCCCTCGACGGAGCACATCGCGAGGTGGGTGCGGTTCGCGCGATCGAGCAGGAAGGAGATGTAGTACTCCTCCGCGATATCGCTGGCCTCGGCCACCAGGAGCTTCTTCACCACATGGCCCTTGATGTCCAGACCCAGGATGTTCTCCGCATGGGTCTGCGCGTCGTCGGCGGCGGGGGCGTACTTCACGCCGCCGGCCTTGCCGCGGCCGCCCACCTTCACCTGCGCCTTGATCATCACGGGCTTGCCGATTTCCTCAGCAATTGCGCGTGCATCAGCGGCGGTGTCCGTCACTCGGCCCGGCGTGGTTGGCACACCGTGCTTAGCGAACAGTTCCTTCGCCTGGTATTCGAAGAGATCCATCAGCTCACCATCTGTCTGGTTACTCGGTCCACCCGCATTCGCACGGGTCCGCGTTCGACTCTATGCCCCGCCCGATCAGCGCTGACGGGGACCCGTTGCAAATGGCGTATCTCACTGACCGAGGTGGACGATCCGGACCTTCGATGGGGCATGACCTGCGGTTATCTCGGTCCCGATGCTACCGGTGAGTAGGTTCCGCCGGCAGCGGCGACAACCTGCGGGAACGGTGCCGGTTCAGGCGGACGCAAGCCCCGGTTAAGGGCCCTGGCCGACAGTTCTCCCATCGAACTACGAGGAGATCGCACCCATGAAGTCGTCCCGCCCCACAGTGATCGCCGCGGCCGCCGCGCTCGCGCTCACCGTCACCCTGACCGGATGCTCCGATAAGGGCGGCGGAACGGGCTCAGAGACCAGTGCCGCGGCGTCCGCCGTCGACGCCGCCGGATTGGTCACGAGCGCCACCGACGCCTCGAAGAACGTCGCGAGTGCGCACTTCGAGCTCGCCACCACCGGCACGATCCCGGACCTTCCGGTGACGAAGGTGAGCGGCGATCTGCAGAACAAGCCGTCCGTCGCGGCGAAGGGCACGGCGAGGGTGAACGTGGGCGGCACGGTGGAGGCGAAGTTCGTCTTCATCGACGGCCGCATGTACGCCGATCTGACGGGCGGCGCGTACACCGACTACGGCCAGGGCGATTCGATCTACGACGTGACCGCGCTCTTCGATCCCGCCAAGGGCATCCCGAACATTCTGGCCAAGCTCAAGAATCCGAGGTCGGCGGGCAGCGAGACGATCGACGGGCAGAAGACCGAGAAGATCACCGGCACCGTTCCCGCATCCGATATCGCGGCGATCAGCGGATCGCGCGTGACCACGGGCGGCGCGAACACCGAGGTGGGCACCACCGTGTGGATCCAGCCGAGCGGCGATCACCAGGTGGTGCGCATCTCCGTGATCCCGGTGCAGGACGCGACGCTCGCGCTGACCTTCTCGAAGTGGGGCGAGAAGGTGACCGTCACCAAGCCCGACGTGGCCCCTGCCGCCCCCGCCGAGGGTGGCGAACAGAAGTCCCTCGACGGCAACTGATCTCAGAACACTCCCCCGGAAGGAAACCATCATGACGTTCTCTCGTACCCGGCGTCTCGCCGCCGGCGGCCTGGCCGTGATCGGCATCGCCAGTGGTCTGTCCACCGTGGCGCCCGCCGCCTCCAACGCCGCGCCCGGCGTCTTCTACGGCGCGATCGCCGTGGGCAGCAACGGCGCTTGGGGCCGCGCCCTCGATTACGGCAACCGTGCCACTGCGGAACGCGTCGCCCTCAGTTACTGCAACGGCAACTGCCGCATCCTGGCCTCGTTCGCCAACGGCTGTGGCGCCGTGGCGAAGACCCGCGCCAGCTACTGGGGCAACGTGGGCGACACCCTGGGCGTCGCCCAGAACCGCGCCCTGCGCAACGGTGGCTACATCTACACCTGGGCCTGCACCTCGAACCACGCCTGATCCTCGGATCAACAAGGGCGGCGACGGAACTCGGCGCCGCCCTTGTCCGCGCATCACCAGGTGTGCGCGCGGCCCTGGTCCTCGTACCACCCGAGCAGGTCGGGATCGTCGACGGACTTGGGGTCCACGTTCACCTCACGGCCTGCGAGCATGCCGGTCACGGGGATCTCCAGCTTCTTGCCGGTCTTGGTGTGCGGGATGCCGGGGGCCAGGATGATCTCGTCGGGCACGTGTCGCGGCGAGAGCCGCGTGCGCACGTCGGTGCGGATCCGGGCCACCAGTTCGTCGGTGAGCTCCGCACCCGGTACCAGGGTGAGGAACATCGGCATCCAGTACTTCGCGTCCGGCCCGTCCACACCCACGACCATCGCCTCGGCGACCTCGGGCACGGCCTCGACCACCTCGTAGATGTCGGCCGAGCCCATCCGGATGCCGTTGCGGTTCAGCGTCGCATCGCTGCGGCCGTGGATGGTCACGGACCCGCGGTCGGTCAGTTCCACCCAGTCGCCGTGCCGCCACACGTTGGGCGCGATTCCGCCGGACCCGGGCGCATCAGCTCTGTCGGTCCACTCGTGCTCGAAGTAGGCGGCCCGGTACTTCGCATCGCCGGGGTCGTTCCAGAAGTGCGTCGGCATCGACGGCATCGGCTGGGTGATCACCATCTCCCCCACCTCGTCCACGAGCGGCGTGCGGTCGGGCGCCCAGGCCTCCAGCGCGCAGCCGAGGTAGCGCACCGTCAGCTCCCCCGGAACATGCGGCACCGAGGCGGTGCCGCCGCAGAAGGCGCTGCACACATCCGTGCCACCGGATACCGAGCTCACCGGGAGGCCTTGGGCGACATGCTCGTCCACCCAGGTGAACAGGTCGGGCGCGAGCGGCGAACCGGTACTCCCCACGGTGCGGAGCACCAGCGAGTGCTGCGTACCGGGGTCGAGATCGGCCTTGCGCGAGGCCTGGAGCTGGCCCGGGCTGGTGCCGAAGAAGGTGACCTTCTCGTCCTCGCAGATCTGCCACAGCCGATCGGCGGTGGGCGCCAGCGGGTGACCGGAGAAGCACACCACGGTGGCACCCATGAGCAGGCCGGCCACCTGGTAGTTCCACATCATCCAGCTCAGCGCGGTGTGCCAGAAGAAGACGTCGCCGGCGGCGATCTCGTTGTGCAGGCCCAGAACCTTGACGTGCTCGATGAGGATGCCGCCGTGGCCCTGCACGATGCCTTTCGGTTTGCCGGTGGTCCCCGAACTGAACAGCACCCACAGCGGGTGGTCGAAGGGCACGCGCACCGGTTCCAGCGGCGGCGTCTGCGCCGTCGGCTCCGGCAGTGCGGTGATCACGTGCGAGGAGGGAACGCCGAGCAGCGCAGCCAGTTCCGCGGTGTCGGCGCGCTTGTCCACGTCCTTATCGCCGAACCGGTAGCCGTCGCGCGCGAACAGCACCGTCGGCTGCAGCTGGGCCATCCGGCCGGCCGCGCCCTCAGGCGCGTAGTCCTGCCCGCAGCCCGACCAGATCGCGCCGATCGACGCGGTGGCGAGGAAGGCGATCACCGCGAAGGGCTCGTCGGGCAGGTAGGCGGCCACGGTGTCGCCCGTGCCCACCCCGAGCGAACGCAGCAGCTCGGCGGTGGCGGAGACCCGCGCCGGCAGCTCCGCCCACGGGATCGCCACGCGCGTACCGTCGTCCGACAGCCCGACGATCGCGTCACCCGGCAGCGACGACCACCTGAGCACCTGGTCGACGTAGTTCAGTTCCACCTCGGGAAACCACTGCGCGCCGGGCATCTCGCGAGACACCAGCACCGGGCCGGTGCGCTCGCCCAGCTCGAAGAAGTCCCACACGCCGCCCCAGAACTGTTCGGGCTGCTCCACGGAATAGCGGAACACCGCGTCGTAATCGCCGGTGGGGACGCCGACGGAGGCTGCGAAGCGATCGATCGAATGCACCCCGTCAGCCTTCCAGACCAAGCAGCGTCACGGACTCTTCCCGCATCTGCACCTTGCGAATCTTTCCCGATACCGTCATAGGGAAGGCCGATACCACGTGCACGTACCGCGGGATCTTGTGCCGAGCGATCTTCCCGTCGGCGAAGGCCTTGAGATCATCGACGGTGAAGGAGTCCACCCCCTCGCGCAGCTGGATCCAGGCCATCAGCTCCTCGCCGTACTTCTCATCGAGAACGCCGATCACCTGCGCGTCGAGGATGTCGGGGTGGGTGTAGAGGAACTCCTCGATCTCGCGGGGGTAGATGTTCTCGCCGCCACGGATCACCATGTCCTTGATCCGGCCGGTGATGCGCACGTAGCCGCGCTCGTCCATCGTCGCGAGATCACCGGTGTGCATCCACCCGTCGGCGTCGATCGCCTCGGCGGTCTTCTCCGGGTTGCTCCAGTAGCCCGTCATCACGGAATAGCCACGGGTGCAGAGTTCGCCGACCTCACCGCGCGGCACCGGTGTGCCGTCGATCGGATCGATCACCTGGATCTCCAGGTGCGGGCCGACTCGCCCGACGGTGCCCACCCGCAGCTCCAGCGCGTCGTCGACCCGGGTCTGGGTGGACACCGGGGAGGTCTCGGTCATGCCGTAGCAGATCGACACCTCGCTCATGCCCATCCGATCGACCACCTTGCGCATCACCTCTTCGGGGCACGGCGATCCGGCCATGATGCCGGTGCGCAGGCTGGACAGGTCGTAGGAATCGAATTCGGTGAGAGCGAGTTCGGCGATGAACATGGTGGGCACACCGTAGAGGCTGGTGCACTTCTCGGCGGCCACCGCGGCCAGCGCCTCCTGGGGCACGAAGGCCGGACCCGGGATCACCATGGCCGCACCGTGTGTGATGGCCGCGAGGTTGCCCATCACCATGCCGAAGCAGTGGTAGAAGGGCACGGGGATGCAGATCGAGTCCTGCTCGGTGTAGTTCAACAGCTCGCCCACGAGGTAGCCGTTGTTGAGGATGTTGGCGTGGCTCAGCGTGGCGCCCTTGGGGAATCCCGTGGTGCCCGAGGTGTATTGGATGTTGATGGGATCGTCTGCGCTGAGCTGATCACCGAGGTCGGTGAGGTCGGACAGTTCGTCGTCCGACGGTGTCGTGAGGTACTCCGCCCAGCCGTCACCGTCGAAGGTCACCACGTCGCGGAGTTCGGGCGCCTCGGGGCGGGCGGCCTCCAGCATGGCGGCGTACTCGGAGGTCTTGAAGGAGCTGAGCGTGAACACCGCCACGATCCCGGCCTGGTTCAGCGCGTACTCCAGCTCGCGTTGCCGGTAGGCCGGGTTGAGGTTGACCAGGATCACCCCGGCGAGCGCGGTGCCGAACTGGACGATCACCCATTCGGGGGTGTTCGGCGCCCAGACGCCCACCCGGTCGCCGCGCCGGATGCCCTTGCGCACCAGCGCCGCCGCGACGGCGCGCGCATCGTCGAGCAGCTCGCCGTAGGTCCAGCGGCGGCCCGAGGGCACGTCCACGAGGGCGGTGCGATCACCGAACCGGTCGGCGGTCAGCTCCAGCTGAGCGCCGATGGTGAGGGTGAGCAGGGCGGGTTCGGCGGCGCCTCGATCGTAAGACGGGGTGGTCATCTCGGTCTCCTCCAAGAAGCGGTTGTGATCAGTCGAATCGGGCGACGATGGCGCGGGCCTGGGCGAGCAGCGGGGCGTCGATCATCTGCCCGCGCACCTGGTACACGCCGTTGTTCTCGGCCTCGGCATCGAGTACCTCTCGGGCCCACGCGATCTCGTCGTCGGTGGGGCGGTAGGCAGCGCGGATCACGGGCACCTGGGACGGGTGGATGCACACGGTGGCGGCGTAGCCCAGCGCCACGGCGTCGAGCGCTTCCGCCGTGAGTCCCTCGGTGTCGGCGATGTCGATGTACACCGAGTCCAGGGCGAACTTGCCGTGCGCGGCGGCGGCCAGCCGCACGGACGAGCGGACGTGCCGCGGCACATCGCGGTAGGTACCGTCGGCGAACCGGCTGGATCGTCCGCCCATCGCGGCCACCAGATCCTCGGCGCCCCACATGATGCCGATGCAGCGGGGGTGGGCCGCGATCTCGTTCACGTTGACGGCGCCGAGCGGGGTCTCGATGAGGGCGATCACCTGCAGGCCGTCCACCTGGGCCACCTTGTCGAGCTGATGCGCCGATTCGGTCTTGGCCAGCATGATCACCCGGTACTGGGTGCGCCGCACGGTCTCGATGTCCTGCGCGAAATCGTGAGTGCCGAAGGCGTTCACCCGCACGATCGTCCGAGCGGGATCGAGCGGGGTCGCGAGCAGCGCATCGCGGGCGGCCGGCCGCGCATCGGCGGTCACCGCATCCTCCAGGTCGAGGATCACCGCATCGGCGCGCTCGGCCGCCTTGGCGTACCGCTCGGGCCGGTCGGCCGGGCAGAACAGGATCGCCGGACCGGGAGGCTGCCAGGCGGGGGCGTTGAGGTCCTCGTGGTGGAACATGACCTACCCCTCCGACGGTGCCTTGCGCACCAGCGTCGATCGTTCGGCGACGGCGACGACCACGCCGTCCTGATTGCGTGCGGTGTGCCGCAGGGTGACGATGCCCTCCCCCGGCCGGGACTTGGACTCCCGCTTGCCGGTGCACAGCGTCTCTGCGTAGAGGGTGTCGCCGGCGAAGACGGGGGCGGGGAAGGCGATCTCGGAGAAGCCGAGGTTCGCCACCAGGGTTCCCTGGGTGAGCTGCGCGACGGACAGGCCCACCAGGGTGGACAGCGTGTACATCGAGTTGACCAGCCGCTGCCCGCCGAAACCGGGCTGCTGCTCGGCCCAGTGCGCATCGAGGTGCAGGGCCTGGGTGTTCATCGTCAGCTTGGTGAACAGCACGTTGTCGGCCTCGGTGACGGTGACGCCGGGGCGGTGCTCGTAGAGCACGCCCTCCTCGTACTCGTCGAACCACAGGCCGCGCTGCACCACCCGCTTGTGCGGGGCGCCGATCTCGTCGGGCGCGCTCACGCCGTCAGCCCCAGGGACCGGGCGATCAGCATGAGCTGCACCTCGGTGGTGCCCTCGCCGATCTCGAGGATCTTCGAGTCGCGGTAGTGCCGGGCCACCGGGTACTCGTTCATGAAGCCGTAGCCGCCGTGGATCTGGGTGGCCATGCGGGCGTTGTCCATCGCGGCCTCGGAGGAGATCATCTTGGCGATGGCGGCCTCCTTCTTGAAGGGCTTGCCTGCCAGCATGAGCCGGGCCGCCTCGTAGTAGGCGACGCGGGAGGTGTGCGCCCGCGCCTCCATCCGCGCGATGGCGAAGGCGATGGACTGGAACTCGCCGATCGGCTTGCCGAAGGCGTTGCGCTCCTTGGCGTACTTCACCGATTCGTCCACGCAGCCCTGCGCGGCACCGGTCGCCACCGCGGCGATGGCGATGCGGCCCTCGTCGAGGATGGACAGGAAGTTCGCGTAGCCGCGCCCCTCCTCGCCGAGCAGGTTCTCCCGCGGCACCCGCACGTCCGCGAAGCTGAGCGGGTGGGTGTCCGAGGCGTTCCAGCCCACCTTGTTGTAGGCGGGCTCCACCGTGAAACCGGGGGTGCCGCTGGGCACGATGATGGTGGAGATCTGCTTGCGGCCGTCCGGCTTGGTACCGGTCACCGCGGTCACCGTCACCAGGCTGGTGATATCGGTGCCGGAGTTGGTGATGAACTGCTTGGAGCCGTTGATCACCCAGGTGTCGCCGTCGAGCTTGGCGGTGGTCTGGGTTCCGGACGCGTCCGAGCCGCAGCCGGGCTCGGTGAGGCCGAAGCCGGCCAGGTTCTCGCCCGCGGCGAGGCTCGGCAGGTACTTCTGCTTCTGCTCCTGGGTGCCGAACTTGTAGATCGGCATGGCGCCGAGTCCCACTCCGGCCTCGACGGTCATCGCGACCGACTGGTCGACGCGGCCCAGTTCCTCCAGTGCGAGGGCGAGCGCGAAGTAGTCGCCGCCCATCCCGCCGTACTCCTCGGGGAAGGGCAGGCCGAACAGGCCCATCTGGCCCATCTGCTTGACGACCTCGTACGGGAAGGAGTGCTCCGCATCGTGCTTGGCCGAGACGGGCGCCACCACCTGGTTCGCGAAATCGCGCACCGTGTCCCGAAGATCGGCGTATTCGCTGGTCAGTTCCATCGTCAGTTCTCTCCCGCTTGTTCCGCTGCGCCTTGCTCTGCCGTGACCACCGCGAGTACCTGTGCGGCGTTCACCTTGTCTCCCACGCGAACCGCCACCGTCACCGTGCCGTCGATCGGTGCGGTCAGCGGTTGCTCCATCTTCATGGCCTCGATGATCACCAGGGTCTCGCCCTTGGTGACGGCCTGCCCGTCGGTCACCGGCACCGCGACCACGGCGCCCGGCATCGGGCTGGCCACCTCGCCGTCGTGCGCGCCGTCCCGGTCCTTGGAGGCGCTGCGCGCGAGCGCCAGCTCGAAAGAACCGTCCACACCGCTCACCCAGTAGGTGCCGCCGGTCACCGCGACGGTGACCGGGGAGGTCCGCCCGTCCACGGTGAGCCGGTCACCGTGGAGCCGGGCCGTTCCCGCCCAGTCGATGCCCGGCCCGTGCACCGTGACCGCATCGTGGGCGACGGAAACCGCGACGTCACCGTCGAAGCGGATCACCACCGGCGCGGCGCCGCCGATGCGCCAGCCCGTCTCCGTGCCCCACGGTCCCTCGCCCCGGGAATCGGCCACGGCCCGCAGTCCCGCCGCGGCGTAGGCTCGGGCGGTGGGTTCGGGCCGGGTGTAGCTGGGCGCCAACCGATCCAGCAGCTCGGTGTCGAGATTGCCGGAGATCACATCGGCGTCGTCGAGCACGAACCGGCAGAAGTCGACGTTGGTGCGCAGGCCGGTGAGCTGCGTGGCCGAGAGCGCCTCGTCGAGCCGGCGCAGGGCCTGCTCGCGGTCCGCGGCGTGCACGATCACCTTGGCCAGCATCGGATCGTAATCGCTGCCCACCACGGTCCCGGCCTCGATGCCGGTGTCCACCCGGATGGGACCGCGGCGAGAGTGCCGCGGGTAGCGCAGCCCGGTCACGGTGCCACCGGTGGGGAGGAAGCCCGCGGCCGGGTCCTCGGCGTAGACGCGAGCCTCGACGGCGTGGCCGGTGAGTGTGATGTCGCCCTGCTCGACGCCCAGCACCTCACCGTTGGCGACGCGGATCTGCTGCTCCACCAGGTCGACTCCGGTCACCAGCTCGGTGACGGGGTGCTCCACCTGGAGCCGGGTGTTCATCTCCATGAAGAAGAACTCGTCCGGACGGTGCGCCGAGACGATGAATTCCACGGTGCCCACGCCTGTGTACCCCACCGAGCGGGCGGCGTCGCAGGCGGCGCGCCCGATGCGCTGGCGCGTGGCCTCGTCGAGTAATGCCGACGGGGCCTCCTCGATCACCTTCTGATGGCGGCGCTGCAGCGAGCACTCGCGCTCGCCGAGATGCACCACGTTGCCGTGCTTATCGGCCAGCACCTGCACCTCGATGTGGCGCGGTGTGTCCACGAAGTGCTCCATGAACAGGGTGTCGTCGCCGAAGGCGGCGGCGGCCTCGCGGCGGGCCGCGGCGACCGCGGCGGGCAGGTCCGCCGGGTCCTCCACCCGATGCATGCCCTTGCCGCCACCGCCGGCGCTGGGCTTGATCAGCACCGGGAAGCCGATGTCCTCGGCGGCGGCGATCAGGTCGGCGTCGGTGAGGCCGGGGCGGCTGATGCCCGGGACCACGGGGACGTCCCGCTCGACCACGGCGGCGCGGGCGGTGATCTTGTCGCCCATCGTCTCGATGGCGGCCACCGGCGGGCCGAGGAACTCGATCCCGGCCTCGTCGAGCGCGCGGGCGAAAGCGGCATTCTCGGAGAGGAATCCGTATCCGGGGTGGACGGCATCGGCGCCGGTGGCGCGGGCGGCGTCGACCACGGCGTCGATGCGCAGGTAGCTCTCCGTGGCGGCGGCGGGACCGAGCCGCACGGCCTCGTCGGCCAGCTTCACGTGGCGCGCATCGGCATCGGCGTCCGAGTACACGGCCACGCTGGCGATGCCGAGGTCCCGCAACGTCTCGATCACGCGACAGGCGATCTCGCCGCGGTTGGCGATCAGAACCTTCTCAATCATCTGCTCTCTCACATCCGGAAGACGCCGTAGGAGACCTCGGCGAGCGGCGTGCGCGACGCCGCATCGAGCGCGAGGCCCAGCACGGTGCGGGTGTCGGCGGGGTCGATCACGCCGTCGTCCCACAGCCGGGCCGTGGAGTAGTAGGCCTGGGACTGGCGGTCGAACTGGTCGCGCACCGATTCCTTGAACTCCTCGATCCCGTCCTGATCGCGGCGCACCGAGGCCAGAGTGTCGGCGGCCTGCGGCCCGCCCATCACCGAGATTCGTGCATTGGGCCACATCCACAGGAAGCGGGGCGAATACGCGCGGCCGCACATGGAGTAGTTGCCGGCGCCGAAGGAGCCGCCCACGATCACGGTGAACTTCGGCACCCGCGCGCAGGCGACGGCCGTGACCATCTTGGCGCCGTGCTTGGCGATGCCGCCCTCCTCGTACTGGCGTCCCACCATGAAGCCGGTGATGTTCTGCAGGAAGACCAGTGGGATGCGGCGCTTATCGCACAACTCGATGAAGTGCGCACCCTTCTGGGCGGCCTCGGCGAACAGCACTCCGTTGTTGCCGATGATGCCCACCGGGTGGCCGTGGATCCGGGCGAAGGCGGTCACCAGGGTGGTGCCGAAGTTCTCCTTGAACTCGTCGAATTCGCCACCGTCGACCACGATCTCGATCAGCTTGCGCACGTCGTAACCGATCTTCGGATCGGTGGGCACCACGTCGTAGAGGTCGCTCTGCGGGCGGGCGGCGGGCAGCGCCGGGCGCACGTCCCACTGCCGCTCCCCCTCGGGACCGAGCCGCGCGACGATCTGCCGCACCTTCTCCAGCGCCTCGTCGTCGGAGTCGACGAGGTGGTCGGTGACGCCCGACTTGGTGGAGTGCATGAGACCGCCGCCGAGATCCTCGGCGGTCACGTCCTCGCCGGTGGCGGCCTTCACCAGGGGCGGCCCCGCGAGGAAGATGGTGCCCTGATCGCGGACGATGATGGTCTCGTCGCTCATCGCGGGCACGTAGGCACCGCCGGCGGTGGAACTGCCGAGCACGGCGGCGATCTGCGGGATGCCCGCGGCGCTCATGTTCGCCTGGTTGTAGAAGATGCGGCCGAAGTGCTCGCGGTCGGGGAAGACATCGTCCTGGTTGAGCAGCATGGCGCCGCCGGAGTCCACCAGGTACACGCACGGCAGCCGGTTCTGCATCGCGATCTCCTGCGCGCGCAGGTGCTTCTTGACCGTGATCGGGTAGTAGGTGCCGCCGGAGACGGTGGCGTCATTGGCCACGATCATCACCTGCCGGCCGGACACGGTGCCGATCCCCGCCACGGCACCCGCGGAGGGCGCCTTCCCGTCGTACATGTCCTCGGCGGCGAGCGCGCCGACCTCGAGGAACGGGCTGCCCACATCGAGCAGGCGGCGGATGCGCTCGCGGACCATCAGCTTGCCGCGGCCCTCGTGGCGCTCGCGCGCCCGCTCCCCGCCGCCCTGCGCCACGCGGTCGAGCCGCGCACGCAGGTCGGCGAGGTTCGCCTCGTGCTCCTCACGGAAGGTCACTCCGCACTCCTTTGAGTTAATCGTCACTAACTGACAATCAGGATAGGGGTGATCCGGGTCACCTGTAAAGAGTTTGCGCTTTTCGGCCGCGCGGCGGGGTCAGTCGGCGATGCCGAGCGCGGCCAGCGCCTGCTCGCGCAGCACCGCCCGCAGCCGCGCGGCCGGCAGAGTCGGCAGGCTCGGCGCGGCGTTGAGCAGGCCGAACACCGCGTGCACCCGCGCCCGGTTCTCCACCGGATCGCCGCCCAGGCGGTTCAACTCGTCGGCCCACAGCTCCACGTACTGCCGCTGCAACCGGCGCACCCGGCGCGCCGAATCCGGCGCCAGCGACCACAGGTCGCGGTACTGCACCCGGATCAGGTCCGGCTCGGAGGCGGCGAACTCCACGTGGAAGTCGACCAGATCCACCAGCGCCCGGCGCGGATCGTCACCGCGATCGGCCGCCACGCGCCGCCCGCCCTCGTAGAGGTACTCGGAGATCTCCACCAGCAGCGCCGCCAGCACGTCCTGCTTCCCGGCGAAGTGCCGGTACATCGCGGGGCCGGAAACCCCTGCGGCCGCGCCGATGTCCTCCAGGCGCACGCCCGCGAAGCCGCGCTCCGCCATGAGTTTCGCCGCCGCCGCGAGCAACTCGCGCCGCCGCGCGGCCTTCGCCCGCTCCCGCGCCGTCGTCGGCTGCGCCGCGGGCGCCGCCGACACTCCGGTCGTACCAACCTCCATGGCGGCAGAGTACTCGGCTTGCCCCGCGACAGAGTGCATGTCATCCTTGACCGGCAAGGCGCCATTCGTTCGCTGAGGCTCCTTCGCGGAAACAGGCCAGCGACCCCGAACGTCGAGAGACGCCCCGGGTCAGGACAGGTACATCCGGCTTAAGGGTGTGCCCCGATTGGCTCCCGTACTGCACGTGCGGGTTTACGCCGCGAAGTGCTGAAGGTCTGACGTGGAGGGGCGTGATCTGTTCACCTCCCCTTCACCGGCGCGTGGAACGCGATTCATGGAGGTGATGTCATGTCGGACGACAGTCATAGTCCTCGGCTCGGCGGCATCCGCATCACCCAGGGAACCCGCTGAGCCGCAACACAAATCGGACAGATTTGTCGCGAAATGGTAGCAATCCACCGAGCCTCGCGGCGATCACTGCATTGTCCGGCTGAAATCGCAGGCACGCCACCGTCGCTCCGCTGAGCGGCGGGCAGACGCGTGCCCTCGGCAGGGAGGCCTACGCCCATGCACGTCACCACCAACGTCGACTCGCTCGACATCCTCATCCGGATCCTCGCCAGTCTCGGCTGCGGCACGCTCATCGGCATCGAGCGCCAGTACCGCGCCCGCATGGCGGGACTGCGCACCAATGCGCTGGTCTCGGTGGGGTCCGCACTCTTCGTCGTGCTCTCGGCGTACGGCTTCGCCGGCGGCGATCCCACCCGCGTCGCGGCCCAGATCGTCTCCGGCATCGGCTTCCTGGGCGGTGGTGTGATCCTCCGCGACGGCCTCACCGTGCGCGGCCTCAACACCGCCGCCACGCTGTGGTGCTCCGCCGCCGTCGGCGCGCTGTGCGGTGCGGGACTGTTCCTCCCGGCCATCATGGGCACCGTCGTCGTGATCGTCGTCAACACCGCCCTGCGGACGGTGGGGCACGCGGTCGACCGCGCCCCCGACACCGGCAAGGAGGCGCCCAGCCGCTACGAGTTCGTCGCCGTCACCCGCGACGAGAACGAGTCGCACGTGCGTGTCCTGCTGGTGCAGGCGCTCACCCGCACCGCCTTCCACCTGCAGTCCATCAGCAGCAGCAACACCACCGACGGCCAGGTGGAGGTGCGCGCCACCCTCACCGCCGACGGCCGCGACGATCGCGCGATGGAATCGGCGATCAGCCAGCTGAGCATGGAACCGTCGGTCACCTCGGTCCGCTGGGACGTGCTGCCCGAGCCCCAGGAGGCGGACCTGTGAGCACCACTCCCCTCGCGGGCTCGCTGCTGTCGGCCCGCGGCCGGGCCGAGGGCGGGCGCCGCGGTGCCGGCATCGCGGCCGACATCCTCGTGGTGGCCGGCGCCGCCGCCCTGATCTGGCTGGTGATCCGCGTCGGCCAGGGCATGGACACCCCGATCGATCTGCAGCACGCCGACGCCCGCGTCGACACCGATCCGTCGAACCTGCCGTACTACGCCGCGCGCTCGCTGCTGCGGATGTTCGTCGCGCTCGGCGCCTCGATCGTCTTCACCTTCGCCTACGCCACCCTCGCCGCCCGCTCGCGCCGGGCCCGGGCGGTGCTCATGCCCCTGCTCGACGTGCTGCAGTCGGTCCCGATCCTCGGCTTCCTGTCGATCACGGTCACGCTGTTCATCGCCCTGTTCCCGGGTTCCACCCTGGGCCTGGAGCTGGCCGCCATCTTCGCCATCTTCACCTCGCAGGCCTGGAACATGACCTTCGCCTTCTACCAGAGCCTGATCAGCCAGCCCCGCGATCTCGGCGAGGCGGCCGAGGACATCGGCCTGTCGCGCTGGCAGCGGTTCTGGCGGCTCGACGTGCCCAGCGGCATGATCCCGCTGGTCTGGAACGCCATGATGAGCTTCGGCGGCGGCTGGTTCTTCCTCACCGCCTCCGAGGCGGTCTCGGTGGCGGGCAACGAGTACGCGCTGCCCGGGATCGGCGCGTACGTCGCGAGTGCCTCGGCCGACGGTGACCTGGGCCGGGTGGGCTGGGCCATCGGCGCGATGATCGTGGTGATCGTGGCGGTGAACTTCTTCTTCTGGAGCCCGCTCACCGCCTGGGCGGAGCGGTTCCGGCTCGAGGACTCGGCCACCGGCCGCGAACCGAAGTCGGTGGTGCTCACCGTCTTGCGGCGCTCGCACGCCGCCGATGCCTTCGGTCGCATCGTCAACCCCGTCATCGTCGCCTCCGACCGGTTCTTCGGGATGTTCGGCCGCTCGGCGCCCGCGCACGACGTTCCGCCCGCGCGGCGCCGCATCGGCGACATCGTCTTCGGCGTCGCCGTGCTCGCGGTGGTGGGCTACGGTCTGTGGCGGGCCGCGGAGACGATCCTGCGCGACTCCGGGCTCGACGAGGTGGCCAATGTCTTCCTGCTGGGCCTGGCCACCATGGGCCGCGTCGCGCTGGTGATGATCTTCGCGACCCTGTTCTGGGTGCCGATCGGCGTGATCATCGGCCTCAACCCCAAGCTCAGCCGGGCCCTGCAGCCGTTGATCCAGGTGTGCGCCAGCTTCCCCGCGAACTTCCTGTTCCCGATCATCACCGCCGTCCTGGTGGCGTGGAACATCTCGCTCAACCTGGGCGGTGTGGTCCTCATGGCGCTCGGCACCCAGTGGTACATCCTGTTCAACGTGATCGCGGCGGCCAGCGCCATCCCGGGTGATCTGCTCGAGGCCTCCGACGATATGAACCTGCCCACCTGGATGCGGTGGCGCTACGTACTGCTGCCGGGCATCTTCGCCGGGTACGTGACGGGCGGGATCACCGCGGCCGGCGGCGCCTGGAACGCCTCGATCGTGGCCGAGGTGGTGTCCTACGACGGGGTGACCTATCACGCCTTCGGCCTGGGCGATTACATCGCCGACGCGACCGCCTCGACCGGTCCCGACCACGTCTCCCGGCTGCTGCTCGGAATCATCGTGATGTGCCTGTTCGTGGTGGGCACCAACTCCGCCCTGTGGCGCCGCCTGTACCGGGTGGCCGAACGCCGCTACTCGCTGTAGCGGCCCACCCCTTATTACTAGTAGCCCTTGTCCTCAGGAGTACCTCTCATGACCACCGTCACCCGGCCCGGCGCCGCACCCCTCATCCGTCTGTCCGGCCTCACCAAGAGCTTCGAGGGGGCCGCCGGCGACACCCTCACCGTGCTCGACGACATCGATCTCACGATCGCCGACGGCGAGATCGTGGCCCTGCTCGGCCGGTCCGGCTCGGGCAAGTCGACCCTGCTGCGCATCATCGCGGGGCTGATCCCGCCCTCGTCCGGCACCGTCGAGGCCGACGGTGCGCCCCTGCGCGGACCCAACCCCGGCACGGCCATGGTCTTCCAGTCCTTCGCGCTGATGCCCTGGCTCACCGTCCAGGACAACGTGGAACTGGGGCTGGCCGCCCGGAACGTCCCGCGCGACGAGCGGCAGGCCCGCGCGGTCTCCGCGATCGACACCATCGGGCTGGACGGCTTCGAGTCCGCCTACCCGCGCGAGCTCTCGGGCGGGATGCGCCAGCGCGTCGGCTTCGCCCGCGCGCTGGTGGTGCGGCCCGACCTGCTGCTCATGGACGAGCCCTTCTCCGCACTCGACGTCCTCACCGCGGAGAACCTGCGCGGCGAGCTCGTCGAGCTGTGGACCCAGGACGATTTCCCGATCCGCAGCGTGTGCATCGTGACGCACAACATCGAGGAGGCCGTGCTGCTGGCCGACCGCGTGGTGGTCCTCGGGTCCAAGCCCGGCCGCATCGTGCACGAGACCCGGATCGACATGCCGCGGCCGCGCAACCGCACCTCCGCCGATTTCGAGGCGATCGTCGACGAGCTGTACGAGGCCCTCACCGGCCGCACCGCCGAGATCGAGCACGCACCCGACCCGGGCGAGGCGACGCCGGTGAGCCGTCCGCTGCCCGACGCCACCGTCGGCGGGCTGGCCGGTCTGGTGGAGCTGGTGCACATGCACGACGACCGCGCCGACCTGCCGGACCTGGCGAACGACCTCAACTTCGAGCTCGACGACATCATGCCGCTGGTGGACGCCGCCGCGATGCTGGGCTTCGTCGAGGTCGACAGCAACGACATCAAGATCACCGAGGAGGGGCGCACCTTCGTCGAGGTGCCGCTGTCGGAGGCCGGCGAGGTGTTCGCCCGGCAGGCGTCGCAGCGCGCTCCCCTGGTGCGCACGGTGCTGCGAGCGCTGCGCAGCACCAGTGACGGTGCGCTGCGGCTGGGCTTCTTCCTGGACCTGCTGCGGCGCGGTTTCGGCCCCGAGGACGCGGAGCGGCAGATGCGGATCGCCATCGACTGGGGCCGCTACGGCAGCCTCTATGATTACGACGCCGATGACGACCGGATCCGGCTGGATCCGAAGGCCGAGACCCAATTGTGATCAAAGCCACATTCCGACACTCGGGATCGCAACAGGTTGTCTCGTCGCAATCATTTCGTTATCGTCGACGGGACGCGGATCACGAAGCGGTCACGATGGAGACATCGCCCGGTCACTTCGAGGTCGTCGACAAGCGGTTTCACGAGCGGAGTAGGGCGAGTATGACACGGAGTCGCGAGGAAGCCCGCGAGGTGAGTTTCAGCAGCGCCACGCAGGTTCTCGACCATGAGTCGATCACCGCGATCATCCCCCTCGACGAGATCGAAGCCCGCCTTGAGGCTGCGTACGCCGAGAGCTGGGCCGACGCACCCGAGGGCGAATCGGCGCTCGGCTACCGCCCCACCCATTCGGAGCTCACCCAGGATCTGATGATCCCCGAGGTGCTGTTCACCGGCACCCCGCGTTTCGACGCCCCCGCCGAGGACGACGAGGACACCGCCTTCCTCGCCCCGGTTCCGGAGGTCGCCCCCGAGCTCGCTCCCGCTCCCGTCCGCAAGGGCGCCAAGCACCGTGTCGCCGCACCGCCGCACGCGCTCAAGGGCCGCGCCGCCCTGCTCGCGCTCGCCGCGGGTGCCACCGTCGCCGGTGCCGCCGTGGCCACCACCTCGACCGATGGCCCGGCCACCTCGCAGCAGCCCGTGGTCCCGCCCGCCGGTGGCCCCGAGTCGAACGTCGCCCGCCAGGCTCCGGTTCCCGCCGCGCAGGACATGGATCAGTTCAGCGCCGCGCTCGCCGGCGGCAAGGCCCGCAAGGACGCCGATGACAAGAAGGTCATCGACTCCATGCGCCCGAAGGTCACCGCGCCCGTGAACGGTGCCACGCTCACCTCGAACTTCGGCACCCGCTGGGGCGCCATGCACGGCGGTCTCGACCTCGCCGCGCCGCTCGGCACCCCGCTCTTCGCCGCGGCCGACGGTGTGGTCACCGACGCCGGCCCCGCCTCGGGCTTCGGCATCTGGGTCAAGATCCGCCTGTCCGACGGCACCGTGCTGCTGTACGGCCACATGTACAACGTCAACGTGCAGCCCGGCCAGGTGGTCAAGGCCGGCGATCTCATCAGCTGGGTGGGCAACAACGGCTACTCGACCGGCCCGCACGTGCACTTCGAGGTGCACACCCCCGGCGGCACGAAGCTGGATCCGCAGAGCTGGCTCGCTGAGCGCGGCGTTCGGGTCTAGTCCGCCCCACGATCACAGAGAAGCGGCCCGGGAGATCATCTCCCGGGCCGCTTCTCTCGTTCCGGCTAGAGCTTCTCCATCGGCAGGCCGCCGAAGGTCATCAGGGTGACGGTGCCCGCGGACCCGAAATCGAGCGTGACCCGCTCCATGGGGCCCGTTCCCGTGACCGCGGTGACGGTGCCGAGCCCGAAGGAGTCGTGCGAGACCCGGTCGCCGACACCGAGCGTGAGCTTGTTGGCCCGCCGCGTGGGCTTGGGCGCCTTCTTGCTCTTCCACGCCGCGTCGGAGCTGCCGCGCTTGTCACCCCAGGTGCGCTGGCCGCCCCACGATTCCCGGTCTCCGCCGAAGACACCGCGGGAACCGCCGAACTGCGAGCGCGCGGGTTCCGTACGGCGCCAGTCGATCAGGTGCTGCGGGATCTCGGCGAGGAACCGTGATTCCGGGTTCTGCATGGGGTCGCCCCAGGTGGAGCGGATCATCGCGCGGGAGACGTAGAGCCGCTCGCGGGCACGGGTGATGCCCACGTAGGCGAGGCGCCGTTCCTCGGCCAGTTCGTTCTCGTCGCCGAGGGCGCGCATGTGCGGGAACTGGCCGTCCTCCCAGCCGGTCACGAAGACCACCGGGAACTCCAGCCCCTTCGCGGTGTGCAGGGTCATCAGGGTGACGACGCCCGCATCGTCGTCCGGGACCTGGTCGGCGTCGGCCACCAGCGAGACGCGTTCGAGGAAGGCGGCCAGTGAGCCGGGTTCGGGCGTGCCCTCCTCGACGATGGCGTCGGTGAAGTCCTGCGCGGAGAACTCGCGGGCCACGCTGATGAGCTCCTCGATGTTCTCCAGGCGCGCACCGTCCTGCGGATCGGACGAGCCCTCGAGTTCGGCGCGGTAGCCCGTCTTCTCGACCACCGCGTCGAGCAGGTCACCGATATCGGATTCTTCGTCGGCCGCGATCCGGCGCAGCTCCGTCATGAGGCCGGAGAAGGTGGCGATGGCGTTGCGGGAGCGTGGATTCAGCATCGCGACGCCGCCGTCGACCGCGTCCTCGATGGCCTGGTTGAAATTGGTCCCGCGGTTCTCGGCGTGCACGGTGAGGCAGGCCTGTGCGCGGTCACCGATGCCGCGGCGCGGGGTGTTGACGATGCGCTGCAGGCTCACGGTGTCGTTCGGATTGTCGATGGCGCGCAGGTACGCCACCAGGTCGCGCACCTCCTTGCGCTCGTAGAAGCGCACGCCGCCGACCACCTTGTACGGCACGCCGTGGCGGATGAACACCTCTTCCAACACGCGCGCGGCGGTGTTGGTGCGGTAGAACACGGCCACGTCGCTGTACTTGATGCCGTTGTCGGAGAGCGCATCGATCTCGGACACCACGAAGCTGGCCTCGTCGTGCTCGTTGTCGGCCACGTAGCCGGTGATGAGCGCACCGTCGCCCTGGTCGGTCCACAGCTTCTTCTCGCGGCGGCCGGTGTTCCGCGAGATCACGGCGTTCGCGGCCGAGAGGATGGTCTGGGTGGAGCGGTAGTTCTGCTCCAGCAGAATGGTTTCCGCGTTCGGGAAGTCCCGTTCGAATTCCTCGATGTTGCGGATGGTGGCGCCGCGGAAGGCGTAGATCGATTGATCGGCGTCGCCCACCACGCACAGTTCCGACGGCGGCACGGCGTCGCCCTCGTCACCGTCGGCGGTCTCCACGCCCACCAGCTCGCGCACCAGGACGTACTGGGCGTGGTTGGTGTCCTGGTACTCGTCGACGAGGACGTGCCGGAAACGACGGCGGTAGTACTGCGCCACATTGGGGTGCGCCTGCAGCAGGCCCACGGTCTCGCCGATCAGATCGTCGAAGTCGAAGGCGTTCGCGCTGCGCAGCCGGGCCTGGTACGTGCCGAAGACCTCGGCGACGGTGACGGCGAAGGGCTCGCCCGTCTTCGCCGCATCGGCGGCGGCGTCCTCGGGGCCGATCAGCTCGTTCTTGAGGTTGGAGATCTGGGTGGCCAGCGCGCGCGGCGCGAACTTCTTCGCGTCCAGCCCCATGTCCTTGACGATCATGGTGAGCAGGCGCCGCGAATCGTCGGCATCGTAGATGGAGA
Source organism: Tsukamurella sp. TY48 (assembly GCF_019656655.1). Classification (GTDB taxonomy): domain Bacteria; phylum Actinomycetota; class Actinomycetes; order Mycobacteriales; family Mycobacteriaceae; genus Tsukamurella; species Tsukamurella strandjordii. The sequence continues at coordinate 2,812,388 of NZ_BPMV01000001.1, read as the reverse complement.
AGTTCGAGTTCATCCCGGGCAGCAGGCCCGCCTGGGCGCGCAGGATGCGCACGCACGTGGAGTGGAAGGTGGACACCCACATGGTGTTGGCGCGGGGGCCGATCAGCTGCGCCACGCGCTCGCGCATCTCGGCCGCGGCCTTGTTGGTGAAGGTGATGGCCAGGATCTGGCCGGGGTGCATGCCGCGGGCGGCCAGCAGGTAGACGATGCGGCGGGTGAGCACGGCCGTCTTGCCGGAGCCCGCGCCCGCCACGATGAGCAGCGGCGAGCCCTCGTGCAGGACGGCCGCCTGCTGCTGTGGGTTCAGCCCCTCCAGTAGCTCCTGCCCTCGTTCCTGCTTCTCCTGCGGCCGGGAGAAGGGCTTGCGCTGGCGGAGTCCGGACTGCTGCGGTGCTGCTTCATTCATCTCCCATCCAGCCTAGCCGCCGGGTCCGACAGGTTCCGGCGACGGCTCGGCCCGCCCCTTCGCGAAACTGCACCCCAGCGGGCGGCCGTGGACACTATGGCCGCAGTCGCCCGCTGGGGTGCAGTTTCGCGATGGAGGGCGGACGGGTCCGGCAGCCTGCCGGACCCGTCCGCCTTCGCGATTCCTCGGCCGATCAGGCAGCCGCAGCCGTCTCGACGCCCGCGCCGTCCGACGCACTGCCGCCGGCCGCCGAGCCCGCGCTGCTGTCGGCACCGGAGGTCCCCTCGGAGGAACCACCGGTCGTCGGGGTCTCGATCGTCGGGACCTCAGCCTTCGGCGTCTCGACGGGCGTCTCCGCCTTCGGCGTCTCGGTCTTCGGCGTCTCGGTCTTCGGCGTCTCGACCTTGGGCGTCTCCACCTTCGGCGTCTCGACGACCGGGGTCTCGACCTTCGGCGTCTCGACGACGGGCTTCTCGGGCGTCTCCGCCTTCGACGTCGCGGGCGTCACCGACGACCCACCGGACACCGCCGCAGTTGAATTCGCGGAGCCGGCCGCGGAATCGCTCACGGCGACGGGTGCCACCGTGTCACCCGAGGCCCGAGCGACCCCGGGCGCGGGCGCCTTGCCGGACGCGCCGTCGATGAACGACTTGGTGACACTGAGCAATGCCGGCAGCAGTCCCGGCGAGAACTCCTCGCCCGGGGCGAAGATGCCGTTCACCACAGTGCCGAGCGAGGTGGCGATGCCTGCGGACACGGCCTGGAGCACGGCGAACGGATCGCCGGCCATCAGGGCCTTGCCCACCTTTTCGAGCTCGGCCAAGGGCACGGCGCCGAGATCGCGGGTGAAGTTGTACGCACCGAGGGTGAGCCGCAGCAGGTCGTTCGAGGCGGCGTCGAGCCCCTTGCCGAGCGGTCCGAGGAACGGGTTGAGCACGGTCCCCGTCTGCAGCACACCGGCACCCAGACCCAGCACCACGGCGCCGAGCACACCGTGGATCTTGGTGTAGGAGAACGACAATTCGCCCTTGGGCAGGTTCTTGGTGAAGACCTCGACCAGCGAGGGCAGGCCGTATTCGCCGGTCAGTCCCTCGGTGACCGCCTTGAACGTGTCCTGCCAGATCTTGCCGATCTCCTGCAGCTGCGGGAGGCCGGGGAACGCGGGCACCGCGGTGGGCGAGGCCGCCAGGGTGGCGGCGGAGGCCGGACCGAAGGACACCGGCGTGCCGTCCTTGGTGGCGAAGGGGCCCTTGGTGGCCCATTCCGATCCGGCGAGGCCGGAGATGATCGCGGGGACCAGCCCGGTGATGCCCTTGACCACACCGAAATCGCCGAACAGCGATTCGACGGTGAACTCGCCGACCTTGCGGGCGGTGCCGATGAGGGCGTTGACGGCCCCGACGGGGTCGCCGGCGGTGAGCGCCTTGGTGGCGGCGCCGATCCCGTCGAGCAGGTGCGCGGGCAGGGTCACGACGGTGGCGAGCGGCGGCAGGACCAGCCCGATGATCGGCAGCATGGCGGCCTGGAAGGCATCGGCCAGCGGTCCGATCTGCGGCCCGAGCTGGTTCATGATCGGCGTCATACCGTTGAGCAGGGCGCCGAGAACGGGGCCGGTGAAGGTGTTCGCGACGGCCTGCCAGGCGTCGCCGTACTTCCCGGCGGCGATCAGCTTCTGGGCCTCCGCGAGTGCGCCGGGAAGATCGTCGCCGATGCTGGTGATGATCTGCTGGGCGCCCTCCGCGAGGACACCGCCGATCACGGTGACGTTGCCGACCTGGTCGCTGACCAGCTTGATGACGCCCGTCAGTGGATCCTTGACGAACTTCATGCCGGAGTCCACGGCCCAGTTGGCGAGGGCGCTCGCGGCGCCGCCGATGTCCTTGACGATCGGCGGGACGGTGGGCGCGGTGACCCCGGCGGCGGAGGCCGCCATCGGGGTGACCGCCAGCGTGGCCGCGGTGAGGATCGCCACGCCCGCCCCGGCGTAGCGCGTCGAAGCGGGGGATTGAACTGCGAGGTTCATGAGCACAAGCCCTTCGAAATGAGAGGTGACGCCGATCACACACGGATCGGACTCCGCGAAAATATCCCCACTGTGGCTATTTCGCGGCACATTGAAAGAAGCTTTGCGACACCAAACGCTCAACTGTCGCAGCGACCGACATCGCCGCAGCTCACGGCGATGTTTACGGGTATAGAAACGTGATTTCCGACGCCGGATCAGGCCTCATCGCTCGGGCGCCGAGGCCGGAATCAGGAGCCCGACGGGTCCGCCGCTCACGCACGCGACGAGTCCCGGCGACTCCGCCCGGGCCAGCAAACCGCCGCCCGCACCGGGCACCCGGACGTACAGCGTGTGCGGCCCCCGCTGGACGGGAACCCGCACGGGAGCCCCCGCGCGTTCCTGCTGCAGCACGAGCACACCGTCCTCCGCGGCGAGGTAGTTGACCTGCACCACCCATTCCCAGTAGGCCAGCGGCCCCTCGTACTGCAGGAGGACGGGCGCACCGTCGACCCGGGTGCCGCACCCGGGCACGTCCCCGACGGGCACCGACCGGACGCGGCTCACCCGGCCCGGCACGAACCGGCCCTGCCGATCGACGACGGTGGCCTCGGGCGAGGAGGTCCCGAACCGCGGCCGCTGCGCGGTGGTGGCCAGGAGGTGCGAGAGCGTGTTGTCCGGGTACGCGAGGCGGGCGATGACGTCGGTGCTGATCTCCTGATCGAGCATCGGCCGGCCGGCGTACGCCCGCGAGCCCTCGCGCACCTGCTCCAGGTATGAGCCGGTGGGGTTGTCCGCCCAGACCGGCGCGAACCGCACGGTGCTGGCGCTCGCGCTGACGGCGAAGACCAGCACCACCGCCGCCCACAGGCGCGGATCGAGCCGCCGACGCCGGGTGCGCGCCGTGATCACCAGCGCCCCGGCCAGCGCGAGCACCCACGCGAAATCGGCGAAGTACCGCAGCGACAGCGGCAACAGCGTGGACGTGTACTCCGAGCTGCGCAGGAAGAAGACCGGCGCCAGCGATGCCACGAAGTACGCGGCCGCCGCGCCCCAGGCGGCCAGGCCGCGCGGCGCCCGCCACCAGGTGACTCCGACGATCGCGACGATCGCGAGCAGGCCGATCACCGTGATCGCGACGTTCGGCACCACGACGGGCGGCCCCGGGTTCTCCCGCGTCCACGTCCACGGGCCGCCGAGCGCCGCGGGCGCCAGCACCGAGTTCACGGACCGGAACAGCGCGGAGAAGGTGAACGACACGGTGTGCTCCCCCGGCCGCGACGCGGTGATCGTGGACCAGAGCGCGAACCAGCAGACCACGATCAGCCCGTACCCCGCCCACAGCCACCGTCCCCGGCGCAGCGCCGGTCGCACCGCGTGACCGCGCACGTACCGTGCCAGGACCACGGCGGCCACGGCGACGAACGGGATCGCGAGGGCCTTCTCGAAGAACAGCAGGGAGACCAGCACCGCGGCGATCGCCCACAGCCCGGACCGCCGGTTGCCGCGCACGTACCGCACCGTCTCGGCCACCGCCACCGCCAAGCCGATCTGCAGCGGCAGGGCGTTGAGGCCGGACGCCCACCAGGCCATGGCGGGCAGCGTGAGCGGGGACAGCAGGAAGAAGACGAAGGGCACCAGGATGATCGGGCGGCGGCCGGCCACCACCACGAGCGCGCGGAGCGTGGCCAGCGAAGCGAGCAGCTGCAGCACCAGCAGGGTGCCGGCCGCGGCGGGCCAGCTCAGCGGCGCGAGCTTGGCGGTGAGTGCGGCGGTGAACAGTGCGGCGGGCATGAGATGCCCGTCGTAGTCGACGAACCACGCGCCCGGGTCACCCAGCGCCTGCCCGGACCGTCCCAGGAAGACCACGTCGTCCCAGTAGAAGCCGCCCCGGGCGAGCACGTATCCGCGCACCAGCAGCTGCAGGCACAGCAGCAGCACCGCGCCGCCCCACAGCAACCGGTGGGGCCGCGTCACGGGCGAACGGAGGTGGCGAGGCACGGTCCCCGATCGTATGCGGCGCGACTGTGGAAAACTTCACCCCATGAGCACACCCGACAGCACCGGCGGCGGCACGCCCCTCGCCGAGGAGGAGATCGCCGCGCTGCGCGAGGAGATCGACCGGCTGGACGCCGAGATCCTCGCCGCGATCAAGCGCCGCACCGAGGTGTCCCGGATCATCGGCCGCACGCGGATGGCGTCGGGCGGGCCCCGGCTGGTGCACTCGCGCGAGATGAAGGTGCTCGACCGGTTCTCGGAGCTGGGCCGGGAGGGCCACACGCTCGCCATGCTGCTGCTGCGACTGGGCCGGGGGCCGCTGGGGCGCTAGTGCCGCAGCACACCGCTTCGCGCCCGTCAAGAGCCTCGCGCACACTGACGAAAAACCCCAGGTTGCGAGCGGTTTTTCCAGCATTACACTGGGCCGCATGTCACAGCCCGAGAGCTACCTGGTGTGCGCCAGTCAGCGCAGCGGTAGCACCCTGCTCGTGGAGTCCCTGGCCGCCACCGGTGTGGCCGGCAACCCGCAGGAGTTCTTCCAGTACTACCCCACCTCCTCGCTGTCGCCGCAGCCCCGCGAATGGTTCGCCGGCGTCGACGATCCCTCGCTGATCGACCTCCTCGATCCGATCGACCCGGGCACCGTCGATCCGCGGACCGCGGAGCAGTGGCGCGACGATCTGTTGGCGGAGGGTCGAACCCCCAACGGAGTGTGGGGCGGCAAGCTGATGTGGAATCAGACGCCGCTGCTGATCGCCCGTACCCGCACCGCCTCGGGTTCGGTGCGCACGGCCGTCCGTTCCCTGTTCGACGGTGCCGACCCCGTGTACGTGCACGTCTTCCGGCCGGACGTGGTGCCGCAGGCGGTGTCGATGTGGCGGGCCGTGCAGACCCGGATCTGGCGCGACGATCCCGATCACGACCGCGAGCGCGACGAGCGGGCCGTGTACCGCGCCGAGGGCATCGCGCATCTGGCCGCGATCCTGCTGGAGCAGGAGCGGTCGTGGCGCGCCTGGTTCGCGGCCGAATCGATCGAGCCGGTGGAGATCGATTTCAGCGAGCTGACCGCCGATCCCCGTAAGACCACCGCCCGGGTGCTGGAGGCCATCGGCCAGGACCCGGCGCTGGCTCCCCCGCCCCCGCTCAAACCACAGTCCAACGCCCGCTCGAAGGAGTGGGTGGAGCGGTACCGCGCCGACGCCGCACAGAACGGATACCCCGCATGAGCACTCTGACCGCCGTGGACGAATTGCGCGTCCTCGAAGCCGAGGCGGTGCACATCATCCGCGAGGTGGCCGCCGAACTGGAGCGGCCGGTGCTGCTGTTCTCCGGCGGCAAGGATTCGATCGTGCTGCTCCGGTTGGCCGAGAAGGCCTTCCGGCCCTCGCCGCTGCCCTTCCCGATCCTGCACGTGGACACCGGGCACAACTTCGACGAGGTGATCGAGTTCCGCGATCGCCGGGTGGCGCCGACGGCCGAGAATCCGGAGGGGATCGAGCTCATCGTGGCCTCGGTGCAGGAGTCGATCGACACCGGCCGCGTCGCCGAATCCACCGAGGCGTCCGGATCGCGGAACCGCCTACAGACCCGCACCCTGCTGGACGCGCTCGAGGCCGGGAGGTTCGACGCGGCCTTCGGCGGCGCCCGGCGCGACGAGGAACGCGCCCGGGCCAAGGAGCGGGTGTTCAGCTTCCGCAACGAGTTCGGCCAGTGGGACCCGCGGGCGCAGCGCCCCGAGCCCTGGTCGCTGTACAACGGGCGCATCCGCCGCGGCGAATCGGTGCGCGTCTTCCCGCTGTCGAACTGGACCGAACTGGACATCTGGCGGTACATCGAGCTGGAGGGCCTGGAGCTGCCGTCGATCTACTTCGCGAGCGAACGCGAGGTCTTCGAGCGCGACGGGATCCTGCTGGCGGTCTCGGAATTCACGCAGCCGCGCGACGGCGAGACCGCGAGCCGGGAGTGGGTGCGCTACCGCACCGTGGGCGATCTGACCATCACCGGCGCGGTCCGCAGCCGCGCCACCGACATCGGCGCCGTGATCGAGGAGATCTCGGCGGCAACGGTTTCCGAGCGGGGCGAGACCCGCGCCGACGACCGCACATCAGCGGCCGCCATGGAGGACCGCAAGAAAGAGGGCTACTTCTGATGACCGATGTTCTGGCCCCCACCACCACCCGCCAACTGCTGCGCCTCGCGACCGCGGGCTCGGTCGACGACGGCAAATCCACGCTGATCGGCCGGCTGCTGCACGACACCGGCAGCCTGCCCACCGACCACCTGGAGGCCGTGACCGACGGCGACGAGGTGGATCTCGCGGCGCTGTCCGACGGCCTGCGGGCCGAGCGCGAGCAGGGCATCACCATCGACGTGGCGTACCGTTTCTTCTCCACCGACACCCGCAGCTACGTGCTCGCCGATACCCCGGGCCACGAGCGGTACACCCGCAACATGTTCACCGGCGCCTCCAACGCGCACGTCGCGATCCTGCTGGTGGACGCGCGCAAGGGCGTGCTGCGGCAGACCCGCCGGCACGCGCGGATCGCCACCCTGCTGGGCGTGCCGCACGTGATCGCCGCCGTGAACAAGATCGATCTGGTCGACTTCTCGCAGGAGCGGTTCGCACAGGTCCAGGCGGAGCTGGCCGAGCTGGGTACGCAGCTGGGCCTGCCCGAGATCCCGGCGATCCCGTTGGCCGCCAAGCTCGGCGACAACGTGGTGCACCGTTCGCCGAACACCGCCTGGTACACCGGCCCCACCCTGCTGGAGTACCTGGAGGGCGTGCAGCTGCGGGCGCCGTCGGCGCAGGCACGCGAGCTGCGCCTGCCGGTGCAGTGGGTCTCGCGGCCCACCACCGAGCAGCGCCGCCGCTACACCGGGCGGATGGCGGCGGGCACTCTGGCCGTGGGCGACGAGGTGCTGGTGCTGCCCTCGGGCAGCCGCAGCACCGTCACGGCCCTGGACACCCTGGACGACGAGCGGGCGGTGGCCGTTGCGCCGCTGTCGGTCTCGGTGGAACTGGCCGACGACATCGACGTGGGCCGCGGCGACGTACTGGTCTCCGGCGCCGCGGATGCGCATCTGCCGGTGGCGGCCCGCGAGATCGAGGCCACCGTGTGCTGGCTGGCCGAGAAGCCCTTGCGCGCAGGCGATCGCGTGGCGCTCAAGCACGCGACGGCGACGGTGCGCGCCACGGTCCAGTCGCTGGAGCGACGGCTCGATCCGGAGACGCTGATCGAGCAGGTGGGGCCGAGCGAACTGACGCTCAACGACATCGGCACCATCACGCTGCGCACCAGTTCGGTGGTGGTCGCGGACCCGTACGCCCAGAACCGGGACACGGGCGCGTTCATCCTGATCGACGAGGCGAGCAACGACACCGTGGGCGCCGGGACCGTCGCCGAGGCCCGCGAGGTGGTGCCGGGACAGGCCACGCGCAACGACATCCGGTGGCATCCCAGTTCGCTGGGGCGCGCGGAACGCTGGGCCAAGACGGGGCAGCGCGGCGCCACGGTGTGGTTCACGGGCCTGCCCGCCTCGGGCAAGTCGACGGTGGCGGTGGCGTTGGAGCGGGCCCTGGTCTCCCAGGGCCGGGTGGCGTACCTCATCGACGGCGACAACATCCGGCACGGAATCTCCGACGATCTGGGCTTCTCGCCCGGCGACCGCGCGGAGAACATCCGCCGGGTGGGACATCTGACCCGCCTGTTCGCCGATGCGGGGGTGATCGCGATCGCCTCGCTGGTCTCGCCGCTGCGCTCGGACCGGGAGATCGCGCGCGAGCTCAACAAGGCCGCCGACATCGACTTCCTGGAGGTGCACGTCAGCACGCCGGTCTCCGAATGCCGCAAGCGGGACCCGAAGGGGCTCTACGCCCGTGCCGATCGCGGCGAGCTGCGCGGCCTGACCGGCGTGGACGGGCCGTACGAGAAGCCCGAGGATCCGGACCTCAAGTTCGACACCACCGGCGCCGACACCGACGAGCTCGCGCAGCGCGTGATCGCCCTGCTCGTCGCGCGGGGAATACTGGACGCGTGACCTGCTGCTCGCCCACCGGCCCCGACCTGCCCGCGCGGCGGGTCGCCGCGGCCGGTGGCGGCGGCCACCCGATCCCCCAGGCCGTGGTCCCCGCCGGGGAGTTCGCGATGGGCGACGCGCACGGCGACGGCTACCGCGCCGACGGCGAGGTCCCGGTGCACCGGGTCCGGTTGCCCGGCTTCACGATCGATGCGACCACGGTGACGGTGGCCGCGTTCACCGCCTTCGCCGAGGCCACCGGCTATGTGACCGATGCCGAGCGGTTCGGGGCGTCGGCGGTCTTCCACGCCTCGGCCGCCGATCCCGCATCGGGGGTGCCGGTGCCGGGCGCGCCGTGGTGGCTGACGGTGCGCGGCGCCACCTTCCGATCCCCGGGCGGGGCGGGCACCGTCGGGCGGGCCGATCACCCGGCCGTGCACGTCTCGCACGCGGATGCACTCGCCTACTGCGCGTGGGCCGGGCGGGATCTGCCCACGGAGGCGCAGTGGGAGTACGCGGCACGCGGCGGTCTCGACGGCGCGCGGTACCCGTGGGGCGACGGGCATCCGGTGCCCGGCGAGGACTGCAGCATCTTCGTCGGCGACTTCCCCGATGCGCCGCAGGGCGCGGTCGGCACCGTGCCCGCGCGGTCCTTCGCGCCCAACGGCTACGGCCTGTACCAGGCGGTGGGCAATGTCTGGGAGTGGTGCACGGACCGGTATTCGTCGCGCTACTACCGGATTTCGCCGGTGGACTCCCCCACCGGGCCCGATCGGGGCGCCGCCCGCGTGCTCCGCGGCGGCAGCCACCTGTGCCACGACTCGTACTGCTACCGCTACCGGGTGGCCGCCCGCAGCCACAACACCCCGTCGTCCTTGGCGAGCAACATCGGGTTCCGCACGGTGTCAGGCGTTGACGGCGCCCGGCACTGAACGATCGGGCCGGTCCGCGTCGGCACGCGCCTGTTCGGCTAACTCGCGGGCGGTCAGCTCGCGGCGCGCACCCTGCGGACGGCGCGAGGGCAGCGGCACCTCGTCGGCATCGGGCTTGGCCCGTCCGGCGAAGAAGGCGGCCATGAAGTCCTCGGCGATCTTCGTGCCCTCGGCCTCGGTGGGCAGCACATCGCCGGTCTCCACGCGCCAGTTCGCCAGCACTCCGGCCAGGCGCCGCGCCACCCACTGGTAGGCGGGCTCGTCGATCACGTTGTGCCGTTCGTAGGGGTCCACGACGAGGTCGTACAGCTCGCGGCGGGCGCGGGGCGCGGCCGTCTCGTAGGGGTCGAGCGAGGAGGCCGACGAGCTGTCGGCGATGTCGAGCGGCAGCAGCAGCGCGGGGCGGTCGGCGTAGTTCTCGATGTAGCTGAACTGCTTGGTGCGCACGGCGCGGATCGGGTCGTAGGCGTCGTGGTAGGTCTTCTGCGTGAACAGGCCGGCCCGCACCTGCTCGCCGGCGGGCTCCAGCAGCTCGGCCGCGTGGGTCTCGCCGTCGAGGTCCTCGGGCAGCGGCACGCCGAGCAGATCGAGCACCGTGGGCGTCAGGTCGACGCCGGAGAACAGGTCGTCGTAGACCCGCGGCGCGAGGCCCAGGCTGCGCGGGGGCCGCACGATGAAGGCGACGCCGGTGCCCTCGCCGTACAGCGTGGACTTGGCGCGCGGGAAGGCGAGGCCGTGATCGGTGATGAAGACGATCCAGGTGTTCTCCGCGAGCCCGAGCTCGTCGACGGTGTCCAGCAGCCGGCCGACGGCGGCGTCGGCGTGGGTGATGCTGCCGTGCAGCCCGGACAGGTCCTCGCGGACCTGCGCGGTATCGGGCAGGAAGCCGGGCACGCCGATGGTGTCCGGGTCGGCCGGTTCGTACTGGTCGACGGGGTACGGGCGGTGCGTCTCGAAGAACCCGGCGGTCAGGAAGAAGGGCTCGGCGGCATCGGCGTTCTCGGCCAGCCACTCCTGCGAGCGGGCCACCACGTAGTCGCAGAGCGAGTCGGAGACGTCGACGGTGTCGAAACCGAGCTGCGACGGGTCCGCGCTCTCGTGCTGCATGCCGAACAGGGCGCTGCGGTACCCCGCCTGTCCGAGCAGGGCGGGGAGCGTCTGCACGCCCTCGCGGTACTCGAAACCGTGGTGGGCGAGGCCGACGAGGCCGTTGCGGTGCGGGTGCAGGCCGGTGAACAGCGAGCCGCGGGCGGGCGAGCACAGCGGGGCCGTGGCGTGGGCGTCGGTGAACCGGATGCCCTCGGCGGCGAGCCGGTCCAGGTGGGGGCTGACCACGCCCTCGGCGCCGTAACAGGTGAGGTGACGTCCCAGGTCGTGCCAGTGCACGAGGATCACGTTCTGCCGCGTGCCGGTGCGCTCCTGTAGGTCTGCCACCCTATGAAGTTGCCACACCCACCTGTGGTCCGGCGAGGTTTGCACTCACACTGAGCCAAGAGATCGGCTATTGCAGGGCGATGTACTTGGTCTCCAGGTACTCCTCGATGCCCTCGCTGCCGCCCTCGCGGCCGAAGCCGGACGCCTTGACGCCGCCGAACGGTCCGGCGGGGTCGGAGATCACGCCGCGATTGACGCCCACCATGCCGCTGTCGACGCGGTCGGCCACGCGCAGGGCACGGTCGAGATCGCGGGTGAAGATGTACGAGGCCAGGCCGTACTCGGTGTCGTTGGCGGCGGCCACCGCCTCGTCCTCCGTGCTGAAGCCGATGATCGGCGCGACCGGCCCGAAGACCTCCTCGCGCAGGATGCGGGCGTCGGCGGGGAGGTCGGCCAGCACCGTCGGCGGGAAGAAGTGGCCCTTGCCCTCGGGGGCGACGCCACCGAGCCGCAGCGTGGCGCCCTTGCCCACCGCGTCCTGCACCAGCTCGGAGACGATGTCGCGCTGGTCGGCGGAGACCAGCGGCCCGATGGTCACGCCGTCGTCGATGCCGGGTCCCACCACGTACTCGCTCATCTTCGCGACCAGCTTGTCGGTGAATTCCGCGAGCACGCTCTCGTGCACGTGGAACCGGTTGGCGGCCGTGCAGGCCTCGCCGCCGTTGCGGAGCTTGGCGAGCAGCGCCTGACCGACGGCGTGGTCGACATCGGCATCGTCGAAGACCACGAACGGGGCGTTGCCGCCCAGTTCCATGGAGGTGCGCAGGATGCCGGGCGCCGACTGCCCGATGAGCGCGGCGCCGACGCCGGTGGAGCCGGTGAAGGTGAGCTTGCGCAGCCGCGGGTCGGCCAGCAGGGGTCCGGTGAGCGCCGAGGACTTCGAGGTGGGGAGCACCGCGATCACCCCGTCGGGCACGCCCGCGTCCTTGAGCACCTCGGCCAGCAGCAGCATGGTGAGCGGCGTGAGGCCCGCGGGCTTGACCAGCATGGTGGCGCCGGCGGCGAGGGCGGGACCGATCTTGCGGGTGCCCATGGCCAGCGGGAAGTTCCACGGGGTGATGGCCAGACAGGGCCCGACGGGGACCTTGCTCACCAGGATGCGGCCGGTGCCGGCGGGTGCGGGCGTGTACCGGCCCGCGATCCGCACGGCCTCCTCGGAGAACCAGCGGAAGAACTCGGCGCCGTACTTGAGCTCGTTCGCCGATTCCGGGAGCGCCTTGCCCATCTCCAGGGTCATCAGCAGGGCGAAGTCGTCGGCGCGGGCGTGCAGCCCCTCGAACGCGGCGCGCAGGATCTCGCCGCGCTCGCGGGCCGGGGTGGCGGCCCAGGCGGGACCTGCGGCGACGGCCGCTTCCAGGGCGGCGGCACCGTCGTCCGCGGTGGCGTCGGCGACCTCGACAAGCACCTCCTCGGTGGCCGGATCGTGCACCGGAAAGGTTGCGCCGGAACTGGAGTCACGGAATGTCCCGTTCACGAAGATTCCCGTGGGGATCGTCTCGAGCAGGTCACGGACGCGCTGCGCGGTAGCCATACCAGCCACAGTAACCGCCCGGCGAGAACGCCCGCAGGACACTAGGCTGATGCGCATGAGCACGCTGGACATCACGACCACGACCGCCTGGCGAGCCCTGGACGCGAACCATCGCGCCGTCGCCCCGCTGCACCTGCGGGACATCTTCGCCGACGATCCGGCCCGCGGCACCGAGCTCGTTCTCCGGGTGGGCGATTTGTACATCGACTACTCCAAGCACCGGGTGACCCGCGAGACCCTGGCCCTCCTGGCGGAGCTGGCCCGCGAGGCCGGGGTGGAGGGCAAGCGCGATGCGATGCTCGCGGGCGCGCACATCAACTCCACCGAGGACCGCGCGGTGCTGCACACCGCGCTGCGCGCCCCCGCGGAGCCGCCGCTTTCGGTGGACGGGCAGGACGTGACCGGCGATGTGCACGAGGTGCTGGGCCGGATGGGCGACTTCACCGATCGGGTGCGCACGGGCGAGTGGCGCGGCGCCACCGGCGAGGCCATCACCGATGTGGTGAACATCGGAATCGGTGGCAGCGATCTGGGTCCGGCGATGGTCTACCGCGCTCTGCGGGCGTATGGCCAGCCCGGCCTCCGGTGTCATTTCGTCTCCAATGTCGATCCCGCCGATATCGTGGCCACGCTGGCCGGGCTCGACCCGGCGACCACGCTGTTCGTGGTGGCGTCGAAGACCTTCTCCACGCTGGAGACGCTCACCAACGCGCACGCCGCGAAGACCTGGCTGCTCGACGGGCTGGGGCTGGGCGACGAGGCGGTGGCCAAGCACTTCGTGGCGGTCTCCACCAATGCGGAGCGGGTGGCGGCCTTCGGCATCGACACCGCGAACATGTTCGGCTTCTGGGACTGGGTGGGCGGCCGCTACTCGGTCGATTCCGCGATCGGTCTGTCGGTGATGTGCGCGATCGGGCGCGAGCGCTTCGCGGAGTTCCTCGCCGGTTTCCGCGCGGTGGACGAGCACTTCGCCACCGCGCCGATCGAGCAGAACGCGCCGATCCTGCTGGGGCTCATCGGTCTCTGGTACTCGGACTTCTTCGGCGCGCAATCGCGGGCGGTGCTCCCCTACGCCAACGATCTGGCCCGGTTCCCGGCGTACCTGCAGCAGCTCACCATGGAGTCGAACGGCAAATCGGTGCGGGTGGACGGCACCGCGGTCACGGTGAACACCGGCGAGATCTTCTGGGGCGAACCGGGAACCAACGGTCAGCACGCCTTCTACCAGCTGCTGCATCAGGGCACCCGGCTGGTGCCGGCCGATTTCCTGGGCTTCGCGGAATCGACCGACGATCTGCCCACCACCGACGGCCTGGGCACCATGCAGGACCTGCTGATGAGCAATCTGTTCGCGCAGACCAAGGTGCTGGCCTTCGGCAAGACCGCGGAGGAGATCGCCGCGGAGGGAACCGATCCCGCCGTGGTGCCGCACAAGGTGATGCCCGGCAACCGGCCCAGCACCACGATTCTCGCGCCCAAGCTCACCCCGTCGGTGGTGGGTCAGCTGATCGCGCTCTACGAGCACCAGGTGTTCACCGAGGGCGCCGTGTGGGGCGTCAACAGCTTCGACCAGTGGGGCGTGGAGCTGGGCAAGGCGCAGGCCAACGCCCTGTTGCCGGTGATCGCGGGCGACGCTGCGCCGCAGGCGGATCAGGATTCGTCGACCGATGCGCAGGTGCGCTGGTACCGATCCGAGCGGGGCCGCGCGGTCTAGCGCTTCCCTAGCGCGCGCAGAGCGCGGCGCCGAACGCCGCTTCGATGGCGTCCTTCTGCGCCTGCGTCGCGGTCTGTTGATTGGCGACCACGGTGACGGCGCGGGAGGCGGTGGCACCGTTGTAGGTGCGGTAGCCGGGGATGGAGCCGCCGTGCCCCCAGACGGTGCCGCACGGGGTGGGCAGTTCCGCCTGGCCGAGGCCGTATCGCAGGCCGTCGCGGTTGACGAGCGGTCGCGGGGCGCGTCGTGCCTCGGCGAGCTGCGCCGGCGGGATCACCGTGCCCTTCTGCAGGGCGAGGAAGTAGCGGTTCAGGTCGGACGGGGTGGCCACCATCGCCCCGGAGGCGCCCGCCCACGACGGGTCGTAGGCGGTGATGTCGATCCGTTTCCCGTTCTCCACGGCGTATCCGGCGGCGTGGGGTGCGCGCGGCACGGTGTCGCCGGGGCCCGGGTAGTAGGTCTTCGTGAGCCCGTGCGGGGCGAGGATCCGGGTGCGGATCTCCTCCGCGAGCGGCCGCCCGGTGATCTTCTCCACGAGCAGTCCGAGCACGAGGTAGTTGGTGTTGCTGTACTCCGCGCGGGCGCCGGGGGCGAACCGCGGTGGGAACGCGGCGCGGGTCTTGCGTACCAGGTCGGCGGGATCGTGCATCGTCATCGCGGCGTCCTCGGTGTCGAGTTCGGGGAGGCCGAGATGATCGGGCAGCCCGGAGGTGTGCTGCAGCAGATCGCGGACGGTGATCCGGGTGCCGTCGATCCCGGCACCGTCGACGGTGTCGTCCAGGCCGATCCGCCGCTCGGCGACCAGCTGGAGGATCACGGCGGCCACGTAGGCCTTGGTGTTGCTGCCGATCCGCACGAAGCCGTCGGCGGGGAAGGGCGTGCGACGGTGGACGTCGCCGACGCCGGCGCTCGCGATCCAGTCCCGGCCGCCTTCGGTGACGACGACCTGCGCCCCGGGGTAGCCCGCGGTCACCATCGCGTCGAGGGCCCGCTGGACGGACTGCCGCCCGGCGGTGGAGACCGGTTCGGCGGACGCGGGCGCGACCAGGATGACGGTGGCGGCGACCGTCGCGGCGCAGGCGGCGCTGAGGGTGCGGGCCGGATTCACGACGACTTGGGGGTGTTCCAGACGCCGCCCTGGCAGGCGATCACGAACCCGGCGTCCACGTCGAGGCCGAGGGTGCCGTCGGCGTAGGCGCAGGCGGCGCCGCGGCTCCCCTTCTTGTAGTCGTAGTCGTCGGGGGTCGCGGCGGCCATGCCGGTTCCGGCGACGAGGGCTGTTGCGGCGAGGGCCGCCACGCTGAGGGACTGAATGAATGTGCGCATTTCGCACCACCTTTCGACCCCTCTGACGCTACGAAGTTCGAAGGTCCAGCACATCCGGGCTCGGCCCCGATCATTCCCCCGGGTCCGGCCGGGACAACTCAGGGTCGTCTCGGGGTAGCCCGAGGTGTGCGGCGATATTTGCGGTGGGCGGGTTTGCAGTGATGAAAACTTGTCAGTGGGTGGTCGTAGTGTTCGGGTATGGACGAGGAAGACGAATCCGGTTCCGCCGCAGGGGATGGCGGCGATGTCGGAGGTAGTGTGATTGCCAGTCTGGGTGCGTTGGAGCGGGCTCGGGCGCGGGTGATCTCCGATCAGTACCGGTTGATCGCGGAGTTGTTGCGGGTGCGGGTGTCTGAGCGGATCGCTGCCGGTGCCGCGCAGGACAGGTGGGAGACCGGTGTCGCAGCAGAGATCGGGTTGGCGCTGCGGGTCTCCCCGTATCGAGCCGCCGGGATGCTGTCGCGGGCCCGAGTCTTGGCGGCGGATCTGCCCGCCACCGCGGCACGATTACGCGACGGTGAACTTTCGCCGGAGGCGGTGGAGGTGATCATCTCCGGTCTGTCGCATCTGGAACCGCGACTGCGCACTGAGGCCGACACCGCCCTGTGTGGTGAGACCTTCGGTGCTGCCGGTTTGGGGTTGCGGCGATGGCAGGACACGGTTCGGCAGACGGCGTACCGGTTGGATGCGCGGGCCACGGTGGACCGGATCGGGCAGGCGGCGAAAGACCGGCGAGTCACGGTCCGTCCGGCGCCGGATTGCATGGCGCGGGTATCGATCCTGCTGCCGGTCGCGCAGGCCGTCGGGGTGTACGCGGCGTTGAAAACTGCAGCCGACGGGGTGTTCGGTGCTCCGGGGGAGGTGCGGAGCCGGGCGCAGGTCATGGCCGATACCGCGTTCGGCCGTCTCACCGGCCGTGACGCCGCGGCCGGCCAACCGGTCACGGTGAATCTCACCATCCCGGCGGCGGTGCTGCTCGGTGATCAGCCGGGCACCGCGCATCTCGCGAACGGTGGCACACTGCCGGCGGAGATCGCACGCCACCTGATCGGGACAGCTACCGAGCACGCCGTCGCCTGGGTCAAACGCTTGTACGTGCAGCCGGAATCCGGAGCGGTGGTCGCATTGGATTCCCGGTCGCGGTTGTTCCCGGCGGGGTTGGCGGAGGTGATCGCCGCCCGCGACCGCTATTGCCGCACTCCGTACTGCGATGCTCCGATCGCCCACACCGACCACATCGTCGCGCACACGCGCGGCGGCCCCACGAGCCTGGCCAACGGGCAGGGGCTGTGTGCGGCGTGCAACTACGCCAAGGAAGCCACCGGCTGGACCAGCCGCACCGTCACCGACCCGTCGGGGAGGCACACCGTCGAAACCCGCACGCCCACCGGCCATGTGCACCGATCCACAGCGCCGCCCCAGGCGGCGTGAGTCAGATGAGGCGGCGGGTGAGCTCGTCGGGACCGTGTCGCAGCACGGCGCCCAGCGGTGCCCACGGCCAGCTCGGGACCGCCGCCTCCTTGGGCTCGCGGTCGATCGCCTTCACCAGGGCCTTCACCCCGTCATCGAGGGAGACCTTCATCGAGGTCTTCACCCCCTTGTTGATGTCGGTCTCGATGAAACCGGGCTTGATCACGGTCACGGCGATATCGCTGCCCGCGAACTCGGCCTGCAGGCCCTCGCCGATCGCGGTGAGCCCGGCCTTGCTGGCCGAGTACACGGTCTGCGCCTTCGGCATACCGCGCTGCCCGGCGATGGAGCTGATCAGCACGAGGTGGCCGCGGCCCTGTGTGCGGAAGATCTCCAGCACGGCCTCGATCTGGGCGAGCGCGCCGGTGAGGTTGGTCTGCACGGTCTCCAGGTTCGCGTGGGCCTTGCCCGTGCCGAGGGGCGCGCCCTTGCCGATGCCGGCGTTGATGATCGCGCGGTCGAGGCCGCCGAGGCGTCCGACCACATCGTCGATCGCCCCGGGCACCGCGGCGAAGTCGGTCACGTCCAGGCCACCGATCTCGACGGCGCCGCCGTCGGGCACCGTCGAGAGTTCGGCCTTGAGCGCTTCGAGGCGATCGACGCGGCGCGCCAGCAGGCCCACGTCCTCGCCGCGTTCGGCGTACGTGCGGGCCATGCCTTCGCCTAGCCCCGAGCTGGCTCCGGTGATGAGGATGCGCATTCGTCCACCTTATCGGCGTGACGCGCGAGCTGCGGGCCGCCGAGTCCGGTGCGGGCGAACAACTGGATCAGCGGCCCCACGCCCACCGCGTAGAGCACGGTGCCCACGCCCAGGGTGCCGCCCAGGGCGAAGCCGAGGACCACCACGGTGACCTCCATCGAGGTGCGCACCACGCGCACCGACCACCCCGTCTTGCGGACCAGGCCGGTCATGAGGCCGTCACGCGGCCCGGGGCCCATCTCGGCGCCGATGTAGAGCACGGTGGCGAAGGCATTGCCGACGATGCCGAGCAGCATCATCGGGATCGCGATCACCAGGGCCGGGTGGTACGGGAACAGTGGCGACATCACGTCGAAGGCGATGCCGATCACGAAGACATTGGCCACCGTGCCGAAGCCCGGCCGCTCGCGTAGCGGGATCCACGCCAGCAGCACCAGCGCGCCGACCACGATGATCACGGCGCCCACGGACACGCCGAGCTTGTCGGCGATCCCCTGATGCAGCACGTCCCAGGGCATGTTGCCCAGGCCTGCGCGCAGAATCGCCGCCATCGCGGTTCCGTAGAGCCACAAGCCGACGAACAGTTTCACCAGTCGCACCATCATGGGAGCCACTCTGCCGCCGATTGGACCTTGAATACATAGCCAGTTCTGAGATACTGGCCTCATGTTCTCCGCGACTGGCACGATCGGCGCCGCCACTCTCACCCGTCAGCTCGGGTCCTGGCGGCCCGACGGTCCGCGTCCGGCGTACCTCGCCCTGGCCGAGGCGCTGCGCCTGCTGGTGCTCGACGGCCGCGTCCCGGTGGGCACCGCGCTCCCCAGCGAGCGGGCGCTCGCCGCGCACCTGGAGGTGAGTCGGACCACCGTGACCACCGCCTACGCGGAGCTGCGCGACAGCGGGCACCTGCAGTCCCGTCAGGGCGCACGCAGCGTGCTCACGCTGCCGCACGAGGTGCCGGCCGAACCCGCGGACACCGGAACCGAGGGCGATCTGATCCGGCTGAACATCGCGGCACCGTCGGCCCCCGACCAGATCGTGCACGACGGCTACCGGCACGCCCTCGAGTGCGCCCCGCCCTATCTCGCGGGAATCGGGCTGTATCCCGGCGGGATTCGCGCACTGCGCGAGTCGATCGCGCGGCGGTACATCGATCGCGGGCTGCCCACCACCGCCGAGCAGGTATTGGTGACCTCGGGCGCGCAGCATGCGCTGCGGATCGTGCTGGACACCCTGGTGCACCCCGGCGACCGGGTGCTCATCGAGCAGCCCACGCACCACGGCACCATTCTCGCGATCCGGCGGCACAACGCGCGCCCGGTAGCGGTGGGCCTGCATCCCGAGCACGGCTGGGACCTCGATCAGTTCGAGGCGGTGGTGAAACAGCAGAATCCGCGGATCATCTTCTCCATCGCGGACTTCCACAATCCCACGGGCCTGCTGCTCGACGAGGCCGGCCGCGTTCGGCTGGCCGAGATCTCGGCGCGGTACCGGGTACCGCTGATCGTGGACGAGACGATGGCCGAGCTGGGCCTGGACGTCCCCGCTCCCCCACCGCTGGCGGCGCTCGCACCGCGCGGCGCACAGATCATCACCATCGGTTCGGCGAGCAAAACGGTGTGGGCGGGCCTGCGGGTGGGCTGGATCCGCACCGAGACACCGCCCGACGGTCTCACCTCCGCCCGCTACGACATGGACCTCGCGGGCGCGGTCTTCGAACAGCTCGCGGCGGGCTACGCGCTCGATCACCTCGCCGACTTCCTCCCCGGCCGGCTCGATTCGCTCCGCACCGCGCGGGCGGTCGCGCTCGCCGGGATCGCCGAGCACCTGCCCGGCGCCACGGTCGCGGACGGCGTCGGCGGCCTGTGCCTGTGGGTCACCCTGCCGCGACCGGCCGGTACCGCCACCGCCGCCGCGGCCGCGGGTCTGGGCGTGCGGATCGCCCCCGGTTCGGCCTTCGGGATCGACGGTGCGCTCGAACGCAACATCCGCATCCCGTACACGCTCCCCGTGGACCAGCTCGTGCGCGCTCTCGAACTCGTCGGCGCCGCCTATCGCCAGGCCACCGGCAGCGCGTCCGCTGCCCCCGACCTGGTCGGCCAGCTGGTGGTGTGAGGCGGGACACATTTCCGCGTTCCCGGAATCACTCGGACCACGGTCCGGTTGAACGTGGGCAGAACCGTCGACCTCCGCTGGAAGGGACCCACCACCATGGGACAGAACAACACCGCACGTGACCTCGGACTCCTCGCCCTGCGTACCGCCGTCGGCGGCACCCTGGCCTACCACGGCGCACAGAAGCTGTTCGGCGTCTTCGGTGGCCACGGCCTCGACGCCACCGGCCAGGCATTCGAGTCGATGGGCTTCGCCCCCGGCAAGCCGAACGCCGCCCTCGCCGGCGCAGGTGAGCTGGCCGGTGCCGCCCTCGCGCTCGGCGCCGCGACCCCGCTGGCCGCGGCCGGCGGCGTCGGCGCCATGATCGTGGCCGCCGAGGTGCACCGCCCGCAGGGCTTCGCCGCGCAGAGCGGCGGCAACGAGTACCCGATCACCCTCGGCGTCGCCGCGGCCGCGCTGGCCCTCACCGGCCCCGGCAAGTACTCCGTCGACCACCTGCTGGGCGACCGCCTGAACAAGCCCTGGCTCGCCGCCGTCGCGCTGGGCGGCGCCGTCGCCGGCGCCGCGGCCACCATCGCGCGCCGCAACGCCGCGCTCGCGCAGACCGAAGCCGTGTCCGAGGAGATCGAGACCGAGGCCGCCGAGGGCGACTTCCTGCTCGGCGATTACGACCCGGAGACCGGCAAGAACGACGGCGCCGACAAGCTCATCAAGTAGTCGACGCCGCCGCGGCACTCACCGGCCGCATGAAGAACACGAATGCCGCCGTTCCCATCACCCAGGGGGCGGCGGCATCGTGGTGTCCGGCTGCGGGACGAGGGATGCCCTAACCCGTCCCGGCCCTCACGCAAACAGCCCGGAGCCCAAGAAGTCCCGGTCGTCCTTCACACCCGGCACCGCGAAGAAGTACCCGCCCCCGAAGGGCGTCACGTAGTCGGTGAGCGGCTCGTCGATCAGCCGCTTCTGCACCTCCTCGAACTGCCCCTGGATATCGCGCTGGAAGCAGATGAAGACGTGCCCGCAGGCCATGTTGCCGTTCACGTCCAGCCCCAGGTCGTAGTTGTACGACCGGCGCACCAAACGCTGCTTCTCCGTCTTCTCGCCCTCGCGCGGATTCGCGAGCCGGATGTGCGAATCCACCGGGATCACATCGCCGTCGGGGTCCTTCGAGTAGTCCGGTTCGTCGAACTCCTCGGCACCGTCGAGGGGTGCGCCGCTGTCGCGCCGCCGCCCGAACATGCCCTCCTGCTCGGCGATCGAGACGCGGTCCCAGAACTCGACGAGCATCCGGATCAGCCGCACCACCATGTACGTGCCACCCTCGGTCCAGGCGGGCTCGTCCGATCCGGCCCCGTCCAGCCAGATCAGCGACTCCGCCTGGCCCCCGGTGGGATTGGCGGTACCGTCTTTGAATCCCAGCAGGTTCCGCGGCGATCCACCCGGCCGCGGCGGGGTACCGTAACCCTGCATCTTCCACCGCAGCTGCATCGCGCCGCGGGTCTGCTTGGCGATATCGCGCAAGGCGTGGTGCACGGTGTCGGGGTTGTTGGCGCACAACTGGATCACCAGATCGCCGTGACACTGCGCCGGATCGGGCTGATCGTTCGGGAAGGTGGTCATCGGCGTGAGCCGCTTCGGCTTCACCCCCGCCAACCCGAACCGCCCGTCGAACAGGCTCTCCCCCACGCCGAGGGTCACCGTGAGGCCGTCGGCCGGGACCACCGGCCCCAGCACCGCACTGTCCGACGGCGGCTTACCGACGCCGAGATCGGCCGGGGCACCACCCGTGGTGAGGAAACGCGATCGCTCGGTGATGGTGCGCAGCAGGCCCTCCAGGCCCGCGCGGTCGGCGGCGATCACATCGAACGCGGCCACCATGAGATGCGACTGCTTGTTCGCCGGGTCCGGCGTCAGCACACCGGACTGGTGCTTCCCCTGGAACGGGTAGGTCTCGCTCACCGTCGGGCCGGTGCCCCGCGCGTCGCTGCGGGCGCCGCCCACCAGCACCGCGCCGAGGGCGGCCGCACCCACGGCACCGGCGGCCGTGCCCTGCAGGAACTTCCGGCGGTCGGTGCCGCCGTTCTTCTCATCGCTCATGCTTGGGCTTCTCCAGGAGGTTGGGCACGGCCGAGAGCGTCTCCAGCGCCTGGCCGACGGTGCCGTTGATCTTCTGCCGCTGCGCGAGCGGCGGGGTGTCGAGGGGCGGGTACGTCCCGTCGGGGCGCTTGACCGCGTCGAGCGCGCGGATCACCTCGTCGAGTTCCCGGCGCGCCGTGGGCAGCAGTTCCGGTGCGCGGGTCACCAGCAGCGGCTCGACGATCCGCAGCACGGCGCGAGTGGCATCGACACCGGCGGCGGTGGCCGCGTATCCGGCGTGCGCGCCCTGATCGCTGACCCCGGTGAGGTGATCGCGCAGGGCGTCCTCGAGGATCTCCTGCGCCCGCTTGGTGAGGGTCACCGGATCGCCCGCGATCTCGTCGGTGCGCAGATCGGTGCGGACCTTCTGCAGCCCCTCGCTGGTCTTATCGACCTGCGTCAGGAGCGCGGCGGGCGCCTCGCCGCGGTACAGGCCGTACTCGATCCGCCGGATGCCGGAGAACTCCGGATCGCGCACACCGTCGGCGAAACCGTCCGGCAGGCCCGCGACGGCCTTCCCCGCCGCACCGAAGCTGTTGTACGAGGCGCCGACCCGCTCCCACGCGGTCATGGTGTCGAGCCAGGCCCGCTTCGCACCGTCGACATCGCCGCCCGCGAGCGCCGACCGGACCCGGCCGAGCGCGGACTCCACGGTGGGCAGCACCTGGAGCACGTAGTCCTGGTACGTGGCGTTCACGCCCTCGAGGTCGGCCTTGGTGACGCGGTCGACGGCCTTGGGCGCTTCGCCCGAACCGCCGGTCACGGTGAACTGCTCCGACCGGGTGGGCTGCTGGCCCGCGAGGTAGCAGACGAACTGGTAGGTGCCGTTGCCCAGCGTCGCCGAGAGATCCGCGGTGGTGGCGGGACCGATGGTCTCGATCTCCCCCACCACGGCGCCGCCGGCGTCCACCAGGTTGATCTCGCCCGACTTGCCGGACTTGTTGGTCACCGAGATCCGCTGCAGCCCGGGGCCCGCACCGCTGAACTCGCGCGCGCAGTCCTCGGCCGTGACCGTCACGGCCCCGGCGACGGCGGGCTTCGACGGCAGGATCGCGATGATCAGGCCGGCCACCAGGAGCGGAACGAGCACGATCACCGCGGCCACCGGCCACACCTGCCGGCCGGCGAGGTTCTCGGCCCAGGTCTCGAACCGGCTCTTGGTGTGCGCCTCGGGCGGCGCCGGCGTGGTGCGCAGGAAGGCCCACAGCACGATCACCAGGTACGCCAGCCAGGCGAACACCTGGAGCACCGTCATCTTCGGGGACAGGTTGGTGATGCCGGAGAACAGCGCGACCCACCAGGCGTCGGGGTTGACGGTGCCGGTGAGATCGAACGCCAGCCAGGTGCGGCCCGGCAGCACGCCCGCGTTCTGCAGGTCGCCGAGGCCGTACGAGAGGACGCCGGCCGCCACCACGATGAGCAGGATCGCGGTGTAGCCGAAGAACTTGCCCAGGTCGAGGCGGACGGCCTGCCGGTACAGCAGCACGCACAACCCGAAGGCCACGAGCAGGCCCAGGGTCGCGCCGACGGCGGGTCCCACGGCGTCACCGGAGGCGCGGGCGGCGGTCCACAGGAACAGCGTGGTCTCCAGGCCCTCGCGCGCGACGGCGAAGAAGGCGGTGAGCACCAGCGCGCCCGCGCCGAGCGCCATCGCGGCCTCGACATCGCCGCGCAGACCCTTCGAGAGCGTCGCGGCGGTGCGGCGCATCCAGAAGATCATCACCGTCACCAGGATCACCGCGAGCACGCTCAGCGTTCCCGCGACCACCTCCCGCGCCGTCGCCGACATCTCGGAGGTGGTGAAGGTCAACACCGCACCGAAACTCACCGACAACGAGGCCGCGCCGAGCGCGCCCAACCACACCGGCACCCGCGAACCGCCCGATTTCTTCACGGCGGCCAGCAGGATGCTCACGATCAGTCCCGCTTCCAGACCTTCACGCAGGCCGATCAGGAAGTTCGGGACGGCATCACCCCAGTTCATGGAGTAGAAGGTAAGGCACGCCTTCACCGCACTATGCAGCAATGCCTAACCTCAGGGCGTTTCGGGCGATATGCGCCCTACTTCAACAGCTTGGACATTCTGCGGTCAGCGAGGATTTTCCCGCCCGTCTGGCAGGTGGCGCAGTACTGGAAGTTCCGGTCGGCGTAGGACACCTCACGCACCGTATCGCCGCACACGGGGCACGGACTGCCGGTGCGGCCGTGCACCTTCATCCCCGAGCGCTTCTCCGCCTTGAGCGTGGCCACGTGCTGCCCCACTGAGCGGGCCACCGCATCGTCGAGCTCCGCGTGCATCGCCGCGTACAGCGCATCGACCTGCGCCTCGTCGAGCGATTTCGCGATGGCGAAGGGCGAGAGCTTCGCCGTGTGCAGGATCTCGTCCGAATAGGCGTTACCGATCCCCGCGATGGTGCGCTGATCACGCAGCAGAGTCTTCAACTGGGCCCGCGAGCCCGCGAGGATCGCGCCGAAGTCCTCTCGACTCACCGCGAGCGCATCCGGTCCGAGCGTGGCCACCATCTCGATCTCGCTGGGATCGCGGACGATCCACACCGCGAGCCGCTTCTGCGTGCCCGCCTCGGTGAGATCGAAACCCTCCCCCTCCGGACCCACGTGCACCCGCAGCGCGATCGGCGATTTGCCGCCCGGCTTGAGCGGGGTGGGCGAGAGCTTGTCGGACCAGCGCAGCCATCCCGCCCGCGACAGGTGCGTGACCAGCGCGACGCGATCGCCGTTCTTCTCGGTCCACAGCACGAAGTACTTGCCGATCCGGTCCGTCCCGGTCACGGTGGCGCCCACCAGATCGTGCGGGCCGGGCGCGAAGGTCTTGAGCACCGACAGCGCCGCCACATCCACCCGGCGGATCTGCGTTCCCACGGCCTTCTCGGCCACGTACTGCGCGATAGCGGCGATCTCGGGAAGCTCCGGCATAGGCCCACTCTAGGGTGGGGGTATGACCTTTTCGAGCCGTTCCGACGGTGGCATGCTGTCCGACATCGAGCTCGCGGCCGAGATCGCCGACGGGGCGGGGCGGATCCTGCAGGCCATCCGCCACGGCTCGCTGCTCGAGGACGGCATCCTCGGTGACACCGGCGACCGGCTCGCGCAGGCCTGGATCGCCCGCGTCCTGCGTCGCTACCGCCCCCAGGACGCCGTGCTGTCCGAGGAGGCGCCCGATTCCACCGAGCGGCTCAGCGCCGACCGGGTGTGGGTGATCGACCCGCTCGACGGCACCCGCGACTACGCCGCGCACCGTCCGGATTACGCCGTGCACGTGGCGCTCACGCAGAACGGGCAGCCGGTGCACAGCGCCGTCTCACTGCCCGCGATGGACCGGGTGTTCCGCTCCGACACCGTGACCGCGCCCACTGGACCGCTCACCGGCAACCTCGCCCTGAGCCGCAGCCGCGCCACCCCCGGGATGTTCCGGGTGGCCGATCAGTTGGGACTGCAACCGGTCTCGCTCGGCTCCGCCGGCGTCAAGACGATGGCCGTGGTCACCGGGCAGGTGGATGTGTACCTGCACGCCGGCGGCCAGTACGAGTGGGATTCGTGCGCGCCGGTGGGCGTGGCGCGGGCCGCCGGCCTGCACTGCAGCCGCCTCGACGGCTCCGAGCTCACCTACAACAATCCCGATCCGTACCTGCCGGACCTCGTGGTGTGCCGCCCCGAACTGGCCGAGCGGGTCCTGTCCGCGCTCAACTGATCCGGTGCGCGAACGGATTCAGGCGGTGGGGCGGCGCAGCAGGTAGATGTCCATGATCCAGCCGTGCCGCTCGCGCGCCTGCGCACGGGTCCGGGCGATCCTCTCGCCCACCTCGCCGACGGGCCCGTCGATCAGGATCTCCTCGGGCGTACCGAGATACGCGCCCCAGTAGATGTGGTCGGTGGGCCGCGCGGTCCGCCGGAAGGTGCAGTCGGCATCGAGCATCACCACGGTGTTGCCGCCCGCCCCGTCGGAGAACCCGTCGCCCGCCAGGCGCCGGCCGGTGGTGATGTGGATCGGCTCCCCCACCCGGTTGAGCAGGATCGCGTGCGCAGCGGTGAGCGCCTGCACGCTGGTGATGCCCGGGATCACCTTCGGGGCGATCGGCAACACGGCACCCACCCGCTCGATCACCCGCAGCGTCGAGTCGTACAGCGACGGATCGCCCCACACCAGGAATCCGGCCCGTCCGCCTTCGGGCACGTGCTCGGCGATCGCCGCCGCCAGCGCCTGTGCGCGGGCGTCGTGCCAGGCGTCCACGTTGGCCGCGTAGGCACCGTCGGGCCGGGACTCGCCGCGTTCGGCCGACCGGTCGCGGGGCGGATCGGGCACCAGGATCACCGGGGTGTCCGGGGCGTGCCGCGCGAGGATCGCCTGCCGGGCATCGGTGAGCGAGGAGGCCGAGGGCTTGTCGAGCACGAAGAAGGCATCGGCCTCGCCCATCGCGTCGACGGCACCGAGGGTCACGTGCCCGGGATCGCCGGCGCCGATCCCGATGACGAGCGCGGTGCGGCTCACGCCGACGGCTCGATGGGCTCGCTGTACATGTTCAGCGTGGCCGTGAGCAGGTTGATCCGGTTCTGCTTGAGGGTCTCGTTGTCCGGGTCGATGACGCAGTACGAAGCGGTGCCCTCGTGCACGGCGAGCAGGGCGTAGCCGAGGGCCTCGGGCGCGGTGACCCGGCGGCCGGCGGCCTCCAGCACGTGCATCACGGTGGGAATCATGTTGGCCAGCAACATCTGCTGCGCATCGCGCACCGTCTGGTTGAGCTCGGGCGTGCGGGTGCACAGGGCCACGAAATCGCCGTTCACGCGCTGCCAGCGCTCGTTGACCGGGATCGCGCGGACGGCCATATCGATCAGCTTGCCGTAGTCGGCACCCTGCACCACGTTGCTGTCGACCACCTTGGCCAGGACGTCCATGATCCACTGCACGTGGTAGCGCCAGACCTCGATGAACAGCTCTTCGAGGCTGGTGAAGTTCGAGTAGAACGCGCCCCGGGTGAACCCGGCGGCATCGCACACCATCTTCACGGTGGTGGCGCCGTAGCCGTGCTGCGCGAAAACGAAGTAGGCGGCCCGGATCAGCTTGCGGCGGGTCTTGGCGCGTCCCTTGGCGTCGGGTGACTCCTCGCCCGACTGCACCGCGGCGGTCACCCGAGCACCGCTACGGGACAGATCCTCGGACGTTGTCTCATTCGATCAGTGTACCGGCGGGCCGCCACGGCTTTGGCGCGACTTCAGCGACCGCCAACCCGCAGGTCCTAGCGTTGCGGACACATCGCCGTAGGAGGTCCGCAATGCCCGATTCGAAGTCCGCCCCGTCCGCTCTTCCGCGGTACGCGGGCGTCGTGGCGGCCGCCCTGGGCGGCGCCGCGCTGATCGCCGCGGCGTTCCTCACCTGGTTCTCGGCGACGGCCGACCTCCCCGCGCTGCCCGGCCTCCCGGCGCAGGTGAAGGCGGAGGTCACGGGGTTGGGCGAGGTCTCGGCGCCCGCCGTGGGCGGGGTCGACGTGGCCTCGCAGGTCCCCACGGACGGCGCCTGGGTCGGTGCGGCGGTGATCGCCGCCGGTGCGGTGGCGATCGTGCTCGGCGCCGTCGCGGCCTTCGCTCGCCCGGCCACTGTCCGACGGTCCGCGGCCGGTCTGGTGGCCGCGTCCGGGCTCGCCGGCATCGGCGTGGCCGGGTACGCCCTGATGCGGCTCGTCGGTAGCCGGACGGTGCCCGTGCAGGGCGTCTCGCTCGAGCTCGACGTGGCGGCCGGGCCCGGACCGTTCGTGGCGATCGCCGGCGGCGCCGCGGTGGGTGTCGCCGCGGTCCTGCTGCTCCTCGCGCGACGGGCGGTCCCGGCGCCCCCGATCCCGGCGGCGGTGCGGCACGAACAGCGGCCGGTTCCGTCGGCGCCGGTGCCTCCGCCGCTCCCGCAGCGGATTCCGGCACCCGACGCCCGGTGGGCGCGCCCGGCACCGTCGCCCCGGCTCCCCTCCCAGCAGGACACCGTGGTGGTCAAGCGTCCGCCGCGGCCGGTGCGGGTCTCGCCGAATCCGGTGACCGAGGCGATCCCCCGGCAGAACTCCTACGACGGGCCCACCGGCCCCCTGTGAGCTACCGCGCCTCCAGTTCGGCCACCCGGGCCCGGAGCCGCTCGATCTCGGCGGTCAGCTCGTCCTCCCGCTCCGCCGCGACCTTCTGATAGGCGGCGCCGAGCTGCGCCAGATAGTCGCGGTCGAACCGCGGGATGATGCTGCGCGAGCAGTTCCAGTCGAAGGCCTCCACCGCGATCTCGATGGCCCGGCCCGCCTCGTCCTCGACCACTCGTCCGCGACCGAAGACCTTGAGCCGGATACGGCGCGGATAGTCCACGAAGAACATCGCGAGGCGGTCGTCGTCGGCCAGGTTCCCGAGGGTGACGAACTGGTTGTTCCCCGGCAGGTCGGTGAACCGCAGCCGCCCCGTCGCCGCGTCGTACCGCACGAATCCGGCCGGGCCGCTGCGGTACTGGAGGTACGGCCAGCCGGTGGGGGTGACGGTGGCCAGACAGAACTGATCGGCGCGGGTGATCATGAGCAGCTCGCGGTCGGACAGCTCCTGCGGCCCGTCGTCGCCGCGCTCCATCTGCCGCCCGTAGGCCACGTAGCTGCCGTTCGCGCGTTGCCGCTCCAACGCGTCATCGCCGAAGACGAGGTGGTGGTAGTGATTGTTCGGCACGGTTTCACCGTAGCGCCCGGCGGCGCATACCCTTGGTCCTCGTGGCGGACGAGATCGTGATCTACACCGATGGTGCGTGCCTGGGCAATCCCGGGCCCGGCGGCTGGGGTGCGGTGCTGCGCTTCGGCGAGCACACCAAGGAGCTCTACGGCGCCGAGAAGGACACCACCAACAACCGGATGGAACTGATGGGCGCCATCTCGGCGCTGGAGGCGATCACCAAGCCCTACCCCGTGGTGCTCTACACCGACAGCTCGTACGTCAAGAACGGCATCACCAAGTGGGTCGCCGGTTGGCAGCGCAACGGCTGGAAGACCGCCAACAAGCAGCCGGTGAAGAACGTGGAGCTGTGGCAGCGGCTCGTCGAGGTCGCCGGCCGCTACGAGATCGACTGGCGCTGGGTGAAGGGGCACGCCGGCAACGAGGGCAACGAACTCGCCGACCAGCTCGCCTCGCGCGGCGCCGCCGAGGCCCGCGACGCCTGAGCCGGGCTCAGCCGATCAGCCGGCCGTCCGGGTCCGGCCAGCGCGGATGCGCACCGTCGATCACGTACGCGTGGGTGTGCTCGAACCAGCCGTCGCCCACCGGCGTGGCATCGGCGATGATCGCCGGGTCGACCTCGCCCTCCTTGTGGCTGTGGGTGATCTCCACGGGATCCTGCCGCGGCCACGAGGCCACCGCCACGGCCAGACCGATCAGCGCCAGCACCAGCATCGCCGACCAGGTGACGGTGAGTCCGGCGGCGCCGGTGAGCCACCCCGTGAGCGGGTAGGTGATCAACCACGCCACGTGCGAGAGCGAGAACTGCGCGGCGAACACGGCGGGCCGGTCGGCGTCGTTGGACGAGCGCCGCAGCACCTGCCCCGACGGGGTGACCACCGCGGCGGTGCCCGCGCCGATCACGAACCAGATCGCGGCCAGCAGCGCCCAGCGCCAGGTGCCGTCGATGAACCGCGACAGCACCACCGCCGCGACCAGCGCCACCGGCAGCACCGCTCCGCCCGTGAGCATCACCGTGCGCGTGGGGGTGCGGTCCAGTAGCCGCGGCACCACCAGTGCGACCACCATGGTGCCGAGGCCGTTCGCCGCGAGGACGAGCGCCATATCGGCCTGATTGCCGCCGAGCTCGTCGCGGGTGTAGTTGACCGTGTTCACCATGACGATGGCGCCCGCCGCGGCCACCGTGAGGTTCAGGCCCAGCAGGCCGCGCAGCCGCGGGGTGGCCACGAAGATCCGGGTGCCCGAACTCAGGCGCTGCAGGAACGATCCCTCGGGCGCCGCATCGGGGTTCGGCACCCGCGAGCGCAGCACCAGGGCGGCGGCGATCACGAAGCCTATCGCGGTGCCCACGAACAGGTACTGGTAGCTCATCACCAGCAGCGCGGCCGCGGCCAGCATGGGGCTGAGCAGCGTCTCCATCGTGGTCGCGAGCTGGGAGGCCGACAGGGCCCGCGTGTACTGCCGCTCGTCCGGCAGGAGGTCGGGGATCACGGCCTGGTAGGTGGGCGTGTACGCGGCCGACGCCGCCTGCAGCAGGGCCACCAGCAGGTAGATCTGCCAGATCTCGGTGACCACCGGCAGCGCCAGCACCACCCCCGCCCGGATCAGGTGCAGCGCCACCAGCAGCGCCCGCCGCGGCAGCCGGTAGGCCTGCGCCGCGACGACCGGCGCGACCACCACGTACAGCGCCATCTTGATGGTGAGCGCCGTGGCGAGGACACCCGCCGCCGATGCCCCCGCCAACTCGTAGGCCAGCAGGCTCAGGGCCACCGTCGTCAGGCCGGAGCCGAACAGGCCCACCACCTGCGCCGCGAACAGGCGGCGATAGTCGGGGTCGACGAACGGGGATGCACTGTCGGACATCGAGGCTCCTCTCCTGAGCAACCTCATGATGCCGCCCCCGACGGGCTAGCGCGAGAGGATGTTCACGATCGCGATCTCCGGCGGCGCGGCCACTCGGACCGGCGGTCCCCAGGCGCCCGCACCTCGACTGGTGTACACCGGCATACCGTCCACCTGCTCCAGGCCGGCGATGGTGGGCTGGTCGAGCCGGACGAGGTAGCGGAAGGGCCACAGCTGGCCGCCGTGGGTGTGCCCGGCGAGCTGCAGATCGACTCCGCGGCGGGCGAACTCGGCGGCCTGCTTGGGTTCGTGCGCCACCGCCACGGTGAACTCCCCGGGGGAGACTCCCGCGAGCGCGGCGTCGTAATCGGGGCCCAGCGGCTCCTTGCCCTTGCGGTCGTTGACGCCGACGAAGGTGACGGACGAACCGCCGCGCGGTCCGTCGCGCCAGATCCGCACCGATTCGTTGACCAGCGGCCGCACGCCCACCTCCCGCCAGCGCTGCACCCAGTTACGGGCATCGTCGGCGTAGTACTCGTGATTGCCCGTCACGGCGAAGACGAAGGGGCTGCGGAGATCCTTGAGCGGCGCGAGGTACTCGCCGATCCGCTCGACGGTGCCGTCGATGAGGTCGCCGCCGAGGATCACCACGTCGGGCTTCTGCGCATTCGTCGCATCGACCACGCGCTGGGTGAAGGCGCGGGTGCGCACCGGCCCCACGTGCAGGTCGGTGATCAGCGCGATCTTCAGGTCGCCGGGCTCGGCGGGCGCCGCCGGCAGGGCGACGTCGGTGTGGGTGATCCGCGGCGACGACGCCTCGAACAGTCCGTACACCGTGGCGGTCACGGCACCGATCAACCCGACCGCGGCGATGGTGCGCAGGAGGCGCCGCGCACCGTCGGCCAGACCGGGCCGCAGGCGCACCGCGATCCGCGCCCCGACCCAGGCGATGCCCAGCACGATCAGCGTGATGAGCAGGTAGAAGATGGTGGCGAGCCAGGTCAGGCCCACCGCGCTGATCCACCGGACCGGTCCGGGCGGCAGTACACCGGCACCCGCGAGCAGGCCGACGGCCGTGGCCACGGTGAGCAGTCCGGCGACGATCAGCCCGGCGGTCCCCACGGTGCGCGCCCGCGGCGAGTTCCACCGCGCGACGATCCGGCGCCGGGTGACGAACAGCGCCGCGAGGATCACGACGAGGAGCACAGTGATACCGGACGGCACGCCGATTCCCTTCGATGGTTCGAGCAAAGCTAAACTGTGGCTGCACGCCCTCGTAGCTCAGTTGGATAGAGCGGATCTCTCCTAAAGATCAGGTCGCACGTTCGATTCGTGTCGGGGGCACCAGGCCTACTTGGCCCGCTTGGCCACCGCCGTCACGAAATCGGTGAGCATCTGCTCCTCGGAGTCGGCCTCCTGAGCGGTGCCGCCCGTGGCGTCCGCGATCCGCTTGAGCGCCCCGAGATCGGCGTCCTTGCTGATGCCCACGGTGTGGATGTTCACCGGCCGCGCGGGATCGACCAGCGCGCGCAGCCGCGACACCAGATCGTCGAGCGACATGCCGCCCGGCTTCTCGTCCGAACCGTCCGTGAGCAGGATCAGCGAGTTCGAGTACGCCGGGTCGAAGTTCTCCACCGCGCGCCGGTACGCGGCGAGGGTGGTGTCGTAGAGCGCCGTGGCACCGCCGACCTTGCCGGGCAGCCCGTTCACACCGTCCAGCAGTGCCTGACGCTGCGATTTGTCGCCGCGCCGGGTGTCCAGCGGCGCCGTGGGCACGACCTCGGTCCAGTCGGGGCGGGTCGCCGTGCCGATGGAGAAGGTCCACAGGCCGACGGCGTTGGCGTCGGGGATCTGGGTGACCACCTTGGTGAAGCCGGAGGCCAGCATGCCGATCCGGGTGGTGTTGCCCGCCGAGTCGTTCATCGACCCGGAGGTGTCGACCACCACGAGAGCCTTGAGCGGCACGGCCAGGGTGGCGAAGGACTGTTCGGCCTTGGTGAGCTCGTCGGTGTTCGGTTCGGGCAGCGCGGTCACCTTGCCGACGCCGGCGGGCGGCGCGGGGCTCAGATCCTTACCGCGCAGACCCTCCTCGCCGAGCGCGACGATGCCCGCCTCCGAACCGAAGGCCTTGGCGAGGGTGTCGGCACCCGTCTTCGCGTCGGTCGCGCGATCGCCGGACGCGGTGACCGTGAGCAGCAGATCGTCGCGCGGGGCGCCGGTCTTGGGCACCACCGCGGCTACCCCCGGCTCGTCCTTCTTGGCGGCGAGGTACGCGTACTCGGGGACGACCACGACGCCGCCCTGCGATTTCGCGGTCCGCACCGGATCGCCCGAGACGCGCTTGGCGGCCTGGGCGTACTGCGCGAGGGCGGCCGTGAGGGCCTGCCGGTTGGCGCCGGGTTGCTGAGCCTCGGAGACGCCCGCGGTGACGGGCGCCGAGGCGTAGGTGGAATCCGCGGGAACCGCGCGGATGGTGGCGGCCTGGAGTGCCTCCAGCCAGCTCGCCGGCTGAGGAACCGAGGCCCCGGCCAGCACGATCGGCGAGCTCGCCACCTCGGTGGCGGGCAGGTCGCGGCCCAGCTGGGCGGAGACCGCCGCGACCCGGGTGTGCGACGGCGCCAGCCACAGGTCGGGGGTCTCGCCGCCGCCCGTGAGGCTGCCCGCGACCTGTGCGTCGGGCACCTCACGGACGGTGTAGGTGGTGCATTTGTCGGCGACCGCCTTCGCCTCGGCACGGACGGCCGAGGCGAGGGCGGGGTCGGCCATCACCGTGTATTCGGACCGTTCGCCGCAGCTCGCGACCTTGCCGCCGAAGATGGCGACGAGACCGGCGACCAGCACTGCGACGAGTCCGATGCCGAGCGCGATCCGCAGGTAACTGCGGCCACGCGGAGTTGCCGCCGGCGCGGCGCCGGGGGCGTGATGACGACCCATGAGTCGATGACGCTACTTTCTCAATGAAGATCTACTGCTGGTCGGGCTTGGGCTGATCCGCCTGCGGATCGCGCGCCTCCTGCTCGACCTGGATCTCCTTGTCGTCGATGAACTTCTTGGCGGCATCCTGCGCCTTGTTCACCTGCTCGGAGAACTTGCCGCCGGTCTTGCTGTCGACGAAGTCACCCGCCTTGTCGATGATGCTCGGGTTCTTGCCCAGAGCGTCTTTGGCCTTGTTTGCGATGTCCTTGAAATCCATGGCCACAGGCTAGCCGACCTCGGTCCACCAGTCGCCACTGCTTCGCGTTCCCGAAGAATCTCCGCTGTGGTGATCTACCTGCGGGATCCTCCCCGCGGCCGCCGCGACACCGTCCACCCGGCCGCCCGGCTTCGGCACCACGGTGGTGATGCCCGCCTCCCGCGCCGCGACCAACAGTCGCTCCACGGGCTCGGACCAGTCGTGGAAGGCGAGGTTGAAGGTGGCCCAATGCACCGGCACCAGCGGCGCTTTCGGCTTCGCGATCATCTGATGGATCGCGACCGCCTCCTCGGGATTGGTGTGCACATCGGGCCACAGCGGGTCGTAGGCGCCGATCGGCAACAGCGTCAGATCGAAGGGACCGAAGTGGTCGCCCACCAGCTTGAACCGCTCGGTGAAGCCGGTATCGCCGCCGAAGAAAACGCTGTGCCCCTTGCCCTCGGCCCGCTGCCCGATCAGCGACCAGGAGGCCCACTGCGTGGAGTTGCGGGTGAGGCCGCGACCGGAGAAGTGCCGCGCCTCGGTGCACACCACCTTGAGCTCATCGGTGCCGCCGCGGCCGTCGTCCCGGCGGAGCGTGTGGCTCTGGTCCCAGTCGAGCTCGATGATCCGGTCCTCTGGGACGCCCCAGGCGCGCAGGTGTCCGCCCACGCCGATCGGCACGCAGAAGGGCACGTCGCGGTCGCGGGTGAGCTCGTCGATCGTGGGCAGGTCGAGGTGGTCGTAGTGATCGTGGCTGATGATCACCGCGTCGATCGGCGGCAGCGCACTGAGCGCCACGGGCACGGGATGCAGCCGGGCGGGTCCGATGGTGGGCGACGGGGACACCCGCTCGCCCCACACCGGATCGGCCAGGACACGGAAGCCGTCGATCTCGATCAGTACCGAGGAGTGGCCGTACCAGGTGACGGCCAGGTCGGCGGCGTCCACGGGACTCAGCGGCGCGACCAATGGGATGGGGCGCGACGGCCGGCCCTGGCCGTGGCGGGCGCGGCCGACCACGCCGCGCAGGATCTTCCCGGCGTCGAACCGCTCGTGCGGGCTGTCGGGATCGGAGTTGGTGTACACGGTGTCGGCCTGCGCACCCATCGAGCGCTTGAGGCCGCGGCCCGCGCGCAGCAGGTACACGCCGGTGGCGCCGAGCAGGCCGCCGC
This sequence comes from Tsukamurella sp. TY48, assembly GCF_019656655.1. Classification (GTDB taxonomy): domain Bacteria; phylum Actinomycetota; class Actinomycetes; order Mycobacteriales; family Mycobacteriaceae; genus Tsukamurella; species Tsukamurella strandjordii. Next base: position 2,777,722 of record NZ_BPMV01000001.1, on the reverse strand, counting down.
CCACCGTGCCCGCGGCCAGCGCGGCGGAACTCCGCCGGCGCGGCATGTCAGCGCCCCGAGAAGCGCGGCTCGCGCTTCTCGAATCGGGCCGTGAGCGCCTCGCGCAGATCCTCGGAGTCCCAGACGGCGTGCAGCCGGGCCTCGTCGTCCTCGGTGAGCGGTTCGCGGGCGACGTCGTTCTTGAACAGCGCCTTGTAGTTCTGCAGCGACAGCGGCGCCAGCCGGGTGATGCCGCGCGCGTATTCGAGGGCCGCCTCGCGGTCGCCGATGCGGTTGGCGAAGCCGAGCTGGGCGAGCTGCTCGGCGCCCAACTTCTCGGCGGCCATGAGCACGCTGCGGGCGTGGCCGCCGCCCACCAGGTCGACCAGTCGGCGCAGGGTCCACTTGTCGATGGTGACGCCGAGCTTGGCGGCGGGGATGGCGATGGTGGCGCTCGGGTCGAGCACGCGCAGATCGGCGACCATGGCCAGCTGCACGCCGGCGCCCACCGCCGGACCGTTCACGGCGGCGATCACGATCTGCTTCATGTCTTCGATCCGCTGGTACAGCCGGATGACCCGTGCCATGAAGTTCTTGTCGAGCACGGCGCCCGAGCGCAGGTCCGCTCCCGCGGAGAACACCGTGCCCTGCCCGGTGAGCACGATCACGAACGCCCCGTCTTCCTCCGCCCGGTCGATCGCGGCCTCGAAAGCCTCGATGAGCTCGGGGTTCAGTGCGTTCCGTGCCTCCGGGCGCTGGAACTCGATGACGGCGACCCGGTCCTCCAACGTGTATCCGATCATGGCCCGCAATCTACGCTACGGGGGTGAAGGATGTCGTTGTGGTCGGTGCTGGCCAGGCCGGTCTCTCGGCCGCCTACTTCCTCCCGAGGTTCGGGATCGACGATTTCGAGGTTCTCGATCACAACGCGGGTCCCGGTGGTGCGTGGCGGCAGCGGTGGCCCTCGCTCACGCTCAGGGCGGCGAACCACGTGCACGACCTGCCGGGCTGGGGTTTGCATGACGCGTTGGGCAACCAGTGCGACGACATTCCCGCCGCAACGGGCGTCGCCGAATACTTCGGCGAATACGAGAAGCGGTTCGCGCTGCCTGTCCGCCGGCCCGCTCACGTCGCCTCGATCACCCGCACCGGCGACGCCGAGGCCCCGTTCCTGGTGTCGGGGACGGTGGACGGTGCGCCGTACGCCGAGCAGGCTCGCGCGGTGATCAACTGCACGGGCACGTGGGACCGGCCATTCTGGCCCACGGTGCCGGGCGCCGCCACGTTCGCGGGGCGGCAACTGCACGCGCACGACTATCGGACCGCCGAGCCCTTCGCAGGGAAGACGGTGGCGGTGGTGGGCGCGGGCATCACCGCGGTGCAGTTGCTGCTGGAGATCGCGCAGGTGGCGAATACGGCGTGGTTCACGCGCCGCGAGGTGCAGTGGGACGAGAGCCCCTTCGATCCGGAGAAGGGCCGCCGCGCGGTGGCCCGGGTGGACGAGCGGGTGCGGGCGGGCCTGCCGCCCGGCTCGGTGGTGTCGGTGACGGGGCTGCCGGTGAACGAGTCGATCCGGCGGGGCATCGCCGACGGGGTCCTGGTGCGGCGCCCCATGTTCGCCTCCCTGACCCCCGACGGTCCGCTGCTGGCCGACGGTTCGCTGGTGCCCGCCGACGTGATCCTGTGGTGCACCGGCTTCCGGTACTCGATGGATCACCTGGCGCCGCTGAATCTGCGTGCACCGGGCGGCGGCATCGTGATGACGGGCCGCCTGGCCACCGAGGTGGCCGGGGAGCCGCGGCTGCATCTGCTGGGCTACGGTCCCTCGGCGTCGACCATCGGCGCGAACCGGGCGGGCCGCGAGGCGGCGAAGGCGGTCGCGGAGGCGATCGGCATTCGGGCGCCGGTCACCGACTGACGGTGATGCTCTTCCCGTCCCGAGTCATGGCAGCGGCCTTCGGATCGAGGTCCGGCCCCTCGGGCAGTGCCGACAGCACCGACCACGCGACCGGCCGCGCCTTGTGCATCAGCCCCAGCGTCTGGGCCACCTCGGCGTTCGGGATGCCGTAGCGGACACCGGAATCGGAGACGTAGAACAGGCCGTCCCGGCGATCGCCACCCGGCTGCGCCGCGAGCACGTACTCGCCGGTGCCCGGCGGTACGTACGCGAGATCCAGATCGTCGCCGGCACCGTCGGCCCCGGCCAGCGTGACGGGCGTGCCCGGTGTGGGTGCCGCACCGAAGGTCCGCAGTTCGACGGTGCCGCCGCCCTTCCCGTCGGCCCCGGCGGCGACGCAGGCGACCGGCGCGTCCTTGACCGTGCGCAGCTCGGGCCGCGCATCGGGCAGATCACGGACGGGCACCGACCGCACCGTCTTCGCGGCGGCGACGGTGGCAGCGGGCACGGTCGCGATCGATGTGGCGGTGGTATCGCCCGCGCGGATCAGATCGGCCGCCCAGCGCCCGATCGGCTGCACGCCGTCGGCGAGCACCACGTACAGCCTGTCCCGATCGGCGTCGGCCACCTTCACCACATCGCCCACCGCCGCGTCCGGGATCGCGGCGGATCGCTGCCCGCGGCCGGCGATCTGCGGGACCGCCAGCGGATCGGTCTCCGCGAAGGCGTTGAGCAGGGCTGCGCTGACCGCCCGCGGCCGCGCACCGTCGAGCCCGGCGACCCGCCGGACCGCGGCATCGCCGAGGTCCACTGGCGCCCGCACACCGCCGAACAGCAGGTAGTTCGTGCCCTCTCGGGAGACGAGGACCGCACCCGAGTCCGCGGCACCGGTGGCCGCCGTAGTCACCAACGTGTCGAGGGTGTCGCGCGCTGCGGGCTTGTCCGCGGCGGCGGCCGTGGTCCGGTCGCACAGCAGCCACGGTGTGGCCCCGTCCTTCCACGCCGACGCCGGGCCGAGGATCTGTGCGGGGCCACCCACGATCCCCACCTCGGGACCGCGGCGGAAGCTCTGCAGCCGCTTGTCCTTGACCTGGGCGGGTTGGGCCGCCTCCCCCACCGCGAGCCGCGCCGAGGCCAGACCGGTGACCGGGTACAGCACATCGTCTCCCCGCACGTACAGGGCACCGGACTCCTTGGCCAGCACGATCTTCGAATCGCCCACCGCGCCCTGCGGCCGGATCAGGGCGAGCACGCCGCAGCCGCCGGTGATCACCAGAGCCAGGATGAGGCCCGCGATGAGCGACCGCGATTGCGAGGCCATCGGGTCCGAGATCATCCGTGGGTCGCGCCGCAGAAGCGCATGGTCCATTCGGCGCAGCACGAAGCGGTAGCCGCTCACCTGCGCGCGCGTGGTCAATTGACGTCGCATCGATTCGCCCCTCCCCCAAGGCGCACCGCGTCCGCTTTCCCCAAAGCAGACGCCGTTCCTCGCAGAATACGGTACTTTGCCACCAGGGCAGCGCGTTTCGGGGGAGACGGCTGGATCGGGGGAAGAAAATGGAACAGACCACGGGATTCACGCGCTCCGTGACCGGAGCGGTGCCCGCAGCGCTGGCCGCGCCCACCCGCTGGGAGCGGCACCGATGGCCCGCCGCCGGGGCGATCCTGCTCGCGGAGGCCTCGGCGGCGGTGGCCGGCCTGGGTACCGCCGCGGCAGGTGGGCCGCATTGGGCCGCGGGCCTCGCCGCGCTCACGGTGGGCGGTGCCGCCCTCACGCGGCGCCGCGGCACCTCGGCCGCGGAGTGGGCCACGGGCCGCCTGCGCCGGCCTGCCCGATCCACCCACGCCACTGCCGCGGCGCCCTATCCGGGCGGCGGGGACATCGGCATTCGGCACGAGAACGGCCTGATCACAGCGGTTCTTCGGCCCACGATGGACGTTCCGCGGATCGTCGCCGTGCGCGGCCGGGACGATCCGTCGCTCCCGCTGGACGTGCTCGCCCGGGTGCTGCGCCACGCCGATACCCCGGCCGCACGGATCGACGTGCTGCTCGCCGGGGGCCGCGCACCGTCGGGGCCGATCGCGCCGCGCACGCGTTATCAGATGCTGCTCGGACCGATCGCCCGCTGGGCGGTGAGCGATCTGCGGATCGCCGTCTCGATCGATCCCACGGCGTGCGCACCGGCCATCGCCCGCCGTCGCGGCGATGCTGCCGCCACCGCAGCGCTGGCCGCCCGTCGGGTCGCGGACGCACTTGCCGCGGAGGGCATCCCGACGCTCCCGGTGGGCTCGGCCGAACTGGCCTCGATCGTCATCGAGTCGCCGGAGGATGCAGTGCACGCCGATCCCGACGCGCTCGCCGCGGGCGATCTCGACCATCTGCTGGGCCGGGCCGATCCCTTCGGCACCGCCGTCATCACCGTGCGCCCCGGCGATGTCCGGCGCGCGGGTGGCATTCCCGATGTCCGCGTCGAGGCGCGGCTGTATTCGAGCGGCCTGGTGCCGGGCGACGGTGACCGGAACGCGCACGCGGTCAGCGGAACCGAGCCCGCACTGCGGACGCTGCACGTCCCCCTCGCGGGGTGCGGCCAGATGCTGGGCGCCGACACCACGGGCGGCCCCGTCTCCACACGGCTGCACGGCCCCGGCGTCCGCACGGTGTGGGCCTCGGTGGCCGACGATCCGGCCCGGCAACTCGTGGAACGCGCGGTGGCCACCGGCGCGCGCGTGCTCATCGTGACCGGCCGGCCCGCGCTCTGGGAGCCCCTGGTCGGTTGGGTCGATTCCCCGGAGGCGCTGTGGATCTCCGGGTGGCGCTACCCGCCGCACCTGGCGCACCTGAGTCCCGCCGACTACACGGTGACGGTGCTCGACGGGACCGCCTCCGGGCTCGCCCCGGGCTCCGTGGAGCCCACGGGCACCGTGTGGCGGATCGAGGGCCTGGGAATTTCGCCGGTGATGGAGGCCGATGTGGTGCTGAGCCAGCCGCAGCCGGGCATGCTCACGGTGCGCACCACCGGCGGCGCGGCGACGGTGCGCCTGGTCGCCTGATCGGGGACACGAAAAGGGCCCGGCGACATGGTCGCCGGGCCCCTTCGCTGTGCGATCAGCCCTGCCAGTCCTTGGCGGCCCGCTGATTGGTGGCCTGCATGTTGTCCACCGCGTTGCCCGCCGCCGTCTGCACGGCCTTGAGCAGGTTGTTGATGTCCTCGAAGCTGCTGTTCCACTTCGTCTGGACCGCCTGGTAGGCCGTGGCCGATTCCTCGTCCTGCCAGGCGTTGTCGAACTTGTTCTGCTCGGTGCGGATCGCATCCGCCTGCTGCAGCAGCGTGCCGTACTTGGCGTTGATGTCGTCGAGCCCACTGCGGATCGACGCGTAGTCGTACTTGATGAAGTCGTCGCTCATTGGTTCTCCCCCTTCGATTCCTGGTTGTCGATCACATGTTCAAGGTGGCGCCGCCGACCGACTGCAGGTCGGCCTCGCTCTGCGCCTCGGTGGTGCCGTAGCTGGTGGTGTTGCCCGCCAGCAGCGAGCTGATCTCGTTGATCGCGTTGTTCAGCTTGGTGCTGCTCTCGTCCCACCGCGTCATCACGGTGCGGAAGGCGATCTGGGCGGTGCCCGCCCAGGCGCTCTGCGTCATCTCGACGTCGGTGCGCAGCTGGCTCAGGACGGCGTTCATCTGCGTACCCAGATCCTCGAGCGAGCTCGCACCGGCCTTCATCGCGGCCAGTTCAGCTGATGTCCCCATAGTTCCTTCTCCTCCCGCCGGCTGGGCCGGCATCGTCGAGCTGCGCCCAGGTGGCGCAGCCGTCCCCCGCTACGGCATCCAGCCGCCCCCGGGAAGTTCTTCGCAGGCGCGTCGCAGCGCCCTGCCGATGCGGTGGGCGGTGCCCTCCGCGATGGCGATCCAGCCCTCGCCCGGACCGTCGGTCGCCGTGAGTGCGACGATCCGGCCGGCCGGGCCGTCGATCACCGCCACCACCACTGCGATGCGCCGATCCCGCTCGTGGAAGGTGAATTCCACGCTGCGGCTCGACCGGGCGAAGGTGCGGCCGATCAGGCGTGCCGCCTCGGATTCGACGCCGATCCGGCGCAGTTCGGCCGCGATCTCGCCCGCGTCGCCGCCGCAGGCGAGGGCCGTACGCCCCGCCGCGGCCGGGAACGATGCGGCCACCGCCGGATCCGCTGCCGGCGCGGTGCCGATCAGCGGTTCGACGAGCCGCGCCAGCGTGCCGACCGAGCCGTCGCAATACGGCAGGTCGACGTCCGCGGTTCCCGCGGCGCGCACCACCCGCGCGGTGAGCTCACCGGCACGGGCCAGACACAGCTTCGAATCGAGATCGCCGGTGGCACGGCCCTCCTGCCGGACCTCCGGCACGGCGAGCACACGCAGTGCGGTGAGCTCGTCGTCGGACAGGTCGGTCTCGGGCCCGGGTGGCGCCGCCTCGATCCGCGGATCGGGCGGCGACCACAGGACCGGCGGAACCTCGGTGCCGAACCGGGATCGGAGGGCGGACACGGTATGGACGCTCACATGGCCTCCTCGACGAGCTCGTCGCCCTGGCCGCCGAGCACCCCGGGCGCGGTGTGCACCACGAAGGCCTCGGGCAGGTCGTCGTCCGATTCCGAGGGCACGGCGCCCGACGGGTGCGACTGAGCGCGATGACTCGCCGCGGCAGCGGCGCCGGCGCCCATCATCCCCGCGGGCATCATCGGGAAGCCCCGGCCCGTACCGCCGTTCGACGTGGTGGCCGCCGCGGGCCGGGTGGTGCTCCCGCCCTGATCGCGCTGCGGTGTGGTGGCCGCGTAACCTCCCAGCGGTGCGGCCGGGACCCCCGCGCTCACCGCGCCGGCGCCACCGCCCTTGCCCGCACCGGTGGACTTGCCCGTGTTCTTCTCCCGCGAACGGTCGGTGGTGGCCAGCTTCGGCGCCGTGGTGAACTGCCACGACTTGCTCAGCGGCTCGGCCGCCTTCTCGAAACCGACCATCACCGCGGCCGCGGTGCCGTGCGCCTGCTGCTCCACCCGTTCGGAATCGGCTGCGGCACCGGCCAGCGCGGCCACCGCGGGATCGGCGCCGCCGGCCGCGGCTGCGGCCTGCGCGTTCTCCCGGTCGCTGCGGAGGCGTTCGGCGTCGGCCACCGAGGGCATGGCCCGCGAGGCCGTCTCGTACGCCGCGGCCTGGCCTGCGAGCTTGGCCGCGTATTCCGCGAGCTCGGCGGCGTGCTTGGCCAACCAGCGGGCGTAATCCGGCAGTGGGCCGGTGCGCCGACGGGCACCGGTGCTGTCCGCCGCCGTGCGTCGCTCGGTCTCGACCGCGCCGTCGAGCTGCACGATGATGCGATCGAGCGCGACCGCGGCGGCGCCGTACGCGGAGGCGAGGCGCGCCGTCTCCTGCGCCGCGGTGGAGAGCGGACGCGCACCGGCGCCGCCGAGGAGATCCTCGGCGAGGCGTTCCGTGGGGCGTGAGTACCAGTCGACACCGGTGAAGCCCGGCGGCTGCGGGGCCTGCGGCGGCTGTGGGGCCTGCGGAGCGGGCACGTCAGATCTCCAGGCGCACCGTGGCTGCGAGTTCGGTGTCCTTCTGCTGCACCGTGTTCGCGTGCTTGTTCAGAGCCTCGCCGAGGGTGCGCAGGTCGTTCACCGCCGTCTCACCGAGGCGCCGCTGCGCGACGCCGATCTCGGAGGTGGTGCGCGCCACCGCGACCGACACCTCGTCGCGGCCGGTCGCGGCGGGTTCCGCGTGGGCGGCGAACCGCTCCTGCGCGCCACGCAGATCCTCGACGATCCTGTCGACCCCGCGCGCGATCTCGCGCACCTCCTGCAGATCCATGCTCAGCATGCCGTCACTCATGGTTCCTCAACTCCCCCCGAAGTCGTTCCTAGTCATTAGACGCACCGGGTGCCGGTGCGGTTCCGTCGGATCGGCGCACCGCTACAGGCGCAGTTCCACATCCGGCAGCTCATCGAATCCCGCGGACTCCGCATCCCCCACCACCTGCGGGCCGACCAGCGGGAGGTCGCCCACAACCTGCTCGCCGTTGTGCCCCGTCACGAGGTAGTCCGGCACGTTGTGGTCGGAGCCCTGGGTGGGCCGGGCGCCCGCCGCGGCCATCGGCATCATGCCGCCGCCGAGGCCGCCGCGGGTGACGACATCGCCGGCCGGGACCGTGCGTGCCCCGGCCTCCACGACCGGGGTGCGCGGCGCGGAGGCCTGCGGGCTCGCCGGGGAGAGCGCGGCATTGACCGCACTCGCCCCACCGAAGCCGCCGACGGCGCCGCCACCGCCACCGGACGCGCCGCCCGTCCCGGCGCCGCCGAGGCCACCCGCGGGATAGGTGCCGGTGGGCGTGGTGTCGGTACCGGTCGTGCCGAGGCCCGTCTCGTCCTTGCCCGCCTGGTTCTCTGCCATACCGCCGATCGCCTCGGCCGCCGAGCTCGCCAGACCCGTGGCGGTCTGCACCGCGCCGCTCACCGTGTCGGTCGCCAGCTTGCCGACCGCCGAGACCGCGCCCGTCGCGGCGGAGACCACGGCCGGGATCACGGTGCTCGCGACCTCCGCAGCCGCGGTCGCCGCGGCGGCCGGGGGCTGCGTGACCGGAACCTTCCGGCCCGCCGCGCCCACCTGAGCGGAGAGGCCGGACAACTGCCCCTTCACCCGGGACACCACGGCCAGAGCATGATCCGTGTGTTCCTGCGCCGCGGTCACCGCGGCGACCTGCCCGGGCGGCAGCCACAGGGACGGCCCCAGGGCCGCGATCACCGACATGAAGGAATCGATGATCGCCTGCAGTTCGGCCTCGCCCTGCCCCACCACGGCGGCCGCCTCGCCCACCGCGGTGGACAGCTCGGCCCCCTGTTCGGCCACCATGCCCGTGCCCGCCGCGGCCTGCATGCCCTTCCCGGTCGCGGCCGTCGCGGCCGGGCCCTGCCACACCTGGCTGAGCGAGCTGATCGCCTGCATCCCCGCGCTCATCCCCTGCTCCAACGCCTTGGAGGCACCGTCGAGCGCCTTCGAGGGGTCGAGACCGGAGAAGCTGCCGGAACCGAAGGTGGACAACAGGTCCGTCATCGGTTTGACCAGGCCGGCCACGTCGAATCCCGGGACCTGCGGCGCCTCCGGGACGCCCTTCGGCGCCTGTGGCAGCTCCTGCTGCGGCGGATTCTCCGGTGGCACCGGCACCGGTGGCAGCCCGAGCGCGGCGAGCACGTCGTTGACCGGGCGGTCCAGCAACGCACGGATCGCCGGATCGAGCTCGACACCCGGCGCCGTGGGGCCGGGTGTCACGGGTTCGGCCATCGCTACACCGCGGCGGACATCAGTCCGGCGGCGCCTGCGGCCTCGGTCGCCGTGTAGGCGGCCACCGTGGCGGTGGAAGAGGCGGCGATACCGGCGTAGACCGTCGCGAGCTCCGCGACCGACGTGGTGTAGCTGGTCTGCGCCGCGGTGAAGGCGGCCAGGAAGTCCTGGCCGATCAGGCCCAGGGCCGGATTGAGCGCCGCCACATTGGCTGCGGCGTTCACCGAACCCGCGGTCGCGACGGTGACCCCGACTCCCGCGTTCGCCGCACCGAATGCGGCGATCGCCGAATTGATGGCCATGAACATGGCATTCCCCCTCGAATCGATTGATCGTCTAGAAGTTGGACGCGCCGACGCGCGGTTCGGATCCCGGTTCGTCGAAATCGGTGTGGAAGCGCTCCATCACCGCGCCCCGCCGGGCCGCGACCTCCCGGGCCGCGACGGCGCAGGTGTCCACGATCCGACGGCCGAGGACCGCACCGCTGGAGCGCAGCGCCGACTCGGTGAGCGTGAGCCCGACGAGTGCGCAGACACCGTCGAGCTCCACTCGGACGGCGCCGTCAGGACTGGAGACCGTGACCCGGACGGCGTCGAGTTCGTCTCGCGCCGTGCGCATCACGCCCAGCTGATGCCGGACCCGGGCCTCGATCCGATCCATTTCCGCAGTCATGGTCAGCCCCTCCGCAGCCAGCTGCCGACATCGTCGTCCGGTTCCGCGGCCGGTGCTCGCGCCGGCGGTTCCGGGAGGCGCAGGGCCCGCAGCACGGGCTCGGCGACGCCCTCCCGTTCCAGCTGGGCGCGCCGCTGCAGTCCCGCGGACGTGGCCGCCTCGGCGCACAGGCGCACGATGGCATTGGCGAGTTCCTGCGGCTCCCGGCGCATTTCACCGGCCTCGATGGTGATGTTCAGCGGTGTGCCCTGATCGTTGGCGCGCACCCGCAGACCACCGTTGGTCGACGTGGCGATACTCATGAATCTCCCCCTGTCCGTGTCTCCCCCAAGACCCGAAGCTCCTTCACCGTAAACCCCGACGCGGCTTCGCGCGCGCCGAATCGGGCTAATCCCATCAATCCGGCCGCACCGATCCCACCGCCCGCTCGCAGGCACCGGCCAGCGGGGCGGCGGTGCGACCCGCCTCGCAACCCACGCTGAGCTGGGCATCCCCGGCAACCACCACGTACCAGTCCACCACCCGGTCCGCCGCGAGGCGCTCGCGGTAGCCGATCACATCGCGGCCCGCGACGGACCCCGCCGGGTCCAGATCGGAGATGCGATGGTCGCCGCGCCGGTCCAGCTCCGACTTCAGTTCCGCGGCCACCGCGGCCTGATCGGTGGACGCGCGCAGACGGGTGCGCACCACCGTGACCCGGCGGCCGTCGCCGGCCTGGGCGATACGCCGCCCCGGCGCGGGCTCGGTGATGTCCCACCCGCGCGGCAGGTCGACGACGGTGCCGTCGAAGGCCACCTGCACGAAGGACTCCGGCGGCGGTGCCGGGCGTTCGGGGGCGCCCGCGCCGCCGGTGCTCGGCAGGCAGGCGATCGCCGCGGCCGCGACGCCGGTCACGCCGGCCGCGGCCACCACGGCCCGTCGGACACCGCGCCGCCGTGGCTGATCGGCGCTGGGCCACGCCTCGAACTCGGACTCGGCCTCGGACTCGGCCTCGGGCGCGGCGGGCCGCGCCAGCGCGGGAAGAAGGTCGCCCGGATCGACCCGCACCACGCGCCAGAGTTTCTGCGCGGCGAGCTCCTCCCGCACCGCGGCCTCCACGTCGGGCGGACCGTCGATCAGGGCCTGGTCGATCCGGTCGTCGAAGACGGCCCGCGCAGCGGCCGCGGGATCGGGATGCGAGGCGGCGGCCACCGGCAGCCAGCTGCCGTCGACGAGGTCGAGCACGTGCGCCTGCGCCACCGGGCCACGACATTCCAGGACCAGCGCTCGGCGGCAGTACAGCAGGCCGCCGCCGCGGACCAGCGCCTCGGCGCGGGACACGACTGTGGCATCGACACCGAGCGCGGCGGCACCCGCGGCGACGATGCCGCGGCGTGGCGCCCCGAAGACGGTGGGCGCGAGGATCGTCCACGCGCGCACCGGCGGCCCGCCCGACACGGCCTCGGAGAGCCACGCCGCCCACCGGCGGGTGGCCTCGGCCGGCGCGACGAAATCCTCCACGTCGCCCGGGGCCGCGACGGTGCGCACGGCACCGTCGGGCCCACAGATGTACCAGTCGTCCCCCGCGCAGTCGATGACGATGCGCTCCGGGTCCCCCAACCCGATCATGCGACGCAGCGTAGCGCGCTAGCCCTCCGCGTGGGCGGCTTCGACACGTTCGCCCGCCGCCTCCGCGCGGCGGCGGGCCCGGCGACGGGTGATCACGGTGATGGCGATGGGCACGATGATGGTGATCGCCGAGCCGATGAACAGCACCTCGAGGTTGTCGCGGAGCAGCGGGATGCCGCCCAGGAAGTAGCCGAGCAGCACGATCCCGTCGCACCACAGCAGCGAGCCGATCACCGAGAACAGCGTGAACTTGCGGTGATCCATCCGCGAGAAACCCGCGAGCACCGGGACCAGGGTGCGCACGATGCCGATGAACCGGGCGAACAGCACGGTGAACGGCCCGTATTTGTCGAAGAACTCGTAGGTCTTGTCCACGGGCCCCTGGCCGATGAAGTTCATCACCCGGCCGCGCATCACCTTCGGTCCGGCGTACCTGCCGATCGCGTACCCGCACTGATCGCCGATGATCGCGGCGAGCGGCAGGAACACCAGCAGTTGCCACAGCTGCGCGAAGGGCTGCGGCTGCGCGGCGAAGATGCCCGCGGTGAACAGGATCGAGTCGCCCGGGAAGATGAAGCCCACCAGCAGGCCGGTCTCGATGAAGATCAGCACGATCAGACCGATCAGGCCCGCGGACCCGAGGAAGCCGGTGACGTCGAAGGGGTTCACGTCACCCGAGTATTCAGGGGCCCGGCTACGGGATCGTGAACTGCGGGAGAACGTCGTCTGCCCGCCGAGGAGATGCGTCAGTCGCCGCAGCAGCCGGCGGAGGGGCCGTCCACCTCGCGCCGCTCCCGAGTGATCAGGTTCCGCTCCGCGAGCTCGTGATCGGCGGGGTAGTCCACCCGCACCAGAGTCAGGCCGCAGGCGGCGGCCACGTTGATCGCGCTGGACCGCTCGCGCTCGTCGAGCAGCCCGGCGACCCACTCCACAGACCGTCTCCCCTCCCCGACGGCCGCGACGGCACCCACCAGGGACCGCACCATCGACCAGCAGAAGGCGTCGGCGGAGACCTCGGCGGTGCACACCCCGTCGGCGTCCCGGCGCCACGCGAAGCGCTGCAGCTCGCGCACCGTGGTCGCGCCCTCGCGGCGACGGCAGAAGGCCGCGAAATCGTGCAGGCCGAGCAGGGCATCGGAGGCGGCCTGCATCCGATCGAGATCGACGGGGCGCCGCCACGGCGCGGTATCGCGGGCCCGCAACGGATTCGCGCCGTACACGGCATCGGTGAGGCGGTACTCGTAGTGCCGGCGCAGCGCCGAGAACCGGGCGTCGAAGGCCTCCGGCGCCTCCGCGATCGCGGTGACCCGCACATCCTCCGGCAGCAACCGCGCCAGCCGGCGCACCAGGCCGTCGGGCAGCGCCACATCGGTATCGAGATGCGCGACCTGCCCGGTGGCGTGCACCCCCGCGTCCGTCCGGCCCGCAACGGTGAGCTGCACCTCGGTGCGCAGGATCGTGCGAAAGGACTCTTCCAGGACACCGCACACGGTGCGCCGCTCCGGCTGGCGGGCCCAGCCGCTGAAGTCGGTTCCGTCGTAGGCGATGTCGAGGCGATAACGAGTCATGACCGCAGCGATGCTACCCGCACCAGCTCGGGCCGCCTATCCGGTGGACGCACCGTCGGCTCCCGCTGCCGCGCGTGCCATCCGCGGCCGGTAATCGGCCGCGGATGAGGCGGGCGGAGGGGAGAATCACCTGCCCGGAATCGGTGCGGCTCCGTGCCCTTCTGCGTAGCGTCGCGATCATGAGCGAAGCCACCTCCCAGACCGTCACCGTGATCGTCGAGGGCGTGCCGCCCGAGGCGCTGTTCGCCGCACTCGCGCGGCCCGCGGCGCACGTGGCGGCCGACGGCTCCGGCATGCTCCGCGGGCTGTCGGAGGGCACGCCCGCGGTGATCACCGCCGCCGGCCAGACCTTCGGCATGGAGATGAGCGACGAGCAGGGCCGCCCCTATTCGGTGGACAACCACGTCTCCGCGTTCGAGCCGGGCCGCCGCATCGCCTGGCTCCCCGCGGGCCGCGGGCGCAGCCCGATCGGCGTCGAATGGTCGTGGGAGTTCACCCCGCAGGGCGATGGCACCCGGATCGACGTGACCTGCGACTGGTCCCGCGTCACCAGCGAGGCCTACCTCGCCAGGTTCACCCTGCCGCGGGTCTCCGCGGAGAAGGTGCGCGCCACCGTCGATGCCATGACGGCGCTCGCCGCCGACGAGCCGCGCTGACAAGCCCCATCGGACGGCCCCGCCCCGGCCCGGCCCGGCCCGGCCCGGAAACGACGAAACCCGCCGGACCTTGCGGCCCGGCGGGTTTCGTGGTGTTGCTGACTTACTCCGAGTCGGCGTCGGTCTGCTGCGACTTCGGCAGCGAGTAACCGGCGGCCTCGGCGGCGGCGTCGTCGGCGAACCAGATCTCGGCCACGGTCGAGTCGAAGAACCGGGTGCCCGGCTTGTGGTAGAGCTTCGAATCGGCGTTGCCCTTGATCGGGAAGCCCTCGGGCGCCTCGTTCGGGTCCTCCAGCGGCGCATGCGCACCGGCGGGGAGATCCGAATCCGACTTCGCGGGAGCGTCGTCGGCCTTGATGTCGTCGGCCTCGACGGCAGCGGCCTTGGCCGCGGCCTGCGAAGCGGCGACGCGAGTCGAGCGCGACGCCTCGGTGGCGGCGAGCTGCTCGGTCACGATCTCGATGACGGCCATGGGGGCGTTGTCGCCCTTGCGGTTCTCCGTCTTGATGATCCGGGTGTAGCCGCCCTGACGGTCGGCGACGGCCGGAGCGATCTCCGCGAACAGCACGTGCACGACGTCCTTGTTGCGGATCTCCTTCATGACCTCGCGGCGGTTGGCCAGCTTGCCGTGCTTGGCATGGCTGATCAGCTTCTCCGCGTAGGGACGCAGGCGCTTGGCGCGGGACTCGGTGGTCTCGATGCGGCCGTGCTCGAAGAGCGCGGTCGCGAGGTTCGCCAGAATGTGCTTCTGGTGCGAGGCCGAGCCGCCCATGCGGGCGCCCTTTGTGGGCCTAGGCATTGTTTCTCCTGTGGGGGTTTACGAGCTCTTCAGCTCAGAGCTGCTCGGTCTCGGCGTAGTCCTGATCGCCATCGGCATCACCCGAGAACGACGGCTCGTCGCTCCAGGTACCGGTGGCCGGGTCGTACCCGTCGACCTGCGACGGGTCGAACGACGCGGGGCTGTCCTTGAGGGCCAGACCCAGCGCGTGCAGCTTGACCTTGACCTCGTCGATCGACTTCTGACCGAAGTTGCGGATGTCGAGAAGGTCGGACTCGGTGCGGGCCACGAGCTCGCCCACGGTGTGCACACCCTCGCGCTTGAGGCAGTTGTACGAGCGCACCGTCAGGTCGAGGTCCTCGATCGGCAGCGAGAACGCCGCGATGTGGTCGGCCTCAGCCGGCGACGGTCCGATCTCGATGCCCTCGGCCTCGACGTTGAGCTCGCGCGCCAGGCCGAACAGCTCGACCAGGGTCTTGCCGGCCGAAGCCAGCGCGTCCCGCGCGGTCATCGAGTTCTTGGTCTCGACGTCCAGGATCAGACGATCGAAGTCGGTGCGCTGCTCGACACGGGTGGCCTCCACCTTGTAGGTCACCTTGAGCACGGGCGAGTAGATCGAGTCGACCGGGATACGGCCGATCTCGGCGCCCGAGGCCTTGTTCTGCACGGCCGGCACGTAGCCGCGGCCCCGCTCGACGACGAGCTCGATCTCGAGCTTGCCCTTGTCGTTCAGGGTGGCGATGTGCAGATCGGGGTTGTGCACGGTGACCGACGCCGGGGGAACGATATCGCCCGCGGTGACGGCGCCCGGGCCCTGCTTGCGCACGTACATGGTGACCGGCTCGTCGTCCTCCGACGAGACGACCAGGCCCTTGAGGTTCAGGATGATGTCGGTGACATCCTCCTTCACGCCGGGGACCGTGGTGAACTCGTGCAGCACGCCGTCGATGCGGATGCTGGTCACGGCCGCGCCCGGGATGGACGACAGCAGCGTGCGGCGGAGCGAGTTGCCCAGCGTGTAACCGAAGCCCGGCTCCAGCGGCTCGATGACGAACTTCGACCGAGCCTCGGAGATGACCTCTTCGCTGAGAGTGGGTCGCTGCGAGATGAGCATTGAGTATTTCCTTCTCTCTGGGCGTCCGCTATTTGACGCCCGTAGAAGGCCGCCGGCGGCGAATCCGCCGGCGACCCTGCACTACTTACTTCGAGTAGTACTCGACGATGAGCTGCTCCTGGAAGGGCACGACGATCTGCTCACGCTCGGGCACGCGGTGCACGAGGATGCGCAGGGTCGACGGGACCACCTGGAGCCAAGCCGGAGCGGTGCGCTCGCCGACGGTCTCACGCGCGATCTGGAACGGCGTGGTGCCGAGCGACTTCGGGCGGACGTCGATGATGTCGTACTGCGAGACGCGGTACGAGGGAACATCCACGCGGACGCCGTTCACCGTGAAGTGACCGTGGGTCACCATCTGGCGAGCCTGACGACGGGTGCGCGCCAGGCCGGCGCGGTACACGACGTTGTCGAGACGGGTCTCGAGGATCTGGAGCAGGGCGTCGCCGGTCTTACCCGAGGCGGTCTTGGCCTCCTGGTAGTACCGCGAGAACTGCTTCTCCATCACGCCGTACAGGAAGCGGGCCTTCTGCTTCTCCTTGAGCTGCAGCAGGTACTCGCTCTCCTTGACCCGGGCGCGGCCGTGCTGGCCGGGCGGGTAAGGACGACGCTCGAACGCCTCGGAGCCGCCGACGAGGTCGACGCCCAGACGACGGGACTTACGGGTGACAGGGCCGGTATAACGAGCCATGGTTTCTCTCTCCTACCTTCCCTAGACCCGGCGCCGCTTGGGCGGACGGCAGCCGTTGTGCGGCTGAGGGGTCACATCGGAAATGGTGCCCACCTCGAGGCCGGCGGCCTGCAGCGAGCGGATGGCGGTCTCACGGCCCGAGCCGGGGCCCTTGACGAAGACGTCGACCTTCTTGACACCGTTCTCCTGCGCCTTGCGGGCAGCGCTCTCGGCAGCGAGCTGCGCGGCGAACGGGGTGCTCTTACGCGAACCCTTGAAGCCGACGTGGCCCGACGACGCCCACGAGATGACGTTGCCGGCGGGATCGGTGATCGAGACGATCGTGTTGTTGAACGTGCTCTTGATGTGGGCGTGGCCGTGCGGGACGTTCTTCTTTTCCCGCCGACGCGAAGCGCCCTTCTTGGCGCCGGAAGCGGCGCGCGACTTCGGAGGCATTACTTCTTCTTTCCGGCGATGGTCTTCTTCGGACCCTTACGGGTGCGAGCGTTGGTCTTGGTGCGCTGGCCACGCACGGGCAGGCCACGACGGTGGCGGATGCCCTGGTAGCACTGGATCTCGATCTTGCGACGGATGTCGGCCTGCACCTCACGGCGCAGGTCACCCTCGACCTTGTAGTCCGTGCCCTCGATGAAGTCACGGAGCTTGGTCAGGTCCTCGTCGCTGAGGTCCTTGCTGCGCAGATCCGGGCTCACGCCGGTGGCGTCCAGAATCTCAGTCGCGCGGGTACGGCCGATGCCGTAGATGTAGGTCAGTGCGATCTCCATGCGCTTCTCGCGCGGGAGATCGATACCCATAAGACGTGCCATGTCTGGCTGTTTCCTTCTTCTTCGTCGGAGGTCTGCTCCCCGTCCGTCCTCGCGGGTTCCGGCGCTTTCACGCCGGCCGAGGCCCCGGCCTCCGAGCCGGGGGTCCTACAGGGGCTCGTATGCCCCCGCTGGTGCGGAGAGTTCATGTACTGCAGTTCAAGCGGCGAACCGCTCAAAGCGCTGACGATCCTGGGCGATTAACCCTGACGCTGCTTGTGACGCAGGTTGTCGCAGATCACCATGACCCGACCGTTACGGCGGATCACCTTGCACTTCTCGCAGATCGGCTTGACGCTGGGGTTGACCTTCACGTCAGTCCTATCCCTTGTGTTCAGTGTTTTCCGGCGCTGCACCGGGTACTCCGGCACAGCGTCACGGCGCACGCGGGAACCCGCGCACGCACGCGATGATCCAGTGTACGCGCCGATGGCCGCGCGCCCAAATCGTCGGAGGTCGGAGCCGTGCTAATCTCGGATTCGCCATCGCACAGCAGGACATTCCTATCCCGCCGCTGTGGCTTGACGACCCGTCGAAGACGTAAAGGACCAGCATGTCGCTCTCCCTTGCCCGCCGCCTCGGGGTCGCCGCCACCGCGACGATCGGTGCCGCGACCTCCGTGCTCATCGCCGCCGGTCCCGTGAACGCCGCCCCGATCGTGATCGGCCCCGGCTCCGAGATCGACGTGGTGCAGAAGGAGACCGCGCAGGGCATCGAGGTGCAGGCCTGCACGCTCGGCGTCATGGCCCTCACCCCGGACGGCCGCCGCGTGGGCGTGACCGCCGGGCACTGCGGCAACGCGGGCCAGACGGTGGCCGTGCCGGTCCCCGGCCGCGACCGCACCATCGCCGAGGTCGGCAAGGTCGAGAAGTCCGCCGCGCCGCGGATCTCCGCCGACGACCGGGTCGTCGACCCGAACGAGCCCGACTGGGCCACCCTCTCGTTCAAGCCGGGCGTTCCGCTGGTGAACCGGCAGGGCACCGTCCAGCCGCGCACCGTGGGCCGCGCCGTGGTCGGCGACAAGGTGTGCCGGCAGGGCCGCACCACCGGCTGGCAGTGCGGATCGGTGATCGACGTGGCCGGCAACCGCATCCTCTCGGACGTGCGCAGCGATCACGGCGACAGCGGCGGCCCGCTCGTGCGCCTGAACGACGGTGCCGTGCTCGGCATCGCCACCAGTTCCTTCAAGGACGGCAGCTCGGCCGGCCAGTCCCAGTACCTGGACCTCGGCTTCATCTTCGGCGCGGCCGGCGGCCTGCGCCTGGCCGTCTGACCGGCCGGGCACCAGGCCCCGGAGACGAGAAAAGGCCCACCCCGCCGGGGTGGGCCTTCGTCGTCTGCGCGACTACCGGATCACTTGTACCGGTAGACGATGCGCCCGCGGGTGAGGTCGTAGGGCGAGAGCTCCACGACGACCCGGTCCTCGGGCAGAATACGAATGTAGTGCTGCCGCATCTTGCCGCTGATGTGGGCGAGAACCTTGTGCCCGTTCTCCAGCTCGATGCGGAACATTGCATTGGGGAGCGGCTCGACGACGCGGCCCTCCACCTCGATGGCTCCGTCCTTCTTCGCCATACCCTCCACGATCCTGTGTCTTCGTCCCGGCGCCGGTTGCGCCCGGGGTGCGGGCTCGATCATCACTGACGAACGCCGCGCTACCTGCCCATTCTACGCGCTCACGACTCGTCGGACGAATCCTGGCCCAAACCCGCGCCGGGCGACGCCCCGTCGGTCACCAGGTGCAGGGCCGTCTGCACCGAATCCGGAACGAAGTCGCCGGGGTCGTCCGCCACGGCCGCGAGGAGCTCGGCGCGGGTCATCCACTCGCCGCCGGACACCTCCTCGGGCTGCCAGACGATGGGCCCGTCGTAGGTGCACACGTACTGGAAACACACGAACCTGGTGACCGCGTCGATGTAATCGGCGGTGCCCACCCGCAGCAGCGGGACGCCGTGCACGCCGAGTTCCTCGAAGGCCTCGCGGGCGGCACCGTCGTCCGGCGACTCCCCCGCCAGCAGCACCCCGCCCGCGCAGAAGTCGCGCAGCCCCGGGTAGACGTCCTTGACGGGGGTGCGCCGGTGCACGTAGATCCGGCCGGCCGGGTCGAAGACCAGGATCGCGGTGGTGGCGTGGCGCAGGTTCTCCGCGCGGACGCGGGCGCGCGTGGCGGACCCGTCCGGGCGCCCCGCGTCGTCGTAGAGCGCCACCACCTCGTCGTCGGCCATTTCCCTACTGTATGAGCCAAAGTCTTTACTCCGGCGGCCGGTTGCATTTGGATCGCACCCATGACCACTCCGGACAGCCCCGCCTGGCACTTCGAGACCACGCAGATCCACGCCGGGCAGACGCCCGACGGTGCGACCAATGCGCGTGCGCTCCCGATCTACCAGACCACCTCGTACACGTTCAACAACACCGATCACGCGGCGGCGCTGTTCGGGCTGGCCGAGCCGGGCAACATCTACACCCGGATCATGAACCCCACGCAGGACGCGGTGGAGCAGCGCATCGCCGCGCTCGAGGGCGGCGTCGCCGCGCTGCTGGTGGCCTCGGGTCAGGCCGCCGAGACGCTCGCGATCCTCAACGTGGCGGAATCGGGCGACCACATCGTCAGCTCGCCGTACCTCTACGGCGGCACCTACAACCTGCTGCACTACACCCTGGCCAAGCTGGGCATCGAGGTCACCTTCGTCGAGAACCCCGACGATCTGGAGCAGTGGCGCGCCGCCGTCCGCCCCAACACCCGCGCCTTCTTCGCGGAGACCATCGCCAACCCCCGCGGCCACGTGCTGGACCTGCCGGGCGTCTCGGGCGTGGCGCACGAGAACGGCGTGCCGCTCATCGTGGACAACACCGTGGCCACCCCGTACCTGCTGCGCCCGCTGGAGCACGGCGCCGACATCGTGGTGCACTCGGCCACCAAGTACCTCGGCGGCCACGGCTCCGCGATCGGCGGCGTGATCGTGGACGGCGGCACCTTCGACTGGACGCAGGGCCGGCACCCTGGTTTCACCACCCCGGACCCGTCGTACCACGGTGTGGTCTTCGCCGACCTGGGCGCGCCCGCCTTCGCGCTCAAGGCCCGCGTGCAGCTGCTGCGCGATCTGGGCCCGGCGATCTCACCCTTCAACGCCTTCCTGCTCAGCCAGGGCATCGAGACGCTGAGCCTGCGGGTGGAGCGGCACATCGAGAACGCGCAGAAGGTGGCCGAGTTCCTCGACGGCCAGGACGGCGTGACCTCGGTGATCTACGCCGGGCTGCCCTCGTCGCCGTACCACGAGCGCGCGAAGGCCTTGCTGCCCAAGGGCGCCGGCGCCATCGTCGCCTTCGAGCTGGCCGGCGGAGTGCCCGCGGGCAAGGCCTTCGTGGACGCCCTGCAGCTGCACAGCCACGTGGCGAACATCGGCGATGTGCGGTCGCTGGTGATCCACCCGGCGTCGACCACGCACAGCCAGCTCACCGAGCAGGAGCAGCTCGAAGCCGGAGTCACCCCCGGCCTGGTGCGCCTGGCCGTGGGCATCGAGCACATCGACGACATCCTGGCCGATCTGCAGCTGGGCCTCGCCGCTGCTGCCGCGGCGCAGGCGCCCGCCACGGCCGGCGTGTCCTAGGGGCTCGCGATGCGCGCACTGCGGTGGTTCCGCCAGGCGGTCCGGTCCGTCCTCACCGACGACGGTGCCTGGACCTCCGCAGTGCGCCGCGGCTGCACCTAGCCGCGGCTAGTTCGAACTCTCCAACGCTGCCCGCACCGCTCGCTCCAAGGCGACGGTGGCGGGCAGCGGCAGGTTGAGCAGCCCGTCGAGTTCCTTGCGGGCCCGCTGATAGGCCTGCTGCCGCTCGGCGCCCGTGGCGCCGCCGTCCAGCGCCACCGCCAGCAGCCGCTGCGCGCGGGAGAGCCGCTCCTGCTCGATCGGATCGAAGTCCCCGCGCCGCCGCCGGTGCGCCTCCTGCTCCGCCACGTCGAACGCGGCGACGTAGGCGTGCACGGCATCGCGGTAGTCGGCCAGTCCGCTCGTCTCGTCCGGCGTCGCGGGGCGCAAGCAGATCGGCCCGCCGCTTGGCCGTGTGGAATTCGACGGTGAGCGGCTCGCGCATGTCGATCATCATCGGGTAGTCGAGGATGGTGGCCAGGTCGGTCTCGTACTCGAACCACCGGGTGTCGACGGTGTCGTGTTCCTTGGTGACTCGGGACATCTCGCGGGCGGCCTGCTCGGCGTCGATCCGGCCCATCCCCTTGGCCTGCGCCAGCGCCACCTTGGTCTCCTGCTTGATGCGGTAGCGCTCCAGGCGGCGGGCGGCGCGGCGCTCGTTCCACGCGCCGATCGCGCGCCCGGTGCCGCCGAGTCCGGCAGCGATCGGGAACACGATCCACCAGTTGTCCAGGAACCACTGCACGTCGCCAGCGTAGCTCGCGGTACTTCGCGCCGCTCAGATGTCGGTGGACACCCGAGCGGCACGAATCCGCTACCGGCCCTCGGCGTTGGCGGCCACGAGGTCGTAGACGTACTGGGCCAGGCCCGGTGCGATGTCCTCGTAGTGCTTGCGGAACCGCGGGTCGTCGATGTACATCCGCGCGACGCACACGTGCATCGCGTGGTCGCAGTCGTACCAGCGGTCGATACCGGCCCGGTGCTGCTCCGCGAGGGCGTTGCCCTCCTCGGAGCCCGGCGCCACGCCGCGGGCCAGACCGTCGGCCAGCGCGGCCTCCAGGGCGTCGCCCTCGGCCTTGAGCTGCTTCCAGTCGTCCTTGCTCAGCTTCGCCGTGCGCTCGGCGCTCTGCTTCCAGGCGTCGGTGTCGCCCCAGCGCTGCTCCGCCTCCTCGGCGTAGCCCTCGCCGAGCCAGTCGTCGCCGAAGATCTCGGCCTGGTCCTGCGCGCTGAGCGTGATGCCACCCTTCTTCCTGTTCATCATTTCCTCCACTGCTGCGACCATGCGGTGCAAACGATCGATCCTCGTCGTCAGCAGCGTGCGCTGCTCCTCCAGATGCGCCATGGCATCGGCCGACGGATCGTCGAGCAGGGTCGCGATCTGCTCGAGAGGAAATCCCAGCTCCCGGTACGTCAGCACCTGGTGCAGCCGCTCGACGTCGGCGTCGGAGTACGCGCGGTACCCCGCGGCGGTGCGGCCCGAGGGCGGCACCAGGCCGATGTCGTCGTAGTGATGCAGCGTGCGGACGCTGACGCCGGTGAGGCGCGCGATCGCGCCCACCGTGTGGAACTGTTGCTTCCCGTCGTTCACACCGATCACCTTCTGGCCTCACGTCGCGTGAGGGTCAAGAGATATTCGTAGCGGGTGTCAGAAGTCGTAGGCGGGTTCATCGTCGACGATTCTCGCGAACAGCGATTCAAGGCCGGAGAGGTCACTGTGCGCACGCGCCTGATGGCACGCATCGTGTAGTTCCGCCATATCGGTTCGGTCCCACGCCAACCCCGCACCACGCTCCGCCAGCAACAGGTTGAAGAATTCTCTCGTGGCCCTGCCGTTTCCCTCGCGAAACGGGTGCGCGAAGTTGACGTAGTCGTACAGGTAGGCGACCTCGCGCGGTAGCTGCTCCCCGGGGATCTTCCGCAGTCGACTCGATTCGGCGATACGCCCCGCGACATGCTGCATCGCCTGCGCAATATTGCCGGGCGGGCAGAAGGACTCGTCGCCCTTCTCGATGCCGACGGTGCGCAGATGGCCCGCCCACTCGTAGACATCGCGGAAAAGGTGGCGATGAATCGCACTGAGGTGGTGCAGATCGTAGCGTCGTGCCGCGAGATCGGGTCGCTCTCGGAGCTCGATCACGCGGACCTCGACGAGGTCGTTCTCAGCGTCCTCCAGCTCGCGGGCAGTGACCGCTCCGACTCGATTCCGCAGCACGGAAGTCCCGGGAACGAAGTATCCGAGCCAATCCGCGTCGTGATCGCCCGTGTCCCACGGGTACTGCGCCACCGGTCACTGCACGTTGTATCGGCGACGAACGCGCTCGCCGAGTTCGGCCACGTCGATCGTGCCCCGGGCATAGGCCACCTGATCTGCGCGCGTAGCGACGGTGCTCTCGGCTCCTTCGAGCTCCGTACTGCGACGGATCGATCGGATCGCCTTCACACGACGACGGGTTCGTTCAATGTCAGTCATGCCACGTCCTCCCTGCTCAGCATCAATTCTAGCGCGATGGAGGACGGCACCGCTCGCGTCAGGGGCGCGGGGTGAGGATGCGGGGACCGTCGGCCGTGACGGCCACGGTGTGCTCCCAGTGGGCGGCGCGGGAACCGTCGTCGGTGACCACGGTCCAGTCGTCCTCCAGCACGGAGGTGTCGGGGGTGCCGAGGGTGAGCATCGGCTCGATCGCGAGGGTGGACCCGACGACGAGCCTCGGGCCCTTGCCCGGATCGCCCTCGTTCGCGAGGAAGGGGTCCATGTGCATCTCGCGGCCGATGCCGTGACCGCCGTAGCCGTCCACGATGAAGAAGTCGCGGCCCAGCCGCGCGGACTGCGCGTAGGTGGCCGTCTCGATGGCGTGCGAGATGTCCGTCAGGCGCGCACCGTCGACCATGGCGGCGATCCCCGCCTCCATGGCGAGCCGGGTGGCCTCGGAGAGGTCCGCATCGTCGTCGGCGAGTTCACCGACTCCGAAGGTCCAGGCGGAGTCGCCGTGCCAGCCGTCGAGGATGGCGCCGCAGTCGATGGACACCAGATCGCCCTGGGCGAGCACCGTGTCCCGGTTCGGGATGCCGTGCACGACCACCTCGTTGACCGAGGAGCAGATCGAGCCCGGGAAGCCGTGGTAGCCCTTGAACGACGGGACCGCGCCGGCCTCGCGGATCACGGTCTCGGCGACCTCGTCGAGTTCGAGGGTGGAGACGCCGACGCGGGCGGCATCGCGGACCGCGACCAGCGCGCGGCCCACGACGGCGCCCGCGGCGGCCATCGCGTCGAGCTCTCCCGCCGAGCGGAAGGGCACGGTCTTGTTGCGGCGGAACCTGCTCACTTATCGAGCGCGGCGGTGACCCGGCCGAGCACCTCGTCGACGGTGCCGACGGCGTCGATGTGGGTCACGAAATCGCCGTAGTAGTCCAGCAGCGGGGCGGTCTGCTTCGCGTAGACCTGCATGCGGTTGCGGATGACCTCTTCGGTGTCGTCCGCGCGACCGCGGGCCAGCATCCGCTCGACCACGGTGTCCTCGGGCACCTCGAAGGAGATCACGGCGTCGAGCTTCTCGTTGCGCGGCACCAGGATCTCGGCCAGCGAATCGGCCTGGTCCGTGGAGCGGGGGAAGCCGTCCAGGATGAAGCCGTTCACGGCGTCGGGCTCGTCGAGGCGCGAGCGCACCATGTCGACGGTGACCGACGACGGCACGAGCTCGCCGGCGTCCATGTACTTCTTGGCCTCGACACCGAGCTGGGTGCCCTCGCTGATGTTCGCGCGGAACAGGTCACCGGTGGAGATGTGAGGGATTCCGTACTTCTCCGACAGCTTCTCCGCCTGCGTGCCCTTGCCCGCCCCGGGAGGGCCGAGAATAACCAGTCTCACTTGAGGAATCCTTCGTAGTTGCGTTGCATCAATTGACTCTCGATCTGCTTCGTCGTGTCGAGGGCCACCACCACGATGATGAGCACCATCGTGCCGCCGAAGGGCAGGTTACTCATGTTCGATCCGCTACCGGTGAGTTCGATGAACAGGTTCGGGAGAATCGCGATGATGCCCAGGTACAGCGAGCCCGGCAGCGTGATCCGCTGCAACACGTAGTTCAAGTAGTCCGCGGTCGGCTTGCCGGGGCGGATGCCCGGGATGAAGCCGCCGAACTTCTTCATTTCGTCGGCGCGCTCCTCCGGGTTGAAGGTGATCGCCACGTAGAAGTACGTGAAGAAGATGATCAGCGCGAAGTAGACGCCGATGTGCACCCAGCTGCCCGGGTTCACCAGGTTGGTCTGGATCCACTGCACCCAGCCGGCGGTCGAGGCGCCGCCGGACACGAGCTGGATCACCAGCTGCGGCAGGTACAGCAGCGAGGACGCGAAGATCACCGGGATCACGCCCGCGGTGTTCACCTTGAGCGGGAGGTAGGTCGACGATCCGCCGTACATCTTGCGGCCGACCATGCGCTTGGCGTACTGCACCGGGATGCGGCGCTGGCCCTGCTCGACGAAGACCACGGCGATGATGATGAGGAACACCGCGAACAGGACGAGGCCGAAGGTGAGGCCGCCCTGGCTCTGCAGGATGTTCTGGCCGTCGGCCGGGAGGCGCGAGGCGATGCCGGCGAAGATCAGCAGCGACATGCCGTTGCCGATGCCGCGCTCGGTGATCAGCTCGCCGAACCACATCACGAGGACGGCGCCGGCGGTCATGGTGATCACGATGACGATCAGCGAGAAGATGTCGGTCTTGTCGAGGATCGGCTTGGCGCAGCCCTGCAGCAGGGCGCCGCGCGAGGCCATCGCCACGATGGCGGTGGCCTGCAGCAGCGCCAGCGCCACCGTGAGGTAGCGGGTGTACTGCGTGATCTTGGCCTGGCCCGCCTGGCCCTCCTTGCGGAGCGTCTCGAAGCGGGGGATCACCACCATCAGCAGCTGCACGATGATCGAGGCCGTGATGTACGGCATGATGCCGATCGCGAACACCGACAGCTGCAGCAGCGCGCCGCCGGAGAACATGTTGATCAGCGAGTAGACATCGGCGTTGGCGCCCTTGGAGACGTTGTCGACGCACTCGCTGACGTTACGGAAGTTGACGCCCGGGGACGGCAGCGTGGCGCCGAACCGATAGAGCACGATGATGCCCAGGACGATCAGGATCTTCCGCCTCAGATCCGGGGTCCGGAAGATCGGGACTAGGGCCGAAAGCACACATCCTCCTGGCAGCCGGGCGGCCCGGACGGGCGGCCCCACGCTCGTGGACACGCGCAACTCCCGCAGGCGGGAGCGGCGTGCCCTCATCGGTAATCCTGCAAACGTTAGAACTCTAACAGCCGCACCCATCGCGGCTGTTCACGGCCGTACCGCCCGACAGAAGTCGGGCCGCGCGACCTGGTGCGAAAGAAGAACCGCGGCAGGCACCGTTTCCGGCGCCTGCCGCGGTCTCCACGCTAGTCGATCGAGACGGTTACGCCTCGGCCGAAGCGGCGAGCTCGGTGACCGAGCCGCCCGCGGCGGTGATCTTCGCCTTGGCGGCGCCGGTGACCTTGGTCGCCGTCACGTCCACCTTGACGCTGATCTCGCCGTCGCCCAGCACCTTGACGACGCGGTTCTTGCGAACCGCACCGGCGGCGACGAGCTCGTCGATGCCGACGGTGCCGCCCTGCGGGAACAGGCGAGCGATGTCGCCCACGTTCACCACCTGGTACTCGACACGGTTGCGGTTCTTGAAGCCCTTGAGCTTCGGCAGCCGCATGTGCAGCGGCATCTGGCCGCCCTCGAACGCCACGGGGACGTTCTTGCGCGCCTTGGTGCCCTTGGTACCGCGACCGGCGGTCTTGCCCTTGGAGCCCTCACCGCGACCCACGCGGGTCTTCTCGGTCTTCGCGCCCTTGGCGGGACGGAGATCGTGCAGCTTGATAGCCATTGGTTACACCTCCTCCACTTCCACGAGATGCGACACGACCTGGATCAGGCCGCGGTTCTGCGGGGTGTCCTCGCGAACGACACTCTTACGAATGCCCTTCAGGCCGAGCGTCCGCAGGCTGTCGCGCTGGTTCTGCTTGGTGCCGATCGTGCCGCGCACCTGAGTGATCTTGAACTGTGCCATGAGTTACGCTCCCTGACCTGCACGCGCACGCAGCATGCCCGCCGGAGCGACGTCCTCGATGGGCAGGCCGCGACGAGCCGCGACCTCCTCCGGACGCTGCAGCTCCTTGAGAGCGGCGACGGTCGCGTGGACCACGTTGATCGCGTTGTCCGAGCCGAGGCTCTTGGCGATGACGTCGTGGACGCCGGCCGCCTCGAGCACGGGGCGCACGGCGCCACCGGCGATCACACCGGTACCGGGGCTGGCGGGACGCAGCAGCACGACGCCGGCCGCGGCCTCACCCTGCACGGGGTGCACGATGGTGTTGCCGATCATGGGGACGCGGAAGAAGTTCTTCCGAGCCTCCTCGACGCCCTTCTGGATGGCCGCAGGAACTTCCTTGGCCTTGCCGTAGCCGACGCCGACCATGCCCTGGCCGTCGCCGACGATCACGAGGGCGGTGAAGCTGAAGCGACGACCACCCTTCACGACCTTCGAGACGCGGTTGATGGTGACAACCTTCTCGATGTAGTTGCTCTTCTCGGCCTCGCGGCCTCCGCGCTGATCGCGGTCACGGCCACCACGGCCGCCGCGGCGGTCGTTGCTGTTGTTATCGGGACCGTTGTTGCCGGCGGGCCCATTGCCGCCGTCACGACGCTGACGTCCGGGCATCAGGCTGCCTTTCCTTCGGTGGAGTACATGGTGGTGGTCTGCATCAGAACGTCAACCCGCCTTCGCGAGCGGCGTCCGCGAGCGCGGCGATGCGGCCGTGGTACTTGTTGCCACCACGGTCGAACACCACGGCATCCACACCAGCGGCCTTGGCGCGGGCGGCGATGAGCTCGCCGACCTTCTTCGCCTGGGCGGACTTGTCGCCACCCGCGGCCTTGACGTCCGCCTCGAGAGTCGACGCCGAGGCCAGCGTGTGGCCCTTGAGGTCGTCGATCAGCTGCACGTGGATGTGCCGGCTGGAGCGCTTGACGGCGAGGCGCGGACGAACCGCGGTGCCCTCGATCTTCTTGCGCAGGCGGAAGTGACGACGGGCCTTCGACGTACGACGACGAGTCGAGACGTCCTTGCCCATCGGAATGCGCTTCTTGTTCTCAGTCTGAGTTGCCATGAGTTACTTACCCGTCTTTCCGACCTTGCGACGGATCTGCTCACCCTCGTAGCGAACGCCCTTGCCCTTGTACGGGTCGGGGCGACGCAGACGACGGATGACCGCCGAGATCTGGCCGACCTGCTGCTTGTCGATGCCGGACACGGAGAACTTCGTGGGGCTCTCCACCGCGAAGGTGATGCCCTCGGGCGCCGTGATCGGCACCGGGTGGCTGAAGCCCAGGGAGAACTCGAGGTCCTTGCCCTTGAGCGCCACGCGGTAACCCACGCCGTAGATCTCCAGCTTCTTGGTGTAACCCTCAGTTACACCGGTCACCATGTTGGCGACCAGGGTCCGCGACAGGCCGTGCAGCGCCTTGTTGCGCCGCTCGTCGTCGGGACGGGCGACCACAATGGCGCCCTCTTCATTCTTCGACACCGAGATCGGGTCCGAGACGGTCAGCGCCAGCTGGCCCTTGGGGCCCTTGACGGTGACATCCTGGCCGGCGATCTGCACGTCGACGCCCGCGGGAACGACCACGGGGTGCTTACCAATACGCGACATTAGTTCTGTCCCCTTACCAGACGTAAGCGAGGACTTCGCCGCCCACGCCCTGCTTGGCTGCCTGACGGTCGGTGAGGAGGCCCGAGGACGTGGAGATGATCGCCACGCCCAGGCCGCCCAGGACCTTCGGCAGATTGGTGGACTTCGCGTACACGCGCAGACCGGGCTTCGACACGCGGCGCAGGCCGGCGATCGAACGCTCACGGCTGGGGCCGTACTTCAGCGAAACGACGAGGTTCTTGCCCACCTCGGCGTCCTCGGTACGGAAGTCGGTGATGTAGCCCTCACGCTTGAGGATCTCGGCGATGTTCGCCTTGATCTTCGAGTGCGGCAGCTTCACCTCGTCGTGGTACGCCGAGTTGGCGTTGCGCAGACGGGTCAAGAAGTCTGCGATCGGATCAGTCATAGTCATGACAGATTCGTCTACCTTTCTCGCAGCGGTTCCCATGCAACGACGGCGCACTGGTGCCTTGAAATCAGGGCCTGATGCGTCCGACGGTGGGCCTACTACGAAGCAAACCGTCCTGCGAAGCCGTTGCCCCGCAGGGATTCCGGACCGTCCGGACGTATCCGTACCGGTTCGGGGAGGTGCGCCGGACGTGCTCACGCACGACAGGCAACCTCTCTAGTGTAGAGAAACTGCCGGTCAGAGTCGAATCGAGTCCGTCTCCCACCCCGTCTCCCCCACACGCCTCGGCCTCCCCCATGCAGGTGCACGGGGGAGGCCGAGGGATCACGGGGAGGCGCGCTCCCGGCGGGGAGCGGGCTGCCGGCTACTTCTGAGCGGGCAGCACGTGCTCGCCGGACTTGTCGCAGGACAGCGCCAGGGAGCTGATGTACTGCTTCTCGCCGTTCGGGCCGGGCACGTTCGAGGCGATCATGTCGGGCCGCTCGAACTCGATGCCGGTCACGCAGCACAGCAGCTTCTCGCCGGACGGGTTGCCGTCCTCGTCGAACATCGGCAGGTCGATGCCGTCATCGGTGCGCCGCAGGTAGTACTTGCCCTTGGTCGCCAGCGCCAGGATCGGCGGCAGCACCAGGGCCAGCACCAGGGCGACCAGCGGCGAGTACGGCTGCAGGGTGGCTCCGAGCAGGCCGAAGAACGCCGCGATCGACAGTCCGGCCGCCACGACCACCGAGACGAAGCCCACGGGGTTCACGTCGTAGAGCATGCCGCGGCGGAACTCAGGCACCTTGGGCGAGATCTTGAGCAGGTACTTGTTGATCGCGATATCGCTCGCGACCACCACGATCCAGGCGATGCCGCAGTTGGCGTAGAAGGCCAGCAGGCTGTTGAGGAAGCTGAACATGTCGGCCAGCATCAGGCCGAGGGCGATCGCCACGTTGAAGATGACGAAGACGAGGCGGCCGGGGTAGGTCTTGGTGACGCGGGTGAAGCTGTTGGTCCAGGCCAGCGAGCCGGAGTAGGCGTTGGTCACGTTGATCTTGATCTGGCTGATCACCACGAGGATCACGGCCAGGGTCATGGCGAGCCAGGCGGGCATGAAGTCCTTGTAGATCTCCAGGAACTGGTGCACGGGCTCGTTGGCGATGCCGGCGTTCTCGGCGGTCTGCGCGATCAGGTACACGGCCAGGAACAGGCCGACGATCTGCTTGATGGCGCCGAAGAACACCCAGCCGGGGCCGGCGGTGATCACGGCGATCCACCACTTGCGGCTGTTCTCGGGGGTCTTGGGCGGCATGAACCGCAGGTAGTCGATCTGCTCGGCGATCTGCGCGATGAGCGACAGGCACACACCGGCGGCCAGCATGGCGCCGGCGAAGGAGACGCCGTGGCCGGCGGGGGTCGCGGAGATCACGGTGCCGGAGGCGTCGCGGACGATGTCGGTGCCGCTGTAGGCGAAGAAGGACTCGATCGCCTCGGGGTGGCTGAAGAGCAGGTAGCCGAAGGGCAGCACCATCATGATCAGCCACAGCGGGGTGGTCCACACCTGCAGCTTGGCGAGACTCTTCATGCCGTAGATCACCAGCGGGATCACGATCACCGAGCTCACCAGGTACCCCAGCCACAGCGGCATGCCCAGGCCCAGCTTGAGGCCCTGCGCCATGATCGAGCCCTCGAGCGCGAAGAAGATGAACGTGAAGCTCGCGAAGATCAGGTTGGTGAGCACCGAGCCGTAGTAGCCGAAGCCGCTGCCGCGGGTGATCAGGTCGAGATCGATGTTGTACCGGGCCGCGTAGTAGGAGAGCGGGTAGCCGGTGAGCACGATGACCAGCGCGAAGAAACCGATGCCGATGAGCGCGTTGCCCGTGCCGCCCGCGATGCCGATGTTGGCGCCGATCGCGAAGTCGGCCAGGTAGGCGATGCCGCCGAGCGCGGAGGTGGCCACCACGGCCGGGCCCCACTTGCGGTAGCTGCGCGGGGCGAATCGCAGGGTGTAGTCCTCGAGCGTCTCCCGCAGTGCGCTCTGCTCCGCCGCGGGCATCGCCGTATCGGCGGTGTCCTTCGGTGTCAGCTGGTCGGTCATCTGTCCTCCGTTTCCGTGCGGCATCGCCGCCTGGCGGAAAACGTAGGAACGCGGTGTTGCGTCTGCGCCGCGCTGATGTTTCCGGCACGCTACGCCGGGTTAACTCCACGCCGAGATCTGTTTACAACCGCGGAGAACCGCAGGTCGGGGCGTATCTATTCGTTGCCCTAGCCATCGGTCCAGGCGGCGGTGACGCCGTCGAGGGGGCTGCGGTGGGTCTCATCGCCCAGGTATCGGGCCACGGCGCCGGGCCGGTCGAGGTCGAGCACGTCGAGCCCGGGCACCGTCGGCGGACGGAAGCCGAGGGCGGTCACGGTGTCGTACACGCGGCGTCCGCCGAGCACACCGGGTTCGGGGGCGTCGCCGCGCACGCGCAGGTCCTCGACGAGCAGGGGCAGCCCATCCTCGGCGACGAATTCGGCGCGCAGCTCGCCGCCGCGTTCGCCGGTGCGGCCCAGCACGCTGGTCTCGCGGAGCACGGCGGTCGCGCCCTCGGCGAGCGTCACGCAGGTTCGACGGTGCACCCGCGCACCGTCGGCCACCACGAGCGGCAGGCCGTCCCACCGCAGCCGCCCACCGGCCTCGACGGTGACGTGCACGGTCCAGCGGGACCAGGGGCCGCCGCCGTCGGCCTCGCCGTAACAGACGGTGCCGCCGATGTCCTCGAGCTCCAGGCTTGCGCCGGCGCCCACGGTGATGTCGATCCGCACCTCGTCGCCGGGCAGGAGCAGGGCGCCGCCGGCGACCAGGGCTATGCGGGCACCGTCGGGCGTGCGGGACACGAGCCGGGGCACGATGGTGCCCCCGACCAGGTCGACGTGCGCGCGCGGCGACGCGGCCCGGACCGCGACTGCTGCTGCGCTCACCTAGTGAGTATGCGGGTGCGCGTGATCGTGGTCGTGCGCGTGCTCGTCGTCCTCGGCGTGGAAGTGCGGGGCCATGGGGCCGGGGTCGACGGCCACGTGGTCGCCGCCGAGGTACTGCGTGCGCAGGCCCAGCAGCCACTCCCCCAGCTGCGTGACCGAGGTGGGATCGGTGCGGGAGAGCGCGAGGACGGGGCCGCCCTCGCGGGCGGCGGTGGCGTCGGCCACCATCTGCGGGACGTCGACGCCGACGTACTGCGCGAGGTCGGTCTTGTTGACCACCAGCAGATCTGCGCGGGCGATACCGGGGCCGCCCTTGCGGGCCACATCGCCACCGCCGGCCACGTCGAGCACGAAGATCTGGGCGTCGACGAGCGCGGGCGAGAAGGTGGCGGTCAGGTTGTCGCCGCCGGACTCGATGATCACCACGTCCAGCGGGCCGTGGTCGGCCTCCAGGTCTTCCACCGCGATGAGGTTGGCGGTCACGTCGTCGCGGATGGCGGTGTGCGGGCAGGCGCCGGTCTCGACGGCGCGGATCCGGTCGGCCTCCAGCACGCCCTCGGAGCGCAGGAAGCGGGCGTCCTCGTCGGTGTAGATGTCGTTGGTGATCACGCCGAGGCGCAGCTGATCGGCCAGGGTGCGGCAGATGGTGGCGATGAGCGAGCTCTTGCCGGTACCGACGGGTCCGGCGACGCCGAGCCGCAGTGCGCGCGTGGGGTTCTGGGTATCAGGCACGGAACAACCTCTTGTTCGTCACGGCGTGGGCCTGCGCCCACTCCTCGGCTTGCGGGGTCGATCCGGCGGGGATGTCCGCCGGATCCGTGAGCGCGGCGACGGCGCTCACCTCGGCTTCGGTGGCGGCGCACACGCGCAGCACCAGTTCGGTGGCGAGCACCGGATCGCCCGGCTCCAGTTTGAGCAGGGCGGCCGCCGCGCACGCGGCCTCGTCGTAGACCACGGTACGCACGAGTTCTTCGGCGCTGGTCGCGGCGGCGGCGGCCATCGCGCCGAGCACCACGGCCCGCGCGGGGGTGCGGGGCAGGGAGCGCAGCGCGGGGTCGTCGGGCCACAGGCGCAGCGCGAGCCTCAGGTAGCCGCGGCCCAGCAGCCGGGCCGCGTCGCGCATCGACGGTGCGGGGGTGCGTGCGGCCCACGCCGCCTCGACGGGGGCGAGGCTCTCGCCGGCGAGGGCGCGGTGTCGTGCGACGACGGCGGTGCCCGCCTCGACCAGTGAGGTGGTGCGGGCCCGGGACAGGGCCAGCGGCTCCGCCTGGGTGGCCGGAAGGCCGCCCAGCAGTGCGGGTTCCATACCCGCGGAGTGGGCGTGCCCACCCGAGGGCAGCCGGGCGTCGGCCAGCGTCATGGCCAGCACGCCGGCGGGGAGGGCGCCGACCATCAGAACATGCTGTAGAGCTGCGCCAGCGGCAGCTCGGTGGCGGGCGCGGGCACGATCTCGTCGCCGTCGACGGTGATCCGGAAGGTGTCGGGTTCCACCCGGATGTCGGGCAGTGCGTCGTTGCCGCCGAGCATCTGCGCCTTGGTCACGGCGCGGGTGGGTGCGAGCGGAAGCAGCCTGCGGCGCAGTTCGAGTCGCTCGGCGAGGCCGTCGTCGAGGGCGGCGGGCGAGACGAAGGTGACGGCGTGATCGGCTCCGGCGTCGGCGCCGAAGGTGGGGCGCATGAGCACCGGCTGCGGCGTGGGGATGGAGGCGTTCGGGTCTCCGAGTGCGGCCCACACCAGTGCGCCGCCCTTGATCACCACTTCGGGCCGGATGCCGAAGAAGCGCGGGTCCCACAGCACCAGGTCGGCCATCTTGCCCGGCTCCACCGAGCCGATCTCGTGGTCGATGCCGTGCGCCACAGCGGGATTGATCGTGTACTTCGCCACGTATCGCTTGGCGCGGATGTTGTCGGCGTCGCCGCCCAGGCTGCCGCGCCGGTGCTTCATCACGTGCGCCACCTGCCAGGTGCGGCTCACCACTTCGCCGATCCGGCCCATGGCCTGCGCATCGGAGCTGGTGATCGACAGCGCGCCCATATCGTGCAGCACGTCTTCGGCGGCGATGGTGGTGGCGCGGATGCGGGACTCGGCGAACGCGAGGTCTTCGGGCACAGCGGGATTGAGGTGGTGGCACACCATGAGCATGTCGAGGTGTTCGGCCACGGTGTTCACGGTGTGCGGCAGGGTGGGGTTGGTGGACCCGGGCAGCACGTGCGGCAGCGAGGCCACGGTGAGGATGTCGGGTGCGTGGCCGCCGCCGGCGCCCTCGGTGTGGAAGGCGTGGATGGAGCGCCCGCCGATCGCATCGATGGTGGACTGCACGAATCCGGCCTCGTTGAGCGAGTCGGAATGCAGCGCCACCTGCAGGCCCCAGTCGTCGGCGGCGCGCAGGGCGGCGTCGATCGCGGCCGGGGTGGAGCCCCAGTCCTCGTGCACCTTGTACCCGGCGGCGCCGCCGAGGGCCTGCTCCTTCAGCGCGTCGGCCGAGACGGTGTTGCCCTTGGCCAGCAGCAGCACGTTGAGCGGGATGCCGTCGAGGGCGCGGTGCATCGCGGACAGGTGCCAGGCGCCGGGGGTCACCGTGGTGGCCTTGGAGCCCTCGGACGGTCCGGTGCCGCCGCCCACCACCGTGGTGATGCCGGTGCACAGGGCCTCGTGCAGCTGCGACGGCGAGATCAGGTGCACGTGCGAGTCGATGGCGCCGGCGGTGAGGATCTTGCCCTCGCCGGAGATCACGTCGGTGGAGGGGCCGATCACGAGGTCGGGGTGCACGCCGTCGGCCACGTCGGGGTTGCCGGACCGCCCGAGCGCCACGATCCGGCCGTCGCGGATGCCCACATCGGCGATCTCGATGCCCCACCAATCCAGGACGATCGCATTGGTGATCACGGTGTCCAGGGCGCCCTGGGCGCGGGTGACGGCGGATTGGGCCATGGATTCGCGGATCGATTTGCCGCCACCGAACACCGCCTCCTCGCCGCCCACGGTGTGGTCCTTCTCGATCTCGATCCACAGGTCGGTGTCGGCGAGCCGCACCTGATCGCCCGCGGTGGGGCCGTAGATCGCGGCGTAGCGTTCGCGGTCGATGCGCATCAGAGGGCTCCCAGTTCGGGGTCACGGCCGATCTGCAGGCCGGGTACGCGGCGCAGGCCCCGGATCGTCACGGCGTCCAGGGTGCGGGAGGCGCCGGGTTCGAACCGCTGCGAGGTGCCCGACGGGATGTCGAGCCGGTAGCCGTGCGCCGCGGCGCGATCGAATTCGAGGGCGCTGTTGGCATCGGGCAGGTGCAGGTGCGAGCCGATCTGCACGGGCCGGTCGCCGGTGTTGACGAAGACCAGGGTGAGCCGCTCGTCGTCGGGCCGGGGATTGAGTTCAAGGGTGCCGGGCCGCACCCGGACGGCGCCGGGGCCGGTGTCGCTCGTGTGTGCCATCAGTGCGCCTCAGTCGATCGGGTGGTGCAGGGTCACGAGCTTGCGGCCGTCGGGGAAGGTGGCCTCCACCTGGACGTCGGCGATCATCTCGGGGACACCGGGCATCACCTGGTCGCGGGTGAGTACGCGGCGCCCCTCCTCCATGAGATCGGGCACGGAGCGGCCCTCGCGGGCGCGTTCGATGACCCAGGTGCTCAGCAGTGCGACGGCCTCGGGGTAGTTGAGTGCGACACCGCGGCTGAGCCGGTCGCGGGCCACCATCCCGGCAACGGACAGCAGCAGCTTCTCCGTATCGCCCGTGGTCAGATGCATGCGGAGATTCTGGCACCGCAACAGTCGAGGAACCCAGCCCGCAACAAGGCCTTAACGCGCGAGTAACACGGGCTGGCCGCGTACGGCTTCAGCCGGGGGCTCGCGGGGAATGTGACGGTTCCATGAAGCCCGGCGGGGCGCGCGGCGGAGCGCGTTACCGTAGCGTGACAACGGTTGTGTGCGCACCGCTATCGCAAACACGCAATCGGATGGACACCGGACTCCCCTCGTGTGAAGGAATCGCATGGCCAGCATCACCGCACCCCGGCCCACTCGCTCCCGCCGACCGCTCGGCATGTCGCTCGCGACGGCGATGATCGTGACCCTTGCGCCCGTCGCCGGTTTCACCTTGGCGCCGGCGGGGGCCACCACATCCACACCGTCGGCGAGCTGGGGTGACTGCCCCGCGGACGTCGCGGTCACCAACAGCGCGGGTGTCGCGGCGAAGTGCACCACCATCACCGTGCCGATGGACTACGCCAACCCCGCCGCGGGCACGTTCAACATCCTGGCCACCGGCTTCTTCCCGGCCGGGACGCCGAAGGGCGTGATCCTCGGCAACCCCGGCGGACCGGGCGGCTCCGCCCTCGACTTCTGGGGCAAGGGCACGGGCACCCCCGCGGAGATGTACCGCGACTACGCCCTCGTCGGCCTGCAACCCCGCGGCCTGAAGAACGCCACCAGTCTCACCTGCACCACTGCCCCCGAGTGCATCCAGCAAGCTGACGCGGCCTACCAGAAGACGCTCACGGCGGAGAACATCGCCCGCGATATGGACGAACTCCGCAAGGCCATGGGCGTGGACAAGATCAGCTATTACGGCGCCTCCTGGGGCACCGAACTCGGCGCCGTGTACGCCACCTTGTTCCCCCAGCGGGTCGACAAGATGGTGCTCGACTCGAATGTGAACCCTGTCAGCCAGGTGGGAGCCGGCAACTTCGCCACGGCTGCCTCGTACGTCACATTCGAACGGCGCCTGTATGACTTCTTCGACTGGGCCGCCGCCAACAACCAGGTGATCGGCCTCGGCGATACGCCCTACAAAGTGTACTCGGCATGGAACACCGCCCGTCTCATCGAAGACCCGAAATCCTGGGTGTACAACTACACCCCACCCGCGCTCCGCGAGGCCGACCTCCCCGAGAACCTGCGGCCCATCGCCGGCACTCTTCTCCCCAAGCTCGACTCCGTGATCCAGACCATGTCCAGGCGCGAGTACGCCGAACGCCTCGCCGCAGCCGCAAGGACCAAGGAAATCGCCAACGTCGGTGCCGCAGTCAGCGAGCCAACGTCGCCGATCATGCTCAACTCCATCACCGCGATGTACTCCCGCTCGGCTTGGTCGCCGTACGCTGGACAGATCGATGCGGTACTCCGGCCGATCGACCTCAAGCAAGTGAGCAAACTGGTCGACATCAGTACGCTCGACCCTGGCACCGTGGCGCTGATCAAGGGCATCGGCGGCACCTCGTCAAAAATCGGCTCCGTGAATGGCACAGACCTTGCCGCCATCCTGGAGAGCATTCAGGGTAGTGCAGTTAGCACGAACGCCGGAGTCCGTGCACGAGAGGGAAACCCCGTGTTCACCGCCGATCCGAGAATCCTGCAACTCAAGGAGATCGCCGAAAAGGACCTGGATCGAGCAATCGCTGCGGGCGAGTCATCCCTTTCGTTACGTGCCAGAGCCGCCATCATTCAAGGACTGACGGAAGTGAGTTGGGGCGGGAAGCCCGCTTCATGGTCCGGCGCAGGCCTCGCGACCGCTCCACTCCTCCTGCAGAGCCTCCTCGACCCCGCCACCACGGCACCCGGCGGCCGGGCCCTCGCAGAACAACTCGGCGGCAAGCTAATCATGGTTGACGGCGGTGACCACGGCGCCTTCCGGCGAGGCAACACCACTGTGGACCAGGCCGTGCTCAAGTACCTCACCACAGGGCAAGTCGACATCACCACCGCACCCGAAACTCCGATCACCCCTGTGAATTACCTCGCCTCAGTCCGGAAACTACTCACCGACAACGGGATCGTCGCGCCCACAGTCGTTGGCCCCACAATCCCCGACACCCCGTTCAATCGGCTCCTGAGTCGGCTCGGCCCGAACGTCGACACCAACTCCATCGTGCCCAAGCCGACTTTCGCCGCACCCAGCACACCGGCCCCGAGCCAAACCAGCACCGCTACCAAGGAACCCGCACCAGCCCTCGCCGCTAGCACGGCGCTCACCAGCGCACTGCCCACGGCGGCAAGCACACCCGACACCACCACCGCCCCGGCGGCAGTCGCGGCACCGGCGACCGCACCCGCGACCTCGAACCCGAAGCCCGACCGGCCCACCGTCACTGCCACCGAAACAGGCTCGCCGACACCGGGAACCGCCACCACCGGCACGCCCTCCACCAGCACGGCCGACACCGCACCGTCGACCACGGACAAGGCCACCACCACTGACTCCGCCCCCGCGGAGAAGACAACCGAGAAGTCAGCCACCACATCGGAGCCCACCGAAAAGGCGAGCACCGCCGACTCGGGAAGCACCACTAGCAAGTAGCCACCACCGGCGCCCCACGGCCCGCCCTCGTGTGAAGGAATCGCATGCCCAGCATCACTGCACCCCGGCCCACTCGCTCTCGCCGACCGCTCGGCATGTCGCTCGCCACGGCGATGATCGTGACCCTCGCACCCGCCGCCGGATTCACCCTGGCACCGGCGGGGGCCACCACCTCCACACCCTCGGCGAGCTGGGGCGACTGCCCCACCGACGTGACCGCCAAGGGCCCCAACGGCGAAGCCCCCAAGTGCACCACCATCACCGTGCCCATGGACTACGCGAACCCCGCCGCCGGCACCTTCAACATCCTGGCCACCGGCTTCTTCCCCACCGGCGCCCCCAAGGGCGTGATCTTCGGTAACCCCGGCGGGCCGGGCAGCTCCGCCCTGGACTTCTGGGGCAAGGGCGTGGGCACCCCCGCGGAGATGTATCGCGATTACGCCCTCATCGGCATGCAACCCCGCGGCCTCGAACACGCCGTCAGCGGCGTGTGCAGTACTGTGGACGAGTGCCGGGCCAAAGCCGACGAGGCGTACCGGAAGACGCTCACCACCGAGAACATCGCCCGCGATATGGACGAGCTCCGCAAGGCCATGGGACTCGACAAGATCAGCTACCTCGGCGTCTCCTGGGGCACCCAACTCGGCGCCACCTACGCCACCCTCTTCCCGCAACGGGTCGACAAAATGGTGCTCGACTCCAATATCAACCCCGCCACCCTCGAGGTGGGTGGTCGGTGGTTCGCCGCGGCCGAGAGCACTCTGGCGTCTGAGCGGCGGCTCTATGACTTCTTCGATTGGGCCGCTGCCAACAACCAGGTGATCGGCCTCGGCGACACCCCGTACAAGGTGTTCTCCGCCTGGAACACCGCTCGCCTGATTGAGAACCCGCAGGCGTGGATCGACAACTACCTGCCGCCCGCGCTCCGCGAGGCCGACCTGCCTCGGGAACTCCGCCCCCTCGCCACCAAGATCCTCCCCGACCTCAACACGGTGATCCAGGGGATGTCGAAGCTCGACTACGCCGAGCGCTTCGCCGCCGCCGTGAAGGCCGGCACGGTGTACAACACGACCCCCGCAACCGGTCAACAGTTCGGGTCGCTCACGGACGCCGCGTCTGCAGTGATGTATTCCAGGAAGGGGTGGTCAGCGTATGCCGCACTCGTCGATATGACCCTGCGCCCCCTTGATGTCGCGGGCCTACAGAGCCTGGTCGCCTCCGGCAAGCTGAGTGAAGCAGTCGTTCAGAGCCTCGTAGCAGAACCCGGTCAGGTGTCGGCAGCGGTCCGCAGCCAAGCAGGATTGGCCGGCTACCAAGGGGAGGCGGTGAACGCGGCCACGAATGCTGCTGCGTTCGACGCTGCCGCCCAACGCAATCCCGATCCCAAACTTATCGAACTGCGGAATGCGGCGGAGAAGTCCTACCGAGACGCCATTGCAGCCGGTGAGTCCAGCGCGACCATTCGATCCGCGTACGAAAATTTCCGAGGCTATTTCTCGATGATCACGGGATTCGTCAAGCCGCTCCAGTTTTCGGGTGCCGGCCTGGCGACCGCGCCGCTGCTCCTCCAGAGTCTCAAAGACCCGGCCACTGTCGCTTCCGGTGGTCGCGTTCTCGCCGAGCAGCTCGGAGGCAAGCTGATCACAGTTGACGGTGGCGACCACGGCGTGTTCCGTGGCGGCAGCACCGCGGTCGATCAGGCCGTCCTCCAATATCTCACCTCCGGCAAAGTCAGCATCACTACCGCCCCGGAGGCCCCCCAGGCTGCCACCAACCCGATCACCGAAGTACGAAATATACTTGCCAACAACGGAATTGTCGGACCACGGGTCACTGGCCCCACCATCCCTGACACCCCGCTCAACCGGATCCTCAGCTGGCTCGGCCCCAACGTGGATGCCAACTCCATCGTCCCCAAGCCGACCTTCGCCAAGCCCAGCACGCCGGCCAGCACTCCCACCACCAGCGAAACCAGCACCGCGACCAAGGAACCCGCACCCGCGCTCGCCGCCAGCACCACACTCGCCGGTGGACTCCCCACGGCGGCAAGCACACCCCACACCACCACCGCCTCGGCAGCAGTCGCGGCACCGGCGACCGCACCCGCGACCTCGACCCCGAAGCCCGACCGCCCCACCGCCGCTGCCACCGAAACAGGCTCGCCGACAACGGGAACAGCCAGCACCGGCACACCCACCACCAGCACGACCGACACCGCACCGTCGACCACCGACAGCACCCCGGCAACCGCCGGGACCGGCGCACCGTCGACCACCGACAAGACGACCGAGAAATCGGCCACCACATCGGAAGCCACCGAGAAGGCGAGCACCGCCGATTCCGGGAGCACCAGCGGCACGTAAACCTGTGCTAGCGAACGGCCGGTCCTGCGATCCACGCGGGGCCGGCCGTTCGCATACCTCCGGACCTGGACACCGGATGTGCAGGGCGGACGCATTTCTCGCCCGGACCGACATCGTTTGCTGCCAACCGGCCATATCGGACCATCCTTGTGCTTAGATCGCTACCGCAACATCGACGGCACACCCGCCATTAGCTTCCCCATGTGAAGGATCCGCATGTCCAGCCCCCGCGTCACCGCGCCCCGTCCCCCTCGCTCACGCCGATCACTCGGGATGTCCCTCGCAACCGCGATGATCGTCACCCTGGTTCCCTCCGTCGGCTTCACCCTGGCACCGGCAGCGGCCACCACCACCGCCTCCACGGCCACCTGGGGTGACTGCCCCGCCGATGTGGTCGTCACCGGACCGGACGGTGCGGCGGCGAAGTGCACCACCATCACCGTGCCCATGGACTACGCCAACCCGTCCGCCGGCACGTTCAACATCCTGGCCACCGGCTTCCTCCCCACCGGCACCCCCAAGGGCGTGATCCTCGGCAACCCCGGCGGACCGGGCGGCTCCGCCCTGGACTTCTGGAGGAAGGACTTCTTCGGCGGGACCCCCACCGAGATGTACCGCGACTACGCCCTCATCGCCCTGCAACCGCGCGGCCTCGAACACGCCACCAGCGACGTGTGCAGCACCAAGACCGAGTGTGAGGAAGTAGCCGATCAGGCCTACCGCCGAACGCTCACCACCGAGAACGTGGCCCGCGATATGGATGAACTCCGTAAGGCCATGGGCGTGGACAAGATCAGTTACTACGGCGCCTCCTGGGGCACCCAACTCGGCGCCGCCTACGCCACCCTGTTCCCGAGCAACGTGGACAAGATGGTGCTCGATTCCAACGTCAACCCCGCCACACTGGGAATCGGGGGTGGCACCTTCAAGATCGCTGCCAGCGCGCTCGCGATGGAACGGCGGCTGTACGACTTCTTCGACTGGGCAGCCGCCAACAACGAGGTCTTCGGCCTCGGCGACACCCCGTACAAGGTGTACTCCGCCTGGAACACGGCACGCCTCATGGAGGACTCGAACTCCTGGGTCTACAACTACCTGCCACCCGCACTCCGCGAGGCCGACCTCCCCGAGAAGCTCCGCCCCTCCGCCGCGGCGATCCTTGCCGACCTCAACACCGTGATCCAGGGCGTGTCCAAGATCGACTACGCCGCGCGCCTGGCCGCCGCCGTGAAATCCGGAGAGGTGTACTCACTCGACGCCGCCCGTGGGTACGGCGACAGCGGCCTGATGACCAACGCGCTCTCCATGGCGTACGACCGCTCCAGCTGGTCGGATTACGCCGCGCAGATCGACTTCGCCATGCGTCCCCTGGCCGAAGCCTCGGTCATGAAGCTCATCGAGGCGAACAAGGTGTCGGTGGAGGAGATCCAGGCCTTCGCGAAGCGACTCGCCCCGAGGTCGGCCATGGTCAGCGACGGCGCCGGACTGTCCGGCTACCAGGGGACCGCGGTGAACGAGAACTCGATTACCGCCGCCAAGAATCCTGCCGGCACCGAACCCGATCCGAAGTACGTCGCGCTTCAGGAGGCCGCCGAAAAGGCCTACCAGGATGCCATCGCGGCCGGCGAGTCCAGCGCCAGCATCCAGGCCAAGTACATGATCTCGGAAGGCTATCGCTTCATGGGCTACGGGTACGTGAAGACGCCGGAGTTCTCCGGCGCCGGCCTCACCACCGCTCCCCTGCTGCTGCAGAGCCTCAAGGACCCCGCCACCGTGGCTGCCGGCGGACGCGTCCTCGCCGACCAGTTGGGCGGCAACCTCATCACCGTCGACGGCGGCGACCACGGCCTGTTCCGCCGAACCGACGGCGTGCTCAACCAGGCCGTGCTGGATTACTTCGCCACCGGCAAGGTCGCGATCACCACCGCGCCCGAGACACCCGTCGTCGCCACCGCGAGCCCGCTCGCGCGATACCGACAGCTGATCGCCGAGATCGAGGGCGCCGCTCCGCCCGTCGTGGGGCCCACCATCCCGGACACCCAGCTGAACCGGCTCCTGAGCCTGTTCGGCCCGAACGTCGACGCCGACTCCGTGATCCCCAAGCCGGTGTTCGCGAGCCCCGTCACGCCGGCGATCGAGCAGCCCGCCACCGAACCCGCGCCTGCCATCGCCGCCGGCGTGACGGCGAACGCGGCGACACCCGAGGTCTCCACCGAGGCGGATTCGACCCCGGCTGCCGCGACCACCGAGCCGTCGGCCCCGGCCGCCACCACCACGCCGGCTCCGGAGGCATCGTCCACCACGCCCGCAACGGCCACCGCGCAACCGGAGACCCCGAGCACCGAGGCGACGCCCGCACCGTCGACCACCGAAACCGGCGCTACCGAAACCGGCGCTACCGCACCGTCGGCCACGCCGGCCGATGCCGGGACCGCCACGACGGCGGAGGCCACCGAGAAGGCGACCTCCTCCGCCGGCGAGGGCTCCGGCAGCTAGCCGACCACCAGCGTGGTGGTGAC
The DNA here is from genome assembly GCF_019656655.1 of Tsukamurella sp. TY48. Classification (GTDB taxonomy): domain Bacteria; phylum Actinomycetota; class Actinomycetes; order Mycobacteriales; family Mycobacteriaceae; genus Tsukamurella; species Tsukamurella strandjordii. Next base: position 2,734,759 of record NZ_BPMV01000001.1, on the reverse strand, counting down.
GGGCGTCGAGTTCTGGGTGAGGTCGAGCACCGGGCAGTGCGCATCGACGGTGTCGGTCAACTCGCGGTAGCGCTCCTCGGAGTCCGGGCCGGAGATGTTCACGGTGACGCGGACAGCGGTGAAACCGGGACGCACGCTCTCGTCGAGGCCGAAGAAGCCGCGCACGTCGAGATCGCCCTCGGCACTGAGCGCCAGCTCGTCGATCGTGACGCCGAGCTTGTCGGCGTAGAAGCGGTAGGTCACCACCTGACAGGCGAGCAGGGCACCGAGGTACGCCTCCACCGGGTTGATCGCGGTGTCCTCGCCGCCGAGGGTGGGCGGCTCATCGACGGCGAGCTTGTGCTGCCGGGCGGTGGTCACACTGCCGACGGTGCCCTGCGGCACCGCCGAGGCCGAGAAGACCACGTGGGCGTTGGCGGTGTTGCGGGTGACGGCGTCGCGGGTGACGTCGATGATGGCGGTGAGCGCGCCGGTGGTCGAAGCGGTCATGGTGGTCTCCTCGTTGGCCCGGGAGCCGGACGGCCCCGATAGCGCGACCGTAAGTTGCCTGCACTTGCGAACACACGCGTTGGGCTCACCCTGATTCGTGCACGACGGCGACGGATACCCTGATCGACGTGGCAGAGGGCGAGTTGACCGCGAAGCAGGCGTCGACGGCCGCCGTGGCGCTGGTGGCGGTGACCACGGTGGGTCTCGTGGGCGCCAGCGTGAGCAGCGGCACCGCGGCCACGATCTGGGCGGTGGGGACCGTGGCGGCGATCGTCGCGCTGGCCTACCGGCTGCGACGGGCACCGTCGGGCACCGTGGCCGTGAGCCTGCTGATCACCGGGATCCTCGTGCTGTCCGCCGGCATTCCCGCCGTCGCCGTGATCTCCGAGGAACGCAGCACCTCCGCGCTCGGGGCAGCGAAGCAGAAGGCCGTCGTCGACCCGTCGATGGAGCTGCGCACCGTGCTCGCGAAGGCGGAGGAGCTCTTTCCGGGCAGCACCAACGCGATCCTCCGCATCGAGATCGACGAGAACTGGACGCAGATCCGGCTGCTGGATCTGGCCAAGGGCCAATCGATCTGGTTCCAGTACTCCCGCCTGGGCACGCCGTCGTGGAACCAGCCGAGCCGCAGCTCCACCACGGATCGGGCCGATGCGGCCTTCCGCGCCGCCGATATCGCCGGCCTCGATCTGGCCGCGGCGGCGACGAAGGCGCGCGCCGCCGCGACCACACTCGGCGTGGATCGGTCCGACGACCGCTCCGACAAGATCGAGATCGGGCGCCGCAGCTCGGACAAGCGCCTCGTGGCCACGATCGCCGTCGCCGACTTCACGGCCGAGGCCGATCCGTCCGGGAACCTGCCCGACAACCTGGCACTCGCGAAGGTCGACGGTGCGCTCCCCGTCGCGCAGCGACTGCTGCGCGACAACGGGATCGACCCGAACCGGCCCGTGATCGACAGCTTCGAGTACAAGTCCTTCGGGAGCAATGTGGGCTCCGTCGGGCCGTCCGGCTCCGCGCGCGGCGTGCTCGAGATCCGCGTGGACGGTCCGGGCCGCAGCGGCACCCTCACGGAGGTCGTGGGCCGGTTCCCCGAGATCGCGCTGCGGCCCGTCGGCTCGACGAGTGCCACTTCGTTCGCGTTGACCGCGGTCGACCCCGCCGGGATCGAGCGGGCGCGGGCCGATGTGGAGCGACGCTTCTCAGTCCCGCCCATCGACGCGCACGCGATCGGACTCGAGATCGACCAGGACCGGGAGGCCCCGTCGTCGCGGGTCGCCGCGCCGATCATGCGGGTCAGCCTCGGGCCGGGGTCGAATGCGTCGGCCTACTACCGGCTCGACGGGGCCTTCGTCCGCACGGGCTGACCCCGATCGCGGCCGACGGCTACTGCGCGGCCGGGGGCGGCTGCTGCGGTGCCGGTGCGGGCGCGGCCTGCTGCTGCGGAGCCACTGCCTGCTGCGGAGCCGGGGCCTGGCCCGGGGCGGCCGGGGCGGCGGGAGCGGCCGGAGCCGCGGGGGCCGGCGGGACGGTGCCGGCCGTGAGCTGCCGGATCGTCGCGATCTCGGCGTCCCGATACGGCTTACCGTCGGGCCAGAGGATGTCGTGGAACCACTCCTGCGGCTGGCGCACGCCCACGTACGGCTGCTTCCACGAGTCCCAGGGGTAGTAGGTCTGGCTGCGGCCGGCCACGAATCCCCACTGCATGGCGTCGATCTTGAGTTCCTTGCAGATCGGCAGGATGGTCTCGATCCGGCTGCCCTGCGGGCGGGCCATGTACTCGGTGAGCAGCAGCGGCCGCCCCTGCTTCGCCAGATCGGCGGCCATGGCGCGGAACTTCTCCGGCGGATCGTAGCTGTGGAAGCTGATCACATCGGATTGCTCCAGCTGGATGGTGCGGATCTCCGGCCGGGTATCGGCCCACACGCCCGAGGTGAGCGGCTGCGAGGGATTGCCCGCCCGCGCCCACTCGAAGGCCTTGGGCAGCAACTGCGCCACGCGGGCCACCTTGTCGGGCGGGCTCAGCGGGTACGAATCGGCGAGGTTCTCCGGCTCGTTCCACACGTCCCAGGCCACCACGCGCGGATCCTGCGCGAACGCGGAGACCACGCCGGTGGCGTAGGCCTGCAGCGCGCTGGTGTCGGCATTGGTGAGTCCGGCCGCGCCGGGGCTCTGCACCCAGGTCGAGTTGTGCACGCCGGGCGTGGGCTCGCGCTGCACACCGGGCTTGGGGTTCGGGTCCCAGCAGGAGTCGAAGAGCACGAACATGGTGCGAATGCCGTTGGCGGCGGCGATCGACAGGAAGGTGTCGAGCCGCTGCTTGAACCCGGCCGGGTCGGCTGTCCACAGCTGATCCTGGAGGAAGACGCGGATCACGCTCATCCCCAGTCCGCGGGCCCAGGCGAGCTCGGTGTTGATCCGGTTGGTGTCGAAGGTCTGCGCCTGGAACATCTCGAACTGGTTCCCGGCGTTGGCGTTGATGAAGTTGCAGCCCACCATCCAGCCGACCTGCTGGCGCCACTGCTGCGCGCGCTCCGGCGTCCAGCGCGTCGCCGCAGCGGCGGGGGCCGCACCGGGAGTACCGGGCACCGTCCCGCCCGAGCCGGGTCCTGATCCGGGGTCGGCGGCCGCCCGCGCGGCGAGCATCGTCGCCGGAACGGTGGCTGCCGCCATGGCGAGCATCGCCCTGCGCGTCATATCCACACCAACACCATACGCAACATCAGTCACATGTGTAACAAACCTTCACACGCGCGTCGCATTCGCACGACGGTCGGTTCGAGGATCGAACGGACTATCCCTCGATGGCCTTGCGGGCGCGGCTCTCCAGTTCCGCGCGCAGAGCCGGGGTGCGGGTGATCACGCCGCGATCCACCAGCCGGTCCACCGTGGACACCACCTGATCGAGGTAGGCGGCACGTTCCTCGGCCTGCGCCGCCTGGGCGTGCCGGTACAGCTTGAGGCCGCGATCCAGATCCCGGGCATCCTCGGGGGCGAGATTGTCGACACCGGTGCTGCGGGCGTAGCGATCCGCGGCGAACCACGCGGCGCGCAGATCGGTGACGGCCTCGGCGTACTCATCGGCGCGGGCCGTATCGCCGGGGAAATCGTCGGTGCGCAGCGCTCCGGCGTGATCGAGTGCGTCGTGGAAGGCCATCACCTTCTCGGCACCGAGGTCCCACATGGCCGGGAAGCGCAGCAGCATCTCGGGATCGAGCTCGTAGGCGCCGTACTCCGAGAGCACCTCGTCGTGCCGGGTGCGGGCGCGGTCCCAGCGCTCGCGCCGGCTCGGCTTCGGTGCGGGCGCGGCTGCGCGCGCCGACGGACGGGGCCGCCCGGTGGGGGCCGCGTGGGGCTGAGCCAGACCCGCCGTCGGGCTCCCGCCGCCGGACACCCCGATGATCAGCGCCAGCGCCGCCACGCCACCGAGCAGCAACAGGGGTATCGGCCCCACCGGGCGCAGCACCATGAGGGCGATGAGGGCGGCGGCCGCGGCCACCGCGATGACCGGTCCCCGCCCGCGTCGCTGCCGATTCCCGCTCACCAGGAGAACCTATCGCGCGGTCAGGCGCGCAGACGAGGCGCCTGCGCCGAATCCGGCAGCACCGCGGGCACGGCACCGTCGACCACCGCGCCGAGGCGGGTCTCCGAGGCCTCCGGGTACGCGACCCGGTAGAAGGCGTAGGCCATCGCGGCGGCGGCACCGAGCAGCAGCATCGCCGCGACCGGGCCGCTCTGCGCCATGGGCACGCTGAGGTAGCGGGTGGCCAGCAGGATCACGGCGAAGGCGCTCGCTCCCCCGGCGATGGTCACCAGGCGCCGGCGATGCCAGCCGTCCTCGGGCCGCACCAGCGCCGTCTCCAGCGTGAGCGCGAAGATGAATCCGGCCACCAGGTCGATGCCGTAGTGGGCGCCGATGCCGAGCGTGGCCGAGATCGTGCACACGAACCAGAAGACACCGAAGGCCTTGAGCAGCCGCGGTCCGCGCAGCGCGTGCAGCAGGATGGCCGTGGCCCACGCGGTGTGCAGGCTGGGCATGCAGTTCCGCGGCGCCAACTGGCTGTAGTACGCGGAGATCGGTTCCAGCGAGCTGGGCACCACGTTGGGCCACACGTCCAGCCAGGCGGCACCGGGCACCTGATTGCCGAAGGCGTAGGCGGGACCGACCACGGGGAACAGGAAGTAGACGATCGGCCCGATGGCGCCGATCAGGATGAACGATCGCACGATGTGATGCCGCGGGAAGCCCTCGGTGGAGCTGCGGCGCAGCTGGAAGTACGCGACCACGGCCGCGCCCACGGGCAGGTAGGTGTACACCTTGGTGATCAGCCACAGGTACCACTGGTGCTCGTTCACGAACCGGCCCATCACCCACGACGGGCTGCCCAGCGCACGGTCGGCCACCTCCACGAACCAATCGGCCACGAAGGGCAGCGCCTGCATGGTGAGTTCGAGCCACACCCCGGCCACCCGGCTGGTCACGATGAGGATGGCGGCGATGCCGACGGCCTTGAGCACCGCCTCCTGCTCGCGGCCGGTGAGCTTCCACAGCGCGTAGATCGCGAGGCCGGCCAGCGCCCACATGACGCCGTTGCCGAAGTGCAGGTGCACGCCCGCGAGGTAGCGCTGGAGGTTGAACAGGACTTCGACGCCGGCGATGGTGCCGAGGAAGGGCCAGCGGAACCGCTGCGGCATGCACATGACGGCGAGCGCGAGGCCCGCGACCTTCACCTCACCCGCAACGGGGCGGCCCACGAAGTCGTCGCCCAGGAGCCGCACCGGCCCGCGGAGTCCGTAGGCCAGGGCGGCGGCTTCCACGGCGAGCACGAAGCCCACCATGACCACGACCACCCAGGTCCACTCACGCCGTCCCCACCGACGGTCGGGCCGCTCCCCACGCGGCTCGCGTGGTAGCGCCTGGTCTGCACGCACCAACATGAGGTGAAATACTAGTTAACCGATCGGTAACGGGGAAAGTCCGTTACCGGATTCGTGACGCATGTCGCCTGTTCGAGGCGCGTTTACGCCGTCCGCGAACCACGCGGGGCGCCCATGACGAAGGGCGCGCCCCCACCGAAGTGGAGGCGCGCCCTCGCGTGAATCGGGTTCCCGTTACCGGGAACTACTCACCAGCTGCTCTTGTGCACACCGGGGAGCTCGCCCGCGTGCGCCATCTCGCGCAGGCAGATACGGCAGAGGCCGAACTTACGGAACACCGAGTGCGGCCGGCCGCACTTGTTGCAACGGGTGTACGCGCGAACGGCGAACTTCGGCTTCTTGTTGGCCTTGTTGACCAGCGCCTTCTTTGCCATGGCTCAGTTCTCCTTGAAGGGGAAGCCGAGGTGCTTGAGCAGCGCGCGGCCTTCCTCATTGTTGGTGGCAGTGGTGACGACGGTGATGTCCATACCGCGCGGGCGGTCGATCTTGTCCACGTCGATCTCGTGGAACATCGACTGCTCGTTCAGGCCGAACGTGTAGTTGCCATTGCCGTCGAACTGGTTGCCGTTGAGGCCGCGGAAGTCGCGGATACGGGGCAGCGCGATCGAGGTGAGGCGATCGAGGAACTCCCACATGCGGTCGCCGCGCAGCGTGACGCGCGCACCGATCGGCATGCCCTCACGCAGCTTGAACTGCGCGATGGACTTGCGGGCCTTGCGGACCTCCGGCTTCTGGCCGGTGATCAGCTCGAGGTCCTTGATGGCGCCGTTGATCAGCTTGGCGTCGCGGGCGGCGTCGCCGACGCCCATGTTGACGACGACCTTGACCACGCCGGGGATCTGCATGACGTTGTCGTAGTTGAACTCGGTGTTCAGCGCGTCCTTGATCTCGGCGCGGTAGCGCGCCTTCAGGCGCGGCTGAGTCTTCTCAGAGGTAGTCATCTCAGATGTCCTTCCCGTTCTTGCGGGAAATCCGCACGCGCTTGCCGGTCTCCTCGTCGGTCCGGTAGCCCACGCGGGTCGGGTTACCGTCCGAGTCGACGACCATCACGTTGGAGACGTGGATCGGGGCTTCCTTGACCTCGATCCCGCCCTGCGCGGTGGCGGAAGTGCTGGTGTGCTTCTTGATCCGGTTGACGCCCTCGACGAGGACCTTGTCGGCCTTCGGGAAGGACTCGACGACCTTGCCCTTAGCGCCCTTGTCGGGTCCCGAGATCACGAGAACGGTGTCGCCCTTGTGCACCTTCATGGTTAGAGCACCTCCGGAGCCAGCGAGACGATCTTCATGAACTTCTTGTCGCGCAGCTCGCGGCCGACCGGGCCGAAGATGCGGGTGCCACGAGGATCGTTGTCGTTCTTGATGATGACGGCGGCGTTCTCATCGAACTTGATGTACGAGCCGTCCGGACGGCGGCGCTCCTTGGCGGTGCGCACGATCACGGCCTTGACGACCTCGCCGCGCTTGACGTTGCCGCCGGGGATCGCGTCCTTGACGGTGGCGACGATGACGTCACCGATGCCGGCGTAGCGGCGCGAGCTGCCACCGAGCACGCGGATGCAAAGGATTTCCTTCGCCCCGGTGTTGTCGGCGACACGCACTCGCGATTCCTGCTGAATCACTAGCTTGTCTCCTCAGACCTGGATTTTCATGCGCGCCGGATTACCGACCCGAACACGCGCGGTCCGTCACCCGACGCGCGAGGCGACAGGCAACCCGTCCATGATAGGCGAAACCGCAGGTCAGTTTCAAATCGTTCCTGGGCGGCACCGCGGCGCGCCCGCGCCCGCCGATCGGCGGACCGTCGACCCGCAATACCGGCCATTCGTCCGATGCCGGTGCACCCCCTGCCGCACCAGGCTCAGGACCATGAAACGCCACCGCTACGTACCGCTGACCCTCGTCGTCCTCGCCTCCCTGCTGGTCGGGCTGACCGCCGGATGCTCCACCATCGACGAACCCGCTCCCGCGCCCCCGCCCGCACGCAGCGACACCGTCGTCCAACCGCGCGCCTTCGATTCGAAGGTCTGGCAGAGCCTCCCCGAGACCGACCGGCAGTTGTTCACCCAGCTCGCGTTCATCACCCGCACCTTCACCGAGCGCGCCGGCGAGATCTGGGCGCCCGCGTTCCGGCCGGACCGGCAACCGCGGGTGCTCGGCGCCCTGCCTGCGGGCGCCAAGAAGCCCACGTACGCCTACGCCATCGGCCACCCGAACCCGACCGCCCTCGGGAAGGCCACCCCCGTCGACCTCCCGAAGGAGCTGGGCCTGCAGCCGGTGTACCGGATCGATTCCGGCCCCGGAATCGACGCCCTCGCCGAGGTCCCCTTCTTCGCCGTCGACAACGGCGTGATCAGCTACAACTACGGTCCCGGCGCCCGGGATACCTGGGACCCGACGAAGTGGCTGTTGTCCCGGGTGGACGTGCACGAGGCCTTCCACACGTACCAGGGCACCTTCGGCCTCGCCCCCGGCCAGGAGGACCCGATGACCTACCCCCGCGATCCCGCCTCCGTGCACGCTCTCGCCCTCGTGGAGGACCGCGTACTGGCGCAGCCCGCGACCACCGCCGACGATGCGCGCGCCACCCTGCGCAGCTTCCTCGCCCTCCGCGCCACCCGCTATCAGCAGCAGCCCGGCGTGCGCGCAGTGGAACGGGAGCAGGAGAGCTACGAGGGAACCGCCCGCTTCGCCGAGGACGCCTTCGTCACCGAGGGCGGCCAGGACGACGACCACCCGAACCGCGTTCCCGACGACTCGCGTGACCTGTTCAACTACCTCACGGGCAACCGCAGTTACCAGGTGGGGGCCGTCCTGGGACGCCTGCTGGAGCGCACGAACGGCACCGCGTGGCGCGACCGGATCGTCGCGGGTGCGAGCCCGTACGAGGCCGTGCAGCAGCTCATCGGCGATCCGGCGCCCGAGGAGCGCGACCGCCTGGTCGCCGCGGCGAAGCAGCAGTACGGCTACGACCAGCTGCTGGACAAGGTGATTCGGGCCGACCTGCCCTCGGTGCGGTGATCCGCTCGCCCGGGGCCCGCCGGACCGCGTAGCGTCGCCGGTGTGGGTCCGGGCGCGGCCGGCCGGGCCACGGACCATACTTTCCGGTGACGGGCGATCACGGGCGGACGCCGCCGAAGGGGGACGAGATGAGCGAGCTCACCGCGGGGCTCACCGGCACGGAGGCGTCGGCGCTGCTGGTGCTGGCCGCGGTGGCCGGCCCCGTCCGCAATCCCGATCTCAAGCAGCTCGGCCCGGCCCTGGAGGCACGCTCACGCGCCAAGCTGGTGCAGCGCGGCCTGCTGGAGGTGACCGACGGTGCGCGCCGGTCCACGGTGCTCGCCCTCACCGACCGCGGCTGGGCCGCCGCCGCCGAGCTGCTGGAGTCCGATCCCCCGGCGGGCAGCGCACCGTCGACCCGGGCACTGTTCACCCTGGCGGGCGGGCTGGGCCGGTACCTGCGCCGCGAATCCCTCGCCCTGGGCGAGGTGCTGTTGCCGGCCACCGGTGCGGGCGGCGCCGTGACCGGCGAGACGATCCGCGCCGCCTACCAGCGCGCGGCGGCCCGGCCCGGGGCCTGGCTCACCCTGCGAGAACTGCGGGCGAACCTGCCCGACCTGCCGCGCGACGCCGTCGATGCGGCGCTGCGCGAGCTGTATCCGGAACCGGGGGTCGACATCGTGGCCGAGGACAATCTCAAGGCGCTCACCGCGGACGATCGCGCCGCCGCGCTGATCCTGGGCGGCCGTGAGCTGCACGCGATCCGAGTGACCCGATGAGCCTCACCGACGACCAGCGCGCGGCGCTGCGTTCCGTCCGGCTGAACTGGGCGCCCACCTACGAGGAGGTGTGGGACTCAGCCACCGATCTGCACGTGGACGGCCTGCACACCGATGTCTGGGACGACCTCGAGGACTCGCTGGGCGACGCGGTGGCCTCCACCGGACCCTGCCCCACCGGCCTGGTGATCACCGGCAACGCGGGCACGGGAAAGACGCACCTGCTCACCCGGTTCCGCGACGAGGTGCAGAGCCACGGCCACTACTTCGTGCTGCTGGAGCTGCTGGACTCGTCGGACTTCTGGCGCGCGGCGCTCACCTCGCTGCGCAGCTCGCTGCTGCGGCCCGCCCGCGATCATCCGACCCAGCTGGCGCAGCTGATCTGGCTGCTGTCCGACGAGGCCGGGCTCTCCCGCGCGCAGCGCCGCGAGTTCTCCGGCGACGCCGCCCCCACCCCGGACACGCTCGACGCGCTCGTCACGGCCATGTCGAACCGGCGGCCGCAGGTGCGCCAGTACCACGGCGTGCTACGCGCCCTGGTGCTGCTGGCCTCCCCGGATTCGCGTCTGGCCGATCTGGGTTCGGCCTTCCTCGACGACATCGAGGTCGAGGAGACGGCGGCGGAGCGGCTGCACTGGGGCCTGCCCGCGCACGGCTTCCCGGCCGTGGAAACAGTGCGCGCGATCTCCGCCTTCCTCGCCGAGACCGGCGCCACCGTGTTCGCGGTCGACCAGATCGACACGCTGCTCGCGCAGTCCGCCGCCACCCTGGGCGCCCCCGGCGCCGAGGGACCGGCCGGGGAGAACGAGGTGGTCGAGCAGATCGGCCACGGCCTGATGGCGCTGCGGCAGGGCCTGTACCGCACCGTGACCGTGGCCTGCATGCTGCCCACCGCCTGGGAGACGCTGCAGACCCGCGCCACCGCCTCGGTGGCCGATCGGTTCCGCGTGGTGGGCCCGCTCAAATCGCTGCCCGACGGTGCCGTGGCCCGCGCCATCGTCGAGCGCCGGCTCACCGCCGCGTACCGGGCGAAGGAGTTCACGCCGCCCCACCCCACCTGGCCGGTGGCGCCCGAGGCCTTCGCGACCGCCGTGCACCACACCCCGCGCGACCTGCTGACCCGCGTCGACGGGCACATCCGCTCCTGTCTCGCCACGCATTCGGTGTTCGAGCTGACCTCCTTCGAGGACGGTGCCGCCCGCCCCGTACCGGCCGCGGCTGCGGTCCGTCCCGTTGAACCGGTGGCGGTGGCCCCCGAGGATCTGCTGACGAAGCTGGACGCCGAATTCGAGGCATTGCGGGTGCGCGCCCGAGTCGGCGAGGTCGCCACCGATCAGGCCGCGGCCGACGGTGCGATGGCCCACCTGCTCAATGCCGGACTGCGGGCGTGGACCCGCGAGGACGGTGGCGAAGGCTTCCAGATCGAGCGCGGCGGAAGGCAACTCGATGCGCGGCTGCGGCGGCGCCTCGCCGGCCGGACCGAGGACGAGCAGCACTGGGCCTTCCGCGCGGTGCCCGCGGCGAACCCGGTGGCGGTGACCAACCGGGTGCAGTCCGCGGCGATCGGCGCGGGCCTGGTGGCCGGGCAGGACCGCCGCCAACTCTTCCTGCTGCGCTCCACGCCGTGGCCCACCAGCCCCAAGGCATCGGCGGTGATCGCGGATGCGATCGAGCGCGGCGCCCAGCAATTACCCTTGGACGAGGGTGATCTCGCGACACTGGAGGCGCTCGGCCGGTTGATCGATCGCGCGCCCGATGGCCTCGACGAGTGGCTCACGGCGCGGCGTCCGGCGCACGGCCTGCGACTGTTCGCCGGGTTGGAGGCGAAACCCGGTGCGGTGCATGATCGGTCGAATGCGGCAACGAACGCCGCCCGCCGGGCCCGCGCACTGGTCCCCGGCGACGCCGTGGGCAAGGTGGGCGGACTGTCCAGCGCGATGGCCGATCTCATGTTCTCCGGCACCCCGGCACCCGCCCGCCCGGAACCCGTCCGCTCCGAACCGGCCCGCCCGGAACCCGCCCGCCCCGAGCCCGCGGCACCGTCGAGCGCCGGACCGGCCGGACCGCTGCCCGCCGCCCCGGAGCAGCCGATCGCGCTGGGCCTCGCCCCGGACGAGCGGGCTATCGCCGTGAACCCGGCCGACCTGCGCAAGCACGTCGCGATCTTCGCGGGCTCCGGCTCGGGCAAGACGGTGCTGATCCGCCGGCTCATCGAGGAGTGCGCGCTGCGTGGTACCTCGGCGATCGTGCTGGACCCCAACAACGACCTCTCCCGCCTCGGTGAGGCCTGGCCGCAGGCACCGTCGGGCTGGTGGCCGGGCGATGCCGACCGGGCCGACGCCTACCTCGGCGACACCGAGGTGGTGGTGTGGACGCCGAACCGCCCGTCCGCCAGACCGCTGGTGCTGCAGCCGATCCCGGACTTCGCCGCGCTGCGCGCCGGGATGGACGGCACCGACCTGGAGGCGCAGGAGGCCCGCGAGGGCTTCGCCATGGCCGTCGAGGCGTGCGCGAGCGCGCTGGAACAGCACGTGGGACTGTCCGGCCAGCGGCGCGAACAGCAGCGCGCGATCCTGCGCGAATCGCTCACCGCGTACGGGCGGCAGGCCGACCGGTCCACCGTGCAGGGATTCATCGCCTTCCTGCGCGACTGGGACGCCGACCGCAGCCAGTTGCCCAGCGCCGACAAGCTGGCACCGGATATGGCGAACAACCTGCAGGCGGCGCTGATCAACAATCCGCTGCTGGGCGGCGAGGGGCAGGCGGTCGACCCATCGGCACTGCTCACCCCGAGTACCGGCAATCGGGCACGGATCTCGGTGATCAGCCTGATCGGGCTGCCGGACGAGACGCAGCGCCAGACCTTCGTCTCGCAGCTGCAACTCGCGCTGTTCTCGTGGATCAAGCGGCACCCCGCGGGCGATCGTCCGCTGGGCTGGCTGCTGGTGATGGACGAGGCGCAGCAGATCGCGCCGTCGGGGGCCGTGAAGCCGTCCACCGAATCGACGCTACTGCTGGCCTCCCAGGCCCGCAAGTACGGGCTCGGGCTGGTCTTCGCGACCCAGTCCCCCACCGGCCTGCACAACAAGATCGTCGGCAACAGCGCCACCCACCTGTACGGGAAACTCAATGCGCCCGTGCAGATCCAGGCGGCGAAGGATCTGGCGGCGGCCCGCGGCGGCCGGATCGACGCCATCGGCGGCCTCGGCCCCGGCGACTTCTACCTGGGCACCGGCAACGACACCATCCGGCTGCACGCACCGATGTGCCTGAGCCATCATCCGGCCACCCCGCCCACCGAGGACGAGGTGCTCCGGATCAGCCGCGAGGGCTGAGTCCCGCACCCGGAAAACGCGAACGCACCCCGCGTACGGGGTGCGTTCGAGTGGAGCGGATGCGATGCGCGCCAGGCGCGTCGGATCAGCCCGCCGGGCGGGTGGCGCGACGACGCTGCTGCTGGCCGCCGCGCGACTGCTGCGCACCGCGGGACTGCTGCGTGCCGCGGGACTGTCCGGCACCGCTGCGCTGCTGGCCGCCGCGGGGCTGACCGTCGCGCGACTGGCCGCCACGGCCACCGGGGTGCGGCTCACCGCGACGCGACCGCGGCGGACGCGCCTGCTGCTGCCCACCGGAGGACCGACGACGCGGCTGCTGCTGCGGCGCGGGCTCGGGTGCGGGCGTGACGAACGGGGCGGGCTCCCCCACCAGATCGGTGACGACCGGCGCCGTGGCGGTCACGGCGACCGGGCGGGCGCTGATATCGGCCTTCTTCAGCAGCGCCACGGTGTCGCGCTTCTGCTCGGAGAGCATCACGGTGACCACGGTGCCGGCGCTGCCGGCGCGGGCGGTGCGGCCGCTGCGGTGCAGGTAGGCCTTGTGCTCGGCCGGCGGGTCGACGTGCACGACCAGCTCGATGTCGTCCACGTGCACGCCGCGGGCGGCGATGTCGGTGGCCACGAGCACGCGGGCGGTGCCGGTGCTGAAGGCCTCCAGGTTGCGGTCGCGCTGCGGCTGGCTGAGGTTGCCGTGCAGATCACGTGCGGGGATGCCCTGCGCGGTGAGCTGCTTGGCCAGCTTCTTGGCCTGGTGCTTGGTGCGGGTGAACAGGATGCGGCGGCCCATGCCGGAGGCGAGCACGCGCACCAGCTCGGTCTTGTCGTCCTTGCCGCTCACCTCGAAGACGTGGTGGGTCATATCGGCCACCGGCGAGTTCTCCGGGTCGACCGAGTGCATCACGGGCTCGGAGAGGAACTTGCGGACCAGCTTGTCGACGCCGTTGTCCAGCGTCGCCGAGAACAGCATGCGCTGGCCGTCGGACGGGGTGGCGGCCAGGATCCGGGTCACCACGGGCAGGAAGCCGAGGTCGGCCATGTGGTCGGCCTCGTCGAGCACGGTGACGGCCACGTCGGACAGGTCGACGATGCGCTGGCGCATCAGGTCCTCGAGGCGGCCCGGGCAGGCCACCACGATGTCGACGCCGTTGCCGAGCGCCTGCTCCTGGCGGGACTGCTTGACGCCGCCGAAGATGGTGGTCACGTTGAGGCCCAGGGCCTTGGCCAGCGGCTCGACGGTGGCGGTGATCTGGGTGGCCAGCTCGCGGGTGGGCGCGAGCACGAGGCCCACGGGGCGGCCGGGACGGCGCCGCGAGCCGCGGGCCTTGTCGACGGCCACGACGAGCGGGATGGCGAAGGCCAGGGTCTTGCCGGAGCCGGTCTTGCCGCGGCCGAGCACATCGCGGCCGGCCAGGGTGTCGGGCAGGGTGTCGGCCTGGATGGGGAAGGGCGTGGGCCGGTCCATCGCGACCAGGGCGTCGACGACGTCGGCGGGCACGCCGAGATCGGTGAAAGAGGGTGCGGACACAGTTGTAGTCAAGGTGCGCTTGTACCTAACGGTGGTGGGTGGCGAAGGCGGCGGTGGCCGCGTCCGTTCGCCGCAAGAAAAGAACCGGGAGGCGTCTTCGAACCGCGGGTGCGGCGAGACGGCTGGGGCCCGGGAGCCCTACGACGGCGCGGAACGTTAGCGTTCCGCATCACCTACCAGCATAGCACCCGTGCGAGCAGGTGCGTGCATCCCGAAAACCGGGAGTGGCAGGGCTCTCGCCTGCGCCGCCACCACCGTGACAATATGTGACGAAGGCGCGGCTTTTCCGCCGCGCCGGGGGAGGAACAACGATGACAACTGTGAAGGGCAGGGCGGCGGGGGCGCTGGCCGTGATCGGTGCGGTGGCCGCGCTGGCGGGGTGTGCGACGGTGCCGGGCACCGGCTCCGCGAATCCCAGCGATGTCGCGGCGTACCAGACCACGCTCGCATCCTCGCGCGCGGCGGCCGCGGATTCCGCGGGTAAGTCGGCGTGCCGGGCCTGGCGCGCGGGTTACGACACCCGCCGGCCCGCATCCGAAGCCACCATCACGTTCACCAAGGGTGATCCGTACTGGACCTGGGAGGGCATCGCCGGCCTGATGTCGGCGAACTTCGCCGCGATCGCCACCGAAACCGGGAAGCTGCCCGCGATCATCACGACCGCGGACCCGAATCCCAGCATCCGCGCGCTGCTCGTCGACTACAAGTCCAAGCTCGACGCCTACGCGGATGCGCTGCGAGCCGATCAGGCGGCACGCGGCGCCGAGGATCAGACCTGGCCCAAGACCAATCCCGCGAACAGTGCGCTCACCGCGGCGGCGAACGCACTCATCGCCTCCTGCGGCTGATGACAACGACGAAACCCCGGTTCTTCCTCGCGGAAGAGCCGGGGTTTCGAGTCTGTGCGGTGTGAAACCGGCCTTACTTGGCCTTCTCCAGCACCTCCACCAGACGCCAGTGCTTGCTGGCGCTCAGCGGACGGGTCTCCATGATCCGGACGCGGTCACCCACGCCGGCGAGGCCCTCTTCGTCATGCGCCTTCACCTTGGAGGTGGTGCGGATGATCTTGCCGTACAGGGCGTGCTTCACACGGTCCTCGAGCTCGACGACGATGGTCTTCTCCATCTTGTCGGACACGACGTACCCGATACGGACCTTGCGGCTGTTGCGCTGCTCGGTGGTCACATTGCTTCCGTTCTCGCTCATGCGGCGTCACCCTCCGGACCCGAGGCCAGGCCGAGCTCCCGCTCGCGCAGGATCGTGTAGATCCGGGCGATATCGGTACGCACGGTGCGCAGGCGACGGTTGTTGCTCATCTGTCCGGTGGCCATCTGGAAGCGCAGGTTGAACAGCTCTTCCTTAGCCTCGCGCAGCTTCTCCACCAGCTCGTCCGCGGTGAGACCGCGGAGATCAGCGGCGACGGTGTTCGACATCAGAACTGCTCCTCTCGGGTCACGATGCGGGTCTTGCAGGGGAGCTTGTGCTGCGCGCGGCGCAGGGCCTCGCGAGCGATCTGCTCATTGGGGTAGGTCATCTCGAACATCACGCGACCGGGCTTGACGTTCGCCACCCACCACTCGGGCGAACCCTTACCGGAACCCATGCGGGTCTCGGCGGGCTTCTTGGTGAGCGGGCGGTCCGGGAAGATGTTGATCCAGACCTTGCCGCCACGCTTGATGTGGCGGTTGATGGCGATACGAGCGGACTCGATCTGACGGTTGGTGATGTAGGCGGGCTCGAGAGCCTGGATGCCGTAGTCACCGAACGCCACAGTGGTGCCACCCTTGGCGGCGCCGGAGCGCTTGGGGTGGTGCTGCTTGCGGTGCTTCACCCGACGGGGGATCAACATGGCGTCAGCCCTCCTGGTTGGTCGTTGCCGGAGCCGCCGTCACAGCCTCGTCACCGGCGCGGCCGGCCTCGGTGCTGGTGGCGGTGGTGCCCGACGCGCCGCTACGACGCGGGCGCTGCGGGCGCTCGCGGCGCGGGCCACGACGGTCATCGTTGTTCGACGGGGCGGCCAGCTCGCGCCGGCCACCGACGACATCGCCCTTGTAGATCCACACCTTGACGCCGATCCGCCCGAAGGTGGTCTTCGCCTCGTGCAGGCCGTAGTCGATGTCGGCGCGCAGCGTGTGCAGGGGCACACGGCCCTCGCGGTAGAACTCGCTGCGGCTCATCTCAGCGCCGCCCAGGCGGCCGGAGCACTGCACCCGGATGCCCTTGACGTTCGGCTGACGCATCGCCGACTGGATCGCCTTGCGCATCGCGCGGCGGAACGCCACGCGGTTGCTCAGCTGCTCCGCGATGCCCTGCGCGACGAGCTGGGCGTCGGCCTCGGAGTTCTTCACCTCGAGGATGTTCAGCTGAACCTGCTTGCCGGTCAGCTTCTCCAGCTCGGAGCGGATGCGGTCGGCCTCCGCGCCGCGGCGGCCGATCACGATGCCGGGACGCGCGGTGTGGATGTCCACACGCACACGGTCGCGGGTGCGCTCGATCTCGATCTTGCTGATGCCGGCGCGCTCGAGGCCGTCGGTCAGCTTCTTACGGATCGCGACGTCTTCCTTGACGTACTCGGCGTACTGCTTGTCGGCGTACCAGCGGGACTTCCAGTCCGTGGTGATGCCAAGGCGGAAGCCGTGGGGGTTGATTTTCTGACCCATGCTTACGCTCCCTTCCGGCTGTTACGGCTGGCGGCGGGCTTCTTCGACTCCTGCGACTCCACCACGATGGTGATGTGGCTGGTGCGCTTGCGGATCCGGTACGCGCGGCCCTGGGCACGCGGCTGGATGCGCTTCATGGTCGGACCCTCGTTGGCGTACGCCTCCGAGACGACCAGGGTGCGCGGGTCGATGCCCAGGTTGTTCTGCGCGTTGGCGATCGCCGAGGCGAGCACCTTGGCGACCGGCTCGCTCGCCGCCTGCGGCGCGAACCGCAGGATGGCCAGCGCCTGCTCGGCGTCCTTACCGCGGACCAGATCGATCACGCGGCGCGCCTTCATCGGCGTGACGCGAACGAACTTGGCGGTCGCGGACGCGGTCGGGTTGGTGGTGGCTGCTTCGTTGCTCATTAGCGGCGCTTCGCCTTCCGGTCGTCCTTGATGTGGCCCTTGAACGTCCGCGTGGGCGCGAACTCGCCCAGCTTGTGACCGACCATGTTGTCCGAGACGAACACCGGCACGTGCTTGCGACCGTCATGGACGGCGAAGGTGTGACCGATGAAGTCGGGGATGATGGTCGAGCGGCGCGACCAGGTCTTGATGACCTGCTTGGTGCCCTTCTCGTTCTGGACGTCGACCTTCGCGAGGAGGTGGTCGTCGACGAACGGGCCCTTCTTGAGGCTGCGTGGCATTCTCTAACTCCCTCCTAGCGCTTGTTCTTGCCGGACTTGCGACGGCGGACGATCATCTTGTCGCTCGCCTTGTTCTTGCGGGTGCGGCCCTCGGGCTTACCCCACGGGCTCACCGGGTGACGGCCACCGGAGGTCTTACCCTCACCACCGCCGTGCGGGTGATCGACCGGGTTCATGACGACACCACGGACGGTCGGGCGCTTGCCCTTCCACCGCATACGGCCGGCCTTGCCCCAGTTGATGTTGCTCTGCTCGGCGTTGCCCACCTCGCCGACGGTGGCGCGGCAGCGCACGTCGACGCGACGGATCTCGCCCGAGGGCATACGCAGGGTCGCGTACGCGCCCTCCTTGCCCAGCAGCTGGATGCTGGCACCGGCCGAGCGGGCCATCTTGGCACCGCCACCGGGACGCAGCTCGACGGCGTGGATCACGGTGCCGGCGGGGATGTTGCGCAGCGGCAGGGCGTTGCCCGGCTTGATGTCGGCGTTCGGGCCCGACTCGACGATGTCGCCCTGCTTCAGGTCCTTGGGGGCGAGGATGTAGCGCTTCTCGCCGTCCAAGTAGTGCAGCAGTGCGATCCGCGAGGTGCGGTTCGGGTCGTACTCGATGTGCGCGACCTTGGCGTTGATGCCGTCCTTGTCGTGACGACGGAAGTCGATCAGACGGTAGGCACGCTTGTGGCCGCCACCCTTGTGCCGGGTGGTGATGCGGCCGTGCGCGTTACGGCCACCACGGCCGTGCAGCGGACGGATCAGCGACTTCTCCGGGGTCGAACGCGTGATCTCGTCGAAGGTCGAGCCCGACGAGCCGCGGCGACCCGGAGTGGTCGGCTTGTACTTGCGGATAGCCATTTAGCTTGCCCCTCCGAAGATATCGATGGGCTTGCTGTCGGCGCTCAGGGTCACGATGGCGCGCTTGGTGCTCTTGCGCTGTCCGTAACCGGCGCGAGTGCGCTTGCGCTTGCCCGGGCGGTTCAGGGTGTTCACGTTGACGACCTTGACGCCGAAGACCTGCTCCACGGCGATCTTGATCTGCGTCTTGTTCGCCTCCGGGTGCACCAGGAAGGTGTACGTGTTGTCCTCGATCAGGCCGTAGGCCTTCTCGGAGATCACCGGAGCGAGCAGGATGTCCCGCGGGTCGGCGGGGATGGTTGCGGTAGCCATCAGGCGTTCGCCTCCTCGGTCTTCGATGCGCTCGCGATGAACGAACCCAGAGCCTCGCGGCTGAACACCAGATCATCGGCGTCGAGGACGTCGTAGGTGTTGAGCTGGTCGGGGTAGATCCACTTCGCGTTCGGCAGGTTCTGCACGCTGCGCTGCGCGGTCAGGTCCTCGCGGCCGACGACCACGAGGAACTTCTTGCGCTCGGACAGCTGAGCGAGGAACTGGCGCGCGGTCTTGGTCGACGCCTCCTGGCCGGCCACCAGCTCGGTGACGACGTGGATGCGATCCTCGCGAACCCGATCGGTGAGGGCACCGCGCAGGGCGGCGGCCTTCATCTTCTTCGGGGTGCGCTGGCTGTAATCACGCGGCTGCGGGCCGTGGA
This sequence comes from Tsukamurella sp. TY48, assembly GCF_019656655.1. GTDB lineage: Bacteria > Actinomycetota > Actinomycetes > Mycobacteriales > Mycobacteriaceae > Tsukamurella > Tsukamurella strandjordii. The sequence goes on along the minus strand of NZ_BPMV01000001.1, from coordinate 2,715,803 downwards.
CGGTGCCACCACCGGCGAACTGCGGCGCACGGGTCGAGCCCTGACGGGCGCGGCCGGTGCCCTTCTGGCGGTACGGCTTGCGTCCACCGCCGCGGACCTCGCCGCGGGTCTTGGTGGAGTGCGTGCCGGCACGTGCAGCGGCGAGCTGCGCGATGACCACCTGGTGCATCAGAGCGATGTTCGGCTCCACGTCGAAGATCGCGGCGGGAAGCTCGACGGTGCCGTCGGTCTTGCCGTCGGCGGACTTCACATCGAGAGTCAGCTTGCTCATGCGCGAGCACCACCCTTCACAGCGGTACGGACCATCACGAGGCCGCCCTTGCGACCGGGGATGGCGCCCTTGATCAGCAGGACGCCGGCGTCGGCGTCCACCTTGAACACGGTGAGGTTCTGCGTGGTCACCTTGTCGGAGCCCATGCGGCCGGCCATGCGGACGCCCTTGAAGACGCGGCCCGGGGTGGCGCAGCCACCGATGGAACCGGGGGCACGGTGCACGGCCTGTGCGCCGTGGCTGGCGCCGAGACCGGCGAAGCCGTGGCGCTTCATGACGCCGGCGTAGCCCTTGCCCTTGCTGATGCCGGTGACGTCGACGAAGTTGCCGTCCTCGAAGACATCGGCACCCAGCTCCTGGCCGACCTCGTAATCGGAGGTGTCGGCGATCCGGAGCTCAGCGATGTGGCGGCGCGGGGTGACGCCGGCCTTGGCGAACTGGCCCGAGACGGGCTTGTTCACCTTGCGCGGGTCGATGGCGCCGAAGGCGATCTGGACGGCGTCGTAGCCGTCGGTGGCCTCGGTACGGATCTGGGTCACGACGTTCGGCCCGGCCTTGACGACGGTCACCGGGACGACCCGGTTGTTCTCGTCGAAGACCTGGGTCATGCCGAGCTTGGTGCCCAGGATTCCCTTGATCTTGTTCTCAGTCATTATCAGTTCTCCGCAGCCGCTTACTGGATGTTCACGTCGACGCTCGCCGGCAGGTCGATGCGCATGAGCGCGTCGACCGTCTTCGGCGTCGGGTCCAGGATGTCGATAAGCCGCTTGTGGGTACGCATCTCGAAGTGCTCCCGCGAGTCCTTGTACTTGTGCGGCGAGCGGATGACGCAGTACACGTTCTTCTCCGTCGGCAGCGGCACGGGACCGACGACACTGGCGCCGGTGCGGGTCACGGTCTCAACGATCTTCCGAGCAGACGCGTCGATCGCCTCATGGTCATAGGCCTTGAGCCTGATGCGGATCTTCTGTCCCGCCACGCTGTGTCCTCTTCCGTCAAGTGTTCACGTTTTGCCTGCACACTTCACAGCTCTTGCAACCGCCGCCCGTAGGCGGCCCGTCTCGCACTCGGCGAGAACGTTGAGTCGATCGACGCTGTTCATGTGTCAAATTGCTCCGGTCCACGCGGTCGGGCGTGTCGCACTGTCGCTCAAGTTCCACCCCGGGAATTTCCTTCTCAGGGCGGTCCCATCGGACCGGATGGCACCCGCGAGGGGGGCCAAGCGATACCTTCCCGCACACGTCGTAGCCGCAACAGACCACGCCGCCCGCGGAAGGCAACCTGACCAGTATGCACCGGATGCGCCTCAGGTTCAAATCCGCGGCTCTCCCCCGGCCGTGATCCACCGCACGTCGCCACCGCCGGGAGCCGATGCTCTGGAAGAATTCGAGTATGACCAAGCAGCGCGCCGCGCAGAAGCTCGGCGCGCTGATCCTGGTGGGGTCTCTGGGCGCCGGGATGTCCGGCTGCACTATCGGCCCCGTCGACCCGTCGGCGCCCAGCTCCTCCGCGGCGTCGGAGTCGGTCGCGCCGGTGCGCGACGATTCGGTGCGCTACACCTACCCGGCGCCGAACGCCGATCCCGCGCAGAACTACGGCCGGCTCTACCTGCCACCGGGCCGGCACGCCCGGGGCAGCGTGCCCGTGGTGGTGCTGATCCACGGCGGCGGATGGAAGGCCCGCGCCACCGAGCGCTACATGGCCGACGTGGCCCGCGCCCTGCAGTCCTCGGGACTCGCGGTGTGGAACATCGAGTACCGGCGCGTGGGCTCCGGCGGCGGCTGGCCCACCACCTTCACCGATGTGGGCAACGCGGTCGACTTCGTCCCCACGCTCGCGCACCGCGTGCGCGAACTGGATGCGTCGAACGTGATCTTCGTCGGACACTCGGCCGGCGGGCAGCTCGCCGCCTGGGCGGCGACCCGGCGCACCCTCCCCCAGGGCGCACCCGGCGTCACCTGGCCCCCGGGCGGAGCGCCGGCGATGGTGCCCCGCGGTTTCGTCTCCATGGCCGGGGTGCTGGACATGCGCACCTCGTCCCGGATGAACGACCACGTGAAGATGGTGCTGGGCGGCATGCCCGATCAGGTGCCGGACCGGTACGCCCTGGCCAATCCGATCCAGCGGCTCGATCCGGGGATGCCCGCGGTGGCGCTCACCGGCACCAAGGACGGCATCGTCCCGGCGCAGGAGTCGGTGGAGTTCGTCCAGGCCGCCCAGGCCGCCGGGGAGCCGGCGCTGCTGGTCTCGCTCGACGGTGCCACGCACGGCACGCCCGTCAACGTAAAGTCGCAGTGGTGGCCCACGATCCAGGACACCATCGTCCGGCTGGCCACCCGCGGCTTCGACGATCTGGCGGCGAATCCGCCGCGGTGATCAGGTTCCGGCGAACCAGGCCTTCGCCGAAGCGGTCCCCCACAGCAGGATCGGCACCGCGATCGTCGCCACGACCCCCCAGCAGGTGAACAGCATCAGCGCGGCGGCCACCGTCGCGAAGATCGCGGCGGCCTTGCTGCGCTTGAGCAGCAGCAGCGTTCCGCCGGCGATCCCGCCGATGGCGATCACGAGCGTGACGATCGCGGTGACGACCACGATCGTGGAGAGCGTGGACTCGTCGAGGCCCGGTGTCGCGAGGGCACTGCCGCCGATGATCAGGTTGGACACCTGCAGCAGGGTGACGATCACGCCGATGATGATGAGGATCAGTGCCGCCGCGAGCACGGTGCCGGGGCGCGTCATCGGCACCGGGCCGCCGAATCCGGGTGCCTGGGGGTAACCGGGCTGCGGGTAGGACGGGTAGCCGGGTTGCTGGCCGTAGGGGTTCTGCTCGTACGGCTGTCCGGGCTGCTGTCCGTAGGGATTCTGCTGGTAGGGCTGGCCGTACGGGTTCTGCTCGTAGGGCTGTTGCCCGTAGGGGCTCTGGCCGTACGGGTCCTGCCCCTGGGGCTGCTGGCCGTACGGCTGCTGACTGTACTGCGGCTGCCCGTAGTGGGTCGGGCCGTACGGATCGCCGCCCGGCGGAGTCCCGCCGTACTGATTCGGATCGCTCATGCCTGTCTTTCCTCCCCGTGTCGTCGACCAATTGTGCAGTACATCCGCCCGCGGCGCGCGAACTTACCGCAGAGTAAGGTAGGCGCCATGACTGACACCACCGGCACGTACAAGCTGTGGCGCAAGCTGAGCGATAAGCCGCTCGGCAAGCTCGCCTTCTCCGCCGGCGCCTCGCTCAAGGCGCCCTACTTCGCCTCGGTCACGCCCTACGTCTCCGAGCTGGAGTACGGGCACGCCGTGGTGAAGGGGCCGAAGTGGTGGTTCGTGCAGAACCACATCGGCACCTTCCACGCCATCGCCGCCTGCAACCTCGCCGAGGTCGGCATGGGCATGGTGATGGAGGCATCCACCCCGTCCACCCACCGCTGGCTGCCGAAGTCGATGAAGGTGGATTACCTCGCCAAGGCGGAATCGTCGCTCACCGCGACGGCCACCTTCCTGGAGCCGGTCGACTGGGACGCGATCACCGCCGGACAGGACGTGGTGGTCGACATCGCGATCCGCGACAACAAGGGCACCGAGGTGGTGCACGCGCAGATCACCACCTGGGTCACACCGAAGCCTGTGAAGTAGAGATTTTTCTTCACTCACGCAACACTCGCCTCTATAGTTAACAGAGGCAACTCGGTTTACACGCGGTGCGCGCTGTGGCACGCTACCGTCGCACAGCCGTGCCGCCACCGGCCCGATCCCGGGCCACCGCCGCCGAACCGAGGAGAATCATGCGCCGCACCCACGCGCCTCGCGCCCGGAGCGCCGCCGCGTCCCTCGCCGTCGCGGCGGCGGTCGCCGCACTCGTCCCGGCCGCCGCACAGGCCGAGCCGGTCGCCTCGGTCACGCCGGGCAGCTCCGTGCTCACGGTGTCCAAGATGGTCGGCAACGTGGCCGACGGCCGCGGCTGCACCGTGGGATTCATCGGTCAGCGCAGCGACGGCTCCCGGGTGGGTGTCTACGCCGGACACTGCGGCGCGCAAGGCCAGCAGGTGGTGGTCGACGGCCGGATCGCCGGCGTCAACATCGCCTCGTCGGCTCCACGTCTGACCAGCTCCGACACGTTCGTCGTGCCGAACGCTCCCGACTGGGGCGTCTTCGAGCTGGATCCGCGGGTCGCGCGGGCCACCCCGGGCGGCAAGATCCGCCCGACCAGTGTCGGCGTGGCCAAGGCGGGCGATCCCGTGTGCAGCCAGGGCGTGAGCTCGGGCTGGCGCTGCGGCAAGGTGATCAGCGTGGACAACGGCTACATCGCCACCACGATCCCGGTCCAGGTGGGCGACAGCGGCGGGCCGCTGGTCCGCAGCACCGACAACGCCGCCCTCGGGCTGGCCAGCCGCGCCGCCACCTTCAACGGCGCCGCCAAGCCCAATGGATCGCTGTTCTACGACGTCTCGGCCGCGCTCAACGCCGCCGGCCTCGCGCTCGTCGTCGGCTAGCACCCGCTCCCGAAACCGGCGTCATCCGCGGCGATACGACGCCCAGCGCCGTGAGGCCGCGGATTCCGCCGGTTTCAGAATGCGACTAGCGCCAGAGGGTGTCGGCGTCTGCGACATCCACCGACGGTTCCTGCGGCGCCGCGGCGGGCGTGCGGGAGAAGCGGGGTGCGGGAGCCGGAGCGGTCACGCCGCCCACCTGCGGCAGGTTGTTCCGCGCGGCCATGTGCGGATGCTTCGGGGCCTCCTCGAAGGTGAGGATCGGCGCCACACAGGCATCGGAATCGAGGAAGACCTCGGCCCACTCGTCGCGGGACTTGGTCTTGATCGCGGCCTCCAGCGCGGCCCGGAGCTCGGGCCACCGCGCCTGATCCAGCTGGTAGGGCAGGTCCTCCTGCTTGAGGCCCAGCTTGTCCAGCAGCTCGGCGAAGAACTGCGGCTCGATCGCGCCCACGGAGATGTACTTGCCGTCGGAGCACTCGTAGGTGTCGTAGAAGGGCGCGCCGCCGTCGAGGGTGTTCACGCCGCGCTCATCGCTCCAGATGCCCTGGCCGCGGAAGTCCCACTGCATCTGCCCGATGAGGGAGGCACCGTCGACCATCGCGACGTCGATCACCTGCCCCTTGCCCGAGGTGTTGCGCTCGTACAGCGCGGCGAGCACGCCGAAGACGAGGAACATCGAGCCGCCGGCGAAGTCGCCCACCAGGTTCAGCGGCGGCACGGGGCGCTCGCCCTTGCGGCCGATGGCGTGCAGCAGGCCGGTGAGCGAGATGTAGTTCATGTCGTGGCCGGCGCGCTGCGCGAACGGGCCCTCCTGGCCCCAGCCGGTCATCCGGGCGAAGACGAGGCGCGGGTTGCGCTCGAGCACCACGTCGGGGCCGAGGCCGAGGCGCTCCATGACGCCGGGGCGGAAGCCCTCGACGATCACGTCGGCGCGGTCGATCAGGTCGAGGATCTTCGCGATGTCGTCGGGGTTCTTCAGATCGGCCTCGACGATGGTGCGGCCGCGCTTGACGCCCTGTGCCTTGCCGGTGAGTCCGGCCACGCCCACGCCGGGTCGCTGCACCGAGACCACGTCGGCTCCCTGGTCGGCCAGCAGCATGGCCGCGTGCGGTGCGGGGCCCAGGCCCGCGAACTCGATCACCTTCAGGCCCGCGAGGGGGCCCTGCTTCGTCTGCGTCATGAATGCACGTTAACTTGCCCGTAGGCTGGCCGGGTGACCTGGCTCTCCATTCACGATCCCGACGGTCCGGTGCGCGCCACCCTGATCCTGGCGCACGGCGCGGGCGGCAATCGCGATGCGGCGATGTTGCGCCTGCTCGGCGAGGAATTGGCGCCGCGCGGGGTGCGCACCGTCCGCATCGATCTGCCTTATCGACGGTTGCGCCCGAAGGGGCCGCCGTCACCGTCGGGTCAGGCGGCCGATCGGGCCGCCTTCGCGGAGACCGCCGCGCTGCTCGAGATCGACGGTCCGGTGATCTGGGGCGGGCACAGTTACGGCGGCCGGATGGCGTCGATGGCGGTGGCAGAGGGCCCCGTCCGGCCCGATGCACTGCTGCTGTCGTCCTATCCGCTGCACCCGCCGGGGCGGCCGGAGAAGGCGCGCACGGCACACCTGCCCGAGATCGTGATCCCGACGGTGTTCGTGCACGGCAAGCGTGATCCGTTCGCCACTCCCGAGGAACTGGCGGAGGCGGCGGCGCTGGTCGCCGGACCCACCACGATCGTCGAGGTCAGCGCGGCGCACGATCTGGCACCGGCGAAGTCCGGGGCTCCGGCCAAGGCGGCCGAGGCGTTGATCGCCGCGCTCGATCAGTTGAACGCGTAGTCGTCGATCGGGAAGGTGCGGGCGTCGCGCCGCGCGCCGATCACGGAGCTGGGGCGCAGCAGCGTGGCCTCGCCGTGCGGATCGAAGTAGTAGCTGTGGCTGCCCTCGCACGATCCGAGCTGGAACACCGAGCGGCCCAGGCGGTCACTCATCGTGTCGAGGAATTCGGCGTTCGCCCGTTCGGTCACCTCGACGGTGCGTGCATCCCTGCGGCGCGCCTCGTCGAGCACGCGGCGCAGGTGCACCATCTGCGCCTCGATGGTCCAGAAGTACGACAGGCCGGTGTAGCTGTACGGGCTGTGCAGGCTGAAGAAGTTGGGGAACTTGGGGATCGCCATGCCCTCGTAGGCCTGGAACCGCGTGGTGCGCCAGAACTCGCCGAGGTTCACGCCGTCGCGGCCGGTCACATCGATGGCGGGGAAGTTCTTCTCCCACAGCGAGAATCCGGTGGCCAGGACGAGGGTGTCGATCTCGTGGACGGTGCCGTCGGCCATTTCGATGCCGCGGGGCAGCACCCGGCGGATGGCGCCGGGTTCCAGCGTCGTGTTCTCGCGGGCGAAGGTCGGGAAGTACGTGTTGGAGAAGGTGGGGCGCTTGCAGCCGAAGGAGTACTGCGGGGTGAGTGCGGCGCGGGTCCGCTTGTCGCGCACCTGAGCGAACATGTGCGCCTTGGCCAGGAGCGCGGCCACGGAGTTGAACCGGTGCCCGTACTTGTAGTTGAGAACGCCCACGGTGCTGAGGATTTCGAGTGCGGTGGAGTTCGCGAGCCGGGCCGCGCGCTGGGTCATGGGGAGGGCGCCGAACAGGCCGCGCACGGCGGCGGGTACCGCGAAGTCGACCTTGGGCACCACCCAGATCGGGGTGCGCTGGAAGACGGTGAGCCGTCCGGCCACCTTGGCCAGTTCGGGCACCAGCTGCACGCCGGTGGCGCCGGTGCCGATCACGCCGATCCGGCGGCCCGCGAGATCGGCGTCGTCGTCCCACTGGGCGCTGTGGATCACGGTGCCGGCGAAGTCCTCGATACCCTCGATATCGGGCAGTTTGGGCTGGCTGAGGAAGCCGGTGGCGGTGATCAGGTAGCGGGTGCGCAGCTTCTCCTCGAGCCCGCCGTCGCGCACCACGGTGACCTCCCACTCGGCGGCCTCGGCATCCCAGCGGGCGCCCTTAACGTCCACCCCGAAGCGCATCGTCCGGCGCAGGTCGTACTTGTCGGCGACGTGGCTCGCGTAGGCCTTGAGCTCTGCGCCCGGGGCGTACAGGCGCGACCAGTTCGGGTTCGGCTCGAAGGAGTACGAGTAGGTCACGGAGGCGATGTCGACGGCCAGGCCCGGGTAGTGGTTGACGTGCCAGGTTCCGCCCAGATCGTCCTCGCGCTCGAGGATCACCACATCGTCGATGCCCATCCGTCCCAGCTCGATCGCGGCACCCATGCCGCCGAAGCCGGCCCCTACGATGATCACGTCGTGCGTCATGGATACCGATGGTATTCGAATACCGTCGGATTTCAATACCGGACTACCCTGGGCGCATGAGCGAAGACGACCCGGCCACGCGGCTGCGGCGCGGGGCGAAGCTGGGCGGCGCGGTGGCGCGCCAGGCGGTGGACCGCACGGTGACGCGGGCCGCCAATCGGGCCACCACGCCCGAGCAGCGCGCCGCGGCGGAGGAGAAGGCGGCGCTGCGCGCGGCGGACCGGCTGGTCACGGTGCTCGGGTCCATGCGGGGCGCCGCGATGAAGGTCGGCCAGGCCCTGGCCACCGTCGACCTGGGGCTGGTGCCGGAGCACGCCCTGCCCGCCTTCCAGGAGAAGCTCACCGCCCTCACCGACCGGGCGCCCGGCGCCGAGTTCAGCGAGGTCAAGGCCGTGATCGAGGCGGATTGCCCGCGCGGCGCGTTCGCCGAGATCGATCCCGAGCCGATGGCCGCCGCGTCGATCGGGCAGGTGCACCGGGCGGTCACCGCGGACGGCCGCGATGTGGCGGTGAAGGTGCAGTACCCGGGTATCGAGGCCGCGATCCGCGCCGACCTGAAGAACCTCGGCCTGCTGCTCACCATGTGGCGCGGACGCCGCACCACCGCGATCCGCACCGAATCGGTGCTCCTGGAGATCAGCGAGACCATCCTGGCCGAGCTCGACTACCAGGGCGAGTGCGAGGCCCAGGCGACGGTGGCCCGGCGGTACGCGGGCCACCCCTTCATCCGGGTTCCCGCGCCGCTCCCGGAGCTGAGCGGCCCACGGGTCCTGGTGACCGAGTTCGTTCCGGGCGAGCGGTTCGGCTCCCTGGAGACGGCGCCGCAGGCCGACCGCGACCGGGCCGGGGAGATCCTGCACCGGTTCTACGTGGGCGGCGTCTTCGGCGACGGCGAGTTCTGCGGCGACCCGCACGCCGGGAACGTGCTCGTGTGCCCGGACGGCCGGCTCGCCTTCCTGGACTACGGACTCTACAAGACACTGGGCCCGGAATCGGCTGCGTTCGAACGGGATTGCTTCACGGCCGCCGACACCGGCCGAGGTGAGGATCTTGCGGATCTGCTGCGCGCGGTGGGTGCGCTGCGCGGCGAGGGCCCCTCGCCCGAGACTCTGCTGCGGTACTTCCGGCTGTCGGCGCCGTGGCACCTGCGGTCGGGCGTCACCACCATCACCTCCGCCGAGGTGAAGCGGGCGGTGGCCGTGGCGACCACGCCGCCCGAGGCCGATCCCCCGCTGCGCATGCCTGCCGCGCACACCTTCTCCCGCCGCGCGGAGCTGCTCACCTTCGGCATGATCGGCAGCCTGGAGGCCGCGGCCGATTGGCACGCGATCTGCCGTGAGTGGATCTACGGCGAGGCGCCGTCCACGGAGCTGGGCCGCGAGCACGCCGCCTGGCGGGCGATGCAGGTGTGAAACACCTCACGCCGCGCGAGCGATCATCCCCGCAGGAAGGGAGATCACCATGAACATCGCACGCACCATCGGTTCGGCCGGAGCCGCAAGCCTCGTGGCCGCCGGACTCCTCACCGCCCCCGCGCACGCGGAGGACCCCGTCGCCCAGACGGAGGTGTGCCGCGCCTACCCGAACGCCATCCTCGTCACCGCAGGTCAGGCCTGGCGCAGTGGGACCGACGGTAAGCCCGTCCCGGTTCCCGAGCAGATGGCGATGTCGGTGAGCCGCTCGGCCACCCTGGTCCCACCGCCCCCCGGATCGAACCTCGACGTCACCGTCGACTGGCGCAACACCCGCACCGGTGCCACCGGCACGCTGCACCAGGTGGGCGTCCTCGGGTCCGGCGGCGGATCGACCTACTTCCCGTTCGTCGCCACCGGCGCCGGCGCCATCGAGATCAAGGTCCGCGCCACCGCCAACATCGGTTTCCCGCTCCCCGGCTCCTGCCAGGGCACGCGCGCCGTGCGATGACGGAGCCCCGATAACCTGGAGGGCATGAGTCTCACCCCCCATTCGAGTCGTAGCCAGATCGTCACCGTCACGGACGTGATCGAAGAGACGGCGCTGGCGAAGTCCTTCGTCTTCGACGCGGAGTGGGACTACCGGCCTGGGCAGTTCATCACCGTTCGGGTGCCCTCGGAGCAGACCGGCTCGGTGGCCCGGTCGTACTCGCTGTACACCTCGCCCTTCGCCGCCGGCAGGCCCGGCGTCACGGTGAAGCGCACGGAGGGTGGGTACGCCTCGAACTGGCTGTGCGACAACCTCTCCCCCGGCACCGAGCTGGAGGTGCTGCCACCGTCGGGCGTCTTCGTGCCGGAGAGCCTGGACGTGCCCATCCTGCTGCTCGCGGCGGGCAGCGGCATCACGCCGATCATGTCGATCCTGTCGGCGGCGCTCACGGCGGGCACCCAGCCGATCACGCTGCTGTACGCGAACGCCGATCCGGCGGCCACCATCTTCCGGGAGGAGATCGCCCGTCTGGACGCCGAGAACGAGCGGCTCACCGTGATCTGGTGGATGGAGTCCGAGCGCGGCATCCCCGACGCCGATATGCTCGCCGCCCTGCTCACGCCCTATCACTCGCGTCCCACCTACCTGTGCGGCCGCGAGGAGTTCATGGCCGCCTGCAAGGAAGCGGCGAAGGTGATCGGCACCCCGCGTGAGCTGGTGCATCAGGAGATCTACGCCTCGCTGTCGGGCGATGCCTTCGCCGATATCGTGCCGCACGAGGTGGAGGTCACCGCGGATTCACCGCAGGTCACCGTCTACAACCTGGGTGCCACGTTCACCGTGCCGTGGCCCGAGGGCGAATCGCTGGTGGACGTGCTCATCAACAACGGCCACGATGTGCCCTACTCCTGCCAGTCGGGCGAGTGCGCCACCTGTCTGTGCAAGCTCACCAAGGGCACCGTCGAGATGGCCGTGACCGACGGACTCGACCCCGACGACGCCGAAGACGGCTACATTCTGGGGTGCCAGGCGAAGCCGACATCGCCGGAGTTGGAGGTCGAGTACTGATGCGCATCCGCGGGGCCGTGCTGGAGGAGATCGGTAGGGCCAGGCCCTATTCGGAGTCGCACCCGATCACCGTGTCGGAACTCGAGCTCGACGCTCCGGGGCCGGGCGAGGTACTGGTGCGGATCGAGGCCGCGGGCCTGTGCCATTCCGATCTGTCCGTGGTCGACGGCAACCGCGTCCGCCCCGTGCCGATGCTGCTGGGCCACGAGGCGGCGGGCATCATCGAGGAACTCGGCCCCCTGGCGCCGGGAGCGGAGCGAGCGGGCCCGATCGATGCCGCCGCCGACAGTCTCGCCGTGGGCGACCGCGTGGTGATGGCCTTCCTGCCCCGGTGCGGCGAGTGTGCCAATTGCCGTACCGACGGCCAACTTCCGTGCACCCCGGGCAGTGTCGCGAACAATGCCGGGGAGCTGCTGGGCGGCGGCCGGCGACTCTCCCGCGACGGCGAGGCGGTGCAGCACCACCTCGGCGTCTCCGGGTTCGCGACGCACGCCGTGGTGGACGCGCGCTCGGTGACCCGGGTCGACGGTGACGTACCCCCGGACATCGCGGCCGTGCTCGGTTGCGCGGTGCTGACGGGCGGCGGCGCGGTACTCAATGCCGGGGCGCCGTCGAACGGCGACGACGTGATCGTCATCGGCCTCGGGGGCGTGGGCATGGCCGCCGTGCTCACCGCCCTGTCGCTCAAGGCCGACGGTGCCGTCGGCCGCGTGATCGGTGTCGACGCGCAGGCGGCGAAACTGGACCAGGTGCGCGAGCTGGGCGCCGATGCCGCATACACGCCGGAAGAGCTTGCCGCGGAGGGTGTTCGCGCGCCCGTCGTGATCGAGGCGGCCGGACATCCGAAGGCCTTCGAGGCCGCCGTCGCCGCGACCGCGGTGGGCGGGAAGACGGTGACCGTGGGCCTGCCGAATCCCGCTGCGCGGTCCGAGATCAGCCCGCTGGTGCTCACCGCCGAGGCACGCACCATTATCGGTAGCTACCTGGGATCCGCTGTGCCGCAGCGGGACATCCCGCGATATGTGGACATGTGGCGCGCCGGCCGGTTGCCGGTGGAGAAGCTGATCTCCGGTGTGATCACCCTCGATCAGATCAACGAGGGCATGGACGCCCTTGCCGACGGCACAGCCGTCCGCCAGGTGATCCGCTTCTGATCCGCCCGCCTCCGCGTACTGCGGGATTCCTGGAACAATCGCAGAGGCTTCGATAGCATCCAGGAGAACAGGCGGTTCGGGACTGCGGGGAGGCAGGTCCGCCGCCGTACACGCTGGGGGGTGTGTGGATGACCGATGTCGATCCGCAGTGGTACTTCGATGCCGCCCACCTCGGTGCACTCCCCCGACGGCGTGGGACCGATGGGGGTACCAGGTCGATGACTGAAGATGACCTCTTCCACTACGTGCGTATGCCCAAGGGCGATGACTGGAAGAAGATCTTCGACCAGTATCCTCAGACTTACGTTCAGGGCAAAGGCGGTTTCGACCGCCGATTGGTCGACGATCTGGACGCGGTCGGCGTCCGCATGACACGGCTCAGCGATATCTCGGGGCTCCCCACCGTCCCTCCCGCGGTCGACGTCGCGGCAGACTGGCTGACGCACCTCGACGAACGCATTCCCGGTGACGAGACACGGCACCGGGAGGGGATCCGCTACGGTCTGATCAACCTTCTCAACGATCCCGCCGCGAAAGGCAACCGCGTCGCGATCGAGGCCCTCACACGGCAGATCAATCGAGCCGACCCCGCCCTGCCCGAATACGCCCAAATATGGTCCGTCATGAGCCTGGCCCGCATCGCCACCGAAAGCGACTACCAGCGCATGATGGACCTGTTCCACAGACCCGACATCGTGGACGGCGGCCGAGCAGCGATCGTGGCCTACTTCGGGCGATTCCGGCGCCCCGAATCCCGCGAGGCCGCGCTCGCGAGCATCGACCGCCCGGTCGTCCGCGCCGAGGCCATCCGCACCCTCGGCAAGATCGGGAACCCGGATGACATCGCCGTCATCGCCCCGTACGAGGACGACGACGACCCTCACGTCCGCCGGGCCGCCCGCACCGCACTGAAACGGCTCCGCTCATGACCGACGACTTCTTCGCATCCATGACCGAGGACCTGAAGGCGCAGGCAGCGACCTTCCAGACAGTCCGAGCGGAGCTGGAGGCCATGACCGCCGAGGTCAGATCACCGGACCAGGCCGTCACGGTGTGCGTAGCCGGCGACGGGACGGTGCGTCGGGTCACCCTGCACCCCATCAGCCGGCACCTGGAGCCCGCGGCACTCGGCTCGTCGATCGCCCTGACGACGAATCGTGCGTTGGAGCAGGTGCAGGAGAAGATGCACCGCCGCCTGTCCGCGGCGCAGGAGGCCCGCCGGCGCGTCACGGCCGGGCTGAACCGCGACGACATTCGCCTCGGCGACGCGATCGACGAGTTCGTGGCGGCCTCGGAGCGACCACCGTCGCCCGTCGAGCGAGTCGCTCCGGCGCAGCGTGGCGACCGCTACGCGGGCCGGCCTCTGGAAGAACGCCCCGGCGGCTTCTTGTCCCGCTGATGAGGCCACCGGGTACCGCCGTCACGCGCTCGGTGTAGCTCCGCTGGCACGCCAGAGTCGTTGCACACCTTGCGAAACCGTCATCGAATCGGAGTCGATCATGAAGGTGTCTTCGCGATCGACGTACGGCACCACGACGTCGAAGGCTTGCCCGTCGCGGTGCTCGACGATGATCTTGAGCGCGTCGGTGCCCGCCCCGACCACACGCACATCCAGGGTCACGGCGCGGGCACGGAGAAGCTCGCGGTCGTCAGCGAGGGTGAGCCGGCCGATATTGGTGTCCTCGTCGGTAGCGCTGACCGAGGTGTCGAGCTTGCGCATCGAACGACTCCCGTCGACCGCGATCGCCAAGCTGAACGGCGTAAGAGTATCGCCGCGTTCGAGTACCCCCGCGGCCGCTTCCACGCTATCGTTGAGGAGGGAGTCGAGATCGGCTTGAGTGTGCGGGGAGGCATCGTCGCGCCAGCTCATGTCGTTCCACCAATCGGTTGGGGGGCCGAGAATGAACACGAGACTACAGGTGAACCCTGCGGATCTGCGGACGGGCGGCACGAGGTTCGACGCCCAGCAGGCCCGGATCGCATCGATCCTCAACGCGGCCGAACGCGCCCACACGGACCTTCAGGGCACGTGGCAGGGTTCGGCGGCGGAGGTCATGCAGGAGCGCTGGGACGAGCACCTGCCAGGAGTCGGTGAGCACGTGGCGAAACTGACTGAGTACGCGCGGCTACTCACCTCCACGGCTGCCGACTACGCGGACACGGAATCGGGTAGCACCGAAGAGATCCGGGCTGCCGGCGAAGGCGGCGTCCTCGACCTGGAGGCGTAGCTGTGCGGTACAGGTACGACCTCGCCGCCATGGGTGATTTCGTAGACGCCCTGGACAAACAGATCACCGAGATCACCGACCGCTGCGCCGAGGTCCGTTCCGCCACCGGCGAGGTGCTCGCCACCTACAAGGGCACCGCCGCGGAGGCCTTCAACAGCACACAGTCGCAGTGGCAGTCGGATATGGAGGAGCGCATCAAGCAGCTCCAAGCGCTGCGCACCCACGTCGCAACCTGCAAACGCAACTACGAAGAAGCCGATCGCGTGATCTTGAAGATGTTCGGCTCATGAGGCGGATCGTCGGATTCCTGCTCGCGACTGCGCTTCTGGCCACGTCGTGCGGTACGCAGAAGCCCGCGATCAACGGCGGTCCCGAGCGGTCGACGTGCGATGCGACGAAACCGACGGGCGGAGCGGTCATCCTCGAGGCACCGATCACGGTGAAGATCCCGAAGCTGCCGCGGTGGTGGACCGCAGAACGCACCGTGCCCGACAGTCTCTCGGTCATCACCCGGCAGCCGGAAAGACTTCTCAGCGCCTCCCTCACTATCCGCGTCGGCCAGGCGACCCGCCAAGACGACGCCGAAAGCAGCCTCCAATTCCTGGCCGGATTGAGGATGCCGAGTTGGAAGGAGACGAGCCGCGAGGCGATCCGGGTGTGCGGGCTTCGCGGTATCGAGAGCGTCGGAGTGTACGAGGAGCCCCGCACCGTCCACAGCCGTGACTCCGACAAGCGCCCCTATAGCCGCCAGCTCACGAAGGCCTTCTTACTGGTCGGGGATCGGGTCGGCACCACCTTGTACATGATCCAGGCATCGGTCCGGATCTCCGACGAGACCACTGAATTCGACACCGATATCGCCCTCATGCTGGACAACCTGGAAATCGTCCGATCATGACCGACGTCGATCCGCAGTGGTACTTCGACACCGCGGCCGCGATGCGGAAGCTGGGCAAGGACATCGCCACAGAGCTGACCTCGCTCCAGGGGAAACTGTCCGGCATATCGAACTCCGCCGGCAATCACACATCGGCCGGACACACCTGGGCCACGGCCTACGATCAGGCGGCCTCCGACGTCTTCGAGGCCGCGTCCCTCACCGCGATCGCGGCCGACAACCTGGGCGAGATGGTCCACAAGGCCGGTACCGAGCGCCTCCGCGTGCAGAACGAGAACTCACCCGGCCGGCAGGCGGTCTCGGCCCCGGCGCTGCCCGCCGGCAGCGGATTGACCATCTCGATGCACCCGACGGTGCGCTCGACGGGCGGCCTCCACGACCTCCCCGAGGATTGGGACATCATCGAGGGGCGGATCGAGAAGAAGTGGGCCGACTGCGATGTCGGGAAGATCAAGTCTGCCGGCGAGGCGTGGACGAGCAGCGTGGGAAACCTCAACACGGCGATCGAGGCCGTCCCGCCGATGAATACGACGCCCGACCCACCGCCCGAGGTGCCGAAGATCGACAAGGCGGTCAATCGCGTGACCAAGACGCTCGACGAGGTGCGACTGTGGGGTCAGTGCATCGCGAGCTCGTGTGATCACACCCAGAGCAAGTCCGATCTCGAGCGGAAGCAGATCAAGGCCATCCTGCTCAATGCCCGGATCATCATCGCCGTGCTCGAGAACCTCCCCGGCGGACCCGCGGCCGGCGCCGCCGCGGACTACGCGGTGGAAAAGTTCAAAGATCAAGCGGCGAAAGACGTCACGACGCTGCTCACCGAGCTCGACGGCTTCGTCGCGCAGGCGGCGGACAATCTCAAGCTGATCACCAACAAGGGCAACGTGACCAGCCTGATCCAATTCAAACTCGCGCCCCTGCTGGGCCGCTACGCCCGGCCGGACAAACCCGTCGCCGGGAACGGGAACAACCGCCAGCGGGGCGCGGACGGCGAGCGCCGTGCTGGAATCCCGCCCGGCTACAAGAAGCGCCGGGTGTACCCGAGCGCGCCACTCGGAAAGGGCGGCTACCGCTACCCCGACCACATCAATGACGACACCCGCCAGATCACCGAGGTCAAGAACACCAACGACACCCGCGATAGCGACAACCAGATCATCGACGAGGCGAACTGGGCAGCTGAGAACGGCTATACGATGACGCTGATCACCGACCATCGAACGACGCTGTCTCCCGAGGTGGAGAAGCTGCAATCGGAGGGCAAGATCACTGTGCTACGGATGGAGCTGGACGAAAATCTGGGAGGGCAGAAGCCGACGCCCTTCATCCCGACGGACACGTGGGTGCCGCCGCCGTCCGACCCCACAAAGCCGAAGGACTCGATACGGACAGGAGTGCCGACGCCATGAGCTTCGAGTACGACGGTATGCCGCAGGGCGACGACTGGATGGACTTCATCACGCACGCAGGCATGGTCGACGGCAAGGACGGGTTCGAACGCCGCCTGGTCGACGATCTCGCGGCGGTGGGTGTGCGGGCATTCACTGTCGGACGACTGAAGTCAGCGGTGCGCAGTGTGCCGCCGGCGATTCCGGTCTTCATCGACTGGCTGAACAATCTCGATTCGCGGGTACCCGGCGAAGAGACCCGGCATCGGTCGGGTTTGCGCACCTCGCTCATCTTGGCGCTCGACGATCCCGCAGCGAAGGGCGACCGCGCGGCGGTCGACGCGCTGTTCCATCAACTCGATCGTCGATCACCTCCCCTTGCGCGGCCGGTCCAGATCTGGGCGACCGAGGTCCTCGGCCGTATCGCTACGAAGGACGACTACGAGCGCATGCTGGCACTCACCCGGCGGGCCGACCTCGAAGACGGAACCCGAATCGCCTTGGTTCGCTACCTCGGTCGCTTCCGCCGCGTGGAGTCCCGCGATATAGCCCGCAGCTACCTCGAACGTCCCATCGTCCGCCAGGAAGCGATTCACACTCTGGGCAAGGTAGGCACCTCGGACGACATCCCGATCGTCGAGAGCTTCCTGGACGACGAGAACCCCCGCGTGCGCAGGGCGGGCGAGACCGCCCTGAAGAAGCTCCGGGGCTAGCCGGCGCCGCCTACTCGGGCAGGGCAGCCGGACGCGGCCAGTCCTTCGGACGCTGCTGGGCGTCGAGACCACCGTCGGCGAAGATCACCGAGCCCACGATGTAGGCGGAGTCGGGACCGAGGAGAAAGCCTGCCAGGGCGGCGATCTCGTCGGGTCGCCCGGCACGCCCGGCCGGGATGAGCTTGACGTACTCGTCCATCGCCGCCCCCATCTGCGGGTCGGCCCGGCCGGCGCGGGTCATCGGGGTGTCGATGTAGCCCGGCGCCACGGCGTTGATGCGGATGCCGTGCCGCACGTAATCGGCCGCCTCGCAACGCGTGTAGTACGCGAGGGCCGCCTTCGACGCCGGATACGCCAGCACCGAGGCGTACTCGCCGTAGGAGTCCGCCAGACCCCGGGCCACCGCCTCGTCGCCGGCGAGGCAGGCGTCCGCGAGCTCGATCGGCCAACCCGGTTGCGTGGTGGTCGAATTCGAGCTGGCGAGCAGCACCGAAGAGGAGAGGGAGCGGGCCAGCAGGTGCCGAACACCTTCCAGCACCTCCACGGCGCCGAAGTAGTTCACCGAGACCACGGCCGAACCCGCGCGCCCCGCAGCGGGTCCGATACCGGCGAACGCCGCCAGCCCGTCGAGCGGGCAGTCCCCCACCAGCTCGCCGATCCGCGCCACCGCCTCCGCGCGCCCCGCGGGCGTCCCCAGATCCGCGTCGACATCGGCACCCGCGAGATCCACCCCGATCACGCCGTGCCCCTCGGCGTGCAATCGATCGGCAGTGGCGGCGCCCAGCCCCGACGCGGCACCGGTGACAACGTAGGTCCCCATGAATTCTCCTCCTCTGCCGAAAACCCGGTGACATCTTCCCCTGTCCGGTTTAGCGTGATTCCACGCCGACGAGAGGAGACACCATGACGACCGACGGTATCGCCGACAAGTTCAAGGAAGCACTCGAACGAAAGAACGCGTCCAATCGCAAGGGTTCCGCCCACCTGGACGGGGCTGTGAAGCCGCAGACCCCACACGGCTCCGAGAGCCACCAGCAGCAGTTCCGCCGCAAGAGCGGATAGCCGCGTTCTCCCCGACGCCCCGCGACCCCCAGGTTCGCGGGGCGTCGGTCGCTCCGGGTCAGCTCGCCCGGACACCCGCGAGGATCAGATCGACCCCGGCGAGGAACTGCTCGCGGTCGTCGTGATCCCGCAATCGCCCGGCCACACTGCGGGTGAACGGGAATTCGCCGGGATCCAGATCGCCCCAGCGGTCCGCCATCGCGCCCAGATGCTCCTCCCGGCCCGGACCGCCCACGGACGCACGCGCATTGGCGGCGTTCTGCACACCGGCCCCCACGATGTAGTTGAGCAGGGCCGTCGCGGCGTCGAACCGCGCACCGTCGGGCAGCCCGAGCCGCGCGATCCGGCTGCCGAGCGCCTCGAAGACACGCAGCGTGCCGTGCTGTGCGGGATCGCGGTACATGCTCGCCCCCACCCACGGATGCGCGTCCAGGGTGTCGAAGAGGCCGAGCGCCAGCACCCGGATGCCGTCGGCGGGATCGGACTGATCGGAGGCGTCCGCCAGCACCTCGCCGATCATCCGCTCGGCGGCCGCGGTGAGCAGCTCGTCCTTGCCGGCGACGTGGTGGTAGATCGCGCCCGGCCCCGTCGCCAGCCGTGCCGCGAGTGCCCGGAACGTGAGCCCGGCCTCGCCCTCCTCGTCGAGGATGTCGATCGCCGTGGTGACGATCGCGTCCCTGGAGAGCGCACTGCTCCTGCGCGCTGATCCCGCCATGGTCCCATCTTGACACACGTTGGAACGCCGTTCCATACTGGCGCCATTGGAACGTTGTTCCAATGCATCGAAGGGAGTGCACCATGACAGCACCGGTCACCATCATCGGAGCGGGCCTCGGCGGCCTCGCCCTGGCCCGCGTCCTCACCGTCCACGGCATCGAAGCCACCGTCTACGAGGCCGACCCCTCCCCCGAGGCCCGCACCCAGGGCGGGCTGCTGGACATCCACGAGGACGACGGACAGGCGGCCCTGGATGCGGCACGCCTCACCACCGAGTTCCGCTCCCTCATCCACCACGGCGGGCAGGCCTCGCGCATGGTCGACACCCGCGGCACCGTCCTGCTCGACGAACCCGACGACGGCACGGGCGGCCGTCCCGAGGTGCTGCGCGGCGAACTGCGACGGATCCTCCTCGACTCCCTGCCACCCGGCACGGTCCGCTGGGGCGCCAAGGTCACCGCGGTCCGTCCCCTCGGCGAGGGCCGCCACGAGGTGATCTTCGCCGACGGATCGTCGGTCACCACCGCCCTGCTGGTCGGCGCCGACGGCGCCTGGTCCAAGGTCCGTCCCCTCGTCTCCGACGCCGCCCCCGCGTACACCGGGATCACCTTCGTCGAGACGTACCTGACCGATGTGGAGGCGCGGTACCCGGCCACCGCGGCGATGGTCGGCGCCGGCTCACTGTTCGCGCCCACCCCCGGCCGCGGCATCGGCGCCCACCGCGAGCCCGGCGACATCGTGCACGCCTACTTCCAGCTGGCCTGCGACGCCGATCAGGCGGACCGGCTCGCCTCCGCCGCACCGGAATCCGTCCGTCACCAGATCACCGAGGCCTTCTCCGACTGGGCCCCCGCACTGCTGGCGATGATCGGCGACACCGAGACCGATCCCGTGGTCCGGCGGCTGCACGTGCTGCCGGTGGGCCACCGCTGGGATCGCGTTCCCGGCGTCACCCTGCTGGGCGACGCCGCCCACCTCATGCCCCCGGCCGGGGAGGGCGCGAACCTCGCCCTGTTCGACGGTGCCCGCCTCGCCCAGGAGCTCGTAGCGCACCCGGCCGACACCGAGGCCGCGATCGCCGCCTACGAGGCCGAGATGTTCGAGCGCAGCGCCGCGGCCGCCGCGGGCGCCACCGAGATCTTCGAGATGATGCTCGGCGAGGGCGCCCCGGGCACACTGCTCGACTTCTTCAGCACCGTCGCGGCCGCCGACTAGACTGCGATCGCACACACCGGCAGGGGAGGCGATCATCGACATACCGGTGCTCATCCCCGTCCCGATCGTCCGGTACATCGAGCC
Source organism: Tsukamurella sp. TY48 (assembly GCF_019656655.1). GTDB lineage: Bacteria > Actinomycetota > Actinomycetes > Mycobacteriales > Mycobacteriaceae > Tsukamurella > Tsukamurella strandjordii. The sequence goes on along the minus strand of NZ_BPMV01000001.1, from coordinate 2,695,325 downwards.
GGAGGAGAAAGCCACACCGTCACCGGCGGTGCTGCAGGCCCGCGCCGTGATCGCATCGATCCTCGGTTCCCTGCGCGACGGCCCGCACCTCCCGGAATCGGGACTGCACTGGGCGTCCGCGTACCTCTCGCGCCCCGGCGAGAACGTGATCGCGGTATCCACCACCGACGCCGGTTGGCTCCCGCCGGGCGTACTCGTCCCGTCCGGTGTGCGGGTGCTGTGGAACGCGCCCGCGGCCACCGCGTGGGCCACCGTCGACGATCCGGTGCGGCAACTCATCGAATACGCCGCGGGCAACGGCTACGCGATACGCGGGATCGCCACCACCCATCCGTCGCGGGTGCACTACGACCCCGCCGACCCCGGCCGTCTGGTCGGGGAGAACCGGCGCGGCCCCGTCTTCGACGGTGGCGCTGACCGGTTCGAGGTGGTGGCCTCCGCCGATCGCGTGGCCCGCATCCGAGGGCTCGACGACGCCCACGCCGACCGCCAATCCCGGGCGCTGCTGCGGGATCTGGAGCGGCTCACCGTCGGGCCCGGGTACGTGCCCGGCCTCGACGAGACCGTCGCGGAGGCCGGACGGTACCTGCGCGCGGGCCGGAAGGTCCCGGTCGCGGTGCGCGATCACCTCGCCTTCGCCGAGGACGAGCTCGTGGACGCCCTGCGCGCCGACCGGAAATCTCCCCGCGACCTCTCCGCGGACAGCCGCGCCCCGGACGAAAGCCGGCTGCGGCACCTGCTGCTGCAGCGCGCCGCCGTCGCGGCCACGCGCGCCGCGATCGCGCACGATGTGGAATCCGCCGTCTACGCCTGGACCTTCGCCCGCTACCTGATGCGCTGAACGGCCGTCATCCCTGGCCGGGCGTCGGGCGCCAGCCGTTCGGATAGGTCATGTACCGCGACCAGTTGCGGTTGCACAGGTACTGCGCGGCGTAGAACACCAGCTGCTGCCGCTCCCACAGCGGGTAGGCGCGCTCATCGTTGTACAGCGCCCGCGTCGCGGCGACGGTGCTCGACGGATTCCGGTCGAGCGCGGTGCACGCGCTGTAGCCGAACCGGACCATCTGGGCGTCGGTGGTCCGATCGCCGAAGGGCTTGGTGAAGTCGTGGAGGTTCTTCGAGGCCACGACGAACCGGCCCTCGTCGAGCCGACCGTCGGCCTGGGCGGGCGCCTGCACCAGCGCGGCGCACCCGAACGCCACGGCCGCGGCCGCCACCGCCCTCATCAGCTTCGGCATCGTCTCGCTCCTCACCTCCGGTGGGCCCGGCCCACGTGTCGTGGCGATTATCGCCGATGGCACGCACGCCGGGGCGCGAACCCGAGAAGCCAGGAAACGCGAAAACGGCGCCCCTCCCCGAAGGGAGAGACGCCGTTCACGGCTGGTTACCGAAGATCAGGCGATGATCTTGGTGACGCGGCCGGCACCCACGGTGCGGCCACCCTCGCGGATCGCGAAGCGCAGGCCCTCGTCCATGGCGACCGGCTGGATGAGCTTGACGCTCATCTCGGTGTTGTCGCCGGGCATGACCATCTCGGTGCCCTCGGGGAGGGTCACGACGCCGGTCACGTCCGTGGTACGGAAGTAGAACTGCGGACGGTAGTTGTTGAAGAACGGGGTGTGACGACCACCCTCGTCCTTCGACAGGATGTACGCCTGGCCCTCGAACTCCGTGTGGGGAGTGGTGGTACCCGGCTTCACGACGACCTGGCCACGCTCGACGTCCTCACGCTTGAGGCCACGGACCAGCAGGCCGACGTTGTCGCCCGCCTGGCCCGAGTCCAGCAGCTTACGGAACATCTCGATGCCGGTGACGGTGGTCTTCGTCGACTTCTCGCGGATGCCGACGATCTCGACCTCCTCGTTGACGTTGACGATGCCGCGCTCGACACGACCGGTGACGACGGTGCCACGACCGGTGATCGTGAAGACGTCCTCGACGGGCATGAGGAAGGGCTTGTCGGTCTCACGCTCGGGGTCCGGGATGGACTCGTCGACGGCGTTCATGAGCTCGAGGATGGACTCGGTCCACTTCTCGTCGCCCTGCAGCGCCTGGTAGCCCGAGACGCGGACGACGGGGGCGTCCTCGTCGAACTCCTGCGAGGCCAGCAGCTCGCGGACCTCCATCTCGACGAGCTCGAGGATCTCCTCGTCGTCGACCATGTCGCACTTGTTCAGGGCGACAAGGATGTAGGGCACGCCGACCTGACGCGCGAGCAGCACGTGCTCACGGGTCTGCGGCATCGGGCCGTCGGTGGCGGCCACGACGAGGATCGCGCCGTCCATCTGAGCAGCACCGGTGATCATGTTCTTGATGTAGTCGGCGTGACCCGGCGCATCGACGTGAGCGTAGTGGCGCTTCTCGGTCTGGTACTCGACGTGCGAGATGTTGATCGTGATGCCACGAGCCTTCTCCTCGGGCGCCTTATCGATCTGATCGAACGCCGAGGCCTCGTTGAGGTCCGGGTACTTCTCGGCCAGAACCTTGGTGATGGCAGCCGTCAGGGTGGTCTTGCCGTGGTCGACGTGACCGATGGTGCCGATGTTCACGTGCGGCTTCGTCCGCTCGAACTTCGCCTTCGCCACTTGATGTCCTCCTGGACGTAGGTGCTATGTGAGGCCGGTTGCCCCACAAGCGGGTGTATTTACTTCAGTTGTTTCGACGCCGCGGAATTGTTCTGAGGCGTCACGCTCCGGAGAGCGGGGAGAATTACTCCCCGTTCACCTTCGCGATGATCTCCTTCGAGACGTTCGCCGGAACCTCGGCGTACGAATCGAAAACCATGGAGTAGTTCGCTCGGCCCTGGGTCTTCGACCGGAGGTCGCCGATGTAGCCGAACATCTCCGACAGCGGAACCTGTGCCTTGACGACACGGGCACCACTGCGTTCCTCCATGGCCTGGATCTGGCCACGGCGGGAGTTCAGGTCGCCGATCACATCGCCCATGTAATCCTCGGGCGTGGTGACCTCGACAGCCATGATGGGCTCGAGGATGACGGGACCGGCCTTGCGAGCGGCCTCCTTGAAGGCCTGCGCGCCGGCGATCTTGAACGCCATCTCGGAGGAGTCCACGTCGTGGTACGCGCCGTCGAGCAGCGTGACCTTGACGTTCACCATGGGGTAACCGGCGAGCACGCCGTACTGCAGCGCGTCCTGGGCGCCGGCGTCGACCGAGGGGATGTACTCCTTCGGCACGCGGCCACCGGTGACGGCGTTGACGAACTCGTAGGTCGAGCCGTCCTCCGCGTCCTCCAGCGGCTCCAGCTTGATGATGACGCGCGCGAACTGGCCCGAGCCACCCGTCTGCTTCTTGTGGGTGAACTCGTGCTTGTCGACGGTCTTGCGGATCGTCTCACGGTAGGCCACCTGCGGCTTGCCGACGTTGGCCTCGACCTTGAACTCGCGACGCATACGGTCGACGAGGATGTCGAGGTGCAGCTCGCCCATGCCGCCGATGACGGTCTGGCCGGTTTGATCGTCGAGCTCGACGGAGAAGGTGGGATCCTCCTCGGCGAGCTTCTGGATCGCGACGCCCAGCTTCTCCTGGTCCGACTTGGTCTTCGGCTCGATCGAGACGTTGATGACCGGGTCCGGGAAGGTCATCGACTCGAGGACGATGGGATTCGCCGGGTCGCACAGGGTGTCACCGGTGGTGGTGTTCTTGAGACCGATCATCGCGTAAATGTGACCAGCGGTCGCATCCTCGACGGGCATCTCCTTGTTGGCGTGCATCTGGAAGAGCTTGCCGATGCGCTCCTTGTTGCCCTTGGTGGCGTTGAGCACACCGGTGCCCGAGTCGATGTGACCCGAGTACACGCGGACGAAGGTCAGCTTGCCGAAGAAGGGGTGCGCGGCGATCTTGAAGGCCAGGGCCGAGAAGGGCTCGTCCTTGCTGGGCTTGCGCGAGATGATCTTCTCCTCGTCGCCCACGGCGTGACCCTCGATGGAGGGCACGTCGAGCGGGCTGGGGAGGTAGTCGATCACGGCGTCGAGCATGGGCTGCACGCCCTTGTTCTTGAACGCCGAGCCGCACAGCACCGGGTACAGCTCACGGGTGATGGTGAGCTTGCGGATGGCGCCCTTGATCTCCTCGATCGAGAGCTCCTCGCCGGCGAAGTACTTCTCCATCAGAGCCTCGTCGGACTCGGCGACGGTCTCGAGCAGCTTCTCGCGGTACTCGGCGGCCTTGTCGACGAGGTCGGCGGGGATCTCCTCGATGGTCGGCTCAGCGCCGGTCGCGACCACGCCGCGCCAGGTGATGGCCTTCATCTCGAGCAGGTCGACGACACCGTCGAACTCGTCTTCGGCGCCGATCGGCAGCTGCAGGACCAGCGGCTTCGCGCCGAGGCGCTCCTCGATGGTGCGCACGGTGAAGTAGAAGTCGGCGCCCAGCTTGTCCATCTTGTTGACGAAGCAGATACGCGGGACGTCGTACTTCTCGGCCTGACGCCAGACCTGCTCCGACTGGGGCTCGACGCCCTCCTTGCCGTCGAAGACGGCGACGGCGCCGTCGAGCACGCGCAGCGAACGCTCGACCTCGACGGTGAAGTCGACGTGGCCGGGGGTGTCGATGATGTTGATCTGGTTGCCGTTCCAGAAGCAGGTCACGGCGGCGGAGGTGATGGTGATACCACGCTCCTTCTCCTGCTCCATCCAGTCGGTGGTCGAGGCACCGTCGTGGGTCTCACCGATCTTGTAGTTCACACCGGTGTAGAAGAGGATGCGCTCGGTAGTGGTGGTCTTACCGGCATCGATATGCGCCATGATGCCGATGTTGCGGACCTTCGTGAGGTCGGTAAGCACTTCCTGTGCCACGGTGGTAAGCCTCGTTCTCGTTAAAGGATGGTTGGAACTTCCGCCGCGGTAGCGGCAGCAGGTGCTCCGGTGTCCCGCAGGCCGGCCGGTTGCAGCCGGCCCGCGGGATCAGATCACCAGCGGTAGTGCGCGAACGCCCGGTTGGCCTCGGCCATCTTGTGGGTGTCCTCGCGACGCTTCACCGAAGCGCCCAGGCCGTTGCTCGCGTCGAGGATCTCGTTGGCGAGACGCTCGACCATGGTCTTCTCGCGACGCTGCCGCGTGAAGGTCACCAGCCAGCGCAGCGCGAGGGTGTTGGCACGACCGGCCTTCACCTCGATCGGCACCTGGTAGGTGGCGCCACCGACGCGGCGGCTCTTCACCTCGAGCGAGGGCTTGACGTTGTCGAGCGCCTTCTTGAGGGTGAGAACCGGATCGGTGCCGGTCTTCTCACGGGTGGCCTCGAGCGCGCCGTAGACGATGCGCTCGGCGGTCGACTTCTTGCCGTCCAGGAGCACCTTGTTCACGAGCTGCGTCACGACCTGCGAGCCGTACACGGGGTCATTGACGACGGGGCGCTTGGGCGCCGGTCCCTTACGAGGCATCAGCCCTTCTCCTTCTTCGCGCCGTAGCGGCTCCGCGCCTGCTTGCGGTTCTTGACACCCTGGGTGTCGAGCGAACCGCGGATGATCTTGTAGCGAACACCCGGGAGGTCCTTCACACGACCGCCGCGGACGAGCACCATCGAGTGCTCCTGAAGGTTGTGGCCTTCGCCGGGGATGTACGCGGTGACCTCGACCGAGCTGGTGAGACGGACGCGGGCGACCTTACGGAGAGCCGAGTTCGGCTTCTTCGGGGTCGTGGTGTAGACGCGGGTGCACACGCCACGACGCTGCGGCGAGCCCTTGAGGGCGGCCGTCTTCGTCTTAGACGCCTTGTCCCGGCGGCCCTTGCGGACCAGCTGGTTGATTGTTGGCATAGAAGCGCTGTTTCCTTCTTCGTTCGGCTGTCGCCGGCCGCGTGGCCGACGCTGTCCTACTGCTGCGGTTGTAGCTCCGGGCAAGTCCTGCGCCCCCGGTTCAGAGGGCCGGACTTCCGCAGCGCGGCCCCACCTGCGATCTCAACTTTCGCCGTTTTCGCAGGTCAGTCCCGGCTCCGGGAAGTAGCTACCCGCCTCGCACGTACCCCGAGGTCGGGCGTGTCGCGTGCCCGTACGTGGTTCCGGAGGTCCGGCCTGTCGTATGGACACGATGGATCGTCCTGGCTTTCACCAGGCACGGCGACCAAGCTTACCTGGATGAACTCACAGTGGTCAAAAGTGTTCGTCGCAGACCACCGTGGTCCCGCCTCACCACCGCCGATAGTCGCGCACCGAGACCCTCGGGCCACGCCGTTCCCGATCGACTCCGGCGCGGCTGAGCAGGCGGATCACGCGGCCGCGCTGGCCGGCGTACGGAGCGAGCGCTTCGAGCATCCCGGCATCGTCCAACGCTTCACCGACCAGGCCCATTCCCACGACCCGCGGCAGGTGGTAGTCGCCCACCGGGACGGCGTCGGGATCGCCGTGCGCGCGGCCGGTGACCTCGGCCACGGTCCAGGGTCCGATGCCCGGAAGGGCCGCGAGCCGCTCGGCGCGGTGTTCGACGGCGACGGCGCTGGCCCCGATGATGGTGCGCATCCGCACCGGTTCGACGCCGGCGCGATGCCACTCCCAGCTGGGAACGGCCGCCCAGTCCTCGCGGCGCGGCGGGACCCACAGCTCGGGCGCTCCCTGCTCGGGGCCCGGCGCGGGGGTCCCGGCGCGCCGAACGAGGTACCGCCAGGCCCGCCACGCCTCCGCGCCCACCACCTTCTGCTCCAGGACGGCGGGAACGAGCGCCTCCCAGACCCGGTCGGTGCGGGTCAGCCGCAGGCCGGGCGACGCCGCGATCGCGCGGGCGATCACATCGTGCCGCGGGATCAGGGCGGACGGGTCGTCATCGGCCCCCGCGAGTGCGGGCGCGTGGTCGAGCAGCCAGTGCGCGCCGCTCCCCCACGCCTGCGCGGTGACGGTCCCGGCGACCTGGCGGATCCGGATCGTTCCCGGCCCGTCGGGGGTGTGCACGGCGCGCCAGATCGCATCGTCGGGCGTGCGGGCGTACGTGGGATCGCGCGGCCCCCGGCGCAGTACGCCGACGGTGCCGTGCAGATCCAGGAGATGCCCCGGTTGCCAGGTGCGCTCGGACGTCACCCGCGCGAGGGTACCTATGCCGCACGATGCCGGTACTTCGCCGCGTACACCGTCGCGCGGCGCTCGTGTTCACGGAGCTGCGCGCCGCTCTCGATGTGCGGGTCGAGATCGTTGTCCGCCAACAGTTCCTGCAGATAGATGGACCGCATGCCGCCGATGAAAACGATGGCGGGCAGCAGCATCATGGCGACGAGCGCCAGTTTCACCCACAGCGGTGACGGGAGGAGAAGGGCCACCACGACGAAGGGCAGGAACATCATGGCCCCGCGGGTGAAGTAGCGGCGATTGTGCCCGGGGCCCGTGGCGTCCCGGATCACCCAGTCGCGCATCGAATCGGGAAGACGCATCCCCATCAGATACTTCATCCGCTGCACGAGATTCGGCGTGGATCGTTCGGTTGACGTGGACATGCCTCCACGCTACGCCGGTGTGATGCAGGTCACAACGGTCAGCGGGCGGAGCTGCGCCGGTACGCGGCGGTCGCGGCGGCACTGAAGATCGCGAGCCAGGCCACCGCGTTGAGCAGGGCGATGCCGAGCGCAACGTGCTCGCCGCTGAGCTGCAGGCCCGCGGTGAGCGGGTAGCGGGCGAGCGCGGCCACCCCGAACATCGGCGTGAACTCCGCGGCGGTGAGCGCGGCCCCGGAGAGCGGGATGAAGACGCTGCCGGCGAAGGCCAGCACGGTCAGCAGGAGCCCCGGGACGTGCATCACGATCTCCGGGCGCAGCGCCAGGCCGAGCGCGAGCCCGAGCGCCCCGAAGACGGCGGAGCCGAGCCACGCGAGCAGCAGCGATTCTGCCCATACCGCGGGCTCCGCCTGGGCGCCGGTCGCGGCGGCGAGCGCTCCGACCACCACGACGGGCAGCGCGGCCACCACGAGGGCGCCGAGCAGCTTGCTCGCGATGTAGGCCGGGGGACGCAGCGGGGTCAGGCGCAGCGTGCGCACCCAGCCGGTCGACCGTTCGGCGGCGACGGCGGCGGCCGTGGTGGTGGCCGCGGCGCAGGCGCCGTACACGGCCAGGCCGATCATCGTCCAGGCGGCGAAGTCGCCGTGCGCGAACCGCACCTCGACACCGCGTTGCCGCGACAGTGCCAGATAGAGGACCGCGGGCAGCAGGGTGGTGATGAGGAGGGTCTGCCGGTTGCGGAGCTGGCGGCGGATGTCCAGGAGCAGGTAGCGGGCGGTGAGTCCGCCGGTGAGGGTGGTCATCGGATCTCCTTGGTGAGGTGCAGGAAGGCGTCTTCGAGGCCGTGCGCCGCGGCCTCGATGTCGTGGGCGTCGGTGTGGCCGAGCAGGAATCGGAGCGCGTCGTCGGAGGCGTCGGGGTCGGCGGCGAAAACGGTGCGATCGCCGCGGACCTCGGCGACGCGCACCCCGGGGACGGCGGCGACCAGTCCGGCCGCACCGGCGCGGCCGACGGCGGCGGAGATGCGCCGCCCGCCCGAGGCCGCCCGGATGTCGGCGGTGGTGCCGTCGGCCACGATCCGGCCGCCGGCGATCATCACCACCCGGTCGGCGAACTGGTCCGCCTCTTCGAGGTAGTGGGTGGCGAAGACCACGGTGGTGCCGCGCCGCGCATCCTCGCGGACCGCGGCCCAGAACCGCCGCCGGGCTTCGACGTCCATACCGGCGGTCGGCTCGTCGAGGATCAGGAGATCGGGTTCCGCGAGCAGCGCGAGGGCGAAGCGCAGGGCCTGCTGTTGCCCGCCCGAGCACTTCCCGACGGTGCGCCGGCGCAGTTCGTCGAGGCCGGCGCGGGCGATCGCGGCGTCCGGATCGGAGCCCGGGTGCAGGGCGGCGATGAGGTCGACGGTGTCCTGCACGGTGAGGGTGGGCAGGAGCCCGCCGGACTGCTGCACCGCGGCGACGGTGCCCGTGTGGGTGGCGGTCCCGGAGTCGGGCGGGATGAGGCCGAGGATCATGTCGATCGTGGTGCTCTTGCCGGCGCCGTTGGGGCCGAGGAAGGCCACCACTTCGCCGTGCCGGACGGTGAGGTCGATGCCGTCGACGGCGGTGAATCCCTCCCCCGTCGGGGTCGCGAAAGTCTTGGTGAGAGACCTGAGTTCGAGTGCCGTGGATGTCATGCCAGGAACTCTGCTGCGGCGCGGACCCGGTCGGATCCACCCGCGGGTGGAGGCGGGGGTGGAGATCGCCGAACGGGACTGTGATTCACATCACAACAGGAGTAGATTCCCGGTCATGCGCATGCGGATTCCCGTCGGCCTGGCGGCCGCGGTGTGGCTGGTCGCCCCGTCGGTCGTGACCGCGGCGCCGCCGCCGGGCGCCCTGCTGGGGCAGTTCGCACAGAACCAGCTCCAGAACTGCGCGGCGATCTGCCCGTACGCCGCGCAGGGCGTGGTGACGGTGCCGATGGGTGCGGTCACCGCTCCGCTCGCCCTGCTGCAGACCGCCGCCGCCACCGGCGACCCCTTCCGGGCGGTGGGCGCCGCGGCCCGGTCGGTCACCGCGCCCGCCGATGCCGCGATGACGGGGATCATCGGCAACGATCTCAATCAGGTGGTGCCGCGGTTCCAGAACGGCGTGCTGATCGGGATGGTCCACGTCCTGCGGTTCGCGGACGGCACCGGCTCGGTCGACGGGATGCGGTCGGATCTGCTGGCCGCGCTGCAGGAGCCGCTCCCGCCCGTCGCGCCCACGCCGCCGCCGCTCACCACACCACCGCCGTTCGCGATCACTCCCACCCCCAGCGGCCCGCTGCAGGTAGCGGCCGTCGAGGCGGCGAACGCCTTCTTCGCCGCGGCCTTCTACGTCCCGGAGCTGTCGCTGCTCGGCGCGACGCAGACCGCGAACGCCGCCGCATCGACGCTGGCCTCGACCGGTGATCCGGTGGCCGCGGTGCGGGCGGGCGCGAACGCCGCCGGGGGCGTGGTCACGGAGAACGCGGCGATCCTGGAGCGGACGTTGACGCGGGCGTCCGCGGCGAGCATCGAATCTCCCGGCACCGGTGGGCAATCCGAACCGCCGACCGGATCGCCGCGCGAGTCGTCGACCGGATCGTCGGTCTCCGACGACGGCGGGGTGACGGGCGCGGGCGACTGACCGTCAGGCGGTGGTCGCGGCGCGGGCCGCGATGCGGGCCTGCACCTCGGGCCGCCGCAGGGGCGGCACCGTCTTCGGCGGTTGCCGCCGCTCGGGCAGCACGGCGAGCAGGTCGTGCGTGGCCTGCGTGACGGCGGCGACGGCCTTCTCGAAGGGTTCGCGGTTGTTGTCGCTCAGCTTCTGGATGCCCGAGACCTTGCGCACGTACTGACGCGCGGCGGCCTCGATCTCCTCGTCGGTCGCGGCGGGCTCGAGGCCCCGCAGTTCAGTGATGTTTCGGCACATACGTCGACGGTAGTCCCGTCCGGCGGCGGCGTCAGGCGATGAGCGCAGCGACCTCGTCGGCGCAGCCCCAGCTGAGGGTGACGCCGGCGCCGCCGTGCCCGTAGCAGTGGATCACGTCGCCCTCGCGTTCCAGGCGCACCGTCGGCCGGGCGGGCCGCAGGCCCACGTTGTGGCCGATCACGGTCGCGGCGGCGAGCTCGGGGACCAGTGTGCGGGCGCGGGCGAGGATCGCGTCGGCTGTCGCGGTGTCCACGGTGAGCTCCTCCTGCCCGTGGTCCTCGGTGCCGCCCACCACGATGTCGCGGCTGCGCGGCACCACGTAGGTGGTCACGCCCAGGTCGAGGGCGGAATCGTCGATCCACCAGTGCTTCAGGCCCACCTGCTCCAGGTACACCACCTGCCCGCGTACCGGTTCCATCGACTGATCGCGCACGAGTTCGCGTGCGCCGAGGCCGCTGGCGTTCACGACGAGGCCGTCGAGCGAGGCGATCTCCCGTTGCTCGACGGTGCCGCCCAGCTCGCGCACGCGCTCCTGCAGCCAGGGCAGGTACACGGGCATCTCGATGACGGGTGAGACGAAGCTCCAGCCCTCGGCGTAGCCGGCGCGCGGCTCGTCGACACGGCGCACCTCGGGGACGGCGGACGACCACCAGGGTTCGCCGACGGGCTCCCGGAAGATCTCGGTGCCCGCGGTCATCACGACTCCGTCGACGCCGCGGTCCGCGAGTGCGGTGAATTCGGCGAGCGCCGCGGCCGACCAGGCGGTGACGCGGTCGCGCGGTTCGGCGAGGTACGGGTACCAGACCGCGGCCGCGACGGCGGAGGTCAGATCGGGTGCCAGGTCCCGGCCGTGGACCTGCACGGAGTGTCCGGCCTCCAGGAGCCGCACCGCGCACGACAGTCCGATCACACCCGCACCCACCACAGTCACTTGCGCCACGGGAGAGATTCTGCCACTACGCAATCGACGTCGCGTAGGCATCCGCCGCTCGCGCCACCCGCGGTCGATCGGCGGTGGTCAGCAGGTCGAGGAGGAGTCCGCGGAAGGTTGCGATCGCCAGGGTCACGGCGGGATCGTCCGCCTGCCGCCCGGAGCTCTCCGCGAGGGCGAGCCGCCAGTCGTCGACCACCCCGCGCAGGAAGACCTCGAATCGCTCGGGGTGTTGCAGCGCCTGGCCGTAGGCCGCGAAGAAGGTGCGGAAGTAGGCCTCGTTCCGGGGATCCGAGCCGTGCCGCCAGATGCGCTCGAAGGCGATCGGCAGGGGCACCGGACCGTCGAGCGCGTCGAGCCGGAGGCGGTCCCTGATCCGGTCGAGGACGGCGTGCACGAGCCGGTCCTTCGAGCCGAAGTGGTGCGTGAGCGTGCTGGTCGAGACGTCGAGGGCCGCGGCCAGCGGTCGCAGCGACAGGTCGGTGAGACCGTTCGTCACGACCACGTCGACTGCGGCGTCGAGCAGTCGGGCTCGGCGCGCGTGATCCACGGGGCGCCCCATCGGACCTCCTCATCGATCGTCTCCCCGGATCCTCCCATTTCTGTCACGATCGTCATAGGAATTAGGGGAATCAGTGCGAGGAGTACCGGAATGAAGATCACCGAGGACGCGATCTACGCGATGGCGCCGTTCGCGCGCACCCTGGGCGCGCGATTCCCTTCCATCGCCGCCGACGAGGTCCGCGCCGAACTCGATCTCGACCCGAGCCTGTCCACGATGGGCGGCGGCCTGCACGGTGGCGCGATCATGAGCCTGTGCGATCTGGCGGCGGCCGTTCTCGTCGGCCTGAACCTCCCCGAGGGCACCGGCTGGACCACGGTGGAATCGCACACGCATTTCCTGCGCCCCGTGCTCGACCGTGCCGTCGCCGTCGCCGTGCCACTCAAACTGGGCCGCACGGTGCTCAGCGTGGAGGTCACGGTGACCGACGCCGGCGAACGCCTGTGTGCGCGCACATCGCAGCTGCTGATCGCGCGGGCCGCGGCGTAGTCCGCCGGGATCATTCCGGGGCGACTAGGGTCGGCCCCGTGACGAAGCCTGCTGCGACCCCGTCGACCTACGAGTTCCTCCAGGACACCCCGCCCGGACCGTCCTTCGAGCGGACGTGGCCGGTGCGTACGGGCGATGTGAACCCCGAACGCCGAGTACGGCTGGACGGTGTGGCCCGGTACCTGCAGGACATGGCGAACGACGAGATGTTCCACCGCGGTTTCGAGTCGACGGACCCGTACTGGCTGGTGCGGCGCACCATCATCGACGTGCTCGCGCCGCTCACCTGGCCCGCCGATGTCACGCTCACCCGCTGGTGCGAGTCGACCAGCTCGCGGTGGTGCAACATGCGGATCTCGCTGCACGACACCGCCGGCGGCCACGTGGAGACCGAGGGCTTCTGGATCCGGTTCAACGCCGATACCGGGATGCCCACGCACATCAGCGACGGCGGCATGGAGTACCTGAGCAAGTACGTCGCCGAAACCCGGCTGCGCTGGAAGGCGCTCAACACCGAGCCGGCACCCGAACCGTCGGCCTCCGATCACGAGTTCGCCCTCCGGACCACCGATTACGACCCCTTCCAGCACCTCAACAACGCCGCCTACTGGCAGCTCGTGGAGGACGATCTGGATGGCGATCCGATCCTGCTGAGCCCGCACCGCGCGATCATCGAGTACCTGGCCCCGCTCCCCCTCGGCTCGCGGGTGCAGGTGCGCGGCCGCCGCGACGATCAGGGCTACCGCCAGTGGCTGTTCCGCCTGAACGAGGAGGGCGAGCCGGATCCGAAGCCCGCCGCGGCGATCTCGGTGATCCCGCTTCCGGGCGAGCCCTTCGGCGCGCCCGCGCCGTTCCCGCCGGAACAGGGCGAAAAGATCGAATGGCGCGGCTGACCGGGGGCGGCCCTGCACACCCCGATCAGGACACTTAGACTGCCGAGATAAATACGAAGTTCTTCTAAATTAAGGACTGTGTCTTGGTGATCCACGACCTCGAAACCCGCGACGGATACAAGTGGATCGCTTTGTCCAACACCACTCTGGGCATGCTGATCGCCACGATCAACAGCTCGATCGTGCTGATCGCCCTGCCCGACATCTTCAAGGGCATCCACCTCAACCCGCTGGAACCGGGCAACACCAGCTACCTGCTGTGGATGATGATGGGCTTCCTCGTGGTGACCGCGGTGCTGGTGGTGGCGTTCGGGCGGCTCGGCGACATGTTCGGCCGCGCCCGGATGTACAATATGGGCTTCGCGATCTTCACCGTCTCGTCGGTCTTCCTGGCGGTCACCTGGTTCGACGGTGCGCCCGCCGCCCTGTGGCTGATCGGCTGGCGCGTGGTGCAGGGCGTGGGCGGCGCCTTCCTCATGGCGAACAGTTCCGCGATCCTCACCGACGCCTTCCCGCAGAACCAGCGGGGCCTGGCGCTGGGCATCAACGGCGTGGCCGCGATCGCGGGCTCCTTCCTCGGCCTGGTGATCGGCGGCGTGCTGGCGCCGATCAACTGGCACCTGGTGTTCCTGGTCTCGGTGCCCTTCGGCGTGGTGGGCACGATCTGGGCGTACCTCAAGCTGGAGGACCGCGGCGAGCGCGTCCCGGCCACGATGGACTGGTGGGGCAACGCCACGTTCGCGGTCGGACTGATCGCGGTGCTGGTGGGCATCACCTACGGCATCCAGCCCTACGGCGGACACGCCATGGGCTGGACCTCCCCCTTCGTGCTGTCCTGCCTGATCGGCGGCGCGGCGGTGCTCGCGGTGTTCTGCTACATCGAACTGCGGGTCCCCGCACCGCTGTTCGATCTGCACCTGTTCCGCAGCAAGGACTTCCTGTGGGGCAACGTCGCGAACCTGTGCGGCTCGCTGGGCCGCGGCGGCCTGCAGTTCATGCTCATCATCTGGCTACAGGGGATCTGGTTGCCGCAGCACGGTTACGACTACACGCAGACGCCGCTGTGGGCGGGCATCTACATGGTGCCGCTCACCGTCGGCTTCCTGCTCTCGGCGCCCGCGGCGGGCGCCCTGTCCGACCGGATCGGTGGGCGCAGCCTCAGCTCCACCGGACTGCTCATCACCGCGCTCACCTTCCTGGCGCTGATCGCGCTGCCGGTGGACTTCCCGTACTGGGCCTTCGCCCTGATCCTGTTCATCAACGGTGTGGGCATGGGCATGTTCGGCTCGCCCAACCGCGCGGTGGTGATGAACTCGCTTCCCGCCACCTCGCGCGGCTCCGGCTCGGGCATGATGACTACTTTCCAGAACGCGGCCATGGTGCTCTCGATCGGCCTGTTCTTCTCGCTGATGATCGCCGGGCTCTCGAGCTCGCTGCCGGGCGCGATGTCCACGGGGCTACAGGCGAACGGGGTGCCCGCGCAGTACGCGAGCGAGATCGCGGCGCTGCCGCCGGTGGCCGTGCTGTTCGCGGCGTTCCTGGGCTACAACCCGATCCAGGAGCTGCTCGGCCCGCATCTGGCCCAGCTCAACCTCACGGCGGAGCAGTCGCAGCACCTCACCGGTCTGCAGTTCTTCCCGCACCTGATCTCCGAGCCCTTCCGCTCGGGCCTGGAGCTCGCCTTCTCCTTCGCCGCGGTGGTCTGCCTGATCGGCGCGGTCGCCTCGCTGCTCACCGGCCGCAAGGAGCCCGACGGTGCGCCCGACGCCGAGACCCTGTGCGCGGAGGCGGACGAGGTCGACACCGAGGCGCTGTATTAGTCGGAGCTAGCGGCATACCGCCGCGACAGAGAACATTCATTTAACTGACTACGCGGTAAGAAGTTCTCGAAATTCAATCTATAACCAACCTCCTTCGTCGTATCATTGCCCTGTCCTTGCAGTAATGCGCAGATGCGCGAACAGGTTGGCGGAGACACATGCACGTTCCCGAATCGATGTTTGTGCGAAGTTCTGATCGGCCGCGGTCCAGTCGATCGCTCACGCTCGTGGCGCGGATAGCGCTGGTCGCGATCCTTCTCGCGCCGCTGGGGGTGGTCGCGGCGCAGGCCCAGGCGGCCCCCGCTGGATACAACCAATCGGTCGACGTCTGGGACAGGGCCGTCGGCAGGGCTGACTGTCGCGCCGGCGACCGGGCCGAGAAGGGGATTCAGGGCGATGTCCCGCTCGAGGACCGGAAGAGCGGCCGAAGCACCAAGGGCTACAACTGCAACATCGACCTCGTCGGGCAGTACCAGGGCGACGGCGCCGGAATCGTCAGCCCCAGCTACAAGAACTGCTCGTACGTCTCGACCACGTTCCCCACGAACTTCGCCGGTAGTCACGGTCCCGGCGTCCGGGTCATCGACAACTCCGTGCCGGAGAACCCGAAACAGACGGCCACGCTCAACGAGCTCGGTGTGGTCACCGGCACCTGGGAATCGCTCAAGGTCAACGCGAAACGCGGCCTCCTGGTCGGCACCTCGGTGCCGGTCGGTATCGGCTTTGGATATATCGCGATCTACGACATCGCCACGGACTGCACCCGCCCCCGACTACTCAATCCCGGCACCGGAACGGCGCTGGGTATGCCGATCCCGATCACCACCCACGAGGGCGACTTCTCTCCGGACGGGAAGACCTATTGGGCGTCCGGCCCCGTCGCCGGTCACCTCAGCGCGGTCGATATCACCGATCCCGCCAATCCGATGGTCGTGTGGTCCGGCAGCACCGGCATCTTCGGTCACGGCGTGGGCTTCTCACCCGATGGTCGCCAGCTGTACGCCTCGACGGTCGCCGGCATCACCGTGATCGACGTCTCCGCGATCCAGGACCGCAAGCCGCGGACCGTCGTCACCGCACCGGTGCCCCACGTGGGCCGGCAGTTCTGGCTCGACGGGATCATCACCCAGCACAGCATCTACGCCACCTACGGCGGCAAACCCTACGTGTACGTGGTCGACGAGGCCGGCTCCGGCGGGGTCAAGCTGCTGGCGCTCAGCGATCTGTCGAACCTGAAGCTGCGCAATCAGATCAAGTTGGAGATCAACCTGCCCAAGAACGCGAACCGGTGGGCGCAGAGCGCCACGTCGAACGGCGTCTTCGGCTACGACGCCCACTACTGTTCCATCGATCGACCGATCGAGCCGACCGCGATGGCCTGCGGCTGGATCCAATCCGGTATCCGCGTGTTCGACATCCGCGACCCCGACAGGATCCGCGAGATCGCCTATTTCAATCCACCTGCCCAGACCGGCAAGAACCTTCAACTCCCGAACTCCACGCATGCGCTGCTCGGCTCGATCGTGGCGCCGCCCATCCTGAACACCCTGCAAATCGCCCGCTCGATCCTGCAGGGGCAGGCGCCCGTGAACGGGATCATCAACGACCAGAGCCGCCTGCTCGGCGCGGACCTGTCCGCCGACTGGTGCATGTCGCCACCCGAATTCCGCGGCAACGATCTGATGGTGAGCTGCATGGACAACGGCTTCATGCGGCTGCGTATCGACCCGAAGGCTTACTCACCCCGATGAACTCGTCCACCACCGGTAATCGGCTCGCAGTTCTGCTCGTCGCGATGATCGTGGCGGCCCTCGCCGGGCTCACGGTCGGATGCTCGGCGTCCAGCAACGACGGACCGCGCACGCAGGCACCCGGAGGGCCCCAGCAACTGAGCACCTCCGATATCGGCTTCGCGCAGGACATGCTGATGCACCACCAGCAGGCGACGCAGATGATCGAGCTGCTGCGTCCGGACCTTGCGGCCGACGTCCGCGGCATCGCACAACAGATCAAGGACTCGCAGTCGCGGGAATCGGGAATCCTCATGGGCTGGCTGGAAATCCTCGGCCGGCCCCTCCAGAACCCGAACCCGATGGCCTGGATGACGACAACGCCGCCGAACGCCGCGCCCACCACCCACGACATGGCGAACATGCCTGCCGGTCACTCGATGCCGGGGATGGCGACGAGCGAGGACCTCACCACCATGGCGAATGCGTCGGGTGTCCAGCAGGAGATCCTGTTCCTGCAACTGATGACCCGGCACCATCAGGGCGGGATCGACATGGCCGCCGCGGTGCAACGCAGTAGCTCATCGCCCACAGTGCGTCAGCGAGCGATGTCCATGGTCAAAGAACAGACCGACGAAGTACAGGCGATGGCCGTGCAGCTCGGTATCCGCAACGCCGCCACACTGCCCTACCCCTGACGGATCCGAACCTCGGCCCGTCGACCGCTACTGCGCGGCGAGCAGGGCCAGCTGCAGGCGAGTGCTGGAGTCGGTCTTGGCCAGCAGGTTGGTGACGTGCGACTTCACGGTCGTCACGGCCAGGTGCAGTTCGGCCGCGATCTCGGCGTTCGACATCCCCTGCCCGATCAGCGCCAGTACCTCGCGTTCACGCGCGGTCAGCGAGTACTCGGCGGCGGGCACTGCCGGACTCGCCGGGGTGTCGGTACGGGCCACCAGCGCCTGCCCGATCAGTTGTTTGACGGTGGCGGGTGAGAGCGGAACATCGCCGGCCAGGGTGCGCCGCAGCGCATCCAGCAACTCCTCGGGGGCGATGTCCTTCGCGAGGAAGCCCGCCGCCCCAGCCTGCAGCGCGGGGTAGAGGTGATCGTCGTCGTCGAAGGTGGTGAGCACCACGACGGCGGCGTCCGGGTCCTGCGCCTTGATGTGCGTGATTCCCACGATGCCGTCGGCACCGGGCATTCGCAGGTCCATGAGCACCAGATCGGGCCGGGTGCGGGCGAATTCGTCCGCGGCCTGCTGGCCGTCGCGGGCCTCGCCGGCCACCTCGAAGTCCTCGGCACCGTCGAACAGCATGCGCAGGCTGTCGCGGATCAGCCGCTGGTCGTCCACGATCAGGACGCGGATCATCGTCGGGCCTCCTGCGTCGGGACGACGAGCCGGACCGACCAGCCACCGTCCTGCGGCCCGGCGTCGAGCACTCCCCCGGCCAGCCGGGCGCGTTCGGACATGCCGTCGAGTCCGTGCCCGGACCCGCGCTGCGGGGTGCCGGACAGATCGCTGTGCACCTGCGCGATCACCTCGGTGGGGGTCTGCGCGATCCGCAGCTCGACCGCGGATCCCGGTGCGGCGTGCTTCATCACGTTGGTCAGCGCCTCCTGGGTGACGCGCACCAGGGTGAGCGAGCCGATCGCATCCAATGCGTCGTCGTCGAGTTCGATGGAGTCGGTAACGGCGAATCCCGCTGCGCGGGTACGCTCGACGGCCCCCAGTAGTTCGCCGCGCACGTCCGCGATCTCGGTGGGCGAGCCCACCTGATCGGCGCGGATCGCGGTGAGCAGGCTGCGGATGTTGCCCAGCGCCTCGGAGGCGGTGGCGTGCACATCGTCGAGCACGGCCTTGGATTCGCCGTCCGGAGTGCGGGTACGGGCCACGCCCACCCGCATGATGATCGCCGCCATGTGGTGCGCCACCAGATCGTGCAGTTCCCGGGCGAGCGCGGCGCGTTCGGTCTGCTGTGCTCCGGTGAGTTCGGCGGCGATCCGCAGGCGATCCTGGTGCGCGAGCTGGATGCGGCTGCGCAGGTACAGGCCCGCGGCCAGGGGCAGTCCGACGTACGCCAGCACCTGCACCGCCAGCTGGGCGGCGCCGGATCGGCCGTACGGATCGGTCACGGCGTGGAGCACGACCGCCGCCGCCCACACCGCGGTGCCCAACGCGATGGAGCGGCCGTCGCGGCCCCGCGCGGCGAGGTCGAGCAGGGCGATCACAGCGAGGTACGGGACCAGCCCCGACATCCCCCACGCCTCCTGGGCGAGCAGCACGCCGCCGATCACCGACAGTGCCAGCGAGGTGGCGAGCGGGCGGCGCTCACCCACGGCGAAGATCGCCGCGGCGAGCAGCGAGAGCACCCAGTACAGCGGCGACACGTGGAATCGCCCCGGGTAGGTACTGGCCAGCAGCAGCACCGGCGTCACCACCAGCGGCACCCAGCGCACCCACCGCATCCGGCGGATCCCGTCCATGGCATCCATCACCTGACGACCGTACCGGCTCGATAGCAGATCGAGTAGCCGTCCACAAGGGGTCGCGGGGTGGGAATCGGCGGTCCGGGTCGGTACCGCGGGCGGAGGAATCAGGGGCCCCGGAAATCCGACGATGGATGCATGAACGAGATCACCACCGCCGCAGGCCGAACGGTCACGCGGCGCTCCCTGCTCACCGCGCTCGTCGCGGCGCCGGCGCTGGCCGGCGCGTGCTCGTTGGTGCGTTTCCCGTCGTCTTCGGCCAGGGACGGCACCGGGCCGGACGGTCTGCGGCGCCTACCCGTGCCGCCGCTGGCCCCGTCGCGCACCGATGCCGACGGTGCGCGGCTGTTCGAGCTCACCGCGCAGGCCGGCACCGCCGAGCTGACGCCGGGCCGGGCGACCCGCACCTGGGGCTTCAACGGCGCGGTGCTCGGGCCCACGCTGCGGGCCCGGGACGGCGAGAAGGTGCGCGTGCGGGTGCGCAACACCCTCCCGGAGGAGACCACGGTGCACTGGCACGGCATGCACCTGCCCGCGAAGAGCGACGGTGGGCCGCACCAGCCGATCGCGCCCGGCGCCACCTGGACCACCGAGTGGACGATCCGGCAGGACCCGGCCACGCTCTGGTACCACCCGCATCCGCACGGCGCCACGGAGCGGCACGTGTACCGCGGCCTGTCCGGCTTCTTCCTGCTCGACGGCGACGGCCCCGCCGGATTGCCGTCCGAGTACGGGGTGGACGACATCCCCGTGGTGATCCAGGACCGCCGGTTCACCCCGGCGGGGCAGCTCGACGAGACGCTCACGGAGGCCGTGGGGATGACGGGGCCGACGATCATCACCAACGGGATCGCGGGCGCGTACCTCGATGCGCAGCGGAGCCGGATCCGGTTTGCGGCTGCTCAACGGCTCCTCGGGTCGCAGCTACTTCCTCGGCCTCTCGGACGGCCGCGGCTTCACCCTGGTGGGCACCGACGGTGGCCTGCTGGCCGCGCCGGTGCGCATGGACCGGATCTTCCTGAGCCCCGGCGAACGCGCCGAGATCGTGATCGAGATGCGGGCGGACGATGCGGTGCGGCTGCAGTCCTTCCCCGCCGACGCCGCGCACCGCGGGCGGGTCGACCGGGACATCGCGGCCCGCTTCGGCTTCGACGACACGCTCGACGTACTCACGCTCCGTTCCGGCGGTGTCACGGCCTCCCCCGCCCTGCCGTCGACGTTGGCCGCGATCGCTCCACTCACCCCCGCCGCGACCGCGGCGCGCCGTCGGTTCGACCTGCAGTGGCACATGATCAATCGCAAGCAGATGGACATGAACCGCATCGATTTCACCGCCCGTGAGGGCGATACGGAGGTGTGGACGGTGCGCAACGTGGACAACTGGCCGCACAACTTCCACGTGCACGATGTGCAGTTGCAGGTCATCTCCTTCAACGACGGTGCGCCGCCGCCCGAACTACGCGGCTGGAAGGACACGGTGTACCTCGCTCCCGGTGACCGCGCCACGCTCGTCATGCGGTTCGAGGACTACTCGGATCCGCTGTACTCCTACATGTTCCACTGCCACCTGCTCACCCACGAGGACGCCGGAATGATGGGCCAGTTCCTGGTCACGGCGGACGGCACCTCGCCGCGCACCGCCGCCCCCTCCGCGCCCGCATCACACTCGAATTCGAACTGAGAGAAGACATGACCACACTCCTGCACCGCTCGCTCGCGGCCGGCTCGGCCGCCGTCGTCCTCGCCCTGGCCGTCGCGGCCCCGTCGGGCGCGCACGTCACCGTCCGTTCCCCCGACGGGACGCCCGGCCGCACCGGCACCGGCACCGTGATCGTCCGGGTGCCGAACGAATCCGCGACCGGCGCCGCCACCACCGCGCTCACCATGCAGCTCGATCCGAGCCTGAAATCGGTGCGTGCCGCGGTGATCCCCGGCTGGACGTCCACGATCGACCGGCGCGCCGACGGGACGCCGGCAAGCGTCACGTGGACCACCGCGCCCGGGGCCCCGGGCATCGGACCGGGACAGTACGGCGACTTCGCCGTCGCCGTGGCGCCGTACCCCGACCGCACCGTCGCCCTGCCCGCCACCCAGTCGTACTCGGACGGCACGCAGGTGCGGTGGGACCAGCCCACCGCCGCGGACGGGACCGAACCCGAACACCCGAGCCCGGTGCTGACGCCACCCGCGGACACCGCCGCGGCGGCCTCGGGTGCCGCGGATACGGCGCATTCGGCGTGGGTCCTGGCGGGTGTCTCGCTCGCGGTCGCGGCGCTCGCCGCGGCCCTTGCCTTCCGTCGCGGCGGACGGGGGCGCGCATGACCGGCCTCGCCCGCGGCTTCGCCGCGCTGCTGCTCGTGGCCTTCCAGATGAGCCTCGCGCTCCCGTCCGCCTCCGCGCACGCCACCCTGGTCGAGGCGACTCCGGCCGCCGGTTCCTCGGTCGCACAGGCCCCGAGCGCGATCACCCTGCGGTTCAACGAGCCGCTCGTGGACGGTGCGCGCCAGGTGCAGGTGACCGGACCCGATGCCGCCACCGATGTGTGGACCACCGGCTCCACGCAGCTGACCGGCGCGGAACTGCGGGCCGATCTCGTGGGGCTCGGCGGGCCGGGCGAGTACACCGTGACCTACCGGGTGACCTCCGCCGACGGCCACGCCGTGTCCGGCAGTACCTATTTCACGCTGACCACCGACGGCGGCGCCCGCCCCGCGTCCGGCGCCGAGTCCACATCCGGACGGGGCTCGTCGGTGCTCGGCATCGCGGTGGTAGCGGGTGCCGTGGCCGCGCTCGCCGCGGCCGGGGTGCGGTGGCGCCGTCGCCGCGCGGCCTCGTGACCGCCGTCGCCTTCCGGGCGGCCGCCGACCTGTGCGGCATGCTGGCGCTGGGGGTGCTGTTCCTGCGGACCTTCGCGGCCTCCCGCCGCGTGATGCCCGCTGGGTCACCCGGCTCGGGGTCGCCTGGGCGGGGTTCGCCGCGCTCAACCTGCTGGCGACCGCAGCCGGCCGGTCGGGGATCGCGCTGTGGCGGGTGGACCCGGCGGGCCTCGCCGCCGAGGTGCGCACGGTGCCCGCCGCCGCGGTCACGGCGGCCGCCGGGGTGTTGCTCGCCGGTGCCGGGCGCCGCATGCCCGTCGGGATCGCGCTGGGCGTCACCGCGATCGGCCTGGCCGCCGGCCCCGCGACGGGGCACCTCGGCCTCTCGCCGGTCGGTGCCGCCGTGGTCACGGTGCACGTCGTGACAGCGGCGTGGTGGTTCGGCGGACTGGCGGCGATGCCGCTGGTGCTGCGAGGCCGGGCCGAGTGGTCGGCGGCGCTCGCCGAGTTCAGTCGGTGGGCGCTCCCCGCGGTGGCGCTGCTGGGCGGGAGCGGGATCGCGGCGGCGGTGATCCGCTCACCCGCGGTGGATTCACGGTACTTCGTGCTGCTGGTGGTCAAGGCGATCGCCTTCGCGGCCCTGCTCGGCGTGGGATGGTGGCAGCGCCGGACCACCACGGCGCGGGCCCGGACCGCTCCGGTCACCCTGACCCGCCGGGCCATCGCCCTCGAAGCCGGCGCGCTCGCCGCGGTCACGACGCTGGCTGCAGCCCTGAGCTACTCCGCCTGACGGTCCGCGCCCGTCCGGTCGTCGACGGCCCTCTGGTGGGCACGGAGCTCATTGTCGAGTGCGGCGTCCAGGGCGCGGTCGAGCGCGGCGTGCGCGTTCTCCGTGCCGGCGCGCCGCATGGCGCCCAGCAGGCTCACGGCCCAGGCCACATCGTCCTCGGACTCCGGGAGCCAGCCCGGGCCCCGTCGACGGTCCACCTCGTCGTGCGCGGCGGTCATCAGGATCTCCGCCGCCTCGTTGATCTTCCGCGCGAACCGTTCCTGGACGTCGGCGAGCACGGCCAGGTCCATGCCGCGGTGCACCAGCCGGGCGAGGTTGCCGATGATGCCGCTGTCTACTGCCTCGTAGACGCCCGGATCCGTGGTCTCGGTGACGATGCCGGCCCGGATCAGCGTGGCGATGTCGTCGTCACCGAGCGTGCCGAACCGCTCGACGAGCTCGTCGCGCGTGTAGCGGGGGCGCTCCGCGGTGGCCCAGGGCTCGTCGAGGATCTCGTTGAGTTCGAGCGCGTCACCGATTCGGGCAGTGGGATTGGTGAGGAAGGTGGCGATGTGTTTGAGCGTGAACCCGCTGCTGAGCAGTTTGTTGATGGCCCGCAGGTTGCGCAGGTGCTTCTCGGTGTAGATCGCCACCCGGCCGCGCCGCAGCGGCTGGGGCAGCAGGCCGCGCTCCTGATAGCCCCGGATGTTGCGCGTCGTGGTCCCCGAAACGCGGGCCAGGTCGTCGATCCGGTACTCGGTCATCCCTGCACTTTATCCGGCGGCGACCGGCTGTCCGGCGTCCTCGCGCACCAGGATGCGGAAGTCGCGCAGATCCACCCGGCGCAGCTGCCCCACGTACTGGGTGGCGAAGCCCGGGAACATGGTGGCGTTGAAGCCGTCGTCGGTGAGGTACCAGCTCTGGCAACCCGAGTTCCAGGTGGTGGCGGTGAGCCGCCGCTGGATGTCGCGGTTGTACTCGTCCTGCACTTCCGGGCGCACGTCGAGCGCCTTCCAGCCGTTGCCGATGAGCTGCGCGATGGCATCGGTGATGTAGTCGATCTGCGCTTCCATGTACACCAGCGCCGAGCTGTGCCCGGGACCGGAATTGGGCCCGAAGGTGAAGAACAGGTTCGGGTATCCGGACACCGCCACACTGCGGTAGGCGTAGGCGCCGCGGCTCCATTCCTGCGCGAGCACGCGGCCGTCGAGACCGGTGATCGGGATGGGGGTGCCCGCCTTGGAGACGTCGAATCCGGTCGCGAAGACGATGCAGTCGAACTGGTGCTCAATGCCTTCCACGGTGCGGATTCCCTTGGGGGCGATCCGCGCGATGGGCCAGGTGACCAGCGTGCAGTTCTCCCGCTGCAGGGCGGGGTAGTAGTCGCTGGTCATCAGGAGGCGCTTGCATCCGGCGGCGAAGTCGGGGGTCAGCTGGCGGCGCAGCCAGGGGTCCTTGACCTGGGAGCGCAGGTGCAGCTTGCTCACGGCCTCCACCACACGGGTGAGTGGGGTGTTCCACACGACGCCGAGCGCCACGGACTCGTGCCCCCAGAACCACAGGGCGCGGGCCAGCTGCTGGGCGCCGGGGATGGATCGGTAGATCCGCTTGGTGAACTCGCCGGTCTCCGTGTTGATCCGGGGCAGTACCCAGCCGGGTGTGCGCTGGAAGACCTTCACCGACGCGGCCGAGCGCACCACCTCGGGCACGATCTGCACGGCGCTCGCGCCGGTGCCCACCACGGCCACCTTCTTGCCGGTGAAGTCGTAGTCGTGATCCCAGCGGGCGCTGTGGATCGTGTGTCCCTCGTAGTCCTCGATGCCGCGGATGTCGGGGAAGGAGGCGTTCGCGAGGGGGCCGGAGGCCACGATCACGGAGCGGGCCCGGACCGGCGCCCGGCCGCCGTCGAAGGAGACGGTCCACTCCCCCGTGTCGGCGTCGTACTCGACCCCGGTCACGGTGTGCTCGAACCGGATGTGTGGGCGCAGGCCGGCGGATTCGACCATGCTGTCGATGTACGACAGGATCTCCCCGCTCCCGGAGTAGGTGTGGGACCAGTCCGGATTCGGGGCGAAGCTGTAGGAGTACAGGCGCGACGGGATGTCACAGGCGGCACCGGGATAGGTGTTGTCCCGCCAGGTGCCGCCCACGCGGGTATCGCGCTCGAAGATCGCGAAATCGGTGATGCCCTTGTCCTGGAGTCGGATCGCGGCGCCGATGCCCGCGAATCCGGCGCCGATGATGGCTACGGAGATGCTCACGGAGTTCCTCTCAGGCCGTCGGCTCGTAGGTCAGTTCCTGCGACCACGTGGGGGTGCGGTGAACCAGGGGGAAGGGAATCAGGCTGGTAGCCTTCACCAGCGCGTCCGCGGGAACGTGGTACAGCCGGTTGGAGCGCTTGACCACCCAGCCGCCGTGCCAGGCCACCACCCGGAACATGGGGAGACGGCGGACGAACTCGCTGCGCTCGCCGACGCTCTTGTATCGCTTCATCGCTCCGTACAGACGCTCCTCGTCAACGCCCATGTCGACGATGTTGTCGCGCATCTTGTTCAGCAGCGGAACGTAACTGAGGAAGCCGATCAGCAGCGAGGGCTTGATCCACCCGCCCACGAAATCGATGGTGCGCTTGCGCAGGTCGGCGTGGCCCAGCATGTCCATGACTTCGAAATCGACGGCGAGGTGCCGGGATTCGTCGGCGTTGATCCGCTTGAACACCTCCTGCGCGATCGGATCCTTGACCTCATCGGTGATGAACTTGATCAGGGCACCGTCGAGCGCCACCTCGAGCATGGGGATCACCGTGCCCAGGAACGACAGCGACATGCCGTCGGAGTGCTTGTCCAGCCAGTTGATCACCAGCTGCACGTTGACGTTCGGCGAGGGGATCTCGTCGCCGTCGAGCATGCCCCAGCGGCGCATCAGCGCGAGCTCCGCGTTGGCGTGCTTCTGCTCCTCGGCGTGGAAGTGCTCGTAGATGCTCTTGAGCGTGGGTGTGGGGGCCTTCTTCGCCATGGCGGCGAAACCGCGGGCGCCCACGTTCTCGATCCACATCAGGTCGGAGAGGAAGGGCTTGAGTTTGGCGTGCAGCTCCGGGTCGATGAGCTCGGCGCCCGGCGCATCCCAGTCGATGTCGGCGAGGGACCACTGGCGGTCCTTGATCATCTGCAGCATGTTGTCGAGATCCATGGCCATGGTGAGTTCCTTTCGGGCGGAGTGAGTTCAGGAGGCGGGAAGCAGCCGGTTGATCAGGCCGAGACCGCGCGCGTAGGGGACGGGGAAGTGGCGCTTGAGGTGCCAGATCACGTTCGCGTCCAGCTGCGGGAGCACGTACAGGCGGCCCAGATCGTTCGCGTCAAGGGTCGAGGCGGCCACCTGGTCGGGCGAGAAGCCGGTGAGCGCCATCAGCTTCCCGGCGAGGTTCTGGCTGCCCTCGGTGATCCGTCCGTCCTTGGCCACGTTGGTCTTGACGAAGGTCGGGCAGAGCACGGTGACGGCGATCCCGGAACCCGCCAGTTCCGCGGCGAGCGTCTCCGACAGCGACATCACACCGGCCTTGGAGACGTTGTACGGCCCCATCGACGGTGCCGCGGCGAATCCCGCGGCGGAGGCCACATTGATGATGCCGCCCCGTCCGGCCTCGCGGAGCATCGGCGCGAACAGCTCGCAGCCGTGCACCACACCCCACAGGTTGATGCCGAGCGCCCAGCCCCAGTCCTCCAGGCCGATCTCGCCGACCGGCCGGCCGCCGATGCCGACGCCGGCGTTGTTGATCACCAGGGTGGGCGGACCGTCGAAGACGGTGCGCGTGAGGGCCGCCAGCGCCTCGACCTGCGCGCGGTCGGCGACATCGCAGGCGACGGGGTGCGCGGTGCGCCCCGTCTGCGCGGCGATCAGCGCAACGGTCTCCTTCGCGCGGGTCTCGTCGATATCGGCGCAGATCACCTCGCCGCCGCGGCGGGCCAGTTCGAGCGCGAAGGCGCGCCCGATGCCGCTGCCGGCACCGGTGACCACGGCGCGGGCCTCCGCGGAGACCGGGTTGCGCACCAGGCGGTGCAGGAGTCGATCGATGCCCGGGATCATCAGGAGACCGCCTTCGAATCGGTGGAGACCGCGGCGCGGTCGGTGCTGGCGAGGAAGTCGCGGACGCGGAGCAGCGCGGCATCGGCCTCGGGGGCCAGACGGGGCAGCGCCTGGAAGACGTGCATGAGGCCGGGCCACACCTCGAGGGTGCTGCTGCCGCCGTGTGCCCGCAGCTGCTCGTCCAGGTAGCGGGCGTCGGCGGAGAGCATCTCGGCGCCGCCCACCTGAATGAGGAAGGGCGGAAGCCGTTCGGCGAGAGCGAATTCCAGCCGGAGACGCGGGTGGTCCTCGGCGATCCCGGCGGTGTACAGGTCCACGAGCCCGCGCGCGGCCGCCGCCGAGATCGCGGGGTCGCGACGGATCCGTTCCTGCCGGGCCGCGAGCCCGAAGGTGAGATCGATGAGCGGCGAGAAGAGTGCGACCGCGGCGGGTTGTGGCCGCTCATCCGCGGCCCGGTGCAGGAGCAGGTCGCAGGCGAGATGCCCGCCCGCGGAGTCGCCGGCGATCACGATGTCGTCGGCGGCGTATCCCTGCGTGAGGAGCCAGTCGAAGCCCGCGGCCACATCGTCCGCCGCGGCCGGGAACGGGTGCTCGGGCGCGAGCCGGTAGTCCACGACGAACACCGGTAGTCCGGTCACCGTGCTGAGCCGGGCGGCGAGGCTGCGATGGGTGCGCGCCGAGCAGATCGCGTAGGCGCTGCCGTGGATGTAGTAGACGGCGCGGCGGCCGAACCGGACCCCGGGGCCGAGTACCCACTCGCCGGGGACGCTCGGGGTGCGGACGGCGGTGGCGCGGGTTCCCCGGGGCGTGGAGCCCAGGGCGCCCATGATGCTCGCCACCAGTCCGCGGGCCACGCGCACGCCGATCGGGTTCATCGGGATCAGGCCGCTGACCACGCCCAATCCGTATCGCGTGGCCAGTGCGGTCACCTCGGCGCGAGCGGTCGAACCGGTGGGGACCGGCGGAGCCGTTGCCTTGCTGTTCATCGCCTCAGACCACCAGATACCGTGCCAGTTGTCAATGGCACGGTAAGAAATGTACCGTTCGGCGCAGACGACAGAAGGGGTTCATCCGTGGAGTCACGCACCACCCGGGCGCATCCGCTCGAGATCATCGACGTCATCGAAGAGAGCGCCGAGGCGATCTCGATCGTCTTCGCCCGGCCGGAGGGCGATGCCTTCGCCTACCGGCCGGGACAGTTCCTCACCCTGCGGGTCCCCGGCACACCGGACGACGGGCGATCCTGGGCGCCGCGTTGCTATTCGCTCTCCAGCGCCCCCGGGCTCGACGAGCAGCTCCAGGTGACCGTCAAGCGGGTCGACGGTGGCTACGCTTCGAACTGGCTGTGCGACAACGCCAAACCGGGGCTGGTCATGGAGGCGCTCCGCCCCGGCGGCACGTTCACCGTGCGCGATCATTCCGCGGAGCCCGTGCTGTTCGCCGCGGGCAGTGGGATCACGCCGATCATGTCGATCCTGCGGACCGCGCTCGCCTCATCGCCGCTGCGTGTGACGCTCGTGTACGCGAACCGCGATGCCGCGTCGGTCATCTTCCGGGAGGCGCTGGCCGATCTCGCCGCGGCACACGGGGATCGACTCCGCATCGTGCACTGGTTCGAGGCCGACCGCGGCCTCCCCACCGCGGCAGCACTCCGCGACGCGGTTCCGTCGACCGCCGGGGCCGCCTATCTGTGCGGCCCCGCCGGATTCATGGACGCCGCCGCGGCCGCCGCCGAGGCGGCGGGGATCGGCGCGGGGCAGATCCACCGCGAGGCCTTCGCCTCGCTCGCGGTCGATCCGTTCGACGACCCCCTCCCCGCCTCAGCGGCCTCCGCCGACGGCGCGGCCACCGTCACCGTCGACCTCGACGGCGCGACCTCGACCCTGGCGTGGCCCCGCGAGCAGGTACTCCTCGACACGCTCCTGGCGGCGGGTCTGGACGCTCCCTACGTGTGCCGCGAGGGGAACTGCGGCGGTTGCGCGTTCACGCTCCGGCGAGGCGAGGTGCGGATGCTGGTCAACGACACCCTCGACGATTACGAGCTCGGCAACGGAGTCCGCCTCGCCTGCCAGTCCCTCCCGGTGTCCGACGACTGCGCCGCCGAGTTCACCTGACCGCGCGGGCGGCCTGCGCGGCGACCACCAGGGACTCGGACCGCGCGAGGTAGTCCTCGAGATCGGAGGCGGCGCCAGCACTGTCGCCGCTCTCGAACCGCTCGAGAATCCGGGCGTTGTCCGCCAGGAACGGAGCGTGCAGCGCCCGCGCATCGTCGACCACGCCGAAGGCCAGCCGCAACTCGGCGAGGAGCGATTGCAGCACCGCATCGAGTCGCGGACTGTCCGCGAGAGCCACGATCGCCCGGTGGAATTCGAGATCGCCGGTGCCCACCGCGCGCCAGTCATCGCGCGCGGCGGCGGCCATCGCCGTATCGACCGCGGTGCGCATCCGCGCCGCGGCGGGCTGCCCCGGATCGGCCGACCGCAGCGTGTACACCTCCACGGTGCGGCGCACCCGGTAGAGGTCGCGGATCGATTCGACCGTCGGGACGGTCACGGTGGCACCGCGATTCGCCGCATGCACTATGAGTCCCTCATGGGCCAGGACCCGCATCGCCTCACGCAGGGTGTTCCGCGAGACCTGCAACTCCGCCGCCAGCGGTTCCTCGCGCAGCCGTTCGCCGGGCAGCAGATCGCCACCCACGATGGCCGAGCGCAGGGCCTCGGTCGCCCCGATCGCGGCATGTCCGCGCCGTCGCTCGGTGTCCACGACCACCCCCGCTCCAGAAGTTGTTGAACAAATCCGACGATACAGCGCGCGGATTGTTCAACAATCGCCTACGGTGATCCCAACCGCCGACCCGTAGCGGACTCTCCTGGAGGAAGGCCACCCCTCATGACCAGCGTCGAACCCGCACAGAAACGGCCGCCCGGGGCCGTCAAGGCGTACATCGCCAGCCTCACCGGTACCTCGCTCGAGTACTACGACTTCGCGCTGTACTCGGTGGCCTCCGCCGTCGTCTTCCCCGCGGTCTTCTTCCCCTCCGACGACCCGTACATGGGCCTGGTGGCTTCCTTCTCCACCTTCGCGGTCGGCTACTTCGCGCGCCCCATCGGCGGCATCGTCTTCGGCCGCCTCGGCGACAAGATCGGCCGCAAGAACGTACTCGTGGCCACGCTCCTGCTGATCGGCGTCGCAACCGTGCTGATCGGCCTCCTGCCCGGGCACGCCACCCTGGGGATCGTGGCCCCGGTCATCCTGGTGCTGCTCCGCTTCACCCAGGGAGTCGGCGTGGGCGGCGAATGGGGCGGCGCGGTCCTGCTGTCCAGCGAGTTCGCCGATCCCCGCAGTCGCGGCTTCTGGGCCTCCGCGGCCCAGATCGGCGTTCCGGTGGGCAATCTCATGGCCAACGGCGTACTCGCCGCGCTCGCCGCCTTCCTCAGCGACCAAGCCTTCCAGGACTGGGGCTGGCGCGTCGGCTTCCTGGCCTCGGCCGTCCTCGTGGCCTTCGGCCTGATCATCCGCCTCAAACTCGAAGAGACGCCGGTCTTCCAGGCCCTCCTGGCCCGGGAGGAGCCGCCCGCCGCGCCCGTCACCGAGGTGGTCACCACCCATCCCCGCGCGCTCATCGCCGCCGCCTTCTCACGCGTGTGCCCCGACGTCCTGTACTCGCTGCTCACCGTGTTCCTCGCGACCTACGCCACCAAACAGCTGGGCTACCAGACCAGCGAGGTGCTCACCGCCGTGATGCTCGGCTCGGCCACGCAGATCTTCGTGATGCCCTTCGCCGGCTGGCTCACCGACCGGATCAACCGGCGGCTGGTGTACGGCATCGGCGCCGTGCTCACCGCCCTCTGGGTGCCGATCCTGTTCACCCTGATCGGCCAGGACAGCCGGGTACTGCTCACCGTGGGCATCGTGGTGGGCATGATGCTGCACGCACTGATGTACGGCCCGCAAGCCGCGTTCATCACCGAGCAGTTCCCCGCCCGCCTGCGCTACTCCGGCAGCTCACTCGCCTACACCTTCGCCGGAGTGGTCGGCGGCGCGATGGCTCCGCTGCTGTTCACCGTGATCTACAAGAACACCGGGACCTGGGTGTCGATCGCGGCCTATGTGGCCGTGGCCGCCGTGGTCACCGTGGCCGGCATGATCCTGGGCCGCGACCCCGACGAGAAGGAGGACCTCGAACTCATGGCCGGTGCACCGCACACCGATGCGGCCCACTGATATCCGCCGCCTCGGCGGCACCGCCCTCCAGGTCCGGGTACCGGCCGAATCGGTCGAATCCCTTCGCGGCGCACTCGTCGAGGCGCCGCTACCGGGACAGCGCGCGGTAGTCGCGGGCGGCGCCACCGTCACGGTGATGTTCGCGAGCGTCGCCGAGACCACCGCCGCCACCACGGCGCTGCGCGGGGTATCGATCCCGCCGCCCGCGCCACTGTCCGGCCCGGTGATCGACATCGACGTGGTCTACGACGGCGAGGACCTCGACGAGGTGGCCCGCACGACGGGCACCGACATCGACACCGTGATCCGCCGGCACACCGACCAGCAGTGGCACGTGGGCTTCGTCGGCTTCGCCCCCGGGTTCGCCTACCTGCGCGGCGATCTCGACGGTCCGGCGATCCCGCGACGCGCTTCCCCGCGCGTGCGGGTGCCGGCCGGCACCGTCGCGCTGGCCGGGGAGTACTCCGCCGTGTACCCCCGCCCCTCCCCCGGCGGATGGCAACTGATCGGCCGCACCGACGCGCCGTTGTGGGACCTCGATCGCGATCCGCCCGCCCTGCTGGTCCCGGGCACCCGGGTCCGGTTCCGCGCCGTGCGGGAACACCTCGTGGTCCCGCAGGCGACGCTCCCCGCCCCCGAGGCGCCCGACGGTGCGCTGCGCATCCACGCGACGGGAATGCAGACGCTGATCGAGGACCTCGGCCGCGAGGGCTACGCACCGCTGGGCATCACCCGCTCGGGCGCCGCCGACCGCAGCGCCCTGGAGCAGGCCAATCGCCTGGTGGGCAACCCCGCGGGGGCGGCGGCCCTGGAGAACACCGGTGGCCTCGTGCTCTCCTCGGAGGTCGATCAGGTGCTCGCGGTGACCGGCGCCGATGCCGTGGTGGCCGTGACCACCGATCAGGGCTACCGGATCGTGCCCCGCGCCACCGCATTTCCACTCTGGGCCGGCGAAGTACTGGAGATCGACCCGCCCGATGCGGGCCTGCGCACGGTGCTCGCGGTGCGCGGCGGCATCGACGTGCCGGCCGTGCTCGGAAGCCGCGCCACGGACGTCCTGTCCGGCCTCGGACCGCCGCCCGTCGCCACCGGCGACCTCCTCCCAGTGGGACCGCAGCCCCGCACCGCGGTCGGCGCACCCGAGGCCCCGGCCGCCGTCCCGGCGACGGAGGGCACCGTCGTCGACGTGATCCCCGGACCCGACGGCGAATGGTTCCCACCGGAATCCCTGGCCCACTTCACCTCCCACCCCTGGACCGTGACGCCCGACTCGAACCGGATCGGCGTGCGCTTCGCGGGCGAGCCCCTCGCGCGGCGCAACGGCGACCTGGAGAGCCAGGCCTTGGTGACCGGAGCCATCCAGGTACCGCCATCGGGCCTGCCGGTGGCCTTCCTCGCCGATCACCCGACCACGGGTGGCTACCCGGTGATCGGCACCGTTGCCCCGCACCATCTGGACCTGCTCGCCCAGTTGCCGATCGGCGCCGCGGTGCACTTCCGATTCACCGGCTGACGGGGTTCAGGAGGTCTACCGTGGAAGCGGGGGTCGACGGCAGGAGCGTTCCCGTGCAGATCCTCGACCTCGACGGTGTGCGCATCGCGATCGACCGGCGCGGCCCGGCCACGGCGCCCGCACTCCTGCTCGTCGCCGGCGGCGGCCAGTCGATGGACTGGTGGATGCCGCAGTTCTGCGACCTGCTCGCCGACGGCGATCTCCAGGTGATCCGCTACGACCACCGCGACACCGGCGCATCCTCGGCGTCGCCGCCGGGACGCCCCGAGTACACCGGCGACGACCTCGCGCGGGATCCGCTGCGGCTCCTCGATGCGCTCGGGATCGAGCGGGCGCACCTGATGGGGATGTCGATGGGTGGAGGCATCGCCCAGAGTCTCGCCGTCCACGCACCCGAGCGTGTGCTGTCGGTGACGCTGGTCGAGTCGAGCCCCAATGGAGGCGATCCCGGGCCGTTGCCGCCGCCGAGTGCTGCCGTGGCCGCCACCTGGGAGGAACCGCCGCCCGAGGTGGACTGGACCGACGAGGCGGCCGTGATCGACTACCGGGTGGAGGTCGAGCGTCCGTACGCCGCGCCCGGGCGGTTCGACGAGCCGCGCGTGCGGGCCCTTGCGACCGCCGAGGTCCGGCGCACGGCGTCGATGGAATCGTCGATGAACAATCATTTCGTGGCCGAGCAGGGCGCATCGGCCGATCCGTCGGCGATCAGTGCTCCCGCGCTCGTGATCCACAGCGCCGACGATCCGATGTTCCCGCTCGGACACGGGGAGGCTCTGGCCCGGATGATTCCGGGGGCATCGCTGCTCCGGCTCGACGGCGTGGGCCACGAGATCCCGCCGCCGGCGGTGTGGGGGTCGGTCGTGCCCGCGGTACGGCAGCACATCGCCGCAACCCGGCCGTAGAGACAAGAAGACCCCCTGAGAACAGGGGGTCTTGCTTGTGGCCAGAGCCGGGATCGAACCGGCGACCTACCGCTTTTCAGGCGGTCGCTCGTACCAACTGAGCTACCTGGCCGTGCCGGTAAAACCGTCACCGCCGAGTTCATAGAACTCGGATGGCGACCCTGACGGGACTCGAACCCGCGACCTCCGCCGTGACAGGGCGGCGCGCTAACCAACTGCGCCACAGGGCCATATGCAATTTTGCGTCTTGCGACGTACCCCCTACGGGATTCGAACCCGCGCTACCGCCTTGAAAGGGCGGCGTCCTAGGCCACTAAACGAAGGGGGCTCGCTTCGGACGGCTGAAAGCCGTTCTCCGCACCGCTTCCGTGTTCCGTTGGGAGCTGGGATAGCTTATGGCACATCCTAGCAACTTCCCAAATCGCCTGGTCAGGTCCTGGATATCCGCGATCAGCGTGAACCGCCCCGCCCCGCGCGCCCTGCTTCCGACCGTGCCCACTGAACCTGTCAGTGGTAGTCGCAACCATGAGAGGAGAGGCGGTGCCCCCCGTGGGACTCGAACCCACAACCAGCCGATTAAAAGTCGGATGCTCTGCCAATTGAGCTAGGGGGGCGCGAAGCGAGAGTACCAGTGCAGGGAGCCGCCCAGCGGAGACGAGGTCGGGATGGATCAGACACAGGTTTGCATCGACTGCGGGCAGGAACTGCCTCTCGCGAGCTTCTACTGGCGACGCGATCGTCCGAACCCATTCCGCTACTGCCGGCGGTGCCAGACTGCGCGTTCCCGTGAGTACCGCCGCCGCAACCCCGACACCGGAGCTGCCGAACGCGCGCGACAGGCGCGCGAGCGACATCGAGACCGCTACATCGCACGTGATCGGGACCGGAGCAGGACCGAAGAGTTCAAACGTCGCCGACGAACGCGGGCTGCCGCACAATCCGACTATTACAGGCGGTGGTACCGGGACAACCGCGACCACGTGCTCGCATTGCATCGTGCGTATCGCGACGACCCCGAACGACTCGCGGCGCTACAGGCACGCAAGCGTGACTGGTACCGAAACAACCCCGAGAACGGTCGTCGTGAACGCCACCGACGAGCCGCACGGCTCAGGGCCGCGCCGACCATCGAATTCACCGCCGAGCAGCTCAGTGCTCGAATGTCACTGTGGAGCGGGTGCTGGATCTGCGGCGCACCCTTCAGCCCGGAACGTCCGCGCACCGTCGACCACGTGAAGCCCCTGTCCAAGGGCGGTCCGGATTCCCTGAGCAATCTCCGACCAGCGTGCAGACCGTGCAACTCACGCAAGGGTGGCCGCTGGCCGTTCCCTCACACGACGGCGGGCCTCCGGGCCGTCAGCTCGCGGAGGCGTTGACCAACCACTTCACGCCGAACCGATCGACACACATGCCGAAGGTGTCGCCCCACGGAGCCTGCACGAAAGGCACCGTCACCTGGCCGCTGCCGGAGAGCTTCTCCCACCACCCGGTGAGCTTGGCCAGATCGTCTCCCGACAGCGAGACGCTGATGTCGTCACCCACGGTGCGGGGCATCCCGGCCGGGGTATCGGCGGCCATCAGAGTAAGACCGTCGGGTGTGGTGAGCTGGCCGTGCATCACCTTGCCGGTCTCGGACGGGTCGATCATCTCGGGCGGCATGCCCTCGAACGTGGAGATCTCCAGCTCCCCACCCAGCACCTCCCGGTAGAACTCGAGCGCCTCGCGGGCGTTGTCGGCGAAGCTGATGTAGGGATTCAGGCGTACGGTCATGGCCCGATTGTGCGCCTGTCCACCGACAAGTTCGAACAGTTCGCCCAACTGCTCCCGCACGTTCACCCCCGCGCCCGACCCCACGAGCAGCCTGGCGGAATGC
This sequence comes from Tsukamurella sp. TY48, assembly GCF_019656655.1. Lineage (GTDB taxonomy): Bacteria > Actinomycetota > Actinomycetes > Mycobacteriales > Mycobacteriaceae > Tsukamurella > Tsukamurella strandjordii. The sequence continues at coordinate 2,659,862 of NZ_BPMV01000001.1, read as the reverse complement.
ACATCGTCCAACTCGCGAACTTCTACGGTCCCCGCTCCGGCGGCCTGCGGACCGCGGTGGATCAGCTGGGCGCCGGCTACGTGACCCACGGGCACCGCGTCACACTGGTGGTCGCGGGCGCACAGCAACGCGATGAGGTGCTCGAATCCGGCGTCCGGCGGATCACCGTGCCGGGCGCGAAGTTCTTCCGCGTCGAGGGCTACCGGGCCGCGAACCCCGTCCGCATCCGCAGACTGCTCCCCCGGCTCGACGCCGACAGCCTCGAGGTGTCCGACCGGCTCACCCTGCGCGGCATGGGCCCGTGGGCGCGCGCCCGCGGCATCGGCTCCGTGATGATCAGCCACGAACGCCTCGACCGGATGATCGCCCTCGGAGCGCCGCGCGTGGCGGTGTGGGCCTCCGACATCGCCAACCTCGGCACCGCACGCAGCTACGACACCGTCGTCTGCACCACACCCTTCGCCGGCGAGGAGTTCGCACGCATCCACGCCCCCAACGTGGCCACGGTGCCCCTCGGCGTGGACCTCGGGACCTTCCACCCCGGTCGGGCGACGGCCGCGGCACGTGCGCGCTGGGCCCAGGGCGCCGACATCCTGCTCACGCAATCCTGCCGGCTGTCGATGGAGAAGCACCCCGCGCGCGGGATCGAGGTACTGCGCGCCCTGCTGGCCGACGGTGCCTCGGCGCGCCTCGTGGTGGCCGGCGGGGGCGCCATGCTCGACGAGCTGCGACGCCAGGCGACCGGTCTGCCCGTCACCTTCACCGGACACCTCACCGACCGCGACGATCTCGCCGACCTCCTCGCCTGCGCGGACGTCGCCGTCTGCCCCGGACCGCACGAGACCTTCGGACTCTCGGCCATGGAGGCGCTCGCCTCCGGCACCCCGATCGTGGTGTCCCGCAACTCCGCTCTCGCCGACATCGCCCGCGCCGACTGCGGCCTCCCCGCAGCGGATACCGCGGCCGCGTTCGCCACCGCGGTCCGGTCCGTCCTCGACGGTGGCGACTACCGGCACGCCACCCGCGCCCGCGCCGAGGAGTTCACCTGGGACCGTGCCGTCCAGACGATGCTGGACCTGCACCGGCGCACCGCGCAGCGACGCGCCTTCCTCCGCGAGCGGCGCTCAGCGCAGCCGGTCGCCCGTCTCCGCGTGGAAGAACAGCGCCTGATCCGGCGCGGGCACGAGACCGGCCTCGTCGCCGGATCGTAGCGAGCTGGCCCGGTCCACCCGCGCCACCAACGGCTTGTCCTGGCCGTCGATCGTCACGTAGACCAGTGCCTCAGCGCCCAGCTCCTCCACCAACTGCACAGTGCCCTTCGCCGCGCCCGGGGCATCCGGGGACACCACATCGAGCGCCTCGGGCCGCAGGCCGACGGTCACCGTCTCACCCTCGACGGTGCGCGGCACCGCCACGGTGGCGCCCGCGAGATGCGCGCCGTCGGTATCGCGCTGCACCGTCACCAGATTCATCCCCGGCGAGCCCAGGAAGCCGGCGACGAAGGTGTTGACCGGATCGTCGTACAGCTCGCGCGGCGGCGCCACCTGCTGCAGCAGACCGTCCTTGAGAACCGCCACGCGGTCACCCATGGTCATGGCCTCGACCTGGTCGTGGGTCACGTACAGCGTGGTCACACCGAGCCGGCGCTGCAACGCGGAGATCTGCGAACGGGTCGAGACCCGCAGGCGCGCATCGAGGTTCGACAGCGGCTCATCCATCGCGAAGACCTTCGGATGCCGCACGATGGCGCGGCCCATGGCCACGCGCTGCCGCTGCCCGCCGGACAGCCGCGCCGGCTTCCGGTCGAGCAGCGGCTCCAGCTCCAGCATGGCCGCTGCCTCCGCGACCTGCTTGTTCGTGTCCTCCTTGGACACACCGGCATTGCGCAGGGCGAAGCCCATGTTCTGCGCCACCGTCATGTTCGGGTAGAGCGCGTAGTTCTGGAACACCATGGCCACGTCGCGCTTCTTCGGCGACACCGTGGTCACGTCCACATCGTCGATGAGGATGCGCCCGTCGGTCACCGCCTCCAGTCCCGCGAGCGCCCGCAGGCTGGTGGACTTCCCGCAACCGGAAGGCCCCACCAGCACCACGAATTCGCCGTCCGCGATGTCGAGGTCGAGCGAGCTGACCGAGGGCCGTTCGGACCCCGGGTACTGGACCGTCGCACCGTCGAAACGCACCGTTGCCATGGTGTTCCCTACTCCTTGTTCGCTACCGCCGGACTACTTCGGCAGCTTCGGCGTGATCTGCGAGTCGATCTTGCCCTGAATCGTGGTCTGCAGCGTGCCGAGCACCGCCGCCGGGTCGCCACCGGTGGCGATCTGCTGCAGGGCCTGGCCGATATCGCGGCCGCCGCCGGGCACGAAGACGCGGGCGTTGTCCTGGCTGCGGGTGTAGGGCAGCTGCTTGACGGCGGTGCCGAAGTTCGGGTTCTTCGCGATGAAGTCCTTCATCGACGGATCGTCGACCGCCGACTTGCGGACCGGCATGTACCCGGTGCCCTGCGAGAAGGTGGACGAGTTCTTCGCGTTGGTGAGGAACTCGATGAACTTCATCGCGGCGGCCTTGCGGTCGTCCGAGATGCCCGCGGCGATCGCGAGGCCGGCACCGCCGGTGGGGCACGACTTGCCCTGGGGGCCGGGCAGGAAGGCGGTGCCCACCTCGAACTTCGCGGTCGTGGTGATGGTCTTGAGCGAGCCCGTGGACTGCAGGGTGACCGCCGCGAGTCCGGCACCGAAGTCGTTCTCCGGCTTGCTGGTGAGACGACCCCACTTGCCGATCACGTCCTTGAGCTGCTGCGCCGCGGCGATGCTCTCGGGAGTGGTGAACTTCAGGTTCCAGCCGTCCGAGTAGGCGCCGCCCTTGGACCAGTTCCAGCCCTCGAAGACCCAGTCGATGTAGTTCGCCGAATCGGCGAGCACGATGGCCTTCTTATCGCCGCCGATGGCCTCCTGGATACGCGGCGCCCAGGCGACGAACTCGTCCCAGTCCTTCGGGCCGCGGTCCTCGAGGCCGGCCTTCTTCCAGGCGTCCTTGTTGTAGTAGAACAGCGGCGTCGAGCGGGCGAACGGGATCGTGTAGTACTTGCCGTCGAACTTGCCGTCGTTGAGCAGCGAGTCCACGTAGTCGGCCGGGTTCAGGCCGGCACCGGCGAACAGCCCGTCGAGCGGCTCGATCTGCTTGTTCAGCGCGAAGTTGAACCAGGTGACGTCCGAGACCACGATGATGTCGGGCTTGGTACCACCGGTCAGCGAGGTCTGGAACTTCTGGGCGACCTCTTCGTAGTCCTTGCCGCCGTCGAGCAGCTCGATCTTGATGCCGGCGTTGGCCTTCTGGAACTCGTCGATGATGCTCTGCTCGATGGCCTTCGAACTGCCCGGGTGGTTGGTGAGGAACTGCAGCTTGATGTCGCCGCCGCTCGATCCCGAGTTCGAACCGCCCCCACCGCTGCCGGAGCCCGAGCAGGCGGCGGCGAAGGCCGCGGTGGCGGCGAGGCTGGTCGCGAGGAATCCGCGTCTGCTGAGGTCGGCCATGAGTGCTCCCTTGGGTTTTCGGTGGATTTCCGGTGGATGAGTGATACGGCCCGGTCAGCCCTTGACGGCGCCGGAGGTGAGTCCCTTGATCATCTGCCGCTGCAGGATCAGGAAGACGATGAGCATGGGCAGGGCGGTGAGCAGGGTGGCCGCCATCACCGGGCCCCAGTTCACGCCCTGCTCGGTGTTCTGCAGCAGGGTGAGCCCCACGGGCAGCGGTGCGACGGCGGCGTTATCCGACATGAGGAAGGGCCACAGGTATTCGTTCCACTCGTTCACCAGGGTGATCACCGCGAAGGCCACCATGGTGGGGATCGAGATGGGCAGGATCACCCGGAACATCAGGCGCAGGTGTCCGGCACCGTCCATCCGCGCGGCCTCCACGATCTCCCGCGGCAGCGAAAGGAAGTGATTGCGCAGCAGGAAGGTTCCGAAGGCCACCCCCGCGAGCGGCAGGATGATGCCGACGAAGGTGTTGCGGTAGTTCGCCATCAGGGCGTAGTTCGAGATCACCGTGATCTGGTTCGGCACCATCAGCGCGGCGATGATCACCACGAACAGCACCTTCTTGAACGGGAAACGCAGGAACACCAGCGCGTACGCGCTGGTGACGCCCAGCACGAACTTGATGCCGCCGGTGACCGCGGTGATGATCACCGAGTTGCGCAGGTAGTCCCAGTACGGGATCTCCTGCGTCACATAGCTGTAGTTGTCCGGGTACCAGGTGGGCGGCCACCACGTGGCGGGCGAGACGAAGATGTCCGGCCGGTCCTTGAACGAGGTGATCACGATGAAGTACACCGGCACCGCGACCAGCGCCAGCGTGGCCAGCATGCCGAGGTAGCCGAGCGCCTTCTTCCCGACGCTGCTCGTGGGGTTCGCGCTCACTTCTCGTTGCCCCGATCCATCATCCGGACCTGCACCACGGTGACGATCAGCAGCACGAGGAACATGATCGTGGCGATCGTGGCGCCGTAGCCGGCCCGCTGGTTGCGGAAGGTCTGCCAGTAGATGTCGAACACCATGGTGGTGGTGCCGCCCTGCGGGCCGCCGTCCGGGAACATGATGTTGACGATGTCGAACACCTGAAGGCTGTTGAGCAGCACCGTGATCGACAGGAAGTACGTGGCCGGCCGCAGCTGCGGGAAGGTGACCCGCCAGAACTTGCGCCACGTGGGCGTCCCGTCGATCGCCGCCGCCTCATCGAGATCCTTGTTCAGGCCCTGCAGTGCGGCCAGGTAGATCACGAAGGTGTAGCCCAGGTTCTTCCAGATGTAGGTGAAGGTGACCAGGAACAGGGCCCAGCCGGGCTCCTGGTAGAAGTCCGGGCTGGTGATGCCGAACCAGCTCAGGATCGACGCGACCGCGCCGAACTGCGGATTGAAGACGAAGTAGAAGGCCGCACCGATCGCGGCACCCGAGATCACGAAGGGCGCGAAGACGGCCGACCGGACCAGGTTGCGGCCCTTGAGGTTCTGATCCAGCAGCATCGCCAGCGCCAGCCCCAGCACCATGGAGATCACCAACGCGCTCACGGTGAACACCAGCGTGACCGTGACCACCTGCCAGCTCTCCGCCTTGGTGAAGAACTCGCGGTAGTTGTCCAGGCCGATCCACTTCGCCGGCTCGGGGCTGGCCAGCGACCAGTCCTTGAAGCTCAGCGCGAAGTTGTCGATCAGCGGCCGGTAGGTGAACGCGGTGAGCAGCGCCAGGTTCGGCACCACGAACAGTAGGAACAGCAGATTGTCCCGCAGCTTGAGATTCGCGCGCACGCCCTTCTCCGCTGAGGGCTCCACGATCTCAGTCGATGCGGCCGTCACAGCGTGTAGGTTCCGGGACTCGTGCGTCGGGGACGCGAACTGGCGGGAACGATTCGGTGACGATGCGGTGTCCGCGCGGGGGCGCACCCCATGACGGATGTCATGGGCACCCCATGACGACCGCGGCGGAACTCATGACATCGCGCACTACTCGCGACCGCCCGGACCCACCAGGCTCGAAGACATGAACGCCACAGACCGTCACTTCGGACCACCTTCCCACGCACCGACACACCCGCCGCGCCACCCGGACGCGACCGGACCCCACGATCTGCTGATGGACGCCGTCCGGCTCGGACCGGCGCCCACCCGCTCCCGCGAGATCTTCGTGATCGTAATCACAGTCGTCGTCCTGGCGGCCGGGTTCGTCGCATTCCAGCCGCCCGCCGCCCTCGCGGCCGTGGTGGCCGCCGTCATCGCCGCCCACATGGCGGTGCGGTGGGTGCTCGGCAGCCGCAAGTGGGGACGCGCGTGACCGCCGTGCGGGCCGAGCCCGCCGTGACCACCGACACCGTCATCGCCGCGACCGGGCTGCGCCGCACCTATGGGACCGGCGGCAACGCCTACGAGGCCGTCCGCGGCGTCGATCTCGACGTCCGGCACGGCGAGGTCTTCGCCCTGCTCGGCACCAACGGCGCCGGCAAGACCTCCACCCTCGACCTCCTGGAGGGCCTGGCCGCCCCCACCTCGGGCGAGGTCACCGTGTTCGGCCGCGACCCGCTGCGCGACCGCCGTGACGTGCGCCCACTGTGCGGGATCATGCTGCAGGCCGGCGGCCTCCCCGCCGAGCTCACCGTGCGCGAGACCCTGCAGATGTGGCGCGGCACCTGCAGCAATCCCACCGACACCGACTCGGTGCTGGCCCGCGTGCACCTCACCGACCGCGCCGATGTGCGGGTGCGCGCACTGTCCGGCGGTGAGCAGCGCCGCGTGGACCTCGCCTGCGCGCTGATCGGGCAACCCCGGCTGCTGTTCCTCGACGAGCCCACCACCGGACTCGACCCGGAGAGCCGCCGATCCACCTGGCGGCTGCTCGCCGAGCTCAAGGCCGACGGCGTCACCATGGTGCTCACCACCCACTACCTCGACGAGGCCGAGGCCCTCGCCGACCGGATCGCGATCATGCACCGCGGCGAGATCGCCCGCCTCGGGACGCTCCGCGACATCGTCGAGGACCACCCGGCCGTGATCGCCTTCGACGATCCCGGGGTCCCGGTGCCGGTGCTGCCCGGCGCACGGGTCGGCACCGGACCCGACGGTGCGCGGCTCACCGTCGAAACCCACCGGCTGCAGGCCGATCTGCACACCCTGCTCGACTGGGCCGCCGACCGCGGCCTCACCCTGAACGGCCTGCAGGCCCACGCACCGTCGCTCGAATCGGTGTTCCTGTCCGTGGCCGACACGACGAACGGAGACCCCCGATGAGTACCGCGACCGCCACCCGTCCCGGCGTCGGCTACGGCCGCCGTCCCCTGCGCGCCCTCGCGCACGCCGAGTACCTGCAGTTCCGGCGCAACAAGACGCTGCTCTTCATGGGCACCGTGTTCCCCGTGGGGACGCCCCTGCTGCTCTTCTTCGCCGCGGGCGACGGTCCGCGGACCGCGCTCGGCGTGGCCAACACGCTGGAGATCTTCGCGCTGTCGGCGCTGCTGATGGTGCAGTACTACTCGGTGCTGTCGATGGTCACCACGCGCCGGTCCGAGGGCGTCCTGAAACGCCTGCGCACCGGCGAGGCCACCGATCTGCAGATCCTCACCGCACCCGCCGTGCCCGGGGCCGTGCTCACCCTGGTGGGCACGGTGATCGTGGCGGGCACCGTCTTCGCCGCGGGTGGCCCGCTGCCGGTGAACCCGCTGCTGCTGCTGGTGGCCCTGATCGGCGGCCTGCTGATCTTCACCCTGCTCGCGCTGGCCACCAGTGCCGTGACCAAGAACGCCGAGGCCGCGCAGATCACCTCCATCCCGGTGATGGTGCTGTCGATGGTGGGCCTGGCGAGCATCCGCCCCGTGCTCCCCGAGCAGCTCGGCCGGATCGCCGACTGGACGCCCTTCGCCGCAGTCGCCGACCTGATCCGGCTGGGCGAGGCGGGACTGGCACCGGGTGCCGCGAACGACGCCGCCGCCCTCGACTTCGCCGCCACCTTCGCCGAAGCCGGGCGACCTCTTGCCACACTGGTCCTATGGACGGCGATCTCAGTGGCTCTGGTTCTCCAGTGGTTCCGCTGGAACGATCGCGGGTGATCCCGGCGCCCCTGCGCCGGGTCGCGGCGTGGTGGGCCGGGATGTCGGGGCCCGACAAGTTCCGGCTGTACACCCGGTTGGTCCTGCAGAGCGCGGTGATCAGCGTGGTCGCGATGCTGGCCGTGACCGGCATCCGCCCGCTGCCCGTGATCGCGACGGTCATCGTGGGCCTCGCCGCGATCGCCGCCGTCGAATCCCAACCCGAACTGTCCATGCGCGCGGACGCCCGCCAGCGCCGTCTGGCCTGGCGCTTCGCGGTGACCTGCCAGGCCCTCGTCTTCGGCGGGGCGGTGGTGATCGCGCTCGCCGCGGGCGACGGACCGGTCCGCAACGGGGCCGCCGTCACCGCCTTCCTCACCCTGCTGATGGCCTCGGGTTCGGTCCTGCCCTTCGTGCGGCACCCGTGGCCGATCCTGATCGCGGGCAGCGTGCTGATCATGCTGCTGATGCGCGACGCCGACACGGCCCTCCGGCTGCTGATCGTCTTCCCCATCGGGGTGTTGCTCATGTGGACCACCCGCGCGACGGTGTGGAGCCTGCACGTCCTGTCCGAGCTCGAGGAAAGCCGCGATATGGCCGCCGAGTTGCAGGTGGCCGAGGAACGGCTGCGATTCGCCCGCGACCTGCACGACGTGGTGGGGCGCGGGTTCTCGGCGATCGCGGTCAAGAGTGAACTGGCCGCGACCCTGGTCCGCGCCGGCGCCGCGGACCGCGCGGCCACCGAGATGGACGAGGTGAAGTCACTGGCCGTGACCTCGATGGAGGAGATGCGCTCGCTGGTGCGCGGCTACCGCGATGTGGACCTCGCCGGCGAGGTGGCCGGGGCCCGCTCCCTGCTCGCCGCCGCGGGCTGCCGGCTCACCGTGACCGGCTCCCCCGACGACGTGCCCACCCGCTTCCACGAGACCGCCGCGTGGGTGGTCCGCGAGGGCACCACCAACATCGTCAAGCATTCGACCGCCTCCGCCGCCGAACTCACCCTGCGCGCCGACGGCCTGGAACTGCGCAACGACGGTGCGCCCGACGCACCGTCCGGCGCACCGTCGGGCCTGGCGGGCCTGGCCGAGCGCGTGCACACCGTGGGCGCGCAGCTGCGCACCACCGGCGAAGCCGGAGACTTCGTCCTGGCCGTGACCTGGGAGGAACGATGATCGACGTGCTGCTCGCCGACGACGAGCACCTGATCCGCACCGCGATGGCGGCCCTGCTGGACCTGGAGGACGATCTGCACGTGGCCGCCGAGGCCGGCTCGGGCGCCGAGCTGGTGGCGCTGTGGCAGCGCCGCGTGGAACAGGGCCTGCCACCCGCGGTCGCCGTCCTGGACCTGCAGATGCCCGGGATGGACGGCATCGACACCGCGGCCCAGCTGCTCGCTCTCACCCCCGACGCCGGCACCCTGATCGTCACCAGCCACGGGCGGCCCGGCTACCTCAAGCGGGCGCTGTCGATCGGCGTGCGCGGCTTCCTCCCCAAGACCGCGCCCGCGGCCACGCTGGCGCAGGTGATCCGCACCGTCCACACCGGCGGCCGGTACGTGGACCCCGAGCTCGCCGCGGAGGCGATCAGTGCCGGGGATTCGCCGCTCACGCCGCGCGAGGCCGACGTCCTGGAGTTCGCCGCCGACGGGGCCTCCGTCGACGAGATCGCCCGGCGCGCGCATCTGAGCCCCGGCACCACCCGCAACTACCTCTCCTCCGCGGTCGCCAAACTGGGCGTCGCGAACCGGTACGAGGCCACCCTCCGGGCGCGGGAACGCGGCTGGATCTGACACCGGTGCAGGATGTGGAACGAGTCACCCACCCCGCGATTCAGTGCGGTGAATCCTCCATCGGAGTTACCTTGGACACAGTCACGGCGCATTTCGGCAGGAAGATTGCCGGGCGCAGTAACACCGAGACCACGGTGTGCGAAATCCAACCGGACGTGTCTCGAGTCGGCCCCGTGCCGAGCGACGGAGGAACATGCAACGCGAACTCACTCACCTGGAGATGCTCACCGAGCTCTCCGGTGTGGCGGAGGCGAATGTCAATCGCCACCTGTCGATGACCAAGGACTGGAACCCGCACGACTACGTGCCGTGGGACGAGGGCAGCAACTACGCCGCCCTCGGCGGTCAGGACTGGGACCCGTCGCAGTCGCAGCTCTCCGATGTGGCGCGGGCCGCGATGATCACCAACCTGCTCACCGAGGACAACCTTCCCAGCTACCACCGGGAGATCTCCGAGAACTTCTCCATGGACCACGCGTGGGGCCACTGGGTGGGCCGCTGGACCGCCGAGGAGAACCGCCACGGCATCGCGATGCGCGACTACCTGCTGGTGACCCGCGCGGTCGACCCGGTCAAGCTCGAGGAGTTCCGGATGACCCACATGGGTAACGGCGTCTCCTCGCAGGGCCATTCCGGCGCCGGCCCCGAGGCCCGCAGCATCCTGCACCTGGTCTCGTACGTGACCTTCCAGGAGCTGGCCACCCGCGTGAGCCACCGCAACACCGGCAAGGCCTGCAACGACGCCACCGCCGACAAGCTGCTCCAGCGCATCGCGGCCGACGAGAACCTGCACATGATCTTCTACCGCAACATCTGCGGTGCGGCGCTCGATCTGGCCCCCGACCAGGCCCTGCGCGCGGTGACCGACATCCTCACCCACTTCGAGATGCCCGGCATCGGCATGCCCGACTTCCGCCGCAACGGCGTGCTCATGGCCAAGCACGGCATCTACGACCTGCGCCAGCACAAGGACGAGGTCGTCATGCCCGTGCTGCGCAAGTGGAAGATCTTCGAGCGCGACGACTTCGGCCCCGAGGGCCAGAAGGCGCGGGAGGAACTGGCCGCCTACATCGACGAGCTCGAACTGCAGGCCGGCCGCTTCGAGGAGATGCGCGACCGCTCGCTGGCCCGCGAGGCCGCCAAGCGCGAACGCGCCCTGGAAAAGGCCGCAGCCAGCGCATAACCCCCGGCTACGTTGAGTCCAGAGTGTGATTTGCGTAGTCTTGTCGGATAGTTCGAAGCAGAAATACGTCGGAAGAGGAATGATGTCGACCCGTCCACTCACTCAGCTCGAGCTCCTGCAGGAGCTGTCGGGCGTCGCCGAGGACAACGTCAACCGCCATCTCTCGATGACCAAGGACTGGAGCCCCCACGAGTACATCCCGTGGGCGGACGGCAGCAACTTCGCAGCGCTCGGCGGTCATGATTACGACCCCGAGGAGAGCCGCCTCGACGAGGTCGCCAAGGCCGCGATGATCACCAACCTCCTCACCGAGGACAACCTGCCCACGTACCACCGGGAGATCGCCGCCAACTTCTCCATGGACGACGCCTGGGGCCACTGGGTGGGCCGCTGGACCGCCGAGGAGAACCGCCACGGCATCGCGATGCGCGACTACCTCGTGGTGACCCGCGGTGTGGACCCGGTGAAGCTCGAGCAGGCCCGCATGATCCACATGACCAACGGCTGGGATCCCCAGGGCAAGGTCGCTCAGCACACCGAGCAGAAGATGACGATGCTGCACTCGGTGGCGTACGTGACCTTCCAGGAGCTGGCCACCCGCGTGAGCCACCGCAACACCGGCAAGGTGTGTGCCGACCCGATCGCCGACAAGATGCTGCAGCGCATCGCGGCGGACGAGAACCTGCACATGATCTTCTACCGCAACATCTCGGCCGCCGGCCTCGACCTGGTGCCCGACCAGGCGATCCGCGCCATCACCGACACCATCAAGCACTTCGAGATGCCCGGCGCCGGTATGCCGGACTTCCGCCGCAACGGCGTGCTCATGGCCAAGCACGGCATCTACGACCTGCGCCAGCACAAGGACGAGGTCGTCATGCCCGTGCTGCGCAAGTGGAAGATCTTCGAGCGCGAGGACTTCAGCGCCGAGGGCGAGCGGACCCGCGAGGAGCTCGCGGCCTTCCTCGACGAGCTCGAGGCCGCGGCCGTGAAGTTCGAGGAGATGCGCGACCGCTCGCTGGCCCGCGAGGCCGCCAAGAAGGAGAAGGCCGCCGCCAAGGAGAAGGCCGGCGCGAGCGCCTGACCTCCGCGATCGACCGCACTCACCTCCTGATGTCCTCCGGGCGTCGGGAGGTGAACGCGTTAAGGGAGCACCCATGACCACCGCCACGCAGCCGAAACTGACCATCGGCCGGTTCGAGCTCGACTCCCCCGTCGTGCTCGCGCCGATGGCCGGCGTCACCAATGTGGCCTTCCGCAGCCTGTGCCGGGAGTTGGAGCGCCAGCGCTCGGGCACCGTAGCGGGCCTGTACGTGTGCGAGATGGTCACCGCCCGCGCCCTGGTGGAGCGGCACCCCGTCACCATGCACATGACCACCTTCGCGCCCGACGAGGACCCGCGGAGCCTGCAGCTGTACACGGTGGACGCGCACTACACCTACGAGGCGGCCCGGATGATCGCCGAGGAGGGCCTCGCGGATCACCTGGACATGAACTTCGGCTGCCCCGTCCCGAAGATCACCCGCCGCGGCGGCGGGTCCGCGCTGCCGTACAAGCGGAACCTGTTCGCCAGCATCGTCGATGCGGCGGTCCGCGGGATCGAGGACGGCGGCGCCGGCGGCCGCATCCCGGTCACCGTGAAGTTCCGCATCGGCATCGACGACGAGCACCACACCCACCTGGATGCGGGCCGGATCGCCGCGGAGCAGGGCGCTGTCGCCGTGGCGCTGCACGCCCGCACCGCGTCGCAGCGCTACTCCGGTCAGGCCGACTGGGACGAGATCGCCCGGCTCAAGGAGCACGTGCACCACCACTTCGGCGATGCTGTGCCGGTGCTCGGCAACGGCGACATCTTCGCCGCCGACGACGCGGTGACCATGATGGACCGCACCGGCTGCGACGGCGTGGTGGTGGGCCGCGGCTGCCTCGGCCGCCCCTGGCTGTTCTCCGAGCTGTCCGCCGCCCTGAACGGCACCGCGATGCCGACCCCGCCGAACCTCGGCGAGGTCACCGAGATCATGTACCGCCACGGCGAGCTGCTGGCCGCGCACCACGGCGAGGACAAGGGCATGCGGGAGATCCGCAAGCACGTGGCCTGGTACCTGCGCGGCTTCCCCGCCGGCGGCGAGCTGCGCACCCGGCTGGCCACCGTCAAGACCCTGACCGACCTGCGCGCGCTGCTCGACACGCTGCCCCGCGACGTGCCCTTCCCGAAGGACGCGGAGGGTCCCCGCGGCCGCCAGGGCACCCCCGGCAAGGTGGTGCTCCCGGAGGGCTGGCTCGACGATCCGTGGGAGGCCGACGCCGCCGCGATGCCCGGCGCGGAGACGGAGACCAGCGGCGGGTGAAGCCGCGTTCACTTCGCATTCACCTACCGCTCAGCTGAGGACGACAAACCGTCAGAATCGGGCGTTATAATGCGCCCATGCGTACCGCGTACACACAGCAGATGGCTGCGTTCAATGACATTCTCGGTGACATCTGCGGCAAGTCGGGTGTGGCCATGGAGAAGGCCACCAACGCCCTGCTGCAGGCCGATCTCGAGCTCGCCGAGGAGGTCATCTCCGGGCACGACGAGATCGTCCGCCTGAGCCGCCGCGCCGAGGAGGAGGCCTTCTCCCTGCTCGCGCTGCAGGCCCCCGTAGCCAGCGATCTGCGCATCGTGGTGTCGGGCTTCCAGATCGTCGCCGATGTCGACCGGATGGGCGCGCTGGCGCTGCACGTCGCCAAGGTCACCCGCCGCCGCTTCCCGAACAAGACCCTCCCCGAGGAGGTCAACGGCTACTTCGCCGAGATGGGCCGGCTCGCCGTGGAACTCGCGAACTCGGCCCGCGAGGTGCTGCTCACGCAGGACCCGAAGCAGGCGGCCGAGATCGAGGAGCAGGACGATGCGATGGACGATCTGCATCGCCACCTGTTCACGGTGCTGATGGACCGGGATTGGAAGCACGGCGTGGCCGCCGCGGTCGACGTGACGCTGCTGGGCCGCTACTACGAGCGCTTCGCCGATCACGCTGTGGAGATCGGCCGCCGGGTGATCTTCCAGGCCACCGGCAACGCCGAGCCCACCGCCGACGTCTCGAACTGAATCAGCCGCCGGCGCCGTCCTGGAGCTGCAGGATCCTGCCGCCCAGGTGGATATCGGTGCCCGGCGTGAGCGGTACCGGCTGGCCGGGCGGTAGCCGCAGCGGCGCGGGTGTGGCCGGCGGGCGCACCCAGGTGCCGTTCGCCGATCCCACGTCCACCGCCAGCAGCTGCCAGCCGTCGATCCGGATCTCCAGGTGCGCGCGCGACAGTGCGCCCGTGCGGTCTTGGAGGACAACGGAATTGAGGCGTCCGGCACCGTCGAACGAGCGGCCGCCGCGCTGGGCCACGTAGCCCGACGGGTCGCGGCCGATCACCATATCGGCCTCCACCACGTAGGCGGCGCCGTCGTCGGCCACCAGCATGCCGAGCGGCGGCCGCGGCCCCGTCTCCAGCGGAGCGCGGCGATCCACGAGCGCGCCGCAGCGGCTGCAGTACGCGGCGAACGGGGCGTTGAGATGCCCGAAGGCGCAACGCCTTCCCTCCACCAGGGGCCCCGCGGTGGGCACCGACTCCGGCACCTCCACCTCGTGCTCGGTGGCGGCGAACAGCGGACTCACGCCCGTGGGTTCCTCGTTCGTCGGCGCATCGCCGGGGAAGACGTCGGTGGCGGCGTCGATCTCGCCCTGCGCTTCCAGTGATTCGTCGGACCACAGCACCGCGCCCGCGCCGGGGACGGCGCCGCGCAGGAGGTGCAGGGCGGTGGGCCCGCACACGGGGCCGGGCGGGGGCGGCGGCCCGACGGTGACGGTGACCACCGCGCCGGGCGGCAGCGGCGAGACCCGTTCGACGAAGCCGGCCTCCGCGTGCAGGGCGCTCAGCGGCGCGGCGGCGGAGGCGGATCCGAAGATGGCCACGGTGAGCGCCTGCTCGGGCGGGACCCCGGCGGAGCCGTGGATCAGCGCCCGGACGGTGGTCTCGGTCACCTGGAGCACCACGAAGGACGGGCCCGACTGCGCCGCCACCGCCCTGGTGATGTCGTCGTCGGTGTCGAGTGCGGCCATCAGGGCCGCGACCTCGGGCGGCGCGCCCACGGCGGGCACGTCCACCAGGAGCACCGCGTCGCGCACGCGGGCGACCGCACGGTCGCCCGGGAGCACGGTGCTGTACTGCGATGTCATTGCCTCACCGTACCGTCGGGTACCGGCGCGGCCGGTGCCGCGGTCGCGTGCGCAGCGGGATCAGCCGAACCGGCCCGAGATGTAGTCCTCGGTGGCCTGCTCCTCCGGGTTGGAGAACATCTTCTCGGTCGCGTTGATCTCGATGAGCTGGCCGGGCTTGCCGGTGGCCTCGAGGTTGAAGAACGCGGTCTGATCGGAGACGCGGGCGGCCTGCTGCATGTTGTGCGTGACGATGACGATCGTGTACTGCTGCTTGAGCTCGGCGATCAGGTCCTCGATGGCCAGCGTCGAGATCGGGTCCAGGGCCGAGCAGGGCTCGTCCATGAGCAGCACGTCGGGGCTCACCGCGATCGCGCGCGCGATGCACAGACGCTGCTGCTGACCGCCGGACAGTCCGCCGCCGGGCTTGTTGAGCCGGTCCTTGACCTCTTCCCAGAGGTTGGCGCCGCGCAGCGACTGCTCGGCCACCTCGTCCAACTTGTCCTTGCTGCGGATGCCCTGCAGCCGCAGGCCGGCCACCACGTTGTCGCGGATCGACATGGTGGGGAACGGGTTCGCGCGCTGGAAGACCATGCCGATGGTCTTGCGCACGCCCACCGGATCGACGCCGGGACCGTAGATGTCGGCACCGTCGAGGGTGATGTGGCCGTCCACGCGGGCGCCGGGCGTCACCTCGTGCATGCGGTTGATGGAGCGGAGCACTGTCGACTTACCGCAACCGGACGGTCCGATGAAGGCGGTCACCGAGTTCGGCGGCACCGAGAGGGTCACATCGCGCACCGCGTGGAACGCGCCGTAGTAGATGTTCAGGTCCTTGATATCAAGACGCTTGGCCATGGGACTCTCCTGTTACTTCGTCTTCGGCGCGAGCAGGCGCGACATGAGTGCGGCCAGGCCGCTGGCGATGCCCACCAGCAGCACCAGGGTCAGGGCGGCGCCCCACGCGCGGTACTCGCCGACGGCGCCGGGGTTGTTGCGGTACTGGTCGTAGATGAACAGCGGCAGCGACGACATGTTGCCGTTGAAGACGTCGTAGTTCATCCGGTCGCTGATGCCCACCAGCAGCAGCACGGGTGCGGTCTCGCCGACCACGCGGGCGATGGCGAGGAAGACACCGGACACCATGCCCGACGCGGCGGTGGGGAGCACGATGCGCACGATGGTCTTCCACTTCGGCACGCCGAGTGCGTAGGAGGCCTCGCGGAGTTCGTGCGGCACGAGTTTGAGCATCTCCTCGGTGGAGCGCACCACCACCGGGACCATGAGCAGGATCAGCGCCAGGCTCACCGCGAACGCGGACTGCGGCATGCCGAAGGTGGTGATCCACACACCGAAGATGAACAGGGTGGCCACGATCGAGGGGATGCCGGCCAGCACGTCGACCATGAAGGTGGTGATCCTGCCGAGGCGGGTGCCCTCGGCGTACTCGACGAGGAAGATGCCCACCATCACGCCGATCGGCACCGAGAACAGCGTCGCGATGCCCGCCTGGACGATGGTGCCGTACAGCGCGTGCCGGATGCCGCCCGAGTACGAGTCCGGCGCCACCCGGACCATCGACTTGGTCCACCATTCGGGATCGATGACGGCGGGCAGGCCGTTGGCGATCACCATGTACAGCAGGGAGACCAGCGGCGCGAGGGCGAGCAGGAAGCAGGCGCCGAAGATGAAGGCGGCGGCGTTGTTCTTGATCCGCCGCACCGTGGAGGTGCGGTGGAAGATGACGTCCGTCTTCGCGACGGAGTCCAGATCGGCGGCGGTCATCCGTTCACCCGTCCCCCGCCGATCCAGCGCGCGATCGCGTTCACGATGAACGTGAGCACGAACAGCACGAGGCCGGCGGCGATGTAGGCGCCGCGCTGATCGACGTTGTCGAACTCAGCGGCGGCGGAGGCGATCTTCGAAGCGAAGGTGTAGCCGCTGTCGAACAGCGACCAGATGGAGTTCTTGGTGGCGGCGAACAGGATGATCAGCACCGCGATGGTCTCGCCGAGGGCGCGGCCCAGGGCCAGCATGGAGCCGGCGACGATGCCGGACCGTCCGTAGGGGAACACCGTGAGGCGGATGACCTCCCACTTGGTGGCGCCCAGGGCCAGCGCGGCCTCCTGATGCGAGACCGGGGTCTGGCGCAGCGCCTCACGGGTGATCGAGGTGATGATCGGCAGGATCATGATCGCCAGCACGATGCCGGCGGTGAACACCGTGGAGCCCAGCGAGAGTTCCACGTTGCCGGTCTTGAACAGGAAGAACCAGCCCAGGTTCTCGTTGAGCCAGCGCTGCAGCGGCACCAGGAAGGGTGCCAGCACGAAGATGCCCCACAGGCCGTAGATGATCGACGGCACGGCGGCCAGCAGGTCGATCACGGCGCTGAGCGGGCGCGACAGCCGGGCCGGCACGTACTGCACCAGGAAGGTGGCGATGCCCACCGCCACCGGGACGGCGATGATCAGCGCCATCACCGAGGAGAGCACGGTGATCTTCAGCAGCTCGAGGATGCCGAAGCGCATGTTGCTCGGGTTGGTCTGCCACTCCGAGCTGGTGAGGAAGTTGACGTTGTTCTTGGTGAGCGCCGGGACGGCCTGCACGACGAGCTGGAGGAAGATCAGCGCGATCACGGCCACCAGCAGCACGCCGGAGGCGTAGGCGGTCCACTTGAAGATCTTCTCCATGCGGCCGGAGTCCGCCGAGGTCGCGAAGTCCACCTTGTCGTCCACGGCAACAGTGTCCGTGTCCAGCCGTGCCGGTGTCCCGGGTTCGGCGTCCCGCGTCGTCGAATCTTCCGTTGCCATCTGTCCCTGTCGTTCCGCCATCGTGTGGCTACCTTCCCGTGGGACGGGCGCCGCGCGCGGTGGTCACCCCGCGCGGCGCCTCGTCCGACGCTGTCCTACCGGTTGCCCGCTCGCTACTGGATCGAGTCGACCGAGGCGAGCAGGGTGCTCCGGAACGAGTCCGGGATGGGCGCGTAGCCCTGGCCGTCGAGCTGGTCCTGCGCCGACTTGCTGGCCGCGACCTTGAGGAAGGACTTGACGCCCTTGGCGACCTCGGCGTCCGAGTACTTCGAGCACACGATCTCGTAGGTGGCCAGCACGATCGGGTAGGCGCCGGTGGCGGTCGGCTTGTAGAAGCCCTCGGTGTCGAGGACGAGGTCCTTGCTGCCGGGGGTCTTGAACTTGGCGGCGTCGATGGTCTTGGCGACCGACTCGCTCGACAGCTTCACGGCCTCGGGGCCGGCGGAGGTGATGATGTTGGCGACCTGCAGCTTCTGCGCCTTGGCGAAGCTCCACTCGGCGTAGGTGATGGTGCCCTCGGCCTTGTTGACGGTGGCCGCGACGGCGGCGTTGCCGCTGGCGCCCTGGCCGATGCCGCCCTTGAAGGCCTTGCCCTTCTTCTCGTTCGCGTCCCAGTCGGCGGCCGCGGCGGAGCCGAGGTACTTCTGGAAGTTCTCGGTGGTGCCCGACTCGTCGGAGCGGAAGACCACGGTGATCGGCAGGTCCGGGAGCTTGGTGCCGTTGTTCTCGGCGGCGATCTCCGGGGCGTTCCACTGGGTGACCTTGCCGGAGAAGATCTTGGCGAGGGTGGACGCCGACAGGTTGACCTGGACGTTGTCCGGCAGCTTGTAGGCCACGGCGATCGGGCCGAAGACGAGCGGCAGGTTCAGCGCGGGGGCGCCGCACTTCTCCTCGGCCTTCTTGGCCTGGTCGGCGTTGAGCGGCGAATCGGAGCCGCCGAAGTTGGTGAGGCCGCTGGTGAACTCGGTGATGCCCTGGCCCGAGCCGTTGCCGCTGTAGTCGACGTTGGCGCCGGAGCAGTCCTGCGCGAAGGTGTTCTTGAACACCGTCATCGCATTGGCCTGTGCGGTCGAGCCGCTGCCCTTGAGCTGGAGCTTGCCGTCGCACTGGACGCCGGAGCCGCCGCCCGGTGCGCTGCTGGCCGCACCGGTCGACTCCTCGCTGCCGCAGGCCGACAGGGTCAGGGACAGTGCTGCAGCCGCGGCGATGGCCGCGACGGATCCACGCTTGATGTTCACCGAGAGTCCTCCGGGTTGGGGTGAGTCGGGCGCGCACCGTCAACGAGGGGCGCTGCTCTGAACCTAGGGATGCCGGGTGTCCGAATCGGGTGTCGCCGGTGAACTGCGGGGAAACACCGCTGGTCGAGTGATTTACGTTTGCGCGTACGCGACGTGTCTTTCGTGTTCCGAAAAACCGAGTCTCGTATAGGTGTGCAGCGCGGCGGTGTTGTCACCCTCTACGTACAGCTCCACGGTGTCGAGTGTGCGATCCGCCAGATAGTGCAGGCCGGCGGCGGTGAGCAGCCGTCCGAGGCCGCGTCCCTGCCCCTCGGGGGCCACCGCCACGATGTACACCTCGCCGATCCCGGCGGCGGGGTCGGCGACCTTGGTCCAGTGGAAACCGAGCAGCCGCCCCTGATCGTCGACGGCGAGGAACAGGCCCGCCGGATCGAACCAGGGCGCGTTCACGCGTTCGGCGATCTGCTCCGGTCCCCAGCCGCCCTGCTCCGGGTGCCAGGCGAAGGCGGCGTTGTTCACCGCGAGCAGTGCGGTGTCGTCGCTCGGGCCGGCGTAGGTGCGCAGCGTGACGCCGTCGGGGGCCGACGGTGCCGGATCCAGTCCGGTGAGGGGGCGGCGCAGGTTCAGCAGGGTGCGCACGGGCGTCAGGCCGAGCTTCGCGGCCACGGCGCGGGCGGGCGGCAGGTCGCCGTGGGCCCAGACGGTGGCGCCGTCCCCCGCCACGTCGAGCGCGGCGGCCACGAGCTCGCGACCCAGGCCCCGTCCGCGGCGACCGGGGGCGACGACGGCTTCGATCGCGCCGGCGCCGCCGGCGGGCGGGATCACGATCCCGGCGTAGCCCGCATCGTCGGGCGCGAGGACGTGCGGTCCGGGTCCGGAGACACCGAGGCGGAACTGTTCGGAGAGCGGGCCGATGCCGTCGATGGCGGCGGCCTCGGCGGCGAGGGCCAGCACCGCGCCCGGATCGGGGACCGGTCCGTGCAGCACCTCGGCGGCCATCAGCCCTCCTCGACTTCCTCGTACTCGTCGACGACGTCGTCGCCGGAGCGGTCGGCCTTGCCGCGGGCGGGGCGCACGGCCTTGTAGCCCACGTTGCGGACGGTGCCGATCATGCCCTCGTGTTCGGCGCCGAGCTTGGCGCGTAGGCGCCGCACGTGCACGTCCACGGTGCGGGTGCCGCCGAAGAAGTCGTAGCCCCACACCTCCTGCAGCAGCTGGGCGCGGGTGAAGACGCGGCCCACGTTCTGGGCGAGGAACTTGAGGAGCTCGAACTCCTTGTAGGTGAGGTCGAGCGGTTTGCCGCGCAGCCGGGCCGTGTAGGTGCCCTCGTCGATGAGCAGCTCGCCCAGGGTGATCTTGTCGGCGACCTCGTCCTCGGCGCCGCCGATGCGGCGTCCGGCCACCAGCCGCAGGCGCGCGTCGATCTCGGCGGGGCCGGTGCCGGGCAGCAGGAAGTCGTCGAGGCCCCAATCCGCGTTGGCGGCCACGAGGCCGCCCTCAGTGAGCACGGCGACCACGGGGACCTGTCCGCCGCCGGTGGTGCCGAGCAGGCGGCAGAGGCCGCGGGCGGCCACGAGATCGGTGCGCGCGTCGACCAGCGCGACGTCGGCGGGACCCACCTCGAGCAGCGACGAGACGTCGGCGGCGAGGGGGCGCACGGCGTGCGCGAGCAGCGACAGCGCAGGGAGCACACCGTCCGGGTTCGGGTCGGACGTGAGCAGGATGAGATCCAACGAGCCCTCCCCGGTGCATGACGGCGGACGAAACAACAGGTGTCAGAATAGCGGTGGTCAGAGCACCACGCGCCGCCGCACCGTCCGAGACGTGTGTCGGCGCGCTCACAGGCGACGAGAGGCGAGGCGTGGGACAGGCATCCGGACGGTCCTGGATCAGACGCGCACTGATCACGCTGGCGGTCCTGGTGGTGGCGCTGTTCCTCGCGGAGGTCGGCACCGCCGCGACCGCCGAGTACCGGCTCTCCCGCGAGCTGCGGGCGGCCGCGGGCCTCGACACCGACCCCGAGGTCACCATCGGCGGGTTCCCCTATCTCACCTCGGGCGGACAGCACCCGAAGCTGTCGATCGCGGTGCCCGCGCAGGTGGGCGACCCGAAGGACCCGAGGAAGGGACGGATCGAGGCCGAGCTCACGGACGTCGACCTGCCCGGCGGCGTGCTGCCCACGTTCACCGCGGACACCCCGATCCGGGCGGGGCACATCGAGTCGCGGGTGCGACTGGATCAGAAGACTTTCGGGCGGTACCTCGGGATCGTCGATCTGCAGGTGCACACGCCCGCCCCGAAGCGGGCCGGCGCGGGCAGTCCCGCCGACGGGTACGTGAAGTCGGCGACGGGCGTGGTGCTCACGGGCGACATCCCGCTGCCCACCGAGCAGGACCCGAAGCGCACGGTGCTGATCTCGGTGGCCGCGGACTTCTCCGCGGAGGGACAGGCGATTCACGTGCGGGCCACGGGGATCTACACCGGCCCCGAGGACCACGCGAAGGCCGATCTGCTGCCGGGTGAGGAGCCGAAGGTGTTGGCGGCGTTCACCAGGACGCTGCCCGCGATGGCTCTGCCCTTCGGGGTGCGGGCGACGGGCGCGCGCGGCGAGAACGCCGATGTGGTGCTGCTCGGTGAGGCCGACGATGTGACGGTGACGCCCGGCGCTTTCTACCGTCCCGTGGCGTGAGACGGACCTCCCATGACGCGATCATCGCGGGTTCGGTATTCTGGCGGCATGCGCAACCGCTGTGAGCTGCTGCTCACCCGCCGTCTGGCGGTCGACCTGTGCCGTATGGCCGGTTGTCGCTGTCTGGGCTAGTCCCGAATATCCCGGGCCGGGCGCGTGATCGTCGCAAATCACCGCATTCTCCCGTCCTCCCCAGCGCATCCGCGCACATTCGAAGCACGCGAATCCCCTCGGTTTCGCCCTTCACCCATACGTCCATGGAATCAACGAAAGGGATCCTCATGGCTCGCTCCGATGTCCTGGTCTCCGCAGACTGGGCTGAGCAGAATCTCGACACCCCGGGTGTCGTCTTCGTCGAGGTCGACGAGGACACCAGCGCCTACGACGGTGGCCACATCGCCGGCGCCGTGAAGCTGGACTGGAAGAAGGATCTCCAGGACCAGGTGCGCCGCGATTTCGTCAACGCCGAGCAGTTCGGCGCCCTGCTCTCCGAGCGCGGCATCGGCAACGACGACACCGTGGTGCTGTACGGCGGCAACAACAACTGGTTCGCCGCGTACGCGTACTGGTACTTCAAGCTGTACGGCCACCAGGACGTGAAGCTGCTCGACGGTGGCCGCAAGAAGTGGGAGCTCGACGGCCGCCCGCTGTCGGCCGACGCCGTCTCGCGTCCCGCCACCAGCTACACGGCGCAGGCCCCGAACAACGCGATCCGTGCCTTCCGCGACGAGGTCGTCGAGGCCATCGACGTCAAGAACCTGGTGGACGTCCGTTCGCCCGACGAGTTCTCGGGCAAGATCCTGGCGCCGGCGCACCTCCCGCAGGAGCAGAGCCAGCGTCCCGGCCACATCCCCGGTGCGATCAACGTGCCGTGGAGCAAGGCCGCCAACGAGGACGGCACCTTCAAGTCGGACGAGGATCTGGCCGCGCTGTACGCGGAGGCCGGCCTGGACGGCCAGAAGGAGACCATCGCCTACTGCCGCATCGGTGAGCGTTCCTCGCACACCTGGTTCGTGCTGCAGGAGCTGCTGGGCCACAAGAATGTCAAGAACTACGACGGCAGCTGGACCGAATACGGTTCGCTGGTCGGCGTGCCGGTCGAACTGGGAGCGTAATCAAGTATGTGTGGAGCACCGAAGCAGGGACAGAACCTGCCCGCAGGCGTCGACGTCGAGAAGGAGACCGTGCTGACCGGTCAGGTCCTCGACGGCACCGGTAACCCGGTGGCGGGCGCCTTCGTCCGGCTGCTGGACGGCACCGGCGAGTTCACGGCCGAGGTCGTGGCCTCGGGCACCGGCGACTACCGCTTCTTCGCGGCGCCGGGCACCTGGACGCTGCGCGCGCTGTCCTCCGTGGGCAACGGCGACATCCAGGTCTCGCCGGAGGCGAACGGCGTCTACAACCAGGACATCACCGTCTCGGCGTAGTCGCTATCCCTGCGAGAAGGGCGTGCATCCATCCGGATGCGCGCCCTTCCCGTTTTCGGGGCCTCGCGGGTTCCGGGCGAGTACCGTCCCATCAGTACCGAATCGGTATTACGTCGCGAAACCGCTACCCGAGGAGTCCCCGTGCCCGCTCCCACCGACGCCGACTACTTCGAACTCGGCGATTTCACCCTGCAATCCGGTCACACGCTGCGCGGTGCCCGCCTCGCCTACAAGACGTTCGGCACGCTCAACGCCGACAAGTCGAACGTGATCGTCTACCCCACCTGGTACTCGGGCTGGCACACCGACAACGAGTGGCTCATAGGCACCGATAAGACGTTGAACCCCGACGAGTACTTCATCGTCATCCCCAACATCCTCGGCAACGGCCTGTCGACCTCCCCGTCGAACGCGCCCTCGCCCTACGACCACGCCCGGTTCCCCCTGGTCACGTTCTACGACCAGGTGGAGGCGCAGCACCGCCTCCTCACCGAGAAGTGGGGCGTCTCCACGATCGCGCTGGTGACCGGCTGGTCGATGGGAGCCGGACAGACCTACCAGTGGGCGGTGAGCCACCCGGAGATGGTGCAGCGCGCGGCCCCGTTCTGCGGCTCCAGCCGCACCGCGCCGCACAACCAGGTCTTCCTGGAGTCCCTGCGCGAGGCGCTGCGCGCCGACGCGGCGTGGGCCGACGGCGACTACGACCCCGCGCGCCCGCCGATCAAGGGCCTGCGCGCCTTCGCCCGGATCTACTCCGGATGGGGCTTCTCCCAGGCCTTCTACTGGCACGAGACGTGGCGCGAGCTGGGCTTCACCTCGCTCGACGACTTCCTCTACGGCTTCTGGGAGCAGTTCTTCCGGGACGGCCGCGACCCCAACAATCTGATCGCGATGATCGGTACCTGGCACGCCGGGAACGTGGGCAACACCCCCGGGTTCGACGGTGATCACGAGGCCGCACTGCGCTCGATCACGTGCCCGCTGCTGGCGATGCCCGCGGAGAAGGACCTCTACTTCCCGCCGGAGGACGAGGTGTGGGCCTCGCAGTTCATCGAGCACGGCGAGGTGCGGGTGATCCCCGGCGTGTGGGGCCATTTCGCGGGCGGCGGCGCCAACCCCGTCGACACGGCGTTCATCGACGCGGGCCTGCGTGAGCTGCTGGCGCGGCCCGGTCGGTCGCAGGCGTAGATCCCGATCTCACGTTTCCCGCACCCGCGCGTCTCCGGGGTATCTCGACCTGGATCTGGCACTGTCGCAAGGCTTTCGGCGGCTCGTGCAGAGCCGCCTGCGCCACGAACCCGCTTCCCGTGGTGGCGCCCTGCCACCGGGCGGTGGAGTCCGGCGGCGGGATCGGGCAGTACGTGGGCGGGGCCGAGGCGAAGACCGCACTCCTGGCACTGGAGGCGGTGTGAAGCCGGTCCCCCGCGCCCGTGTGCACAACATGATCCGCAGGCGGTGTGACCCAGGTCATCATGAAGAAACCGTGAATTGCAGTTGGCAAATTGCATGTAGCCATGATTGAGTTCAGTTCGTCAAGACATCGAGGCCGTCCCCGGCCGCGTAGAGGAGTCGAACAATCATGCGTCGAATCAAGATCGGTATGGCAGCTGCGGCCGTCGCGGCCTGCGCCGTCTCGGTGATGTCGGTGGGGCCCGCCTCCGCTCAGATCACCCCGCAGAACCCGTCGGGCCCCGTCAAGGGTGGCAAGCAGACGATCTCGTCGTCGGAGGGCGTCGCGGGTCAGATCTCGCTGTTCGACCTCAAGGCGAAGCTGTTCCCGCCGCTCGCGGGCGATAACAAGTCGCGGTTGGCCTATGTCGACGGCAAGGCCGAGGGCACCATCACCCAGGCGCCGGGCGAGATCCAGGCGGCCACCGTCGAGGTGGGCTACGTGGTGGCCTGCGGCGTCAAGGACGGCGGCTTCGAGTCGTGGATCGGTTCCAACCAGTCCATCAGCGGCGGCGTGGGCGCCGTGGGCGCCATGGGCGGCCTGATCCCCGCCGGTGCGCTCGGCGGCGGCGTCGGCGGCACCCTGGGCCTGAGCCAGAACCAGGTCATCAAGACCGCACCGGGTGGCATCGTCTATCTCCCGGTGGGCACCAAGACGATTCAGAAGCCGAAGGTCGGCGAGAGCTTCGGCGTGCGCTTCGGTGAGAAGCGCGTGAGCATCGAGGGCTGCATCGGCAGCGTCGACGCCGTCGCCTACTCCACCCTCACGGTCTCCTCGCGGAATTTCGACGATATGAAGACCGTGTACAGCGAGGTCATGCGCTTCGCCTAGTCCGTGCGGAGTCCCCGGGAGGCCGGAGTGCGATCGTCGCGCTCCGGCCTCTCGTCGGTCATCGTCACGATCCGGTCGGCGCGAGCCGCGGTCGCCTCGATGAACACCGCGTTGGTCTCATCGGTGCCCAGCGCACGGGCGCGCGCCTCGTCGATCGATCGACCGAATCGCCTGTGCCGCGCGATGAGCCGCTCCCGGCGCAGGTCCGGATCGATCGCGAGGAACCACACCTCGTCGATCGCCGCGCGCGCCGTGGGCCACGCGCCGGTGTCCGCGAGCAGGTAGTTCCCCTCGGTCACCACGAGCGGGACCCCGGGTGCCACCTCCACGGCGCCCGCGATCGACGCCTCGAGGCTGCGATCGAACCGGGGCGCGTACACCGTGGCGTCCGCGGCCCGCAGCCGGTGCAGCAGGTGGGCGAAGCCGGAATCGTCGAAGGTGTCGATGGCCCCCTTGCATTCCCAGCTGCCGTGCGCGCGCAGTACGGGATCGTCGAGGTGGTATCCGTCCATCGGCACCAGTACCGCGTCGGCGCCCAGCGCCGCCACGAGCAGTTCCGCCAGTGTGGACTTGCCCGATGCCGGTGCGCCGGTGATACCCAGCACGGAGCGTCCCGGGCGGGCCGCCAGGGCGCGGGCGTCTTCGACGAGCGCCTCGAACGAGTCCGTCATCGTGTCCCCCTCACCGTCTGCAGCCACGCCCGCACGCCCGGGTGGCGGCACTTGTCCGAAGCCCGGGCCGCCGCGGAGCGCAGCGCCTCCGGCACCGGCGTCCCCCGGGCGATCTCGAACGCGTAGGCACCGTGCAGTACGTCGCCGGCGCCGAGCGTATCGACCACGGCCACGGACGGCACGTCGACGGTGCCCGGCGCACCGTCGAGCAGGTAGCGGATCGGGCCGCCACCATCGGAGACGGCGACCATCCGTGGGCCCGGGAAGGGTTCGGGCGCCTGGAAATCCGCCGAACAGATCACATGCGTGGCGCTCGGCAGCAGCTCGGCGAACACCGGCCGCCACCGGCCGGCGTCGATCACGGTGGGTGCACCGGCGGCCAGCGCCGCGGACAGGGCGGCGCGGGCCGCGTCCGGACCGTGCCCGTCGAGCAGCACGACATCGCACCCGGTGGCGTCGATCGGCGGGACCGCGGCGGGGTACCCGGAGCCGTCGTAGGAGACGATCTGCCGATCGCCCGATCCGGCGTGCACGGTGATCGCGGAGACCGGCGGCTCGAAGCCCGTGGGCGCCAGGTCGATCAGCTGTACACCGCACCGCGTCAGATCGTCGCGGATCAGGCGGCCGAGCGGACCGTCGCCCACCGGGGCGGCGAGCACCGCGGCCCCGCCGAGCGCGGCGAAGGTGGCGGCCGCGTTGAGCGCCGGCCCGCCGCCCGCGACGTCCTGCCGGGTGGCGGTGACCTTCGCGTTGGGGCGGGGCAGCTCGTCGACCCGCTGGATCACATCGACGGTGGCGAGCCCCACGAACAGTCCGCGCGGCGCGCCGGGTGGACGGGCGAGGTCAGGCCCCACCCGCTGCCTCCACGTCGGTCGGTTCCAGCGCGCCGGTCATCAGCGCCACGACATCGGCCATCGACCGCTGCTTCGGATCGACCACGGCGGCCCGCCGCCCCAGCCGGTGCACGTGGATGCGATCGGCCACCTCGAAGACGTGCGGCATGTCGTGGCTGATCAGGATCACCGGGGTGCCGCGGTCGCGGATCTCCCGGATGAGGTCGATCACCTGGCCCGATTCGCGTACGCCGAGTGCGGCGGTCGGCTCGTCCATGATGATCACCTTCTTGCCGAAGGCAGCCGCCCGGACCACCGCCACGCCCTGCCGCTGCCCACCGGAGAGGGTCTCGACCGCCTGTGTCGGTGACTTGATCCCGATCTTGAGGTCGGCGAGGTGCTGCGCCGCCGCATCGCGCATGGCCTTGCGGTCGAGCTGGCGGAAGACGCTGCCGAGCACACCGGGTTTGCGGATCTCCCTGCCCAGGTACACGTTCGCCGCGATGTCCAGCGCGGGGATCACGGCCAGATCCTGGTACACGGTCTCGATCCCCGCGTTGCGCGCATCGAGCGTGCTGCGGAAGTGCACCGGCCGGCCGTCGAGCAGGATCTCGCCCTCGTTCGGCACCAGCGCCCCGGACAGGGCCTTGATCAGGCTGGACTTGCCGGCGCCGTTGTCGCCGATCACCGCCAGCACCTCGCCCGCGCGGAGCTCGAAATCGGCGCCCGCGATGGCCTGCACCTGACCGTAGTTCTTCACCAGGCCGCGCGCCTGCAGCACCGGCGCGCTCATTGCAGCCTCCGTCGTGAGAGCTGGTCCAGCGCAACGGCTGCGATCACCAGGACGCCGGTCGCGATGTTCTGGTACAGGTTGTCGATCCCCACCAGGGTGAGGCCGTTGCGCAGCACGCCCACGATGAGCGCGCCCACCAGGGTGCCGAGGATGGCTCCCCGGCCGCCGAACAGGCTGGTGCCGCCGATCACCACGGCGGTGATGGTGTCGAGGTTCGCGGTCTGGAAGGCGTTCGGATCGGCGGTGGGGATGCGCCCCAAGGCCGCCCACGCGGCGATCGCCGCGATCACGCCGGACACCAGGTACACGCCGAAGATCGTCTTCGAGGTCTTGATACCGGCCAGCGACGCCGAGACCGGGTTCCCGCCCACGGCGTAGATGTGCCGGCCGGTGGCGGTGCGGTTGAGCACGTACCAGGCGGCCGCGTACACCGCGAGCAGTACCACCAACCCCACGGTGAGGGGGAACCCGAAGACGTCGAAGGAGGTTCCGAGCGCGGTGAGCGGACCATCGGCCACCCGGTAGGTCTGCGAACCGGCGTAGAGCTGGGTGGCGGCCGCGACAATGGTGAACATGCCCAGCGTCACGATGAAGGGCGGCAGTTTGAGCAGCGTCACCAGTGCCCCGTTCACCGCCCCGATCAGCATGCACACCGCCAGGGCGATCACCATGGCGAGCACGGGGTCGGTACCGGCCAGCTTGGCCAGGATCACCGTTCCCAGCACGCACGTGGCGCCGATCGACAGGTCGATCCCCGCGGTGAGGATGATCAGTGACTGCGCCACGGCCAGGATCCCGATCACCATGGACTGCTGCAGGATCAGCGAGATGTTGTAGCCCGTCGCGAAGCGCGGCGTGAGGATGAAGAAGATCACGCAGGCCACGATCAGGGCGGCGAGCGGCCCGGCGAGCGGCTCGCGCAGGGTGCGGGCCAGGGTGAGGCGGGACAGGCTCACGCCTGGCCCCAGCAGTTCTGGGCGCCCCACGCGGTGTCCTTGGATTCCACGCCGGCCACCGGCTTATCGGTCACCAGCTGCGAGCCGGTGTTGACGAAGCCGGTGGGCTTGGTGCCGTCCTTGGCGAAGGCGACCACGGCGTCCACGCCCTGTTCGGCCATCTTCGCGGGGAACTGCAGCACGGTGGCGCCGATGATGCCCTTCTTCACGTTGTCGACGCCGGTGCAGCTGCCGTCGATGGACCCCACGGTGAGCTGCTCGGCCTTGCCCGCCTTCTTCGCGGCCTCGTAGCCGCCGGCCGCGGCGGGTTCGTTGATCGTGTACAGCGCGTTGGCATCCGGGACGCGCTGCAGGAGGTTCTCCATCGCCGTCTGCGCCTTGGTCTGGTCGCCGTTGGTGTTCTCCTTGCCCACCACCTCGGGGCTGTTCTCGGCGAGCCCGATGCCCTGCAGGAAGCCCTGGTGCCGGTAGTCGGAGACGCTGCTGCCCGCGGTCCCGTCGAGCATGAGCAGCTTCGGCGCCTTCCCGGCGAGCGCGCCCTTGACCCAGGCGCCCTGGAGGCGGCCCGCCTCCCGGTTGTCGGTGGCGAAGGTGGCGTCCACGGCGTCCGCGGGCTCGGTGGCGGTGTCCAATGCGATCACCACGACGCCGGCATCGCGGGCCTTCTTGATGGCGGCGAGGATGCCGGTGGACGAGTTGGGGGTGATCAGGATGCCCTTCGCGCCCTGGCTCACCAGGTTCTCGATGGCGGCCACCTGGCCCTCGTTGTCACCGTCGAACTTGCCGGCGAGGGCCACGAGGTTCGCGCCCTTGGCGTCGGCCTGCGCCTTCGCCGCCTCGCGGATCTTCACGAAGAAGGGATTGGTGTCGGTCTTCGTGATGAGACCCACCGTGACCCCGCCGCCCGACGAGCCGCCGCCGTCGCGGTTGCAGGCGGCCACCGAGGTGAGACCGAGGGTGAGGGCGCAGCACATCGCTGCCACGCGGACGCTCTTGCGGCTGGACATGGGAACTCCGTTCGACGGTTCTTCGTGTGTCGTGGGTCACACGAGGGTTCTGATGCCGGACGCTATACCCGCCGATCAATCCCCCGCAAGGGTTTGCGCAAACGCTTGCGCGGGTCCGGCACTGGTGCACAATCGAGCCATGGGGACCATGGCCGACGTCGCCGCGGCGGCGGGCGTTTCGATCAGCACGGTCTCGCACGTGATCAACGAGACCCGGCGGGTCGACCCGCGCACCCGCGAGGCCGTGCTGGCCGCGATCGGGTCCACCGGCTACCGCCGCAACGCGCTCGCGACGGCGCTCGCCACCTCGCGGTCCGGCGTTCTGGCGCTGAGCATCTCGGCCGGGCGCAATCCGTACTTCGGGCCGCTAATGCGCGCCATCGAATCCCGCGCCACCGAGCTGGGATACACGCTCATGATGGGCGATTCGCACGACGACCCCGTGATCGAGAACCGGCTCGTGGAATCGCTGCTCGATCGCCGCGTGGACGGGGTGATCCTCGCGCCCGCACCGCGGTCGGAACGGGAGACCATCCCCACGGTCCGCCGCAGCGGTACCCCGATCGTGCTGATCGACCGGCTCT
Organism: Tsukamurella sp. TY48; assembly: GCF_019656655.1. Taxonomy (GTDB): domain Bacteria; phylum Actinomycetota; class Actinomycetes; order Mycobacteriales; family Mycobacteriaceae; genus Tsukamurella; species Tsukamurella strandjordii. The sequence continues at coordinate 2,629,842 of NZ_BPMV01000001.1, read as the reverse complement.
CGCCCGCCGACGTCGACCAGGTGGCCTCCGAGGGCGCCGAGCCGGTGGCGCGGCTCACCGCCCACCTCGCGGAGCTCGGCCACCGGCGCATCGGGGTACTCACCGGGCACCCGGGCATCCAATCGACGGTGGAGCGGATCGAGGGCTTCACCGCGGCGATGGCGCGAGCCGGGCTGCGTGCCGCGCCCCGGCACGTGCGCTGCGGCGATTCCCGTGCAGACGAGGCGCGCGCGCAGACCCTGGCGATGTTCCGCGCGCGGGGGCCGCGCCCCACCGCCCTGGTGGTGCTCAACAACGAGATGACGGTGGGCACGATGCGCGCCCTGCGCGAGCTCGACCTGCGCGTGCCGCACGACGTCGCGCTCGTCGCCTACGACGATTTCGAATGGTCGGACCTGTTCTCCCCCGGCCTGACCGCCGCCGCGCAGAACGTGGACGCGATCGGCCGCCGGGCCGTGGACCTGCTGGTGGAGCGGATCGACGGCTTCGACGGGCCGCGCAGGGTCGAGCGGGTGCCCACTGAGTTCCATCACCGGGACTCATGCGGATGTGAGCGCACGAGCGCCGGGGTTTAGTATCGAGCCATGGTCATCTTCTTCGAGATCCTGATGGCGGTGGCATCGGTCGCGATCTTCGCGTTCGCCATCTTCGTGATCTTCCGCGTCCTCACCGACGGCCAGTAATCGCCGTGAGTGACGAGCAGCAGCCCGAGGCGGTCCCCGGCGCTGGTCAGGAGGCGCTCGACGCTGCGATCGAGCGCGCCGAGACCACCTCGTCGCGGAACATCCCGAACCTGCCCGGCCTCCCGCTGGCGGATAACACCGCCAACCTGCGCCAGGGCCCCGATCTGCACCCCGGCCTGCTCGGCCTGCTGCCCCTGGTGGGCATCTGGCGCGGCGAGGGCGAGGGCCACGACGCCGCGGGCGACTACCACTACGGCCAGCAGATCATCGTGAGCCACGACGGCCAGAACTACCTGTCCTGGGAGTCGCGCTCGTGGAAGCTCGACGACAAGGGCGAGTTCTCGGAGCCCGACCTGCGCGAGTCCGGCTTCTGGCGGATCGGCGAGGACGACGAGATCGAGTTCCTCGTGACGCACGCCAGCGGCATCGTCGAGCTGTACTACGGCAAGCCGGTCTCGCAGACCGCGTGGGAGCTCGAGTCCGACGTGGTGATCCGCAGCAAGTCCTCGCCGCTGGCCGGCGCCGCGAAGCGGCTGTACGGACTGGTCGAGCAGGGCGGCGCGCTCGCCTACGTCGAGGAGCGCGTGGACGCAGACGGTGAGCTCATCCCCCGGCTCTCGGCGAAGCTGGGCCGCTACGCGGGCTGATCCGCACGGGCGGCCAGCCGCTCGAACTCCGCCTGCAGCTCGTCCGGATACTGCATCGGCAGTGAGTGGTTCCCCTCCGGCCATACCCGCACCGTCGCATTCGGCAGGGTTCGCGCCGTGCGGGCGGCGGCGTCCGCATCGGTGACCGCACTGCGCGCGCCGAGCCCCACGAAGACCGGCATCGCGAGCCGCGCGAGTGCCGCCGTGTCCAGTTGCACGGGCGTCGGCAGGGCCGCGCGGTACCCGGCCGCGCCGGCGTCGATCATCGCGCCGATCGCGCTCGCTCTCGCCTCACCGTCGTCCGCGCCACCGATCGTCTCGAGCCCCTTGCGGCGCCACGATCCGGGGAGGAAGGGCAGGGCGGAGGGCAGCGTGGCGACGTACATCTGCCAGCGCAGGCCGGCGAACACCAGCACGGGCTCCCACAGGGTCAGGCTCGCGACCCGGTGCGGGTGGTGCTCGGCGAGGTTCGCCGCGGTCCAGCCGCCGAAGGAGTGCCCGATCAGGTGCGCTCGGGTGATCCCGAGCGCCGTCAGCGTCTCATCGAGCCACGCGGCCTGATCGTCGGGGCCGCTCAGCGGACGGTCCTGCACGCTCATTCCGGCATCGCCGAGCGCATCGATCGCGTACACCTCCCGATCGCCGAGCCGGCGCAGCGTATCGGCCCACATCGGCACTCCCGAGGACCGGCCGGGAATGAGGACCACCGGCGCGGTTCCGGGCCTCGGCGCTCCGAACCGGTAGGCGCGCACGATGCCGAATGCCGTTCGCACGTCCCGCGTCTCGGCCGGCGCCGGTAGTGCGGCGAAGGCGCGGTCGTACTGCGCCAGGTAGGCCGTGCGCGCTGCGGCGGAACGCCAGTATCCGACGGGGCTCGGGTCCCGCACCAGATAGGCGCCGACGGCGGTCGTGACGGCGACCGCGGCGAGTCCGGCGGCCACCGTGCGGCGGATGCGCTGTCCCATGACGAACCCCTTTCCAATGCACTCGCATCGTAACAGTGTTGCAATGCGAGTGCATTGCTATGATCGACGCATGCCGAAGCGGGTGGATCACGCGGAACGTCGCGCCGAGATCGATGCGATCGTGTGGGCGATCATCGCCGAGGAGGGCATCGCCGCCGTCACGCTGCGGTCGATCGCGGCCCGCGGCGGCATCTCGATGGGCCGGGTCCAGCACTACTTCCCCACGCGCGAGGCGATCATCGCGCACGCGCTCACATCCTTCCTCGCCCTCGCCGAGCAGGCCCACCCCATCCCCGGCGACCGGAATGAGGCCCTGCTCGTCCTGCTCACCCACGCACTCCCGCACGACGGATCGCAGCCGCTCGGAGCCAAGGTCTGGTACGCCTACCTCGCCGAATCGATCACCGATCCGCAGATCGCCGAGATCGTCGGCGCAGCACTGCGCGGCAGCGAGGATCTCGCGACCGAGCTGCTCGACGGGGACCGCACCCGCGCCCGATTCCTGCTCGCCGCCGCCGACGGATTCGCCTACCGAGCCCTGGCCGGCCTCATCACGCCCGAGGCCGCCGAGGCGGCGATCCGCGAGCTCGTCGAAGCCCACGTTTGAACGCACCGTCAATCGGAGAACGTTCACTAACTTCGAAGACCGTGATATGTCCCGATTAAGACCGTTTCTCTTGTGAACTATCGCACACGAACGGCCCCCTGGAGTGCGTCTCGAAGACGGCAGTCTCACACTCTGAAACATGATGTCCGGTCTGACACAACAATGGGATTGCGCGTTGGGTGAATGGGTGGTGTGGGCTCCGAGCCGCCGTTCACGAGAGGCGATGAATGCGGCCGCACTGACCGATGGCGAACCGTCATTCATTCAGGAGGACCACCTCCGGAGCGGCACCGACGAGGAGCAGTCGATCCAGCGGCTCGTCTACGTCACCTTCACCATGAACGATGTCTACGACGAGGCCGTGATGGCGCGCGCGTTCACCGAATACGCACGCCGGCACAGCTCGTATCACGCGCAGTACGTCAAGTGCGACCGCGGCTATCGCGCCCGGTACATCGAGCCCGAGCAGATGGAGCTCGAGGTGGTCGCGACCTCGGAGTCGAACGGGCCCGGCGTCACGGCGAAGGACTACCTGCAGTCCGGCCTGCCCGGCCTCGACGAATGGTCGTCCTTCGCCTTCGGGGTCACGGGGATCGAGTCGGCGCGCGCGGATTCCGCGGCTCCGCAGTTCACGGTGCTCATCGCCGCGGACCACCTGTTCACCGATGCGATCTCCTTGTCGATCTCGTTCTACGAGTTGGTGTCCCGGTACTCCGCCTTGCGAGCGGGCCGGGAGTACGTCTCGCCGCCGGTGCGCTCGTATCGCGACTTCAGCAACGAGCAGCGAGCGCGGGCGCGGGCACTGAGCCCCGACCATCCGGAGGTCACCCGGTGGCGCGAGATCGTGCGCCGGGCCGGCGGGATGCCGCGGTTCCCGCTCCCGCTCGGTGTCGAGCCCGGACGCGGCGCGGCGCCGCAGATCGCGGTGGAGACGGCCTTCCTCGATCCGGACCGGGTCGCGGCCTTCGCGGCAGCCGCGAAGCGCTGTGGCGGCGCGATGGGCAGCGCCCTGCTGGCCGTGCAGGCGGAACTCGAACGCGAGCTGACCGGCAGTGATCTGTTCACCATGATGGCGCCGCGCTCGCACCGCCCGGATCCGACCGATCTGATGGCGGTGGGCTGGTACATCACCCTGGTCCCGGTGCAGTTCTCGACGGAAGGCGACTTCCCGACCCTCGTGCGCGCAGCACATCAGGCACTGGCCACTGCGCGCGAACTCGAACGGCTGCCCGTGTTCCCGGTGATCGACGTTCTTCGTGATGATCCGGAATTCCCGGTGGAACACGGATTCGATGCTCCGATGCTTTCCTACATCGATATCACGCGCACTCCGGGGGCAGAATTGGCGCGCAGTCACGATGTCTCCATCTTCGCCAATGCCACCCCGATGCGCGAGGTGTACATGTGGATCAATCGCGATGCCGGAGGTCTCGATTTCCGCGCGATGTATCCGGGGAACCCGACGGCGGAGTCGTCGGTGCAGACCTACTTCACACTGCTCCGGGATCGCCTCGGCGAGCTCTCGAACGCCTGACCCGGGCGGAGAACGCGCGTAAACTTATGGGATGGCAAGACGCGATGCCGTCCGGGGTGCCCGTCTCTTGGCGGCGGTGCTCGCCGCGGGGCTGGTGAGCGCCGCGTGCGCCGGGCCGGGTGCGCCGCCATCGGCCACCAGCACCTCCTCCGCGCCCGCCCCGGGGGCGCTGCTGGAGCAGCGGCCGCTCACCGGGATCGACCCGACCACGCTGTCGGCGGGGTCGATGACCTACCTGCGGTACCGCTCGACCGCATCGTCGGGCGGCCCCGCGGAGGTGTCCGGCGCGGTCTTCCTCCCCGTCGGAAGCCCACCGGAGGGCGGCTGGCCGGTGGCGGCCTTCGGCCATGGCACGTCGGGCGTCGCGAACACCTGCGCGCCCACCGCATCACCGGATCTGTTCGGCTCCGCTCCCGTCGTCGCGCAGCTGCTGGCGCGGGGCACCGCCGTGGTGATGACGAACTACCAGGGGCTGGACGGGCCGGGGCAGGCCCCGTACGGCGACGCCCTCTCGTCGGGATACGACGTGCTCGATTCCGTACGCGCGGCCCGCGCGACCGGGCTCCCGCTGGCGGGGCGGACGGTGCTCGTCGGGGTCTCCCAGGGCGGGCGGGCCACCGAATCCGCCGCGGAGTCGGCACCGGAGTACGCGCCCGAGCTCGACCTGCGCGGGTCGGTGCTCCTCTCCCCCGGGCTGATCACGAGGTTCGCCGAGGCCGTGTCCGCCGGGACGCTGAATGCGCCGGAGCAGTACCTGGTGCTCCCCTATCTGGTGGCGGGCGCGCGTTCCGTGAACCCCGGCTTCGGGTACGACCAGGTGCTGCGGGGTGACCTGCTGAGCGCGGCGCCGCGGCTCGCCGCCCAGTGCACCGGTCAGACCGGTCCGGCGGACCTCGCGATGGCGGCCGCCGCGCGCCCGGCCGATGCCGCTTTCGCCTCACCCGATGCGGAGCGCTTCTTCCGCGAGCGAGAGCAGCGCACGAACCTGCCGCGCACCAAGCATGCGCTGCCCACCTACATCGCGCGCGGCGATAGCGACCGGCTGGTGTCGACTTCGTGGACCGCCGAGGGCGTGGCCGCGATGTGCGCACTGGGCACGCCGGTGCAAGACGTGGTGGTGCCCGGGGGCCACGACGCGCCGGGGGCCATCGCCGACCGGTGGCTGGGCTGGATCTCGGACCTGCTCGGCCCGCAGCCGGCCTTCACCGCGACCTGTCCGGGGTGAGGGTACGGAAAACCCCTCCGGGCGTGAACCTCACGCGCCGAAGGGGTTTCCGTCATCTCAGGTGGGTGGCCGCCTAGCGGTCAGCCACCTCCTTGATCCTGAAATTCACCATTTCTCGGATCACCTCCTTTCCGTTGACATCTCCGACGGTACGCCCGCGCGAAACCCTCGGCAACGGAATTTATCGAAGGATGTAACCGCAGGTCAGGACCGGTTCTCGCCGTACCAGCCGGCGATCTGCTTCGACGAGGCCCAGCGGGAGTAGGTGGGCGCCTGCGGCCACCCCTCGGGCGCGTCCTGCCACTCCTCCTGGCGGCCGTAGGGCAGCACGTCGAGTAGGCCGAAGGTGTAGGAGAGCTGCTCGGCACCGCGACTGAAGGTCTGCCACACGTGGTACACCGTGTCGCCGTCGCGGATGAAGGTGTTGTAGGCGAAGCCCCCGCCGGGCCCCGCGCCCACCTCGGTGCCGAAATCCGAACCGGCGGTGGAGTACCAGGTCATCGTGTTCCCCACACGCTTCTTGTAGGCGAGGACCTCGTCCATCGGCCCGTTGGTGATCACCACCATCCGCGCGTCCCAGTTGTCCAGGAACTCGGTGCGCGCGTATTGCGAAGTGACGCCGGTGCATCCGGGGCACTGCCACTCGTTCCCGTCGGTCCACATGTGGTGGTAGGTCACCAGTTGGCTGTGGCCGTCGAAGACCTCGGCCAGGGTCACCTCGGAACCGTCCTCGGCGATGAGCCGGTACTCCGGAAGCTGCACGGCGGGCAGCTGGCGCCGCTGCGCGGCGATGGCGTCGAGCTCGCGCGTCGCCGCCTTCTCCCGGATGCGCAACGTGTCGATCTCGGCCTGCCAGGTCTCCCGGTCGACGACCGGCGGAACGGCGGTGGCGGTAGTGGTGGACGTGGTGCTCATGGCGGACTCCTCGAAATGTTCACAGCGTACACATCTGTTATGTTCACACCGTACACTTCAGAGTCGGGAGGCACAAGGGGATGGCGTATCACCACGGAGATCTGGCGTCGGCACTGGTGGAGGCGGGTCTCGAGGTCACCCGCACCGGCGGACCGTCGGCCCTGACCATCCGTGAGGTGACCCGCCGCGTGGGCGTGAGCCCGAACGCCGCGTACCGGCATTTCCCCGACCGCCTGGCACTGCTGCGCGCGGTGAGCGCCGCGATCGAGGACCGCATGGCCGGGGCGATGGATGCGATCGGCGCGGGCGCCGGCCCCGTCGAACGCCTGCGCGCCGTGGGCCTGGGCTACATCGCCTTCGCGCTCGCCGAACCGGGCTGGTTCTCGGTGTGCTTCTTCGGCGACGAGGCCCCCACCCCCGATTCACTCGCCGAGATCGCGCCCTACGCCGCGCTCTCCGATGCGCTCGACCTCATGGTGCACGCCGGCCTGCTCCGCCCCGAGGACCGGCGATCCGCCACCTGGACCTGCTGGTCGATGGTGCACGGCTTCGCCGAGATGGCACTGCGCGGTCCGCTGCACCACCTCCCCGGCGATCAGCAGTGGCCACTGGCCGAGGCCGCCGTCGACGCCTGCATCCGCGGCATCACGGGCTGACCGCTCACGAATTCGGGCTCAGCGCGCCTACGCGGGCAGATCTTCCCGTGTCGCGGCGCTGCGCCCCACATCGTGAACACGCACCCCGGCGGGTGGCGCCGCATGCCCCGCGACCACCACTGTGCGACCGGGGAAAAGCCCCGCCGGATCGAGGATCTCGCGCAGCAGCCGCGCCGCGTCGGCGCGGTCGAGGTGCTCGGTGGGCTCGTCCAGCAGCACGACGGGCGCCGTACTCACCAAGGCCCGGGCCAACAGCAGGCGGCGGCGTTGCCCGCCGGACAGTGAGTCCGCGCCCTGCTCCAGCGGCGTCCGCACACCGTCGGGCAGGCCCTCGATCCACTCCCCCAGGCCCACCGCCCGCAGTGCGAGCCGCACCTCCTCGTCGCTCACATCGCCCCGCGCCACCCGACAGTTCTCCGCGATCGAGGTGGCGAAGACGTGGGCGTCCTCACCGAAGAAGGCCACGGCCGCAGGGAGATCGGCGTAATCGGCGGCGGGCCGTCCGTCGACGAGCACCTCGCCGCCGCGGCCGTCCAGCCCGGCGAGCGCGAGCAACAGGGTGGTCTTCCCCGCCCCGGATTCGCCGCGCACCGCCAGCCGCTCGCCCGGCGCGAGGGCGATATCGCCCAGCCGCAGGCTCGGGTGAGACGGTGCCGGCGCGGTCCCGACGGGCACCGCCGGCAGGATCAGCAGGGGCGCGAGGCGCGAGGCGGCATCGGCCGAGCGCACGTACTGGCGGGCGGCGTCGGGCAGCGGGGCGAGGGCTTCGAAGACGCTGAGCGGCAACAGCACCAGGATCCCCAGCGTGGTGGGATCGGCGTGCCCCGCGCGGCCGAAGGCCAGCAGCAGCGCGGCGATCGCCGCGACACCGACGGCGAGCGGCAGCGCGGCATCGGCCAGCGCGCCGATCCGCGCGGACCGATCGACGGCGGACCGTCGGGCGCCCTCGGCGGCATCGGCCCGGTTCCGCACCTCGTCGAGGCGTCCGGCCACCGCGAGCTCCCCCGCGTGATCGAGCACCGCGGATGCGGCGGCACCGAAGTCCTCACTCCCGGCGGCCTCGGCGCGGGCGCGGTCCCCGCTCGCACGGACCACGAGCCGGGGTGCGAGCACGCCCGCCACCACCAGGCACACCGCCAGCACCGCCCCGGCCGCCGGATCGACGAACCACATCCACGCCACGGCGGCCGCGGAGACGGTCGCGGCCACGGCGGCGGGAATCAGCGTGCGCACGAGCACGTCACCCACCGCGTCGACATCGGCGCCCGTCCGCGCGAGCAGCTCTCCATCGGTGCGCCGCAGGGTGTCCGCGGGCGCCGCGGCGGCGAGCCGGGTGTACAGCGCCACCCGCAGTTCCGTCAGCCCCGACAGCGCCAACCGGTGCGTCGCGAGGCGTTCCACGTAGCGCATGAGGCCGCGGGTGATGCCCAGCGCCCGCACCGCGGTCACCGCGAGCGAGAGGGTGAGCACGGGCGGCATCGTCCACGCCTTGGTGATCAACCAGGCCGACAGTCCGGCGAGCGCCAGCGCGCTGCCGGCGGTGAGCACGCCCGCTCCCACCGCACCGGCCACCGCGATCGGGCGAACGCGCAGCGCGCGCAGGCACACGAGGAGATCACGCACGGCGCACCTCCAGCACCTGATCGGCGGCGGCGAGCACCTGCTGATCGTGCCCGACGATCACCACCAGCGCGCCGTCCTGGGCGCGGGCCCGCAGCGCCGCCAGTACCCGCTGTGCCAGCGCGGCATCGAGGTGGGCGGTGGGCTCGTCGAAGAGCAGCACTTCGCGGCCGAGCGCGAGGGTACGGGCGAGCGCGAGGCGCTGCCGCTGCCCGGCGGACAGTCCCACGCCACCGGTGCCCACGGGTCGCTGCCACCCGGCCTCGTCGACCACCTCGTCCAGGCCGGTCTCCGCGACGACGCCCGGCACCGTCTCCGGATCGGGGGCGCCGAGCAACGTGAAATTGTGTGCCAGCGTTCCCGGTTCGAGGTACGGGTGCTGCGGGCACCAGGCCACGCGGTCCCACCAGGCGGGCCCGCCGGCCAGAGGCGCACCGTCGACGGTCACGGTCCCGCCGTCGGCCGCGGTGAGTCCGGCGAGCACGGTCAGCAGGGTCGATTTTCCGGTGCCGTTGGGCCCGGTCAGCACGGTGACGGTGCCGGGGCGCAGCCGCGCCGAGAAGTCCGACGGTGCCGCCCCGTCGCGTCCGTGCACGGTGACGCCCCGCAGCTCGATGATCCCGGGCGCGGCGGTGCCCCGGCCGGTGACGGGCGACGGATCGTCGAGCAGCGCGAAGACCCGCGAGGTGGCCTCGAGTCCCTGCTCGGCGGCATGGAACTGCGCACCGACCGAGCGCAGCGGCCGGTACACCTCGGGCGCCAGGATCAGGGCGAAGACGCCGGGCAGCAGATCCATATCGCCGAAGACGAGCCGCAGGCCGATGCTCACCGCGACGAGCGCCACGCACAGGGTGGCGAGCAGTTCGAGCGCCATCGAGGAGAGGAAGGCGATGCGCAGGGCGCCCATGGTCTCGGTGGCGTTGCGGTCGCCGAGGTCGCGCACCGCGCGCTCGGGTCCGCGCTGGCGGCCCAGGGCGCGCAGCGTGGGGAGCCCCGCCACCAGATCGAGCAGTCGCGCCGAGAGCCGGGCCATGGCCTCGAGCCGGCGCCGGGTGCGCTCGCGGGTGAGCAGGCCGATCAACACCATGAAGATCGGCAGCAGCGGCAGGGTGCCCAGCGCGATGGCCCCGGAGATCGGGTCGGCGAGGAAGATCACGAGAACCAGTGCCGGGGTGGCGATCACGCTGAGCGCGAGCGCCGGGAGGTAGCCGGTGAGATAGGGCGGCAGCTCGTCCAGGCCGCGGGTGAGCGCGGTCCGCAGCTCCTCGCGGTCGGTGCCCCCGGGCAGCCGACCGGGACCGATCGCACCCAGCGCGGCGGAGCGCAGCTGCGAGACCGTGCGGTCTGCGGCGCGCCGTTCGATCCGACCGCGCAGGTACGCCACCAGCACGCGCACCGCCGCCGCCACCGCGGCCACGGTCAGCGGACTCCGCAGGTCCGCCATGGGTACCGCGCCGCTCACCAGGCGGGCGAGCACCGTCGCCGTGCCGTAGGCGAGCGCGATCAGCGCGAGCGTCTCCACCACCCCGCACGCCACCACCGTCGCCAGGAGCCCGCGGGAGGCCCGCGCGTACCGCAGCAGTCGCGGGTCCACGGGGCCCCGCGGAGCGGTGGCCGTCGGATCCGCGGCGGGAGCGGCGGTGTCAGACACGAGGACTGAGGCCGATCGAGGGCGGAATCTGCTCGGCGGAGATGCGCTTGCGGAAGACCCAGTAGGTCCAGGCCTGGTAGATCATCACCATCGGCAGCAGCACGATGGTGCACCAGGACATCACCACCAGGGTGTAGTGCGAGGAGGCGGCGTCGGCGATGCTGATCGACCGCGCGGGGTCGGTGGCGTTGAGGACGTTCGGCGCCAGCGAGCCGAACATCAGCACGCTCACCGCGGCCACCACGGCACAGGTCGACAGGAACGCCGCCAGCTCCTTGCCTCCGCGGATCAGCAGGCCGGCGGCCACCAGCCCGGCGGCGGCCACCGCCACGGCGGCCCAGGTCCAGCCCTTGCCGTGGGCGAGCTGCGTCCACACGGCGAAGCCGGCGCCGATCACCGTGACCGGCAACCACATCCGGCCGGCGATCCTGCGGGCGTCGTGGCGGACGGTGCCGTCGGACTTGAGCGCTACGAAGATCGCGCCGTGCAGCAGGAACAGGCCGAGCAGGGCGAGTCCGCCGAGCAGGCCGTAGGGGTTGAGCAGGTCCCAGACCTCGGAGGTCATCCGTCCGCGTTCGTCGATGTCCACCCCGGCGAGGATGTTCGCGAACACCAGGCCCCAGGCGAAGGCGGGGATCCAGGAGCCCAGGCCGATGCCGAAATCGGCCCAGCCGCGCCAGCGCGGATCGTTGATCTTGCCGCGCCACTCGATCGAGCACACCCGGGTGATCAGGCCCACCAGGATCGCGAGCAGCACCAGGTAGAAGCCGGAGAAGACGGTGGCGTACCACACCGGGAAGGCCGCGAACATGGCCGCGCCGGCGGTGATCAGCCACACCTCGTTGCCGTCCCAGACGGGGCCGATGGTGTTGAGCAGCACCCGTCGCCGGGTGTCGTAGTCCGTGGGGTGGCGACGCTTATCGCCCATGATCGGCATCAGCATGCCCACGCCGAAGTCGAAGCCCTCCAGCACGAAGTAACCGGTGAAGAGGAAGGCGATGGCGAGGAACCAGTAATCGGGGAGAGTCATGTCCGGCTCCTAGTACGCGAAGGAGAGCTGGTCCGAGGGCTTACCCGCGCCGGGTGGCGCACCGTCGGGATCGTCACCGTCCGGCCCGTCCGCGGGGGCGTCGTCCGGGTTGTGCAGGTGCGGTCCCTCGATCACGTAGCGGCGCAGCAGCGCGAACCACAGCAGGTACAGCACGCCGTAGACGGCGGCGAAGGTCACCAGGGAGAAGGCCATCATGGCCGTCGAATGGCCGGAGACCGCCTCGGCGACGGTGAGCCGGATGGTCTGATCGCCGTTCGGGTTCGGCACCACCACCCAGGGTTGGCGGCCCATCTCGGTGAACACCCAGCCCGAGGTGTTCGCCAGGAAGGGCGTGGGCAGGGCTATCAGGCAGATCCTGCTGAACCATCGCTGGTTCGGGATCCGGCCGCGGCGGGTGACCCACAGGCCGGCCAGCGCCAGCACGCCCGAGCCGATCGACCAGCCCATCATGGCGCGGAACGCCCAGTAGGAGACGAACAGGTTGGGGCGGTAGTCGCCGGGGCCGAACTTCTCGACGGCCTCGGCCTGCAGTTCGGTGACACCCTTGAGGGTGGAGTTGGGATCACCGTTGGCCAGGAACGAGGTGAGGTACGGGACCGAGAGCACGTGCTGCACGGATTCGCAGTCGTTGTGGGTGCCGATCGTGAGCAGCGAGAAGCTGGCTCCGGTCTCGGTGTGGCACAGCGATTCCGCCGAGGCCATCTTCATCGGCTGCTGCTCGAACATCAGCTTGGCCTGGGCATCGCCGGTGATGGCGAGTCCCACGGCCGATACCAGCATCACGCCGAGGCCGAACCGGGTGAGCGGGCGGAACATCTGCGCCAGCTCCAGTGCATCGGGGTCGCCGCGGCGCATACCGCGCACCATCCACCAACCGCCGATCGCGGCGACGAAGGTGCCGGCGGTGAGCCACGCACCGAAGACGGTGTGCGGGAAGGCCGCCAGCGTGGTCGAGTTGGTGAGCACCTCCCAGATGCTGGTGAGCTCCGCGCGCTTGGTCTCGGGGTTGTAGGTGGCGCCCACCGGGTGCTGCATCCACGAGTTGGCGGCCACGATGAAGTAGGCGGAGGCGTTCACGCCCAGGGCCACCAGCCAGATGCAGCCCAGGTGAACGAGTTTCGGCAGCCGCGTCCAGCCGAAGATCCATAGGCCGAGGAAGGTGGATTCCATGAAGAAGGCCACCAGGCCCTCCAGGGCGAGCGGGGCGCCGAAGACGTCGCCCACGAACTTGCTGTACTCGCTCCAGGCCATGCCGAATTGGAACTCCTGGACGATGCCGGTGGCCACGCCCAGGGCGAAGTTGATGAGGAAGAGCTTGCCGAAGAAGTTCGTGCCGCGCAGCCAGGCCTTCTTACCGGTCACCAACCACAGCGTCTGCATCGTCGCGACCATCGGCGCCAGGCCGATGGTCAGCGGCACCAGGATGAAGTGCATCACCGTGGTCATGCCGAACTGCCAGCGGGCGATCTCCAGTGCGGTCATGCTTCGCTCCCTGGGCCGAGGGGGCGGATCGGCGCCGTTGCCGACCCGTGTTACTACCACTCGTAGTATCTACTACGGATAGTAGTAGATACTCAGCGCTATCCCAAGCACTGAGGCAGGAGTCACCTCACGCCGCGGATCGCACTCTGCAACCGTTCGCCATCGCATACACTCCGGACAGATCACGTCTCCGGGGGGAGTCCAATGAATCCGCAGCGCTTCGATTCGCCGTACCGTCCGTGGCCACCGCAGCCTGGGCAGGCGCGACCCAGTCGGCCCGCTCGCTCCACCGGAGCGCTGATCGGCATTGTCGTCGCCGCGACGGCCGTTGTCATAGCGCTGATCGTCGTAGGGACGGCGGTCGCCCTGAACCGCGCCGAGCGCCCAGCCGCAGCGTCGGCAATGAGCAGCGGGCGCGCACCGTCGGTCACCACCCCGTCGAAGCCGATGGGCATCGGACCCGGCTTCGGACTTTCCGACCCTCCGCCCAAGGAACCGCTCATCACCACCGTCACGAACAGCACTATCGGCGGCGACAAAGACTGGCTACATTTCCAGACCGGCGGAGGTCGAACGATCGACCTCAAGGCCACGCTAGTCCGGCCCGGCCGCGACTACCCCGACTGCCGGACGCTCGACAGGTCCGGCAAGCTCGCGCGCCTCGGCTGCACGCAATCGGCTGACATGGTGCACTCCGCGGACGGCGGGCAATTGTTCCTCAACACGGTGGTCTTCTCCATGCGGGACGAGGCCGCGGCGCAGACCGCCGAATCCGGCTACCAAGACCACGACCTGACCGAACTCGACGGTACCTATCGCACCGGGTACGCCAAGGCCAAGTACCGGATTTCGACCGTTCGCAACTTCTTCGTCGTCACACTGGCCACCGCAGCAGCGGCAACACCCGAGGCCACGATGAGCCAATACCTTCGCGTTTATCACGGCAGTGTGGACGGCGTGTTGATCGCCATGAATATGGGCCGCAAGTGATCCTGGCCCAGCGGTGATGCCAGTTCACGGTGCCTGGGGAGGAGCCCTGTGAATCCATTGTCACCGCCCGGCGTGCCCGATGAGGAGCGCGCATCGTTCGACTCGGATCTGCCGCAGCCGGAGGGCGCGTTCGTCTCCGCGCACCGGCCCCGCAATCCGACCTACGACGAGCCCGATCCGGCCGAAGAGTCAGAGCCCTCGTGGGCCGAAGCGGAGGACATTGCCCCGGCTTCCACCCCCGAACCTGATGAGGCAGCAGCACCCTGGTCGGACGCCGGCGGCGAAGTCGACGACTACACCGACGACTACGTCCAGGCCACCGACGAGCCGTCGGTGTCGAGTGTTTTCATCGATTGGCTCGGAAAGCTCTGCATCGGCATCGTTCTCATGATGATAGCCATCGGTGCTGCCACCGGCTTCACCTCGTGGCGCGTCGGTCAAACGGTGCCCACTCCCACTGGGTCACCGACCGCGGCGAGCCGCGATGCGGGAAGAGCGCTCTATCAGGACATGGGCGGCCGCAAGGATTGGAACTACCGATCGGGGCCGGTGCAGTTGCAGGCGACCTGGGTCAGTGGCGTCGACTACGCCACCTGCGCCGACATCGACGCGACCGGGAGGCTGGCGCAGTACCGCTGCCGGAACGCGGCGGAATCGACGCACTCGGCGGAGAACGGCCAGCTACTGCTCACCCAGTACCTGTTCGCGCTGCCCGACGAGGCCCGTGCAGGTGCCGCCGCCACGAGCGTCATCCCGCCGGACGTCCGCACGCGTCCCGACACCACAATCGACGGCGCGACCACCCGCGACGCACGCGTCACAGCTGAGAAGAACATGGTCCTGCTCACCATCGTCACCGCGACCGCGGCGGTCCCACCCTCCACCGTGGACACCTATCTCACCCACCGCCACGGCGACACGCTCGGCGCCCTCAGCCTCCGGTGACCGCAGACCGTCGCTCCATGCGGCGCTGGTGCAGGACGCTGGCCGCCACCACGAACACCGCGAGGCCGGTCGAGAGGCCGACCGCGCTGCGCTGGCTGGGATCGACGATCATTGCCACGATGATGAAGACGATGAACGCGATCACCGCGTACGTGGCCCACGGGAAGAACCACATCCGCAGCGGCGAGGGCTCGGTGGCCCTGCGGCGCAGGGCGATCTGGCTGAGCGCGATCACCAGGTACACGAACAGCGCCACCGCGCCGGTGGTCGCCAGCAGGTAACCGAAGAGCTTCTCCGGCAGCACGTAGTTGCCGATCACCGCGAGGAAGCCCAGCAGCATCGACGCCAGCACCGAGACCGCGGGCACGCCGCGCTTCGTGGTGCGGCCAGCGGCGGCGGGAGCGTCGCCGCGCTGCGCGAGCGAGTACAGCATCCGGGACGCCGTGTAGAGCGCGCTGTTGAGGCACGAGGCCACCGCCACCAGCACCACCACGTCCATGATCCCCGCGGCCGCCGGGATGTTCATGCCCTGGAGCACCGCCTGGTACGAGCCGGTCGCCGAGTCCAGCGAGTTCCACGGCACCAGCGCGACGACCACGAAGATCGACCCGATGTAGAACAGGCAGATCCGCCACACCACGGAGTTCACGGCCTTGGTGATGCCCTTGGCCGGCTCCGGCGATTCGGCGGCGGCGATCGTCACGATCTCCGAGCCCATGAACGTGAACATCGTGGTGAGCATCGCCGCGATCACTGCGCTCGCCCCGTTCGGCATGAAGCCGCCGGTGTCCCAGAGGTGGTGCACGCCGGACACGCCCGAGCCGGGCAGCAGCCCGAAGATCGCGAGCACGCCCAGCGCCAGGAAGGCGGCGATCGCCAGCACCTTGATCAGGGCGAACCAGAACTCGAACTCGCCGTAGTTACCCACCGAGAGCAGGTTCGTCACCGTCAGCAGCACCACCACCAGCAGCGCCCACGACCACTGCGGGCCGCCCACCACCTTCGCCATGATCACCGCCGCGGCGGTGGCCTCCACCGGGATCACCAGCACCCAGAACAGCCAGTACAGCCAGCCGATGCTGCAGCCCGCCCAGCGGCCCAAGGCCCGCTCCGCGTAGGTCGAGAAGGAGCCGGTGTCCGGCTGCGCCGTGGCCATCTCGCCGAGCATCCGCATCACCAGGATCACCAGCAGCCCGGCCAGGGCGTACGAGATGAGAACCGCCGGACCGGCCAGTTTGATCGCGTTCGCCGAGCCCACGAACAGTCCCGCCCCGATCACACCCGCGATCGAGATCATCGTGATGTGCCGGGGCTTGAGGCTCGTCCCCAGTTCGTTACCGCCCGAGCGATCGGCGACCTGCGTGTTCATCCACGGGACACTAGCGCCGTGACGGAACCGCCGCAGGGCATGCCGGGATTGTCCGAATGATCCTCAAAAGCCCGCGCGCGAGCGATCTTTCAGGGGGTGTTCTCGATACCCGACTCCAGCAGCGAGCGCACCGTCTCGTCCATCGGGGCATCGGGCAGGGCCCGGCCGTTGAGGGTGTGCACCCGCGCGCACAGTGTGATCGACGAGATCAGCCACACCCCGTCGTTCATCACCAGGTCCACGGGGAACAACGGCTCGATCGCGGTGTCGACGCCCTTGTCGTGGGCGGCGTCGAACAGCGCGCGCACGCTGGTCCCGGGCAGGATGCCCTGCTCGTCGGGCGGCGTCACCAGCGTGCGGCCGCGGGCGATCACCACGGTGGCGCGCGGCGCCTCCAGGACCCGCCCCTCACTGGAGGTGAAGATCACGTCGTCGGCGCCCTGCTCCGCCGCGTACCGGGTGGCCGCCATGTTCACCGCGTACGAGAGGGTCTTGGCACCCATCAGCAGCCACGGCGCGTTCTGCGCGAGCTCGGTCGAGTAGCCGCGATTGAGGGTGATCGCCGAGACCCCGTCGCGCCGAGCCGCCAGCGCCCGCTCCGGGACCGGCGAAACGGTGACGTAGGCGGTCGGCGTCGAGGGATCGGACTCCCGCCCGCGGGTGTAGACGAGGCGGAGCGCACCGTCGACCCCCTCGCCCGCGGCCTCCGCGAAGAGCACCGCCGCGCGTTCCATCGCGGCCCACCAGGCACCGTCGTTCGGGGCCGGCAGGCCCAGCGCGGCGGCGGACCCGGCCAGCCGGTCCAGGTGCGCCCGCGCCTTGAGCGGGCGCCCGCCGCGCACGAGCACGGTCTCGAAACAGCCGTCCCCGCGGACGGCGCCGAGATCGTCGGCGTAGAGCAGAGGAGTCGAGGGATCGTGCGCGGAGCCGTCGAGGGTCACCACCACGGAAGCGTCGGCCATGGCCGCAAGATTAGGCCACGCGGAATCGGGCCGCCCGGGCGGCGGGCGTAGAGTCGAGTAGTGGTCGATTCCGAACATGTCACGTCCGGTATAGCGAATCCCGACGACACCCCGGATGCCGGTGTGACCTGGCATTTCGGTGACCCGTTCGGGGAGCAGCGCGCCGCCGAGCGCGGCGCCGCGGTGGTCGACCGATCGCACCGCCGCGTGATCACCCTGACCGGCCCCGAGCGGCTGTCGTGGCTGCACTCGATCACCAGCCAGCACCTCACTTCCCTGCCCGACGGCGCCTCGGTGCAGAACCTCAACCTCGACGGCAGCGGCCGCGTGCTCGACCACTTCTGGGTCACCGATGTCGACGGCACCACGTACATCGACACCGAGCCCGCGGCGCTCGCGCCGAAGGAGGCGCCGCTCTCCCCCGACCTCGCGACCTACCTGCAGCGGATGGTCTTCCGCGCGCAGGTGGAGGTGCGCGACCGTCCGGACCTCGCGGTGGTCACCGTGATCGGCCCCGACGCGGCCACCGTCGCCGAGGGGGTCTCCGGGATCCGTCGCGCCGAACCCGACGAGGTGAACCTCATCGTGCCCCGCGACGATCTCGCCGGCACCGTCGCCGCCCTCGTCGCCGCCGGGGCGCAGCCGGCCGGCACCTGGGCCTACGAGGCCCGACGGGTCGCCGCCGCCCGTCCCCGCGCCGGCCTCGACACCGACGACAAGACGATCCCGCACGAGGTGAACTGGATCGGACCGGCCGTGCACCTCGACAAGGGCTGCTACCGCGGGCAGGAGACGATCGCCCGCGTGCACAACATCGGCCGCCCGCCGCGCCGGCTGGTGCTGCTGCACCTCGACGGCTCCGCCGACGCCCGGCCCTCCACCGGTGATCCGGTGACGCTCGACGGGCGCACCGTCGGGCGGCTCGGCACCGTGGTCGAGCACGCCGACTACGGCCCCATCGCCCTCGCGCTGATCAAACGGTCGATCCCCGACGATGCGAAGCTCGACGCGGGCGGCGCCGCGGCGGCGATCGACACCGACGTCACCCCGGCGGCCGATTCCGGCGATCAGGCCGGACGGTCCGCCGTCGACCGGCTGCGCGGCCGGTGACACACCCCGGGACGCCGCCGATGCAGCAGGTGCTCGCGGTGTGCGTCGTCGCGCAGGAGCACCACCTCGATCCCCGCAGACCGGAGCAGCGCACCGCCATCGACAAGCGGCCCGCCGAGGGTCCCGTCGAGGTCGGCCCGCTGGGCCCGCTCACCGACCACGTCTGCGATCCCAAGCACCACGGCGGCGAGGAACAGGCCGTGTACGCCTACTCGCAGCACGAGGCCGACCGCTGGGCGCAGGAACTGGGCCGGGAACTGCCGTTCGGCTGGTTCGGGGAGAACCTCCGCGTGGACGGCCCCACCACCGACCTCGTGGTGGGCACCCGGCTCCGGGTGGGCGCGGTCCTCGAACTCGAGGCCACCATCCCGCGCACCCCGTGCCGGACCTTCGCGCTGTGGTCGAAGGAGGACGGCTGGCTCAAGCGGTTCACCGAGCGCGGCGACACCGGCGCCTACTTCCGGGTGCTCACACCGGGACCGGTGGCCGCCGGCGACCCGGTGGCCGTGGTGCACGTGCCCGAACACGGCGCCACCCTTCGAGATCTGTTCCATGCGACACGTCCCGAGCGACTCGAAAACCTCCTGACCGGCCGTGACCTGCCACCGAAGGTGGAGCGGGACGCCCGTCGGGCGCTCAATAGAGCAAAGTGACACCCAGGCGGCAGCAGCATCGCCGATCGCACGCTAAACTGGACCCCAGGAAGAATTTGTACACGGAGAAAGGGGCCGCCACCCGCCGGGCAATCCGGTAGCTGGCCGCCCCTTCATTGCGCAAGGGGGTCCCCCATGGGCCGCGGCCGAGCAAAGGCGAAGCAGACCAAGGTGGCACGGGAGCTGAAGTACAGCACGCCGAGCACCGACCTGAAGAGGCTGCAAGACGAGCTGGCGGGTGGCGGGCACGACGAGGCTGATGTACTCGCCTCTCACCCCGAGTGGAGCGATGTCGCAGGCGAGCCGTACCGCGAAGAGGAGTGGCGCCGCGCCTGAGGCGCGCCACCTCCGCTCACACCCTGAACGCCGAAGGGAACCGCAACCCGGATCGGGTCGCGGTTCCCTCGACGTTGTGCGCTAGAACTTGGGATGTGAGCCGCTCAGCACGGCACCGCCGGGCGCAGCCCCGCCGTCCTGGCTGGACTTCTTGATCGACCCCAGCACCCAGCTGTCGATGTGGCGTGCCGTGAGCACGGCCAGAGCGCGATCGACGTCCTCGGGCGCCACGATCGCGACCATGCCCACGCCCATGTTGAAGGTCTTCTCCATCTCGGCCTGCTCCACCCGGCCGCGCTGCGCGATCAGGGCGAAGACGGCGGACGGGCTCCACGTGTTGCGGTCGAGGTCGGCCACCAGGCCGTCCGGGATCACGCGCGCCAGGTTGGCCTCCAGGCCGCCGCCGGTCACGTGGCAGAAGGTGCGGACCTGGGTCTCCTGGGTGAGCCGCAGGCAGTCCAGCGCGTAGATCGCGGTGGGCTCGAGCAGCTCCTCGCCCAGGGTGCGGCCGAACTCCTCGACGTAGCCGCCGAGATCCATGTGGCCCCACTCCAGGAGCACCTTGCGGGCCAGGCTGTAGCCGTTGCTGTGCAGGCCGGAGCTCTTCATGGCGATCACCACGTCGCCCGCGCGCACGTTGTCGGGGCCGAGCACCTCATCGGCCTCCACGACGCCCACGCCGGTCGCGGACAGGTCGTACTCGCCCTCGCCCATCAGGCCGGGATGCTCGGCGGTCTCGCCGCCCAGCAGGGCGCAGCCGGCGCGCACGCAGCCCTCGGCGATGCCGCCGACCAGCTCGGCGACGACCTCCGGGACCACCTTGCCCACGGCGATGTAGTCCTGCAGGAACAGCGGCTCGGCGCCGGTCACCACGAGATCGTCGACCACCATGGCCACCAGGTCGATGCCCACGGTGTCGTGCTTGCCCATGGCCTGCGCGACGGCGATCTTGGTGCCCACACCGTCGGTGGAGGCGGCCAGCACGGGCTCGCGGTACTTCTTCAGGGCGAACAGGCCGGCGAAGCCGCCGAGACCGCCCATGACCTCCGGGCGGGTGGCGCGCTTGGCGTGCGGCTTGAACAGCTCGACGGCGCGGTCACCGGCCTCGATGTCGACTCCGGCGGCGGCGTACGAGGCGCCCTGCGGCGGCTGGTTAATGGAATCCGTCACGGGGTCATAGGCTACCGGACTCCGAGCCCCCCAGCCCCCGCCGGATTACGGCCGCCGCAGCGCCGAGGCGTTGTCGTTCTCCGCGCGCAGCGGGTCACCGTCGGGCGAGCCCGACTTGAGCATGTTCTCCAGCACGGCCTTGCCCATCGACGTGGACTCGGGCAGAGCGATGGGGTACTCGCCGTCGAAGCAGGCGCGGCACATCTGGCTGCCCTCGTGTTCGGTGGCGGCGGTCATCTCGTCCAGCGAGATGTAGCCCAGACTGTCGGCGCCGATCGCGGCCCGCACCGATTCGACCATGGCCTCCATGGAGTCGGCGCCGCCGCCGTTGGCGATCAGCTCGGCCGGGGAGGCGAAGTCGATGCCGTAGAAGCACGGCCACTTCACCGGCGACGAGGCGATGCGCACGTGGATCTCGGCGGCGCCGGCCTCGCGGAGCATCCGGATCAGGGCGCGCTGGGTGTTGCCGCGGACGATCGAATCGTCCACCACCACAAGGCGCTTGCCGCGGATCACCTCGCGCAGCGGGTTCAGCTTGAGCCGGATGCCGAGTTGGCGGATGGTCTGGCTGGGCTGGATGAAGGTGCGGCCCACGTACGCGTTCTTCATCAGGCCCTGGCCGTAGGGGATGCCCGATTCCTGGGCGTAGCCGACAGCGGCGGGGGTACCCGACTCGGGCACCGGGATCACCAGATCACCCTCGGCGGGGTGCTCGCGGGCCAGGCGGCGACCGATGTCGACGCGGGTCGAGTGCACCGAGCGGCCGTGGATCACCGAGTCGGGGCGGGCCAGGTAGACGTACTCGAAGATGCAGGTCTTCGGGGTGGGCTCGGCGAACTTGGTGGACCGCACACCGTCCTCGTCGATGGCCAGCAGCTCGCCCGGCTCGATGTCGCGCACGAACGAGGCGCCCACGATGTCGAAGGCCGCGGTCTCGGAGGCCACCACCCAGCCGCGGTCGAGGCGGCCGAGCGAGAGCGGGCGCACGCCGTGCGGGTCGCGCGCCGCGTACAGCGTGTGCTCGTCCATGAAGGTGAGGCAGAAGGCGCCCTTGAGCGTGGGCAGCAGCTCCATCGCGGCCTGTTCCAGCGTGCGGTCCGCGGCGGCGTGCGCGAGCAGGGCGCCCACCACATCGGAGTCCGAGGAGGCGGCGTTGCCGGGGTTGCGTCCGGAGATGCCCAGGTCGGCGGCGCGCTGGGCGAGCTCGGCGGTGTTCACGAGGTTGCCGTTGTGCCCGAGCGCCACGCCGTTGCCGGCGTTGGTGGTGCGGAAGATCGGCTGGCTGTTCTCCCACGTGGTGGAGCCGGTGGTGGAGTAGCGGCAGTGGCCGATGGCCACGTGGCCGGGCATCGAGCTCAGCGTCTGCTCGTCGAAGACCTGGCTCACCAGGCCGAGATCCTTGAAGACCAGCACCTGCTGGCCGTCGCCCACCGCGATGCCGGCGGCCTCCTGGCCGCGGTGCTGCAGGGCGTAGAGGCCGTAGTAGGAGAGTTTGGCGACGTCCTCGCCGGTGGCCCAGACGCCGAAGACTCCGCATTCCTCGCGGGGCTCCTGCTCGTCCTGGTCCTGCTCGACGACGGTAAGCGGAAGCTGCTGCACGGCGACTCCTGAGGCTGGCTGGGGCGGGCCGCTTCCGATTCTACGGGTGCGAAGGCCCCCGAATCGAATCGACGAGTAGGTTTTGCGCCATGGGGAACAAGATCGACCCCGCGCAGACGCGGGCGGCGGTGCTGGCGGTGCGGGATTGGATCGAGAACGACGATGCGCCGCAGCCGCCGCGGGCCGCGGTCGCGGCGGCCGTGCGGAGCACCGCGCGCACCCTCGCGCAGGACGCGCCGGGCGGTTCGGTGGAGGTCCGGGTGCCGCCCTTCGTCGCGGTGCAGTGCATCGACGGTCCGCGGCACACCCGCGGCACGCCCCCGAACGTGGTCGAGTGCGTGCCGCGGGTCTGGCTCCGGCTGGCCACCGGCCTGCTCGATTTCGACGATGCCACCGAGGCGGCGTCGGTGCAGGCCAGCGGCCTGCGGGCGGGTGAGGTGGCCCACCTGCTGCCGCTGCTGCGGCTCTAGCGCGCGGCGTTCACCTTGTTCACCGCGGCGGTGAGGGCCTTGGCGACGTCGCCGCGGTCGGCGACCGGGTTGGCGCCCGCGCCGGCGCCGGTGATCAGCACGGCGTAGCCGCGGGCGGTCGTACCGGCGAGCAGCTGCTCCTGCTTGATCGGCTTGGTCTTGCCGTCCACGGTCACGGTGCCGGTGGACTTCGCGAGCACGGCCTTGCTGCCGGCGGGGGCGCCGGGCAGCGTCACGGGCGACGACGAGACGTCCATGACCAGCTTGTCCTTGGTGCCGGCGATGTCGTTCATCTCCACCCGGACGTTGTCACAGCCGGGCGGATTGGCCAGCGCCTTGTTGATGTCGCCGCCCTCGGAGAGCACCTCGGAGATCGCGGACTTCTTGGCCTCGTTGACGCCCACCACGATCGGCTGGTTGCCGGCGCGCTCGAAGGCGCCCCGGTCGACCACGGGCGCGCACTGCGCGGGCGTGACCTTGGCCTTGGTGAGGCCGTCTCCCACATCGCGCAGGATGCTGGCGAGCTCCTTCGAGGACACCGGCTTCACCTCGTACCCGGCCGGGAATTCGGCCTGGGTGAGCAGCAGCTGGGCGGCCGGGGTGGTGGGCTTGCCGGGGGCCGGTGCGGCCTGGGCGATGCCCGCCGGGGCGGCGAGCGCCAGAGCGGCGACGACGACGGCGGTCCGTCGGAGTGCGTGCATGGGGGTTCCCTCCGGGTGGGTGTGAAAGCTGTGAGCGACGTTAAGAAATCTAACACCCGAAATGCACCACCACGAAGGACCCCGATACCGATCCGGCATCGGGGTCCCGTGCTCCCACGTCAGCGGGCGTCGCGGACCTTCGCGGTGGCCTTGGTGAGCGCCTGGGCGAATCCGGCGCGGTCCAGGCGCCCGCCCTGCGAGCCGGACGCGGTGACCACCACCGTGTAGCCGCGCACCTGCGCCACGCCCTCGAGCTGGTTCACGTTCACCTTGCGCTCACGGCCGGGCTTTCCATCCTTGCCCGCCACGACCACGGTGCCGGTGCCCTGGGTCGAGATCACGGTCGCGCCGGCCGGCTGGCCGGGCACCTGGGTGAGCGACAGCTTGATGTTGATGACCGCCTTGGCGGGGAGCTGCGCGGTGGGTTCGAGCTCGACCTTGACGTCGCTGCAGTTCTGCAGCGTGGTGCGGCTGAGCGCGGCCTGCTCGGTGGAGAGCACCTCCACCAGACCGGTCGACATCTGCTCGTTGAAGGCGCTGATCATGGGCAGGTTGGTGGCCTTGTCCTGCAGCGCGGGCGTCACCTTGGGCGCGCACTCGGCGGGCGTCACCTTCACACGGCTGGCGAACTGGCTCAGCGGTGCCACGATGTCGAGCTTCTCGGCCACGGAGAAGGGCATGATCTCGTAGCCGGCGGGGAATTCGCCCTCCCCGAGCAGCAGCTGCTCGACGGGCGTCGTCGGCTTGTCGCCCGGCGCGGCCTGGGCCACGGCGAGGGGAGCGATCAGGGCGGCGACGGCCGTGCCCGCGGCGAGGGTGGTACGCAGAGAACGCACGAGAACTCCTGAATTTCGTTGCACCGACTCATGAATTGCGTCAGCGCGAATGGTCATCCGCCTGCACTGTAAACCAGCGCTTGCAATTGCGAATAGGTGTCGGCCGGATCACCATTTCTCGCCCGGTTCTCCCCCGGCGGGCCCACGGGTTCTGTCAGGCTTCGGGCATGGGAGCCGATGTCGACGCCAGGGTGTTCACGCGCGAGGACCGGATGCGGTTCCGCCGGCAGGTGCAGCGCGGGACCGATGCGATCGCCCGCATGCTGACCGAGGGCCTGTTCACGGACGACGGTGCGCCCCCGGAGCCGCTGCTCGGCATGGAGGTGGAGCTCAATCTGGTCGACGACGGCATGGAGCCGGCGATGGCCAATGCGGAGGCGCTCGACGCCATTGCCGATCCCGATTTCCAGACCGAATTGGGTCAGTTCAATATCGAGATCAATGTGGCGCCGCGCCCCTTCGTCGATCAGCACACGATCAGCCTCGAGGATTCACTGCGCGCGTCGTTGAATCGCGCCGATGAACGGGCCCGCGCCTCCGGTTCGCATCTGGTGATGATCGGCATGCTGCCCACGCTCGGCGAGGAGCATTTCGCGAAGCAGTGGTTCTCGGCGAACCCGCGCTACGACCTGCTCAACGAACAGGTCTTCGCGGCCCGCGGCGAGGACATCGAGATCGATATCGAGGGCGCGCCGATGCCGGGGGCGATCGTGGGCGAGCGCCTCGACATCACCTCGGACACGATCCTTCCCGAGGCGGCGTGCACCTCGCTGCAGCTGCACCTGCGGGTGGCGCCGGAGGATTTCGCCGCCCATTGGAACGCGGCGCAGGCGATCGCGGGCGTGCAGGTGGCGATCGCGGCCAACTCGCCCTTCCTGGCGGGGAAGGCGCTGTGGCACGAGTCGCGGATCCCGTTGTTCGAGCAGGCCACCGACACCCGGCCGATCGAGTTGCGCAATCAGGGGGTGCGGCCGCGGGTGTGGTTCGGGGAGCGGTGGATCACCTCCACCTTCGACCTGTTCGAGGAGAACACCCGCTACTTCCCGGCGCTGCTCCCGGTATGCACCGATGTCGACCCGCTGGAGGTGGTCGACCGGGGCGAGGCGCCCGAGCTGCCGGAGCTGCGGATGCACAACGGCACCGTGTACCGGTGGAACCGCCCGGTGTACGACGTGGTCGACGGCCATGCGCACCTGCGGGTGGAGAACCGGGTGCTCCCCGCGGGTCCCACGGTGGTGGACACGATGGCGAACGCCGCCTTCTACTACGGGATGGTGCGTGCGCTGGTCGAGGCCGACCGCCCGATCTGGACGCAGATGAGCTTCGACGCCGCCACCGAGAACCTGCACTCCGGGGCCCGCGACGGCTTCGATGCGGGCCTGTACTGGCCGAACGTGGGGTGGATCCGTCCCGACGAGCTGGTCTTGCGCCGCCTACTGCCGCTGGTCGACGAGGGCCTCAAGGCCTACGGGGTGGGCTCGCGGTCGCGGGATCGGTACCTCACGCTGCTGGAGGGACGGTGCGTGCAGCGGCAGACCGGATCGTCCTGGCAGCGGGCCGCCGTCGCCGCCCGCGAGGCCGCGGGCGAGACCCGCGAACGCGCCCTGCGCGGCATGCTCGCCGATTACGTCGAGCTGATGCACGAGGGGGAGCCGGTGCACACCTGGGCGGTGTGACGGTCCTCAGCCCAGCAGGTGCCGCAGCGCGCCGCCGAGGTCCGGGGTGCGGAACGGATGGCCGCGGTCCTCGAGGACGGCGGGCCGCACCCGCTGGCTGGCGAGCGCGAGGTCCTGTGCGCCCTCGCGGCCGAGGAGCAGCGCGGGACCGAAGGAGGGCACGGGGAACAGGGTGGGCCGGTGCAGCACGTGGCCCAGTTCCCGGGTGTAGTCGGCGTTGCGCACAACGGACGGGGCGACGGCGTTGACCGGGCCGGAAAGCGTGGTGTCCCACAGGCTTCGGTGGTAGATGTCGACGAGGTCGTCGATCCCGATCCAGGGCTGCCACTGCTCGCCGCTGCCGAGACGTCCGCCGAGGCCGGCCCGGAACAGGGGCAGTTGCAGTTTGAGGATGCCGCCCTGCGGTGATTGGACGATGCCGGTGCGCACCGAGACCACCCGGGTACCGTCTCCGGCGCCCTCGCGGGCGGCGTCTTCCCAGCGGCGCACCACGTCGGAGAGGAAGTCGGCGGTGGCGGGCGGCGCGGATTCCTCGGTGAGCACCTCGTCGCCCCGGTCCCGGCCGTAGACGCCGACGGCGGAGGCGCTCACGAAGGTCCGCACGCCCGCTGCGGTGGCGGCGCGGGCCAGCAGCCGCGTGGGTTCGATGCGGCTGTCGGCGATGGCCTCCTTGTGCTCTCGGGTGAACCGGCCGGCGATCCCGGCGCCCGCGAGATGGATCACGGCGTCGACGCCGTCGAGCGCCGCCGGGTCGGGGGCCTCCGGGTTCCAGGTGCGCTCGGAATCCGCGCCGGGCTCCCCGCGCACCAGCCTGATCACCCGGTGTCCACCGGTGCTCAGAAACGCCGTGAGCGCCGTGCCGACGAGTCCGGACGCGCCGGTCACCGCCACCGTCGACGGGCCCAGTCCCGCCTCCGCGGCCCGACGGTGCGCGGCGAGGTCGGCCGCCAACTGCCGGTACCGGTACTCGATGACCTCCGAGAGGAGTTGCTCGGGCACCGGCGTCCGTACGTCGTCGCTCACCCGGGTGTGCTGCGGGTCCACGGGTTCGAAGTCGTGGATGTGCCGCCACGGGAACAGCCCGGCGGGCAGCGAGCGGGCGCCGTCCACCGCCACCTCGTCGACGAATCGGCGGCCGGGCACGTACGCGCTCGGATCATGCTTGGCGAACCACTGCAGGCCGCCCGGCAGGTCGATCACGGTGACTCCGTCCGCGAGCGAGGAGGCCTGCGAGTCCAGCCGCATCGGCACCCAGGGCGCCATCAGTCGGGTGAACGCCCCGGGCCGGGAGAACCACGCGAAGACCTCGTCGACGGGTGATTCGATGACTGCTGATCTCCGGATGCCCATGCTCCTCACGGTAGCCCCGCCGGGGGTGCGCGGCCATGCCGGAAATCTCACGCCATCGCGCCCCATCCGCACGGGCGTCGGCTCCGAATACGGGGCATGAGAACGGAGAACAGGCGGCTGGCGGTGGTCGGCAGCGGCGTGGCCGGGCTGGTCGCGGCGCACGTCCTGAGCAGGACCGCGGCGGTCACCCTGTACGAGCGCGATCATCGGCTGGGGGGCCACGCCCACACCCATCAGGTGGATCTCGGGGTGGGTCACCCGGTGTCCGTCGATTCGGGTTTCATCGTGCACAACGACACCACCTACCCCGTGCTGTGCGGCCTGTTCGACGAGCTCGGTGTGGCCACGCGCGACACCGAGATGTCGATGTCGATCCGCGACGATGCGCACGGCGTGGAGTTCGCGGGCGGCAAGGGCCTGCGCGGTCTACTGCCCACCGCCCGGCACCTCACGGACCCCCAGCACCTGCGCCTGCTCGCGGAGGTGCCGCGTTTCCACCGTGCCGCGCGCCGGCACCTGGACGAGGGCGGGGAGGATCTCCCCCTCGCCGAGTTCGTGCGCCGCGAGCAACTCAGTGATCGTGTGGTGCAGCACTTCCTGCTGCCCCTGGTGGCCGCGGTGTGGTCCTGCCCGCCCGGCCGGGTCGGCGAGTACCCGGCGCGCTACCTGTTCCGGTTCCTCGCCAATCACGGGATGCTGTCGGTGGGGAGATCGTTGCAGTGGCGCACCGTGGTCGGTGGTTCGGCGCAGTACGTCGAGAAGATCGCGGCCGGGATCGCGGATGTGCGCACGGGTGCCGGGGTGCGCAGCCTGCGCCGGGAGGCCTCGGGGGTGCGGATCCTGGACGACACCGGCCGCACCGAGCAGTTCGACGGTGCGGTGGTCGCCGTGCACCCGCACCAGGCGCTCGCCCTGCTGGGCGATCCGACTCCCGCGCAGCGCGCGCTCCTGAGCGCGATCGAGTACTCCCCGAATCCCGGTCTGCTGCACACGGACACCTCACTGCTGCCGCGCCACGAGAACGCCCGCGGCTCCTGGAACTACCTGGCGACCGGCGACGCGGGGCGGGTCTCGGTGACCTACGACCTCACCCGCCTGATGGGCCTGCCCACGGGCGGCGACCGCGCGCTGGTGACGCTCGGGGGCGACGAACTGGTCGATCCGTCCCGGGTGATCGCGGAATTGGACTACGAACACCCCGCGTTCACCACCGCATCGGTGGCCGCGGCGCAGCGCCTCCCGGAGCTGTCCGATGGGGTCCTCGCCTTCGCCGGGGCCTACCACGGGTGGGGCTTCCACGAGGACGGCGCGGCCTCGGGCCTGCGGGCGGCGGAACGGCTCACCGGAGCGAGATCATGAGGGCGGCCCTGTACGACACCGAGATCGGGCACGCTCGGCGCTCGCCGGTCCGGCACTCCTTCCGGCACCGGAGCGCCAGCTGGTTCATCGACGTCGACGCGCCACCGGACCTTCCGCGCTGGCTGCGGCCGCTCGCGACCTTCCGCGCCCGGGACCATCTCTCCCCGGTGCGCAGCGGCGCGGACACCCTGCGCGCGCGGGTCGAGCAGACCCTGCACGCGCACGGCGTCGCTCCCCCGGGCGGCAGCATCACCGCCCTGCTCAACGCGCGGTGCCTCGGCTACGTCTTCGATCCCCTCACCGTGTTCTGGTGTCACGACCGCGCGGGTTCGGTGCGGGCGGTGATCGCGGAGGTGCACAACACCTACGGCGGCCGGCACGCCTACGTCCTCGATGCCGGCGCCGAATCGGGCGCCGTGGTGGACAAGGAATTCTACGTCTCACCGTTCAACCCGGTGGAGGGCCGCTACCGGCTGCGGATGCCCGAGCCGGGTGCGCGGCTGGCGATCGACGTGGTGCTCGAACGTCCGGATCAGGCGCCCTTCGTCGCCACGTGGCGCGGCACCCGCAGACCCGCCACCGCGCGCGGCGTGCTCGCCTCCCAGCTGCGCGCGCCCCTGGCCCCGCTGGTGGTCTCGGCCCTGATCCGGGTGCACGGCATCCGCCTCTGGGCGGCCGGCCTCCCCCTCGTGCCCCGCGACCGCGCCCGGCCCACCGCCCGCACCACCACCGTCCCCGTCCCCGTCCCCGTCGAACAGGAAGCGAACCCGTGACCGCTGAACTCGAGGCCCGACGCACCGACCGTCCCCACCCGACCGTGCCCGCCCCCACCGGCGCGCGCGCCGCACTGCTCGGCCGCGGCGCGCGAATCCTGTTGACCCACGCCTGTGCACGCTGCGGTGTGTCGCTGTCGAGCACCGGAGACCCGGCACCGGCCGGGCCGGCCATCGTGCTGCACGATCCGGATGCGGTGGCCCGCCGGATCGGGACCTCCCGGCTGATCGGATTCGGCGAGGCCTATGTCGCCGGCGAGTGGGACTCCCCCGACCTGGCCGGGACGCTCACCGCGCTCGCGGGGCGCATGCCCCGCCTCGTTCCCCGCTGGCTGCAGGCACTGCGTCCACTCGCCGCGGTGCGGCGGCCGCGCACCGAGCTCGGTACGCCCGATCACGTGCAGGACAACGTGTCCCACCACTACGACCTGTCGAACGAACTGTTCGCGCGTTTCCTCGACGAGACGCTCACCTACTCCAGTGCGCTGTTCTCCGCCGCGGAACTCCCCGACGGCGCGCCCGGTGTCACCCGCGCTCCCGCGGTGGCGGAGGTCCCGCGGTCCGCCCTGCCTGACGCGCAGGCCGCGAAGATCGACCGGCTCCTCGACGCTGCGGGCGTCGGTCCCGGCACCCGGGTCCTGGAGGTGGGTACCGGCTGGGGCGAGCTCTGCCTGCGGGCGGCCCGCCGCGGCGCCGAGGTGCGCTCGGTGACCCTCTCGGTCGAGCAGCGCGATCTGGCGATGCAGCGGGTGGCCGAGGCCGGCCTGTCGCACGCGGTCCGAATCGACCTGCTCGACTACCGGGACGTCTTCGGCGAGTACGACGCCGTGGTCTCGGTCGAGATGATCGAGGCGGTCGGCGCCGCGCACTGGGACGAGTACTTCGCCGCGTTGGCTCGATTGCTCGCTCCCGGTGGACGGATCGCTGTGCAGGCGATCACCATGCCGCACGATCGCATGCTGGCCACCCTGCGCACGTACACCTGGATCCAGAAGTACGTCTTCCCCGGCGGCATGCTGCCCTCCACCGAGGCGATCTCCGCCGCCGCGGGGCGCGCGGGCCTCACCGTGCAGGCCCGGCACCGGTTCGGTGCGCACTACGCCGAGACCCTGCGGCTGTGGCGCGAACGCTTCCTCGACGATCCCGATTCACTGCCGCCGCCCGCGGATTCCACCGCCTTCCAACGCCTCTGGGAGTTCTACCTGGCGTACAGCGAGGCGGGCTTCCGTTCCGGGTACCTGGACGTGCAGCAGGTCGTGCTCGGTGCGCAGGTGCGGCGATGAACGGCTTCCTCCTCGTGACCGCGGCCTCCCTGGTGGTGCTGGCGGCGGTGCAGGCGATCACCTTCGCGGTGGGCCGGACCATCGGCAGGTACAACGTGGTCGATGTGGCCTGGGGCGCGGGGATCGTGGCGGTCGCGTGGATCGCTCTGCTCCTCGGCGACGGTGACCGCACCCGCGGCTGGATCATCACCGCGATCGTCACGGTGTGGGGCCTGCGCCTGTCCTGGCACATGTGGGTCAAATCCGCGGGCAAGGGCGAGGATCCGCGTTACACGGACATGCTGGACCGTGCCGGTGGCGGCGGCACCGGCACGGTGATCCGCAAGATCTTCGTGGTCCAGGGCGCCGCGCAGTGGTTCATCTCGCTGCCCGTGCAGGTGTCCGCGGTGAGTGGCCCCACGAGCGGAGCCGCGCTCATCGTGGCGGCCGCCGGGCTCGCTGCAGCGCTGACCGGCATCGGCTTCGAGGCCGTGGGCGATCACCAGTTGCGGGCCTTCAAGGCCGATCCCGCGCACCGCGGGATGATCATGGACCGCGGCCTGTGGGCGTGGACCCGGCATCCCAACTACTTCGGCGACGCCTGCACCTGGTGGGGCATCTGGTTGATCGCCGCGAGCGCCTGGCCGGGCGTGCTCACCGTGGCCTCGCCCGCGCTGATGACCTACTTCCTCGTCCACGCCACCGGCGCCCGCCTGCTCGAGCGGTTCATGAGTGCGCGCCCCGGCTGGGACGAGTACGCCGCCCGCACGTCCTTCTTCGTTCCGCGACCACCCCGCCGTGTGCGCCACTGATCCGGCCGCGGTGCGGTTCCCGGTTCCGTACCGTCCGGGTGCTGCCGCCGCCCGGGCCCGGTACCCTTCGGTGCAACGAAGGAGGGGCATCGATGGCCCGTGCTCGATCCGATGCGGATGCGCTGCTGCCCCGCGTGGCCGGCGGCGACGTCGGCGCCTTCCGCGATCTCTACGACCGGACCGCGCACCTGGTCTTCGGGACCGCCGTCCGGGTGATCGGAGATCGCGGCTACGGCGAGGAGATCACCCAGGAGGTGTACCTGGAGGCCTGGCACAAGGCGTCGGATTTCGATCCGGACCGCGGCTCCGCGCAGGCCTGGCTGGTGACCATCGCGCACCGTCGGGCCGTGGACCGGGTGCGGGCCGAACGCGCCCGCGGCGACCGGGAGAACACCTTCGCCACCGACGCCTACCAGCGCCCGCACGACACGGTCTCCGAGGCCGCGGAGCGCAACGAGGACGCGACGGCGGTGGTCGACTGCCTCGACACCCTCAGTTCCCCGCAACGCGATGCGTTGACGCTCGCGTACTACGGCGGGCACACCTACCGCGAGGTGGCCGAGCAGTTGGACGCTCCCTTGCCCACCATCAAGACCCGCATCCGCGACGGCATCGCCCGACTGCGACGGTGCCTCGGCCCGCTGGCGGGTGATCCGACGTGAACGCCACCCCGCCCCTTCCCCCGGACGAATTGCTGGACCTCGCCGAGCCCTACGCCCTCTACGCCTTGGAGGCGGACGAGATCCGCCGCGTGGAGGCCTCCCTCGATGCGACCGAGGCCGACACCCGCAGGCATTTCGACGGCCGGGTCCGCGACGTCCGCGAGACCATGGCCGCGCAGGCCGAGACCTTCGCGGAGCAGCCCGCCCCGGGCACCTTCGACCGCATTCTCGGCGGTCTCGTCGGCGAGTCCGGCGCCACACCGCTGCGTGCCCCGTCCACACCGGCGCGCGGCGCTCGCTCGCGGCGCCGGATGCAGGCGCTGGCCGCGGCGGCCATGGTGATCGTCGCCGTCGCCGTCGGCGTGCTCGTCGGCCGCGGCATCGGCACCGATTCCGCCCCGGGCGCACCGGACTCGAGTGCGGTGCTCGCCGCGCCGGACGCGCGGACCACTCAGGCGCGGGTCGGGAACGCCACGATCTCGCTGGTGTACTCGCGGGAGAAGAACGCGGGTGTGGTGCTCATGAACGACGTCCCGCCTCCGAAGGACGGCACCGTCTACCAGATGTGGC
Source organism: Tsukamurella sp. TY48 (assembly GCF_019656655.1). Taxonomy (GTDB): domain Bacteria; phylum Actinomycetota; class Actinomycetes; order Mycobacteriales; family Mycobacteriaceae; genus Tsukamurella; species Tsukamurella strandjordii. The sequence continues at coordinate 2,597,201 of NZ_BPMV01000001.1, read as the reverse complement.
TGATGGATCCGGGCGGCGGCGCACGCTCGCGCGGCACGATGACGCAGCAGGACGTCCGGCCCACCACGACGGCTGCGGTGCCGGGGCTCGACGGTGCCACCACGTTCGGCATCTCGATCGAGGCGCCCGGCGGCGCGACGACACCGTCCGACCAGATCGTGGCGACGTTGGACATCGCCGGATCCTGACCGCGTCGGACCGGGGCTAGGGCACCCGGCTCACGCACACGTAGCCGTGGCCGCACCGCAGCTGCTCCGGCGACGGCGGCAGTTCCGGCCGCCACAGCGGGTGCCGGACGAAGCCCGGCTCCACCGGCTCGGTGCCCGCCAACAGGTCCCGTCCCTGCTGCGGCGTGTACGTGTACAGCCGGTCCGCCGTCGCCGCGTACTGCTCGCGCACCCAGTCGATCTCGCTGGCCACCTCGGCATCGGTGAAATCCTCGGTGATCACCAGGATCGCGACGTGACTCCCCGGGGCGAGCACCCGCAGGTAGCGCTGGATCATCTCCTGCGCCTCGTCCGGGGGAATGAACAGCAGTACTCCCACCAGGATCAGCCCCACGGGCCGCGAGAGGTCGAGTAGCCCCTGCGTGGTGGGATGTGCCAGTACGGATTCCGGATCACGAAGGTCGAGATTGATGACGGCCGCCGCCTCGTGGCCCTCCAGCAGGTACTGCGCGGTCTGGAAGGTGACGAGCTCCTTCTCGACGTACACCACGCGGGCGCCGGGATGGATGCCGCGCGCCACGTCGTGCACGTTGCCGCCGGTGGGGATCCCGGAGCCCAGGTCGAGGAACTGATCGATACCGGCGTTCGCCATGAGCTGCACCACGCGACGCACGTAGGAACGGTTCAGCCGGGCACCGATCGCCCAGTGCGGCGCGCGGCGCTCGATCTCGCGTCCCACGGCACGGTCGGCGATGGAGTAGCTGGTGCCGCCGAGGAAGTAGTCGTACAACCGGGCCGCGGTGGGGCGTTCGACGCCGAACATCCGCGGTCCGTACGGCGATCGGTCGGTGATCGGCTCGGGCTCTGTCATGATGAAGGCAAGTTAACCCACGGCGTCCGCGTGCGCCAGGAGGAGCCGGGATGTCGGAGTCTGTGCCACCGCTCAGCGGCCTGGTGCGGCGCGAGCGCATCGCCGAACACCTCGCGGACGAGTTCATCAGCGCCGTGGTCGATCACGTGTACCTGCCGATCGCCGCGTCGGCGTACCGGGCCGCTCTCACGGAGGGATTCGAGCGGGTGCTCGACGCGGTGGAGGCGGAGGAGTTCGTCCCCGATGCGGGGCGCGAACTCGGCGAGCTGTTGGTGTCCCTGCAGGTCACCAAGCCGGTGGGCGCCACGGCATGTGCACGGATCGTCGCAGCCATCCCCGATGTGCTCTCGCCCGAGCCCTCGGACCGGTCGCGGCGCCGCGCGGCGCTGCTCATCGCGGAATTCACCGGCGGCTACACCGCGGCGCTCACGGACAAGATCTTCGAGGGGCAGGCCCTGGTCTACGGGGCCGCGGAGCTCGCCCGCCGGTCGGCTGAGGAGGGCGCGCGCCAGGCGCAGGCCAGGACCCGAATCATGTTCGAGCACGCCCGCTCCCCCGTCTTCATCGCCGACGAGGACGGCCGGGTCCTGGAGGCGAGCCCGATGATGGCGACGATGATGGAGTCGAATCGCGCGCTGCTCGGTCCGGAGGGCGACGATGTGCGCCGCCTCCTCGCCGACGATCCCCGGGAGGTGGCGCACACGCTGGAGGAATTGGCCGCACTCGACGACGAGTCGGTGACGCGCTTCCTGGAGCACCGCACCCTGGTGAGCGGTGGCGACATCAGCGTCGGCCGGTGGGCGCTGAGTCGGGTGCGCTCCCACGACGACCGTCCCGCACTCATCGTGGGAGTGGGCCACGACGTCACCGAGCTGCGAGTGATGCACGCGCGGCTCGATCATCTGGCCCATCACGATCCGCTCACCGGGATCCCGAACCGGCGAAGCCTGGAGTCCGCCGTCGCCAAGGCCACCCGCACCGGTCCGGTGGGGTTCTGCCTGATCGACCTGGACGGTTTCAAGGCCATCAACGACAGGCTGGGGCACGCCACGGGCGATCAGCTCCTCATCGCCGCCACGCAGCGGCTGCAGGCGGCGCTCGCCGGGAAGGGCGCGCTCTACCGGGTGGGCGGCGACGAGTTCGCGGTCCTGGTGCTCTCACCGTTCGAGCCGCGCGACGCTGTCGGCGTGGTGCAGCGCGCCCTCGCGCGGCCACTGGAGGTGCAGGTGCCGGGTCCACGCGGCGACGACATCACGGTGCCGGTGCGCGTGGGCGCCAGTATCGGCATCACGACCTCCGCGCCGCAGCGCAGCACCGTCGAATCCCTCATCGCGGCGGCCGATCCCGGGCTCTACCGCTCCAAGGACGCGCGCCGCTCCTGATCGCCGGCCGCCGGGCGGCGGGCCATCACGGTGCCGATCGCGAACAGCACCAGCACGAGCACGGTGGTGCTGATGAACTGTCCGCGGGTCGCCTCCACCGTGAGCCCGAGCAGCAGGATCGCGAGCACCCCGATCAGCGTCGCGTACGACAGGTAGGGGAACAGCCACATCTTCAGCGGCAGCGGCGTTCCGTCCCGGTCGGCGCGGCGGCGCAGCACGATCTCCGAGGCGATGGTGGCCAGCCAGGTCACGATCAGGGTGCTGCCCACGAGGCTGAGCAGGTTGTCCAGGACCGCCGACCCCCAGAAGTAGGTGGCGGGCACGGCGAGGAAGCCGGGGATCACGGTGCAGATCACGCCGATCACCGGCACGGCGCGCCCGTCGAGGCGGCTCACGCTCCGGGGCGCCATGCCGCGTTCACTGAGCGAGAAGATCATCCGCGAGGCGCCGTAGAGGTTCGCGTTGAGCGAGGACAGCAGGGCCACCACGATGACGGCGCCCAGCATGGACGCCACGGCGGGCATCCCGGCCGCGTTGAGCACGGCGGTGAACGGGCCCTCCGCGACGGCGGGATCGTTCCACGGCAGCGCGATCACGATCACCGTCACGGTGCCCACGTAGAAGATCAGGATGCGCCAGACGATGGCGCGGATCGCTCGGGTCACACTGCGTTCCGGGTCGGCGGTCTCGGCGGCAGCGACGGCCACCAATTCGATGCCGCCGAAGGCGAAGGCCACCAGCAGCAGCGCCGCGATCACGCCCTGCCAGCCGGTGGGCATGAGCTCGGCCAGGTTCTCCAGGCCGGGCGACGGTGCGCTGGTCCAGCCGAGCAGGAAGGCGGTGCCCAGGATCAGGAAGAGCACGACGAAGGCGATCTTGATGAGCGAGAACCAGAATTCGAACTCGCCGAACTTACCGACGCCGGCCAGGTTGATCACGGTGAAGGTCACCATGAACACCAGCGCCCACACCCACGGCGGTGGGCCGCCGATCAGGCCGTGCAGGATGGCGGCCGCCGCGACCGCCTCGGCGGCCACCACCAGCGCCTCCTGCACCCACCACAGCCAACCCACGGCGAATCCGGCGCCGGGCCCCAGAGCGCGACCGGCGTAGTGGGAGAAGGCACCCGGGTTGGGATCGGCGGCCACCATCTCCCCGAGCATCCGCATCGTGAGCACCACGATGGTGCCGGCGATGAGGTAGGCGACGAGCACGGCGGGGCCGGCCGCGGCGACGGCTTTACCGGAGCCCACGAACAGGCCGGCACCGATGGCGGCGCCGAGGCTCATCATCACGAGGTGGCGCGGGCGCATGCCCTTGTGCAGACCGGATGTCATCGGAGTTCCTCCCGGATGGCGATGACGGCGTCGAGGGCCTCACCGTAGCTGGTGGACAGGGGCGAGAGGCCCAGGCGGATGCCGTCCGGGTTGCGGAAGTCGGGCACGATGTCCCGCTCCCACAGCCGGGCGGTCACCGCGCGGAAACCGGGATGCGCCACGGTCACGTGCCCGCCGCGGCGTTCGTCGTCGCGGGGAGACACCACGCGCACACCGAGATCGGCGAGCAGCGCGTCCGCGGCCTCGATCACGAAGCGGCCGAGGGTGATCGACTTCGCCCGGATCGCGGCGATGCCCACCTCCTCGATCAGGCCGAGCGCGGCCGTGAGCGGCACCATCGCGAGGATCGGGGGTGTGCCGGAGAGGAATCGGCGCATGCCCTCGGCGGGCCGGTAGCCCTGCGCCATACCGAAGGCGTCGGCATGCCCCATCCAGCCCTGGATGGGCTGGGTCAGCGCGGCCTGGTGCCGCGCGGCCACGTAACCGAAGGCGGGAGCGCCGGGTCCGCCGCAGAGGAACTTGTAGGTGCAGCCCACCGCGAGATCCACATCGGCGGCATCGAGGCGCACGTCGAGGACCCCGGCCGAGTGGCACAGGTCCCACAGCACCAGCGCGCCGTGCTCGTGCGCGAGGGCGGTCAGGCCCTCCAGATCCGCGATGTAGCCGGACTTGTAGGAGACGTGGCTCAGTAGCACCACGGCGACATCGGATCCCAGGACGGCGGCCAGATCATCCGCCGTGACACCCGCGGCGGGGTCCGGGTCGATCCAGCGCAGTTCGACACCCGTCTCGGCGGCGACGCCCTCGGCGAGATACCGATCGGTGGGGAAGTTCTCCCGGTCCAGCACCACCACGCGACGGTCCGCGGGGGCCGCGGCGATCGCGGCGCGCAGCAGCTTGTACAGGATCACCGAGGTCGAATCGGCCACCATGGTCTGGCCGGCGGCGGCACCGAGGACCGCTGCAGCGAGCCGGTCCCCGAGCGTCAGCGGGAGATCGAACCAGCCGTCATCCCAGCTGCGGATGAGCCCGGTCCCCCACTCGCCCGGCACGAACCGGGCGAGCGCATCGGCGGCGGCGCGCACGGGGCGGCCGAGCGAATTGCCGTCGAGATAGGCGCGGATCTCACCGTCGAACTCGCCGCGGCAGTGTGCCAGTGGATCGTGTGCATCGAGGTCGGCCGCGCGGGCGCGCAGCGCCGCCGCGGGGTCGGCGTCGGTCATCGGGCCTCCTGGGGGTCGCGGAACACGGGTAGGGCTTCGAGTGCGGCGCGCAGGCCCGGCGGCGCCGCCGTCGCGGAGACGGCGCGGCGGATGTCGTCGCGTCCGAGTCCCGCTTCGGCCAACAGGTCGAGCTCGCGCCGGTTGACGCCGGGCGGCAACGGCCCGTTGCCGAGGTCGGTGCCGTAGAGCACCTGCGCGCCCGCCTCGGCGAGAACCCGGAGATTACTGATCGCCGCCGCGGATTCCGCTGTGCGGGTGCCCCATCCGTGGATGTCCAGGGTACTGATCACGTACGGGAAGGCCTGTGCGAGCGCGGTGTCGAGAGCCTCGTCGAAGGGGGTGTGGGCGAGCACGTCCACACCCGCGTCCGCCGCGGTCCCCACGGTGCCGCCCTCGCAGTGGGCCACCACCTCGCGGCCCGCGGCATGCGCGGCGGCGACGATCGCGGTCAGCACCGCGGGCCCGGGCACCGGCCCGGCGGCGGCGTTGAGCGCCACCTTGATCACGGCGCTGCCGGATGCCATCTGTTCCGCGACGGCCTCCGCACCGTCGGCGGCGGAGCGCACCTCGCGCCAGCTCCCCGGCGCGGCCCATGCGCGGTCGCTCGGGTATCCGCCCGGGACCGTGAGGAACCGGCCCGCGTACACCCGGTCGGGGCGCCGCGGACCGTCCGGCCCACCGAGGTCGACGGCGGCGGCGACACCGGCGAGGTCGGCACCGCCGAGCAGCATCTCGTGGATGTGGAAGTCCACGATCGGCAGGTCCAACCAGTCGGGCGCGCAGGCGGTCTCGCCGTCAGGCATCCCGGACCTCGGTGCGCACCGCGTACAGCTCCGGGAAGAAGGTGAGATCGAGTGCCTTCTTGAGGAATCCGACGCCGGACGATCCGCCGGTGCCGTGTTTGAAGCCGATGGTGCGCTGCACGGTACGCAGGTGCCGGAACCGCCAGAACTGGAAGTTGTCCTCCAGATCCACGAGCTCCTCCAGCGCCTCGTAGACGTCCCAGTTCTCCTCGACGTTCTCGTAGACATCACGGAGCACCGTGACCAGGTCCGCGTTGAACTCCCAGGGTTGGGAGACGTCACGATCCAGGATCTCCTGCGGGATGGGCATTCCGCGCCGCGCGAGGTAGCGCAGGAACTCGTCGTACACACTGGGTTCCACCAGCAGCTCCGAGAGCAACGCGTGCCCCTCCGGATCGGCCTCGTGGATCGCGAGCATGCCCTCGTGCTTGTTGCCGAGCAGGAACTCCACGGCACGGTAGTTCACCGATTGGAAGCCCGAGGAATTCGCGAGAGCCCCACGGAACTGGGCGTATTCGGTGGGGGTGAGTGTCGCCAGCACCGACCACTGCTGAGTCAGGGTCTCCTGGATGTGCTTGACCCGCGCCAGCCGCTTCATCGCGACGTCCAGCCGGTCCTGTTTGAGCTGTTCGGTGACATCGCGCAGCTCGTGCACGGTCAGGTGCAGCCACAGCTCCGAGGTCTGGTGCTGGATGATGAACAGCAGCTCGTCGTGATGCGGCGGATCGCTGCGCGGGTGCTGCGCGGAGAACAGCGTGTCCAGGTCGAGGTACGAGCCGTAGCTCATCCGATCACTGAAGTCCCGGACGATGCCGTCTTCGATCTCCCGCAAATGTCACCCCTCTCGATCACCGTCCGCACACCTCAGTGGGCGAAATTGTGACCGTCGTCACATCAGTTCTCCGACGGTAGCACCGACGTGCGACGGCACCCCGTCGCGATCAGGAGAACAGCGCGGGCAGCGTGCCCTCGTGGGTGGCGCGCAGCTCGGCGAGCGGCACGGAGAACCGGCCCTGCACCTCGACGGCGTCGCTCCCCTGATCCACCACGCCGATCCGCGCCGCGGGCAGACCGCGGGCGGAGCACATCGCGGCGAACCGGGTCTCCTCGGTGCGCGGCACGGCCACCAGAACGCGGCCCGCCGACTCCGAGAACAGCTGCACGAACGCGTCCGAACCCTCGGGCAGGATCAACCGGCAGCCGGTCTCCCCCGCGAGCGCGCCCTCGACGACCGCCTGCCACAGGCCGCCCTCGGAGAGGTCGTGCGCGGCGGAGACGAGGCCGTCGCGCGAGGCGGCGGTGAGCACATCGGCCAGCAGCTTCTCGCGCTGCAGGTCCACCTTCGGCGGCACGCCGCCGAGGTGGTCGTGCTCGACCTGCGCCCAGATGGAGCCGTCGAACTCGTCGTGGGTGTCGCCCAGCAGATACAGCGTCTCGCCGGGTTCGGTGCCCAGGCCCGTGGGGATGCGACGGCGCACATCGTCGATCACGCCGAGCACGCCCACCACGGGGGTCGGCAGGATCGCGGTGGAGCCGGTCTGGTTGTAGAAGCTCACGTTGCCGCCGGTCACCGGGATGCCGAGTTCGACGCAGGCGTCGGCGATGCCGTGCACGGCCTGCTGGAACTGCCACATCACACCCGGGTCCTCGGGCGAGCCGAAGTTGAGGCAGTCGGTGACGGCCTTCGGGGTGGCACCGGTGACGGCCACGTTGCGGTAGGCCTCGGCGAGCGCGAGCTGTCCGCCGGTGTACGGATCGAGGTAGGTGTACCGGCCCGAGGCATCGGTCGAGAGCGCGATGCCCCGCTGCGTCGACTCGTCGATGCGCAGCACGCCGCCGTCCGCGTTCTCGGCGAGCACGGTGTTGCCGCGCACGTAGCGGTCGTACTGCTCGGTGATGAACTTGCGCGAGCACAGCGCCGGCGAGGCCAGCATCTTCAGGGCGGTGGCGCGCAGCTCGTCGTCGGACGCCGGGCGGCGCAGGCCCGCCGTGGTGTCGGCGATGAGCGCGTCCATGAACGCGGGCCGCTGCACGGGGCGCTCGTAGACGGGGCCGTCGTGGGCGATGGTGCGAGCCGGGGCGTCGACCACGGTCTCGCCGTTCCAGGTGATCACCAGGTGCGGGCCGTCGGTGACCTCGCCGATCACGGTGGCCAGCACGTCCCACTTGGCGCACACGGCCATGAACTCGTCGACGTTCTCCGGCGTCACCACGGCGCACATGCGCTCCTGCGACTCCGAGGAGAGCACCTCGGCCGGGGTCATGCCGGTGGCGCGGGTGGGCACCTTCTCCAGGTCGATGTGCATGCCACCCGAGCCGGCCGCGGCCAGCTCGGAGGTGGCGCAGCTCAGGCCGGCACCGCCGAGGTCCTGGATGCCCACCACCAGCTTCTCGCGGTACAGATCGAGACAGCACTCGATGAGCACCTTCTCGGTGAACGGATCGCCCACCTGCACGGCGGGAAGCTTCTTGGGCTTGCTGCCCTCCTCGAAGGTCTCCGAGGCGAGCACGGAGACGCCGCCGATGCCGTCGAGGCCGGTGCGGGCGCCGAACAGGATGATCTTGTTGCCCTGGCCCGAGGCGAAGGCCAGGTGCAGGTCCTCGGTGCGCAGCACGCCGGCACAGAGAGCGTTGACCAGCGGATTGCCCGCGTAGGACGCGTCGAAGACGGTCTCGCCGCCCACGTTGGGCAGGCCGAGCGAGTTGCCGTAGCCGCCCACGCCGCGCACCACACCGTCGAGCACGCGGCGGGTGTCGGGGGCATCGGCCGGGCCGAACCGCAGCTGGTCCATCACGGCGATCGGGCGCGCGCCCATGGCCATGATGTCGCGGACGATGCCGCCCACGCCGGTGGCGGCGCCCTGGTAGGGCTCCACGTACGACGGGTGGTTGTGCGACTCCACCTTGAAGGTGACGGCCCAGCCGTCGCCCACGTCCACCACGCCGGCGTTCTCGCCGATGCCCGCGAGCATGGTGGAGCGCATCTCGTCGGTGGTGGTCTCGCCGAAGTAGCGCAGATGCACCTTGGAGCTCTTGTAGGAGCAGTGCTCGGACCACATCACCGAGTACATGGCGAGCTCGGCATCGGTGGGGCGGCGGCCCAGGATCTCGCGGATCCGCTGGTACTCGTCGTCCTTGAGGCCGAGCTCCCGGTAGGGCTGGTCGACGTCGGGCGTGGAGGCGGCTTCAGAGACCGTGTCTACGTGCACCCACCCAGTTTAGAGGCCGCCCGCGGCGGCGTTGACCGCGAGCCACCGCGCCACCACGAGCCGTGCCTGCGCGGCGGGTTCGCCGTCCGAGGGACGGAGCACCAGTTCGGGCTCCACCGGCGCCTCGTAGGGTGCGCTGACGCCGGTGAAATCGGGCACCTCACCCGCCCGCGCCCGGGCGTACATGCCCTTGGGGTCGCGCCGTTCGCACTGCTCGATGGGGGTGTCCACGTACACCTCGCAGAAGGGCAGTCCCGCGGCCTCGTGCTCGCGCCGGATCCGCTCGCGGTCGGCGCGGTAGGGGCTGATCAGGGCCGCGACCGCCACCGTCCCGGCATCGGCGAGGAGCTGCGCCACGGCGCCCACCCGGCGCACGTTCTCCGCCCGGTCCGCGGCGCTGAAGCCGAGATCCGAGTTGAGGCCGTGGCGCAGGTTGTCGCCGTCCAACCGGTAGGCCGGGATGCCGCGGGCCACCAGGAGGCGTTCGACCTCCGCCGCGACCGTGGACTTGCCCGACGCCGAGAGCCCGGTGAGCCACAGCGTGCCGCCGCGGGTGGCACGCTCGGAGCGGTCGAGGGCGGCGCCGTGCCACACCACGGCGGAGTTCTTCAGGGTGGGCCCCGAGATCATGCCCGCCGCGACCGTCTCGTTGGTCTGCGGGTGCACGAGCACGAAGCTACCGGTCGTGCGGTTGCGCCGGTACGGATCGAACAGGATGGGACGCCGTGCGGCCAATTGCACCCGTCCGATGTCATTGAGCTGCAGATTCGTCGCAGATCTGTCGCGATGGAGCGTGGTGGTGTCCAGCCGGTAGTCCACCTCCTCGACGCGTACCAGTTCCGACGAGTTGGCGTGCAGCATCCGGTATTCGGCGCCCTGCGCCAGCTCGGCGGTGTCCGAGAACCAGCACACCATGGTGTCGAGGTCGGCGGCGGACTGCGGCCGGTTCACCGGGCGGCAGAGCATGTCGCCGCGGCCGATGTCGAGCTGGTCCGCCAGGCGCACACACACCGCCTCCCCGGCCGTGAGCTCCGTCGCCGGAGTGCCGCCGGGCCGGTACAGCTCGGTCACGGTCGTCGAGAAGCCGGACGGTAGGGCCACCACCTCGTCGCCCACGGCGAACGATCCGGAGGCGACGGTGCCGGCCACGCCGCGGAAGTCGTGCAGCGCCCGCGGATCGGTCCCGGGAGCGGCGGCGCCCTGCGGCCGGATCACGTACTGGATCGGCAGCCGGGCGTCGATGAGGTTCCGGTCGCTCACCACGTGCACGTTCTCCAGGTGGTAGAGCAGCGAGGGACCGTCGTACCAGGGCATGTTCGGCGAGCGTTCGGTGATGTTGTCGCCGAGCAGCGCGGAAACGGGGATCGACTCCACATCGTGCACCTCGAGCTTGGCGGCGAATTCGGTGAACTCGGTGCGGATCTGATCGAACCGCTCCTGCGCGAAGCCGACCAGGTCCATCTTGTTGATGCACAGCACCACGTGCTGCACACCGAGCAGCGAGGTGAGGAAGGTGTGCCGGCGCGACTGCGCGGTGAGCCCGTGCCGCGCGTCCACGAGGATCAGCGCCACATCGGCGGTCGATGCCCCGGTCACCATGTTCCGGGTGTACTGCTCGTGCCCCGGGGTATCGGCGACGATGAACTTCCGTGCGGGCGTGGCGAAGTATCGGTGCGCCACGTCGATGGTGATGCCCTGCTCCCGCTCGGCCCGCAGCCCGTCGGTGAGCAGCGCGAGGTCGACGCCCGCCTCGCCGCGCGCCCGGGTGGTCGCGGCGACCGCCGCGAGCTGGTCCTCGAAGACCGCCTTCGATTCGTAGAGCAGCCGTCCGATCAGGGTCGACTTGCCGTCGTCCACGCTGCCGGCGGTCGCGATCCGCACCATCTCCATCAGAAGTAGCCCTCCTTCTTGCGGTCTTCCATCCCGGCCTCGGAGATCCGGTCGTCGGCGCGGGTGGCGCCGCGCTCGGTGATCCGGGTCGCGGCCACCTCGGCGACCACGGCCTCGGCGTCGGTGGCGTCGGATTCGACTGCGCCCGTGCAGGTCGCATCGCCGACGGTGCGGAAGCGCACCGTCCGGACCGCGGGCGTCTCGCCCGGCTCGGGCTGCACCAGCGGGCCCACCGACAGCAGCATGCCGTCGCGTTCGATCACTTCGCGCTCGTGCGCGTAGTACAGCGCCGGCAGGTCCACCCGCTCAGCGGCGATGTACTGCCAGATGTCGAGCTCGGTCCAGTTGGACAGGGGGAAGACGCGGATGTGCTCGCCGCGTGCGTGCAGGCCGTTGAAGATGTTCCACAGTTCGGGGCGCTGCGCGCGGGGGTCCCACTGCCCGAACCGATCCCGGAAGCTGAAGATGCGCTCCTTGGCGCGGGCCTTGTCCTCGTCCCGGCGGGCGCCGCCGAAGGCCGCGTCGAAGCGGTGCTCGGCGATGCTGCGCAGCAGCGTGGCGGTCTGCAGCCGGTTGCGGGTGGCGCCCGGTCCGGTCTGCTCGACCACGGCGCCGGAGTCGATGTCGTCCTGCACGCTGCCGATCTCGAGGCGCACGCCCATCCGGGCGGCGAGATCGTCGCGGAAGGCCAGCACCTCGTCGAAGTTGTGGCCGGTGTCGATGTGCAGCACCGGGAACGGGATCGCGGCGGGCCAGAAGGCCTTGGCCGCGAGGTGCAGCATGACCACCGAATCCTTACCGCCCGAGAACAGCAGCACGGGACGCTCGAAGGAGGCGGCGACCTCTCGGAAGATGTACACCGCCTCCGCTTCGAGCTCGGCCAGATGGGCCGGCACCGTCGTGGGGGCCGGGGCGACGGGAGCGCTCATCACTCTCTCCAATGGTTCATATTTGGACCGCATCGGTCCATTTCTGATACCTGGAGATTAGAACGCGTTCTCGTCGCCTGTCAACGGGCCTGCGCCACCTCCGCGCCGCCGCCCGACGGTGCGCCCTCGGCCGCGGGCAGATCGTGGTCGTCGACCATGGTCTCCTCGTCGAAGGGCGCGCGGCCGTCCAGCACCTCCACCGTGCGATCACGGTCGATGGTCTTGGTCCAGGTGCCGATCAGCAGCGTCGCGATGGCGTTGCCGGAGAAGTTGGTGAGCGCGCGGGCCTCGGACATGAACCGGTCGATGCCCACGATCACCGGCACACCGTCGAGCAGGTCGGGGCGGTGGGTCTGCAGGCCACCGGCCAGCGTGGCCAGCCCGGCGCCGGTGACGCCCGCGGCGCCCTTCGAAGCGATCATCATGAACAGCAGCAGCGAGAACTGCTGCCCGATCGAGAACGGGGCGCCCATGGCGTCGGCGATGAACAGCGAGGCCATGGTCAGGTAGATCGCGGTGCCGTCGAGGTTGAAGGAGTAGCCGGTGGGCACCACGATCCCCACCGTCGACTTCTCGACGCCGGCGTGCTCCATCTTGGCGATCAGGCGCGGCAGCGCGGACTCGCTGGAGCTAGTGGCCACGATCAGCAGGTACTCCCGTGCCAGGTAGCGGGCGAGCTTGAACACGGACAGGTTCGCCACGAAGCGCAGCAGCAGGCCCAGGATCACGAAGACGAACACCAGGCAGGTGGCGTAGAAGGCCACCATCAGCCAGGCGAGCTGCTTGACCGCCTCGAATCCGGTGGCACCCACCACCGCCGCGATGGCCCCGAAGGCGCCGACCGGCGCCAGCCACAGGATCATCACCAGCACCCGGAAGACCAGCTTCTGCACCATCGCGACGCCGCGCAGGATCGGCTCACCGGCGCCACCCATGGCCTGCAGGGCGAAGCCCACGAGCAAGGCGACCAGCAGGGCCTGCAGCACGCTGCCCGAGGTCAGCGAGGAGAACAGGGTGTCCGGGACGATGCCGCGGATGAAGTCCCAGGTGCCGCCCGCCTCGTGCGCCTGATCGGCGTACTTGGCGCCGCCGCCCGCCTCGGCGGGCAGGTTCAGACCGGTGCCGGGCTTGAGCAGGTTGCCGACGACGAGGCCGATGCCGAGCGCGAAGGTCGACATCACCACGAAGTAGGCCATCGCCAGCCCGCCGATCTTGCCGACCGATGCCGCCGCGCGCACCGAGCCGATGCCCAGCACGATGGTGCAGAAGATCACCGGCGCGATCATCATCTTGATCAGGTCGACGAAGATGTCGCCGAGCGGCTTGAGCCCCTTGCCGAATTCGGGGAACAGCATGCCGACCGCCACACCGGCGATCACCGCGACGATCACGGCCAGGTACAGGTAGTGCGTCTTGTCCTTCTTGCGGCGCACCGGCCCGCCGGAAGTATCGTTGTCCGTTGCTGCCGTCATGGCGATCTCCTTCGTCGTGCTTGACGAGTTCTGATCGTGCGGCACACTGTGACTTGGAACACTCTTGTGTTCATTGTGTGCACGAAACCGGTGCATCGATCGGGACGGGTGGTGACGGCGCGCGTGGACTCACGACGGTCGCCGTCGCTCGCCACCCAGGTGTTCCTGGCGCAGGTCGCGCTGCTGATCACGGTGGCCGTTCTGGTGACGGCGCTGGTGGTGTGGGACGACCGCGGCGAGCGCGACCGGGCGGCGGAGCAGCAGACCACGGCGGTGGCGGTCTCGGTCGCCACGTCACCCGATACGGCCCGCGCGATCGCCTCCCCCGACCCGACGGCCGCGCTGCAGGACCGCACCTCGGCGCTGGCCCGCCGGCTGGGCGTGGACTTCATCGTGGTGATGGCGCCCGATCGCACCCGCTACACCCACGCCGATCCGTCCCGGATCGGGGAACCCTTCTCGGGCAACATCGACCGGGCGCTCGCCGGGGAGACCTTCACCGAGACCTACACCGGCACGCTGGGACCGTCGATCCGCGCCGTGACCCCCGTCTACGACGGGACCGGACGGCTCGTCGGGCTGGTCTCGGCGGGCGTCACGCGGGCCCGGCTCAGCGATCAGCTCGCCGCCACCCTGCCGGGCGTACTGCTGGTGTCCGCGCTCGCCCTGGCCGTCGCGATCGCCGCCTCCTGGTTGATCGAGCGTCGTGTGCGGCGGCAGACCCTCGGGCTGGCACCGGCCGATCTGCGGGAGCTGTACGAGCACCACGACGCGGTGCTGCACACCCTCACCGAGGGCGTGATCGTCTTCGACGACACCGCCCCCGGCGGCCCCGCCGCCGTGGTCAACGACGAGGCCCGCCGCCTGCTGGACCTGCCCGACGGGGCCGTGCGCACCACCGACCTCCCCGAATCCCTGCGCGGCGACACCGATCTCACGGACGAGCTGCACGTGACCGCCGACCGGGTGCTGCTGGTGAACCGTCGGCCGGTCTCGGGACCGACGGGGCGGGTCGGCGTGGTGACCACCGTGCGCGACCGCACCGAGCTGCAGGACGTACTGGGCGAACTCGATTCGGTGCGGTCCTTCGCCGATGCGCTCAGTGCGCAGGCGCACGAGAACGCCAACCGGCTGCACGCCGTGGTCACGATGATCGAACTGGGCCGCGGCGATGCGGCCGTGGAGGTGGCCACGGCCGATCTGGCCGCCTCGCAGGGGCTGGTCGACCGGCTCGCCACCGCGGCCGAACCGGCGGTCACCGCCCTCTTGGTGGGCAAGACCGCCGAGGCGGCGGCAGCGGGTGTGGAACTGACGGTGGCGGAGGGCTCCGAGCTCAACAGCGGCCCGGTGGACGCCTCCGAGATGCTCACACTGCTGGGCAATCTCATCGACAACGCGATCGACGCCGCGGGTCCCGACGGCTGGGTCGAGGTATCGAGCGGTGCGACGGGCCCGGAGTGGACGCTGGCGGTGGCGGACAGCGGACCGGGGATGGATCCGGGCGAGTTCGAACGCGCTCGGGCACGGGGCTACTCCACCAAGGATGCGACGGGGCGGGTGCAGGGCCGCGGGCTCGGCCTCGCCCTGGTCGACCGCCTGGTCGGAAGGTACGGCGGGACCATCACCGCCGCTGTGCATCCCGCGACCATCGAGGTACGACTGCCGATCGAGGGGGCACGATGACACTACGGGTACTGATCGTCGAGGACGAGCTGCGGATCGCCCAGGCACACGCGGAGTACGTCTCGCGGATCGAGGGATTCGCGGTGGTGGGCTCGGCCGCCACGGCCACCGACGGGCTGCGTGCCGCCGCTCGCGCCGCGGCTGCGGGAAACCCGGTCGACCTGGTCTTGGCCGATGTCGGGCTGCCCGACCGGAGCGGTCTCGACATGGCGCGGGAACTGGCCACGATGTCCCCGCGCCCGGACGTCATCATGGTCACCTCCGCACGCGATATCGAGACGGTGCGCGCGGCCGTGGCCCGCGGCGCGATGCTGTACCTGATCAAGCCCTTCACGTTCGCGGCCTTCGCCGCGAAGCTGGAGCGCTACCGCGAGTTCCGCCGCACCCTCGGCGCGGGCGATGCGGACCAGCGCGATGTCGATGCAGCACTGGCCGCGCTGCGCGACCCGGCCCCGTCACCGTCGACCCCGAAGGGCATGGCGCCGTCCACCCTGGCCCTGATCACCGCCGCGGTGCGCGACGCCGGTCAGCCGATCGGGGCGGGCGAGGTGGCGAGCCGGACCGGCATCTCCCGCGTCACCGCGTGGCGCTACCTGGAGCGGCTCGCCGACGACCGGGTGGTCGAGCGCGTCACCGATTACGGCGGACGCGGGCGGCCCGAGGTGCGCTACCGCTGGCTCTGATCGCCGCCGATCCGGGCCGAGATCCGGTCCGCCGCGGCCACCAGGGCTGCGGCCCGTTCGGCGATGCCGGCCTCGTCGAGATCGGCGCTGACGTACAGGCTGGCCACCATCGCCTGCGCACCCTCGCCGTCGTAGACGGGGGCCGAGATCACGCTCACGGTGTGCGCGCCCGCCTCGTTCTCGCCGCGCAGGTACACCCGGTCGCCGATCCCCGCCACCACCTCGCCGAGCACGGCGCGCAACTCGGCGGGAATGTCGCCGGGCACGCCGGCCATCAGCCGGTACAGCTGCTGCCCGGCGGGGGTGAGCAGCTCCACCAGGTAGCCGTCGGCGCGGCAGGCCTCGATCACGCGGGGCAGCCGGTCGCCGTCGGTTCGGGCCACATCGCGGGACAGCCACTCCTCGAGCCGCCCGGTGCGGTCCCAGAGCACGTACATCAGTCCGATGGGCGGGGTGAACGGGTAGCTGTCGCCCACCCGGACCATCGCCGGGCGATCGGGGTCGACGGCCACGTCCAGCACCGTGACCCGGTCGCCGACCACCCCCGACAGCGAGACCGGATGGCCGAATCGCGACCACAGCCCGGCCAGGATGTCGCCGCCCGCGGGGTCGGCGCGCAGGGACTTGCGGGCGGCCCTCCCGAGCGGGATCAGCGCCGGCCCCAGGCGGTAGCTCTTGTCCCGCTCGTCGCGAATCAGGTAGCCCGAATCCACCAGGGTGGTAACGATTCCCAGGCACGTGGGCTTGCTGAGGCCGACGCGGCGGGACAGTTCGGACAGGCCGAACCGCTCGGTCTCGTGCCGTGCCAGGAATTCCAGCACGGCCACCACCCGCTCGGCCGGCGGCGAGGTCCTGCCGGTTTCCGTCATTGCTTGACACCCTTCGCTCCGTGGGCCTACGGTTTTGGAACAAGTTCTACCACATTGGTCCATATTTGAACCACTTCCCGAGGTGTGAATGTACTCCCAGCCGCTCACCGAGGCGATCTCCGAGGCCGAGGGCCTCGTGGCCGCCGCCCCGCACATCGAGACCGAGGCCGACCTCCTGGAGGGGATGCAGTACCTCGCCCAGGGCATCGCGGCCTGCGTGCACGGCGCCTTCCACTTCGACAAGGACCATCCGTTCCTGCTCAGCGGCACGGGGCCGTTCACCAAGATGGGGCTCGACAACCCCGACACCCTGTACTTCGGCGCCCGGGTGGACGGCGCCCATGAGTACGTGGTCACCGGCCGCCGCGGCAGCACCTGCGATGTGAGCTTCCAGGTGCTCGGCGGGGGCGAGTACACCGACGACAACGTGCCCGCCAGCGCGGTGGCCTTCGACGACCGCGAGCTCACCGTGGACGCCGGCGGCCGGTTCGAGGTGCGCTTCGGTCCGGGCGAGCCCGGCCCGGACTACTACCGGCTACCACCGGGTAAGGCGCAGTTGGTGATCCGCGAGGTGTACGACGACTGGTCGGCGCAGCGCGGCAGCTTCGCCATCGCGCGGGTGGACACCGCCGGCACCGCCCCGGCGCCCCTCACGGACGAACTGATCCGCAAGCGGTACGCCGCGGCCGGCAAGCAGCTGGTGAACCGCGTGAAGACCTGGCTGCAGTTCCCCAAGTGGTTCTACGATCCGCTGCCGGTGAACACGCTGACCGCACCGCGGCTCACGCCCGGCGGCCTGGCCACCCAGTTCAGCTCGGTGGGCCACTACGACCTGGCCGACGATCAGGCCCTGATCATCACCGTGCCGCGCGGCGACGCACCGTATCTCGGCTTCCAGCTGGGCAGCCTGTGGTACATCTCGCTCGACTACATCAACCACCAGACCTCACTCAACGGCAGTCAGGCCCAGGTGGATCCGGACGGAAACATCCGGATCGTGGTCTCGGAGAACGATCCCGGCGTCGCCAACTGGATCGAGACGCTGGGCCACCGCCGCGGCTACCTCCAGTTCCGTTGGCAGCGCACCTGCGCCCCGATCACAGACGGTCCCACCGCGCAGGTGGTTCCGCTGGACGAGGTCGCCGGGCACCTGCCCTTCCACGCGCGGAACGCGATCGACGGGGCCGGGTGGCGCGCGCGGATCGCGGAGCGGCAGCGGCTCATCGGCGAGCGGATGGTGGGCTGATGTCCGGGCTGGGACTACAGGACGCCGTGGTCGTGATCGCCGGCGCCGGACCGGCGCTCGGCACCACGCTGGGCCGCCGGTTCGCCGCCGAGGGCGCCACCGTGGTGCTCGCCGCCCGCACGGCCGAACGGCTGGAGGCCACCGCCGCGCAGATCGACGGCGCCGTCGCGATCACCGCCGACATCACCGACGAGGCCTCCCTCGCCGCCCTCGCCGCGCAGGTGCAGGAGCGGTTCGGACGCACCGACGCCCTGATCAACAACGCCTTCACCTATCCCGCGATGCAGCGCCTGGTGAAGACCGATCCGGCGCACATCCTGGAGAGCGTGAACCTGATGGCGCTGGGCGCCCTGCGCACCGTGCTCGCCTTCCGCGAGGCGCTGGCCGCGTCGAAGGGCGCGGTGGTGAACGTGAACTCCATGGTGATCCGCCACTCCGACCTGCGCTACGGCGGCTACAAGGCCGGCAAGACGGCGCAGCTGGCCCTGGCCCAGTCGCTGGCCACCGAGCTGGGCCCGCAGGGCATCCGGATCAATTCCGTGGTGCCCGGCTGGATCTGGGGCGACACCCTGCGCGCCTACTTCGACTACCGCGCCGCACAGGACGGCGGCCCCACCCTCGATGACCAGTACGCCGAGGCCGCCGCCGGCTCCGACCTGAAACGACTGCCCACCGAGGACGAGGTGGCCTCGGCCGTGCTCTTCCTCGCCTCACCCGCCGCCTCCGGCATCACCGGCCAGACGCTCGACGTCAACTGCGGCGAATACCACGTCTGAAGGAGATTCCATGACCACCAGTCACCGCGCCGGCAGCGGCGTCGGCACCGTCGACGATCTGCACGAATCCGCGGTCCGCCGCACCGGACTCAGTGATTTCGGCGACCCGTCCGACGGCTACCGCGAAGCATTGCAGGTGCTCCTCGACGCCTACCGCGACGAGGCGGAGCTCACCGAGACCGGCTCCAAGATCTCCCGCGTCTTCCTCCGCGGCGCCCTGTCGGCGCGGCTGATCAGCGAGGCGGCCTTCGCCGCGAACCCGCAGCACGCCGATGTCGCGATCGACCGGCCCGTCTTCGTCACCGGGCTCCCCCGGTCCGGGACCACCGCGCTGCACCGCCTCCTGGACGCCGATCCCGGTAACCAGGGCCTGCAGATGTGGCTCGCCGAGGTACCGCAGCCGCGCCCCGCGCGCGAGACCTGGGCCGAGAACCCCGTCTACACGCTGCTCGATGAGCAGTACGCGCAGCACCACACCGAGCACCCCGAATTCATGGGCCTGCACTACATGTCGGCGTCGGAGGTCGAGGAGTGCTGGCAGCTGCTGCGCCAGTCCGTGCACTCGGTCTCGTACGAGTGCCTGGCGCACGTGCCGTCGTACGCGCACTGGTTGGCCGAGCAGGACTGGGCACCGGCGTACCGGCGGCACAAGCGCAACCTGCAGCTGATCGGGAGCAACGATCCCGGCAAGCGGTGGGTGCTCAAGAATCCGAGTCACCTGTTCGCGTTGGACGCGCTGTTCGAGGTGTACCCGGACGCGCTGGTGGTGCAGACCCATCGCCCGCCGGAGACGATCATCGCGTCGGTCTGCTCGCTGGCGCAGCACGCCACCGAGGGGTGGTCGACCGCGTTCACCGGCGAGACCATCGGCGCCGATCAGTTGGACACCTGGGCCCGTGGCCTGGCCGCCTTCGACGAGTCCCGAGCCCGGCAGACCGCCGCGGGCCGAGGCGGTCAGTTCGTGGATGTGGACTACCGGGACCTGGTGGGCGATCCGCTCGGCACCGTGGGCGGGATCTACGACGCCTTCGGCCTCGAACTGACCGACGCGGCGCGGGAGTCCATGTCGGCGATGCACGAGGCCAGCCGGACGGGGGCACGGCGCCCGAACCACAGTTACTCACTGGCGGACTACGGACTCACCGAGGAGCAGGTGAAGGACCGCTTCTAGCGGATCGTGGTGCCGTGCAGGTCGATGTACTTGTAGAGGTTCCAGTCCAGGCCCTTCACCCGCGCGGGCGAGACGTAGGTCGCGGGTGAGACGGCCAGGTCGATCACGAACTGCTGGTCCAGCAGGTAGTCGGAGTACTCCCGCAGCACCTCGGGGCGGCCGGTACCGTCCTGCAGCCGCGCGACGAGGGCCGTGTACTCGGGCGTGGAGAACTTCGACAGGTTGCCGGAGGGCTTGAACGGCGCCGCGCCGCCCGCGAGCGTCGCGGGGTCCGACTGACCGAAGCCGTGCGGGCCCAGCCACAGTTGGGCCTTCCCGGTGTGCAGGAAGGGTGAGAACGCGGCCTGCTCGCGCGGATCGAGCTCGACGGTGATCCCGGCTTCCGCGAGATCGTTCTGGACGATCGCCGCGATCGACGGTGCCACCGCCAGCCCCGTCGGGTAGCTCAGCGTGAGGCGACGGGGGCCGTCCGCCTCGGCCAGGAGGGCGCGGGCACGGTCGAGGTCGCGGCGGTAGTGATTGGCCGCGGCGCGATCGTAGGCGGGTGAGCTGCGTGCCCACGGTGCCGCGCTCGGCTCGGCCACCCCTGCGAACACCTCCGCGGCGATCCGCTCCCGGTTCACCGCGGACGAGATCGCCTGCCGCACCCGCTTGTCCGCGAGTGCGGGGTCGCCGGCGTTGGCACCCACGTAGTAGGCGGCGTCGAAGACGTCGCCCGTGGTGATCCGGTAGAGCGACTGGTCACGGAACTGGCGCAGCGCCTGCGGTGAGGCGTCGAGCACCAGATCGGACTGGCCCGCGCGGATGGAGGTGAGCAGCGCGCCGGGGTCGCGGACCACACGCAGCGTCACACCGTCGAGCCGGGCGGGACCGCGCCAGTACTCGTCGTTGCGCTCGAACCGAGCGTTCGCCGCCACCTCGCGGCCGGCGAAGCGGAACGGTCCCGTGCCCACGAAGGCGGTGCCCGCGCGCAGTTCCGAGGCGGATTCCGAGTCCACGAGGAGCATGAATTCGAGCAGGTCGACGATGTTCGGCACCGGCCGCGAGAGCCGCAGGACCGCGGTGTGCGCATCGGGTGTCTCCACCGATGCCACCGCCTTCGCGGCGCCCTGCAGCTGCGATCCGGCCGCGTCCGAGGCGTACACCGAGACCGCGTAGGCCACGTCCTTGGCCGTGAGCGGCCGCCCGCTGTGGAAGCGCACATCGTCGCGCAGGTGCAGGGTGAGGCTGCGGCCGTCCGGGCCGAACTCCCATCCGCGGGCCACTGCCGGACGTGGGGTGCGGGTCGTGCGGTCGTAGCGGATCAGGGTGTCCCACACCAGTAGCCCGATGGCCATGGTGGTGACCGACTGGCTGTAGATCGATTTGGGGTCGAGATCGGCGAGCGAGCCGAGCACCAGGGTGCCGCCGTCCGAGCCGGGCGCGGCGTTCGCTGCGCGGGCCTGTTCGACCGCGGACGTGCAGCCGCTCAGGGCGCCGGCCCCGAGCGCGCCGAGGCCCGCGAGCAGCACCGTCCTGCGGCTGATCCCGTTCATGCCCGCTCCTCCCGTCGTGCCCGCTGGGCCACCGGATCCGGCAGCGGTACCGCTTCGACGAGTTCCCGCGCGTAGTCCGACCGCGGCGACGCGAGCAGGGCCCGGGCGGGTCCCTGCTCCACCACCGCGCCGCGGCGCAGCACCACCGCGCGGTCGGCCACCTCGCCCACCACCGCGAGGTCGTGGGTGATGAACACCGCCGCGAATCCGAACTCGGCGTGCAGGTCCCGGAACAGATCGAGGACGGCGGCCTGCACCGAGACGTCGAGGGCACTGGTCGGTTCGTCCGCCACCAGCAGTTCGGGTGCAGCCGCGAGGGCGCGGGCGAAGGCCACCCGCTGCCGCTGTCCGCCGGACAGCTCGCGCGGGCGCCGCCGCAGCACCTCGGCGGGCAACCGCACCGCGTCGATCAGCTCGGCCGCGCGGGTGCGCAGCACGCCCCGGTCGCGCTCGCCGCCGATCCGCAGCGGCTCGGCGACGATCCGTTCCACGGTCCACCGGGGGTCGAGCGCGGCGTACGGGTCCTGGTGGATCAGGGCGACCCGCTCCGTCGCGACCTCGACGGTGCCGCCGGACGCTCGTTCGAGGCCGAGCAGCACGCGGCCGAGAGTAGTTTTGCCCGAGCCTGATTCGCCGACCAGACCCACCACCTCTCCGGCTCCGACGGTGAGGTCGACGCCGTCGAGGGCGGGCGCACCGTCGTATGCGACCCGCAATCCGCGCACCCGCACCACCGGTGCGGCGGGGGCCTCGATCGGGTCGACCGGCTCGCCCGCGCCCGAGGGCAGCCGAGGGACGGCGGCCAGCAGCTCGCGGGTGTAGGCCTCCCGGGGCGCCGCGAACAACTCGTCCACGGGAGCGGATTCGATGGTCTCCCCGGCCCGGACCACGGTGACCCGGTCGGCCAGATCGGCCACCACGCCGAGGTTGTGCGAGATCAGCAGCACCGCCAGGCCGCGCCGGTCACGCAGTTCGCGGAGGAGGTCGAGGATCTGTGCCTGCACGGTGACGTCGAGGGCGGTGGTGGGCTCGTCGGCGATCAGCAGTTCCGGCTCCGCCGCCAAGGCGAGCGCGATCACCACCCGCTGCTTCTGCCCGCCGGAGAGCTGGTGCGGGTACTGCTCCGCCCTGGTCTGCGGGTCCGGAATCCCCACATCCGTCAGGAGTTCGACGGTGCGCCGCTTCGCCTCGTCGCTGCTCACCTTCCGGTGCGCCCGCAGTACTTCGTGGATCTGCCGCCAGATCCGCTGGGACGGATTGAGGGCGGTCTGCGGTTCCTGGAAGACGAGTGCGGCGCCGGGGCCGCGCAGTGCACGCAGTTCCCGCTCCGACCGGCCGATCACCTGGTGCCCGGTCAGTTCGATGCTGCCGGTGGCGCGCACACCGTCGGGCAGCAGGCCGAGGATCGCGCGACCGGTGAGCGACTTACCGGAGCCGGATTCGCCGACCAGGGCCACGATCTCGCCCGCCTCCACGGTGAGGTCGAGACGGTCGACCAGCGGCCGTCCCTGCGGTCCCGTGAGCGTGAGGGCCGCGATGCGCAGCGTCGTGGGGGAGGTCATCGGCGCCACCCCGCGAAGCCCCGGGCCACCAGTAGCAGCGCCAGGGAGAGTGCGACGACGGCGATGAGCGGTCCCCATGCGTATCCGGCGTTGGCGTCCCAGTTGTGCACGGCTCCCGCGAGAACCGAGCCGAGCGAGGGCTCCGGCGGGCGCACGCCGACGCCCACGAAGCTCAGTCCCGCCTCTACGAAGACGCCCAGCGACAGCGCGAGCGCGGTTTGCACGGCGAGCGGTTCGAGCGCATTGGGGAGCACGTGCCGGGTGAGCACCCAGCCGCGCGACGCCCCGGCCACGCGGGCGGCCTCGGCGTACGGGGTCTCCCGCAGCCGCAGCACCTCGGCGCGGGTGAGGCGCAGGAAGACCGGGATCTCGGCGACGGCGATCGCGATCACCACCGTGACGGTTCCCGGCCCGCGCAAGGCGGTGATGAGGATGGCCAGGATCAGCGCCGGGAAGGCGAGCACCACGTCGGACAGGCGCGCCAGTACGGTGTCGAGCGCTCGGCTGGTGGTGCTCAGCAGGCCGAGCGCGATGCCGGCCGCCGCGGCGATCGGCACGGCGGTGAAGATCACGATCAGGCTGGTGCGGACGCCGTACAGCACGCGGCTGAGCACGTCGCGGTTGAGTTCATCGGTGCCCAGCGGATGGCCGCCGCCGGGCGGCAACAGATTCGCACCGGGGATCTGCCGGAGCGGGTCGAAGGGCGCGAGCAGCGGCGCCGCCACCCCGGCCAGCACCACGGCGGCCAAGAGGACCGCTCCCACCAGGAGCGTGCGCGGCGGCCTCATCCGGCCCTCCGCGTGGGATCGAGGAGGCGGTAGGTCACGTCGGTGAGCAGAGCTATCGCGATGAAAACCGTGACGGCGAGCAGCAGCACCGCCTGCACCACCGGGTAGTCGCGGGCCGCGATCCCCTGCCCGAGCAGTTGCCCCAGGCCGGGCCAGGCGAAGATCGCCTCGACCAGGACCGCGGAGCCGAGCAGTTGCCCGGCCTGGATGCCGAACACGGTGACCACCGACGGGAGGGCGTTGCGCGCCGCACCGCGCACCAGGATGCGTGCGGCGGGCACACCGGCGGCGCGCGCCGTGAGGACGTAGGGCTTGGCCCACTCGGTGCGCAGCGCCTCGGAGAAGAACCGGGTCAGCGTGGAGGCCACGGGGATTCCCAGGCAGAGCGCGGGCAGGAGGAGGTACTGCACCGTGATCCCGGGATCTGCGAAGTAGCCGGCCGGCGGCGTGCCTCCCGCGGGGAGCACCGGCCACACCACGGCGAACAGTTCCACCAGCAGCACGCCGGTCACGAAGGGCGGCACCGCGATTCCCAGTACCTCGAAGCCCGCGACCGCCGAGTGCACCCACCGGGCGGACGAGGCGACGGTGGCGAAGGAGAGCACCGTGGCGATGAGCACGGCGATGATCAGCGCAGCGAACCCGAGTGCCGCGGTGTTCCGCAGACCGTCGCCGAGCAGCGCATCGATGCGCCCGCCGATCACGTAGGAGGTGCCCAGGTCGCCGGTCGCGGCGCCCCCGAGCCAGTGCAGGTACTGCGTCACCAGCGGTTGGTCGAGTCCGAGCTCGGCGCGCAATGCGGCGAGCGTCGCGGGAGAAGCGTCCGCCCCGGCCAGGGCGACGGCGGGATCGCCGGGCACCGCGTGCAGCACGGCGAAGATCACCATGGACGCCAGCAGCAGGGTGAGGGCCGCGATGGCGACCCGGCGCGCGAGCCACGCGGTGCGCGCACGCCTGTCCCCCACCTCTGCCATGCGCTCAGTCAATACGCCGCGGGCCCGCTCCGCTACGTTTACGAGCCGAATGAATGGAACCCGAATGGATGGAACTCAGTCCGCATCGCCGAGCGCATCCCTTTCGTAGCCGGACCGGACGGCGCGATCGGCGGTCCGCACCTGATCGGGGATCAGGTACCCGTCCAGCAGGTCCTTGACCGGTTGCGGTGCGAGAGTCTGCAATCGGTGCAACAGCCCGACGGTGCGCGGCACGTGCACCTCGAACCGCGGGCGGGCCACGGTCGCACCGATCGCCGCCGCGATCGCCTCCGGGGTGAGGAGGGCGGCGGCGCCGGTGGTGGTTCCGGCCGCGAGGGCCGTGTCGACCACCGCGGGCATCACCACGCTGAGTTCGACTCCGGTGCCGCGCAATTCCCGGCGCGCGGCCTTGAGGAAGCCGTAGACACCGTGTTTGGTGCCGCTGTAGGTGGCCTCGCCGGCGGGGCTCAGCTTGGACGCGGCCGATGCCACCGTCACGATCAGGCCGCGTCCGCGCGGCACCATCCGGCGGGCGGCCAGCCGCGTCCCCGTGATCGGGCCGATCAGGTTCACGGCGACCTGGCGCTGCACCGATCCTGCGGATTCGTCCAGGAACGGTCCCACCCACATGACCCCGGCGTTGTTGACGAGCACGTCGAGCGGACCGTCGGCCTCCGCGGCGTCGAGGAAGGCGGCGAACGAGGCCTCGTCGGCCACGTCGAGCGGCGCCGTTCCCGCCGTACCGCCCGCGGCGCGGATCTCGCCCGCGACGGCGTCGGCGGCCGCGGGGTCCAGGTCACCGAGCCACACGGCGGCCCCGCGCGCGGCCAGCAGCCGCGCGGTGGCGGCCCCGATCCCCGCGCCCGCTCCGGTGATGGCGATCCGCTTACCTGCGATCGAGCGTTCCGGCATCCGCGTTCCCTTCGTCCCCATCGATCCTAGGACGCCGGACCGTTCTTGACCGTGCCGCAGGGGCAGCCCCTAAGTTGGCGGCATGACCACCCCGCCCCCGGTCGCGTCGGCACCCACCGCGATGACCGGCCGCAGCATCGCGCCCGATCTGGCCCGCGGGCTGATGCTGCTGCTCATCGCCATCGCCAATGCGCCCGCGTACCTGTGGGGCGTGCCGCGCGGCGCTTTCGGGTTGCACCCCGCCGACGGCTCGGTGGCCGACCGGGTGGCGCAGACCGTCGCACTCATCGGGATCGACGGCCGGGTGTACCCGATGTTCGCGTTCCTCTTCGGCTACGGCATCGTGCAGCTCTACCGGAGGCAAGCCGAGGCGGGCGTCGCGCAGGCCGATGCCCGGCGACTCCTGCGGCGGCGGCACTGGTGGATGGTGGCGTTCGGCTTCGTGCACGCGCTGCTGCTCTGGTTCGGGGACATCCTGGCGGCCTACGGCCTGTGCGGCCTGGTGCTGGTGGCGCTCTTCCTCGATCGATCGGACCGGACGATCCGCGCGTGGTGCGGCGCGCTGGTGGGTCTGCTCGTGCTGCTCGCGGTGGTGCCGGCATTGACCGCCGCGGCGGTGGGGACCGGTGGCACCGTCGCCGTGAGCGACACCTGGCCGCTCAACGCCAACGCCGAACCCGGGATCCTCGCCGCCGCCTGGGCGCGCATCGCCGCGTGGGCCCTCTACGGCCTGCCCACCGCCCTGTTCGGGGTGATCATCCCGGTCTCGATCCTGCTGGGCATCCTCGCCGCGCGCGCCCGCCTCCTCGACGAACCGGGACGCCACCTGCGCACGCTGCGGCGGATCGCGGTCGTCGGTCTCACGGTCGGATGGGGCAGTGGGCTGGTGGTGGCGCTGCAGAGCCTCGGCGCGCTCGGGATCGACCAGGGCTACGACTGGGCCTTCGTGGCCCCGCATTCGCTCGGCGGCTTGATCGGCGGCATCGGCTACGTGGCGCTGTTCGGCCTGCTGGCCGCGCGGATCGAGGCGGCCGGCTCCCGCCGGGACGCCGGTGCGGCCTGGGCGATCCAGGCCGTGGGCAAGCGCTCCCTGAGCTGCTACCTGTTCCAGTCGGTGATCTTCGCGCCACTGCTGTGCGCCTGGGGTTTCGGGCTCGGCGCACGGCTGAGCGGATGGTCGGTGGCCGTCCTCGCGGTGGCGGTGTGGGCGGCGTCGCTGGCGATCGCCGTCCGGCTGGAACGCGCCGGTGAGCGCGGTCCCGCCGAACGACTGCTGCGACGCCTTTCCTACCCCCGCCGGCCCTAGCCGACCGAAACACCCTTCGCCGCCGCGGAATCGGCGGTGGTCAGGTACTCCTGATGCAGGACGCGGCGGGTGAACCGCGGCGTGAAGGCGTGACCGAGTGCACCGAGGGCACCCAGCGGGGTGAAGACCTGCGTGGGCCGGCGGCGCATGGCGCTCATGATGATCCGCGAGGCCTTCTCGGTGCTGATCACACTGGCATCGTCGTAGGCCTCGGTGGGGGCGATCATCTCGGTGCGCACCAGCGGCATGTGGACGTTGGTGAAGGTGACGTGCTCGGACAGTGTCTCGGTGGCCGCCACGTCGGTGAAGGCGTCGAGCGCCGCCTTGCTGGCGACGTACGCGGAGAACCGCGGACCGCGGGCCAGCACACCGATGCTGGAGACGTTCACGACGTGCCCGAAGCCCCGTTCGCGCATGCTGGGCAGCAGGGCGAGGATCATGCGCACGGCCCCGAAGTAGTTGACCTCCATGGTGCGTTCGAAGTCGTGCATCCGGCCGGTGGAGGCGCGCACCGACCGCCGGATCGACCGCCCGGCGTTGTTGATCAGGTAGTCGACGTGGTCGTGCTCGGCGAGGATCTGCGCCACCGTCGCATCGACGGCGTCACCGTCGGTGACATCGCAGACGTAGGTGAAGGCCTCTCCGCCGGCGGCGCGGATCTGCTCGGCGGTGGCTTCGAGCTCGGCGGCGTTGCGGGCCAGCAGGATCGTCCGGGCACCGCGGGCGGCGAGGTCGATCGCCGTCTGCCGCCCGATTCCCGCGGAGGCGCCGGTGATCACCACATGCCGTCCGGCGAGACCATCCCGGCGGCGCAGCCGCGCGGGATCGAGGTTGTGCCGCCAGTAGGAGAACAGCTTCGGTCCGTAGTCCCGCAGCGAGGGAACATCGATTCCGGTTCCCGCCAGCGCCTTCCGGGTCTCCTCCGAGGTGTAGGTCGCGGTGAAACCGAGGTTCTCGAAGGCCTTCGGCGGAATGCCGAGCTGCTTGAGCGCGGTGTCCCGCGCGAGCCGCGTCCGGCCCCGGCCACTGGCCCGGATCGCCCGGTCCACGAGGCGGTGCGGCACCCGACCCACGGCGGGCGGCGCGCCCACCGGCCGGGCCACCGCGCGGTAGATGTCGAGCACGCTCTGCGGCTCCGGGTTCACGAGGTGATAGACCTCGCCGGTCCCGTCGGGCCGCAGCATCAGCTCGACCAGGGCCTCGGCGACGTAGTCGACCGGAACCACGTTGGTATCGCCCGTGTCCGGGAGCACCACCGGCAGCGCCGAGGGGACCCGGGTCATCGCCGCGAAGGTGCTGAAGAAGTAGTAGGGCCCGTCCACCTTGTCCATCTCGCCGGTCTCGGAATCGCCGACCACGATGGCGGGTCGGTACACGCGCCAGCGCAGGCCCTCGGCCTCGCGGACGAGCTTCTCGGACTCGAACTTGGTGCGGTGGTACGGCGAGGGGAAGCCCTGGCCCAGGTCGAAATCGTGCTCGCCGAACGGGCCGCGATGATCCCCGGCCACCGCGACGGAGGACACGTGGTGCAGTTCGGCCCCGAGGTCCAGGGCCAGATCGATCACCGACTGGGTGCCCGCCACGTTCACCCGCTCGTTCGCCGCGGCGTCGGCCGCCATGTCGTAGACGGCGCCCAGGTGCAGGATCGCGTCCGCGGCGGGCGGCGCACCGTCGAGGCCGAGACCGGGCGCGGCGAGATCGCCGAGCAAGGGGATCACGCGGTCCTCGCCGTACTGTTCGCGCCAGCCGTCGAGCTTGTGTGCGGAGGCGGGGCGCACGAGCAGGTGGACGACGGCGTCGGGGTCGCGCTCCAGTAGTAGCGGGACGATGCGGCGGCCCAGGAATCCGGTGGCCCCGGTGACCAGGTAGGTGTTCACATTCAGCTCCTCAAACGGGCGAACGGGTATCTGACTTGCGGGTAATCTTACTACAGAGTCAGTTCGATGATCCAGGTCGCTGAGCAGCACCGACACCGATCGTGTCACACCCCCGCGGCATCATCGCGGCATGCACATCGAACGGCAGGACCGCACGGAGGCCACGATCCTCCACGCCGACCTGGACTCGTTCTACGCCTCGGTCGAGCAGCGGGATCATCCGTGGCTGCGGCGCCGCCCCGTGCTCGTCGGTTCGGGCGTGGTGCTCGCCGCCAGCTACGAGGCCAAGGCCCGCGGCGTCCGCTCCCCCATGCCGCATCGCGAGGCACTGGCTCTGTGCCCCACCGCCACCACCATGCCACCCCGGTTCGAGGCCTACATGGAGGCCAGTCGGCGGGTCTTCGAGATCTTCCGCGACATCTCGCCGCTCGTCGAAGGCATCTCGGTCGACGAGGCCTTCCTCGACGTCGGCGGCCTGCACCGGATCGACGGGACACCCGCCCGGATCGCGGAGCGCCTCCGCGAGCGGGTCCGCCGCGAGGTCGGCCTGCCGATCACGGTGGGCGTCGCGCGCAGCAAGTTCCTCGCCAAGGTGGCCAGCGCCGTCGGCAAGCCCGACGGTCTGCTGGTGGTGGCCCCCGGCACCGAACTGCAATTCCTGCATCCGCTTCCGGTGCGGCGGCTGTGGGGCGTCGGGCCGAAGACCGAGGCCCGGCTGCACGAGGCGGGCATCGCCACCGTCGGGCAGATGGCGGAGCTCGGCGAACACGGCCTGTCCACGCTGCTCGGTCGCGGCACCGGCCGGCACCTGTACGCCCTCTCCCTCGCCCACGATCCGCGCCGTATCGATACCGGGCGGCGGCGCAAGTCGATCGGCGCACAGCGCGCACTCGGCCGCCGGATGAAGTCGGAGGCCGAGATCGAGGCCACCGCGCTCGCGATCGTCGACCGGCTGGGCGAGCGGCTGCGCGCCGCCGGGCGGGTCACGCGCACCGTCGAGCTCCGGCTGCGGTTCGACGACTTCACCTCGATCACCCGGTCGCGCTCCCTGCGCGAGCCCACCGACAGTACGGAGATCGTCCTGGCCACCGCCCGGGGGCTGCTGGACGAGGCGATGCCCCTGATCCGCGACCGCGGCTGCACGCTGATCGGGCTCTCGCTGGCGAACCTGGAGAACCACGGCGCCGTCCAGCTCACCCTCCCGTTCGACGGCGGCGAGCACGACGCCGATCTCGACATCGCCATGGACGAGCTGCGCACGAGATTCGGCCGGGCGGCGGTCACCCGGGGCTCGCTGCTGCACCGCCCGCTGGGTCCGGACGCCCCGATGCTCGCGGAGCAGGACTGAGAATGATTGCTAACATATTCGCCTCGCGAGAGCCCCGCTGCGTTTACCGTGGAGGGCAGACCGAGGAGTAGCCATGCCCACTACCACCCGTCCCACCCACTGCACTCTGTGCGAAGCGCACTGCGGAATCCTGGTCACCGTGGACGACCTTCAGCAGGTCACCAGGATCGCCGGCGACCCCGACGACGTGCTGTCGAAGGGCTACATCTGCCCCAAGGCGACGGCGATGGGCGGCCTGCACCACGACCCCGATCGCGTCCGCACTCCGATGCGGCGGGTGGGCGAGACCTTCGAACCGGTCGGCTGGGACGAGGCCTTCGACGAGATCGGCACGCGGCTGCGCGCGATCCGTAAGGAGCACGGCTTCCGCGCGCTCGCGATGTACCTCGGCAATCCGGCCGCCCACAGCACCGCCGTCGCGCACGGACTGATGCTGCGGATCGCACTGCTCACCCCCAACTTCTTCACCGCCTCGTCGATCGACCAGTACCCGCACGAGTTCGCGGCCTGGCGCATGTTCGGCTCCAACGCACTGGTCCCCATCGTCGACATCGACCGCACCGACCGGCTGGTGATCATCGGCGCGAACCCCGCCGTCTCGAACGGCTCCATCTCGACGATGCCGGGCGCCAAGAAGCGGATCAAGGCGGTCCGCGACCGCGGCGGCACGGTCGTGGTGATCGATCCGCGGCGCACCGAGACCGCCAAACTCGCCGACCAGTACGTGGCGGTGGCACCGGGCGGCGATGCGTACCTACTCCTGGGCGTGCTGCACGTCCTGCTCTCCGAGAACCTCTGCGACGAGGCAGTTCTCGCGCGCAGCGTCACCGGCGCCGCCGAACTGCGCGAGCTGGTCGCGCACGCCACCCCGGAGTCGATGGCCCCGCTGGCCGGTGTGGACGCCGCCACCATCACCGCCCTGGCCCGCGATCACGCCGCCGCATCGTCGGCGGCGATGTACTGCCGTATCGGCATCTGCCAGCAGGAGACCGGAACCCTGGTCACGTGGCTGATCACCGCGATCAACGTGCTCACCGGCAACCTGGACAGTCCCGGCGGGATGATGTTCACCACGCCGCCGATCGACGTGCCCCGCCTGGCCAGGTTCATCCCCGTCGGCTACGGACTGTGGACCGACCGATCGGGACGGCACAAGGCCTTCCGCAGCGAGCTTCCCGTCGCGGCACTCCCGGACGAGATCACCACGCCCGGCCGCGGCCGGATCCGGTCGATGATCACCTTCGCCGGGAATCCCGTCTCGTCGATCCCACATCGCGGCACCCTCGACGAGGGCCTCGCCGGGCTCGACCTCATGGTGTCGGTGGACATCTACATCACCGAGACCACGCGCCACGCGGATTTCATCCTCCCGCCGATCTCCCACCTGGAGCGGGGTGGACTGAACGTCCTGTTCCCGGTTTTCAGTGTGCGCAACAACATCCGGTACACGCACCCCGTCTTCGATCCGCCCGCCGACGGCCTCGACGACTGGCAGATCATCAACCGGCTCCTGATCGAGATCCTCCCGCTTCCCGCGCGGCGGCTGCTGGCACGGCCGCTGCGCAGGCTCACCGACCACTTCCCGCCGGACCGGCTGGTGGCCGCGGCCGTCGCCGCGGGACCGTACGGCGTGCTGCGCCGGGGACTGCGCCGCGGCCTCACCGTGGCCCGCATCCGGGACACGGCGGGCGGCGTCGACCTCGGCCCGCTGCAGCCGCGACTGAAGCAGGTCATCGCCACCCGCGGCCGGAGGATCCGGCTGGCGCCGGAGAGCTTCGTGGCCGAGGCGCGAGCCTTCCTGGAGTCGGGACTGCGCGGCGGCGGGAAGCGCGGGAGCGACGGCTACGAGCTCAAGCTCATCGGCCGGCGGCACCTCAAGAGCAACAACTCGTGGCTGCACAACGTGCCCACGATGGTCACCGGATCGAACCGGTGCACCGCGCTGATGCACCCCACGGACGCCGAACGGTGCGGCGTGAGCGGCGCAGACACCGTGCGGATCTCATCACCGTCGGGCGCGATCGAGGTCGCGCTGGAGATCTCCGACGAGATCCGGCCCGGCACGGTGGCGGTCCCGCACGGCTGGGGACACGAGGGCACCGGCTGGAGCGTGGCCGCCGCGCTCGCCGGGCAGAACGTCAACGCGCTGCACGATCCGGCGCGGGTCGACCGGTTGTCGGGGAACGCAGCGGTCAACAGCACCTGGGTGCGCGTCGAACCGGCCACCGGCACGGAGCCGGACCGGACCGTCGCGGCCGGCGCGGCACCGTCGGCCTGATCAGCCCTGCGCGGCCCGCCACTGCGCGGCGGCCTTCTTCTCCTCCTCGACGCGGGCCGCGAAGGCCTCGCGCGCGGCCTGGTGCTCCGGGTTGCGGCGCAGCACCAGGTAGGCGATGCCGACCACCAGGAACCACAGCGGAGTCACGAGCATGGCCTGCAGGGTGTCGGTCTCGCGGGTGAAGGCCCACAGCAGGAACAGGAAGAAGGCGAAGATCACCCACGGCATCACGGTGCCGAGCGGCATCTTGAAGGTGCTCTCGGCGTGCGCCTGCGGGCGACGCGACCGGTACACCAGGTAGCTGGCCAGGATGATCGTCCACACGAACATGAAGCACAGCGACGAGACGGTGGTGACCACGGTGAACCCGGCCGACTTATCGAGGCCGAAGCCGAGCAGCACCACCGAGGACAGCAGCATCACACCGGTGAGGAAGAGCGCGTTCTGCGGCACCTTGCGGCTGGACAGCTTGGCGAACATCCGCGGCGCATCGCCCTCGGTGGCGAGGCCGTAGACCATGCGCGAGGTGGAGTAGATGCCCGAGTTCGCCGACGACATGGCCGAGGTGAGCACGACCGCGTTCACCAGGTGCGCGGCGGCGCCGAGCCCGGCGAGGGTGAACAGCATGACGAAGGGCGACTCGTCCTTGCTGAACCGGTCCCACGGCACCACGGACATCAGCACCACGAGCGAGCCCACGTAGAACAGCAGGATGCGGATCGGGATCGAGTTGATCGCGCGGGGCAGGTTCTTCTCGGGATCCTTGGTCTCGGCGGCGGTGGTACCCACCAGCTCGATGCCCACGAAGGCGAAGACGGCGATCTGGAAGCCCGCGACGAAACCCATGAAGCCCATGGGGAACATGCCGCCGTTCTCCCACAGGTTCGTGAGTGAGGCCTTCGCGCCGTCGTGCTCGAAGCCGGTGATGATCAGCACGGCGCCCACGATGATGAGGGCGACGATCGCGATGATCTTGATCATCGCGAACCAGAACTCGGTCTCGCCGAAGGCGCGCACCGTCGGCAGGTTCAGGCCGATGAGGAGCACGATCACCACGACCGCAGGAATCCACGGCGGAATGTCCTTGGCCCAGAAGGTGATGTAGACGGACGCGATCACCACCACGTCGGCCACCGCGGTCACCACCCAGCAGAACCAGTAGGTCCAGCCGGTGAAATGCGCCGCCCACGGGCCGAGGATGTCGCCGGCGAAATCGGAGAAGTTGCGGTACCCGGTGCGGCTGAGCAGCAGCTCACCCATGGCGCGCATCACGAAGTAGAGCATGAAGCCGATCACCATGTAGACGATGATCACCGACGGTCCGGCCACCGAGATCGTCTTACCGGAGCCCATGAACAGGCCGGTGCCGATGGCGCCGCCGATCGCGATGAGCTGGATGTGGCGGTTGCTCAGGGCTCGGGTCAGGTGCTCACCGTCGTCCGGGTTCGACGGTGTCGCAGGCGTCTGCGGCGAAGAAGTCATGCCTCAGAACACTAATCGACGCGCCCGAGACCTACGTCACTCGGGCGCGAGGAAGGCCGCGAGGGCCGCGGTGTAGAGCGGGACGTCGGCGGCGCCCATGAGTTCGCGGGCACTGTGCATCGCGAGCTGCGGTGCGCCCACGTCCACGGTGGTGAGGCCGGTGCGCGTAGCGGTGATCGGGCCGATGGTCGAGCCGCAGGGCAGATCGGCGCGATGCACGTAGCGCTGCAACGGGACGCCCGCCTGCTGCGCGGCCTGCGCGAACACGGCCTCTCCCACGGAATCCGAGGCGTAGCGCAGGTTCTGGTTCACCTTGAGCACCGGGCCGCCGCCGATCTCGATGCGGTGGCCGGGCTCGTGCCGCTCGGGGTAGTTCGGGTGCGTCGCGTGCGCCATATCGCCGGAGGCGCACACCGAGACGCTCATCATCCGCAGGAAGTCCTCGCGGTCCAGGCCGAGCGCCAAGGCCAGGCGTTCGAGCACCGTCGGGAGGAACTCGGAGCCGGCGCCGCGGTCGGAGCTCGAGCCCACCTCCTCGTGGTCGAACAGCGCCAGCACGGGCACGGCCTGATCGCCGCCCGCCGCCGCGATGAGGGCGGAGGTGCCGGCGTAGCAGGTGCATTGGTTGTCCAGGCGCGGCGCGGAGACCAGCGACCGGCCGGCACCCACCAGCGCCGAGGGCGCCAGATCGTGCGTCATCAGCTCGAAGCCGAGCAGACCGCCGCGCGGTACCTCGAAGGTGTCCTCGAGGTACTCCAGGAATCCGGTGCCCGCCGCCGGGCCCCAGATCGCGTTCACGTGCCGCTGCGGATCGAGCTCGACGCCCTTGCGGTTCTCCGAGAGGTGGATCGCCAGCTGCGGCACCCGCAGCAGGGGCTGGTCGATGCGGACCAGCAGCTCACCGTCGGAGGTGGCGATGCGACCCGAGAGCCCCAGGTCGCGGTCGAGCCAGGAGTTCAGCCACGCGCCGCCGTAGGGTTCGAGCCGCACCTGCGCCAGTCCCTCGGAGACGAGGTCGGGGTGCTGCTTGAGCCGCAGGTTCGGGCTGTCGGTGTGACCGCCGACGATGCGCAGCGGCAGCAGCCGCTCGCCGCCGGCAGCGCTCGCGTCGAAGGCGATGATCGACCCGCCGCGGATCACGTAGTGTCGGCCCAGATCGGACCACGGATCGTGCTCGTAGAGGCGGGTGAAACCGGCCTCCTCCAGCATCAGCGAGACCGTCTCCACCACGTGGAAGGGCGACGGTGACGCATCGACGAAGGCGCAGAGTCCCGCCGCATCGGCCGATACCGTGGTGGCAGTCATCAGACCGAGAGCACCGCGTCCAGGGCGGAGTAGAAGATGCCGAGACCGTCGTCCGACGGGCCGGTGAGCGCCTCGGTGGCGTGCTCGGGGTGCGGCATCAGGCCGACGACGCGACCGTTGGCCGAGGTGATGCCGGCGATGGCCCGCATCGAACCGTTGGGGTTGCCGCCCGCGTAGCGGAAGGCCACCCGGCCCTCGCCCTCCAGCTCGTCGAGCACGGCCTCGTCGGCCACGTACCGGCCCTCGCCCGACTTGAGCGGGATCAGGATCTCGGCACCCGGCTCGTAGCGGGAGGTCCACGCGGTGTCGGCGTTGTCGACGCGCAGCCACTCGTCGCGGCAGATGAAGTGCAGGCCCTCGTTGCGCACCAGGGCGCCCGGGAGCAGGCCGGCCTCGCACAGGATCTGGAAACCGTTGCAGATGCCCAGCACGGGCATGCCCTTGCCCGCGGCCTCGATGACCTCGGTCATCACGGGTGCGAGCGAGGCGATGGCCCCGGCCCGCAGGTAGTCGCCGTAGGAGAAGCCGCCGGGCACGACGACGGCGTCGACGCCCTTGAGATCGTGGTCCTTGTGCCAGAGCGAGACGGCCTCGCCGCCCGCGCGCTCGACCGCACGCGCCGCGTCGACATCGTCGAGCGTGCCGGGGAAGGTGATGACTCCGACCCGGCCCCCTGCGGCGCTCATGCCTGGACCCGGGTGACGGTGAAGTCCTCGATCACGGTGTTGGCCAGCACGTCGGACGCGATCTGCTGGAGCTGCTCGTCGCTGAGGTCACCGTCGACCTCGAGCTCGAACCGCTTGCCCTGCCGCACATCCGCGACACCGGGGAAGCCCAGGCGCCCCAGCGCCCCCACGATGGCCTGGCCCTGCGGGTCCAGGATCTCGGCCTTGGGCATCACGTCCACCACAATCCGCGCCACGTGCGGCTCCTCACGAAGTATCGAACGCGCTCGGGTGTCGATCGCGCTTTCCCGGTCAGTTTACCGGCGCATACTGGGGCCATGCGACTCACCCACTTCCGCCATTCCTGCGTCCTCGTGGAGATGTCCGACACTCGGGTGCTCTTCGATCCCGGCAACTTCTCGCACGGCTTCGAGGGCATCACCGGACTGGACGCGATCGTGGTCACCCACCAGCACCCGGACCACATCGATCCGGCCCGCATCGACGCCCTGGTCGACGCCAATCCCGAGGCACAGTTGTTCGCCGACCCCACCACCGCGGCGCAGCGCGGCGGCCGGTGGATCGCCGCCGTCGCGGGGCACGACTACGGCATCGGCAATCTCATCGCCCGCGCCGTGGGCGGCAAGCACGCGATCATCCACCCGGACGTCCCGCAGATCGACAACACCTCGTTCCTGCTGGGCGACGAGACCCGGCCGGGCCGGTTCTACCACCCGGGCGATGCGCTGTACGTCCCGGAGGACGTGCACGTCGAGGTGCTCGGGCTGCCGGTGAGCGCGCCCTGGTCCAAGATCAGCGAGACGGTCGACTTCTTCCGTGCGGTGGCACCCACCGTGGCGGTGCCGATCCACGACGCCCTGCAATCGGCGGAGGGCGACGCCATCTACGGCGGCCGGCTCACGGACATGCGGCCCGACGGTGCCGAGGTGGTGCGGGTGGCCACGGAGGCCACCGCGGAGTTCTAGCGCCGGATCAGGCCGCGGCCAGTACCGCGCGGCGCGCCTCGTAGACGGTCGGTACCGCCCCGTGGTGCAGCGCGAGGTCGACGACGTCGAGCACGGTGCGCGAGACGGTCGAGGATTCGAGCCGCCGGGCGTCGACGCTCAGGCGCAGTACGCCGCCCCGGCGGGCGATGCGGTTCGCCTGCGCGAGCAGCGCGCGGCACCACCAGGGCTCGCTGAGGAATCCGTCTCCGATCCCCAGCACGCGGGCCTTCTCCTCGGCGCCGGTGGTGAGGTCGGTGATCGCGGTGTAGCCCAGGTTCACGCGGAATCCGGCGTCGGGCAGGGCGAGCAGCGCACCGGTCGAGGCGTTCCAGCGCGGCGCCGCGAAGACCCGGGTGCGCAGACCCACTCGCTCCAGCACCCGGTCCGCCGCCGCGAGCCGCAGCTTGGCCTCGTGCGTCCCCAGCGTCGAGAACTCGGCCCGGCGACGCTTCGTGGCGGCCTGGTCGTAGCCGTTGAGCACGATGGCATCGCCGGCTTCCCGGCGCGCACGCAGGAAGGCCTGGGTCGACGGATCGTCGACCAACCGGTACTTGCCCTTCAACCGGGGCGCGACCAGCAGCGAGACCGGCACGCCGCGGTCGTCCATCCGCTCGGCGAACCGCTCCGCCTCCGCCCGGGTGACGTCGGAGAGGGCGGAGACGGAGACGTACAGCGGCGAGCTCATGGCCGTAGTGTGGGCCGCTCAGATTTCTGTTCGGAGGCCGAAAGGTTGCGCGTCGCTGAACGGCAGCCTCAGTTCGGGAGGACGGCCTCGATCGCACCGACCACCTCGTCGGATTCGGGCTCCGTGCGCGGCCGGAAGCGCTGAACCGTGGCGTGATCCGGCGCGATGAGGAACTTCTCGAAGTTCCAGGTGATGTCGCCGGCCTCCCCGTCGGCATCGGGCGTCGTGGTGAGTTCGGCGTAGAGCGGGCTGCGGTCGTCGCCGTTGACGTCGGTCTTCTCCAGCAGCGGGAACGTGACGCCGTAGGTGGTGGAGCAGAAGGTGGCGATCTCCTCGGCGGTGCCGGGCTCCTGTCCGGCGAACTGGTTGCACGGCACGCCGAGCACGGTGAGGCCGCGGTCGGCGTAGCGGGTCGCGAGCGCCTCCAGCCCGGCGTACTGCGGGGTCAGGCCGCACTTGCTGGCCACGTTCACCACGAGCACGGCGCGGCCGGCGTAGTCGGCGAGCGAGGTGGGAGAACCGTCGAGCGAGGTCAGGGCGATGGAATCCAGGGCGGTCATGAGCGCCAGCGTACGCCGAATGTAACGCAAGACACATCTATCTCATTTGCGCAATGGTTGCGCCAGAGTTACCGTTTTGGGGTGCAAGCAACTTCCGGGAACGTGACTCCCGAAGCCCTCACCGAGGTCTTCGGCGAATTCATGGGCCGCCTCATGTGCAATGTCACGCAGGAGAGCCTGGGCACGATGCTGTCGTCGGACATCACCGCGCACCAGTTCCACATCCTGCTTCAGCTCACCGCAGCCGAGGAACCGCAGCCGATCAATCGGATCGCCGATGATCTGGGACTGTCCGTCGCCGCCACCGGACGGAACGTGGAGAAGCTTGTTCAGCTCGAGATGGTGGATCGGCGTGAGGACGCCTCGGACCGCCGGATCAAGAACCTGACCATCACCGACCTCGGCCGAAAAACAGTTGCGGCCGCGGTCAGCGACAAGCACCGTGAGGTGCTGGGTTTCGCGGAGCGCCTCCCCGAGGATCTGCGCGGACGACTGCACGACGTGATGGTCGAGATCCTCGACCAGGGACTGATCCCCCCGAACCCCTTCTTCACCGCAATGAAAGAGAACGCATGAGTACCGAGAACACGCTCGACAAGAGCGAGATCCCGCACGCGGGTGAGGGCCTCGACAAACGCGTCCTGATGGTGGCCGGTGTGGTCGTCCTCGGATCGATCATGGCCATCCTGGACATGACGATCGTGGCGGTCGCGCAGAACACCTTCCAGGCGCAGTGGACCGCATCGCCGGCCACCGTCGCCTGGACGATGACGGGTTACACCCTCGCCCTGGCCGCGATCATCCCCGTGACCGGTTGGGCCGCAGACCGATTCGGCACGAAGCGGCTCTACATGACGGCCACCGCGCTGTTCGTGGCCGGCTCCGCGCTGTGTGCCACCGCGGGCTCGATCGAAATGCTGATCCTGTACCGGGTGCTGCAGGGCCTCGGCGGCGGCATGCTGATGCCGCTGGGCATGATGATCCTGACCCGCGCCGCGGGCCCGGAGCGCATCGGCCGCGTCATGGCCGTGCTCGGTATCCCGATGCTGCTGGGCCCCATCGGCGGCCCGATCCTCGGCGGCTGGCTGATCGAGTCCTTCTCGTGGCACTGGATCTTCCTGATCAACGTGCCGATCGGCGCGATCGCCATCGTCTACGCCTGGTTCGTGCTCGATAAGGACGAGCCCGTCAAGGGGCAGAAGTTCGACCTCGTCGGCTTCATCCTGCTCTCCCCCGGCCTCGCCCTGTTCCTGTTCGGCGTCTCGTCGATCCCGGAGGCGCAGCAGGACACCTCGATGTACACCGGACGGGTCATCCCCGCCACGGCCGTCGGCCTGGTGCTGATCATCGCCTTCGTGTTCTGGGCACTGCGCGCCAAGCTGCCGCTGCTGGACCTGCGGCTGTTCAAGAACCGCAACATGACGGTGGCCATGATCACCTTCGCGATGTTCGCGATGGCCTTCTTCGGCAGCTCGATCCTGTACGCGCAGTACTTCATCGGCATCCGCGGCGAGTCCACCCTGATGGCGGGCCTGCTGCTCGCCCCGCAGGGCATCGGCGCCATGGTCACCATGCCGATCGCCGGTGTGCTCACCGACAAGATGGGCCCGGGCAAGTTCGTCATGACCGGCCTCGCGCTGATCACGGGCGGCATGATCGCCTTCACCCAGCTCACCCCCGAGACGCCGTACTGGTTGCTCCTGGGCTCGCTGTTCGTGCAGGGCCTCGGTATGGGTATGACGATGATGCCCACGATGTCGGCCGCGATCCGCACGCTGGCACCGGAATCCATCTCCCGCGGTTCCACGCTGACCAACATCGTGCAGCAGATCGCCGCGTCGATGGGTACCGCGATCTTCTCGGTGCTGTTCACCAACTGGCTCACCAACGCCGGTCCGGTGGACCCCGCGTCGGGCAAGCACACGGGTGCGCTCGCGTACGGCTTCAACGCCAGCCCCGAGATGCGGGAGAAGGGCCTGGCTCTGTTCCAGGGCGAGACCGGCTTCTCGAAGTTCCTGAGCGAGAACCTGCCCTTCGCGGCGACCGCGTTCGGTAACACCTACATGGTGGCCGCCATCCTGGTGGCGCTGTGCATCATCCCGGCGTTCTTCCTGCCCCGTAGCCACGAGGCGGACACCGAGGCCGCCGAGCGGCAGATGGTCATGCCGCACTGACCATCGCCTCACACGCAGAAGTGCCCGGTCCCCGTTGGGGGGCCGGGCACTTTCTTGTTCGCCTTCTTGTTCGCCGCTACTTGAGCAGGCTCTGCATGTCGAACTTGGACTCGACCGGGGCGATGTACCGCTTCAGGGCGTCGACGTTGCCCGCATCGCCCATCGCGCAGGTGTAGGCCACGGTCTCGCGGGGCGCGGCCTTCCCGATCTCGTACTTCACCTTGTAGGTCGATGCTCCCGGGCACGGGGCGCCGGTGGCGGACGGCGGCAATGAACCGGCGTTCTGGACCAGGGCGCGGATCGTCGGGTAGTCCAGCCGCTTGCTGTCGGTGGCGGTGGGCTTCTCCGTGCGGTCGACGGTGCCGTAGCTCCCGGCCAGCACCGTGGCGTTCGAATGGGTCTGCTGAAGGTCTAGTTGTCACCTGATCTGTAGCGGTCTGCGGACTGTTGCTGGAAGGATGATCGACCATGCCGAAGGCGTATCCAGAGGAGTTCCGTGCTGATGTGGTCCGCGTGGCCAGGTCGGGGCAGGTCTCGCTCAAACAGGTAGCGGAGGATTTCGGGATCGCGGAGTCGTGTTTGCGGCGGTGGCTGCGGCAAGACGATGTCGATGACGGTGTTCGTCCCGGTGTGAGCCGGGACGAGGCGAAGGAGCTGCGGGAAGCGCGGCGGCGGATCCGGCTGTTGGAGCAGGAGAATGAAGTCCTTCGGCGGGCGGCGGCGTGATTTGTCGCAGGCGAATCTGAAGCTCGGTTCGTCCCCAAAATGATGTTCCCGCTGGTCCGCGAGCTGGCCGCTGACGGGATTGCCGTCGCGGTGACCTGCCGGGTTCTGAAGTTCTCCCGCCAAGCCTTCTATGCCTGGAGCGCTGTTCCAGTCTGTGACCGTGATGTCGATGATGCGGTGGTGACTAATGCTGCGGTCGATGTCCATCGTGATGATCCGGAGTTCGGGTATCGGTTCATCGCCGACGAACTCGTCGCTGCCGGTCACAGTGTGTCGGAGCGGCGAGTGTGGCGGCTGTGCTCACAAGCTGGTCTGTTCTCCGCGCACAGCCGCCGGCGCGGCAGCGGCAAACGTCCCGGACCGCCGGTCCATGACGACCTGGTAGAACGCGAGTTCTCCGCTGAGGCCCCGAACCGTTTGTGGCTCACTGATATCACAGAGCACCACACCCGCGAGGGCAAGTTGTATCTGTGCGCGGTCAAAGACGTCTATGCGAATCGGATCGTCGGATACTCGATCGACGAACGGATGAAGACCCGCATCGCGGTCAACGCCATCAACAGCGCCGTGACCCGGCGCGGTGGCCCTGCCGCGGTTGCCGGATGCGTAGTGCACTCGGATCGAGGTAGCCAGTTCCGATCACGCCGGTTCACCGAGCAGCTCAACAGGTTTCAGCTCAGCGGTTCGATGGGCAGGGTCGGCTCCGCCGGGGACAACGCAGCGATGGAATCGTTCTTCTCGCTGCTGCAGAAGAACGTCCTCGACCGCCAGCAGTGGACCACCCGCCAGGAACTGCGGACGGCAATCGTCGTCTGGATCGAACGGACCTACCACCGCCGCCGGCGACAACGCACACTCGGCAAGCTCACACCCATCGAATTTGAGATGATCTACACAGCCGCCAACGCGGCCTAACAATCACTGAGCTGAAGTGACAACGAAACCTTCAGCAGACCCAATCGTGCACCACGATGGTGTACTCGCGGTGGTAGTTCGGCGCCGTCGACGGGCCGATGTAGGTGTAGGTCACCTTCGGGCCGACGGGGTTGGGCAGCGGCGTCGGCGAGGGTGCGGCGGACGCCGGGGCGGCGACCGCGAGCACGGCGGCACCCGCCAGGACTGTTGCGAATGCAGACTTCATGCAATCGAAGCTACTGCGCGGCACCCAACCTGTCGAGCACCCAGGCGTACTCGAAGGCGGTCTCCCGCCATTTCGCATAGCGTCCGCTCACGCCGGCGTGACCCGCCACCATCTCGGTCTTGAGCAGGATCGGCTCACCCGAGGTCGAGAGGTCCAGCAGCTTCGCGACCCATTTCGCGGGCTCGGTGGGGAGCACGCGGGTGTCGTTGAGCGAGGTGGTGACCAGGAGGGCGGGATAGGCCTTGGCCTCGACGTTCTCGTACGGCGAGTACGCCTTCATGTACCGGTAGACCTCGGCGTTCTCCAGCGGATTGCCCCATTCGTCCCATTCCCCCACCGTGAGCGGGAGCGACGGGTCGAGGATCGAGGTGAGCGGGTCCACGAACGGGACGTCGGCGACGATGCCGGAGAACAGCTCGGGTGCCAGGTTCGCCACCGCGCCCACGAGCAGGCCGCCGGCGCTGCCGCCCATCGCGACCAGCGCGTCGGGCGTCGCGCGCCCGGAGTCCACGAGGTGCCGGGCCACATCCACGAAGTCGGTGAAGGTGTTGTTCTTCTCCAGCTGCTTGCCGTGGTCGTACCAGGCACGCCCCATCTCGCCGCCGCCGCGGATGTGGGCGACCGCGAAGACCACGCCGCGGTCCAGGAGCGAGAGCCGGGCCACGGAGAACCACGGGTCCAGGGTGGCCTCGTAGGAGCCGTAGCCGTAGAGGAGCGTGGGGGCCGCTTCGGAGGCGGGGGGAGCCGACGGCGTCGATGCGTCCGGGGTGTCCTTACGGCGCACCACGGAGACCGGCACCTGCGCGCCGTCGCGTGCGGTGACCCACACCTGTTCCGCGGTGTACAGCGCGGCGTCGTAGCCGGGCACGTTCACGCGCTTGAGAACGGTGGACGCACCGGTCGCGGGGTCGAGTTCGAGGACCGTTCCCGGCGTCACGAAGGACTCGTAGGCCAGCCGCAGGCGGGGCGCATCCCACTCCGGGTTCGCGGCGGGGCCCACGTTGACGAGGGGCTCGCCCGGGTCCCACTCATCGAACGACGGTGCGCCGGTGGCCTGTGCGAGCGCCAGTCGCGGGAGGCCACCGCGCCGGTAGCCGAGTGCCAGGGTGCGGGCGTAGGCGTCGACGTACTCCAGCCGTACGTCGTCGCGGTGCGGCACGAGCACGGTCCAGTCCTCGGGCGATTGGACCGGGGCGGAGACCAGCTCGAAGTTGATGCCGGTGCGGTTGTGCAGCACCAGGAATCGGTCTTCGCCGTCGAGCACCGCGTGTTCCGCCGAGTACTCCACGTCCTCCTCGCGCGGGATCAGCACGCGGAAGTCGCCGGTCGGGTCGGTGGCGTCGAGCACCCAGGTCTCGGAGCTCAGGGTCGACGATGCCCCGATCATCAGGTACCGCTCGCTGCGGCTCAGGCCGATGCCCACCCCGAACCGTTGGTCGGTCTCGTGGAAGACGCGTACATCCTCCGCACCAGAACCGATCTCGTGCCGCCAGATGCTGTCGGCGCGCCAGGCGTCGTCGACGGTGGTGTAGAAGAGATGCCGGGAATCGGGGGCCCAGGTGGCTCCGTAGAAGACGCCCTCCACCACATCGGGGAGGGGCTCGCCGGTGGCGATGTTCCGGACCCGCAGGGTGAATCGCTCGTCGCCGGAGGTGTCCAGCGAATAGGCCAGCAGCTCACCGTCGGTGGAGATGGACGCGGCACCGAGGGCGATGTACTCGTGCCCCTCCGCCTCCACGTTGAGGTCGATGACCACCTGTTCGCCCGGGAGCGGCTGTTCGGACAGGATCGGCGGCGACCAATCGTCCGGTCCGGCGATCGGTGCGCGGCAGTGGATCCCGTACTGGGCGCCCTCCCGTGTCCGGGCGTAGTACCAGTAGCCGCCGCGGCGCTGCGGCACCGACATGTCGGTCTCCTGCGTATGCGCCTTGATCTCGCCGAAGATCTTCTCGCGCAGCGGTTCCTGCGCCGAGGTCGCCGCCTCGGTGTAGGCGTTGTGCTGCCGCAGATAGTCGAGCACCTCCTCGTTCGAGGTGTCGGCGAGCCAGGCGTAGTCGTCGGTCACGGTGTCGCCGTGGAAGATCCGCTGTGTGGGGACCTTCTTGGCGATCGGCTGCACGGCGTCGGTCATGCTGCGCCGCCCGGCCAG
Organism: Tsukamurella sp. TY48; assembly: GCF_019656655.1. Lineage (GTDB taxonomy): Bacteria > Actinomycetota > Actinomycetes > Mycobacteriales > Mycobacteriaceae > Tsukamurella > Tsukamurella strandjordii. The sequence goes on along the minus strand of NZ_BPMV01000001.1, from coordinate 2,553,016 downwards.
TCGCTGAACTTCAGACCGGAGATGCGTTCGTAGGCCTCGATGTACCGGGCGCGGGTGCGCTCGACGACATCGTCCGGGAGGGCCGGCGGCGGGGTGTCGGAGTCGGTCGACCAGCCGGAATCGGGTCCGGTGAGCCAGTCCCGCACGATCTGCTTGTCGAAGCTGGGCTGCGCCCGGCCCGGCTCGTACAGGGCGCCGTCCCAGTACCGGGAGGAGTCCGGGGTGAGCACCTCGTCGGCGAGCAGCAGCTCACCGTCGGGCGTGAGACCGAACTCGAACTTGGTGTCGGCCAGAATGATTCCGCGCTCGCGGGCGATGTCCGCGCCGCGCCCGTACACGTCGAGCGTCAGATCGCGCAGCTTCGAGGCGAGTTCGACGCCGACGTCCGCGGCCACGCGGTCGAAGGAGACGTTCTCGTCGTGATCGCCCACCGCCGCCTTGGTCGCGGGCGTGAAGATCGGCGGGTCGATCCGGCTGCCGTCCACGAGACCGGCGGGCAGTGGGACGCCGCACACCTGGCCGTTCGTCCGGTACTCCTTGAGGCCCGAGCCGGTGAGGTAACCGCGCGCCACGCACTCCACCTGCACCATGTCGAGACGCCGGGTGATCAGGGCGCGGCCGAGCACCGACTCCGGGATGCGCGGGTCGTCAGCCGGACCTGCGAGGTGGTTCGGCACTCCGAGTGCGTCGAAGAAGAACACCGACATCGCCGTGAGCACGCGCCCCTTGTCGGGGATCTGCGAATCCAAGATGTAGTCGTAGGCGCTGATCCTGTCGCTGGCGACGAGCAGCAGATGCTCATCGTCCACCGCGTACAGCTCGCGGACCTTGCCCGAGTAGATCGGCGTGTATTCGCTCAGTTCAGGACGCACTCCCCCAGCCTAGTGGGTTCAGTCGATTCCCTGGACGCCCCCGAAGCAGTAATGTAACGTCCGTTTCACTGAAACAGTCGTTTCAACCGAGAGGTACAGCATGCCGGAATCGACTTCGCAGAACATGACGGCCCGAAAAGCCGAGCTGCTCGAATCCGCAGTCGACTACATCTACCGTCACGGACTCGCCGATCTCTCGCTGCGGCCATTAGCAGCAGCGATCGGTACCAGCGCACGCCTACTCGTGTACCACTTCGGCTCCAAGGAGCAGTTGATCACCGACGCACTCGACGGCGTGCGCGCACGCCAGGAGGCCTTGGTCGGTGAGTGGTTGGACACAACCGACGACCAATCGTTCGAGCACGTGATGGAGCGATTCTGGAGCGCCAGCTCGAGTCCGGAGGCGCAGGCGTACGGCCGACTCTTCTTCGAGGCCTACGGCATGTCGCTGATCGACGACGCACGACTCCCCGGATTCCTCGACGGCTCGGTGCGGCGTTGGGTCGACCTGATCGCCGAAGCCCTCGTCACCGAAGGCGTGCCCACCGACCAGGCGGAGACGCTCGCCACGTCCGCACTGGCAGTACACCGCGGCCTTCTCCTCGACCTACTCGCCACCGGAGATCGGGAACGCGTCGACACCGCACACCACCACCTGACCCAGTCACTCGCAGCAGCGGCTGCAACGGCGACCGCCCCCAGGGGACCGCGATGACATCGACGGATAGCTACGACGCGATCGTCGTGGGTGCGGGTCTATCCGGCCTCACGGCGGCGGATGATCTGCGCCGCACAGGCGCCGACGTCTGCGTCGTCGAAGCGCGCGACCGTATCGGCGGCAGGATTCTGACCCGCCGCAGCAGGTCCGGCGCACCGGTCGAGATGGGAGCTGCGTTCGTCGGCCCCCGCCAATACGAGATCCAGGTGCTAGCGAGACGCCACGGCCTCGCCTTGAAGCCGACGTGGGACGACGGTGTACACCTGGGCCAGTTCGGTGGTGCGGTACGCACGTGGCGGGGCGGCCTGCCCTTCATCGGACCGCTGAACTCTGCATCAGCTCTGGCCGGCATCGCCTTGATGAACCGCCTGTCGCGGCAGATCACCCCAGAGCGACCGTGGTCGTCGAAGCGGGCCGGAAGTCTCGACGCACTCTCGGTTGAAGAATGGCTCGCCGGACTACCTCTCCCCCATGAATCCCGCGCACTGCTGACGACGAGCCTCCGTTCGATCTTCGCTGCGGATCTCGCCGAGATCTCCCTGCTACACGCCCTGACGTGCATCCGCTCCGCGGACGGATTCCGGAACTACATGCGGGCCAGCGGGAAGCAGCAACTCCGGTTTGCGGACGGCGCCTCCTCGCTGTGCGATGCACTCGCCGAACCGCTGCGATCCTCGATTCGACTGTCGGAACCCGTGCGCGCCATCACATCCGGATCCTCCGTGACAGTGTGGACCGACCGCGGCGAGATCGTCGCGCCTCGCGTGATCGTCGCCATTCCGCCACGGCACGTCGGGCAGATCGATTACACACCAGTTCTTTCCGATACTCGTCAGCGAGTACTCCACGACTTCACCGACGGTCAGGTTCTCAAATACCACCTGCTGTACCGAGAGCCGTTCTGGCGAACGCGAAACCTGAGCGGCAAGTCGATGTCACACGATGGCCTGGTCACCATGACGTTCGACCACTCGACCGAGGATGAAGGCACTCTCGTCGCATTCGTGGTGGGAGCACACGCACGACGGCTCTTACACTTGCCTCAACAGGAACGAGTCAGCGCCGTGACGCACGCTCTGGTCGACCGGTTCGGGGATGAAGTCCGAAGCCCCGTCGAGTCGCTTGTCCACGAGTGGAACGAGGACCCCTGGTCGTCGGGGTGCTTCGCGGGATTCCTACCCCCGGGATCGTGGACCTCGCACCCCACCGAGCCCGCCGCTCCTCACGGCCGGATTCACTTCGCCGGCACCGAGACAGCAACGCGGTATTTCGGCGCCATGGAGGGTGCAGTCACTGCGGGCCAGCGGGCAGCCCGCGAGGTGCTCGCAGCTCAGAGGATGGGGGCGGGGGCGTAGCTCGCGGCGTCGGGGTGCTTGGCCGCGAGGGCTTCGACGTCGGAGACGACCTGGGCCACCTGGGCCTCCGCGGCACCGGTGAAGGCGGCGCGGTCGGCCAGCGCCTCATCGAGCTGTGCGCGGGACAGGCCGAGCCGGGAGTCGCCGGCGAGACGGTCGAGTAGATCGGGCTCGCGGCCCTCCTCGCGCATAGCCAGGGCCACGGCGACGGCGTGCTCCTTGATCGCCTCGTGCGCCACCTCGCGACCGACGCCGGCCCGGACCGCGGCCATCAGTACGCGGGTGGTGGCGAGGAAGGGCAGGTAGCGGTTCAGTTCGTTCTCGATCACGGCCGGGTAGGCGCCGAACTCGGCGAGCACCGTCAGGAAGGTCTCGAAGAGGCCGTCGAGCGCGAAGAAGGCGTCGGGCAGGGCCACGCGGCGGATCACGGAGCAGAAGACATCGCCCTCGTTCCACTGCGCGCCGGCCATCTCGGCGGCCATGGAGCCGTAGCCCCGCAGGATCACCGTGAGCCCGTTCACGCGCTCGCACGATCGGGTGTTCATCTTGTGCGGCATCGCCGAGCTGCCCACCTGGCCGGGCTGGAAGCCCTCGGTGACCAGCTCGTGCCCGGCCATGAGCCGGATGGTGGTGGCCATGGACGACGGTCCCGCCGCCAGCTGCACCAGCGCACTCACCACGTCGTGGTCGAGCGAGCGCGGGTACACCTGGCCCACGGACACGAGCGACTGCGAGAAGCCGAGGTGCGCGGCGACCCGCGCCTCCAGCTCGTCCAGCTTCGCCGCATCGCCGCCGAGCAGGTCGAGCATGTCCTGCGAGGTGCCCATCGGGCCCTTGATGCCGCGCAACGGGTAGCGGGAGATCAGATCATCGACGCGGGCGATCGCGACGAGCAGCTCGTTCGCGGCCGAGGCGAACCGCTTGCCCAGCGTGGTGGCCTGCGCCGCGACGTTGTGCGAGCGTCCGGCCATCACCACCGAGGAGTACTGCGCGGCGCGCTCGGCGAGCCGGACGGCCACCGTCACCGCGTGATCGCGGACGTACTCGAGCGAGCGCAGGATCTGCAGCTGCTCCACGTTCTCGGTGAGGTCGCGGCTGGTCATGCCCTTGTGGATCTGCTCGAACCCGGCGAGCTCGCTGAACTCCTCGATCCGCGCCTTCACATCGTGGCGGGTGATCCGCTCGCGCGCGGCGATGGAATCCAGATCGACCTGATCGACCACGGCCTCGTAGGCCTCGACGGCACCGTCGGGCACGTCGATCCCGAGGTCGCGCTGTGCCTTGAGCACCGCGATCCACAGCTGCCGCTCCAGCACGATCTTGTACTCGGGCGACCACAGCTCACGCATGCGCGGGCTGGCGTACCGGTTGGCGAGGACGTTCGGGATGCGGGGAGTGCTCACCCCGCGATTCTCTCATGCACTGCGGGGACGCCCGTCAGGGAAGCATCGGTGCCAGATCGTCGATCACCGCGGCAACGGCATCGCGGACGGCGCGAGCCACATCGGTGCCGTGATCGGTGAACGCGGCCAGGGCCGCACCGTCCTCGATCGCCATCAACCGGTCGATGCAGGCGCGGTCGGCCCGCCGCCCGGAGCGTTCCAGGACCTCCACGTGCAGCTCGGCGAGGGCGCCGCGGACCTGCGCCTGCATCTGCGCCAGTTGCGGGTCACGCGTGCACACCACGAGCCGCTCGTACCGCGACACCAGGGCGCTGCGCTGCGCCTCGGTCTCGCAGGCGAAGAAGACGCTCGCGATCAGCCTGGCCAACGCGCCCTCGCCGCGGCGCCGCCGGCTCACCTCGCCGACCCGGGCACGGACCGCCGCGATGTCGTGATCGCCCGCGTAGGCGACCGCGTTCGAGAGCAGATCGCCCAGCGACTCGAAGTAGTACGTGGTGGCTGCCAACGGGATGTGCGCCCGGTGCGCCACTGCGCGATGCCGCACGGATTCGAACCCGCCCTCCACGAGGAGCTCTCCGGCGGCGGCCACCAGAGCCGCGCGCCGGCGCTCGCCCTTGGGAGTGGTCGCGGCTGTCACCTTGGACATGGTGCCAGGGCACCCGGCTCGCAAAGCCGGTTTCGCGCAAATAGCCCAGCGGGTTTCGTCCCACTCGGAGAATTGCAGTCGTTACAGCGCCTGGTGGCCGATGTCCGTGCGGAAATGACTGCCCGGCAGCTTGATCCGGTCGAGCTTGGCGTAGGCGTCCGCGCGGGCCGCGCCGAGGTCGTCTCCGACACCGACCACGTTGAGCACACGGCCACCGTTGGACACGAGCCGTCCGTCCGCGTCGCGCGCGGTACCGGCGTGATAGACCCCGGCACCGTCGGCGCCGGTGATCACATCGCCCTTGCGGGGCGTTCCCGGGTAGTTCTCGGCGGCCAGCACCACGGTGATGGCGGCACCGTCGCGCCACTGGAGCGGCGGCAGCTCGGCGAGCGTACCGGTGGCGGTGGCGTTCAGCGCCTGTCCCAGTGGAGATTCCAGGAGGCTCAGCACGGCCTGCGTCTCCGGGTCACCGAAGCGGCAGTTGAACTCCACCACCGCGGGCCCCTCGGCTCCCATCGCGAGGCCGGCGTAGAGGAGCCCCGAGAAGGGCACGCCCCGGCGCACCATCTCGCGGGCGACAGGGCGCACCACGGTCTCCACGATCTCCTCGGTGGCACCGTCGGCGAGCCAGGGCAGGGGCGAGTACGCGCCCATGCCGCCGGTGTTGGGACCGGTGTCGCCGTCGCCGACGCGCTTGTGGTCCTGCGCGGGCAGCAGGGGCACCACGGTCTCGCCGTCGACGAGGCAGAAGAGCGAGACCTCGGGGCCGTCGAGGAAGGATTCGAAGAGGGCGGGGCGGCCGGACTCGAGGAGGTCGGCGGCGTGCGCGCGGGCCTCGGCGCGGTCGGCCGTGACCACCACGCCCTTGCCTGCGGCGAGACCGTCGTCCTTGATCACCCAGGTGGGGCCGAACCGATCCAGCGCGGCGTCGATGAGCGCGGGGCTGTCGACCACCTCACTGCGGGCGGTGCGGACGCCGGCGGCCTCCATGACGTCCTTGGCGAAGGCCTTCGAGCCCTCGATCTTCGCCGCCTCCGCGGAGGGGCCGAACGCGGCGATGCCGCGGGCCCGGACGGCGTCGGCGACGCCGAGCACCAGGGGCACTTCGGGGCCGATCACCACGAGGTCGGCGCCGAGCCGCTCGGCCAGCGCCGCGACCTCGTCGCCGGACGAGGCGTCGACGTCGTGGTTCGTGGCGAGCGCCGCGGTGCCGGGATTACCCGGGGCCGCATGCAACTCGGTGACCTGGGGGTCGCGCGACAGCGCGTCGAGGAGGGCGTGTTCGCGGCCGCCGGTGCCGATGACGAGTACTCGCACGTCGCCGACCTTACCGGCGCAGGGGCTGTACACCCGACACCAGCATGGGTATCGTTATTCCGGAATTCCGATCTATCGTTCTTGGAGGGTTCATGCGCCGCACACTGATCACCGCCGTCGTCGCGGCGATACTGGTCGCCGTCCCCGCCCCGGCGGCACTCGCCGCCCCCTGTACCCCGCCGGCCGCGACGGACACGAGCACGGCAGCGGGCTGGACCGGCTACCTCGCGCAGCACCGCGACGACGTCGCGCTCGTGGTGGACGACGGGCGGGGCGGCACCGTCCGGCACCGTGCCGACGCGGCCATGCCCACCGCCTCGATGGTCAAGCTCATCCATCTCGCCGCCCTCACCGGCCGGGCGGGGGTCGGACGGATCGATCTCGCCGAGCGGATCCCGATCGCCGACTGGCAGCGGTGGTACGTGGACTACCGGGGCACGCCGCTCGACGGCGGAGCCCACGTCGAGGCGCTGAAATACCTGGGGATCCCCGCGACGAAGGGCGTGCCCGACGACGCCTCCGGCACCGTCTCCCTGCATCAGCTCGCCGATGTGATGATCCGGTTCTCCGACAGCGCGGCCCCCGACGCCATCCGCGCGCACATAGGCGACGCCGCGCTGCAGGAAGTCATGACGCGGTACGGCATGCCGGGCCCCGTCCCCTCACTCAAAGGCCTGTACGACGGGCTCATCGCGAGCGTCGAAGCGGGCGAGAGCATCGCATCCGCGATGGACCGCACCTACTCGGCGCCGGCCTCATCGTTCGCCCGGCTGATCGGCGACCTCGCCTCCGGCCGGTTCGGTCCGGGCTCCGAGACCGCGCGCCGATTCCTCGAGTTCCAGGGCGCGCGACCGAGCGGCCTGCTCGCCCTCGGGTTCAAGGGCGGTTCCCTCCCCGGCATCCGGACGGAGGCCTTCGAGGGCCGCCGGCCCGACGGTTCCGTCACCGTCGGCGTGCTGATGGTGCGCCGCGCGTCGGCGGCGGATCTGCGCAAGGACGACGAGGCGGGGATGCCGCACCAACGGATGCTGCTCGCCGCCATGACCGACGGTGCGGCCCGCGAGCGCGTGGCCTGCGCACTCCGCACGTAATCTAGGCCCATGACCGAGGACGATCGTCTCGCCGACCTGGAAGCGCGGGTCGCCGCGCTCGAGGCGGCACTGGGGACGGCGGCCGCGCAATCACCCGCCGCCGGTGCGGGAGCGGTGGGCTACGGCGGCGAGGTCTCCCTGCACGGCGAGGTCACGTGGCGCGTCGACTACTCGGCGGGCGCCGCCGCCGCCCTGCCGGCCGAGCGGATCGCCGCGGTGCTCGGAGCGCTCGGACACCCGGCCCGGATCGAGATCGTGCAGGAACTGCTGCGCGGGCCGCGCACCGCCGCCGAACTGCTCGACCTGGTGGACGCGGGATCGAAGGGCCAGCTGTACCACCACCTCGGTGCGCTGGCCGCGGCGAACGTCATCGAGAAGCAGGCCCGCGGCAATTACGGTGTGGCGGCGCAGAAGGTGGTGCCCGCGCTCATCGCGATGCTCACCGCGGCGGACATCGGCGGGCTGCTCCGATAGCCTGGCGGTATGGCTACTGATGCGAATGGCGCCTCCGGCACCGTCTTCTCGAAGATCATCGCCGGCGAGCTCCCGGGCCGGTTCGTGTACCAGGACGATTCGGTGGTGGCGTTCCTGACCATCGCGCCGCTCACGCAGGGCCACGTGCTCGTGGTCCCGCGCGCCGAGGTCGACCACTGGGAGTCGGTCGACGAGGAGCTGTGGAACCACCTCTCCGACGTGAGCCGCCGAATCGGCCGCGCCGTCAAGGTGGCCTTCGATGCGCCCCGCGCCGGCATGGTGATCGCGGGGCTCGAGGTGCCGCACCTGCACATCCACGTCTTCCCGGCGTACACGCTGAGCGACTTCGACTTCGGCCAGGCCGATCCCAATCCGTCGGCCGAGTCGCTCGACGAGGCGCAGACCAAGATCGTCGAGGCGCTCGCCGCCGTCTGATCCGCTAGCGCGGCAACCGCACCGTGAAGGTCGCGCCCGCACCGGGCGCAGTGTTCACGGTGACGCTGCCGCCGTGCCGGTCGACGATGCCGTGCACGATCGAAAGACCCAGTCCCGCACCGCCACTGCCGCGGCTGCGGGAAGAGTCGGTGCGGTAGAACCGCTCGAAGACGCGTGCGGCCTCACCGGTCTCCATCCCCGGTCCGGTATCGGCGACCTCGACGACGGCCGCGTCCGGCAGTCCCTCGATGCGCACCCGGACCTCGGCGTCCTCGGGGGTGTGCCGCAGCGCGTTCGAGACCAGGTTGGTGATCACCTGGTGCAGCCGGTCACGGTCGCCGGACACCATCACGGCACCGTCGGCATCGGCTCCGGCCACGTCGATCTCGATGTCGCGCTTCGGTTCCCGCGCCTGCGCCGCGCGCACCACATCCTCCCCCACCGCGGCGAGGTCGACCGGCTCTGCGGCCAGGGGGCGGCGCGCATCGAGCCGCGCGAGCAGCAGTAGGTCCTCCACCAGCAGGCCCATCCGCTGCGCCTCGGCCTCGATGTGCGCCATGACGTAGTCGGTGTCATCGGTCGCGCCCTGCCGGTACAGCTCCGCGAAGCCCCGGATCGAGGTGAGCGGGGTGCGCAGCTCGTGCGAGGCGTCGCCCACGAATCGGCGCATCCGCTCCTCGTCGGCCCTGGCCCGTTCCTCGGACGCGGCGACCTGGCCGAACGAGTCCTGCACCTGGTGCAGCATCGTGTTGAGCGACGAGGACAGCCGGCCCACCTCGGTGTTCGGCGGGGCATCGGGAACGCGGCGGGTGAGATCCCCGGCCGCGATGGCCTCCGCCGTGGCCTCGACCTGTTCCAGGGGCCGCAGCGAGCGGCGCACCACGAGGTAGCCCACGCCGCCCGCGATCACCAGCACCGCGCCGCCGATCAGCAGCTCCAGTTCGACCAGCGTGCGGATGGTGGAGTCCACCTCCGTGAGCGTGACCGCCACGAAGGTCACGCCGTACTGCGAGTGCGACTGCACCACCCGCCACTGCGGACCGTCGCCGCCGACGGAGTCCACCGTGGCCGCGTCGCTGCCGAGCGGGTCGAGGCCGCTGAGATCGGGACGGTCGGTGAAGTCCGGGTTGCTGATCTGCAGCTGGCTGCCGTCGGGCAGGAAGGTGGCCTGGTAGAAGCGGGTGGGTGGTCCGCCGCGCGGCGGTGCCGGGAAGTTCGGCGGCTTCGGCCGGGCCCACGTATCGGCGGCCTGCCGCAGCGTCTGGTCCTCCCGGGCGATCAGCTGGTCCTTCATCGCCGCGGTGAGCGCGGTCCCCGAGACGAGCAGGCCGAGGAAGACCACGCCCACCACCACGGCGACGAGCGAGAACCGCAGGGGCACCCGCGCCGCGAGCCCGGTCCGGTTCGTCATCGCCGCTACCGCGGCTCGCGCAGGACGTAGCCCACGCCGCGCAGCGTGTGGATCAGGCGGGTCTCCCCCGTATCCACCTTGCGCCGCAGGTACGAGACGTAGGACTCGACCACGTTCACATCGCCGCCGAAATCGTAGTGCCACACGTGATCGAGGATCCGCGGCTTGGACAGCACCACACCCGCGTTGACCATGAAGTACCGCAGCAGGGTGAACTCGGTGGGCGAGAGTGCCACCAGCTCACCGGCCTTCCACACCTCGTGCGTCTCGTCGTCCAGCTCGAGATCGGCGAACTTCAGGCGGGTGATCTCCTCGTGTTCGCCGAATCCGCTGCGCCGCAACAGCACGTTGATCCGCGCCACCACCTCTTCGAGACTGAAGGGTTTGGTCACGTAATCGTCGCCGCCGAGGGTGAGCCCGGCCACCTTGTCCTCCACCGAATCCCGCGCGGTGAGGAACAGCGCGGGCGCCTCGACACCGTCCTGCCGCAGTCGCTTGAGCAGCCCCAGGCCGTCCATCCCGGGCATCATGATGTCGAGCACCATCACATCGGGGCGGAAGGTGCGCACGCGGTCGAGTGCCGCGGGCCCGTCCTGGGCCACCGTCACGTCGAAGCCCTGGAACTTCAGGCTCACCTGCAGGAGTTCCCGGATGCTCTGCTCATCGTCGACGACGAGCACCTTGGGCTGGATCGTCTCTTGCGCACTGGACACAACGCCATCGTGCCCCGCCGCCCGGCGAGCGGTCTGACAGATCGCTGGCAGTTTCCTGTGAACCGGAGCGCCCCGCGACCTGTCCGAGACCGCCCGCGAGCGTCACCCGCGGCTGCTGAGGAACTGCAGGATCTCCGGGGTCACGGGATCGACGAGGTCGGCCACCTCGTCGTGCTTGCTCACGTACTTGGCAACCAACGGGCACACCGGCACGACCCGCTTGCCCGCCGCGCGGGTGTCGACCAGGGCGTCGTGCACCAGGACCGAGCTGAGCCCACGGCCGGAGAACTTCTCATCGAGCTCGGTGTGCGGGAAGATCCGCTGCTCGCCGCGGTCGATGAACACGGTGAAGCCGGCGAGCTCACCGTTCACGGCGATCTCGTAGCGCCCCGCCTCGTCGTTGCGGGTGACGACGTTCTGATCCTGCTGTTCGGTCACTGGGAGCTCCTCTTGCGTGGCTTGAGTCGGGTGGTGGGCAGCGGCGGGGCGGGCAGGTACTGATCGTCACGCCAACCGTCCACACTGCCGAAACGCACGTCCCGCGCCTGCCATTCCTCGCGGTAGCGGGCGATGTCCTCGTGGCTGCGGCCGACGAAGTTCCACCACATCACGATGTCCTCGTCGAACGGGACTCCGCCGAGCAGAACGGCGCGCGCCGGGACGTCGGTGGGATTGTGCAGGCGGATCCCGCCGAGCCCCGTGCCCACGTAGCCGAGGTCGCCGCGGGCGAGCGCGACACCGTCGAACAGCAGGCGCTCGGTGTCCAGCAGGACCCCGTGCTCGAAATCGGGATTCACCGCGAGCGCGACGCGGGCACCCGGGGCGAGCACGAGCTCGGCGCCGAGCAGCGGCGTCGCGGTGGACACCTCGGCGGCACTGCCCGCCAGCTCACCGATGAACACCTTCACGGTGCCGCCGGGCCCGTCGGCACGGACGTCGGGCAGGTCGACGGTGGGCGGGGCGTAGTGCTGGAAGCCGTTGTCGGCATTGCGCACCCGATCGGGCAGCGCGAGCCACAGTTGCACGCCGTGCAGCCGCTCCGTCTGCGGGGTCGACACCTCCGAGTGGCTGATACCGAAGCCGGCGGACATGAGGTTCAGCTCGCCCGGCAGCACCGGAGCGTGCACGCCGGCGCTGTCGGTGTGCTCGATCTCGCCCTCGAACAGCCAGCTCACCGTTTGCAATCCGGTATGCGGGTGCGGCGGCACGTTCATCCCGCCCGTGCTCGTCACGTCGTCGGGGCCGTAGTGGTCGGCGAAACACCAGGCGCCGATCATCGACCGGTCGTGCGTGGGCAGCGTGCGGCGCACCGTCATCGCCCGGGGCCCGCCGAGCGGCACCTCCCGCGCGGCGATGACCTCGACGGTGCCGGAGCCGCCCCCGGCCGTGCATTCGATCTCCTGCGGATCCGGATCGACATTGCTCATGGAACTAGCCTAGGTGCCATGGCAGCCGAACGCGTTCGCATCGACAAGGCGTCACCCGAGACGTACAAGAAACTGGTGGGGGTCTCGACCGAGGTCGGCACCGTGGCCGCCGCGGCGGGACTGAGCCGGGCCGTGGTGGAGCTGGTGAACCTGCGGTGCTCGCAGATCAACGGCTGCGCGTACTGCCTGTCGCTGCATCACGACCTCGGCATCGCGGCCGGCCTCACCGAACAGCAGATCGCCGTGCTCCCCGCCTGGCGCGATGCGCCCGCCCTGTTCGACGATCAGCAGCGCGCCGCGCTGGAGATCGCCGAGCTGGTGACGAACCTGCCGCCGCACCACGCCGCCGACATCGCCTACGACCGCGCCACCGATGTGCTCGACACCGATCAGACCGCCGCGCTGATCTGGGCCGCCATCGCGATCAACGCCTTCAACCGGCTGTCCATCGTGAGCGGCTACGAGGTGCGCAAGAAGGCCTGAGTCACGACGACGATCCGCCCCAGGTCGGATGCCGAACCGAAGACGGGATGGTTGAGTGGTGAGCATGACTGAGCGGATCAGCGGCTTCCAGCGCGCGGGGCTGACCTTCCCGGTGGTGGACACCGGACCGATCGACGGCGAGATCGTGGTGCTGCTGCACGGATTCCCGCAGACCCCCACCTCGTGGGAGGCGACCGCCGCGGCGTTGCACGAGCGCGGCTACCGCACCGTGATCCCCTGGCAGCGCGGCTACTCCGCGACGGCGAAGCCGCAGCGCCGCTACGACTACCGCAGCGCGGAGCTGGTCGCCGATATCGCCGAGCTGCTCCGCATCACGGGCCCCGCGCACCTCGTCGGGCACGACTGGGGCGCCGCGGTGGCCTGGCAGACTGCGGCAGAGCATCCCGCGTCGGTGCGCACCCTGACCACGGTGTCGGTGCCGCACCCGCTCGCCTTCCTGCGGTCGATGGCCAGCTCGAATCAGGCCCTGCTCTCGTACTACATGCTGCTCTTCCAGATCCCCGTGCTGCCCGAGCTGCTCGCCGCCCGCCGTCCCGACCTGTTCTCGAAGTTCCTGGCCCGCGCAGGTATGCCCGAGGAGGCGCAGGCGGTAGTCCTCGACGAGATCGTCACGCCCGGCCTGCTGGGCGGCGGGCTGAACTGGTACCGCGGCATGCCCTTCGTGGGGACCCGCCCGCCGAGCGCGAAGGTCACCAGCCCCACGACGCACATCTGGAGTTCGGGCGATGTCGCGCTCGCCCGCCGCGGCGCGGAACTGACCGAGGACTACGTGCAGGCGCCGTTCCGGCTGATCGTGCTGGACGGGGTGAGCCACTGGATCCCGGACGAGCGTCCCGACGAGCTGGCCGAGATCATCGTCGAGAACGCGACGGCGCATCCGGCCGACGGTTGATCAGAGGATGCGCTGCATGAGCACGAGATCGAGCCAGCGGCCGAACTTCATACCCACCTGAGGCATCTGGCCGGTCACCCGGAAGCCGAGCTTGCGGTGCAGCGCGACGGAGGCGTGGTTCGACTCCTCGATCGCCGCCACCACCACGTGCACATCCGACTGCTTCGCCCGATCGATCAGCGCATTCATCAGCGCCTCGGCGATACCGCGCCGGTAGAACCCGTCGGCCACGTACACCGAGTTCTCCACCGTGTATCGGTAGCCGGTCTTCGCGCGGAACGGGCCGTAGCTGGCGTAACCGCCGAGCTCGCCGTCGACGATCGCCACCAGCACCGGGAAGCCCCCGGCGCGCCGCTCCTCCAGCCATGCCGTGCGCTCGGCGAGGTCGGAGGTCTCCTCCGACCAGATGGCCGTGGAGTTCTCCACCGCGTCGTTGTGGATGACGAGGATCGCCGGCAGGTCGGAGGGCTGGGCGTCACGGATCTCCATGCCGTGCATCGTATGCCCTCCCGACGGTGCGCGGAGGTCAGGCCTCCAGGCAGTCCACCGGAAGATCGAACCAGCGCAGATGATCGAAATCGGCGGAGAGCTCCGCCGGTGCGGCCTCGACCGGGGAGGCCACGGCGAACACCGCCTGAGCCTCGGCGAGGTAGCCCGCCAGGGCGCTCTCGGGCGCGCGGTCGTCGTGCTGCGGGTACGACATACGGCCCTGCTCGTCGTAACTGACATCGGTGAGCCGGACGAGCGGCTCCACCGCGCCCCGGCGATGCCGCCACAGCCCCGTCTCCGGTTCGAACCGATAGTCGGGCAGCAGCTTCCACCCCTCGCGGGCCACCATCAGCACCGCCTCCACGAGGTAGTCGAAGACGGCCTCCGAGATGAAGTAGTTGAGGTTCACCCGCACCCAGCCGGGCTTGATCCCCTCACAGCCCCGGGTGATCTCGCGCTCGAACTCGCGGGAGTGATCGAGATCGATGCCCAGCAGCCGATGCCCGTACGGGCCGGCGCACGAGCAGCCGCCGCGGGACTGGATGCCGAAGACGTCGTTGAGCAGGGCCACGACGAAGTTGTGGTGCAGGAACTTCCCGGTGGGCGAGCGCACCACGAAGGACAGGATCGAGAGCCGGTCCGCGTCCAGGTTGCCGAGGATCTCGATCGCCGGCTCCGCCTGCCAGCGGGCCACAGCGCGGCGCAGCAGATCCTCCTCGTGCGCCTTGATCACCTCGACCCCCACCTCGCGCTTGAGGTCGAAAACCAGCCCCGCGCGGATGGATTCGACGATCGCCGGGGTCCCGGCCTCCTCACGCTGCGCGGGATCGTCGACGTACTGGTGATCGTCGGGGTTCACGTAGGTCACGGTGCCGCCGCCGGGGACGACGGGCACCCGGTTGCGCAGCAGCTCCCGGCGGATCACCAGCACCCCCGGGGTGCCCGGTCCGCCGACGAACTTGTGCGGACTGAGGAAGATCGCGTCCTTGTAGGCGCCGGTGCCCAGCGCGCGCGCCGGATCGCCCTGGTACATCTCGATGTCCACGTACGGTCCGGCGGCGGCGAAGTCCCAGAACGACAGCGCGCCGTGGGCGTGCAGGAGAGCGCTGATCCGCCCGGTGTCGCTGAGGATGCCGGTCACGTTGCTGGCGGCCGAGAAGGAGCCGATCTTGAGCGGCCGGTCCCGGTACCGGTCGAGCGCGGCGTCCAGCGCGGTCACGTCGATGTGCCCGTCGGCGTCCTGGTCGATCACCACCACGTCGGCGATCGATTCGCGCCACGGCAGCTCGTTGGAGTGGTGCTCGTACGGGCCGATGAAGACCACCGGCCGCTCCTCCGGCGGGATCGCATCGCTCAGGTGATAGCGCCGGTCCAGATCGTCGGGGATCCGCAGGCCCAGCACGCCGACCAGCTTGTCGATCGCGCCGGTGCAGCCCGAGCCGGTGAAGATGACCACCGTCTCGTCGTCGCCGCCGACGGTCTCGCGGATGATCCGGCGCGCGTCCTCCCGCAGTCGAGTGGTCTGCAGGCCGGTCCCGCTCGACTCGGTGTGGGTGTTCGCGTACCGCGGGAGCACCTCGTCGCGGATGAAGTCCTCGATGAAGCTCAGCGAACGTCCCGAGGCGGTGTAATCGGCGTAGGTCACTCGGCGCGGACCGAAGGGACCCGGGAACACCTGATCGTCGCCGATGAGCGATTCGCGGATGCGGCTCAGGATCGGCGGCTCGGGCAGACCTCCGGGGTTCGACATGATGCGCGGCCTCCGATCGGGTGTCAGCATCCCCCCATGGGGATACCGTCAACGATAGATCGGGAAGCGGGCTCCCGAGCCGATCCCGGCCGGACCTTCACCGAACCGTCACCGTCGTCAGTCGGCGACGATGCGCGGCACCGCGGACGCTCGCGAGGTGAACTCGGGCGAGCGCTTCTCCAGGAACGCCGCGACGCCCTCCTTGCCGTCGCCGATCGACGTGTAATACATGCCCAGCGAATCCGCCAGATGCTGCTCCAACGGGGTGGCCGCGCCGAGACCGCGGTAGATCAGCTGCTTGTTGATCGCCACGCCCACGGCGGATCGCCCCTTCACCCAGGACCGGGCCAGCTCCTGGGCAGCGCCCACCAGCTCGTCGGGCTCGTGGATGCTGCGCACCAGCCGGCCTGCGTGCGCCTCCTCGGCGGTGAGGATGTCGGCGGAGTACACCCACTCCAGCGCCTGCGACGGCCCGACGATGCGGGGCAGGAACCAGCTCGAACACGCCTCCATGACGATGCCGAGGCGCCCGAAGACGAAGCCGATCCGCGCCTTCGTGGACGCCAGCCGGGTGTCCATCGCGAGGGTCATCGTGGCGCCGATGCCCACCGCGGGGCCGTTGATCGCGGCGATCACGGGCTTGGGCAGCGAGTAGATCGCCAGCGTGAGCTTGCCGCCGGTGTCGCGCACGCCGTCCTGGAAGGGCGGCTGGTCGTAGTTCGCGACGAACTCCTCCGGCGTGGGCGGGTCGATCGTCTCGTCGAGCCCGAAGACGTTGCCCTCACCGGTGAGGTCCATACCCGCGCAGAAGGCGCGGCCCGAGCCGGTGACCACCACGGCGCGGATCTCGTCACTGTGCGCGTGCACCTCGAAGAACTCGGTGAGCTCGCGCGCCATCGTCACGCTGAACGCGTTGAGCTGATCGGGCCGGTCCAGCAGCAGGGTCGCGACACCGTCGCCGTCCACGGTCCAGCTGATGGTCTCGAAGGAGTCAGTCATGACGCAACGATATGCTGTGCTCCGACGGCCCCACGGCCGCCCGCCTCCGTAGCTCAGTGGTAGAGCACCGCTCTTGTAAAGCGAAGGTCGTCGGTTCAATCCCGACCGGGGGCTCCACACGCCTCAGCCCCGCAGCGCCGAGGCGACGATGCCGGGCAGGCGCAGCCACGACGGCGCCACGGCGAACTCGGTCCGCCGACGCAGTGCTGGCCGCCGACACGCACGGACCCGGGCCGGGGTGACAACGGTGTGCACGGGGTGAGACGCTCACGGTCTGCACCGCAGTGATCGAGGAGGTCCCCCGAAGGTGAAGCTCGCGCTCCGCAACCGGATCGCCCACGGCGTCCAGGCACTGACCGGCCGCCGCGCGGCCACCGCGGACACCGCTGGGCTGCCCGTCGTCACTCCGCTGCAACCCATCGACCTGCGCGACACCGAGACCGTCGGCGAGGTCCTCGAGGTGGCCATGAAGGTGGGCGCGGTGCTGCTCGACTCCGGCACCGGCGCCGTCGACACCGAGGCCCAGGTCCGGTACGTGGCCGCCACCTACGGCATCGACGACTGCACCGTGACGGTGACCTACAACGCGATCACCGTGTCCGTGCAGCGCGGACGGGGCCTGCCACCGTCGACCTACCTGCGCACCGTGAACCACCGCTCGCTGGACTACACCCGGCTCGCACAGGTGGACTCCCTGGTGCGGCGCATCGGCCGCGGCGTGATCCGGCCCGATGTGGCGCAGCGCGAGCTGGACGAGATCATGAGCGCCGGCCACCCGTATCCGCGCGCCGTCGCCATCGCCGGCTGGGCGATCATGGCCGGCGCGCTCACCCTGCTACTCGGTGGCGCGCTGCCGCTGGCCGCGGTCTCGTTCGTCTCGACCGCCCTCATCTACGCGGTGAACGTGCGCCTCGGCCAGATCGGCCTGCCCTACTTCTTCCAGCAGGTGGTGGGCGGTTTCCTCGCCACCCTGCCCGCGGCGCTGATCTACCGGCTGTCCCTGGTCTACGGCTGGGAGGTCGAGCCCTACCGGGTGATCGTCTCGGGAATCATCGTGCTGATGGCCGGACTCTCCCTGGTCGGCTCGGTGCAGGACGCCATCACCGGCGCACCCGTCACGGGCGCCGCCCGGTTCTTCGAGGTGGTGGTGTTCACCGGCGGCGTGGTGGCCGGCGTCGGCATGGCGCTGCGCGTCACCTCCGAGCTGGGCGCCACCCTCCCACCGCTGCAGCAGGCACCGTTCGACTACGCACCGCTGCCGATCCTGGTGGTCACCGGCGGTATCGCCGCCGCGGCCTTCGCCCTCGCGAGCTACGCCCAGATGCGGGCACTCACCACGTCCTTCCTCGCGGGCTGCGCGGGCGCCCTGGTGGCCGGGTCGATCCTCAACCTGGGGCTCGGCCCGATCGTCGCGTCCACCGCGGCGGCCTCCACCGTCGGCCTGGCCGGCGGCCTCCTGGCCCGCCGCGCCGTGGTGCCCCCGCTCATCGTGGCCGTCGCCGGCATCACGCCCCTGGTCCCCGGCCTCGCGGTGTACCGCGGCCTGTCCGAGCTGATGGCCGGACAGACCACCGCCGCCCTGACCAACATGGCCACGGCGCTGGCCGTGGGCTGCGCACTCGCGGCCGGCGTGACCTTCGGCGAGTGGCTGGCACGCACCATCCGCCGGCCGCGGATCGCCAGAATCACGTTCCGGCGGGTCCGCGGGTAAACTAGTTCCGGTTGTCAATGAGAAACGAAGGTGTGCAGATGCCCCCGAAGACCACGGAGATCAGCGACGAGGATCTCGAGCCCGTAGCGGACGAGACCGCACGTCAGGCCCAGCGGGTCGTCGCCGCGTACGCGACCGACGCCGACGAGTGCCGGATGCTGCTGTCGATGCTGGGCATCGGCCCCAAGGAGGCCTAAGCCACCGTGGCCGCCACTGAGATCTCCACAGAAGGTGCCGAGTTCATCGTGGTGGCCAACCGGCTCCCCGTCGACGTGGAGCGCGCCCCCGACGGCACGCTCACGTGGAAGGAAGCCCCCGGCGGCCTGGTGACGGCGCTCAAGCCGATCCTCAGCGCCCGCAACGGCGCGTGGGTCGGCTGGCCCGGCGCTCCCGACGTCGGCGGCGAACCGATCGAGGGCGAGGACATGCTCCTCGTCCCGGTCGAGCTCAGCGCCCAGGAGGTCGAGGAGCACTACGAGGGCTTCTCCAACGGCAGCCTCTGGCCGCTGTACCACGATGTGATCGTCAAGCCCGAGTACCACCGGGAGTGGTGGAACACCTACGTCGAGGTGAACCGGCGGTTCGCGGAGGAGACCGCGAAGGTGGCCGCGAAGGGCGCCACCGTCTGGGTGCAGGACTACCAGCTGCAACTGGTCCCCAAGATGCTGCGGATGCTGCGGCCGGACGTGAAGATCGGCTTCTTCCTGCACATCCCGTTCCCGCCGGTCGAGCTGTTCATGCAGATGCCGTGGCGGCGCGAGATCATCGAGGGCATCCTCGGCGCCGATCTGGTGGGCTTCCACCTGCCCGGTGGCGCCCAGAACTTCCTCTACCTGGCCAAACGGCTGGCCGGCTACCCCACCAGCAAGGGCTCGATCGGCGTGCGCTCGAAGTTCGGCGTGGTCACCGTGGGCTTCCGCTCGGTGCGGGTGGGTGCCTTCCCGATCTCGATCGACTCCGCCGATCTGGCCGCCACATCGAAGCTGCCGGAGACCCGCAAGCGCACCCGCGGCCTGCGCAAGGAACTCGGCAATCCCGAGAAGATCATGCTCGGCGTGGACCGCCTCGACTACACCAAGGGCATCGATGTGCGGCTGCGCGCCATCGGCGAGCTGTACCAGGAGGGACGGCTCGATCCGGAGCGGCACGTCTTCGTGCAGCTGGCCACGCCCTCGCGCGAACGGGTCGAGTCCTACAAGGCGATGCGCAACGACATCGAACGCCAGGTGGGGCGGATCAACGGCGACTTCGGCCGCGTGGGCCATCCCGTGATCCACTACATCCACAAGCCGGTGCCCCGCACCGAGCTGGTGGCCTTCTTCGGCGCCGCCGACGTGATGCTGGTGACCCCGCTGCGCGACGGGATGAACCTGGTCGCGAAGGAGTACCTGGCCTGCCGCACCGATTCGACCGGAGCGCTGGTGCTCAGCGAGTTCACCGGCGCCGCAGCGGAACTCCGCCAGGCGTACCAGTGCAACCCGCACGATCTGGAGGGCGTGAAGAACGCCATCGACGAGGCCGTGCACCAGGACCCGGAGGACGGCAAACGCCGCATCCGCAGCATGCGCCGCCAGGTGCTCCAGTACGACGTGGACCGCTGGGCCCGCTCCTTCCTGCAGACCCTGTCCGGTCGGGTCGACGAGGCACCGAAGCAGTGACCGAGCTGCGCGCGGCGCTCGGCGGATTCGCCGCGCTGCCCACGGTTCTGGTGGCCACCGACTACGACGGTGTGGTGGCGCCCATCGTCTCCGATCCGGCGGCGGCGTTCCCGCTGCCCGGGACGGTGGAGGCGCTCACCGCACTGTCCGGCCGGCCCGGGGTCACGGTCGCCCTGATCTCCGGCCGCGACCGGGCCACGCTCGGACGGCTTTCCGGCGCCCGACCGCCCCTCGTGACGGTGGGCAGCCACGGGGCCGAATGGGAGGACGGGCTCGAGGGCGCACTCGACGCCGCCGCGCGGGATCGCCGGGACACGGTGCTCGCGCAGCTGCACGCCATCGCCGCGGACTTCCCCGGCGCGGCCGTGGAGCCCAAACCGCTCGGCGGCGCATTGCACGTGCGGAACGTGGTGGCCGGGAACGGCTCCGAGGCCATCGAACGGGCCCGGCGGGGCCCCGCCGCCCTGCCCGGCGTGCACGCGACCGACGGTAAGGCGGTGCTCGAGCTCACGGTGCTCGAGGCCTCCAAGGGACGCGCCCTCACGGCGCTGCGCGAGCGCACCGGCGCCGCCGCCGTGCTCTACCTCGGCGACGACGTGACCGACGAGAAGGCCTTCGCCGTACTCACCGAGCCCGGCGACATCTCGATCAAGGTGGGCGACGGTGCCACCGCCGCCCGGTTCCGCATCGACGACCCGCAGGACGTGCGCGCGGTCTTCGAGGAGCTGCTCACGCTCAGGTGAGCGCGACCAATGCTCGCGGATCATCCTTGGGCAGATCGCGATTCGCCGTCGCTCCGACGGTGAGCCGATCCAGGCGGATGGATCCGCCGTGGTTGTCCAGGAAAGCGATATCGGAGGCATCGCGTCCGGTGGCGATGCGCATCATGGTGGCGCGCGGCGCGAGCCCGGTGGCGTCGAGCACGTACCAGCGGCCCTCCACGAGCGCCTCCGTCACCGCGTGGAAGTCCATCGGATCGCACCCCGGCGCGAACACCGCGGTCATCCGCGCGGGCACCTTCAGCGCCCGCAGCAGCGCGACGGTCAGGTGCGCGTAGTCGCGGCAGACGCCGGCCGAGGCCAGCAGGGTCTCCGAGGCACCGTCGAACGGGGTGCTCGCACCCGGCAGGTAGTCCAGGCGTCCAGCGACGAACTCGCGCACGGCGATCGCCTTTTCCGCATCGCTCATCGAGCCGGGGAACTGCGTGCCGGCGAAGCCGAAGAAGCGATCGACCGGTGCGTACCGCGAGGGGCGCAGATACAGCGTCGACAGGTAGTCGTCGCTCGGCTCGGGCATCGCCGTGCCGAGGACTTCCGCGCGGTACTCCAGGTGCGCGACGCCCCCGCCGACCGAGGCCCGGTGGATCCGGGTGCCGTGCGGGCCGATCACCTCGTGCAGCTGGTGCGGCACACCGTCGACGGTGAGCCGCAAGGATTCCCGGACGTCGAGTCCGGGCACCCGGGCGACGGTCACCTGGTACTCGAGCAGCGTGGGCGCGAGCACCGTGCACGCGACATCGGCGGAGACGGTCCGCCCGGGACCTAGGTGCGGTGCAGAGCCGACATCGATTGCCATGTGGGCCAGTCTATGGCCCAGTCGTAGATGTCTCCGTCGGCGGCCGACAGCTCGATCGACGTACCGCTCACCTCGACCGGATCGCCGTAGATGGCACTGCGGAAATACGACTCGGCATCTGCCAACGACAAATTGATGCACCCGTTGGTCACGTTGGACGCACCCTGGTTGCCCACGGTTTGCGGGTTGGCGTGGATGAATTCGCCGTTGTTGGAGATCCGCACCGCCCACCGCTCACGCACGTTGAAGTAGCCGGCGGCGGGATTGGACATGGCGAAGTCCTCGTGCTTCTCGCTCACCACGTGGATGCCGGAGCGAGTCACGTTGCGCGGCAAGTCGGCCTCGCCGTAAGAACACGGCAGATCCAAATGCACCTGATCGCCGCGCATCACCCGGATCCGGTGCGAGGGCGCGGAGGCCTTGACGATCTGCGCTCGGCCGATGGTGAATTCGCTCGTCACATCGGCGGCGCCGTACACGCCACCGCCGTGGTCGAGCCCGTACAGCGCACCGTTCATGGCCACCTTGGTGCCCGGTGCCCAGTACTGCTTGGGACGCCAGTGCGCGCGCGAGCCGTTGTCCTCGGGCAGCCACGCCCACGAGCCCTCCGTGGCCGGAGTGGTGGTGACCTTGAGCGCCTTCTCCACCGTCGCCTTGTCATTGACGGTGCCGGAGAACTTGAGGATGAGCGGTGCCGCGATGCCCACCTCGGCACCGTCGGCCACGTTGACCACCACCGACATGGTGGAGTCCGGATCCACCACGGTCACGCTGTGATCGATCTTGGTCCACGTGCCGCCCGGGCCGTCGGCGATGCCCGACCAGCGGTACGTGGCGCCGTAGCCGAGCGGTTCGGCCGCGGTGTAGGTGGCACCGTCGGGCGCGGCGGTGAGCTTGACCGCCTTGCCCGACGCCGTGTTGGTGAGCGTGACACCCGGCCGGAAGGTGCCACCCTCCGCCTTCACCGAGACGGTCGTGAGCGGCCCGGGCTTGGTCTCGCCCGCCGGGCTGTAGCTGATGGTGGGCGCCTGCGCCGTGGATGCGAGGGGGTCGCCGTCGCGGGTGCACGCCGCGGCGACCGCGGCGATCGAGGCCACGGACGCACCGAGGAATGCGCGCCGCCCGAAGGGCGCGCGAAACATGTCGAACATCTAATGGATTCTACCGGTCGTTCCTGGGAGGTCGCTGCCCACCAGGACCGGCTCCGGGTGCAGCTCCACACCGAATCGGGCGAACACCCCATCTCGGACTTCGGCTGCGAGCGAGAGCAACTCGGCCGTGGTGCCGGAGCCGCGGTTGGTGAGCGCCAGCGTGTGCTTGGTGGACAGCGAGACGCCGGTGCGGCCGCCGGAGAAACCCTTGCCGAATCCGGCCCGCTCGATCAGCCAG
The DNA here is from genome assembly GCF_019656655.1 of Tsukamurella sp. TY48. Classification (GTDB taxonomy): domain Bacteria; phylum Actinomycetota; class Actinomycetes; order Mycobacteriales; family Mycobacteriaceae; genus Tsukamurella; species Tsukamurella strandjordii. The sequence continues at coordinate 2,530,187 of NZ_BPMV01000001.1, read as the reverse complement.
CCGGCGGACAGCTTCACCCCGTCGGGGGCGGGGTACTGCGGCGGCGTCTCCCCCGTGGCGGCCTCGATCCGGGCGACGGCGGCACCGTCGTCGGGCACCACCGGGTTGGTGAAGAAGGAGCCCACGCTCCAGGTGTCGTGATCGGCCGGGTCGAGCACCATGCCCTTGCCGCGCCGCAGCGCCAGGACCTGCTCGCGGGCGGCACGCGGGTCGACGGTGCCGCCGGGCTCGACGCCGAGGGCGCGGGCCAGCTCGCCGTACCGGATCGGGGCGCTGGCACCGTCGGTGAGGGCGAACCGCACCGACAGCACGATGTCGGAATCGGAGGCCTTCAGGCGCGAGGTCCGGTAGGCCAGCTGCAGATCGTCGGGGGCGACCCAGGCCGTCTCGCCCGTGGCCCGGTGGTACAGCTCCACCGCCTCGAGCCAGGCCGCGACCTCGACGCCGTACGCGCCCACGTTCTGCACGGGCGTGGCGCCCGCGGAGCCGGGGATGCCGGACAGGCACTCCAGCCCGCCGAGTCCCGCGTCGACGGTGGCCGCGACCACCTCGTCCCAGGTGACACCGGCGAATGCGGTCACGGTGGTGCCGTCGATCGCCACGCCGTGCCCGGCCAGGTGCACCACGGTGCCGGCGAACCCCTCGTCCGAGATCACCAGGTTCGATCCGCCGCCCACCACCAGCACGGGCTCCCCGGCGGCATCGCAGCGCGTCACGGCGGCAGCCACCTCGGCGCCCGATTCGCAGCGCACGTACCCGCGCGCCGGACCACCGAGGCGCAGCGTGGTCAAGTCCGAGAGCAGTATCGACACCCCGCAACGGTAACGTGTACTGCCATGACCACCCGCCTCGAGCGCTCGCTCGACTACGCCACCAGTCCGGCCGCCCTGCACGCCGCGTTCACCGACGCGCAGTACTGGCCCGCCCGGGTGGCCGAGGTGGGCGGCGACGACGCGAAGATCACCGAGCTCACCGTGTCCGGTGACGCCGCGGCACCCGATACCCGCTCGGTCCGCGTGGTGGTCACGTACACGATCGGCGCCGACAAACTGCCCTCCGTGGTGACCGCGATCAAGCCGGGTGGCCTGCAGATCGAGCGGACCGAGGAGTGGGGCCCGTTCGACGGCACCCGCTGCGAGGGCACCTTCTCCGCCACCATCGACGGGGTCCCCGCGCACCTGTCCGGCAGCGCCGTCCTGGAGGCCGGACCCGAGGGCGCCCGGATCACCGCCCGCGGCGAGGCCGCCGTGTCGATCCCCTTCGTGGCCTCGAAGGTCGAGTCGCTGGTGATCGAGAACCTGCAGGAACTGATGGAGAACGAGCGCGAGTTCACGCTGGCTTGGATCGCGCAGCACTGATCACCTTGTAGAGTTCCCCCACATGGCACGACGTCTCAGCTATTCGGCGCGCTTCCCCTTCCCGGCCGAGGTCTTCTACAACGCGTACTCCACGAAGCAGTACTGGGACGACAAGATGACGGACTTCCGGAATCTGACCCCGCTGTCGGAGCTCGCCGAGTTCGACGTCGACGACGAGGGCATCACCGTCGTCCAGAAGCAGAACCTCCCGCACGAGTACCTGCCGCCCATCGCGCAGGGTGTGGTGAAGAAGGACATGATCATCACGCGCCAGGAGTTCTACGGCGCATGGGACGGCGAGCACTCGCTGGGCGATTACAAGGCCTCGATCCCCGCCGGCCCCGGCTCGCTCAAGGGCGAGTGCGACCTGTTCAACACCGAGACCGGCTCCACCATGCGGTACACCACCGTGGTCAAGGTCTTCGTGCCCTTCGTGGGCACCAAGCTCGAGCAGCTGATCCTGATCAACCTGGTGGACCTGTTCCGCGCCGAGGCCGAGTACCTCAAGTACTGGGTCGACAAGAACGACTGACCGGTGCCCGCCCCCGAGGGACGGATCACCCGGGGCACCACGGGCCTGAACCGGTTGCGGCGCAGTGACCGCTGGTCGGCGCACGCGCCCGCCGTGGCGCAGGCGCTCGCCGGGCCGGCGCCGCTCGCCGTCGACCTCGGGTACGGGGCGCGGCCGAACACCACTCTGGAATGGGCGTCCTGGCTGCGCCGCGTGAATCCGACGGTCCGCGTGACCGGCCTGGAGATCGACCCCGAGCGGGTGGTTCCCGGCCGCGACGGTGTCGAGTTCGCGCGCGGCGGCTTCGAACTCGCCGGCCTGCGGCCGAACCTGGTGCGGGCCTTCAACGTGCTGCGCCAGTACGACGAGGCCGAGGTGCACGACGCCTGGCACTCGGTGACATCGCGGCTCGCGCCCGGCGGGGTGTTCATCGAGGGCACCTGCGACGAGCTGGGCCGACGGTGCTGCTGGCTCACCCTCGACGCCGACGGTCCGCGAACGCTGACGCTGGCCTGGCATCCGGGGTTCACCGAGCACCCGTCGGACCTGGCCGAACGGCTACCGAAGGCCCTGATCCACCACAACGTGCCGGGCGAGAAGATCCACGCGCTGCTCGCCCTGGCCGACGAGTGCTGGGATCACGCCGCCGGCTACGCGCCCTACGGCAACCGGATCCGCTGGCGGGCCGCCGGTGCCGCCCTGGCGGAACGGACCGCCGGCGCCGCCCGCCCGCCGCGGCGTCCCACGCGCGACAACCTGCTCACCGTCGCCTGGTCGCTGGTGGCGCCGTAGCGGCCGTACGCAGCGCTCGATCGGTATCGAACCGCAGTCAGTAGTGTGGTGCGCATGACAACGCTCCGCGTGGCACTGGCGCAGATCGGCGCGGGTACCGACCCCGGCGCCAATGCCGCGCTGGTCGAGGAGTCGCTGGAGCGCGCCGCGGCGCAGGGAGCGCGGCTCGCGGTCTTCCCCGAGGCCACCCAGTGCCGGTTCGGGGTGCCGCTCGGTCCGGTCGCGGAACCGCTGGACGGGCCGTGGGCCGACCGGATCGCCGCCGCGGCCGCGCGCACCGGTGTGCACGTGGTGGCCGGCATGTTCACGCCCGGCTCCGACGGCCGGGTGCGCAACACCCTCCTCGCCGCCGCGCCGGACGGCACCCGCACCGGCTACGACAAGATCCACCTCTTCGACGCCTTCGGCTTCCAGGAGTCGCGCACCGTCGAGCCCGGTGGGCGCGCCGTGACGGTCGAGGTGGACGGGGTCACCGTCGGGCTCACCACCTGCTACGACCTGCGCTTCCCCACCCTGTTCACCGCTCTCGCGGACGCGGGCGCGCGGGTGATCGCGGCCCCGGCCTCGTGGGGCGACGGGCCCGGCAAGCTCGACGCCTTCACCACCCTCGCCCGGGCCCGCGCGCTCGACAGCACCAGCTTCGTGCTCGCCGTCGACCAGGCGCGCCCGGCCGCGCCGGACCCGAAGGGCGCACCGCTCGGGGTGGGCGGTTCGCTCGCCGTCGGGCCCGACGGTGCCGTGCTCGCCTCGGCGGGCGACGCCCCCGAACTGCTGATCGTGGACCTGCCACTCGGCCGGATCGACGAGGTCCGCGCGGCGCTCCCCGTGCTCGCCAACCGTCGGGACTTCACCGTTTCCTGACGCGTCCTTCCGCTCCTACCCACCTACCTCCGATGAATAGGGAACAATCGCAGCCGATGGATACGAACCCGAACAACCCGCAGGGCCCGCAGCCGCAGAACCCGGAGAACTCCGGCCCGATCCAGCCGGGGCAGCAGCCCGCGCCGACCGGCTGGGAGCGCCCGCAGCAGCCCCCGCAGGCACCGCAGCAGTCGAATCCGCAGCAGCCGGCCCCGCAGCGGCTCGGCACGCCCCAGGACCCGGCACAGCAGGCCGGCCGGCACTCGCAGCCCGAGCCGGGCACGGACGCGACGGTGCCGCTGCCGACCTCGCCGCAGCAGACCACGCCGATGAACGCCGCAACCCCGCCCCCGGCGCAGCGCGGCCCCGTCGGTCCGGGTCCCGGCCCCGTCGGTCCCGGCCCCGGCGGCCCGGGTGGACCCACCGGCCCCGGTGGACCCGCGGGACCGGTGAACGTGGGACCGTCGCAGCCGCCCGCGCAGCGCTCGCAGAAGTCGAAGTCCAAGATCATCGGGCTCTCGGCGGCCGGCCTCGTGGCCGTGCTGGTGATCCTGCTGGTGGGCTCGGAGCTCTACTTCCGCAACAGCGTGCAGAACTGCCTGGGCGAGAACATCAAGAACGGCACCAAGGCCAACGACGTCAGCGTCTCGCTGTCCAAGAAGCCGATGATCCTGCAGGCCACCGGCAAGCTGCCCTCGATCGACATCCAGGCCACCGGCCTCAACGCCACCGAGGGGCTCAACGCGCACATCCTGCTCAAGGGCGTCGAGCCGAGCGGTGACAACCGCGTGGACGATGCCACCATCCAGGGCACCTTCACCGCCGACGGCATCAAGAACAAGGTCTCGCAGACCGGCGTGCTGAGCAACCCGACGGTGAACCTCAACACCTCGGCCAACCAGATCGAGATCACCGGCACCGCGATCATCGTGCCGATCACGATCAACCTCAAGCCCACCCTGCAGGACAACAAGGTGGTGCTCACCGCGAGCAAGGCCTCGGTCATGGGTGTGGGTGTGCCCGACGATCTGGCCCAGCAGCTGATCACCGCGATCGCCGACATCCCCACCCCGCAGGGCCTCACCGCCTCCGATCTCAAGATGACCGACCAGGGCGTCTCGGTGACCTACACCGGTAAGAACGTGCTGCCGAAGGACATCGAGAGCAGCGGCGACACGGGAGCCGTGAGCTGCTCGGTGATCTGATGCGCACCGGGGTGACCGCGGCACTCGCCACGCGCGTGCGGTGGGCGATCCAGCACGGTCTACCCCGGTACGCGCTGCCCCGGCGCGCCGCGCGCGGCGATGTCATGGCGCAGATGCTGCTGGGCTACACCGAGCCCGGATCGCAGTACCCGCAGTTCGACCGTCTCCGCGAGGCCGGCCCGCTCACCCGCAGCGACGTGGGGATCACCACCGCCGACCATCAGGCGTGCCGGGAGATCCTGCGCGACAAGCGGTTCAGCACCGTCCAACCCACCGATATGGGATTCCCGGACCCGCTGCAGCGCGTGCTGCGGGCCACCGACCTGGACCTGCCGAATCCCGTTGAGCCACCGTCGATGCTGGTGAGCGAGCCGCCCTCGCACACCGCCTACCGGCACCCGATCGCCCGCACCTTCACGCCGAAGGCCATCGACCAGCTCACCGACCGGGCCGTGCAGGTGAGCGCGGAACTGCTCGACGCCATGGCCGCCGCGCCGTCGCCGGATCTGGTGACGGACTACGCCGCCCGGCTGCCCGTGACGATGATCGGCAGGCTCCTCGGACTCCCCGAGGACGACGACGATTACATGCTCGAATGGGGCGAGGCCGCCGCCCCGCTGCTCGACCCCGGTCTGTCCTGGCCGGTGTACCGGCGCGCGGTCCGCGCGCTGCGCGGCCTCGACGACTACCTCACAGCGCATTTCGCCCGGGTGAAGGCCGCCGGCGACGGCGATCATCCGTTCGCGCTGCTCGCGTCCAGCGGCGAACTCACCGACCGCGAGCTCGTGACGAACGCGGCGCTGCTGATCGGTGCCGGCTTCGAGACCACGGTGAACCTGATCGGGAACGGCATCGTCGCGCTGGTGGAGCACCCCGCGCAGCTCGACCGGTTGCGCGCCGAACCGGAGCTGTGGCCCAATGCCGTCGAGGAGATCCTGCGGTTCTCCAGCCCGGTGCAGCGCACCGCCCGGATCGCCCGCGAGGACGCCGAGATCCTGGGCACCGCGGTGCCGGCGGGCACCATGGTCTCGCTGCAACTGGCGGGCGCGAACCGTGATCCGAAGGTCTTCCCCGATCCCGCCGTCTTCGACGTGGCCCGGCCCGAGGCGAAGAAGAACGTCTCCTTCGGGTTCGGCATCCACGCCTGCATCGGCGCCGCCCTCGCCCGGATGGAGGGCGTGGTGGCACTGCGGATGCTGTTCGACCGGTTCCCCGACCTCACGCTGGACGGTCCGGGGACGCCGCGCGGGCTGTCGACGCTGTACGGCTACGCATCGCTGCCGGCGCGGCTCTGAGTCACTCCGGGAAACCGTCGAGCACCGCGCGGGTGCCCGAGAGGCCGAGCCGGTTGGCGCCGGCATCGATCATCGCGCGGGCCGCATCGGCGGTGCGGATGCCGCCCGAGGCCTTCACGCCCACCGTCGGGCCGACGGCGGCGCGCATGATGCCCACGGCCTCCGCGCTGGCACCGCCCGACGGGTGGAACCCGGTGGAGGTCTTGACGAACGTGGCACCGCCCTTGACCGACACCTTGCACACCTCGGTGAGCAGATCGGCATTGCCGAACTCCAGCAGGGCCGCCGATTCGACGATCACCTTGAGCACCGGATCGGCGCCGATCGCCTCGCGCACGGTGAGCACGTCGGCGAAGACGCGGTCCAGTTCCCCGGCGAGCGCGAGGCCCACGTCGATCACCATGTCGACCTCGTGCGCGCCCTCCTCGATCGCCATCCGGGCCTCGGCGGCCTTGATCAGCGAATGATGCTTGCCGGAGGGGAATCCGGCCACCACGCAGGTCTTCGGTGCCCGACGGTCCGCCTCCTGCGCGTCGAGCGCGACGCGCAGCGGCAGCATCGACGGGGAGAGGCAGACGGCGTAGACGCCCAGGTCCAGCCCCTCCTGGTACGCCGCGGCCGCAGCGCTTTCGGTGGCCTCGGGCTTGAGCAGCGTGTGGTCGACGAGGGCGGCGACTTCGGATCGGGTGAGCACGTCTGAGACGATACCGGTCGTGACCCGCGACACCCGCTACGTCCTGACTCTCGGCTGCCCCGACACCACCGGCATCGTCGCGAGGATCTCCACCTTCCTCGCCGACGTGGGCGGCTGGATCGTGGAGGCCGCCTACCACTCGGACCCCGACACCGGCTGGTTCTTCACCCGCCAGGCGGTGCGCGCCGACAGCGTCTCGATCCCGCTCGACGAGTTGCGCGCCCGGTTCGCGGAGGTGGCCGCCGATATCGGCCCCGAGACGGAGTGGCGACTGACCTCCAGCGCGGACCCCAAGGACATCGTCGTGCTGGTCAGCAAGGAGGGCCACTGCCTGCACGATCTCGTCGGGCGGGTCGCGACGGGCGAGCTGGACGCGCGCATCGCCGCGGTCATCGGCAACCATCCCGAGCTGGGCGATTTCGTGTCCCGGCTGGGCATCCCGTTCCACTACGTGCCCTTCCCCGGCGCGGGCGAGGACAAGTCGCAGGCCTTCGCCGAGGTCGCTCGGTTGACCAACGCGCTGGATCCCGACGCCGTGGTGCTGGCCCGCTTCATGCAGGTGCTGCCGCCGGAGCTGTGCGAGGAGTGGGCCGGCCGGGCGATCAACATCCACCACAGCTTCCTGCCGTCGTTCATCGGGGCCCGCCCGTACCATCAGGCCTTCGCCCGCGGCGTGAAGCTGATCGGCGCCACCTGCCACTACGTGACCGCCGACCTCGACGCCGGCCCGATCATCGAGCAGGACGTGACCCGCGTGGACCACTCCGACGAGGCCACCGACATGGTCCTGCGCGGCCGCGATATCGAGAAGGTGGTCCTCGCCCGCGGTCTGCGCTGGCACCTGGAGAACCGCGTCCTGGTCCACGGCCGCAAGACCGTCGTCTTCTCCTGAGTCGCCGAGACTGCGGTTCGGTCCGCGGATAGGCCCTCAGGCGTACATTTTCGCAGTATCGACGGCGGCGGGCCACGTCTTGGGGCAACCGCGTGCGAGGAGCTTACGTTCCAATCGCCGCACCACCTCGTGCGGGCGCTCGGCCAGCAGTTCGGCGCCCACGCGGACGACGGTCCACCCGAGCCGCTCGAGTCGCTCGTAGCGGTCGATGTCGTGCGCGCGTTGCCGCCGGTCCAGCCAATGCTGGTCTCCGTCGTACTCGATGGCGACGCGGTAGTCGGGATACGCCATGTCCAGGCGCGCGACCAGTCCGTATCCGGCCTCGAACACCTGGTGCTGCGTGGTCGGGCGAGGGAAGCCGGCTCGGACGATGAGCAGCCGCGTCGCCGTCTCGCGCGGCGACTGGGCACCCGCGTCCGCTAGATCGATGACGCCCGCTACGCCGCGGGTGCCCCGTCGTCCCGGGTGAGCGGCGGCCACGGCGAGGATGTCGGCCTTCTGGATCTGCGGGTTGGCGTCGAGGAGCGCGTCGATCCGCGCTATCGCCTGGTCGACGGGGTGCCACCGGGCCAGGTCGAAGGCCGTCCGGGCGACGCTGGTGGCGCGAATCCCGCCGAAGAGCATCACTTCTCCGCGATGCAGGTCGTCGGAGTGGACTCCGAGCAGGGGCGGCGACCGGTGATTGCGGTGGAGCAGCTCGGCGGGAAGCCCGGCATCGATCCACTTGCTGCCGTGCGCAGCGGCTGCCGACAGTCCCGCCAGCACTCCCCTGCGCCTCGACCACAGCCATGCGCATTCCGCGCGGTTCTTCGCGGTGATCGCGATGCCGCGATGCAGGTAGACGCCCGGGTACATGGCGACGTAGTGGCACCGCAGCTCACGCCGCGTCAACAGCCCTTCCGCCAGTGCCTCCCCGCCGCGGAAGGGGCGTAACAGCTCCCCCACGACGCCGACGGTAGCGCGGCGGCCGGTGCGAGTCGTCGAAACTGCGGTTTTGTCCGGCCAGAGGCTTCGAACTGAACAATTCCGCAGATTCGACGGTTGAATCCCTACGCGGGCGCGGGGATCTCCTCGTCGACGATGGAGTCGAGGAGGGCGTTGAGCTTCTCCGGCTGCTCGATGGGCAGCATGTGGCCGGCGTCGCGGATCACGGCGAACCGGTCGAGGTGCCCGGTGAGACGCAGCTCGGCGGCGATGACCTCGGCGTCGGCGGGCGGGGTGAGGTGGTCGAACTGGCCCACGACCACGGAGGTGGGGATGGTCAGCTTCTGCAGGCCGTCGGTCACGTCGAGACCGGCGAGCACGCGGCCCCACTCGGCGCGGACATCGGAGGGACAGGTCGCGACCATGTCCTCGGTGTACCGGACGGCGCCGTACGAGGAGTAGCCGCACAGTGCGGTGTAGCGCAGGACGGCGGTGTGGAGCCGGTTGTGGCGCACCTTGATCGGCGATCCGAGCACCGACGAGCCGACGCGGCCCACGAAGCGCGGGGCGAGCCGGTTCACGGGCGCGAGCAGGGTGGCCCCGACGAATCCGGGCACGGCGTCGCGCGCGTAGGTGGACACGAGGACGGCGTGGTGCGCCCGCTCGGCGACCTCGTCGGTGTACTTGCCGGCCCAGGCCATGATGGTGATGGCGCCCATGCTGTGCCCCACGAGCAGCGCCTTGCGGTCGGCGGGGACGGCGGCGCCGAGCACCGCGTGCAGATCGTCGGCGAGCACGCCGGTGGTGTACGCGAAGGCGCCGGGCTCCGATTCGCCGTGGCCGCGCTGGTCGTAGGTGACCACGCGGTAGCCGCGGCCGACCAGGTGCTCGACCTGGCCGGGGAAGTTGGCGACGTTGCAGGTCCAGCCGTGCACGAGCACGGCGACCGGACCGTCGACGGGGCCCCAGCTGCGCACGTGCAGACGGGTGCCGTCACCCGAGACGACGAAGCCGTCCTCCCGGGGACCGGCGTAGTCCTCGATCAGCTTGGCGCCCTGCGGCACCGCGGGGGCCCGGAGCACATAGGTCGCTGCACCCGCAGCGGCGCCGGCCGCACCGACTCCCAGGGCGCCCAGGGCGCCGAGAGCGAGCTTGCTGGAATTCTTCATGGAACCAACCCTACTAACTTCTACTCAATAGCGGGGACGCCGGACCTCGTCGAGCTTGGGCCGGGCGTCGAGCAGGTACACCATCGAACCGATCGCCCCGATGATGACACCGGTGCCGTTCAGGTAGGCCATCGCGAAGAGGGTGCACACGACGAGCGTGATGATCCAGTAGTTCTTCTGCCACTTGTTCGCGGCGGTGAACGCCTGCGCCGGGGTGCGCGCCGCATGGAACAGCGCGAAGAGGCCGCCACCGACGACGAGCAGCTGCACCACGGTCAGCGCGACCGTGGTCATGGTGAAGTAGCCCGTCCAGAATGTGTTCATGCCACCAGGGTAAAGGTCGGGCGCCCGGCGGCAATGCCGCCGGGCGCCCGGGCTCGCACATCAGTGATGCGGATTACTTGCTGTTCGCGACCTCGTCGGCGGCCTCGGCGGCCTCCTCGTCGGCGCGGCCGACCAGCTTGGCGGCGCGCTCGCCGACCTGCTTGGCGGCGTCGGCGACCTGGCCCAGCGAGGACTCGGTCAGCTCGACGGCCTGGTTGTACGCCTTGGTGGCCTGGCCGGTGGCGTCCTCGACGATCGAGCCGGACTTGATCCGCTCGAAGGCCGACTCGCCGCGCTCGGCGAGGGACTCGTAGATGTCGGTGGCGACCTGGATGTAGGCGGCGGCGACCTTGCGCAGCTCGTCCGAGGTGAAGCGGGCGCGCAGCTCGTCGACGTCCTTGGGCAGGCCGTCCTTGGCGTCGGTCAGCTTCGCGGTCGCGGTGCCGGCGGCCTCCTCGACCTTGGCCTTGGCCTCGGCGACGCGGGTGTCGAAGTCCTTCGACGCGTCGGTCGCGGCGGCGCGCAGCTTCTCGATGACCTCGGCGACGGCCTCGTAGGCGTAGTCGCCGGCACCGATGGTCGCGAAGAGCGGGGTCTTCAGGTTCTGCTCGGTCATGGTTGGATCTCCTTCAGTGCAGTCTCGTTCTCGCGGCGGAAGCTCTCGTAGACATCGAGAAGCGCCTGCTTCTGCCGCTCGTTGATGGCCGTGTCCGCTATCAGCGCGTCACGCACGGGAGATTCCGCACGTTCCTCGAGGATCCCGGCCTGCACGTAGAGCACCTCGGCCGACAGCCTCAGCGCCTTGGCGATCTGCCCGAGCACGTCAGCGGACGGTCGACGGAGCCCCCGTTCGATCTGGCTGAGATACGGGTTGGACACCCCCGCCTTCTCGGCCAGCTGCCGGATGGACACCTCTGCCGCGAGACGCTGCGCCCGGATGAACTCGCCGATGTCCGAACCGCTCGGCTTCTCCTGCGGCTGGGCCTCGTCCGTCATTTCCGGTCTCCCGTCTGCGCGGCTGACACCACGCTAACACTGAGTGCTAACTCTTGCAAGCAGTTTGTTAGCACGATGATCGCAAATCAGAACAACAACTGGGTGACGGTGTAGATCAGCAGTCCCGCAATGGAGCCCACGACCGTGCCGTTGATCCGGATGAACTGCAGATCGCGGCCCACCTGGAGCTCGATCTTCTCGGAGGCCTCGTCGACGTCCCACCGAGCGACGGTGTCGGTGATGATCGAGGTGATCTGTCCGGCGTAGTTGGCCACCAGGTGCCGCACGGAGCGGTCCACCCAGTAGTCGGCCTTGCCGCGCAGCGACGGATCGTCGCGCAGTCGCACGCCGAACCGGGCGGCCGACTCGCTGAACTTGGACCGCAGCGTGGAATCGGGGTCCTCGACCGAGGCCTCGATCATCCGCTTGGCTGCGCGCCAGGCGGCCTGCGCCGCGGTGCGCACCTCCTCGCGCCCCATCAGCTCGGCCTTGACGTCCTCCACCTTGGCGATGGTGCGCGGATCGTGCTGCAGATCCGAGGCGAAGTCCCACAGGAAGGTGCTCATCGCGTGCCGCACCTCGTGGTCGGGATCGCTGCGCACCTTCCACGTGAACTCGACGAGCTCGCGGTAGATCCGCTCCCCCAGCAGCGAGTTGACGAACTTGGGCGACCACTGCGGACCGTCGGTGTCGACGATCTTGTCGATCACGCCCTGGCTCCCGAGGGCCCAGTGGTGCGCGCGCTCGGCGAGCAGGTTGATCAGCGGCAGGTGGCGCTGCTCCTGCAGCAGCGTCTCGACCAGCCGCCCGATCGGCGGCCCCCACTCGGGCTCGGCGAGCCGCTTGATGATGGTGCTGTTGAGCACCGCCTCGACGTCCTCGTCGCGCAGCACCTCGCTCATCACCTTGACCAGCTTCGCCGCCTCGGCGCCCAGCTTCTGCGAGTTGTCTGGGTCGGCCATCCAATTGGCCACGCGGTCGGTGAGTTCGAGCGAGCCCACCTTCTCCGCGATCACATCGGGCGTCAGGAAGTTCTGCTCGACGAACCCGCCCAGCGCATCACCGAGCTGGTCCTTCTTCTTCTTGATGATCGCCGTGTGCGGGATCGGGATACCGAGCGGATGCCGGAACAGCGCCGTCACCGCGAACCAGTCCGCGAAACCGCCGACCATGCCGGCCTCGGCGGCCGCCTTCACGTATCCGACCCACGGGCCCGCGATCGGCAGATCGGAGCCGTAGGTGTCGAGGTACTCGCAGAACAGGTAGATCACGGCCGCGCCCAGCAGGAAGCCGAGTGCGACCGCCTTCATCTTGCGCAGGTCCCGTCGCTTCGCCTCGTCCGGAGTACCGAACGGGCTCGACGATCCCGGCCCTGAACGCTCGGGCTTCGTCGCCCCAGTTGCCACCGTCACGAGTCGATCTTGCCCGAAACTCCGACATGAGGGGCGGAAGGGTGCGGCTAGGGTTGTGGAATGGCGAAGAACAGCGGATCGGACGGCTGGACCACCTCGGCCTCGGAGGCACTGCGGTGGCGGGCGGGCTCGCAGGTCACGGACATCGACACGAGCGGCAAGCCCGGTTTCGACGGTGACAAGGCGCTCGGCGAGCAGCTGTTAGCAGAACGCGGTGAGCGGCTCTCCGAATTGCAGGAGTTGCTGTACGCGAACGGCCGGTCGGGCGATCACCGCTCGATCCTGCTGGTGCTCCAGGGGATGGACACCGCGGGCAAGGGCGGCATCGTGCGGCACGTGATCGGGATGGTCGATCCGCAGGGCGTCAAGGCAGCCTCGTTCGGCAAGCCGACCGAGGAGGAGCTGGCGCACGACTTCCTGTGGCGCATCCACAAGCAGACCCCCCAGGGCGGGCAGATCGGCGTCTTCGACCGCTCGCACTACGAGGACGTGCTGGTGGTGCGCGTGCACGATCTGGTTCCGGCATCGGTGTGGGAGCCGCGGTACGACATCATCAACGACTTCGAGGCCGATCTGATCGCCGCGGGCACCACCATCGTCAAGTGCGCGATGTTCGTCTCCCTCGACGAGCAGAAGAAGCGCCTGCAGGAGCGGCTCGACCGGCCCGACAAGTACTGGAAATACAACCCCGCCGATATCGACGAGCGCGGCTACTGGCCGAAGTACCAGGAGGCCTATCAGGCCATGCTGGACCGCACGAACACCGACGGTGCGCCCTGGAACATCATCCCGGCCGACCGGAAGTGGTTCTCGCGCTTGGCGATCACCGAGCTGCTCATCGAGGCGCTGGAGAAGCTGAACCTCGACTGGCCGCCCGCCGATTTCGACGTGGAGACCGAGAAGGCGCGGCTGGCGAAGGCCTGATTCAGGCCGCCAGTCGCTCCGCCCGGCGTGAGCTGGACCAGAACTCTTCGGCGAGCACCTGCACCACGAGGGCGACGGCGCTCCACACCACCACGGCGAGCGGGGTGGCGCCGTAGTGCACCGCTACCAGGCCGGCGCCGAGCAGCAGCAGGGTGATCGCGACGGTGACGGCCCGCTTACCGTCGTATCCGGTGAGATAGCCGTCCATGACGGCGATTCCGAGCACGGCGATCCCCACCGGGATCACTACCGCCGAGGCGACCACGAGGTTGCTGACGTGCGCCTCGCGGGAGACACCGAGGGCCTCGACGTGCAGGCCCGCGCCCACGGCGGCGACGGCCATGAAGATCACGATGTGGCCGTAGCCCCACGGGAAGCACTTGTCCTTGTTCGCCGCGAGTGCGTGCGCCACGGGGATGGAGAAGTAGATCCACCACAGGCAGAGGTTCACCGCCAGCGCGGCGACGCCGAAGACGCCGACGTCGAAGCTCCAGCCCTGCGCCTTGACCAGCGCCTGCATGGCGACCACGGTGCCCACCACGCCCTCGCCGAGGGTGATGATGGTGAGCAGGCCGTAGCGCTCGGCGATGTGGTGCGGGTTCCACGGGGTGCGCTGTTTGCGCTCGGCGATCCACGGGCCGCCGAGTTCGACCACGTAGAGCAGTAGGCCGGCCACGCTGAGCTGCCCCAGGGTGAGCGGCGCGAGAGCGGTGAAGATCCAGCCGATCTGGGCGATCACGATGGCCACGATGTAGGTGATCGCGGCCTGACGGTACTGCGGCGACTGGATCGCCACCCGCGTCCACTGCGCCAGCATCGCCACGCGCATGATCACGTAGCCCAGCACGATCACGCCGTTATCGGGCGTGTGGCCGGCGGTGATCGACTCGAAGAAGGGCGCCACGCCGAGGCCGATGATGCAGACGCCCAGCATCTGCAGCATGGTGACCACGCGGAAGAGCCAGTCGTCGGTGTCGAACGCCGAGGCCATCCAGGTGAAGTTGATCCATGCCCAGATCGCCGCGAAGGCGCAGAACCCGAAGCCCAGGAAGGCCGTGAAGTAATGCGCCTCCGCGACGGCATCGGCCAGTTGCACGCCCGCCAGGGAGAAGACCACCACGAAGGTGAGGTCGAAGAACAGTTCCAGCGTGGTGGCGGTGCGCCCCTCTTCTTCGGGGTCGCGCCCCGTCATCCGAGTCAGGCGGTGGCGCACCGACGGTGCATGGGCCTCAGTCACTTCGTTCTCCTCCGGGGCAGCGACGGGACGCCCAATCCTAAGGCGACCGAAGTCAGCGCGTGGTGTAGCCGCCGTTGGCGAACAGCGTCTGCCCGGTGATCCAGTGGCCGCCCGGGGTGACCAGCAGGTCGATGATCGGCGCGATGTCGTCGATCAGGGTGAGGCGGTTGCCCATGCCCTGCGACTTGTGGAACTCGACGCGCTCCGGGGTCTCCTGGCCGTAGAAGAACGGGGTGTCCATGGGGCCGGGGGCGATGGCGTTGACGTTGATGCCGCGCACGCCGTACTCCTTGGCCGCCGCGCGGTTGAAGTGCTCCACCGGGCTCTTGCCGCCCGCATAGGTGGAGTAGCCGTCGGTGAAAGCGCCGAGCAGCGCGGTGACCACGGTGACCAGCGAACCGTTGTCGTTGAGCGTGCGGCCGGCCTCCTTGATGAAGAAGTAGGCGGCCTTGGCGTTGACGTCGAACATCGAGTCGTACTCGACCTCCGACGTTTCCAGGATCGGCTTGCGCAGCACCTTGCCCGAGGTGTTGACCGCGATGTCGATGCCGCCGAAGGCGTCCTTGGCCGCGTCGAAGAGCTCGGCCACCTTCGCCGGCTTGGTGAGATCGCCCTGGAACAGCAGTGCCTTGCCGCCCTCGGCCTCGACGGCCGCGGCGGTCTCGCGGGCCTCCGCCTCCGACGAGGCGCTGTTGTAGTGCACGGCCACGTTGGCACCGAGTCCGGCGAGGTGGCGGCTCACCAGACCACCGAGGTTCTTGCCGCCACCGGCGACGACTGCGGACTTGCCCGTGAGGATGCTCATACTGCGTTCTCCCTGTTCGTCGAATGCGAATGTGTTGCGATTCCAACGGTAGGCGCGGCATCGACAAACAACAATCGAGACTTCATGGATGATTCACAATCAACTCTTGTGCGAATATGGGGTGGTGCCCACCCACGACACCGTCCCCGACCTGCGCAGGCTGGAGCAGTTCGTCGCCGCGATGGAGGAACCCTCGCTCTCCGCTGCGGCGGCACGCCTGCATCTGAGCCAGCAGGCGCTCTCGGCCGCACTCAAGCAGCTCGAACGCGAGCTGGGCGTGGCGCTGTTCGTCCGGTCGGGGCGCCGCCTGGCGCCCACGCCCGCGGCGGTGAGCCTGTACGACGGTGCTCCCACGCTCCTCGCCGGTGCCCGCCAGCTCGCCCTGCGGGCCCGCAAGGCCAGTTCCACGACGCCCCCGCCTTTCGTGGTCGGGCGGAGTCCCGCGGTGACGGCGCGAGAGACGTACATCCTCCTGGAACCGCTCATCGCGCACCCGGATTCACCGTCGATCACGGTGCGCGAGCTGTTCCCCTCGGCGATGGTCGAGGAATTGCAGCGGGGCACCGTCGATCTGGTTCTGCGGCGTGGCACGGCCACCCCGGAGCGGCTCGCGGGGGCCACCCTCACCTACCACCCGCTCCGGATCGCACTGCACCGTGATCACCCTCTGGCGCAGCGGGAATCACTCACGTTGACCGATCTGGCCGGGTCGCCGATCACCGTGTGGGCGCCACAGCACGCCTCGTCGTACACCGATTTCCTTGCGGCGCAGTGCCGCCGCGCGGGTTTCGATCCAGATCTGGTGGTCAACCGGGTCCAGGGCACTCCCCCGGTCACCGCGGTCCTCACGCAGCCCCGGGCCGCCGCCTTCGTGACCGATCCCGCCGGGCCGCAGTTCGACGGCCAGGTGGTGGTGCGCGATCTCGACGATGCGCCGAAGGTCCCCCTGCAGGCACTGTGGTTGCCGCACACCAGGAACCGGCTTCGCACAGTACTCCTGGAGGCCTACCCCGACTGAGCCGGCTCCGCGGGCGCGATACCAGTCACGAACTGCCCCTGGCCGCTGAGCGTCTGCTGCACATCGGTGAGACCGTCCTCACGGAGCCAACCGGTGATCTCGTCGCGGCCGAACCAGCGGAAGCCGGTGGCCCGTTCGGCGGAGGCGCCGAACACCGAGGTCAGTGGAGTCTGCAGCGAGGTGAACAGGGCCACCCGCCCGCCGGGCGCGGTGACCCGCGCGATCTCGCGAACAGCCAAGCGCGGAGCCGGAATCAGGTAGAGCGCGGCCAGACAGACCACGGTGTCGAAGGTGCCGTCGGCGAAAGGCAGGTCCAGCGCGCTTCCGCGGACATAGGCCACGCGGTCGGCGGAGTTGTCCCGCACCGCCCGTCTCAGCATCGGTTCGGAGACGTCCAGCCCCACGGCGATCCCGTCGCCGGACAGCCTGCGCCCCAGCGGCCGGGTATAGAGGCCGGGGCCGCAGGCCACGTCGAGGATGCGTCGGTCGCCGCCCGAGGCGAGATCGTCGAGCAGCACGTCCTGGCGGCTCAGGGTGCCGGTGCCGCCCAGGCTGAACAGGCGGGTGAAGGCCGGGCGCCAGGCCTTCTCGTAGACCGCGGCCACTGCGGGCGCGTTCATCAGCATGTGGCTCAGGCCCGCGGGCCGCTCGACGCCGGGTCCGAGCACGTCGAGGTATCCGTGCACCCGCTGTGGCTCGTGGTGCAGCCGGCTGCGGTCCAGCATCGATTCCACCCGGTCGAGGGCGCCCGCGTTCATGGCGCCAGGCTAGCCCGCTCCCCGCGCGCCCGGGCCAGCTCGGCGTCGATGTCCCGCTCCAGGAGATGCGCGCTGATCGCGGCGGCGGCCACCGAGCCGGCACCGGCGGCGACGATCACCTGCGCCATCGGGTTCACCACGTTGCCCGCGGCCCACACGCCGGGTAGCGCGCGGCCCATCGGATCGACGGGCACGAAGCCGTTCTCGCCCCGCTCGGCGCCGAGTTCGAGCAGCAGCTCGTCCTGCGGCACGAACCGCGGGCCGACGAAGACGGCCTCCCGCGCGATCTCGGTGCCGTCGGCCAGGCGGACGGCGCGCAGCCGGTCGTCGGCCACATCGAGCCCGTCGACCTTCCCGTCGACGATCCGCACACCGCGGGCCTCGATCTTCTCCCGGTCGGCGGCGTCGATGTCGAGGCCGTTGGTGAAGAAGATCAGGTCGCGCGACCACTGCGGGATCAGCAGCGCCTGGTGCACCGACATCGCCGCGTTGTCGCCGCCGAGCACGGCCAGCGGGCGGTCGCGCACCTCGTAGCCGTGGCAGAAGGGGCAGTGGATCGCGTCGCGGCCGAACCGCTCGGCGACACCGTCGATCGACGGCAGCTCGTCGCGCAGGCCGGTGGCCACCAGCAGGGTGCGGGCGCGCAGCACCTCGTCGCCGGCGGTCACCTCGATGAGGTCGCCGTCGCGGCGCACGCCGGTCGCGGCGCCGGAGAGGATGCGCACGCCGTAGGCCTGCGCCTCGTCGCGCCCGATGCGCAGCAGCTCCGCAGGATTGAGGCCGTCGTGGCCGAGGTAGCCGTGCATGTGCGCGGCGGGGGCGTTGCGGGGCGATCCGGCGTCCAGCACGACGACGCTGCGCCGCGCCCGGCCGAGGACCTGGGCCGCGGTGAGGCCCGCGGCCCCGCCGCCCACGATGACGGTGTCGATGATGTTCTCGCTCATGCATCCCACCGTGCCCACCCGCGCACCGTCTGGCAATATTCCTTGCCAATCCAGCAAACAGCAACCGCCACTTCCCGACTTAACAGCATTAGCCCACACCGCATCCTGGGGAAACAGTGTGGGCTAACGCTGTTAAGTCCGGCGGGGCCGGCCGACGGTGGCCGACGGGGCCGGACGGTGCCGGGCTACTTGGCGGGGTACTCGTAGATACCGCGGCCGGACTTCTTGCCGACGTAGCCGGCCTCCACGAGACGCAGCAGCAGCGGCGGCGCGGCGTAGGTGGGCTCCTTGTACTCGGCGTACATGGCGTCGGCGATGAACTTCACCGTGTCCAGGCCCACGAGATCGGCCAGCTTGAGCGGACCCATCGGGTGCGCGCAGCCGAGCGTCATGCCCTTGTCGATGTCCTCGGCGGTGGCGAAGCCCGACTCGTACATGCGGATCGCGGAGAGCAGGTAGGGCACCAGCAGCGCGTTGACGATGAAGCCGGACCGGTCGGTGGCACGCACGACCTGCTTGCCCAGTACCTCGGAGGCGAACTGCTCGGCGCGGGCCGAGGCGGTCTCCGAGGTCGACAGCGAGCTGATCACCTCGACCAGCGGCAGCACCGGCACCGGGTTGAAGAAGTGCAGGCCCAGCACGCGGCCGGGGTTCTTCGTGGCGGTGGCGATGCGCTGGATCGGCAGCGACGAGGTGTTGGACGCGAGCACGGCATCGGGGTCGGTGATGACCTCGTCGAGCTTGCCGAAGATCTCGGCCTTGACGGCCTCGTTCTCCACGATCGCCTCGACCACCAGCTGGCGGTCGGCGAAGTCGGCGAGATCGGTGGTGAAGGTCAGCCGCTCGGCGGCCTGGTCCCGCTCCCGCTCGGTGATCTTGCCGCTGGACACGGCGCGGTCCAGCGACTTGAGGATGCGGGCGCGACCGCCGGTCGCGAGCTCCTCGGTGGCCTCCCAGACCAGTACATCGGCGCCTGCGCGGGCGGACACCTCGGCGATGCCGCCGCCCATCTGGCCGGCGCCGACGACGCCGACGCGCGAGATCTTCTCAGTCATAGTGTTTCCCAGTCTCGATCAAGAATCTGCGATGGATACGACGACGGGGGCGGGTCCGGTGTGGACCCACCCCCGACAGTCGGTGGTTCATGTCACGGCAGCTCAGTGAACTCCCGCAGCCAATTCCTTAGTGGAACTGGCCCTCCTCGGTCGAGCCCTTGAGCGCGGTGGTCGAGCTCTCCGGGTCGACGGTGGTGGCGATGCGGTCGAAGTAACCGGCGCCGACCTCACGCTGGTGCTTGGTGGCGGTGTAACCGCGCTCCTCCGAAGCGAACTCGCGCTCCTGCAGCTCGACGTAGGCCGACATCTGGTTGCGGGCGTAGCCGTAAGCCAGGTCGAACATCGAGTAGTTGAGGGCGTGGAAGCCGGCCAGGGTGATGAACTGGAACTTGAAGCCCATGGCGCCCAGCTCGTTCTGGAACTTCGCGATGGTCGCGTCGTCCAGGTGCTGCTTCCAGTTGAAGGACGGCGAGCAGTTGTAGGCCAGCAGCTGGTCCGGGAACTCGGCCTTGACCGACTCGGCGAACTTCTTGGCGAGCTCGAGATCGGGGGTACCGGTCTCCATCCAGATCAGGTCGGCGTAGGGCGCGTAGGCCTTGGCGCGAGCGATGCAGGGCTCGATGCCGTTCTTGACGTTGTAGAAGCCCTCGGCGGTGCGCTCACCGGTGACGAAGGGCTTGTCGCGGTCGTCCACGTCCGAGGTGATCAGGGTGGCGGCCTCGGCGTCGGTACGCGCGATGACAACGGTGGGGGTGTTCGCCACGTCAGCGGCCAGACGGGCCGAGGTCAGCGTGCGGATGTGCTGCTGGGTGGGGATGAGCACCTTGCCGCCGAGGTGGCCGCACTTCTTCTCCGAGGCGAGCTGATCCTCCCAGTGGGTACCGGCGGCACCCGCGGCGATCATGGCCTTCTGCAGCTCGTACACGTTGAGGGCGCCACCGAAGCCGGCCTCGCCGTCCGCGACGATCGGGACGAGCCAGTTGTCGATCGAGGTGTCACCCTCGACGCGGGAGATCTCGTCGGCGCGCAGCAGCGCGTTGTTGATGCGACGCACGACGGCCGGAACCGAGTTGGCCGGGTACAGCGACTGGTCGGGGTAGGTGTGGCCCGAGAGGTTCGCGTCGCCGGCGACCTGCCAGCCGGAGAGGTAGATGGCCTTGAGGCCGGCGCGCACCTGCTGCACGGCCATGTTGCCGGTGAGGGCACCCAGGGCGTTGATGTAGCTGTCGTCGCCCTTGGTCACGCCCTCCCAGAGGATCTCGGCGCCACGGCGCGCGAGGGTGTGGTCCTCGACGACGGTGCCCTGAAGCTCCTCGACCTGAGCGGCGGTGTAGTCACGCGTGATGCCCTTCCAGCGCGGGTTGGTGTCCCAATCCTGCTGGATCTCGGCGGCGGTCCTCGGCTGTCCGACGGTGCTCATTGGCTCCCCGTTCTTAAGTTGCGTCAGTGATCAAAAGGCAACCGGCGCCCCTCGACGGGGCGTGGCGATCCGGGGGTGTCGCTAACCCGATCCGCTCGTCCGGCGTAACGCCTTCACACACTGTGCCACACCTAAAGCCGCAGGCCAAGACGGTCGGCGATGCCAAATCAAGCCATGAAATCACGGCGATCTTGCGAATCTTGCGAAGGCGGGAGTCCGCGACTCGTTCAAAAAGTACGCGCGTACTGGGAGTTTGTCGCCCGGTGTCGGCGGGCCGCTCCCGGCGCCCGGCTACCGATCAGTAGCCCGACGATGCCGCCCGCCGCTGCGACCTTGTGATGCACATCACTGCAAAGGTGGTGAAGAACCGGACGAACCCGCCGGTAGCTGCGCGTCCACGGCTAATATTCGCCGCATGTCCAAGACCTTCGTCGGCGCCCGGCTGCGCGGCCTCCGCAAGGAACGCGGCCTCTCGCAGGCGTCGCTGGCCGAGGCCCTGGACATCTCCCCGTCGTACCTGAACCAGATCGAGCACGACGTCCGGCCGCTCAGCGTGCCCGTGCTGCTCAAGATCACCGACGTCTTCGGCGTGGACACCTCCTTCTTCAACTCGCAGGACCAAACCCGGCTCATCGCCGAGCTGCGCGAGGTCACCATGGACGTGGACGCGCCCACCAGCACCGAGGAACTGTCCGATCTCGCGCGCGATCACCCCGGTTTCGCTCGGGCGATGGTCGCGCTGCACCGCCGCTACCTCGGCGTGTCCGATCAGCTGGCCCAGGTCACCGACGGCCGCAACGACCCCGGCGCCCGCGGCAGCATCCCCAATCCGCACGAGGAGGTGCGGGAGTTCTTCTACCAGCAGCAGAACTACTTCCACGAGCTCGACACCGCCGCCGAGGAGCTCACCGCGCGGATGCGGATGCACAGCTCCGACGTGCGCACCGAGATCGTGACCCGCCTCGAGGCCGTGCACAACGTCTCCATCCGGCGCCGCGTGGACCTCGGGGAGACGGTGCTGCACCGGTACGACCCGCGCACCCGGGTGCTGGAGATCAACCTGCACCTGTCCCCCGGCCAGCAGGTCTTCAAAATGGCGGCTGAACTCGCTTTCCTGGAGTGCGGGCGCGACATCGAGGCCCTGATCGACGGTGCCGGATTCGGCTCCGACGAGGCTCGCAGCCTGGCCCGGCTCGGCCTGGCCAACTACTACGCCGCCGCCGTCGTGCTGCCGTACACGCAGTTCCACGGCGCCGCCGAGGAGTTCCAGTACGACATCGAGCGGCTCTCGGCGTTCTTCTCGGTGAGCTACGAGACCATCGCGCATCGTCTTTCCACGCTGCAGCGGCCGAACCTGCGCGGCGTCCCCCTGTCCTTCGTCCGCGTCGACCGGGCCGGGAACATGAGTAAGCGGCAGAGCTCCACCGGCTTCCACTTCTCCGCCTCCGGCGGCACCTGCCCGCTGTGGAACGTGTACGAGACCTTCGCGTGGCCGGGCAAGATCATCACGCAAATCGTCGAAATGCCCGACGGACGGAACTACCTGTGGGTGGCGCGCACCGTGGAGCGGCGGGCCTCGCGGTACGGCCAGCCCGGCAAGACCTTCGCCATCGGCATCGGCTGCGAGCTGCGGCACGCACACCGGCTGGTGTACGCGCGGGGCCTGGACCTGTCCGACGCCAACGCCACCCCGATCGGCGCCGGCTGCCGGGTGTGCGAGCGGGCGGGCTGTTCGCAACGCGCGTTCCCCGCGATCGGCAAGGAGCTCGACATCGACGAGCATCGGTCCACGGTGTCGCCGTATCTCGTCAAGTAGCGTCGAGACATGACGCGCG
The DNA here is from genome assembly GCF_019656655.1 of Tsukamurella sp. TY48. Classification (GTDB taxonomy): domain Bacteria; phylum Actinomycetota; class Actinomycetes; order Mycobacteriales; family Mycobacteriaceae; genus Tsukamurella; species Tsukamurella strandjordii. Next base: position 2,507,758 of record NZ_BPMV01000001.1, on the reverse strand, counting down.
TGACTCCCGGCGGCCTCCGCCAGCTCGGTCCGATCAACTACGCCATCAGCAGGGTCGGCGCGAAAGTGATTCGCGCCGACGACATGCACCTGTTCTCCACGCTCGGCCGCAGTCGCCGGGTGTTCCTCGGCTGGCTCGGATATTCGGGGATGCTGATGCCCTTCGGCGCCCTCAAGCGGTCGGAGTCGGAGACCGTGATCATGCGGGTCGGCTACCTGCGCGGCAACAAGTACGAGTCGATGCACCACCGCTGGATCGGCGCGCGGGCCGGCCTCACCGAGACCCAGTTCGAGCGGATCTACGACGGCACCGGGTGGGACGACAAGAGCGCGGCGCTCCTCGCCGCCGTCACCGAGCTGGTGCAGACCAAGGCCATCACGGACGACACCTGGGCCCGGCTGTCCGAGTTCTACACCGACCGCAAGCTGGTCGAGATCGTCATGCTGGCCACCAATTACGACGGGCTGGCCACCACCATCGACGTCCTCGGCATCACCCCGGAGCGATGACATGCGCGTGCACAAGGTGATCACGAACATCCCCGTGAGCGATATCGCATCCGCCCGTGGGTTCTACGCCGATTTCCTCGGCCTGTCCGATGAGGAGTTCAACCTCGGCTGGGTGGCCCGCTTCTCCTCCCCCGACCACGCGGCGAGCGTCCAGCTGGTCACGGGGGATCAGACCGCCGAGACCGACTCGGCGATCTCCGTGATGACCGACGATGTGGACGCCGCGTACGCGGAGGCGCAGGCGGCGGGCTACGAGATCGTGCACCCGCTCACCAGCGAGGAGTGGGGACCGCGGCGATTCTTCGTGCGGGCGCCCGACGGCACCGTGGTGAACGTGGTCGGGCACCCGCACTGAGTCAGCGCGCGGCCAGATACTCGGGCCGTCGCGACTGCGCGGCGAAGGGCTCCTCCAGCGCGTTCGAGACCGCGTTGAACACCACGAACAGGTTCGATCGTGGGAACGGTGAGATGTTCCCGGCCGAGGCGTGCAGGCAGTTGCAGTCGAAGTACAGCGCGCTGCCGGCCCCACCCGTCACCTGCGTGATGCCGTATTCCTCTGCCAGCGTAGCGATGTCGTTCTCCTCCGGGGTACCGAAGGGCGGCCGGTAAGATGTGAGCGATTCGCGGTGGTAGTCGCCGGGCGTCTCGCCCACGCAGGGCACGAACCGGCGGTGCGACCCGGGCAGGATCATCAACGGGCCGTTGAACGGCATGTTGTGTCCCTATCCCTGAACGCAAGCCGGACAGGTCGCCGAGAGCCTGGTCAGCGCGAAGAGCGCGCACCCGGCGGGTGCGCGCTCTCGTGGCGATGACGATGTCCCAGAACCGACCCTTTCTGAGACGTTGCGGTGCCAACCAGATCTTCAGCAGACCCGTTCACGGTGCTATCGGATTTGTTGGTGTCGCGGGCCGGTCGTGCGGGTTATAGGTTTGCGTTCTGTTGCTGTTGGGCGAGTTGCAAAGGAGCGCGGAGGGTGGCGCGGTCGCGGTTTGGGTGGTCGGTGTTGGCGTGTTTGACGCCGTGGGAGGCGTCGGAGGTGGGCGAGGGTGATGTGGCGCAGGTGATCGATGACGGTGGTGTGCGGGAGTGGTTGCCGTGGTCGGCTCGGCGATATGTTCCTGGTGCGTGGCCTGTTGTCGCGGGGGCGATCACGTCGGGCGAAGTGCGGGAGTTGGTGGTTGAGGGCGGGGTGTGTGTGCGGGCGGTGCCGATCGACGGCCCGGAGGGTGCGGTGTTCGGGGTCCGGGTGTGGCAGGGCAAGCAGTTTCCGGATGGTCCGCCGCCTGCGGCGGGTGGTTTTGCTTGGCAAGCAGGCGTGCGGGTCTTTCATCAGAGTTTCGCGTGCGCGAACATGTCGGGGACGAGTTTTGAGGAGTTCATCGCCGATCGGCCGACGGTGGATTTCACGCGTAGGGCGTTGCGTTTTGATCATGTCGCGGAGCTGGTGGACATCTTGCACACCCCGACTGTGGGGAAGCGGTTTCTGCGGCCGGTGACGGTGGTGCACGTGCAGACGGGTCAGATCATGGCGTGGCAGATGATCCTGGAAGCCGACAGCGATACCGGCGGTCGTGGCTTCTTCTACGACACCACTCCGCACGGGGTGGAGCCGGATTTGCCGTCGCCGTCGGAGTTCGCGCAGCGTCAGCTTGCCGCGGCTGAGGGGCGGGGTTTGGCGTTGGGGGTTCGTCAGGATCAGGGCGCGGTGCCGATTGACGCGGGCGTTGACAGTGACGGTGAGGATCTGATTATTGGCACGTGGCTAACAGACCCGCCGCCGGGAGTGAGTGTCGATAGGGTCGCCGGACGCGGGCAGTATTTGGTGCCGCCGGCATCGCGGCGTGCGCTTGCGCAAGCACGTCCGGGTGAGAGCGTTGAGGTGCAGATTTTGATGGCCGACGGTAAGTGGGGACCGGCGCAGGCGGTGGTGCTGCCGTACATGCGGGGCGCGCAGCCTGATCCGATGCTGGTGGTCATCGAGTTCCGTCTACCTCAGCGCAGCTAAAAAGCCGACTGCCCCGCGTCGGGCGGTGGCCGGTAGCGTCTGTCGTTATGGCGAACATTGTGCGTGCGGTAAATCATCGACTGCTGCAACGTTCGGTCTTGCCGTCTCTGCCGGGCCTGCTTGGGGGCCGGGAGCACGGCGGTGCGTCGTTGGCGGGCAAGACTGTCGCGATTACGGGCGCTTCCGCGGGGATCGGGCGGGCGGCCGCCTATCGGCTGGCCGGCCGGGGTGCGACGTTGGTGTTGATCGCGCGTAGTGGTGGCGAGCTCGCTGCGACAGTGAAGGGCGTGCAGCAGCGTGGGGGCACCGCGATCGCTATCGAGGCCGACCTGACAGACGAGGATTCGGCCGGCGCTGTGATCACCGATCTCAATCGCCGGAAGGTTGATGTGCTGGTCAACAACGCGGGGCGGTCGATCCGCCGCAAGATCATCGACTCCACCGACCGAATGCACGACTTCGAGCGAACCATGGCGATCAACTATTTCGCTGCGGTCCGCTTGACCCTGGGTGTTCTCGACGGGATGCGTGAGCGCGGTAGCGGCCAGATCGTCAACGTCTGCACCTGGGCCCTGCGTCCCGGCACGATGCCGCTGTTCGGTGCCTATGGCGCGTCGAAGGCGGCGTTGGAGATGTTCTCCCGCAGCCTGGGCGCGGAACTCGAGGGCTCCGGGGTCGCGGTCACCGTCGTGTACTTCCCTCTGGTGAAGACCGAGATGATCGCCCCGACCGCCAAGTACGACAGCAGGGTCACCCTGACCGACACCGAAGCCGGCGAGTGGATCGAGCACGCCATCGACGCCCGTCCACTACGGATCGTCCCGAACCTGATGAAGGCCGCGCCCCTGGCCGACATCACCATCCCCGGTGTGATGGACAAATTCAGCCGCATCATCAGCTGACCGCCCCTTGTCTTCGGATCCCGTGTAGGCGCGCGGGCCAAGGCGGGATAATTTTCGCCGGAGTTTGTTGTGTTGATTACATCGTTTGCGCATGCTAGGTGTGCTCAGTAAAGTCTCAGCCACAGAGCGCGCCGCCCCTCGAAGTCCACGGACTTCTTCGGGTGGCGGAATCCTCCCCGCCGCCGACGGATGTCAGCTAGCGCGGGTCGCAACATACTGCACCCCCAAAGAGGGATCATCTCGTCTGCCTTGATCGGCTGACACGGGTCTCCCGTCGGCGGTGCGCGCGACCCCAAGGAACAGATGACACACCACCATGCAACAGCGGGCGCTGTCCCTGCCTGTGCCGTCGAGCACGCGCCCTCCCCTTTTGGCTCCCCCACCACCCCCATTGCAGTTTTTCGAAGGAAGAAGTAACCCCTGATGTCATCGCATCGCTCCCGCATCCTCTCCGGCGCCGCCGCAGTGGCGTTCGCCGCCGCCACGATCCCCGGCTACGCCGCTTCCGCCGCACCCACGCCCGCACCCAAGCCCGCCGCTGATGCCAAGAAGGCTGATGATCAGTTCGCTACTACGCAGCGGGCGGTGATCACGCGGGATGGGTGGAAGATGGTGGTGAAGAAGTCCACTGAAGATTTGAAATCTGTTCCGCCGCTTAATCGTTCGCCACAGTCTTTCGAGGCTTTCTCGACCGTGGGCGGGGAGGCGCAGGTGATGGTTGCTGATGCGAAGCGTAAGCCGTCGTCGAAAATCAAAGCGGCGGTGTTGACGACGGGTTTGCAGGTCGGCTGCGCTGTTACCGCAGATAGCCTCACGATGGGTGGAAGTCTTTCCAATGCAACGAATGTCGGTGTCACTCCGTCGGTTACGGCGAATCTTACCGGAACCGCGCAAGGCCAGGGCGGCACCAATGGTGGCAGTGGTGGCGGCAGTGTCTCGGCTGGGGTGACGCCGGGGATTTCTGCAACCGTCGGGGACACCCTCACCGAGACCGGCAGCATTTCGGGGGTGATTAAGCCGGGAACGAGTAAGGACATCCCGTACGCGAAGAAGAACCTGGAAGGCCCGGACGCGGCGACGTATACCCGGGAGGTGCGGGTGGCGGTCGATAACTGCATCGGTGGTGTGCAGGTCCGCTCGTATGCGACGTTGGCGTTGCAGACGGATCGGACGGATGACTCGATCACCACGTACGGCAAGCCGATCTTCATCACCCGCCCCTAAGCGGTAGCGAAGACTGAAGACTATGGCTGATTCACGTGGTGAGGGCGAGGATTCTATGAGCGCACACGATCCCGACCCCGTTGGTGGGGATGCGGTGACCGAGCAGATGCCTGTGCAGCGCGGCAGCGAGGGTGAGGTCGCGGCGACGCAGCAGCACGGGGCAGCGGCGGCAGGTAGCAGCTCGTACGGGGAGAGTTCCCTGTCGCCGTCTGCGCCTCCATCCCCGGCTTCGACTATGTCAGCGCCCACCACGGCCGCGGCTGTGTCAGGGGCAGGGGCGGAAGCGGCGGTGGCGCGGGCGGTAGCGGTGTCGTTCGCTTGGTTCGTGGTGTCGGCGGTGGTGATTGTGGGGTGTGCGTTTGCGTTGCCGCGGCTCGATGATTGGTCGGCGCAGGTCGGGAAGGCTGCGGTGATGGTGATCTTTGCGGTGGTGGTGATGGTTGCGGGCTGGTCGTTCTGGTCGAATGTGCAGAAGCTGTACCGACTGCTCACCACCGGCACCGGCTCGTGACCGGTCCCGGATCAGGCCCCAACACCAGCGGGGATGCCGGGGTTGATTCGGTGGTGGTGTTCGCGGAGCAGTTGCGGGGGTTATTTGCCGCGGCGGGGAGTCCGAGTTTGGCGGCGGTGTCCGAGGCGGTGAAGCCGATCTGCGCGGTGAGTCGTCAGCGGCTTTCGGATTGGCGCTCGGGTCGGCATGTGCCGTCTCGGTTCGAGGACATCGAGCCCACGCTGGCGTATCTGATCACGTCCGCCCACGGTCGGGAGCAGGAGACTGTGTCGCCGTTTAGTGGCGGTACCGCTGCCGACTCCACGGCTGTGGGGGAGGTTGCTGACGCCGGTGGGACTGAGCGGGTGCGTTGGCTTGGTGATCTGGACCGATGGCGGGTGCTGTGGCTGGCCGCTCTGACGGACAGTCCTGCGGACACGATCTCGGGCACCACCTCACCGCAGCGGGGTCCGTCTTCGTTGCCGTTGGTGCCGCCGTCGGTGGTGGTGCGGTATCAGGCGTTGCCGAAGCCGGTGGCCCGGATGATCCTGGCTGTCTTGTGTGGGTTGGTGCTGGCGCTGGCTGTCGCAGTCGGTGTCATCAGTGCCCTGACCCGCTGACGAAACCGCCCCGCAGATAGCCGAAACGCCCGATTTTACTACAACTTTGCGTGGTTGCGGTTGGGTAACGGTCACCGTGTGTGAGCTGGGGCGGTGGGTGTCCGGAGGGTCCGGACAGGTGGTGTCCGGTTGATCCGGACAGCCTGCGGGTGCTCTGGTGAATCGCATCGGGTGCGTGTGTAGCACCGCAAACTCTTCGAATTTTCACTTCTTGTCACTGTCGGATGCCGACCCGCCGTGGTTGTTGTGTGCGGGGTGGCGGTAGTGCGACTACAACTATTGGTAGGAGGCAGCCCTTATGGCGTCAGAGCACCGCGCAGCGAAACAGCCGCCGCGCACCGTCGTGATCGACCCGGAACACCGCACCGAGCCCGTAACCCCCGACGGTGGGGTAGGGGTGTCGCGTGGGGGGTGGTGGGCGATCACCATCGCCGCCGCTCTGGCGTTGGTGGCTGGGTATGTGATCGCGTTTGGCCCGGCGAGGACGTGGACACCGGTGCCGGCGGTATTCCTCGGCTACTTCCTGATTTCCGGTCTGATCGGGCTGGTGTTCTGGAAGGGCGTGAGCGAACTCCGCAGCACCAAGCCCGCGGGTGCAGGGGCGGGGCCGACGGTGGCGGACAAGGTGTCCACCGCCGCCGCTGTCACCGCTCTGATCGCCGGTGTGACGTTCGCTCCCACGCTGTTGCATGTGCTGCCGGCGGCGAGTGCCGTGTGCCCGGGTGACCCGACCTGCCCGCCGGGGCCGGGGCCGGGGCCGGGGCCGACGTTGACGTTCACCCCGCCCACCCAGGCGGCTCCGACCGCACCCGCCGGACAGGGCGGCGGCCAGGATGCTGGCGGTGGGGCCAACAGCATCGCGACCCCGCCGGCTAACAGCGGCGGCGGCAATAACGGCGACAACATTCATGCCCAGACCCCGGAGTTCGGCACCCCCGGCCAGCAGCCTCCGAACATCCCCGGCAACCCCACCGACCCGCCCGCCGCACAGCAAGCCCCCAACCAGCAACCCGGCGGCCAGCAAGGACAGCAGCGGGGTCAGCAGAACTCGGGCACCGAACAACAGCGGCAACAGCAAGAGCCCACCGTCACCACCACGCCCACACGGAGTGCCCCGCAACGCACCCCCGAGGTCCGGAGCACAGAAACCAGCACCAGCCGCACCAACGACGACAGCGATCGCAGCCAAAGCGACAACGAAGACGACGAAAACTCCGGCATCCCCTACGCCATCGCCGAAACCGCAGCACTCGCAGGCACCCGCCGCCGCAAAGACGCGTCCATGACGACGGCTGCCGTTGCGGATAGGGCGACCGATACGGTGACGAGGGAAGTCGCAAACAACCTCACCTACTTCGCAACAGAGCCGGGGCAGTCACAGCAGGGGTTGCCAGGCCAGTACATCGGATCTCCCCTGAACAGCAAGACCCCGACCCTTTCCGGATCAGGCTCGACTAATCGAATGTTTGAACAAACAGAAGTTCCGCCAGGGTTCTACGACCCCGACATGTCGAGCAGTATCGCAAAACCCTTCAACAGAACTGTTACCATCGACCCTGATCTTGTTCCGGACGCCAAGGGCGCGTGGTCTAAGAATATCCTCGTCAAGGGGCCAAATCCATTTGGTGCCGGGGATAGTGGAAAGTCTCAAGTTTCTATCCCAGTTCGACCTGACTCCTCAGGCAAGGCAGGGTCCGCTGATGTACAGATCGCCAAGCAGGTTCAAATTCGTATCGCGAGCATCACGCCTGTATCTGCAAGCGCATATAACTACAATGGAAAGAACGTTCTGAGTGTAAGCTACGTCTACAACTATGAGGCCCGCAGCCAGTTTAGCGGTGGGCTTAACGGCACACAGATACTACCGCAACCCTCGGGTTGGGCGCCTATTTCTGCTGCTAATGTAAGTGATCTGCGCGCCCAGGGGGTACCGGTTCCGCAACTCGGTCTCTAACTAGACTGAGTTGATGTCCTCTTCTAGATAAAAGGTGGTAGATGCTCTTGCAGGGAAAGTTGCGACTCTTGAGGCTCGTTTCTGTTGCCGCGCTAGCGCTTGTTGCGTGCGGAGAAAATGGCGTTGGGTCTTCTGCCGGCGTTCCGCCGAGTTACGCGTTACAGTTCGTGCGCGAAGCGGGCCCCAAACTTACCCCTGCAATAACAGGCAATTTCAGTAGTAAAGACCAGATGGTCTCAGATGCACGGGGCTCGCTGACAAAGATCGAGGAGTCATCGGTCACTCCGCAAGAGTGTCGCCAGGCACTTCTCGACTCTGCGAAAGCGATCGCGTCTACATCGGACGGAGCAGAGGCAAGCGTAAGCTCTGAAGCTGCCCAGGCTCAGGTGTCGATCTCGGTCTACAAAAGTGGTGAATCTGACAAAGCTGTTGAGCGGACGCGACAGATGACCGATAGGTGCTCGTCCGTGATAATTTCGTTGCCCAACGTAGAGATCGGGCAGAAGACCACATCGATAGCAGTTCCGGCGACCGCCTGTCAAATTAGTGTAGTGCCCTACATGGTTGCACGATCGGAAACGGTCAAGCCGGGTGCTGGAAATGGTAGTAAGGATTCTCCTGTATCATCTATTCCTGACATTCGAACGTCATATGGGATTCTATTCGCCAGGCACGGGTATGTTTACGAGATGCAGTATGGAAGCCCTGTTGGTACGCCCGATCGCGCAATGTTCGACAGGAATGCTCTGAAGTTTACTGAAATAGCATGCTCCATGGCTGCGTAGGGTCCTACGTCAGGAAGGCATTGTTTCGCTTGTTGGATTTGGATTTTTCAGCAATCTTCGGTCTAGTGGCTCTTGCTGCTGTTGTAATACTGGTTGTACGTGCTGTGCAGTCATCTGAAGATGGCCCCGGCGAGAGTGTGGAACTCCGTGAATCGCTGGCCGACCTGTTTGTTATGGAGCCGGATTTTCACAGGTGGAGTAGTGCAAATAAGTATCAGTTTGCAGCTCTTCATACTGGGATTTCGTGGCGTACGTGGAATGAGATGTTCCCAGAATGGCGCGTATCTGAAGAAACGGCTAAGCGGGTCGGCAAGAGTCTCGGGAGGAATTGGGAACCTTCTCGCTATATGGGGCCGATTTAGTCTCTGCATAGAGGGTGTCGATCTGTGTCGTGATGCTGCCGTCGCGCGTTCGATCGTTCATGAGACATCCCGGCGGCTGACCTGTTCGCCCAGGTCGAAGATGTACCGTGCCCCGTGTCCGCAACAACGTCACGCACTCCCCCGTTCTCGATACCCTCGTGTCCATGCGTGTCGGATACGGACGGGGCTCGACCCGCGATCAACACCCCGAAGCTCAGCACGACGCGCTCACCGCGGCGGGCTGCGATGAGATCTTCATCGACAAGGCCTCTGGCAAGCTCGCCTCACGGCCCCAGCTCGACAAGGCTCTGCTGTCGGCGAACCGCGCCGGCGACCAGCTCATCGTCACTAAGCTCGACCGCCTCGGCCGATCGCTCGAGAACCTGATCGAGCTGTCCAAGACAGCTCGACGATCGCGGCGTCGACCTGGTAGTGCTTGATCAGGGTATCGACACCTCCACCCCGGTCGGGCGGATGTTTTTCCACGTCCTCGGCGCCGTCGCCGAGTTCGAGCATGCCCTCATCTCCGAGCGCACCCTCGACGGCCTCGCGGCCGCGCGTGCCCGCGGCCGGCGCGGCGGTCCCAAGCCCAAGCTCGGTGCCCGTCAGGTGCAGCTCGCGCAGGCCATGTACAACGAAACCGGCCCCGACGGCAAACGCCGGCATACCGTTGCCGAGACCGCCGCCGAATTCGGCGTGACCCGACCTACGCATCGTCGACATTGCCGGTAATGCACTCAACCAGAACTTCCTCCCCATGCTCCCAGAATCAGGTAAGGCGGTGCTCTGAATACCATGAAGATCGTATATTGCCAGAACTGGTACTGGCTTAAGAATAGGCCCACAGAGCCTATGACGGAAGAGCAAGCACAGCGACGGTTTAACACCGACGGCGAAATGAAGTTCACCATCGCATTGATCTCGGACGAGTCCGTCGACGGAGTACCTTTCGCGACGATCGATACGATGCCGCACGGAAACGGAATTACAGTAACCCGCTACAGTGCCAGCGGAACTCCGATCCTCGGGATCGCTTATGAGAAGACTGGCGATCGAATGTTCGCTTTCGGCGCCAACGAGAATCATTACTCAATCTCACAGGATCCCGATAATCGAATTCTGACAGAGATGGATGCGGACGTCATTGAATCATACCGATTCTCGACCGATGGCACCGCTGACGTTAGGCGTCAAATGAGCGAGGCTGTATACGAGTTCATCAGTTTAAAGGTTGCTCAGACGCCAGAGCGGAGCGAGGCGAACTGGAAACCACTCCTCGGGTTCGGGGATTGGGATGTTTATGTTCCCCCGACTCTCGAGGAATTTCATGAGGGTCTTACCATTGAGGAAGATGCGGTTTTGAACCGCAGCGATGCATATCCGGATTAGTAGATCGGCGGCGTCGAGCACGCCCTCCACGCTGCGATACCCGTTGTCTCCGAAGAACTCCACCGCGTCCTCGGCCCAGGGCCCGTCGCGTCCGGGCCAGATCACCGGATCGGGCCGGTCCATGACGATGCCGGCCTCGGGCAGCCGCGTGGGGTAGCGGTCGGTCAATGTCGCAGAACTGTTCATCGATACCTTCCGTCCGGCAGTGCCGTGCACTGCGTGCCTCACGGCGCGGACGGCTATCGACGGACCGAAGCCCCTTCTCGACTCGGCGCCGTGGCCCTGCCACGCCGCACAGCCGACGATGCCAGGGGCACCGTCGGCTGTCCAACCGCGCCGGTCAGTCCCACCAGAAGTGCCAGTGCGTCCACTCCGTGAGGCCCTCGCGGTACTCGTCGGGTTCGAGGCCCTGCTCGATGTTGTCGGGGCAGAAGGCGTAGTGCTCGGACAGCAGCGCCTGCAGCTGCGCCGCGGCCTCGGGCCGCCGGCCCACCTGCACGAGCAGGGTGTCGAAGCCGATGCCCACCAGGACCGCGCCGAACCGCTCCTCCCACGAGCGCAGCACCGCCGCCAGATCGGCGCCCGAATAGTCGATGTTGGTGGCGCCCCACCAGCCGAGCACCTCCGGCGCGTCGGCGGGCCGCACCACGGGCACCAGCAGCAGGCCGCCGTCGCCACCGGTCGCCAGCTCTCCCGCAACGGGATCCGGGCCGGACTGCGCGGTCGCGAGCGCCGTGACCCGGGGCACCGACAGCTGGGTGTCGGGGTACTCGGCGGCGAACTCGGCATCGCCGCGGGTGAGCACCGTGAGGGCGTCCTGCGGGATCGCGGAGCCGGCCGATTTGCCGTCGAGCTCACCGTCGAACCAGGGGCGCGCGAGGTCGCCGTCGTCGAGTCCGTTGGCGCGCAAGGGCCACAGCCCCGTCTTGTCGAAGACCGCGGCCAGGTCGCGGATCAGCTCGTCGATCTCATCGGTCGGCAGGAGGGCGTTGCTGATCCAGGCGACGGGGCCGCCGTCGCCCTCCTCGGCGGTCACGAGCCGGCCGGGCGGGAGTGCGATCCCGGCGAGCTCGCGGGCATCGGCGGCGGGAAGCTTTCCGGGGGTGGCGTGGAACATCGGTCTCCTCCTGGGTGAGACGAGCGGCTGAACGGGAACGGCCCGGCACCGTCGAGCTCGGTACCGGGCCGCCTGGAACGGATGGTCCTAGAGGTTGATCATGTGGCCGGCGAGGCCGTGGATCGACTCCTGCAGCGCCTCCGACAGCGTCGGGTGGGTGTGCACGTTGCGGGCGAGCTCGTTGACCGTGAGGTCCCACTTCTGCGCGAGGGTGAGCTCGGGCAGCAGCTCGGAGACGTCGGGGCCGATGAGGTGACCGCCGAGCAGCTCGCCGTACTTGGCGTCGGAGACCAGCTTGACGAAGCCGACGGGCTCGCCCAGGCCCTGGGCCTTGCCGTTCGCCGAGTACGGGAACGTGGCGGTCTTGACGTCGTAGCCCTCGTCCTTCGCCTGCTGCTCGGTGAGGCCGAACGAGGCGACCTGCGGCTGGCAGAAGGTGGCGCGCGGCATCATGCGGTAGTCGCCCAGCGCCTGGGTCTCGGCGCCCGCGATGGTCTCCGCGGCCACCACGCCCTGCGCCTCGGCGACGTGGGCGAGCTGCAGCTTCGCGGTGACGTCGCCGATGGCGTACACGCCGGGCACGTTGGTGCGCATGTAGTCGTCGATGGCGATGGCGCCGCGCTCGGTGAGGGCCACGCCCGTCTTCTCCAGGCCGAAGCCCTCGACGCGCGGGGCGAAGCCGATGCTCATGAGCACCTTGGAGACGGTGATCTCGCCCGGGCCCTTGGGGCCGGTGTACTTCACGACGACCTGCGAGCCCTGATCGTCGACCGACTCGACCTTGGTGGAGGTCAGGATGTTCACGCCCAGCTTCTTGTACTGCTTGGCGATCTCCTTGGAGACGTCCGCGTCCTCGTTGGGCAGCGCGCGGTCCAGGAACTCGATGATGGTGACGTCCACGCCGTAGTTCTTGAGGACGTACGCGAACTCCATGCCGATGGCGCCGGCGCCGACGATGGCGATCGACTGCGGCAGGTCGCGGGTGAGGATCTGCTCCTCGTAGGTGACCACGTTGTCCGACAGCGTGACGCCCGGCAGCAGGCGCACCGTCGAACCGGTGTCGATGATGATGTTGTCACCGGTGATCGTCTGATCGCCCACCTGGATGGTCTTGGCGTCGACGAACGTGCCGTAGCCGTTGATCTCGGTGATCTTGTTCTTCTTCATCAGGAAGTGGACACCCTTGACGATGCCCTCGCTCACCTTGCGGCTGCGGTCGAACGCCGCACCGAAGTCGAACGAGACATCGCCCGAGATGCCGAACAGCTGCGCCTTGTGCGTGAAGGTGTGCGCGAGCTCGGCGTTCTTCAAGAGAGCCTTCGACGGGATGCAGCCCACGTTCAGGCACACACCGCCCCAGTACTTCTCCTCGATGACCGCGACCTTCTGCCCGAGTTGGGCGGCGCGAATTGCGGCGACGTAGCCTCCTGGGCCGGCGCCGAGTACAACAGTGTCAAAGTGATCAGCCACGGAATTCAGCCTAGTCCTAGTGTGGAGATCATGGACCCGTACCTGTGGCTCGAAGAAGTGGAATCCGACACGTCGCTCGATTGGGCGCGCGAACGCAACGCCGAATCGGCGGCGCGGCTGGCCGGGGAGCGCTTCGAAACGATCGAGTCCGAAGTACTGCAGATCCTGGACTCGGACGAGCGGATCCCGTCGGTGCGGCGCCGCGGCGAGTGGCTGTGGAACTACTGGATCGACGGCGAGCACCCGTACGGCCTGTGGCGGCGCACCACGCTCGCCTCGTACCGCACCGACTCCCCCGAGTGGGATGTGGTGATCGACCTCGATGAGCTGCGAGAGCGGGACGGCGAGAACTGGGTGTGGGGCGGCGCGGCCGTGCTGCGGGGCGCCTCCCCCGACGGTGAGCCCTGGGACCGCGCCCTGATCTCGCTGTCGCGCGGCGGCGCCGACGCCACCGTGGTCCGCGAGTTCTCGATCTCCCGCCGCGCCTTCGTCGACGACGGCTTCGCACTGGAGGAGGCGAAGAGCCGCATCTCCTGGATCGACGCCGACGCGGTGTACGTGGGCACCGACTTCGGACCGGGCGCGCTCACCGATTCGGGATACCCGCGGATCGTGAAGCGCTGGCGGCGCGGCACCCCGCTGGCCGAGGCCGTCACGGTCTACGAGGGCGAGAAGACCGATGTCTCGGTGGGCGCGGTGTACGACGACACCCCCGGGTACGAGCGGCACTTCGTGGGCCGCAGCACCGACTTCTACAACCACGAGGAGTACCTGCTCGATCCCGAGTCCGGGGCGCTGGAGCTGATCGACGTCCCCACCGACGCCGAGGCGGACGTCCACCACGACCTGCTGCTGGTCTCCCCCAAGTCGCCGTGGGAATTGCCCTCGGGAACAGTGGCCCCGGGTGCGCTGGTGGCCTTCGACTTCGCCGCCTACCGCGCGGGCGGGCGGGAGTTCACCACGATCTTCGCCCCGGACGCGCACACCAGCCTGCAGGGCTACGCCTGGACCAAGTCGTACCTGCTGCTGGCCACGCTGCACGATGTGCGCTCGGAACTGCGCACACTCGACCCGAAGGACTGGTCCGAGGTGACCACCGCCGGGCTGCCGCCGCTGGCCGAGATCGGCGTGGCCGGCACCGATGCCCGCGAATCCGACGAGATCTTCCTGTCCGCCAGCTCGTTCACGCTGCCGCCGAGCCTGCTGTACGGCGAGGCGGGCGGCACCGTCGAACCGCTCAAGTCCACGCCTGCGATGTACGACGCCGACGGGGTGGTCGCCGAACAGTTCTTCGCGACCAGCGCGGACGGTACGCAGATCCCGTACTTCGTGGTGCGCAAGCCCGCCACGGGCCCGCAGCCGACCCTGCTCTACGGCTACGGCGGCTTCGAGATCTCGCTCACCCCGGGCTATTTCGCGGGCGCGGGCCGGTCGTGGATCGAGCGCGGTGGAGTGTACGTGCGGGCGAACATCCGCGGCGGCGGCGAGTACGGGCCCACGTGGCACACCTCGGCGCTCAAGGAGAACCGGATGCGCTGCTACGAGGACTTCTCGGCGGTGGCCCGCGATCTGGTCGAGCGCGGCATCACCACCCGCGACCAGCTCGGCGCGATGGGCGGCAGCAACGGCGGCCTGCTGATGGGCGTGATGTACACGATGTACCCGGAATTGTTCGGCGCCATCGTCTGTCAGGTGCCGCTGCTCGATATGAAGCGGTTCCACCTGCTGCTGGCGGGCGCATCGTGGATGGCCGAGTACGGCGATCCCGACGATCCGGAGCAGTGGAAGTTCATCGCCGAGTACTCGCCGTACCAGAACCTTCCCGACGATGCCGCCGGGTACCGGCCGGCCCTGCTGGTCACCACGTCGACCCGGGACGACCGCGTGCACCCCGGGCACGCCCGCAAGTTCATCGCGGCGCTGCGCGAGCGCGGCATCGATGTGAACTACTACGAGAACATCGAGGGCGGCCACGGCGGCGCGGCCGATAACAAGCAGGCCGCGTTCATGGCGGCCCTGGCCTACGAATTCCTGCTGAAGGAGCTCTCATGATCGCCGCCTTCTCGATCAGTCCGATGGGCGGTCCCGCCGGGGACGACGGTGGCGTGGCCGCGGCCGTCGCGGAGGCGGTGGCCATCGTGCGCGCCTCGGGCCTGCCGAACGAGACCAATGCGATGTTCACCAACATCGAGGGCGAGTGGGACGAGGTGATGGCGGTGATCAAGGCCTGCGTCGATCGGCTCGCCGAGACCGCGCCGCGGGTGTCGTTGGTGATCAAGGCCGATGTGCGCCCCGGTTTCACCGGCCAGCTGGCGGAGAAGGTCGAGCGGGTGGAGCGTCACCTGCGCTGAAACCGGGCCTCGATACCGAGCGGCTCGTCGAGGGCGAACCGGCCGGGTCCGGCACCGGCGAGGGCGAGCAGCACGAGCAGGAGCAGCCACTCGGAGCTGTAGAAGAAGGTGCTCAGGAAGCCGGTCGGCGTGGTCGCCGCCGACATCGCGGCGGGCCACACCGAGTAGAAGATCGCGCCCAGCATCGTGACGGCGAGGCCGGCTGCGGCGACGCGGGTCAGCAGCCCCAGCACCAGCAGGGCGCCGAGGATCAGTTCGGCCCACGCGGTCGCGGTGGAGGCCGGCCCCGGCTCGGGGATGCCCCACCCGGCGAAGTCCGCGGCGAACTTGTCGGGGTTCGCGGCCTTGCCCCATCCACTGATGAAGAACATCACGCCGACGCTGACGCGCGCCACGAGCAGCCACAGGTCCCTGGCAGTAGTCACGGCATCGACGGTACGTGTGCCTCCCGCGGGGACGCACTCCATGCCATACTGTGACACATGTTGCTCAGGAGGCGGAAGTTTCTCATGGGACTAGCTGTGGGCCTGCCCGCGTCCGTCGTGGCCTCATCGCTGGTCGTTCCGCAGGCCGCCGCCGCGGAGCCGGACGCGGCCCTGCTCGATGCGGCGGTGGCGGGAGTGCCCGGGACGCAAGAGGTCATCACCGTGGCGGCACCGTCGTTCAGCTCGACGGAGGTGCAGGTTTCGGCCTGGGCGAAGCTCGAGCAGGGCTGGACACGGGTGTACGGACCGGTGCCGGGCAAGGTGGGGCAGCAGGGCATCGGCGAGGGCAAGGACGGGGTGCCGCGCACCCCGTTCGGCGTCTTCCGCCTCGACCTCGCCTTCGGCCGCCAGGACAACCCGGGCACCACCCTGCCGTACACCAAGGTGACGAATCAGCACTGGTGGGACGGCAATGTGAACTCGCCGACCTACGACCGCATGGTCACCCAGGCCGCGAGCCCCGGACCGGAGAGCGAGAACCTCTACGACATGGGCCCGGTGTACGACTACGCCGTGCACTTCGACAACAACCCGACCCACACCCCCGGCAAGGGCGGCGCGATGTTCCTGCACGTGACCGACGGCAATCCCACCCTGGGCTGCGTGGCGATCAGCCGCGAGGGCATGATCGCACTCCTGAAGTGGCTCTCCCCCGCCTACAACCCGGTGCTGGTGACCGGTCTCGCCGGCTAGGCCGCACGCCTAGGTGTTCGCGAGGACCCAGTGGTCCAGCACGGGAACCACCTTGCCGGGCTCCACGATCCACTGATTGTGGCCGAGCCGCTCCGGTATGCGCTCGTGCGTCACCGATTCCGCGGGGAACTTCTCCCCCACGTAGCGGGACTGCCGATCGCTCACCAGATCGTCCCCCGCGATGGCGAGAGTCAATACCGGCGTGCGGGTACCGGCGAGCCGGGCCTCGTAGTCGACATCCGCTCCCTCGACGTTGAAGTCGCCGGTCTGCACCAGGTGATCGAAGTCGCGGACGATGCCCTTCGGTACCTCGCCGAGCCCGTCCGGACCGGACCAGTGGCCCCGTCGGGCTGCGGCCTTGGCGGCGACCGAGGTGCCGATCCGCCGCGCGGTGCCCGACAGTCCGTCGAGCTTGTAGTAGCCCGTGCCGCAGGCGATCAGGATCACCCCGGCCAGGTTCCGCCGGGCCCGCGCCGCGTACATCACACCCATCAGCCCACCGAGGCTGTGCCCCACCAGGATCCGCTTCGCATCCGGGAACTTCTGTTTGACCAGAGCCGAGACGGCCGGATAGTCCTCGACCACCACGTCCTGAAAGCCGTGCGCGCCACTCGCCCCGCGCGGCCGCGAATCGCCCTGTCCCCGCAGCTCGGCGACCACCGCGTTGTACCCGGCGTCGACCAGAGCGCGGCCGAGATCGTCGAAGTAGCCCGCGGGCACGTTCACACCCGGCCAGATCATCAGGCACGGGGCCTTCGGGTCCGGGCCGCGGAAAATGCGGACAGGGTTGGTGGTCCCGTCCTTGTAGGTCAGGGTCGCGACCGTCGGGCGACGGGCCGGTGAGGTCACCAGTCCCGCCGATCCGCCCGCCGGGCGGCGAAGGCCCCCAGTCCGCCGAGCACCAGTCCCACGGCGGCGAGCGCGCCGCCGACCACGGCCTCGGTGAGGATCCAGGGGCGCATGCTGCGGTCCACCTGGGCGATCGCCGCGTCGAAGACGGCGGGGCTCAGGCCGCCCGCGGCGCCCTGCCCGGACAGGTACGACGGTGCCGCAACGCCCAGCAACCACGTGACACCGGCGGCGACGGCGATACCGAGCCCCAGGTAGAAGATCAGGAATCCCCGACGGTGCGCGGCCAGTAGCGCGAGCAGTCCGGCGACCACGGCGGTGAGCGGCGCGATCCACGCCGCCTGCCGGATCGTGTCGGCGACGGACGCGTACCGTCCGGCCCGGAACAGGTCCCGGTTGGCGCCCGTGCCGGACAGGTCGATCGTCACCTTCTCGGGCACGGCCACCTTGACGCCGTTCGCCGCGGCCACATCGCGGATCATCGGCGCGAGGTCGATCTCCGCGGTGGTGGCGCCCCGCATCCGCTGATCGGCGGTGGGCTCCACCAGCAGCCAGGTGTGCACCTGGCCCACGGCCTGGGTGAAGGCGCCGGGGAACTGCGGGCTGCGGGTGTAGTTCGTGACGTACGGGGTGATCGAGTCCAGCGGCGGCCGGGCGTCACCCTGCTCGGTCAGCAGGCGCTGCACCTGCTCGGAGATCTCCTGCGCCATCGCGTCCTGCACGCCACGATCGCGGCCCAGGGGCTCCATGAGCGCGGTGAACCGGTCGCGGTCGAGCACCTCGCGCTTGGCCCAGTTCGCGGGCACCGCCACGAAGGTGGCGAGGATCGCCACCAGCACCAGCAGGAAGGCCGTGAAGGAACGCACGGAAGCCAACGTACTGGACGAACCCATCCGGCCCGCTCAACTACTGCCCGTGCCCCCGATCAGTCGCTGATCAGATCCTTGCCGCGGCCCACGATCAGCGGGTCGGTCGCGCCGACAACCTCGTGGTCCTTGTTGTCGTACTCGAACTTGTTGAGGATGAAGCGCATCGCGTTGAGCCGGGCGCGCTTCTTGTCGTTGCTCTTGACCACGGTCCACGGCGCCTGATCGGTGTCGGTCGCGTTGAAGACCTCCTCCTTGGCCGCGGTGTAGTCGTCCCACTTGTCCAGGCTCGCGAGGTCCATCGGCGAGAGCTTCCACTGCCGCACCGGGTCGATCTGCCGGATGGCGAAGCGGGTGCGCTGTTCCAGCTGAGTCACCGAGAACCAGAACTTGGTGAGGTCGATGCCGTCCTCGATGAGCATCCGCTCAAACAGCGGGACCTGGTGCTCCCAGCGCTCGTGCTGCTCATCGGAGCAGAAGCCCATGACCCGCTCGACGCCGCCGCGGTTGTACCAGGACCGGTCGAACAGCACGATCTCGCCGTTGGTGGGGAAATGGTCGATGTAGCGCTGGAAGTACCACTCACCGGCCTCGCGGTCGGTGGGCTTGACCAGGGCCACCACACGCGCGCCACGGGGGTTCATGTGCTCCATGAAGCGCTTGATGGTGCCGCCCTTACCGGCGGCGTCGCGGCCCTCGAAGACGATCACGAGGCGCTGGCCGGTGTCCTTGACCCAGCGCTGCAGCTTGAGCAGCTCGATCTGCAGCAGCCGCTTCTCCCGCTCGTAGTCGGAGCGGCGCATCCGCTCGGAGTACGGGTAGCCCTCGCGCCAGGTGTCCACCACGTGCCGCTCCGGCGTCAGGAGCACCGGATCGTCGTCATCGTCGTCGTTGACGGTGAAGCCGTCGGTGGCGCGCAGGTCGACGATCTTCTGCAGCGCGTCGCGGCCGCTCACGGCACTGAGGTCGATGCCCACCGGCAGATCCAGATCCATCACGCGCGGAACGCTACGGTCGGTGTCCGTCGGATCGGTGAACGGCGCGTGAACGCGGGGCGACCCGCGCGACGAGTAAAGTGACCCTGATGTCTACCACCACCGGATCCCGCCGCCGCGCCGAGCACCTCGGCCCCGAGCGCCGTCGTCCCCAGGTGTTGGACGCCGCGCTGGAGATCGCCGCGCGCGACGGCCTGGCGGCCGTGACGATCGGCACCGTCGCCGATCGGCTGCAGGTGACCCGCCCGGTGATCTACTCCTGCTTCCCGGATCGTGTCGCGCTCATCACCGAGCTGCTCGACCGCGAGACCGAGAAGATGATGACCTACGTGCTCACCTCGCTGCACAACGCGCACGGCGAAGACCCGGAGCGGGCCTTCATCATCGGCGTCCAGGGCCTGCTGGCCGCGGTCAACGAGCGCGCCGACACCTGGCAGCTGCTGTTCTCCGGCATCACCGACCCCGAGGTAGTGCACCGCGTGCAGGGCGCCCGTACGACGCTCGCGAAGCAGGCCGAGGACTGGATCCGTCCGGCGCTGATCCGCTGGTGGGACATGCAGGACCTGGACCGGAAGCTGCCGATGCTGATGGAGCTGTTCGTCTCCGCGTGCGAGGCGGCGGTGCGCACCATGCTGGCGGACCGTCCGGACGACGCCGGACCCGAATGGCGCGGCGATTCGGACCGGATCGGCGAGTTCTACGGCTCCGCGATCCACCGCGCCTTCCACGGCGCCTGACTCGTCGCGCGGCGGCGCTCAGCCCCGCTCGGCGCACCGTCGCACGGTCATCGGTGCCGGGTCCACGCCGCCCAGAGCTGCGAGTACCGGCCACCGGCCGAGCGGAGCGCATCGTGGGTGCCCGCCTCGACGATCCTGCCGGATTCCATCACGAGGATCCGGTCGGCGCGCGCGGCCTGACTGAGCCGGTGTGCCACGACCAATGCGGTACGGCCCCGTAGCGCCGCCTGCGCCGCGTCCTCCAGGACATCGGCCTCGGAGCTGTCCGCGTCGGCGGTGGCCTCGTCGAGGATCACCGCGGGCGGATCGAGCAGCACGATCCGCGCGAGCGCGAGCTGCTGCTCACGCATCGGCGTGAGTGCGTGCCCTGCGGCACCGACCACCGTATCGAGCCCGGAATCCAAGCGGGACACCCAATCCCAGGCACCCACCCGCTCGAGGGCGGCGCGGACCTGCTCCTCGCCGGCCTCGGGTGCCACGAGGCGGAGGTCGTCGATCAGGGTGCCGGCGAAGACGTGCACGTCCTGTGTGAGCAGTACCGGTGCGGCGCCCTCGGGCAGATCGCCGACCGGGGTCGAACCGACTCGCACCGTCCCCGATTCCGGGGTGTGCACCCCGGCGAGGAGCGCGGCGAGCGTGGACTTGCCGGCGCCGGAGGTACCGACCACGGCCACCGTCTCGCCCGGGCGGATCACCACGGTCACATCGTCGAGCACGCGCCGGTCATGGCCCGCGTAGCGGAAGCCGACCCGCTCGACGCTCAGTTCGGGGGCGCCGGGCGCCGTGTCCGCGGCGGCCGCCGGACGCTGCTCGCCCGTCTCGGCGAGGTCGATGACGCCCACGATCCGGGCCAGGGAGGCCGCGGCCGATTGGATGTCGTCCATCACCAGCAGCAGTGCGCCGATCGGGCCGAACAGGCGCAGGAACAGCAGCATCGCGGTGGTGACCGCGCCCACCGTCACGGCATCGGCCTGCACCAGGTAGAAGCCGACGAGCACGATGGTGGCCATGCCCACGAATTCGGCGAGGTTCACGCGGCCGAACAGCCGGTTCTGCACGATCCGGGCACGCATGGACCAGCGCACCACGCCCCACGATCCGCCAGCGATCCGGTCGGAGGCCTGCTGTTCCAGCGCGTAGGCGTGCACGGTCTGCAGGCCCCGGATCGATCCGAGCACGTGGTGCGCCCGCTCGGCCATCGCGGCCCGCTCGGCCCGGTACACGGGCGGCGCGGTGCGCAGGTACATCCGCACGCCGGCCCAGTACACCGGGAGCACGGCGACGACCACCACGAGGAAGCGCCAGTCCACGGCGGCCAGCCCGAACATGGTGACGGCCACGGTGAATCCCGACCGGGACAGGGCGGGCACCCCGCGTGAGATGGCCTCGCTGACCACCACGACATCGTCGGTGGCGCGCGAGACCAGATCGCCGGAACCGGCCGCCTCCACACGTTCCTGCGGCAGTCGGAGTGCGGCGCCGAGCATCCGCTCACGGAGCCTGGCGAGGGCCGTCTCGAACAGCTGCGCCGAGGCCGCGATCCCCACGCCGGTGAGCGCGGCACCCGCGATCGTGGCCACCGCCATCACGGCGCCGATCCGCACCACATCGGCCACCTCGCCGCGGTTGATCGCGTTGTCCACCATCGCCCCGAAGCCCCAGGGCGCCACGAGGCCGAGGGCCGCGCCGAGCAGCAGGATCACGATCACCCCGGCCAGGGCGCCCCCGCGTCCACGCAGCAGTCCCCGCGCGAAGGAGAAGGTGGTGCGCCCGTCGGCGACGGGAAGCAGTCCGGGGGCGGTGGATTCGCCGGTGGTGGTCATCGGATCACCTCGATCGGGTCCGCCGCGTCGCGCGCGGCCACGGTCACCTCCGCACCGGACACGGTGAGCACCGTATCGGCGGCGGCGATGAGTGCCGGGGAGTGGGTGAAGATCACCGTGGCGCGGTCGGCACGCAGGCCGCCGAGCCGCTCGGCGATGGTGGCCTCGGTGACCGAATCGACTGCGCTGGTGGGATCGACGAGCACCAGGGTGGCGGTGTCGGCGGCGAGGGCGCGGGCCAGGGAGACCCGCTGGCGCTGGCCCCCGGACAGCAGTCGTCCGGCTTCGCCGACGGAGGTCTGCAAGCCCTGGGGCAATACCTCGATGACGTCGTCGCATGCGGCGGCGAGGAGCGCGGCGGCCACCCGGTCGTCCGCCCCGTCCGCGGCCACGGCCACGTTCTCGGCGACGGTGCCCTCGAACAACGTGGAGGTGTGCGGTGCCACGCGCACCGCAGCCAGTGCCGCGTTCTCGGTGAGCGAGTACAGGTCGGTGTCACCGGCGTGCGCCGCGGCGCCGCCGGCCGCACGCGCCCGGGAGAGCAGCGCGGTGGCGTCGGCGACGGTGTCGGCGTCACAGACGACCGCGGTCGTGCCACGGCCGGGGAACTCGAGGTCGACGGTGCCGGTTCCGGAGCGGACCCCGGTGAGCCGCACCGGGGTCGGGTCGCCGTGCGGCGCGGTGCCGGCGCCCTCCTCACGCACGTAGGGAGCCTGCAGCACCATGAGCACGCGCTTCGCGGAGGCGTGTCCGGCCACCCAGAACTTGCCGAAGTTGCTGCCGAGCTGACTGAGCGGTCCCATCGCCACCTGGGTCACGCCGACCACCGTGATCAGTTGCCCCACGGTGAGTGCACCGTTGACGGCCTCGATTCCGGCGAGCACGCCCACCAGCACGATGAACACCGCGGACACCGCTTCCATCGCGCCCACGTAGGCGCCCTGGGAGCGGCGGGCGCGGATCACGGCGGCCAGGGCCCGGCCGCTCGCGGAGCGGTAGCGCCGATCCGCCTCGGGTTCGGCGTGCACGCCCTTGATCACGCGGAATCCCGCGACCAGATCGGCGGCGGCGCCGGCGGCCTCGCCCGCCTCGCGCTGTTCCGCCTCGCTGCGGGCCCGCAGGGTGTTGCCGGCCTTATCGAGGCACCACAGCATCGCGGGCGCCCCGAGCAGCACGAGCAGGCCGAGCGGCCACGAGATCGACAGCAGCACGACGCCGCAGAAGACGATCGCGGCGAGTTCCCCCACCGGGTACAGGGTCAGCGCGATGGTCATGGCGAGCCGTTGCACATCGGCGGTCGCGATGGACAGCAGGACACCGGGGGTGTGCCCGCCGGACAGTCCGCGGGGATCGATGATGCGGTCGGTGACCTGGGTGCGCAGCCGGTGCTGCACCGTCTGCATGCCGAGGAAGCCGATCCGGGAACCGAACCGGAAGCTGAACGACAGGAAGGCGAAGACGGCGGCGAGCACCAGCACCCAGCGCACCGTGGCCGGCCAGTCGCCGGTGGCGATGCCGCGGTCGATCGCCAGCCCCATCACCACCGGAACGAGTGCCTCGCCCACCTGGTGACCGATGATCAGCGCGGACCCCGGCAGCGTGCGCGAGGGGTTGCCGAACATGGTGCGCAGCACCAGCTGTCGCGGCGTGGTGTGCTCGTCGACCTGGATCGGGTCGGGTGCGGGTGGATCGGGCGGCGCCTCCAAGAACACGGGTAGCCGCGAATCGGCCCAGTCCGCCATGTGATCCTTCCTTGCTGTCGCCGGCATCGCGGCGAGGCCGCCGTCAGTGCGCGGCGGCGGTGAGCCGGAACGGCCCGAGTACGGTGCGCAGCTTATTGCGGGTCTCGTCGAGCTCGGCATCGGGATCGGAGGCGGCCACGATGCCTCCCCCGGCGGTGGCCCGCAGGCGGGTCCCGGTGGGGTCGAGTTCCGCGCTGCGGATGGTCACGCGCCAGTGTCCGTCGCCGTCCGCGGTGGTGTATCCCACGGCGCCGGCGTAGAAGCCCCGGTCACCCTCCAGATCGGCGATGGTGCGGGCGGCGGCGAGGCGGGGGAAACCGCACACCGCGGGGGTGGGATGCAGTGCCAGCGCGAGGTCGAGCGCGGTGGTCGACGGGTCCTTCAGCCGCCCCACGATCATCGTGCCGAGGTGCCACACCGGCCCGGCGCGGCTCACCGACGGTGCCGCGGGCACATCGAGCGCCGTGCACAGCGGACCGAGCGCGGCGGCGATCTCGTCGACCACGTACGCGTGCTCCTCGCGGTCCTTCGGCGATTCCAGGAGGCCGTCGGGTTCGGTGGCGGTGCCCGCGAACGGGTGGCAGGAGACGCGGTCGCCGTCGCGGCGCACCAGGATCTCCGGCGTGGAGCCCACCAGCCAGCGGCCCGTGAAGCGGGGCCCGGCCGGGGTGAGGTCGACGGCGAAGCCGTTGCCGTTGGCGTCACGCGAGCGGAGCACCTCGGCCATGGTCAGCGGGTCGATGGGCTCGGCCGCGGCGAAATCGACCGCGCGGGCCAACACCACCTTCTGCAGCTCCCCCCGGCGGATCAGGTCCACTCCGCGACGCACGCGTGCGATGTGCTCGTCGGGTGCGGGGATCTCGGTCAGCTGGGTGAGCGCCGGCAGCTCCGGCAGGTCCCGCGCCGACGGGAGATCGGCGGCGTGCCGGGTGGTGAAGGCCTCGGGGACCGTGAGCGCGGCCGGTGCGGCCAGGTCGAAGGGCAGGGCCCCGACCACGGCACCCGATCCGCGGCCGATCCCACTGCGCAGCGCCTCCGCGGCGACCCGGGGATCGGTGTACTCCGCGGCCACGCCGGTGCCCACCCGCTCCGTGCCGCCGGTGGCGAACACGAAGTGGGGCCGCGCACCGTCTGCGGTCCTATCGGTCATCGAAGTGCCTCTCGCACGCTGTCCGTGGTCTCCACTCTGCCGCATCGACCGGCCACGTACTGCAGTGCCCGCGCATGTTCGTCGGCGGAGAAGTCGGCGACGGCGTCCCGGACCACGTAGGGCTGGATGTCGCGCATGAAGGCGTCCAGCGCGGTGGTCATGATCCCGATGTGGGCGTAGATGCCCGCGATCACCAGCTGATCGCGGCCCCAGGCGCGCATCCGTTCGGCCAGATCGGACTTGGCGAAGGCGCTGTAGCGCCACTTGGTGAGCAGCACATCGCCGTCTGCGGGGGCCAGTTCGTCGATGATCGCCTCGTTCTCCGGCGCCAGGCCCGGGCCCCAGAAATCGGTGAGCAGGGCCCGCTCCTCGGGGTCCTGATCGCCCGGCTGCGCCGTGTACACCACGGGCGCACCGGCGGCGCGGGCCGCACTGAGCAGTGCTGCGATGTTGGGGACGACGGTGGCGAGCGGCTCCTGATCGCGTTCGAAGGGCCGCACGAAGTGCTCCTGCATGTCGTGGACCAGCAGTACCGCGCGGGCGGGGTCGACGGTCCAGTCCACGGTGTCGGCGCAGTCGACCTCGGGCAGGTCGTAGGTCACCGTCTTGGGCAGGCTCATCTCTTCTCCTCGGTATCGGTGCGCGCGGCGACGAGGTCGGCGAGCGCGCGGCGCAGTTCGCGGCGGCTGATCTTGCCGACGCCGGTGGTGGGGAACGCGTCGACGAACTCGATCCGGTCGGGCACCTTGTACTCGGCGACGCCGCGCTCGCGGACGAACTTCTTCAGCTGGGGCGCGGTGGGGCGGTCGTCGCCGGGAGCGGTGAGGATCACCGCGCAGGTGCGCTCGCCCAGGAAGTCGTCGGCCACGGCCACCACGGCGGCGTCGATCACGGCGGGGTGGGCCACGAGATGGTTCTCCACCTCCTCGGCGGCGATCTTCTCGCCGCCGCGGTTGATCTGGTCCTTCGCCCGGCCCTCGACCACCAGGTGCCCGCTCGGCAGGCGGCGGACGATGTCTCCCGTGCGGTAGAAGCCCTCGTCGTCGAACGAGGCGGCGTCCACGCCGCCCAGGTAGCCGCGGATCGTGTACGGGCCGCGGGTCAGTAGGTGGCCGGGCTCGCCGTCGGGCACCGGGGCGCCCTCGTCGTCGACCACGCGGACCTCGTCGTCCGGCGAGATCGGGCGGCCCTGGGTGCCGAGCACCAGGTCCTCCGGGTCGTCGTCGCGGGTGTAGTTGACCAGGCCCTCCGCCATGCCGAAGACCTGTTGCAGGCGGCAGCCCAGTTCGGGTTGCACGCGCCGCGCCGCCTCCACGGGGAACTTCGCGCCGCCCACCTGCAGCACCTCCAGCGTGCTCAGATCGGCGTCAGTGCCGGGCCTGGCCTGCAGCCACAGCATCGCGACGGGCGGCACGAGGGAGGTCATGGTGATCCGCTCGGCCTCGATCAGCGGCAGCGCGCGGTGCGGGGCGGGGTCGGTGCCCAGCACCACGGTGCCGCCGGCCCACAGCACGCCGAGGATGCCGGGCGAGCTCATCGGGAAGTTGTGCGCCACGGGCAGCACCACGAGGAAACGGGTGCCGGGCCCCAGCCCGCAGATCTTCGCGGACTCGCGCACGGAGTAGAGGTAGTCGGCGTGGGTGCGCGGGATCAGCTTCGGGACGCCGGTGGTGCCGCCGGAGAGCTGGAGGAAGGCCAGCGCGGCGGGGTCGACGGTGGCGGGTGTCCCGTCCGCGTCGCCGGTGGCGGGTTCGGCGAAGGGTTCGTCGTCGACGACGAGTACCTCGAAGCTGTCGTCGCCGAGTTCGGCCGCCACCTCGGCGCCGAGCGCGCGGTGATCGAACCGGGCGATGGTCGCCGCCGTGATCAGCGCGCGGGCACCGGAGGTCCGGGCGAAGTGCACGAGCTCGCTGCGGCGGTGCGCGGGCAGCGCGAAGACGGGAACGGCGCCAATGCGGAACAGGCCGAACAGCACGGCCGGGAACTCGACGGTGTTCGGGAGCTGCAGGATCACGCGGTCACCGGAGCCGATGCCCCGGGCGCGCAGTCCCGCGGCGACGACGGCGGCGGCACGGTCGAGTTCGCGGTAGCTCAGGCGCGTCGCCGCACCACGGTGGTCCTCGCCGACCAGCGCCTCGGCATCGCCGAACCGGCGGGCGGCTGCGGGTAGGAAATCGGCGAAGGTCTCGTCGGTCCAGTAGCCGGCGGCCCGGTACCGCGCGGCCACATCGGCGGGGAAGTAGTCCGTCGGAGCGGTGTCTGTGGTCATACGGTGGCGCCTCCGTCCACGGTGAGGACCTGCGCCGTGATGTGCCGGGCGCCGGCCGAGAGCAGGTAGTCGATGGCGCCGGCGATGTCCTCGGCATCGGCGATGCGGCCCAACGGGATTCCCAGGCGGTGCCGTGAGAGATCCCCGGCGACCGCCGCTGTTGCGGCCGCCTCGCCACCGAAGGCGGTCTGCATCGGGGTCGCCGTCGAACCGGGGGCCACCACGTTGATCCGCACACCGCTGGCCGCCAGCTCCAGGGCGAGCGTCAGCGTCACGGAATGCGCTGCAGCCTTGCTGGCGCCGTACACGCCGAGTCCCACCCGCGGGCCGTTGCCCGCATTGGAGCCGACGACCACGGCCGCGCCCGCCCCGCGCTGCGCCATGCGTGCGGTGACCGCGGAGAGCACGGTCACGGTTCCGGTGAGATTCACCGCGAGTGCGGTGCGCCAATCGTCCTCGGTGGCATCGAGAACCGGACCCGCCACCAGCACACCGGCACAGTGGGCCAGTGCGTCGATCGGTCCGTTCGCGCGCTCGGCGGCGTCCACGGCGGCCGTCACGGCCCCGGCGTCGGCCACATCGAGCTGATGGGTGGTCACGGCTGCGCCGGTGGCGGCCACCGCGGCGGCGGTGGCGGCGAGCCCGGCGGCGTCCCGGTCCGCCAGGGCGACGGGGCCGTGCGCGGCGAGCCGGATGGCCGTCGCGGCGCCGATCCCGGAGGCGGCGCCGGTGATGAATGCGTGCATGTCTCGCTTCCCGGGTCAGCCGAGGTAGGCGCCGGAGTCGCCGAGGATCTTGGCGGCGGGGTGCTCGGCACCGTCGGCCGTGCGCACGGTCTCGACGATCAGCGCGGGGTTGCCACCGCGCCAGGCGTCCGGTCCTGTCACGACGGCGATGCCGTCACCGTCGGGCACGCAGACGCGACCGGGCGTGCCCCCGTACCGCTTGGTGGACACCGAGGCGCCGGTGATCGCGAGACGCTCGCCACGGAAGACCGTGTGCGCGTTCGGGTACGGATCCGATTGAGCGCGGATCAGGCGCTCGATCGCGTCGGCGGGCCACGACCAGTCGATGGCACTGTCGGCGTCGGAGCGCTTGTGGAAGTACGTCGCGGCGGCGGGGTCCTGCGGGATCGGCTGCGCCGTCCCGGCTTCCAGCTCACCGAGTGAGCGGGCGACCAGCGGTCCGATCAGGTCGACGGTGCGGTGGAACAGGTCGACGGTGCGGTCGGCCGGGCCGACGGCGACGGACTCCTGGGCGATGATGGGCCCGGTGTCGAGGCCCTCGTCCATGAGGTGCGCGGTGACGCCGACGTGGGTCTCGCCGTTGATGAGCGCCCAGATCAGCGGCGAGAAGCCGGCGTACTTGGGGAGCAGCGAGTCGTGGATGTTGAGGGTCCCGAGGCGCGGCATCGAATAGATCGACTTCGGCAGCCAGGTGCGCCAGTTGTTGGCGACGATGATGTCGGGCTCCGCGGCCGAGACCGCTTCGAAGAGCGCATCGTCGGGCTTCTTGGCGAGGTGCACCGGAACCCCGCGGGAGGCCGCGAGCTCCTCGACGGAGTCGTTCCACATCATCTCGTACGGGTTGTTCGAGACGGGGTGGGTCACGGCGAGAGCGACCTCGTGGCCGGCGTCGAGGACGGCGGACAGCGTGCGATGGCCCCAGGTCTGGAAGCCGAACGTGACGACGCGCATCATGCTCCCTTCGCGGCCGCGAGGCCACTGGTCAGGCTGGTGTCGGCGACGATCGAATCGAGGATCTCGCCGGCGCGGACGGCGACGTTCGACAGCAGCGTTGAGCCGAGGCCGTGGGTGGATTCGGTAGCGCCCTGGACGTAGAGGCCGTCGACCGGCTCGCCGTCGACGGTGAGCACGTAGTCGCGGCCGACCTGCATGCGCTCGGGCGCGACGTCCCATCCGGCGAGCACGTCGGAGACGCCGATCGACCGGAAGCCGGTGGCGCACACGACGGCCGAGTAGTCCTGGCCGGTCGTGACGTCGGCGATGCGGTCACGCAGGGTCACGCGCACGCCGGTATCGGAGGCGACCGCCGAGGTCACGACCGTGGCGGGGCGCATCAGCAGCCGGCGATGCCCGGAGACCTTCTCCTGGTACTCGACGGCGTAGAGCTCGTTGATCAGCTCCAGGTCCACGCAGCCGTAGTTGGTGGTGGCGTGCCGCGTCATGAGTTCGCTGCGCACCTCCGCGGGGGCGTCGTAGAAGTCGTCGACGGCGGCGGGGTCGAAGACCTTGTTGGCGTAGGGGCTGTCGTCGGCGGGCTGGAAGCCGTAGGAGTTGAAGACGCTCTCCACCACGGCGTTCGGGTAGCTCCGATGCAGGAACTGCGCGACCTCGGCGGCGCTCTGCCCACCGCCTACGACGAGGAACCGGTGCGGCGCTTCGACATCCAGATCCGCCGCGGCCAGGTGCTCGAGCAACCGGTGGTTGTGGAACAGGCGCGGCCCGGCGGCGGCCCACTCGGGCAGCCGCTCGCGCAGGCCGGTCGCCACGACGACGGACCGGGCACGCAGGGCACCGTCACCGTCGGGTCCGGTGTACCGGACGAGCCACCGCGCACCGTCGACGGCCCCGTCCACGCGCTCGACGGCGGTCACGGTGGTGCCGTAGTCGATCCGCGCGGAGACGCTCTCGGCGACCCACGAGAGGTAGTCGGTGAACTCGACTCGCGTCGGGAAGAAGGTCTGGTGGTTGACGAAGTCGACGAGCCGGCCGCGCGCCTCGAGGTAGCTCAGGAAGGTGAACGGGCTGCGCGGGTTGCGGAGCGTCACCAGATCCTTGAGGAAGGCGATCTGCATCGTGGCGCCGTCGAGGAGCATGCCCGGATGCCACGCGAAGGAGGGCTTGCGTTCGAGGATCGTCATCGACAGCGGCGGCAGACCCGTCCGGTTCCGCTCATCGAGGGCCGCGGCGAGCCCCAGATTCGACGGCCCGGCCCCGATCCCGACCACATCGGCGATCGCGTGCTGCTGTCCCATGTATCTCCCTCGTCGATAACCTAGATAGGATAGGCATACCTGAAAGTAGAGACTGTTCGCCACCCGTGCGAACGTCTGTGGCCATCGACACAGGCCACCCGTCGAAGAGGAGTCACCGTGTTCGGGCCGTCCCGTATCACTCGCACCGCCCTGGCCTTCGCCACCATCGCCGCCCTGGTCACAGGCACCGCCGCGTGCGGATCCGGCTCGTCGAACGACGAGCACGCGCAGCACGATGCGGGCTTCCCCGTGTCGATCGCCTCCGCGCTCGGCACCGCCGAGATCAAGGCCCGCCCGGAGCGCGTGGTCACCCTCGGATGGGGCAGCACCGAGGCGGCGATCGCGCTCGGAGTGACACCCGTGGGCATGCGCGACATGTCCTCGGAGCTCGGCAAGGACGCCGGCGGGATCATGCCGTGGGTGCAGGAGAAGCTCGGCGACGCGAAGCCGGTGCTGCTGCCCGAGTCGAGCAAGTCGCTCCCGCTGGAGCAGATCGCGGCCCTCAAGCCCGACGTGATCCTCTCGGTCCAGGCGGGGCTGACCGCGGACCAGTACGCGCAGCTGAGCAAGATCGCGCCGACGGTCGCGCAGCCCGGCCGCAACTGGCAGACCTCCTGGCAGGACCAGACCACGATCGTCGGCAAGGCGCTGGGCCGCGAGGCCGAGGCGAAGACGCTGATCGCGGACACCGACAAGCGGATCGCCGACGTCAAGAGCGCGCACCCGGAGTTCGCCGGCAGGACGGTCGCGGCGGCCAGCGGTACCACGTCGGAGAGTCTCAACTTCTACTTCGACACCGACCCGCGGGTGCAGTTGCTGCAGAGCTTCGGCTTCACCGTCCTGCCCGAGCTGGCGGCGCTGCGCGAGGCGACGCCTCCCGGCAAGTTCGCAGCGCCGGTGAGCTGGGAGAACGTGCCCAAGTACAACGCCGACGTGCTGACCTCGTGGTTCCTCGACCCCGCGAAGCGCGAAGCCACCGAGGCCAACCCGTCGTTCGCGAGCCTGAAGGCGGTGCAGCGCAAGGCCTATGTCCCGCTGACCGATCCGCCGCTCGTCTACGCGGTCAGCTCTCCGAACGTGCTCGATCTGCCGTGGCTGCTCGACCGCTACGTGCCCCTGCTCTCCACCGCCGCGAAGAACACCGCCGGCTGATCCCGGACAGTTTCACGCGACTGCGACTGTGAGCGGGAGTCCCCGTCGGTACCCCCTTCGACAGGGACTCCCCCGGGCTCAGATCTTCGGATTCGATGGATCGGGTACAGCCCAGACCTTCCCCGAAGGACCCTCAATGCGACTCCCTGGACCCGCCTCCGGCATCACCCTCGCGCTCGCGGTGCTGCTCACCGGATGCGCCACCGTGGGGACCACTCCTCCATCGGCCTCCGCGCCCGAGGCCACTTCGCCGGACCAGGGTGTCGCGAACACTGTCGTGCACTTCACCGCCGGCGACACCGTCGTCGAGGTCGTGATCGACGCGGACACCCCGACGACGCGGTCGTTCCTGGCGATGCTCCCCATGACCCTGACATTCTCCGACTACGGAGGAAAGGAGAAGGTGGCCACTCCTGTCGGCGAATGGGACTTCACCGGCGCCGCGGGCCTGAATCCCGAGCCGGGCGACCTGTTCTCCTACATGCCGTGGGGCAACCTGGGGTTCTTCTACAACACCGACGGGAACACGTACGACTCCTCGCTGACCAAGATCGGGGAGACCGACGACCTCGATCGGATCGTGCTGCTCGACGGGCGGCAAGTGACCATCGCAGTCGCTCGCTGACCTGGCCGCCATCACCGGACTGCGGGCCATGCTGCACAGTGGTGCTCCGCGCTCACCGACCGGGTTCGGTCGTACGGCGCGAATCAGGAGTCGGCGGCGGTGTTGATACCGGCGGTGTCGAGGATTCTTTCGCGGACTTCGCCGCGGGCGGCGACGAGCATGGCCCGCCCCAGGCGCAGGCTTGTCGTGATGTGACCCGGGATGATCCGACTCAACAGCGGGTACAACGGCGTCACCACCCGGTACAAGACGACGTAGGCTGTCGTCTTGGCCTGAGTTCCGGGCAAGGGCACGATGAATCCGGGCCTGAACATGTGGGCCCGCTCGGAGAGGTCGAGCAGGGCGTTCTCCGTCTCACCCTTCACCCGCGCCCACATCATGCGTGAGGCAGTGTCGGTTCCTGCACCGGAGACGTAGCAAAATGTCAGGTCGGGATCGGCGTCCAGCAGAACTCGGGCCGCTGCCAGCGTGTAGTCGTAAGTAATGGTGCGGTAGTCGGTTTCGCTCATGCCGACCGCCGAGGTGCCCAGGCAGAACAGACACGCATCGTAGCCGGCGATTTCCCCCGACCGGATCGGCGTGAAGTCGCCGAAGTCGTCGTGGTGGATCTCACGCAGCTTGGCGTGGGTTCGGCCAGTGCTGGTGCGTCCGATCACCAGCACGTCGGTAACAGTGTCGTCGAGCAGGCATGCCTCCAGTACACCTTGCCCGACCATGCCGGTGGCGCCGAAGATGATGATGCGCATATGTTTCCCATCCAGTGGTGTGTGGTGAATCAGTCAGTCGAGGTAGGTGACACCGGTCAGGCCCTCGGAGACCTGCCACAATCGTCGTGCTAATTCGGGGTCGTGCGACCGCTTGCTCGACGACACCACCTTCGGAAGGCCACGGAGGCCCCCGGGGCCGTCTGGGCCGTAATACTGCCCGCCGGTGACGCCGGGGTCGGTCGCCGCGCGCAGGGTCGGCAGCGCGCCCCTCGCCGCGGACTGCGAGAACAGTTTCATCGCAGGAACTTCGATCGCCGCCGGCAGGTGCCGGCCCAGCTCGGTGTTCGATCCGCCAGGGTGGGCGGAGACGGCGATCACAGCCTCGCCGGCGGCTGCCAAGCGCCGCTGGAGTTCGTACGTGAACAGTAGGTTGGCGAGCTTGGACTGGCCGTATGCGGCCAGCCGGCTGTAACCGCGATCGAAGTTGAGGTCATCGAAGTGGATCGCCGCCCGAATACGGTGCCCGACGCTGCTGACTGTCACGACCCGTGAGCCGGGCACGGGCAGCAACGCGTCGAGCAGCAGGCCGGTCAGGGCGAAGTGCCCGAGATGGTTGGTGCCGAACTGCAACTCGAATCCGTCGGCAGTGGTCTGCTTGGGCGGATACATCACGCCGGCGTTGTTGATCAGCAGGTCGATCCGAGGATGGTTGGCCTTGACCTCGGCGGCCGCCTCCCGCACGGCCTCCAGCGACCCCAGATCGAGGCGCTGCAACTCCACCCGGGCGCCGGGCGTGGCTGCGGTGATCCGGTCCGCTGCGGCCCTGCCCTTCTCCATGTCGCGCACAGCCATCACGACGTGCGCGCCAGCGGCAGCCAGCGCGGTGGATGTTTCGAATCCGAGCCCCGAGTTCGCGCCGGTCACGACGGCGATGCGTCCGGTCTGGTCGGGAATGTCGACGGTGGTCCACTTCGGCATCAGAGCCTCCTCTGTAACATGAGCTAAACGGAACGAGCACTCCGCTTGCATCGAATATACGGAACGCACGCCCCGTTTGCCAGGTGTGCGGAAGGTGATCCACGTGACCGATAACGACAAACCACTGCGGGCGGACGCGATCCGCAACCGCGAAGCAGTCCTTGAGACCGCGTACCAGAGCTTCGCCGCTGAGGGGTTGTCGATCCCCATCGACGAGATCGCGCGCCGCGCCGGGGTCGGCGCAGGCACCGTCTACCGACATTTTCCCACGAAGAACGCCCTGTTCGCCGCCGTGATCGACCATCGCCTGACCCGCATCGTCGCCGCAGGGCGCGCGCTCCTGGACCAGGACGATCCCGGACAGGCACTACCGGAATTCATCCGGGCGATGGCCTTGTGCTGGGGTGCCGCCGATCAGGGATTGTCGCAGGCGATCGCCGGCGACGGGGTCGACATCGACACCATCGCCCCCGATACCGAAGCCCGATTCATGGGCCTGCTCGGCGAACTCCTCACCGCCGCGAAACAGGCCGGTACCGTGCGCGCCGACCTGACCGTCCGGGAGGCCAAAGCCATCATCGTCGCCTGCCAGGCCACCCAGACCCACACCCCCGACGTCGCCGAACGAGTCACCGCCCTCATCCTCGCCGGGATCCGCCCCCCAGCCTGAGGACGGCGAAGGGACGGGAACCGCCCCTCGCAGTACCCCCATCAACCGAGGCTCCCTCATGCGGGGAGGGCATGGTCGCATTGATCGAGACGGCCCCACCGGGACCCGACCGAATCAGTTCTCGATCGTAAGGAACATCCGCTCCGCCATGCCAGAATCATCGCCTCGATCCGCCGGTACTGAGCGCCTCCCGCTAGTGATCTACGTGCTCACCGCCGGGGTGTTCCTCATGGGCACCACTGAGTTCATCGTCGCCGGAATCCTTCCCGATATCGCTGACGATATCGGCGTCAGCGTTGCCGACGCCGGCCTGATGATCACCGTCTTCGCGGTGGGAATGATCGTGGGCACGCCGCTGATGGCGATCGCGACCCTCAAGCTCCAGCGCCGTCTCGCGCTGTCCCTGTCCCTGGTCGTGTTCGCGATCGGCCACATCGTCGTCGCAATGACCGCCGATTTCCGCGTCGTGCTGGTCATGCGCTTCGTGACGGCACTGGCCACCGGGGCGTTCTGGGCCGTGGCCGCTGTGGTCGCCGCGAAGGTGGTCGGCCCGAAACTGAGCTCCCGTGCACTGGGCATCGTCCTCGGGGGCGGGATGCTCGCGAATGTCGTCGGCGTCCCGCTCGGTGCGTTCGCCGGGCAGGCCATCGGATGGCGCGGTCCGTTCTGGGCGCTGGCGGCACTCGCGTTGATCACCGTCGTACCGATCGTCAAACACGTTCCCGTCGATATTGCCGGCGACGTGCCGGAACCGTCGGTGAGGGCCGAGATCGCGGGTCTTCGCGACGTGCGCATCTGGCTCGTCCTCGCCGGCGCCGCGATCGTGTGCGGCTCATCGCTCGCCGCCTACAGTTTCATCTCCCCGCTGCTCACCGAGAACGCCGGCATGGCGGCGTCGGCGGTGCCGCTCGTGCTGCTGGTCTACGGCCTCGGCGCACTGATCGGCTCCAACCTCGGCGGGAGGCTCGGCACCCATCACCCCTACACCGTGCTGTTCACCTCCGCTTCGGCCACGTTCCTGACGCTCGTCGGACTCGCGCTACTCTCCCATTCCCCGACCGCGGCCGTCGCGCTCGTGTTCCTCCTCGGCCTGTTCGGCATGTCGACCAATCCGATCCTCATCGGCAAAGCCGTCGGCTACGCCGAGCAGGCGCCCACACTGGCGTCGGCTCTGAGTACATCCTCGTTCAACGTCGGCACCGCCGTCGGCTCCTGGATCGCCGGGTTCGCCTTGGAATCCACACTCGGCGCGACCGGCCCCGTCGTCGTAGGTGCCACGATCGCGGCTCTGTACCTCCTGCCGCTGACAGCGCTGCTCCTGAAGGACCGCGGGCAGGGACGGTAGCGCGGCGCGCCCGCGGCCTCTGCGGTGTCGAGACGTCAGCTACGGTGCTGCGCAGACTCGTCGTCCAGGGTGGCGCCGAGTTCGGCCCGTGCCTCGAGCTCCTCGCTCGCCGCCCACGACGCGAGCAGCCGCATCCGCTCCGCGGAGTCCGATCCGGGCTCGGCGCAGTAGACCGTGAGAGTCAGCCCGGGTTCGGCTTCGAGGTCCATGCCCTCGTACGCCAGCGTCATCTCGCCGACGACCGAGTGGCGGAAGGTTTTGAACCCCGAGCCGTGGTGCCGGACGTCGTGCGCTCCCCACAGGCGGCGGAACTCCTCGTTCCGAGTCGAGAGCTCGCCGATCAGGTCGTGCAGCTCCTTGTTGTGCGGGTCCCGACCGGCCTCGGTGCGCAGGATCGCCACCGTGATCCCGGCGAACGAATCCCAGTCCGGGTAGAAGTCGTAGGAGCGCTGATCGAGAAAGGTGAACCGGGCGATGTTGGGCGGCTGCCCCGGCATGTCGTAGCAGTCCTTGTAGAACGCCCGGCCCAGGGAGTTCGTGGCCAACAGGTCCATCCGGCCGTTGCGCACGAACGCCGGGCCGGCGGTCACGGCGTCCAGCACCCATTGCAGGCTCGGATGCGGTGACCACGACTTCGGGTTCCGTCGCCGCGGAGGCCGAGCGACCGGGCTGGCCGCCTGGGCGAGGTCGAACAAGTACGCCCGCTCGGAATCGTCCAACCGCAACGCCTCGGAGACCGCGTGGAGTACCTCCGGCGACGCGCCGCGGATAGCGCCGCGCTCGAGCTTGGTGTAGTACTCCACGCTCACTCCAGCGAGCGTCGCCACTTCACTGCGTCGCAACCCTGCGACACGCCGATTGGTCCCGGCCGGCAAGCCCACGTGCTCCGGGCTCACCTTGGCGCGACGCGATGTCAGGAACTCGCGGACCTCGGCTCGATTGTCCATGCGCCCCAACATAGACGGTCCGACACCGGATAGGGAGTCCCTCCGAGTACCTGCATGCACAGGGGCTCCCGCACACCGGCAGCGTCGGCGACGATCAATCGCAACGGAGACCCGAGATCAGATCACAGGAAGGAGCGCTGCAATGCGCGCAGTGTTCATGGACGCCCCCGGTCAGGTCACGGTCGGGGAGCGTGAGGAGCCGAGGATCATCGATCCCACCGATGCCGTGATCAGAGTGACCGCCACCTGCATCTGCGGTTCGGACCTGTGGCCGTATCGCGGAGTCGAACCGGTGAACCACACCCCGATGGGACACGAATACGTCGGCGTCGTCGAAGAGGTCGGGGACGCAGTCACGACGGTCGAGCCCGGCGATTTCGTGGTCGGGTCCTTCGTCATATCCTGCGGTGAGTGCGCGATCTGCCGTTCGGGATACCCGTCCCGCTGCGTGCACGGCCAGTTCGTCTCACACGCTGTCGGAACCCAAGCCGAGCGGGCCCGGATCCCCTACGCGGACGGCACTCTCGTCGCCACTCCGGGCATGCCCGACGACGCCCTCATTCCTTCCCTGCTCGCCGCGTCCGACGTGCTCGGCACCGGCTGGTTCGCCGCCACTGCCGCCGAAGCGGGCCCCGGAAAGACCGTCGCAGTCGTCGGCGACGGTGCAGTGGGCCTGATGGGCGTTCTCGCCGCGAAGCAATTGGGGGCGGAGCGGATCATCGCGATGTCCCGGCACGCCGACCGGCAGGCCCTCGCCCTGGAGTACGGAGCTACCGACATCGTGACCGAGCGCGGCGAGGCGGGTATCGCCCGCATCAAGGAGCTCACCGGCGGACTCGGCGCCCACTCCGTCATCGAGGCTGTGGGCTCGCAGGAGTCGTTCCTCCAAGCCATCGGCGCCACCCGCCCCGGCGGGCACATCGGGTTCGTCGGTGTCGCCCACGAGGGCGTGACCATCCCGGCCGATCAACTGTTCTTCTCCCAGGTGCACATGCACGGCGGCCCGGCCCCGGTGCGGCGTTTCCTCCCCGACCTGATCCGGCTCATCTGGGATCGGAAGATCAACCCCGGCAAGGTCTTCGACCTCACCCTCCCGATCGAGGACGCCGCCGAAGGCTACCGGGCGATGGATCAGCGCAGAGCGACCAAGGTGCTGCTGACGCTGTAGCCGCCCGCTCCGGAGACCGGCCACCCGACGCCCCTACAGCCCCGCGGCCTCGAGGGCCTGCTCGTAGAGGTCGGTGGCCTCGTCGCGGGACTTGCCCGCGGCGAGGGCGTCGGCGAAGACGGCGCGCAGCCGCTCCTCCCCCGCCGCCTCGAAACGCTTGGTCCACGCCTCGGCGTCGTGGCGCCAGTACCCGACGACGTCGGCGCGGTCTCGCGCCCACCCGAGGCCGCGCACATGCTTCTTCGCGGCGCGGGTGTCCGCCGCCTCCCCGGCCAGCCACAGGTAGCCGTCGGCCGGCAGGTCGACGGTGCGCAGTACCTCCGGCAGGCGACTGGGCGCGGCCCCGTTGCCCGTGCCGATCACCTCGATCACCTCGGTGCCGGGCCGCTCCGGGAGGTAGGCGATCTCACTGCGGTCGAGGACCTCGGCGATCACGGTGACGTCCACACCGGCGGGGGTCTCCTCCAGGATGCGGGCGAGCGCGGGCAGCGCCGCGAGGTCGCCCGCGAGGACGTGCTGGGAGGCGTCCTCGGCGGGGTCGTACCAGGAGCGGGGACCGGCGGCGAGGAGCCGCCAGCCGGGGCGCGCGGCACGGAACCAGTCGATGGCGGGGCCGTGACCGTGCTCGGCCACGTCGACGACCATGCGGCGAGTCGCCGGGTCATAGGCGCGCACCGAGTAGTTGCGGTGGCCGAGACTGCGCTCGGGATCGGCGATCTCCCAGCCGCCGAGGGCTCCCGGATCATCCGACGGACGGGCGCTCAGCTCGGTGCCGTCCGGCGAGAAGTAGAACGCGATCGATTCGTCACCCGGCACGATGGGCACATAACCCCCGGCGGTTCCGCCGCCCACCTCGAACTCCAGACGCAGCAGGTTCTCCGCGACCTGCGAGGTCGCGGTGAGGGTGAGGACGAAATCGTTCCACTTCATGAGGCACTCCGAGCGGGGTCGGGCCGCGGCGCGGATCGGGCACGCTCCGCGGCGAACGGGACGGCGGCATGGTCCGGCAGGCGAGACACCTCACCAGCAAGTGTAGGCTTACCTACCTGACCGCATCGCAGATTACCCCAAGGAGACGGTTTCCGATATGTCCACCTCCCCGCTGACCGCAGACCGCGTACGCGCCGACGTCGCCGAGTTGCTGCAGGTCCCCGCGCAGTCGATCGCGGACGACGACAACCTCTTCGACCTGGGCCTGGACTCCGTGCGAGTGATGACGCTCATCCAGCGGTGGCGTGATGCGGGCGCCGCCGAACTCGAGTTCCCGGACCTCGCCGAGCAGCCCGAACTGGCGCACTGGCAGCGGCTCGTGGCGGGCGAATGAACCCGTTCGACGAACCGGACGCCGGTTTCCTCGTACTGCGCAACGACCTCGCCCAGCGCTCGCTGTGGCCCCGCTTCGCCGAGGTGCCCGCGGGCTGGACCGTCGAGTTCGGCCCCGCCTCCCGCGAGGAGTGCCGCGACCGCATCGAGGGCGTGTGGGCTGACCTCCGTCCGCAGCGCACCGACCTCCCCCGCTAGCCGAACCACCGCCCAGGAGTCCCGACGTGACCCTCGCAGAGGCCACCCCTTCGCCTGCTCCGGCCGGCACCGACGCACCGAACCTGCTGCCGCTCACCGCGGCGCAGCTCGGGATCTGGAACGCGCAACGGCTGGAACCGGACTCGCCCTACTACGTGGTGGGCGACGTGCTGGAGATCGCGGGCGATGCGCCCATCGACGTCGAGGCCCTGCGGTCGGCGATCGCGCGCACCGTCGCCGAGGCGGACAGCCTGCGGCTGCGCGTGGTTCCGACTCCGGACGGGCCGCGGCAGTGGATCGACGATGCCGCCGACCTGCGGCCGGACATCGTCGACCTGCGGGACGAGCCGGACCCGCGGGCCGCGGCCGAGGCGGCCGTCGTCGCCGAACGCGCCCGGCTCGCGGCGGAATGCGCGGAGATGACCGACCGGGACCTGTTCGCCTTCCGTATCCTGCGCCTGTCGGACACCGAGGTCTGGTACACCCAACTCGGGCACCACCTGGTCTTCGACGGCTACTCCGCGGCCATGCTCTCGCGGCGCGTCGCGGCGCACTACACGGCCCTGATGGACGATGCCGAGCCGCCGAAGTCGCCGTTCGGGTCGTTCGCCGAGTTCGTCGCCGCCGATCAGGAGTACCGGGCGAGCGAGCGGCACGAGGCCGACCGCGCCTACTGGCGCGACGAGCTGACCCCGCTGCCCGAGGTACCGGAACGCCCCGCCTTCGACGGGCCCGCCGACGAGGTCCTCATCGCGCGGACCGAACTGTCCGCCGAGGTGTTCGACGCGCTGCGGCGGGCCGC
The DNA here is from genome assembly GCF_019656655.1 of Tsukamurella sp. TY48. Classification (GTDB taxonomy): domain Bacteria; phylum Actinomycetota; class Actinomycetes; order Mycobacteriales; family Mycobacteriaceae; genus Tsukamurella; species Tsukamurella strandjordii. Next base: position 2,468,057 of record NZ_BPMV01000001.1, on the reverse strand, counting down.
CGACGCGTCCGGGACCACCTGGGGCGAGACGCTCATCGCATGTTACGCCGCCTTCCTGCACCGCACGCTGGGCGAGTCCGACGTGGTCTTCGCGATGCCTCTGATGTGCCGCAGCGGCGGTGTCGCCCTGCGCACCCCGGCGATGGCGGTGAACGTGCTGCCGCTCCGCCTGGCCGTCCGCGCCGACGACACGCTCGCCGATCTCAGCGCCCGCGTTGCCGAGGCCATGCGCCGCATGCGCAAGCACCAGCGGTACCGCGGCGAGGATCTTCCCCGCGACCTGGGCTCGCCGAACGTGGGAGCCCTGCTGCACGGCCGCGGCATCAATCTCAAGGCGTTCGACCTCACCCTCGACTTCGCCGGCTCGGCCGGCACCATGCGCAACGTGGCGGGCGGCCCGCCGGAGGACTACGGGCTCAGCGTGATTCCCACCGCACCGCCCGCGGATGCCCCCGTCGGCACGAGCGGCGGCCTCCTCGTGGGCTTCGAGGTGGACGCGCGGTCCACGACGCAGGAGCAGGTGCAGGGCCGCCTGGACGCGATGACCACCCTCATCACGGAGCTCGCATCCCCCGCCGCGCCCGCGCTGGGCGAGGTGGAGCTGATCCCCGCCGAACTGCGTGATGACCTGATCGAGCGTTCCCGCACAGCCGAATCCACGCACGCCGCACAGGACGTCCCGGCCGCCCTCGACGCGCAGGCCCGTCGCGCCCCCGCTGCGCTCGCCCTCGTCCACGGCGACGAGCGGCTCACCTTCGGCGAGCTCGCCTACCGGGTGCACCGAACCGCGCGACTCCTGCGCGCGGAGGGCGTGGGCGCCGAGGACGTGGTGGCCCTGTCGCTTCCGCGCGGTGTCGATCTCGTGGTCGCACTGCTCGCGGTGCTCGACGCGGGTGCCGCGTACCAGTACCTCGACCCCGCGCATCCCACCGCACGGCACGGTGAACTCGTCGCGGATTCGCGGCCTGCGCTGCTCCTCACGCAGTCCGGTTCTGCTGCACCCGAGGGAGTGCCGGCGCTGCGGCTCGATGATCCCGATATCCGCGCGCGCCTCGACGCATTGTCGGGCGCGCCGCTCACCGCGTCGGAGCTCGCCGCGCCCCGGCATCCGGACCACCTCGCCTACGTCATCCACACCTCCGGCTCCACCGGTCGCCCGAAGGGCGTCGCCGCCCGCACCGGCGGGCTCACCAGCCTGCTCCGGCATCACCGCGCGACGCTGGCCGACCTCGCGACCGCCGGTGAGCAGCACCGTCGGTTGCAGTGCGCGCACACCTACTCCTTCTCCTTCGACGCGTCCCTCGACCAACTCCTGTGGCTGCTCAGCGGGCACACGCTGCACCTGTACGACACCGACACGGCCCGCGACGCGGACGCGCTGCTGGCCGCGTACCGCGCCGACCGCATCGACGTCGTGGACACCACCCCGTCGATGGCGGCTCCGCTCATCGACGGCGGTCTGCTCGACGGCGAGCACCGCCCGTCCCTGCTCATACTGGGCGGCGAGGCCACCGGCCCCGCACTGTGGCGCCGGATCGCCGCCGCCGGGGTGCCCGCGGTGAACGTCTACGGGCCCACCGAGGCCGCCGTGGACGCCACCGCCGCGATCGTGACCGGGGAGACGCCGGTCATCGGGCGGGCCGTGCCCGGCACCGCCGCCTACGCGCTCGACGGTGCGCTGCAGCCGGTCCGGGACGGCGAGATCGGCGAGCTGTATCTCGCCGGACCGCACCTGGCCCGCGGCTATCTGAACCTGCCGGCCGCGACCGCCGAGCGGTTCGTCGCGGATCCCTTCGGCGAGCCCGGCTCCCGGATGTACCGCACCGGCGACCGCGTGCGGTGGATCGGCGACTCGGTGAGCGGCGGCTACGAGTACCTGGGTCGCGGCGACGGCCAGGTGAAGATCCGCGGCTACCGGATCGAGCTGGCCGAGGTCGAGACCGCTCTGGCCGCGGTGGCGGGCGTGACCAGCGCCGCCGCCGTGGTGCGCACCGACGGCGGCCGGGATCGCCTGGTGGGCTACGTGACCGGTGCGGTGACCGCCGACGGCGTCCGCGCCGCGCTGGGCGAGGCCGTGCCCGACCACATGGTGCCGTCGGCGGTGGTCGTCATGGATGAGCTGCCGGTGACGATCAACGGCAAGCTCGACCGCGCAGCCCTGCCCGCGCCCGCGGTGCAGACCGCCGGACGCGCGCCCCGGACCGACCGCGAGCGGCTGCTCTGCGCGGTGGTCGCGGCCGCCTTCGACGTCCCCGAGGTGAGCGTCGACGACGACTTCTTCAGCCTGGGTGGCGACAGCATCAGCGCGATCACCATCTGCAGTGACCTGCGGGCGCAGGGGCTGGAGATCCGCCCCCGGGACTTCCTCTCCGGCAGCAGTTTCGCAACGCTGGCGGCCGGTGCCACGGAAGCGGCGGGGCAGGACGCGGGCCCCGCCGTTCCGGCGGAGGGCGAGTTCCCCGCGCCGCCGATCGTCGCCGCGCTCGTCGAGCTCAACACCGATGCGCGAGCTGTCGCGGGCTACGCGCAGTGGATCGCCCCCGAACTGCCCGCGGGAGCGTCGGTCGCATCGGTGCGCGCGGCGTTGCAGGCCGTTGTCGCTGCGCATCCCGCACTGCGGCTGCGCCTCTCGGGTCCGCGGACGCTCACGATCGACGAGGCGGCCCCACCGGTCGAGGTCGGCGATGGCACCGGCACCGTCGACGCCGCGGCTGCGGAGCTGGCCTCCGAACTCGACCCGGCCACCGGCGCGGTACTGCGCGCACGGATCGTGCGCGGCGCAGGCCACCCGGACCGTCTGGTCCTGGTGATCCACCACCTCGCCGTCGACGGGGTCTCCTGGCGGATCCTGCTCGACGACCTTCCGCGCGCGCACCGCGATGCGGCGGAGGGGGCCGCGCCCGCCGTCCGCGCCGAGGCGACGCCGTGGCGCGCCCACGCGCTCGCACTCGCCGAGCAGGGCGAGAACGGCACGTACCGTAACGAACTCGATCACTGGCGGACCGCGCTCGCGGATGCTGAGCGGCTCGGCGGCCGTCTGTTCGATCCGGCCGCCGACCGGGTCGGCACGGCCGTCAGCACGCACACCCGCACCTCCGCGCCGGTCGCGGCCGCGGTCACCACGGCCCTGGCGAACGCCTACCGCGCGAACGCGGAGGAGACCCTCCTCGCCGCGCTGGCGCTGGCCCTGCGCCTGCGCCGGCGGCGCGCGGGGATCACGGGAGGATCGGCCGCGACGGTCACCGTCGAGGGCCACGGGCGCGAACAGGTGCTCCGGTCCGCGGATCTCGCTCGGACCGTCGGCTGGTTCACCGTGGAACATCCCGTCCGGCTGCCCCTCCCGACGGGCGACGCCGAGCTCGACGACGCCCTGACCGGCGGAGATGCGGCCGGCCGGCTGGTCCGCGCCGTGAAGGAGACCCGGCGGAGCGTACCCGGCCAGGGCATCGGCTACGGCGTCCTGCGGCACCTGGATCCCGAGGCGGGCCCGTTGGGCGCCGCGCCCGACGTGGTGTTCAACTACCTCGGACGCTTCACCGCGCCCGAGAGCGGCTGGCGACTGCCCGGCGAAACGCCCTTCTCCGTCCTCGATCCCGCGGGCAAGGCGCTCGAGCAGGTGCTCGCGATCAACTGCTTCGACGGTGACGACGGGCTGACCGTCGAATGGACCGCAGCGAGCGGCGTGCTCGACGCCGCCGCGGTACTCGAGCTGCAGGAGTGCTGGGCCGAGGCCCTGGCGGCGCTGGCCGCGCACGCCGCACGGATCGGGCCCGGCGGTGGCGGACTCACCCCGTCGGACCTGCCGCTCGTGACGCTGGACCAGGCCGACATCGACCTGCTGGAGCAGGACGGTCCGATCGCAGACGTGCTGCCCGCCACCGCACTCCAGGTCGGTCTCGCGTACCAGTCGCAGCTGCTCGCCGACGGTGAGCCCGATGTCTACACCGTGCAGGCCGCGACCCACCTCGACGGTCCCGTCGACCCCGACCGGATGGCGGAGGCCGCCGTGGAACTGCTGCGCCGCGTGCCGTCGCTGCGCACTCGGCTCGGCTACACGGCCTCCTCCGACGTGGTCCAGGTGGTCCCGGAGACCGTGGCCCCCGACTTCACCTTCGTCGACCTGTCCGACCGTCCCGATCCGGTGGCGGAGTTCGCCGCGATCGCGGCGGCCGAACAGGCGCGCCGGTTCGACCCGTCGACCGCCCCGCTGATCCGGTTCCTGCTGTGCCGCACCGGCCCCGGCCGGCACCGGCTGGCCCTCACCAATCACCATTCGCTGCTCGACGGCTGGTCCATGCCGATCGCCGGCCGGACCCTGCTCGCGATCTACGCCGAGCTGGGCGGCGGCCCAGCCGCACCGGCCTCGGCGCCGCTCGACGGCTACTACCGCTGCCGCGCCGACCGGGACGTCCCCGCCGCGCGGGCGGCGTGGGCGGAGGAGATGGCCGGGCTGGACGCCCCGACGCTGCTGGCGCCCACCGGTTCCGGCACCGCCGACGCCGCACCCGAGCGGATCCTGGTCGAGCTCGACGAGGACCTGACCCGCAGCCTCGGCGAGCTGGCGCGCACCCGCGGCGTGACGCTCACGAGCGTGCTGCACACCGCGTGGGGACTGCTGCTGGGCCGGTTGACGGGTCGCCGCGACGTCGTCTTCGGGTGCCCCGTCTCCGGACGTCCGGTGGAAGTGCCCGACGTGGGCAGCATGGTCGGCCAGCTCGGCGAGACCATCGCGATCCGGGTGCGGGCGACGCCCGAGCAGCCGGTCGGCGACCTCCTCGCCGACGTGCACCGCCGCGCGCTCGCGCTCTCCGATCACCACCACCTCGGACTGGTCGAGATCACTCGCACCGCCGGCGTGGGCGATCTCTTCGACACGATGGTGGTCACGGAGAACTTCCCGCTGTCCGACCGCAGCGTGCACCCGGTGGAACCCGGCCTGGACCTGACCGGTGTCGATATCACCGATGCCACCCACTACCCGCTCACCGTGGTCGTCCTTCCGGGCGAACGACTCACGCTGGGGCTGGCGTACCGGCCGGACGCGCTCGCGGAGGAGACGGTGCGGGCGTACGGCCGATGGCTCACCGAGGTACTGCGGGAGATCGTCGCGGCGCCGGACACCCCGGTGGCCGCGCTGGGCTTCCTTCCAGCCGACGAGCGCGCCGCGATGCTCGCGCTGGGCCAGGTCGCCGCGCGCGGTGAATACCATCCGTTGCTCGAAGAATTCGCCGCCCGCGTGGCCGAACGACCGGACCACCCCGCGGTGATCTGCAATGACCGGCAGCTCAGCTACGGCGAGCTCGACGCCGCGGCGAATCGGCTGGCGCACCGCCTGGTGGAGGCGGGTGTGCGGCAACAGGACACCGTCGCCGTCTTCGCCGAACGCGATGTGCCCTGGTACGTGGCGATCTTCGGCGTGCTCAAGGCCGGGGCGGTGTACCTGCCGCTCGACCCGTCGTATCCCGCGGCCCGCCTGGAGTTCCTCCTCGGCGATGCCGCGCCGTCGGCCGTGCTGACCTGTGGTGACATCCCGGAGTCGGCGACCGCCGCCGCACCCCGCGATGTCCCGGTCTTCGCGGTGGACCCGTGGGACCTCGACGGCGACCAGACGGACCCGGTGCGGGCACGGGCGGGACTCACTGCGGACGCGCTGGCGTACGTGATCTACACGTCCGGCACCACCGGCCGGCCGAAGGGCGTCGCGGTGAGCCACCGCGGCCTGCCCGATCTCATGGCCTTCGTGGTGGAGGTCCTGGGATTCCGCTCGGACGAGCGTGTGCTGCAGGCGGGTTCGCCGAGCTTCGACATCTCGGTACTCCAGGTTCTCGGGCCGCTGATGGTGGGTGCCACCTCCGTGGTGGCGCCCGATGCGGTGCGCCTACCCGGCGACGAGCTGGTGGAGTACATCGAGGAGCACGGGGTCACCGTGGTGAACCTGCTGCCCTCGTTCCTGGCGGCGATGCCCGATCACTGCACCGTGGACCCGTCGGTGATCTTCATGGTGGGCGCCGAGCGCCTCGATCCCGAACTCGCGGACCGCTGGGGCCGCGGACGGCGGGCGCTCTTCAACTGCTACGGGCCCACCGAGGCCACCATCAACTCCGTCACCTGGCGGTACGTGCCCGACGATCCCGGGCCGCTGCCGATCGGTCGGCCGGACCCCGATCTGCCCTGTTACGTGCTCGACGAGGGCCTCAACCCGGTGGGAGTGGGCGTGCTCGGTGAGCTGTACCTCGCGGGCGATTCGCTCGCGCAGGGATACCTTCACCGCCCCGACCTCACCGCCTCGACGTTCATCGCGAACCCGTTCGGGGAGCCGGGATCCCGCATGTACCGGACCGGCGATCTGGTGGCGTGGCGCCCGGACGGGAACCTCTCCTTCCACGGCCGCGCCGATCACCAGGTCAAGATCCGGGGCCTGCGAGTGGAGCTCGGCGAGATCGAGACCGCACTGGCCCGGCAGCACGGCGTCCGCGCTGCCGCCGTTCTGGTGCACGAGGACCGGCTCGTCGGCTACCTCGTCCGCAACGACGGTGCCGAACCCGATCCCGAGGCGATCCGCACGGCCCTGGGCACGGAGCTCCCGGATCACATGGTGCCCACCGCGTACGTGGTACTCGACCGGCTACCGCTGGGCCCGACCGGCAAGCTCGACCGCGCCGCGCTGCCGGCGCCGGCCGTGGGCCGCGCGGACCCGGCCGCCGACCGGCTACCCGCGACCCCCGCCGAGGAGGTGGTCCTCGCAGTGTTCCGAGAGATCCTGGACACCGAGGATGTCACGCTCGCTGACGATTTCGTGGAGTTGGGCGGAGATTCGCTCGTCTCGCTCCAGGCGGTCTCCCGAGTGCGTCGGCGCGGCTTCGAGCTGAGTCCCCGGGACGTCTTCGAGGGACGCACGGTGGCCGGAATCGCGGCTCGGGCGAAGCCCTCCGCCGCATCGTCGGGGCCCGCGGGCACCGATTTCGAGCAGTTCCTGGACGTGCTGGAACTCGGGGCCACCGAGGCGCCTGGAGTCTTCACCGGCCGGCATCCGGCGAAGGTGGGGGTGCACACCTTCGGCGGCCAGATCCTGGCGCAGGCGATCGTGGCATCGGCCCGCACCCTGCCCGACCCCCGTCTCCCGCTCCACGCCGCGCACACCCACTTCATCGAGTTGGGGTCGGTGACCGAGGATCTCACCTACCGGGTGCTGACGCTGCGCGACGGACGGACCGCCGCGAACCGCCAGGTGACGGTCGAGCAGGGCGGCACTGTGATCGCTGTGATGACGCTCGCCTATCAGGAGGGTGCGGCGGGCGCGCTCGCCCATGCCGCGCCCCAGCCCGAGGCGGCGCCGCCCACCTCGCTGCCCCGGATCCAGGAGGGCTTCGCGGGCCGGGAGAAGGAACTGCGCGCGCTCGTGGAGGCCTCGCATCCGATCGACATGCGGTTCGCCTCCGACCCGGTGTGGGTGCGCCGCGAGACCGGCGAGTCCGACGGACCGAGCCTGGTGTGGATGCGCACCGACGGCGCGATGCCCGAGGATCAGGTGCTGCACGACGCGGCACTGGCCTGGGCCTCCGATATCGCCGTGCAGGACTCGATCATCGCGCGCCACGGATTGTCCTGGGGCTACGACCGAGTGGTGGCCGCGACGCTCAACCAGTCGCTGTGGTTCCACGACCGGCCCCGGTTCGACCGGTTCCACCTGTTCGCGACCGAATCCCCGGTGGCCGGCGACGGCCGCGGGCTGTCGACGGGGCACTTCTTCCACGACGGACGCCTGATCGCCACGGTGACCCAGGAGGCGGCGGTGCGAGTTCTCGGCGATGAGTGATCGCCGGCTGGTCGCGACCACCGTCGGGCTCACCGTCGGCGGCGGCCTGATGATCTTGTTCGTGGACGGAATCCTGCTGTCCCAGATCCTCGCCGCCCCGGTGTTCGGACCGGTGTGGACGGTGCTCACCGGGATCGGCGCCGCGATCATCGGAACGGCGCCCGCGCCGGTGGACGTGGCCACGGGCAGCGACCTCGCGTGGGCGTGGCAGATGCACGCCGGCTGGATCGCTTGCGGCACGCTGATCGGAGCGGTCTGGGGCGCGGTCGCGCTCCGCTCATCCGGAACCGCGGACCCCGGTGGGGTGCAGCGGGTCAGCCGCATCCTGTCGGCGATCGCTCTGGTCACCCTGGTGGTGGCCATGCTGCTGTACGGGCTGGCCAAGGTGATTCCGGCCCAGATGGGCTACATGAACCTGCCCGCCTATCAGCTCCAGGCGGTGGGCGATGCCGAGCCCTTCGCGATGCTCTGGGGATACATGGCGGCGTCCACGCCGTACACGGTGATCACCGGCCTGATCGAGACCGCCGCCGCACTACTCCTGGTGCCGCGCCGGACCCGGACCGCAGGCGCCCTGCTCGCCGTGGTCTCGCTCACGCAGATCGTGCTGCTCAACGTCTTCTACGACGTCCCGGTGAAGCTGTTGGCCTTCGAGCTGCTGCTGATCGCCGTCCTGCTCACCCGCCCGTGGGCTCCACTGCTGCGCGCGATCTTCCCTGCGCCGCAGGGCTCGCCGAACCGCAGAGCAGTGGCGGCCCGCGCGGCGGGCACGTGCGCACTGGTCGTGCTGCTCGCCGTCACGGCGTCCAAGAACGCCGACCGCGTCGAGCTGATGAACACGGCGCGGGACGCGCGGGATGGTGTGTGGCGGGCCACCGAGCTGCGCATCGACGGCGCACCCGCCTTCGCCGCGGGCGGCGGACCGGCGTGGACGTCGATCGCGATCACGTTGCGCGGCAGCGCGGACCGTCCGGCCACCGGTTCGGCGCAGGACAGCCTGGTGACCCAGACTCCCGACGGTGCGGTCGAGCCCTGGGGCCTCCGTCTCGACGGCGATGGATTCGTGGTGCGCGCCGGGGCCGGGTCACAGCCGGTGCGGCTGTCCGCGGTGCTCGCCGGGCCCGATGCACTCGTGCTGAGCGGCACCGTCGACGGTCACCGGTTGGAGGGCCGGTACGCGCGCCGCGTGATGGAGCGCTCCGACACCATCCGGTTCGTCCAGGCCCCGTTCGATCGCAGTCGCCCGCGGCTCTGATCGACCCTGCAGACCACGATGCCGCGGCCGGAAGCGTTCTCCGGCCGCGGCATCGATGCCGTCGAGCTACTTCTTCTTGAACAGGTTCTCGACCACGCCGAGGGTGTCGATGGCCTTGTCGAAATCGGGACGCTGCACCCAGTAGGGCAGGTCGAAGGCCCGGTTCGCGGTGAACGCGGGCAGCGAGGCGTACACGGGCTGCGCGCGCAGCGAATCAGCGGTGTAGGTCTGGCCGCTGAAACCGATGATGAACACCGAGGGCTGCGTGACCGTGGTCGGCAGCTGCTCCGGCGTGATCTCGAAGGAGTCGCCGCCGGCGGTGTACGGCTTGAACTTGCCGGTCGCGAAGATCGGCGCGGCCTCAATGCCGACCTTGGCGAATTCCGCAGGGACGCCGCGGTTCTCGATCAGGCCGTAGGCCTTGCCCTGGGCTGTCATCGACAGGTACGCCACGGGTCCGGGGGGCGGGGTGATGTTGCCCTTGACCTCGGCGACGCGGGCGTCGTACTTCTTCACGGCGTCGGTGTACACCTGCGGCTTGTCGAAGGCGTTGGCCAGGTACTCGAACTGCTGCTGCCAGCTCTCGAGCTTGTTGTCCACCAGGATGGTGGGCGCGATGGCGGACAGCTTGTCGTAGGCGTCGCTGCCCTGCTTGAACGGGAAGCCGAGGCCGCCGCCCACGATGAGGTCGGGCTTCTCGGCCGCGACGGCCTCGATGTTGTAGCCGGCGGCCGGCCAGTTCATGAACTTGGTGCCCTGCTTCGCGAAATCATCCGCCCACGCCGGGTACGGCTTGGCGGTGTTGACATCGCGGTCGGTGTACTCGGTGACCACGGAGACCACGGGCAGGCCGAGGTCGTACAGGTAGCCGGCGAGGTTGTAGTTGAGGAGCACGACGCGCTTGGGGGCGGCCGGGATCTTCACGTCCCCCTTGACCGTCGCCACCGTCCGCGTGGAGTTCTCCTTGGCGTCGTTCGACGAGCCGGAGTTGCCACAACCCGCAACCAGCCCCACCGCGCACAGAATCGCGGCGAGATACCGCACATGCCTGGCCATGTTTCACCTTTCTCCATGAATTTAGGACAGCCTTATCAAACCACACGGTAGGGGTGGAGGAACACCCGCCCGCCTGTCCCCTATCGGGCCGTTGCGGCAGAGTAGGGGGCATGGAGCTACGCATCTTCGTCGAACCCCAGCAGGGCGCCACCTACGCCGATCAGCTCGCCGTGGCCCGGACCGCGGAGGCCGCCGGTTTCGGCGCGTTCTTCCGGTCGGACCACTACGTCGCCATGAACGTCGACGGCGCCCCGGGGCCCACCGATTCGTGGATCACCCTCGGAGCCATCGGACGGGAGACGTCCACGATCCGCCTCGGCACGCTCGTCACCTCCGCTACCTTCCGGTTCCCCGGGCCGTTGGCGATCTCGGTGGCCCAGGTCGACGAGATGTCCGGCGGTCGAGTGGAACTCGGCCTCGGCGCGGGCTGGTTCGCCGAGGAGCACGCCGCGTACGCCATCCCCTTCCCCGATGTGAAGGAGCGGTTCGACCGGTTCGAGGAGACCCTGCAGATCGTGACGGGACTGTGGGAGTCGCAGGGGCCGTACACCTTCAGCGGTGAGCACTTCTCGGTGGTCGACTCCCCCGCCCTCCCGAAGCCCGCACAGGCCCACGTCCCGATCGTGCTGGGCGGCGCGGGCAAGAAGCGCAGCGCAGCCCTCGCCGCGCGCTTCGCCGACGAGTACAACACCCCGTTCGTTCCCGTCGAGGAGGCCGCCGCGGTGTGGGCGCGCGTCGACGCCGCGTGTGAGGCTGCAGGGCGCGACCCGAAGTCCGTGATCAAGTCCGCCGCTCAGGTGGTGTGCGGCGGCCCCGACGAGGCCACCGTCGCCCGCCGCGCCGCGACCATCGGCCGCGAGCTGCCCGAACTGCGCGAGAACGGGCTCACCGGCTCCGCCGCGCAGATCGTGGACAAGCTGGGCGTCTTCGCCGAGGCCGGCGCCGAGCGGGTGTACCTACAGGTGCTCGACCAGAGCGACCTGGCGCATGTCGAGTGGATCGGCTCCGAGGTGCTACCGCAGGTCGCCGGGCTGTAGGACGCCCCGCAGGAAGGCGGCGGCGCCGAGGTGCTGGGCGCAGTCGTCGATGATGCTCACCACGCGCACAGCGACGGTGACCGGCGGGTCCCACGCCGCATCGACGACGCGCTCCAGCTCGGCGGGCGTCACGCCCGCGAGGTAGCGCACCGCCATCGCATCGACATCGGCGAAGTAGCCGATGAGCAGGTTCGCACTGGCCCGGACCTTCGCCGCCTCTGCGCGGCTCTGCCCGTAGCCCGTGGCATCGGCCGGCAGGTCCAGTCCGAACCGGCCGTACCAGTCGTTCGCCGTCCACACCTGCGGGACACCGGCGATCGGCGCCAGCTGCGCGTCGATCACCCGCGCACTGTGCCACACCAGCCACGCGATCGTATTGGCGTCCGGCACGATCCGCCGGTTCGCGATGTCGGTGTCGAGCCCGTCTGTCACCGCCTCCGCATGTTCGAGGATCCGGGCGAACGAGTCGAGCAGCAGATCCCGTGCAGCGGTGGCGTCATCCATGCCTCGACCGTACGCCGATTCAGACCTCCACAGTCGGGCGCCACCGGACCGTCACAAACCGGCGACTTTCCGGGGTGGGCGACGAATATCGCGGCATCGCCCAACAGCAGGCCGGTTTCGGAAACGGGAAGGCCCGGCCACCGTCGAAACGGTGACCGGGCCGTGAATCCCTAGCCGAGTGGCAGGACTTAGAAGTCCATGCCGCCCATGCCGCCGGTCGGATCGACCGGGGCACCGGCCTTCTCCGGCTTGTCGGCGACGACGGCCTCGGTGGTGAGGAACAGCGCCGCGATCGACGATGCGTTCTGCAGCGCCGAGCGGGTGACCTTCACCGGGTCGTTGATGCCGGCGGCCAGCAGGTCCTCGTACACACCGGTGGCGGCGTTGAGGCCGGTGCCGGCGGGCGAGTTGCGGACCTTCTCGGCCACGACGCCGGGCTCGAGGCCGGCGTTGATGGCGATCTGCTTGACCGGGGCGTCGAGCGCGACCTTGACGATGTTCGCGCCGGTGGCCTCGTCACCCTCGAGGTTGAGGGTGTCGAAGACCTTGCCCGACTGCGCGAGTGCAGCGCCACCACCGGCGACGATGCCCTCCTCGACAGCGGCCTTGGCGTTGCGCACGGCATCCTCGATGCGGTGCTTGCGCTCCTTGAGCTCGACCTCGGTGGCGGCACCGGCCTTGATGACGGCCACGCCGCCGGCCAGCTTCGCGAGGCGCTCCTGCAGCTTCTCCCGGTCGTAGTCCGAGTCGCTGTTGTCGATCTCGGCACGGATCTGGGCCACGCGACCCTCGATCTGCTCCTTGGAGCCGGCACCGTCGACGATGGTGGTCTCGTCCTTGGTCACGACGACCTGGCGCGCCTGACCCAGCAGCTCGAGGCCGGCGGTCTCCAGCGAGAGGCCCACCTCCTCGGAGATGACCTGACCACCGGTGAGGATGGCCATGTCCTGCAGCATCGCCTTGCGGCGGTCGCCGAAGCCCGGAGCCTTGATGGCGACGGACTTGAAGGTGCCACGGATCTTGTTGACGATGAGCGTCGACAGAGCCTCGCCCTCGACGTCCTCGGCGATGATCGCGAGCGGCTTGCCCGACTGGATGACCTTCTCCAGCAGCGGCAGCAGGTCCTTCACGGTCGAGATCTTGCTCGACACCAGCAGGATGTAGGCGTCCTCGAGCACGGCCTCCTGACGCTCGGCGTCGGTGGCGAAGTAGCCCGAGATGAAGCCCTTGTCGAAGCGCATGCCCTCGGTGAGCTCCAGCTGGAGACCGAAGGTGTTGCTCTCCTCGACGGTGATGACGCCTTCCTTGCCGACCTTGTCCATGGCCTCGGCGATGAGCTCACCGATGGCGGGGTCGCCGGCCGAGATGCCCGCGGTAGCAGCGATCTGCTCCTTGGTCTCGACCTCCTTGGCCTCCTTGAGCAGGTGCTCGGTCACGGCCTCGACGGCCTTCTCGATGCCCCTCTTGAGGCCCAGCGGGTTCGCACCCGCGGCCACGTTGCGCAGGCCCTCGCGCACGAGCGCCTGGGCCAGAACGGTAGCGGTGGTGGTGCCGTCGCCCGCGACGTCGTCGGTCTTCTTGGCGACCTCCTTGACGAGCTCGGCACCGATCTTCTCGTAGGGATCCTCGAGCTCGATCTCCTTGGCGATGGAGACGCCGTCGTTGGTGATCGTGGGGGCGCCCCACTTCTTCTCCAGAACGACGTTGCGGCCCTTGGGGCCGAGCGTCACCTTGACAGCGTCGGCGAGGGCGTTCAGGCCCCGCTCGAGACCGCGGCGGGCCTCTTCGTCGAACGCGATGATCTTGGCCATTGCGAAGTGATTCCTCCAGATAGGGGCCCGTTTCGGCCCGTACTTTGGACACGTCTTCTAGGTCGATTCGATGCCCGCGACGGACGACCCGGCGTGTCACCTCCGCGGGTTGCGCGGAGGGCCCGGTCTCACCTTCCCGACCTAGCACTCACGTTATCCGAGTGCTAAGTCGTTTCTAGCACTCGACGGTGCCGAGTGCAAGGTCCGGACCATCAGCCCGGCAGGCCCGGCTCGGCGGGCCTGCCCGACGGTTCCTACCGCCGGGTAGGATCCGACCATGGCTACCCCCGTACTGGAGTCGAGCGTCGTGATCGACGCCCCCATCGAGAAGGTCTGGTCGGTCGTGTCCGACCTCGAGGACATGGGCAATCGCAGCCCGCAGTGCAAGAAGGTGTTCGTCTTCGGCGGCCCCATCAAGGAGGGCACGCGGATGCTGAACATCAACAAGCAGGGCTGGCGCGTGTGGCCGACCAACACCAAGGTGATCGAGTTCAAGGAGAACGAGCGGATCGCCTTCCGCGTCGCCGAGAACCACACCGTGTGGAGCTTCACCCTGGTTCCCGAGGACGGCAAGGTGACCGTCGTGGAGCGGCGCGAGGCCGCCGGCGGCAAGACCACCCCGGTCAGCAGCTTCCTCGTCGGCGCCCTGCTCGGCGGCAACGAGGACTTCGAGCGCGGCCTTCTCGTCGGGATGAAGCAGACCCTCTCGCACATCAAGACGGAGTCCGAGGCGAAGTAGCGCCCTCACTGCGTGCGAACTCGGCATCCGCAGCCGAGTTCGCACGCGTCATTTCGCCGCTTGCAGAATCATGTAACTGGCGCCGATCCCCTGGATCGCCTTCTGCTTCTGCGGCGATGCGTACTCGACGACGTAGCGGTCGTACGCCGTCACGCACGCGGTCTCGGTATCCGGCCGGTCGGCTCCGCTGGACTTGTAGGTCACGCACTTCCCTCCCGGCACCCCGCTGACGGCCTCGGCCTGCGCGCCGATCAGTTTCTCCTGGTACTCCTGGACGAACTGGGTCGCGACGGCCCGTGCGCCGGCGGCATCGCGCGCCCGGTAGACCGTGTTCCCGCCTCGCCCGATCACATCGACACCGTTGTCTGCCAGGACCTTCCGAGCCGCAATGACATCGTTCTGCGACTGGATCAGCATGCGGACCGGAGCCGAGTAGCCGTTGGTCTTGTCGGGCGGCAGGGTGTAGCGCGCTACGCCGGATTCGTCGATCTTCAGGGTGTTGAGCTTGTCCATCGGAGTCGGCGCGAAGTCCGCGAGACTCTTGGCCTGACTGTCCGCCAACTGACGGATCTGGTCGGGGTTGAAGTCGCCGTACACCGCCAACACGAACTGCTTGACGGGGACGAAGGCCACCGTCGGCTTGCTGGTGCCCCAATCCGACTCGTAGCCCACAGCGTTCGGATAGCCCGGGATCGGTACAGCGGTCTTCTTCGGAGGGCTTCCGCCGAACTCATTCGTGTTCGGTTCGAGCATCGCCGACGATACGGCCGCGGTGGCGGCCTCGGGCGAGGCCATCCGCACCAGCGCGACGCTGAGGCTGCGGCCCCTGTCGCCACCCGACTTCGGATACGCGGATCGGACGCCGAGACCGGCCCACAACTCGGCGCCGACCAATCGTTTCGCGGGCGCGCTGCCGAAGATCGACGCGAACGCCTTCTCGTTGTAGCGCCCGCCGCTGGTGCTGCCGCCGTAGCGGAGTGCAGGGTCGACATCGGAGATGTACGGAATCGCCGCAAGCGTTCTCAGCCACTCCTGGCGCAGGTACTCGGACTCATCCGGAGTCCCCAGAGTGCGGACCGTGGTCGGGAACGAGCCGGTGTCCGGCCGGGGCGCGGACGACGGGTCTGCCACCGGGGTACCGGCGATCGTCGACGAACACCCCGCGAGCACGAGCGCCATCCCGACTGCTCCGACCGTCTTCCTGATCATTCGCAACCTTCCCGATTCTTTTGTGGCGTAAGACATGACAGGCGAAGGGCGTTCACTGATCGCCCTTGATCATGAGGTATGACGCACCGAGAGCCTGAACCGCTTGCTGCTGTTGACCGGCACTCACTTCCACCAGATAGCGATCGACGGCGACAACGCACCACGTGAACCTGCTATCGGAGCCCGGAAATCTCGAGAGGGTCAAGCAGGTAGATCCCGGGACGCCCTGGACTTGGACCGGCGTTCGCTCTTCGTAGGCACCCGTCGTCTCCGTGACGAAAGCCTCTCTCAACCGGGTGGCCGCTGCGGCATCGCGGGTGCGGTACACCTGATTGCCGCCCAGCCCAACGTCATCCACCCCCGCATCGTCGAAGTTCTTCTTCGATCCGATGAGATCCGACTGAAGAAAGAGGGCGGACTTGGCCGACATGCTGCCCCCACCGGACACATCGGATCCCGACGGGGGCACGGTGTACTTCGCCAGCCCGGGCTCATCGGCGGGGAGCTGAGCCAACTTCTCGGTGGGTGTGGGCGCAAATCCGTCGAGCCCCTTCGACTGCATGTCGAAGTAGCTTCGCACCTGTTCAGCCGAAAGTTGGCCGTAGACCACGATCACGTACTGCTTGTAGGCGAGGAAGGCGACGTTGGACGGATCGGAGGTCTTCAATTTGAAGTCCTGCGTGTACCCGATAGCCGCTGGATAGCCGGGTATCTCAACAGGAGTCCGCTCCGGATTGGTCGGAGTGTCCTTGTCGCGCAACGTGGGTGTCACGGCAGCGGTCGCTGCGGCAGCGCTCGGCATGCGAATCACACCGACCGTCGCCGCCCGTTGCCTGGCGTTCAGGTCAGCATTGCCGCCGGCTCTGAACGTGCCCGCCCTCGCGAAGAAGCCGACTTCGCGGTCTTTCAATGCTGCCTCGGCGACAGCACCGAAGGTCGCCCGCACTCCTCGCTGAGCGGAGTCCAGTTTTCCCGCAACCAACTGGGAGCCGTACCGGAGTGTCGGATCGACGTCACTGATCAGCGGAGCCGTCGCAGCCATACGCCACCCCTCCAGAGTCAACGCCGTCTGTGTGTCCGGCGGGCCGACTTGGCGAGGCTTGGTCGCATACGAGCCGGTATCGGGTCTCGGCGCGGCTGAGGGATCCTCGACAGCGGTCCCCGCGACCGTCGTCGAGCAGCCGGCCAAGACGATGCTCGTCGCCACCACGGCGCCTACAAACCCACTCTTCACGCATCCCCCTCGGTCCTCGCCTGCACTGGAACGGGTCGAACGATCAATCGGCCGACGCATCGACGCACTCCCTGCCTGCACTGAGAATATTCGACCGGTGACGTTCGTCAGCCCGGTACGGCATGTCCTCCCACGCTCCGCGGGCCGCGAAGGTTCGCCGTGTCCGTACATCGAAACGGTGCGCGCCTGCGAACGGCTTACGGCGCGCTAGCGTGAGCAGGCTACGAATTCCCGACGATGCGGAGGCGCCCCGAATGACCGACATCGACATCCGACGTTCCCTCAGGCCACTGATGGACCAGGCCAGGGCCGATCTCGCAGCGCTGGTCGCGCAGCCCTCGGTGCACGCCTCGCCGGAGTTCGGCGAGGCTCCGAACCGCGCCGCCGCGCAGTGGGTGGCGGACGCCTTCACCGAGGCCGGTATCGCGAACATCGAGCAGGTCGTCACGTCGGACGGGTCGATCGCGGTGGTCGGGCACACGCCGGCCCCGGCGGGCGCGAAGACAGTGCTGCTCTACAGCCACTTCGATGTGCAGCCTCCCGGCCCCCGCGAGCAGTGGGAGTCCGATCCGTTCACGCTCACCCCGCGTCCCGGGCCCGACGGTGCCGAGCGCTGGTACGGCCGCGGGGCCGCCGACTGCAAGGGCAACCTGGTCGCGCACCTCACCGCCCTGCGCGCGGTCCGCGACGCCACCGGCGGCCTACCGATCGGTGTCCGGCTCATCATCGAGGGCTCCGAGGAGGGCGGCGGCGAGGGCCTCGACGACCTGGTCGCCCAGCGTCCGGACCTGGCGCAGGCCGACCTCATCCTCATCGCCGACACCGGCAACGTCGCCGTGGGCCGCCCCACGCTCACCACCTCCCTGCGCGGTGTCGCGAGCGTGCGGGTGGAGCTGACCACGGGCCGCTCCGACCTGCACTCCGGACAGTTCGGCGGCGCCGCACCCGACGCGCTGGCCGCCATGATCGCCCTCCTCGCGACCCTGCGCGACGCCCAGGGGAACACCACCGTCGACGGACTCGACGCCTCCGCGCGCTGGGCCGGCGAGCCCTACGACGAGGCCGCCTTCCGGTCCGACGCCGCACTCCTCGACGGCACCGCGATCCTCGGTTCCGGCGCGATCGGCGACCAGATCTGGGCACGACCGGCGGTCACCGTCATCGGGCTCGATGCACCCGCCACCGCGACCGCCGCGGCGGCCATCCAGCCGCGCGCCGCGGCTCTACTCAACCTGCGCGTCCCGCCCGGTACCGATCCGCGTGCCGCGGGCGAACTGCTGGTGGCGCACCTGAAGGCGCACGCGCCGTGGGGCGCTCACGTCGAGGCCGAGGTGGAGTCCACGGGCGAGCCCTTCGCGGCCGATACGACGGGGCCCGGTTACGACGCCCTGCGCGCCGCGCTCACCGCGGCCTACGACGGCGCCGAGGTGGTCACCAGCGGCCAGGGCGGCTCCATCCCGCTGTGCACCCAGCTGCGGAAGGCGGCACCGTCGGCCGAGATCGCGCTGCTCGGCGTCGAGGAACCGCTGTGCCGCATCCACGCGCCGAACGAGTCCGTCGACCCGCGCGAGTTGGAGCGCACGGCACTGGCCGAGGCCATCCTGCTGACCACGCTGACATGAGGCCCGTCGAGGAGTACCGGACCGTCGTCGCGGCGTTGGTCCCGGCGGCGCGCACCGTCACCGTCGCCCCGTCGGAGGCCCTGGGCCGGGCCCTCGCCCGGGATGTCGCCGCGCCGCTCTCGTTGCCGCCCTTCACCAATTCGGCGATGGACGGGTACGCGGTGCGCGCCGAGGATGCGGTCGCGGGCGCGACGCTCTCCGTCGCCGAGGACATCCCCGCCGGCCGCACGACCGTGCCCCCACTCGTACCGGGGACGGCTCACCGCATCATGACCGGGGCTCCCGTGCCCGACGGTGCCGACGCCATCGTCCCGGTGGAGAACACCGACGCAGGCACCACGCGCGTGCGGATCGACCTCGCACCCGAGCCCGGACGGTTCTTCCGGCACGCGGGCAGCGACATCGCCGCGGGCGAGACGGCGCTGGCCGCGGGCGAGGTCGCCGGACCCGCGGCCGTCGGCCTCGCCGCCGCACTCGGGATCACCGAACTCGAGGTGCTCGCACCGCTGCGGGTGCTGGTGCTCTCGACCGGCTCCGAGCTCGTGGCACCCGGCGAGCCCTTGGAGCCCGGGCAGATCTACGAATCGAACGCCCCGATGCTGGCGGCCGCCCTGACCGAGGCGGGCGCGCACGCGGAGGTGCTGCGCTTCGTCGAGGATTCGGCGGAGGTCCTGCTCGCCCGCCTGGCCGAACGGGTCGCGGCGGGCGGCATCGACCTGCTGGTGACCACCGGCGGGGTCAGCGCCGGTGCCTACGAGGTGGTCAAGGACGCGTTCACCGGCCGCGGCCTGGAGTTCACGAAGGTCGCGATGCAACCCGGCATGCCGCAGGGCTGCGGCACCGTCGACCTGGGCGGGGCGAGCGTGCCCGTGGTCGCGTTCCCCGGCAACCCCGTCAGCGCCCTCGTCTCGTTCGAGGTCTTCCTGCGTCCGGCGCTGCGCGCGGCGATGGGGCTGCCCGCCGATCGACCGCGGCGACGCGCCCGGCTGACCGCACCTCTCGACTCGGTGCCGGGGAAACGGCAGTTCCAGCGGGGACTGCTGATTCGGGAGCCGAACGGTACCGATTCGGTCTCGGTTCTCGGTGGGCCGGGGTCGCACTACCTACGATGGTTGTCGAAGGCCGATTGTCTGCTGGACATTCCGCCCGAGGTCCAGCATCTGGCCGCGGGCGATCCGGTGGACGTGATCGACCTCAACCACTGACCTCAGGAGGCAGTCATGATCACCCAGTTCACCGCAGACACCGTGATGCTCGCGTCGAAGAACTTCAGCGCGGGGTGGTTCGCGTGGATCGTCATCGGCGGCCTCGCCGGCTGGGTCGCCAGCAAGATCATGGGCACCGACAAGTCGCAGGGTTTCATCCTCAACATCGTGGTCGGCTGCATCGGCGGCTGGCTCGGCGGTTACATCCTGCGCCTGTTCGACGTGCAGACCGGCAACCTCGGCTGGTTCCTCACCTTCGTGACCGCCCTGGTGGGGGCCTGCATCCTTCTTTTCATCGTGAAGCTGGTCACCGGCCGCAAAGGCGACCGCGTCGGGTGAGAGACTATGACCCGACTATGACCGTGAATCGAGAGGAACCGTAGGTGGCTCGCCGCCCCCAGACGCCGGTCGACGGCCAGCTCACCGAGCACTCCACCGGTGTCGGGCACGTCGCTGAGCTGATCCGTCACACCGTTCCGCCGCTGCACCCCGCGGGCACCCCGTTCATCGCGGGGTCGCTCGCGGTGGCGGCCGTGGGCTACCGCAAGGGCTGGATCCGGGTTCCCGCGCTGCTCACCGCCGCGGCCTGCGCCGGCTTCTTCCGGCACCCGCCGCGGGTCCCCCCGACGGCCGAGGGCCTGGCGGTCGCTCCCGCGGACGGCGAGGTCACCCTCGTCGACACGCACGTGCCGCCGGCCGAACTGGACCTGGGCACGGAGCCGCTGCCCCGGGTGTCGATCTTCCTCTCCGTCTTCGACGCACACGTGCAGCGCTCGCCGCTCACCGGCGTCGTCGACTCGGTGGTGCACACCCCCGGCAAGTTCCTCTCCGCCGACCTCCCCGAGGCCAGCGACGCCAACGAGCGCACCACGGTGCGCCTGGCCACCGAACACGGCCCCGTCGGCGTGGTCCAGATCGCGGGCCTGGTGGCCCGGCGCATCCGCACCGACTGCGCCGCCGGCGACACGCTGGAGCGGGGTGAGACCTACGGCATCATCCGGTTCGGCTCCCGCGTGGACACCTACTTCCCCGCGGGCACCGAGCTCACCGCGTACAGCGGGCAGCGCGCCGTGGCCGCGGAGACCGTGATCGCGCGCCTGCCGTGAGCACCCAGTCCGGGCCGGGCGACGACACCCCGCAGCGCCCCATCGGTGTCCTCCTGCTGCCGTCGATCCTGACGGTGGCGGGCCTGTGCGCGGGCCTCACGGGTGTCCGGTTCGCCGCCGAGGGCAAGGTCGACCTGGCGATCGGGCTCGTGGTGATCGCCGCGATCCTGGACGGGCTCGACGGCCGCGTCGCCCGGCTGCTCAGCGCCTCCACCAAGATGGGCGCCGAGCTCGATTCGCTGGCGGACGCCATCAACTTCGGTGTGACCCCGGCGCTGATCCTCTACTTCGTGTCCTTCCCCGGCAATCCCGCCGGATGGTTCGTGGTGCTGGTGTACGTGGTGGCGATGGTGCTGCGGCTGGCCCGGTTCAACACGCTCTCGGCCGATCCGAGCGCACCGGCGTACACCAAGGACTTCTTCGTGGGCGTGCCCGCGCCCGCCGGCGCGATGCTGGTGCTGGCGCCGCTCGCCGCGCAGCAGGAGTGGGGCCAGGGCTGGTGGTCGAGCACTCAGCTGGTGTCGGCGTGGACGCTGTTCGTGGCCGCGCTCACCGTCTCCCGGATCCCCACCTCCAGCTTCAAGACCATGACGGTCCAACCCGCCAAGGCCGCGGGCGTGCTCATCGCCGTGGCCGGCCTGGTGGCGCTGATCCTCACCTACCCGTACATCGCGCTGCTGGTGGTGGTGGCGATCTACCTGCTGCACATCCCGTTCGCGTGGCGCTCCAAGCGCTGGGTCGCCGCACGTCCGTCGGCGTGGGACACCAAGCCCGCCGAGCGCCGCGCCATGCGCCGCGAGCAGCGCCGGCCGGTGCGGCCCCGTCGCCGGGCCGCCCACCAGGGCACTCGACGGTCCGCCGCCCGCCTGGGCCTGCGCCGCCCCACCCGCGAGGACTGACAGCGCTCTAGTGTGGATGGCGTGCCGAACCTCTCGCTCACCGTCCGCCTGCAGACCTCCGCGCTCGAAGCGCGGCGGGGCATCGTCCGCATCCATCCCGAGGCCCTGGCGGCGCTCGGACTGCGCGAGTGGGACGGTGTCGAACTGCTCGGCGCGCGGCGCACGGCCGCGGTGGTCGCCGCGGCACCCGCGGGCACCGCTCCCGGTGTCGCCCTGCTCGACGAGCTGACGATCACCAACTGCGGCCTCCGCGAGGACGCCACCGTGGTGATCTCCCCCGCCACCGTGTACGGCGCGAAGCGGGTGCTGCTGCGCGGTTCCACCCTCACCCGCAGTGCGCTCGACGGTGCCGCACTGCGGCAGGCGCTGCTCGGCAAGGTGATGATGCCCGGCGACAGCGTCTCGCTGCTGCCCCGCGACCTGGGCCCTGGAACCTCGAACGCCGATGCCACACAGCAGCTCTCCCGGTTGGTGGGCATCACGTGGACGAACGAGCTGCTCACCGTGGTCTCGGTCGATCCCGCGCCGGGTCCGGTCTCGGTGCAACCGAATTCGGCGGTGCTGTGGTCCGACGATGCGACCGACGCCCCGGCCGGCGGCGATGTCACGGTGACCCTCGCCGAGGCGGTTCCCGACCAGGAGGCCGAGAAGGTCGAGGTGCGACCGGTCGCCGATCTGGTGGGCGCGGACGCCGCGGTCAAGCGGCTCACCGAATGGCTCACCCTGGCGCTCGACGAGCCCGAGCTGCTGGCCACCCTGGGCGCCCCGGCCCGGCTCGGCGTGCTCATCACCGGCCCGACCGGCGGGGGCAAGGCCACGATGGCGCGGGCCGTCGTCTCGCCGCGGCCGCTGGTCGAGCTCGACGGTGCCTTCACCGGCGCCCTGGAACCGCAGGCGCGGCTCGCGCGGGTGCGCGACGCGGTCTCGCGGGTGCGCGCGGCGGTCGACGGTTCCGGTGCGGCGCTGCTGGTCCGCGATGTGGAGGCACTGCTTCCCGCGCAGCGCGAGCCGGTGTCCACGATGATCCTCGACGAGCTGCGCAAGGCCGTTTCGACGCCGCGGGTCGCCTTCCTCGCCACCACCTCGGCGCCGAGCGAGGTGGATTCGCGGTTGCGCGAACCCGACCTCGCCGACCGCACGGTGGCGGTCGATCTACCCGACGCCAAGGAACGCGAACAGCTGCTGGCCCTGCTGCTGCGGGACGCGCCGACCGACCACGTCGACCTGTACGAGGTAGCGCTGCGGGCCCCAGGTTTCGTGGCGGCCGACCTGGCCGCGCTGTGCCGGGAGGGCGCGTTGCGCGCCGCCGCCCGCGTGGTGGGCACCGACGAGAAGGTCTCGATCACCCAGCCCGACCTGCTGGGCGCGCTCGGCGTGATCCGGCCCGTCTCCCGGTCGGCCACCGAGGAGGTGTCGGTCGGGTCGATCACCCTCGACGATGTCGGCGACATGGTCGAGACGAAGCAGGCGCTCACGGAGACGGTGCTGTGGCCGCTGCGGCACCCGGACACCTTCGCCCGGCTCGGCGTGGAACCGCCGCGCGGCGTGCTGCTCTACGGCCCGCCCGGGTGCGGAAAGACCTTCGTGGTTCGGGCTCTCGCCGCCTCCGGCCAGCTCTCGGTGCACGCCGTGAAGGGCGCCGAACTCATGAACAAGTGGGTCGGCGAGTCGGAGAAGGCCGTGCGCGATCTGTTCGCGCGGGCGCGCGGCAGCGCACCGTCGCTCATCTTCCTCGACGAGGTCGACGCCCTCGCGCCGCGGCGCGGGCAGTCGTCGGATTCCGGTGTGGGAGACAAGGTGGTGGCCGCGCTGCTCACCGAGCTCGACGGTGCCGAGCCGCTCCGCGATGTGGTGGTGCTGGGCGCCACGAACCGTCCGGACCTGGTGGATCCGGCGCTGCTGCGGCCCGGCCGGTTGGAGCGGCTGATCTTCGTGCCGCCACCGGACGCCGAGGCGCGCGCCGAGATCCTCAAGACGGCGTCCCGGTCGATTCCGTTGGCGGACGATGTGGACCTGCCCGCCCTCGCCGAGCAGCTCGACGGCTACTCCGCCGCAGACTGTTCCGCGCTGCTGCGCGAGGCCGCGCTCACCGCGATGCGCCGGGACATGGACACCGCCACCGTGACCGCCGACGATGTCGAGGCGGCCAGGAAGGTGGTACGGCCGTCGCTGGATCCGGCCCAGGTCGCCGATCTGCAGGCCTACGCCGACCGCAGATCGTCGTAGGGCGGTCCTGAAACCGGCGATTTCCTGGGCTTCGGGACGATATCGACCACGACGACTCGGAGAGCGCCGGTTTCAGAAATCCGGGGCGCCGCGGTGACGGCTACGACGGACCAGATCGGCGACCTCTGCGAAGAACTCGTCCCATCCGCCCATGACGTCGTTGTAGTCAACGCGGAGTATCCGATAGTTCCCCACGGTGGCGGTCCGATCACGCCGGATGTCCGCCCTGCGTTGCGCCCCACCATGATAGGACTCGCTGTCGCACTCGATGATGAGCTTGTCACCGACGAGGAGATCGACCCGCCCCACTCCAGGGATCGATACCTGACTCCGCACCTGAATGCGCGCGCTCTGCAGCCGGAATCGCGTGATCGATTCGGTGCCCGACCCGGCCTGCGGATCCAGCCGGTCCAGCAGCCTGGTCACCCGCTCGGGCGCGCCGCCGAAAATATGGCGCAGGTCCTCGATGACGAACGGGACCGGCATCCGCAAGGTCGAGTCCAGGACCGCGACGAAGAGATCCGCGGGTAGACAGTTCGCCGCACAGGTGAGGGCGACGCCCAGCGGATCCACCGCCCGCGTCGGCGTTCGCATCGGATGGAAGGACCGGCACTGCCGCCGGAACCGCGGCCGGGAACGATGCTCGGACCACCGCACGTGCAATCGTCCATCCCGCGGCGGTATCCACACGCCGGTTCGAAACTCGAGCGCGGAGACGCACGTCAGCACGGCGCCAGCGCGCACCACCTCAACCACATCGGACTTCGCCCCGGGCAGGTGGTACCAGCCGCGCCGGATCAGCCGCAGATCTCCGCGCCTGCGCAGGTCATCGACGATGCCGCCGTCGATACCCTCCCGGACCAGTCGTCTGCGCGAGACCACGCCGCCGTCGGCTGCGGCGCAGTGCGCCACCAGGTTCCTCGGATCCATGAGCCGATCGTGACTGGTGACCGATGCGACCTGTCGGCCCTGGACCGCGCGCTGTGGAAAGACGCGGTTCCATACGCTTCGCTGTGCACGGCGCGGTTCTCAAACCGGCGTTATCCGAGGTCACATGGCACAGAGCAGGGTGTCGACGAAGATTCTGCCGGTTTCTGACGCGGGGTCAGCCCTTGCTGACGGAGTAGTACACGGCGTTGGGGACGGCGCCGCCGTCGACGGAACTCACGGTGACCACGTAGCCCTTGCCGGAGAACTGCGCGGAGCGGCTGGCGCCCTCGGGGCCGTCGCCGAGGGCGAGGTATCCGGCGTCGGTGAGCTTCTTCTTCGCTGCGTCGTAGCCGCCGGGCTGAGCCTGGACCGTCACGTTGTACACGGTGACGCCGTCCTGCGACCGTTCGCCGGCGTCGATCAGGGTCCCATCGACCAGCGGCACCTCGTCCTTGGGGAACGACGCGGGCAGCGTCACCGAGGTGGTCTGCTGCGCCGGTTCGTTCCCGCAGCCCGCGCTCATCAGCACCGCGCCCGCCGCGAGGACGGCCGCGACACCGCGCGCGGCACGCCCCGGACGGCGGCGCGCGGAGACCTGCGAAAGAGTGGTCGGACGATCCGTCATCTGGTCCCTTCAGCTCTCGACATGCTGCACCGGTAAGATGCCAAAGCGAACGACACCCCGCTCAAACAGGACGGAGTGCCCTTGCTTGTCATCCTTGTCTGCTTGTCATTGGCGACCTTAGCCGCCCCCGTGGTGGTGGGCCGGTTCGGCGCGCGCGGCTTCCTCGGCCTCGCCGTCGTCCCCGCCGCGGCTCTCGTGTGGATCATCGCGCAGTGGCCGCGATCCGGCGAACCCGAACGCACCGAGACCCTGCGCTGGGTGCAGTCGCTCAACATGAACTTCGACCTGCGGCTCACACCGCTGGCCGCGGTGATGTCCGTGCTGGTCCTCGGCATCGGCGCGGTGATCCTGGTCTACTGCTCCGGCTACTTCACCGACACCCCGAACACCCGCAAGCTGCCCACCTTCGCCGCCGAGCTGGTGGCCTTCATGGCCGTGATGTTCGGCCTGGTCGTGAGCGACAACATGCTCGCGATGTACGTCTTCTGGGAGCTCACCTCGGTGCTCAGCTTCCTGCTCGTCGGCTACTACGCCGAACGCGCCACCAGCCGCCGGGCCGCCACGCAGGCGCTGCTGGTCACCACCCTCGGCGGCCTCGCGATGCTGGTCGGCATCATCGAGCTCGGCGAGCACTACGGCACCTACCTGTTCTCCGAGGTGATCGCGAAGGCCGTGGCCGATCCGTCGACCATCTCGATCGGCGTCGAGGTGGGCGTGGTGCTCATCCTGATCGGCGCGATCAGCAAGTCGGCGATCGCGCCCTTCCACTTCTGGCTCCCCGGCGCGATGGCCGCGCCGACGCCGGTGTCGGGCTACCTGCACGCCGCGGCGATGGTGAAGGCGGGCATCTTCCTCGTCGCGCTCATCGCGCCCGCGTTCTCGCACCTCACCTCGTGGCGGGTGATCGTCTTCGGGCTCGGCATCAGCACGATGATCCTGGCCGGATGGCGGGCCCTGCGCGAGTTCGACCTCAAGCTCATCCTGGCCTTCGGCACCGTCAGCCAGCTCGGCATGCTGCTGGTTCTGGTGGGTACGGGCGAGCGGAACGTCGCGCTGGCGGGCATCACCATGCTCACCGCACACGCGCTGTTCAAGGCCACCCTGTTCATGGTGGTCGGCATCATCGACCACGCGGCCGGCACCCGCGACATCCGGCGCCTGGCCCGCCTCGGCGACAAGCAGCGCCCGCTCGCGGTGATCGCCGCCCTCGCCGCCGCGTCGATGGCCGGCATCCCGCCGCTGTACGGCTTCGTCGGCAAGGAGGCGATGCTCGAATCGATGCTGCACGCCGATCTGCCCACGCCGCTGCCGGTGCTGCTGGTCGCCGGACTGTGCGCCGGTTCGGCTCTGACCGTGGCCTACAGCATCCGGTTCCTGTGGGGCGCCTTCGGCCGCAAGGGACAGGTCGCGCCGACGCGCGCCGTCGCCGAGATGCACACTCCTGCTGCCGTGTTCATCGCCGGCCCCGCCCTGCTCGCCGCGCTCAGCCTGATCGCCGGGTTCGCCTCGCCGTGGCTCGATCACGTGCTCAGCGGCTACCCGGATTCGCAGTTCCCGCCTGCGGAGGATCCGTACCACCTGGCGCTGTGGCACGGCTTCACGCTGCCGCTGCTGCTGACGGTGCTGATCGTGGCGACCGGTGTGCTGATCGTGCAGCCCAACAGCCCGTTCTCGCGGCTGCGCCGCCGCAACAGCCTGTTGCTGGGCAACGCGGACCGGCTGTACGACGCCACGCTGCGCGCGGCCGATGTGGTGTCCCTGCGCATCACGCAGTCCACGCAGCGAGGCTCGCTGCCGCTCACCCAGGGCACCATCCTGCTGACGCTGGTGCTGCTGCCGATGGCCCTGTTCGCGCTCGGTGCGCGGGCCCGGCCGGAGCTGCGGATCCAGATGTCGCCCGTCTTCCTCGCGGTGGCCGTGCTCATGTGCGTGGCCTCGCTGACGGCGGTCGTGCTGCGGAACCGTCTGGCAACGGTGCTCGTGGTCAGCGTCACGGGCTACGGCACGGGCGTGATCTTCGCGATCTACGGCGCCCCCGACCTGGCGCTCACCCAGTTCCTGGTGGAGACGATCACGCTGGTGGTCTTCGTGCTGGTACTGCGCAAGCTGCCCGCCGAGGCGCCGATCACGGGCAGCCGCCCCACCCGCCTGATGCGGGTAATCCTCGGCATCGCCGTGGCCGCCATGGTCGTGGTGGTGGGCGTGGCCGCCCGCGCCGCGCGGGTGGCCGCGCCCGTCGCGGACCGTCTGCCCGACCAGGCCTACAAGTTCGGCTACGGCAGCAACACCGTGAACGTGACCCTCGTGGACATCCGCGCCTGGGACACCTTCGGTGAGATCTCCGTGCTGCTGGTGGCCGCGACGGGCGTCGCCTCGCTGGTCTTCCGTAACCGCCGGTTCGGCTCGGCGCCGCGCATGTCCTCGGAGGCCACGGCCGCCGCGGCGGAGGCACCGGGCACCACCTGGCTGCGCGGGAGCGCGATGCGCGACCCGCGGCATCGGTCGCTAGTCCTGGAGGTCACCTCGCGGATGGTCTTCCCGACGATCATGGTGGTCTCGATCTACTTCTTCTTCGCGGGGCACAACGCCCCCGGCGGCGGTTTCGCCGGTGGCCTGACGGCGGGGCTCGCCCTGGTGCTCAGGTACCTGGCCGGCGGCCGCTACGAGATCGGCGAGACGCTGCCGCTCGACGCGGGCAAGGTGCTCGGCACCGGCCTGCTGCTCGCGGCCAGCGGCACGGTGGTCTCGCTGCTGGTGGGCGCCCCGGCCATGTCCTCGCAGGCCTTCGAGTTCACCCTCCCGGTGTTCGGGGAGGTCAAGTTCGTCACGGTGCTGATCTTCGATGCCGGCGTCTACCTGATCGTGGTGGGCCTTGTGCTCGACGTGCTGCGCAGCCTCGGGGCCCGCCTCGATCTGGAGGGCTCTCCCGCCGACCAGACCTCGCCGCTCCCCGTCCAGACCGGTGGAGGTGCGCGATGATCGTCGACGTCGGACTGTTCGCGGCGATCGCCGTGATGATGGCCACGGGTGTGTACCTCATCCTGGACCGCAGCCTCACCAGGATGCTGATGGGCATCATCCTGGCCGGCAACGCGGTGAACCTGCTCCTGCTGTCCCTGGCCTCGCCGCCCGGGAATCCGCCGATCGTGGGTTACTTCTCGGAGGGCCGCGATTCGCTCGCCGATCCGCTGGCGCAGGCCCTGATCCTCACGGCCATCGTCATCACGATGGGCATGGCGGCGTTCATCCTGGCGCTCGCCTACCGCTCGTTCACCATCAACACCGACGACGAGGTCGACGACGACCCCGAAGACACCAAGGTGCTCGAACGCGATGTGGATCGCGCCTCGGAGGATCCTGACTTCGACGCCTCGGACGATCCGATCACGGGCGCACCGTCGGCCCTGGGCGACGCCTTCGGGCCGGACGGTGAGCCGCTCACACCCGAGGAGCTGCGCAAGGCCCGGGTGGACGCGGTGGACACGGGCGCGATGCCGATACCCAACCGGGCCCCGGACCAAGCAGGCGAGCGGAAGGAGGGAGACCGATGACCGAAGCGTTCATGCAGAACCTCCTGCCGCTCCCCACCGTGCTGCCGCTGGTGGCCGCCGCGATCACCCTGGTGGTGGGCCGGCATCCCCGGCTGCAGCGCCTGGTGGCACTGCTCTCGCTGACGGCGCTCGTGGTGGTCTCGGCGATGATGCTCTACTACACCGACCGGTACGGCACGATCGCGCTGCACATGGGCGGCTGGGGCGACCGGGACGGCGGGGGCAGTCCGCTGGGCATCACCCTGGTCGCGGACCAGTTGTCGGCGATGATGCTGCTGGTCTCCACCGTGGTGCTGCTCGGCGTGCTGGTGTACTCGGTGGGACAGGGTATCCGCGACGGCGACGAGAACCAGCCGGTGTCGATCTTCTTCCCCACCTACCTGGTGCTCGCGGCGGGTGTGTGCAATGCCTTCCTCTCGGGCGACCTGTTCAACCTGTTCGTCTCCTTCGAGATGCTGCTCGCCGCGAGTTTCGTGCTGCTCACCGTGGGCGGCAGCGCCGACCGGGTGCGGGCCGGCGTCTCGTACGTGATGGTGTCGATGCTCTCGTCGGTGGTCTTCCTGCTGGGCATCGCGTACGCCTACTTCGCCACGGGCACGCTGAATCTCGCGGACATGGCGATCAAACTGCAGGACCTGCCCTCGGGTACCCGCACCACCCTGTTCGCGGTGCTGTTGGTGGCCTTCGGGATCAAGGCGGCGGTGTTCCCGCTGTCCACCTGGTTGCCGGACTCCTATCCGACGGCGCCCGCACCGGTCACCGCGGTCTTCGCGGGCTTGCTGACGAAGGTCGGTGTGTACGCGATCATCCGGGCGCACACGCTGCTGTTCCCCGGCGGCGCGGTCGACAACGTGCTGCTCATCGCAGCGCTGTTGACGATGATCGTGGGCATCCTGGGTGCGATCGCGCAGACCGACATCAAACGTCTGCTCTCGTTCACCCTGGTGAGCCACATCGGCTACATGATCTTCGGCATCGCTCTGTCCACGCCGCTGGGCCTGAGCAGCTCGATCTACTACGTGGCGCATCACATTCTGGTGCAGACAACGCTGTTCCTGGTGGTGGGCCTGATCGAACGCCAGGCCGGCGCGGCATCGCTGCGCCGCCTCGGTGGACTCGCCGCGGCCAGCCCGGTGCTGGCGATCCTGTTCTTCCTGCCGGCGCTGAATCTGGGTGGTATTCCGCCCTTCTCGGGATTCATCGGCAAGGTGGGCCTCCTGGAGGCGGGCGTGCAGGTGGGTTCGGTGCTGGCCTGGGTGTTGGTGGCGGGCAGCGTGATCACCAGCCTGCTGACGCTGTACGCGGTGGCCCGCGTGTGGACGAAGGCCTTCTGGCGGGCCCGCGCCGATGCTCCGGAGGGCCAGCTCGCCGGTGCGCATCCCGAGGCGCTGCTGGCCGATGCCGATGACATCGAGTTCGCCGATCGCGAGGATCCGGGCCGGATGCCGATCAGCATGGTGGCACCCACGGCCGCGCTGTTCGCGGTGGGCCTGGCGATCGCGGTCTGGGCCGGACCGATGTTCGACGTCACCGACCGAGCCGCGGAGCAGCTGATCGGCCGGGTCGACTACGTCGAGGCGGTGCTCGGTCACGAGGGTGCGCTCAAGCTCAAGAACGCCGACGGTACGCCGGTGATCCACGACGATGCGGCGAAGGCGGGTGGGAACCATGGCTAAGAAGCTGGTGCACCGGATCCTGCCCGATCTGACCGACGGCCGGGCGGTGCTGGCCAAGCTCGCCCAGTTGGTGTGGCTGGACGCGGTGTGGGTGATGCTGTGGGGCCGGATCACGCCGGGCAACATCCTCGCCGGCCTACTGGTGGGCGCGGCGATCCTGTTGCTGCTGCCGCTGCCGCCGGTGCCGGTCGAGGGCCGTGTGCACATCTTCTCGCTGATCAAGCTGGGCCTGGTCTTCATCGCCGAGATGCTCAAGTCGTCGGTGCAGGTGGCGTGGCTGGCGCTGCGGCCGGGCGGCCCGCCGATGAGCGCGGTGCTCCGCGCGAAGGTTGAGGTCAAGTCCGATCTGGTGCTCACCCTGCTGGTGGACATGATGAACCTGATCCCGGGCACCATGGTGCTCGACATCGACACCAAGCGCCGCCTGCTGTACGTGCACGTGGTGGACGTGAGCAGCGAGAAGGCCGTGCGCCAGTTCTACCGCAGCACAGCGCGACTCGAGCGCCTGTTCATCAGTGCCTTCGAGCGGGACAACGAGTGGCACGCGAGCCCGCTGCACGGCGTCGACGACGATTACCACGATCTCTCGCTGAACGAGCGCACGAATCGCGATGCCCGTGCCATGGCGCAACCGGAGATCGACTACCGCCGCGAGCAGCGGGGCGAATCGCCGCAGCAGGAGGGACAGTCATGACCGTGGTCTTCGTGGTGACCGGCGTGATCCTCGTGATCGCGGCGTTCATCACCGCCTACCGGCTCCTGGTGGGCCCCAACACTCTCGACCGCGTGGTCTCGGTGGATGCGCTGGTCGCGATCGCAATGGGCGGGCTCGCGGTGTGGGCGGCGTACAGCGGTAACTCGTCGGTGATTCCCGGTGTGGTCGCGCTGTCGCTGATCGGCTTCGTCGGTTCGACGTCGGTGGCCCGGTTCCGCGTGCCCGATGATGCGGGGACCGCCAAACCCGATGCGCCGAAGGGCGGTGGCAAGTGATGGTTCTCGATGTGATCGCCGCGATCCTGATGATCACCGGCGCGGTCTTCGCCCTGACGGCCGCGATCGGCATCGTCCGGTTCCCGGATACCCTCACCCGGATGCACGCCGCCACGAAGCCGCAGACGATGGGCCTGCTGCTCCTGCTGGGCGGTGCGGCGATCGTGCTACGCGATTCGGTGGACGTGTGGATGCTGGTGCTGGCCGGGCTCTTCGCCCTGCTCACCGCACCGGTCGTGGCACACCGCGTGGGCCGCGTGGCCTACCAGGAGCAGCGGCTGCGCGATCAAACCATCGAGATCGAGGACATGGAGACCGGCGCCCGCGATTAGGCCGGCGCGGGCCTGCCCGCCCACCGCATGCGCGACCACGGCAGCTCCACGTCCTCCGGCCGGGTGACCGTCAGCGGCCGCGGCCGGGGACCTGTCGACGGTGCGGTGGCCAGTGCCCGCGCGTAGCGGTGCCCCGTGTCGGGTAGTACCTGCACGGTGGCGTCGACGGGCGCAACGTCGGGCTCGTCGTCCTCGTGCCCGGCGACCGCGTGTCCGGCGCCGGACGACAGGCCGGCGAACAGCGCGTACTCGCGCAGTAGGTCGTGGGTGCCGGTGCGGGCCACCTCGAACGAGACCCAGTGGATCACGTCGTAGAGCCCGTGCCGCACGTTGTCGAACGTGATCGACGAGCCGATCCCGGCGATCAGCATGTCCGGGTCGTCGACGTGCTGCGAGCCGAAGGTGATGCTGCCGAAGGGTTGTACGCCCACCAGTTGCACTGAGAGCCCCGAGTCCTCGAGGCCGAGCCGCAGCGCACCGCTGGAAACGCCGGAGCCGACGGGCGCGACCAGCCGGATCGATCGGATCCCGGCGTCGGTGAGTTCGGCTGCGACGGTGCGTGCGATCTCGCGATAGCCCAGGTAGTGCACCGGGTCGTGGTACTGCCGCATCCAGTGCAGGTCCGGGTCTTCCGCCAGCAGCTCGGTGACGCGGCGGACCCGCCGGTCCTGATCCAGCTTCAGGGATTGCGACGACGGCATTTGCTCGAGCTCGACGCCGAGGGCGAGCAGCTGCAGCCGAAGGGTCTCGTCGATCGTGGTGGATCCGATGATCCGGCAGTGCACTCCTCGCTCATGACAGGCCAGCGCCAGGGCGTAGGCGTAGATGCCGGACGAGGAGTCGATCACCCTGCCGCCCGGCTGAACTCGGCCGGAGTCGATCGCTGCGGCGAGGGCGGCGCGGGCCGAGGCGACCTTCATGGATTCGAACCGCAGCAGATAGCGGTGCTCGGTGGCACGGATCAGCGCCGGGGTGCTGAGTGCCTCGCCGATATGCCGAATCGTCCTCATGCTGCGCCCCCGATCGGGAGCGGTTCGGCGTCGACGTACAGGCCCAATTCCCTCGCGGCAGCGCAGGTGTGGGCGATCGCCTCGGGCGGATGGGCGGCGGCGAACAACAGGCCGGCGACGTTGCCGGAATGCGCTACCTGCACGCCGAGGGCACCGCCGTGATCGCCGACCGCGAGCAGCAGTTCCAGATCGGGTTTGTGATGCCGGGTCTGATTGAGCCGGGCACTGCGGGTCGCGACCGCACCGATCGCGGCGGCATCACCCGCTCGCACCGCGGCCCGGAGCGTGCGGCGCAGTTCCTCGTAGTCGTCGACGTCCGCGGCGCCGGTGATGGGCAGCGCCAGGGTGTCGACGGGGTCGCCGAGCCGACAGCGCAGCAACAGCATCGGCGGCAGGCCGGCGCCCAGTTCCTCGATCACGTGGCCGTGCCGGTGTGCGAACAGTACCGGCCGGTCGGCCCAGAGGGGGTCGGAAGCGCCCTCCGCTGCGACGGTGAGCCGGGCGACGACGTCGACGTCCAGCTCGACGGACGCCGAATCCGCCACGGCCCGCACCGCGGCGAGTACATCGGCGGTCGAGGAGCCGAGCCCGAGCCCGACGGGCATCGTCCGAGTCACCGCGAGCTCCCCGCCGGTGAACGGGACGCTGCCCTGCTCACGGAGGTGGCGGATCGTCGCGCGGGCCGCACTGCGGGCCTTGCGTAGGCCCCGCCCGCTCCCGCACCCGCTGCGCACCGAGCCCGATCGATCCGGCACGAAGACGGCGACCGACGCGAGGCTGCGTACCGGCACCGTCACCAGGCCGGGGCACTCACCGAGCTCGGGGCAACGGAAGCGGCCCTGGAGGATCTCGCCGTGGTGGCCGGTGCTGCGCCCCACGCCCCGGCCGCGGGGCGCGGCCCGGTGCGCGCTCACGCCGTTGGTCCCGTGCTGTTCGCCACCCGCTCGGCGGTATCCGCGCGACGGGCGCGCCATGCGAAGACGCCGGCGAGCAAGGTGGCACCGCCGAGGACCACGCCGACACCGGTCCAACCGCCCACGGCGAGCGCCGCGCCGCCCAGGGTAGCACCGGCGAAGACACCGACGCTTTGGGCCGCCCCGTTGAGCGAGAGCACGGTGCCGCGCACCTGCCCCGCCCCACGCACCAGGGTCGTCGTGACCGCCGCGGCGATCACCGCGTGCGATGCGGACACCAGCGCCACCATCACCCAGGAGATCGCCACGTGCGGCGCCGTGTACAGCACGACCATAGATAGGGAGGCGACGAGGATCGCACTGACCACGGTGCCGAACAAACGGTCGGCGCCGCGGTCCTGCATCACCCTGCCGCCCAGGAAGTTCCCGAGGAAGAAGGCGAGACCGGAGGTGGCCCACACCAGGGAGAACCATCCGGTGCCGATGCCGAATCGCGCTCCGAACGCGGCGGCGATGTAGGCCAGCGAGCCCATGAAGGCAAGCGTGCGCAGCAGCGAGATCGCCAGAGTGTCCAGCGCGCCCGGGATGGACCGCACGGTCCGGAAGGCCTGCAGATAGCTGACCTTGGTGTGCCCTCCACTCGGATCGGGGTGCCGGGCGACGAACGCGGCGACCACGAGCAGCACCACGGCCGCGGCAGCCATATCGGCGCGCCACCCCCACAGCACCGCGGGCAGGGCCAACACCGGGGCGGCGAGCACCGCAGTCAGCGTCATGGTCGACGAGACCAGGGTCGCCGCCCGCGCGGATGCCGCGGGCGAGTCAAATCGATCGGCCGCCATCGCCGACAGCGCGGGGTTCAGAACAGCTGTGCCCGCGCCGATCAACAGACAGAAGGCGATCCACGCGGCGGTGCTGCCCTGGAGCGACAGGCCGCAGCCGGCCGCGAGCACCAGCAGCGCGAGCGCGGCGACCGAGGATCGGGACAGCCGGTCCAGCAGCGGTGCGGCCGCCACCCCGACCAGGAGCGCCGCCACGCCACCGAGGCCGCGGAGGCTGCCGATCAGGTCGACGCCCGCGTGGGCATCGGCGGCGATGGCGACCAGGAAGTTGGCCATAACGGTGAACGGCACGAGCCCGAGTGCGGCGGCGGCGAGCATCGGCCACACTGCGCGGATCAGCACCCGGTCCGGCACCGGACGGTCGGCGGGGGCGCTCATGGCACGTCCCGGTAGAGATACATCGGCGAGGCGTCGGCGGAGAACTGGGAGAACGGAAAGTGCTCGGCGGAGAGGGCGGTCAGGCCGGCACCGAGGAAGGCACGGGCGACGGCGGCACCGCTCTGGGCGTACACCGCCAGCGGCAGGTCGCGCTCGCGGCAGCTGGCGATGATCTCATCGAAGGTACCGTTGCCCAGCGTCATTCCGGTGGCCAGCACGGCGTCGGCGCGTGCGATCACCTCTTGGTGGTCATCCGCCACCGGATCGCCCCAGTGCGTGAACTGCAGATTGCGATCCGCGGGCAGGGGTTCGCCGCCACGGTCGCGGATGGCGGCGACAAGGGGATTCACGACGCCGATCAGCGCGACCCGCGCGCCCGGCGCGAACGAGAGCAGTTCGGCCACGGCGGCGTCGCGGGAGACGGCGCGCACGTCCGGTGTCCCGGTCGGCAGGATCCGGGTCTCGGCGCGCGGGTCGTCACGGTGCGGAGAGACGGCACCCAGGGCGGCGTCCGCGGCCGCGATCCGCACGGGCTGGGCCGCGTGGTCGAGCAGCGCGGCGAGCGGTTCTCCGGACAGGTCGGCGATCTCCGGTCCGAGCTCGCCCTCTTCGAAGGCACAGGCGCCGAACGCCTCTCCCACGCGCACGAGGACGTAGCGGTTGCGGTAGCGCTGATCACTGCCCGCCAGGCGGGTGCCGTGCGAGACGAAGAAGACGCTGCGGGCGACCTGATCGCCGGCAGCGTCGCGCGCGAGGTCGACGACGTCGGCGACGGTGCCGGGGGCGGTCATCGGGTAACTCCGCTCTGCTCGAGGTAATCCGCGAGCGTCGATGCGGCGTCGAGATTGCGGGCGCCGGCAACCAGTTCGGCGTAGTCCACCACGCGGATCCGGTCTCCACGGACCGCGGGAGAATCCTTGATCGGCGATGCCTGGCGCAGGTAGTCGATCTTCTGCTGCGCGGGCTGCTTGTCGTAGTCGACGATGACGATCACCTCGGGCTGCGCGGCGACGATGGACTCCCAGCCCACGGCGGTCCAGCGGCCGTCCACGTCGTGCGTCACAGATCGGCCGCCGGCGAGCGAGACCACCTGGTCGGCGGCGGCGCGACGGCCGGCGGTGTAAGGCTCAGAGGTACCGGAGTCGTAGATGAACACCGACGGTTTCACGCGCTTGCGGTCGGCCCGTTCCTGCAGCGCACGTTCCCGGGCGCGCAGTTGGTCGACCAGTGCGGCGGCGCGGTCCTGCACCCGGAAGATCGCCCCCAGGTTGGTGAAGTCGGCGTAGGTGTCCGCCAGAGGGTTCGCGGCGCGGTCGGCGGGCTTGTCGCCGTAGTTGTAGCAGGTCTCCTCCTGCATGTAGCTCCCGATCCCCAACGTGTTCAGTGAATCCGGCGTCACGCCCCGCGCCGGGCTGAAGCCTGCCTGCCAGCCCGCGAAGACCCAGTCGGCCTTGGCGGCGACGAGCGGCTCCTGTGTCAGTACGCCGTCGCTCAGCACCGGCACCTTGGCGTACTCGGCCCGGTAGGGAGACTTGGCGATGACCCCGTTCACCGTCTTGGGCAGTACGATTCCCTTGATCCGATCGGTGAGGCCCAGGGCGAACATCTTCTCGATCGCGGAGACGTCATAGGGCACTGCTGCGGTCGGCGACGGATAGTGCTGCTGGACTCCGCAGTTGGTCACTTCGATCGGTGCGGCCGTCGGTTCCGCGGTGCGGGCGCCGCACGCAGCGGTGACCGCAACGGTCGCCGCGAGGGCGGCGGCGATCAGGGGACGGGTGGGCATGGTGGTCCTTTCGGTGGTTCGGTCAGAGCTCGAAGCTCACGCGTGGTGGCCGCCCGGCGGCGACCGGGGCGATGGTGGGACGGATGCCGTAGACCGCGGCGATGCGGTCGGGGTCGAGCACGTGGGCGGGGGTGCCGACGGCGGCCACCCGCCCCGCATCGAGAAGCACGAGCAGATCGCAGCTCTGGGCGGCGAGGCCGATGTCGTGGATGGCCGTCACGGTGGTCTTGTCGGTGTCGCGGAGGTACCGCAACAGGTCGATCTGGTGCCGCACGTCGAGGTGGTTGAGCGGCTCGTCGAGCAGCAGCACCGGGGTCTCCTGAGCCAACGCTCGGGCGATCAGAACGCGCTGCCGCTCTCCGCCGGAAAGATCCAGCACGCTGCGATCCCGCAGGTGGGCGACGCCGGTGGATTCCAGTGCCGCCGCGCACGCGCGCGCGGCGGGCGCGGTCCCGGCATCGCCGTGCGCGAAGCGCCCCAGCATCACCGTCTCCTGCGCGGTGTAGCCGAGGTGCCCGGTCTCGCTCTGCGTCACGGCGGCGACCCGTCGGGCACCGTCGCGCCGGCGGATGGTCGCGAGGTCGGTGCCGCCCACCCGGACCCGGCCCGAGGTGGGCGTGAGGGCGCGGTAGAGGCATCGCAGCAGAGTCGATTTCCCGCTGCCGTTGGGACCGATCAGGCCCACATGAGCGCCGGATTCCACCTGCAGGGTCACCTCTGTCAGCGCCGCCCGTCCCCCGAGTTCGACGGTAACGCGGTCCATCTCGATTCTCATGCGGCGCCTCCGAGGAGTCCATCGCGACGGCGGAGCAGATACAGGAACACCGGTACCCCGACGAGCGCGGAGACGATGCCCAGCGGCAGCTCGCGGGGCGCGACCACGAGCCGGCTGAGCAGGTCGACCCACACCAGCAGGAGCGCGCCGACCAGGGGCGCGAGCAACAGGACCCGGCGGTGCAACGGCCCGACTACCATCCGGACCGCATGCGGCACAACCAGTCCGACGAAGCCGACTGTGCCGGCGATGGACACTAGGACCGAGGTCATCACCACGACGAGCAGGAACAGCCACAGCCGCGCGCGCTGCGGGTCGAGGCCGAGCGCTGCCGCGGCCTCGTCGCCCTGCGCCAGCACGTCGAGCACGCCGGACATCCGGGCGGCGATCGCGGTGCACACCGCCACCGTGGCCGCGACCAGCGGGAGCACCGACCACTGGGCGGCGCCGAGTCCGCCGAGCAGCCAGAACATCACCGACCGCGCGGCATCGCCGACAGGGTCGAAGAAGACGATGGCACCCGCCAGGCCTTGGAAGGCGAAGGCCAGTACGACACCGGTGAGCACCAGCCGGACGGGGCTGAGCGCGCCGCCGGGCGAGCGGCTGAGCAGGTAGACCAGCGCGGAGGCCGCCAGCGCGGTGAGGAACGCCGCTCCCGCCGTGCCTGCTACACCGAGCCCGGCGACGACGCCGGTGGTGACCACGAGGCTGGCGCCCACGGAGGCACCGCTGGAGATGCCGAGGATGAACGGATCTGCGAGCGGATTGCGCACCAGCGCCTGGCACGCGACCCCGGCCACGGACAGGCCCGCGCCGACGAGGGCGGCGAGCAGCACCCGCGGCACGCGCAGTTCCCACACGATGGAGTACGCGGTGCGGTCCTCGTAGGCCAACACTCCCCCGCGCAGCGCCGCCCAGATCAACCGCGGAATGTCGCCCAGCGGCACCGTTGCCGCACCCTGTGACACGGCCACGACCATCGACGCGACCAGCGCCGCGCTCAGCACGGCGGCGGCCACTGCGGGGCGTGCGACACGCCGTCGGCGAGTGGGGGAGGAGTTCACCGAGCAAACATAACGATAATCATTATCGTTAAACAAAGACGCATGCGTCTATGCGACGCGAGCGGGTCGGTTCAGTTCGGGTTGCCGGCGGCGACCAGGCCCACGCCGAGCCCGATCATCGTGGCCCCGCCCGCTCCGCCGACGGCCCGCAGCCGCCGGGGCGACCGGGCGAACCAGTCGCGCGCACGGGCGGCGACGAGTCCCCAGATGCTGTCGCTGATCGCGGCGATCACGCAGAAGATCACGGCGAAGATCAGCATCTGGCGCGTGGTCGATCCCGCTGCGGGGACCACGAACTGGGGCAGCACCGCAGCGAAGAAAACCAGGTTCTTCGGGTTCGTCAGTCCCACCACGACGCCCTGCCGGACCGACCTCAGATGGGCGGCGCCGCGGCGCTCCCCGGTTCCCGCGTCGAGATCGAGGTCCCCTCGGCTGCGGATCGCCTGGACACCGAGGAAGCACAGGTACAGGCCGCCGATGATCTTCAGTGCGAGGAAGAAGACCGCCGAGCGGGAGATCGCGGCCCCCAGACCCACGGCCACCAGCACCGCGAGCAGGAACGAACCCAAGGTGCCGCCGAGCGCGCTGGCGACCGCGACGGAGCGGCCGTGTGCCAGCGCCCGGCCGACCACGAAGAGCACGCTCGGACCGGGCACCACGATGAGCAGGAGTGCGGCGCCGACGAAGGCGAGCAGATGCGCGGCCGTCATGGGATCACGAGATCTCCGGTGACGGAGCGCACCACCTCACGGTAGGTGTCCACGTTGCAGATCCCGTCGGCTACGGCGCGCTGCCGCTGGTAGGAGGCCCCGCGGCGCGGGATGTCTTGTACCGCACGCAGTTCCCGTTCGCAGTCGAGCCGCCGCGCGATGGGCGTCAGCTGCTCCAGCAGCTCGTCGAGGTCCTCGGTGACGAGCCGCTCGTTGTTGTCCGCATCCTGGATGATGATGGCGTCCAGGCCGTATCGGGCCGCGCGCCACTTGTTCTCCTGAACGTGCCAGGGCGGCAGCGTGGGCAGGGTCTCCCCCGCATCGAGCCGGCCGTCGAGCCACACCACCAGGCAGTGGATCAGCGCCACCACGGCCTCGAGCTCCGCGAAGCTCGACATGCCGTCGCAGATCCGCACCTCGATGGTGCCGAGATGGCACGCGGGGCGGATGTCCCAGCGGATCTCGTTGAGGTGATCGATGATCCCGGTGGTCTTCTGATCGTGGACGAAGCGCTCGAACTCGCCCCACTGCTCGAACTGGAAGGGCAGGCCCGCGGTGGGCAGCTGCTGGAACATCATGGCCCGGGTACTGGCGTAGCCGGTGTCGTGCCCGCCCCACATGGGCGAGCTGGCGGAGAGCGCGAGCAGGTGCGGGTACTGGTTGAGCAGTGCCGAGATGATCGGCAGCACCTTGTCGCGGTGATTCACGCCCACGTGCACGTGCACGCCCCAGATGAGCATCTGCCGGCCCCACCACTGGGTGCGCGCGATCAGCTCGTCGTAGCGGGGATTGTCGGTGAGCTGCTGGGCGTTCCACTGCGCGAAGGGATGGGTGCCGGCGCCGAACAGATCGACACCCAGCGCGTCGGCCGCGCCGCGCACCACGTGCAGGGTCCGCGCCAGGTCGGCCATCGCCTCGGCGGTGTTGTCGCAGACGCCGGTGACCACCTCGACGGTGTTGCGCAGCATCTCTGAGTGCACCTGTGGTGCGATCTCCGGGCTCGCGGCCCGCACACCGTCGAACAGCTCGTCCGCACGGCTCACGAGGTCCGCGGACTCCCTATCGACGAGGGCGAATTCCCACTCGACGCCGATCGTCGGCCGCGGCGACGCCTGGAAGGCGACGGGCTCGATGATTAACCGACCTTGATCACGCCGCAGGCGATCCGGCCGCCCGCGTCGCCGGTCATCAGGGTCTGCTCGTCCGGCACGGGCTGGCCCGGAACGATGTTGGCGTACTTCGACGCGGGAACGTTGCCGAAGTTGTCCGCCTTCTCGTGGATCATCAGCGCGTTGCCGTCGGCGTTCTTCTTGATGTCGGCCAGCGTGAAGGCGCCGGTGCTGGTGACGGTCTGGCCGGTGCCGTTGGCGTTGACGTACACCGAGACCAGGTCGCCGGTCATCGGGTGCCCGGTGGCGCCGGCCTTCTGCCAGTGACCGCCGGCCGAACCGAAGTTGGTGGCGGAACCGGGAGCGCCGTTCTTGGCGACGGAGTTCGGCTCGCACTTGCCGACCTCGTGGATGTGCATGCCGTGGAAGCCGGCGGGCAGGCCGGTGACCCGTACGTCGACCACTACCACGCCGTCCTTCTCGGTGAAGGTGGCCTTGCCCGCGCTGCTGCCGTCGGGCTTGACCAGCGAGGCCTCAGCCGATCCGGCGGCCGGGGCGCCGCCCTCGGCGGGCTTGTCCGCACCGTGCGCCTCGGGGGCGAGGCTGAGCACCGGGCCCTGCGCGGGCACCGTCGCACCGGTGACGACCGCAGGGGTGGTGCCGGCGCCCGGCTCGGCGGGCTTCTCGTTGTTGACACAGCCCGTCAGGGCGAGCGCCGCCACCGGGAGGATCGCGATCGGGGCGAGGTACTGGCGCTTCGTCATCGAAGACTCCTTATGCAACGGCTACCTGGGCTGAGCTTGCGCAAATCATATCGGGCCCGGATCGGCCGCTGCGGACAGGACCTACTACTTCCTCACGACCGCGACGGCGATGGCGTTGCCGCACGCCTCGAGCCCGGCCGGACGGGCCGCGGTCGTCGAGCCCGGGAGCGCGGTGGCCACGGTCTTCGCCTGCGCTTCACCGCCGTCGTCGAAGTAGACGGTGGTGGCGCGCGGGGCCGCGGGGCGCGCGGGCCACACGGCGGTCTCCTCCTGCGGGGGCATCCCCGCCTTGGTGAGGCGATCGGTGGCATCGGCGAGCGGGGCCTTGTTCACGGAGATCAGGCACACCGTGGGCTTCTCGCCCGCGGGGGCGGCGGCGGAGGTCTGCGTGGCCGCCGCGTTCAGCTTCGCCTCCTGGGCGTTGAGCGCGGCCTGCGGATCGTCGTCCCGGGTCACGTAGCCGTGCACACCCAGCGCCGCGAAGAGGATCGCGAGCGAAATGAGGATCATGACGATCGCCCGAATCGGGACGGGGCGACTGTTCGAAGTACTGCTCACAACACTGAACTGTACGGGATCAGGTGATCTCGAAGCCGAGCTTGCGGGCCGCGCGGGCCTTCTGCCGGCTGGCGCGCACGCGGCGCAGCCGCTTGACG
Source organism: Tsukamurella sp. TY48 (assembly GCF_019656655.1). Lineage (GTDB taxonomy): Bacteria > Actinomycetota > Actinomycetes > Mycobacteriales > Mycobacteriaceae > Tsukamurella > Tsukamurella strandjordii. The sequence goes on along the minus strand of NZ_BPMV01000001.1, from coordinate 2,426,226 downwards.
AGCATCGGGTCCGCGGCGAGCGCCTCGGGGGTGTCGACCAGCGTGTTCAGCACCTGGTAGTAGCGGGTCGCCGAGAGTCCGAAGAGCTCCTTGATGGCGTCTTCCTTGGCCCCGGCGTACTTCCACCACTGCCGCTCGAATGCGAGGATGTCGTGCTCGCGACGGGTCAGGCCGTCGTCGCCCCGCTCCTGGTCGAGCTGCGCGTCAGTTCTGGCCAGGTTCTGCGCGGCCGCACCGGCGCCCTCCATGCGTTCCCCTCGCATTCGAAATAACACTGCTGTAGTTCGCGACAATCTAACCACGGTGAAGATCGCCGGGGTGGGGCTGCGGGGGCGTGTCGCCCAGACGACTAAGTTCTTAGGGCATGGCCGTACTTCCCATCGTCATCGTCGGCGACCCCGTTCTGCACACGCCGACCACCCCGGTCGAGCTCGACGCGGACGGCAGGCCCGCGGCCGAGATCGTCGCGCTGCTCGACGACATGCTCGAGACCATGGACCGCGCGAACGGCGTGGGGCTCGCCGGCAACCAGGTGGGCCGGGACCTGCGCCTGTTCGTCTACGACTGCCCCGATGAGCAGACGCACGAGCGGCGCCGCGGCGAGGTGATCAACCCCGTGCTCACCACCTCGGACATCCCCGAGACCATGCCCGATCCGGACGACGACTGGGAGGGCTGCCTCTCCGTTCCCGGTGAGTCCTTCCCCACCGGCCGCGCCGACTGGGCCAAGGTCGTCGGCACCGATCGCAACGGCGATCCGGTCGAGATCGAGGGCACCGGGTTCTTCGCGCGGATGCTGCAGCACGAGACGGGGCACCTCGACGGATTCCTCTACACCGATGTTCTCGTGGGGCGGTACGCGCGCCAGGCGAAGAAGTTCATCAAGAAGAACGGGTGGAATCAGCCCGGACTCACCTGGGTGCCCGGCACCGTGGACGATCCGTTCGGGCACGACGACTGATGTCCCCCGTCTCCGGTGACCGGGTGGTGGTCCGCCACCTCCTGGACACCGGTGCGGCAACCGACGTCATCGGGCGGTTGGTCGCCGACGGTGACCCGGTGGTCGTCGAGCGCGACGGCACCGAGCACGTGATCGCCCGGTCGGCGATCGTGGCGATGAAGACGGTGCCGCCCCGCCCCGTGCGGGCGAGCGAGATCCGGTCCCTGGATCTGGCCCGTGCCCGCGGCTGGCTCTCGCTGGAACACGCCTGGGTGGACGGGTGGTTCTGCCGCGCGGCTCCCGGCGTTCCGGGCAATCGCGCCACGTGCGCCGCTCCCCTGCATCCGGACGCGTCGCTCGACCGGCTCGCCGGTCCGCGCGCCTGGTTCGCCGAGCGCGGCGTGCCCCTCCGGCTCACCGTCTCGGACCGGTTGATCCGGGGCGCGCCGCCACTCGATCAACAGACCGATGTGCTCACGGGCCCGGCGGCGGCCGGTCCGGCCGATGGCGTCGGACTCGCGGACGGACCCGATGCGGGCTGGCTGTCACTGGTCGGCACGCCCGCATCCCTGGTCACCGCGGTCGACGGGGCCGTGCGGTTCGCCTCGATCGTCGACGGTGGAGCGACGGTGGCGGCCGGCCGCGTCGCGATCACGGCCGATGCGGCGGGGAACCTGTGGGGCGGGATCGGATCGGTCACCGTGGCGTCGGCGCATCGTCGGCAGGGGCTCGCGACGCGGGTCATGGCCGCGCTCGGCGCCGCCGCGGCGGAGGCGGGCGCGAGCCGGGTGTACTTGGAGGTGGTGCGCGACAACGATGCAGCGCAGGCGCTGTACCGCGGGCTCGGGTTCACCGTCCATCACGGCTACGGCTATTGGACCGAGTCGTGACCCGGCCGAGCGAGCCCAGATGGGAGGGCGCGCCGTCCGAGTACCGGCGGTCCGAGGTGAGCGCCCGGGTCGGTCGCGGCGACGAGGCCTGGGCGCGCGCCGCGCGCGAGGTGCTCCACTGGGGCGTGAAGACCGCGAGCGGATTCTCGGTCTCGACCGACGAGCGGGTGCACCCCGGGCTGCGGGTCACGGTCACGGCGAGGGTCGCGGGCGTCACGGTGACCGAGCCGGTCGAAGTGGTGGAGGTGGTCGACACGGCGGATCGCGTCGGCTTCTCCTACCGGACTCTGCCGGGACATCCGGTCCGCGGTGAGGAGGCCTTCGTGGTGCACCGGGACGGCGACGACGTACTGCTCACGGTGCGCTCACTGACCCGACCCGCGCCCCACGGATTCTGGCGTGCCGCCTATCCGGCCCTGCGGGTGGCACAGGCGGTGGCGCACCGCCGCTACCTGCGGACGTTGCGCTGATCGCAGCGATTCAGGCGCGCGCCGAGGCCACCACATCCTGGTACTGCGGGAACCGGGCGAGGAAGCCGCGCACGTAGGTGCACACGGGGATCACCTGCCGCTCCCGCGAACGCGCATCGTCGAGCACGCCGGAGACGATCGCGCGGGCGAAGCCCTGCTTGCCGAACTTCTCCATCACCACGGTGTGCAACAGGATCACGTCGCCGTGGTCGGTGAGTTCGTAGCCCACCACGCCGATCAGCTCGTCGCGGGACCAGAGTTCGAATCGATCGCGCACGGGATTGTCGTAGAGCCGCAGCTCACCCAGTTCCAGCGTGGGCGGCGGGACGTCGACCGTGTCTGCCATGAGACCTCCATCTGTGATGCGGATCACTTCACCGTACGCCGACACACTGACATGTCGCCGGACTCGGCGCGAGTGTTTTCACGCCTGTCACATTTCGCGATCATGAATCTCCGATACCTTGTTGCCATGACCATGGTCGCCCGCAGCCTCACGCGGAGTTTCAAGCAGCACGTGGCCGTCGCCGATGCCACCCTCACGCTGACTCCCGGTCGGATCACCGGCCTCGTCGGGCCGAACGGCGCGGGCAAGACCACCCTGCTGCTGATGCTGGCGGGACTGCTGCGTCCGACGAGCGGCACCGTCGAGCTCGACGGTGCGCCCATCGCACCGGAGGATCTGCGCACCCGGGTGGGCTGGATGCCCGATGTCTTCGGCACCTGGGACTCCCTGACGCCCACCGAGATCCTCACCACCTTCGCCAAGCTCTACAGCACGCCGGCCGGTGCCGCGAAGGCCCGCGCCGCGGAGCTGCTCGACCGGGTTCACCTGTCCGAGTTCGCCGACCGACCCGCGCAGGTGCTCTCCCGAGGGCAGAAGCAGCGCCTCGGATTCGCCCGCGCCGTCGTGCATTCGCCGCCGATCCTGCTGCTCGACGAACCCGCCTCCGGGATGGATCCGCGCTCGCGGTTCGAGCTCCGGGATTCGCTGCGCGCCCTGGCCGACGGTGGCTGCGCCGTTCTCGTCAGCTCGCACATCCTGTCCGAGCTGGGCGAGATGGTCGACGACGTGGTGATGATGGCCGGCGGGCGCACCGAGGCCCCACCGGAAACCGCGACGAGCACCTGGCGGATTCGGGAGGTGGGCGAACCCGCCGGTGCCGGAACCTTTCTCACCTTCGATTCCGAGGCCGACGCCGCGGCACACCTCGCCCAGCAGGTCGCCGCGGGCGTGCACGTGGTGGAGTTCGCCCGGGCCACCAACGCCCTCGAGGATTCGTACTTCGCACTGGAGGCCGACCGCACATGAGCGCTTTCATGAACTGGTGGCGCACCGTCGGCGTGCTGGTCGGGCTGGAGCTGCGCCAGCGCACCCGCGCCACCCGCTGGCGCGTCCTGCTGGGCGCCTTCTTCCTCATGGTGAGCGCGGTCGTCTTCGGGCTGCTGTGGTTCATGACCGCGACCTCTCCGGACAGCGGCCGGCAGACGTTCGGCGAGAACCTCTACTTCATCGTGCTGGGATTCGTGGGCTTCCTCGGATTGGTCGTCGCGCCGACGATGACGGCCACGTCGATCAACGGCGACCGCAAGGACGCCACCCTGGCCGTCGTGCAGGCGACCCCCGCCGGCGGGCTGCAGATCGCCGCCGGCAAGGTGCTGGGCGCCTGGATCGCCTCTTGTGCGCTGCTCCTGGTCGCGTCGCCGTACCTGATCTGGGGCACGATCGAGGCGAACTACCCGGTGTGGGCATCCGTGCTCGGGATCGCCTGCGTCGCCGTGCTCTTCCTCACCTACTGCGGGATCGGTCTGGGGTATTCGGCACTGCTGTCGCGCCCCATCGGATCCGCGTCACTCACCCAGCTCACGATGCTCTTCCTCCTCATCGGGCTGCCGATCCTCGCGGCGCTGCTCACACCCGTGACCAAGGAACGGATCGCGGCCGATCGCCCGGTGTGGACCTACAGCGACACCGGCGAGAGCGGCACCTGCCGTATCGAGCGGACCGAGGTCACCGTGGAGCACACCGAGCGGATCTGGTGGATCGTGGCACCGAATCCCGCGGTGGTGCTGGCGGATGCGGCCGCCCAACGCGACACCGGACGCGACGCCGCCCGCGAGCGGCGCAACTGGGCCGACTACGGCCCCGCCGGACGACCCCGGCCACCGTCCGAGTCGGCTCTCGGCGATATCGCGGACTCGATCTCCAAGCTCCGCACCGCGCCCCAGCCGAATCAGGACCGAACCTGCGCCGAGGTCGGGTACTGGTCGGGCAACGACACCTACTATCTGCGCTCCGGACGCCGCACCGACGGCTATCTCGGCCACACCTGGTACTGGGGTCTGCTGGCGAACCTCGCACTGGGCGGGATCGGAGTGGCCTTCGCGGCCCGCCGCCTGCGCGTTCCCGCAGGGAACCTGCCCAGGGGCGTGCGTATCGCCTGAGACTGCGCGCCGAGTGCGTTAGGCTCGGAAGCGCACACCACACGGGAGCTCGTCGCAACGAGCTGAGAGGACGCCTGACGCGGGCGTCGACCGAACGAACCTGTCCGGGTAATGCCGGCGTAGGGAGAAGGAGTCCCGCATGTCCAATTCTGTCTCCACTGAAGTCAGCACCGTCACCGTCGGCCCGATCGTCGGATCCGCGAAGCGCTACACCGAGGTCGACGGGGCGAACGGCCCGCTCCGCGTGCCCTTCCGCCGCATCTCACTGACCAACGGCGATCACCACGACGTCTACGACACCTCGGGGCCGTACACGGAGTACACCGCCGAAGATCAGCTCCACGATCTGCAGGCGGGCCTGCCCAAGACCCGTGACGCCTGGAACAAGCCCGCCGCCGTGGACGGGGCGAGCACCCAACTCGCCTGGGCCCGTGCGGGAATCATCACCGACGAGGTGCGCTTCGTCGCGGCCCGCGAGGGTTTCGATCCCGAGTTCGTGCGCGCCGAGGTGGCCGCCGGGCGTGCGGTGATCCCCGCGAACCACCGGCACCCCGAGCTGGAACCGGCGATCATCGGCAAGGCCTTCGCGGTGAAGATCAACGCCAACATCGGTAACTCGGCGGTCACCAGCTCCATCGCCGAGGAGGTCGAGAAGATGGTGTGGGCCACCCGCTGGGGCGGCGACACCATCATGGACCTGTCCACCGGCAAGGACATCCACGAGACCCGCGAGTGGATCATGCGCAATGCCCCCGTTCCCGTGGGCACCGTGCCGATCTACCAGGCCCTGGAGAAGGTCAAGGGCGATCCCACCAAGCTCACCTGGGAGATCTTCCGGGACACGGTGATCGAGCAGTGCGAGCAGGGCGTCGACTACATGACGGTGCACGCGGGTGTGCTGCTGCGGTACGTGCCGCTGGCCGCGAACCGGGTCACCGGCATCGTGAGCCGCGGCGGCTCGATCATGGCGGCGTGGTGCCTGGCGCACCACCAGGAGTCCTTCCTGTACACCCACTTCCGGGAGCTGTGCGAGATCCTGCGCGAGTACGACGTGACCTTCTCGCTGGGCGACGGCCTGCGGCCCGGCTCCATTGCGGACGCGAACGACGAGGCCCAGTTCGCCGAGCTGCGGACGCTGGGCGAGCTGACGAAGATCGCGAAGTCCTATGGCGTGCAGGTGATGATCGAGGGCCCCGGTCACGTGCCGATGCACAAGATCGTGGAGAACGTGCGGCTCGAGGAGGAGCTGTGCGAGGAGGCGCCGTTCTACACGCTCGGTCCGCTGGCCACCGATATCGCGCCGGCCTACGACCACATCACCTCGGCGATCGGCGCCGCGATCATCGCGCAGGCGGGTACGGCGATGCTCTGCTACGTGACGCCGAAGGAGCACCTGGGGCTACCGAACCGCGACGATGTGAAGACCGGCGTGATCACCTACAAGATCGCCGCGCACGCGGCCGATCTCGCCAAGGGACACCCGGGGGCGCAGTCGCGGGACGACGAACTGTCCAAGGCGCGCTTCGAATTCCGCTGGATCGACCAGTTCAATCTCTCGCTCGATCCGGATACGGCCCGCGAGTTCCACGATGAGACCCTGCCCGCCGAGCCGGCGAAGACCGCGCACTTCTGCTCGATGTGCGGGCCGAAGTTCTGCTCCATGCGGATCAGCGCCGATGTGCGGGCCTACGCGCAGGAACACAACCTGGTGACCCAGGAGGACATCGACGCGAAGCTGGCGGCCGATATGGCGGCCAAGTCGCAGGAGTTCGCCGATGCGGGTGGGCGGGTGTACATCCCGCTCGAGACCGCGCAACGGTGACCACTCCGCGCAGGGTGACGGTGGGCGCACCGTCGACCCTGCCGACCGCGCCGCGCGGCACCGCCCCGCACCGCGTACTGACCATCGCCGGATCGGATTCCGGCGGCGGCGCGGGCATCCAGGCCGATATGCGGACCTTCGCGATGCTCGGTGTGCACGCGAGCGTGGCGATCACCGCGATCACGGTGCAGAACAGCGTGGGCGTGCAGGACTTCCGCGAGGTTGACCCGGAGATCGTGGGTGCGCAGATCCGTTCGGTGGCCGGCGATATCGGGGTGGAGGCGGCGAAGACCGGGATGCTGGCCTCCACCGCGATCATCGAGGCGGTCGCGGCCGCGGTCGACGACGGGGACATCGGCAAGGGCCGGACCGCGCCCCTGGTGGTCGACCCCGTCGCGGCGTCGATGCACGGCGATCCCCTGCTGGCGACGGACGCGCTCGCCGCGCTGCGCACCGTACTCCTGCCCCGCGCCACCGTGGCCACCCCGAATCTCGACGAGGTGCGGCTGATCACGGGGATCGAGGTCATCGATGCCGCGTCGCAACGCGATGCCGCGCGCGCCCTGCTCGATCTGGGCGTGCAGTGGGCCCTGATCAAGGGCGGTCACCTGCGTGATTCCCCGGACAGTCCCGATCTGCTCACCGACGGCTCCGAGGACGTCGAACTGGTCGCGCCGCGGGTTCCCACCGGCCACGACCACGGCGCCGGCGATACCCTCGCGGCGGCGATCACCGCGGCCCTGGCGCACGGACGCTCCGTGCCGCAGGCCGTGGAATTCGCGAAGGCGTGGGTCACCGAGGGGTTGCGCTGGGCCTACCCGCTGGGCGCCGGCCACGGCCCCGTCAACCCGCTGTGGCGGGTCGCCGCGCCGGCCGAGGACTAGCCTGGCAGGCATGCAGCACCTGCCCCTGCCCGGATTCGGCGAGACGCCGGTGCGGGTGATGACCATCGCCGGTTCCGATTCGGGCGGCGCCGCCGGTCTCCAGTCGGACCTGCGCACGTTCGCCCTCGCCGGCGTGCACGGCACCAGTGCGGTCACCGCGGTCACCGTGCAGAACAGCCTGGGTGTCACGGGTTTCCATGCGATCCCCCCGGAGACGGTGGCGGGGCAGATCCTCGCGGTGGTCGCCGACATCGGCGTGAGCGGTGTGAAGACGGGGATGCTGGCGAACGCCGGGATCATCGATGCCATCGCCGATACCGCGGCGGATGTCGGGATCGGGGAGCACATCCCGTTCCTGGTCGATCCGGTGTGCGCCTCGCAGCACGGCGATCCTCTGCTCACCCCGGAGGCGCTCGACACCCTGCTGCGGCGGCTGTTCCCGCTCGCCTGGGTGGTCACTCCGAATCTCGACGAGGTGCGGCTGATCACGGGGATCGAGGTGGTCGATGAGGCCACCCAGCGCGACGCCGCGCGGGCCCTGCACGATCTGGGAGCCCGCTGGGCACTGGTGAAGGGCGGGCATCTGCGCACCGCGGTCACCAGCACCGACCTGCTGTACGACGGCACCGACTTCCTGGAGTTCGAGGCGCAGCGCATCGACACCCGGCATGATCACGGCGCGGGCGACACCCTGGGTGCCGCCACCGTCTGCGCTCTGGCGCACGGCTGGTCGGTCCCCGAGGCGATCGCCTTCGGCAAGGACTGGGTCACCCGGTCGCTGGCCGCCGCCTACCCGGTCGGGGCGGGGCACGGCCCCGTCAACGCGTCGTGGCGGCTGCGTCCGGACGCTTGAGCATCGCGAGGCGGTTCATCGCCACCACGATCAGCGGGAGCGCCAGCACCACGATGATCAATCGCAGGCTCTGCACCGTGGCTATCAGCGCCATGTTCGCGTCGCCGCTGCCGGCGGCACTGGCCACGACCGCGTTGATGCCGCCGGGGGTGGTTGCGAGGTAGGCGTCCGCGAGCGGGACGCCGGTGATCCGGGCGGCCGCCGCGGCCAGCAGGGCCACCACACCGCAGAGGAAGACGATGCCCACACCGATCGCGGGCAGCAGGTGCGCGAGGCGGCGCAGCATGCGGCGGTCGAACATGAGGCCCACCTCCAGGCCCACCACGATCAGCAGCAGCTCCTTGAAGGCGCCCTGCGGCGCGAAGCCGCGTGTCAGCTGGGCGCCGCCGATCACCGCCGCCACCAGCATCGGCCCGATGAGGCCGCCGCCGGGGAGCTTCAGCTTGCGCCCCAGCCACATTCCGGCCATGGCGAAGACGATGGCGATGGACAGTCCGGCGATCTGGTCGCCGCGGCCCACGATCTGCAGGTCGGTCACGCGGCGGCCCGTGGTGGTCGCGGCGGTTCCGGCGAGCGCGGTCATCACGAACGGAGCGGTGAGGCTCACCAGCAGCACGCGCGAGTACTGCATTACGCCCACCACGTCTTTGCGGGCGCCGAGCTCGTCGCACAGGGTGACCACGGCGGACGATCCGCCCACCATGAGTCCGAGGGTCGCGGTGCGCTGGTCGAGTGCCGCCACGAACCGGCTCAGTGCCCAGGCCGTGAACATGGACAGCACGATGGTGAGGATGGAGATCAGCAGGAAGGGCGCGATCACCGGCCCGACGATGCGGATGGCCTCGAGGTTGAGGTAGCTGCCAAGCATCACTCCGATGAAGGCCTGGGTCCACCGGCTCGCATCGGCGGGGACCGAGATCTCCCGGCCCAGGAAGATGCGCAGGGCGGCGCCGAGGGCGAGCGCGGCGAGCAAGGACGGTGCGGGGACGCCGAACAGCGAGGCGACCTCGGCGGCGATCCAGGCCACGAGCACCACCGCGAGATACCGGGGCACCCGCCCCGTGCACGCCTTACGGAGCCGCGCGGCCCGGCTCGGGGCGCGCCGCCGGGCGCCGCCGTCCTGCCCGGTGGGCATGGGCGACGCCTCCTCGACGACTGGCGGCTGCGCGGTCACCCTTCCTATGTAGCACTGCGAACGATCTGGCGAAAGGTGGGTGAGCAGATGTTCACGTGATCCTCATACAGAACGTGACCTGCGCGTTCCCGAACGCCGTACGGCGGTTCGGGTCACAGGAGCCGCTCAGGCGTCCCGTCGGGCGATCAGCGCGACCGCCCCCGCCCACAGCGCACCGATCACCACGATCAGGTAGATCAACGAACCCCACGCGGGCCACGGCATCGTGGTCGACGGCAGGGCGATCCCGAGCAGATTCTCGAAGTTCGTCATCGGGAGGTACGGCGCGGCGTCCCTGGTCTGCGGCACCGCCGAGATCACGCTCTCGACCACCAGCATGTACGCCAGCAACACGGTGATCGCACCCGCGGCGTTGCGGATCGCCGTTCCCACGGCGACCCCGAGGATCGAGGCGAGGCCCGCGGCCAGCGGCAGGGTGAGGTAGGCGCTCGCCCCCGCGCCGGTGGCGGAGAAGCCCGGCCCTCCGCCGCCGATCAGCAGGAACAACCCCATCGCCAGCCATTCCGCCACCAGGAAGGCCAGCGCGCACACCACGGCGACCACCGCGGTCTTGGCGGTCAGGGCGATCGGGCGGTTCGGCACCGCGAGGAAGGTGGTGCGGATCGTGTTGAACCGGACCTCGCTGGTGATCGACAGGATGCCGACCACCGCGGAGAAGATCACCGCGATACCGGGCATCCCGGCCAGGCCGGTGAAGGGTGCCAGGGCGAGCAGGATCCCGTCCTCCGAGGTGGACTCGGTGTTGCGGGTCACCCAGGCCACGAGCGCCACGATCACCAGCCCCAGGGCGATCGACGATGCGAGGGTCCAGCGAGTGGCGCGCACGGTGGAGAGCTTGACCCACTCGGCGCGGACGGCACGAACGATCATGCGGCACCTCCCAGGCCCCGGTACTCCACGGCCGCACCCGTGAGTTGCATGAACACCTGTTCCAGCGAACTCTGTTGCGGCGCGAGCTCACTGAGCGGAAGGGATTCCGCGGCGGCGATCTCCCCGACGGTGTCGCTGGTGGCACCCCGCACGGTGATCACGGTCCGGCCACCTCCTCCGGGCGCCGCCTCGGCGGCGATGCTCACCTGCAGGCCGCGGGCGGTGAGGGCCTGCGCGAGGTCGCGCTCGCGCGGACTGCGCACGCGCACCGAGTGTTCCGAGTTCTGCGCGATGAAGTCGGCCATGGTGCCGTTCCACACCAGGTGGCCGCGTCCCACGATCACCACGTCGTCAGCGGTGAGCGCCATCTCGGCCAGCAGGTGACTGGAGACGAAGACGGTGCGGCCCTGTGCGGCCAACGATTTCATGAACGTTCGCACCCAGACGATGCCCTCGGGGTCTAGGCCGTTCACCGGCTCGTCGAACATCAGGACCTCCGGGTCGCCGAGCAGCGCACCGGCGATCCCGAGCCGCTGCGACATGCCGAGCGAGAAGCCGCCCGCCTTCTTGTTCGCCACATCGGACAGGCCCACCATGGACAGGCATTCGTCCGCGCGGCTCGACGGCAGCCCACTCGCGGCGGCGAGCCACCGCAGATGATTGCGGGCCGTGCGATTGGGGTGCACCCACTTCGCGTCGAGCAGGGCGCCCACCTGAGTGAGCGGCCGGTCGATGGTGGAGTACTCGCGGCCGCCGATGGTCGCGGTGCCGGCCGTGGGCCGGTCGAGCCCCAGGATGCAGCGCATCGTCGTCGACTTCCCCGCCCCGTTCGGGCCGAGGAATCCGGTCACCCGGCCGGGCCGCACCGCGAACGTCAGGTCGTTGACCGCTTGCACGGCTCCGTACGTTTTCGTCAGTCCCGAGACTTCGATCATGAATTCACGCTAGCAACCGCGGACCGCCTCCGGGTGGGACGCGCTGCTACCTCGATCGGCGAAACGGACGCCGAGGAGGTGGATCGTCGACACGTGATTCAGGTCACTGGGGACAGTCGGACATGTCATGATGATTCACCTGATGTCGTAGCCCCGGAGAACCGTCATGCCCGCCCGTCCCACCGGCCTCGCGCCGGTCGTCGACCTCGACGCGGCGCGGTCGGCCCTGCGCACCATTCGCACCCGTACCGAACTTCCTGTGTCCTTCGTGGGCCTGGTCGATACCGACCGCGTGGTGCTCAGCGGCGGCGTCGGCCTGCGGACGGCGGCGCTCGACGGCCTGCCGGTGGCGCGCGGCGCCGGCCTCGGCGGGCACGTGCTGCGCACCGGGCGGCCCACGGCGGTCGCCGACTACAGCACCGCCGGGATCACCCAGCACTACCACGCGCAGGTCGCGGCGGAGGGCCTGCGCTCGATGGTCGCGATGCCACTCACGGTGAACGACACCGTGCGCGCGGTCTTCTACGCCGCCGACCGGCGCGAGTCCACGCTCGGCGACACCGTGCTCGGCGCGGTCTCGCGCACCGTCCGGGAATTGGCGCAGGAGTTGCGGATCCGCGAGGAGGTGGAGCGCCGGGTGCGGTTCGCCGAGGCGGCGGCCGCCGAGCGCAGCGCCCTCGGCGGCATCGATCGCGAGCTGCTGCGCGAGGTCTTCTCGGAACTGCGCACCATCGCCGGGGAGATCGCCGACGGTGCGGTGCGCGCCCGGTTGGAATCGGCGTGCGGCCGCATCTCCGGACTCGGCCGCAGCCCGAGCGAGGCGCCGCCGCAGCGCCCACTCACGGCGCGCGAAGTGGATGTACTCGCCCAGGTGGCCCTGGGATGCACCAACACGGAGGTCGCGCAGCGGCTGTCCATCGGCGCCGAGACGGTGAAGGCCTACCTGCGGAGCGCGGGCCAGAAACTGGGCACGCGCACCCGCTTCGAATCGGTCACCCGGGCCCGCAGCCTGGGACTTCTCCCCTGATCCACAGGGCTACCCCCTTTCGGGGGTACCGCGACTGTGACGAGCATCACTAGGTTTCTGGCACGTCCTTTCGACCCCAGGAGCGAAGTTGAGCGCACCCGAACTCCCGACCGTCCCGAAGCCCAAGCTGCGCCGGGTGGCGATGGCCAGCTCGATCGGCACCACGATCGAGTTCTACGACTTCTTCATCTACGGCACCGCGGCAGCGCTGGTGTTCCCCACGATCTTCTTCTCGAACATGAGCCCGGGCGTGGCCACACTGGCCTCGTTCGCCACCTTCGCCGTGGCCTTCTTCGCCCGTCCGGTGGGTGCGATCCTGTTCGGGCACTTCGGCGATCGGATCGGCCGCAAGCGCACCCTGGTGTGGACGCTGCTCATCATGGGCGCCGCGACGGTGATGATCGGCCTGCTGCCCGGCAGCGAGACCGGCGTCTTCGGGCTGTTCCCGAACGGCATCGGCACACTCGCGCCGGTGCTGCTCGTGGTGATGCGCTTCTTCCAGGGTTTCGCCGTGGGCGGCGAGTGGGCCGGTGCCACGCTGCTCACCGCCGAGTACGCACCGAAGGGCAAGCGCGGCCTGTACGCGATGTTCCCGCAGCTGGGACCGTCGTTCGCGTTCTTCCTCTCCAGCGGCACGTTCCTGCTGTTCACGCTGACCGCGGGCGATACCAAGAACGCCGACAGCGCCTTCATGACCATCGGCTGGCGCGTGCCCTTCCTGCTGTCGGCGCTGCTGGTGCTGGTGGGCCTGTGGGTGCGGCTCACCGTGGAGGAGACCCCCGTCTTCACCGAGGTCCGCAAGCGGGCGATGAGCGAGATCAACCGCACCAAGCTGCCCTTCCTGGATGCGATCCGCTTCCAGTGGAAGGAGATCCTGATCGCCGCCGGTGCGCTGGCCTCGCTGTTCTCGCTGTTCTACATGGGCACCGCCTTCCTCACCAACTACGCCACCAAGAACCTGGGCTTCCCGCGCACCACGGTGCTGGCGATGGGCATGGCCGGCGCGGTCTGCTTCGGGCTCGCGATCGCCGCGTCGGCGGTCTACTCCGACAAGATCGGCCGCCGCAAGGTGATCATGACCTCCTGCGGGCTGGCCGTGGTGTGGTCGCTGGTGCTGTTCCCGATCCTGGACACCAAGAGCCTGCCGATTTACGCCGTCGGCCTGATCGGCACGCTGATCATCTTCGGCATCGCCTACGGCCCGGCGGGCGCCGCGCTGCCCGAGATGTTCCACGAGCGGTACCGCTACACCGGGGCCGGCCTGGGCTACAACCTGGCGGGCATCCTGGGCGGCGCGATTCCGCCGCTGATCGCCGCGAAATGGGTGGCCGATGGCAACCAGCTGTGGGTGGGCTACATGCTGGCCGGGCTGTCCGCCGTGAGCGTGCTCTGCTGCTACCTCATGGTGGAGACCAAGGACCACGACATCGTCGAGACCCCCGTGACCGATGGCACCACGGCTCCCACCGCGGACGACGACCTCGCCCCGGTGTGACCCGGATCCGCTAGGTGCCCAGGCGTCCGTCGATCGGTGACGACGCCTGGGCCCAACGGCGTTGCGGCATGCGCCCGGCGGCACGCGCCAGCCGCCCCGCCTCCACGGCCAGCCGCATCGCGGAGGCCATCGCCTCGGGATCGGAGGCTCGGGTCACCGCGGAGGCCAGGAGCACGGCGTCACAGCCGAGTTCCATCGCGAGCGCGGCATCGCTGGCGGTGCCGATCCCCGCGTCCAGGATCACGGGCACATCGCTCTGCGCCACGATCATTTCGATGTTGTGCGGGTTGAGGATTCCGAGACCGGTACCGATCGGTGACCCGGCGGGCATCACCGCGGCACAGCCCACATCGGCCAGTCGGCGCGCCAGGATCGGATCGTCGTTCGTGTACGGCAGCACCACGAATCCGTCCGCCACCAGCTCTTCGGCCGCCTCCACGAGCGCGACCCCGTCGGGGAGCAGCGTCTCATCGTCGCCGATCACCTCGAGTTTGATCCAGTTCGTCCCCAGGGCCTCTCGGGCCAGCCGCGCGGTGAGCACCGCCTCGGCCGCGCCGAGGCACCCCGCCGTGTTCGGCAGGGGGGTGATGCCCAGGCCGCGGATCAGGTCGAGCACGCCGCCGCCCTCGGCCAGGCTCGTCCGGCGCAGCGAGACCGTGGTCAGCTCCGTCCCCGACGCCACCAGCGCGGCCCGCAGATGCTCCAGGTTCGCGCTGCCGCCGGTCCCGGTGATCAGCCGCGAACCGAACTCGCGGCCCGCGATCACCAGAGCGTCCGGCTCAGCCACCCTGGACCGCCGTGAGCACCTCCACGTCGGCGTACGCCGGCAAGGCCTCGTCCCAGCCCGACCGCGGGTGCACGGCGCCGTTCACCGCGATGGCGACGCCCTTGTCCGGCAGGCCGAGCAGCTCCAACAGCGCCACCGCCGAGGTGCCCTCGGGCACCTCCCGGTCGTCACCGTTCACCGTCAATTCCATGCGTGCACCTCCTGATCGAGCACCATATCCACCGCCCGCGCGCCCGTGACCGGTGCGAGCAGAATTCCGTTCCTACCGTGCCCGGTGGCGGCGAACACCCGGCCGTCCACCCGGCCGAGCAGCGGCAGGTTGTCGGGGCGGGTGGGCCGCAGTCCCGCGGTGACCTCCACCAGCTCGTACTCGCGGAGGAAGGGCAGCACGGTGAAGGCGTCGCCGAGCAGTTCGACCACGGGGCCCACGCGGGGCGCCAGATCACGGTCGTTCTCGTACTGGGTGGCACCCACCACCACGCCGTCGGCGCGGGGCACCACGTACACCGGTCGACCGTGCACCCGGGCCCGGACCGTCACCTCCGGGGGCGGCAGGCACGACGGTGCGCGCCGGAGCCGCACCACCTCGCCCTTCACCGGGCGCACCGCGCAGCCCGGCAGGAGATCGACGGAAGCGGCTCCAGCACAGACGATCACGGCGTCACCCGGGAGTTCCGACGGTGCGCGGACGGCCTCGGCGCGCAGCTCCACACCGGTGGCGGCACAGGCCGCGAGCAGCGCCCGGTGCACGAGCCGATTATCGACCGCGCGCTCCGACGGTGCCTGTGCGGCCGCCCGGATCCGCGGCGCGGCACCGGGAATCGTCCGCAGCGCCGCGGAGGGACGGAGCGCTGCGAACAGCCGCTCGTCCCCCACGGCGGTGGTCACGGTGGCGAGCTCTTCCGCATCACCGTCGTCGACGGCGAGCCACACGGTGCCGCGGGCGGTGATCAGCGGACCGTCGGCGTAGGGCTGCAGCGCGGTGGCGAACCCCTCCCAGAGGGCGAGCGATTGCGCACCGAGGGCGAGCAGCCCCTCCTCGCCGGGCCAGGCCTCGGAGTAGGGCGCGAGCATGCCGCCCGCCACCCACGAGGCACCGGACCCGGGCGCGGGATCGTAGACGGCGACGCGTGCCCCGGCGCGCGCCAACGACCAGGCCACCGTGAGCCCGACGATGCCCGCACCCACAACGGAGACACTGCTTTTCACCTGCAAGATCCTTCCTTCGCCGGCATTACCCGGATCAGGTCTGACGGTCAGGGACGGCTCGTGCCCCACTCTCAGCTCCTCGTTCATCGTGCGATGCCCGGAGCTCCCGTGTGTTCGGCGACCAGCCTACCCCCGGCGTCTACCCTGGGCGCATGGTCTCCCCGCGCGAACGCCTCGTTTCGGCCCGCCTGTACCTGTGCACCGACGCCCGCCGCGAGCGCGGTGACCTGGCGGAGTTCGTCGCGGCCGCGCTCCGCGGCGGCGTCGACATCGTGCAGCTGCGCGATAAGGGGTCGGCCGGCGAGCGCGAGTTCGGTCCGCTGGAGGCGAAGCAGGAGATCGAGCTGGTGGCCGAGCTGCGCGAGATCGCGCATGCGCACGGCGCCCTGGTGGCGGTGAACGATCGGGCCGATGTCGCGCTCGCGGCCGGCGCCGACGTCCTGCACCTCGGCCAGGACGATCTCCCGGTCGCGGTCGCGCGCCGGATCGTGGGCGACGAGGTGGTGATCGGCCGGTCCACGCACGACGCGGCGCAGGCGGCTGCCGCGGCGGCGGAACCGGGCGTCGACTACTTCTGCACCGGCCCGTGCTGGCCCACGCCGACCAAGCCCGGACGCACCGCACCGGGACTGGAGCTGGTGCGCGGCACTGCCGCCAGTGCGCCGGACCGGAAGTGGTTCGCCATCGGCGGTATCGATCTGGACCGGGTGCCCGAGGTGACCGCCGCGGGCGCCGACGCGATCGTGGTGGTCCGTGCGATCACCGCCGCCGACGACCCGGAGGGGGCGGCCCGCGCGCTCCGCTCGGCGCTCAGCTCTCGTTGAGAGACTGCAGCTGAACCTGAAGTTCGGGCCAGCTCTGCGCGAAGGCGGGGTGCAGGCGCCGGTCGGGCACTGCGCCCAGGTGCACCCACTCCAGCGCCGTGGACTCCTCGTTCGGGATCAGGTCGCGGGGCTCGACCAGCCGGGCCAGCACTGTGGTGTAGGTCCACCCGACTTCCGAGCGGGCGGTGACCACCTCGGAGAGCACCTCGAGCGAGGTGGGCGGAAGACCGGTCTCCTCGAAGGCTTCTCGCAACGCGGCATCGGCCGCGGACTCGTGGGAATCGCGGGCACCCCCGGGCAGCGCCCAGGTTCCACCCTGGTGACTCCACCACGCGCGGTGCTGGAGTAACACCTTCGACTCGTCTGGCGACAAGGCCAGTAGGCCCGCGGCGCCGAACCGGCCCCAGTACCGGGAACCGTCCGGGTCGCGGACCCAGCCGTTCCCGTCACCCAACATGCGTCCACCGTAGCGGACACGATGGCGGCACGGGCGGGGAAAATGCCGCGTCATGAGCGACCGATCGGCCGCTTCGCGCGATAGGGTCGAACGAGCCGGAACAGCGGAACCATCCGTTGCCGGCGGCGACACGAGAGAGGTGCGAACGGTGACGGCCACGGCGTCGAAGAATCGACAGCTGACCTCGCTCCGCCTCCGGTCCTTCCCCGAGTCATCGGTCTTCGCCGAACTCCGCGAGTTCTTCACCTCCAGCCCCGGAAAACTGGTCTCGATGGCCATCGTGCTCGTGACGATGTGCCTGTTCACCGGATGGTTCACCTCCGCCGGCCAGCTCTCCCGTACCGATGTCCTGCAGCAGAACCTGTCCGACTACGAGCCCCGCGCCCATGCCGCCCAGGTGCTCTACAGTTCCCTGTCCACGGCGAACGAATCCGCGAACGCGGCCTTCGTGGCCGGCGGTCTCCCTGCCGACGAGATCCAATCCAGCTACCGGCTGGCGCTGGCCACCGCCGGCAAGGCGCTCGTCACCTCGGCCACGAGCCTGCCGCCCGAGGACACGAAGGCGCACGAGAACCTCGACACCATCGCGATGAACCTGTCGGTGTACACCGGTCTGGTCGAAACGGCGCGCACCAACAACCGGCTCGACAACTCGGTGGCCGCCGCGTACCTGGCGACCGCGTCGACGCTCATGCAGGAGACCCTGTTGCCCGCCGCGGAGTCGTTCTACCGCGAGGAGGCCGACAACCTCCGGGACACGCACTCGAAGTTCGCGTCCCCGCCGTGGGCGATCTACGGTGTCCTCGGCATCACGCTCGCGTCGGTGCTGCTCACTCACCAGTACCTGGCCCGGCGCACGCAACGCACCATGAACCGGGGCCTGCTGGTCGCGGCCACCGCCCTCACCGTGGCCCTGCTGTGGGTGCTGATCGCCAGCCTCACCTCGACTACCTTCTCCCTCCGCGCCGAACAACGCGGCACCGCGGCGGTGGACTCGTTGACGCAGGCCCGCACGCTCACGCAGCAGGCCCGGTCGATGGAGACGATGGCGCTCGTACAGCGCGGCGCCGGCCGCGGCACACCGCCGGAGGCCTTCGCGCAGACCCTCGGCCAGGCGCAGGCGACGCTGGAACAGATGGACACCGAGGACCCGGAGATCCGCGCCGCGGTCGACGGTGCGCGGGGCGACGCCCGGCGCTGGGTCACGGCGCACCAGGTGATCGCGGCCCGCGAGGCCACGGGCGATTACCTCGGCGCCACCCGCGTCGCGATCGGCACCGATCCCGATTCCGCGGCCGTGGCCTACCGCGCGCTCGACGATCACCTCACCAACGCGATCGCCCGCGCCCGGACCCTGTACCGCGACAACGTCAACACCGCGCGGTACGCGATCGCCTACTCCGGTCCCGGCGCCTTCGTGCTGTGCATCGTCGCGGCCGCCGGTGTCGCGGCCGGTTTCTACCCGCGAGTCAGGGAGTACCGATGATGCGCCGGACCCTGGGCGGGATCGCCCTCGCGCTGAGCGTCACGCTCGCCACCTCGGCGTGCGTGGTCTCGGCGCCGGAGGCCCCCGGCGATGCGGTGACCTCCTTCCCGCAGCCGATGCCGGGGTCCGGCACGGTGGTTCCGCCGGACACGCCCCTGCCGGCCGAGGTGGCGATGTGCCCGGGCACGCCGTCACCGTCGTCGCTCCCGCCTGCCGGACAGATGGTGCCGGGCACCACGATGGCCGATATCTTCGACCGCGGGCGGCTGGTGGTGGGCATCGACATCGGCTCGAACCTGCTGTCCTTCCGCGATCCGATCACCGGTGAGATCAAGGGATTCGACGCCGATATCGCGCACCAGATCGCGGCGGCGATCTTCGGTGATCCGAACCGGGTGCACTTCCGCATCCTCTCGACGGCCGAGCGGCAGCAGGCGCTGATCGACGGCACCGTGGACGTTGTGGTCAAGACGATGAGCGCCACCTGCGACCGGGCCAAGCAGGTGGCCTTCTCCGCCACCTACTTCATCGCGCAGCAGCGCATCCTCGCGCCGCGCGGCGCGCCCATCAACACCGTCGGCGACCTGTCCGGCCGCCGGGTGTGCGAGGTGCGCGGCACCACCTCGCTGGACCGGGTGCGCCGACTGGTGCCCAGCGCCACGGTGATCGCGGCCGATTCCTGGTCGGACTGCCTGGTGATGCTCCAGCAGCAGCAGGTGGACGCGGTCTCCACCGACGATGCAATCCTGGCCGGGCTCGAGGACCAGGACCCGAACCTCACTGTGACGGGGCCGTCGATGGGCCTGGAGTACTACGCGGTGGGGGTCGGGAAGAATCGCACCGACCTCGTGCGTTTCATCAACGGCGTACTACTGCGCATGGCCTTCGACGGAACGTGGATGCGGCTGTACAACCAGTGGTTCACGCCTACCCTCGGGCAGGTGTGGTCGGCACCCGCGGCGCAGTACACCGGGTAGGAGGTGATGGACATGCCCGACGAGGAGCACACGCAGGCGCAGGTCGTCGTCTTCGACGACGAGCAGCCGGAGGAGCACAGCGGCACCGTCGGTGTGCCGATGGATGCGATCTTCGACACCGAGCCGCCGCCCGTGGGCACCCAGGTCACCGCCGTACCTCCGCCCGATCAGGCGGTGGAGACCTCCGCGACGCCGCGATTCCAGCACAATCCGATGCCGCGCGCCGTCACCACGCGGATGCCCGGTCGGCGCCGGGTGGGCGGCGGACTCGTGGAGATCCCCCGGATCACCGAGGTGGACCCGTCCGAGGCCATCACCACCAATCCGATCATCGCCGAGGGCAAGCGGTACTGCTGGAACTGCCGCAAACCGGTCGGCCGCGCGCACGACGGTGAGCCGGGCCCCCTGATCGGCACCTGCCCGCACTGCGGGGCGCGCTTCTCCTTCGAGCCCGCGCTCAAGGCCGGCGACATCGTGGCCGACCAGTACGAGATCCAGGGCGCGATCGCGCACGGCGGGATGGGCTGGATCTACCTCGCCACCGACCTCAACGTGGTCGACCGCCCGGTGGTGCTCAAGGGCCTGCTCAATTCCGGTGACGCACAGGCACAGGCGGTGGCGGTCTCGGAGCGCCGGTTCCTCGCCGAGATGACGCATCCGTCGATCGTGAAGATCTACAACTTCGTCGAGCACCCCGATCCGGACGGCACTCGGATCGGGTACATCGTGATGGAGTACGTGCCCGGCAAGACCGTCAAGGAGATCCTCGCCGAGGCCGAATCCAAGGTGGAGGTCGAACAGGCCATCGCCTACATCCTGGAGGTGCTGCCCGCGCTCGGATACCTGCACAGCCTGGGCCTGGCCTACAACGATCTCAAGCCCGACAACATCATGATCAGCGAAGAGGACGTGAAGCTGATCGACCTGGGTGCGGTGGCCCCGCTGGGCGGCTACGGATACATCTACGGCACACCGGGTTTCCAGGCACCCGAGATCGCGAAGACCGGCCCGACGGTGGCCTCCGACGTGTACACCGTGGGCCGCACGCTCGCCGTGCTGGTGGCGAAGATCGCGATGGACAAGGGCCGGTACGTGGACGGCCTGCCCTCCCCCACCGACGATGCGACCCTGGCCCGGTTCAACTCCCTGTACCGGCTGCTGGTGAAGGCCACCGCGGAACAGCCGGAGGAGCGGTTCTCCTCGGCCGCGGAGCTCAACGATCAACTCCTGGGCGTGCTGCGGGAGTGCCTGTCCACCAAGTCCGGTGAGCCTCGGCCCGGCCTGTCGATGGTCTTCACGCCGCAGCGCTCCACCTTCGGTGTCGAATTGATGCTGCGCGCCGTCGATCCGGATCCCGATGTCCACGACGATATGCTGCGGGCGCCGGAAGTGCTGGCGGCGCTGCCGATCCCGATCGCCAATCCGTCCGATCCGGCGGCCGGCGTGCTGGCGCTCACGATGCGCAGCGATCCCACGCAGGTGCTCGACTCCCTCGCCGAGCTGCGGGAGACGATGGCTGGCACCGTGGAGATCGATCTGGCGGAGGCCCGGGCGCACCTGGAACTGGGCGAGGTGGATGCCGCCACCACGTTGCTCGATTCGCTGGCCGCGCGGGAGCCGCACCGCTGGCAGGTCACCTGGTACCGCGCCGAGACGGCGCTCATGCAGGGCGAGTACGCCACCGCCTACGACCACTTCGAGGCGGTCACCGACCAGGCGCCGGGTGAGGCGGCACCGAAACTGGCCGCCGCCGTGGCCGCCGAGTTCTGTTATCTCTCCGGCGAATCCGATCCGGACGGGTGGCGCGACCGGGCGCGGGAGCGCTACGAGGGGGTGTGGCGCACCGATCGCGGCATCATCTCCGCCGCCTTCGGTGCGGCCCGGATGCGCCGCGCCGCCGGCGATATCGTGGGCACGGTCGAGATCCTGGACCAGGTGCCGTCCACCAGCCGGCACTACCACAACGCGCTCTGCTCCTCAGTGGTCGCGCTGGTGCACGGGCGCGACCTCGCCGAGGTCACCGAGGGCCAGCTGCACGAGGCGGCGCGGCGGGTGCGCACGCTCCCGAAGTCGGAGTGGCGCAGGCTGCAGCTGCGCGCCCTGGTGCTGGGCGTCGCGCTCGGCTGGGTGCAGCACCGCAATCAGCACGGCCGCCTCGACGGGACCGCCACCCTGCTCGATCACGCCCTCACCGAACGCGGTCTGCGCAAGGCCACCGAGAAGGCGCTGCGCGATCTCGCCGCGCTGGCCGAGCGGAAGCGACAACGGCACGCACTGGTCGATCTCGCCAACGCGATCCGGCCGCGCACCCTGTTCTGAGCCTCTAGGTGCTCACACGAACGTAGGCATGTTCCACTCCACGATCGGGATCGAGCAGCGTCAATCGGCTCTGGTCGACTGCCACGACCAGCGCGGTCGTGGGGTCACCCGGATCTTGGACGATCAATCTCCCTTGGGCGGAGTCTTTTTCGCGAATGATTTCCCAGTGCGACGCCGGCTGGGAGCCGGTCTCGTCGGTGGTGACCGATCCGTCTTCCTGATAGCGGATGAATCCCCAATCGGATGCCGCACCATCGAGCCGCCAGGTTCCGACAATCAGTTTCCGCGCCCGATCCAGCTCAGGGTCGACTCGCTGGTCCGCTGGGGCACTCGGGACCAACGACGTCGTGGTGGATTGCGACGATTCCGGACTCGTTTGGGACTGACCACACCCTGCCAGCGCGCCGCATCCAGCGATCGCAAGACCGATGCCCAGGATCCCTATCCGCCTGCTCAGCACGATCCGTACCCCGACGTCTTCCTCGGCTGGGCTACTCGCCCACGCGGCGCGCGCCGATCGGCACGATCAGCGGGCGGCCGGGCGCCACGGGATCGTCGATCACCTTCGACTGCAGGCCGAAGACGTCGGCGAGCATCTCCTCGCTGATGATGTCCTGCGGTGCGCCCTGCGCCACGATGGCGCCGTCCCGCATGGCGACCAGGTGATCGCTGTACCGGATGGCCAGGTTCAGGTCGTGCAGCACCATCACCACGGTGCGGCCCTGGCCGCTGAGCTCGTCGACCAGGTCCAGCACGTCCAGGGCGTGCGAGAGATCGAGGAAGGTGGTGGGCTCGTCGAGCAGCAGCAGCTCGGTGCCCTGCGCCAGCGTCATCGAGATCCACACGCGCTGCCGCTGACCGCCGGAGAGCGAGTCGACGGGGCGGTCGGCGAGGTCGCGCACACCGGTCTGTGAGAGCGCCGCGTCCACCACGTCGGCGTCGTCGGAGGACCACTGCCGCAGCCAGCTCTGGTGCGGGTGCCGGCCGCGCGCCACGAGGTCGGCCACGGTGAGTCCCTCGGGGGCGGTGGGGCTCTGCGGGAGCAGCCCCATGGTGGTGGCCACCTGCTTGGTCTTCATCGTGGCGATGTCGGTGCCGTCGAGTACCACCTGGCCGCTCGACGGCTTGATCAGCCGGGCCAGCGTGCGCAGCAGCGTCGACTTGCCGCAGCCGTTCGGGCCGATGATCGTGGTCACCAGACCGGTGGGGATGTCCAGGCTGAGGTCGTCGAGCACCGTCACCTGGCCGTAGCCCGAGGAGACAGCGCGCGCCCCCAGCCGGGAGGGGGCCGCCTGCCGAGTGTCGATCGCGCTCATTTCTTGGCTCCCTTGATGTTCTGACGGACGAGGAGGTACACGAGGAACGGGCCACCGGCCGCGGCCGTCACGATGCCCACCGGCATCGGGACCGGGAACACGGTGCGGGCCACCAGGTCCGCGCACAGCAGCAGAGCGGCGCCCATGGCCGCCGCGGGGATGAGCGGCGGGGTTGCCAGCCGGGTCAGGCGCATCGCCAGCTGCGGGGCGACGAAGGCGACGAAGGCGATCGGTCCGGCCGCGGCGACGCCGGCGGAGGCCAGCAGCACCGAGGCGATGAGCAGCGTGGCGCGGTTGCGGCCCAGCCGCACGCCGAGGCCGCGGGCCACGTCGTCGCCGAGTTGCACGGCGCGCAGCGGGAAGGCGGCACCCATCGCGATGATCGCGGCGGGCACGCCGAGCCCGAGGGCGGCCCACACATCGCTCCAGTCGCGGCCGTCGAGTGATCCGACGAGCCAGGCCTGGGCTCGGGCCACGTCGCGGATGTCGGCGCGCACCAGCATCCAGTCGATGAGCGCCCGCATCAGCGCGGTGATGGCGATGCCCACCAGGATCAGCCGCATACCGTCGACCCCGCCGCGAACGGCCAGCAGGTACACCAGGGCGCCGGTGACGAGCCCGCCGCCCAGCGCGAACAGCGGCAGGCCCACATCGGTGTTGAGGGTGGCGGCCAGCGTGCTGGTGGAGGTCACCAGGAACACCGCTGCCACGCCGGCACCGGCGGTGATACCGAGGATGTCGGGGCTGGCCAGCGGGTTACGGGCGATCGACTGCACGATCGCGCCGGACATTCCGAGCGCCGCACCCACCGTGACGCCGACCAGCGCGCGCGGCAGCCGCAGGTCCATGACGATGAAGTCCGTCATCGCGTCACCGCGGCCGATCAGCGCCTGGAGCACATCACCCAGGCTGAGCGGGAATTCGCCCATCCGGATGCTGAGGCAGAAGGCCACGAAGGCCACCGCGACGAGCACCGCGGTGACGAACACCGGCCAGGGCCGCCAGACCATCGAGAGCACGGATCCGAATCGCATTCCGGGACGGATCGGAGGAAGGTCGACTTTCGCGTCCTGGACCGTGTCCTGCGTGTCGGTCATACCGTGACCGCCTTCCGCCACCAGACGAGTGCCACGAAGAAGGGCGCGCCGACCATCGCCACGACGATGCCCACCTCCAGCTCGCCGGGACGGGCCACGACGCGGCCCACGATGTCGGCCGCGAGTAGCAGCCATGCGCCGAGCAGGGCCGAATAGGGCAGCAGCCAGCGGTAATCGGGACCGGTGAAATAGCGGGTGATGTGCGGCACCATGAGTCCGAGGAAGGCGATGCTGCCGCAGGCGGCGGTCGCGGCACCGGCGAGCAGCGTCACGGCCACGATGCCGACGGTGCGCGCGAGGTTCACGTTGAGGCCGAGCCCCTTGGCCACATCGTCGCCGAGGTTGAGCAGGTTCACGGCGGGCCCGTTCGCCAGTGCGAGCAACGCACCGATCACGAGGAAGGGCGTGACCGCGCCGATCACGTCGAAGCCGCGGCCCACCACCGCGCCCGCGTTCCAGAACCGCAGCGCATCGAGGGAGGCGTTGTCGCTGAGCGCGATGGCCGAGGTCATCGAGCTGAGGAAGAGGCCAACGCCGGTGCCGGCGAGCACCAGGGTGAGCGGCGAGGCGACGCCGCCGCCCAGGCTGGAGAGGCCGAAGACCACGATCGCGGCGACGGCGGCGCCGAGGAAGGCAAACCACACGTACTGCAGCGGCTGGGTGAGGCCGCCCAGGAAGATCGCGCACACCACGGCGAACGCGGCGCCCTGGGTGATGCCCAGGATGCCGGGGTCGGCGATGGGGTTGCGGGTGTGGCCCTGCAGCAGCGCCCCCGCAAGGGCGAGCGCGGCCCCGGCCAGCAGGGCCAGGATGGTGCGCGGCACCCGGAGCGTCTGCACGATGATCGCGGCCTCGTTGAGCTGCGGATCGCCGGGGTTCGGGCCGGTGGTGTAGCGGTAGAACAGGCCGTCCCAGACCGCGGACGGTGCCAGATCGCGCGAGCCGATGGCGAGCGAGGCCACCACGGTGGCGGCGAGCAGGACCGCCAGGAGCATCAGCCCGGCGAGACGTTTGCGCCGCCGGGCCGAGCCCGCGCTGGGCCGCGCGGAGGACGACGGGGAATCGCGCGTCGTCGAGAGATCTACGGTCACCCCGCTAATGGTAGGCTGCCCTTCATTCTACGGAGGGACCCACCCATGAATTCGTCGCCGCGGGGCCTGGTCAGGACCGCTGCCGTCGCCCTCGTCACACTACTCGCCGCCGCGCTCGCGGCGTGCGGTTCGTCGAGCGATTCCGCGCCGTCGAGCACTCCGCCGGGGTCCGCGAAGCGCATCGCCTCGCTCGGCCTCGGTGACGTGGACACCCTGTTGGCGCTGGGCGTGGTGCCGGTGCTCGTGGCGCCGTGGGCCCAGGACGCGACCGAGCCGGTGGGCGAATGGTCGAAGCCGCTCCTGCAGGGCCAGCAGCCCGCGATGGTGCTCGGCACCGGCAACGGGGTCGACGGGAAGGCCATCGAGACCATCGCGGCGTCCAAGCCCGATCTGATCGTCGCGGTGAACTCGGGCTTCGACGACGCCACCTTCGAGCGGCTCCGGTCGATCGCGCCCGTGATCCGCCGCCCCGCCGAGTTCGCGGCCTGGGGCGTGCCGTGGGAGACGCAGGTCCGCACCATCGCGGCCGGAGTAGGCCTCGCCGGACAGGGCGACGCGCTGATCACCAAGACCAACGACACGATCGCCCGGACGAAGGCCGATCACCCGCAGTACCAGGGGAAGTCGGCGGCCACGATCCTGCCGAAGTCCGACGGCGGCTTCTACGCCTACGCCGGCACCGACGGCCGCGGACAGGTGCTCACGATGCTCGGATTCACCCTGCCTACAGCGATTTCGGGCCTGGTCCCGGCCGGCAAGTTCTACGCCGATGTCTCGGCGGAGAACCTGCAGCTGCTCGACCTGGACACCCTGGTGTACCTCGATTACGGCACCAAGCAGAGCGAGGAGACGGCCTTCCGGGCGCTCGCGGTGAGCCGGGACAACCGGGTGACGCGGATCGATCGCACCCTGGGCAATGCCATGTCGATGCCCAACCCGGTGACCCTCGACTGGGTGCTCAAGACCTTGCCGCCGAAGCTGCCGACGTTCTCCTGAGGCCGCTCAGCCCACCGCGAGGTACATGCGCGTGGGCTGATTGCGTCCGCGCAGCACCTCGACGGGCCCGGGGCTCCAGTGCCGGCATTCGCTCGCATCGGCGGCGGCCACCGCCGGGGCCGACGCCCAGGGCACCAGGGGATCCGCCTTCGCCGCGGTCGACAGGCGTGATGCCTCGTTGACCGGATCGCCGATCACGGTGTACTCGAACCGATCCGCGGCGCCCACGTAGCCCGCGACCACCACGCCGTAGGTCACCCCGCACCCGGCGCGCACCTCGGGCACCTCGCGGCGCAGCCGGGTCATCATCGCGCGGGCCGCCGCCAGCGCGGCGCCGGCGGGATCGCTGAGCGGGGCCGGGGCGCCGAAGATGGCGAGCACCGCGTCGCCCTCGAACTTGTTGACCAGGCCGCCACGACTGTTCACCTCCGCCACCACCACGCCGCAGAACCGGTTGAGGATCTGCACCACCTCGCCGGCCGGGCGCTGCGCGGCGAGCTCGGTCGATCCGACGATGTCGATGAAGATGACCGCGACGCGCTGTTCGACGCCGCCGAGCTCGGGTTCGGATTCGATGGTGGCCCGGGCCACCTGCTCGCCCACCTGCCGGGCGTACAGGTCACGGACGCGCTCGCGCTCGCGCAGGCCCGCCGCCATCTGGTTGAAGCCCGACTGGAGATTGCCCAGGGAGGTGCCGTCGTAGACCACCACCTCGGTGTCGTACCGGCCCTCGCTCACCCGCCGCATCGCCGCGGTCACGCTGCGCACCGGCGCGGAGATCCGCGCGACGCCCAGCTGGTTGAGCACGGCGCCGGACACCAGTCCGCCGGCGGCGAGGGCGCACACGCTGATCGCGATGCCGCTCACGGTCGTGGGCTCGATGAAGGCGAAGGCACCCACCAGCACCACACCGGCCATGGGCAGGCCGGAGCCCAGCACCCACAGGGCCAGCGAACGGGCCTGCAGGCTCTGATTACGCGGCTCGGGCTGGTAGGTCTGCAGCACGATCGCGGTCACGGGCCGCAGGCTGAACTCGACCAGCAGCATCGTGATGCCCGCGGTCACCAGTCCGGCCCCGAGGATCACCAGCGAGACCTTCGGCACGAGGTGCGGGTCGTAGAGGCCGTAGAGCCACCCGAACAGGATCGCGGCCACCAGCCAGTTCACCAGCTCGAAGACGTAGATGCGCCGCGGCAGGGCGAGGGTCTCCTTCGCCTGCTCCTCAGTGGGGGGCGCGCCGCTGCCCACCCAGCGCAGGGTGGTGTACACGTGCCAGGTGCCGTAGAGGATGCCGAAGACCAGTCCGACGGTGATGTACGCCGGGAGGATCACGGTGTTGATGTCGCTGAGTTCGGGTTGCCGCACCGACGGCTCGGGGATCCCCACCAGGATCAGCATCGCCGCGAATCCGGCGCCGAGCAGCGTGCACACGGCGATCGAGACGGACAGCAGGATCACGGTGCGCAGGCGTCGCGACTGCGCGCTCTCGCCGACGGTTCCCAGCAGCGGAGAGCCGTAATCCCCTCCCCCGTCGTCCGTTCCGGCGTCCCCCGGGGCCGAGTGCCCCAGGGGCATCAGAGGGCCGCCGCGTCGCGGGCTATCGCCAGCTCCTCGTTGGTGGGCACCACCAGCACGGCCACGGGGGCATCGTCGGGCGAGATCCGGCGGGGCTCGCCCGACCGCACCGCGTTCCGCTCGGGATCGACGACGATGCCGAACCGCTCCAGCCCGGCGAGGGCGTCGGCGCGCACACCCGCGGCGTTCTCACCGACCCCCGCGGTGAAGGTGATGGCATCCACTCCGCCGAGGTCCACCAGGTAGGCGCCGATGTAGCGGCGGAGCCGGTGGATGTACACGTCGTAAGCGAGTTTCGCGTCCTGGTCACCCGATTCGATGAGCGTTCCCAGTGCGCGGAAGTCGTTCTCCCCCGCCAGTCCCTTGAGACCGGAACGGCGGTTGAGCAGGTCGTCGATCTGGTCGATGTCCATGCCCAGGCTGCGGCCCAGGTGCAGCACCAGACCGGGATCGATATCGCCCGACCGGGTACCCATCACCAGGCCCTCCAGCGGGGTGAGGCCCATCGAGGTGTCCACGGCCCGGCCGCCGCGCACCGCCGAGGCGGAGGCGCCGTTGCCCAGGTGCAGCACGATCTGGTCGACCTCGGCGTCCGGCCGGCCCAGGAACTTCGCGACCTGCTGCGAGACGTACTGATGCGAGGTTCCGTGGAAGCCGTAGCGGCGCAGGGCGTGCTCCTGCGCCAGCTCGCGGTCGATGGCGTAGGTGGCGGCCGCGGCGGGCAGGTCGAAGAAGAAGGCGGTGTCGAAGACGGCCACCTGCTTCACCTTCGGCAGCAACTCGCGCGCCACCTCGATGCCCTCGGCGTTGGCCGGGTTGTGCAGCGGCGCCAGCGAACTGAGGCGGCGGATCTCCGCGAGCACCAGATCGTCGATGATCGTGGGCGAGTGGAAGGTGCGGCCGCCGTGCACCACCCGGTGTCCCACGGCGGCGAGCCCCTCGGGCGTGCCCGCACCGGCGGTCAGATCGAGGCCGCGCTCGGCGAACTCGTCGAAGACCAGCCGGAGGGCGGCCTTGTGGTCGGGGACCTCGGTCTCGCCGATCCGCTCGACGATGCCGCCGTGCACCACCTCGCCGGTCTCGGGGTGCAGCAGTTGATACTTCAGCGACGAGGAGCCGGAGTTGAGGACGAGGACGGCGCCCGCCACCGCACCGGTCATGACTGCTGCTCCTTCGCTTCGGGCTCCGCCGCGGAGAAGGCCTGCGCCTGGATCGCGGTGATCGCCACGGTGTTCACGATGTCCTCCACCAGGGCACCGCGCGAGAGATCGTTGATCGGGGCGTTGAGCCCCTGCAGCACGGGGCCGATCGCGACGGCGCCCGCCGAGCGCTGCACCGCCTTGTAGGTGTTGTTGCCCGTGTTGAGATCGGGGAAGACCAGCACGGTGGCCTTGCCCGCGACCGGGGAGTCGGGCATCTTCGACGCCGCGACGCCGGGGTCGACCGCGGCGTCGTACTGGATCGGGCCCTCCACCAACAGTTCCGGGGCGCGCTCGCGGACCAGGCCGGTGGCGGCCCGCACCTTGTCGACGTCGGCGCCGGTACCGGACTCGCCCGTCGAGTACGAGAGCATCGCCACCCGCGGGTCGATCCCGAACTGCGAGGCCGTCTGCGCCGAGGAGATCGCGATGTCGGCGAGCTGGGTCTCGGTGGGATCGGGCACCACGGCGCAGTCGCCGTAGGCCAGCACCTTATCGGCCAGGCACATCAGGAAGATCGACGACACCGTGGAGACACCGGGCTTGGTCTTGATGATCTCGAAGGACGGCCGGATGGTGTGCGCGGTGGTGTGCGCGGCACCGGAGACCATGCCGTCGGCCATGCCGAGGTACACCATCATGGTGCCGAAGTAGCTCACGTCCACCACGGTCTCGGCGGCCCGCTCCAGCGTCATGCCCTTGTGCTTGCGCAGCTCGTAGTAGGTCTGGGAGAACTTGGCGATGAGGTCGGTGGCGCGCTTCGGGTCGATCACGTCGGTATCGCCGAGGTCCACGCCCAGTTCCGCGGCGCGGGCCCGCACGCGGGACTCCTGGCCGAGGATCGTCAGATCGGCCACCTCGCGCTGCAGCAGGCGGCCGGCGGCGCGCAGGATCCGGTCGTCGTCGCCCTCGGGCAGCACGATCCGCTTGCGGTCCGCGCGGGCCCGGGCGATCAGGTGGTACTCGAACATCTGCGGGGTGACCACGCCGGGGTTGGAGACCTGGAGCGCATCCATCAGGTCCTCGGAGACCACGTACCGCTCGGTGAGCGCGACCGCTAGGTCCACCTTGCGGGCGGAACCGGGCCCCACCCGCCCTCGGGTCTTGGCCGCGATCCGCGCGGTCTCGTAGGTGCCGTGCGGCACCGAGACGATGGGCAGAGTCGGCTTGAGGCCGTCGACGAGGGCCGCCGTCATCGGGTGCGGCGCGTAGCCACCGTTGAGGATGATGCCGGCCAGCGACGGGAAACCGTTGGCGCGGTGCGCGTTCACCATCGCCAGCAGCACCTCGGAGCGGTCACCCGGTGCGATCACCGCGACGCCCTCGGTGACCCGTTCCAGGCTGTGCTCGGCCGTCATCCCGGCCACCAGCACGTCCATCGCCTCACGCGAGAGCAGCTCCGGATCGCCCCAGAGCAGCTTGCCGTCCATCGCCTCCATGAGTTCGCCGACGGTGGGCGCGGTGAGCACCGGCTCCTCCGGCAGCACCCACACGGGCAGCCCCGTCGCGGCCTTGAGGGCGTCGCACACCGCGTCGAGCTGGCCGGGATCGCACCGGTTCGCGATCACCGACGAGGTGTGGGCGTGGTTCGCCTTGATCTCGGCCATCGACTGCTCGGCCACCGAGACCACCTGCTCGGGGGTCCGGTCCAGCGCCTTCACCGCGAGCAGGATGGACGCACCGAGGTTGGCTGCGATCCGAGCGTTGAAGGACAACTCGGTGGGCGAGGTGACGTCGGTGTAGTCCGAGCCCAGGATCAGCACGAAATCGCACTTGTCGGCCACCGCGTGATAGCGGCTGACGATCTCGGCGATCGCCGCGTCCGGATCCTCGTGCACCTGGTCGTACGAGACACCCACGCACTCGTCGTAGTCGAGATCGGCCGTGGCCTGCTCGATGAGCAGCTCCAGGATGTAATCGCGCTGCTCCCCCCAGGTGCGGGGGATCGGACGGAAGACGCCGATGGTCCAGCCCGTGGAGGTCAGCAGGTTCATCGCGCCCAGCGCGATGGTCGACTTCCCGGTGTCCCCCTCGGGGGAGGCGATGTAGATGCTGGTCGTCGTCGGGGATCGGTCAGCGCTCGCGGACATGGCTTTACTATCGCAGCCCGGTCAGCCCAGCGCGCGCAGCCGGGGGGCCAGATCGCGCTGGAAGTTGTCCAGGAAGCGGCGCTGGTCGTGGCCGGGGGCGTGGAAGACGAGGTGGTTCAGGCCGGCGTCCACGTACTGCTTCACCGCGGCCACCGCCTCGTCGGGATCGGAGGAGACGATCCACCGCTTGGCCACCTGCTCGATCGGCAGCTCATCGGCCAGGCGCTCCATCTCGGCGGAGCTGTTCACGCTGTGCTTCTGCTCCGCGGTCAGCGACAGGGGCGCCCAGAACCGGGTGTTCTCCAGTGCGAGTTCGGGATCCGGGTCGTAGCTGATCTTGATCTCGATCATCTTGTCCAGCGCGTCGAAATCGCGGCCGCCCAGCTCGGCGCCCTCCTTGGCGGCGGGGATCAGCTTCTCGGTGTACAGGTCCATGCCCTTGCCCGAGGTGCAGATCATGCCGTCGCCCGCGCGGCCGGCGTACTTCGCCACCACGGGGCCGCCCGCGGCGATGTAGACGGGCACGGGACGCTCCGGAATGTCGAACAGGACGGCGTCCTTGGTGTGGTAGTAATCGCCGTCGAAGTTGGTGATCTCGCCCGACCACAGCTCGCGCATGAGCCGCACGGATTCGCGCAGGCGGGCGAACCGCTCCTTGAACTCGGGCCACTCGCCCTGGAAGCCGGTGGCGTACTCGTTGAGCGCCTCGCCGCTGCCCACGCCCAGGAAGATCCGGTCGGGGTACATGCAGGCCATGCTCGCGAAGGCCTGCGCCACCACCGCGGGGTTGTAGCGGAAGGTGGGCGTCATGACCGAGGTGCCGATCTTCACCCGCTCGGTGCGCTCGCCCACGGCCGCCATCCAGGCCAGCGAGAACGGGGCGTGGCCGCCGTTCACGCGCCAGGGCTGGAAGTGGTCGCTCACGGCCACCGAGTCCATGCCCGCGGCCTCCGCCGCGACCGCGATCTCCACCAACTCGCGGGGCCCGAACTGCTCCGCCGATGCCTTGTACCCGAGCTGCAACTTCGCCATGGGATTCACCCTACTGTCCCCGGCCGACATCGCACCCGGGACGTGTGCGGCGCCTACGGCATCGGGATGACGGGGTGGGGATTGCGGTGTCGGGATTACGGGGTCGAGGCGCCGGCCGGGTCGTCGATGCGGGACGCGCCGTACTCGGTCTCGTAGACGCGTCCGTTCTGGGACATCACCCACCCGGTGGTGCTGGCCACGGCGGCGTCGGTGCGCGGGTCCTCCCGGTCGAGGCCGCCGTAGACCTGCGAGGCCTGGGTGTCGTCGAAGGTGTCACCGCGTTCGGCGCCGCGGACCAGGGCGTACGACCGCGCCGCGATCGCCTGCGCCTGGAGCGCCGCACCGCCGCCCTGATCGGCCCATCCCGGCGAGCTCTCGACGGGCACCACGCTGCGCACGTAGTCCTCGATGCCGACGATGTTGAGCACCTTGCCGTCCCGGGCCACGAGGCTGCCGCGGTACCCGGCGTTGCTACCGCAGAAGCGCAGCACCTGGTCGGCGGGGAGCGACTGATTCGGCGAGGGCGGGTTGACGGTGCCGTCCGGCACCTCGAGCGTGCCGAGCACCTGGCCGCCGCACCCGGCGCGCACCGTCGCGGTCGTCCCGGAGATGCTCACGGCCTGGCCGGGGGCGAGCGATTTGCCGGCGATGAGTCCGCCGGCGGGCGCGACCACGTCGAGGCGGTTCTGGTCGGTCAGCCGCACGGTGATCGGCAGGCCGGTGTGCACGGCGCCGATCGTGGTGCCCGGGTAGTAGCGGTCCAGGATCTGCTGCACGGTCCAGCCCTGTTTCGCGTACCCGAAGGCGCCGAGCTGGCTCATGCCGCGGCCGTGTCCGCCCGCGCTCCCCGGGGCCACGGCGTTGCCCGGCGAGGTGTCGTCCACGAGGGTCGGCTCGGCGGCGGGGCCGAAGCCGGTGAGGGCGCCGCCGATCACCAGGGCGGGCACCACGGTGACGATGGCGGCGCGAGCAGCGCGCAATCGTCGAGAACGACGAGGTCCGCCATCGATCCAGACGGGCATCGGGTCTCCTTCGGTCTGAGGTCGGCGCCGTCACCAGGGGCGACGAGCCGGTGGGTCGCGCGCGATCGCACCCGGACAGGCGTGATTATTGAGACTATTGGGGCTCAAGTTACCATTGAGGGTTGTGTTTCGCCTAGCGGTTGCGATTTCACGGCACGGAACGGCCGTCCCTGTTCCGCTGTCGGCGAACGATCTAGACATCAACGTAACTTGAGGTCCTAGCCTTGTATGCATGAGCATGGAATCGGTCGCCTGGGACACCCTGTACCGCGGGACGCGCGCGCTGGACGCACCGTCGCGCCGCCCGATCGAGACCCTGCGCCGGATGGGACCGTTCGCCCGGCCCCACCGGTGGCGGCTCACCGCCTTCCTCGCGCTGTCGGTGATCTCAGCGCTGCTCGCGGTGGCCACTCCCCTGCTGGCCGGCCGGGTCGTGGACCGGATCGTCGGCGGCGGCCCCGTCAGCGTGGTGGTGGAACTCGCGGTGCTCATCGCCGTGATCGCGATCGTCGGCGCCGGCATCGACCTGCTGTCGCGCTGGTTCTCGTCCCGGATCGGCGAGGGTCTGATCTACCAGCTGCGCACCGCGGTCTTCGATCACGTGCAGACGATGCCGGTGGCCTTCTTCACGCGCACCCGAACCGGCGCACTGGTGTCCCGGCTCAACAACGACGTGCTCGGCGCACAGCGCGCCTTCTCCGACACCCTCGCCGGCGTGGTCACCAACGTGGTCACGCTGCTGCTCACCCTCGGCGTCATGCTCAGCATCTCCTGGCAGATCACCCTGCTCGCTCTGGTCCTGCTGCCGGTCTTCATCCTGCCCTCGCGGCCGATGGGGCGGAAGATCGCAGGGATGTCGCGCCGTGCCGCGCGGCACAACGCCAGCATGAGCGACCAGATGACGGAACGCTTCTCGGCACCGGGCGCCACGCTGGTCAAGCTGTACGGCCGGCCCGAACGGGAATCGCAGGAGTTCGCCGCCCGCGCGGCCGCGGTGCGCGACATCGGGGTGAGCACCGCGATGGCGCGGATGCTGTTCGTCACCATGCTCACGCTGGTGAGCTCGCTGGCCCTGGCCCTGGTGTACGGACTGGGCGGCTTCTACGCGCTGCGCGGGGAGTTGCAGGCCGGCGCGGTGGTGGCCCTGGCGCTGCTGCTCACCCGGCTGTACGCGCCGCTCACCGCGCTCGCGAACGCCCGGGTCGAGGTGATGACGGCGCTCGTCTCCTTCGAGCGGGTCTTCGAGGTGCTCGATCTGGTGCCCATGGTCCGGGACGCACCCGACGCCGTGACGATCGACAAGACCCCCACGCAGCTGCGGTTCGACGGCGTGAGCTTCGCGTACCCGTCGGCCGAGAAGGTCTCGCTGGCCTCCTTGGAGGAGGTGGCCCAGCTCGACACCCGGGGCGGCGAGACGGTGCTGCACGACGTCTCCTTCACCGCCGCACCGGGTTCCATGGTGGCGCTGGTCGGCAGCTCGGGCGCGGGCAAGTCGACGATCGCGCAGCTCGCCACCAGGCTCTACGACCCCGACGCCGGGTCGATCACCCTGAACGGCACCGATCTTCGCGATATCACCGCGCAGTCACTGCATTCCGCGGTCGGCCTGGTGACCCAGGACGGGCACCTCTTCCACGACAGCATCCGCTCGAACCTGGTGCTCGCCAACCCGGAGGCCACCGACGCCGAGATCGCCGATGCGCTGCGCCGGGCCCGCCTGACGGAGCTGATCGCGCATCTGCCCGACGGACTCGACACGGTGGTCGGCGAGCGCGGCTACCGGCTCTCCGGCGGCGAACGCCAGCGGCTCACGATCGCCCGCCTGCTGCTCGCGCAGCCCTCGGTGGTGATCCTGGACGAGGCCACCGCGCACCTGGATTCGACGTCCGAGGCGGCGGTGCAGGCGGCGCTGGGCGAGGCCCTGGCCGATCGCACCTCGCTGGTGATCGCGCACCGGCTGTCCACGATCCGCGCGGCCGACCTGATCCTGGTGCTCGAGGCGGGCCGGGTCGTCGAACGGGGCACGCACGAGAGCCTGCTGGCCCAGGGCGGACGGTACGCCGAGCTCTACCGCACCCAGTTCGCCGATCAGGCGGCGTGAAGCCCGATCAGCCCTGGGCGATGCAGAACTCGTTGCCCTCGGGGTCGGTGAGCACGGTCCACGTCACGCCCCACTCGTTGTGATCACGAACGTGCTTCGCGCCCAGTGCCACCAGGCGATCGACCTCGGCCACCCGGTCATCGGCGTGCAGGTCGACGTGCATGCGGTTCTTCACCGTCTTGCCCTCCGGGACGGCGAGGAACATCATCCGCGGCAGTGCGGCGTTCGCGTAGCCGATGGTGCGCATGAAGGCATTGCCGTCATTGTCGTCCACGGGGACGTCGAGCGCTCGCGACCAGAACTCGGCCTGGCCGGCCACGTTCGCGCAGTCCAGGTTGATCATCTGCAGTGTCAGTGCCATCTCAGTTCTCCTTCGGTGCGGCGGCCAGGACGGGCCACCAGATCTCTGTGCGCAGGTCCGCGGGGGTCGCGGCCGCACAGGGGTCCACGAGGTAGCGCTCGATGATGGCGGCGCCCGCATCGGTCGCATTACGAGCCACCCAGGCACCGAGCTGCCCGTAGGTCTCGTCGAACTTCTCGTACGAGCCGTGGTGCACGGCAACGGCGCACAGCGCGCGGCCCAGTCGCCGGTTGCGCACCCGCCCGGTCACCGCGCCGGGGCCGGACACCGGCAGCAGGGCCGAGACCTCCTCGATCTCGGCGACCTGCGACGGGTACTCCGCCATCGACGGCCCCGTCACCGTGAGACCCGCGGCCGCGGCGCACGATTCGAGCTCGGAGTAGGCGGCGTCGAGGAACTGCGGCAGCCCGGCGTGCTCCACGGTGGCATGGATCTCCAGGACGTCGACCGACCCGAATTCCCGCAGGTGCGTGGGGGTGTGGGCGATCGGCGCCGTCACGTCCTGCAGGGCGACGATGGCGCGTTCGAGATCGGCCCGGCGCTCCCGCAGGGTGGCCTCGTGTTCGGCGAGGATCGCACGGGTCACCTCCGGATCGCGGGCGTCGAGCACCCGCGCCACCGCTGCCAGCGGCAGGTCCAGGTCGCGCAGCCGGGTGAGCACCGCGGCATCGTGCACCTGCGCGGCGTCGTAGAGCCGGTACCCGCTCTCCGGGTCGACCGCCGCGGGCACCAGCACGCCCTGCTCGTGATAGCGCCGCAACTGCTTGACCGACAGCAGCGTGGCGCGCGAGAACATGCCGATCGACATGAGTCCGGTTGCGTTCACAGACAGAGTATGGAGTCTCCCCCTACCGGGAGGGTCAACCCCGCTACGGTCGGATCCATGAGCATCACCGCCCCCACCGCCGCCGATCTGCCGCACCTGCGCCGCTGCGTCGAACTCGCCCGCGAGGCGCTCGACGCCGACGATCAGCCCTTCGGTTCGCTGCTCGTCGACGCCGCGGGCGTGGTCCGGTTCGAGGACCGCAACCGGGTGTCCGGCGGCGATGCCACGCGGCACCCCGAGTTCGAGATCGCGCGGTGGGCCGCCGACCACCTCTCCGCAGCGGAACGCGCCACCGCCACGGTGTACACCTCGGGCGAGCACTGCGCCATGTGCAGCGCCGCGCACGCCTGGGTGGGGCTCGGCCGCATCGTCTACGCCGCGAGCACCGAGCAGCTCGTGGCCTGGCACGCCGAGTGGGGCGTGACCCCCGCACCGGTCGCGGCGCTCGCGATCGGCGAGGTGGCGCCCGGCATCCCGGTGTCGGGTCCGGAACCCGCACTCACGCAGGAGGTGCGCGCCCTGCACGCACGCGCCGCAGGCATCACGGCGTGAGGCGCCTCGTAGCTGCGGGCCTCGTGCTCGCGCTCGCGGGCTGCTCGGTGGAGAGGCTGCCACCCGGGCCGGCATCGGTCAGCGCACCGTCGAGCGGCGCACCGTCGTCGTCGGTCCGCCCGGCCCCGAACCCCGAAGCCACCAGGGCGCTGGCGTCCGCGATCGCGACCAACGACGAGGCCGGGGCCCGCGCCGCGCTCGCCGCCGGCGCGGAGCTCGAACGCCGCGGGGCCGCGGGCCGCACCCCGCTGGTCGCGGCGACCAAAGCCGGAAACACCCCGATCGCGCTCGCCCTGCTCGATGCCGGCGCCGATCCGAACGCCAAGGACGACATCCAGGATTCGGCGTACCTGTACGCGGGCGCGGAGGGGATGACGGAGATCCTCGCCTCCACGCTGCGCCACGGGGCGGACGTGCGCAGCCTCAACCGGTACCGCGGAACCGCCCTGATCCCCGCGTGCGAACACGGGCACGTGGAGAACGTGAAGCTGCTCCTGGCCGCCGGGGTCGATGCCGATCACGTGAACGGCTCCGGCTGGACCTGCCTGCTGGAGGCCGTGATCCTCGGCGACGGCGGCCCGGAACACGTCCAGACGGTGCGCCTGACCCTGGACGCCGGCGCGAACCCCGCCCTCGGCGACTTCGACGGTGTCACGCCCCGCCAGCACGCCGTGCGGCGCGGCCAGACGGCCGTGGTCGCCGAGTTCGATCGACCGCGGTAGGGTCTCATCTCCGTCGGAATCGTGGACCGATCCAGACGACCAAGCCGACCAGAATTACCACCGCAACGATGGCACCCGCGATCGCTCCCGGGCTCTCGCGATAGAACGGTTGCCGCAGATGGAACAGCCACGACTGCGGCGCACCCGACAGCCGAGTCTCCGGCGCATCCGGACCAGGGGATTCGCCCGGCAAGTCTCTGGAAGCTCCACTGGGGCTGGACAGAACGGCATTCCCGCACACCGGATGCACCCACCGCGAATCCTGGCGTTTGACCACCAGGGTCACCTGCTCGCTGCTATCGAACCGGCTTCCGCAGGAGGTGTAGGTGGCGGATTGCGTGCGGATCACTGTCACCTTCTCCGGTGGAGCTCCGTACATCGAGCTGACCCGCACTTGGAGATCCGTGTCGCGAAATCCGACGCGCTGCGCTTGCACCACACCGCGGATCACCACGAGATCCGGCGGGATCTCCCGCTGGACGGCACAACTGCACGCCGACGCCGTGCCCGCGACGCCGGGGATCACCACACCGATCCCCATCACGACCACCAACGCGCACAGCGCTGCGATCGCGCGGCGCACCTCAGAGCCTCCGATGACGAATAGTCATGGTGCGAGTTTACGTTCTCGATTCACAGCTTCGGTGCCGAACTGCGGTCACGCGGACGGAATCACCGCGGTTTCGCACCGAAGTTCGCGGGCGGGAGGCCGCTAGGACGCGAGGTGCCGCTCCTGCTCGGCCTGGACGGCGGTCTCCCCCGCCTCGGCCTCGGTGAGCCGGTCGGAGAGGAAACCCACGGTCACCTTGTAGGCGTCCCACGATTCGGGGGTGAGTCCCGCACTGACCACGAAGGCGTGCACCTGGCCGTCGTAGATGTGCACCTCATTGCGGATGCCCGCCCGGTCGAGCGAGGCGTGCAGCTCCAGCGAGTCGACCATGAGCGCCTCGCGGTCGGCGGCGAACAGGACGCTCGGCGGGAAGTACGCGGCGGTGGCGTCCGTGGTCATGTCCTCCGGACCCCGCAGCTCCTCGGGTCCGCGGCCGAGCACGGTGCGCAGCTTGCGGATCTTGCCCAGCGGCAGCATCGCGTCGTGCCGCGACGAGCGCGGCAGGACGGCGCTGATGTCGAGGAAGGGCGAGAAGCCGGCGAAGGCGGTGGGCCGCTGGATACCGGCCTCGGCGGCGTACTGGATCACCTTCGCGCACACGAATCCGCCGGCGGAGTCTCCCGCCACCAGGATGCGGTCGACCTCACCAGAGTCGAGCAGCTCGCGGTAGGCGGCGAAACCATCGGCCACCGAGGTGCCCACTCCGCCGTCGGGGTACTGGCGGTACTCCACGTTGTAGACGGGAACCCGCAGGCCGCGGGCCAGGAGCACGGCGATCCGGCGATGGGTGTCGAGGTTGCAGCCGATGAACGCGCCACCGTGGTAGTAGATCAACGCGGCGCGCGGGTGCGGATCGGCGTCGCCCTCGGGGACGATCAGCTCGGTGGGGACGCCGCCGAGCGTGATCTTCTCGATCCGTACACCGCGGACCGACTGGGGTACGCGGCTCAGGTAGGGCTCCGCGGCGCGGAGCAGCGGCAGTGTGCGGTCGCTCATGGGGAACAGCCGGAAGATCGTTTTCATCACGATCCGTACGAACCACAGGACGATGCGCGAACGCAGGCTCCGGCCACGATGGGCGATGACCGCCATCTCGACTTCTCCCTTTGCTACTGACCAGTATTTCTAAGAACAGCGTAGCTCTGCCCGCGCCTACTGCGGTCCCGGTGTGACCTGACACAATCGTCGCGAAGTGATGTGTTCTCTGTCGTCCGCGCCGTAATCACCGGAGGAAGTCGGCCACCGTGGTCCCGAACGAGATCCCCCCGCAGTACCTGTTGTCCGCGCTGGCACCCGCGCCGCGGACCCTGATCGACATCCTCGAGGCGTCCGTCGAGGCGTACCCGGAAGAACCCGCCATCGACGACGGTGACTCCGTCCTCACCTACTCGGAGCTGTGGGAGGAGGTGCTGGAGGGCGCCGCCTTCCTCGGCCGCAGCGGCGTCCGTGCGGGTGATCGCGTGGGCGTGCGCATGCCGTCCGGCCACCGCTCGCTGTACGTGGCGATCCTGTCCACGCTGGCCGCCGGCGCCGCCTACGTCCCCGTGGACGCCGACGATCCGCAGGAGCGCGCCGACCTCGTCTTCGGCGAGGCCGACGCCGCCGCCATCTTCACCGGCGACGGACTCTGGCGCGCACCGTCGACCAAGGAGCGCGCCGCGGCCATCGAGGCCGGGACCGAGCAGCCCGGCAACCGGCTCCCGACGCCTGCGGACGATTCCTGGATCATCTTCACCTCGGGCTCCACGGGCACCCCGAAGGGCGTGGCCGTCACCAACCGCAACTCGGCGGCCTTCGTCGACGCCGAGGCCCGGCTGTTCCTGCAGGACGAGCCGCTCAAGCCCGGCGACCGCGTGCTCGCGGGCCTGTCCGTGGCCTTCGACGCCTCGTGCGAGGAGATGTGGCTCGCGTGGCGGCACGGCGCCTGCCTGGTGCCCGCGCCGCGCTCGCTGGTGCGGTCCGGCATGGACCTCGGGCCCTGGCTGGTGTCCCGCGACATCTCGGTGGTGTCGACGGTGCCCACCCTGGCCGCGATGTGGCCGGCCGAGGCCCTCGAAGCCGTCCGCCTGCTGATCTTCGGCGGCGAGGCCTGCCCACCCGAGCTGGCGCAGCGGCTCGCCGTCGACGGCCGCGAGGTGTGGAACACCTACGGCCCCACCGAGGCCACCGTCGTCGCCTGCGCCGCGCCGCTCGACGGGCAGGGCCCCGTCCGCATCGGTCTGCCGCTGCAGGGTTGGGACCTCGCGGTCGTCGATCCCGCGACCTCGCTACCGGTCGCCGTCGGTGAATCCGGTGAGCTGGTGATCGGCGGCGTGGGCCTGGCCCGCTACCTCGATCCCGCGAAGGACGCGGAGAAGTACGCGCCGATGGAGACCCTCGGCTGGGAGCGCGCCTACCGCTCGGGCGACCTGGTGCGGCTCGAACCCGAGGGCCTGCTGTTCGAGGGACGCGCCGACGACCAGGTGAAGGTGGGCGGACGCCGCATCGAGCTCGGCGAGGTCGACAACGCCCTGCAGAACCTCCCCGGCGTCTCCGGTGCCGCCGCCGCGGTCCGGAAGAACTCGGCGGGAACCTCGATGCTGGTGGGCTACCTCGCCTCCACCGACCCCGACTTCGATCTCAAGGCCGCCCGCGAGCAGCTCGCCGAGCAGCTGCCCGCCGCGCTGGTGCCCCGGCTCGCCCTGATGGACGAGCTGCCCACCCGCACCTCCGGCAAGGTCGACCGCAACGCCCTGCCCTGGCCGCTTCCCGGCGCCGACGACACCGATACGGGCGATCTCACCGGCACCGCTGCCTGGGTCGCCGAACGCTGGTCGGGCATCCTCGGCGCCGCGATCAC
Source organism: Tsukamurella sp. TY48 (assembly GCF_019656655.1). Lineage (GTDB taxonomy): Bacteria > Actinomycetota > Actinomycetes > Mycobacteriales > Mycobacteriaceae > Tsukamurella > Tsukamurella strandjordii. Next base: position 2,384,912 of record NZ_BPMV01000001.1, on the reverse strand, counting down.
CAGCGAGGACGCCGACTTCTTCGCGGAGGGCGGCGGCTCGCTGAGCGCCGCCCAGCTGGTGACCGCGCTGCGCGAGCAGTACCCGTCGGTCACCGTCGCCGATCTGTACGACCACCCGCGCCTGGGATCCCTTGCCGGGTACCTGGACTCGCTGCACCCCGCCGAGGTGGCCGAGCCGCGTGAGGTGCGCCCGACGCCGCGGTCGACGGGGCTCGCCCAGATCGTGCTGTCGGTCCCGCTCACCACGCTGACCGGTCTGCAGTGGCTGACATGGATGGCGATCGCCAACAACGTCTTCGCCTGGGCCACCGGCTCGGATCTGCTGCCCACCCTGAACTGGTGGACTGTGCTCGCGCTGTTCCTGGTGTTCATCACCCCGATCGGCCGGATGACGCTGTCGGTGATCGCGTGCCGACTCCTGCTGCGCGGCCTGGAGCCCGGCGTGTACCGGCGCGGCGGACCGGAGCACCTGCGGCTGTGGATCGCGGAGCGGTTCACCGCGGCGTCCGGTGCCGAGAACCTCTCCGGCGCACCGTGGATGATCTACTACGCCCGCGCGCTCGGCGCCACGATCGGGCGCGGCGTTGACCTGCACAGCCTCCCGCCGGTCACCGGCATGCTGGAGCTCGGCGACCAGTGCTCGGTGGAGCCCGAGGTCGATCTCGCGGGGCACTACCTGGACGGCGACGAGCTGCACATCGGTGCGATCAGCATCGGTGAGGAGGCCTCGATCGGCGCCCGCTCGACGCTGCTGCCGGGTGCGAAGATCGGCCGTCGGGCCGAGGTGGGCCCCGGGTCCGCGGTCTTCGGCAAGGTGAAGGCCAAGCAGCACTGGGCCGGCTCGCCCGCGGAGAAGATCGGCAAGGCCGAGCATCCGTGGCCCTCGGAGCGCCCGCCGCGCAAGCCCCAGTGGGTGTGGATCTACGGCGTCAGCTCGATTCTCCTGGCCGGCCTGCCGATGCTCGCGATCGGCGCCGGACTCGCCCTGCTCGGGTGGGTGGTCAAGGACGCGAGCAACCTCAAGGAGGCCACGCAGCAGGCGCTTCCGGCACTGCCGATCGCGGTGATCGTCTCGCTGGTGGTGTACGCCCTGCTCACCCTCATCGCGGTGCGCCTGCTGTCGATCGGGCTCAAACCGGGTTACCACGCGGTGCGCAGCCGGGTGGGCTGGCAGGTGTGGGCCACCGAGCGCCTGATGGACGCCGCCCGCACCTTCCTGTTCCCGCTGTACGCCTCGCTGCTCACGCCCATCTGGTTCCGCATGCTCGGCACCAAGGTGGGCAAGGACGCCGAGATCTCCACGGCGATGGTCATTCCCAAGTTCACCTCGATCGGCGACGGCTCCTTCCTCGCCGACGACACCATGGTCGGCAGCTACGAGCTGGGCGGCGGCTGGATGCGCATCGACGAGGCGAAGATCGGCAAGCGCGCCTTCCTCGGCAACTCGGGAATGACGGGACCGGGCCGCCGGGTGCCCAAGGACGGCCTGGTGGCCGTGCTGAGCGCCACCCCGTCGAAGGCCAAGAGCGGAAGTTCGTGGCTGGGCAGCCCTCCGGTGCGCCTGCGCCGCACGGCCGGGAACACCGATTCCACGTTCACCTACAACCCGTCGCGCGCGCTGCGGTTCGCCCGCGGCAGCGTCGAGACCGCACGCCTGCTCGCGGTGTTCGTGAGCTTCGGCCTGGGCCTGGGCGTGCTGGTGGCGCTGAACTACTTCGTGATCAACGTGGGCTGGTGGCTCGCGGCGCTGCTGTCGGGCGTCGTGCTGTTGGTGGCGGGCGCGGTCGCGTGCTGCGTCGCCGCGGCCGCGAAGTGGTTGGTGGTGGGCCGGATCGGCCGCGAGGAGCATCCGCTGTGGAGCTCCTTCGTGTGGCGCAATGAGCTGTCGGACGCGTTCGTCGAGTGCGTCGCGGCCCCGTGGTTCGCGCACGCGGCCACCGGCACGCCGATCCTCAACCTGTGGCTGCGGATGCTGGGCGCGAAGATCGGCCGCGGCGTGTGGTGCGAGACCTACTGGCTACCGGAGGCGGATCTGGTGACGCTCGGCGATGCCGCGACCGTCTCCCGCGGCTGCGTTGTCCAGACCCACCTGTTCCACGACCGGATCATGGCCATGGACACCGTGGTGCTGGGCAAGGGCGCCACGCTGGGACCACACTGCGTGGCGCTGCCCGCATCGTCGGTGGGCGACGGTGCCACGGTCGGCCCCGCGTCGCTGGTGATGCGCGGCGATTCCGTGCCGCCGAACACCAAGTGGCAGGGCAATCCGATCTCACCGTGGGTGTTCAACCAGGGCAAGCGCAAGCGCGACTGATCGCGGCGGCGGCCTCAGTGCGTCGAACGGCAGGCGCAGAGGTCGCCGCAGGTGCACTCGGGCTCGCAGCGGCAGGTGTCGCCGCAGCCGCAGATGGTGCGCAGATCGACCAGCGGCAGCAGCCGCGCGTGCAGGTCGGGGGCGCTCTCCACCGGGCGCAAGGCGAGGCGGCGGCCGATGCGGCGGCCCTGCTCCAACCACGCGGCACACGCGGCGCACTCGCCGAGGTGCCGCACCAGGGCGGCCCGCTCGGCGGGACCGAGCTCACCGTCGAGCTCCGCGGACAGGGCTCCGCGCCACGACTCGCAGTGCATCGCACCCTCCTCTGCGCTCCGGACCCACACCCTGCCCTACGGTATTAGTCGTCTCGGAAGGCGGGATGGTTCCCGGGAATCGGAACCATTCTCACCTGCGATGATTCCGTCACAGAAGCATTCGGGCGACCATACCCTCAGCGGGTATGACCGGTTCGCGAGATCACGTTCAATGCCCCTATGCCGAACGACGAAGCCGAGGTGAGCGCCGCGACCGGCGCTGCCCTGCGCGCCGGTCGGGGCGACGGTGCCGCCCTCGCCGACTTCGTCGCGCTCACTCAACACGATGTGCGGCGATTCATCGTGCTCGTCGCCGGTGCGGCGGAGGCCGACGATCTGGTGCAGGAGACCTACCTGCGCGCGTTCGGCGCGCTGCACCGGTTCGAGGGCCGCTCGTCGGCGCGGACCTGGCTCGCGAGCATCGCCCGACATGTGGTGGTCGACGCGATCCGGCACCGCTGCGCCCGTCCCAGCCTGGCGGTGGGCGACGGTTCCGACCTCGACGGCCTCACCGACGGCGCACCCCGACGCGATGTGCCCGAGCACGCCCGCGTCGAGCTGCGCGATCTGCTCGACCGCATCGACGCCGACCGGCGTGAGGCGCTGGTGCTGACCCAGGTGATCGGGTTCAGCTACGCCGAGGCCGCCGAGATCGTGGGCTGCGCGGTGGGCACCATCCGCTCGCGGGTCGCGCGCGCCCGGGCCGACCTGCACGCACTCGTCCACGGCGAGGCCGCGGACTCGGTCCGCACAGCGCGTGCGGCCGGATGATCGAGGAGAAGCCATGCCGTCCGTTCCCGTCCGGAGTCTGATCGTCGCGCTGGCAGCGGGATCGGCGATCGCCGGCTGCTCCCCGGTCGAATCGGCACCGTCGCCTGCGGCACAGGGCGCCGACTTCACGCTGTGCGACGGGAGCACCGTGAAGGTCGACCGCACCCCGGATGCGATCGCGACCGGAAACACTGCGGCACTGGAGCTCCTGCTCCGCCTCGGGGCCGGGAACAAGGTGGTCGGGACCGCGTGGTCCGACGGCGCGAAGACCCTGCCGGCCGATGTCCGCGAGGAGGCCACGCGCGTCCCCTCACTCGGCGCCCGCGCCGCCGATAAGGAGAAGCTCCTCACCTCCGGTGCGCAGGTGTACGTCGACCCGTACGACGGCATGGTCATGATGGGGGTGCCCGGACCGTCCGCGGCGGACTTCGCCGCGGCCAAGATGCAGCGGATCGTGCTGCGTTCGTCGGCCTGTGCCGCAACGCAGAACAAGCCGGTCACCGATCTCGGCGAGGTCGAACAGGACATCCGCTCGCTCGCCGCCCTCGTGGACCGGCGCGGCGACGGCGACCGGCTGATCGAGCGGATGCAGGCCGCGGTCGACGGTGCGCCGAAGGCCCCCAACCACCGTCCGTCGGTGCTGTACCTCACCCCGGGCCGCGACGATGCGCAGGCCACCAGCGTGGGCAACCGACAGATCGCCAACGCCGTCATCGCGCTGGCGGGCGGCCGGAACGTCTTCGATCGGACCGATAAGGCGCAGTTCGCCGCCCCGTGGGAAACAGTGGTGGCCACCTCCCCCGACCTGATCGTGCTCGCCGTGACCCGGCAGGACTCCGATGCCAAGGTCGACGCCGCGTACGAGGCCGCGGTGGCGAAGCTGCGCGCCGATCCGCGGACCGCCGGCCTGACCGCGGTGCGCGAGAACCGGATCGTGCGCGCCTTCGCCGAGGACATGTCGCTGCCCGGCGTCGAGAACGCCACGATGGTCACCACTCTGGCGAACGCACTCAACGGAATTCGATGATCCGCTCGGTGCGCCTTCCGGCACTGTGGGCGGTCGGCGTACCGCTGCTCGTCCTGCTGATCGCGCTCGGCGTCAGCTACGGCTCCACGGATATCGCGCTCGGCGATGTCTGGCGGATACTGCTGCACCAGCTGACCGGCCGCCCGATGGTCGAGGGCAGCACCGAGATCATCGTGTGGCGGGTGCGCTTCCCCCGGCCCGTGCTCGCGGCGCTGATCGGTGCGGGGCTCGGCGTGGTGGGCGTCGCCGTGCAGGCCATCGTGCGCAATCCGCTGGCCGATCCGTACCTGCTCGGCATCTCCTCCGGCGCCTCGCTCGGCGCGGTCGCGGCGCTGGTGACCGGCGGCGGCGTGGCGGGATCGCTCCTCCCCCCGATGTTCTCGCTCCCCGCGGCGGCCTTCGCCGGCGCCTTGCTGGCCTTCGCCGCGGTGTGGCTGGTGGGCGCGCGCGGACCGGGCGTGGCTCCGCTGCGACTCGTGCTCGCCGGGGTCGCGATCGGACAGATCCTCTCCTCGTTCACCAGTTTCCTGGTGCTGCAGTCGAAGGACATCAATCAGACGCAGGGCATCCTGCACTGGCTGATGGGCAGCCTCGCCGGCGCCATCGGCCCGGCTGTCCCGATCGTCGGTGCCACGGTGCTGCTCGGCTGCGTCGTGCTGTTCGGCCTGGCCCGGCCGCTCAACGCGCTCGCGATGGGCGATGAGACGGCCCACGGGCTCGGCATCCGCGCCGGCCGGGTCCGCACCGCGGTCTTCGTGCTCACCAGCCTGATGACCGGGGTGATGGTGGCCTTCTCGGGCGCGATCGGCTTCGTCGGCCTGGTGATTCCGCACATCGCCCGATTCCTGGTGGGCGCCGATCACCGCCGCGTGATCCCGGCGGCGGCATTGTGCGGTGCGGTCCTGCTGTGCGCGGTCGACCTGCTGTGCCGGCTCGCGACCCGCGTGATCGACCAGGAACTACCGGTCAACGTGGTCTCGGCGCTGATCGGTGCGCCGGTCCTGCTGTACCTCGTGTCGCGGTCGCAGCGGCGGATCGCATGAGTGGCATCACGGTCCGCGAGGTCGCGGTCACCCTGGACGGCGCGACCATCCTCGGCGGCGTCTCCGTGCTCGCGCGGCCCGGTGAGATCACCGGGGTGATCGGCCCGAACGGCAGCGGTAAATCGACCCTGCTGCGCACCGTCTACCGGCATCTGAAGCCGTCGGCGGGTTCGGTGTTGATCGGCGACGAGGACCTGCGCGCGCTCTCGCCGGGCGAGACCGCGCGTCGGATCGCGGCGATGCCGCAGGAACGGGGCTCCGAGTTCGATCTGACGGTGCGCGATGTGGTGGCGCTGGGCCGGATTCCACATCAGGGCAGGTTCGGCCGCGAATCCGCCGAGGACCGCGACCGCATCGACACCGCTCTCGCCGATGCCGCACTGCTCCCGCTCGCGCATCGCAGTTTCGCGTCGCTGTCGGGCGGCGAGCGGCAGCGGGCCCTGCTGGCACGGTGTTTCGCGCAGGACGGCCGGGTCCTGGTGCTCGACGAGCCGACCAATCACCTCGATCTCGCGCACCAGGCCCAGCTGCTGACGCTGCTCACGCGCCGGGCCACGACCACGCTGATCACAGTGCACGACCTCAACGCGGCCGCGGCCGTGTGCGATCGGCTGCACGTGCTCTCCGAGGGCCGGATCGTGGCCGGCGGCACCCCCGCCGAGGTGTTGACACGGGACCTGCTCGCCGACGTCTTCGGGGTGCGCGGCGAGGTGATCCGCCATCCGAACACCGGCCGTCTCCTCGTGGCGGTCGACTACCTCGGGGACGACGCGCGACCCGAGGCCTGATCGCCGGGAACTTCCCGCCGCCCGCATCCGACTCCTCTTACATGCGCCCCTCCGTCACGCCCCCGCGCGTCCCACTTCACGGTGACGCCTACTACCGCGCCCCGCACACCGTCTTCGACGAGCTCACCGCCGCGGGACCGGTGCACCCCGTCGACTTCCCGGCGGTGCACGCCTGGCTGGTCACCGGATACGACGCGGCCGTCGCGGCACTGACCGACGAGCGTCTGGGCAAGGACCATTCGCGGGGCAACGCGAACTGGCGGGCCCGGGCGTCGGTCATGGCGGAACCGCAGCACAGCCGGCTGCAGGCGCACCTGTTGCATCAGGATCCGCCGCGGCACACCGTGATGCGCGCACTGGTCACGGGGGCGTTCACCGCCCGGCGGTCCGAACAGCAGCGACCGTCGATCGCGCGGCACGTGCGCGCACTGATCGACGGCCTCCCCGCGTCCGGCACCGTCGACCTGGTCGCACGGTTCGCCGCGAAGCTCCCCCTCCTGGCGCTCGCCGATGCGATCGGCCTGCCGCCCCACCACGTGGACCGGTTCGACCCGGCCTGGGGCGGGGTGGTGGCACCGGTGGGACCCGACGATCCTCGCCGTCCCCGGTACGAGGAGCTGCTCCGCGGGCTGGAGGGTTTCATCGCCGATGTGATGGACCATTTCGCCGACGGCGGCGGCGATCCCGAGTGTCTGCTCGCCCGGTTGGTGGCGGCCGAGCAGTCCGGCGAGATCGACCGCGACGAACTGCGGTCGATGATCTTCCAGCTGCTCGCGGCCGGACAGGACCCGGTGACCAATCAGCTCGCGCTCTCGGTGCTCGCGCTGCTGCAGCATCCCGATCAGTTGGCCGATCTGCGCGCGCATCCGGATCGGATCGCGACCGCGGTCGAGGAGCTGCTGCGCCGCGAGAGCGCCTTCGTCCTGACCACCTGGCGGTTCTTCGATCGGGACACCGAGTACGGCGGGCACACGGTGCCCGCCGGTGATTCGGTGATCGTCTCGCTCATGGCCGCCAACCGCGATCCGGCACGGTTCGCCTGCCCGCACGCGGTGGACCTGCAGCGCTCCCCCAACCCGCACCTGGCCTTCGGGCACGGCGCGCACTACTGTCCGGCGGCGGCGCTCGCACGGATCGAACTGCAGGAGGCGCTGACCGCGCTGGTGTCCCGGCTCGACGGGCTCCGCTTGGCGTGCACCGTCGACGATCTGGAGTACTTCCATGCGCCGCTGGCGCGCGGGATCCGCAGCCTCCCGGTCACCTACGACGGTGTGCGCGCGTGAGCGATCGAGCCGAGGACGTCCTGCGAGTCCTGCTCCCGTGGCGCCGGGTGGCGGGCGACGGCGGCGACCGGGCCGCCGACTGGCCCGTCCAACTGGCGGCGATCCGCGAGCGCATCGCGGCGCAGGCACCGATCGAGTTCGTGCTGCCCGCCTTCCCGTGCAAGTCGCCCAATCCCGACAAGGTGGCGGGCCATCTGCCGGACGAGGGGGAACGGCTCGCCCTGCGCAACCTCGACGCGTGGGCCGGACAGATCACTCGGATCCATCCACCCGGCGCCCGCATCGTGGTCTGCTCCGACGGACACGTCTTCACCGATGTGATCGGCGTGCCCGACACGGTGGTGACCGCGTACAACGCCGCACTGCGCGAGATGATCACCGCGGAGGGCCTGTCTCACGTGAGCACCTTCGGTCTCGACTCCATCTGGGAGACCGAGGCTTTCGCCACCAAGCGCGACCGCCTGGACCGGGAGTGGGCGCCGACCCGCGAGGAGGTGCGTCGCGCAGTGCTCGCCGAACCGCAGACCGCGCGGATGCTGCAGGGGATGACCCGGTTCATGGTGGGTGACACCGCCGAATGGTCCGGCTCGAAATCTCAGCTGCAACGCGCGGCGAAGCGCAGGGCGTACGAGCTGCTCCGCCTCAGTCGCGCATGGGGCGATCTGCTGGCGCACGTCAAACCCGAGGCGGTCCGCCTGTCGATCCATCCGCAGGCGCCGGGGTCGGAGAAGTTCGGCATCCGGCTGATCGACGCCGCCGACGGGGCCTGGGCCACGCCCTGGCACTCAGTCCTGGTGTATCGGCGGGACGGCCGCCCGGCCCTGGTACCGCACCGCGAAGCACGACGACGCTTCCAGCCCGTGGTGGCCCGGGGCCGCATCAGCCACTACGTCGAACCATTGACAATCTGACTTGATCGCCCAACAATCGAGACATGATGGCTTCAATGTCTCATCGCTACACCCCTCGGTCCGGCGCGACCTGGGCCGATCCGTGGCCGATGTACCGCTCACTTCGCGAGCACGAGCCGGTGCACCACGTCGACACCGGCGAGGACGGCGACTACTACGTGCTCGCCCGCCACGCCGATGTCCTGGCGGCGCTGCGCGACAGCGCCACCTTCTCCTCGGCATCCGGACTCACCACGGTGTACGGAGAATTGGAACGCACCGGCCTGCAGGACAATCCGCCGATGGTGATGCAGGACCCGCCGCAGCACACCGAGTTCCGACGCCTGGTCTCACGAGGATTCACTCCGCGCCAGGTGACCGCCGTCGAACCCGCGGTCCGCGACTTCGTGGTGGAACGCATCGAGCGGCTCCGCGCCGAGGGCGGCGGCGACATCGTCGCGACACTGTTCAAACCGCTCCCCAGCATGGTCGTGGCGCACTACCTCGGTGTGCCCGAGGAGGACCGGGCGCGGTTCGACGACTGGACCGAACGCATCGTCGGCGCCGCCGCCGAGGCGGGTACCGACATCGCCGCCATGGGGCCGGAGGTGGCCACCGCGATCGGCGAGCTCATGGGCTACTTCGGCGAGCTGGTGGAGCGCCGTCGCCGCGAGCCCGGCGACGACACCATCAGCCACCTGGTCGAGGCCGGATACGGGGCCGACGGTGACGTGAGCGGACTGCTGTCCATCCTCGGCTTCGCCTTCACGATGGTGACCGGCGGCAACGACACCACCACCGGCATGCTCGGTGGCGCCGTCGAGATGCTCTCGCGCCACCGCGATCAGTGGCGACTGCTCGCCGGCGATCCGGCCCTGATCCCGGACGCGGTCGAGGAGTTCCTCCGGCTCACCTCGCCCGTCCAGGGGCTCGCCCGCACGCCGACCCGGGATGTCACGATCGAGGGCGTGAGAATCCCCGCCGGGCGCAAGACCCTCCTGCTGTACGCGAGCGCGAACCGGGACGAGCGGGTCTTCGGCCCGCGCTCCGAGGAGCTCGACGTGACCCGCCGGCCGCGCGAGATCCTCACCTTCGCGCAGGGCAATCACCACTGTCTGGGCGCCGCCGCGGCACGCATGCAGTCACGGGTGGCACTGCACGAGCTGCTGACCCGCGTCCCCGACCTCGAGGTCGATGCCGAATCCCTCACCTGGGCGCCGGGCAACTACGTGCGCCGGCCCATCTCGCTGCGGGTGCGCACGTGAACTGGCAGGCCGCCCGCGAGCGTGACGCCGCCGACCGCATCCTGGCCTCGGTCTCCGAGCTCTTCGCGCGCGACGGGGTGGCCGCGGTGGGCATGGCCGAGGTGGCGCAGGCCGCGGGCTGTTCGCGCGCCACGCTCTACCGCTACTTCCCCAACCGGCAGGCCCTGCACGCCGCCTTCGTCCAGCGCGAGGCGCAGGCCGTGGCGGCGACGGTGCGCGAGCGGGTCTCGGCGATCGACGATCCGGGCGAGCGCCTGGTGCGCGCCCTCCTCACCGCGGTCGAGCAGGTGCGTGCCGCGCCCGCACTGGCGGCGTGGTTCGCCGTCGACGAACCGCCGGCGGGTGGCCTCGCCTCCCGGTCGGCGGGGATCGATGCGGTCGCCTTCGGCCTGCTCAGCGAGCTGACGGGCGCCTCCGATGCCGAGAGCGCGCCGGCTGCGGCGCGCTGGTTGGTCCGGGTGGTGGTCTCGCTGCTCTCCCACCCGGAGGCCGATCCGGGGGCCGAGGAGGACCTGTTGCGCCGGTTCGTGATCCCGGCGGTGCTCACGGATCCCACTCTCGCGACTACGGTGTGACGGTGACCGACGGTTTCCAGATCGCCCCGTTCAGCCCCTCCGATGTAGCGGAGTTGCTGGTCCTGCAGCGCTGCTGCTGGGTGCAGGAGGCCCTCGCCAACGACAGCCTGCAGATCCCTCCGCTCACCGAGACCCACGACGACATCCTGGCCTGGGCCTCCGAGTGGACCACCGTGGTGATGCGGCTCGACGGCCGACTGGTGGGTGCCGGACGGGGCCGCGCCGAGGCCGACGGCACGTGGCACATCGGGCGCCTCATGGTGGCACCGGATCTGGCCGGCCGCGGCCTGGGCACGCAGCTCATCGCCCTGATGGAGGCGCTCGCACCCGAGGACACCCGCGAGTTCCTGATGTTCACCGGCGCGGGGAGTGCACGCAACATCCGCACCTACGAGCGCGCCGGCTACCAGGCCTCCGCACCCGAGGCCCCGCCTGCGGGCCACGGCGTCCCCACCGTCACCCTCCGCAAGCCTCGCCCCTGAGCCATTCCTTGTTATCGTGATGACCGAGTTCACGATCAACAGGGGGTGCCGTGGCTGCGCGGTCGGAGTTCGCGACGAGGGTGCGGAAGAACCTCGGCATCGCCTCGATCGTCACCTTCGCCGGCCTCGGTATCGGCCCCCTCGGATTCGTCGTCGACTTCCTGCCACGCGGAATGCAGGAGACCGTGACGAACGCCATGACGCTGGTCTTCTTCTGCTCACCACTGCTCTTCCTCGTCGCGCTCGCGATCCCCGTCGTCACCAGCCCCAAGGGACCGACGACCCACGGTCCGGTGCAGGCGCTGGTACCGCGCTGGCTCCTCGCCGTCGCCACCCTGGTGACGATCCCCGCACTCGGAGCGCCGCGGTTGTTCTCCGACCCACTCCTGCGCAACACCGAGGTCACCGATTTCGGGCGGTTCCCGTTCACCGCGGTCGCGTGGACGATGTACGCATGCTTCCTCGCGGGCCTGATTCTCACGGTGGGCATCGTCGCGGACTGCCGGGGACGCGCGGAGCTCGATCCAGCGGATGAACCCCGCACGCGGCGGATCATCGCGACGCGGGCGGTGACCGCGCTGATGCCCCTGGCCGCGATGTGCTGCGCCCTCGCCGCGTTCGCGGTCGGAGCGGCGGGCTCCTACTACCGGGATCGAGCAGACCGAGGAATCCCGCCGCCGCAACGCTGGGCGTTCGCCGCGGACCCGGCCGCGGCCGGCGGTGCGATCGCGGTCCTGATCACGGCCGCGGTCCTGGCGATCGCCGCAGCGATCATGTTCGCCTCGCCACCGGTGGGCGATCGGTCCCCGAATCTCCCCGATGTTCACGACGCGGCCGGGTCGCCGCGCAACGGTCCGGCGACACCGCCGGTAAGGTGATCACCCGACCCCAGAGCGAAAGGCAGGTGCGGACCGTGGTGCGCAAGTCGGCGAAGCCGAGGCCCGGTGCCGCGCCGAACCTCCAGCACGCCCGCGCCGTCGATCCCTACATCCCCGGCCACGGCAATCCCGGCTACCGCATCTCCCGCTACGACCTGGAGATCGAGTACAAGGTGGCCAGCAACCGCTTGGCGGGCAAGGCGGAGATCACCGCCACCGCCTCGGAACCGCTGCGCCGATTCTCGCTGGATCTGTCCGATTCCCTTGCCGCATCGAAGGTCTCGGTGAACGGTCGCCGTCCGGCTCGGTTCACGCAGCGCGGCGGCAAGCTCGACATCACGCTCGCGACGGAGGTGCCCGCGGGCGCCGCGATGACACTGTCCATCCGGTACGCCGGCACGCCCCGCCCCATCCGCTCCACATGGGGCGAGGTGGGCTGGGAGGAGCTCACCGAGGGAGTCATCGTGGCCTCGCAGCCGAGCGGCGCACCGTCGTGGTTCCCGTGCGACGACCACCCCGCCTCCAAGGCCTCGTACCGGATCGAGATCACCACGGACTCGCCGTACCGCGTGGTCTCGAACGGCGTGCTCACCTCCCGACGGGTGGCCGCGGGCCACACCACCTGGGTCTTCGAGCAGGCGGCCCCGATGGCGAGTTACCTCGCGACCATCCAGATCGGCGCCTACGAGTCGGTGAAGGTGGCCGAGAAGCCGGTGCCCATCCGGGCGGTGCTGCCGCCGCGGCTGCGCCGCCAGTTCGAGCGCAGTTTCGGCAACCAGGAGCGCATCATGCGCGCGTTCACCCGCTGGTTCGGGCCGTATCCGTTCCCCGAGTACACCGTGGTGATCACCGACGACACGCTGGAGATCCCGGTCGAGGCGCAGACGGTGTCGATCTTCGGTGCCAACCACTGCGACGGGACCCGCGACGCGGAGCGACTCGTGGCGCACGAGCTGGCACATCAGTGGTTCGGCAACTCCCTGACCCTGACCCGCTGGAAGGACATCTGGCTGCACGAGGGTTTCGCCTGCTACGCCGAGTGGCTGTGGGCGCAGGAGTGCGGCGAGGCCACCACACAGCAGATGGTGGCGCGCTATTACGCCAAGCTCGCGAACTCGCCCGCGAACATCCTGATCGGCGATCCGGGCCCGGACGACATGTTCGACGACCGCGTGTACAAGCGCGGCGCGATCACGGTGCACGCTCTGCGGGTGGCGCTGGGCGATCCGGCCTTCTTCACGCTGCTGCACGAATGGACCTCGGAGTACGCGCACGAATCGGTGACCACCGAGAACCTCGTCACACTCGCCGCGAAGCACAGCCCGGAGCCGCTGCGCGACCTGTGGCGCACCTGGCTCTACGAGACGCCGCTGCCGCCGTTGCCCGTGCTCGAATCCCACTGAGCGCAGCCGAATTCGCTGCGCTAACCTCGGACGGTGAGCACCTCCGAGACCCCCCGCCGCGTGGACCGCCGCTCCGAATTCCCGAAGTTCCAGCCCAGGGAGGCGCCGCCCTCCTTCGGTGGATTCGTCGAAGCCGTTCGCGACCTGCTCGATCTGTCCGTGGCCGCTGATGCCGACGATGCCGCCTACGCCGCGGCCGCCGCGCAGGTCCGGGAGGCGGTCGACACGCTCGAACCGTACCGGGAGGTCAAGGAGGGCGACGGGCCCGCGAACCGGGTGTCCGATCTGCCGGGCCGCGGCAGCGCGATGCAGACGCCCTGGCGGATGGTGAAGTTCGACGAGAGCGGCGTGCGCTCGCTGCTCCGGTTCCGCCGGGCGCACGTGGGCGGCAACAACGCCGCGCACGGCGGCATGATCGCCAACGTCTTCGACGAGCACCTCGGCTGGATCGTCTACAGCGGCGGCCATCCGCTGGCCCGCACCGCCTACCTCAACGTCTCCTACTGGCGCGTGGCCCCCGTGGGACCCGAGCTGATCGTGGACGGCTGGGTGGATCGGGTGGAGGGCCGCAAGATCTACGTCGCGGCCACCCTCTCGGATCAGGAGGGGAACGTGCTCGCGGAGTGCAAGGCGCTGATGATCGGCCTTCTGGAGCATCACGTCTAGAACTATCTTTTTCATTTCGATCGTTTTTGCTACGATCGTTTCATGAAGAGTCGGTATTACGCGCTCGGTGCGCTCCTCCTGGCGGTCGTCGTGGTACTCGGCGGCGGTGCCTGGGTCGTGGGGGCGAACACCTTCGGCTACGACGAGCAACGGGTCACCATCCCCGTCACCGACGCGCTCGCCGCGGGCGGCAGTGCCCCCGACGCCCACACCGGGGGCCGCCTCGACGGTCTGCTGACCACACCGAAGGGCAGCTCCGGGCCGCACGGCCTCGTGGTCATGGTGCACGGCGACGGCGCCGCGAACGCCACCCGCGACGACGGCTACAAGCCGCTGTCCGAGGCCTTCGCGAAGGCCGGTTTCGCCACGCTGGCGTGGAACAAGGCCGGGGTCGACGGTTCCCCGGGCAACTGGCTGCAGCAGTCCCTGGCCGACCGCGGCGCGGAGGTCGCGGCGGCCCTGGACTGGGCGCGCGGACGCCCGGACATCGATCGCTCCCGGATCGGCGCCTGGGGCGTCAGCCAGGCCGGCTGGGTGCTGCCGGAGATCTCCGCGCGGCGCCCGGACATCCGGTTCCTCATCCTGGTCGGCGCCGCGGTCAACTGGCTGCGCCAGGGCGAGTACAACACCCTCGCCGAACTCAGGGCGGCCGGCGCCTCCGAGGAGGACCGGACGCGGGCCCTGGACCGTCGGGCCGCGAGCGTGGCCCTCCTCCGGCAAGGGGCCGATTACGGGACCTACCTCGCGTCGACGGTCGACGATCCGCCGATGTCCGCGGACCGGTGGGGGTTCGTCGAGCGGAACTTCCGCGCCGATGTCACCCCCGCCATCCCGGCGATCGCGGTGCCCACACTGCTGATCCTGGGCGACGCCGACCGCAACGTGGACGTCGACGAGACCGCCCGCGCGTACGAGGCGGGGATGCGCCCCGGGCTGCTCACCGAGCACCGCTTCCCCGGTGCCACCCACAGCATCACCCGCGATGACATCGAGTACCGCGCCGACGAGCTCACCGTCGCGGCCCGCGCGATCTTCGCGCCGCGCTCGATCTACGCCCCCGGCTACCTCGATCTGCTCACGCGGTTCACGCAGCAGCAGGGCGCCCGATGAGGGTCGCGGTGCTCGGCGCCGGCGGTATGGGCGCGCGGGCCGCCGCGACCCTGGCCGATCTGCCCGGGATCGACGGATTGCTGGTCGCCGACCGCGATGCCCGCCGTGCGGCGGATCTGGCGGGGCGCCTCGCGGACCGTCGGGCGGGCGTGACGGCGCGCCGCCTCGACGTGACCGACGGCCCCGCCCTGCGCGCGCTGCACGCGGAGGTCGACCTCGTGCTCAGCACCGTCGGGCCGTTCTACCGGTACGGCGTCGCCGTGCTGCGGGCGGCGATCGAGACCGGGACCGGGTACGTCGACATCTGCGACGACTGGGAGCCCACGTTGGAGCTCCTCGACCTCGATGCGGACGCCCGGCGCGCCGGGGTGTGCGCGGTGGTCGGCGCGGGCGCGAGCCCCGGACTGAGCACCCTGTTGGCGGCCGAGGCGACGGCCCGGCTGGACGCGGTGCGCCACGTGTACACCGCGTGGCCCGTGGATGCGGGCACGTCGGCGGCCGCACGGGGCGACGACGGCGATCTCACCGCCGGAGCGGCCGCGGTGCACTGGATGCACCAGTGCAGCGGCCGGGTCGCGGAGATCCGGGACGGCACACGCGCGCATCGCCGGCCACTGCGCCCGGTTTCGCTGCAGCTGCCCGGTGGGCGCAGCGGCACCGGATACACCGTGGGCCACCCGGAACCGATCACGCTGTCGCGCACCGTGTCCCCGTCGGGAGATGCCGCGTGCCTCATGCTGCTCCGCCCCGGCACCGCCGCCTACCTCGACGTCCTGCGGCGCGACATCGACTCCGGAGCACTCACCCCTGAGGACGCTGCCGGGTTGCTCGGCGCACCGTCGGCACTGCGCGTGATCCGCTCGCTCCCCGGCGGTTTCGGGCGGTACCGGCGATCCGCCGGGGATCTGCCCGCGTTCTTCGCGGCGGCGGACGGCACCGCCGACGGCGCGCCGCGCCGGGTGCTCGCCCGGCTGGAATCGCCTGCCGGGAGCGGACTGTTCGCCGATATGGCGGCGATCACCGGGGCCCCCGCCGCCTTGATCGCCGTCCAACTCGTGGACGGCTCGAATCCCCCGGGCGTGCACCCGCCCGATGCGATCGTCGACCGGCCCCGCCTGTTCGGCGATCTGGCGGTAGCGTTTCCGGGAACCCGGATCGTCGTCGAGGAGGAGCCCGGATGCCTGACGGCGTGATCAGCACCCGCGCGCTCATCGAATCGATGCTGCGTTCGGACGCCACCATCGATGCGGGCGAGCTGTACGAGGTGGCCGGACTCCTCGGCATGGGCGATCAGCAGGTGCGGCTGGCGATCAAACGACTCGTCGCGGAGGGACGGTTCACGCACAGCGGCCGCGGGCGCGGCGCGGTCCTCACCGCGACCGACGCCACGCGGGCCGGGATCGAGCCGGACCGGGAGCACGTGCGGTTGATGTACGCGCAGGATCGCGGCGAAGCGCCGTGGGACGGGGTGTGGCACCTGGCCGGATTCGGCGTCCCGGAGTCGGCCCGCGAGGCCCGGACCGGGCTGCGGGATGCGATCCTCGCGCTCGGCGGGGCCCCGGTGCAGGGCGGTCTCTACGCATCGCCGCATGCCTGGGAGGAGGCGCTCCGCGGCACCGCCGCCGGCCTCGGCGCCTCCGCCTACCTCACGACCCTGAGTACCTCCGACCTCGACGTGGGCGGTGCCCGCGGCGTGGCAGCGGCGGCGCGCCTGTGGCCGCTCGACGAGCTGGCCGACGGGCACCGTCGGCTCGCGGTGCTCGCGGACGAGACGCTCGACCGGGTCGGCGAGGCCGGTCACGCCGACCGGCTGGCGATGACGGTGGCCCTGGTCGCCGAGTTCACCCGGGCCCACGAATCCGACCCCCTGCTGCCTCCGGAACTGCTCCCCGCGGACTGGGCGGGCACCCGCGCCCGCGCCCGCGCCGACCGGGCATGGACCGCGCTCGCCGCCGCCGAACCCGACTCCGACCTGCGGTTATTGCGCTGGTTCGACGCCCCCTCCGCCTGACTCGGAAAAATCTTCCGGGCCGATGTCGAAGTGGCGGTCCCTCGTTCGACGTCCGTGCGACAGTGCAAGAAACCGCTCACAGAAGGACTGATCGATATGCCACGTTTCATGGGACTGGTACGGATGGAAGAGGGCGCCGCGGTCGGAACGCCGCCGCAGGCGTTGTTCGATGCGATGGACGCCTACATCGGCGAGCAGGCCGCCAAGGGCGTCTTCCTGGACGGCGGTGGCTTGTACGGCACCGAGGACGCGGTGAACTTCGTGGTCCGCCAGGGCGAGGTCACCCGGGTCGACGGCCCCTACGCCGAGGCCAAGGAGGTCGTCGGCGGGTGGGCGCTGCTGCAGTACGACACCGTCGAGGAGGCGATCGCCGGACAGCAGGACTTCGCCGACCTGCACGCGAAGTACTGGCCGGAGGTGTCCATGGTGGCCACGCTCCGTCAGATCTCCGACGAGCAGCCCACGCCGTCCGACGCCTGACGCACCGGTGGTGGTCCTAGGCTGGTGTTCGTGCCAGCCGGGACCACCGCCGAAGCGATCACCGCCACTTGGCGGGCCGAATCGGTCCGCCTCGTGGGCGCGCTCACCCGGATGACGCGCAGCATCCAGCTCGCCGAGGACCTCGCGCAGGACGCGCTCGTCGCCGCGCTCGAACAGTGGCCCACCGCCGGTGTGCCGACCAATCCCGCGGCCTGGCTGATGACCACCGCCAAGCGCCGCGGTATCGATCACATCCGCCGCGCGGAGACCCTGCGCCGCAAGACCGAGGAGCTCGGCCGTGACCTGCGGGAGGAGGACGGCATGCCCGACCTCGACGCCCAGGTGGATTTCATCGAGGACGATGCGCTGCGCCTGATCTTCCTGTCCTGCCATCCCTCGCTCACCCCCGAGTCCCGCGCCGCCCTCACCCTGCGCGTGGTGGGCGGCCTGACCACCGGCGAGATCGCCCGCGGCTTCCTGGTCTCGGAATCGACCATGGGGCAGCGGATCTCCCGGGCGAAGAAGACCCTCACCACCGCCCGCGCGGAGTTCGAACTCCCGACGGGCGCCGAACGCGAGCGCCGCCTCGACGATGTGATGGCCGTGATCTACCTGATCTTCAACGAGGGCTACGCCGCGACGGCGGGCGACGACTGGATGCGTCCCGAGCTCGCCCGCGAGGCGATCCGCCTGGCCCGGATGCTGGCCGGCCTGGCCCCCGACGAGCCGGAGACCCACGGCCTGCAGGCCCTCGTCGAGCTGCAGGGCTCGCGCCTGGACGCGCGGGTCGACACGGCCGGCCGGCCGGTACTGCTCGACGATCAGGACCGGGCGCGCTGGGACCGGCTGCTGATCCGCCGCGGCCTCGGGGCGCTGGCCCGCGCCGAGGAGCTCGCGCGCGCCGGGCGGCCGGTGGGCCGCTACTACCTGCAGGCCGCGATCGCGGCACAGCACGCGCGCGCCGCGTCTCCCGCCGAGACCGACTGGCCCCGCATCGCACGCCTGTACGACGCGCTGGCGCAGGCCGCACCCGGTCCGGTGGTGGAGGTCAACCGGGCGGTGGCGCACGGCCGGGCCTTCGGTCCGGACGCCGGGCTCGCCGTGCTCGACGCCGTCGATCCGGCGGCGCTGGGCGATTCCCCGCTGATCCCGAGCGTGCGCGGCGATCTGCTGGAACGCGCCGGACGCCATGCCGAGGCCGCCGCACGGTTCGACGAGGCGGCGGAGCGCACCCGCAACGCCGGGGAACGCACCCTGCTGGCCGACCGCGCGGCGCGCAGCCGGGCCGCCGTTCACGGATAGCCTGCGCGGACCGGACGTTGCAGCCGCACTACCCTGGTCGCATGAACATCGTGGTCACCGGCGGCGCCGGTTTCATCGGCGCGAACTTCGTGCGGCGCACCGTCGCCACCCGTCCCGATGCGGCGATCACCGTGCTCGACGCCCTGACCTACGCGGCCAACGAGTCCTCGCTCGACGAGGTGCGCGGTTCCGTCGACTTCGTCAAGGGATCGATCACCGATCCGGCGGTGGTCGACGAGCTGGTGGCGGGCGCGGACGCGGTGGTCAACTTCGCAGCCGATACCCACAACGACAACTCCCTGTCCGATCCGTGGCCCTTCCTGGACACCAACATCCGCGGTACCGCGGTCCTGTTGGACGCGGTGCGCCGGCACGATGTGCGGCTGCACCACATCTCCACCGACGAGGTCTTCGGCGATCTGCCGCTGGACACCCCGGAGCGGTTCACCGAGGACACCCCGTACCGCCCGTCGAGCCCGTACTCGGCGTCGAAGGCCTCATCGGATCACCTGGTGCGGGCCTGGGTGCGCAGCTTCGGGGTGCGGGCCACGATCTCGAACTGCTCCAACAACTACGGGCCGTACCAGCACGTGGAGAAGTTCATCCCGCGACAGATCACCAACGTCCTCAGCGGGGTGCGGCCCAAGCTGTACGGCACGGGCGTGAACGTGCGCGACTGGATCCACGTGGACGACCACAACGATGCGGTGTGGGCGATCCTCGACCGGGGCGCGATCGGCGAGACCTATCTGATCGGGGCCGACGGTGAGCGGTCCAACCGGGACGTGCTGGCGATGATCCTCGAGGTGATGGGACGCCCGGCGGACGACTTCGATGTGGTGCCCGACCGCGCCGGACACGATCTGCGGTACGCGATCGACTCCTCGAAGATCCGCCGCGACCTGGGGTGGGAGCCCGCACACGCCGATTTCGCCGGCGGTCTCGCGGCGACCGTCGAGTGGTACGCGGCGCACCGGTCGTGGTGGGAGTCGTCCAAGGTCGGGGTGGAGGCCGGATACGCCCGCCGGGAGCAGCCGGGAGTGTGATTTTCGTCGAATAGGGGCCGGAAACCACAGGTATCCAACGATAACCTGTTTCAATTGTCAAAACCTCCGGGCGCCTCGATCAGGCCGCTCGGAGCCACGTCGATCGAAACAGAGGTGACCCTCCATGCCGCCCGAAGGCACAACCGCCGCCGCTCCGGTAGCCCCCGCCGCGCCCGCCCGCGACGAACTGGACACCGCCGGCCAGCGGGAGCGTCGCAAGCGGATCATCGACGCCACGCTCGCCCTGGCCCGCAAGGGCGGCTACGACGCCGTGCAGATGCGTGCCGTGGCCAAGAAGGCCGATGTGGCCCTGGGCACCCTGTACCGCTACTTCCCGTCGAAGGTGCACCTGCTGGTCGCCGGCCTGGTGAGCCAGTTCGAGCGCGCGGGCGACCGGATCGGCAAGGCGACGGTGCCGGGCGACACCAACGCCGAGCGCCTGATGTTCGTGCTCGACCGCAACACTCAGGCCCTGCAGCGGGCACCGCTGCTCACCGAAGCGATGGTGCGCGCCTTCATGTTCGCGGATGCCACCGCCGCGGCCGAGGTGGAGCGGGTCGGACGACTGCTGGAGGGGATGTTCGCGCACGCACTCGGCGTCGAGAACCCGACCGACGAACAGCGCGACACCTTCCACCTGATCGCGGACGTCTGGATGGCCAATCTGGTCGCCTGGGTCACCCATCGGGCCTCGGCTTCGGAGGTGCAAAAGCGCCTGGGTGTCGCGGTCAATTTGCTGATAAAAGACTGAGAAAGACACCCTGTCATCGCAGGTCACCCGGTAAACAACTGAAACACGTACTAGTTTTGCCGCCCGCTTGCTACGCTCCGTTCGCACCTAGCGGAAGAGGAGCGCGATGCTGGAGTTCGGAGACGTGGCGTGAGGGCCGCGGCGCTGTACCGGCTGTACCAGTTCGCGGCGATCTTCACCCGCAGCCTGGCGACCATCGGCCGGTCGGTCCTGCTGGCCCGGTCGATCATCGTGTGGACGGTGCGCGGCATCGTCAAGGGGAACTTCGCAGTCGGTGAGACCATCACCCAGGCCGTCACCCTGCTGCGCGTCACCACGCTGCCCGCCATCCTGGTCGCGATCCCCTTCGGCGCCGTCGTCTCGGTGCAGGTGGGCGCACTGGTCGACACGGTCGGCGCCAACTCCCTGGTCGGCGCAGCCAGCGGCATCGGCATCATCCGGCAGGGTGCCCCGCTCGCCACGGGTGTCCTGCTCGGCGGTGTCTGCGCCTCCGCCATCGCCGCCGACCTCGGCTCGCGCACGGTCCGTGAGGAACTGCAGGCGATGCAGGTCATGGGCGTCGATCCGATCGCCCGCCTGATCGCGCCCCGCATGCTCGCGCTGATGATCATCGCGCCGATGCTGCTGGTCGCGATCGTCGCCGTCGCGATGCTCATCGCGCTCACCGTCTCCGTGTGGCAGTTCGGGCTCAGCTCGGGCGGCTTCTGGTCGTCGTTCGGCGCCTTCTCAGCACCGTCCGATCTCGCCTTCGCGGTACTCAAGTCCGAGACCGGCGCCATGATCGTCGGACTGGTCGCGGGCCTGCGCGGCCTGGAGGCCAGCGGCGGTCCGCGCGGCGTGGCCGACGGCGTGAACTCCTCAGTGGTGCTGTCGATCACGCTGATCTTCCTGTCCTTCCTGGGACTCACCCAGATCCAGACCATGTTCTTCCCGAGTCAGGTGGCGTGATGACCACCGCCTCAGCCTCGAAGCCCGTCACCGCGGTCGCCCGGATCGGCGAAGCCGTCCTGTTCGTCGCGCAGTCGATCTACCTGGTGCCCGTCGCGCTGCGGAAGTACCGCGGCGAAACCTCCAGTGTGCTCAAGACTCTCGCTTGGGGCCGCGGTTCGGTGATCGTCGACGGCGGCGTCGTGGTGATGATGGTGATCCTCGGCGCGGCCAGCGGCGCCGCCGTGGCGATCGAGGCCTACGCGGGCCTGAACCTGATCGGCTTCGGGCCGCTCACCGGCGTCATCGGCGGCCTGGCGAACATCCGGGAGATGATCCCCATCTCCGCCGGCATCGGCTTCGCCGCCCAGGCCGGCTGCCGCATGACGGCGCAGATCGGCTCGATGCGCATCGCCGAGGAGATCGACGCCGTCGAGGCACTCGGCATCCGCTCGATCCCCTACGTGGTGAGCACCCGCCTCATCGCCGGCATCGTGGTGGTGATCCCGGCCTACCTGCTCACGCTGCTGCTGGCGTTCCTCACCTGCAAGCTGATCGTGGTGGTCTTCCACGGCCAGGCGCAGGGCACCTACAACCACTACTTCGAGCAGTTCCTCAGCCCGGGCGACATCCTGCTCTCCACGGTGAAGGCCGTCGTCTTCTGCGCCGCGGTCACCATCATCCACTGCTACTACGGCTATTTCGCCAAGGGCGGCCCGGAGGGCGTGGGCCTGGCCAGCGGTCGCGCAGTGCGCGCCAGCCTGGTGACGGTGCTGACCCTGGACTTCATTCTGACCATCGTGATGTGGGGCGTCACTCCCACGATCATCTTCAAGGGATAGGGGGACCGATGTACGAACTGCTCGGAGGAACCCTGCAGCGCCAGCAGAAGATCTTCGTCACGCTGGGCGCGGCCGCGGTGGCGGTGGCGTTGATCGGCGTGCTCGTGGCCGTGATCTCCTCCCGGATCCCGGATTCCGATGATCGGCTGGCGCTCACCGTCGAATCGGCCGATGTGGGTCCCGGCGTGAAGGCCGGTACCCGGGTCACCCTGCGCGGGGTGCCGGTCGGCGAGGTCAAGGCCGTCGAGATCCCCCGGCCCGGCCAGGCCCGGGTGGCGATCCGGCTCGACCAGGGCGGCATCCGCGGCCTCACCGACGCGCTCGCCGTGCGGTACCAGCCCGGCAACTACTTCGGCGTCACCGAGATGGCGCTCCTGCCGCGCGGCGGTGGCACGGCGCTGCGCAGCGGCGCCACCCTGCGGCCCCCGTCGAGCAACGACACCATCTCCGATCTGCTCACCCGCAGCTCGATATCGGTGGGCGGTGTGATGACACCGCAGCTCATCGACGTCACCAAGAAGGCCACCAAGTACACCCAGGCGATCACCCCGCTGCTGGAAGTGGCCTTCGCCGTCGAGCGGCAGAACGCGCTGTCGACGCAGGTGCCGATCGGCACCACCCTGCGCACCGTGCGCACCACGGTCGACGGGGTGCCGGGCATCATCGAGGCGGCCTTCGAGGGCTGGTTCGTCCCGCAGCTGCGCGGCGGTGAGAAGGCCGGCACGCTCGACTTCGTCGTGAACTCCTACGACAAGGTCGATGCCACCACCACCCTGCTCGGCACCGGCTTCTTCACCCCGCTGGCCGACATGTTCGGCTCGCACGAGGCGGATTTCAAGCCGGGAACCGTCCTGCTGCAGGTGATCATGGACGCCACCACCAAGGTGATGCGCACCGTGAGCATCCCGCGCCAGGTGATCCCCATGATCTCGGGCCTCAACTCGGCCTTCGTCACCGTCCCGGAGGGCACCGCGCTGCGCATGAACGTCGTCGCCGACCGCTTCCCGGCCGCCGCCTCGGTCCTGTCGACGGGGGGTCGCTGAGCCATGCGCACCAAGAACACTCGCGCCGCGATCTGGCTCGCGGTCGCCCTGGTGATCACCCTGCTCGTCTCGGCGGGCATCTTCGCCGCGCTGCGCAATCCGGTGGACGGCGACACCCGCGGCTACGAGGCCCACCTGTCCGACGCCTCCGGCCTGCGGGTGGGCAGCGATGTGCGGCTGCGCGGCGTGCTCATCGGCAAGGTCACATCGGTCGACGTGCGCGGCACCGACACCGGCAACGAGGCCGTGGTCGGGTTCACCGCGCAGAACCAGCATCCGGTCACCTCCACCACGCGCGTGGCCGTCAAGTACCGCAACCTCACCGGTGAACGCTTCATCGAGGTGGAGCCCGGAACCTCGGGTGGCGGCATCCCCACCACGTCGATCCCGATGTCGCGGACCACGCCGTCGTTCGACATCACCACGCTGTTCAACGGTCTCGCCCCGGTGCTGCGCACGCTGAGCCCGGACGATGTGAACGAGCTGACCCGCAATCTGCTCGGCCTGCTGCAGGGCGACGACACCACCGCCGCGCAGACCTTCGGCGCCATCGACAAGATCACCGCGAACCTCGCCGACCGGCAGGTGGTGATCAAGACGCTGATCGACAACGTGACCCGCGTGGCGAACATGATCAACGACTACTCGCCGCAGGTGGTGGAGTTCGTCACCAACTTCGATCTGCTGCTGACGAAGGTGCTCGAGAACCTCGACGAGTTCCGCCGGACCGCCACCTACGGACCGGGTTTCGGCGCCGCGACGAACCGCACGCTCACGGCGCTCGGACTGTCCAAGGAGCTCGATGTGGAGCGCCTGTTCACCACCGCGTTCAAGGACCCGCAGGCGGCGGTCCAGGCGATGAGCAAACTGCCGGGCCTGTTCACCGGCGTGGCCGCGCTCCTCGGCACCCCGCCCACCACCTGCTCCAAGGGCGAGGCCCAGCTCCCGAAGTCGACCACGGTGCTGCTCGGCGGCACGAATGTGACGGTGTGCCTGAAATGATCTTCACCGGCCGTCCCCCGTTCCGGGGGCTCATGACCCGCACCACCAAGATCGGTGCCGTCGCGGTCACGATCGCGCTGCTCATCACCGCCGGGCTCGCGTACGTGTACGTGCGCCCGCCCGGCCAGAAGGAGCTCTCGTTCACCACGCAGGACGCCGCGCTGATCAAGGCGGGCGTGGAGGTACGCGCCTCGGGCGTCCGGATCGGATCGGTCAAGTCCGTTGAGCTCGAACGCGATTCCGTCCGGGTCACGGCGCGCATCGACGACGGGGTCTTCGTGGGCGATCAGACCTCGGTCGCGGTCCGCATGCTCACCGTGGCCGGCGGCTTCTACGTGGCCGTCACCTCGGCGGGCAAGGCCGCGTTGGGCGACAAGCCGATTCCGAGCTCCCGGGTGAGCCTGCCGTACAGCATCGGCGATCTGCTGCAGGACGTCCCCGAGAAGCTGGTGCCCATCGACCGTACCCAGCTCGCAACGTCGATCAAGGCGCTGAGCACCGGCCTCGACGCCAACCCCGGCTCCGTCGACAACATCGTCGAGGGCGTGAACTCACTGGTCGGGCAGCTCACCGAACAGCGTGATCAGGTGGGCCGCATCATCAACGTGAGCACCCAGTACGCCACCGGCTTCGCCGATCAGCGGGAGACCATCATGACGATGATCCGCAAGGCCTCCCTCGCGATCGTCACGCTGGACCAGACCGCCGCCAACTTCGGGCTCGCCTATGTGGGCCTGGCGGGCATGTTCGGCAAGATCAAGCCCTTCCTCGATCTGTACTGGAAGTACCGCGAGCAGCTCGGGAACGCCTTCACCACCATCGAATCCGCGCTGAAGACCACGAACGTCACCATCCCCGCCATGATCGGCGAGCTGCAGAAGTCGATCGACACCATGCAGAAGGGGCTGGAGAAGCAGGGCAAGCCGATGTCGCCCGACACCGTCCTCGCCAGCAAGCTGTGCTTCCCCACCGCGACGGTGAGCTGCTGATGCGGCCCGGGAAGATCGGCCTGCTCACGGTCGTCGGCACGCTCGCGCTGACGGCGGTCCCGGTGGGCACCGGGACCGCACAGGCGGCCTCGTCGAGCACGCTGTGCGCCTTCCTCGCCGACGGCATCGGTCTGTATCCGGACAACGACGTCACGCAGATGGGCGTGAAGATCGGCTCGGTCCGCACGGTCGAACCGCAGGCCGACGGCGTGAAGGTCACCTTCGACGTGTCCGGACGCACGCTGCCGGCGTCGGTCAAGGCCGTCACCCGGGCCACCTCGATCCTGGCCGACCGCACCCTCGAACTCGTGGGCAACTACTCCACCGGTCCCACCCTCGGCTCCGAGAACTGCATCGGCCGGAACAACACCGCCACCCCGAAGTCGATCTCCGAGACCACGGAATCGGCGACCCGCCTCGTGGATTCGGTCACCGAGGGCGGCGCCTCGGCAGATCTCGGGAAGCTGCTCACCACGCTCGACAAGGAGGTCGGCCCCAGCGTTCCGCCGCAGGCCGCCCGCAGCCTCACCAACCTGTCGACGCTGCTCAGCGATCCCGCCGGTTTCCTCGGGGACGTGACCACGGTGGTCAGCAACGTGCGGCCGCTCATGCAGAGCTTCGACGCGCAGTGGGGCGAGATGCTGCTCACGCTGCAGCACGCGGCCAACGTGATGGATCAGTACGGTCGCGTCACCTTCCCCGCGGTCTCCGAGATCTTCCAGACGCTGCCCGTCTTCTTCCTGGTCGGTGACGATGCGATGCGCCGCTACGGCGCGATCCTGCGGCCCGGTGGCACGCTCGCCGCCGATGCCGTGAAGCTGGCGGCCACATCGGTGCGCTCGAACGAGGCGCTCGCGAAGATGCTCCCGGTATTCGGGTCCCAGATCGCGCCCTACCTGCCCCGGGGCGACGGTGCCGAGACCACCGTGGCGGGCGTGCCCGTCACCACGGTCGCCACGCGCGATCCGGCGGCCCTGTGCGCCCGCGTCAATGCCGAGGTCCCGGGCGCGTGCTCGGTGGCCGGCGGCTCCGCCCAGGTGGCCACCGTCAACCTGCTCCAGCTGCCCCTCCAGGGAGGTCGATGATGAGGCGAACGGTGCGGTGGCTACCGCGTCCGGTATCGGCCACCCTCGCGGTGGTCGCCGCCGCCACCCTCACGGGGTGCACGGTGAGCCCGGCGAACATGGACCTGCGCAATCCGCTGTCCGACGGTGATCAGTACGAGTTGAAGATGGAGTTCGCCGACGTCCTGAACCTCCCGGTGGGCGCGCGGCTCGCGCTGGGCGGGCTCACCGTGGGGCGGGTCAAAGCGGTCTCGCTCGGGGAGTCCGCGGCCACGGTCACCACCCGCGTGGACAAGACCGTCGCGCTCCCGTCCGACATCCACGCCTCGGTGCTGCAGGACACCCTGCTCGGTGAGGCCTACGTGCGGCTCGAGGCGCCCGAGAAGCCCTCGCCCAGCTCCACTCAGCTGCGCGCCGGGGCCACGCTTCCCCTCGCACAGACGAGTCCGCCGCGATCGGTGGAGAGCACCCTGACGATTCTCGCCGACTACTTCGGCAGCGGTTCGGTGCAGGACATCAGCCGCACCATCACGAAGCTGAACACCTCACTGCCCAAGGAGCGCCCGCAGTTCGAGCAGCTCTCCAACCAGCTCAGCCGTGATGTGACGGGTATCGGCGCGTCGACCGCCGAGGTGAACCGTCTCCTCGATTCGGTGTCCGAGATGGCGGACCGCACCGCCAAGCAGGAGGCCAACTTCAAGTACACGCTCAGCCCGTACAACATGAAGTACTGGAAGAACCAGGGTAAGCTGATGTCCAACATCGGCGTGCTGCTCCCCGCCGTCGGCGGCATGCTGCAACAGGGGTACTGGCTGATCCCGCTGATGAACTCGTCATCGGACCTGTTCGAACTGCTCACCGCCGATATGGTCTCGCTGGGTACCGCCATCCACGGCGGCTCGATCCTGGTGAACAAGAACCTCGCCCCGTTCGTCGCCAAGCCCACCGTGAAGGTGGAGTCCGTGCGCAGCGCGAGCGGCGAGGACCTCTCGCCGTCCGCGGTGAAACTCCTGCGGATGATCGGACAGGCACGATGACGCGCTCGGGTCTCGCCTCGGCCCTGGGGCTGGTGGCTCTGGTCGTGGTCTCGGTGCTGCTGCTGGGACAGCAGGGCGTGCAGTGGCTCTCGCCGTCCGGACAGCGCACCGCCTACATCCAGCTGACCGACGCGAACGGGCTCATGGAGGGCTCGCGAGTGCTCGACCGCGGTGTCGAGGTGGGCACCGTGAAGGCGCTGCGCGTGGACGCCGATCGGGTCGAGGTGGAGGTGCGCTACGCCAAGGACACCCGGATCAACGCCGGTGCGAGGGTGCGGGTCCAGAACCTCTCCGGCCTGGGCGAGACCTACCTGACGCTGTCGAAGGGCGACGGTCCGCCGCTGCCCGACGGTGCGCGGCTGGCCGGGATCGTGGACACCTCGGACTCCACCATCGGCGCCCTGTCGAGTTCGCTGTCGCGCTTGATGAGCCAGCTCGATCCGGGCACGGTGCAGCGACTCCTCAAGCGGGCCGATGCGGCGCTGCCGGAACAGCAGCAGACGGTGCCCACCATCGATGCCGGCGCGGTCCTCACCGCCACCGCGATCCTGCGGCAGCTCCCCGATATCGGGGACATCCTCAAGTCCTTCAACTCGATCACGCCGCGCGCCGATCAGATCGGGCCGCTGCTGCTCTCGCTCGACGCCCCGCTGCGCACCTTCGGCAAGGGCTACGGCGAGATGGCTCCGTTCGCTGTGTCGTACATCATGGAGGGCGACTACCCCAACGTGATCAAGGACGGCATGCTGGAGCTGTTCAAGGTGATCCAGAAGTTCGAGGACGATGCCGCGCCCAGCGTGAAGTACCTCTCGGAGCTCGTGCTGCCCTCGGCTCGTGCCATCGCGGAGCCGCTGTCGACGATCAACGCGGGCCAGTTGCTCGACACCGCTTTGGGATCGGTGCGCGGCCGCGACGGTGTCACGCTGCGGCTGGCACCGGCGGGCGGCGCACCGCAGCCCTCGGCCCGGCCGTCCGCGGCACCGTCCGGCTCGCCTTCCGTCGCGGCGTCGCCGAAGCCCTCCGGGAAGCCGGCACCGTCCTCGCCCGCACCGTCGCCCTCCCCCACCAAGCCCCGCTGATCCGCGGGCCGAAGGAGAACCGTGGCCCTCGCCGTCACCGATGTCCAGCTCGCGCTGTCCGATTCGATCCGGGATTGGGCCGAGCGCGCCCATCCGATCGACGCGGTTCGGTCGGGTGATTCCGGCGCCGCCGAGAAGGTCTGGCGCGGGCTCGCCGAGATCGGCGTCTTCGGCATCACGCTGGCGGAGGAGCTCGGCGGCATGGGCGGAACCGCCGAGGACGCGGCCGCGGCGGTCGAGGCGGCCACGCTGGCGCTCGCGCCGGGGCCCGTCTCGGGGACCGTCACGGTGGCGGCCCTGCTGGAGGACCTGCTCCGCGGCACCGACCGGCTGGCGGCGGTACGTGAGTCCCTGGCGGCGGGCGAGGCGCGCGCGGCGCTGGTGCTCGGTGGCGACGGGGCCCTCGCCGTCGATGCGACCCCCGGATCGCACCTGCTGGTGGCGTCCCCGTCCGGCACCTGGCACCTGCTGCCCCCGGGGCATCCCGGCGTCGTCGTCGAACCGCAGGAGGCGTTGGACGCCTCGCGGCCCCTGGGCCGGATCCGCCTGCAGGAGCCGGTCTTCGCGCAGGATACGGAGGTTCCCGGGCTCACCGCGGAGTCCGCGCGCGCCTGGTTCGGCACCTTCGCGGCCGCGGAGGCGTCGGCCGTGGCGTCGTGGGCCCTGCGCACCGCCGCCGAGTACGCGAAGGTGCGCGTGCAGTTCGGCAAGCCGATCGGTTCCTTCCAGGCGATCAAGCAGATCACGGCCGACATGCTGTGTCGCGCGGAGCAGGCCGCCGCGCTGGCCTGGGACGCGGCGCGTAGTGCCGGAACCGGTGCCGAGCACGAACTGGCCGCCGCGGTCGCGGCGGCGGGGGCGGTGGACGCCGCGGTCGCGAACGCCAAGGACGCGATCCAGGTGCTCGGTGGCATCGGCTTCACCTGGGAGCACGACGCGCACCTGTACCTGCGGCGCGCCGTGGCCCTGCGCCAATTGCTCGGCGGCACCGACGGTCTGCGGCGCCGGGCCGCCGAACTCGCGCGCCGCGGGGTGCGCCGCACCTACGACTACGCGGTGGAGGGCGACCACGCGGGTGCCGCCGCGCAGGCGCAGGCGATCGCCGCGCTTCCCGAGGGCGAACGTCGCCGCGCCCTGGCCGAATCCGGTCTGCTGGTGCCGCATTGGGCGCCGCCCTACGGCCGCGGCGCGGGTCCGGCGGAGCAGATCGTGCTGGACGCGGCGCTCGATGCCGCGGGGGTCGAGCGGCCGCCGCTGGTGATCGGGGCGTGGGCCGCGCCCACGGTGCTGGAACACGGCACCCCGGAGCAGGCGGAGCGCTTCGTGTGGCCCACGCTGCTGGGCGAGATCACCTGGTGCCAGCTGTTCAGCGAGCCGGAGGCCGGATCCGATCTGGCGGCGCTGCGCACGCGTGCCGTCCGCACCGAGGGCGGCTGGCTGCTCACCGGGCAGA
Organism: Tsukamurella sp. TY48; assembly: GCF_019656655.1. Taxonomy (GTDB): domain Bacteria; phylum Actinomycetota; class Actinomycetes; order Mycobacteriales; family Mycobacteriaceae; genus Tsukamurella; species Tsukamurella strandjordii. The sequence continues at coordinate 2,355,077 of NZ_BPMV01000001.1, read as the reverse complement.
AGGTGTGGACCTCGCTGGCACACGCCGCCGATTGGGCGATCTGCCTGGCTCGCACCGATGCCGAGGCTCCGAAACACAAGGGCATCACCTACTTCCTGGTCGATATGCGCTCCCCCGGGATCGAGATCCGGCCGTTGCGCGAGATCACCGGCGACGAGCGGTTCAACGAGGTCTTCCTGGAGGAGGTCTTCGTGCCCGACGAGTGCGTCGTCGGGCAGGTGAACGGCGGCTGGCGGCTGGCGCGCACCACGCTCGCCAACGAGCGAGTGGCGATGAGCGGCAGCGGCCTCGGCGCCCGGCTGGAGGCACTGATCGACCGCCCCGAGATCGACGATGCCGAGCTCGGCGGCCTGATCACCGAGGCCGCCTCGTGCGCCCTGCTCGATCTGCGTGCCGTGATCGCCAGCGTCGGCGGACAGGACCCGGGCCCGGCGTCGAGCGTGCGCAAGTTGGTGGGCGTGCAGCACCGTCAGGCGGTCGCGGAGGCCTGGCTCCTCTGCCTGGGTCCCGACGGTGCCCTCGCCGGCCCCGAGGATCCTGAGGATGAGCGCTACGAATTCCTCCTCACCCGCTGCCTCTCCATCGCCGGCGGCACCTCCCAGATCCTCCGCAACGTGGCCGCCGAACGCCTCCTCGGCCTCCCCCGCGACTGACCCCCTCTGACTTAACGTTGTTAGCCCACACCGCCACCAGGCGATTCGCCTGCACACACTGCTAGCTACCCATCGGTAGCGAGCGGTTTCGCCGCGCAGCAATGGAACGTGTTCTACCATCGGGGCATGGATGAATCCGCCGTCTCCGCAGCGGCCGACGCCCTGCTGGGCGCGTACACCACCGGAACCCCGATCGAGCCGATCATCGGCACGTTCCCGGAGGCCACCATCACCGACGCCTACCGGATCCAGCAGGAGCAGGTGCGCCGCTGGGAAGCCGCGGGCGACGCGGTCAAGGGCCACAAGGTGGGCCTGGCCTCGCTGGCGATGCAGCGTCAGATGAACGTCTTCGAGCCCGACTTCGGCCACCTGACGGCGTCGATGTTCCACCTCGAACACCTTCCGATCGACGCGTCGGGGTGGCTGCAGCCGCGGATCGAACCGGAGATCGGCTTCATCCTGGGGCGCGAGCTGCGCGGCCCCGGCGTGACCGTCGCGGATGCGATCCGCGCCATCGACTACGTGGTCCCGGCACTGGAGGTGGTCGATTCGCGGATCCGCGACTGGAACATCTCGATCGTCGACACGGTGGCCGACAACGCCTCGTCCGGCGGGGTCGTCCTCGGCAGCAAGCCCACCCGCATCGACGCCCTCGATCTGCGTGAGGTGGGCTGCACCTTCTGGATCAGCAACAACCAGGTGGGCACCGGTACCGGTGGCGCCGTCCTCGGCTCCCCCATCAACGCCCTGGTGTGGCTCGCGAACACCGTCGGACCGCTGGGGACCACGCTCGAACCCGGCCACGTCGTCCTGCCCGGATCGATGACGCGGGCCGAATCCGTCCGACCGGGCGACACCGTCGTCGCCGATATGGGGCCGCTCGGCTCCGTGACCGCCGTCCTCGCCCCGTAACACCCGAAGGAGAACCTCATGAAGATCATCATCGGCGATGCCTGCACGGGTTTCGGTGTGTGCGAAGGGATCCGGCCCGACATCTTCGAGGTCAACGACGAGGGCTTCGCCGAAGCCACCGACGAGGGCCTCACCGACGCGGACAAGGAAGACGTGGAGTACGCGATCAGTCAGTGCCCCACGCAGGCGATCCGCCTCGAAGACTGACACCGTACTGACTTAACAGCGTTAGCAGCAGACGTCTCCTCAGGACGCCGTGTGGGCTAACGCTGTTAAGTCGTGTCCGGGGTAGGCGTTTAGACCTTCTGCGCCGCGGACATCTCGACCGCGATCGCGATGATCATGTCCTCCTGGCCGCCCACGTAGCCGCGGCGACCGCACTCGTACAGGATCTCGTGCGCGGGAACGCCGTACCGGTCCGCCGCCCGCTCGGCGTGCAGCAGGAAACTGGAGTACACCCCGGCATAGCCCTGGACGATCGAGCTGCGGTCCATCACCGGCAGGCGCGTGATGTACGGCTTCACCACGTCCTCCGCGGCCGCCATCAGGGCGTCCTTATCGGTGCCGGTGCGTACTCCGAGCCGCTCGAAGGTCGCCGCCAGCACCTCGGTGGGCGAGTTCCCCGCGCCCGCACCGAGCGCCAGGAGCGAGCCGTCGATCTGCTTGGCCCCTGCGCGGTAGGCGAGCACCGAGTTGGCCACGCCGAAGCTCAGGTTCTGATGCCCGTGATAGCCCACCTGCGCGTCCTCGCCGAGCTCGGCGACGAGTGCGGCCACGCGCTCGCCCGCATCCTCCAGGATCAGTGCCCCGGCGGAATCGACCACGTACACGCACTGGCAGCCGGCATCGGCCATGATCCGGGCCTGCTTCGCCAGCGCCTCGGGCGTGGACATGTGCGAGAGCATGAGGAAGCCCACGGTCTCCAGTCCCAGATCCCGTGCGGCGCCGAAGTGCTGGATCGAGACATCGGCTTCGGTGCAATGGGTGGCGATGCGCAGCGCGCCCGCCCCGAGATCGGCCGCGACCCGGATGTCCTCGACGGTGCCGAGGCCGGGGAGCATGAGCACGGCGATCTTCGCCTGCTGCGCTTCGTCCACGGCGGCGGCGATCAGCTTGCGCTCGTCGACCAGCGAGAAGCCGTAGTTGAAGGTCGACCCGCCCAGGCCGTCGCCGTGCGTGACCTCGATGAGCGAGACACCCGCATCGTCGAGCGCGCGCACGGTGTCGCGCACGTTCTGCTCGGTGAACTGGTGGGCCATCGCGTGGCTGCCATCCCGCAGCGAGGTGTCGACGATGCGCACGTCGCGGTTCGGGTCGCTCCACAGGGCGCCGTTGATCCCGGTCATGCGTTCACTCCGTTCAGGATTCGCTGCGCGATGAGTTCGCCCGCGCGCGCGGCGGCCGCGGTCATGATGTCGAGGTTGCCCGCGTAGGTGGGCAGGTAGTCGCCGTTGCCCGCGACCTCCAGGAACACGGCGACGCGCGCCTTGCCCTCCCAGCCGGGTCGGGGCTCGTCGTACTGCGGCGGCGCCTTGAGGGTGTATCCGGGCACGTACACCTGCACATCGGCCACCATCTGCTCGATCGAGGCGGTGATCGCGTCCCGATCGGCATCGGGGTCGATGGCACAGAACACCGTGTCCCGCATGATCATCGGCGGCTCGACAGGGTTGATGATGATGATTGCCTTGCCCTTGGCGGCGCCACCGACCTCTTCGATGGCCCGCGCCGTGGTCTCGGTGAACTCGTCGATGTTGGCACGGGTGCCGGGTCCGGCGGACCGGGAGGAGACCGAGGCGACGATCTCCGCGTAGCTCACCGGCGTGATCCGGCTGACGGCGTGCACGATCGGGATGGTGGCCTGCCCACCACAGGTGATCATGTTGACGTTCGGGGCGTCGATCTTGTCCTCGAGGTTCACCACCGGGCAGGTCAGCGGCCCCACCGCCGCCGGCGTCAGGTCGACCGCCACGATCCCGGCCTCGGCGTACCGCGGCGCGTTCGTCAGATGCGCCTTCGCCGAGGTCGCCTCGAAGACGATGCGCGGCGGTTCCGGCTGCGCGAGCAGCCAATCGACGCCCTCCGCCGAGGTCTGCAGTCCCAGTTCGGCGGCCCGCTTGAGGCCGTCCGATTCCGGGTCCACGCCCACCATGTACTTCACGTCCACGTGCTCGCTGCGCCGTAGCTTGGCCAGCAGGTCCGTGCCGATGTTCCCCGGGCCGACGATGGCCGCGGTCACCTTCTCCGTCATAACCCCCACGATGCGGTGCGGTGGCTGCCACACTCAATGCATGTGTCCCGCTGAGCGGAACGACGGTGCGGTGGTCGCGCGCGTCGCCGCGCTGCTCGCCGCCTATCGCCCGGGCGACGGTGCACTCGGGGTGTCCGAGCTGGCCCGCCGCACGGGTCTACCGAAGTCGACCGCGCACCGTCTGACCGGGAACCTGGTGGACGCGGGCCTACTCGAACGCTCGGGAACATCACTGCGACTGGGACTTCGATTGTTCGAGATCGGCCAGCTCGCGACCGGGCACCGCGATCTCGTCGATGCCGCGCGACCGGTGCTCGCCGACCTGCGATCCGCCACCCGCAACACCGTCCACATGGCACGGATGGAGGGCACCGAGGTCGTCTACTTCGAGGTACTGCCCGGTCCGGACGCTCCCGATCTGGCCTCCCGGGTGGGCGGCCGCATGCCCGCGCACGCCACCGGCGTGGGGAAGGCGATCCTGGCCTTCGCCGGCGAGCAGGCCCTCGCGCCGGTGCTCGCCACCGGCCTGCCCCGCCTGAGCACCCGCACCATCACCTCCCCCGTGATCCTGCGCCGGCAGCTGCAGCGGATCCGCGAAGAGGGGGTGGCCTACGAACGCGAGGAGTCCGGGAACGGGACGGTCTGCGTGGCCTGTCCGATCCTCGACGCCGACGGTGCCCCGGTCGCCGCCGTCTCCGTGGCCGGCTGGAGCAACCGCATGCGCCCGGAGCGGGTGGCCCCCGCCGTCCGCGCCGCAGCCCTCACCCTCTCCCGCGTGGCCTCCGCCGCCCCGTCGTAACCCCCGGCCCGCCCCACCCCTGTCCCGACTTAACGTCGTTAGCCCACATCTCGTCCTGGGAGAACAGCTACCCGAAGTGCAACCAAGTCCGGTTCGGAGCCGAATCCGGCGCCGGTGCGTCCAATGGGTATGGAGGAATTCGAGCGCGAGGTGTTCCTGTCGCGGGACCTGATCGCCGCCGAGGGACGCTACGCGGTCGAGCGGAGTCACCGCTGCGTCACCGGCGGCGTCCGGGTGCGGCGCGGCGTGCAGCCCGACATCGGTCATCTCGCCACCGCGATGCTGCGGCTGTACCCCGAGTCCACGCTGTGCGGCTGGTCCGCGGCCCGGCTGCACGGGCACACGATGGCCGGCTCCCGGACGCTCGTCGAGGTGATGGGGCCGCGGCAGATCCGGCGGCGCGGCGTCATCTGCCGGATGGCCGCGCTGGAACCCTCCGAGATCGTGGTCGACGGTGCGCTGCGGTACACGTCCGCCGTCCGGACCGCCATCGACCTGGCGCGATACACCCCCGGGGATGAGGCGATCGCGGCCATAGATCAGTGCCTGCGCGTGCACGGGCGTCCGGCCACGGCCACCCGGCCGGCGTGGGTCCGGCGCCCGGCGATGACCACGCGCGCCGCGATCGAGCGCGAGCTCGACCGGCGCGAGTGGTGGCGCGGGACTCGGGTGCGGGCCGTGCTCGACGAGGCGGACGAGCGGGCCGAATCACCGTGGGAGTCCTTCGCGCGCCTCACTCTTCACCGCGTCGGCCTGGTCACGATGGTCCCGCAGGTGCCGGTGTTCGACGGTGCCTACTACCTCGACCTCGCTGATCCGGAGCTCAAGGTGGCGGTGGAGTACGACGGCGCGCATCACCGCTCCGCGCAGCAGCATGCGCACGACGCGGAGAAGTGGAACGCCCTGCAGGCCGACGGGTGGCGGTTGATCATCGTGACCGCCGGACCGCTCGCGCATCGTCCGGACGTGTTGATCCGGCGGGTCCGCGCCGCGATGGCGGAGCGCGACGGCCGAGCTACCGCCTAGTCACTAGCAATCGATGCAGGTGTTTCCCCAGGACGGGGTGTGGGCTAACGACGTTAAGTCGGGAAGTGGAGCCTGATGGCGGGGGACCCGGCGGCGGTAGGGGTGGTGGGGGTGAAGTCGACGAGGGCGAGGCCGCGCCGGGTGCCGTCGAAGACGGTGACGGTGACCATCGGTCCGGCGGCGAGGGCCTTGCCGGTTCGGAGCCCTTGCGCACGCAATAGCTCGACGGCGCGACGACGGCCCGCCGACCCGACGCCGCGCAGTCCCGCGAGGAAACCGGCCGCCGCCTGCACACCGAGAGTGCGGAAGAGCCTCGGCCCCAGGATGGTTCCCGCCGCCAGACCACGCGGTCCCGAACGCAGCAGTTGCGCGATCATTCCGCGCAGCTCCCAGTGCGCGTACAACCCCGCGATCCGCGCGGTGTCCCCCTCACCGACCACGGTGTAGCGCAGGTGCATCGGGATGTGCAGGGTGACACCGGTGCTCATGGTGGTGTGCACGGTGAGATCGCGGATCATGGTGCCCCCGTCGATCACATCGTGCTCCACGTCGAAGACGATCCGGTTCGGCGCGATGAACATGTCGTAGAACCGGCTGATCGCCTCAGACGTGGTCTGCGGGCGTGAGCCCACCGGGTCGTGCACCTGCCCGTCCGGGGCGAACAACGCCGTCCAGGCGGCCTTGTCGTGCGCGGCGACGGCGGCCGGCGAGGCCTCGACGACCGCGCGGATCGCTGCAGCCGAAGGCATTTACAGCTTCAGTGCGTGCGTCGCGGTGGCGCCACCGTCGGCGACGAACTCGGCGCCCGTGCTGTAGCTGCTCTCATCGGAGGCGAGGAACAGTACGAGCGAGGCGATCTCGTCGGCGGTGCCCTGCCGGCCGATCGGCAGGCGCTGCTTGAGCCAATCGGTGGGCGGCTCGTTGCCACCCAGCGCATCGGCCACCATCGCGGTGTCGATCATCCCGGGGTGCACGGAGTTGACGCGGATTCCGTACTGGCCCAGTTCCATCGCGGCGGACTTGGTCATTCCGCGGATCGCGAACTTGCTGGCGGTGTACGCGGTCAGGTACGGCATGCCGCCGAGCCCCTCGACCGAGGAGGTGTTCACGATCGATCCGCCGCCGGCGGCCTTCATCGGCTCGACCGCGGCGCGCATGCCGAGGAAGCAGCCGAACTGGTTGATCCGGATCACGCGCTCGTAGTCGGCCAGCGCGGTCTGCTCCAGGGCCGAGAAGAGCAGCACGCCCGCGTTGTTCACCAGGATGTCGAGGCCGCCGAAGGACTCCTGCACCGCGGAAACCGCGGAGGCCCAGTCGTCCTCGCTGGTCACATCGAGATGCCGGTACACCGCGGCGGGGCCGAGCTCGTCGGCGAGGGCCGCACCTTGCTCGTCGAGCACGTCACCGAACAGCACCTGCGCACCCTCGGCCACGAAGCGACGCACCACGGCGGCGCCCTGACCCCGTGCGGCGCCCGTGACCAGCGCCCGCTTCCCCTGTAGTCGCGCCATCACGATCACCCTTCCAGCTGTGCGGCGACGAACATGCGGTCGTCGCGGTCCGCGAAGTAGCCGCCCACGGCGGCCGCGAGATCGGCCTCGTCCCACTGACCCGATGCGGCGTCGAATCGCTGCTCCAGGCTGGGCGGCGCCATCAGCGCCACCATGCCGCCGTGCACCACGAACACCTGGCCGTTGATCTTCTCCGCCTCCGGACCGGCGAGGAAGCGCACGAACCGGGCGACGTGATCCACCGAGAGCGGGTCGACGGTGCCGTCGGGCGCGTCGCCGAAGACGCCCTCGGTCATGGCCGTCCGGGCGCGCGGGCAGATCGCGTTGGCGCGCACCCCGTACCGGCCGAGACCGCGGGCGGTGGCGATGGTGAGCGCCGCGATGCCGGCCTTCGCCGCGGCGTAGTTCGGCTGCCCCACGGAGCCGAACAGGAAGGCCTCCGACGAGGTGTTGATCACCCGGCCGTAGACCTCGCCGCCCGAGGCCTTCGCCGCATCGCGCCAGTACGCGGAGGCGTTGCGGGAGAGCAGGAAGTGGCCGCGCAGGTGCACGCGGACCACCGAATCGAACTCCTCGTCGGACATGGAGAAGATCATCTTGTCGCGGCAGAATCCGGCGTTGTTGACCACGATGTGCAGCCCGCCGAGGCCCTCGGCCGCCGCCATCAACGCATCGGCGGTCTCCCTGTCGCCCGAATCGCCGAGCACGAGTTCCGCGCGGCCGCCCTCGGCCCGGATCTGTTCGACCACGTCCTTCGCGGCCGGTGCCACATCGCCGACCACCACCGCGGCGCCGCCACGGGCCAGGGCCAGGGCCTCCGCCCGGCCGAGTCCGGCGCCCGCGCCGGTCACGATCGCCACCTTGCCGTCGAGGTTCGCCAGTGCGCCCTGCGTCATCGCGCCACCCTTCCCATGAGAACGTGTTCCATCGAACGATCCGCGATCGTTCACACCTGGGAAATTACCGGTATGGGCGCCGATTCGCTTCACTTTTCTAGAACTTGTTCTACAGTGGCGCCATGCGGATCGACCACACCCCGGAGCAGCGGGAGTTGCGCGCCACGCTCCGCGCCTACTTCGAGCAGCTCATGACGCCCGAACGGCGCGAGGCCATCATCGGCGGCCCCTCGGGAGAATACGGCGACGGCGAGGTCTACAAGGAGATCACGCGCAAACTCGGCCACGACGGCTGGCTCGCGATCGGCTGGCCCGAGGAGTACGGCGGGCAGAACCGCCCGATGCTCGACCAACTGATCTTCACCGACGAGGCCGCGATCGCCGGCGTGCCGGTGCCCTTCCTCACCGTGAACACCGTGGGCCCGGCCATCATGGCCGGAGGCACCGATGAGCAGAAGGCGCAGCTGCTGCCCGGCATCGCCGCGGGCGAGACCCACTTCTCCATCGGCTACTCCGAACCCGAGGCCGGCACCGACCTCGCCGCTCTGCGCACCCGCGCGGTGCGCGACGGCGACGACTACGTGATCAACGGCCAGAAGATGTGGACCTCGCTCATCGAGTACGCCGATTACATCTGGCTGGCCGCCCGCACCGACCCCGAGGCGACCCGGCACAAGGGCCTGTCGATCCTCATCGTGCCCACCGGCTCGGACGGCTTCTCCTGGACCAAGGTGCACACCGTGGCCGGCCCCGGGACCTCGGCCACCTACTACGAGGACGTGCGCGTCCCCGCGACCTCGCTGGTGGGCGAGCTGCACGGCGGCTGGAAACTGATCACCAACCAGCTCAATCACGAGCGGGTGGCCCTCACCTCGGCGGCGCCGCTGCTCGACTCCGAGCGTCAGGTGCGGCACTGGGCGCAGAACACCAAGCTGGCCGACGGTTCGCGGGTGATCGACGCGGAGTGGGTCCAGACGCATCTGGCCCGGGTGTACGCGCACGCGCAGTACCTCAAGCTGCGGAACTGGAAGATCGCATGGGCGGCCGATCACAGCGAGCTCGGTCCGGCCGACGCCTCCGCGACCAAGGTCTTCGGCACCGAGTACGCCACCGAGGGCTATCGCCTGCTGATGGAGGTGCTCGGCAGCGCCGGCATCATCCGCGCGAAATCGCCCGGCACGCTGCTCCGGGGCCGGATCGAGCGGCTGCACCGCAGCTCGCTGATCCTCACCTTCGGCGGCGGCACCAACGAGGTCCAGCGCGATCTGATCGCCGGCGCCGGACTCCACCTGCCCGTGAGCCGCTGAGACGCGAAAGAGGCATCGCATGGACTTCACCGTTCCCGAGGCGCAGGCCGATCTCGCCGCACTCACCCGGCGGATCACCGAGGACTGGGCCGCGAAGAATCCGCACCCCGGCGATTCGGGGCTCGACCGCGACCTGTGGGCCGTGCTCGCCCGGTCGGGCATCCTCGATGCGGCGTTGCCCGCGTCGATCGGCGGCGGCGCGCTCGGCATCACCGCGCACGCCGCGGTCCTCACCGAACTGGGCCGCACCGTGGCCCCCGCGCCCTACCTCGACTCGATCCTGGTGGGCGCCGAGACGATCGTCGAGTACGGCACACCCGCCCAGATCGAGCAGTGGGCGCTCCCCGTCCTGCGCGGCACGGATACCGTTGCCGCCGTCTTCGGCGACGACCACACCGGCTTCGTGGCGACGGTCGCGGGCGACGGCTGGCGGCTCAACGGCGCGCAGACCGCCGTCTCGTCCGCCGCCTTCGCCGACACCCTGCTGATCGAGGCCGATACGCCGGACGGGCCCGCCCTGTTCCTCGTCCCCCGGGATGCCCAGGGCATCAGCGTGACCCGCCAACACGTGGTGAACGGCACCGACACCGCCCTCGTCGAGGCCGCGGCCGCGCCGGTCCCCCGGGACGCCCGGCTGGTCGGCCAGGACGCTCCGGCCCGCGCACGACGCCTGGCCACCATCGGATGGTGCGCCTGGCAGGCCGGGGTCACCGAGCGCGCCCTGGAACTCACCGCCGAATACGCCCGTACCCGTGAGCAGTTCGGTAAGCAGATCGGCTCGTTCCAGGCCGTGCGGCAGCGCCTGGCCGATGCCTACATCGACGTGGAGGCGGTGCGCCTGACGGCACTGGAGGCGGCCTGGCGTGAAGCCGAGGGGTTGGACGCCGCCGCCGAGATCGCGACCGCCAAGTTCTGGGCGGCCGAGGCCGGACACCGGGTGGCGCACACCACCGTCCACGTGCACGGCGGCGTCGGCATCGACACCGAGCACCCCACCCACCGCTACTTCGTGGCCGCCAAGCGCGCCGAGTTCGCGCTCGGCGGGGCCACCGCACATCTCCGCGCCCTGGGCGCAATTCTCGCCGGAAGGAACCCCGCATGATCCGCAAGCTGTACAAGACCGCCACGGTCCCGCTGTCGAACTCCGAGACGGTCGATTACATCGTGGTCGGCTCGGGCAGCGCCGGCTCGGTGGTGGCGGGGCGGCTCGCCGACACCGGTGCCACCGTCGCGCTGCTGGAGGCCGGGCGGGCCGACAACACCCGGATGACGCAGGTGCCCGGCATGATCACCATGGTGCACACCGTGCCGCAGATGAAGGCGCGGGTGGCGTGGAAGCAGAACTCGGTACCGCAGAAGTTCGCCAACGACCGCACGATCCCCATGACCCGCGGCAAGATCCTCGGCGGGTCCAGCTCGATCAACGGCATGCTCTTCGTGCGCGGCAACCGGGCGAACTACGACTCCTGGGCCGACGAGGGGGCCAAGGGCTGGGACTACGAGGGCGTGCTGCCCGCGTTCAAGCGGCTGGAGAACTGGGAGGACGGTGCCAGCGACCTGCGCGGCAGCGGCGGCCCCATCGAGGTCACCCGCCAGCGGGACCTCACCGAGGCCACGAAGTCGTACATGGAGGCACTGTCCGGCACGCTCAACACGCCGCGGATCGAGGACTACAACGGTCCCTCCCAGGAGGGCGTGAGCGTCTTCCAGGAGAGCGCCGCGGGCGGCACTCGCTACAGCTCCGCGCAGGGCTACCTGCGCACCGCGCGCCCCAACCTGCGGGTGCACGTGAACGCGCACGTCAAGCGCGTGGTGATCGAGAACGGCCGGGCCACCGGCGTCGAGGTGCTCGAGGGCAGGGGCGTGCACACCATCCGCGCCAACCGCGAGGTGATCGTTTCGGCGGGCGTGATCGGCACCCCGCAGATCCTGATGCTCTCGGGTGTCGGACCGGCGGCGCACCTGCGCGAGAAGGGGATCGACGTCCAGGTCGACCTGCCCGTGGGGCAGAACCTGCACGATCACCTGTTCGTGCCCACCACCTTCCTGATGAAGGACGCCGTCAACAAGGGCACCCCCGCCTACTTCGCGAAGGGTCTTGCGGCGGAGGTCCGTAAGCCCGGCACCACGTGGATGGCGCGCACCGTCTTCGACGCGGTCGGCTTTGTCCGGACCTCCTTCGCCAAGGACATCCCCGATCTGCAGATCCACTGTCTCCCGTGGAACTACCCGGTCCCGAATCAGGACGCCGACAAGCTGCACATGGTCGATCCGCGCCCCGGCCTGACGATCCTGCCCACGCTCATCTACCCGAAAAGCCGCGGCGAACTGCGCTTGAACTCCGCCGATCCGCTCGACGCGCCGCTGATCGACCCGGCCTACCTCAGCGATCCGCAGGACACCGAGGTGCTGATGGAGGGCATCGGCATGGTCCGCGAGGTGATGAACCATCCCGCCGTGCGCGGCAAGGTGAGCGAGGAGTTCACGCCCGGTGCGGCGCTCAAGGACGATGCGGCGCTGCGACGCGAGCTACCCAACCGCGTGCACTCGGTGTACCACCCGGTGGGCACGTGCCGGATGGGCACCGATGAGCGTGCGGTGGTCGATCCGGAGCTGCGGGTGATCGGCATCGAGGGCCTGCGCGTGGCCGATGCGTCGATCATGCCCTCGATCACCGGCGGCAACACGAACGCACCGTCGTACATGATCGGCGAGATGTGCGCCCGGTTCCTGGGCGCCTGATCCGGCCGTGAGCATCGCCGACCTGCTGCTGGCCCGCGCCGATGATCCCGGCGTGGGCCTGCGGGCCGGCGATGCCTCGTGGACGTGGGCCGAGCACGTCGCCGATTCGGCGCGACGGTCCGCCGTCCTGGCCGAGCTGTTGCCCGACGGTGCGCCGCCGCACTTCGGGGTGCTCGCCGACAACGTTCCCGAGTTCTCGCTGTTGCTCGGTGCCGCCGCCCTGTCGGGCTCGGTCCTGGTGGGGCTCAATCCGACTCGCCGCGGTGCGGCTCTCGCCCGGGACATCGCGCTCGCCGACTGCCAGGTGGTCTTCACCTCGGGCCGGCACGCTGCGCTGCTCGACGGGCTCGATCTCGGTGTCCCCGTGATCGATCTCGACGGTCCCGCGTGGGCGACCCTGGTGGACCGCGAGGCCGCAGCGCCGGGGGCCGCCTTCGGACCGGATCGGCTCCTGGCCCTGGTGTTCACCTCGGGCACCAGCGGCGAGCCGAAGGCGGTGCAGGCCACCCACGGCAAGTTCGAGGGCGCGGGCGTGATGCTCGCGCAACGCTTCGGCCTCACCGGCGACGACGTCGCGTACATCTCGATGCCGATGTTCCACTCCAATGCACTGCTCGCGGGCTGGGCGGTCGCGCTCGCCGCCGGTGCGACGATCGCGCTGGCGGAACGGTTCTCCGCGAGCGGATTCCTCGCCGACGTACGCCGCTACGGCGCCACCTACGCCAACTACGTGGGCACGCCCCTGTCGTACATCCTGGCCACCCCGGAGCGGCCGGACGATGCCGACAACCCGCTGCGCGTGCTCTACGGCAACGAGGGCCGGTCCGACGACATCGCCGCCTTCGCGCGACGATTCGGCTGCCACGTTCAGGACGGCTACGGTTCCTCGGAGAACGGCGTCGCGATCGCCCGCACCCCGGACACGCCGCCGTCGGCGCTCGGACCGCTGCCGCCGGGCATCGCCGTGTGGAAGCCGGAGACCTCGATCGAATGCCCGCGCGCGGAGATCGGCGCCGACGGTGCGGTGCTCAATCCCGACGAGGCGATCGGCGAGCTGGTGAACACCGCGGGTACGGGCGGATTCTCGGGCTACTACAAGGATCCCGCCGCCGAGGCCGCGCGTTCGGCCGGCGGCGTGTACCGCACGGGCGATCTCGCCTACGTCGATGCGGCGGGTTTCGTGTACTTCGCTGGCCGCACCGGCGATTGGATGCGGGTGGGCGGCGAGAACCTCGGCGCGGCCCCGATCGAGCGGGTGCTGTTGCGGCATCCGTCGATCGCGGAGGCCGCGGTGTACGGCCTGCCGGACCGGGTGGGCGAGCAGGTGGCCGCCGCGATCGTGCTCGCGCCCGGGGCCGAGCTGACGCCGGATCAGATCGACGGATTCCTCGCCGCGCAGCCCGATCTCGGTCCGCGGCAGCGGCCCCGGCGGCTGCGCATCGTCGACGAACTACCGCGCACCCCGTCGTTCAAGGTGCTCAAGCGGGCCCTGCGGTCCGACGGGATCGCGGCGACGGTGCCGCTATCCGGGCAGTAGGGCGCGCACCGCATCGATGGTGTCGGCCTCGGCCGCGGTCTTATCGGGCCGGTACCGGAGCACGCGCGCGAACCGCAGGGCGACGCCGCCGGGGTAGCGGCGGGAGCGCTGCACCCCGTCGAGCTCGATCTCGACCACGATCTCCGGCTGGAGGTACACGGTGTGCTCATCGCGGTGGGCGCCGGGAGCGGAGCGAGCGGGCCCGGTGTGATCGGCACCGGAATCGGCCCCGAGGGTCTCGGATCGCTGGTGCTTCGGGAATTCCTCGGTCTGCCAGCGCAGCAGCGCATCGGTGAGTCCCTTGAAGGTCTTGCCCACCATGATCGGCTCGCCACCGTCCGGATCGCGGGCACCCAGGTGCAGGTTCGAGAGCATCCCGGTGCGCCGGCCGTACCCCCATTCCGCGCCCAGCACCACGAGATCGAGCGTGTACGACTGCTTCACCTTCTGCCAGGCGCGGCCCCGCCGCCCCGCGGCGTAGGGCGAGTCCAGGGCCTTGACCATCACGCCCTCGTGCCCCGCCGCGAGGGCCGCCGCCAGGTGCGTGGCGGCCTCCTCCGCCGACGGACGGGTCAGCGCGGGGATGCGCAGCTCGCCCGCCACCCGATCGAGCGCCTCCAGGCGCACGGACAGGGGCTCGTCGAGCAGGTCGCGGCCGTCGAGGTGCAGGCAGTCGAAGAAGAAGGGCCGCAACACGGAGCTCTCGTCCGTCCCGGACTCCGTGGAGCCGAACCGACTCATCGTCTCCTGGAAGGGCCGCGGCCGCCCCGCGTCGGTGAGCGCGAGGGATTCACCGTCGAGCACCACGGAGGTGCACGGCAGCGCCAAGGCGACCGCGACGATCTCGGGCACCGCAGCGGTGATATCGCGCAGCGTGCGGGTGTACACGCGCACCGCATCGCGGTCGCGGTGCACCTGGATCCGCGCGCCGTCGAGCTTGAACTCCACGCTCACGTCCGGCCCCAGGTCGGCCAGTGCCGCGGGCAGATCCGCGGCGGGCGAGGCCAGCATCGGCGACACCCCGCGCAGCACCTCCAGACCGAATCCCGCCAGCGCGTCCTCCCCGCCGGACAGTGCGGCCGCCGCGGTCTCCGGCAGCGAGCCCGAGAGCATCGCGGCGCGGCGGACCGTGGCCAGCGGCACTCCCGTCGCGCGGGCCACGGCGTCGGTCATCACCCCGGCGAGCGCCCCGTGCCGCACTTCGCCGGTGATCAGGCCGATCAGCAGCCGCCGTTCCTCGGCGGTCGCGCGGCCGAACAGCGCCGTGAGCAGTTCACTGCGCCGCGCCACCGAACCCGTGCCCGCCGTGCCCGCGAGCTCGTCGAAGGCGGAGGAGACCTCCGCCACGGTGAGCGACGGGTCGGCCGCGGGCGGCTGCTGGTCGACGATCTTCGCCACCCCGCGCCACCCGGTGCCCAGGCGTTCCTGCAGCAGTGTGCCGGACAACCACGCCACCACGGGGCGCACGTCCGCAGCGTCGGCACCGCGGAGCAGCCGGGCGAGCGTCTCGATCTTGGCGGTGCGGGCACGGGTCTGCCCGACCTCGGTGGATGCGGCGACGACCTCGGTGAACAGCACCCCTCGATTGTGGCGCAGCCGTCCGACAAACTGGGCGCGAGGACAGCGCGAGGCCGGGTTCGATCAGCGGATGCGGAGCTTGCGCATCAGGCGCAGCACCTGGATCGTCTGCTTCGCGTACTGGGTATACGTCTGGCCGGGGCGCACCCCGTAGACCTGCTTCTTGAGGGTCGCGAGGTTGGTGGTGTCGGTGTACTTGAGCAGTCCGGCATCGCCGTGGCGCACACCCACGCCGGAGGCCTTCCAACCGCCCGACGGGGTGCCCTTGCTCGCGAAGGACGCCGCGAAACCGTCGTTGATGTTCACGTTCCCGGCCTCGAGCTGCGCACCGATGCGGGCAGCGCGGCGCAGGTCCTTGGCCCACACGCTGGCGTTGAGGCCGTAGCGGGTGTCGTTGGCCAGGCGCACCGCCTCCTCGTCGGTGGAGTACCGGAACAGGGAGACCACGGGGCCGAAGGTCTCGGCGGTGGCGAGGTGCATATCGGGTGTGACGCCGGTGAGCACCGTGGGCGCGTAGAAGGCAGGGCCGACATCGGTGCGGGCCCGGCCGCCGCAGAGAACGGTGGCGCCCTTGGCGCGGGCGTCCTCGACGTGCGCGGAGACGCGTCGCAGTTGGTCGGGCGAGGCGAGCGAGCCCATATCGGGTTCGTAGTCGTAGGTGGCGCCCAGGCTCAGCGCGCCGGCGGCGGCGACGAAACGGCGGGAGAACTCGTCGAAGATGCTGTCGTGGATGTACATCCGCTCGATGTGCATGCAGGCCTGGCCCGCGTTGGCGAAGACGGCGAAGATGGCGCTGGTGACGGCCTCGTCGAGGTCGACGTCGTCGAGCACGATCATCGGGTTCTTGCCGCCGAGCTCGAGGCTGCAGCCGATCAGGTTCTTGCCGGCCCGCTCACCGACCGTGGCGCCGGTGGCACTGGACCCGGTGAACATCACGAAGTCGGATTCGTCGATCAGCGTGGGGCCCACGTCCGGCCCCTGCCCGCAGACCACCTGGAACAGCCCCTCGGGGGCGCCGGCGCGGCGCAGCAGCTCGACCCCGTAGAGGGCGGCGAGAGCGGTCTTGTTGTCGGGCTTGAGCACCACGCCGTTGCCCGCGATGAGGGCCGGGATGGCATCGGAGAGGGCCATCGCGAACGGGAAGTTCCACGGCGCGATCACGCCGATCACGCCCTTGGGGCGGTGCAGCTCCACCGAATTGCTGAGCACCGGCACGGGGCCGCCGCGGCGGCGGGAACGCAGCAGCCGGGGCGCCGCCTTGAGGTAGTGGCTGATCACCATGGGGACGTCGCAGGACTCCTCGAAGGCCATCCGCCGGTTCTTGCCGGTGCCGCTCTGGATCAGGTCGACCAGCAGCTCGTTGTTCTCGAGGATCAGCTCGTGCAGCCGCTTGAACACGGCGAGCCGCTGTTCCAGCGGGCGCTGCGCCCACTCCTGCTGGGCCGTGCGCGCGGTCTCGAAGGCCGCGGTGACGTCGGCCGGGGTGGACTGTGGGAGCGGCCCGATCGGTGCGCCGGTGAACACCTCGATCATCGGGAAGGCCTCGCGGCTGCCGTCCGCGACGACGAGTGCGGTGAGACTCCCGATCA
Source organism: Tsukamurella sp. TY48 (assembly GCF_019656655.1). Lineage (GTDB taxonomy): Bacteria > Actinomycetota > Actinomycetes > Mycobacteriales > Mycobacteriaceae > Tsukamurella > Tsukamurella strandjordii. The sequence goes on along the minus strand of NZ_BPMV01000001.1, from coordinate 2,338,276 downwards.
CCTCATCGGTGATGCGCGGGGGCAGGGTGTTGCGGAGCTGTGTGGGCGAAGCCATACCGAACTGTAACCCAAATCCTAGAACTTGTTCTAGATTCGGGTGATGGTCAACGATCTGAACGTAGGGCTGAACCTCGGCTATTGGACCCGCGGTCCCGAGGACCACACCGAGGCGGTGATCGCCGCCGACGAGCTGGGCTACGACTACGCCTTCACCGCGGAGGCCTACGGCTCGGACGCCTTCTCCACACTGGCCTGGTACGGGTCGCGGACCACGCGGATCAAACTGGGCACCGCGGTGGCCCAGATCCCCGCGCGCACGCCGACGGCCACGGCGATGCACGCCCTGACGATCGACGGACTGTCCGGTGGCCGGATGGTGCTCGGCCTCGGCGCATCGGGGCCGCAGGTGGCCGAGGGCTGGTACGGCAACCCCTTCCCCAAGCCGCTGGCCCGCACCCGCGAGTACATCGACATCGTGCGCCGGGTGATCGCCCGCGAGGAGCCCGTGACCAGCGCCGGACCGCACTATCCGCTGCCCTACCCGGGCGGCACCGGCCTCGGCAAACCGCTCAAATCGATCGCCCTCCCGGTGCGGCCCCGCATCCCGATCTTCCTCGGCGCGGAGGGCCCGAAGAACGTGGCGCTCTCGGCCGAGATCGCCGACGGCTGGCTGCCGCTGTTCATCGACCCCGCCCAGGTGGACTCCATCTACGGACAGTCGCTGGCCGGCCGCCCCGAGGGTTTCGAGATCGCCGCGACCGTCTCGGTGATCGTCTCCGACGATCTGGACGCGGCACTCACCCAGGCCAAGGTCCCGCTCGCCTTCTACATCGGCGGCATGGGGCACAAGTCCACCAATTTCCATCTCGACCTCATCGGCCGTCTGGGCTACGCCGACGCCGCCGTCGCGGTGCAGGAGAAGTTCCTCGCGGGAGATCGGGCCGGGGCCGTGGCCGCGGTCCCCGACGAGCTCGCCGATTCGATCACCCTGGTGGGCCCCATCGAGCGGATCGCGGAGCGGTTGCAGCTCTGGCGGGACAGCCCCGTCACCACGGTGCTGTTCAGTGGCGTGCGCGACGAGCCCACGCTTCGGAAGCTGATCGAGGCCGCGCGCGGGTAGTCAGCGGCGGCCGAAGGTCAGCGCCAGGTCCCACGGGTCCAGCCCCCATCGACCGATCGCCTCGGACATCAACAGCGGTACCGCGGCGATCGTCTCGGGGTTCAGGGGTGCGCTCATGGTCGCGCTCGGGCAGTCGCCCTCGAGGAACGCCGCCCACAGCAGCGAATCCTCGGGCGGCGGTTCCGCTTCGACGACGATGGCGTGGTCGGCACCGTCGGGCAGCACGGCGAACAGGCACAGCGGCGCGAGACCCGGGCCCTGCGCTCCGGGGCCGATCACCAGGAACTCGTAGGTGTCCACGCAATGCTGGACGGCCCGGGCCAACAGCTCGCCGAAATCCTCCCGCGTGCCCCGCGAGGGACGTTTGGCCTCACGCAGTTCCACCGTCTGCGCGGCCATCGTGAGGCCGCCGGCGGTCTGCACGGGCAGCCGCGGGCGCACGATCAATGCACCGTCGGTGAGCTCCGCGCTCTCCCGGAAGTGCGACTCCGACAAGGCCGTCCGACCGAGCCGGCCGGTGCCCTGGGTATCGCGCAACCAGGCATCGTCGGGCACCGCCCACAGCCGGTCGGTCCCATCGTCCGACCACGTGCGAACCAGCCCACCGACGCACGGGCTCAATTGCACCTCGATACCGGACACGGGCGTCAGAGGTACTGGGCGGTGTTGCCGCTCACGGGCATCGGGGGCATCCCCAGTTTGCGATGGTCCCAGCTGCGGGTGCGCGCGGTACGCAGCCGCACGGCGACGCGCTTGTTCATCATGGCATCGATCGCGGGCTTGAGCTCCTCGGTGTACGGACCGAAATAGCGCTCATAGACCTGCTCGCACACCGCACGCACCGTCGCCTCGTCCTCGACGATCTCCGCGGTGCCCTCGATGGCGATGCCGCGCAACTGGTCGTAGGAGTCGCCGGTCTCGATCGAGGCGCTCATCACCGGATTGCGGCGAAGGTTCACCACCTTCTGCGATTTGGCCTTGGTCTCGATCCACAGATCGCCGTCGATCACGGCGTACCACATGGCCACCAGGTGCGGAGCGCCGCTCGCGCCCACGGTGGCGATGGTCGCGGTGCGGCTCCGGTCGAGGAACTCGGCGATCTCCGCCTCGCTCATCTGGATCTGGCCGCGCTGATTGGTTCCCATGACGTCAGCGTGCCAGGTTCAGGCGCTCGACGGAATCGTCGAACTCGCCGACCAGTTCGGCCATGATTTCCGCGACCGGTCGCACGGCGTTCATCCGGCCCACGATCTGTCCCACGGGCATCGCCACCACGGACGGATCGCCCGATGCGCTGATCCGCTTGTGCGCCTCGCCCACCAGCAGGTTCTGCAGGGGCATGGGCAGGGCCGACGGTGCGCCGGCCTGCTCCCAGGCCTGCGTCCACCGGGTCTTGAGCAGGCGGGCCGGCTTCCCGGAGAAGATCCGGGTGCGCACCGTATCGGCGGAGGTCGCGGCCACCAGCGCGTCCTGCATGGTCTGCGACTTGGTGTGCGTCTCCAGGTATTCGGTGGTGGTGAGCCAGTAGGAGCCCATCCACACCCCGTCGGCGCCGAGCGCGAGCGCCGCGGCGATCTGCCGGCCGGAGCCGATCCCGCCGGCCGCCACCACCGTGGCCTCGTCGCCCACGACGTCCACGATCTCGGGGAGCAGCACCATGGAGGCGATCTCACCGGTGTGACCACCCGCCTCGTAGCCCTGAGCGATCACGATGTCGACGCCGCTGTCGACGTGCGCGCGGGCGTGGGTCGCGCGGCCGGCCAGTGCGGCCACCTGCACACCCTTGTCGTGCGCCGCCACGATCACATCGTCCGGCGGGGATCCGAGGGCGTTGGCGATCAGGGCGATGCGGTGCTTGAGTGCCACCTCCACGTGTGAGCGCGCCACCGAGTGCAACCAGCCGAGTACCCCGGCGCCGGCCTCACCCTCGGGCAGCTCCGGCACGCCGAGTTCGCGGAGCGTGCGTTCGACGAAGGCGCGGTGCTCCTCCGGGATCAACTCGGTGAGGTCGCCCGCCGAACCCTCCGTGGGTACCTTGTTCGGCATCACGATGTCCACGCCGTACGGGCGACCGCCGGTATTGGCGTCCATCCAGTCGAGCACGGCGTCCAGCTCGTCGGGATCGTTGAACCGCACACAGCCCAGCACGCCGAGCCCGCCGGCCCGGGAAACGGCGGCGGCCACGTGTTCCGACGGGGTGAACGCGATGATCGGGTACTCGATGCCCAGATCGTCACACAGGGGTGTGCGCATGTGATTCCTCCTGAAGAGAGCTTTCCACCAAACTAGAACGTGTTACTGTCTGGCGAAGCGGAATCTCCGCATTCCCATCGATCCCGGTCCGGGAGCTCTCGCCTGACAAAGGAGCGCGCCATGTCCGACGCCCCGCACGCCCTCGTCGAACAGCGCGGCCACACGCTGATCATCACGATGAACCGGCCGCACGCCAAGAACGCCCTGACCGGCGAGATGCTGCGGATCATGACCGAATCCTGGGATCGGATCGACACCGATCCCGAGATCCGCAGTGCCATCCTCACCGGCGCCGCCGGCGCCTTCTGCGCCGGCGCCGATCTGAAGAACATGGCGAAATCGAATCCGGGCGACACCATGTCCAGCGGCGGCTTCGATCCCGCCCGCATCCCCGGCCTGATCAAGGGACGCCGCCCCAGCAAACCGCTGATCGCGGCGGTGGAGGGGGCGGCCATCGCGGGCGGAACGGAACTGTTGCAGGGCACCGATATCCGGGTGGCGGGCGAGAGCGCGCGGTTCGGCGTCTCGGAGGCGAAGTGGAGCCTGTTCCCGATGGGCGGCTCCGCCGTCCGGCTGCCGCGGCAGATCCCGTACACCGTGGCCGCCGATCTGCTGCTCACCGGCCGGCACATCACCGCGTCCGAGGCCCTGGAGTACGGCCTCGTCGGCCACGTGGTGCCCGACGGCTCGGCCCTCGACAAGGCGCTCGAACTCGCGGAGCTGGTGAACGCCAACGGACCGCTGGCCGTGCAGGCCATCCTGCGGACCATGCGCGAGACCGAGGGCATGCACGAGGAGGAGGCCTTCAAGATCGACGCGGCGCTCGGCCTCGCGGTCTTCAAGTCCGAGGATTCCAAAGAGGGCCCGCGCGCCTTCGCCGAGAAGCGCAAGCCCGTCTTCCACGGCCGCTAGCCGCGCACCGTCGCCCCTCCCTCGCTGACTTAACTGCGTTAGCCCACACGAATCCCGAGAGGATTCTGTGGGCTAACGCAGTTAAGTCAGGGAGACGGGGCCGCGGGGCGGTCAGGCGAACCGGGCGCGGAGCGCCTTCTTGTCCGGCTTACCGAGGGGGCTGACGGGGATCGCGTCGACGATCTCGACGGTCTTCGGGGTGTACACCGCGCCCTTGCGCTCACGCACCAGATCCCGCAGGCCCTCGACATCGATCGTGGCGCCCTCGCGCGGGACCACCACGGCGGTCACCGCCTCGCCCCACTTCTCGTCCGGCACACCGATCACGGCCACCGCGGCGACGGCGGGATCGGTTGAGATCACGTCCTCGACCTCCCGCGGGAAGACGTTGAAGCCGCCCGTCACCACCATGTCCTTCTTCCGGTCGACGATGTAGAGGAAACCCTCGTCGTCGAACCGCCCGACGTCGCCGGTGTGCAGCCAGCCGTGCGCGGTGGCCTCGGCGGTCTGTTCGGGCTTGTTCAGGTACCCCTGCATCACGAGCGGGCCGCGCACGCAGATCTCCCCCGGCTCCCCTTCCGGCACACGGTTTCCCGCATCGTCGAGCAGTGCGACGTGCACCCATGGCACCGGCTTTCCGCAGCTGGCGAGCCGTTCCGGGCGCTCCGCGCGAGCCTTGGCGTGATCCTCGCGGGAGAGCACCGCGATGGTCATGGGGCACTCCGCCTGGCCGTAGAACTGGAAGAACTTCGGGCCGATCCGGTCGATCGCCTCGGCGAGGCGCGACGGCGAGATCGCCGAGGCGCCGTAGAACACCGTCTCCAGGCTGGACAGGTCGTAGTCGTCGAACTTCGGATGATCGAGCAGCGCGTACAGCATCGTGGGCACCAGCATGGTGGCGGTGATCCGGTACTTCTCGATCGCGGCCAGCACCGCCTCGGGCTCGAACCGGGGCAGCACCACCATCGATCCGCCCGCCATCGAGGTGGGGTTCCAGAAGGCGCCGCCCGCATGGCTGAGCGGGGCGCACACCAGGAACCGGATCTCCTGCGGCCAATCCCATTCCGTGCGTTGGATGCGCAGCAGTGCGGCACCGCCGGTGTAGCTGAGCATGACGCCCTTGCTCTTGCCGGTGGTTCCGCCGGTATACGCCAGACTGGCGGTGGTGGACGGGTCGGCGGTGTGCGCGGCGAGCGGTCGCGGCGCGAACCGGGCCGCCGCCGCGGTGAGGTCGGTTCCCACCTCCGTGGGCCCCAGGGAGAGCAGGGTCTTCAGCCCCGGAACCCGTTCCCGCAGTTCGGCGGCGCGCTGTTCATAGAGCCTCGGATCGTAGATGAGCGTCTCGATCCCGGCGTCCTCCATCACGTAGACGTGGTCGTCGAGCGATCCCATGGGGTGCAGCGCGGCGAACCGGGCCCCGGTGATCAGGTTGGTGGACTGGGCGATCAGGACCTCGTGCCGGTTGCCCGCGAGCATCGCGACCGGGCTCCCCACCCCGAGGCCGAGCTCGGCGTAGGCCTGCGCGTAGCGGCTGATCTCATCGCGCACCTCGGCGTAGGTCAGCATGCTGTCACCCGAGGGGCCGGTGACGTGCACCGCCGTCCGGCCGGGATAGGCGTCGAGCGAGCGGAGCAGGATATCGCCGACGAGCGGCTCCCGATGCAGATCGTCCATGAATCCACGGTAAGCCCATAAAGCCTTTTCCGGCATACCCTTGCGCCAAAAAGTTAGAACATGTTTCACTCGGGTGGTGACTGCCGAACCGCAGACGCTCTCCGCGCCGATGATCATGTCCTTCGACTACACCCGATCACTCGGGCCGGTGCTGAGCGCGTTCATGACCAACCTCCGCGAGCGCCGCATCGTCGGCACCCGCGACGCCGCCGGGCGGGTGCACGTGCCGCCCCTGGAGTTCGACCCGGACACCCACGCCGCACTCACCGAGGTGGTGCCGGTCTCGGACACCGGCACCGTGGCGAGCTGGTCGTGGAACGCGCACCCGGTGGACGGTCAGCCCTTCGACCGGCCCTTCGCCTACGCCCTGATCCGGCTCGACGGTGCCGATACCGCGCTGCTCCACGCGCTCGACGTGACCGACCCGGCACAGGTCAGCTCCGGCATGCGCGTGCGCGCCCGGTGGGCCGACGAGCCGACGGGGGCGATCGGCGACATCCTCGCGTTCGAGCCCGGCGAGGGCGCCGGGGTCCCGGACGGGACGGCCGAGACGGACGATCCCGTCACGATCCTCACCACGCCGGTGGAGCTGCACCTCGAGCACTCCGCCTCGGTACCCGAGACCCGGTACCTGCAGGCACTCGCCGAAGGACGACTGCTGGGCCAGCGGTGCTCCACGTGCGGCAACGTCTACGTGCCTCCGCGCAACGCCTGCCCCATCGACGGCATCCCCACCACCGAGGAGGTCGACCTGCCGGACACCGGCGTGGTGACCACCTTCTGCGTGGTCAACGTGCCCTTCCAGGGACAGCGGATCAAGCCGCCCTACGTGGCCGCGTACGTCCTCATCGACGGCGCGGACATCCCCTTCCTGCATCTGGTCCTCGGCTGCGAACCGTCCGAGGTCCGCATGGGCATGCGTGTACGCGCGTCGTGGAAGCCCCGCGAGGAATGGACCGAGAGTCCCGGGAACATCTCGCATTTCGAGCCGACCGGGGAGCCGGACGCGCCCTACTCCAGCTACGAGAAGCATCTGTGATGAGCACACGACACTGCACCGATCCCGACGGCTCCGTCGCCGTCGTCGGCTACGCCGCCACCCCGTGGCTGCGCGCCGCCGAGACCACCACCAACGGCGTGGAGATGCTGATCCCGCTGTTCGCGGACGTCTTCGCCCAGACCGGGCTCACCAAGTCCGATATCGGATTCTGGTGCTCCGGATCGTCGGATTACCTGGCGGGCAGGGCGTTCTCGTTCATCGCCGCGATCGATTCGATCGGGGCGGTGCCGCCGATCAACGAATCGCACGTCGAGATGGACGCCGCCTGGGCGTTGTACGAGGCGTGGGTGAAGATCCGCACCGGCGAGGTGGACACCGCGCTGGTGTACGGCTTCGGCAAGTCCTCCGCCGGCACGCTGCGCCGCACGCTCACCATGCAGTTCGATCCGTACACCGTGGCACCGCTGTGGCCGGACTCGGTCTCCGTGGCCGCGTTGCAGGCACGCGCGGGAATCGACGCGGGTGCGTGGACCGAGGCCGAGATGGCCCAGGTCGCCGCGCGTAGCCTCACGGACGCCACCGCCAACCCGGCCGCGCAGTTCTCGCGCACCGTCGACGCGGACACCCTGTTGAACGAACCCATGTGGGCGGATCCGCTGCGGCGGCACGACATCGCTCCGGTCACCGACGGTGCGGCCGTCGCGATCCTCGCCTCCGCGGAACGCGCCCGCGAACTGCGAGAGAACCCCGCCTTCCTCACCGGCCTGGAACACCGGATCGACTCACCGGCGCTGGGATCGCGTGATCTCACGGCGAGCCCGTCCACCACGGCGGCGGCCCGGGCGGCGGGCGCCGAGGGCGTGCAGCTCGCCGAGCTGCACGCCCCGTTCACCCACCAGGAGCTCATCCTGCGCAAGGCCATCGGGCTGACCGACGACACGCGGATCAACCCGTCCGGCGGCGCGCTCGTGGGGAACCCGATGTTCTCGGCGGGCCTCGCCCGCATCGGCGAGGCCGCTCGGGCGATCTGGGACGGCAGCGCCGAGAAGGTGCTCGCCCACGCCACCGGAGGCCATGCCCTGCAACAGAACCTGATCGCCGTGATGGAGGCCAAGTGACCGCGCACCGCACCGCCGTTCTCGGCACCGGCCAGACCCACCATCGCGCCAAGCGCACCGATGTCTCCATGGCGGGGCTCATCCGGGAGGCCGTCGACCGCGCCCTCGAGGACGCCTGCGTCGGCATGGCCGATATCGACGCCATCGTGATCGGCAAGGCGCCGGACATGTTCGAGGGCGTGATGATGCCCGAGCTCTTCCTCGCCGATGCACTGGGCGCGGTGGGCAAGCCGCTGCTCCGCGTCCATACCGCCGGTTCGGTGGGCGGTTCCACCGCGGCCGTGGCGGCGGCGCTGGTGAAGGCGGGCGTGCACCGCCGCGTGCTCACCGTGGCCTGGGAGAAGCAGTCCGAGTCGAACGCCATGTGGGCACTGTCGATCCCGGTGCCCTTCACCGTGCCGGTCGGCGCGGGCGCGGGCGGCTACTTCGCCCCGCACGTGCGCTCGTACATCCGCCGGTCGGGCGCACCGTCGCACGTGGGCGCGATGGTGGCGGTCAAGGACCGGCGCAACGGCGCGCTCAATCCGCTCGCGCACCTGCACCAGCCCGATATCACCCTGGAATCGGTGCAGGCCTCCCAGATGCTCTGGGACCCCATTCGTTTCGACGAGACCTGCCCCTCGTCCGACGGTGCCTGCGCCATCGTGCTCGGCGACGAGGACGCGGCGGCGCAATCCGAGGCCGCGACGGGCCGCCGACCGGGCTGGGTGCTCGCGACCGCGATGCGGACCGAGCCGCTGTCCTACGCCGGACGCGAGCACGTGAGCCCGCAGGCGGGCCGGGACGCCGCGGCCGCGCTGTGGCGCGACGCCGGAATCACCGATCCGCTCACCCAGGTGGACGCCGCCGAGATCTACGTCCCCTTCTCCTGGTTCGAGCCGATGTGGCTGGAGAACCTCGGATTCGTCCCGGAGGGCGAGGGGTGGAAGCTCACCGAATCCGGCGGCACCGAGATCGGCGGCACGCTGCCGGTCAACCCCTCGGGTGGCGTGCTCTCCTCCAACCCCATCGGCGCGTCGGGCATGATCCGCTTCGCCGAAGCCGCCAAGCAGGTGATGGGCCGGGCCGGGGACTACCAGGTCGACGGTGCGCGCACCGCCCTCGGCCACGCCTACGGTGGTGGCTCGCAGTACTTCTCCATGTGGCTCGTAGGCGCCGACAAACCGGCCTGACGGCCGGCGCGATCCTCGCGATCCACGCGTTTCGCGGGCACGCACGACGAAGCCCCCGGGAGATTCCCGGGGGCTTCGTCGTGATCCGGCGGACGGCCTACTCGTACGCGACCTTCCAGTGCTTGATGCCGTTGAGCCAGCCGGACCGCAGCCGCTCGGGCTCCTCCAGCTGCCGGATGTTCGGCATCACATCCGCGATCGCCTTGAACATCAGGTCCATCTCCAGGCGCGCCAGGTTGGCGCCCACGCAGTGGTGCGTTCCGGAGCCACCGAAGCCGACGTGCGGGTTCGGGTCCCGGAGGATGTTGAAGGTGTACGGGTCCTCGAAGGCGTCCTCGTCGAAATTGGCCGAGGCGTAGAACAGCGCCACCCGCTGCCCCTTCTTGATCTGCTGTCCGCCCAGCTCGATGTCCTCGAGCGCGGTGCGCTGGAAGACCGAGACGGGAGTGGCCCACCGGACGATCTCGTCCGGCGCGGTGCGCGGGCGCTGCTCCTTGTAGATCTCCCACTGATCGGGGTTGTCGACGAAGGCCTTCATGCCGTGGCTGATGGCGTTGCGGGTGGTCTCGTTGCCGGCCACGGCCAAGAGCAGCACGAAGAAGGCGAACTCGTCGCTCCCGAGAGCCTCACCGTCGATGTCCGCCTGGATCAGCGAGGTCACGATGTCGTCCATCGGACAGCCGCGGCGCTCCTCTGCGAGGTTCCACGAGTAGCCCATGAACTCGGTCATGGCCGTCATGTAGTTGCCCTCGAACTCGGGATCGTCGTAGGCCATCATCGAGTTCGACCAGTCGAAGAGCTTCTTGCGATCCTCCTGCGGCACGCCGAGGAGCTCGGCGATCGCCTGCAGCGGCAGCTCGCTGGCGACCTGTTCGACGAAGTCGCCGCCGCCGGTCTTGCGGGCCTCGTGCACGATCTGCTCGGCGCGCTCGGCGAGCGCGTCGTGCAGCGACTGCACCGCCTTGGGGGTGAAGCCGCGCGAGATGATGCGACGGGTCTTGGTGTGCTGCGGCGGGTCCATGTTGAGCAGCAGCATCCGCTGCACGTCGATCTGTTCGCGCTCGATCTCCGGGCCGAACCGGACGATGGCGCCGTTCTCCCAGTTGGAGAACTGCTTCGGGTTGCGCGAGATGGCCTTGATGTCCTCCAGCTTGGACACCACCCAGAAGCCGCCGTCGTCGAATCCGGTGGTGCCGGGTGGGATGTCCTGCCACCACACCGGTGCGGAACGCCGCAGCTCGGCGAATTCGGCCTCCGGCCGCCGCTCCGACCACAGGTCGGGACTGGTGAAATCGAATCCCGCGGGGAAGTGCACGCTCACGCCGCCTCCTTCAAGCGCCTCGACCTGGGACTGGCCAGGCGTATCTGAAACATGTTCTACTCATTGAAGCACAGTCGGCCGCGCCGTGAGCTAGATTGCGAAGGACGCACTGTGCTCAGTATTCACACAGGCCAGAAGAGTCCACTCGCGCGGCCGCGGCGCCTCGACAGGCGGCCGGATCAGCGCCACAATCGAGAACGTGCTCTACCCACGTGGTGGAGCAGAAGGTGAGGATCGATCGATATGGGAACCCCCGTCATCGTCGACGCCGTCCGTAGCCCCATCGGCAAGCGCAAGGGCTGGCTCAGCGGCCTGCATCCCGCAGAGCTGCTCGGCGCCACCGTGACCTCGCTGCTCGATCGCGCCGGGATCGACCCGGCCGAGATCGAGCAGATCATCGGCGGCAACGTGACCCAGGCCGGCGAGCAGGCCGGCAACATCACCCGCATCGCCTGGCTCAACGCGGGCCTGCCGGAGCTCACCGGCGCCACCACCATCGACGCGCAGTGCGGTTCCGCCCAGCAGGCCACCGGCCTGATCGCCGGCCTCATCGCGACGGGCGCCATCGCCGCGGGCGTGTCCTGCGGGGTCGAGTCGATGAGCCGGATCCCGCTGGGTGCCAACCGCGGCACCGGCCTGGGCACGCCCCGCCCGGACTCGTGGACCATCGACATGCCGAATCAGTTCGAGGCGGCGGAGCGGATCGCGCAGCGGCGCGGCTTCACCCGCGAGCAGGTCGACGCGTTCGGCGTCGCGTCGCAGCGCAAGGCGCTGCAGGCCTGGGCCGAGGGACGATTCGACCGCGAGATCGCGCCGCTCAAGGCGCCCGTGATGGCCGACGGTGCCGCCACCGGCGAGACCACGCTCGTCTCCCGCGACCAGGGGCCCCGCGAGAGCACCGCCGAGGGGCTCGCCAAGCTCAAGCCCATGCTCGACGGTGGGCTGCACACCGCGGGCACGTCGTCGCAGGTGTCCGACGGTGCCGCCGCCGTCCTGCTCATGGACTCCGACCGGGCCGCCGCGCTCGGCCTCACCCCGCGGGCGCGCATCGTCTCGCAGGCACTGGTCGGCGGCGAGCCCTACTACCACCTCGACGGCCCCATCCGGGCCACCGAACGCGTACTGGAGCGATCCGGCCGCGCGCTGAGCGACATCGACCTCTTCGAGGTCAACGAAGCCTTCGCCTCGGTGGTCATGTCGTGGCAGTCGGTGATCGGCCCCGATCCCGAAAAGGTCAACGTCAACGGCGGTGCGATCGCGCTCGGCCATCCCGTCGGATCGACCGGCGCCCGGCTCATCACCACCGCCCTGCACGAGCTCGAGCGTCGGGACGCCTCGACCGCCCTGATCGCGATGTGCTGCGGTGGCGCGATGGCCACGGGCACCATCATCGAGCGGATCTGAGCATGCGGGTAGCGGTCACCGGCGCAGCCGGATTCGTCGGCGGGAACCTTCTGGAGCGGCTCGTCGAGCAGGGGCACGACGTGGTCGCGATCGACCGGACCGATTCCCCGCACGCGCCCGAGGGCGTGCGCTGGGTGCAGGCCAGTGTGCTGGATCCGGCGGCGATGCGCGCGGCGTTCGAGGGTGTCGAGGTGGTGTATCACCTGGTCGCGATGATCACGCTGCGCATGCAGGACGAGAACGCCTGGCGGCTCAACACCCAGGGCGTGGCCACGGTGGCCCGGGCGGCACTCGATGCGGGTGTCCGGAAAATGGTGCACCTCAGCTCGATCCATGCCTTCGACCAGGACCTCGTGGACGTGATCGACGAGACCGCGCCGCGCTCCGAGCGCCCCGAGATCCCGGTCTACGACCGGTCCAAGTGGGCGGGCGAACAGGAACTGCGGAAGGTGATCGACGACGGTCTCGACGCCACCATCTGCAACCCCACCGGCGTGTGGGGGCCTGCCGATCACGGTGCCGCACTGTCCCGGCTGAACCGGCTGGCGTACACGGCGGCCCGCGGCCGCATGCCGGTGTTCGTCTCCAAGGCGGGTTTCGATCTGGTGGATGTGCGAGACGTGGCAGCGGGTGTGATGCTGGCGGCGGAGAAGGGCCGCACCGGCGAGAACTACCTGCTGGGTGGCGAATTCGCCCCCATCATCGATGCGATGCGGCTGTCCGCCAAGGCGGCCGGACGCCCCGGCCCGCAGATCGGGGTCCCGATCGGCGCGCTCGCCGCGATCATGCCGGTACTCGAGCCGATCAACGCCCGGCTGGGTTCCGATGTGCTGTCCAAGGCCGCCCTGGGGCCGTTGTTCGCCTCGCCCCTGGTGAACATCACGAAGGCGCGCAACGAATTGGGCTACGCGCCCCGCTCGATGGCCGAGACGGCCGAGGAACTCGTGGACTTCTTCGCACGAAGTGGACGGCTCAGCCGCAGGAACTGAGCCCACCGGACTCGGCACACCCCTCCGCCGGGATACAGCCGGCCGCGTGGAATCCCCTCCCACGCGGCCGGCTTCCTCGTCTCAGGCGCCGTACACCGGTTCCGGTGCGGGCCCCGCGGCGATCAGCTCGCGCACCACCCCGCCCAGCTCGGCCGGTTCCCACCGGGCGCCCTTATCGCGGACCGCCCCGTGCCGCCAGCCCTGTGCGACGGACACCTTGCCGCCCTCCACTTCGAAGACCCGACCCGTGACATCGGCGGACTCCGTGCTTCCCAGCCAGACCACGAGCGGCGAGACGTTCTCCGGCGCCATCGCATCGAAACCATCGGCGGGAGCGGCCATATCGTCGGCGAAGGTGACCTCGGTCATCCGGGTGCGCGCAGCCGGGGCGATCGCGTTCACGGTGATCCCGTAGCGCCCCATCTCGGCCGCGGCCTGAATCGTCATCTCGGCGATACCGGCCTTCGCCGCCGCGTAGTTGCCCTGGCCCACACTGCCCAGCAGTCCGGCACCGGAACTGGTGTTGATCACCCGGGCGTCCGGCTGCCGCCCCGCCTTGAATTCGTCACGCCAGTAACCGGCGGCGTGCCGCAGCATCGCGAAGTGCCCCTTGAGGTGCACGCGGGTCACCGCGTCCCACTCCTGTTCGGACATGTTCACCAGCATCCGGTCGCGCAGGAACCCGGCGTTGTTGACCAGTACGTCGAGGCGCCCGAACTCGTCGATCGCGGTGCGCACCAGCGCCTGCGCACCGGCCCAGTCGGCCACGTCCGAGGCGTTCGCGACCGCGCGGCCGCCGGCCGCCCGGATCTCCTCGACCACCTCGCCGGCGGGACCCGACGAGGCGTCTCCGCCGTCCAGACCCACGCCGTAGTCGTTGACCACCACGGCGGCTCCCTCCGCGGCGAAGGCGAGCGCATGTGCGCGCCCGATACCGCGGCCGGCCCCCGTCACGATGACCACGCGGCCGTCGACGATTCCAGTCATGTCTTCTCCTAGTGGTTTCCGAGTGGTTCAGGCGCCGTGATCGGCGTTCGCCGCGGCGAGGAAGGCGGGGCGCTCGCCGCCGCCGTGGACGAGCATGGTGGCGCCGCTCACGTAGGACGCGAGGGGCGAGGCGAGAAATGCGGCGCAGGAACCGATCTCCTCCGGCTCTGCGAGCCGACCGAGCGGGATCGTGGCGCCGATCGCTGCGATGCCCGCATCGTCACCGTAGTGCTGCTGCGCCGCCTCGGTGCGCACCATGCCCACGTCGAGGGCGTTGACGCGCACGGCCGGTGCCCATTCGACCGCGAGGCTGGCGGTGAGCGAATCGAGGCCGGCTTTGGCCGCCCCGTAGGCGGCGGTACCGGGCGAGGGGCGGGTGGCGCTCACGCTCGAGATGTTGATGATGGCGCCGCCACCCGCGGCCTGCATCGCGGCGTTGGCACGCTGGGCCACGAGCAGGGGCGCCAGCAGATTGAGCCCGATCACCTTGTCGTGGAACCGGGGCGAGGCGGTGGCGGCATCGGCATGGGGCGCACCGCCCGCGTTGTTGATCAGTACGTCGAGCCGGCCGTGTCGCTCGACGATACCGTCGATCATGGCGTCGACCTGCTCGGCGTCGCGCACATCGCAGGCGACGAACTCCGCGGTGCGGCCGTCGACCCCGACGGCGGTCTCGGGCTCGCGTCGCGCACACACCACGACGGTGGCCCCGGCGCGCAGGAAGACCCGCGCGATCCCCGCGCCGATCCCGCGTGCGCCGCCGGTGATGAGGACCACCGCATCGTCGAGCCCCGGCACTGCCGGTGCGTTGCTGGACATCGTTTCCGCCTTCCCATTCCGGCTGACCGGACAACGGTGGTAGCGTACCAAGCAATTGCTAGGTTTAGATCACGTTCTACCTGTCTACCTCGAAGGAGGCGGTGTGTCCACACCGATCAAGACCACCGTCGCGGCCCCCGGAATCCATGTGATCACGGTGGACGCGCCGCCCGTCAACGCCCTCACCGTGCAGGGCTGGTTCGACCTCGCGACCGCCCTCACTGAGGCCGGAGCCGACCCCGAATGCCATGTGGTGGTGCTCCGCGCGGAGGGCCGGGGGTTCAACGCCGGGGTCGACATCAAGGAGATCGACGCCTCCGAGGGATACGGCGCCCTGATCGGCGCCAACCACGGGTGCGCCGCCGCCTTCTCCGCCGTGTACGACTGCGCGGTACCCGTGATCGTGGCGGTGAACGGCTTCTGCCTGGGCGGCGGGATCGGCCTGGTGGGCAACGCGGACGTGGTCCTCGCCTCCGACGACGCCACCTTCGGCCTGCCCGAGGTCGATCGCGGGGCACTGGGAGCCGCAACGCATCTCGCGCGCCTGGTGCCACAGCACCTGATGCGCACCCTGTACTTCACCGCCGGCACGGCGACGGCGCAGCAGCTCCACCACTTCGGATCGGTCTACCGCGTGGTGCCTCGCGCCGAGCTGGACGAGGCCGCGCTGGAGGTGGCCCGGGCGATCGCCGCCAAGGACACCCGGGTGATCCGCAAGGCCAAGGAAGCCATCAACGGCATCGATCCGGTGAACGTGCACACCAGCTACCGCTTCGAACAGGGCTTCACATTCGAACTGAACCTGGCCGGTTACTCCGACGAGCACCGTCGTGAGTTCGTGGCCACCGGCCGCACCGTGGGCGAGGCTGCCACCGGAGAGGAGAAGGCATGAGCGACAAGAGGATGACTCCCGAACAGGTGGTCGCGGAGCTGCACGACGGGATGACCCTCGGCATCGGCGGATGGGGCTCGCGGCGCAAGCCGATGGCACTGGTGCGCGCGATCCTGCGGTCGGACCTCAAGGACCTGACGGTGGTCTCGTACGGTGGCCCCGATGTGGGTCTGCTCGCCGCCGCGGGCAAGATCCGCCGGCTCGTCTTCGGTTTCGTGACGCTCGATTCGGTCCCGATCGACCCCAACTTCGCCCGGGCCCGGCAGGCGGGCACCATCGAGGTCTCCGAGTGGGACGAGGGCATGTTCGCGGCGGGACTCAAGGCCGCGGTGCAACGCCTCCCCTTCCAGCCCATCCGCGCCGGACTCGGCTCGGCAGTCATGGCCACCAACCCGGACCTGAAGACGGTGCGCTCGCCCTACGCCGACGGCGAAGAGCTGGTGGCGGTGCCGCCGCTGCACCTGGACGCCTCGCTGATCCACATGAATCGCGCCGACGCCCGTGGCAACGCGCAGTACCTCGGCCCCGACCCCTACTTCGACGACGACTTCGCGTTGGCGGCGGAGCGCTGCTACGTCTCCTGCGAGAAGATCGTGAGCACCGAGGAGTTGGTGGCAGGTGGGCCCGTGCAGTCGCTGCTGATCAACCGCAGCGCCGTGACCGGTGTGATCGAGACCCCGAACGGCGCCCACTTCACCACCGCCGCACCGGACTACGGGCGGGATGAGAAGTTCCAGCGCCACTACGCGGCGAGCGCGAAGGACCCCGATTCCTGGGCGGCCTTCACCGAGCGCTTCCTCACCGGCGACGAGGCGCACTACCAGGCAGAGGTGGCGGCGTGGGCCGCCGAGCAGGAGGACGCGAAATGACCGACATCACCCGCGCCGAGGTGTGCGTCACCGCCATCGCGGACCTGTTCCGCGGCGACGGCGAGATCACCGCCAGCCCGATGGGATTGATCCCGTCCTTCGGTGGCCGGCTCGCCCGCCTGAGCTTCGAGCCGGATCTGCTGCTGTCCGACGGCGAGGCCTACCTCGTGGCCGACGCCGCGAACCCCTCCGCCGGGATCGAGGGCTGGCAGCCCTTCAAGAAGGTGCTCGATGTGGTGGTGCCGCACGGTAAGCGGCACGTGATCATGGGCGCCAGCCAGATCGACCGCTACGGCAACCAGAACATCTCGGCCATCGGTGACCACCGCGCACCGTCGCGCCAGTTGCTGGGCGTGCGCGGCGGACCGGGCAACACGGTGAACAACCGCACCTCGTACTGGATCCCCAAGCACTCCACCCGGGTCTTCGTCGATGCGGTCGACGTGATCAGTGGCGTCGGCTACGACAGCGCCCGCGCCGCCGGCCCCGCCGCCACCCGCTTCCACGACGTCTACCGCGTGGTCACCGATCTCGCCGTACTCGGCTTCAACGCTGAGGGCGCGATGACACTGCTGTCCGTGCACCCCGGTGTCACGGAGCAGCAGGTCCGCGAGGCCACGGGCTTCGAACTGGACGGTGCCGGGGCCCCGCAGACGCGGCTGCCCGACGATCGCGAACTGCAACTGATCCGCACCGTCGTCGACCCGAAGGGCCTGCGCAACCGCGAGGTTCCGGCATGACGCTGCGCACCCGGCTCACCGACCTGGTGGGCATCGAGCACCCCGTGGTGCAGACCGGCATGGGTTGGGTCTCGGGCGCCCACCTCACCGCGGCGACCGCGAACGCCGGCGGCCTGGGCATCCTGGCCTCGGCCACGATGACCTACCCGGAGCTGGAGACGGCGATCCGGAAGACCAAGGAGCGCACCGACAAGCCCTTCGGGGTGAACCTGCGGGCGGACGCCGAGGACGCGCAGCAGCGGGTGGAGCTGTTGATCCGCGAGGGCGTGCGGGTGGCATCGTTCGCCCTGGCCCCGCGCAAGGAGATGATCGCGCAGCTCAAAGACGCGGGCCTGGTGGTGATCCCGTCGATCGGAGCCGCTCGGCACGCCGAGAAGGTGGCGTCCTGGGGCGCGGACGCGGTGGTGGTGCAAGGCGGCGAGGGTGGCGGTCACACTGGCGGTGTGGCGACCACGCTGCTGCTGCCCTCGGTCCTGGACGCGGTGGACATCCCGGTGATCGCGGCGGGCGGGTTCTTCGACGGCCGGGGCCTGGCCGCAGCACTGGCCTACGGGGCATCGGGCGTGGCGATGGGCACACGGTTCCTACTGACGCAGGACAGCCGGGTGCCCGATTCGGTGAAGGCGGAGTACCTGCAGCGCGGGCTGGCGGACACGGTGGTGACCACCAAGGTGGACGGCATGCCGCACCGAGTGCTGCGCACCGCACTGGTCGAGGCGCTGGAACGATCGCACGGCGTGGCCACATTGGCGCACGCGGCGCGGAACACGCTGCGCTTCCAGGCTCTGACCGGGGTCTCCTGGAAGGGCCTGATCAACGAGGGGCTCGCCCTGAAGAAGGGCGGCGACCGCACCTGGAGCCAGTTGATGATGTCGGCGAACACGCCGATGTTGTTGCGGGCCGGATTGGTCGAGGGCAACACCGAGGCCGGTGTGCTCGCGTCCGGCCAGGTGGCGGGGATCATCGAGGATCTCCCGACCGTGGCGGAGCTGATCGAGCGGATCGTCGCGGAGGCCGAGGCGCGCCTGGACGCGCTCTCGGGCCTCCGCTCCTGATCCCGCGGGATCAGGCGAAGCGCATGACCTCGCTGTAGACGGTCTTCATATCGTCGAAAGCACGCGACGAGACGGTCAGGGTGGAGTAGGCGACGGCGTCGACGCTGCCGATGCAGCCCTCGATGCTCACGCGCTTCTCACCGAAGCGCACGCCGAAGCTCTCACCGGGCTTGGGCTTCTGGATGGTCTTGGTGCCCACCGGGAGGAAGACGATGCCACCCGGTGCGGTCTTGATGACCTGGTTCTGGCTCAGGCCCAGGGTGCCGCCGACGCCGGCGCCGATGGCACCGAACGGACCGGGGGCACCGCCGACGACGCCCACGCCGCCGCTGATGGACTGGTTGGAACCGATCCACGACTCGAAGCCGCCGTCCTTGACGCCGCAGGCCACCACGTAGCCCACCTCGACCGTGGCCGACTCGACATCGCCGGGCGCCTTGGTGATGGTGCCCTCGGCCTTGCCGTCGACATAAGCCAACCGCGACTTGTTATCACCCGCGAGCGGCGGGAACAGCTTCGCCTTGAGGTCGAACAGCGCGATCTGAGCGTTGACACCCTCAGACGACTTGATCGTCTGCTTGCCACCCTTGACCGGGCCGGACGGGTTCTGCGGGGTGATCTGGGCGGAGGCGGGCCCCACCGACATCACCGAGACGGCGCAGGCCGCGACTGCCACAGCTGCCATACCGATCTTGATTCGACGCACTCTTCGACTCCTTCGCAAGGTCACTATTGAGTAAGCAAAGGAAAGCACGTCACCTTAGAATTTGCCAAACAGAACCTGCGGTCTGATGGGTTTTTGCGACACAAAACACACTCACGCGACCGAATCGCGACATTTTCATTGCGCCGACACGTGTTCGTCGCCACATCTATACGGCTTTCCACCTGTACATACCCTTGACGCCTGAGAGAACCTCAGATAACTTACGGAGACAGTATTACGGCGTGTCGCGACATTGGCGACGCAAACCTCGTCTTTGCAGACGCTCAGACGGAGGTCGGCGGCCGTTCGGCGGCAGAGCCAAAGTATTGTCGATACTGCATCATGCCATTACTTGTCGGAGCGAAGGAGAATCGTGCAGATCCTCTACTTGCACAGCTCGGCAGACCCGTCGATCGCGGTTCCTTCCGAGGCCAGACTCGAGGCTCAGGGTCACGCGGTGCTGTTGGCCCCGGTCAGCGACGCCGTGCCCATGCGGGCGCTGGCGGACATCTCCGCCGTCATCATCGACTCCGACAACGGGGACGCCTTCGACGCCTGCCGGGAGCTCCGCCGGCTCAGCGACGTGCCGATCCTGATGATCGGCGGAGCGAACCGCGACGAGGTCCACACCATCGCCGCGCTCACCGTGGGCGCGGACGACTTCGTCACGCGCCCCGTGTCCGACCGCGAGATCGACGCCCGGCTGCGCGCCATCCGGCGCCGCGCCCGGTCGACCGGCGCCTGCACCCTGACCTGCCGCACGCACGAATCGGGCGGCACCGCCGACGGCGGACCGGTGACGATCGAGCAGAGCGGACTGTCGATCGACCCCACCACGCGCACCGTCTCCCGCAACGGCGATCCCGTCCTGCTCACCGCCACCGAGATAGGCCTGCTCCTCGCCCTCGCGGCGCGGCGCGGCGTGCCCCAGTCGCGGGACTCGCTGCTCCGGCAGGCATGGGGCCACGACTACCTGGGCCGGTCACGCATCGTCGACAACGCGGTGCAGCGACTGCGCTCGAAGATCGACACCCCGAAGTGGCACCACGTGCACAGCGTGCGCGGCTTCGGTTACGTTCTGCGCTGATTCATCGAGCGGTGCGGATCACACGCGCTCGATCACGGTGACATTGGCGGTGCCGCCGCCCTCGCACATCGTCTGCAGGGCGTAGCGTCCGTCGCGGCGCTCGAGCTCGTGCAGGAGCGTGGTCATCAGCTTCGCCCCCGTGGCGCCCAGCGGGTGCCCCAGGGCGATACCGCCGCCGTTGACGTTCACCTTCTCGTGCGGGATACCGAGCTCGTCCATCCAGGCGAGCGGGATCGACGCGAAGGCCTCGTTGCACTCGAACAGATCGATGTCTCCGACGGTGAGCCCCGTCTTCTCGAGGGCGTGCTTGGTGGCCGGAATCGGACCGGTGAGCATCCACACGGGATCGGCGGCGCGCACCGAGATGTGGTGGATGCGGGCGCGGGGCCGCAGCCCGTGGGCCTTGACGAAGTCGGCCGAGGCCACGACGAGGGCCGCGGCACCGTCGGCGATCTGGCTGGCGACGGCCGCGGTGATGGCCGAGCCCTCCGCGAGCGGGGCCAGGCCGGCCATCTTGTCCAGGCTGGTACCGCGCCGCGGGGTCTCGTCGGTCGCGAACTCGCCCACCGCGGCGATCTCGGCCGCGAACCGTCCGGCGTCGATGGCGTCGATGGCGCGTTCGTGGCTCGCGAGCGCGAACTCCTCCATCCGGCGCCGCGAGATGCCCCACTTGGTGGCGATCATGTCGGCGCTGGTGAACTGGGAGACCTCCACATCGCCGTAGCGCTCACGCCAGCCCACGGAACCGGAGAACGGATCGTCGAAGCCGTACTCGCGGCCGGCCAGCATGGCCGCGCTGATCGGGATCGCGCTCATGTTCTGCACGCCCGCCGCCACCACCGCGTCGGCGGTGCCGGACAGGACGGCCTGCGCCGCGAAATGCACCGACTGCTGGCTGGACCCGCACTGCCGGTCGACGGTGACGCCGGGAACGTGTTCGGGAAGTCCCGCGGCGAGCCAGGAGGTGCGGGCGATGTTGCCGGACTGCGGGCCGATGGTGTCGCAGCAGCCCATGATCACATCGTCGATCAGTGCCGGATCCACACCGGACCGCTCCACGGTGGCGCGCAGCACGTGCGCGCCGAGGTCGGCGGAGTGCACACCGGCCAGTGAGCCGCCGCGCTTGCCGGTGGGCGTACGGACCGCGTCGATGATGTAGGCGCCGGGGGTGATCTCGGTCATGACTGCTCCCTTGGGGATTCGGATCGGCGGGCGATGCCCTGCTCGAGGATGCTGAGGTACTGCTGGGCCACCGCGTCGGAGGTGAGCGCTCCGCCGGGGCGATACCACCGGACCGCGATCCACACGGTGTCGCGGAGGAAGCGGTAGGTGACGTCGATGTCGAGATCCGCCCGGAAGTCCCCGGATTCGACGCCGCGCGTCAGGATGTCGCGCCACATGGAGCGGAACTCGTCCAGCCGGTCGGCGATGTAGCCGAACCGGTCGAGCTGGGCCAGCGAGCGCGCCTCGGCCTGGTAGATCGCCACCGCCTCGGGGCTGGAGTCGATCGCATCGAAGGAGGCGATCACACAGCCGCGCAGTTGCTCGCGCGGATCGGCGCCGGAGGCGAGCACGGCGCGGTACCGGGTGAACAGGCGCCCCAGGAACTCTCGGAGGATCTCGTCCACCATCGATTCCTTGGAGTCGAAGTGGTGGTACAGGCTGCCCGACAGGATCCCGGCCGCATCGGCGATATCGCGCACGGTGGTGGCGCGGTAGCCGTTCTCGGCGAACAGCTTCGCGCACACCACCAGGAGTTCGGCTCGGCGCGCCGAGACATCGGGTCTAGGCATGTTGACTGCTCACCGAGAGCACCTCCCCGGTCAGGTACGAGGAGTAGTCCGAGGCCAGGAAGACGATCACGTTCGCCACCTCCCAGGGTTCGGCCGCCCGCCCGAAGACCTCGCGGCGCGAGAGCTCGTCGAGCAGCTCATCGGAGGTGACCTTGGCGAGGAAGGGATGCATGGCGATGCTGGGGGACACGGCGTTGATCCGGATGCCGTGCTCCGCCGCATCCACCGCGGAGCATCGGGTGAGCGCCATGACCCCGGCCTTGGCGGCGGCGTAGTGCGCCTGTTCGGCCTGGGCCCGCCAGCCGATCACCGAGGCGTTGTTGACGATCACTCCACCTCCACCCTGCCCGATGAACCGGTTGATGGCCGCGCGGGTGGCGCGGAAGGTGCCGGTGAGGGTCACGTCGAGCACGCGGGACCACTGCTCGTCGGTCATGTCCTGCACCGCGACGCTGCCGCCGAGTCCGGCGTTGTTGACCACCACGTCGATGCGGCCGAACCGCGCTGCGGCACCGTCGAACAGGCCCTGCACCTGATCCTCGACCGTCACATCGCAGGGCACGGCGTGCACCCGGTCGCCGAACTCGGACGCGAGCTCGTCGAGCTTCTCGCCGAGGCGCCGCTCGTGCCAGTCCGAGATCACTACGCGCGCGCCCTCTTCGAGGCAGCGCTTGGCGGTGGCGGAGCCGATCCCGGTGCCGGCGGCGGCGGTGACCACGACGACGCGGTCTTCGAGGATGTTGCGGCCCTGCGGGTAGGGAGGTGCGGGAATCGCGGTCACGGTCGAGCCTCTCTCGGCAGGCCGAGCACGCGCTCGGCGAGGATGTTGCGCTGAATCTCGTTGGAGCCGCCGTAGATGGTGTCGGCGCGGGTGAACAGGAACAGGCGCTGCCAGTCGTCGAGCTCGGGGTCGGCCAACAGCCCATCGGCTCCCCGGATCGCCATCGCGATCTCGCCGAGGCCGCGGTGCCAGTTGGCCCAGAGCAGTTTCGCGACCTCCGCGGTGCCGGTCTCGGCCGAGCCCAGAGTGCGCAGCGCGTGGGCGCGCATCACATCGAGTTCGGTCCAGGCGCGGCGCAGCCGATCGGCGATCTCGGGGCGTTCGGCGGCTCCGGAGTCGATCGCGAGATCGGTGAGTCGTTGCAGCTCCCTGCGGAATCCGAGTTGCTGGCCCAGGGTGGCGACACCGCGCTCGAAGGCGAGGGTGCCCATCGCGACCCGCCAGCCCTCGCCGGGTTCGCCGACCACATTGGCGGCGGCCGTGCGCGCACCGTCGAAGAAGACCTCGTTGAACTCGGAGGTGCCGGTGAGCTGCACGATCGGTCGCACCTCTATACCCGGCTGATCCATGGGCACCAGGAGGTACGACAGGCCCTTGTGCCGAGCGCTCCCCGGCTCGGTGCGGGCGACCACGAAGCACCAGTCGGCCACGTGCGCGAGAGAGGTCCACACCTTCTGCCCGGAGATCACCCACTCGTCGCCCTCGAGCCGGGCCTGCGTGCTGACATTGGCGAGGTCGGATCCCGCGCCCGGCTCCGAATAGCCCTGGCACCACAGCTCGCGGACGTCGCGGATCGCGGGGAGGAAGCACTGCTTCTGCTCCTCGGTGCCGAAGGCGATGAGCGTGGGGCCCAGCAGTTCCTGGCCGAGGTGCGAGACCTTGGCCGGCGCCTCGGCGCGGGCGTACTCCTCGTGGAAGATCACCTGCTGGGCGAGCGTGGCCCCCGCCCCTCCGTACTCGGTGGGCCACCCCACGCAGTTCAGCCCCGCGGCCGCGAGATGGCGCTCCCACACCATCCGCTCCTCGAAGAACTCGTGTTCGCGGCCCGGGCCGCCGGCGCCCCGCAGGCCGGCGAACTCGCCGGCCAGGTTCGTCGCGAGCCAGTCCCGGATCCGCGCGCGGTACTGCGCATCGGACTCGTCCATCGCCGTGGCCACCGCTCTCCTTCCCGCTCACCAAGCGATTGCTTGGTGGAATCAGGTTACATAGAAACCACCGGCACTGTAACGTGTTCTACCAAGCACTTGCTAGGTAGGAGGCTTTTCGCATGTCGGGCACCATTGCATCGGTCCTGCGCGCGGCCGCAGAGCGGTTCGCGGACCACCCCGCGGTGGTCGACGGCGAGCGCCGCATCGGCTACGCGGAGCTCCACGATCGGGCTCGGGCGGTGGCCAAGGCGCTGCTGGCCGACGGGGTCCGCCCGGGCGACCGGGTGGCGATCTGCGCACCCAACGGGCACGAGTGGATCGAGGCGGCGCTGGGCCTGGCCTACATCGGCGCCGTGCTGGTACCGGTGAACACCCGCTACACGGGCCCCGAGATCGTGGACCTCCTGGTGCGCACCCGTGCACGGGCCTTCGTGGTGGCCGGCCCCTTCCTCGGGGTCGACCGGCTCGAACTCGTACGGAGCACCGCCGGGGAGCTGCCCGCCGACATCGTCTCCGTGCTGCGGCTTCCCGAGTGGGAGGGCGTCCCCGCGCGCGGCGCGACCGTCCCGGACGCGGAACTCGACGCGGTGGCCGCCACCGTGACCGCGCAGTCACCGTCGGACATCTTCTTCACCTCGGGCACATCGGGCCGCAGCAAGGGTGCCGTGAGTACCCACGCGCAGACCCTCGCCAACGCGGCCAACTGGGCCGAACTGGTCGGCGTCAGCGAGGCGGACCGCTACCTGATCCTCAGCCCGTTCTTCCACATCTTCGGATTCAAGGCGGGCATCCTGGCCGCGCTCCAGCACGGTGCCACCATCTACCCCGAGCAGACCTTCGACGTGGTGCGCGCCTTCGAACTCATCGCGCGCGAACGGATCTCGATCCTTCCCGGCGTCCCCACCATCCACCAGATGATGCTGGACCATCCCGAGCGCGAGCACTACGACCTGTCGAGCCTGCGCGCCGCGACCACCGGAGCAGCGACGATTCCGGTGGTGCTGATCGAGCGGATGCGCGATGAACTGCGCTACGACCGCGTGCTCACCGCGTACGGGCTGTCCGAGGCCCCGGTGGTCACCATGTGCCACGCCGACGACGATCCCGCGGTCATCGCCACCACGTCCGGACGGGCCGTGCGCGATATGCAGGTCCGCATCGCCGAGGACGGCGAGATCCTGGTGCGCGGCCCCAACGTGATCACCGAGTACTTCGAGGATCCCGAGGCCACCGCCAAGGCCTTCGACGACGCCGGGTGGTTCCACACCGGCGACGCCGGGAGCATGGACGAGGCGGGGAACCTGCGGATCACCGACCGCATCAAGGACATGTTCACCAACGGCGGCTTCAACGTGTATCCCGCCGAGGTGGAACAGGTGATCGCGCGGATCCCCGGGGTCTCGGAGAGCGCGGTCGTGGGAGTGCCCGAGCCCCGGCTGGGCGAGGTGGGCAAGGCCTTCGTCGTGCTCACCGCCGGCCAGGCGCTCACCGAGGATGCCGTGATCGAGCACTGCCGCGGCTCCCTCGCGAACTTCAAAGTCCCCCGCAGCGTGGAGTTCGTCGCCGAGCTCCCCCGCAACGCCACCGGAAAGGTGCTCAAGCGCGTCCTGCGCGGCGAGCCCGATCCCGTATCAGGAGAGAAGCGATGACCGACAGCCCCACGTCCGCGAGCGAGCAGGAGCCCGTGACCTACGAGGTCCGCGGGCCCGTCGCCGTGGTCACCATGAACCGTCCGGAGTACCGCAATGCGCAGAACTCCGCGATGACCTACGCCCTCGATGCGGCCTTCGTACGCGCCGTGGAGGATCCGGCGGTCAAGGCGATCGTGCTGGCGGGAGCGGGCAAGCACTTCTCGGCGGGGCACGACATCGGAACGCCCGGACGCGATGTGGACACCCGGTTCGAGAACAAGGCCGTGCTGTGGTGGGACCACGTGGGACGCGAGGGCGGCGACCAGCGCTTCGCCCGCGAATCCGAGGTGTACCTCGGGATGTGCCGCCGCTGGCGGGAGATCCCGAAGCCCGTGATCGCCTCGGTGCAGGGCGCCTGCATCGCCGGTGCGCTCATGCTGGCCTGGAGCTGTGACCTGATCGTGGCCTCCGAGGACGCCTTCTTCTCCGATCCCGTGGTGCGGATGGGCATCCCGGGCGTGGAGTACTTCGCCCATCCGTGGGTGATGGGACCGCGGGCGGCGAAGGAGTTCCTGTTCACCGGCGACCGGTTCTCGGCGCAGCAGGCCAAGGAATGGGGCATGGTGAACCGGGTGGTGCCGCGCGCCGAGCTCGAGGAGGAGACGCTCGCGCTGGCCGAGCGGATCGCCGAGATGCCGAGTTTCGGCCTGGCGCTGACGAAGAAGGCCGTGAACCAGTGCGAGGACCTGATGGGGATGCGCGCCGGAATGGACTCGGTGTTCGGGCTGCATCACTTCGCGCACGCGCACAACGCCGAACTCTCGGGCGGGGATTCGCTGGGCGGCCAGGACGCCAAATCGATGGCGTCCGGCGCACGCAGCGCCACCGATGACAAGGCCACCGGGAAGGCCGAGTAGTGGACCTCGAGTTCGACGAGGCCACCCTCGCCTTCCGCGATGAGGTGCGGGCCTGGCTCGCCGCGAACGTTCCGGCGCAGCCGCTTCCGTCCTTCGACACCGTCGAGGGATTCGCGGCGCACCGGGCCTGGGACGCGGTGCTGGCCGATGCCGGCCTCGCCGCCGTCTCGTGGCCGCGCGAGTACGGCGGCCGCGAGGCCACGCTGCTGCAGTGGGTGCTGTTCGAGGAGGAGTACTACGCCTCGGGCGCACCGCTGCGAGTGAACCAGAACGGCCTGTTCATGCTGGCCCCCACGTTGTTCAGCCACGGGACCGAGGAGCAGCGCGCCCGCATCCTTCCCGCGATGGCGCGGTCGGAGCGGGTGTGGGCGCAGGCGTGGTCGGAGCCCGAAGCGGGCAGCGATATCGCCTCCCTGCGTTCCACGGCGACCCGCGTCGAGGGCGGCTGGAAACTCTCGGGACAGAAGACCTGGAGCTCGCGCGCCGCCTTCGCGGACAGCGCCTTCGGTCTGTTCCGCAGCGAACCCGGTTCGGAGCGGCACCGCGGCCTCACCTACCTGATGTTCGACCTGCGGGCGCCCGGTGTGACGGTGCGGCCGATCCCCCAGCTCGACGGCGAACCGGGCTTCGCCGAGATCTTCCTCGACGAGGTCTTCGTTCCGGACGCCGATGTGATCGGCGAGCCCGGCCAGGGGTGGCGGGTCGCGATGACCACGGCGAACAACGAGCGCGGACTCTCCCTGCGCAGCCCCGGCCGGTTCCTGTCCGCGGCGGATGCGCTGGTGGACCTGTGGGATCGGGAGGACGGATCAGCCGATTCGGCTGCTGCCCAGCGGGTGGCCGATGCCTGGATCGGGGCGCGGGCGTACCAGCTGTACACCTTCGGCACCGTCACCCGGCTGCAGGACGGCGGCGAGCTGGGCCCGGAGTCGAGCGTCAACAAGCTGTTCTGGAGCCACCTGGACGTGGGCCTGCACGAGACCGCGCTCGACGTGCTCGGCGCGCGTGGCGAGCTCACCGGAGCGGACGCGCCCGACGGTGGGCGGTGGCCCGCCGGCTACCTGTTCTCCCTGGCCGGCCCGATCTACGGCGGCACCGACCAGATCCAGCGCAACACCATCGCCGAGCGTCTCCTCGGCCTACCTCGGGGGTCCCGATGAGATTCGCACCGTCGGACGAGAACCGCGCCTTCGCGGCGTCCCTGAACGATCTGCTGTCGTCGGCGGGCACCGTGTCCGCCGCGCGGGCCTGGGCCACCGGCGACCATGAACCCGGCCGCAAGATCTGGGCCTCGCTCGCCGACCTCGGCGTCACCGCGCTCGCGATCGATGAGGTCCACGACGGTGTGGGCGCCGATGCCGCCGACCTCGCCGTCGCGCTCGAAGCCCTGGGATACCACGGCGTTCCGGGACCGGTGGTCGAATCGATCGCAGTGCTTCCGGCGCTGCTCACGGGCGATCTCGGCGACCGGCACCTGCCCGCGCTCGCGGGCGGGGCGATGGGCACCGTCGCGCTCGCGCCGCGCACGCCCTACCTGCTCGACGCCGATGCGGCGGACCTGCGATTCGTGGTCGCGGAGGACGGCGCTGTCGCGGAAGCCGCTGCCCCCGAGGCGGGTCCGCATCGATCGGTGGATCCCACCCGTCGCCTGTTCCCGGCGCCCGCAGCCGCGGGCGGCGTGAGCGGTGACCGCGATCGCGCGCTCCTGCTCGGCGCCTTCGGTGTCGCCGCGCAGTCGCTCGGCGCGGGGCGGCGACTCCTCGACGAGGCCGTCGCCTACGCGAAGGCCCGTGCGCAGTACGGCCACCTGATCGGCGAGTACCAGGCGATCAAGCACCTGTTGGCCGATGTGGTGACCCGCCTGGACCTGGCGGCGCCGCTGGTGCAGGGCGCCGCGGTCGCACTGTCCGGAAGCGGTACCGGTGTCGATCTCGATGCGGCGCGGGACGTCTCGGCGGCCCGGGTCGCCGCGGCCGATGCGGCGAACCTGGCGGCGCGCACCGCGCTGCAGGTGCACGGCGCCATCGGCTACACCGCTGAGCACGACCTCGGGATCTGGCTCACCAAGGTCCGGGCGCTGCAATCGGCGTGGGGCACCCAGGCCGAGCACCGCACCGTCGTGCTGGAGTCGGTGCGCGGCCGGGCGGTGGCCCGATGAGCTCGGAACTCGACGATCTGGCGAGTGCGGTCCGCAGCGTGCTGGACCGGCGCTGGTCGGACGCGGCACTGCGTGCGGCGATCGACTCCCCCGCCGGCTACGACGCCGACCTGTGGGCGGTGCTGTGCGAGCAGGTGGGCGTCGCGGCGCTGGCCGTCCCCGAGGAGTTCGACGGTGTCGGCGCCGGGGTCCGCGCCCTGCAGACCGTGGCGCAGGAGCTCGGTCGGCGGCTGATCCCGTCGCCCTTCCTGGGCTCGGCGGTATTCGCGACCACGCTGCTCAGCGCAGCCGGAACGCCCGCAGCGGGCACGCTCGGCGATCTCGCGGCGGGCACCCGCACGGCGGCGGTCGCCTTCGCCGGCGAGGATTTCGCCGACCGGGCGCTGCGCGTGCGCGACGGCTCGGTATCCGGGACGGCGCGCTTCGTCCTCGACGGCGATCTCGCGGACGATCTGGTGCTGGTCGCCGGCGACGGCGACCGGACGGTGGTGCACCTGATCGACGGCGAGTCCGCGTCGCGGCGGCACACACCCACGATGGATCCCACCCGGCGCCTCGCCGAGGTCACCGTCGACGGTGCGACCGGGACCGTGGTGCTCGACGACGCGGGCTCCGTGTTCGCGCACGCACTGGACGTGACCTGCGCGGTGCTCGCCGCGGAGCAGGTGGGCGCGGCCGCGCAGGCGCTGGCGGCGACCGTCGAGTACGCGAAGTCGCGGGTGCAGTTCGGTCGCGCGATCGGCTCCTTCCAGGCCCTCAAGCACCGGATGGCGGACATGTTCGTCCTGGTCGAGGCGGCACGCTCGGCGGCCTACGCGGCGGGCGAGGCCCTCGACCGCGGCGATGCCGATGCCGGGCTCGCGGTGGCCACGGCGAAGGCCTACTGCTCGGAGGCCTTCGAGGCGGTGGCCGGCGAGATGATCCAGCTGCACGGCGGTATCGGCATCACCTGGGAACACGATGCACACCTGTACTTCAAGCGTGCGCACGGCAGCGCCCAGCTGTTCGGCGATCCGGCCTCGTTCCTGAACCGCCGCGCGCTCATCCATTCCTGAAACAGGTTCTTGTCCTGCGCCCGCAACGCGGGTACTTTCGTTAGCGAAGTACCCCACGAGGCGGAGGTTCACATGACGGACAGCGTGCGCACGGACGGCGACACCTGGGACATCACCACCAGCGTGGGGTTCACCGCCCTCCTGGTGGCGGCGGCACGTGCCGTGGAGAACGATCGCCCGGACGCCCTCGCCCACGACCCGTACGCGCGCGTCTTCCTGGAGGCGGCCGGCGACCCGCGCACCCTGGCGATGCTCGCCTCCGCCGACGATTCGGGCAGCCCGATCAGTGCGAGCCGCCACCTCGGCATCCGCACGCGGTTCTTCGACGACTTCGTGATCGACGCCATCGCCGCCGGCCTCCGGCAGGTGGTGATCCTGGCCTCCGGGCTGGATTCCCGCGGATACCGCCTGGAGCTGCCCAGCACCACCGTGGTCTTCGAACTCGACCAGCCCGAGGTGCTCGCGTTCAAGTCCGCCACGCTCGGTGAGCACGGGGCAACCCCGGCGGCCCACCTGCGCGCGGTGCCCGTCGACCTGCGCGACGACTGGCCCGCCGCACTCAGTGCCGCCGGTTTCGACCCGGGCGCACCGTCGGCCTGGCTGGTGGAGGGTCTGCTCCCGTACCTGCCCTCGGACGCCCAGAAGCTGCTGTTCGAGCGCATCGTGACGCTCGCGGCACCGGGGAGCCGGGTGGCCGTCGAGGGCCAGATCGGCAAGCTCGACCTGGACGGCTTCCGCGCCGTGCAGCAGAAGTACTCGACGCCCGACAATCCGCTCGGCGACTTCGACGTGACCTCGTTGTTCGTGGCCGACGCCGAGCGCGAGGACCCCGCCGAGTACCTCGCGAGCGAGGGGTGGACGGTGCGGCGCGAGGGCGGCCCCGTGGAGCTGGGCAGCCGGTACGGGGTGGAGGGCGCGGTGCTCCCGGAGGACGCGGCGCGGCTATCGGGCGTGATCGAGTACTTCACCGCGGAGCTCCCCGCGAGCTGACTGCCCCGGATCGCGATCGGACGTCGGCCCGCCGGACCCGTGCGGCCTCGCGCTGCGCCGGGCTCACGAACGGGAAATGGGCACCGAGGACTACATCCAGTCGTCGCCGACCGGCCACGTGAGGAAGGCGTCGAGCGAGAGGGCGCGCGGGATCGCCTGCCCGGGATCGGTCACCGTCTGGGTGTACCGGCCGCGGTAGAACAGCAGCGGGCGACCTGGATTCGGCGGGCTCAATTGCTGGACCCGGCCGATCACGATGTGGTGGTCGCCGCCGTCGTGCACGGTCTCGACGGTGCAGTCGATCCAGCTGAGCGCATCGTCGAGCAGCGGCGATCCCGTGGGCGACGGCCGCCACCGGACCTCCCCGAATTTATCGGGGTGCCGGGAACCGAAGACCGAGCTCACGGCCTGTTGGTTCTCCGACAGCACGTTCACGGCGAACCGGCCGGTGCGCTCGATGGTGCGCCAGGCACCCGAGGTCTTCATCGGGCAGAACAGCACCAGCGGCGGGTCGAGCGACAGTGCGGAGAAGGACTGGCAGGCGAAGCCCACCGGTCCCTCCTCGTCGGCCGCCGTGATCACCGTGACGCCGGTGCAGAAGTGCCCCATGGCCGTGCGATACGCCAGCGGATCGATCGGATCGATCTTCACGGGGGACGTCTGCTCGGTCATCACTGCTCCTTGAAGCCGATGGTGAAGTCGTGGCCCCACAGGCTGACCGCGGTGGACTCGCGAGCGATCCAGTTCTCGTCCTCTACCTCCATACCCTCGCAGCCGAATTCGATATCGAATCCGCCGGGGGTCTTCATGTAGAAGGACAGCATCTTGTCGTTGATGTGCCGCCCGAGAGTGGCCGACATCTTGACCTTCTTGCGGTAGGCGCGATCGAGGGCCAGACCCACATCGTCACTGTTCTCCACCTCGACCATGAGGTGGACGATGCCGGTGGGGTTGGGCAGCGGCAGGAAGGCCAGCGCATGGTGGCGCGGGTTGCACCCGTAGAACCGCAGCCAGGCCGGATCGCCATCGGCCGGACGGCCCACCATCTGCGGCGGGAGACGCATCGAATCGCGCAGCCGGAAGCCGAGCACGCCCTGGTAGAAGTCCTGCGCGGCAGCGTCATCGGTGCACGTGAGCACCACGTGGCCGAGGCCCTGTTCCGCCGTGACGAACTTGTGCCCGTACGGGCTGACGAACCGGCGGCCCAGGTACTGCGCGCCGTGGAAGGCCTCGAGCGTGTTGCCCGCGGGATCCTGGAACCGGATCAGCCCCTCGACGCGGCGCTCGCCCTTCTCCTCCTTCGTGCCCTCCTCGAAGGCGACGCCCGCGGCGGCGAGCGTCTCCCGGAGTTCCTGGAGGGCAGGCGCGTCGGTGACCTCCCAGCCGGAGACCAGCAGCCGGTCCTTCTCACCCGGCACGATCACCAGGCGGGCCGCGAAATCGTCCATCCGCAGGTAGAGCGAGTCGGGGTCGTTGCCCGTGCCCTCCATCATGCCGAGCACCTTGAGCCCGTACTCGCGCCAAGCCGCCATATCGGTGGCCTCGATGCGCATGTACCCGAGCGCCTTGATCGCCATCGCCTACTTCTCCTTGGACCCGGCCAGGAAATCCGCTGTGAGCCGGTTGAACTCGTCGAACTTCTCCAACTGCGCCCAGTGTCCGCACTGCCCGAAGACGTGCAGCTGCGCGCGCGGGATCTGCTTGAGCGCGAGTAGCGCACCGTCGAGCGGGTTCACCCTGTCTTCCCGGCCCCAGATCATGAGCACGGGCTGACGCAGCTTGTAGGCGTCGCGCCAGAGCATGCCCTTCTCGTAGTCCGCCGAGGCGAAGGACTTCCCCATCGCCTTGAACGCCGCGATCGCCTCGGGGTCGAGCGCGAGCTCGAACCGCTCCTCGATCAGCTCGGGCGTGATCATCTTCTGGTCGAAGACCATGATCCGCAGGAAGTCCTCCAGCCGCTCCTTACTGGGCGCGGCGTAGAACTTCTGCAGGGTGCGCAGCCCCTCAGTGGGGTCGGGCGCGAAGGTGTTCACGCTGAGGCCGCCGGGGCCCATCAGCACGAGGCGTCCCGCCCGCTCCGGGAAATCGAGAGCGAACCGCACCGAGGTGCCGCCGCCCAGCGAGTTGCCCACCAGGTGCACGCGTTCCGTGATCCCGAGGGTGTCGAGCAGGCCCGCGAGCGCCGTCGCGCTGTGCACGAAGTACTGCGGGTGCTCCGTGGGCTTGTCCGATCGCCCGAACCCGGGCTGATCGACGGCGAGCACGTGGAAGCGCTGCGCCAGCACCGGGATGTTGCGTCCGAAGTTGCTCCACGAGGAGACACCCGGGCCGCTGCCGTGCAGTAGTACGACGGTGCCGTTGGCCCGGTTCTCCTCGCCGGCCTCGTGGTAGTGCAGCGTGAGACCGGCTGCGGTGGTGGCGAACTTGCCCTCCTTGAGGACGTCGACCTCGGTCTCGGGCACGGTCAGACCATCCCGTCCATGACCGGCTCGCCGAACTCACCGGTGCCGAACATCTTGTACGCCCGCTCGGGATCGTTCGCGGCGTGCACCCGGCCCGCGTGGGCATCGCGCCAGAACCGCTGGATCGGGGTGCCCTCGGCGAGCGCGCGGCCGCCGGAGTTCTCGAACATCCGATCCACCGCGAAGATCGCGCGCTCGGTGCCGCGCACCTGATCGCGCCGGACCTTCAGGCGCAGGTTGAACGGGATCTTCTCGCCGGCCTTGACCAGCTCGAACTCCTCGCGGATGTTGCTGGTGAGCTGCAGCCAGGCGGCGTCGATCTCACTGCCCGCCTCGGCCACCCGGACCTTGGCGAACGGGTCCTCCTTGGCGTTCTCGCCCGCGTAGGCGGCGCGCACGCGGCTGCGCTGATGCTCGACGTGGGCGTCGTAGGCGCCCTGCGCCATGCCGATGATCGGGGCGGTGATGGTGGACGGGTGCACCGAGCCGAAGGGCAGCTTGTACAGCGGGCTGGTGTTGACCTCCTGGCCCGGCCCCTTGCACTTGGAGACCTGCTGGAAGCTGAGCGCGCGGTGGGCGGGCACGAAGACGTCCTCGACCACGATGTCGTTGCTGCCGGTGCCGCGCAGGCCGACGGTGCGCCACACGTCGTTGATCGTGTAATCACTGATCGGCACCAGGTAGGTGAGGAAGTCGACCGGCTTGCCGTCCTGGAACGCCGGGCCGCCGAGCAGCGCCCACGTGGCGTGGTCGCAGCCGGACGAGAAGCTCCACTTGCCGGAGAGCCGGTAGCCGCCCTCGACGATCTCGGACTTGCCCATCGGCGCGTACGACGAGGAGACCAGCGTGTCCTGATCCTCGCCCCACACCTCCTGCTGCGCGCGGTCGTCGAAGAGCGCGATGTTCCAGGGATGGATGCCCAGGATCGATGCCACCCAGCCGGTGGAACCGCAGGCGCTGGCGAGCGCCTTGACCGCGGTGTAGAACTCGATCGGATCGGCCTCGAAGCCGCCGTACCGCTTCGGCTGGAGCAGCCGGAAGAAGCCGCTCTGCTGCAGCGCCTTGATGGATTCGGCCGGAACGCGACGCGCGTCCTCCGTTTCCTGCGCGCGATCCCGGAGCGTGGGCAGCAACTCCGCCACCTCGGCCAGCACGGCGCTGACGCTCTGTTCGCTCATGTTTCCTCGCTCTCTGCGACTCTCGGACGGGCATCGCGCCTGCCGGTGGAACCGATACTAGAACACGTTCTCATTTTCTGGACGGAAACGCTACATCAAGGCCGCGGATCCGCCTATCTTGCTGGTATCTCCCGTGGCCGCGGCCCTCGTGGACCGCGGGCACGATAGAGATGCAACCGGTTTCCATCACTGCTGCCGAGGAGCCCCGATGACCACCAGCCGACGCCCGATCGACGCCGAATCCGTGACCGCCTGGGATCTCGAGGCCGATGTGGTGATCGCCGGCTACGGCATCGCCGGTGTGTGCGCCGCCATCGAGGCCGCCCGCGCCGGCGCCGAGGTCCTGGTCCTGGAACGGGCGGGCGGCTGGGGCGGCGCCGCCGCGGCCTCGGGTGGCTGGATCTACCTCGGCGGTGGCACCGGGCTGCAGCGCTCGCTCGGCTTCGAGGACACCGCGGAGAACATGGAGAAGTTCATGTCGGCCGCGCTGGGTCCGGGGGTCGACGAGGCGAAGATCCACGACTACGCCCACGGCAGCACCGAGCACTACGACTGGCTGGTGGACTGCGGCGTGGTCTTCAAGGAGGAGTTCTGGGGTGAGCCGGGATGGGAGGTACCGCACGACGAGGGCCTCGGGTACTCCGGCGGCGAGAACGCGGCCCCCTTCAACACCCTCGCGCAGCCCGCCCCGCGCGGTCACGTTCCGCAGATGGCCGACAAGCAGACCGGCGTCCGCGGCGCGGGCTACATGTTGATGAAGCCTCTGGTGGAGACGGCGGAAACATTGGGCGTCCGTGGCGAATTCGATATCCGCGCACACACTTTGATCAGTGACGCGCAGGGCCGGGTGTGCGGAGTCCAGGCCCGCCGGTTCGGCCAGGACCTCACGGTGCGCGCCCGCCGGGGCGTGGTCCTCGCCACCGGCAGCTTCGCCTACAACGCGGAGATGATCGCGACCTACGCGCCGCGGCTCATCGGGCGGCCCGCGGCGGCCGTCGAGGAGCACGACGGTGCGGGCATCCTCATGGCACAGGCCGCCGGCGCCGGACTCGCGCACATGGACGCCACCGAGGTGGCGTTCTTCGGCGACCCGCAGATGATGGCGCGCGGCATCCTGGTCAACGGCCGCGGCCAGCGCTTCATCGCCGAGGACACCTACGGCGGCCGGATCGGGCAGGCCGCGCTGATCCAGCAGGACAACGCGGTGTTCCTGGTGATGGACATGGATTCGCACGAGGAGGCGCTCGGTACCGAGACCTCCACGCCCTACTTCCGGCAGCCGCCCACCTGGGCCGCGGAGACGGTCGAGGAGTTGGAGTCCGATATGGGGCTGCCCGCCGGGGCGCTCACGAGCACCGTCGAGACCTACAACCGGCACGCGGCGGACGGCGACGACCCGCTGCTGCACAAGAAGCAGCAGTGGGTGCGCCCGCTCACCGGTCCGGTCGCGGCCTGGGACATGCGGGGCTTCACGGCGGGGTTCACGCTGGGCGGGCTGCGCACCGATGTCGATTCGCGGGTACTGCACGTGGACGGGGCGCCGATCCCCGGCCTGTTCGCCGCCGGGCGCTGCACCTCCGGCGTCTGCGCGGGCGGCTACGCCAGCGGAACCAGCCTCGGCGACGGCAGCTTCTTCGGCCGGCGGGCCGGGATCTCCGCCGCAACCTGATCGCTTCTCATTTTGCAACCGCGCCGCCCTGTCGGGTGAGCTCAACTGGCCGCCGGCGTGATCGCAAAACCGAGGCTGATTCACCTCCGTGCACACAAGTGTGCCGGATGAATCATCGCTGTCCCGTTGGCTATTCGACGTTCTCCCCTCCTCGCCCACGGCCGCCTCCGCACTGAGAGGATGTGGCCATGAACGCGATATCAACGACCGCGTCGACCGCCCGGCGAGAGGGTCGCGCAGCATGACGCACCGCCTCGACAAGTCCACCGGCGGGACCGGGCTGCTACGCGGATCGTCGGGCCGATTCCTCGCGCTGGGAGCGGCCGCCGTGCTGTGCGCCACGGCGATCGCGGTGGTCGTCGGCCTGAGCCTGCGCGACGACACCACGCCGGTGCCCGCATCCGCACCGTCGAGCGTGGCACCCACCTCGGCCGTGCACGCGGTCGCTCCCGCACCGAACACCCCGTCGCCGAGCGGCGCACCGTCGTCCGCTCCGGCCGAGCCCACTGCGGCGCCGACCACCGCGGCGCCCGCCCCCACGACGGCGCAGCAGGCACCGGCGGCCACCGCACCCGTTCGCACCGCCGTCCCGCGGACCACGGCGCGGCCCGCACCGTCGACCTGTCGACCGCAGACCAAGTGGGTCTTCCGGCCCAGCACCGGCAGCTACGAGCGGATGACCATCCCCTGCTGACCCCTCACTGATCGCAGCCCTGCGGCCGCACCCGTGAGCCCCCGGCTCACGGGCCTCTCGGGTACCCGGTTCACTCCATCCCTGGATACTGGAACACGTTCTAGTCTATGCTGCACTGAGAGCTAGAACACACTGCGCATCGGTGCAGTTCAAGCCAGAGAACCTGTTACATCGACGAGGAGAGCCGATGACGGCGGAAGCCACCGAATACGACGTGATCGTGGTGGGAAGCGGTGCCGCGGGCATGGCGGCGGCACTCAAGGCCGCGGACAGCGGACTGAGCGCGCTGATCGTGGAGAAGGCGCCGCACTACGGCGGTTCGACGGCGCGCTCGGGCGGCGGCGTGTGGATCCCCGGCAACGAGGCCCTCGCGAAGGCCGGCGTCAAGGACAGCCCCGAGGAGGCCCGCAAGTACCTGCACTCGATCATCGGCGATGTGGTCCCGGCGGAGCGGATCGACACCTACATCGATCGCGGCCCCGAGGTGATCTCGATGCTGCACCGGATGAGCCCCCTGGAACTCACCTGGGTGCCCGGCTACTCGGACTACTACCCGGAGGCGCCGGGCGGACGCGCGCACGGCCGCTCCTGCGAGCCGAAGCCCTTCGACGGCAACCAGCTCGGCGACGAGCTGAAGAACCTGGAGCCCGACTACACCAAGGCGCCGATGAACCTGGTGGTCACGCAGGCCGACTTCAAGTGGCTCAACCTGATCATGCGCCACCCCAAGGGCATCCTCCGGGCACTCCGGGTGGGCGGCCGGTTCTACGCCGCCAAGGCCCGCGGCAAGCACCTGCTGGGCCGCGGGCAGGCACTCGTGGCCGCGCTCCGCGTGGGCCTGCAGCGCGCGAACGTCCCACTGTGGCTGAACACCTCGCTCGTCGCGCTCACCGAGGCGAACGGCCGGATCACCGGCGTCACGGTGGAGCGCGACGGCAAGCAGGTGCAGCTCACGGCCCGCCGCGGCGTGATCCTGGCCGCGGGCGGCTTCGAGTCCAGCGAGGAGATGCGCGCGCAGTACCAGCGCCAGCCCATCGGCACCGAGTGGACCAACGGCGTGCCCGCGAACACCGGTGACGCGATCCGCGCCGGCGAGGCCGTGGGCGGCGCCCTCGAATTCATGGACGACGCCTGGTGGGGTCCGTCGATCCTGCTGCCCAAGATGGCCTGGTTCGCCCTCTCGGAGCGATCGCTACCCGGCAGCCTGATGGTCAACACCGACGGTGAGCGGTTCGTCAACGAATCCGCCCCGTACGTCGAGGCCGTGCACTCGATGTACGGCGGCGAGTACGGCCAGGGCGAGGGGCCCGGCGAGAACGTGCCCTGCTGGCTCGTCTTCGACCAGCGGTACCGCAACCGCTACCTGTTCGCCGGCCAGCCGCCGCGCCAGCCGCTGCCCAAGCGCTGGTTCGAGTCCGGGTGCATGGTGCGCGCCACCACGCTCGCCGAACTCGCCGAGAAGATGGGCGTGCCCGCCGACACGCTGACCGGCACCGTCGAGCGGTTCAACGGTTTCGCCCGCGCCGGCCGGGACGAGGACTTCGGCCGCGGCGTGAGCGCCTACGACCACTACTACGGCGATCCGCGGAACAAGCCGAATCCCAGTCTCGCCGAATTGTCCACCGGGCCGTTCTACGCTGCTCGTATGGTTCCCGGCGACCTCGGCACCAAGGGCGGCCTGCGCACCGACGTGGCCGGCCGGGTCCAGCGCGAGGACGGTTCCGTGATCGACGGCCTGTACGCCGCCGGCAACACCAGCTCCCCCGTCATGGGCCACACCTACGCCGGCCCCGGCGCCACCATCGGCCCCGCCATGGTGTTCGCCTACCTCGCCGTGGAGGACATGGCGGCAGCCCCCGCCGCCTCCACCTCAGCCCCCGTTCGCGCGGAAGAGGAGATCTCATGAGTAACACCGAAACCGCCGCCCGCCTGATCGACAGCGGCACCGCACCCACCCGGTACGCCCGGGGCTGGCACTGCATCGGCCTGCTCAAGGACTTCGCCGACGGGAAGCCCCATGCGGTCGAGGCCTTCGGCACCAAGCTCGTGGTCTTCGCGGGCGAGGACGGCAAGGTGAACGTGCTCGACGGGTACTGCCGGCACATGGGCGGCGACCTGACGCAGGGCACCGTCAAAGGCAACGAGGTGGCCTGCCCGTTCCACGACTGGCGCTGGGGCGGCGACGGCAAGTGCAAGGGCATCCCCTACGCCAAGCGCGTCCCGCTCCGCGCCCGGACCCGCACCTGGCCCACCATGATCGAGAACGATCAGCTGTTCATCTGGCACGACGTGGAGAACTCCAAGCCGACCGAGGACGTGGCCATCCCCAGGATCGACGGCGACGTCGACGGACCGGAGTGGTCGAACTGGGTGTGGAACGAGATCATCATCGAGGGCAGCAACTGCCGCGAGATCGTCGACAACGTGGTCGACATGCCGCACTTCTTCTACATCCACTACGGCCTGCCCACGTACTTCAAGAACGTCTTCGACGGACACATCGCCTCGCAGTACCTGGATACCAAGGGCCGCAACGATGTCACCGACATCGGACTGTCCGGCGGCGACGACGTGCTGCTCAAGTCCGAGGCGCACTACTTCGGGCCGTCGTACATGATCAACTACCTGCACAACGACTACAAGGGCTTCCAGATCGAGAACATCTTGATCAACTGCCACTACCCGATCGATCAGCACTCGTTCAAGCTGATGTACGGCGTGAAGGTCAAGAAGCTGCCCGGCTTCGACGACGAGAAGTCCGACTACCTGGCGGGCAAGTTCGCCAAGAACGTGGGCCTGGGTTTCCTGCAGGACGTGGAGATCTGGAAGAACAAGACCCGCATCGACAACCCCCTCCTGTGCGAGGAGGACGGACCCGTCTACCAGCTGCGCCGGTGGTACGAGCAGTTCTACGTGGATGCCGCCGAGGTCTCCGAGGACATGACGCAGCGCTTCGAGTTCGAGATCGACACCACCCACGCCGTGGAGGCCTGGGAGGCGGAGGTCGCCGACAACATCGCGCGCCAGGAGGCCGAGAAGGCCTCGGATCAGGCCGCCGACAAGCAGTCCGCGGAGGCCTGATCGCCATGTCCCCCACGGTGACGATGTTCGGCGAGCCGGTCACGCAGCCGGCCACGGTGGCCGACCGCGAGGCCTTCCTCACGGACGGTTTCACCCCGCTGAACTGCGGCACCTGCGGCGTCGCGGTGCAGGTGCGCAAGAACAGCCGCGAGCAGACCTCCATCCAGTGGTGCGGGTCGGCACGCGACTGCTCCGTCTTCGCCGCCGACGGTGCCGGTTCCGCCCTGCGGGCCACCTGCCCGCGGCTGATGGACTCGATCACCCGGGCGGCCAAGCTGGGCGCGGTCCCCGTTCCACCGGAACCCCTCCCGTCGACCAACGACGCGGACGCCGACTAGGAGAGACAGAACAAGTGAGCATCCACCGACTGCTCGTCGCCAAGGTGGTCGCGGAGACGCACGACGCGCACTCCATCGAGTTCGAGGTGCCCGCCGAGCTGGCGGACCAGTTCACCTACAAGCCCGGCCAATTCCTCACCGTGCGGGTTCCCAGCGACCAGACCGGATCGGTGGCCCGCTGCTACTCGCTGTGCAGCGCACCGCACGACGGCGGCCCGCTGCGGGTGGCCGTCAAACGCACCGCCGAGGGATACGCCTCGAACTGGCTGTGCGACAACGCCACCCCGGGCCTCGAACTCGATGTCCTCGTGCCCGCCGGCATCTTCACGCCGAAGTCCTTCGACACCGACATGCTGCTCTTCGCCGGAGGCAGCGGTGTCACGCCGATCCTGTCGATCCTGCGATCGGTGTTGGAAGCGGGCACCGGCTCGGTCGCGTTGATATACGCCAACCGCGACGCACAGTCGGTGATCTTCGCCTCCGCCCTCGCCGAGCTCACCCGGAAGTAC
Source organism: Tsukamurella sp. TY48 (assembly GCF_019656655.1). Lineage (GTDB taxonomy): Bacteria > Actinomycetota > Actinomycetes > Mycobacteriales > Mycobacteriaceae > Tsukamurella > Tsukamurella strandjordii. The sequence goes on along the minus strand of NZ_BPMV01000001.1, from coordinate 2,297,754 downwards.
CCGGAGCGCCTGGTGGTGGTGCACTGGCTGGAATCGGTACAGGGACTGCCCAGCGCCGCCAATCTCGCCGCCCTGGCCGCGCCGTACGTGGCCCGCGAGGTCTTCGTGTGCGGTCCCGGCCCGTTCATGGACGCGGTCTCCGAGGCCATGACCTCACTCGGCAAGGGCCGCCGAGAGGTGCACGTCGAGAAGTTCCGCTCGCTGCCGCGCAACCCCTTCGAGGTGGAGGCCTCCAAGGAGGAGGCGGAGGAGAAGGCCGCCATCGCCGAGGCGGAGGACCTGCCGGATCCGGCCGCACCCGTTGCGGACGACGGCGGCACCGTGACCGTCGAGCTCGACGGGAAGACCACCGAACTGGCCTGGCCGGCCGAGAAGAAGCTGCTGGACGTGATGCTCGACGCCGGCCTGGACGCGCCGTACTCCTGCCGCGAGGGCGCGTGCAGTGCGTGCGCCTGCCGCATCGTCGACGGCGACGTCGAACTCGCGCACAACGAGGTGCTCGATCAGGAGGACCTCGACGACGGCCTGATCCTGGCCTGCCAGTCGCTGCGCCGGTCCCAGACCGTGCACATCACCTACGAATAGACCTACTGCACAGGGAGCTTCATGCCCATCGATCCGTCCGTCGCGATCGGTGCCGATCTCGGCACCGCCGAATTCGCCTGGAGCACCTCCGATGTGCTGCTGTATCAGCTGGCCCTCGGCGCCGGTGCCGACCCGGTGTCGTCGCGCGAGCTGCGCTACGCCACCGAGAAGGACACCGTGGTGCTGCCGACCTTCGCCACGGTCGCGCAGAACTTCCATGCCACCGAGCCGCCGAAGGTGTCCTTCCCCGGCGTCGAGATCGACCTCGCGAAGGTGGTGCACGGCAGCCAGTCGGTGACCGCGCACCGTCCCCTTCCCACCAGCGGGAAGGGCGTCTCGCGCACCCGGATCAGCGATGTGCACGACAAGGGCAAGGCCGCGGTGATCTGGCAGGAGACCGAGGTGGTCGACGACTCCGGCGAACCGCTGTGGACCGCCCGCTCGTCGATCTTCGCCCGCGGCGAGGGCGGCTTCGGCGGCGAGCGCGGACCGTCGGACAGGATCGAGCTGCCCGACCGCGCCGCCGATGTCACCGTGGACGTGCCCACACTCGGCCAGCAGGCGCTGCTCTACCGGCTCTGCGGCGACCGGAACCCGCTGCACTCCGACCCCGGCTTCGCGAAGGCCGCCGGCTTCGACGCGCCGATCCTGCACGGCCTGTGCACCTACGGGATCGTCGCCAAGGCCGTCACGGACGCCGTACTCGACGGTGACGCCTCCGCGGTGGGGTCGTGGTCGGCCAAGTTCGCCGGCACCATGCTGCCGGGCGAGACCCTGCGCGTGCGTATCTGGCACGACGGTGACCGGCACCTGGTGACCGCGGAGTCCGTGGAGCGGGCCGCGCCGGTACTCGCCGACGCGGTCTTCACCGCGCGCTAGCTACGGAAACCGGCGGTTTCCTCGGCGATACGACGTGATGCGTCGCAACGCGGAGGAAACCGCCGGTTTCCGTTCGACTCAGGCGGGGCGGGCGGTGGCCATCGCGCGGTCGACCTCCCAGAAGGCGCGCAGCGCCACGATCTTCCCGGCGTCATCGACCTTGTACGTGAACACGCCCTCGGCGTCGATGATGTGGCCGCCGATCACGGTGCGGATCAGGCCGGTGAAGGCCACCTCGTCGCCGCAGGCGAAGCCGTCGCCGAACAGGAACTCCAGCGATTCGGCCACGCCGATGGTCTTGTCGTAGAACGCCGCAATCTCCTCGCGCCCGTGGTGCCCCTTGCCCTCCGGGTCGAATCCCGATGGGCCCACCGGATCCTCGACCACCCCGTCGGGGGCGAACAGATCGAGCCAGGCCTGCTTGTCGTGGGCGCTGGCGGCGGCCTGCGAGGCGCGGCCGGCACGGACGGCGGGGTGGTCTTCGTTCATCGTGTCTCCTAGAACTTGCTGATCACGGAATCGGCGTAGCGGCGCAGGTTGTCGATCTTCGGCTGCAGCGGCTCCGTATCGGGGCCCAGCTGGTAGGGCAGCCGGAAGCCCACGATCACATCGGTCACGCCCTTGTCCTCCAGCCGCTTGATGCCGTCCACCGTGTAGGCGTCGAGCGAGATCACGTGGATCTCGAAGTCCTTCTTGTCGTGTTCGGCGCGCAGCTCGTCGATCCGGGCCAGCATCCGGTCGAGCTCCTCGCCGTCGCCGCCGGCGTGCATCCAGCCGTCGCACAGCCGCACCGCCCGCCGCAGGGCAGCGTCGGCATGGCCGCCCACCAGGATCGGCAGCGGCTCAGTGGGCACCGGCGAGATCTTGATCGAGGGGATGTCGTAGAACTCCCCGTGGTACTCGAAGTACTCCCCGGTGGACAGGCCGCGGACGATCTCGATGCACTCGTCCATGCGCTTGCCTCGCCGCTCGAAGGGCACGCCCATGATCTCGAAGTCCTCGGGCCACGGACTGATTCCCACGCCGAGCGAGAAGCGGTTGCCGCTGATCGCGGCGAGCGAGGCCGCCTGCTTGGCGACCAGCACCGGCGGCCGAATGGGGAGCTTGAGCACGAACGGGGTGAACCGCAGCGTGGTGGTGGAGGCGGCGAGCGTGGCGGCCAGCACGAAGGTCTCCACGAACTCCTTCCCGTCCAGGAACTCCCGGCTACCGTCCGGGGTGTACGGGTAGGTCGAGTCGGAGACCTCCGGATAGGCCACGCTGTCGGCCACGCACATGCCGTGGTAGCCCGCCTCCTCCGCCGCTTGCGCCAGGGGCACGTAGAAGGCCGGATCCGTCATCGCCTCCGCGTAGGTGAATCGCATCGTGGTCCCGTCTCTCGATCCGCTCTCTGTGAGCTGCCGGTCAGTTTCCCGACTCGCTTGCGGGCGCTGCGCCCACCTTGCTAAAAATAGAACACGTTTCACTGATTTTCAGCCGTATGAACCAGGAGTGTGCGTGGACTTCCACCCGGACGAGAACCAGGCCGCCGTCGCCGGTCTGGCGGCGGACGTGCTCGCGCGTTCGACGGAGCAGGACGACTGGCGCGCCACCTGGACCGACCTCGCGCGCGCCGACCTGCTGGGCCTGCCGGCACCGGAGAGTGCCGGCGGCGCCGGGCTCGGCGCGGAGGAGGTGGCCGCAGTCCTCACCGAGGCGGGGCGGCTGCACAGCACCGCTCCCCTGCTGCCCGCGCTGGCACTGGGCATCGCCCCGGTGGCCGCGTACGGCACCGAGGAGCAGCAACAGCGACTCCTGCCCGCGGCGCTGCGCGGCGAACAGCTCGTGGTGGGCGCCCTCAACGAGGCCGGGGCCGCGCTGCCCCGCCGGCCCCGCACCCGCGCGGAGCGCACCGCCGAGGGCTGGACGCTCACCGGCCGCAAGGTGGCGGTCGGCTACGGCCAGCACGCGACACACCTGCTGGTGAGCGCGACCACCGATTCCGGAGCCGCGGTCTTCCTCGTGGATCCCGAGGCGCCCGGCGTCACCGTGCGGCCGAGCCCCACCTCGTCCTCGGCGCCCGAGGCCACCGTCTACCTCGATGCGGTCGCAGTGCCGGACGACGCGGTGCTCGGCGCCGACGTCGACGGCGTGGTCGCTCGATCGGTGCGCGAGTACGGCCTACTCGGTGCCGCCGCGCTGGCCGACGGTGCGCTCGCCGGGGCCCTCGCGCTCACCGTGGACCATCTGCGCAAGCGGGAACAGTTCGGGCGGCCGCTGGCGGCCTTCCAGGCCGTCGCGCAGCAGATCGCCGATGTGTACATCGCCTCACGCACCCTGCACCTGGCCGCCACCAGCGCGGCATGGCGCGTGGGCACCGGATCGGCGGCCGACGAGGCCACCGCGCTCGCCGCGTACTGGCTGGCCGCCGAGGCACCGGCGGCCGCGCGCACGTGCCATCACCTGCACGGCGGCGTCGGCGTGGATGCGACCTACCCGCTGCACCGGTTCTCCTCGCAGCTCAAGGATCTCGTCCGGTTCGTGGGCGGCGAGGTCGCAACGCTGCGCGATCTCACGATCGCCGACCGGGACGATTCCGTAGCCGGCGGCGAAGACGGCAGGTTCATCGCCCTCACGGACGCGCAGCGCGCCCTGCAGTCCGAACTGCGCGACTACTTCTCCACCCTGATGACGCCGGAGGAGCGCACCGCGATGCTGGTGCAGCGGCACGGCGAGGTGTTCCGGAACGTGGTGCGCCGCATGGGGCTCGACGACCGCCTGGGCGTGGGATGGCCCACCGAGTTCGGCGGGCAGGGCTTCGGCCCCATCGAGCAGTACCTGTTCGTCAACGAGGCCTCCCGCGCCGATGTGCAGCTGCCCTCGGTGACCCTGCAGACCGTGGGCCCCACGCTGCAGGCCTTCGGCACCGATGCCCAGAAGGCGCAGTTCCTTCCGAAGATCCTCTCGGGCGAAGTGCATTTCGCGATCGGCTACACCGAGCCCGAGGCGGGCACCGACCTCGCCTCGCTGCGCACCACCGCCGTCCGCGACGGGGACCACTACGTGGTGAACGGGCAGAAGATCTTCACCACGGGCGGACACGACGCCGACTACGTGTGGATGGCGGTGCGCACCGACCCGGACGCCCCCAAGCACAAGGGCATCTCGATCCTGATCCTGGACACGAGCGATCCCGGGTACAGCTGGACCCCGATCATCACCGCCGACGGCGCGCATCACGTGAACGCCACGTACTACAACGACGTCCGGGTGCCGGTGGACATGCTGGTGGGCGTCGAGAACGAGGGCTGGAAGCTGATCACCACCCAGCTCAATCACGAGCGGGTCATGCTCGGCCCGTCCGGCCGGATCGGCTCGCTGTACGACCGGGTGACCGCCTGGGCGGCGGACCACGGCCTCGACACCGACCCCGATGTGGCCGCGGCACTCGCGAAGGTGCGCGCCGCCGAGCTCATCAACGAGCTGTTGAACTGGCAGGTGGCCGCCGCCGAGGCGGGCGGCCCCGTGGACGTGGCGGACGCCTCCGCCACCAAGGTCTTCGGCTCCGACCGGATCCAGGGCCTCACCGCGCTGCTCGAGGACGTGGTGGGCACCCACGGCGATCCCGGGGAGGCGGCCACGGGCGAGCTGCTGCACTGGCTGGACGTGCAGGCCAAGCGGAACCTGGTGCTCACCTTCGGCGGTGGCGTCAACGAGATCCAGCGCGAGCTGATCGCCCTCATGGGCCTGCAGTTGCCGCGGGTGCCGCGATGAGCGCGCCCGAGACGGACGCGGTGCTCGCGGCCGCGGAACGCATTCGCGCCCTCGGCGATTCCGCACCGCGCACCGGCCGGGATCCGGTGAACCAGCCGATGATCAACAACTGGACCGAGGCCATCGGCGACACCAATCCGCTGTACTCGGACCCGGCGTTCGCGGAGCGCTCGCGGTTCGGCGGGGCGGTCGCGCCACCGGCGATGGCGCAGGTGTGGACCATGAACGGGCTGCACGGCACGCGCGCCGACGACGATCCGCTGGGCCTGATCACCGCCGCCCTCGACGAGGCCGGCTACACGTCGGTGGTGGCCACCAACTCGAACCAGACCTACCACCGGCACCTGCGCATCGGCGAGGAGGTGACCGCCTCGTCCCGCCTGGAGGACGTGGTGGGCCCCAAGAAGACCGCCCTCGGCGAGGGCTGGTTCTTCACCACCCGCACGCTGTGGCGGGTGGGCGACGAGGTGGTGGCCGAGATGGTCTTCCGGCTGCTGAAGTTCCGGCCACCGTCCGCCGACGCCCCCTCGATCCCGGATGCCGGGCCGAGCGGACGGATCGTGGACGCCTCCGGATACGCGGGCGGCGTGCTGCGCCCGGTGATCTCGCGCGACACCGCCTTCTACTGGGAGGGCGCCAAGGTGGGCGAGCTGCGCATCCAACGCTGGGGCGCGACGGGCTCGCCGACGCTACGACACCCGCCCGGACCGATGGACCCGAACGGCGACCTCGCGGCGGTGCCCGACTACGTGGTCTCCCCCGGCACCGGCACGGTGTTCAGCTTCGTGGTGCACCACCACCCGAAGGTGCCCGGCAAGCGACTCCCCTTCGTGGTGGCCCTCGTGGAACTCGACGAGGGCGTACGCGTGCTGGGCGAACTGATCGACGTCGACCCCGCCGACGTGCGGATCGGCATGGCCGTGCACGCGGTCTTCCTCCGTGTGGACGACGACCTGACCCTGCCCGCCTGGGAGGTGGCATGAGCGCTCCGCAGACCCTGCGCGCCGGTGATGTAACGGTGGGAACACCACTGCCGCCCCTCCAGATCCACGCCACGCCCACGTTCGTGACGAGTACGGCGATCGCGACCCGCGACTTCCAGGACGTGCATCACGACCGCGATGCGGCGCACGCCCGCGGCAGCAAGGACATCTTCGTGAACATCCTCACCGACAACGGCCTCGTGCAGCGGTACGTGACCGACTGGGCGGGACCGGAGGCGTTCGTGCGCGCCATCGACATCCGGCTCGGCGTGCCCTGCTACGCCTACGACACGCTCACCTTCTCCGGCACCGTGACCGCGGTCGAGGGCGACCGCGTGACCGTGGCGGTGACCGCGAAGGACAGCCTCGGCGACCACATCACCGGGACCGCGACGGTGGAGCTGCCCGCATGAGCGCGCTGAGCGGCCGGGCCGCGATCGCCGGTATCGGCGCCACCGAGTTCTCCAAGGACTCCGGCCGCAGCGAGCTGCGGCTGGCGGTCGAATGCGTGCGGGCGGCGCTGGACGACGCCGGCCTCACACCGCAGGACGTGGACGGGCTGACCACCTTCACGATGGACACCAATTCGGAGATCGCCGTGGCCCGTGAGCTGCGCATCCCCGAGCTGAAGTTCTTCAGCCGCATCAACTTCGGTGGCGGCGCCGCCGCAGCCACGGTGCAGCAGGCGGCCATGGCGGTGGCCACCGGCGTGGCCGATGTGGTGGTGGCCTACCGCGCCTTCAACGAACGCTCGGGCCACCGCTTCGGCCAGGTGTCGAGCGCCGCGGCGCAGCAGGTGAACACCAACGGCATCGACAACGCCTTCCACTACCCGGCCGGAATCGCCACGCCCGCAGCCACCGTCGCGATGGCGGCGCGCCGCTACATGCACGACTTCGGGGCCACCAGCGAGGACTTCGGCCGGGTGGCGGTGATCGACCGGGCCCGCGCCGCGACGAATCCGCTGGCCTGGTTCCACGGCAAGCCGATCACGCTGGAGGAGCACCAGGCGTCGAAGTTCGTGGCGGAACCGCTGCACCTGCTGGACTGCTGCCAGGAGTCCGACGGCGGTGTCGCGCTGGTGATCACCAGCGCCGAGCGCGCACGCGACCTGAAGCAGACGCCGGCCGTGATCGCCGCGGCCGCCCAGGGCAGCGGACCCGATCAGTACGTGATGACCAGCTACTACCGCGACGGCCTCACCGGGCTCCCCGAGATGGGCGTGGTGGGTGGGCAGCTGTGGTCGCAGTCGGGGTTCACCCCGCAGGACATGGACCTCGCGGTGCTCTACGACCACTTCACGCCGTACGTGCTCATGCAGCTCGAGGAGCTCGGCTTCTGCGGGCGCGGCGAGGCACCGGGATACCTGGCGGCCGGTAGCTGCGAGCTCGACGGTGCGCTGCCGCTCAACCCGCACGGCGGGCAGCTCGGCGAGGCGTACATCCACGGCATGAACGGCATCGCGGAGGCGGTGCGCCAGCTGCGCGGCACCGCCGCGAACCAGGTGGCCGGGGCGTCGAGGGCCGTGGTGACCGCGGGGACCGGGGTTCCGACCAGCGGTTTGGTGCTGAGTAAGGTCTGATCCATGACTGAGGCCGATTCGGAGAAGGTGGACCTGCGGAGCGAGATTCCGCGGTTCAAGCCGGCCACCCCGCCGGCGGCGTTCGGCGAGTTCGTGGAGAACATGCGCCGGCTGCAGGACCTCGCGGTGAGCATCGACGCGCCCGACGAGGTGTACGCCGCCGCGCAGGAGAAGACCGCCGAACTGATCGAGCTGCTGGCCCCGTTCGAGGCGCGCGAGGGCAAGGGCCCCGCGAACCGGTCGATGCAGCTACCCGGCCGCGGCAGCCTGCTGATGCCGCCGTGGAAGGTGGAGAAGTTCGACGAGGAGTCCGTGGTCGCCACAGGCGTCCTGCGGCGCTACCACCTGGGCGGGGGCGGCGTGGCGCACGGCGGTGTACTGCCCCTGATCTTCGACGACAACTTCGGCATGGTGGTGTACGCGGCGAAGCGGCCGATCAGCCGCACCGCGTACCTGCACGTCAACTACCGCAAGGTGACTCCGCTGAACGTGCCTCTGGTGATCGAGGGCAAGGTGGACCGTGTGGACGGCCGCAAGACCTTCATCACGGCGCGGCTCACCGAGGAGGACGGCACCCTGCTCGCCGACGGCGAGGGCCTCATGGTGCAGTTGCTCCCCGGCCAGCCCTGATTACTTGCCGCCGCCCAGCGCGGAATCGATGCCGCTGACGTCGGTGATGATCCAGTTCTGCTTGGTGTCGATGGTGACCGCGTAGGTGGCGACCGACGGAATACCCTGCGGCCGCTGCGTGCTCTTGGTGATCACGTTGACGAAGACGTTGGCCTGGATCACGCCGTCCTGATTCGACTTCACCACCGAACCGAGCGGGGTGGCGGTGGACTGCCACTGCATCGGCACGAAGACCTGCTCGAGTTCCGTGGACGCCTGCTGCAGGGAGGTCGCGAGCGACGGAGTGGTATTGGCGCCCAGCGCCGTCCGCCACGGGGCGAGGTTCTGGTAGTCCACCGTGGCGGCACCCACCGCGTACTTCGTGGCCACATCCTCGGCCCGCTTGTTCTGATCCTCGGTGGCCTGCACCGCCGTGAGCTGCGCCCCGGCGTCGTCGCGCTCCGAGGCCGCGGAGGACCAGAGGAATCCGAGGGCGGTGGCGATCACGGCGAGCACCACGACCGCGGCGGCGAGACCCATCGCGAGCGGCGAGACGGTGACGCCCTTCGCCTGCCGCTGGTCCGGAGCCGGCTTCGGCGCGGCGGACGTGCGCGCCGACACGCGCTTGGTGACGGCCTCGGGCTGATCGTCCGGCGTGCCCGGCTCGGCAGTGCCGACGGCGCCGGTCTTCTCGTCGGTCTCCGATGTGGTGGCCATTTCGAGTCCCCTTCCCCGCATGATCACCGACATAAGCCCAGCTGAGAGCCACTACGGATGCGGTTATGTGAGCAGAACTGTAACACGTTCCAGTTCTGCCGCGGGTGGGGTTTCCGCAGATCGATCGGGTGCGAACCTACCCGGCGCGCGACTGCCGCGCGGCGGGATCGTCGAAGACGGCCGTGGACTGGGCCGCGGCGATGCGCCAGGCCCCGTCGTCCTTGGACAGCACGTACAGCGGGGCCGAATCCGGGGCGCCGGGCAGCGGCGCACCGTCGAGCCCGAGGGGCCGCACCCGCACGCTGACCGCGGCCACATCGGGCCGGACGAAGAGGATGCGCTCGACCCGGTAGTGCGCACCGCCGCGGCGCATCGACCCGCTGACGGTGCGGGCGACGAAGGCGTCGATGGCGGCGCGGCCGTGCAGGCGCCGGCCGTGCGCGGTGGTCCACACCGCGTCGTCGCGGAACAGCGTGCGCACGCGCGGAACACTGCCGGTCCGCTGCGCCTCCAGCACCTCGGCCACGAACTCGACGATCGCCGCGGTATCGGCGGGAGCGCCATCGCCGAGGATCTCCGGGGCAGCGCGATCGAATGCGTCGTCAGACATGCCTCAAGGCTCGCCTATCAACCCCGGTTGAGGTCAAGGCTTCGATTCAGCGTGGTTGGATCACTCGCCGGTCCGAGCGGCGGTAGTACAGCTCGTTGACCAGGCGCAGGATCAGCAGCACGCCCAGGAGGATCAGCAGGAAGGTCATGGGAGAAGACGCTAGATCCGAGTGCGATCGCAGAACAGGGAGCTTGACGCGTTCCTGACGACTCCTTGACGCCCGCTCCAAGAAACTGATATCACTTAAATAAGTGATATCAGAAAAAGGAGGGGTGATGACCGACATCGTTCAACCCGAGGACACGCAGGTGGCCATCTCCGAGCGACCCGCCTGGCACGCCGGCTCGGGGGCGGCCGTCGCAGCGTTCTTCGGGGTCATCGTGCTGCTCGGGGGCGCCGCGGGCTTCGTGGCACTCGCGGCCAAGCAGTCCGCGCCGGGGTTCATCGCGGGCACCGTGATCCTGGTGATCGCCGCCGCGCTGTTGGCCAGCATGATCGTCATGGTCTCGCCCGGCCACACCCTGGTGGTGCAGCTGTTCGGCAAGTACCTCGGCACGGTCCGCTCCACGGGCCTCGGCCTGGTCGTCCCGCTCACCACCCGGCGCCAGGTGTCGGTGCGCGTGCACAACTTCGAGACCGCCGAGCTCAAGGTGAACGACTCCACCGGCAATCCCGTGAACATCGCGTCGATCATCGTGTGGCAGGTGGCCGACACCGCCCGCGCCACGTTCGCCGTGGAGGACTACGAGGAGTTCATCATCTCGCAGGCGGAATCGGCCCTGCGGCACGTGACCACGAGCCACCCCTACGACGCCGACGATGCCGATACCGACGCCACGAGCCTGCGCGGATCGACCGACCAGGTGGCCGCCGAGCTCGCCGAACAGGTGGCCGCGCGCGTCGAGCTGGCCGGCCTGGAGATCCTCGAGGCCCGCATCTCCTCGCTGGCCTACGCCCCCGAGATCGCCCAGGCGATGCTGCAGCGGCAGCAGGCCTCGGCGTTGCTCGCGGCGCGGGAGAAGATCGTGGAGGGCGCGGTGGGCATCGTCGAGAACGCGCTCACCCGGCTCGAGGACAACGGCACCGTCGAGCTCGACGACGAGCGGCGTGCCGCGATGGTCTCGAACCTGCTGGTGGTGCTCTGCTCCGACAGTCGCACCACCCCGGTGGTGAACACGGGCAGCCTGTACAGCTAGTGGATTCCGAGCACGCACCCGAGCGTCCGGAGCGGGGCCGCAAGGCGGTTCCGCTCCGGATCGACCCGGCGGTCTACCAGGCGCTCGCGAAGTGGGCGGCCGACGATCTGCGCAGCGTGAACGCGCAGATCGAATTCCTGCTGCGCCGCGCGCTCGACGATGCCGGGCGCATGCCCGCCAAGGCCCGCCCGATGCGCGGGCCTGGTCGCCCGTCGCAGAACAACTGATCCTGCCGCACACCGCGACTTACCGACGGGTGGAGTCCGATGCGCCGCTGCTAGATTCATCTCATGACGCAGCCGACGATCGAGCGCGCCGCAATCGAAGCGCCACTGCGACAACAGCTCGAGGTCTTCCTCGACGAACATCGATCCCGGCTGGCGGCCACTCTCGATGGACTCACAGAGGATGAGGCGCGGGCGGCGCTCGTGCCCTCCCGCACCACGCTGCTGGGACTGGTCAAACACGCCGCGTTCGTCGAGAAGGTGTGGTTCGACTCCGCACTGTCCGGCCGGAGCCGGGCAGAGATCGGCATACCGCAGACCCCCGACGAGTCCTTCGTTCTCGACGACAGCGACACCATCGCGGCGGTGCTCGCCGCACACACGGACGCCTGTTCGGCGTCACGGCGCGCCACCGCGGGCCTTGGTCTCGATCATGTCTTCCCCGGGCACCGACTCGGGCCACTGCCGCTCCAGTGGGTGTACCTCCACGCTCTGCGCGAGTACGCGCAGCACCTCGGGCACGCCGACATCCTGCGCGAGCAGGTGCTGGCGAAGCGGCCCAGCTGAGCCGTGCGTTTGGTGCCCGCCGGGACGATCAGTACACTTGGTCCTCGGTCCTGCCTCGGTAGGGCCACGCCGCCTTAGCTCAGTCGGTAGAGCGCTTCACTCGTAATGAAAAGGTCGGGGGTTCGATTCCCCCAGGCGGCTCCCAGATAAAGGCCAGGTCAGAGACATTTTCTGCCCTGGCCTTTGTCGATGCGAGCGCCGGATGCGGCCCCAAAATGGGACACAAAGGCCCAGCTCAGTCCCGACGGGTACCGATCGGCAGCAAACAGGGAGCCGCGCGGACCCGCTGGTCGAGAACTCAATACCGACGCGCGTCAGACTGTCCACCTACCGTCGAGCCATGGACGCGGAGAAGGGGCCTGCGCGGCGCGCGGTGTTGGTGGCAGTTCGGCCCGCGCCAATAGCGAGTCGGAAGGTCGCTGCGCGCAGACCGCTAGCTGACGGTGGCTTTGCCCAACGAGCCTACCCAATCCGCACGCCCTCCTGAGTTGACAACCAGCCACCACTACGAGGGAACTACGAAGAGATATGAACGTTATCGATGCCGACAATCTTAAAGATGGAAGCCACCTAGTGAACTATCAGCGATGGCGAATCCACTGGGGATCCCCAGCGATCGGGTTCAATGTCAACGACGACACCGACACCCCTTACGAACGAGCTTTCACGCTCGCAACTTTCTTGTTCACCGTCGCCCCCGGGTCAGAGTGGTTCGTGGGCGTAGGTTCCGAAACGGGCTACGACACGACAGCGCTCCCCGGCTCTCCCGATCTTGCAGCGAACACACTGATTGATCAGTTTGACGCCCACCGGGATAGGGGCATCGTTCACCTGGAATGCCACGGCGACTATCAGTGCGGCCTTGTTTACAGGGATGGACGGGCCACAGTGAGTGACCTTTCGAGCGTCGTCGCGCCGAATGCGATCACCGCAGCAGTCGTCGACTGGTACTCAACCGGTCGCGCCACGTGGCCCGTCACCGAAGCCACGGCCGTCAGTTTCAAGCAGAGAGAAATCCAACGCACCCGAGAACGAGCCCAAATATTTACCGACATAGAGGTCGAATCCCTTCTGCGCGGCGAAATGCCGCCACCTCGTCCCCAACCAAATACCCTGTCGAGCGTTTCCGACATCGGATGGATGAATACTCTACAAACGACAACTTTGAAGTTTCCCGAGTTGCTCACCGATGGAGTTGATTGGACTCCCTCAGATGAATTCGGGTACAGCTTTCTCCAACTAGGAAAGAATCCCGAGGATTTCACATTCGAGATGGCCGAGTCCGTGCATCGAGCGTGCGGAAATCCTACCCTTGAGGAGATGCGAAACACGTTGGCTGCGCTACAAAGCTAGACAGGGGCCATCGCGACGGGCCCACCAAACGCCCACCAGATCTTCACCGCAGGGCTCACCCAGATCCATGTACACCCAGAACCGCTCCCTCGCCGCCAACGTCCGTGCGGGCCGGATTCGGCGAAACCGGTGTCAGATCACTCGTTTGACCGCGGCGGTCGCGTCCCGAAGCTCGACCGCCATGCGAGGGTGATCGTCCTCGATCACCCTCCGCACCCTCTGTCGCGCGTTCCATCCCCGCGCACGCGGATTCGTGAATTCACTGTGCCGTAGAGCGAAATGCGTTGATCCGCTACCCTAAACTCCGGCCAGGAATTCCGCCGCACCGGAGTGCGGTGCAGAACGAGACGGGGGACAGCAATGCGAGCACGGTCAGCTCTGCCAGGCGCGATCGCCGGAACCATCACCGCGATCCTGACAGCCGGGCTCGGCGCTCCCGCCGCCCAGGCAGTGCCCGCACCGCCTGCGCCCGCACCGGCCGTCACCGTGGGCCCCGGTTCGGCGATCAGCATCGCCAAGAAGGAGAACCCGGACGGCACCGTCGATGCTTCGCGCTGCACCCTGGGCTTCATCGCCGTGCGTCCGGACGGCAGCCGCGTGGGCCTCATCGCCGGTCACTGCGGCACGACCGGGCAGCGCATCGGCGTCCCCGCTCCCGGCAAGCCGAACACGATCCGCGAGATCGGGCGGGTCGCGAACTCGTCCAACCCGCCGACTCGCGTCAACCCGGACACCGGCAAGCGCGGCCCTGCCGACCCGTCGGCCCCCGACTGGGCGGTGCTCGAGTTCCGCCCGAACGTCACTACCACCGCGGGCAAGGGCGCGGTCCAGCCCCGGAGCGTGGGCATCGCTCGCGCCGGCGACCGCGTGTGCCAGCAGGGCGTGACCACCGGGTGGCGGTGCGGTGTGGTGATCAAGGCCGATGCCCGGCAGATCGCGACCGATATCGCCTCGCGGCAGGGCGACAGTGGCGGGCCCCTGATCCGGCTGTCCGACGGGGCCGCGCTCGGCATCGTCTCGTCGATCCTGACCGGTGACCCCGCCGTGGCCAGGACCTACTACTGGACCGTGAGCGACTCGCTGGCCCGCGCCGGTGGCCTCACCCTGGCCACCGTCGGGCCCGCCCGCATCTGACCCGGGCGCGTCAGCCCACGCCGGCGGCGGTGAGGAGCCTGCTCAGCTCCTCCGCCTCGGCGTCGTCGAGCGGCAGCAGGGGTCGCCGAGGATGGCCCGCGGCGATGCCCGTGAGCGTGAGCCCCGCCTTCACGGTGGTCGGCAGTCCACGCGCGACGATGAACTCCAGAAGCGGCCGGATCTGCGCGAAGCGTTCTTCGGCGAGGGCGTCGTCGCCCGCCGCGACGGCGGCGTGGAAATCGCGAACCTGCTCCGGGATCAGACACGGCGCGGCAGTGCACCATCCGGCCGCACCCGCCTGGAAGGCCTTGAGTGCGAGCGGGTTACTGCCGTTGAAGAAGGGCAGCGTTCCTCCGCTGAGCTCGCGGAGCCGGTGCATGCGGTCGATATCGCCGGTGGACTCCTTGACCATGGTGATGTTCTCGACATCACGCACCAGTTCCCAGAGCTGTTCGGGCGTGAGATCGATCCCCGCGGTCGCCGGATTGTTGTAGACCATCACGGGGATCGACACGGCCCCCGCGATCGCCTCGAAGTGCCGCTGCACCTCGGCCGCGGTGAGCTTCCAGTACGAGACCGGCAGTGCCATGACCACATCGGCGCCGAGCCCCTCGGCGATCCGGGCCCGTTCCGCAGCCCCGCGCGTGGTGAGATCGGAGACCCCGACCACGGTGGGGACGCGGCCGCCGATGTGGGTCACGGTGCTCGCCACCACCTGCGTCCACTCCGTGAGGTCCAGATACGCGGATTCGCCGGTGCTCCCGAGCGGGGCCACGGCGGAACAGCCACCGTCCACGAGGCGGTCGAGCACTCGGTGCAGGGCGAGATGATCCACGGTCCCGTCCGCGGCGAACGGGGTGATGGGATAGGCGACGATGCCGGAGACGGTCATGCGATTTCCTTCACGGGTCGGTGTTGACGCTCAGACGGCGTCGGGGTGGGTGCGGAGGGCGCGGCGCGCGTAGTACTGGAAATTCGCCTCGCTGCGGCGGTGCGACAGGGTCCAGTCGTGGGCTTCGCGGGCGAGCCGCGGTGGCAGCGGAGCGATCTCGCCCGCGCTCATGGCGAGCAGTTGCAGGCGGGCCGCCCGCTCGATCAGGTGGGCCAGCGAGCAGGCCTCCTCGATCGTCGCGCCCACCACCAGCTGGCCGTGGTGGGCCAACAGGATCGCGCGCTTATCGCCGAGCGCCTCGGAGATGATCTCGCCCTCCTCGTTCCCGACGGGGACACCCGGCCAGTCCTTGAGGAATGCGCAGTCGTCGTACAGCGGCGCGATGTCCATCTGCGAGACCTGCAGCGGCACTTCGAGCATCGACAGCGCGGCGACGTGCAGCGGATGCGTGTGCACGATGCAGTTCACATCCGGCCGCGCGCGGTAGACCCAGCTGTGGAAACGGTTCGCGGGGTTGGCCATGCCGTCGCCGGCGAGGACGGTGAGATCCTCGTCGACCAGTAGGAGGTTGTCGGCGGTGATCTCGTCGAAACCGAGGCCGAGCCGCTGCGTCCAGAAGGTGCCCGGCTCGTCTCCGCGGGCGGAGATCTGCCCGGCGAGCCCGGAATCGTGCCCCGCGTCGTACAGGGCGCGGCAGGTGAGCGCGAGCTTCTGCCGATCGGTCCACTCCTGCGTGATCATCGTCGTGTCCATCGCCCGCTGGGCGGTGTCCATCAACTCCTGTTTGCCGAGCCCCATCGTCGATGCCATATCAGCACAAGACCTTTCAGTTCCGGGTCCGCTGGTCGAACCCGATTCCCACCGTAGGACACTTGTGTCCTATCGTCAACTGGGGTCCTGTGCGGTAGGATCGATCCCGCTACCGGATGGAGCACACGCAACGAAGAAGAACAGGGCGGGCGAGACCGATGTCGGCGATGGTGCGGGCGCGACGATTGAGCGCGGGACTGACCCTCGACGCCCTCGCCGAGCGCGTGGGGGTCACGAAGAGCTACCTGTCGAAGGTCGAACGAGGCCGCAGCACACCGTCGATCGCGATCGCGCTGCGGATCGCCGAGGCGCTCGGCGTGGACGCCGCCGAGATCTTCGTGGACCGGGATGAGACCGATTCCGGCGGCGTCACCATCGAACGCGCTGCACAGCGCATCACCCCGGGCCGGGCCGACCGTCCGATCTACGACCCGGTCGCCGCGGCACTCTCGGGCAAGCAGATGCATCCCTTCGTGGTCCATCCCCCGCACGAGAAGTCCGACCCGGTGCACCACGACGGCGACGAATTCGTCTACGTCATCGCCGGCACCCTCGGTCTCACCGTGGACGGCACCGAGACACCGCTCGAGACCGGCGACTGCGCATACTTCTCCGCGACGCTGCCCCACCGGCTCCGCTCACTGTCCGAGACCCCGGCCACCGCACTCCTCGTGACCACCGTGACGCGGCACCACGCCCCGACCTGACATCCTCACTGCGCCCCGGTGACCGTCGTCCCCGGGACGAGTCCGGCCCGGTGGACCCGGGCCGCTGACGCCTGCGCGAGAATCGACGGACAGATCGAAGGGACCTCGATGCGCAAGACCTGGCCCGAACCGTCGGAGCGGGTGAAGGAGCTGATCCGCCGTGGCGCGGAGATCGCGAGCAATCCGCCCGAGGAGTGGGTGGCCGAGCTCCACGACGCGACGCTGGCCGGGGCCATCATGCAGGGCATCGCCGCCGATCCCACGCTCGCCGAACTGGTCCGCCAGTCCAACACCGCCGCGATGCTGCTGTGGGCCACCCACAACCTGCGCCACCCCGGCGCCCGGGTACCGCCCAACACCGACGACGAGGCCCTCGCCGTCGCCCGTGACCTGGTGCGACGGGGCCTCGACCTGCACGGCATCGACTCCTACCGCACCGGACTGAACGCGGCGTGGCGACGCTGGATGGAGCTGTGCTTCACCCTCACCGACGATCCGGAGGAACTGCGCGACCTGCTCGCCGTGACCTGGGAATCGATGTCGGTGTACATCGACGACACCATCACCGCGATCGCCGTGCGCATGGCCGCCGAACGCGACCAACTGACCACCGGGACCAACGCGGACCGTCTGGCCACGATCTCTCTGGTCCTGCAGGGCGCGCCCATCGCCCGGGACCGGGCCGAACAACAGCTCGGCTACCGCCTCACCGGACCGCACACGGCCGCCGTCGTCTGGACCACCGGCGACGCCGCCGACCTCGACGCCGCCGCGCAGGCCCTGGCCCGGCACGCGGGGACCGCGCGACCGCTCACCGTGGTGGCCAGCGCCTCGGCCCTGTGGGTATGGCTCCCCGGCACCGTGGTCCCCCACAGCGCCGAACTGGCACGCGAACTGGCCGATCACCCCGAGGTCCGGGTGGCACTGGGCCGGCCGGGCGACGACCTCGACGGCTTCCGGCGCAGCCACCTCGACGCCGGTGCGGCGCAGCGCCTCCTCAGCCGGCTCGGCTCGCCGCGGCGCGTGGCCCGCTACGACGACATCGCGCTGATCTCACTGATCACGGCCGACACCGCCAAGGCCGACGAGTTCGTGCACGACACCCTGGGCGAGCTGCTGACCGCCGACCAGGACACCCGCGACACCGTGGCCACCTACGTGAGCGAGCAGTTCAACACCTCCCGCACCGCGGAGCGGCTGTACACCCACCGCAACACGGTGATCCGCCGCCTGGCCCGCGCCGACGAGCTGCTCCCCCGCCCGCTCGCCGAGAACCCGACCGGGGTGGCCGTCGCCCTCGACGTACTGCGCTGGCTGGCGCCCTGAGCGGCGCGTGAAACTGCTCCGCAGCGGCGGGGCGTGGACATAGTGTCCGCGGCGGCCCTGTGGTGTGCATTTTCGCGAGGCACCGCGTGACGATCTGCACAACGCCGTAGGGCAACCGGGTGCATTCTGCTGTGGCCCGCGCCACCGCCGCCGCGAGAGAGTAGGGCATCGGTTCTATCACTGAGCCCCATCAGCAGGAGAAACAGCTATGACGAGCAGCACCCCCGAGCACCTCGACATCCTGGTCATCGGCGCCGGCATCTCCGGCATCGGCGCCGGCCACTACATCCGCACCGAGCTGCCCACCAAGTCCTTCGCGATCCTCGAGGGCCGCGACACCTTCGGCGGCACCTGGGACCTGTTCAAGTACCCCGGCATCCGCTCGGACTCCGACCTGCACACCTTCGGCTACGAGTTCAAGCCCTGGGAGAGCAAGGACTCCATCGCCGACGCGCACAAGATCATCGACTACCTGCAGGAGACGATCGACGAGAACGACCTCGGCGACAAGATCCGCTACAACCACAAGGTGATCTCGGCCGACTGGTCGAGCGAGGACGCCCGCTGGACACTGACCATCGAGCGCGACGGCGAGCCCACCACGCTGACCGCGAACTGGATCCTGTTCGGCAGCGGCTACTACGACTACGAGCAGGGCTTCACCCCCGAGTTCGCCGGCCGCGACCGCTTCGCCGGCCAGATCATCCACCCGCAGTTCTGGCCCGAGGACCTCGACTACACGGGCAAGAAGGTGGTGGTGATCGGCTCCGGCGCCACCGCCGTGACCCTGGTCCCGTCGCTGCTGACCGGCGACAAGACCGCCGGCCACGTCACCATGCTGCAGCGCACGCCGACGTACATCATGCCGGTGCCCAAGCAGGACCCCATCACGAACACCCTGCACAAGGTGTTCGGCCACAAGATCGGTCACGATCTGTCCCGCAAGCGCTTCATCTGGCAGCAGCGCGGCGTGTACGTCTTCGCGCAGCGCTTCCCGAAGGCGGCCCGCAAGATCATCCGCAACGAGAACGCCAAGCGCCTGCCCAAGGACTTCCCGGTGGACGTGCACTTCAACCCGCCCTACAACCCCTGGGACCAGCGGCTGTGCGCCGTGCCCGACGGCGACCTGTTCAAAGCGATCCGCAGCGGCAAGGCCGATGTGGCCACCGACAAGATCGCCACGTTCGACGAGACCGGCATCGAGCTGGCCAGCGGCGAGCGCCTGGACGCCGACATCATCGTGACGGCCACGGGCCTGAAGCTGAAGCTGCTCGGCGGCGTGACGCTCTCGGTCGACGGACGTGAGGTGGACGTGCCGAACGCCGTGATCCACCGCGGCGCGATGCTCTCCGGCGTCCCGAACGCCGCGCTGGCGATCGGCTACACGAACTCGTCGTGGACGCTCAAGGTGGGCATGCTGTGGAAGTACATCACCAAGCTGATCAACACCATGGACCGGCAGGGGCAGGACGTGGCCGTGGCCGTGGCCGATCCCGATATGGCCACCCGCCCCGCCCTCGATTTCGAGGCCGGCTACGTGCAGCGCGCCCTCGCCGAGCTGCCGCGGCAGGGCGAGGCCGATGACTGGCGCATGTCGATGAGCTACTTCGAGGACGCCAAGCGGCTCAGCAGCGAACTGTCGCTGGACGAGAGCTCGGGCCTGCGCCTGTCGTCGAGCACGCGGACGGCGCCCGCGAGCGTCTGACCGGTTCCACCGACGCGCCCTCTCCCGCGTTCCGCAGCACCGCGCACCCGCGCGGGGTACCTTCGCTGCGGACGCCGAGAGGGCGCGTCGGTCTATCCGGAAGAGGGATCATGGGCACCATTCACGCACACGAATTCGTCACGCTCGACGGCTATTTCGACGACCCCAGCTTCACCTTCCCGTTCGGATTCGATCCGGCCATGGGCGAGACACTGGGGGCGATCACCGGCGCCGCGAGCGATATCCTGCTGGGCCGCAAGACCTACGAGATGTTCGCGCCCGCATGGCGGGACCGCACCCCCGACGACGATCCGGGCGCACCCTTCTTCAACGACACCACCAAGCACGTGGTGGGCGCGAACCCGCTCGTGGAGCAGTGGAACAACACCGTCGCGCTGGGCGCCTACGACCCCGCGGCCATCGCCGACCTCAAGGCCACGGCGCAGGGCGACATCTACATCAGCGGCAGCGGCCAGCTGGTCCGCGGGCTGCTGCACGACGGCCTGCTCGACTCGCTGCACCTGTTCGTGTACCCCGTGGTGCTCGGCCGCGGCGAGCGCCTGTTCACCGACCAGGAGCTCACCCTCACGCTGCAGGAGTCGCAGTCCTACGACAACGGCGTGCTGCACCTGGCGTACGGGCCCGCCGCGACCTGAGCCGCACCCGTTCCGCCTCCCTGACCTGCAAGAACATGGCAAGCTCAGGGTGTCCCGCTACCGTGGAACGGATGCGTGAAGACAGTCTGGCCGTGGCGCAGAGGGAGCGGATGAACGAGCAGTACATCGCGGGATACCGCGTGGTGCGCCGCCTGGGCGGTGGCGGCATGGGTGAGGTGTACCTCGTGGAGCACCCCCGGCTGCCCCGCCAGGACGCGCTCAAGCTGCTGCACTCCTCGGTGAGCAGCAACCCCCAGTACAAGGCCCGCTTCGAGCGCGAGGCCTACCTGTTGGCCCAGCTCAACCACCGCAACATCATCCACCTGTACGACCGGGGCGAGCACGACGGCCGGCTGTGGATCGCGATGGAGTACGTGGCCGGACCGGACACCGCGCAGATGCTCGCCGAACGCGGGCCCATGCCGCTGCCCCTGGCGATCGAGATCGCGGCGGGCGCGGGCGCCGGGCTGGATTACGCGTACCGGCACGCGAACATCACCCACCGCGATGTGAAGCCCGCCAACATCCTGGTGGCCTTCGACGCCGACGGTGCGCCGCAGGTCAAGCTCGCCGATTTCGGCATCGCGAAGGCCGCGGGCGAAGCGCTCGGCGTCACCTCCACCGGCGTCACCGTGGGGACGATGGCCTACATGTCGCCGGAGGCCTTCGACAACAAGAACCTGGACAACCGGGCCGACCTGTACTCGCTGGGCTGCACCGTCTTCGAGCTGCTCACCGGCACCCCGCCCTTTCCGGGCGATTCGCCCGCCGCGGTGATCTCCGCACACCTGAATCAGCCGGCCCCGAAGATCACCTCGCGCAATCCGGATCTCCCGCCGCATCTCGACCTCGTCTTCCGCAAGGCTCTCGCGAAGCGGCCCGAGGACCGCTACGCCTCCTGCGCGGAGTTCGTCGCCGGCCTGCGCGGCGAGGTCCCGACGATGCCGGCGCAGGCGGGGACGGCCGAGCACCCGTCACCGTCGACCGGCGCCTACCCGGCCGGCGGCGGCGACACCGGCTCGTACGGTCCCGCCACCGGCTCCTACGGTCCGCCGCCGGGCGCGTACCCGCCGCCCCGGCACACCGCGCCGCAGCCCGCCCCCACCCGCGCGCAGGCCTATCCCCCGGCGACCGCGGCCGAACGCTATCCGGCGGAGCAGTACCCGCCCGCCGAGTACCGCGGCGATACCAAGCCCCGCAAGCGCAGCCTGCCGATCGTGATCGGTGCGCTTATCGTGATCGTGGCGCTGGTGGCGGGCGGTTTCTACCTGTTCTCCCCGACCGGAAAGGGCGGCGCGGCCAGTGGTTCGCCGCTGACCGGCACCTCGGTCCAGCTGGTGAACTTCCAGGGCACGAACGATTCGTCGCCCAATCTCCGGAACGTGCTGACCGGTGCCTCGCCGTCCTGGAAGACCGACCAGTACTTCAGCGGACCGAAGTTCGGCGGGCTCAAGTCCGGCGTCGGCTTCCTGATCACCCTGGACCGCGAGGCCTCGGTCACCTCCGGCACCATCACCTCGCCCAGCGCGGGATCGACGGTGCAGGTGCGCACGGCATCGTCGGCGTCGGTGAGCTCGCTCGATCAGACCTCGACGGTGTGGGACGGCACGCTGAGCAGCGGCGACACCGCCTTCGCGGCCGGCGCCTCGGAGAAGACCCGCTACGTGCTGGTGTGGATCACCGGGCTCTCGCAGATCTCGGGCGGCAAGTGGCAGACCACCATCGACCAGGTGCAGCTGCGCGGAGACTAGCGGCGGTAATCGCGCAGCGCCGAGGACACCCCGGCGGCCATCGCGTCCAGCGCCACCACCGGCTTGACGTTGAGGTCGATGGCCTCGCGGCAGTCGAGCACCGACTCCACGCAGCGCAGCAGCCCCTCGGGCCGCGCGTAGCCGGCCAGCCGGCTGGTCTGCTCGGCCTCGTCGGGATGCATCAGCGTGACCCGCGCACCGGAACCCTGCACCAGGGCATCGCGGAACAGCGCGGCCAGGTCGATGAGCGCCCGGTCGAGCGCATCGCGCACGGCCCGGGTGCTGCGCGCCTTCTGCCGCTTCTCCAGGTCTTTGAGCTGTCCCGCGCTACCGCGCATGACCCCGGCCGTGCCGCGGCCGGTGCCGCCCGCACCGAGCGCGGTCCGCAGTTCCTCGGTCTCGCGTTCGTTGAGGTCGGCGTTGAGCTCCTTGGCGGTGGACTCGGCATCGCGCAGCAACTGCTCGACCACGCCGTAGACGCCCTCGGAGGTGGCGGCCCGGGCCACGCCCAGGGCCTGCCGGCGCTGCTTCTGCGACTCCGGATCGGTGGCGAGGCGCTTCGCGCGGCCCACGTGGCCGCCGCACACCCCGGCCGCCCAGGCGGCGCGTTCGGGGTCGATGCCGTCGCGTTCGAGCACCGCCGCGATCGCCTCCGCCGACGGCGTGACGAGCGGCACATGCCGACATCGCGACTTCAGCGTGACGGAGATGTCCTCGGGATCGACGGTGGGCGCGCACAGCAGCACGATGGTCTGCGCGGGCGGCTCCTCGACCATCTTCAGCAACGCGTTACCGGCCTGCTCGGTGAGGCGGTCGGCGTCCTCGATCAGCACGATCTGCCAGCTGCCCACGGACGGCCGCCGCGACGCATCGGCCACCACCTCACGCATCTGCTTGACCGCGATCGACAGCCCGTCCGGCGCGATTCCGCGCACGTCAGCGTGGGTTCCGGCGAGCACAGTGGTGCAGGCGCGGCATTCGCCGCAGCCCGGCTCGCCCGGGGTCTCGCACTGCAACGCGGCCGCCAGGGCGCGGGCGGCGACCGACCGTCCGGAGCCGGGCGGGCCGGTGAACAGCCAGGCGTGGGTCATCGCGGACCCGGCCAGATCGGCGACGGTGCCGGACCCGGCCGCGACCTCACGTGCGGCCACCGCGGCCGCGCGCAGCTCCGTCACCACCGCGTCCTGCCCGACCAGCCGACTGAACACCCCACTCACGCCACCAGCCTAGCCCTCGTCCCACGAGCCGAGTGCAAGCTAAGTTGGACCCGTGGTCACGCCAGCTAGCAGGTTCAGTCGCTTCATGCGGCTGGCGCGCTGGCTGGCCAAGACCCCGTGGCCGATCTTCGCGCTGGACATCCTGCGGTCGAACATCCTGGGCGCGGTTTTCGTCTTCGGTTTCCTGCGGTTCGCGCTGCCGGTCAACCAGTCGGTGCAGATCCAGCAGATCAGCGGTGTGAACCTGCTGGTGTTCGTGTCCTATCTGCTGTTCGCGACCGCGATCGGCACCATCGTGGGCCTGCGTCTGGTGCTGCCCGTGCTGCGCTGGCACCGCCGCAGCGCCCCCAACGACCTCGACATCTCCCAGCGGGTGCTGGCGCTGCCCAGCCGGATGGCGCTGCTGCAGGCGATCCTGTGGATCGTGGGCGGCGCGATCTTCGTGGTGATCAACTACGACGCCCCCACCGGCACCCCCGCGGTGATCGCGATGACGGTCTTCCTGGGCGCAGCGACCACGT
The DNA here is from genome assembly GCF_019656655.1 of Tsukamurella sp. TY48. Taxonomy (GTDB): domain Bacteria; phylum Actinomycetota; class Actinomycetes; order Mycobacteriales; family Mycobacteriaceae; genus Tsukamurella; species Tsukamurella strandjordii. The sequence continues at coordinate 2,273,977 of NZ_BPMV01000001.1, read as the reverse complement.
GCGCGCTGAGCTACATGCAGACCGAGCGGGTGCTGCGGCCGATCACGGTGGCGGCGCTGGCGCAGGAGCCGCAGGGCACCGCCGGACTGTCCGTGAACACGCGCATCATGCTCAGCTGGCTGCTGGGCACCGCGGTGCCGATCATCGGCATCCTCATGGTGATCCTGTTGCAGCACTTCGGCCTGGTCGATCCCGATGCGCCCAGCATGATCGACCCCATCCTGTTGCTGTCGCTGGTGGCGCTGGCCGCCGGCCTGCTCGGCATGGTGCGGGCGGCGAAGTCCATCGGCGATCCGATCCGCGACCTGTTCCGGGCGCAGCGCCGCGTGCGTGACGGTGATTTCAACACCTCGGTGAAGATCTACGACTCCAGCGAGCTGGGGCTGCTGCAGGCCGGTTTCAACGACATGGTGCACGATCTGGCCGAGCGGCAGCGGATGCGCGACATGTTCGGCCGGTACGTGGGCGAGGACGTGGCGCGGCAGGCGCTGGAGCACGGCACCCACCTGGGCGGCGAGACCCGCGAGGTGGGCGTGCTGTTCGTCGACCTGGTCGGCTCCACCAAGCTGGCCGTCACCGAGGAGCCGGCCGCGGTGGTCGACCTGCTCAACGACTTCTTCAAGGTTGTCGTCGACCTCGTCGACCTGCACGGCGGTTTCGTCAACAAGTTCCAGGGCGATGCGGCGCTGGCCATCTTCGGTGCCCCGCTGCCGCACCCCGATTCCGCGGGCGCCGCGCTGGCGGCGGCGCGGGAGATGCGGTTCCAGCTGCGGGACGTGCTCGGCGGCACCGGCTTCGGCATCGGTGTCTCCGCCGGTCAGGTGGTGGCCGGGCACATCGGCGCGAAGGCGCGGTTCGAGTACACCGTGATCGGCGATCCGGTGAACGAGGCGGCGCGGATCACCGAGATCGCGAAGTCGGAGCCCTCGTCGTTGCTCGCCGCCGGTCGCGCGGTACAGGCGGCGACGGAGGCCGAGCAGGCCCTGTGGACGCTGGGTGAGGCGATCGAGCTGCGGGGACGCGGCCAGCTCACGCAGCTGGCGCGCCCCCTCTACGACGACTAGACGGTCTCGTCGGCCGCCGGTGCGGCCTTCTTGGCCGGTGCCTTCTTCGCCGGTGCCTTCTTCGCGGGCGCGGCCTTCTTGGCGGTGGTCTTCTTCGCCACCGTCTTCTTCGCCACTGCCTTCTTCGCCGCGGCCTTCTTGGCCGGTGCCTTCTTCGCGGGCGCCTTCTTGGCCGCCGCCTTCTTGGTGGCCTTCTTCTTCACCGGTCCGCGGGCGCGACGGTCCGCGAGCAGCTCGGAGGCGCGCTCGTCGGTGATCGACGCGACCTCGTCGCCCTTGCGGAGCGAGGCGTTGGTCTCGCCGTCGGTGACGTACGGACCGAACCGGCCGTCCTTGATCACCATCGCGGCACCGGACACCGGGTCGTTGCCCAGCTCCCGCAGCGGCGGCGCGGCGGCGGCGCCACGGCCCCGTCGCTTCGGCTCGGCGTACAGCTTGAGCGCCTCGTCGAGGGTCACCGTGAACAGCTGCTCCTCGGTGGCCAGCGACCGGGAGTCGGTGCCCTTCTTCAGGTACGGCCCGTAGCGGCCGTTCTGCGCGGTGATCTCCTCCTTGGACTCGGGATCGACACCCACCACGCGGGGCAGCGACAGCAGCCGCAGCGCGTCCTCGAGGGTCACCGTCTCGATGTCCATGGTCTTGAGCAGTGAACCGGTGCGCGGCTTCGGCGCATCGGTCTTCTTCTTGCGCTTGGCCTTGGTGGTCGCCGCCTCGTCGAGGTTCTCCGCCTCGGGATCGGTCTCGGGCTCCGGCAGGATCTCCGTGACGTACGGGCCGAAACGGCCCTCCTTGGCGACGATCTCGTGGCCCGTCGCCGGGTCCACGCCCAGCGGGCGGCCGTCCTGCGGGGTCGCGAACAGCTTCTCCGCGACCTCCTCGGTGAGCTCGTCCGGGGTCATCGAAGCGAGGATGTTGGCCCGCTGGACCGTGGGCTCGCCGGGCTCGGTCTCCCCGTCCTGGGGGGCGACGGTGCGCTCCAGGTACGGGCCGTAGCGGCCCACGCGCACGTAGACCACGTTGCCGTTGGTGTCGGTGTACAGCGGGATCGAGTTGATCTCGCGGGCGTCGATCGCGTCCAGGTTGGCGGCGACGAGGTTCTTCAGGCCGGGGCTGTCGGGGCCGGGGCCGTCGGCGGAAACCGTTGCGGCATCGCCGTTGTCGCCGAAGTAGAATCGGGTGAGCCAGTCGACCCGGCCCTCGCGGCCGCCGGCGATCTCGTCGAGATCGTCCTCCATGGAGGCGGTGAAGTTGTAGTCCACGAGGCCGCCGAAGTGGCCCTCCAGCAGGCCGATCACGGCGAAGGCGACCCACTGCGGCACGAGGGCGTTACCCTTCTTCACCACGTAGCCGCGGTCCTGGATCGTCTTGATGATCGAGGCGTAGGTGGACGGGCGGCCGATGCCCAGCTCTTCGAGGGTCTTGACCAGCGAGGCCTCGGTGTAGCGGGCGGGCGGGCTGGTCACGTGATCGGCGGCGATGAGCTCGGCGGCGGTCACGCTCTGGCCCTTGGTGAGCTGCGGCAGACGCGATTCCGCGTCGTCGGCCTCGCCGCCCGCCTGATCGTCGACGGTCTCGACGTAGGCCGAGAGGAAGCCGGGGAAGGTGATGGTGCGGCCGGAGGCGGCGAACTCCACCGTCTCGCCACTGGTCGCGGTGCCGCCGATGCGCAGGCTCAGGGTGGTGCCCTTGACGTCGGCCATCTGGGAGGCGACGGTGCGCTGCCAGATCAGCTCGTAGAGCCGGAACTCGTCGGTGCCCAGCACGGAGTTCAGCGCGCCGGGGGTCTGGAAGACCTCGCCGGCGGGGCGGATCGCCTCGTGCGCCTCCTGCGCGTTCTTCACCTTGCGGGTGTACTGCCGCGGGGTGGGGTGCACGTACTCGTCGCCGTACAGCTGCCGCGCCTGATCGCGGGCGGCGGCGATGGCCGTCTCGGACAGCGTGGTCGAGTCGGTACGCATGTAGGTGATGTAGCCGCCCTCGTAGAGGCGCTGCGCCACCTGCATTGTGCGGTCGGTGTTGAACCGCAGCTTGCGGCTGGCCTCCTGCTGCAGCGTGGAAGTCATGAAGGGCGCGTAGGGCTTGCGGGTGTAGGGCTTCTCCTCGACGGAGTTCACCGTGAGGGTCGCGTTCTGCAGGCCTGCGACCAGGGCGTTGGCCCGCGCACCGTCGAGCACGGTGGTGCCGGCCGGCTTCTTGAGCTGGCCCTGCGCGTCGAAGTCGCGGCCGGTGGCCACGCGGTTGCCGTCCACGCCCACGAGGCGGGCGCCGAAGGTGCGCGGGGTGGCCTGCGCGCCGGCGTCGAGCTGCGCGGCGATGTCCCAGTAGCCGGCGGTGCGGAAGGCGATCCGCTCGCGCTCGCGGTCGACGATGATGCGGGTGGCGACGGACTGCACGCGGCCGGCCGAGAGGCCCTGGTTCACCTTGCGCCACAGCACGGGGCTGACCTCGTAGCCGTAGAGGCGGTCGAGGATGCGGCGGGTCTCCTGCGCGTCGACGAGGTTCATGTCGAGTTCGCGGGGTTCCTGCGCCGCGGCCTGGATGGCCTGCTGGGTGATCTCGTGGAAGACCATCCGCTTGACCGGGACCTTGGGCTTGAGCACCTCTTGCAGGTGCCACGCGATGGCCTCGCCCTCGCGGTCACCGTCTGTCGCGAGGTACAGCTCGTCGGCCTGCTTGAGCAGCGACTTCAGCTCGGAGACCGTGGAGCGCTTGCTCGCGGAGGTCACGTAGTGGGCCTCGAAGTCGTGGTCGACGTCCACGCCGAGTCGGGACCAGGACTTGCCCTGATCGGCCTCGGGCAGCGGGTTGTCGCGGCTGGGGAGGTCCCGGATGTGTCCCATGGACGCCCGGACGGTGTAGTTCGGCCCCAGGTAATCGCCGATCTTCTTGCCCTTGGCAGGGGACTCCACGATCACCAGACGATGCAAGCCGTCCTCGCCTGCTGCCTTCCCGCGTGCCGCCATGGACCCTCCTGCCTGTTACCGGTGGTCGCCTCGCGCCACCTGCACCCCGTACGTCTCCTCCGACGCTGGGGTCACGGGTGCCCATTCTGCCGCACCCGAATCGGACTTGCTACCGGACACCTTATATCTAGGGGTGCCGTGCACGCCGCGCACAGCCGGATCCTCGCCAGTCGGCGGTCAGGGAACCGGCCACTCGGCGGATGCCTCCGGGACGGGCGGCGGGTCGCCGATGCTCTCCCGCAGGCGCAGCAGCCGACGGTGCCCGGACACCCGCAGCGCGGGGCGATTACCGCGGGTGCCCACCAGGGTGGGAGCGATGCCCGCGCGCATGAGGGCGGTCGCGAGCACGGGCGCGGTCTCGGGCGTGTGCGGGTCGAGGTGGAGAAGATAGTGCGCCCCGTCGGGCTCGCCGGCGGCCAGGGCCCAGGCGCGCAGGGCGCGGGGTCCGGGCACCCAGGTGGGCGGGGCCACCTTGGCGGCGCCGCGGGTCCACTCGAGCGCGAGCGGCTGCAGTTCGGGGCTGGCCAGCGTCCGGACCAGGGGCGATCCCTCGTCGGAGGTGCCGGTCTCGCCGCGGAGGCCGGCCTCGGCGATCATCGCGGCCAGGGCGTCGGCGCGCCAGGGGGCGGAGACGACCACGGAGATCCGGGCGCTACCGCCGAGCTGCACGATCTGCCCCGGGGCCGCCAGGACTCCGGCGAGGTCGCGCGGCGACGGCGCGGTCTGCTCGGCGGAGAAGAGTGACAGTTGGGACACCGGTTAAGAGTAGTTCGCCCGCACGCCCCGCCCGGTGCCGACACGATCTCGATCGCGTCGCGAACCGGTCGCGAATGCACGACACCCCCTCACCGTGCGGTGAGGGGGTGTCGCGAGAAACGCTTATCGCGTGGTGCGGAGGTTTCTTAGATAGCGCGGACGCCGGTGGCCTGCGGGCCCTTGGTGCCCTGGCCGACCTCGAACTCGACCTGCTGGTTCTCCTCGAGCGTACGGAAGCCGTTGCCCTGGATCTCCGAGTAGTGGACGAACACGTCATCCGAGCCGTCGGCGGGAGCGATGAAGCCGAAGCCCTTCTCCGCGTTGAACCACTTCACAGTGCCCTGTGCCATTGAGATGTTTCCTAACTTGTCTTACTACCGGTGTAGGAACTCACCCAAGATGAGGGCGTGTTCCTGGCCGGTTCCGGCCGCCATACTTTCTGGAGCCGTTTGCGGAGTCCGCACACAAAAACCTTCAGTACCACGCCCGCAACATCGATCCCCCGATGGTCCACTCGGACCCCCGGCGGGAGCTGCGACCGCATACAGTCAATCACGATTTCGAATCGAGCGACAGCGGGCGGGGTGAATTCGCCTGCTGTTAACCCGGCGGGCGTCGAATCGTATCCGAGTTCCTACCCGAGAGTAGAGTGGGATACCGCCTCGGAAGGGATGCGCGGGGCGATCGGTACAGGTGCAGCGTCGGGGGCAATCGCAGTGGAGCACAACACCTTCGGGCGCGAGCTGCTGGCCCGGATCCAGGCGGGCACCGGCGCCGGGGGCGATGGGATCACCCACATCGCGGACATCCCGTCACGGCGAGCGGAATTCGGGGAGTGGCCCACCTGGCTCCCGGCGGACATCCGCGACGGCCTCATCGAGACCGGGGTCGAACGGCCGTGGCGGCACCAGGTGGAGGCCGCCGAGCACGCTCACGCCGGCCGGCACGTGGTGATCTCCACCGGTACGGCGTCAGGAAAGTCCTTGGCGTATCAGCTTCCCGTGCTGACGGCGCTGGCCGACGAGCCGCGCGCCACCGTCCTCTACCTCTCTCCCACCAAGGCATTGGGCACCGATCAGCACGCCGCCGCGGTGCGCCTGATGTCGCTGTTCGACGGTTCGGACACCGTATCGCCGGCGATGTACGACGGCGACACCTCGCAGGAGATGCGGCGGTGGGCGCGGTCCGACAGCCGGTGGGTGTTCACGAACCCCGACATGATCCACGTGGGAATGCTTCCGCGGCACGCGAAGTGGGCACGTTTCCTACGAGGACTGAAGTACGTGGTGGTGGACGAGTGCCATCACTACCGCGGCGTCTTCGGATCGCACACGGCGTTGGTACTGCGGCGGCTGCTGCGGGTGGCGGCGAAGTACGGCGCCGCCCCCACGGTGATCTGCGCCTCGGCCACCACGTCCGATCCCGCTGGCGCCGCCTCCCGTCTCATCGGCGCGGACTGCGTGGCGGTGGACACCGATTCCTCTCCGCACGGGCCGCGCACCGTGGTGCTGTGGGAGCCGCCGCTGATCCCGGACCTGGAGGGCGAGAACGGCGCCCCGGTGCGGCGGCAGGCCACCACGGAGGCGTCCCGGATGATCGCCGATCTCGTGGTGGAGGGCGCCCGCACACTGGCCTTCGTCCGTTCCCGACGGTCCGCGGAGACCGTCGCGCTGTCCGCCCGGCGGATGCTGGCCGAGGCCACACCGGAACTCGCCGGCCGCGTGGCCGCCTATCGCGCCGGGTACCTCGCGGAGGATCGTCGGGCCCTGGAACGCGGCCTGGGCGACGGTGAGCTGCTGGCGGTGGCCACCACCAACGCGCTCGAATTGGGCGTGGACATAGCGGGATTGGATGCCGTGCTGATGGCGGGTTTCCCGGGGACGGTGGCCTCGTTCTGGCAGCAGGCCGGGCGCAGTGGGCGCCGCGGGCAGGGTTCGCTGATCCTGCTGATCGCGCGCGATGATCCGCTGGACACGTACCTGGTGCACCACCCGCAGTCGCTGCTGGGCCGTCCGGTGGAGGCCACGATCACCGATCCGTGGAACCCGTACGTCCTTGGGCCGCAGCTGCTCTGCGCCGCGGGCGAATTGCCGCTGACCCGCGAGGAGGTGGCCACCCTGGGCGCGGTGGACGTGGTGGGACGGCTCGCAGCCGACGGCCTGCTGCGGGAGCGGCCCGCCGGGTACTTCCTGGCCGCCGGGATCGATCCCCATGCGCGCGTGAACATCCGAGGCGGGGCGGGCAGCGAGGTACTGATCGTGGAGGAGTCCACCGGCCGGCTGCTGGGCACCGTCGATTTCCATCGCGCGCTGTCCACGGTGTACCAGGGCGCGGTGCACGTGCATCAGAGCGAGTCGTACGTGGTCGACGAGCTCGATCTCGACGAGGGCCTGGCCATGGTGCACGCCGAGGAGCCGGAGTGGACCACCTCGGCCCGCGAGGACTCCGATGTCCGGATCACGGCGGTGCACCAGACCGAGGAGCTGGGGGCGGTCACGGCGCGGTTCGTCTCGGTGGAGGTCACCAGCCAGGTGGTGGGATACCTGCGCACGCTGCGCACCGGCGAGGTACTCGATGCGGTGGAGTTGGACCTGCCGGAGACCTCGCTGGCCACGCAGGCTGCGCTGATCACGATCGATCCGGAGGCCCTGCTGGCCGCGGACCTCGCCCCGGAGCACTGGCCGGGCGCGCTGCACGCCGCCGAGCACGCGGCGATCGGCCTGCTGCCGCTCGTGGCCTCGTGCGACCGGTGGGACATCGGCGGGCTCTCGACGGCGCTGCACGAGGACACCGGCCTGCCGTCGATCTTCGTCTACGACGGGTACCCGGGCGGCGCCGGCTTCGCCGAGCGCGGCTATGAGGCGCTCGCGACGTGGCTGCTCGCCACCCGCGATGCCGTGGCCGCCTGCGAATGCCCGGCGGGTTGCCCGTCGTGCGTGCAATCCCCCAAGTGCGGCAACGGGAACGACCCACTCGACAAGGCCGGCGCGATCGTGGTGCTCGACCTGGTGCTGGCCGCTCTGGCCCGGGGGTGATCCGCTACTTCGGCGGCAGCGTCCGCGAGTAGTCGACGGTGCGCCGCACCCACTCCGCGAGGTCGATATCGGAGGCGATCTCCTCCTCGTCGAGCACGAGCCAGCCGCGCATCTCCCGTCCGCCCATCACGCCGAGCGAGACGTGCTCGCCGATGTACTCGTCGGCCACCTCGCGCGGCAGCCGGACCATGGCGCCACCGTCGTTGCGGACGGCGATGCTCATGTGGCCGTCCACCAGGAAGGCGAGGCCGCCGAACATCTTCTTCTCCGTGATGTCCGGGGCCACCCCCAGTGCGTCGCGGATCCGATCGGCCAGGCCCTCGTCGTACGCCATGGATTCAGTGTGCGCGCGTGCGCTCGACGCTGCTAGGTTCCAAGCGTATCGATCGGAGGGGGCGCGATGACCTGGGAAGACGATCTCGAGGCGGCGTGGGCGGCGGACCTCGGCGAGGACGAACTGCGGGCCCGGATCGGTCGGATCGTGGGCGATCCCGCGGTCCCCGAGGGCGTCGCGGAGTTCGAGCGCGCGGGTGTCGAGGATTCGACGGGGCACCCCGAGCGGGCGGTCCCGGGCTACCGGCGCGCCCTCGCCGCGGGTCTCGACGAGAGCCGCGCGCGGCAGGCGACGATCCAGTTGGCCAGCTCGCTGCGCAACCTGGGCGAGCCCGGCGACGGGCTGATGCTGCTGGACGGCCTCGACCGCACTCTCGGCGACGGCCTCGATCCCGCCATCGCGGTCTTCCGGGCCCTCTGCCTGACCGACCTACGGCGCACCGACGAGGCGGTGGCGCTCCTGATCGACACCGTGGCCGAGGGAATGACCCGCTATCAGCGCTCGGCGCGCGCCTACGCCCAGGAACTCAGAGACAAGGACTGACCGCACGGGCTCCGTCCGATTCGTCATCCGCACCGGCCCTCGTTAACCTTACCCTCACGGGAGGGTAGATTTACCCTCCGCAGCAACGGAGGGCCGCCATGATCACGCGATTCGCACGCGCAGCGCAACGGAGCGAGGTGCTCGCGGCTCTGCGAAGCCCGCAGCGGCTGCGCACCGAGACGCTCGCCGGGCTCGTCGTCGCGCTCGCGCTGATCCCCGAGGCCATCTCGTTCTCGATCATCGCGGGCGTCGATCCGCGGGTCGGCCTGTTCGCATCGTTCACCATGGCGGTGACCATCGCCGTCGTCGGCGGCCGACCCGCGATGATCTCCGCCGCGACGGGCGCCATCGCGCTGGTCATCGCGCCGATCGCCCGCGAACACGGGCTCGACTACCTGCTGGCCACTGTGATCGTCGCGGGCATCCTGCAGGTGCTGCTGAGCATGCTCGGGGTGGCGAAGCTGATGCGCTTCATCCCCCGCAGCGTGATGATCGGCTTCGTCAACGCCCTCGCGATTCTCATCTTCCTCGCTCAGCTCCCCCACATGACCGGCGTTCCCTGGGCCGTCTACCCGCTGATCGCCGCGGGTCTCGTGCTCATGGTCGGCCTGCCGAAGCTGACCCGGGCGGTGCCGGCGCCCCTCGTGGCGATCGTCGTCCTCACCGGGTTCACGCTCGCCTCCGGACTCACCGTGCCCACCGTGGGCGACGAGGGCGAATTGCCTAGTACGTTGCCGCAGTGGCTGATTCCGGACGTCCCGTTCACCCTCGAGACCTTGCGACTGATCGCCCCGTACGCGCTGGCCATGGCGCTGGTGGGCCTCCTCGAATCACTGATGACCGCCACCCTCGTCGACGACATCACCGATACCCCCTCTGATAAGACCCGGGAGGGTTGGGGCCAGGGGGTAGCGAACGTGGTCACCGGATTCTTCGGCGGGATGGGCGGATGCGCGATGATCGGCCAGACGATGATCAACGTCAAGAGCTCCGGCGCGCGCACGCGGATCTCCACCTTCCTCGCCGGTCTGTTCCTGCTGATCCTCGTGGTCGGGCTCGGAGACCTGGTGGCGAGGATCCCGATGGCGGCACTCGTGGCGGTGATGGTGATGGTGGCCGTGGGCACCTTCGACTGGCACAGCATCGCCCCCGCCACGCTCCGCCGGATGCCACGCAGCGAGACCGCGGTGATGCTCGTGACCGTGGCGATCACCGTGGCCACGCACAATCTGGCCTACGGGGTGATCGGCGGCGTGATCGTCGCGACACTGCTGTTCGTCCGCCGGGTCTCGCACTTCACCGAGGTCTCACGGTCTCCCGAGGGAGCGGATGGCACGCGGACCTATCGTGTGCGGGGCGAGCTGTTCTTCGCGTCCAGCAACGATCTCGTGCATCGATTCGACTACGCGGACGATCCCGAGCGGGTGCTCGTCGACCTGTCCGACACCCACGTGTGGGACGCGTCCACGGTGGCGACGCTGGACGCGATCGAGATGAAGTACCGGGCCCGCGGCAAGACGGTGGTCTTCACCGGCCTCAACCCGGCCTCGGCGGAACGCCACGGGCGCCTGACCGGCAGGCTGGGCGCAGGCCACTAGGCTCGAGGGCATGGCTGATCAGATGCGCCTGCCCGAGGCCCGGCTGCTGCAGATCGGCCAGGTCGCGGAGGCCACCGGGCTCTCCCTCAAGACGATCCGGCACTACGACGAGATGGGCCTGGTCGAACCGTCGGAGCGCAGCCCCGGAGGTTTCCGGCTGTACACCGCGGCCGACGTCGAACGTCTCCTGGTGATCCGCAGGATGAAGCCGCTCGGCTTCACCCTCGAGCAGATGCGTGATCTGCTGTCGGCGCTCGACGCCCTCGCCGATCCGGACACCGATGGCGAGGTCCGTTCCGATGCCGCGGAATTCATCGACCAGTGCTCGGCCGCCGCCCAGCAGCGATGTGCCGAACTCCGCACGCAATTGGCGATGGCGGAGGAGTTCGCGGCGGTGCTCAGCGACCGGGCGCAGCACCGCTAGCGGGCCGGACCGTCATTCCGGACCTGCCCGCGCCATCGCGACCGCCTCGCCGTCGCCGAACACCGAGAAGGCGACGGGCACACCCACCCGGACGGTGACCTCGAACTCCCGCTCCACCGTGCACGCAAGTAGTCGCGCCGAATTCTCCTGCGCCAGACGAGTCGCCGCCGCACAGGCCGCATCGACGTCGAGCGCATCGGCGGCTCCCGCGAGCGCGGCGAGATCGGCCGCCGCCTGCGCGCGGTGCCGCGCCGACACGGCGGCGCCCACGTCGATGATCATCACCGCCACCACCACGATCACGGCCACCATCACTGCGCCCAGCACCGTGGCGACCCCGTCGTCATCACGGAGTACCCGTCTCACCCCGCCTCCCCCGGTTCGAGCGCCGCGACCGCCGTGGCCGAGACCGTGAGGCCCGGCAGCGCGGGCACGGGTGCCTGCACCCGCACGGTCACCGTGTCGCCGGACCGTGTCGTCGATGCCGTGGCGCCGGGCGGTCCCACCGCGGAGATCGCCTCGGCGGCAAGGGCATCGTCGCCGCGGGCGGTGAGCCGGGCGGCCTCGCGTGCGGCGTCAACACACCGCACCTGGGCGGTGACGCCGACGATCGCCCCGACGCTCAGCACCAGCACCGTGATCAGGCTGGCGACGGCGAGCGCGGCCTCCACGGTGACCGCGCCCGCATCGCCGGCTAGCCGGTGGAGGTGCCCAGCGCCTTCCCGATGATCGACGTGAGGCCGCTGACGATGTTGTCGCCGGTGACCACGCCGTAGAGCACCGCACCGAAGGCCGCGGCCGCGATCGTCCCGATCGCGTACTCCACCGTGCTCATCCCCTCCTCCTGCATCATCAGTTCGGTCATCGTGCACCGCAGACGAATCCACATTCCATCCCCCTAACGTCGGGCCGCTACAGCAGCCCCTCACCGAGCACTTTGCCCGCGAGTCCCATCACCACCGGAACGATGCCGAGGCACACGAACGCCGGTAGGAAGCACAATCCGAGCGGGCCGGCCACCATGACCCCCGCTCGTTCACCCGCCGCCACCGCGCGGTCCTCGGCCTGCGCCCGCTCCGTGCGCGCGAGATCCGCGAGGCCGGCCGCGGGCGAGGAACCGGCGCGTGCGGAGCGGCGCAGCATCCGCGTGAGCGCGACCACCTGCGGGTCGTCGGACTCGGTGCGCCAGGCGGTCTCCGGATCGGAACCGAGCGCCAGCAGTTCCGCCGCCCGGTGCAGCACCGCGGCCAGGGCCGGCGCCGCGGTGGCCCCCACGGCGCGGGCCGCGTCCGCGGTGGGCATGCCCGCGCGAAGACACACGGCGAACAGGTCGTACGCGGCGGCGGCCTCGAACGGATCGGGCTTCGGCGCGCGCCGCGGCAGGTGCCGACGGCGGGAATCGGAGCCGTCACCGGACCGGTGCAGCCGAGCACGCGCCTGCACGGGCAGGGCCACCAGCGCGGTCGCGATGAGGGCGAACGCCGCCGCGAACGGACCGTATCCGCTCATGCCGGCACTCCTTCGCCCTGGTCGCTGCCCGCCGCACCGTCGGCGATCGACCGCGACCACAGCAGCCCCACCGAGGTCAGACACACCCCCACCACCAGCAGGATTCCGCCGGCCCCGGTGCCGAGGAGGGTGCGCAGCGGATTCGCGCCGATCAGTTGCCCCATCGCCACCCCGAGCACCGGGAGCGCCGCCAGCACCTGTGCGGTGGCGCGCGCTCCCGCGAGCGCGGAGTGCGCACGGCGTTCGTACCGCTCGCGGGCCCGCAGATCCTCGCGGACCGAGGCCAGCAGCTCGCCCATGCCGATGCCGTGCCGCGTCCCCGTGTCCCAGGCGGCCGCGAGACGCGACCAGGCGGCGCTCTCGCCCGCGTGCCCGCGCAGGCCTGCGGCCACATCGCCCCCGAGCTCGGCGCGGCCCGCCATCTCCGCGAAGACGTCCCGGACGTGCCGATCCTCGGCGTCGCGCCCGGCGGTGGCGCACGCGGCGGCGGGGTGCGCGCCGACCGACAGCTCGGCGACCATCGCATCGACGCCGGCGAGGATCGCGGTCAGCCGGTCGGCCCTGGCCCGGCGGGCGTGGTTCCGCGACCACAGCTCGCGCACGGTCCCGGCGGCGAGCGCCGCGGCGAGGGCCTGCGCGGGGCCGACCAGCAGCGCCCCGGCGGGTACCGCGAGCGCGAGCCAGCCCCCACCGCAGCACGCGTTCGCGCCGCGCCGGACGGTGCGCGGCACGCAGCCGGGCCGCACCGGCGCCGCCCGGCCACAGGAGTGCGGCCACTGCGAGCACCGCGACCGCCCCGCTCACGCTGCGCCCCGTTCGGCCAGCAGCTCCCGGAGCACAGCGACGGCACCGGTGAAACCCTCGTCCCGATCCCACGCCGGACGCACCCGCACGTACCCGTCGTCGGCTCTGTCGACCACGCCGATGCTGCGCAACCCGCGGCGCCCGTCGGGCCAGCGATGCACCGCGAAGACCACCTGGAAGGCGGCGGCGAGCTGCGCATGCAGCGCCTCCCGACCGAGCCCGCCCAGGGCCGCGAGCGCCTCCAGGCGCGCCGGGACCTCGCGCGGCGAGTTGGCGTGAACGGTGCCCGCGCCGCCGTCGTGCCCGGTGTTGAGCGCGGTCAGCAGGTCGACCACCTCCGCGCCGCGGACCTCGCCCACCACGATCCGGTCCGGCCGCATCCGCAGCGACTGCCGCACCAGATCGCGCACCGTGACCTCGCCGACGCCCTCCACGTTGGCGCCGCGCGCGATCAGCGAGATCACATGGGGATGAACGGGATCGAGTTCGTGCGCGTCCTCCACGCAGAGCACGCGCTCACCGGGGGACACCTCGCCCAGCAGGCCGTTGAGCAAGGTGGTCTTGCCGCTGCCGGTGCCGCCGACCACGAGGAAGGCGAGCCGCGCGGACACCACCGCGCGCACCGTCTCGGCCACCTCGGGCGGCACCGCACCGGAGGCGATCAGCGCGGTGAGGCTCTGGGTGGCGGGCCGCAGGACGCGCAGTGAGATGCAGGTGCCGCCGTGCGCGAGCGGTGGCAGCACGGCGTGCAGCCGGATGCCGCTGCCCGCGCGGCCGCCGGGCCCGGCGGGGAGGTGCCCGTCCACCCAGGGCTGGGCGTCGTCGATCCGGCGGCCCGCCGCGAGCGCGAGCCGGGCGGCGAGGCGGCGAACCGCATCGTCGTCCTCGAAGGTCACCTCCGTGCGTTCGAGACCGGCCCCGCGATCGATCCACACCCTGTCGGGCCCCGCGACCAGCACGTCCGCGACCGCCGGATCGGCGAGCAGCGGCTCCAGGCGGCCCGCGCCGACCAGCTCGGTCTCCAGGTAGGCCAGACCGTCGAGCAGCTCGGTATCGCCCAGCACCCCGCCGCACTCCGCACGGAGCGCGGCCGCCATGACGTCGGGGGTGAGCACGGCCGCGGTGTGCGCGAGCCGTTCCCGCACCCGAGCCAGCAGGTCCGCACTCGTGGCGGGATTCATGCGGCGCCCCGGCGGACACCGTCGAGTACGCGGCCGGCCGCGGCGGCGAGCGGCGAACCGCGGCGCAGGCGCAGGCCTCCCTCATCGAGCTGGGCGTCGAGCCCCGGCTGCGGCCGCATCGATGTGAGCAGGGGCAGGCCGACGGCCCGTTCGACGTCCCGAGCGGACAGGCCGCCCGGTGCCGGACCCCGCACCACGAGCCGCGCCGCTCGCGCCCGGCGCGCCACCCCGTCGGCCACCGAGCGGGCCGCCGCGCAGGCCCGCACCGTGGCACCGCACACCACGAGCACCACATCGGCCACCTCCAGGCAGGCATCGGTGGCGGCATCGGAGCGGCGCGGCAGGTCGACCACCGTGACCCCCACGCTGCGGCGTCCCGCATCGAGTACCGCGAGTAGCGCCTCCGCCGGGATCTCGGGTGCGGGGGAACCGCCGGCCGCGAGCACGGCGACGGCGTCCGCGCGCCCCGGCAGCGCGGCCACGAGCGCCTCCGAGGGCACGTGCCCGCCGCGTAGGGCGAGATCGCCCCAGCGCAGGCCGGGGAGATCGGCGCAGCCCAGGAGCAGGTCGAGGCCGCCGCCCCAGGGATCGGCGTCCACCGCGAGCGCCGTGATCCCGCGCCCCGGCGCCGCCACCGCGACGGCCGCGGCCAGCACCGACGCCCCCGCTCCGCCGTGCCCGCCGAGGACCGCCACCACCCGGGACCGGGCACCGTCGTCGGGCTCGCGCGCGGCGAGGAACCGGGCCAGGTCGCGGACCTGCGCGGGCAATTCGAAGACCTGGGCCGCCCCCACGTCGACCGCTGCGGCCAACTCCGGGAGCCCGGCCTGCGCCGCCACCATCGCGACGCCCTCCCGGCGGGGCAAGCCGCCGGCCCGGGCCGCGGCGGCCATCACCTGGGCTGCCGCGAGGTCGAGCACCAGCCCGCTCGCCGTGGCCCACGCCGCCCGCGGTTGCCCGCGGTCGACATCGGTGACGGTGCGCGCGGCGGCCGCCGCGGCCCGCCGGACATCGTCCGCGAGCGCACCGTCGGCCACCGCCATCCCGATCTCGATTCCTCGCATGCCTCCAGCCTCACCCCGCCGGCGGCCGGAAACCGTCGCCGACGACCTCGCCTGTGGAGGAATCCGGGTGCTCCGAGAAACCTGTGGAGGAATCCGCTCTCGGCTCTTGCGGGGTGTTCGCGACAGCAACGGCGGTACGCTGAACGTCGTGAGTCCAACCGCGCCCGATCAGGCCCCGGTGCGCCGGGTCGCCGCGTTCTTCGACCTGGACAAGACGATCATCGCGAAATCGTCCGCGCTGGCCTTCTCCCGGCCCTTCTTCGACGAGGGGCTGCTCAATCGCCGCGCGGTCCTCAAATCCAGCTACGCGCAGTTCCTCATGATGCTCACGGCCGCCGATCACGATCAGATGGAGCGCATGCGTGATCACCTCACGCAGATGTGCGAGGGCTGGAACGTGGAGCAGGTGAAGTCGATCGTGCGCGAGACGCTGCACGACGTGGTCAATCCGCTGGTCTTCGCGGAAGCCGCCGAGCTGATCGCCGGCCATCACGCCCGCGGCCACGATGTGGTGGTGGTCTCGGCGTCGGGCGAGGAGATGGTGGGTCCCATCGCCGAGATGCTGGGCGCGGACTACTCCGTGGGCTCGGTGATGTCCGTGGAAGACGGCAAGTACGCCGGCGAGGTGCAGTTCTACTGCTACGGCGAGAACAAGGTGACCGCGATGGAGCGGCTGGCCGCCGAGCACGGCTACGACCTCGACCAGTGCTTCGCCTACTCCGATTCGGTGACCGATGTGCCGATGCTGGCGGCGGTGGGGCACCCCACCGCGGTGAACCCGGACCGCGGGCTGCGCAAGGAGGCCGCCGACCGCGGCTGGCCGGTGCTGTCCTTCTCGAACCCGGTGCCGCTGCGGGACCGCCTTCCCTCGCCGTCCCGGACCTCGGTGCTCGCCACCGCGGGGCTCGGCGTGGTCGCCGCGGGCGCGAGCGTGGCGACATATCTTGTGCTGCACCGCAAGCGGAGCTGACAACCGCACTCGCGGAAATTTTCGCTCCAACCCCTTGATGTGACCGCGGCCACAAGGTACAAATGAATCACGGAGCGGCGCAAAGCCAAACCCCCACCGGAAGAGAAGGTCGAGGGTTCCCGAGCGTCAAGGCTCCCAGCACGGACACCAGGCACCCACGCGGAGCACGCCACGTTGGCAGAAAGCGCTGTGGGCCTGCGGCACCGAGGAACATTCAGCTGATGAGGTCTGCGGATAGTGGACCTTTCCATCGGTGTACGCCGAGGCCGCACACACAGCCCACCCAGCACGCTTGGTAACCGGGATCCGTGCTTGCGAACGGCGATTCGGACCCGTTCTTCAGGACGCACCACCTGTGGTGTGAGCCCTGGAGCTCAGGCCGGGTCGCCGTTGCGCGTGTTCGGGGTAGGTCAGCGCTCCGCGAGGGCGAGCGCTTCCCGCGCACCGGCCTCCAGCGCCTGGCAGCACAGCACCACCCACGCCACCACGCCGTCGGTGCCACCCAATCCGAAGGTATCGGCCGCCTCGGCGTAGCTCGGCGCGAACTTCAGCCACGTGGTCTCCGGGATTCCCAGCGCGTGCGGGTCCAGGCCCGACGACACCGTGACCAGGCGTGATGCGGCGCGGGCCACCACCCCGTCCGCCACCTCGAACGGGCGGAGCGAGAGCAGTTCGCCGTGCACCACGGCCGCCAGTACCGGGGCGGGCGCCTGCGTGCCGCCGGTCACCAGCTGCGCGAGCAGACCGAGCCGCTCCCCCGCCCCTTGCCGGGGGCGGCCCAGGCGCTCGTCATCGCCGTCCACCAGATCGGCAGCGGCCAGCGTGTGCAACCGGGCGAGGACCTGCAGCGGCGCGCGCCGCCACACCGCCACGGTGGCATCGAGGGAATCACCGTCGATCGCCTGGTAGACGCGCATCGCGCCCGCCAGCACCGGATCGGTGACGAGTTCGTCGCGGCTCAGTTCCACGGCGCCGCCGTCGAGTGCCGCCGATGCGCGGGCTCCACGCAGGGAGGATTCGGTGGCGGTGGCGCGCCATTCCCGCCGGTTGGCGGGGTGACGGTGCACCTGCGCCAGCGCCTCCCGCGCGGCGGACGCCGCCTCCGCGACGGCGGGGACGGCGGCGAGCGGGCTCAGCGGATCGGTCACGATGATCCAGGGTAGCCCGCCCGCCGTCGTTGCCTCGACGCTGGCGTCAGCCCGCCGCCAGCTCGATCGAGCCGCCGGGGATGGCCTCGATCAGCGTGCGGGTGTAATCCGAGGTCGGGTTGTCGTAGACCTGATCGGTGGGGCCGGAGTCGACCACCTTGCCGCGCGACATCACGATCGTCTGGTGCGCGATCTGCTTCACCACCGCAAGGTCGTGCGTGATGAACAGGTACGTCAGCCCCAGGTCCCGCTGGAGGTTCTCCAGCAGGGTGAGGATCTGTGCCTGCACCAGCACGTCGAGCGCGGAGACCGCCTCGTCGAGCACCACCACCTCGGGGTTGAGCGCCAGCGCCCGCGCGATGGCCACGCGCTGCCGCTGCCCGCCCGAGAGCTCGTTCGGGTACCGGTGCATGGTGTCCGCCGGCAGCGCCACCATCTCCAGCAGTTCCCGCACTCGCGCCACCCGCTCGTCCTTGCTCCCGATGCCGTGCACCGCGAGTGGTTCCGAGACGGCCCGGTACACCGAGTACATGGGATCCAGTGAGCCGTAAGGATTCTGGAACACCGGCTGCACCCTGCGGCGGAACTGTTTGGCCTCGGCCCCCTTCAGGCCGGAGACATCGACCCCGTCGAATTCGACGGTGCCGCTGGTGGGTTCGAGCAGCCCCAGCACCATCTGCGCCACGGTGGACTTACCCGAACCGGATTCGCCCACGACCGCGGTGGTGGTACCGCGCAGCATGGAGAAGCTGACATCGTCGACCGCGCGGAAGGCGGTGCTCTGGAAGGGCACCGAGCCGCGGATCTGGAAGTCCTTCACCAGGTGCGAGGCCACCACGACCTCCGCCGGACCGTCGCTCGACTCGTCCTGCGCCTGATCGGCGAGCGTCTGCGCGCCCACCTCCTCGGCACGCTCCTGTTCGACCACGTCGGTGATCGACGGAGCCTCCTCGCGGCGGGCGTTGAGCGACGGTGCCGCCGCGACCAACCGCTTGGTGTACTCGTGCTGCGGGTTCTGCAGGATCTCCAGCGCCGGACCGGATTCCACGACCCGTCCCTTGTACATCACCACGAGGTGGCTGGCGCGTTCGGCCGCCAGTCCCAGATCGTGCGTGATGAGCAGCACCGCGGTGCCCAGCTCGTCGGTGAGGGTGTCCAGGTGATCGAGGATCTGCCGCTGCACCGTGACGTCGAGCGCCGAGGTCGGCTCGTCGGCGATCAGCAGCTTCGGCCGCGCCGCGAGACCGATCGCGATCAGCGCACGCTGCTTCATACCGCCCGAGAACTCGTGCGGGTACTGGTTCACGCGCTGGTCGGGATCGCGCATGCCCGCCTCGGACAGCAGCTCGATCGCCCGCTTCTTGGCATCGCCCTGTTCGGCGCCGTTGGCCTTGAGGGTCTCCCGGATCTGGAATCCCACCCGCCACAGCGGGTTCAGGTTCGTGTTCGGATCCTGCGGCACCAGGCCGATACCGCTACCCCGGATCTGCTGGAAGTCCTTCTCCGAGGCCTTCGCCAGATCCTGCCCGTCGAACAGGATCTGTCCACCGGCCACCTTGCCGGTGCCCTGCAGCAGGCCGAGGACGGCCGCCGCGGTGGTGGACTTGCCCGAGCCCGATTCGCCGACGATGGCCACCGTCTGGCCCGGATACACGGTGAGATTGGCGCCGCGCACGGCGGGAACCTTCTTACCCTGCACCGTGAATTCCACGATGAGATCGCGGATCTCGAGGAGCGGATCGGGCGTCTTGCCGAACCGCTCGGTGACCTTGTCCTTGATCTTGCCCGCCAGGTTGCGCTTGTGGTCGTCGGACATCAGCGGGTCCTCGCCTTCGGATCGAGCGCATCACTCAGGACGTCACCGAGCATCATGAAGGTGAGCACGGTGAGCGCGAGAGCAGCCGCGGGGAAGAACAGGATGGGATTGCCCTCGCGGAGCAGGGTCTGCCCGTCCGCGATGTCCATACCCCAGGACACGGTGCTGGCCGGCAGGCCGATGCCGAGGTAGGAGAGCGTGGCCTCGGTGACGATGTAGATGCCGAGGGCCACGGTGGCCACCACGATCACGGGACCGAGGCAGTTGGGGATCACGTGCGTGAAGAGCGTGCGAACCTTGGAGGCCCCCAACGATTTCGATGCGGTGATGAACTCCTCGTTGCGCACCGAGATGGCCGCCGACCGCGCGATGCGGGCGATCTGCGGCCAGCTGAAGATGGTGAGCACCAAGACCACTGACAGCACCGTGCGGGTGGTGACCATCTGCATGACCACCACGGCTGCCAGCATCAGCGGGACGCCGAAGAAGATGTCCGAGAGCCGCGCGATCACCGAATCGAGCCAGCCGCCGTAGAACCCGGCGGTGGCGCCGAGCAGGCCGCCGATCACGACCACCGCGAGGGTGGTGAGCACGCCCACCAGCACCGAGGCGCGGGCGCCGTAGATGGTGCGGGCGTAGATGTCGTAGCCCTGCAGATCGGTGCCGAACCAGTGGGCGCCACTGGGCGGCAACAGGGATCGGTCGAGCGAGGCCTCGTGGGGGTCCTTCCCGAAGGCGAAGACGCTCGGGAAGATCACGACCAGCAGGATCAGCGTGAGCAGAGCGACGCAGACCCAGAACAGCGGCCGTCCCCTGAGCTGCTGCCACGCCGTCTTCCAGAAGCCCGCGGGCTCCACGTCCTGATCGACGGCGTCGATCGCGCCGACCACCACATCGTCGGCAGCGGCGACGAAGCGTTCCTGTCCGGGGTAGGTCTGATTGTCAGGCATAGCGAATCCTCGGGTCGAGGGCGGCGTAGAGCAGGTCGACCACCACGTTGCAGATGAGGTAGATGACGATGAGAACCGTCACGAAAGAGACCACGGTGGTGGCCTCGCCACGGATGATGGCCTGGTAGATGGTGCCGCCGACGCCGGGGATGTTGAAGATGCCCTCGGTCACGAGGGCACCGCCCATGAGCGCCCCGATGTCGGCACCGAGGAAGGTGACCACCGGGATCAGCGAGTTCCGCAGCACGTGCACGAGGACCACGCGCGAACGCGGGAGACCCTTGGCCGTGGCGGTGCGGACGTAGTCGGCGGTGAGGTTCTGCGAGACCTGCGATCGGGTGAGCCGCACGACGTAGGCGAAGGACACCAGGCCGAGCACGATGCCGGGCAGCAGCAGGTGGTAGAAGTCCAGGTTGCCGCCGACGGTGACCGGGAACCACTGCAGTTTCACGCCGAAGACGAACTGAGCAATGAAGCCGAGCACGAAGATCGGCACCGCGATGATCACCAGCGAGACGAACAGGATCGTGGTGTCGAACCACTTGCCCTTCTTCAGGCCGGCGATCACGCCGAAGAAGATGCCGAGCACGGCCTCCACCACGAGCGCGATGAGCGCGAGGTTCACGGTGACCGGGAAGGCCCGCTTCATCACGTCCCACACCGGCTGACCGGAGAAGGAGACGCCGAAGTCGAGTGTGAAGACGCCCTTGATGTAGTACCAGTACTGCACCAGGAAGGGCTGGTCCAGGTGGTACTGGGCCCGGAGGCCCTCCACCACCTCGGGCGGGAGATTCCGGTCGCCGCCGAGCGCCGCGATGGGGTCGGCGGGGACGAGGAAGACGAGCGCGTAGATCAGCAGGGTGGAGCCGAAGAAGACGATCACCAACTGCCCGAGCCTGCTCAGGAGATATCTGGTCATCCCGCTACTCCTTCGTGATGTTCGTAAAGTCGAAGCGGCCGTTCCAGGTGAGATCGCCCGTGACGCCCTCGGCGACGCCGGCGGGCGCCTTGTAGTCCCACAGCGGGACCACCGGGAGGTCGTTGAGCAGGATCGACTGCGCCTCGTTGACGAGGCGGGTGGACTGCACTGGGTCCAGGGCCTGCTGCGCCTGCGCGATCTTGGCGTCGAAGGCCGGGTTGCTGTAGTCACCGTCGTTGGAACCGCCACCGGTGAGGTAGTTCGGCTCCAGGAAGTTGAGCTGCGTGGGGTAGTCGCCCTGCCAGCCGTTGCGGCCGGCGGACTGCAGCGTCTTGCGGGTCAGCTCGTCGCGGATCTGCTTGAACGTGGCGTAGGGCTTGCCTGCGGCCTCGATCCCCAGATTGTTCTTGATCTGGTTCGTCACCGCGTCGATCCACTGCTTGTGGTCGCCGTCGGAGTTGTAGGCGATCGTGAACGCACCGGTCCAGGGCTTGATCGCATTCGCCTGCGCCCAGCGCTGCTTCGCCAGTTCCGGGTTGTACTTGGTGGTCTCGTTGCCGGGGATGTCCGCACTCCAGCCGGGGATCGACCGTGCGGTGAAGTCCACCGAGGGGTAGCGGAATCCCTGGAAGACCACGTCGATCACCTGCTGGCGGTCGATCGACATCGAGATGGCCTGGCGCCGCAGGCGGCCCTCTTCATCGCTGCCGAAGTGCTCCAGGAACTGGGGGATCACGAACGACTGGGTCTGCGCCGTGGGCCGCGTGATCGCGCGCTTGCCCAGCGTCTTCTCGAAGGACCGCAGCGCACTGTTCGGGATCGTGTCGAGCGCATCGAGATTGCCCGAGGTGAGATCGACGTACGCGGGATCGTAGGACTCGTACATCACGAAGGTGAGCCCGCCGTTCTTCGGCTTGGGTCCCTTGAAACCCTCGTTGCGGACGATCTCGAGCTGCACGTTGTGCCGCCACTGCTTGAACTTGTACGGACCGTTGCCCACCGGATTCTGGCCGAACTGCTCCTTGCCCTCGGTGAAGAAGACATCGGGCAGCGGCGCGAAGGGCAGGTAGCCCAGGGCCAGCTTGAAGTCGATGTTGGGCTGCGCGAGCTCGATGGAGAAGGTGTAATCGTCGATCACCTGCAGGCCGCGCATCTCGGTCTTCGTGGCGCCCTTCTCGGACACCTCGTCGAAACCGGCGATGGGAGCGTAGAAGCTCTGCTGCTTCTGCAGGTTGCCGATCGCGGCGCCGAAGTTCCAGGCGCGCACGTAGTTCTGCGCCTTGACCGGCGTACCGTCGGTGAAGGTCCAGTCCCGCTTGAGCTTGACCAGGAAGCGCTTGTTGTCGGTGGTGTCCACGGACTCGGCGTTCGCGAGCTCGGGCTTACCGTCGGCCTGGTACGAGTACAGACCCGTGAACAACATGTCGGCGACGCGGCCGCCCATGTTCTCGTTGGTGTCCGAGGGCACCAGGCCGCTCTGCGGTTCGCCGCCGTTCACCCGGATGATCGCGTCCGGGCCCACCGTGTTCTGGGACCGCGCGCCGTCCATGCTGCAGCCCGACACCGCCAGGCTCGCGGCCACCGCGATCGCGAGGATCGCCCGCGTCGCCGTCGACCTACTTCGTCTTCTCACCTGATACCTCCGCCTGATTTGGCTTGTCTTCGGTGGTGAGCACTCTAGGGCCGCTCCACCTGTGTTGTCCTGCTAACGGACAGCCGCCCCTCGCCGATCGGGCACCGCCGAGGGCCCCGGCAACCCCCTGCAACCCCACCCGTACCGGGTTCAATTCGGGTAAACCCCTCCTCACGTCCCGAGCCGAAAACTACGATCGATCCATGACTGATTCCGCGACCTCCGCGTACCCGCCCTCCGCAGACTTCGCAGCTCAGGCCAATACCCACGGTCGAGAATTGTACGACCGTGCCGAAGCCGACCGCCTCGGCTTCTGGGCCGAGCAGGCGAATCGCCTCGATTGGGACACCCCGTTCGGCGAGGTCCTCGACTGGTCGGGAGCCCCGTTCGCGAAGTGGTTCGTGGGCGGCAAGCTGAACGTGGCCTACAACTGCGTCGACCGGCACGTGGTGGCCGGCAACGGCGACCGGGTGGCCATCCACTGGGTGGGCGAACCGGGCGACACCCGCGACATCACCTACGCCGATCTGCAGGCCGAGGTGAGCCGCGCCGCCAACTACCTGGAATCACTCGGATTGCAGGCGGGCGACCGCGTGGCCATCTACATGCCGATGGTCCCCGAGGCCATCGTCGCCATGCTCGCCTGCGCCCGCCTGGGCCTGACCCACTCGGTGGTCTTCGGCGGCTTCTCGGCGGGTGCGCTGCGCTCGCGGATCGACGATGCGCAGGCCCGCGTGGTGATCACCACCGACGGCCAGTTCCGCCGCGGTAAGCCCACGCCGCTCAAGGCCAATGTGGACGAGGCGCTCGACATGGACGTCGACGGCACCAAGGCCACGAGCGTCGAGAAGGTCATCGTCGTCCAGCGCTGCAAGAACGACATCGACTGGCACGACCGCGACGTGTGGTGGCACGAGACCGTGGGCGCCGCATCGTCCACCCACACCCCACAGGCCTTCGACGCCGAGCACCCCCTGTTCCTGCTGTACACCTCCGGCACCACCGGCAAGCCCAAGGGCATCGTGCACAGCTCGGGCGGCTACCTCACGCAGGCGGCGTACACGCACTACTACCTGTTCGACCTCAAGCCGGACAAGGACGTCTTCTGGTGCACCGCCGACATCGGCTGGGTCACCGGGCACACCTACATCGTCTACGGCCCGCTCGCCAACGGCGCCACGCAGATCATCTACGAGGGCACCCCGAACTCCCCCACCGAACACCGGCACTTCGAGATCATCGAGAAGTACGGCGTCTCGATCTACTACATCGCGCCCACCCTGGTGCGCACGTTCATGAAGTGGGGCAGGGAGATTCCCGACGCCCACGATCTCAGCTCGATCCGCCTGCTGGGCTCGGTCGGCGAGCCGATCAACCCCGAGGCCTGGCGCTGGTACCGCGATGTGATCGGCCACGGCACCGCCCCGATCGTCGACACCTGGTGGCAGACCGAGACCGGCGCCGCGATGGTGGCGCCGCTGCCCGGAACCACCACCCTCAAGCCCGGTTCGGCGATGGAGCCGGTGCCCGGCATCAGCGCCAACATCGTCGACGACGAGGGCAACAGCCTGCCCCGCGGCGAGTCCGGCCTGCTGGTGCTCGACAAGCCCTGGCCGGCGATGCTGCGCGGCATCTGGGGCGATCCCGAGCGTTTCGTGGACACCTACTGGTCGCGCTACGCCGATCAGGGCTGGTACTTCGCGGGCGACGGTGCGCGGTACGACGAGGACGGTGCGCTCTGGATCCTGGGCCGCGTGGACGATGTCATGAACATCTCCGGCCACCGGATCTCCACGGCCGAGGTCGAGTCGGCCCTCGTCGGGCATCCCGCGGTGGCCGAGGCGGCCGTGGTGGGCGCCTCCGATCCGACCACGGGCCAGGCGATCGCCGCGTTCGTGATCCTGCGCCAGGGCGTCGACGACTCCGATCCCGCCCGCCTGATCGCGGAGATGACGGCCCAGGTGTCCAAGGACATCTCGCCGATCGCCAAGCCCCGCGAGATCAACATCGTGCCCGAGCTGCCGAAGACCCGTTCCGGCAAGATCATGCGGCGCCTGCTGCGTGATGTGGCCGAGGGCCGCGAGCTGGGCGACACCTCGACCCTGGTCGATCCGACCGTCTTCGAGAACATCCGCAAGCAGAAGAGCTAGCACCGAGCCCGGGAGGGCGGTAACGTCAGTCCACTGTGTCGTCGCAATCCAGCGCGGCCGCAGTGTCCGGGCGTGCCGCCCTCCTCGCAGCTCTCCGTCCGTACGCCCGGCTGACCGTCGCCGGGTTCCGCCAGCAGTCCACCTACCTGGCCGCGGCGCTGGCCGGGCTGTTCACCAACACCGTCTTCGGATTCCTCAAGATGGGCGTGCTGCTGGCCACCCTCGCCGGCGCCGGCGGCATGGCGGGCGGCTACACGCCCGAGCTGATGGTGAGCTACATCTTCCTGTCCCAGGGGCTGCTGACCGCGATCGGCGGCTTCGGCACCGACGGTGAGCTCCCCGAGCGGATCCGCACCGGCGATATCGCCGTCGATTTCCTGCGGCCGCTCAACGTCCAATTCGCCACGCTCGCCACCGGTCTCGGCGGGGCGGTCTACTCGCTGATCCCGCGCTGGTCCCCACTGATCGGGGTGGGCCTGCTCACCGGGATGATGGCCTGGGCTCCCGAACCCGCGGCGTACCCCCTGGGTGCGCTGAGCATTCTGCTGTCCATCGTGCTGAGCCGGGCCCTGCTGTACGCGGTGGAGATCCTCGGTTTCTGGGTGGTGGAGACCCGCGGCATCGTGCTGTTCTACGTGATCGTCTCCAGCTTCCTGATGGGCATGTTCGTGCCCATCGGCCTGTTCCCCGCGTGGCTGGCCGCGATCGCCGAGCACTCCCCGTTCGCGTCGATCCTCATGCCGCCCTGCGACATCCTCTCCGGCCGGATCGACGTGGCCGCAGCCCTGCCGGCGGTCGGCGCGCAGGCGGCGTGGTGCGTCGTCGCCCTGACGCTGGGCGCGTTGCTCACCTCGGCCGGACGGCGACGGCTGGAGGTGCAGGGTGGCTGACGTCTCCGCCGGGTCCCGGCGTCCCGGACGGCTCGCGCCCTACCGCGCGGTGCTGGCCTCCCGCATCCAGGCGCAGGCCTCCTACCGCGCCTCCCTGGCCCTCGACCTGGTGACCGCCGCGGTGCTCGGGCTCGTCGAGTTCGCCGAGGTGTGGCTGCTGTTCCACAACGCCAAGGTGATCGGCGGCCTCACCTTCTCGGCGGTGGTGCTCGTGTTCGCGCTGGCCGACGGCTCGTTCTGCCTGGCCGACATCCTGTTCGGCCATCTGGACAAGCTGAACCGGTACATCCGCAAGGGCACGGTGGACGTCTTCTACCTGCGCCCGCAGCCGATCCTGGCGCAGCTCATGACCAGCGACATCCGGATCAACCGGCTCACCCGGCCCGCGGTGAGCGTCTTCGCGCTGGTGTACGCGCTCACCCACAACCCGATCGACTGGGGCCCCACCACGATCGGCATGCTGGTGCTCGCGATGCTGTGCGGACCGGTGATCTACGCGAGCATCTTCGTGATCGCCGCCGGGCTGCAGTTCGTCCTGGTCAACGGCGCCGAGTTCACCAATGCCTTCGTCTACGGCGGCAGGTACGCGGCCACGCAACCCGCACCGGTGATGCCCGCGGCCTTGAAGGTGACGCTGGGATTCGTACTACCGCTGGCCTTCACCGGCTACCTCCCCACGCTGGTGGTGCTGGAGCTGCCCGGCCAGGGCGTCTTCCAGCCGTGGTTGGCGTGGCTGTTGCCGCTGGCCACGCTGTGGGCGGTGCTGGTGGCGGCCTTCTTCTGGCGGCTGGGTATTCGGCACTACCGAGGGGCGGGCGGATGAACGGTCCACACATCATCGAGACGCACGATCTGACCCGGACCTTCGTCCGGCGCGGCTGGAACGGCCGGGTGAAGAAGGAGACCACGGCCGTCGACCGGTTGAATCTCGCTCTGGCGCCCGGGGAATCGGTGGGGTACATCGGCGCGAACGGTGCGGGGAAATCGACCACGATCAAGATGCTCATGGGCATCCTGGTGCCCACGTCCGGCACGGTGCGCACCGTCGGGCTCGATCCGCTCACCCAGCGCCGCGCGGTGGCGCGCCGCGTGGGCGTGGTCTTCGGGCAACGCTCCCAGCTGTGGTGGGACCTGCCCACCTCCCGCTCGTTCGACATCCTCGCGGCCATCCACCGGCTCACGCCCGACGAGGCGCGGGCCCGCACCGGCCGGCTCGTCGAGCGGCTGGAGCTGGCGGAGTTCCTCGATCAGCCGGTGCGCCAGCTCAGCCTCGGCCAGCGGATGCGTGCGGAGGTCGCCGCGGCGCTGCTGCACTCCCCCGAGCTGCTGATCCTCGACGAGCCCACGATCGGTCTCGACGTGCTCAGCAAGCAGCGGCTGCGCGAGTTCCTCATCACCGAGCGCGCCGAGCGCGGCCTCACGCTGCTGCTCACCACGCACGATATGGGCGATGTGGAGCGCCTCTGCGACCGGATCGTGGTGGTCGACCGCGGCCGCACCGCCTACGACGGCACGCTGCCCGGACTCGTCGACACCGTGGGTGCCGCGCGGGTGCTCGTGCTGGACCTGGACCGTCCCACTCCGGATCTGCACGTCGACGGTGCGCGGCACCTCGCCAGCGAGGCCGGCGGCCTCCGTCAACGATTGGAGTTGAGCGGCGCGCTGCCGGAGGTTCTGGCCGCGGTCTCGCACACGGCGACGGTGCGCGATCTCACGGTGGACGAGCCCGATATCGAGGACGTGGTGCGCCGGCTCTACGAGCGGTCGCGCCCCAGTACCTGAGCGCGGAGCAGGTCGATGGGATCGTCGCCGCCGCGCCCGGGCGGCGGGCCGGCCTCCGGTACGCCGAGGGGTCCGGTGAGGTCCTTCTCCCAGCGTGTCCAGTCGGTGACGGCCCAACGCTCGGCGATCGCCCACCGTCCGGCCCGGCGCTCGAACCGGTCCACGTAGCGCAGGCCCAGCGTCACGTAGGCCTGGAGTTCCGCGCCCGGGGTGGACCAGTGCGTTGCCGTGCAATAGGTCTCGACCACCGCGGTGTCTCCCGAGGGCTCGCACAGATGGTTCCCGATCTGGTGGTGCGTGCCGCCGAGCGAAGTGAGCTGGCCACGCACCCAGGGCACGTAGTCCTCCACCGGCCCGGTGAAGCCGGTGTGATGATCGACGGCGCCCGGGTGGTAGCAGTCGCGCACCGCGTCCAGGTCGAGCCGGTCGATGCCGCGGCAGTAGCGGAGGACCACGTCGTGGATCTCGCGGCGGGCCAGGAGTTCGTCCACGGTCATGTCCCCCAGTGGACCACGGCCGATCGAGCGGGTAGGACCGTTGCATGGGATTCACGCGCGAGCAGCTGCTGGCCTTCGCCGATACCGAGGTACCCGATCTGATCGGTCCGGACTGTCGGCTGCTGTTCGCCGGGATCAATCCGGGGCTGTGGACCGCGGCCACGGGTGCCCACTTCGCCCGTCCCGGCAACCGCTTCTATCCGGCGCTGTACGCCGCGGGCATCACCGATCACGTGATCGACGCCGCCGAGGGCATGCGCGCGGAGGACCGCGAGGCGCTCATCGCCGCGGGTGTCGGCATCACCAATGTCGCCCCGCGGGCCACGGCGAAGGCGAGCGAACTGACGACGACGGAGCTCCGGGAGGGCGGCGAGGCATTACTGGCCCGGGTCGATCGGGTCGCCCCGCGGGTTCTGGCGGTGCTCGGGGTCACCGCGTTCCGAACGGCCTTCGGTCAGCCGAAGGCCACGGTCGGGAGGCAGGCGCGGGGGCTCGGCGAGACCGCGGTGTGGGTCCTGCCCAATCCGAGCGGCCTCAACGCCCACGAAACGGTGTCCAGCCTGGCCGCCGCGTACCGCGAGGCCGCGGAAGCGGCGGGAGTGCCGCTGCTCTCGCCGCCCTAGAACGAACCTGTTGCTAACGAACAAGCGTCGTACTGAGCAGGTGCTCATCGAACTGCTGTTCGTGACTACATCTGCAGTCGCGCGTGGCCCAAACCTACTTTGAAGAATTCGCGACATTGAATCTGATTTGGTACCGCGTTGGCCTATTTGCAATGACACTTTTGGCACGATGCACGACTGCGCTGTGCATCCCTGCCCAAAAGGACTGAAGAAAACATGTCGTCGATCGCACGCGCCGCTGCTGCAACCACCACTGTCGTGGGCCTGGTGACCTCAGGCTCCGCTGGAGTTGCCGCAGCACAGAACAACCTCATCGATTCCAGCACGCGACAGGTGGCGCTCACGCCCGCGAGCGCCGGCTGGATGGGGTCTCCGTTCTCGGTGCAGGTGCCGTCCGCCGCGGTGGCCGATCGCGCGTCCGCGGGGACCGCCACCGCACCGTGCTACCCCACGCGGCTCGTGTGGCTGGGCGCGCGCGGTGCGAACAGTCCGCTGGACCTCAGCTGTGGCTTCGCACTCGGCGGCTACAACAGCAACGGCTCCTATGTGATCGGCAATGCCCCTGACTTCGGGCGGATCGGTCTGGGCCCCTGGGTGGGCGTCGGGGCGCCGACGGACGGTCCGGGCTTCGGACTGGGTGCGGGAGTCGGCTTCGGCCCCGGGCTCGGTTTCGGCGCGGGCGCGGGCTTCGGCGCGGGGCTCGGCAACGGCTTCGGGTTCGGGTCCGGCGTGGGCTTCGGCGGGGGCTTCGGCCCCGGGTACGGGTTCACTCCCGGGTTCAATCTCGGTCTCACGCCGGGATTCGGTCCCGCCCTGCCCTACGGCTTCGGCACCGGTTTCAGCCTCGGCATCGCGCCGGGCGTCGGTATCGGGTTCGGTCTGGGCGCGGGCCTGGGCTACGGGCCCGACGGTCTGCGGCTGGGCGCCGGCATCGGCTTCGGCATCGGTCTGGGTCCCGGTATCGGGTTC
Organism: Tsukamurella sp. TY48; assembly: GCF_019656655.1. Classification (GTDB taxonomy): domain Bacteria; phylum Actinomycetota; class Actinomycetes; order Mycobacteriales; family Mycobacteriaceae; genus Tsukamurella; species Tsukamurella strandjordii. Next base: position 2,244,355 of record NZ_BPMV01000001.1, on the reverse strand, counting down.
GGCTTCGGGATCGGCGGTTACTTCGATCTCCGCTCCCCCGTGAGCATTCCGGGTATCGACTACGCGGCGCAGGCGCGCGCGAGCGCGATGGCCGCACGCATCGCGGCGGAGTGGGCTGCGAGCGAGGCGGACCGGGCGCGCAGGGCGTTGGACGCCGCGCGTGCCAACCAGTCGGCGTCCGCCGACGCCGTGAAGAAGGCCGAGGATCGCCTCGCTGCCGCCAATACGGCCGCGCAGAAGGCCGCCGCGGCAGCAGAACAGGCGACGAAGGATCGCACCGCAGCCGAGCAGGCTTCGACGGAGAAGGCCGCCGCGGCCAAGACGGCTGCGGATCAGCTGAATGCCGCGCGTGATGCCCAGTCCAAGGCAGCCGACGCCGCGCAGAAGGCCGCCGCCGATAAGACCGCCGCCGACGCCGCCCACAAGTCCGCTGCCGACGCCGCCACGAACGCGCAGCAGAAACTCAACGACGCCACCGCCGCTGCCGACAAGGCGGCCAAGGCCGCCGAGCAGGCCACCGCAGAGAAGAAGACAGCCGAGCAGGCCGCCGACGACCGCGAGAACGAACGCCGCACCGCCACAAACCAAGCCGCCGCCGACAAGGCCGCCGCGCAGAAGGCCGCCGACGACCGAGCCGCCGCCCAGAAGGCCGCCGACGACGCCGCATCGAAGGCCACCACCGCCCGAGACACGGCGAAGGCCGCCGCCGACAAGGCAGCCACCGACAAGGCCACCGCAGCCGACTCCGCCGCTGCGCAGAAGGCCGCGGAGAACAAGGCCGACTCGGCCACCTCCAACGCCACCGCCGCCCGCGACGCCGCCAAGGCAGCAGCAGACAAGGCCACCGCCGACAAGCAGACCGCAGCCGACTCCGCCGCCGCACAGACCGCCGCCGACAAGGCCGCCGCCGACGCAGCCAAGACCGCAGCCGACAAGCAGGCCGCCCAGAAGAACGCCGACACCGCCGCAACCGACGCCAACAACGCCGCCGACAAGTCCGCCGCCGCGCAGACCGCCGCGGAGAAGGCCGCCGCCGACGCAGCCAACAACGCCGCCGACAAGCAGGCCGCCCAGAAGAACGCCGACACCGCCGCATCCGACGCCAAGGCGGCTGCGGACAAGGCCAGTGCCGACCGCGCCACCGCCGCCAAGAACCTCGACAACGCATCCAAGAACGCCTCGACCGCAGCCTCCGCAGCCAAGGACGCCGCCGATAAGGCCGCGGCATCCACCACCGCCGCGAACAACGCCGCCACCGCCAAGACCGCGGCGGACACCGCAGCCAGCAAGGCCAACGACGCGGCGAAATCGGCCGCCGACCAGGCCGCATCCGCCGCCACGAAGGCCAAGGACGCCGACTCCGCGGCCGCACAGGCCCGCGCCGCGAAGTCCGACGCCGATAGCGCCAAGACGGCGGCCGATAAGGACCTCGCCGATAAGACCGCCGCGGCCACGAAGGCCACCGCTGACGCGGATACCGCCCGAACGACTCACCAGCAGGCGACGGCCATCGCCGATCAGGCTGCCAAGGACAAGGCCGCCGCACTCTCGGCCGCCGCCTCCCAGGCGAAGGCTGCGAACAGCGCTGATAGCGCGTCGGCCGCGGCTGCGTCCGCCGCCGACAAGGCCGCGGCTGCGAAGAGCGCGGCGGAACAGTCCGCCGCGGCTGCCGATAAGACCGCGAAGGATGCCGCGGCTGCGGCCACCGCTGCCGGCGAGCGTCTCGCTGCCGCGAACGATGCCGCGCAGAAGGCCGCCGCGGACGCCGCGAAGGCCGCTCAGGAGCGCGCCGACGCCGACAAGACCGCCGCCGACAACACCGCCGCCGCGAAGGCCGCCGCCGACCGGCTCGCCGCCGCACGGGACGCGCAGAAGCAGGCCGAGGACGCCGCGCAGAAGGCCGCCGCCGATAAGGCCGCCGCCGACGCCGCCCACAAGTCCGCTGCCGACGCCGCCACGAACGCGCAGCAGAAACTCAACGACGCCACCGCCGCCGCCGACAAGGCGGCCAAGGCCGCCGAGCAGGCCACCGCAGAGAAGAAGGCAGCCGAGCAGGCCGCAGCCGACCGCGAGAACGAACGCCGCACCGCCACAAACCAAGCCGCCGCCGACAAGGCCGCCGCGCAGAAGGCCGCCGACGACCGAGCCGCCGCCCAGAAGGCCGCCGACGACGCCACCAAGGCCTCGACCGACGCCGCCACCGCCGCCAAGAACGCCGCCGACAAGGCGACCGCCGATAAGCGGACCGCGAACGACTCGGCAGCGGCCCGTGACACGGCACAGAAAGACGCCGCACAGGCCACCTCCAACGCCACCGCCGCCCGCGACGCCGCGAAGAACGCCGCAGACAACGCCAGCGCTGACAAGGCCACCGCTGCCGACTCCGCCGCTGCACAGACCGCCGCAGAGAAGGCCGCCGCCGACGCAGCCAAGAACGCCGCCGACAAGCAGGCCGCCCAGAAGACCGCCGACACCGCCGCCGCCGACGCCAACAACGCCGCCGACAAGTCCGCCGCCGCGCAGACCGCCGCGGAGAAGTCCGCCGCCGACGCAGCCAAGAACGCCGCCGACAAGCGCGCCGCCGAGCGGACCGCCCTCGATCGAGCCGCCGCCGATAAGGCGACCGCCGATAAGGCCGCCGCCGACAGGGCTGCCGCAGCCAAGAACCTCGACAACGCCACCACGGCGGCGAACCAGAAGGCCACGGCAGCCAAGGACGCCGCCGACAAGGCCGCCAGTGCCAAGTCCGCCTCCGACTCCGCGGCCGCAGCCAAGACCGCCGCCGATCAGGCTGCCGATCAGGCCACGCGCAACGCCACCAGCGCCTCGCAGGCTGCGGCGTCCGCGACGACGAGGTCGGACGCGGCGAACACCGCAGCGGCACAGGCGCAGACCGCCAAGACCACTGCGGACAATGCCAAGACGGCGGCCGATAAGGACCTGGCCGACAAGACCACCGCGGCCAAGAACGCCGCCGCCGCGGCGGACACCGCCCGCGCCGGGCAGCAGCAGGCCGACGCCGCCGCCGCGCAGGCTGCCAAGGACAAGGCCGCCGCGTTGACTGCCGCGGCGGAGAAGGCGACGGCGGCGCAGACCGCCACCGAGAAGGCCGCAGCCGCGAGTTCCGCTGCTGCCAATGCCTCCGTGAAGCAGAACACGGCACAGCAATCCGCCGCTGCCGCGGACAAGGCCTCGCAGGACGCTGCCGCGGCGAAGAAGGCAGCCGACGAACGGGCTGCCGCAGAGAAGGCCGCGGCGGATGCCTCCGCTGCGGCTGCGGACGCCGCTCGCAACAAGGCCGGCGACGCGTCCACCGCCGCGGCCGATCGAGCCTCGGCCGCACGCGCCGCGGCGGACCGCACCACGGCCGCCAACGCCGCGCTGCAGAAGGCGCAGGCCGACCAGGCCGCCGCCGACCGCACCGCGGCCGAGGCCGCGAAGGCCAGCGACGCGAGGGCTGCGACCGCGAATCAGGCCGGCGCCACTGCGGCTCAGAAGAAGTCGGATGCCGACGCCGCCGATGCTGCGCGGGCGGCCGCGGAGAAGGTCGCCGCGGATGCCGCTCGTGCTGCCGAGGAGAAGTCTGCCGCCGCGAGCGATGCGGCAGATCGCGCCGCGGCAGCGAGCGCGAAGGCCGCCGAATCGGCCGATGCTCGGGCGAAGGCCGATCGTGAGCGCGCGGAGGCGGATCGCGCCGCCGCTGAGAAGGCCGCCGCCGACAAGGCGGCAGCGGACAAGGCGGCAGCAGCGGCGCAGGCCGCTTCCGCCGCCCGCGCCGAGAAGGATCGAGCGAACGCCGCACGGGATGCGGCGGACAAGACCGCCGCGGAGAAGGCCGCCGCGGCACGAACCGCCGCCGATGCGGCGACCGCCGCTGAGGCCGCCGCGGAGCGCTCTGCGGCAGCCGAATCCGACGCCCGGCAGGCGGCGACCGCCGCGGCGGCACGGCAGAAGGATGCGGATTCCGCTGCTGCGTCGGCATCGTCGAGCAACGATGCCGCGCGTGCCGCGGCCACGAAGGCCGCCGAGGATCGGGCGGCGGCGGACCGCAGCGCGGCAACCGCCACCGCTACCCGCGCTGCTGCCGATGCCTCGGCGAAGGCGGCCGCGGACAAGGCGGCGGCCGACAAGGCGGCGGCCGAGAAGGCGGCGGCCGACAGCACGAAGGCGCAGGCCACCTCCGCCGCCGCGGTGAAGGCGCAGCAGGACGCGGCATCGGCGGCGACGGCGGCGAATGAGCGGGCCACCGCCAGCCAGGCGGCGGCGGATGCCGCGCGGGCCCAGCAGGATGCACAACGATCAGCCCAGTCGAGCGCGGCCGCGCTTCAGGAGGCACAGAGCAAGTCCGCCGCGGCGAACACTGCGGAGCAGCAGGCGCAGGCGACCGCGAACCAGACGAGCAACGACGTTCGCAACGCCCAGGCTCTGGTCGCGCAGCGCGAGGCCGAGCTGCGCGCGAAGACCGGCGGCTTGTTGACCCCGATCATCAATTTGCTATTCGACTCTGCCCGCAGAGAGCGTCAAGCTCTCACCGACGCCCGGAATGCGCTCCGTGACGCAACCACTCGCGATAACGCGGCGCAAGCGGCGCTGGGCACTGCCAACACCACCGCGACCGCGGCGTCGAATGAGGCGAAGGCCGCGGCCGCCACGAACACCGCGGCTCAGGACCAACTCGCCGGGGCGAACACGACGAAGCAGAACGCCGATGCAGCGCTGAGCTCGGCGACCGACCGGGCGACCAGCGCGCAGGCGACCGCGGACCGGTCCGCTGCCGCCGTTGGTCAGGTGACCTACGACGACACCGCGGTGCGGGCCGCGAAGGACAAGGCTGCCGCGGCACAGGCGACTGCCGATAAGTCCGCGGCGGCTGCTGCGGCGAACCCGAACGATGCTGCGGCCGCGGCGAAGGCCGCCGCGGACAGGGCGGCGGCGAACAAGGCCGCTGCCGATGCCGCGCAGACCGAGCGGCAGGCGATCAGCTCCGCCGCTGCGGCAGCCGTGACGAACGCCGCCAAGAAGGAATCGGACGCGAAGGCCGCTGAGGCAGCTTCCGCCGCAGCGAAATCCGCCGCGGAGAAGGCCGCTGCCGATGCAGCGAAGGCCGAGCAGGACGCGGCGAACGCGGCGAAGGCCGCTTCCGATCGGGCGAGCTCGGCCCAGGCCGTGGCGGAGAAGGCCGCGCAGGACAAGGCGGCCGCCGACAAGGCCGCGGCCGATGCGGCTGCGGCGCGCCGGGATGCCGACACCGCCGCGAAGGCAGCGGCCGACAAGGCGGCCGCCGATCAGCAAGCTGCCGAGGCTGCGCGCGCCACCGCCGATAAGGCGCTGGCCGATGCCGAAGCGGCACGTGCGGCCGCAACGAAGGCACAGCAGACCGCATCGGAACGAGCGGCGAGCGACAAGGCCGCGGCCGATGCCGCCGATGCGGCGGACAAGGACGCCCAACGCGCCGCGGCGGAGAGGGCCGCCGCGGAGAAGGTTGCATCGGAGAAGGCCGCCGCCGCCAAGGCGTCCGCCGATACCGCCGCAGCCGATCGGAGCGCTGCGGACACCGCGGCAGCCGCCCAGACCGCCGCGGAGAAGGCCGCCGCCGACGCGGCGGCGAAGCAGGATTCGGCGTCCGCAGCTGCTCAGGCCGCGGCCGATAAGGCCCGGGACGCCCGGGCGGCAGCCGACCAGGCGGCAACGGCCAAATCGGATGCCGATCGGGCGGCTTCGGCTGCCGCGGCCGCGCAACGCGATGCCGCGGCCTCCGCTGCGGCCGCTGCGGACCGGGTGAGCTCCAACTCGACCGCGGCACAGAAGGCCACGTCGGATCAGGCCGCAGCGGACGAGGCGGCCCGCTCCGCCGCTCGGACCGCCACCGATGCAGCGCAGGCGAGCACTGCCGCCGCGAACAAGGCCGCAGCGGACAAGGCGGCCGCGCAGAAGGCCGCCGACGACCAGGCCGCAGCAGCCAAGGACGCCGCAGCCAAGGCCGACGCGGCGAAGACCGCAGCCGACCAGGCAGCGGCAGCCAAGACCGCCGCCGACCAGGCCAAGGCCGAGGCCGACAAGGCAGCGGCCGACGCCGCCAAGGCCCGTCAGGACGCGACGACCGCCGCCGGCAACGCCGACGCCGCCACCGCCGCCGACAAGACCGCCGCCGACAAGGCAGCAGCAGCCAAGACCGCAGCCCAGAACGCCGACGCCGCCAAGGCAGCAGCAGACAAGGCACAGGCCGACGCCACCGCAGCCCAAACCCGCGCAGCCGACGCGGCCAAGTCCGCCGCCGACAAGGCCACCGCCACCAAGACCGCAGCCGACCAAGCAGCGGCCGCCAAGGCGACCGCCGACAAGCAGGCCGCCGATGCGGCCAAGGCTCAGCAGGATGCAGTCGCCGCGGCGAAGTCCGCATCCGACACGGCGGCTGCGGCCAAGGCGGCGGCGGATGCCGCTGCGGCCGATCAGGCCAAGGCGCAGAAGGCGGCCGACGATGCCGCGAAGGCGAAGCAGGATGCGACTGCCGCCGACCAGGCGGCCGCGAACGCTGCCAAGGCGGCGGCGGATCAGGCCGCCGCGACCAAGGCGGCGGCGGACCGCGCAACAGCGGACCGCGTCGCTGCGGAGAAGGACGCCGCCGACCGGGCAGCAGCCGCCAAGACCGCACAGGACAAGGCCACCGCCGACAAGACCGCAGCCGACGCCGCGAAGAAGGCAGCCGACCAAGCCGCCGCCGACCGGGCCGCCGCAGACAAGACCGCAGCAGACCAGGCAGCAGCAGCCAAGACCGCACAGGACAAGGCCACCGCCGACAAGCAGCAGGCCAACACCTCCGCCCAGGCACAAGCCCAGGCAGACAAGTCCGCCGCCGACGCCGCAGCCGCACAAAAGGCAGCCACCGACGCCGCCAAGACCGCAGCAGACAAGGCCACCGCCGACAAGCAAGCAGCAGACAACTCCGCCCAGGCCCAAACCCAGGCAGACAAGTCCGCCGCCGACGCCGCCAACGCACAACAGGCAGCCACCGACGCCGCCAAGACCGCAGCAGACAAGGCCGACGCCGCCAAGCAAACCGCCGACGCCTCCACCGCAGCAGCCGACAAGGCCACCGCAGCAAAGGAAACCGCCGATAAGACCGCAGCCGACAAGACCGCAGCAGCCCACACCGCCGACGCCGCCAAGAAGGACGCCGACGCGCAGCAGACGAGGGCCGCGGCTACCGCGGCGGACGCGAAGAAGTCCGCCGATCAGGCGGCGGCCGCACAGTCCGCGGCCGACCAGGCGGCGACCAACGCTGCCGATGCGGCTCGCGCCGCCGCGGAGCGGACGAAGAGTGCCGGCTCGACGGCGAACGACGCCGCGGCTGCTCGGGCGGCAGCCGAGCGGACTGCCGCGGACAAGGCCGCGATCGATAAGGCGATGGCCGACAAGGCCGCAGCGGACAAGGCGGCCGCGCAGAAGGCCGCCGACGACCAGGCCGCAGCGGCCAAGGACGCCGCAGCCAAGGCCGACGCGGCGAAGACCGCAGCCGACCAGGCAGCGGCAGCCAAGACCGCCGCCGATCAGGCCAAGGCCGACGCCGACAAGGCAGCAGCAGACGCCGCCAAGGCCCGTCAGGACGCGACGACCGCCGCCGGCAACGCCGACGCCGCCACCGCCGCCGACAAGACCGCCGCCGACAAGGCAGCAGCAGCCAAGACCGCAGCCCAGAACGCCGACGCCGCCAAGGCAGCAGCAGACAAGGCACAGGCCGACGCCACCGCAGCCCAAACCCGCGCAGCCGACGCGGCCAAGTCCGCCGCAGACAAGGCCACCGCCACCAAGACCGCAGCCGACCAAGCAGCGGCCGCCAAGGCGACCGCCGACAAGCAGGCCGCCGAGAGCGCTGACGCAGCGCAGCGGGCAGCGGACGCGGCCACCGCCGCGGCGGACCGGGCTTCCGCCGCACGGACCGCGGCGGACAAGGCCACCGCGGAGAAGGCCGCCGCGGATCGGGCAGCGGCCGATGCCGACAAGGCGCAGAGCGACGCCGCTGCTGCCGATCGGGATGCGGCGGATGCCGCGAAGAAGGCCACCGAGGCAGCGGCCGCCGCCAAGGACGCCGCCGATCGGGCCGCCTCCGAGCGCGCCGCCGCCGATAAGGCTGCGGGAGATGCCGCGGCCGCGGCCGCATCGGCGAAGGATCGCGCCGATGCCGACCGGGCCGCTGCTGACGCCGCGAAGAAGGCAGCCGACCAAGCCGCCGCCGACCGGGCCGCCGCAGACAAGACCGCAGCAGACCAGGCAGCAGCAGCCAAGACCGCACAGGACAAGGCCACCGCCGACAAGCAGCAGGCCAACACCTCCGCCCAGGCACAAGCCCAGGCAGACAAGTCCGCCGCCGACGCCGCAGCCGCACAACAGGCAGCCACCGACGCCGCCAAGACCGCAGCAGACAAGGCCACCGCCGACAAGCAAGCAGCAGACAACTCCGCCCAGGCCCAAACCCAGGCAGACAAGTCCGCCGCCGACGCCGCCAACGCACAACAGGCAGCCACCGACGCCGCCAAGACCGCAGCAGACAAGGCCGACGCCGCCAAGCAAACCGCCGACGCCTCCACCGCAGCAGCCGACAAGGCCACCGCAGCAAAGGAAACCGCCGACAAGACCGCCGCCGACAAGACCGCAGCAGCCCACACCGCCGACGCCGCCAAGAAGGACGCCGACGCCAAACAGGCCACCGCAACCGACCAGGCAGCAGCAGCCAAGACCGCCGCCGACCAGGCCACCGCAGCCAAGGAAACCGCCGACAAGGCGGCCACCGACCGAGCGAATGCGGCCAAGGCGGCCGCGGATGCCACCGCTGCGGCGAAGGCCGCCTCGGATCAGGCGGCGGCAGCGAAGGCGACGGCCGATCAGGTCGCGGCCGACAAGGCGGCCGCCGATAAGGCGATGGCCGATAAGGCCGCCGCGGAGAAGTCCGCCGCTGAGAAGGCGTCGGCCGACCAGGCGAACGCGTCGAACGACGCCGCGGCCAAGGCCGACGCGGCGAAGACCGCAGCCGACCAGGCAGCGGCAGCCAAGACCGCCGCCGATCAGGCCAAGGCCGAGGCCGACAAGGCAGCGGCCGACGCCGCCAAGGCCCGTCAGGACGCGACGACCGCCGCCGGCAACGCCGACGCCGCCACCGCCGCCGACAAGACCGCCGCCGACAAGGCAGCAGCAGCCAAGACCGCAGCCCAGAACGCCGACGCCGCCAAGGCAGCAGCAGACAAGGCACAGGCCGAGGCGACGACGGCGCAGGCGCAAGCGGACAAGTCCGCCCAGGCGGCGGCAGACAAGGCCACCGCCACGCAGACCGCAGCCGAGAAGGCGGCCGCGGACAAGGCCATCGCCGATAAGGCGGCGGCCGACCGGGCCGCGGCCGCGCAGAGCGCGACGGATGCCGCCACCGCAGCCGCGGACAAGGCTGATGCGGCCAGGGCCGCGGCCGACAAGGCGGCAACCGAGAAGGCAGCGGCGGAGAAGGTGGCGGCTGACGCCGCGAAGAGTGCCGCGGACGCGCAGGCCGCCGACAAGGCGGCGGCAGACGCCGCGCAGGCCGCGGCGGATGCTGCCCGTGCCGCCCAGGAGGCCGCCGACAAGGCAGCAGCCGAACGCTCGGCTGCGGAGAAGGACGCCGCCGACCGGGCAGCAGCCGCCAAGACCGCACAGGACAAGGCCACCGCCGACAAGACCGCAGCCGACGCCGCGAAGAAGGCAGCCGACCAAGCCGCCGCCGACCGGGCCGCCGCAGACAAGACCGCAGCAGACGGGTCTGCTGAAGGTTTCGTTGTCACTTCAGCTCAGTGATTGTTAGGCCGCGTTGGCGGCTGTGTAGATCATCTCAAATTCGATGGGTGTGAGCTTGCCGAGTGTGCGTTGTCGCCGGCGGCGGTGGTAGGTCCGTTCGATCCAGACGACGATTGCCGTCCGCAGTTCCTGGCGGGTGGTCCACTGCTGGCGGTCGAGGACGTTCTTCTGCAGCAGCGAGAAGAACGATTCCATCGCTGCGTTGTCCCCGGCGGAGCCGACCCTGCCCATCGAACCGCTGAGCTGAAACCTGTTGAGCTGCTCGGTGAACCGGCGTGATCGGAACTGGCTACCTCGATCCGAGTGCACTACGCATCCGGCAACCGCGGCAGGGCCACCGCGCCGGGTCACGGCGCTGTTGATGGCGTTGACCGCGATGCGGGTCTTCATCCGTTCGTCGATCGAGTATCCGACGATCCGATTCGCATAGACGTCTTTGACCGCGCACAGATACAACTTGCCCTCGCGGGTGTGGTGCTCTGTGATATCAGTGAGCCACAAACGGTTCGGGGCCTCAGCGGAGAACTCGCGTTCTACCAGGTCGTCATGGACCGGCGGTCCGGGACGTTTGCCGCTGCCGCGCCGGCGGCTGTGCGCGGAGAACAGACCAGCTTGTGAGCACAGCCGCCACACTCGCCGCTCCGACACACTGTGACCGGCAGCGACGAGTTCGTCGGCGATGAACCGATACCCGAACTCCGGATCATCACGATGGACATCGACCGCAGCATTAGTCACCACCGCATCATCGACATCACGGTCACAGACTGGAACAGCGCTCCAGGCATAGAAGGCTTGGCGGGAGAACTTCAGAACCCGGCAGGTCACCGCGACGGCAATCCCGTCAGCGGCCAGCTCGCGGACCAGCGGGAACATCATTTTGGGGGACGAACCGAGCTTCAGATTCGCCTGCGACAAATACGCCGCCGCCCGCCGAAGGACTTCATTCTCCTGCTCCAACAGCCGGATCCGCCGCCGCGCTTCCCGCAGCTCCTTCGCCTCGTCCCGGCTCACACCGGGACGAACACCGTCATCGACATCGTCTTGCCGCAGCCACCGCCGCAAACACGACTCCGCGATCCCGAAATCCTCCGCTACCTGTTTGAGCGAGACCTGCCCCGACCTGGCCACGCGGACCACATCAGCACGGAACTCCTCTGGATACGCCTTCGGCATGGTCGATCATCCTTCCAGCAACAGTCCGCAGACCGCTACAGATCAGGTGACAACTAGACCTTCAGCAGACCCGACCAGGCAGCAGCAGCCAAGACCGCACAGGACAAGGCCACCGCCGACAAGCAGCAGGCCAACACCTCCGCCCAGGCACAAGCCCAGGCAGACAAGTCCGCCGCTGACGCCGCAGCCGCACAAAAGGCAGCCACCGACGCCGCCAAGACCGCAGCAGACAAGGCCACCGCCGACAAGCAAGCAGCAGACAACTCCGCCCAGGCCCAAGCCCAGGCAGACAAGTCCGCCGCCGACGCCGCCAACGCACAACAGGCAGCCACCGACGCCGCCAAGACCGCCGCAGACAAGGCCGACGCCGCCAAGCAAACCGCCGACGCCTCCACCGCAGCAGCCGACAAGGCCACCGCAGCAAAGGAAACCGCCGACAAGACCGCAGCCGACAAGACCGCAGCAGCCCACACCGCCGACGCCGCCAAGAAGGACGCCGACGCCAAACAGGCCACGGCAACCGACCAGGCAGCAGCAGCCAAGACCGCAGCCGACCAGGCCACCGCAGCCAAGGAAACCGCCGACAAGGCGGCCACCGACCGAGCGAATGCGGCCAAGGACGCGCAGGCCCGGGCCACCGCGGCTAAGGAGGCGTCCGACAGCGCCAACGCGGCCAAGGCGGCCGCGGAGCGCACCGCCGCCGACAAGGCGGCCGTGGACAAAGCGATGGCGGAGAAGGCCGCCGCCGACAAGGCGACCGCGCAGAAGGCCGCAGCCGACCAGGCCGCTGCGACGAAGGCCGCCGAGGCGGCCGGAACGGGCCAGCAGGACGGCGCGGCCGCCGCGAAGGCGGCGGCGGACCGGGCCGCCGAGGCGAAGGCCGCAGCGGATCGAGCCGCCGAGGAGGCGGCCCGCAAGCCGGTGGACCGGGAGGCCGCTCAGCGCGCGGCCGCCGAGCGCGCCGCCGCCGAGAAGGCCGCTGCCGCCGCGTCCGAGCAGGCCGACGCCGCGCAGAAGGCGGCGGGCCGAGGCGGGTCGTCGAGCAGCGCCGGCTCGTCGTCGGGCCGCACGGGTTCGGAGGGGTCCGGCTCCGGATCGAGCAACTCCGGAAGCTCCCGCTCGACCGAATCCGGTTCGACCGGCGCGGGTTCGAGCAGTTCCGGCTCGACCGGTTCGGATTCCAGCGGTTCCGGATCGCGTTCGAGCTCCAGCGGCTCCGATTCGAGCAGCTCGGGATCGAGCAGTTCCGGTTCGGGTAGCTCCGGTTCGAGCGGCTCCGGATCGAGCAGTTCCGATTCGGGTAACTCCGGATCGAGCAGCTCGGGATCGGGTAGCTCCGGTTCGAGCGGCTCCAGCTCGTCGGGTAGCTCCGGCTCGTCGAGCGGTTCGGACTCGGCCGGCTCGTCGAGCGGATCCTCCGCCGGATCCGCATCGTCGGCGACGGCCGGCTAGCGGGTACCCCGGATGGGCCGGCCGCGCCGGCCCATCCGGCTAGACCTTGTCGAGCTCCACGTCGCGGGTCTCGGGCATCGCGAGCAAGGCGATGAGCGTGGCACCACCCGCGAGCGCGAGGTACACGCCCACCCAGCCGACGCCGTAATCGCTCACCAGCCAGGTGGCGATGAAGGGGGCGATGGCGGCGCCCAGGATCGACGCGAAGTTGTACGCGATACCGCTGCCCGTGTACCGGACGTTGGTGGCGAACAGCTCCGGGAGCACCGCGCTCATCGGGCCGAAGGTGATGCCCATCAGAGTCAGGCCCACGATGAGCACGGCCAGCATCGACCCCTGCGTGGTGGTCGACGGGTCCAGGATCCACTTGAAGGACAGGCCGAAACCGATGATGGCCAGGGTCGCGCCGATCAGCACCAGCCGCCGGCCGATCCGGTCGGCGAAGTAACCCGAGACCGCCACGAAGGCCGCGAAGAAGAGCACGGCGACCAGCTGCATCTGCAGGAAGTCGATGTAGGAGATGCCCAGCTTCACGCCCGACTTATCCACCACCTTGCCGGTGCCGTACGACACGATCCAGGTGGTCACCAGATAGAACAACGTGTACGTGGCCACCATGACGAAGGTGCCGATGATCAGCGGCCGCCACGCGGTGCGCAGCACCTCGCCCAGCGGCGCCTTCACCTTCTTGCCGTCCTCGACGGCCTTGGCGAAGACCGGGGTCTCGGTGAGCTTGAGCCGCACGTACAGGCCCACGATCACCATCACGGCCGACGCGAGGAAGGGGATGCGCCAGCCCCAGGTCATGAACGCGTGGTTGGAGGCCGAGGTCTTCGAATCGAAGTCCATCAGCTGCATGATCACCAGGAAGGTGCCGTTGGCCAGGAAGAAGCCGAACGGGGCGCCGAGCTGCGGCCACATCGCCGCCCAGGCCCGCTTGCCGGGCTCCGCGGTCTCCGTCGCCAGCAGGGCGGCACCCGACCACTCGCCGCCGAGCCCGAGGCCCTGGGCGAAGCGCATCAGGGCCAGCAGCGCCGGAGCCCAGTAGCCCACCTGGTCGAAGGTGGGCAGCACGCCGATGAGGAAGGTGGCGATGCCCATGGTGAGCAGCGATCCCACGAGGGTGGCCTTGCGGCCGACCCGGTCACCGAAGTGGCCGAACAGGATCGAGCCCAGTGGGCGGGCCACGAAAGCCAGACCGAAGGTGGCGAACGAGGCGAGCAGCGCCGCGGTGTCGTCCCCCTTCGGGAAGAAGAGGGTGGGGAACACGAGCACGGCTGCGGTCGCGTAGATGTAGAAGTCGAAGAACTCGATGGTGGTGCCCACCATGGAGGCGACGACGATTCGCCTGCGATTCATTCGGCAGAGATTACTCATTCCGTGACCTCCGTCACCCACCGACCCTGCGGTAGGTTCGACCGATGAGCGACGCATCGTCGAACCCCCAGACGAACGCGCTGTCCCGCTTCCTGCGCACGGAGACCGTGGGCGGAACCGCCCTGCTGATGGCCGCCTTCGTCGCCCTCGTCTGGGCCAACTCACCCTGGGCCGATGCCTATCAACACCTCGGCGAAATCCATGTGGGCACAGACTCACTCAGACTGTTCGGGGAGCCGCTGCATCTGCGCCTCACGCTCGCCGAGTGGGCGAAGGACGGGCTGCTGGCCGTGTTCTTCTTCGTGGCGGGCCTCGAGCTCAAGCGCGAACTGGTGGTGGGCGAGCTCTCGACCCTGCGCAGCGCCGCCCTCCCGGTGATCTGTGCGACGGGCGGTGTGGTGGTGCCCGCGCTGATCGCCTTCGCCATCGCGCACGACGATCCGCGCATCGCGAGCGCCTGGGCCATCCCCATCGCCACCGACATCGCCTTCGCCCTCGGCATCCTGGCGCTCACCGGATCGCGTCTGCCCTCCGGCGCACGGGTCTTCCTGCTGGGGCTGGCGGTGGTCGACGATCTGATCGCGATCGTGGTGATCGCCGTCCTCTTCTCCACCGGCCTGAGCCTGCTGTGGCTGGGCGTGGCCGTGGCGGGGTGCGCCGCCTACGCGCTGGCCCAGCACCGCCGCATCACCACGCCCCTGCTCTACCTTCCGCTGGCCGCGCTGGTGTGGATCGCCATGCTGCAGTCCGGGGTTCACGCCACCATCGCCGGAGTCGCGCTCGGCCTGCTCACCCGCGTCCGCACCGATCCCGGCGAGGCCGAGGCACCGGCGGAGCGCCTGGAGCACCGCATCCAGCCCTTCTCCGCGCTGGTGTGCGTGCCGATCTTCGCCTTCTTCGCCTCCGGTGTCGCCGTGAACGGTGAGGTCTTCCGCGCCTTGTTCACCGATAAGATCGCGGTCGCCGTGATGGCCGGGCTGTTCTTCGGCAAGATCATCGGCATCTTCGGGTCCAGCACGGTGGCCGTGCGGCTGGGCATCGCCGAACGCCCCGAAGGACTCACCGGCCGCGACATCCTGGCACTGAGCGTGCTCGGCGCGATCGGCTTCACCGTGAGCCTGCTGGTGGCCGAACTCTCGCTCGGCGACAGCGCCGATCTCGCCAAGGCGGCAGTGTTGCTGACATCGCTCGTGGCCTCCGTGATCGGTTCGCTGCTGTTGCTACGGCGTGGTCGCGCGCACACGAACACCTGACCTCTGGCACGATGAGGACAGCAACGAGGAGGAAAGACGTGAGCTTGGACAGCACACCCACCACCGGAACGCCGCAGACCCTGTCGGCGATCCCCCTCACCGACCCGAACGTGACGTCCACGGGCGATCCCACGATCGGCAGCCTGGTGCGCGATGCGACGGCCCAGGTGTCCTCGCTGGTCCGCGCCGAGGTCGAGTTGGCGAAGACGGAGACGGTCGCCGACCTGAAGAAAGGCGTCACGGGTTCGGCCTTCTTCATCCTGGCGGGCGTGGTGCTGCTGTACTCGTCGTTCTTCTTCTTCTTCTTCCTCGCCTACGTGATCAACATCTGGCTGCCCACCTGGGCCGCCTTCGGCATCGTCTTCCTGCTGATGGTGTTCATCGCCGTGGTCTCGGCCGTGATCGGTTACCTGCAGGTGCGCCGTATCCGCGGACCGAAGAAGACCATCGAATCGCTCAAGGAGACGCAGTCCTCGCTGGTCCCCCGCGGTGGCGCCGACTCCTGACCGGCGAGCTCCGGCAACGGCCACGAGGCACGTGTGGTGACCGCTAATCCCGATCCGTCGAGCGTCCGCTTCCCCGGTCCGTGGAAGCACCTCGACGTGCGTGCCAACGGCATCCGGCTGCACGCCGTCGAATACCGCCCCGAGGGCTCCGACGAGCCCCAACACGACCGCCCACTGGTGGTCTTCCTGCACGGCTTCGGCGGATTCTGGTGGAGCTGGCGGCATCAGATGCCGCTGCTGCACGAGGCCGGCTACCGCGCAGTCGCCGTGGACCTGCGCGGCTACGGCGACAGCGACAAACCCCCGCGCGGCTACGACGGCTGGACCCTGGCCGGCGACATCAGCGGCCTGATCCGCGCGCTCGGCCACGGCAACGCCGCGCTCGTCGGGCACGCGGAGGGCGGGCTCGGCTGCTGGTCCACCGCCACCCTGCATCCCCGGGTGGTCTCGGCCATCGCGCTGGTGTCCTCGCCCCATCCGATCGCCCTCAAGCGGTCGGCCCTGCGCAACCGGGATCAGCGGTCGGCGATGCTCGGACCGATCACCTTCGCGCAGCTGCCCCGGGTGGCCGAGGACCGGCTCACCCGCGACGACGGCGCGGAGATCGCCCGGCTCATCGACGAACGCAGCGGGGCGACCTGGAAACGCACCGCCGACTACGTGGACGCGGTGGACCGCTACCGCAGCGCCATCCGCATCCCCGGCACGGCGCACAGCGCCCTGGAGTACGCGCGGTGGGCGTGGCGCAGCCAGTTCCGGCCCGACGGCACCCGCTTCCTGAGCCGGATGAACCAGCGGCTGCACATCCCCGTGCTCGCCTTCCGCGGCGAGAGCGATCCGTACGTGCTGCCCCAGCCCGTCTTCTCCAGCCACGACTGGGCGAGCGACTACCGGGTGCGCACCGTCGACAACGCCGGGCACTACGCGCACGAGGAGGCGCCCGGCACCGTCGGCCCGCAGCTGCGCGATTTCCTGCTGGGCCTGCCCGGCCCCCGGCTCCTGAACTAGCGGCTCAGCACACAGTTGCCCGTGGACACTCCCGGTGCGGCGGCGGCGGGCTTCTTCGCGGCCTCGAGCGCCGGTTCGATCTGCTTGGCACTGAGCGCGTACGCCGTGTCCGGATCGTTGGTCGCCATCCCGAAGATCACTCCCACCACGTTGCCGTCGCGGTCGAGGAGCGGGCCGCCGGAGTTACCGGGCCGCACCTGCCCGCGCAGCAGGTACACATCGCGGCGCACCTTCGCATCGCGGTAGACGTTCATCCCCTCCAGCGTCTGGTGGTTGCGGACCCGGGTGGACGAGAGCGTGAGCGGCCCGCCGCCCGGGTAGCCCAGGGCGAAGCCCGAATCGCCCGGCTTCGCACCGTTGAAGACGATCCGCAGCGGGTCCGCGCGCAGGCCCGGCACCGTGAGCACCGCGACATCGGTCTGCGGGTCGAAGTAGGTGACCTGTGCGGCGTACTTCTGCCGCCCGTCGACGGTGACCTGCACGTTGCGCGTGCCGGCCACCACGTGCGCGTTGGTGATCACGCGCTCGCGCAGCGCGATGAACCCGCTGCCCTCCAGCGCGCGGCTGCACGAGGGCGCCTGGCCGTCGATCCGCACCACGCCGGGGCGCACCCGCTGCACCGCGGGATCGGTGAAGTCGACGCGCTCGGGCGCATCCACGTTGGTGATCGGGGTGCGCGCGAACGGGCCCATCACCTGCGGCAGGCCCGAATCGTCGACGATCCCGGCCACCTTCTGCGGCAGATCGCCCAGGCCCACGTTCTGGGCGAACTTGTTCACCCCCGACAGCACCGACGATCCGTTCACCGCACCGGACACCGCCGGCGACGCCGCCGATGTCAGCGGGATCGCCACCAGCCACGCGGCCAGCAGCACCGCACCCATCTGCGCGATCGCGCCGACGCCCGAGTCGAGGGCCCGCGCCGACGATCCGCGGATGGAACTGCGCACCAGCCGTCCGAGCACCATGCCCGAGAGCTCACCCACGATCACCAGCGCCGCCAGCAGGCCGAGCCCCAGCAGGAGCCGGGTGCGCTGGTCGTCGACGGAGGACAGCACGTGCGGCGCGAGGAGCACGCCCGCGGTGGCGCCCAGCGCCACGCCGATGAAGGCCAGGACCGAGGCGGCGGCGCCCTGCCGGTACCCCGAGATCGCCGCCACGATCACCAGGAGGATGACCACGGCGTCCACCCACGCGGACCCGCTCACCGCACCTCCTCCTGCCAGTGCGCCGCCCGGTCGGCCGCGGCGCGCACCTCGTCGGTCAGCGGCCGCACATCGTGCGTGTCCCAGGGGCGTTCCCATCCGGCGGCCGCGATCAGAGCGTTCAGCAGGCCACCGGTGAAGCCCCACACCAGCATCGGGCCCGCGGCGAAGGCGGGCCCCTTGTAGAAGGATTTGCGCACCATGAACCGGTTCGCCGGATCGGTCAGCTCGGCCAGCGGCACCTTGCGCACCAGCGCGGTCTCGCCCTCGTCCACCACGTGCACCGTCGAGGGGCGCGCGGCGTAGCCGATCACGGGCACCACCAGGAAGCCGGACACCGGCACTTCGATCGGGTCGAGCACCGCGAGCACGTCGACCGAGGCGGGGTCGAGGCCCGTCTCCTCCCACGCCTCGCGCAGGGCGACGGCCACGTCGTCGGCGTCCTCGGGGTCGCGGGCGCCGCCCGGGAAGGCCACCTGGCCCGAGTGCTGGCGCAGCGCGGACGCCCGCTGCTGCAGCAGCACCGAGGCGTCGGCGGGAAGCCTCTCGGCGGTGGGGTCACCGTCGAACAGGATGAGGACGGCCGCGCTGCGCGGGTTGCGGACGCGCTGCAACGCGGCCACCGCCCCGCCGCGGCGCTGCAGCTCGGCGCCGATGTCGTCGAGGTTCCCCAGCAGCGGTTCGAGCCACGCCGGGGCGGTCACAGATCGACTCCCAGATCGGCGCGGACGGTCGCGGCCACGTCGTCGGCTGAGGTGAAGGGGCGGGCATGCACGCTCGCCACACTGCCATCGGCGCGTAACAGGATGGTTGCGGGGTACACCCGCGGAGCGCCCAGCAGCGTGGCGACCTTGGCCTGCGGGTCCTCCACCGTGGGCAGCGTGAGCCGCAGTTCGGACAGCAGATCGAGGGCGGCCGCCGGGTTGGGATCGGCGTGCACGGACAGCACGGTGAGCTTGCCGGTGCCGCGGCTCGCGATCTCGGCCATCGCCGGCAGCTCCACCCGGCACGGCGCGCACCACCAGGCCCACACGTTGACCAGCGTCGGCAGCCCGTCGGGCAGCGCGCCGGCGTCGAGCGGGGCACCGTCGCCGAGGCAGTCGAGCCGCAGTCCCGCGAGCGGGCCGCGCGCCGTCCCGCCGGTGACGCACGGTGCGAGCGCCGCCTTCGCCCGGGCGGCCTGCAACTGGCCGGGGCTCACGCTGGTCGACGGTGCGCCCGACGGCGGCGGCGCCGCGGTATCGCCGCCGCTGCGGGGCCAGATGGCGACGACGAGCGCCAGGGCCACCACGGCGCACACGATCACCCAGCGGGCGGTGCCGGAGATGCGGCTCGGCTTCTCGCCGGGCAGCAGGGGCGCGGGTTCGCGCTCGGGCTCGGTCATCGGGCGGCTCCCGGGGCTCGGCGGCGGCGCGGCGGGGGCGGCGCGATCTCCAGCAGGTGCTCGCGTTCGGGGCCCTTCACGAGATCGGCGGCCTCCGCCGGGTCGACGGGGCCGGTGCCGAAGGACGGGCAGTCCTTGGCGAGTACGCACACGCCGCACGCGGGTTTGCGGGCGTGGCACACGCGACGGCCGTGGAAGATCACGCGGTGGCTGAGCAGTGTCCACTCCTTGCGCGGGATCAGCTCGCCGACGGCGTGCTCGATCTTCACCGGGTCGGTCTCCTCGGTCCACTCCCAGCGGTGTACGAGTCGGCTGAAGTGGGTGTCCACGGTGATGCCCGGCACGTCGAAGGCGTTGCCGAGGACCACGTTCGCCGTTTTCCTGCCGAATCCGGGCAGCGTCACCAGGTCTTTCATGCGGCGCGGGACCTCGCCGTCGAACCGGTCCACGAGGGCCTGACCGAGGCCCATGATCGAGGTGGCCTTGTTCCGGTAGAAGCCGGTGGAGCGGATGTACTCCTCGAGTTCGGCGCGCTCGGCGCCGGCGTAATCGGCGGCCGTCCGATACCGGGCGAACAGGGCGGGTGTGACTTGATTCACCCGGACATCGGTGCACTGCGCCGAGAGGATCGTGGCGACCGAGAGTTCAAGCGGATTCGTGAAGTCGAGCTCGCAGTAGACGTGCGGAAACGCGGTCGCCAGGGTCCGATTCATTCGCCGGGCCCGACGCACCAGCGCGAGGTGGGACTCCGGCTCCTGGGGCATGGTTCACCATCTTAACGACGAGCCCGTATCGGTTTCGTGGCCTTATCGAGACCTTCGCTGTGTTTACTGACCGGCATGCAAGGATTGCTCGGGCTGCTCTTTCCGGTGGTGCTGATGCTGTTCGCTCTCGCGATGGAACGCATCGAAGTACGGGTCACCGCGCAGTCCTCGGCACCCTCCGGGGCCGAGGACGACGCTCCCGATGTGGAAACGCTCGCGACGATCGGGCTGCCGAAGGCCGTCGACAGTCTCGACCTGGACGGCGGCGCCGAGCGACAGGCCAGCTGACCCCGTCGCCGTGCCCTTCGCACTCCGAACAGGTATGGTGCACTAGGTCATGTGTGCGATCTCCCACATCGGGGACGATCGGTGCATAAACTCACACAGCAATCGGATTCGCGGCGAAAAGCGTTCGCGAGCATGGGTCGATCGAGGAAGAGGTACCCCGTGGAAGAGGTCCTGGCGCGGGCCGGCATTTTTCAGGGTGTCGAGCCGAGCGCTATCGAGGCGCTCACCAAGGATCTGCACGAGGTGGATTACCCCCGTGGCCATGTGATCTTCAGTGAGGGCGAGCCGGGCGACCGGCTGTACATCATCCTGTCCGGCAAGGTGAAGCTCGGCCGTCGCTCGCCCGACGGTCGCGAGAACCTGCTGTCGGTCATGGGACCGTCGGACATGTTCGGTGAGATGTCGATCTTCGACCCGGGCCCCCGCACGTCGAGCGCGACCACGATCACCGAGGTCCGCGCGATGACGATGGACCGCGAGGCCCTGCGCGCCTGGATCCGGGATCGGCCCGAGATCGCGGAGCAGCTGCTGCGCGTGCTGGCCCGCCGCCTGCGGCGGACCAACAACAATCTGGCCGACCTCATCTTCACCGACGTTCCCGGTCGCGTGGCCAAGCAGCTGCTGCAGCTCGCGCAGCGCTTCGGCACGCACGAGAACGGCGCACTGCGGGTGACGCACGATCTCACCCAGGAGGAGATCGCCCAGCTGGTCGGCGCCTCCCGCGAGACCGTGAACAAGGCGCTGGCCGATTTCGCGCACCGCGGCTGGCTGCGCCTCGAGGGCAAGTCCGTGGTGATCACGGATTCCGAGCGCCTCGCCCGTCGCGCCCGCTGACATCCGGAACGAGGGATGGGGCGGGGAGACGCTGCGAACGATTCTGCAGTGCCCGAGGCGCTAGCCGAGGGTGCGAAGCCTAGTGAGCAGCGTCTCCCCGCCCCATACCGTCCGCTCGCCCATCAGCCGTGGTCGGCGAGGTAGCGCAGCTGCACCTTGACGGATTGCCGTGCGGCGGGCCAGACCTTCTTGTCGACGTCCTTGTAGACGTGCTTGACCACCTTCATCGGCTTCGCCTCGGCCGCAGTCACACCCAGCTCGTCGAGCGCGTCCCGGACCTGCTGCAGCCGCTCCTGACGGTGCGCGGCGTAGCCGGCGACCACGGGCGCCGCATCGGGCAGATCGGGACCGTGCCCGGGGAGCAGCACCCGACCGGAGGCCACCTCCGACAGCGCCTCCAACGAGCCGAGGTAGTCGGCGAGGGTGCCGTCCTCGGCGTCGAGCACCGTGGTGCCGCGCCCCAGCAGGGTGTCGCCCGAGACCAGGGCGCCGGGGACCGCGCCGTCCGAATCCTCCCAATCGACCAGGAAACTCAACGAGTCCGCGGTGTGGCCCGGCGTGTGCAGCACGCGGATCCGCAGTCCGGCCACGTCGATCTGCTCGCCGCCCTGCAGCGGCGTCGCGGTGTTCACGCAGTACTTCGGTGAGAAGGCGCGGATCGGGCTGCGGGTGAGTTCCTCCCAGCGGCGCAGGCCGCCGGTGTGGTCGCCGTGCCGGTGCGTCACCAGCGTGAGCGCCACCTTCCCGGCGGCCTTCGCCACTCGTTTGAGGTGCTTCTTGTCCTTCGGCCCCGGGTCCACCACCACCGCCTCTTCACGCCCGGGGGCGCGCAGGATCCACGTGTTGGTGCCGTCGAGCGTCATCACCGACGGGTTGTCGCACAGCAGCACCGAGGCGTACGGGGTCACCGCGCGCAGCTTCTTCGGCGCCGGGTGCGTCAGGGCCCCGGAGCTCATACCTGGACCGTGAGCTCGACCTCGACCGGTGCGCCCAGCGGCAGTTCGGCGACGCCGACGGCGGAGCGCACGTGCACGCCCGCATCGCCGAAGATCTCGCCCAGCAGCAGCGAGGCGCCGTTGAGCACGGCCGCCTGGTTGGAGAAGCCCTTGGCGGAGGCCACGAATCCGGTGACCTTGACGATCCGCTTCACCGAGTCGATGCCCACGAGGGCGTGCACGGCGGCGAGCGCGTTGAGCGCGCACTGTCGGGCGGCGAAGACGGCGTCGTCGAGGTGCACGATGCCCTCGGCGTTCTCGCTCACCTTGCCCTGGGACACCAGCTCACCGTCGCGCATGGGGAGCTGGCCCGCGGTGTAGACGAGGTCGCCCACCTGCGTGGCGGGAACGTAGGCGGCGAGCGGGGGCACCACCTCGGGCAGAGTGATGTTGAGCTCGGCGAGCCGCTCGGACCAGCTCATCAGAGGGCCCGCTTCATGTACGCGACGTGCTGCTCACCGGTGGGGCCGGGCAGCACGGTGACCAGCTCCCATCCGTCCGACCCCCAGGTGTCGAGGATCTGCTTGGTGGCGTGCGTCAGCAGTGGAATGGTCGCGTACTCCCAGGTGGTCTTCTCGCTCATGGGCTCAGCCTATCCACACGTGTTCTGCGTCGCAGTGGCGTAGGCGGTTGTCGCTATCGCACCGGCCGTGACGTCGGTGTGGATATGCTGCGGAAGTGGCGGTGAGCGAGGTGGGCCCGACGGGGTCGGCGGAGGACGCGGTGGTGTCGGAGTCGACGAGTTGGCCCGGTGAGCTCCGCGAGGCCCGGTTGCACTTCGTGTCCGGCAAGGGCGGCACCGGCAAGTCGACGGTGGCCGCGGCGCTGGCCCTGGCACTCGCCTCGGGCGGCAAGAAGGTGCTGCTGGTGGAGGTCGAGGGCCGCGGCGGCATCGGTCCCACCTTCGAGGTGAGCGATCTGCCGCCCACCGAGACGAAGATCGCGACGGCCGACGGGAACGGCGCGGTCTTCGCGCTGCCGATGGACGTGGAGGCCACGTTCCTCGACTACCTCAAGACCAATTACGGCATGGGACTGGCCGCGCGCGCCCTGAAATCGATCGGCGCGATCGAATTCGCGACCACGCTGGCGCCGGGGTTCAAGGACATCCTCATCACCGGCAAGATCATGGAGTGCACGCAGCGCCGCGATCGCGACGGCCGGTACGCGTACGACGCGGTGGTCGTGGATGCGCCGCCCACGGGCCGGATCGGCAAGTTCCTGGACGTGACCCGCGCGATGAAGGAGATCGCCAAGGCCGGACCGATCGCCGGACAGGCCGACCGCGTCGTCCGCCTGCTGCACTCCCCCGACACCGTGGTGCACCTGGTGACGCTGTTGGAGTCGCTGCCGGTCCAGGAGACCGCGGAGGCGGTCCGCGAGCTGCGCGAGTTGGATATGAAGGTGGGCGCGGTGATCGTCAATCGCGCTCTGCCGCAGCTGCTCAGCGATACGGAGCTGTCCGCCGCGGCGGACGGCACCGTGGACGGTCCGGCGGTGCGCGCCGCGCTCACGGGCGCCGGGTTGGAGCTGTCGGACGAGGATTTCGCGGGGCTGCTCACGGAGACGATCCAGTACGCCCGCACGGTGCGCGGACAGGACGATGCGCGCGCCGAGCTCGACGAGGTGCGCACGGCCGGCCGGTTGAAGCTCCCGCTGCTGACCGGCGGGGTGGATCTGGGCGGCGTCTACGAGCTCGCCGAGGCGCTGACGAAGGCGGGTGTCCGATGATCGCACTGAAACTGGGCCCCCAGCTGGTGGATCCGGACACCAAGGTGGTGGTGTGCTGCGGCAGCGGCGGCGTCGGCAAGACCACGACCGCCGCGGCGATGGCGCTGTGGGCGGCCGAGCAGGGCCGCCACGTGGTGGTGCTCACGATCGATCCCGCGCGGCGCTTGGCGCAGGCGCTCGGGGTCTCGGATCTGACGAATGAGCCTCAGGCCGTGGATGTTCCGGGCACCGGTTCGTTGCACGCGATGATGCTGGACATGAAGCGGACCTTCGATGAGATGGTCACGTCCAATGCGGATCCCGCTCGCGCGCAGGAGATCCTGAGCAATCCCTTCTACCAGACCGTGGCCTCGTCGTTCTCCGGGACGCAGGAGTACATGGCGATGGAGAAGCTGGGCCAGCTCACCGAGGACGACCGCTGGGACCTGGTGGTGGTGGACACGCCGCCGTCGCGCAATGCGCTCGATTTCCTGGACGCACCGAAGCGGTTCGGCTCGATCCTCGATTCGCGGCTGATGAAGCTGATCGCCGGGCCCACCCGGGGCGTGGGCCGGATGCTGTCAGGAGGGATGGGACTGGCCCTCAAGGCGGTCTCCGCCGTCGTCGGCAGTCAGTTACTTTCGGATGCTTCTATTTTCGTCTCGCAGATGGACGCCTTGATCGGCGGCTTCCAGGACCGCGCCGACCGCACCTACGCGCTGCTGGCGCAGCCGAGCACGCGGTTCGTGGTGGTCGCCTCCCCCGAGGCGGACACGCTGCGTGAGGCCACCTACTTCGTGGAGCGGCTGGCGGGCGAGCAGATGCCGCTGGCGGGGCTCATCGTGAACCGGACGCATCCGAGCCTGGCCACGGTCCCGGCCGAGGCCGCCGCGTCCGCCGTCGATCGTCTCGGGTCCGACGGTGCCGGCCCGGTCGCGGCGGGCGCCCTGCGGGTGCACGACTGGCGGTCGCGGATCGCGACACGCGAGCTGCAGACGCTCGGCGCCTTCGTCGGGCGGAATCCGGAGGTGCCGCTGGTGGGCGTGCCCTCACTGCCCTTCGAGGTGGCGAGCCTGGAGGCCCTGCAGGCCGTGGCCGAGCAGATCATCGGCGACTGACCGGGATCGATCCGGCCGGGCTCGACATGCGAGCGCCCGGGCCGTGAAGCCCGGGCGGAGGGGGTCGGTCAGACCGCGGTGCGCTTGCGGTCGCGCTGCGCCTCGAAGAAGGCGCGCCAGCTGGTGACCTCGGGATGCTGGCGGAGCAGGGCCCGGCGCTGGCGCTCGGTCATCCCACCCCAGACACCGAACTCAACGCGGCTGTCGAGCGCGTCGGCACCGCACTCGAGCTGCACGGGACAGTGGCGGCAGATCGTGGCGACCTTGCGCTGCGCCGCACCGCGGACGAAGAGCTCGTCCGGGTCGACATCGCGGCACTTCGCCTTGGACACCCAGACCAGACGATCCTCGTCGTCAACGAGTACCCGTGCGTTGGTCATCTGACTCCCCTTTCACCTGGTGCTGCAACCTGCCGGCGACCCCGTCCCGTGCTGCCTATGGGGGTCGATCGAGGCGCTCGCCACATCGTCTGCAATAGTGTTACCTGAATCACACGGCGGACACAAGTCCGGAGCCGGGGGAATTCGGAACAGTGGTCCAAGAAAAGGTGTACGAACGTACCGATCGCCTGATCGGCGCGTCCGGACCCCGGAATCCGGAGCATCGGCACGTACTCTGGTGACCGTGTGGAAACCCGGAGTGATCGCCAAACTGGCCGCCTGCGTGCTGCTGGGCGGGCTGCTCGTGGCGGGCATCCTGTTCCCGTACATCGGTGGTATCGGGCTGATCTCCAACCGCGCCGCGGACACGGTGGACAACATCAGCTCGGAGCTGCTCGAGGGTCAGGTCCCCGAGGTCACCACGGTCACGGACAACACCGGCGCCCCGATCGCGTACCTCTACGACCAGCGCCGGGTGCAGGTGCCCTTCGACCAGATCTCCGAGAACATGGTGCGCTCGATCATCTCGATCGAGGACAAGCGCTTCATGGAGCACGACGGCGTCGACTACCAGGGCACGCTGCGGGCCTTCCTGAAGAACCAGTCGGCGGGCGAGGTGCAGCAGGGCGCGTCCACGCTCGACCAGCAGTACATCAAGAACTATCAGCTGCTGGTGCTCGCGCGGTCGGACGCCGACCGCAGGGCGGCCACCGAGACCACCCCGGCGCGCAAGCTCCGCGAGGTGCGGATGGCGCTGTCCCTGGAGCGGACGCTCACCGAGCGGGCGAAGCAGGAGCGCGGCGTGGACGACGCGCAGGCCAAGCGGATCGCCAAGCAGCAGATCCTGGCGCGCTACCTCAACCTCGTCCCCTTCGGCAACGGTGCCTACGGCATCGAGGTGGCCGCGCAGACCTACTTCGGCAAGCGCGCCTCGCAGCTGTCGATCCCCGAGTCGGCGATGCTCGCCGGCATGGTGCAGTCGAGCTCGGCGCTCAATCCCTACACCAACCCCCAGGGCGTCACCGAGCGCCGCAACATCGTGCTCGACACCCTGGTGGACAACTTCCCGGACAAGGCCGACGAGTACCGCGCCGCGAAGGCGGCGCCACTGGGTGTGCTGCCGCGACCGAACACGCTGCCCGGCGGCTGCATCTCCGCGGTCGGCGGCCGCGGCTACTTCTGCGACTACGTGCAGCAGTACCTGGCGCAGGCCGGCATCCCCAAGGAGCAGGTGGTCCGCGGCGGCTACACCATCCGCACCACCCTCGATCCGCGCGTGCAGGACTCGGTGCAGTCGGCGCTCAACGCGGCCGCCAGCCCCACGCTGTCGAACGTGGCGCAGGTGATGAACGTGATCAAGCCGGGCGAGAACTCGCACGACATCCTGGCCATGAACTCCTCCCGGGTGTACGGCCTGGACGTGGGGAAGCGGCAGACGGTGCAGCCCGAGCCCTTCGCCCAGGTGGGCGACGGCGCCGGCTCGACCTTCAAGATCTTCACCGTGGCCGCGGCCATGGAGAAGGGCATGGGGCTCGACACCGACGTCTCGGTGCCGTCGACGGTGCAGGTCAAGGGGATGGGTACCGGCGGCTACGCGGGCTGCCCGGCCAATTCCTACTGCGTGAAGAACGCGGGCACGTACCCGGCGAACATGTCGCTCACCCAGGCGCTGGCCACCTCGCCCAACACCCCGTTCGTGAAGATGATCGAGCAGGTCGGTGTGACGCCGGTGGTCGATATGGCGGTCAAGCTCGGCCTGCGGTCGTACACGCTGCCGGGCAGCTCGGGCTTCGGCAACGACAGCCTCGCCGAGATGTTCAAGAAGCAGAACCTGGCCTCGTTCACGCTCGGCCCCACCGCGGTCAGCGCGCTGGAGCTGTCGAACGTGGCCGCCACCCTGGCCTCGGGCGGCGTGTGGTGCCCGCCCAACCCGATCCAGTCGATCACCCAGCCGAGCCGCAACAGCGACGGCGTGCAGACCATCGGGCAGGACGGTAAGCCGGTCACCACGCCGGTGCCCTTCAAGTCCGAGAAGTGCGAGCAGGTGATCGACAAGGGCCTCGCGGAGACCCTCGCCAACGCGCTCAGCGCAGACGACCGCGGCGCCGGTACTTCCGCGGCCGCGGCCTCGCGGGCCGGGTGGACGCTGCCGCTCGCCGGTAAGACCGGCACCACCGAGACCTTCCGCTCGTCGGCCTTCCTGGCGTACACCAACCAGATGGCCGGTGCGAGCTACGTCTACAACGACGGCGACTCCCCCGGCCCCATCTGCACCAGCCCGCTGCGCCCCTGCGGCGAGGGCAACGTGTACGGCGGCAACGAGCCCGCGTCGGCGTGGTACGCCGCGATGCGACCGGTGGCCACGCTGTACGGGCCGGTGTCGCTGCCCCCGGTGGATCCGAAGTACAAGGACGGCTTCGGTCCCGGCAAGATCCCGAATGTGATCGGGCTCAACGTGAACGCGGCGAAGGCGCGGCTGGAATCGGCGGGCTTCAAGACCACGGTGGCCTACGTCAACAACTCGGCGCCGAGCGGCACCGTCGTCTCCACCTCGCCCTCGGGCTTCTCGCAACCGGGGTCGACTATCACCCTGAACCTGTCGAACGGGATCGCCCCGGCACCGTCGGTACCGATCCCGGGCGTGCAGACGGGTCCCGGCGGCACCACGATCACCATCCCCGGCTTCGGACAGTTCACCATTCCGGGCGCGGGCGGCCAGGGCGGCGGCCCGGTGCAGCCGCCGGCGCCGAATCCGCCGGGCAACTGATCGACAAGTCGCGCCGAGGTAGTTACGCAATCGCATTGTGCGAGCGGTTTCGATGGCGTCGCGTCCCTAGTCTGAGGTGAGGGCACCCGCGAGCGCGGGGCCCGCATCCTCCGACGGAAGGATCGCCGTGCCCGCCACCTCGTTCGCCGACATCGTCGACCGCCAGCGCGCCCACTTCTACACCGATGCGACCAAACCGCTGGACTGGCGGCTCGATCAACTGGACCGCATGCAGCGCATGCTGAGCGAGCATCAGGACGAGTGGACCGCCGCGCTGTATCAGGATTTCCGGAAGCCGGCTTTCGAGCAGCTCTTCGAGATCACCGTGCCCACGGGGGTGATCGAGTACTACCGGAAGAACCTCGCGGGTCTCATGGCGCCGGAACCGGTGGCCCTGCCGCCGGGCTTGGAGGCCATCGGGAACAGTGGCGTGATCCACCGCGAGCCCTACGGCGTGACACTGGTGATCGGCCCCTTCAACGCGCCGATCCTGCTGCTGCTGGACCCGGCGATCGCCGCGCTCGCCGCGGGGAACACGGTGGTGCTCAAGCCCGCGAACACCACGCCCGCGACCGCCGCGCTGTTCGCGCGCCTCGTCCCGGAGTACTTCGAGCCGGAGAACGTGGCGGTGGTGACCGGCGGCCGCCAGGAGATCAGCGCGCTGCTGGACCTGCACTTCGATTTCATCTTCTTCACCGGCAGCTCCGCGGTGGGCAAGGTGGTGATGCGCGCGGCCGCGGAGAACCTCACGCCGGTGCTGCTCGAATTGGGCGGCCAGAACCCGACGATCGTCGATCGCACCGCGAACCTGGACCAGGCCGCAGACCGGATCGCGTGGGGGCACAACGCGATCTCGGGCCAGTGGTGCATCGCGCCCGGCTACGTGTGCGTCGAGGACACCGTCGCCGACGAGTTCGTGGCGAAGCTGTGCGCGTCGATCACCCGGATGTACGGGTCCGATCCGCAGCAGAGCCCGGATCTGGCCCGCATGATCAGCGAGCACGACACCGAACGCGTTGCGGGGTACATCCTCCCGGAGAAGACGGTGCTCGGTGGCCGCTCCGATATCGGTGACCGGTACGTGGAGCCGACGGTGCTCTACCCCTCGGACTGGGACGATCCGGCGTTGCAGCAGGAGGTCTTCGGTCCGGTGCTGCCGGTGCTGCGGTACTCGGATCTGGACGAGGTGATCACCCGCATCCGATCGTTGCCGCGCCCGCTGGCCGCGTACTTCTTCAGCACCGACCAGCCCACCGTGGACCGGTTGATGACCTCCTTGTCGTTCGGCGGCGGGTGCATCAATCAGACGAATCTGCACTGCTGGATCGACGCCCTGCCGTTCGGCGGCGTCGGCAACAGCGGCATGGGCAAGTACTACGGCCGGACCGGGTTCGAGGCCCTGAGCAACACCAAGGCCATGCTCGTCGGCGATCCGGACCGTCCGATCGACGTCTTCCCTCCCTATGCTGGCAAGGACCTCACAGCGTCGCTGTCGCTGTTCAGCGGATGATCGGAGCCCCCGCGTGACCACGCCCGAACCCACCGTCCTCCTCCGCGTCGAGGATCACGTCGCCACCATCACGCTGAACCGGCCGGGGAAGCTCAACGCGATCAACGCCGCGATGGTCGACGACCTCGCCGCGGCGCTGGACCGGGTGCGCGCGGGCATCGCCGACGGTGCCGTGCGGGTGCTGGTGCTCACCGGTGCCGGGCGCGCCTTCTCCGCCGGTTTCGATCTCGGCTCGATCGTGGGCTCCCCGGTGGACTTCGCGGTGCGCACCGGCGATGTGGTCGATTCGATCGAGCAGCTGGACGTGCCGGTGATCGCGAAGGTCCGGGGTCCGGCGATGACCGGCGCACTGGAGGTGGCGCTCACTGCCGATCTGATCGTGGCCGCGGAGAACGCGAAATTCGCCGACACCCATGCCAAGTGGGGCCTGGTGCCGCAGTGGGGGCTCTCGGTGCGGCTACCGGAGCGGGTGGGCGATGCGACCGCGAAGCTGATGACCTTCACGGCGCGCGTCTTCAGCGGGACCGAGGCGGCGCGGATCGGGCTCGCGGATCTCGCGGTGCCGGAGGCGGATCTCGACGGCGCCGTGGCCGCGTTGGCCGCCGAGATCGCGGACAACTCGGCCGAGGCGATCGCGATCTACAAGAAGCTGTACGCCGATGCCCGTGTGCTGGACCGGCGCGCGGCGTTGGATGCGGAGCGCCGGCATTCGCGGGGCACCGCATCGGACACCGCCGAGCGGGTGGAGCGGTTCAGCCGAGGTTCTCGATGAGCCGGGTGATCCGATTCTGCACGCGGCGCAGCTGCGCGCCCTGATCGTCGAGGCGGCGGGCGATGGAGTTCACCGCATCGGACGAGCCGGTCTCGTGCAGGCTGCGGGCATCGATCTGGAGGTCGTCGCCGGTGCGGCCCACGGACGCGGCGATGAGGGTGAGTTGGGCGGTGAGATCGTCGAGTTCGCTGCGGACGCCTGCGAGCCCCATGGTGTTTCCCTTCCTCCGCCCCGGTGATCGGGGCGTTCGAGGAGCAGGTTATTGCGCGTGCACAGTCGGGGCGGCGACGCGCAGGTGACTGTCACATGACCGTTCTCCGACGAACGACTCCGGGTGTTTAGCTAATCGAACTCTCCGTGCCGGCCGGCGCCGCCCGCGAACCGGGTCGCGCCCGCCACCGCACCGTCGGTCAGGGAGGCGACGCCGTACCGGTGCTCCACGCCGAGCGCCTCGGATTCGGGGAGGCCCTCGGATTCGAGCATCGCGAGCCGGTCGTTACGCAGGCAGGCCTGCGGGAACCCGGCCAGATCGCGTCCCAGGGCGACGGCGGCGGCCAGCGCGGTTCCAGGTTCGACGAGGCGGTTGACCAGGCCGATGGCGTGCGCCTCGGCGGCGTCGACGGGCCGCCCGGTGAGGATCAGGTCCATGGCCCGGCTCGCCCCGATCAGGCGGGGCAGGCGCACCGTCCCGCCGTCGATGAGGGGCACGCCCCAGCGGCGGCAGAAGACGCCGAGCACGGCATCGGATGCGGCCACCCGCAGGTCGGCCCAGATCGCCAGTTCGAGTCCGCCGGCCACGGCGTGTCCCTCGATCGCGGCGATCACCGGTTTCGAGAGCCGCAGCCGGGAGATCCCCATCGGGGCGTCGCCGTCGGGTTCCACGCGATTCGGCGTGCCGGCGGCGACGGCCTTGAGATCGGCTCCGGCGCAGAAGGTTCCGCCGGTACCGTGCAGCACGGCGACCGCGGCGTCGGGATCGGCATCGAAGGCGCGGAAGGCATCCGCGAGTGCCTGCGCGGTGTCCCGGTCGACGGCGTTGCGCACCTCGGGACGGTCGATCCGGATGACGGTGACGGGTCCCTCGCGGTGCACCCGAACGGTTTCGGTCATCGCGTCTCCTTCGGTCCGTGCACGGCGGCGCCGGTCGCCACGCCGGTCACGGTGCAGATGCCGAACCGTCCGGTGCGGTCGAACATGCTGGCCGAGGAGGCACTGACGCCGTCGACGAGCAGGAATTGGTCGGCCTCCAGTCCGATCTCGTCGCCGATCGGCGCACGGGACAGGGCCATCGAGACATCGCCGTTGATGGTCTGCACCCCTTCGGTTCCCATGCCCGTCACCAGGTTGGTGGTGTCCGAGACCATGGCGGCGCGCGCGAAGGGGGTGGTGTCCTCGCCGTCGAGCACGCGCCAGCCCACCGTCCACACCCGCTTGCGTTCCGCGTTGAGCCACTGCGACGGGTCCTCGGCGGAGAGGTAGTCGCCGTCTCCGCATGCCATCGACAGGCGCGGCGCCCCGGCCGCGGGTGCCTGCGGGGATCGCGGATCCGTCCAGACGAGGCCGTCGGGTTGCGGCGCGCGGTGGTAGAACGTGGCGGCGGCGCGGACCACGGTGGTGTCCTCGTGCACGATCTCCGCCTCGGCCACGCGGATGCGGCGGCCCGATCGGATCAGGCGGGTGCGCACGTCGATGCGGCCCGCGGGAACCATGCGGAACAGGTCGCAGTGCCAGCGCGCGGGCACCAGACCGTCGCCGAACTCGGTGTCGAGTACCTGCGCCAGCAGGCCCGCCACGGCGGGGCCGGACAGGGTTCCGGGCGCCCAGCGTCCCTCGGCCGCGGGCAGGGACTCGAAGCCCTTGCCGCTGCGTATGAACTGGGGGCTGACCTGGGGCTCACTCACCCTTATCGGTCTACACGAGTGGGTTCAGGCCGGCGGCGGTGAGGCCCCCGTAGGCCATGGAGAAGTAGGTGCGCGCGAGCGCCTCGCGCTGATCCCGCAGGTCGGCCGACAGGTAGTGCAGGCACAGCGCCGGTCCGCACACGCTGAGGATGGTGACCAGCGCTTCGCCGTCGACGGCGACGCGGTCGGCCCCCGCGGCGTTCCGCGCGCCGATCGCCAGCAGGGTGCGGGTGGCATCGCCCCACCGCTGGGAGATGGGGTCGAAAGCACTGGCGGGCAGCAGGTGCGGCGCACCGTCGAGCACCGCCGTGAGCGTGGGGCGGTACCGGTCCAGCTCGGCGAAGACGGAGGCGAGGAGCTCGGGCCCCAGCGTGACCGCGCCGCCCGCGAGGGTTTCGCGGAGCCGCTCACCGAAGGAGGTGACGAGATCGTCCATGATCTCGGCGACCACGGCCGCGACCACCGACTCCTTGTTCGGGAAGTACTGGTACAGCGTTCCCTTCGAGACCCCGATCCGGTCGGCGATCGATCCCATCGACAGCGCGGCGTACCCACTCTCGGCCAGAATCTGACCAGCGGCCGACTCAGCCCGATTCACCGTGTCCTTCGCCCGCCCCTGTGAGGGCCGTCGGCGCAGCGCAGAGCCGCTCTCGGAGTTCTTGGACACGGCAGCCTCCGATCTGACTTGTATCCGTCCCGCGCGATGGGGTCGAGTGTAGTCATGACTACCGGGGAAGACATCGCCGTGGACCGCTCGCGCGTCTTCGAACCCGCCGTGGGCGAGTACGACGACATCGTGATCGAGGACATCACGGGCGCCCTCCCCGAGGATCTGCTCGGCACGCTGTACCGGAGCGCACCGGTCCGGTGGGAGGCCGGGGGCTTCTACGCCCGGCACCTGTTCGACGGTGACGGGATGGTCGCGAAGTTCGCATTGCAGGGTGGGAAGCTGCGCTACCGGAACCGGTACGTGCGCACCCCCAAGTACCAGCGGGAGGAGGCCGGGCGAGGGGACCGGGTACGTGGGCTCGGTACCCTCGCCGCCGGCGGTCCGCTCGGCAACGCCGGCCGCGGTCCGGCCGACCGGTCCAACACCACGTCGATCTACCACGGTGACCGGCTGGTCTCGCTGTCCGACGACGGCCGCCCGTGGGAGCTCGACCCCGATTCCCTGGAAACGCGGGGGCGCTGCGATTTCGGCGGTGCGCTGAGCCTGCTGAGCACGTTCTCCCCGCACCCGAAGGTCGATCCCGTGACGGGCGAGCTGTTCAACTTCGGGCTCACGGTGCCGCCCCTCGGGCGCACGCCCGGCGTGGTGGGGCTGCGCTGCTACCGCGTGGACCCGCGCGGCCGGCTCAGCACGATTCGCACGGTGCCGCTCACGCATGTGCTGATCAATCACGATTTCGCCATCACCGAGCGGTACCTGGTGTTCGTGCTCGATCCGCTCACGATGAATCCGGTGCGCGCCGCACGGGCCGGGCTCGGCATGGTCGATTTCAACTCCGCCACCGAGTTCCGCGCGGAGCTGGGCAGCGAAGTGATCCTGGTGCCGCGCGACGGTTCCGCGCCGCGGCGGTTCACCATTCCCGCGTTCCCGAAGGTGCACGTGAACAACGCCTACGAGGTGGGCGGCGATGTGCTGATCGATGTGGTGAAGTACGACGACTGGGACGAGACGGCGAAGATGCTCTCGGACTTCCGCGAGTACGGTCCGGCCCGGGGCGGCACGCTCACGCGGCTGCGGATCACACCGAGTGATCGCGTGGAGCTGACCGAGTTGTCGGCCTCGCTGGGCGAGTTCCCGATGCACGATTGGCGCCGCACCGGGCGGTACTTCCGGTACTCGTACCTGATGGAGTCCGATGGGACGACGCCCCCGTCGCTGGAGAAGATCGACAACGAGACCGGGAAGCAGACCTCGATGGGCGGCTTCTCCGTTCACGACGGCGTGGGTGAGCCCTTCTTCGTTCCGCGCGCGGACGGCGACGGCGAGGACGACGGCTGGCTCCTCCTGGTGGTGTACCTGGCGGAGGAGCACCGCTCGGCGCTGTACGTGGTGGACGCCCGCGATATCGAGGCCGGTCCGGTGGCCGTTGCGCGGCTACCGCACCACTTCTTCCCCGGGTTCCACGGCATGTTCACCGATCGGGTGTCGCAGGCCTAGAGACGGAACCCGTTCGCCGCGAGTGCCTCCGCGACGCGATGGTGCGTGCGCTCGGCATCGTCGTGCGATGTGTCGAGGACGTTGCTCTCGTACTCGCCGAGGTCGGCGAACTGGTCCCACATCGTGAGGATCGGCTGTACCTCGACGAGGGCATCAGGTGCGGTGCGGGCCTGTGCGCGGGCGAGGACGGTGGCCCGGTCCGGACGGAGCACGAGGTAGCGGACGTCGATGCCGGGGTCGTGCGCGCGGAAGTGAGCTAGCATCCAGGGCCCGACGATGCCATCGAGCACCGTCGTGTATCCGCCTGCGGCATAGGCGAAGGCGGCCCCGGCGATCACCTCCATGACGGTGTCGTTCTGCACGGCGGATTCGGGCTCGTACGGCGGGATCGCGCCGGACACGATGGCGTGCCAGAAGTCATCGGTATGCAGGTGCACGCCCAGCTCGAAGGTTCGGGCGAGCCGGGCGGCGACGGTGCTCTTCCCCGCCCCCGGTGGGCCGGTCAGGATGATCACGGTTCCGCTCATCCGGTTCTCCCTCGTCGCTCCCCCGTTTGGCCGGTGGCCCGTCCGCCTCGACACTACGACGGACGGGCCCCGCGCGTCCATCGCTTTCCGGCGCGACTGAGGGACCGCGGATGACGATGCGCTACTGCGGGTCCGGCTTCGACGGTGGAATCAGCGCCGTGGCCACGAGGCCCAGCAGGATGAATCCCGCGGCGAGATAAGCGCCCCACTCGATCCCGTCGGTCATGGCGAGGCGCCCGGCCTCGGCGACCGGCACCGTCTGCGGATCGGCTTGCAGGCCCACGATCGCGGCGCCCGCACTGTCGGTGATGACGTGCGCGTACTGCTCCGCCTGCGGGGCGGCGACGCCCTCCGCGGTGAGACGGTCGGTCACCTGGGTGGCGAGCGTGGTGAAGAAGACCGTGGTGAGGATCGCGATACCCAGGGCGGATCCCAGCTGCCGGAACGTGCTCTGGATGCCCGACGCCTGCCCGTTGTCGCGTTCGGGCACATCGGCCAGCACCACGTTGGTCACCTGAGCAGTCGCGAAGCCCACGCCCACGCCGTACACGCAGAGGATCGCCGCGAGCACCCACCACGAATTGTCGGGCGAGACGAAGAAGCCGAGGGCCGCGAGGCCGACCACCTCGAACACCAGGCCGACGCGCACCAGATTCAGTGCGGAGACGTTCTTATCGGCCAGCCCGAAGCTCGCGCCGCTCGCGATGAAGCTGCCGATCGCGATGGGGACCAGCGCCAGGCCGGCCTGGACGGCGCTGTAGCCGAGCACGAATTGCAGCCACAGGGGCAGGACCGCGACGATGCCGAATTCGCCGAGCCCGATGATCAGGGTGGCCACGTTGCCGTTGCGGAACGAGGCGAGGGAGAACAGGCCCACGTCCATGAGCGCCTTGTCGACATCGCCGGCGCGGCGCAGCGCCACCTGCCGGGCGACGAACCCGGTGAGCGCGCATGCGCTGATCAGGAGGGCGACGAAGGCCGGGGAGAGGCCACCGTCCCAGGTGAATCCGGCGATCTCGATCGGGCGGATGCTCATGATCCAGCCGTAGGTGCGGCCCTCCACCAGGCCGAAGGCGAGCAGCCCGAGGCCCAGGACCGAGAGCAGGGAGCCCAGCACGTCCAGGCGTCCCGGCACGCGGGGCGATCGATCGATGCACAGCAGGACGCCCACCACGATCAGCGCCGCGAGCGGCACGTTGATCCCGAACGCCCAACGCCACGAGGCGTGTTCGGCGAGCCAGCCGCCCAGCAGCGGTCCGAGGGCCGCCGCCGCGCCGATCGTGGAGCCCCAGATCGCGAAGGCCTGCCCACGCGCCTTGCCCGTGAAGTTGGCGTTGAGCAGCGAGAGCGAGGTGGGCAGGATCATCGCGGCGCCGGTGCCCTGCAGGAAGCGCGCGACGATCAGCAGGCCACCGTCGGGCGCGAGACCTGCCAGGATGCTCGTGACGCCGAAGACGACCACGCCGATCAGGAAGACGCGGCGCGCGCCCACGATGTCGGCGACGCGACCCGCCACCAGCAGAAGTGCCGCGAAGACGATCGCATAGGACTCCTGGATCCACTGCGCCTCAGTGGAACCCGTGTTCAGGTCCTCGATGATCGACGGGATGATCACGTTCACGATCGTGGTGTCGACGACGATCAGCGCCACTCCGAGCGCGATGGCGATCAGTCCGAGCCACTGCCGGACCGTGGGTGCGACCTCCGTCGCGGGTTCTGCGGTCATCGTTCGATCCACTCCAATCTAATTCCATGCTGGAATCATTCCGTGGCAAAATTAGATTCTGGGACGTAGATTGTCAACCGAGCACCGGCGCGGCCGGTGGAAGGCGAGGACTGAGATGGCTGAGGAGCGGGCCGGCCGGCGGCAGCAGGAACTGGTGACCGATCGACTGCGCGACTTCGGCGTGGTCTACCGCGAATACTCCCGGCGATTCGCCGAGTGGCTGGGCCTGCACTCCACCGATGCCGAGGCCCTCATCGAGATCCTCAACGCCGAGGAGCGCGGCGCGCCCCTCTCACCCGCCCGCCTCAGCGACCGGATCGGGCTGTCGCACCCCGCCACCACGGCCCTGCTCAACCGTCTCGAACAGGCGGGCCACGTGACGCGCACGCGCGAGCAGCGCGACCGCCGCGTGGTCACGGTGCGCGCCGACCCGCGGATCCAGACCCTGGCCGACGAGTTCTTCACTCCCCTGGGCATTCGGGTGGGGCGCGTCATGGACGGCTACCCGAGCGAGCAATTGCAGGGGATGGAGAACCTCCTCAACGATCTCCTCGCAGTGATGCGCATCCAGCTCGACGAGCCGATCACGCCACTCGACGCACACGCTCCTCGCGCCACGACCTGACCGCGCCGCGGCAGGGCCCTGCTGTCGTCTCAACCAACGAGTCGGGGTGGCGGGATTCGAACCCACGACCTCTTCGTCCCGAACTATCCACGACCCAGTTGACCTGCACCTCATCTACCAGCGCATACTCGATCTATTTCAGCATTTCGACAGCTAGCAACCCGGGTCGCGATGGCTGGTGCGGCTGGTACGGCTGGTACGTGCCAGCTCGCCTGCGTACCCACTGCGTACCCAGGCGCACGCGCTACCCGTCACCCCCTCCTTCCTCCCGACGGACCTCCCCTGCGACCACCGGCGGCATGACGGCCACCAGATCCGTGTGGTCGACGGCCTGCATGTGAACCAGGCTGGCGATGGTGAGGGTCTGCTGAAGGTCTAGTTGTCACCTGATCTGTAGCGGTCTGCGGACTGTTGCTGGAAGGATGATCGACCATGCCGAAGGCGTATCCAGAGGAGTTCCGTGCTGATGTGGTCCGCGTGGCCAGGTCGGGGCAGGTCTCGCTCAAACAGGTAGCGGAGGATTTCGGGATCGCGGAGTCGTGTTTGCGGCGGTGGCTGCGGCAAGACGATGTCGATGACGGTGTTCGTCCCGGTGTGAGCCGGGACGAGGCGAAGGAGCTGCGGGAAGCGCGGCGGCGGATCCGGCTGTTGGAGCAGGAGAATGAAGTCCTTCGGCGGGCGGCGGCGTATTTGTCGCAGGCGAATCTGAAGCTCGGTTCGTCCCCAAAATGATGTTCCCGCTGGTCCGCGAGCTGGCCGCTGACGGGATTGCCGTCGCGGTGACCTGCCGGGTTCTGAAGTTCTCCCGCCAAGCCTTCTATGCCTGGAGCGCTGTTCCAGTCTGTGACCGTGATGTCGATGATGCGGTGGTGACTAATGCTGCGGTCGATGTCCATCGTGATGATCCGGAGTTCGGGTATCGGTTCATCGCCGACGAACTCGTCGCTGCCGGTCACAGTGTGTCGGAGCGGCGAGTGTGGCGGCTGTGCTCACAAGCTGGTCTGTTCTCCGCGCACAGCCGCCGGCGCGGCAGCGGCAAACGTCCCGGACCGCCGGTCCATGACGACCTGGTAGAACGCGAGTTCTCCGCTGAGGCCCCGAACCGTTTGTGGCTCACTGATATCACAGAGCACCACACCCGCGAGGGCAAGTTGTATCTGTGCGCGGTCAAAGACGTCTATGCGAATCGGATCGTCGGATACTCGATCGACGAACGGATGAAGACCCGCATCGCGGTCAACGCCATCAACAGCGCCGTGACCCGGCGCGGTGGCCCCTGCCGCGGTTGCCGGATGCGTAGTGCACTCGGATCGAGGTAGCCAGTTCCGATCACGCCGGTTCACCGAGCAGCTCAACAGGTTTCAGCTCAGCGGTTCGATGGGCAGGGTCGGCTCCGCCGGGGACAACGCAGCGATGGAATCGTTCTTCTCGCTGCTGCAGAAGAACGTCCTCGACCGCCAGCAGTGGACCACCCGCCAGGAACTGCGGACGGCAATCGTCGTCTGGATCGAACGGACCTACCACCGCCGCCGGCGACAACGCACACTCGGCAAGCTCACACCCATCGAATTTGAGATGATCTACACAGCCGCCAACGCGGCCTAACAATCACTGAGCTGAAGTGACAACGAAACCTTCAGCAGACCCAAGCCCCAGCAGAAGAAGTCGTCGTGGTCGTACCAGCCGTCCATCGAGAAGCGGTGGGGTGGCCCGTCATCAGTGAACACCCGCTCAAACTCGATTCCCAGTTCCAGCGTGTAGCGGTTCTCTGGATACGGACCAACCCGCTCGAAATCGGGACCAACGACGGCGACCTCTTCGTCCCATTCGAGCCTCAGGCCGAGCGTAGAGCACACCGCCGCGAGAGTGTCCGCCGTGACGACCGGGACCGCCCAGCCCTCCCACGGGTCCGTGAACTCAATCGCGCTCCACGTCTGGCCAGCGCCGGAGACTGTGAACTGCTTGCTCATGGCCCCAAGGGTATGCGCTGCCACTGACACCGCTAGTCGTCGTCCCCGTCGTCTTGGCGTTGCTGGCCGTGTGGGTCGGAGGGTTCATACATGACGGTACCGACCAGGCCCTCTACCGAGATCGCCTTGGCATCCGGTTCTGGACGCCCTTCAACCTCTGCCAGTCGAACAGCGGAGATGTAAGCCAATCGGACCGCCTGGATCACCAGTACACGGCGGAGACCATCCGACACCTCACCACGCTCGTGGGCCACCGCTGCGAGCCGGCTGATCGTCTCTGCCCGTCGAGCGATGCGTACATCTGCATGCCCGCGCTCCTGCCTGGTGTGTTCAGAGATGAGCGGGAAGGCATACGACTGCGGCAACGGAACAGGGTCGGAAAGTGGCGGGATCTTCTCGTTGAGAATCGCGCCGAACTTGCTGTCCTTGATGGCCTCCACGTATGCCGAGTACTCAAAGGCGTTGAGCTGCGCTATCGCAGCCTTGTCCTTGTTGGAGATGCCTTCGAGCTCCCATATCGGCCACATGCGAACCTCCGCCACCTCAAAAATGTCCAGGATCCGCATGGCGACAGCATCGGTGCGCTGGTTCGTTAGGTGCCGGTTGAGGCGAGTGGACAGCTTCTCGTTGGTCTGTCCCACGTAGATGGGTTCACCGTCGTAGTCGAAGAACGCATACACGCCCCACCTAGCTGACGAGATCTGCCGACCTTGATCGTCAGTTGCCTTCTTGGCGTCATCGAAGAGCTTCCGGAACTCCTGCACGAGCGGCGCAGGTAGATCCTTCCGCTTCGGCTTGGCCGCCTTCTTGGCGCTCGTACTCGCGCGGCTCGTGCTCGCCATCAGATGGCATCCTGTGCTCGTTCAACATCCGCGGACAATACGCCCTTGACCAGCGGCATCAGGTAGTGCTCTGCGAGCCACGAGACAGCAGGAACAGCGACGGCGTCTCCGAAGCCGAACAGTGCCTGGTTGTTCCGAGCGGCGGTGAGATCGTAGTCCCCGGCTCCCATGAGACGGGCGTACTCACGAGGCGTCATCCACCGGACCTGGAGACGCTTGTTTCCGAGGCGCACAACCGCCTGCTTCGACGAACCGCCACGCGCTGTACGCAGGCACCCGGAGATGTCGTCTGGGCGGACTTCCCACACGGCCACTCCCTTGCGTGTGCGCCGGTATGCCGTGCGGTACTTAACGCCCTTACCGCGCTTCAATTCGGCGACGCGCTCCAGTTGGGTGGGTGAGAGCGACGCCACGAACGCCTCGGTTCGCTTGGCGTCCCACCAGCGCTCGTCATCGAGCTGCATGTCCTCGATCTCGTCACCGAGGCCCTCGGTCTTCGGAGCGGGCGGTGCAGGCAGCGCGGCGCGGTGTGTCCGGAGGCTCTCGTCGCCGTAGACCCACTGGAGCCAGTCTGGTCGCAGTTCCGAGTTCGGCTCCGCCACGTCCTCGGGCGGGTTCTGTGCGCCTACGAGGAACAGGCGGGGGCGGGACTGCGGCACGAATCGCCGTGCGTCAATCGAGAGAACGTCGACCGAGTACCCAAGTTCGTTGAAGGCGCGGATCGCCGCGGAGAGGTCGTCGCCTCCGTGCGATGTCGCCAAGCCAACCACGTTCTCGAGTACGACGGTCTCGGGGCGCTTCTCTTCCAGTTCCCGGAGCAGCCGGATGAACTGCCAGAACGTTCCCGACTGCTCCCCGGCGAATCCGGCGCGGTTCCCGGCGAGTGATAGGTCGGTGCACGGTGACGATGCCCAGGCCAGCGATGCATCAGTGGGCAAGGCATCGACCTTCACCTTCGTGATGTCGCCCAGCGCGAAATGCTCGTCATCGGACTCGCCGAACTGCGCGTCGTACATCGCCTTCTTGTCGGGCTCGTAATCGTTCGCCCAGGCAACGCGGAAGCCCGCGGCCTCCAGTCCAAGGCGCGCGAGGCCGATGCCTGCGAAGAACTCCAACACCTTGGGACGGGCAGCATCGAGCGGTGTCACGTTCTCCATACCTGGATCCTATCGAGGGGGACCGACCTTGCTTCGCTACACCACGCGAATTGGAACGGGAACCTGTGACAGCGGTACACGGCGCGTCCGCGGCGGCAAGCTACCAGCACGACGCCAGCGGCGTTTCAGCTGGCCCGATGCGTCAGCTCCTGAGCCACTCGTTGAACTTCCCACGGTCGAACGGACCCGTTGGAGGCGTATGTCGTTCTTCACGGTGGAGCGTTCGGGAATACGACCACAGTTCATCGTCACTGACGAGCTGCATGCGGTAAGCCATCCGAAGGAGCCCCCACGTCCCCGTAATCGCAGGAGTCCCGCCGAGGTCCAGTCGACCAACCGGGCCATCGTCGGTGACCAGCACCGCCGCAAGACCACGACACTCGATGAGTGCGAGAGTCTCTGCCTCGCCCAGGTTGTGGGTCAAGCCCTGTCCCGCGGAACGCAGCATGTCCCGGTATCTCTGCACCGTGACGTGTTCTCGACGGTCGGCTGGAACGAGAGGAACTCCGAAGATCTCGTGCGCCTGGGTCATTTGCGGCAAATCGTGTCGCGCCGAGTGCCGGTCACACTCCTCTGACACCGTTTGGCACCAGCTACCGCGATCCCCGACGATCTGAGCGAGCAGATCCATTCGGTCGATGTGTGCGAAGTTGATGAGAACCGTGTTGTCTGGGAAGAGGATCAAGACGACGCCTACGCGATGCCGAGTGCAGCAGCAAGATCATCACTGCTCAACTCACGGCGCTCCGGCTCATCAACTTCTAGTGCCTCTGCGTCGACCCCGAGCATCCAGGCCAGGGTTCCCTTGTGGAGCTGCCCTGCGGCGATACGGTCCTGGTGCGCCTCCTCAAGGGCGCGAGGAAACCGGCGTGCCGACGCTGCGCGCATCCGATCAGTGATCTCGTCCGACTTCCCACTGCGATGCCAGTGCCGGTGCAGAAGCCGCTGTGTCTTCTCATAACGCCACCGCTCCGCGGCGGGGGAAGCGATGCACAGAGTCTCCAACCGGATCGCGAGCGACTGGGTAGAGACGCCCAGTTCCCATACCAGATCCGCGAGATCAGACTCGGTCATCGAGGACCAGTCGTACCCACGAATCATCTCGCGCGGCATCAGCAAGTCAGCGGCGAAGGCGTTGGCAACCTGCTCGTGCTTCTTCGGGACGACCCCGGCCCCCGCATGGTGCCCGTATACGAGATGGCCCAGCTCATGCGCGAGACTCCAGTTCTCCCAGAACCAACTGCCAGTCGCGGGAATCGCGATGACCACATATGGGCCGCTGGTCATGCTGTAGGCGGTCGAGAGCTCCTTGACACGCACCACGTCGATACCCAACGCGCCTTCAATGCGGTCGACGAACGGGCGCACGAAGTCCGCGCCGAGTCGGTCCCTCACTTCATCGACGCCGGACAGCGAGAGTAGCGCGCCCGAGGGGGCCGGCTCCCCCTGGTGGTACGCCAGTGCAACGTCCTGGAGAATCCTGCGGTCCTCCTCGACTGTCGGTACAGAACGCTCGCGGGTATCCCGGTCGTAGGTGTGCCGCGCCGCGATGACGATCCTGTTCGGATCAGGCTCACCGGTAATCAGCTCGTGCAGGTCAGCGGCGTAGTGGTCAGCGATGCGCGCTAGTTCTCCCGAACTGAAATTGCGTTGCCCACTCAACGCACGTGACAGCGCGTCTGGTGCCATCCCAATGGCGTCCGCCAACTT
Organism: Tsukamurella sp. TY48; assembly: GCF_019656655.1. Taxonomy (GTDB): domain Bacteria; phylum Actinomycetota; class Actinomycetes; order Mycobacteriales; family Mycobacteriaceae; genus Tsukamurella; species Tsukamurella strandjordii. Next base: position 2,201,415 of record NZ_BPMV01000001.1, on the reverse strand, counting down.
GCCCTGGCCCCGGGCCGGGATCAGGGCAGCAACACGTTCCCCGATGGATTCCGTCATGCCTCTATGGTACAAACAAAGTTTGGGAAAAACCCAAAATTGTGATGCAGGTCGTTTCCCGATCCGGTCGCCTCTACGATCACTGACCTGGGATTATGCGCAGTCCATATGTCGTTCCGGTTGCAGTCTGTATCGCGTGTTTCCAGCGGCCTCATCGCCATCACCGTTATCGGGGGACCGACTCGCCGGCACCTGCGCCTGATCCATCCTGATCCCCCGAATTTCCCAGGTCAGCCCCTAAAACCTGTCACACCCTGCCGCTAGATTCGAGGTCATGGAAGCCCAGGTCCTCGAAGCCGCCGCCCGCCTCAACATGCCCCAGTCGCTGCCGTCGAGCGCGATCCAGCGGGTCCTCGACGCGGACCCGTCGGCCGCTGTTGCCGCCTACATGGCTCTCGCGGAGACCCACGTGGGTCGGGTGGGCTCCACCCGCAACGCGCGCGAAGAGGCGGAGGCCCTGGCGCTCCACGAGGCCGCGAAGAAGTTGGGACTGTTCTCCACAGCGCAGGCCAACGTGGTCCCGCGGTGGTGCGCGGCGACGATGCCCCCTCGGTTGTCGGAGGCTGACGTGCTGATGCCCGCGGACATCATCAACATGACCTGTGAGTTCCTCGCCGTGCTGGCGTACGTGGTGGACACGGGCATGTTCCCGCGGCCCCGTCGCGACGCAGACCTGGGCGCGATTCAGATGGGCGCAGTGCTAAACCCGATCTCGCCCGCCGCGCGCGACCTTTACTTCGACGGACCAGATCCACGCCTGACCAAGGCCCACAAGGAGCTGGTTGAAGCGGTGGCTGCGGATCCGAAGCTCCTGTACCAGCGTCGCAACCATCCCGTGAAGGATCGGATGCTCCTCCGGCTACGGGAAGTGGGCTTCGGGTTCGACACCGCGCGCAAGATTCTGGTGTGCGAGCAGGTCGATTTGGAGCAGGGCAAGGGTGGTCAGCGGCCAACGGAGAGATTCGTGGCGGAGCTGGTGCTCCTCCTGGACCGCCGGTAACCCGGCTCCGCCGTGGCCAAGGGGGACCGACTCGCGACCGTGCGCCGTTTCTGTCGGCCCAGGTCGCTAGCGTGCGCTCCGACAGCATTATCCGGCTCACCAGGAGGAATACCATGGCTCTCCCCACTCTCACCCCCGAACAGCGCGCCAACGCCCTCGCGAAGGCCGCCGAGGTCCGCGCAGCACGCGCCGCGATCAAGGCCGATCTGAAGGCTGGCACCACCACCTTGGCCGAGGTGCTCGACCGCGCCGACGAACCCGCCGTCGGCAAGCTGAAGGTCCTTGCGCTGCTGCAGGCCCTGCCGAAGATCGGCAAGGTCAAGGCCACCGAGATCATGACGGAGCTGGAGATCGCCGACACCCGTCGTGTCGCTGGCCTCGGGGAGCGTCAGCGGGCCCACCTGCTGGAGAGGTTCGCCGCGTAGCAACCCCGCAGGTACAGAAGCCCGCCGCCCCGGACGCTGAGGCGGCGGGCTCCTGCGTCTGGTAGCCCGATCGACGTGTTCCAGCTCCACGGGCCCGCGGACGTGCTCGCCGCGCTCGACGCCGCCAGGTCCGGAGCCATCGGGTAGCTCAGTCAATCCAGGACGCCGTAACGCGCCCGAGCGATGTCCATGTGCGGCCTCCGCGCGGGGCGACCCGTCTTCTCGGGCCCCGCGACTCGGCTGGCTTCAATCTGGCGCAGGATGTCCGGGCGGGCCAGCAGGTTTGCCTCTACCCTGTTCACGTCGTCGGACATGGTTCCGATTGTGCCAGTTCAAGATGCGTGAAGACCCCCACTCGGCCACGCAACCGAGCGGGGGTCAGTGGCGGATCCGGCACACACCCGGTCCACCCGCGACGGGGTACCGTCGCTCTCCCAACACACCGGCGAGGGAGGCACCCCTGCGACCTCGCCGTTCGAGCGGGCCCCTAACCCGCTCGTGATCCATCCTGGTCCGCCGCGAAGGTCCATGGGGCGACACGCCGGGAACCTCATCGCGTCGAGGGGGACCGACATTTCGCCGGCTCCTACACCACCACTCGGAAACGAGAAACGTTCCGGTATTTCGATACTCAGGACCAGAGGTATCGCATGACGCCAACGAAGTCCCGGCGCGCCTCGTCGATCCGGTGCTCCCACTCAGCCACCCGCACCTGCCACGCCTCGTGCGCCGCGTGCTCCGCCGGAGTGAAGGGACGCATCGTGACCGCCTCTCCCACCTTGACCTCCGGGAACAGGTCCCCCGCCGCATCGGATATTGTCTGCTCCCCGTCGGTGTACTCCGGCGTAGGCTCCTCCAGTCGCGCGATGAGCTGCTGGAACTCGGTGCGGCGCTCATCACCGATGTCGCAGATGGACCAGTCGCAGTGGTACGTCAGGCTCGCGATGGCCAGCGCGTTGAAGCTGTGGTCGAACTCGTCGATCACCCAGTCGAACGCGGGGTCCCGCAGGTACGTCGGTGCGCCCACCGCTTCGCCGTAGGTCAGGTGCCGCCGGTCGAACTCCAGCGCGAGGGGGCCGACACACCCCGTGTAGCCGGTGGACATGCCGCCCGGCTCGTGGCTGCGCCCGAACCACTTCGGGTCCCAGTCCGCGCGCAGCCGGAACTCGAGATGCAGTCGGTCCCCCAGGTCCAGCGCGACACCCCGCGCCATCCACGAGGTCACCGCGGGGTCGTGGCGCACACCGAAGCCGAGCTTGAGCTTGAACGTGATCACGGCGGGCCTCCTGGAGCTGCCGGGAGCAAAGCCGACCAGCCTATCGCCGCGGGGACCGACAGCGCGAACGAGATTGGTGGAGCTAAGACTGTGCTGGATCTCAGTCAGATGGGTCATCCTCGACTCGCGCAATGATCTGCGCCCCGGCGTCCAAGTCGTCGCCGCGAAGGTGCTGAAGCGCGTCAACCGTCGACAACTCTGTGAACCCTTCAGGCAGATCGTCAAGGTTGCCCGGCATCTCGGTGCCGACCGGGCCGAAGTACACCTTGAATGACTGGGGCTGCGGAGCTTCTGCAGCGGTGACCACCGACTCGACCGCCACCGGATCGAGTTCGATGCCCCCCTCCTCGGCAAGCTGGAGGATGAGGTAGTACGTCAGCTCAATCAGGAAGACGATCCGCGAGAACAGGGCCCGTGCAGCGAGAAACCTGTTGGCGAGGTCGACGCCGGGTGTCTTCACCTTGGCGTCATCTGCGTGCGCCACGTCGCAGTAGAACCACCCGAAAGCGATCTCGCGGTCCGTCAGTTCGCCTTCCTCGGTGATCATTTTGAAGCCTTGGTGCTCCCCGTCGCGTGCGGCCACGAGTTCCCACTGGGCTTCCCACTCATCGTGGGTCATGTCGGATACGACGCTGAGCTGTTCAGGGGAAACTCCGGCTCGGAGGGCCCTCATGACGGACCTGTAGCTGACGGCTTCGCTTCCGAGGGTGATCGGCCGAATCCGGCTCGCCAAGGACTCGAACAGCTCCTCGTCGCCGGTATCGGATGGCTTCATTCGTGGCGTAGCAGCCCCGTCGGGGGACACGGAGAGCAAGATCGTGTGCTTGCCGAGTGCATAGTCCTTCAGTTCCGAACGATGCTCTCGGACGAGTGAGTGCGCGAGGACTCTCCTTGCTCGAAGTACGAACGCAGAGAGCACTACTTCCGGTTTCAACGCGCCTCCGTTGGCTCGGCGTGGACCCGCGCTACTCGGCCGCGATCACCAGACTCTAGCCACACTGTGGCGAGTCCTACCGAATCGTCGAGTTTGTCAGAGGTGATCACCAAGTCCGCTCCGTTGCGCGCGGCACAACTCCGGATGGACCGACATCGCAGGTGAGATTGGAACCGAACAGGGAGCTGGTGCGTCCAATTGATGTGGAGGAAGAACATGACGAGGTGCCCACCCTGCCCGACTGGGTTGAGGACTACTTCGCTGAACAGCGCCGATACTGGAGGACGCTGCGGGATGGCGGCGTAGTCGACCTCGCGGAAGCCGGGGAGCTGATCCGGCGGCAGGTCGAGGAGCCAAACCGGTGACACCTGGCGACCAAGCGCGGACGGGTGCACCGACAGGAACAGCTGGTGATAGTGCGCATCGACCAGCGACTTGCATGTTGACGGTGGAAATCCCAAGAACCGCGAATCCGCGACGCTACATATCGAAGTAGTCCGGGAAGTGCAGCACGGTCGTATCAGTGGGGAAGCCCGGTGCGAGTTCCTTGAGCACGTGTTCGAAAGCGTCGTTCTCGTCGGTAAGCTCCACGATCCGCCCCGACCCGTAATCATTCACATTGACACCGAACAGCTTCCGCTCGCACGTGATCGCGAACGCCTCCAACCACACCTCAAGGCTCGGCGCATGTATCGGCCGCATCTCTGAGTCGTGGTGGAACTCAAGCACCTGCGCTGGCTGCGTCGGGTACGGGTTGTCCTCTCCGCCTCCGCTGTCTAGCAGCGCCTCGCCCGCCATGTCGATCACCAGCTCCGGACCGCCATGCGCCATCAGCGGAAGGTAAAACTCGCCCCACCATGCAGCCTGCACCCACCCAGGCTCCTCGCGGAGATCTCGGTGCATCTGGACCGATTCCAGCGCGTTCCGCGCCGAGGTCAACTCGTAAATCTTGATCATGTAGCCGGAGCATGGGTACGTACCGGGGGGGTTCGGTCCACGCCAGGCAAGAAACGAACGGTATGCCTCAGGAAGCGGCATACCGAACTCCCGTTCTAGCTCATCGATGTCCTCACCCGGTGAGCCGGGCGCGAGCACGTCGTACAGAGCCGGGTAGTTCGCCGCCAAGGCGGCATCGAGTCGGTCGACCAGAGGGTGCATGGCCTCACTGTATGTCACAGGGCGCTCTCCTTGGAATCTTCGGAAACACGCGCGGGAGTGGGTATATCGCCGTGGCGGATACCCCTACGCTTCGTTCTGCTAGGCGGTGACGAGCTTGACGCCCTCGACCAGTAACTGCTTCGCCAGTGTCGGATCAATCGGGCTCGCCTGGGGTTTGTACGTCGGATCAGAAGCAGCTTGCACGACCACGGCGTGGAAGTCATCAACCCACGCCACGAACGTGTAGCTATCGATAGTCTCGTTCTGTCCTGTACGCGCAACCGTGCGAGTCGCTTCGACCTCGGCATTGGCGATCTCAGGCTTGTCGCGCGGCGTAGTCGCTATCGAAGCCCCGCCGTCAGGAAACTCGTAGGACACAGTGGCGCACGCAGCGCCGTCGGGCCGGGTACGTTTGCCGTTCTTGCTCGGGATCACCTCAGCGGTAACGATGTAGCGCACGCCCTTGTCGAAGGCAGATACCGTTTGCGCGGTTGCTCCGATCAACCTGTCAGTGTTGACCTTCTTCGTATCCTGGCAAGCAGAAGGACGCGCTTTGATCGAGTCATTGCCCGCATTCAATCCACGCACGTCATCAGCGCTGAAGGTCTTCTTCGGCCCCTTGATTACCTGTGTTCCGACGGGAAGCTTGGACACCACCGAGTCGATTCGCCCGAGGTCGAAACTCGTCGGCTTCTCATCCTTGTCACGGGTTGTTGACCACCAGATCGTCCCGCCGCCGACTACGACGACAACCGCAGCCGCTGCACATCCGACCGCGAGCCATGTCTTGCGTTTCGGTTTTGAACCCTCTGGGGTGGCAACTTGCTCGCCCCCGTCGTCGACGGGAACCGAATCGGCCTGTTCGCGGTCCAGCGGCGCTGTCTCATCTTCGCTGCCCTCGAATGAATTGCGATCACTCACGGCTCATATCTCCTAGCTTCGAACGACAATCAGGCTCAGCCCGCGAGGGCATAATCTGCGGCAACCCCGACTGCGGCGGCGCCTGCCCCTACAGCAGCAGGTGCTGCAGCTCCGCCAGCGGCTGCAGCTCCGCCAGCGGCCGCAGCTCCACCGCCTGCCGCTGCGGCGCCGCCCGCACCCGCCGCGCCCGCGCCCACGGCGGCGCAGATTCCAGCAGTTGCGACAACGCACGCCACACCGCCAGCGACCAACACGCCGACTCCAACACCGACGGCGACCTTCTTCCAGTTTCTGCTCCACCAACCGCCCTTCGCCGGCTCAGGAGCAGCCTGCGTAGTCGGAGCAGGCACCTCAGCAGGCTTCTCCGTCTGGGTCGGCTTCGGAGGAGCCGCAGGCGGGTTCTCCGTCGCCGGCGGCTGCGCGGGAGTTCCCGTCGGGTACTCAGGAGTGCCAGGCGGCTGGGTGACAGTCTGAGGAGGCGTGTAGGGAACCTCCGTGGGCGTCGGGACCGAAGTCAAAGTCGGCGTGGCCGTGCTACCCGAGTCCGAGCCCGAAGTCGAAGCTGACGTGTCTGAACCGCTGCCTTCGCCTTCTCCTGTGCCCTCCCCCGCGCCAGCCGATGTCGGATTCTCTGCCAGCTTCTGAGAGATCAGGAACATGATGACAGGGGTTGCCTCTTCCTCCGCCTCACACATTGCGGCCAGTTCCTCGGGCGTGATCTTGTCGTCCACACGAGGGCGGGGAAACCAAGTCTGGCCGTACTGACTAGCGGGGTGCCCTCCCTTCGAACCGTTGATCGAGCCGTTCAATGGGCGCAGGTTCGCCGGATCGTCGGCGATCTCCAACTGCGACTTGAGAGGTAGATTCTTGAAGTTAGGGAGCTCCCACAACGCGCGTGCCGCGAGAATGTGATCAGGCTCTTCGCCCGGTGCAAGCTCCTTCTTCTTCGCCTTATAGTTTGGCTGCTGCCGAACCTTGCTCTCAAAATCCTTCCACTTCGCATAGTCGGGATGCCCAGGTCTAATCGGATCCGCCTTGACGTCGATTAGGTCGAACCAGGGATTAGGCTTGCAGTTCGCCTCTTCCTTCTTCTTCTTCTGCGCGTCCGTCATCTCACGCTGCGCCTTCGCGGGCGTCGTGGCAGGGACAGACTGGGGCACAGATGCCCGGGCCGAGGACTGTGTCGGCTGTGCCGTCGTTGGAGGCTGCGTCGTTGGAGGCGCGGTCGTGTCACCTGGGAGGCGGAATGGCTGCGTCGTCTCAGGAGGATTTGCAGCGGTGGGCACGGATCCTGCACCGTTGCCCGACTGCTGGGGCGCAGTTGTAGGGCTTGGGGGCGCAGTCGTGGGCTCGGGCGTCGGCGATACGGGCGACGGGATCGCGGTATTCGTCGGCGCGGCTGTCGGCAAAGGCGTCTGTGTGGGCTGCGTCGGCTGCTGCGTCTGGCACCATTGCGGCGGCATCGGCGGGACAGGTGTACCGGGCGAATTCTGCCGCCAGTATGCGGCCCAGTCGCCCTGGCAATCGGCGTTCGCGACACCCGTGCCAACCTGCAGGTTTACGCCCGTGACGACGAGCACTGCGAGGACGAACGCCGATAGGATTCTCTTGATCTGAGACACCGCGATCTCCTACAGGCGAGTGGCGGGACCGTAAGCGACGAACTGAGTCGAGCCCAGCTCTGTACGCATGATCACGCGCGTGAATGTGCGGACTGTCATTTGCCCAGCCGCGCCGCTGGCGGACAGATGCACACCGCTCAGGCTGAGGTAGGCGAAGTCTGAGGTCATGGCGATCTTGCCGATGGGCACCTCAGTGATCCCACCATGCTCAATCTTGAACGTCGCGGTCTGACTCGGGATGATCTTGCTCTGCGCACCGACATTCGCGCCTGCATTTCCGCCGACTGTGCCTGTGACACCACCGCTCACGGACCCCGACGGCTGCCCTCCACTGACGCCGCCCTGGCCTTGAATCGAGGGCGTAACAGAAGCATTTACACCGGTGTTGACTCCGCCGTTAACCGAAAGGTCGGGGGTCGTGAGGGTGACTGTTGCTCCACCGTCCGCGCCGACCTTGGCCGGGTAGCCAATCTGGTAGCCAGTTTCGAAGGATGCGCCGAGCAGCTTGCCACCGCGGGGGCCTTCGATCTTCACGGTGTTGTCTCCCGCCAGGAACGCCTCCCGTGAGAACGGGCTGGAGTCGAGCGGGGGCACCGCGTCGAGCTTGTTCTTCTCAAGCTTGATGATGATTTTGAATCCGTCGGGCGTGCTCTTCGTCCGCACGATGTCGCTGCTCGTGGGCTTAGGAGCGGGGTCAGCGTTTACCGAAGCGCTACCGACTCCCATGACGGTGGCCGTAATCGCCAGTGTCAGAACGAGAGATCTCAGCGAAGGACGAGGATGCATTGCGGGCGGACTCCTGGATGCATGGACTTGGGCATACGGCACGTAAGCGGTCGGATCGCCGTGTAGAAGCAAACCGAAACGCTTAAGAAGGCGCTATGAACGCCGCCGCGGGCCGAGCGATCCAAAGGGAGGCCGACGAAGCAATCGACGCAATGTCGATTCTGCGGAGATCCGAGAGCTTCGGGTGAACCGATCGTTGGGTCGAATTCACAGGGGTGAAGCCTCGAACTGGTTTCGTACGCTAGCCGAACCTAGACGCTGTCGCAACTTGTGTGGGTCACCTGGACTGCGACGACTCCCGGGGCAACCGTGTGGTCGACGAACCACGCCGCCGCGCGCATCCGAATCCAGCCGCCCGCCAGCGCTCGAATCCGTGCGGCAACTGGAACAGGCTCGTTCCGAGGCATGGTGGCGGCAGCGATTATCGCCGCCGTTATGGCCGGACGGTCATCCGGGTGTATGCCGCTGTTCTGACCAGTACTGAAGCCATGCCCGATGCCCTCGGGCGGGCCGCCGAGCCACCGAAGAACATACGGCGCTGCTGGGAATCGCAGGTCCAGCAGAGCGATGTGCGTCCCGCTCGCGCGGGCATTGACATCTGCCAGAATTGCGTCTGCCAGGGCTGATTCACTCGGGGTGGACACCTCCCACCCGATGCCGAGAATCTCAGCGGACGGTAGCCGGACCTCGATTGACTCGACGCCGACCACGGCTCCCCCGTCCCGCACGACACCCAGGTCAGCCGACCTCACCACTTGGTCCGCGCTCTCGGGCACCAGCGGGCTTGTGATCCAGTCAACATGCTTGATTGCCAGTCCAAGCGAAGGAACCCGAGTGAAGAAGTCCGCCGGCCCATGCATTGATCGGTCGCGGTAGTCCTCGTCTACACCAAGCAGATTCATCGCCGCCAATGACAGATGCAAGCGCGGGGGCCCCGACTCGACTGAGGGAACCCACAGCCAGGTCGCGAGGTCCGCCGCACAGCGTTCGACGGATGTCGCGTCGAAACCGACTACAGCAGCGACCGCGCCCGCCGTCGTTGGATGCCGAACGGGATGCCCAACTGCATCCCCGACCACAATCTTCTGCCCCGTCTCCAGGACTTCGAAAGCCGCACGCTCGACGTCACGAAAGACCGCCCCCCGTATCCTCGCGGCGTTTGCAAGCCTTCCCCCTGTGGCGCGTCGCTCTCCAACCGCTAAGACCCGCAGGGTGCCATCCATAGCCCGCGCGATGGTCCAGACTCGTGTGTCGGTTACCCCCATAGCTACTGCGTCCTTCCCGACCGTCGCCCTCCACTACCCGGTAGATTTAGCACGTGACGAGTAGCTCCGCAGAGATCCTCGAGGCAAGTGCGCATGTCGCCGAGCACATCCTTCGCCCGCATGCATCTGTCATCGACCAGTCTAAAACGCTGCCGCCCGGTCACCTCGCAGCCCTCCGTGACGCCGGACTGTTCGCAGTTGTCGCAGCCGATGCACCACTGCCACTCATCTTCGACGTCGGCGAGACCCTCGTCGCAAGCTGTCTCAGTACCGGATTCGTTTGGGCTCAGCACCAAGGCGCCATTTTACGAGTCATGCGCGCGCCCAGGGACATTCGCGAACAATGGCTACCACAGCTACTCTCTGGCGAAGTGCTCGCAGGGATCACCTATGCAGGCCTACCCAGCCACGGAGGTTCACTCCGAGCAAGCCGCACCTCCAACGGTGACCTCCTGATAACAGGCGAAGCCCGTTTCGTCACCTCGTGGCCCTGGATCGGCCTCCTCATCGCCTGGGCCTATGAGCCGAACAGTGAGGTCGTCCACGCGGTCGCCATCCCGAATCCCCGAGATCTCACCAGCTCAGTCACGGAACTTCCACTCATCGCCGCGAACGCCTCCAGCACCGTCGCCATCGAGATTGACCAGCCCGGCTGGCACATCCCGACCAGGCAGATCATGTCTACGATCCCTGCCGATCAAGCCCGAACCACCCCGGTCGCCGCAGCCCGGTCCAACGCCACTCTCGCCCTCGGCCTGCTCGCCGGCATCGCCAGCGACCTGTCAGCGCATGATCCGATCGCAGCCGGCACCGTCGCCGACACCCGTACGCGCTTACGCAACCGCCTCGACCAGATCGCCAGCACAACCGCGAACCTCGACGAAATGACCTCAACGCGCGCCGCGCTCTTATCGCACACAATGGACGCCGCAACGACCCTCTACAGGTCAGCAGGATCGGCAGCGACCATCGCAACAAGCACCCCGGCTCGCCGCCTTCGCGAAGCCGCGTTCATACAAAGCGCCGCCACCACGCGCGCCGAACGAGCATTGGCGAACAAGTCTCAGGCGACTAACGCGGCTACAGCTTGAGCCCATACAGTGGGCCTTCGGCTGAGGCTCTGTGACACGTTACGTCTTGCACTGGTTGTCCAACTCCTGCGCCAGCTCGCGGACGTGCGGCTTGAGCGCGTTCGTCCTCGTGAAACCCTCGGTGCTCCTGGCCGCCAGGTCGCCGCGGATCGACTCTGCCCAGTCGCCGACCGCGTCACCGTAGTCCCGTGCGGCGCTGGTCACCTCGCTGGGCGCACCGCTGCGACGTGCCAGGTCGATGACCGTGGTCGACTCCCCGTCGAGCGCGGAAGCCGCGGCGGAGGCGATGGGCTTCACCGAGTTCCACGTCCACCCTTCGGCGCGAACGTGGTCGTTGAGAGCGTCGGTCGCCGGGGACCGGCGGTTGACAGCGGCCAGAACCTGGGTGCACAGGGCCTTGGTCTCAGCGCGCCCGGACACCGTGGTGCTCGCTGCCGCCGAGCTGGTCCGCGTGGTCGTGGTGATGGTCGTCGTCGGGGTGCTCGGGGTCCACACGGGCGTCGTCGTGGGGATCGACACCGCCGCACGTGGTGCCGGAGCGGGCTTGTCGGTCGCCGTCTGAACCAGAGCGATACCGGCTACCAGCGCCACGGCAACACCACCGATGATCAGCGGCTTCTTGTCCATTTCAGTCCTTCGGTAGGGATCAGGCAGGTAGTCGACCTTCGGCGACAGCGAGGACCCACGGCTCCGGCTCCTTGCCTTGCTGGCGGTCCAGCTCGACAGTGAGCTTCGCGGCTTCGCGGCGAGCCGCGGCGCTACCACCCGACAGCTCGAAGTCGGCGGCGGCACGCTGTGCTGTCAGGAGAGCCATCTCGGGTCCACCAGGCACCTCGACGTGCCGCGGCGGTTCCGGAGGTGGTGAGCCCGAGGGCCGCAGGTGGATCACGTTCGCACCCATCCGCGCGATCTCGTGCGCCTGGTCGATGCCTCGGATGCAGCCAGCATCGTCCGCAAGGACGATACGATCCGGGTCGACGCGCACGCAGAGGCGGATGCCCTCCAGCATGCACCGTTCTGCTGCTGCCGCAGCTTCGGCTGGATCAGCGAAGTATCCAGCGCCGCGCGCGGTCTCCCACTCCCGGAGCCTGTCGATGGCGGGCACTTCGATGATCCAGATGTCCTCTGTCATTGTCGGTCCCCGTTCGTCCTGAGCCGCGTCGTGTGCCCCATCGCGCGGTGCACGGCGTCATCGACGGTCCGGAGCGCCTCGTCGACACACTCCAGTCCCCGGTGCACCCCCGTCAGAAGCGAGGGGACCGACACCGCCGGCCCGAGTTCGTCCACGCCGAGCCGGTCGACATCAAGCGCGCCATAGCGGTGCCGAAGCACCGCGAGCTGCCGCCGGACCTGGGTCACTCCATCGAGCAGATTCACGACGCCGTCATACAGCTCTGCTGGGTCATCGATCACCGTCGGTCCCCTTCCTTGCCACGCGGACCGACCAAGGCTTCAACGGTAGGCCCGATGGGAAACCGTTCGGGCTCACTGGGATCACCTGCGCGCCCGACACCGCGAAGTTGTGCCGGTGCTCGACGGGCCCGTTCACCACCTGGAACTCCAGACGCTTGCGCGCCTCGATGGCCGCCTCGTGCGGGTCCAGGAAGTACCCCCGGTTCAGGTCAGGAACCACGTCGTAGCCCGGGTTCAGGTGGACCGGAAGAGCGACGAGGTAGATCGTCGAGGTGCCGGCGACGAAGGAATCCGACTTGACCCAATCGACCGCGGCATCCGTAAGCACCGTGCGGTGGATGTCGGCGTCGGTCCCCTCGCTCACCGCCTCATCCAGGTGCTCGATGAACTCCTCACCGGACGCGAAAGTGGTTACCTCGCCTCGCGCGATGTGCTCGTCGACCTCCCGCTCGCCCGCTTGCCACTCCTTGGTCCAGAACCACTGCTGGCCGCGGCGTGCGATCTCGGCCACGCGGTCCACGATGTCGCTGACGGCTTCCGACGGCGTCCCGCCGAGGGCTGACAGCCCGTGGATCTGGTCGCAGGTCGCAATCCACTCGCCCACGTCGGCGGACCACTCGACTCGGTAGGTGAACTGATTCATTACGCCTCCTGCCAGGAGCTATAGAGGTCGACAAAGGCAGCAAACGGACTCCACACGGCCTGGGCAAGCTCTCCCGTCGCACGCCACCGAGCATCGTCATCCAGGTCCGGGCGCAGCTCCGGACCAATCGCGTTCTCGGCGGCGCGCATAAGCGCGATCTTCAGGACCACGGCGCGGAGCAGTACGTCCGCTTCCTCGCGCGTCGAGGCCATGCTGCGGATCAATCCGTCGCTGTCCAGCGGGTACTCGCGGACAAGCCCATCCGAAGGCTTGAGCCGGTCGGACAGCTCGCTGCTGATCTGGGTAACCCGGTCGAGCACAGCCTCCCGAAGGGCACGTGTTTCAAGAGCCTCTATCCGTCGCACGAGGCCCTCGTGGCTCACCGCTTCTTCGCCGCTCATAGGTTCCGCGCCGTCGCTCCGACAGTCCGCCAATGGAAGGTGCCGAGTTGCTGCTCCCATTGGTCCACGAGGTCGTCCAGACCGACCGCCCGAGCCTCCTCGGGCGCAACCGCGGCAAGGTGGTGCGCCGCGTTCACTGCCTCCCCGAGCTTCATCATCAGGTCGCGCTCGGCGGCGTGCGCCGTGCCAGTCGGCAGCGGATGGATCAGTTCCCGAGTCACCGGTGGCTCCCCTCGCCGCGTGGACCGACCGTGCGCCAGTACATGCGCGCGAGGTCCTGATTCCACCGGTCGATGGTCTGCTCCAGCCCGAGCGCGCGAGTCTCATCCGGTGACACACGAGCGAGTTCGTGGGCCAGCTCGACCGCCTCGCCGAGCTTCATCATCAGGGCGACCTCGACCTCGTACACGTTGCCGGTCGGGAGTGGCGGGCGCGTCATGCCACAGCCTTGATTGCCGGTCCATCGGTCGATGGAAGGGCGTCGCGGATCTTGGTCACAGTGCCTCGCGCAGCCACATCGGCGGCTGCGATGGACCGCACCGACTCGCGTGCGTTGAGCCGGCGGATGACCTCTTCGACGACGGCTTGATCCACTTGGACCACGTCACGGGCCACGAGGTCCGCCGCCTGGGCCACCACTGGATCGGCCGGTCCACTGACTGGCCCATCGTCATCATCTGCGCTGGTCACGGCGTGGCCCATCGTGGACCAAGCGTGGGCCAGCACCGGTTCATCGGCGACGGCAGGTGCGGTATCGGCCACCTCGATGTCGCGAGTAGTCGGCGCAGCCTGGACCGCAGCATGGGCCAGCTCGTGGACCGGCTCGCGGGCCGGTTGGACCATGACCGCGGACCGCGAAGCCTCGTCACCGGGGTGGTCCACAGCCTGGTCCGCGCCCGTCGCGGCCTCCGCATCGAACCGGCTCAAGACCACCAGCGCCAGCGCCGTCACCGCCAGACCGCCGTCGAGCATCAGTGGGAACAGGGCAGCATCGAGTGGCCCATAGCCGTAGGACACAGCGAGGTCCCGCACAGCCGCGAAGCTGACCCGCGCGGCACCGGCAGCAATCAGCGCGACCGTCACGAGGATCGCCCAGTACGTCACTCCGCTCGCGCGAATCCGGCCCCACAGACCGACCAGGTGCGTGAAGGCCAGAAGAGCGACGGGAGCGGCGACCGCCATGATCCGCGGGCCGATTCCCGGGTGCGCGTGAGCCATGTTCGCCGCGACCGACCCCGCGGTGCCCGCGATCAGGAGAACCCAGAGGAACCGGCGGACGGGTTTGGTCAAGCTCATGCTGCCTGCTTCCGGTAGTCGTAAACGGTGCTGCGGGCGACGCCGTACTCGGCTGCGAGGGCTGTCGCGGACTCTCCCGAGGCGAGGCGCTGGCGAAGCTCCTCGGCTTGGTCTGCGGTGAGCTTGGCCTTCCGCCCCTTGTACGCACCCTTCGCCTTCGCGAGCGCAATGCCCTCGCGTTGACGTTCCAGGATCAACGCCCGCTCGAACTCTGCGACCGCACCGAGCATGGTCAGCAGCAGGTTGTTCATCGGGGAGTCGTCTCCGGTGAAGGTGAGGGCCTCCTTGACGAACTCGACTCGTACGCCCTGGCTCGTCAGCTCGCGCACGACGCGGCGGAGGTCTTCGACGTTGCGGGCGAGTCGGTCCATGGAGTGGACCACGAGGGTGTCGCCCTCGCGGATGAAGTCGAGGGCGCGGGTCAGTTCGGGCCGGTTGGTGTTCTTGCCCGACGCCTTGTCGGTGAAGGTCCGGTCGAGCCGGATTCCGTCGAGCTGCCGGTCCGTGTTCTGGTCGGCGGTGCTGACGCGGGTGTAGCCGATGCGCTGCCCCGTGGACATTTGCCCCTCGTTCCCAAAATCGTCCGAATAGGTTCTAGAGATTCCCCTACAACTGTCTGGAAATGATCGAACCGACTCTATTCATACACGATTTCGCCAGGTCGCAAAAGTCCGTCTGAGGCACACCCTGTCTGGACAGTTTCGCCCCCTTGACCAGGATCGTTACACCACAACAATAGAAATAGGAACAATGGCGACCCTTGCTAGAAATAGCCCCCTCAGAGGGCTACTTTGGTCGCATGTGGGTCGCACTCGGATTCGTCGCCGGATTGATCTTCGGCGCGCCGCTCGCAGGGTTCTGGGGTTTCGTGATCCTGACCTGTGCGGGAATCTTGATCCACTTCATGACGGACCGCAATACCTCCGGCGCGACCACCGACGGCCCCGCGGCGAACCTCACTGATCGGCGAGGTGGCCTGGGTCCGGCGCAGGCGAGCTGGAACCGTGCCGCTGAGGGCGCGAACTGGGGCGTATGGCACCAGCGCCCCAACCTGTTCGACAGGTTCACCGTCGGCGGTGTGAAGTACAGCTCGATCAAGAAGCACCGCGAGTGGGGCATCTTCCCAGGTAAGACGGTGTTTGTTCCCCATTTCGCGATCGTCGGCGGTCAGTTCCGCAGCGACGGAGACATGGCGCTCGTGCTGGAGCCCACGCACGACGGCCTGCACGAAGCTCCACTCCAGGGCTTCGTACCGATCGGGCTGGCCGAGTTCGGGACCATGCGCGTCGAGGGCGAGGTGCATCGGCATCACGATGTCGGCCAACGCTATTCGATCCACGTGACCAACCGGCACCGCCCGCTCGACGACGACCCGATCCTGAAGGGTGACCTTGATGAGCACCTCTGACTTCGACGACTTCCTGAACTGGAACAGGCCCAAGGCCGATCCTGCTCCGGCGCAAGAGAACCCGTTCGTGACTCCATCGCCGAAGAACCAGGAGCACCTGCCGGAAACCGATAGGCCGGCGGAGTCGGTCCCCCAGGAACCCGAACGGATCAAGCCGGAGCCGACGTTCGACAAGGTCACCTCGGAGCAGGGGGAACAGGTTGGCGGTAGCGGGAAGGTAATCCGGCCGGAGGGCTTCGACGCCGACGAGACCCCGAAACCGAAGGGGCGCGGCAAGAGCAAAAAGGCCGCACCCGAACCCGACGCGGCGAGTGACGCCGAGCTGCTCAAGAAGATGCGCGCGCGGTCCGCTCAGATCCTCCGCGACCTGCCGAAGACCAAGGTCCACAAGCGGACGCGCGCTGGTGAAAGCCTGCGCCGCGACCTACCTCCGGAGCAGAACGCGCAGCTCACGCGGCAGTTCCTGCGGGAGACCTACGTGGGCAACCCGACCTTGTGGCGCGAGCACTGCGCCGGACTCGGTCTGCACGCTCGGGTCGCAGTCGGCGGCAAAGCACGGACCATGACGGACGCTGTCACCTCGCTTGCACAGCAGGGCGTGCAGGTGATCGCCTCCGGGGAGCGAGATGCCCTGCCGCACCTGGTCGACGTGCGGATCGTCCCGACCTACGACGCTCTCGTTTTCCGCTGCACGTTCCCCGGATCCGTGCTCCACGTGCAGAATCCGTGGGAGACCGACATGGTCACGAGCCAGTCGACCATCGAGTCACCCGACCCCCGCGGGCCAGGTGAGACTTGGGACATCCGGGTCCGGCTCGCCGCAGTAATGAAGTCCTGGAGCCTCGACTTCCGGCCTCCGCCCCCGCCGGAGCCCGACCCCCTCGACGTGATCGCCGTCGAGGTTCCGGTGCTCGCTGCGGCCCTTGCGGATCGCGAGACTCCAGGCCACAACAAGTGGCGGGAGATGGCTCGGGCCGGGGGAATCCGCAGGTCGGAGCCTCGGCAGAAGGTGGCCGGCGGCAAGGCCGTGACCTACGAATCCCACGCCAGCCCGCGATTCGCTGGTGCCGGTATCGGCCTGCGCGGCCCCTGGATCGACATCGAACCCATCCACCAGCGAGGACAGACAGTGGACGACATCAAGCGCCAGATCAAGCAGTTGGCTTCCGTACTCCGGACGCCCAACCTCAAGGTCGCGCCCTCGGGCGACGGCCTGTTCGCACGGCTCAACCTCAACACCAAGCCGCTTCAGTTCCCCTCGTTCGTGGGCATGGAACCCGAGGATTTCACGCGCCCTACCAGCGGAAACACCGAGGCGAGCGTGGTGAAGGCGTACCAGGATCTCGCCTGGCCGCTGGGTGTCACCGCGGAGGGTCGGCGGTTGGAGAACCACCTCGCGACGATCCCGCACACGCTGGTCTGCGGTACCACCGGCTGCGGCAAGACCCGCACAATGATGTCCGGCGTGACGGCGATGTGCGTCCAGGGAGCGCAGATGATCATCTGTGCGGCGAAGGCCGACACCTGGCTGAGCCTGATGAAGCCCGGTGTCTCCCCCGGCGTCCTCCACGTCGCCACCTCCCGCGGCGGCATGCTCCGCGCGGTCGCGTACGTGCTCCACGAGACCCAGCGCAGGAACAACCTGGTCGAGCAGGGTGTGGACCCGAGCACGTTCCCACCCCTCATCCTGCTCTTCGAGGAGCAGGCGTTCTTCACCAAGGCGATGGCTACCGACCCGGCGCTCAAGGACTACCTCCGCGCGCTGGAGAAGATCACGCTGGTCGGTCGGTCCCTCGGCGTGCACTTCATCGGGGCGTCGCAGCGCGTCGAGGACAAGAGCTTCTCCAACGCCCTGTTGGCGCAGGTCAGCAGCCGTATCGCACTGGGTGAGAAGGAGGACATGGCGCTTTCGAAGCTGTTCGACGGTTCCGAGGCTGCCGCCGACGCGATGTCCAGCATCACCAAGTCGATGAAGGGCCGCGGCGTCGTCCTCGACACCGACACGGGCGAGGTCGAGCTGATCCAGATGCCGTACATCTACAGCCCCGGCGCGAAGCCCGTCGAGTACGACAAGGCCACCCCCGAGATGCTGGACAACTGGCAGCGCTGGAAGACCGCACTGGAATCCACTCCGCGCATCCAGTCCCGGATCGGATGGGCCTTCGAGACTGGCGTCGCCGGTGCAGAGAATCCGTGGCAGGAAATGGACTGGGCCGACTTGGAGATGATCCGCCCGATCAATCTCGACCGGCAGGACGAGAACGGGAACTGGGTTCCCATTCCGGAACGGGCGATGTATGACCCCAGCGACGCAGAGAACTACGCCGGTGGTATCAGCAAGTCCAGCGGCAACCACGCCTCAATAGAGTAAGGAAGAAGCCAAGCATGCCTCGTAAGGATCCCATCGCCAACAAGGCTGCACGTGATTTCATGCAGCACTTGGTTCCCGCCTACGCTACGGAACTGACCGATGCGGTGAGGCCGTTGATCGGGTTGGCTCGGAAGTGTGCAGTTGAGGACCACAAGCCCACGATCAACGAGGTCCACCAGATCCTGCACGAGCTTCACTTGGCCCTCAAGGCGTCGGATGAGATGAAGTGGGAACTGCTCGCAGCAACACGCCCCGCCGGATCCACTGTGGAAAACATCGCGCGCGTCTCTCACACGGCGTACTCGAAGACGAAGGCCCGGCTCCGCTTGCATCCGATCAGTCAGGCGAAGGGTGCCAACTTCGTCCGGGTGGATACCCACATGTCACGTACTGGTAGTACGGATTCTGAAAATTCAGATTTTCAAAATTCTTTTTCAAAATCCATTTTCCAGAAAATTTCTCCACAGGTTGTTGGGTGGGAACTCTGGTTTCAGGATTCTGTTGATTCTGATGGTGAGGTATCCGCCTGATGCATGTGGATGCGTGCGGGTGCACACATGACATGTGTGGGTGCGCACACGTGCCCACGGGCACACGTGGATCACGGATCCTCGGGATGTTTCCGGGGGTCGGTCCCCGGTGTGCCCGGCGTGGTGCGCATCTACACCGTGGAGGTCTGTGGAGGGGGTTTTCGACCGTTGAGGCTCCCTCTGAAGGGGCCAATCTGACCGGTCTGGCCCCTTCGGTCGATCTGGGATCTGGGTCTGTTCGGGGCCGTCGGTGGTCGCGCCGCGACCACACAGAAGCTCTGTGTCGAGCAGTCCTGGTCTGCACCCCGCGGTCTGGCCTGAGGAACGGCTCTGACAGGCCGAATGGGGACCATCTGATGTCCGCAGAATCCCACTCACCTATTAGGAATCAATAGGTCGCCGGCCAGCGCAGACACGCCAAAACTTCTCGGCACAGGGCCGTCCGGATCACTAGAATTAGAGACGAACAAGGAAGGAGCAACGTGAACCACGCGAAGGTCGCTGCAACCATTGCCACTATCGGCATCCTTGCAACTGGATGTAGCGAGAAGTCCGCGCCCTTGAACGAGCGCATTTTCACCGATGTCATCTGCATCAAGCAGTACACGGCAGGCATCCAGAACGACTGCTCGACGATTCTCAAGGCAAGCACTGCCGAGCTGGAAAACTGCATCCCACAGAAGCCGCCGAGCCCGATCAGTTCCGTCCAGGAACTCGCGAAGTACTGCCCTTCGGTGGCAGCACGAATCAGCTCGAATACCGGTTACTCCGGCGGGTCCACGGCACCTACTCCGGCGCAGGGGACCGACACCAATACCGAGTCGGGGAATGCCGCCGAGGCAGCGCCGGACTCCGGAAACATGTCGGACCTCGGAGATAAGGTGAAGATGGTCGGCCTCGGGTTCCTTGCGCTCCTCGCGGTCACCGGAATCGGGTTCTGGATCAAGGCCCGACGGGAACAGCAGAACCGCACGGCACAACGGCAACACGCGGCCGATCACGGCTGGCACAGCGACAGCAACTAACGGACTAACTGTCGAAATGAATGGAGAAACGAAATGACAAACCTACGGGACTGGGCGCTCGCGGAGCTGGAGTACCTCACCGCACACCCCACCGTCAGCGGGCACGAGCAGCGGCGCAGCGACGCCGTCCGCGCCCTCGCCGCCACCCCAGCGACCTCCACCGGAGACCGGGCCATCGACGGCCCCGCCGCGGCATGGGACGACGTGAGCATGCCGGTTGCAGGACTGCTCAACGCGCGGGCGCATCAGACCGCGAGCCGGTACGCCTCGAACCTCAGCTTCTTCGATGGCGACGTTGCCGGACACCGCGCATTCGAGCTGGTCGAAGCCCGTCACCCGGCCCTCATGGACGCCGTGAAAGCGGCTGAACTGGCACCCGTGGGTAAGGAGAGCCACACCGTGGAGCAGGTCTGGTCCGCGACCGACGGCGACTTCATCGCCCGATTGGCCACCGAGATCGCGATGGTCGAACTGGCGCGCTGGTGCAGCACGTGGCGCGAGGTCGCCTGATGGACACCGGCAAGATCATCATCGTCGTCGTCGTCGCGGCGCTCTTCCTCGTCGGAGGCTGGTGGGGGCAGCGTGACGCGGACGAGCGGCGCGCGAAGCGTGAAGCCGCTTGGGCGGAGGCCCGGGACAAGGCCGCGTGGAGCATGGGCGGCGACGCCTCGTTCGCCCACCCTGTCGCCGCGGTCACGGATACGCCCGCTGGCCGCAGCCTGGCGCACTCGGATCCCGACACCTATGAGGACTGGTACGGCAACGTCGCCGCGTTCTATCTGACCTGGTGGCGCGAGGAGGTTGACCGGCGCGCACACGGTCTCCAGCGCGGTGTGCCCCTGCCTGGTCCCCCGCAGCCCCCTGCGTGCCCGCCGCACCTTCGGACACCTCCGGCTCCCGGCGAGGGTCAGGGCGCGGCCTACGCTCCGTCTGCACCCACAGCCCCCACAGTGCCCGGTGCACCGAAGGGTACCGACAAGGCGGGTCAGTTCGACCCGAAGGACCGCTCGCCGCGCGAGGACCAGTTCGCGGCCAAGACGTTCGATCCGAAGGACTTGACCCCCGACGCGGACGGGTTCCTATGATGAGGACCCACTTGGACCAGGACGGCTGGCTGGCCTGCGTCAAGGCCACCGGGATCTCCGTACCCGAGGAGCGCGAGCGGATCGTGGACGGGCAGGTCGTGTCGTACACCCGCCACCACCTGCCCCGGATCGTCGCTCGCGCGCCGTACGAGGAGCATGACGAGCAGCGCGACTGGGTCGACGTGGAGCCGGTGTCGTCCCGCGGCCAGACATGGTCTGACATCGCGGCGCGTCAGGGCCAGCTCCGGGGATTCTTCCAGGCACGTGACCTCACCGTCACGCTGTCACCGGCGGATGGACTCAGCGCCCGGATCACGTTCAACCTCACCTGCGACCAGTGCGGACAGGTGACCTGATGGCCAGCGACCTCACCGACGACTTCCAGGCCGCAGCGTCGCGCATGGGCCTACCGACACTGGAGTTCCGCACTCCCCTGGCCCAGCGGATCCAATGCGGAGACGCGGAGGAGTTGGTCAGCGGGTACATGTTGCTCATCGAGCGATGCGAGACGCACCGATACGACATCCTCAGCACCCTTGGTGCCCGGACGTACCGTGTCAGTGAGCTGCACTGCGCGTTGTTGGACGCCCTCGGGCACAGCGAGGTCGATGACGGATTCTGGTCGATGTCCGGGAGTCTCGCGCAGGGCGAGGCGGAACACCTGCTGCACCGTCTCGACGGTGATGCGCTACTGCCGACGCAGATGGTTGATCCGACGGTCGAGTTCCTCGCCTGGATAGCGCACGTCGCAGACCTTGATGTCGAGCTGGGCACGGTGCGGCTCATGGGCTATAAGCGTGCCAGCAGCGAGAGGCGGAACGCGACGGTACGCGCTGCGCGGCTAGACACCGCACGTGCACTCAATCCGAGCGGTGCGGCAGCGGAGAGGCTCTGGTGCATCGGGGTACTCGATGCGGCCCTCGCCGCTGGGTGGACTTGGCAGCGGTATGGGCCGCATCGACTCCCGCTGGATCCACCGGCGGAAGTCGAGGCCCCTTGGATCTCCTTGAGGTGCATCGACCCAAACGATCGCGCGTCAGTCAAGAAGTTGGCTGCGAAGCTCCGCCGTGCCGGAGTCTCGGTGCCTGAGCCCCCGGCAAGCCAGGCGGGGGCATGAGTACCAACGACATCATCTTCTTCGTCTGGATCGGGCTCATGCTGCTGCTGATCTGGCTCGCGCCTCGCTGGCCGTGGCTCCGTCGGGTCCTCGGCGGCAGCGGGACCGGGCAGAGGTCGGCGAGTCGGTCCCCCGAGGATCGGGGGCGCTGACATGGACCGGAACAGGATGATCGCTGCTGCTCAGGCGGCTGGCTGGACCTTGGTGAAGGGTCGGAAGCACTTCAAGCTCGTGCCGCCCGAGGGGACCGACACTCGGTGGATCAACTTGGCCGCGACGCCATCCGACCATCGCGCCGCCGCGAACACCGCAGCCCGTCTGCGCCGCGCGGGCGTCCCTGTGCCCCACCGAGGCGGTCACCGCTGACCGCTGCGCCGCCCCCGCTCCACCACGAGCGGTTAGTCAAGTCCTAGTGCAGTTCGCTGCTGCGCTATTAGCTCTAAGAGCCAATCTGGATACGTGGACGGTGCTGGAACTGCGTACCCCTTCAGCGTGCTCTCCGTGCCGTCTGACTTGATCTTGGGGCCTTCGGCCCCGACGATGACGGAGCCGTCAGCCTTCATATCGATGCTGAGTCGGTGTGGACGGACAACTTCCCAGCGGTGCTCGTCGCGCATGTGCGCCGCACCATCAACGATGAACAGATCCTGGATGTTTGCGCGCGTCCTGCGGACCTCGACCCCGTCGAATGTGTGCCAATTGCCGTCCGCGGTGACAGTCTCTGTCACGAGACTCCGTGCCCACGCCGGGGCAAGCAGCTCGTTCTTTGGACTGTATGAGACAGGCGTGTTCACCGGGGTGTAGTAGAAGCAGCCACTTCGCTTGCCAGCGGTGCCGTCCTTCTTGGCGATGCTCCCACCCACGGTGAAGCTGTAAGGATGCCGTTCCTCTCCGCGGGGCCCTTCGCCTCTGCGTATCGTTACTGATGCGCGCTCAGGACATAGCCCGGTGACTTTTCCTTCGGTGTCCTCGCCCGGTCGTTGATACGCAGCACCAACCGAGTACAGGATGTCCGCGTTGCGCACGTCATACGAGCGCTCCTCTTTGCCCGGATACTTCGACCTCCGGATGCTCACCTCGTTCATGCGTTGGAGAGTATCTGTCGCTACCTCGGTCAGCAGGTGGAGGCGCGGCAGCCCGTCTGCGCCGTGCGGGAGTCCCCGTACCCCACCGTGGCAGTCACCGCTGACATCCTCTCCACGAGCTGGGGCGTCCAGAGCCGAACGCGCCCAGCTACGTCGCCTCGGCGAGCTTGACGAGGCGAAGGTCCGGGCTCTTGCCCTGTCTCGTAGCGGCCTTGACGGCAACTTTCGCGGCCGCGCTGCGGACGGCAACGCTGCGCCGAGCCTCGCGGGGCGCGGACGCGCGCATGCGAGTGGATTCCTCATCGGTCATCAGCGGCCCCTCCTTCCCAGCTCCACCGGGTTGCCGTCCGGGTCGACGGCGCACCGGGGACCGACACCAACATCTCCCGCGACACTGAAGCCCTCAGCCCGTAGAGCCTCGACGGTCGCGGCGGGGTCCGCCACGTTGCACCCCAGGCGCACGTAGGTCACTGGGAGCCTCTCCCCCGCGGGCCACAGCCACAGAGTCGTGGACCCGGTGGACCGGTACGTATCAATGTCCCCAACCCTTTCCGCGCGAAGGTCGAAGCCCAGGATTCGGTAGAACTGCGCGCTGGCTTCAACGTCATTGCAGTAGAGCATCATCAGCGCCACCTCGGGCGGCAGATGGCGGCGCAGCGGCCGAGGGTGCAGGCCCTCGTGGGGGACCGACAGTCCTCGGTCAACGATCTCCTGGACCTCGGGCGGCAGATCGCGGTGCTGGTACGAGCGAGTGACTCTCGGGGATTCGGCGGCGCGCTTGAGCATCTCGCGCAGCTCGGGATTCTCGTCGTATTCGCGCTGTGCCGCATCGGGATCCTCCTGGTCAGGGCCGCGGGCCCACACGCGGCGGGGGCTGGTGTTCGCCAAGCCCTCCTCGACGATCCGTCGCACGTCAGACTTCAGGTAGGCCTTCTCGAACGGGGTCAGTTCCTCTTCCTCGTCGCTCATGTGCAGGTTCCTATTTCTTGAGTGATGGTGTAGCGCTGGCTAATTCGATTCCTCTGACGTATTCTGAAACGTTGGCCTCACCCCGAATCCGGAGGACCCCAGTGAAGTTCTCGACCATCGTCTCAGCCGGTGCCGCCCTGGTGCTGACCGTTGGCGCGGCCAGTTGTTCATTCCCTCCCGCTGGTCACCGCGCGACGGAACCGACCAGCTCCTACGGCACCTCAATCACAACCCCGGGCGGGGGGACCAACCGTCAGTCCGAACCTGACGCCGACGGCTGCACGCACACGATCCGCATCGGGCCCGACGGCACCGAAGAACACCATCTCGACGCCAATTGCCCCGTGATCTACCCGCCCGAGGGCGAGCGGGTGATCGACGTCGGTCCCCCGCTCCACCGGATCACCCCCGTCGCGCCGGTGGAGCCGTGGATGCTCCCAGAAGCCAGCCAGCCCGAAGCTGTTACGCCCGTGGCCCCGGTCGAGCCCGGGGACATCCCGATCTGATCCAGCTCGCAGAACAGGGCCGTCAGCAACGCTGACGGCCCTGTTGTCGCTACGGGCTCCCGGACGGCCCGACCAGCCGACTTCGTGACGTAGGCATCGCGACCCAAGAGCGCGATTACTACACCACAAGAATCGATATGTAAACATTCAGGTTATGGAACAACGCGGCAGACAGCGCCTGGCGGTGGCCATCCCCCTTGGGCTTCTGATGACCCTTGCGGGTTGCAGTTCGGTCGTAGGGGGACCGCGACCCCCGACACCGAGGCGGCACGCTGCACTGCGGTCGACCCAATCTCTGGAGCCCTGCCGAGCGGATGCGCCCCAGGGACCGCAGGACGCGCTACCACGACCAAGCCAGCGGGCACCAGCACCGCGACGACCTCGGCGGCGTCTCCCACGACTGCGGATGCGACCGTGTGCGCCGTGTACAACTGCACGACCGCTCCTTCCGCGCCCACGGTTGTCACTGGCGCGACTCCCAACCAGGGGCCCAACGACTTCAGCAAGATCGGGGGCTGAACCGTGTCCACCACAACGCTTCGACGCATCGCAGGGGCTGTCGTCACCGCGTCGGTGCTCGTCGCCGCGCAGGTGACCATGGCACCTGTCGCCTCGGCTACCCCGGACAACAAGTGGCTCTCGTTCCCCGGTGGCTTCGCTCCCGGAGGGGCCATTGGGCAGGTTAACAACGCGCACACGAGTATCAAGCGATGCACCATCGGGTTCCTCGCTGCGAGCGCGGACCGCAAGGAGCTGTACGCGGCCACGGCGGGACACTGCCTCCAGAACACGGGATACGAGGACATGGTCTTCTACACCGATGCACGTGCGCCACTCACTGCTGTCCCTCTGGGGCGTTACACCGCGGCGCAGGACAAGGGCACGCGGTACTCCAGCATCGAGGGATTCGCATCGATCACCACAGACTTCGCGCTGATCAAGCTGGATCCGCGGTCGTCATTCCACTCCAGCCTGATCGGTGGCAAGTACAAGGTCTCCGAGGTCCTGCCGGTGGAGAAGCTCCGTGAGGGCATGGAGATCTGCAAGTTCGGATCGCGCACCGAGGAGACCTGCGGACCGATCACGAGTATCTCGGGAGATCGTGTCACCGCGAACATCCACGCACTGGAGGGCGACTCGGGTGCGCTGGGCTTCGTGAAGAAGAAGGACGGCACGGTTGCTGGTGTGGGACTGGCTAGCACGGCAGGATCCGACACTGTCACCTTCTACCACCTGTCTCCGCCGATGAACCTGATGAACCTGACGCTCCTGTCGGGCGGCGTCCGGTGAGGCGGCTGGAGAGTGCCGGCGGAACGAACCATAGGAGAAGCATGAGCGCAGATCTGTTCATCTCGTACGCATGGACCTCGGCAGATCACCGTCAATGGGTTCGGCTTCTCGCCAGCCAGCTCAAGGCGCTCGGCTACGACGTTCTCATCGACGCCGACCTTGACTACGGGGACCAACTCACGGGTTTCATGCGTCGCGTGGTCGACAGCAGGCACATCCTCCTCGTCGCAGACGACAACTACGTCGATCGGGCAGACACCCTGCCGGGATCGGGCGTCGGCCAGGAGAACCACTACATCTCGGATGTCTACGCCGAGCGACCTGATACTTGGGTCGCGGTGTTGTTCAAGGACAACCTGAACTTCCGACTCCCCGCCTGGCTCGCGGAGCGTCAGCCGAAGGGGTTCCCCTTCAACTACGATCCATCCTCGCCAGCCGACTTTCCAGGATCCGAACAGATCGAGGACCTCTGGCGGTGGATCGAAGGACTTCCCGCGAACCGCGACAACGCCACTCCTATCGCCACGCTGCGTGAACGGTCGGCGCGACTCGAACGTCAAGCTGTGCGCACTGAGCCATCTCAGTGGCGGAGCCCGTCAGTGGAAGGTGCAGTACGCTTCGCGTTCGCCGACGCGCCTCAAAACACGTACAGATGGGGATTCGGAGACTCCGAGTTTGCCTTCGAGGCAACCGGACACGGACCCGACTCGGTCTCCGTATACAAGGACCCCATCAAGGCGGTGGGCATCCGCCGCACCGATGTCGACGGTGGAGAGCTGGCTGGGTATCTGGTGCCTGGGCGGACCGTCGTCGCACGCGAAGGCGACACAGTGGTGCTGATGAACGAGCATGGGCGACTCGCCACCGTCGAGGTCATCAAGGTTCAACACGAGAACATCTACGGCGGCCAGTACACCGCTCCCTACGTCGAGATCCGATGGAAGGTCGTCGATGCTTCGTGAGCCGCGCCTTTGATCGGCACCGAACCTCAACGATTGAGGTCATCGTCGATCCCATCCGCGTCCTCGCGGACCATCTGCACCCCCAACTGATCGAGGTACCGCGCAACCTCGCTCACTGGGATACGGAAACGCCTCGGCGGATGGCCCAACCAGCACCCGCGGAGCGCACCGTCACGGACCCGACGCTCCACCTCGTCGCGGGACATCGTTAGCCGCTTCGCTGCCTGACCGACCGTCACTAGTGGTTCTGACGTGCACTGGTGGGCGAACTCCAGCTCCTCCGGCGGAATCGGATCCGCCGCCTGCACCGCGACGGGCCACCAGCGAGTGATGACCTCCTCGATCCGAGCGGTGTCGAAGTCTCCGTCAGTCTCAGCCAGCGTCGCGCGGAACTCAGCCTCGAACTTCGGAAGCTCGGCGGGTGCCGCCTCCCCAAGGGCCTCGCGGATCGCAGGCCCGGTGCGTTCGATCATGTTGACTCCGCTCTTTCAGCGAGGCTGGACCACTTGGACATCCAGCGCGGCAAGCACGCGCCCAGGGTGGACGATCAAACTGAACATCGCGCTGACCCACCGAGCCCACCGCGTCGGATCACCGTCGTCAAAGCCGACCACCGATCCGAATGGATCCTTGAGGTTCACGGGCAGCAGATCGACCAGGGCGGAGGCATGGTGACTCGCTGTGAGATCCCGAGGAGACGGCAAGGGCGGTGCTAGGGACCTGTGGTTGTGACAGCTTGAGTAGGCCCCGGCTCGACGGCTTGACCTGGCCCCGTTTGCGACTCGCCGGTGGTGTTGCGACGGTTTGATCTGGCCCCACCCGATGGTTGCTCGTGAACTGACTTTCACGAGCCGAAGCAGGTGGTGGCCAATGATGGGATCGAAGGTGGAGCTGTTCGCGCAGATCCGGCGGGACGCCCGAGTCGAGGGCATGAGTATCCGGGCGTTGGCGCGCAAGCACGGCGTGCACCGCCGAACGGTGCGGCAGGCATTGTCGTCAGCGGAGCCGCCGCCACGGAAGACGCCGGAGCGGTCATCGCCGCGGCTCGATCCGTTCAAATCGGCGATCGATGCGATGCTGCGGTTGGATCTCGATGCCCCGCGCAAGCAGCGGCACACGGCGACCCGGATCCGGGAGCGCCTGGCGATCGAGCACGGCGCCGAGGAGTTGTCGTATTCGACGGTGCGGGACTACGTCCGCGTCCGCCGAGCCCAGATCGATCTGGAGGCCGGCCGCCGCACGGAGGTGTTCATCGCCCAGGACCACGCCCCAGGCGCGGAGGCGGAGGTCGACTTCGGCGAGGTCTGGGTGATCCTGAACGGGATCAAGACCAAATGCCACATGTTCGTCTACCGGCTCTCGCATTCGGGCAAGGCCATTCACCGGGTCTACCCGACAGGCGGACAGGAAGCGTTCCTGGAAGGGCACGTTGAAGCGTTCCGCGAGCTCGGCGGGGTCCCGACCCGGCACATCCGCTACGACAACCTCACCTCGGCGGTGGTGGCGGTGCTGCAGGGCGGGGACCGGCGGCGGCAGGAGAACCCGCGCTGGACGCTGTTTCACTCGCACTACGGATTCGATCCGTTCTACTGCCAGCCCGGTATCGCCGGGGCGCATGAGAAGGGCGGAGTCGAGGGCGAGGTCGGCTGGTTCCGCCGCAACCGGCTGACCCCGATGCCGCAGGTCGAGTCCCTCGATGAGCTCAACGAGCAGATCAAAGTCTGGGAAGCCCGCGACGAGGGCCGCCGGATCGACGGACGAATGCGCACCATCGGCCAGGACTACCAACACGACCGGGCAGCGCTCGCGCCGCTGCCCGTGGAGGATTTCGACCCGGGCCTGATCCTCACGCCACGGGTGGATCGCTCGGCGATGATCACCGTTCGGATGGTGAAGTACTCGGTGCCGGCGCATCTGATCGGCCGCCGGGTCCGAGTCTCACTGCAGGCCTCGCAGCTGCTGGTCTACGACGGACGCACCCTGGTGGCTCGGCACCAGCGAGTCGCTGGCCGCGGCATTTCGAAGATCGACCTCGACCACTACCTCGAGGTCCTCAAGTTCAAACCCGGCGCACTTCCGGGATCAACAGCATTGGCCCAAGCCCGCGCAGCCGGAGTGTTCACGCCCGCGCATGATGCGTTCTGGGCCGCTGCCCGACGAGTGAACGGCGACGCCGACGGCACCAGCGAGCTGATCGACGTGCTGCTGTTGCACCGCAGCCTGCCCGAGGACGCGGTGACTGCCGGCATCGACGCTGCATTGCGGGTCGGGGCGGTGACCGCCGAGGTGGTCGCGGTGGAGGCCCGCCGCGCAGACGCAGCAATGCTGACCACTAGCGACATGGCGGGTGGGGCCAGCTCGGGTCGTCATCACGTTCGCCATGCCGATTGGCGTGAGCAACGAGTTGTCAGCCTCACCCAACGACGCCTCGCAGACCCGGCCGCGGTGATCGCCGGCCTCCCACCAGACCGCCGGCCGCTGCCGACGGTGACCGCCTACGACCGGCTCCTGCGGCGGCGCACCGCCTCAGACGCTCCACCACCACCGACTCCGGAAAGGCAACTATGACCACCACCACCTCGAAATCCCAGGCCACCACGTTGGCGCCATCGTTGCGGCGCCGCGGCGGCCTCACCGAAGAGGCCGCCCTCGCCGCTGTTGACCAGGCCTGCCGACGCCTGCGGCTACCGACAGTGCGGTCGATGATCGACCAGCACCTCACCAACGCGGCGAAGCAGCAGCTCTCTTATCAGGGGTTCCTCGCCGAACTCCTCCTGGCAGAAGTCGACGACCGGGACCGGCGTTCGACCGTTCGTCGTGTGAAAGCCGCGGGGTTCCCTCGGGATAAGTGGTTGGCGGACTTCGACTTCGACGCCAACCCCGACATCGAAGCCGCCACCATCCACCAACTCGCCACCGGCGACTGGATCCGCCACGGCCTACCGCTCTGCCTCATCGGCGACAGCGGAACCGGCAAAAGCCACCTGCTCATCGGGCTGGGGACCGCGGCCGCCGAACAGGGATTCAGGGTCCGCTACACTCTCGCCACCAAACTGGTGAACGAGCTGGTCGAAGCCGCTGACGAGAAGCAGCTCGCGAAGACCATCAACCGCTACGGCCGCGTCGATCTCCTAATAATTGATGAGCTGGGCTACATGGAACTCGACCGCCGCGGCGCCGAACTGCTCTTCCAAGTCCTCACCGAACGCGAGGAGAAGAACAGCGTCGCGATCGCCTCCAACCAGTCCTTCTCCGGCTGGACCGACACCTTCACCGACCCCCGCCTCTGCGCCGCGATCGTCGACCGCCTCACCTACCGCGGCACGATCATCGAAACCGGTACCCACAGCTACCGCCTCGCACACACCGAGGCCACCGCTCAATAAGCCCGGCGCTCTAGCGATCGACCGGAACTCGAGGCGGCTCGCCGGGCCCCGGCCACACCACGGCCTGAGCAACGATCACCGAACCCTCCCCGAACGTGACCGCCGGCCCGCCCTGGAGCACGAATCCCAGATCCAAAGCCTCGCTGACCCGGAAGCAGAACGTCGCGTCATCCGGCCCGGTCAACACCCGATACCGCGGGAACCGATCACTCATACCGAAATTCTCACACGCGAACTCCTTCAACGCTGCTCGCCTGGAGCCAGGTCAAGCCGTCGTGGTGGAGCCCAACGGAGTTGACATAGCCAGACCTGAGAAGGTCGTCGCGCCGCAGCAGTTCGCTCGCTTCGCGTTCGGGCGCGACGGGCGACGCGGCTTCGATCTCACCCGCAACGCGCCGCACCCAGCCCGCATCTGCTGCGTCGCCGAGTGGCACGGCGATCCGCTGCACCCCTCGGATCGCGTCGCGCCCCAACGCGAGAGACACGCCGCCACGGTCCTCGAAGTAGTTGAGGTACCGCGCGGCATCGATTCCCGGTGGACAGACCTCATCGAGGGCTACATCACCGACACCGTTGGTCCTCTCGGGTGCCCATCCCTCTCGAACCACCGCCGACGGTTCGACGTGCACCCGATACAGGTAGAACTGACTCCCCTGGTCGTTCTGGTCCGTGATGCGCCTGAGCATGTTCTCGACGGCAGCCTCATACGTCCCGACGTGGAGCGCCTTGGCTCGTTGACGAACAGACCAGTCCGCAACCGCCCCAGCTCCACCCATCATCTGCTGAACAACGGGATCGAGGTGAGCGGCAGGATCAAAGTTCGTCGTGGGCCAGTCTGGATATGTGCTGGTGTGATACCAGAAGAGACTGGTCACAAGCTGGTCATCCAAGGCCACGTCATCAGGATCGACGGTGACCCGAGGCGCATCTTCCGACTCGCAGTTCACACCGCAGCCGGGGCACAGCTCTGCACCCTGCTCCCACCCGTCGATCCACTCCAGGTCCACCCGCCACTGATGCTCGCACCGACCGCACAACATCTGCCGGTCACGTGAGAAGTCGATCTGCCGCTCCATACAGACATTCTCGACCGGGCTCGCGGCGACGAAGACTTAACCGGGGATCTCGGCCGCCCGCCGAACCCGGGTCTGGGTCGAGAAGTGCAGCCGCCCTACGTGCGTATTCAGCGGGTTCAACTCTGCCTCCGAAAGGCGTTCGTGTCGCCATCTTCGGTGTTCCGCAGCCAGACCAAGGATTCGAGGAGGTTGACAGCTGACCGCCGGGCTCCCTCCTCACTGACGATCAGGCGCGCGATCGTCGGGGAAACTGTCTCCCGTGTGAACTTCCCATCGCCGTGAGTAAGTCGATGCGGTTCACCGCTTGTTAGAAAGCCGTCGATACGCTCCTCGGCCTCGTCGACGCCAGCGGCCCGATACAGCTGCTCCATGGTGGTCCGGAGAGCACAGCTCTCCGTGTCCCGATTCACCCCTTCGTCCGCCCAAATCGCGTTCGCCAGATCCTCCACGACGGACTCGATACCTACGAGGTCATCGGTCTCGTGATTCACCCACGCCGTTAACCCCTCTACGGCGAGGGCAACCGTCGGGCGATGGGTCCAAAGTCGGAGCACCGACGGAAATCTCGCCTTCTTATACGGATGGATGGTTATCGGAGCCTGTCTAACCGTCTCTCTCCCCATGTATGTGTAGGCGTGCTTCTCGTCGTCGGAGACGTATATGCGTGCCCTCCGCAGCCATGCCTGAAGGTCAACCGGTGCGCAGAACACCGGGTTGCCACGAAGCGTTCCAAACATGAATGTCGGTACACCAGAGGCAGTTCCCGTGATCCATCCCTGCACCGTACCCAGCCTCAGCTTGTCGCGATTCGCAGCCTTGACCTGAATGTGCGCGGTGTGCCCGGAGAGTGTCCACGACTGCGTACCGGCGAGGGAAGCGTTGTAGATCAAGTCGTCCGGAACATGGCAGTGCAGATCCCAGCCGGTGTCTGAAGAAGTCAGAGCATTGATCGCGAGACCGTGTTCCAGCAGTAACCCTGTTACCTCAAGTTCCCGGAGATCGCCGACTACGTTGCTGCCGGTACGTTTCGCCATGGTGCGACCATATTGGGCGTCGTCCGATCCCGCAGGGATGTCAGTCCCCCGCCGTACCGTCTGGCCCATGCCGTGGGTCGAGAAGCTGCCGCCGCGCTGCGAGGGGTGCGGTCAGCCCTACCGTCCGAACCATGCGCTCCTCGGATTCGACAACCTCGCCCGAGCACGGACGCTGTACTGCCGCGATTGTGGGCACACCGCCACCGTGGACACCACACTGGTCTGGCGCGAGCGGTAGCCATCGCTGAGGCTCACCGGACTCGAGCTCGATACACCAAAGGAACAGGAATGCACATGCCGGCCTGGGGACCGACAGCGACCAGAAGAACTCTCACGCGTCGGACACCCCTTCACGACGGTTCGCGGAACCTGGGCACCCACGGGTTGATACTGTCCGTCCCCTCACGCTAAGAAACACGCGAAGGGCACGAACCGGACATGCAATACCTACTGGCGCTCGGCATCCTTGTCGTCATCATCAGCTTCCTGATCAGGATCCTCCCCTTCCTGGCAGCGGTGGCCGGAGCCGGCGGCGCGATCTACCTGGCATACCGTGCGATCCGCTACATGCGGATGAAGCGCTACTTCAGTAGCGAACCGTTCCAAGCACGCAAGACCCAGATCGCCGCCGTTGTCGCAGAACACAACGACATCGCCAACTACGTCGCCGAGATCGGGTCTGCTGAAGGTCTAGTTGTCACCTGATCTGTAGCGGTCTGCGGACTGTTGCTGGAAGGATGATCGACCATGCCGAAGGCGTATCCAGAGGAGTTCCGTGCTGATGTGGTCCGCGTGGCCAGGTCGGGGCAGGTCTCGCTCAAACAGGTAGCGGAGGATTTCGGGATCGCGGAGTCGTGTTTGCGGCGGTGGCTGCGGCAAGACGATGTCGATGACGGTGTTCGTCCCGGTGTGAGCCGGGACGAGGCGAAGGAGCTGCGGGAAGCGCGGCGGCGGATCCGGCTGTTGGAGCAGGAGAATGAAGTCCTTCGGCGGGCGGCGGCGTATTTGTCGCAGGCGAATCTGAAGCTCGGTTCGTCCCCAAAATGATGTTCCCGCTGGTCCGCGAGCTGGCCGCTGACGGGATTGCCGTCGCGGTGACCTGCCGGGTTCTGAAGTTCTCCCGCCAAGCCTTCTATGCCTGGAGCGCTGTTCCAGTCTGTGACCGTGATGTCGATGATGCGGTGGTGACTAATGCTGCGGTCGATGTCCATCGTGATGATCCGGAGTTCGGGTATCGGTTCATCGCCGACGAACTCGTCGCTGCCGGTCACAGTGTGTCGGAGCGGCGAGTGTGGCGGCTGTGCTCACAAGCTGGTCTGTTCTCCGCGCACAGCCGCCGGCGCGGCAGCGGCAAACGTCCCGGACCGCCGGTCCATGACGACCTGGTAGAACGCGAGTTCTCCGCTGAGGCCCCGAACCGTTTGTGGCTCACTGATATCACAGAGCACCACACCCGCGAGGGCAAGTTGTATCTGTGCGCGGTCAAAGACGTCTATGCGAATCGGATCGTCGGATACTCGATCGACGAACGGATGAAGACCCGCATCGCGGTCAACGCCATCAACAGCGCCGTGACCCGGCGCGGTGGCCCTGCCGCGGTTGCCGGATGCGTAGTGCACTCGGATCGAGGTAGCCAGTTCCGATCACGCCGGTTCACCGAGCAGCTCAACAGGTTTCAGCTCAGCGGTTCGATGGGCAGGGTCGGCTCCGCCGGGGACAACGCAGCGATGGAATCGTTCTTCTCGCTGCTGCAGAAGAACGTCCTCGACCGCCAGCAGTGGACCACCCGCCAGGAACTGCGGACGGCAATCGTCGTCTGGATCGAACGGACCTACCACCGCCGCCGGCGACAACGCACACTCGGCAAGCTCACACCCATCGAATTTGAGATGATCTACACAGCCGCCAACGCGGCCTAACAATCACTGAGCTGAAGTGACAACGAAACCTTCAGCAGACCCAAGTACTTCAACATCAAGGCAGACGAACAGCACCTCACGCGGGTCGAGAACCTTGGGCGGGACATCAGCCGCCTCGAAGCGGCCCTTGCGAATCTGGAACGCCGCGAGCAGGAGATCACCCAATCGTTCAGCCCGCCCGCGTTCATACTGAAGCACTACACAGCCGAGTTCATGGAACAGGTGGGCGTCAACCTCTCCCCTATCACAGTCCCTTACCCCCGTTATCTATTCGAGTACGTGAGCGCCGGGGGAAACAGCTCGCAGCGCACCGTCGTCGACATGAAGGGCCAGACGGTCGACACGCTGATCGAGCTCATGTCTCAGAAGATCCGATTCCGGAAGAGTGCAGCCGGTCAGCGTGCCCTCATGACCTCCACGTTGCGGAACTCGATCAAGAGACGCGACAACTACACGTGCCAGATCTGCTCGCTCTCGATGGCAACCGAACCGAACCTCCTACTTGAGATCGACCACATCATCCCTGTGTCGCGAGGTGGAGTGTCTACACCCGAGAACCTGCAGACCCTATGTTGGCGTTGCAATCGGTCGAAGTCGAACAAGATGCCTCCCTCTCATCCTCCGCGCGCGGACCAGCGCCCACCGATCAATCTGCGCTAACCATGAGATCGACACGCCACCTGTTCAGGCCCCGCAGGTTGGACACTGTCGACTGGGACAGGTCCTTGCCACCAGGCTCGAGATCGGTACACGACCCCTACGGTCCACAAGGGCCGATAGCGACGAAACATGTTGCTACCTATCTGTTTTCGATAGGCAAGTCGAAGGTTGTCGCAGGTAGACGCCCCGGCGGATCATCCGAGAATTCTTGAGAACCTCTCGCGCTCAGGGCCCAGGTGGTGCAGTTTTAGACCACCTGCTCGGTATCTTTTGCCAAGTGGTCAAAACCGGCGAGCAAGAAACTCCCGGTCACACAGGGACCGGGAGATTCTGTCACGCAGCGTGATACGACGTGAACCACGTGTGCCCAGCGGGACACACATAGTCCGCGCGCATCGAGCCATCGAGCATCGGTGCGATACTCACGGGCTGATGCAGCGTCACGGGAGGCTCACCGCCGGGAGGTGCCGCAAACGGGTTCGGCTGCTTCATCCGAACCGCGAGGGCCGCGCGCTCGCAGGTGCGGCAGGTGTCGCCGTACGGGTCCTGCTCAGTCGTCTGGTTGTTCATCATGTTCTCCTTCGGTTGTGGCCCGAGGTGGGCCCGTTCTTGCCACACCAATCGGTGCGCGCAGTTTCTGCAGGTCAGGCATCGCGGGGTACAGGCAGTACATCCCGCCGCAAGCATTCACTCAGCTCGTGCTCACGAAGCACCTCCCCTGGAGGGCTGTACCCGCTGTACCCGCCTACCCGATGGGGTCGCCCTTGAGCGTCCCGAGCGCGAGGCCCTTCCAGACCCGTCCGCCCTTGCCTCCCGCCTTGACGCGTTCGCCGTTGGCGTTGAGCTTCGGCAACTTCTTGCGGACCTCGCTGGTCAGCCATCCGGCGTCCTTGGGCTCGACGCCCCGGCTGGCGCACCAGGTCGTGTACGCGGCGTGTAGGGCCGGGCGACTGACGCCGATGTCGTTGAGGCTCACCATCGAGCACTCCTCGGATAGGAAGATCCACGCCACATCTGCATCGTCGAAAAACTCCGTGGTCTTCGCCTCCACCGCCGCGGGCGTCGGCCCAAGTCCGTCACGCAAGTAGTCCACGCACCCGGCAATGAGCCAGGCGACGACCTCGGACGCCGCGTCCTGCTGGAGGTAGTCCGGGAGCGTCTTTCCCCGGATGGTGGTCCCGTCCGTGAACTGTTCCGGGAAGTCGACGAGGCGTACGCGGCGCTTGAGCCCGCCGTCGTCACCGACGATGACCGGCGGGAAGTTCGTGATCATGCACAGGGTGTGGGACGGGTCGAACTCGATGGGGGCCCTGTAGATCTGGCGAGTCTTGAGCCGGTCGCCGCCAGTCAGCCACTTCACGGTCCGCGAGGAGAGCGGCATACCCTCCTCCACCTCGGACACGAAGGCCAGCCGTGCTCCTCGAAGATCCGCCAGCTCGTACTGCTCACGACGGTTGTTCGCGTCGAGCACGTCGGCCCGCAGGACAGTGGAGTAGCCCCCGAGCACGGCGTTCACGGTCGCGTACATAGCGCCCTTGCCGTTGCCGCCGGAGCCGATCCAGATCGGGAAGATGTTCCGCTCCACCTTGCCGATGAGGCCCATGCCGAGGATCCGCTGGACGTACCGACGGACCTCGCTGTCACGGAGGGTGGACACGGTGAAGTCCCGCCACTCTCCGCTGGCCGGATCGGGGCCCGCGAGGGTGATCCGAGTCATGAGCAGCGCGGGGTCGTGAGGAGCGACAGCCCCGGTACGCAGGTCGACCACTCCGGTCGGCGTGTTCAGCAGGTACGGGTCCGCGTCGAGTTCCGCGACGGTGGCGCTGAGTACGCCCTCGGCGAGCTTGAGGACTCCCGCCAGGTTGTCCATGACCTTCTTGAGCAGGTTCAGACGCTTCGTGGAGGCTCCGACCGAGTTCGCCCAGGCGGACTTCACGAGACTGCGCGCGGCCTGGATCGCACGCTTGTCGCCGTGATCCTCGGCCCACACGGTCCCGGTCCAGTGCAACCAGCCGATGCCGTGAACGTGCAGGAAGCGGCCGGAGAACCTCTCGGCGAACAGCTCGGCGAACTCATCGCGTCCGTCGACGATGCCGTCGGAATTGGTGGGTGCGGCGTCCGAGTTGTTCACCCTGCTCCGGATTGGGATAACCTCGGCCTCCACCGGCACGAGGTCGTCGAGGCTGTGCCCCAGCGCCAGGTGGTCGACCACATCATGCGCGCCGTTGAGCCCTTCGACCACGCGGTACCCGACGTTGAGGGCGTCGAGTTGCGCGCAGACCTTCTTCACGAACGTCCGGCCAGCATCGTCGGCGTCCCGGACGATGATCGCCTCGTGTCCGCGCAGCGGGGACCAGTCGGCCTTGTCGGGGCTCTGAGCGCCACCGCACGAGGTTGTCGCGGAGGCTCCCTCGCGCTCCACGGCCTCCACGTTCCCCTCGCCCTCGACGATGTAGACGGGCTCGTCGGGCGGGAACTCGACGCGATAGAGGTCGTTGCCCTCGCGCCCGCGGTCCTGGCGGATCGTCTTCCCCCGTTGCGGGTCGGGAAGTCGGCGGACGGTGTGGCCGTCGGGGTAGCGGTACTCGACCCCGCGCTTCGGGTTGTCGTAGAGGTCTGCGAAGGTCAGCCCGAGCGCCTCCAGCACGTCGGCCTTGTCGTCGGCGTAGGACTCGATCCAGACCATCTCGCGGGCGTCGTAGACAGCGACCGAGTCGTCGCCGGGGCCGTGCCCGGGTGCTGATGCGCGGAAGCCGCGCCCCTGGTCGCGCACGGTGCATCCGGCGTCGACGAACGCATCGCGAACTCGATCAATCGCTCGCTGTTGGGCTACCATGGGAGTGTCGGTCCCCTTCCTGGCATGGAATACGGATCAAGACGTTGAAGCGAACTCCCCCGCACCACCGGGGGCTTTCGCGTTTCTGGGCCAAGTTGTCCTCGCGGTCAACGCGTCATCCGCTCCAGCTTCCGACGCGCCCACAGGTCCTGTAGGGCTTGGGTGTGCTCGCGATAGGAGCGATCTGCGTACTTCTCGATGACGGCATTCAACTCAGCGTCCCCCGCCCAACCGTCGCGGGGCAGGGTCTCGTGGTACAGCGCGCGGACTTCCCTGTCGGTGACCAACTCGCGAGCGTGGATCCTCGTGGCGAGGGCCTGGATCTGGGTCCACACGGCCTCCAGGTCCCGTTCCCAGCCGACCTCCGGCGCGAACGTCATGCCCTGGTCCGCCAGCGCCTTGCGGAGGCTCTCCTGTTCCGGGGCGTGCAGCCACGAGCGCCAGGCAGTGGCGTCGTCCGGCTGGTTCACGAGCACGCCGACGACGTAGCCGGAGAACTCGCAGTCGTCCTCGTCGCGCTCGTCGAGAGGCCGGTCGCCCCACTTGAACCTGGCCTCGGCCCAGGGGCCGGCGTACGCGATGAACCCGAAGTCCCACTGGGCCGAACGGAAGCGTGTGAGGCCGTGACCCGGACGGTCCAGGTCGATGCTGGCGGCGCGAAGGCTGGAACCGCCGCGCATCACCGCGGCCATCGCGTGACCGGCCTCGTGGTGGGCGGCCAGGTCCAGCTGGTCAGCGTGGGTGTCGTCCGTCTCGGCGGCGCGGTGCGACACGCTCTTTCCGATGCCCATCAGGCGACCTTCCAGGTCCACCCGCGGACGGAATCGAGCACGGGGTTGATCGTGATCTCCTCGACGACCGAGTAGATGCCCTCGTTGTCCAGCTGCTGGTACCAGGAGCTGCCGGGCGGGATGTCCGCCTCCCGCAGCACGTCGTGGGCCTCGCCAGTGAAGACGGTCACGCCGTACCGGGCACCCGCGGCCTGGGCGGCGGCGGTGAGCGCAGTGTCCCAGTCGGCCTCGAACTGGGCCAGCCGGTCGCGTGCGGCCTGGGCTCCCGGCCCGTTGCCCTGCGCGGCGGCTTCGAGGTTCGAGAGCCACGCCCGGAGAGCCGGGTCGTTCCCGAGGAACTCGTCGGCGAGGGGGCGGTGGCCGAGGTCGATGTAGAACTCGGTGTCGCTGTCGCCGCCGCGGAGTTCCGCGCGCCGCACCCGGAACTGCTCGACGATCTCGTCGCGGTCGACATCGGGGGATCCGGCGAGGGCCTGGTCGGCCAGCGTGTCCAGCTCGGCGTTCGTGCTCGTGTCCTGGACCTCGTCGAGGAGGTCGGTGAGGTTGCTCATGTCGGGGTATCCTTTGTTTGTCGGTCCCCGTGTTCCTCTGGAGCACGGGGATCTGCTGGTTTCCGGGGGTGTTCACCCCGTCCACGTGCCCCTCCGGGAGTCGAACCCGGCCCGCTCTCCGCGGTTCCTCATGAGGGGCTGTCGATGCTGATTGGCGCTGGTCAGGCAGTTAGCTGGCAAGGACAACACCGTTGCCACGCAGCGTCTCCGCGCGCACCTCTGCCTTCCACGCCTCGTAGTCGGCGCGCGGGTAGCGAACAGCACGCGGGCTGTACTTGACGCTGGGCGGGCCGTGGTTGATCGACCGCCAGTAGGCGAGGGTCTTCACCGGAATCCCGGTGTCCCTGTAGACCTCGGCGGGGGTGAGGTCACCCTTCGGTTCCTGATCCATATCTTCACCTCCATCAGTACGTATCAGCGTTGTTCGTCTGTTTTAGACTAGCGCTGCGGCACCGTCCGTGCAATCCGTATTGGCGTATTCCGTCCGTATTAGCCTTAGCTGCTACTGTCAGCACCATGATCAACGACAAGAATCTCGGTCGGGAGTTGCGGACGCGCCGGGAAGCTAAGGACATGAGTCAAGAGAGGTTGGCACAGGTCGTGGGCTTGAATCAGTCCATTGTGGGGCGTATCGAGGCCGGGACCCGACCGTGCCGCGCAACGGAACTCGTCGCGCTGGCGGAAGCTCTAGGTGTAAGCGCCGAGAGGCTGCTAGCAGATTCTGCGGTACCAGGCTTCGCCAACGCCGACCATCAGGCCCGTGCTGCCACGTCGTCGGCGGCGGCGGAGCTCGCGAGCCTGGCCGTCGCGATCACGTCTTTGGACCTAGCGCTCCAATCAGACCCGGTGGGAGCAACGGAGCGGGGCATTGGATCCCTCAATGAGGCCATCGACGCCCTACCCGTGGAACCTTTCAGCGTAGGGATGACCGCCGATGCCGCGAACACTCTTCCTGCGCTGTTCCAGCGGCTATTCGACAGCGTCCAGGTCGCGGCCATCATTCCGGATGGAGGTGTAGACGCCCTTGACGAGGATTAGGCAGCACCGTAACCGACGCAGTGGCGTGGAGGACCTGTGGCGCAAGTCGGACGGCACACCGTCGAAGCGCGACGGTAGGGGCAAGCGGTGGCGTGCACGGTACGTAGATGCCGAGGGGCGGGAGTTCACCAAGTCCTTCGCGACGAAGCCGCCAGCGAAGGCGTGGATCGATGCCCAGGTGACTGCCATTGGCACCGGCACTCACGTCGCACCGGGTGCCGGGAACGTCACCGTGGGTGTTCTGTATGAGCAGTTCCGCGGCCAGTGGGGACATCTGACTGAAAACACACGCGCCGCCCGGGAGAGTGCGTGGAGCGCTCGGGTCCGTGATCAGTGGGCGGAAAAGAGGATCAGCGACATAACCACCAGCAAGGCGCGAACCTGGGTAACCAACATGGTGGAGCGCAAGGTCGGTGCGGCGAGCATCGAAGCTGCGCTGGGACTGCTTCGGATGATCTGCGCGATGGCCGTCGACGACAAGTTGATCGCGGTGAATCCGCTCGACAGAGTGAAGGGCCCGAAGCGGCAGCACACCCAACGCGCGTACCTCGATCATCACCAGGTCGAGGTTCTCGCCGGGAGCTTCGCGCGACCTTCCGATCAGACGTTGGCACGGTTCTTGGCGTATTCCGGACTGCGATTCGGGGAGGCGACCGCCACTACGGTCGGCAGCTTCGACATGCTCCGACGCCAGGTTCATGTCAACGAGGCTGCGGCAGAGGTGCGAGGAAAGCTCGTGATCGGACCTCCGAAGGATTGGGAGAAGCGCACAGTCTCGGTCCCCGGGTTCCTGCTGGCTGAGCTATCCGAGTTGATGGTCGGCAAGAAGCGCGACGATCTGGTCTTCACCGCCCCCGAGGGGGGCCGTCTCCGGCTGAACACGTGGCGCGGTCGCGCATGGGCGACAGCTCTGGAGGCTGCAACTGTTGCAACCGACAAGCAGCGGTCCTTGGAGCAGAAGGCCGGGCAGACAATGACCTCGGACTTCCCGCAAGTCACACCCCACGACCTGCGGCACACAGCAGCGTCGCTGGCAGTCTCAGCAGGAGCGAATGTCCTCGTCGTGCAGCGGATGCTTGGGCACGAGTCGGCTGCGCTCACGCTGGATACCTACGCGGATCTGTTCGGCAGTGACTTGGCTTCGGTGTCGGGCGCTCTCGATGCCGCACGCACCGCCGCGTTGGCCTCTCGTATTGGCTGATACGGCTGGGGAGAACTGATACGCCTGCGTACCCGCTGCGTACCGGCGGCCACGAGCCCGATCTACTCACCCGACAACGAGTAGGGCCCCTGGCCAGTGTTTCCACTGATCAGGGGCCCTGCTGTCGTCTCAACCAACGAGTCGGGGTGGCGGGATTCGAACCCACGACCTCTTCGTCCCGAACGAAGCGCGCTACCAAGCTGCGCCACACCCCGTGGTGACAACCTGCAATAGATTACTACAGGCACCGTCGGAGTCGAAATCCGCAGGTCAGGCCTGAACGGCCTCCGGGGCGATCACGGGGCCCAACTCCACTTCCCGATCGCGCACGGGGGCGCCGACGAGGGTGAGCAGTGAGGCCTCGGGACGGCAGAAGGTGCGGAACGGCGCCCACGGCGAGGTGCCGAGCCCAGCACTCACATGCAGCTTCATGTGCGCACCCCACGCGGAGGCACCCTTGACCCGCGAGCGATCCAGGCCGCAGTTGGTCACCAGCGCGCCCACCACCGGCAGGCACAACTGCCCGCCGTGCGTGTGCCCGGCCAGCGCCAGGTCGTAGCCGTCGCTCGCGAACCGGTCGAGCACGCGGGGCTCGGGCGAATGCGTGAGCGCGAGACGCAGGTCGACGGACTCGTCGGCCCGCCCGGCCACGGTCTCGTACCGGTCCCGGTCGATGTGCGGATCGTCCACGCCCGCAACGGCGATCGTCACCCCACCGGCCTCCAGCCGGCGCTTGGTGTGGGTGGCGTCCAGCCAGCCCCGCTCGGAGAACGCGGCCCGCAGGTCCTGCCAGGGCAGGGGCTCGCCGTGCTGGCGCTCGTGATTCTTGTTGAAGTACTTGGCGGGGTTCTTCGGGGTGGGGCCGAAGTAGTCGTTGGAACCGAAGACGAACAGGCCCGGCCGCGCGAGCAGCGGATCGAGGGCCTGCACCACCGACGGCACCGCCCGCGGGTGCGACAGGTTATCGCCCGTGTTCACCACGAGATCGGGTTCGAGGGCCGCGAGCTCGTGCACCCAGCCCTGCTTGAGCCGCTGGCCGGGCGTCATGTGCAGATCGGAGATGTGCAGCAGCCGCAGCGTGGGCGTGCCCGGCGGAAGGATCGGCAGCGTGTGCTCGCGCAGCGTGAACGCGTTGCGTTCGTACACGCCCGCGTAGGCGGCACCGGCGAGACCGGCGCCGACCAGCGACGCTCCTGCGCGGACCAATGAGGGATTGACTGCCATTCCGCCAGGATACGTCCGTGCCCCGCCCGCGCGCACCGCGTAACTTGTAAAGCATGTCTGAAGTGAAGGCCGCGATCCGCGACGACCTCAAAACCGCGATGAAGGCCAAGGACACCCTGGTCACCGGCACGCTGCGCATGCTGCTGTCGGCGATCCAGAACGAGGAGACCTCCGGGACGGCGCACGCGCTCACCGATGAGGAGTTCCTCAAGGTGGTGGCCCGCGAGGTGAAGAAGCGCGGCGAGGCCGCGGAGATCTTCGCCGCGAACGGTCGCGACGAGCTGGCGGAGAAGGAGCGCGCCGAGGCCGAGGTGATGTCGCGCTATCTGCCCAAGCAGCTCTCCGAGGACGAGCTGAACAGCCTCGTCGACGATGCGGTCGCGCAGGTCAAGGCCGATCTGGGCGCAGACCCGACGGTGCG
Source organism: Tsukamurella sp. TY48 (assembly GCF_019656655.1). GTDB lineage: Bacteria > Actinomycetota > Actinomycetes > Mycobacteriales > Mycobacteriaceae > Tsukamurella > Tsukamurella strandjordii. The sequence goes on along the minus strand of NZ_BPMV01000001.1, from coordinate 2,158,642 downwards.
CAACATGGGCCAGATCATGAAGATCGCCAACGCGAAGGCCGCCGGCGCCGCCGACGGTAAGCGGCTCTCCGCCGCCGTCAAGGCCCGGCTGGCCTGACGGTGGCGTCCGTGCGCCGGGGAGGCGCGGTCTGGCTCTGGGTGCTGGTGTCGCTGGCGGCAGGCGCGGGCGCGATCGCGCTGGACGTCTTCGCGATCGTCCAGACATCGGCGCTGCTCGGCACTCAGGGCTACCCGGGGAACTTCCCGTCGTCCCCGCTGGGGATGCGCACCATCACGGTGATGGTCCTGGCGATCGCCGGGCTGGTGGTGTGCGCGCTGATGGCACTCACCGGGCTGTTCGCACTGTTCGGTGTGCGCTGGGCCGGTCTGGCCTACGCCGCCGTCACGTTCATCGGTTTCATCATCGTGGCCGCCGAGGTACTGCTGGGCATCCCCCGCGAGTACACCGATCCGGTGAGCCAGTACGGCGTGAACCACAACGGCCAGCCCTTGGACGGGCTTCCGATGTGGGGCGGGGTGATCGTGATGTTCCTGCTCCTGGCCTCGCTGATCCTCACCCGCAGCGCGTACCGGTACGCGCTGGCCCGCAGCTCCTCGTCATAGCGCGCCGAGGGCGTAGCCGCCCCACACCGCGACCACGCTGACGCCGAGCGTGCCGAGACCGTAGGCGGCACCGTCGCGGTACCGGCGGTCCCGCAGCAGATTCAGGGTCTCGACGGTGGCCGTGCTGAAGGTGGTGTATCCGCCGCACACCCCGGTGCCGAGCACGGCGAGCGCACTCGCGCCGAGGCTCTGGTGGGCCGCGAGACCCGCGAACAGGCCCAGGAGGAACGAGCCGGTCGCATTGATCACGGCGGTCGACCACACGGACATCCTCGACCGCAGGACGGTGTCCACGAGGAATCGGAGCACGGCGCCGAGCCCGCCGCCCAGGCAGATCAACAGCATCGTCATCGTCGGACCACCGCCGCCCCGGCGAAGGCCGCGACGAGGCCGAGCAGGATCGTCGACCCGGCGTACAGCGCGCCCATCGCGGGCGCCGCGTCGTGGATGTCCAGCGCGAAGGCGCTGTAGGTGGTGAGGCCGCCGCAGAATCCGGTGCCGAGCAGCAGCCGGTAGCGGCGGTACCGCTCATCGTCGGGTCGCTGCGCCAGCGCCTCGGTGAGCGCGCCCAGGAGGAAGGCCCCCGCCATGTTGACGGCGAAGGTGGCCCAGGAGAACGGACTGTGGGGCAGCCAGTGCCCCACCTCGGCCCGCACGAATGTGCCGGCCGCGCCGCCGAGGAAGACGAGCCCCAGGGCGGCGGGCCGGAGATTCGGGTGAATCCTTAGACCTGCGTGGTGAGATCCACGTCGATGTTGCCGCGGGTGGCGTTGGAGTACGGGCACAGCTTGTGCGCCTTGGCCACCAGGTCCTCGGCGGCGGACTGGTCCAGGCCGGGCAGCGATGCGGTGATCGCGGCGTTGATGCCGAAGCCGTGCTCGGTCTTGCCGAAGCCGACCTTCACCGAAACCGAGGCGTCGTCGGGCACGGTGGCGTGCTCGGCGCGCGCGACCGCGTGCACGGCGCCCAGGAAGCAGGCTGCGTAGCCGGCCGAGAACAGCTCCTCCGGGTTCGTCCCCTCGCCGTTGCCGCCGAGCTCGGCGGGCGGGCGGGTGTCGAGGTCCAGCCGACCCGAGTCCGACTTCACGTGACCGTCGCGGCCACCGCCGGTCGCGGTCGAGGAGGTGCTGAACAGCAGTTTCAGGCTCATGTGCGGGGGTTCCTTAGCTCTCTGCAGCGACGATTCCGCCGGGTCCGGCGGTCCATTCGCGACAGTACTCGCATCGCATCGGTCCAGTCCGGGCGAATGAGGACGCGACGATCCCGGTGTGCGTCGTCGTGGTTTGCAATATCATCAGCGCGCTCACTGGCCTCGCCGCCATCGAACGCTCCGACTGACAGGTAGGTACTGCATGTCTCGCCGCCGCTCCACTGGACTCCGGGCACCGCTGCGCGCGGGCGCCGCGCTCGCCGTCGCGGCCTCGGTCGCACTGGCACCGGCGGCGCAGGCCGCCGAGCGTTCCTTCGCTCCGTCGGCCGTGACGACGACGGCGCAGCTGACGGGCACGACGGCCGCTCTGAGCGCGGCGTCCGGCCGCCGACCCCTGCCTCCGCCCACCGACATCGACGATGTGACGTGGCTCCGCGGCATGCTCGAAAGCATGCGGCGCAATGCCACGTTCCTCTGGGAGGGCGGGAGCCTCTTCCCCGACCACACGCCCGGATTCAACGGCACCGTGGAACGCATGCGCACCGCCCTGGACGCCGGCGATGCTGCGGCCGCGTACACGTGGGCGGTGAACTTCGCCGACAGCTACCGGATCGCTTTCAGTAGTTTCGGTGCCGATGCGGTCGATCGGTTCGTCCCGCGGATCGGCCCGGTGGGGGTGGCCTTCGCCGAGGCGTACACGTATCTGCGCCTGGCGAACTCGAATCTCGTGGCGACCGTCGTCGGGGTGCCCCGGATTCTTCTGCAGACCGCGCAGGACGCCGCGCCGTACCTGCGGAACGGGAACATCCTGGGCGTGATGGACGTGCTGAACGGCGGCGCGTACAAAGTCGGCGAGTTCGCACTCGACGGGATCTTCGGTTCGGGTCGTACGGTGTCCAATCTCATTGCGGCCGTCGGTGCGTTCGGGAAGTCGCTGGAGGCGTCGTTCCCGCCACCCGCCTCCGTTGTTCCGCAGTCTGATCCCATCCCCGCGCCGGATGGCGTGGCGCCGATCCCGGCGGTCCGGGAACCCGTCGCCACGTCGACGTCGGCGAGCGACCAGATCGAAGCGGTCTCCACCGCGAACGACGGCGTCAGCGCACCGGCCACCGTCGACGCCACCCCGGCGGAGACCCCGAAGGGGCCGGCCGCTCCCACGACGCAGCTGGACGGTGCCGCTTCCTCCAGCACCGAGCTGCCCGAAGCGGGGGCCGGCACCGGCGGTGCGACGAAGGAGGCGAGGGGCGACTCGCCCGATGCGACCACCGCTGCTTCCGGGGTCGAACCGCCTGCCGACGCACCCTCCGGTTCCACCGACTGACGACGCGACCCGCGACTTTCCGGATCAGCGGGACGCAGCGCAGTCGCCGCAGTAGCCCCAGAAGGTGACCTCGGCCTCGTCGATCACGAAGCCGTGGTCGTCGTCGGGGGTAAGACACGGCGCGGCGCCCACCACGCAGTCGACATCGATGATCCGGCCGCAGTTGCGGCACACCAGGTGGTGGTGATTGTCGCCGACGCGGCCCTCGTAGCGCACCGCCGAACCCGCGGGCTCGATGCGGCGCAGCAGGCCCTTCTCGGTGCACACGCGCAGCACGTCGTAGACGGTCTGCGTGGCGACGGTGCCGAGCTGCGCACGCAGGTGCTCGGCCACGTCGTCCGCGGTCGCGTGCGGGTGGCCGTCGAGGTAGCCGAGTGCGGCCACCCGGGGTGCGGTGATGCGCAGGCCCACGGACCGCAGCCGGTCCTCAGCGGTGGGGCCGTCTGCCATGTCCGTAGGCTACGCCTGATTCTGGAATCATTCCAGTACTTGCGGGAGTCTCCTACCCGCCCGGAGTGAGCGGTTCGGCCGGACGCCCGCGCCAAGTGCGCTTGCCGATGTGCGGGGCGCCCAGGAACTCGTCGATCACCGGCACCAGTTTCGCCGCGTTGGTCACCAGATCGACGTGGCCGCCGGGGTGGGTGAACAGGGTGGCCCGGGGCATCAGCTTCTTCATGATCTTAGCGTTCGCCATCGGGATGATCGGATCGTCCTCACCGGCCATGATCAGCGTCTTCTGCCGGATCGCGGGCAGCGCGAAGAGCGAGGTCCACACCGCGCCGGCCAGCAACTGGTGCACGTAGCCCACCTTCGACCCCGCGTGCAGCTGCTTGATGAAGATCTCGGCCACGTCCTGCCCGTCCTCCCGGACGGTGCCCCCGTACAGCTCGCCCGCGATCTGAGCGCCGTACGTGGGGTCCTTGAACCGCCGCGGGGTCAGCATCTTCCGCAGCACCAGCGGGTTACCGGGGATCATGACGGCGCCGGTCCCCGTGGACACCAGGATCAGCCGGCGGCAGCGCCACGGATTCTGGAAGGCGAACTGCTGCGCCAGCGCGCCACCCCAGGACAGCCCCAGCACATCGACCACGCCGACTCCGAGATCGTCCAGGACACGACCGAGAACCCAGGCCAGATACGGGAATCCGTAGGGCAGCAGCGACGCCGGGGATTCACCGGTACCGGGTGCGTCGAACCGGATCACCGGCCGCTGCGGATCGAGCGCGTCGACGAACGGGTCGAGCACCTCGAGGCTCGCGCCGATGCCGTTGCACACCACCAGCGGCACCCCCACGCCCGGGCGGTAGCGCACCCGGATCCGTTGGCCGCCGGTCGCGATGAAGATGTCCGGCAGTTCCTCGGCCCCGGCCTGATCGGCCGGCGCCCGCTCCTCGTCGGTCATCGGTACAGCACCACCGTCTCCGCGATGCAGGCCGGACGGTCGCCGCCCTCCACCTCGTAGGTGAGCCGGAAGGTGGCCTCGATACCGAAGGGCTTCTCCTGCGCCGCAGCCAGTTCCACGGTGGCCCGGATCTTCGATCCCACCGGGACCGGCGCCGGGAAGCGCACCTTGTTGAGGCCGTAGTTCACCGCCGCGTCGAACTTCTCGACGGTGACCACCTGCCCCACCAGCACGGGCGCCAGCGAGAGGGTGAGGTAGCCGTGCGCGATGGTGCGGCCGTACGGTCCGGCGGCGGCCCGCTCGGGATCGGTGTGGATCCACTGGTGATCGCCCGTGGCGTCGGCGAACAGGTTCACCCGATCCTGGTCGATGGTGAGCCAGTCGGTGGTGCCCATCGGGGTTCCCACCAGACCGAGCAGGTCCGCGGGGGTGGCGACGGTGGTGCTCATGGAAGTCTCCGTATCCGTTGTCGGGTATCAGTTCTCGAGCACGAAGGTGCCGGGTGCCGGGGCCAGCGGCTCGTAGCCGGGGGCGCCCAGCTGACTGGGCGCGTCGACCTCGGCGCCGCTGCGCGCGTTCAGCCATTCCAGGTGGTGCGGCCACCACGAGCCGGCCTGCTTCTCGGCGCTCTCGAACCACTCCTCCGGCGTCTGGCCGTGCACCACGGGCGCGGTGCGGAACGACGACTTCGGGTTACCGGGAGGGTTCACCAGCGAGGCGATGTGTCCGGCGGTCGAGAGCACGTAGGTGTTGTCCTTACTGCCCAGCAGGGCGGCGCTGCGCTCAGTGGCCTGCCACGGGCAGATGTGGTCCGAGATGCCGCCGAGGACGTAGGCGTCGCACTCGATCTTGGACAGATCGACCGGCGTGCCCATCATGGTCTGCTCACCCGGCGTGACCAGGGTGTTGTTCAGCCCCATGAGCACCATGTCCTTGTGCAGGGCCGCCGTCATCCGGGTGGTGTCGGCGTTCCAGAACAGCACGTCGAAGGGCGCGGGCGACTTCCCCTCGATGTAGTTGTTCACCCAGTACCGCCACACCAGGTCGGTGGGCCGCAGCCAGGCGAACATCTCGGCCATGGCGGCACCGTCGAGATAGCCCTGGCTCGCCGAGGTGCGGATCGCCGCGTCCGCCGCCTTCTGGCTGGCGAGCGCCGAGCCGAGGCCGGCGTGGCTCTGGTCGAGCACGGTCACGCCCAGCGTGAGGCCGGCGATGCGGTCGCCGTGCCCGGTGGCGAACAGGTGCGAGAGCGTCATCGAGGTGAGGATGCCGCCGGAGCAGGTGGCGAAGACGTTGGCCTTGTCCGCGCCGGTGATCACCTGGATCGCGTCCAGCGCCCGCACGATCGCGGCACCGTACTCGTCGAAGCCCCAATCCCGATGCTCCGGTGAGGGATTGCGCCAGGACACGGCGAACACCTGCTGGCCGCCCTTGAGGTAGTACTCGATCAGGCTGCGGCCCGGCGCGATGTCCATGATGTAGAACTTGTTGATCACGGGCGGCACCATCAGCAGCGGCACCTCGCGCACCTGCTTGGTCTGCGGCGCGTAGTGGATCAGCTCGAACATCGGGGTGCGCAACACCACCGTGCCCTTGGTGACGGCGATGGTCTCGCCCACCTTGTACGCGTCGGGCTCGATCATCGCGGGGATGCGGGGGTGCTTCGACATGTCCCGCACGAAGGCCTTCGCGCCGCGCACCGCCGACAGGCCGCCGGTGTCGATGAGGGCCTTCCAGCCCGACGGGTTGAGGCCGGGGATGTTGGTGGGTGCGGCGCCCTCGATCACGTTGTCGAGCACGAACCGCATCCGCTCGGCGTCCTTCCAGTCCAGGTCGGCGTCCTCGTAGAGCTGATCGGCGGTGTCCGAGGCGGCCAGGTACGCCTGCTCCACGCGGTGCAGCAGCGGATTCTGGGTCCACGCGGGGTCGGCGAAGCGGCGGTCGCCCTTCTTCGGTGCCCGCTGGCTCTTGCCCGCGGCGATCAGCCCGAGCTCCTTGGCCAGGCCCGCGCCGCGCTCGGCGACGGTGACGGGCTTACCGGCCAGCGACTGCGCCATCCGCGCCCAGGAGGCGTTGGGCATCATCCGGGAGGCGAAGGACTTGGTGGAGTTCACCAGCAGCATGTCGAGCGGGGCACCCAGCTCGTCGGCGTTGGTGAGATCGTCGGTGTTCTTGGCGTCGGTCATATCGTTCAGTCCTCTTCGGTCTCAGGCGGTGAACTGCTCGGGGACGGCGATGTCGCGCTTCTGGACCTTGCCCGTGGCGCCCTTGGGGAGCTCGGTCAGCAGCCAGACGTGGCGCGGGTACTTGTAGGAGGCCACGCGCTCCTTGACGAAATCGCGGATGGCCTCGGCGGTGATCGCGGCACCGGCCTTGAGCGCGACGGCGGCACCGACCTCCTCACCGAGCGTGTCGTGGGGGATGCCGACCACGGCGGCCTCGGCGATCTCCGGGTGGCTGTAGAGCACCTCTTCGATCTCGCGCGGGTACACGTTCAGGCCGCCGCGGATGATCATCTCCTTCTTGCGGTCGACGATGGAGAAGTAGCCGTCCTCGTCGACGATGCCGATGTCGCCGGTGGAGAACCAGCCGTTCTCGTCGATCGACGCCGCGGTGGCCTCGGGCAGGTTCCAGTAGCCCTTCATGATGTTGTGGCCGCGCACCTGCACCTCGCCGCGCTCACCCTGGGGCACTTCATTGCCGCTGTCGTCCACGCAGCGCATCTGCACGCCCTCGATGGGCGTGCCGATGGTGCCGGCCTTGCGCGGCTTGTCCGGGTGGTTGAAGGACGCGACGGGCGAGGTCTCGGACAGGCCGTAGCCCTCCATGATGATCGCGTCGAAGGCCGCCTCGAAGTCGGTGATCACCTGCAGCGGCAGCGCCGCGCCGCCCGAGCCGCAGGCGCGCAGCGAGGAGACGTCGTCGCCCGGCTGCAGGGCGGCGACCAGCGCCGCGTACATCGTGGGCACACCGAGGAAGACGGTCACCTTGTCGCGACCGATCACCTCGATCGCCTTGCGCGGCTCGAATCGCGGGATCAGGGTGAGCGTGGATCCGAAGCGCACGGCGGCGTTCAGTCCGCAGGTGAGGCCGAAGACGTGGAACAGCGGCAGGCACCCCATCACCACGTCGTCACCGGTCAGGTGCAGCAGGGTGCGGCCCGAGATCTCGCAGTTCATGCCGAGACCCTGATGGGTCAGCTCGGCGCCCTTGGGCTTTCCGGTGGTGCCCGAGGTGTGCAGGATGACCGCGGTGTCGCCGCCGTCGCGGGGTTCGACGGCGGAGGCCGGCTCGTGCTTCGCGAGCAGGGTGGCCAGCGCCGCATCGTCGCCGAAATGGCAGGAGGCCCCGGCGGCCTTCGCGCCGGCCTCGGCGTCGTCGGCGAAGACCGGCGTGGCGAACAGGGCCTTGGCTCCGGTGTTGGCCAGGTAGTACTCCACCTCCGCGGCCTTGAGCAGCGGGTTCATCGGCACGGCCACCGCGCCGCGCCGCATGATCCCGTAGAAGACCACCGCGAAGGCCGGGGTGTTGGGCAGCATGATGCCCACCCGGTCGCCCGGTTCGATGCCCTGCTCGGCGAGATAGCTCGCAAAACGCGCCGAGGCCTCATCGAAGGCGGCGTAGGTGTACTCCAGGTCGTCGCACTTGAGGGCGAGGGCGTCCGGCCGCGCAGCGGCTGCGGCAGTGAGGTTTTCGGCGAGGTTCGACATCGGGCGGTCCTTACGCGTCGGCGGTGATTTCGTCTGTATTCAGAGTGACTGGCGACACCATCGGGTGGCTATGGTGACGGAACAACGTTTCGGTCCGTGGGGTGTCACGGCGCACAACGGGCGGGGTCACCGCACTGGGTCGATCGGGGAATCGCGGGTGCGGCCGACGCCGATCCGGGCATCGACCTCGAAGGCGAGGCACAGCTCGGCGAGCTCCCGTGGCGAGTTCACCGACCTCCCGGTCAGCTGCTCCACCCGGCGCAGGCGGTGCCGCACGGTGTTCGGGTGCACGTAGAGCTCGGCGGCGGCGTCCTTGACGTTGCCGTCGTGCGCTACCCAGGCGCGGAAGGTCTCCTGCAGCGGCTCGCGATCGTCGTCGGGCAACCGGTACAGCTCGCGGAGCACGCCGCGCGCCAGGTCGACGGTGGTCTCGGGGGCCGCGATCGCGGCGGTGCCCAGCACCGATCCGTCGAACACCGAGACGCCCGCACCGGGGCCGATCAGCTCGCGGCGCGCGAAGTTCAGACCCTGGGGAGTGTCGCGGAGCTCGGCGAACGGCGCGCTCACGCCGACGCGGCCGGTGGCCACACGGCGCAGCAGGTCGATCACCGCGGCGCGGATCTCGGCGGTCGGCGCGTGGACGATGCCGATCAGCTGGTCGGGCAGCAGGCGCCACGCGGAGTAGGCGTCGAGGGCGCGCAACCGGTCGGCGATACCGGGGAGCGGGTGCCGCCCGATCTCGGTCGCCGCGGCGACGGCCAGGTACGGACCGGTGGTGGGCAGGCGCAGCAGGGTGGCGATCTCCCACAGGCTCTGATCGCTCGGAATCCGGCCCTGCAAAAGGTATTCGGCGAGCACCGCCCGCTCGGCCGCATCGTCGAGCACCTGCTCGGTGGTGCGGTCCCGATGGGCGGCCGCCATCGCATCGACGTACACGTCCTGCGCCTGCCACATGTGCTGCGCGGCGCTGAGCAGGGCCTGGCGGCTCAGTTCGGGGCGCTCGTCCGCGATCACCATGACCTCCTCCCAGATTCGGTGCACGCCGATCCGGTACGCGTGCATGACGGAGGCCAGGGGGACGCCGAGTTCGGCGCGGGTGCGGCCGGTGATCTCGGCCGGCGCGGTGTCGAAGGTGGGCGCGGTGAGCGAGTCGATGATGAAGAGCAGGTTGTCGCGCACGGTGGCGGCGAGCAGCCGGTCGGAGACGATGTCGTCGGTGGCGTAGAACGGGACCTCGGCCCGGATCCGCGCGACGGCGCCGGCCGTCACGATGTCGATCCGCGACGCCAGTTCGTCGCGGATGCACCCGACGTCCGCGACGACGCTCTCCCCTGTGGCGTGGCTCACAGTTGTCGATTGTGGTCGGTCCGTCCCGTTTGCGTACGCGAATTCACGGGCTCGATCGTGGGGTTCAGCGTCGTCCGAGGTCGGCGGGGCGCCGCTACACTCCGCACCATGGATCTGATCCGGCACCTGCGGTTCTTCGTCGCGGTGGCCGAGGAGCAGCACTTCGGGCGCGCGGCGGACCGGCTCGGGATCACCCAGCCACCGGTCTCGGCCGGGCTGCGGCGCCTGGAGGAGGCGCTCGGGGTCACCCTCATCGACCGCAGTCGCCGCGGCGCCGACCTCACGCCCGCGGCGCGCGAGCTGCTCCCCCGCGCCCGGGTCATGGTGGGCGATGCCGACCGCTTCGTCGCCGAGGCGGCCCGGCTCGGCGCGGGGACCGGACAGCGCCGGGTGGCGCTGTGCGATGCGCTCGACGGTGCCACCGCCACGGCGTGCGGCGCGGGGCTGCGCGACGATCCCGATCCGCTCACCCTGTCCGCGGGGCCGTCGCCGCAGCTCGCGCGGGCGGTCGCGGAGGACCTGTTGGACGCGGCGGTGGTCGAGCATCCGGTGCTGTCCGACGGTGCGCCGTCGGGCCCGGTGATCGCCCTGCCGCGCGATTTCCTGGTCCCGGAGGACTTCCGCTCGCCGCGCCTGCGCGAGCTCTCGGGCCTGCAGGTGGCGATGCCGCCGCGCGCGGCGAACCCGCCCGCGGCCGATCTGCTGCTCGACCGGCTCACCGCCCGGGGGATCACGGCGCAGCCGCGGATCTCCGAGACGGAGGCCGCCACCCACGCCGCGGTGGCGGCCGGACTCGCCTTCGCACTGGTCCCGGCCGGTGGTCCCACGCCGCCGGGAACCGCGCGGCGGGCGGCGCCCGATTTCCCGCTGCGGGTGCGCGTGCTGGGCCGCCGCGATCACCGCGATGTCGCGCGGTTGGAGTCGACACTGTGGCGGTTGAGCCGGTGACGGACGATCCGGCCGCCGCGATCGCGGAGGTCTTCGCCGACGCCGGGTGCAACGGATGGCTGCACGCACGGGTGGTGGGTGGCGACGCCGCACTGTCGGTGGGTGGCCACGAACCCGTGGTTCCCGCGTCGGTGTACAAGATCGTGCTGCTGGTGGCGGCCTGTCGGGCCTTCGACGCGGGGCGCCTGGATCCGCGGGCGCGGGTCGTGGTCGATCCGCGGACGGCCACGCCGGGACCCACCGGTATCGCGACCTTCGACGATCCGGTGGAGCTGAGCGTGCGCGATCTGCTGCGGTCGATGATGGCGGTCTCCGACAATGCGGCCGCCGGCGCCCTGCTCACCCTGGTCGGGCTCGACGAGGTGCAGCGCACCGCCCGGGAGTTGGGACTGACGGCGACCACCATCGCCGGCGGCGATGCCGAGATCCAGGCGGCCCTGATGGCGGAGACGGGCACGCGCACCGTCGCCGAGGCCTTCGCGGCGCTGGCCGACGACGATCTGTCGCGCCCGGTGCGGGCGTACGATCCGACCTTCGGCAGCGCCACCACCCCGGCCGATGTCACCTCTCTGCTCGCGGCGATCTGGTCGGATGCCGCCGCCTCGCCGGAGGGCTGCGCGTTCGCGCGATCGGCACTGGCCGGGCAGGCCTTCCGGCACCGGATCGCCTCCGGCTTCGGCTCGGGAGCGGAGATCGCGGGCAAGACCGGCACCCTGGGTGCGCTCCGCAACGAGGCGGGCGTGGTCACCTATCCCGGGGAGCGGCCGGTCGCGGTAGCGGTGTTCACCCACGCCGCGCGCAACGATCCGACCCTGCCCCGGGTCGACGCGGCCATCGGGCGGGTGGCTGCGCTCGCCGTCGGCGCGCTTCGCACACCCATCTACCTGGAGTGATAGCGAATCGCTATCGAAACCCCCGGCGTCGCACTTTGCTCGCTATGGCCCGCTGCGGGTCCACTGGTGGCATGCTCCTGCGCCGCTCCCTCACCCTCGCCGTGTCCGCGGTCCTGGTCGCCGCGGCGGCCGGGTGCTCGGCCGACGATCCCGTGGCGAAGTTCGCCGCCGCACTGTCCGCGCGGGACGCGAACGCCGCCGCCGAGCTCACCTCCGATCCCGCGGCGGCGCGGCCGGCCTTGCAGGCCTCCTTCGACGGCATGGGCACCGCGACGCCGACGGTGGCCGCGGGCCGCGACGGCGATTCCCCCGCCCTGAACTGGTCGTGGTCGCTGCCGCGCAACCGCACGCTGCGCTACTCCGCGCCGGTCACCGCGTCCGGCGGCACCATCACCTGGGCGCCCAGCCTGATCCACCCCGAGTCCACCGCCGGGTCGCGACTGCTGTACTCCGATGAGAAGTCGTACCGGACACCGGTTCTGGACCGGAAGAACAGCCCGTTGATGACCTGGCAGACGGTCACGGTGGTCACCCTGGCGGCCGATCGGGGCGATTCCGCCGATGCCCTCGCCGCCCGCCTGGCCCCCGTCGACAGGTCCGTGACGGCGGCCGGTATCCGCGCCGCGATCGCGGGCAAGTCCGGTGCGGTGCAGGTGATATCCCTGCGCGAGGACGATGCGAAGCGGGTCGGCGATCTGTCCTCGATCCCCGGCTTCCGCGCCCGGGAGGAGGGCCGGTTGCTGACCGCGGCCCCCACGCTGCGCACCCCGGTGGGCAAGGGCTTGGAGGAGCGCTGGCGCAGCGTGGTCGACGATGCCGCGGGTGCGGGCGTGAACCTGGTGGACGGCGCCGGGAATGCGGTGCGGCACATCGAATCCTTCCCCGGAAAGACACCGCAGCCGGTGCGCACCACCCTCGATGCCGGGCTGCAGCGCGCCGCGAACGCGGCCGTGGCGGGCGAGAGCCGGCCGACGATGCTGGTGGCGATCCGGCCCTCGACCGGCGGCATCCTGGCGGTGGCGCAGAACCCCGCCGCCGATCAACAGGGCCCGATCGCCCTGACCGGTCTGTACGCCCCGGGATCGACCTTCAAGACGATCACCACCGCCGCGGCACTCGGCTCGGGGATCACCACCCCGAACGCCATGCTCCCCTGCCCGGGCAAGGCCACCTTCGGCAGCCGCACCATTCCCAACGAGAACGAATTCGCCCTGGGCACGGTGCCGCTGCACACCGCCTTCGCACGATCCTGCAACACCACCATGGCCGGGCTGGGCACCAAGCTCGGCGAGAACCAGCTGACCGAGACGGCGCGGGCCTTCGGCCTGGGCGTCGACTTCACCCTCCCCGGAGCCACCACGGTGACCGGTGCGGTGCCGGTGGCACGGTCCGATGCCGAGCGGGTGGAGGAGTCGATCGGCCAGGGCCGGGTGACCGCCTCCCCCTTCGGTCTCGCAGTGGTCGAGGCCAGTCTCGCGGCGCGCGGCACCGTCCGGCCCGCGCTGTTCGACGGTGAGCCCGCCACGGCGGACGTCCCTCCGCAGCGGATCGATCCGGGGGTCGCGGACGCGCTGCGGGCGGCGATGCGCGAGACGGTGACCGCGGGCACCGCGACCGCGCTGCGCGATATCCCGGGGCTCGGCGGCAAGACCGGGACGGCCGAGTTCGGAGACAACACGCACGCGCACGGCTGGTTCGCGGGCATCGTCGGCGATCTGGCCTTCGCCACCCTGGTGGTCTCGGGCGAGAGTTCGGCTCCGGCAGTGGCGGTGAGTGGCGCGTTCCTCCGAGGCGCGGGCGGCGACCTGCCCTGACGCACTTTGCAAGCCCACGGTGAATTGATAGTGTGAAACAACAGTTCACTTCGGGAGGATTCGCATGTCCAGTCGCTCGACCGTCCGCCGCACCGTCGCCGGAGGCCTCGCCACGCTCGGCGTCCTCTCCGCGAGCTTCGTCGCGAGCACCGGCACCGCGAGTGCGCTGGAGCAGTGCCCGCCCGGACAGACCCCGTTCTGGAACGGCAAGAACTGCGTGATGCAGCTGTGCAACCCGCCGTACAACCCCGGCTTCCCGCCCTGCACCATGCCGATCCCCACTCACACCCCGGTCCCGGGTGCGCCGGCCGGCACGCCCGGATCGATCCCCGGCCAGCCCTTCTGATCCCTCCCCCTTCTAGGATCGGGCGCATGTTCGTCAAGGTCTGCGGCTTGCGCACGGTCGAATCGGTCGACGCCGCGGTGGACGCGGGCGCCGACGCCGTCGGCTTCGTCTTCGCCCCCGGTAGTGTGCGCCTGATCGAGGCCGCGGCCGCTGCACCGCTGGTCGCACGGGTGCCCGAGCGCGTGGAGACCGTCGGGGTGTTCCGCCGCCAGCCGATCCACGAGGTGCTGCGACTGGCCCGCGCCGCAGGAGTCGGCACCGTCCAATTGCACGGCGACGAGCCCGACGATCACTTCCACCGGGTCACGGAGGCGGGCTTCGCCGTGCTGCGCGCCGTCTCGGCCACCCGCTACACCGAGGCGGGCCGGGACTGGCCGGAGCGCCTGCTCATCGACGCCACCGATCCCGGTTCGGGCGTCCCGTTCGATCCAGCGGATCTCCCGGTGCCACCGTCGGCCTTCTGGCTCCTGGCCGGCGGGCTCACCCCCGGCAACGTCGCCGAGCTCGCCGCCGCCTTCGGCCCCTCCGGGGTCGACGTGTCCAGTGGTGTCGAATCGGCGCCCGGGGTGAAGGATCCGGCGCGCATCCGCGCCTTCGTCGCCTCGGCCCGCGGCTGACCGTCTGACCTGCCGATTCCGGTTCGGAGACCGTCCCCTACAGGGAGTAGTATTCGACCATGTTCCGGCCCGCCCACCCCGCCGCCACGGCCCGTGGTGTGTTCGTGGGCGGCACCTCCTTCGCGGCCAGCCTCACCGCGCACATCGTCGCCATGGCCGGCTCGATGCCCGCACCCGCGCCCGCCGGACACCCGATGGCGGACGGCACGATGGCGGGAGGCGCGATGAGCGCGCACTCGATGCCCGGCCACGCGATGCCCACAGCCATGCCCGGCCACGTCATGCCCACCGCGATGCCGGGTCACGACATGGCGGCGATGGGCACGGACGCCGGAATGCCGATGGGACCGGCGATCCCGCTCACCTCGGTGCTGCTCCTGGCCGGGGTGTGCGCGATCATCGGTGCGCTCGCCGCCCGGCCGCGCGCCGCCGGCCCCGTGGCCGCGGGCGCGATGGTGCTGTTCGGTCAGCTCGGCGGGCACCTCGCGCTCGGCCTCACGATGGGACACCTCGCGCTCACCCCGTCGATGGGACTGGCCCACCTCGCCGCCGCAGTGGTGGCGGGCCTGGCGATCGCGGGTGCCGAGAGGGCGCTCCGACTGGCGGTCGCGACGCTGCGGCCCGTCCGCGCGGCGTGGCTGAGCGTGCGGCGCACCGTCGTCCATCGGGTGTGGGAGTTCCGCACCCGGCCGCTGTCCGTGCTGAGCTGCCACGGCGCGCTGCGCGCACCACCCGCCTGAGACCTCACCCCTTCCCACTCGGACCGGCACCGCCGGCCGAGCCCCCGTGCGTGCGCGCACACCTATCGTGAGGTGAAACTCCTTATGTCCTTGACAGATTCGGCGGCCGATCCCGCGCCGCCGCAGTCCACTCCGCCGAAACGGCCGGGGTGGCGAGCCGCGATCATGCGGCTGCACTTCTACGCCGGGCTCCTGGTGGGCCCGTTCATCCTGATCGCCGCCATCAGCGGCGGCCTCTACGCGGCGGCCCCCACCGTGGAGCGGTTCGTGTACGCCGACGAACTCACCGCGGCCACCTCCGGTCCCGCACAACCGCTCACCGTCCAGGTGGCGGCGGCGCAGGCGGCGAAGCCCGACCTCATCGTGAAGGGCATCCGCCCCGCCGAGGAGGCGGGCAAGACGACCCGCGTGCTGTTCACCGACCCGGCCCTCACCGACGATCGCGATCTCGCCGTCTTCGTCGACCCGGCCTCCGGCCGCGTGCAGGGCGCGCTGCCCGTATACGGATCGGTGGAGGCACTGCCGATCCGGTTCTGGATCGACCGGCTCCACGTGGATCTGCACCTGGGCAGCGTCGGTCGGTTCTACAGCGAGCTGGCGGCGTCGTGGCTGTGGGTGGTGGCCCTCGGCGGCTTCTACCTGTGGTGGCGGGCCCGCCGCGGGAACGTCCGCAAGATGCTCTCCTACGACCGCTCGCTCCAGGGCCGGGGCGGCGCGATGAACCGGCACGCGGTGATCGGCACCTGGCTGCTGCTGGGCCTGCTCTTCTTCTCCGCGACGGGACTCACCTGGTCGAAGTACGCGGGCGACAACATCGCTCAGTTGCGCACCGAGCTCAGCTGGACCAAACCCGCGCTCTCCACCTCGCTGCAACCGGATGCCACGGCGGCCGGCGGCGGCGAGCACGCCGACCACGGCAGCTCCGCGCCGGTGGCCGCCCCGGTCAGCCCGGAGGTCGCCGCTCAGACGCGGGCGCGCAACGTCGCCGCGCTCGACACGGCCGTCGCGGCCGCGGCGAGCCGGGGCGTCGACGGTGCGGTTCAGATCTCGATCCCGGCCGATCCGTCGGTCGCGATGACGGTGGCGCAGACCCGGCAACCGTGGCGGTTCGGCATCGATTCCGCGACGGTCGATCCGGAGACCGGGCAGGTGGTCACGGTGCTCGCCTTCGCCTCGTGGCCGCTCATGGCCAAGCTCACCGAGTTGCTGATCAACACGCACATGGGATGGCAGTTCGGTCTGCTCAACCAGATCGCATTGGTTGCTTTCGCAGCACTTTTGAGCGTCGTGATCGTGCGCGGCTACCTGATGTGGTGGCAGCGCAGGCCGCGCTCGGGCGGGTTGCCGAAGCCGCCCGCGCGCGAGTCGCTGCGGAAAGTCGATCCGTCCCATGCGATTCCGGCGGTCCTGGCGGTGGCGTTCATCGGATGGTTCCTGCCGGTGCTCGGCGTCTCACTGCTCGCTTTCATCGTGCTCGATGTTGCGATAGGCGTGGCTAAGCGGGGCACGGCTAACCTAAGAAAATAGACCCTGACCTGCAAGAAGGGTCGCCTTGCCTGCGTTGCCAGGCAGGTCGGATCGCTCTACAGTCGTTCCCATGAAGCTCACGGACGCACTCGAAGAGAAGTTCAACGATCAGATCACCCTCGAGTTCGAAGCGTCGCTGGTGTACCGCCAGCTCGCCATCGAGATGGAGATCCGCGACCTGCCCGGCATCGCCGCGTGGCTGCGTCATCAGGCCGATGAGGAGATCGTCCACGCCAACAAGTGGATCGATCACCTGTCGGATCGTGGCAACCACCCGAAGATCGGCGCCTCGGCCGCACCGAAGGTCGATGTGGCCACCGTTCTCGACGTCTTCGAGGCGGCCCTGGAGCACGAGCGCCGGGTGTCGGATTCCATCCGCGCCCTGTACCGCGCGGCCACGGACGACATCGATTCGAAGGCGCTGATCCAGTGGTTCGTCAACGAGCAGGTCGAGGAGGAGGCCACGGTCAGCGAGATCGTCGGTCGCCTCAAGCTGATCGACGGTGACGGCCCGGGCCTGCTGCGCCTGGACGAGGAGCTGCGTTCGCGCCCGGCTCGCACCACCGAGGCGTAATCCGCCACAAGCCACACATTGCAGCCCGGAACGGGGCCCTCCACCACGGAGGGCCCCGTTTTCGTTCGCTCCTCTTCCCTTCACCTGACCCGCCGTGCTAATTTTTGACCATGCGGCCAGAAAATGAGTCGAGCGGCCAACCGCGGTCCTTCATCGAGGAGGCCCGCCGCCGGCAGATCATCGCGGCGGCGGTCGAGGTGCTGGCCGACGAGGGATACGGCCGCGCCACCCTGGCCCGCATCGCCCGCCAGGCGGGCGTCTCCAAGGGCGTCATCTCGTACCATTTCGACGGCAAGGACGAGCTGATGCGCCAGGTGGTGATCCAGCTCTTCGTGGCCGGCGCCGAATTCATGGGTCCGCTTCTGGCCGAGCAGAAGACCGCCGCCGGCACGCTGCGTACCTACATCGCTACCAACCTGCAGTTCATCCAGGCCAATCAGCGCTTCCTGGCCGCCATGATCGAGGTGGTACCCAATCTGCGGAACGCGGACGGTACGCCCGCTTTCGGGCCCTCGGATGGTGAGGACGCGATGGTCGCTCCCGTCCGCGACATCCTCCGGTCGGGGCAGCAGTCGGGGGAGTTCGGCGAGTTCGACCCGCTGGTGATGGCCCGCTTGATCCGCGACTCGATCGACGGTGCCGCCGGGCACGCCGCTCGCGACCCCGAATTCGACATCGATGCCCACGCGGACCAGATGGTCCGCATGTACCTCGCCGCGGTGCAGCCCGCGCCGCCGAACTCCACGACCACCGCGCAGCCGGAGGAAACCGATGACTGACACCGCATCTCGCACCAGCGATCAGGCCGCACCCGCCCCACCCGCACCGATCACATGGGCGTACCTCATCCCGATCCTGGTGCTCAGCGCGATCGCCGCAGCCTTCGGCGCCAGCCGCTACCACCTGTTCGGCGATGAGCTGTACTTCATCAGCGCCGGGCATCACCTCTCGGTGAGCTACGCCGATCAGGGACCGATCCTGCCGCTGCTGGCACTGCTGGGCGATGCCATGCCGGGCGACTCCCTGGTGCTGTTCCGGTTGCCCTCGGTGATCGTGACGATCGCTGGAATCCTGGTGTCGGCGTTGATCGCCCGCGAGCTCGGTGGTGGTCGCTTCGCGCAGGCGCTGACGGCCGGCGCGTACGCCACGTCGACCTTCCTGCTGCTGCAGTCCTCGCTGCTCGCCACCAACGCGATCGACACCCCGCTGTGGGTGGCGATCACCTGGCTGGTGGTGCGGTGGGTGCGCACCCGGCAGGACTGGCTGCTGTTCGCCGCGGGTGTGGTGACCGCCGTCGATATGCAGGTCAAGTGGCTGATCCCGATCTTCTGGTTGTGCGTCATCGTGGCCTCGTCGATCTGGGGCCCGAAGGATCTCGTGCGTCGGCCCGCGCTGTGGGCGGGCGGGGTGTTCACCGTGGTCACCATGATTCCGGCGTTGATCTGGCAGGCGCAACGCGGTTGGCCCTACCTGCAGCTCACCGAACAGGTGGCGGAGGAGAGCCAGTACGCGGGCGGGCGCCTGCTGTTCGTTCCCATCCTGCTGCTCACCGCCGGCGTGCTCGGTGCCCTCCTGCTGCTCTACGGTCTCTACGCCCTGATGCGGTCGGATCAGTTGCGGCCGTATCGATTCCTGGCGCCCGCGTTCGTGCTGCTGGTGATCGTCTTCATCATCACCGCCGGGCGTCCGTACTACCCCGGCGGCATGCTGCCCGTGATCATCGCCGCCGGTGCCGTCGCCTTCGAGGCGGTGCCGAAGCCGCGACTGCGTCTGGCCCTGACCGCGCCGCTGTCGATCCTGGCCGTCGGCTCGATCGTGGTGAGCCTGCCGTTCACCCCGGAATCGGAGATCAAGGAGCCGCAGTCGATCATGGAGGCCGGCATGCAGATCTCCGTGTATGGCCAGTTCGGATGGCCCGAACTCACACGGGCCGTAGAGGATTCACTGGCATCGCTGCCCGAGGCCGAACGGCCGCAGGCGATCGTGACGGGGTCGTACTGGCAGGCCTCCGCGCTCGCCTACTACGGCACGGGCCTACCGCCCGTGTACAGCCCGAACCGCGGGTACGGATACTTCGGGCAGCCTTCGGATTCGGCGACCACGGTGCTCCGCGTGATCAGCTCCGATGCCGCGCTGCAGGACGACATGTGCGATCAGGCGCGCACGCTGCGGAAGTTCGACTACCGGATCGGCATGCCGACCGCGTCCACCGACGTCGACATCCGCCTCTGCCACGTCCGCGCGCCCTGGTCCCAGCTGTGGCCGCAGCTGCGGCGCATCTGATCGAGATCGGTACCGACCGCCCCGCGTCGCCGGCCGGGCCGGAACGCGGGCTGGCTAGACCAGCAGCTCCGCGATCTGCACGGTGTTCAGGGCGGCGCCCTTGCGCAGGTTGTCACCGCTGATGAACAGGGCCAGGCCGCGGCCCTCGGGCACGCCCGGGTCCTGGCGGATGCGCCCGACCAGCGACTCGTCGGCGCCGGCGGCCGCGAGCGGCGTGGGCACCTCGACCAGCTTCACACCGGGCGCGTCCGCGAGCAGCTCCTGCGCGCGGGCCACCGACAGCGGCGCACCGAACTCGGCGTTGATCGACAGCGAGTGTCCCGTGAACACCGGCACGCGCACGCAGGTGCCGGACACCAGCAGCTCGGGCAGGCCCAGGATCTTGCGGGACTCGTTGCGCAGCTTCTGATCCTCGTCGGTCTCCCCCGTGCCGTCGTCCACCAGCGAACCGGCGAGCGGGACCACGTTGAAGGCGATCGGCGCCACGTACTTCACGGGCTCCGGGAAGGTGACGGCCGAACCGTCGTGCACCAGCTTCTCGGCACCGTCGACCCCGGCCCGCACCTGCGTGGCCAGCTCCTCGACACCGGCGAGGCCCGAACCCGAGACCGCCTGGTAGGTGGAGACGATCAGCCGCTGCAGGCCCGCCTCGTCGTGCAGCACCTTGAGCACCGGCATGGCGGCCATCGTGGTGCAGTTGGGGTTGGCGATGATGCCCTTCTTCAGGTTCTTGACCTGCTCCGGGTTCACCTCCGAGACCACCAGCGGCACATCGGGATCCTTGCGGAAGGCGCTCGAGTTGTCGATCACGGTGACACCGGCGGCGGCGAACCGCGGCGCCTGCACGCGCGACATGGTGGCGCCGGCGCTGCACAGCGCGATGTCCAGGCCCGTGGGATCGGCGGTCTCGGCGTCCTCGACCACGATCTCGCGGTCACCGAAGGGCAGCTTCTTGCCGGCCGAGCGCGACGAGGCGAAGAACCGCACCTCGTCCGCCGGGAAGTTGCGGTCCAGCAACAGCTGCCGCATCACGGCGCCCACCTGACCGGTGGCGCCGACGACTCCTACGCGTACACCCATGATCTAGCGCCCCGTCCCGCCGTACACGACGGCCTCTTCGTCGGAGCCCAGGCCGAAGGCGTCGTGCAGCGCCTTGACCGCGTCGTTGAGCTCGGTGTCGCGGATCAGCACCGAGATCCGGATCTCCGAGGTGGAGATCAGCTCGATGTTGATGCCGGCCGCCGACAGCGCCTCGCAGAAGGTGGCGGTCACGCCGGGGTGGCTCTTCATACCCGCGCCCACCAGCGAGACCTTGCCCACGTGATCGTCGTAGACCACGGAGTCGAAGCCGATCTCCTGGCGCAGCGCCTCGAGCTTCTCGACGCCCAGCGGGCCCAGCTCGCGCGGCAGGGTGAAGGTGATGTCGGTGCGGCCCGTGTCCACCTTGGAGACGTTCTGCAGCACCATGTCGATGTTGATCTCGGCGTCGGCGATGGCGCGGAAGACGCGGGCGGCGTAGCCCGGCTTGTCCTCCAGGCCGACCACGGTGATCTTCGCCTCGCTGCGATCGTGGGCGACGCCGGTGAGAATTGCCTCTTCCACGGGGATGTCCTCCATAGAGCCGTTGACGATGGTGCCGGGCTTGGTCGAGTACGACGAGCGCACATGGACGGGAACGTTGTAGCGGCGCGCGTACTCCACGCAGCGCAGCATGAGCACCTTGGCGCCGCACGCAGCCATCTCGAGCATCTCCTCGAAGGAGACCTTCTCCAGATGCTTGGCGTTGGGCACGATGCGGGGATCGGCGGTGTAGATGCCGTCGACATCGGTGTAGATCTCGCAGACATCGGCGTTGAGCGCCGCGGCCAGCGCCACGGCGGTGGTGTCCGAGCCGCCGCGGCCCAGCGTGGTCACGTCCTTGGTGTCCTGCGAGACGCCCTGGAAGCCCGCGACCAGCACGATCTTGCCGTCGTCGATCGCGGCCTGCACGCGGCCCGGGGTCACGTCGATGATCTTCGCGGCGCCGTGCCGGCTGGTGGTGATCACGCCGGCCTGCGAGCCGGTGAACGACTGGGCCTGCGCGCCGAGGGAGTGGATGGCCATCGCGACCAGCGCGTTGGAGATCCGCTCACCCGAGGTGAGCAGCATGTCCATCTCGCGGGCGGGCGGCGCCGGACACACCTGGTTGGCGAGGTCGAGCAGCTCGTCGGTGGTGTCACCCATGGCGGAGACCACGACGACCACGTCGTTGCCGGCGCGTTTGGTCTCGACGATCCGCTCTGCCACGCGCCGGATGCGCTCGGCGGAGGCGACGGAACTGCCTCCGTACTTCTGGACGACGAGTGCCACTTGGGTACCTCTCCGTTCGTAGCTCGAGCAGTATGCGTCGAGAGTCGATCCTACCGACCTGGCCTTGTAGGCCCCGAACCCCCGTGTTCCAAGCGGTGCGCAACCCACCGTTCAGCGAATCGCGGATAATCGCCTGTGAAGCCGAAGCGAGGAGAACCCATGAACCCGTACGGAGGCCAGAACCCCGGCCCGCCCCCCGGGCAGAACCCCCAGGGCGGTCAGTACCCGGGCGGCCCGTACCAGCAGGGCGGCTACCAGCAGGGGGGTTACCAGCAGGGCGGATATCCGCAGGGCGGCTACCAGCAGAGCGGCTACCAGCAGAGCGGTTACCAGCAGCAACCCGGCCCCGCCGGCTATCCGACCACGCAGTACGGCGCGCCGAATCAGGGCGGGTATCCGCAGCCCGGCCCGCCGCCCGGTGGGAACGGCAACCGCAAGGGCCTCGTGATCGGGCTGACCGCGGTGGTGGCGATCCTCGCGGTGGCGGCGGCCGTCGGCATCGGCCTCATGCTCAAGGACAACGGCTCGACCTCCGCTTCCCCGGTCACCTTCTCCTCGGGTGCCCCGACCACGGGGGCGCCCACCACCGGTGCGCCCACCACGAGCGGCGGTGCGCCGGGCACCGAGACCGACGGTTTCGCGACCACCTCGGCCCCGTCGGGCGGTACGACGATGATCCCGCTGAAGCTGGCCGCCGGTGGTGCCGGCGCGGGTGCGGTGCAGGTGACGGGCCTGACCGGCTCCTCGGCTCCCCCGCCGGCCTCGTCTCTTCCGTGGGAATGGCAGGGACTGGCCGCCATCGGCGACAGCCTGACGATGCGCGTCGTCGGCACCGGTGAGGTGACCTGTTCGATCTCGGTGAACGGCAAGGAGATCAGCCAGCGCACGGGGCAGAACTCCGTGCAGTGCGGGATCACGCGCCGCCCGTCGTGACGGCGGCGGATGCAAGACGTCCGGGCACGCGCCCGGACGCCGGTACGATGCAACGCGTGTCGACCGCCCCCGCCCGCGCCGAGGCGCCGCCGCGCAGCCTGGTCGAGCGGACCCGGTCGGTGTGGCTGCCGATCGCCTACTACCTGGCGATCCGCGGTATCGGCCTGGCCGTCCTCGCGCGCTTCGCGCAGCTGCGCAATCAGAACCTCGCCGATCTACTGACCGCGTGGGACGGCAAGTGGATGATCGGCCTGGCCACCTACGGCTACAACGACATGCCGTGGCGGTTCGTGGACGCCCGCGGCGAACACACCGCCGACACCGCGTACGCCTTCTTCCCCGGGTTCCCGATGCTGGTGCGCGCCGTCGCGCAGCTCCCCGGGTTCGACGCCTACCGCGCGGCGCTCACCGTCAACGTGGTCCTGGGCTGCGCCGCGGCCGTGGCGGCGTACCGCCTGGGGAAGCTGTGCGTGGAGCACATGCCGCAGGTGCCGGACCGGTACGCGCAGACCGCGGGACTGCTCACCACCGTGCTGTTCGCGGCCGCCCCGATGGCGATCGTCCTCACCATGGCCTACACCGAGGCGCTGTACTGCGCTCTGGCGGGCTGGGCGCTGGTCGGGGTGATGGAACGACGGTGGCTGGTGGCCGGGATCTGCACGGCCCTCGCGGGATTCTGCCGCCCCACCTCCGTGGTGCTGATCGGGGTGGTGGCGTTGGCTGCTTTGATCGCGGTGCTCTCGACCACCGGCACCGAGCGGCTGCGCGCAGCCGTCTGCGTGCTGCTCACGCCGCTCGGGTGGGTCACCTACCTGCTGATCGTGGCGCACCACACCGGCAGCCTCACGGGCTGGTTCCGGATCCAGACCGAGGGCTGGGGCACCACCTTCGACATGGGCCTGCAGACCTGGCAGTTCGTGAACTACACCCTGATCAACGGGTCGGACGTGGCAGACCTGTCGGTGGTCGCGCTCCTCGCGGCCTCGATCGTGCTGATCGTGATCGCGGTGCGCTCCAAGATGCCCTGGCCGGTCACGCTGTACGGCTCGCTGGTGGTGATCTCGCTGCTGGGCTCGGGCGGCCTGATGATGTCGCGGCCCCGGCTGCTGCTGCCCGCCTTCGTCCTGCTGATCCCCATCGCGATCGCCCTGGCGCGCAGGTCCCGCCGGGCCCAGATCTGGACCTGCGCGGGCATCATCACGGTCACGTGCTGGTACGGCGCCCACATGGTGAGCGTGTACCCGCACGCCATGTGACCGACCGGGCCCGCGGCCCGGCCGGTCACGCGGCCGTGTGGTGGAAGGTCAGGCGCGCAGGCTGAGCGGACGGATGTCCGTCCACGCCTGCTCGATGTAGCCGAGGCACTCGGCGCGCGACCGGCCGCCCTCGCCGAAGGCGATCCGCCAGCCCTTGGGGGCCTCGCGGAAGGTCGGCCACAGCGAGTGCTGGCCCTCGTCGTTGATGAGGACGACGAACTCGCCGGACTCGTTGTCGAAGGGATTGTTCATTGTGACTCCTTCTTTCGGACGGTTGTTGGTGACAGGTGGTCGGGGGTGGCGCTATCGGCGCATGTAGGCGACGGCGGCCAGGGGGACGATGATCGCGATCATCGCCACGGAACTGAGGGCCGCGTACGCCGTGGCGTGTTCGGAGGCCCAGTTGATCGGATCGTTCATCGCCGGCTTCGGGCTGAGCGGGTTGCCGAAGGCCTCGCGCAGCGAGCGGGCCATGGCGGTCACCGGGTTCCAGGCAGCGATGGTGCGCAGCGGCTCGGGCAGATCGCCCGCGGAGATGAAGGCCGAGGAGATGAAGGCGAACGGGAACATCACGATCATCAGAGCGGCCTGCGCCGACTCCGGGGTCGAGACCAGCAGGCCGATCAGCGCGCCCAGCCAGGAAGTCGCGAACCCGAACAGCAGCAGCACCGCGAGCGAGATCGCGGTGTCACGCCAGTTCCCATGCATCCGCCAGCCGACGAGGAGCCCGACGCCGAGCATGATTGCCACGCTAATTACGTTGACCAGGAAGTCGGAGACGGTGCGCCCCACCAGGATCGACAGGCGTGACATGGGCAGCGAACAGAAACGATCGATGATGCCGTTCTTCATATCCGAGGCGACGCCAATTGCAGTCGTGACTGAGCTAAACGCCACTGTCTGCGCCAGGATGCCGCCGAGGAGGAACTCGCGGTAGGTCCCGCTGCCCACATCACCGCCGAGCGCCGATCCGAAGACGTAACTGAACAGCAATACGAACATGATCGGTTGCACCGTGGCGTTGAGCAACAGCTGTGGGATGCGCACCAGGGTGGTGAGATTGCGCCGCGTCATCACGGCGCAGTCGCTGAAGAACCCGCTCAGCGACGACGTCCGTTCCTGCGGGAAGGTGATCGCGGTCATCAGTTGGTCTCCTCGGTGCTCTTGTTCGCGTCCTCGCCGGTGAGCGCGAAGAAGACGTCGTCCAGGGTCGCCTCGCGCAGCATCGCGCTGTCGGCGATCACGCCCACCTCACGAAGGTCGTTGAGTACGGCGACGATCTTCTGCTGGCCGTCGGCCACCCGGATCGCGCACAGGCCGGAGGCCTCGCGGATCGCGGTGCCGTCGATGGCGTGCCGCGCCAGGATCGGCCAGGCCTTCGCCCGGTCGCGCTCGCGGAGCCCGATCTGGATGAGATCGGCCGCCGCGGCCGACTTGAGCTCGGGCACGGTGCCGCTGCGGATGATCCGGCCCTGGTCGATGATCGTGACCAGATCGGCCAGCAGCTCGGCCTCGTCGAGGTACTGCGTGGTGAGCAGCACCGCGATACCGTCCTCCTTGCTCAGCCGCGCGATCACGTCCCACACGTCCTTGCGGCTGCGGGGATCGAGACCGGTGGTCGGCTCGTCGAGCACCACCAGGCGCGGGCGGGCGATGATCGCGCCGGCCAGGTCGAGCCGGCGGCGCATACCGCCGGAGTAGGTGCCCGACCGGCGATCGGCGGCCTTGGTCAGGCGGAACTGCTTGAGCAGCTCGTTCGCCCGAGCCTTCGCCGAATCCTTGTCGAAACCGTAGAGGCGCGCGAACATCTCGAGGTTCTCGCGTCCCGTGAGGTTCTCGTCGACCGCCGAGTACTGGCCGGACAGGCCGATGATCGACCGTGCCTTCCGCGGATCGGCGAGCGCGTCGACCCCGTCGATCGTGACCGAGCCCGAGGAGGGTTCGAGCAGCGTCGCGATGATCTTCACCGTGGTGGTCTTGCCGGCACCGTTGGGTCCGAGCAGCGCGTGCACGCTGCCGGGGGCGATGTCGAGATCAACCCCGTTGAGCGCGTACACGGCGTTCTTACCGCGCCCGTACTTGCGGGCGAGACCGCGCACGCTGACCAGCGGCTCCTGATCGTCGAGCGATGCGGAGTTCGCCTTCGCGACCGGCGTGTAGTTGCCGGTGAGGAAGACGTTCATCGTGCGGGCGACCTCGTCGATCGCCGGTGCCGAGCCGAGCTGGTTGTGCGTGGCCTCGATGTCGTGCACCTGCACCAAGCCGGTGACGTACGGCCGCCACAGCTGCGGGATCAGGCCGCCCGTGGGCTGCTCGGTGGCACGGAACACCAGGACGTTGCCGTCGTACTCGCGCGGGACGTGCGAGTACCCGAGCGAGACGTTGTGCCGGTAGTTCGAGTACAGCCGCTCCATCTGGCCGCGCGAGAGCTCGCGCGCCGGACCGCCCGCGCCGGCGAGCAGATCGAGCGCCTCGTCGGTGCTGATCTCGGTGTCCTCGTCGATGTCGAGGCCGACGAACTCGCGCAGCAGGCTGGCGATCGTCATCTCCTCGCGCGGACCGCGGTACTCGCCCAGCGGGTACGCGTCCATGAGCGCGAGGTTCACCTTCTCGCCGAGACTGCGCAGTTCCACCGCCATCTCGTGCGCGATGAGACCACCGAGGCTCCAGCCGAGCAGGTTGTACGGGCCGTGCGGGCGGGTGGCCCGGATCGACCGGACGTAGCCGCGCGCGAGCTCCTTGATCGAATCGGCGGGCGGCATCGGATGCGAGATGCCGGGTGCCTGCAGGCCGATGATCGGGATGCTCGGATCGAGCTCGCTGCTCAGCCCCAGGTAGTTCCACGCCAGGCCCACCGCGGGATGCACGCAGTACAGCGGGTCGATGCCCGCGGTACCCGCGCGCAGCGGCAGGATCGGATCGGTGATCGCGGTATCGGAATCCGCTGCCACGCCGGTGATCACAGCCGTGGTGGGCACCGGTCCCGGGTTGCCCGCGATGCGGGCGGCCAGCGATCCCACGGTGGCGTCCTCGAAGAACCAGCGGATGCTGGCCTCCTCCGCGCCGAACCGCTCCCGCAGCCGGTCGACGGCGATCGCGGCCTGCAGCGAGGTGCCGCCCATCGTGAAGAAGTCGTCGTCCTGGCCCAGGGAGGGAACACCGAGTACGTCCGAGAGCACCTCGGCGACGGCGCTTTCCATGCTCGCCGAGGCGGCGGGACGGGAGGGCTCGACGACGGGCTCGGCCTTCTTCGGCGCGGCGGCAGCGGCCTTGAGCAGCGCCGCCGGTACCACCGGCTGGGCGGGAGCGGCGGGCTCCTCGGGCCGGATCACCCGCGGCGAGGTGGCCGGTGCCGGGGATTCCACGATCGCGACCGGCTCGGCGGGCGCAACCGGCTCCGGCGGGGCGACCACCTTCACCGGCTCGGACGCCACCGGCGGCAGCGCCTTGAGGTCGGTCTTGCCGTGCGGCGTGACCGGCACCCGGTCGATCTGGACGAGAACGGACGGGATCATGTGCCGCGGCAACCGATCCGCGATGTGCGTGCGCACGGACTCCGCGGCGAGCACGCCGTCGGCCACGTAGTAGGCCACCAGCCGCGCCGCGGCCTGCGCCTCGACCGAGCCGTCTCCGCGATCCACGACCACGACGGCCTGGCGGACCGACGGATGCGTCTCGATCGCGGTGGCCACCTCGCCCGGCTCCACGCGGAAGCCGCGCACCTTGAGCTGATCGTCGCTGCGGCCCACGAACTCGAGCACGGGATCGCCCGAGTCCGAGGCGCGCCAGCGCACGAGGTCTCCGGTCCGGTACATGCGCTTGTAGCCCTCGGCATCGCTGTAGGGGTTCGCCACGAATCGCGAGGCGGTCAGGTCGGGGCGGTCCAGGTAGCCGTGGGCGATGCCGGGGCCGGCCACGTACAGCTCGCCCACGGCGCCGGGCGGCACCAGGTTCAGCCGCTCGTCGCAGATCATCAGCTGCGCATCGCTCACGGCGCTGCCGATGCTCACGCTGTCGGCGTCCACCGGGCCCATCGTCGCGGCGATGGTCACCTCGGTCGGGCCGTAGGCGTTGATCAGGATCCGGCCGTTGGACCAGCGGCGGGCCAGCTCGGTCTGCAGCACGTCGCCGCCCACGCTCAGGGCCTCGAGCAGCGGCAGATCGCGATCCGGGATCGTGGCCAGCGCCGCGGGGGTGATGAAGGCGTGGGTCACCTCGTTGTCGGCGAGGAAGTCGCCGAGGTCCGAGCCGCCGTACAGCGTGGTCGGTGCGATCACCAGCTCGGCGCGCGACCAGGTCGC
Organism: Tsukamurella sp. TY48; assembly: GCF_019656655.1. Taxonomy (GTDB): domain Bacteria; phylum Actinomycetota; class Actinomycetes; order Mycobacteriales; family Mycobacteriaceae; genus Tsukamurella; species Tsukamurella strandjordii. The sequence goes on along the minus strand of NZ_BPMV01000001.1, from coordinate 2,130,528 downwards.
GAGCAGCAGCTCGAGGATCGATGCATCGAAGCTGGGCGAGGCGAAGTGCAGCACGCGAGCGCCGTTGCCCACGGCGTGCTGCCGCACCAGGGTGTCGGCCATCGCGGCCAGGCCGCGGTGCGGCACCACAACGCCCTTGGGGCGCCCGGTGGAACCCGACGTGTAGATGACGTACGCGGGATCGTCCACGTGCGCGGGCACGGCCGTGACGACCGGCGGGTGCTGCACCCGGGACGCGCCCGGATCCACCAGCACCCAGTCGATGTCCTTCGGCAGGCCGCCCACGGCCTCGCGCACCGACAGGCCCATGGTGGGCGTCGCATCGTCGAGGATGTACTTGATCCGCTCGGCCGGGTAGTTCGGGTCGACCGGCACGTACACGGCGCCGATCCGTGCGACCGCCCAGAACGCGATCACCGATGCCGCGGAGCGCGGGATCGAGACCGCCACACGGGTTCCCGCTCCCACGCCGAGGCCGGAGAGGCGGTTGGCCAGGGCCGTGACCGCCGAGTCCAGCTCGGAGTAGGTGTAGCGCACGGCACCGTCGCGCAGCGCCGGATCGCCCGGGCGCTGGCGCACCGCGCGGGCCAGGATCTCGGCCATCGTGTGCGGTTCGACGGAGCTGTTGGCGCGGAGGAAGATCTCCTCCTCCTCGGGCAGCAGCACCGGCAGGTCGGCCACGGCGGTGGTGGGCGCGGCGACACCCTCGGTGACCAGCCGCACCAGGCGCTTGACGATGCCCTCGGCGGTGCCGCGGGTGTAGAGGTCGGTGCGGTAGCGCAGGTTGAAGCGCATGCCCTCCTCCACCTCGCGCACCTCGAAGGTGGCGTCGAAGGTGGTGGTGGCCGCGGCCAGATCGAGCGGCTCGAGATCGAACATGCCGCCGCCGTCGGAGCTGATCACGCTGAGCGGATCACCGAGGTTCTGGTGGCTGAGCACCACCTGGAACAGCGGGTGCCGATCGCGGCTGCGCGGCGGCGAGACCGCCTCGATGACGCGCTCGAAGGGCGCCGTGGCGTGCACGAGGTCGTCGAGATCGCCGCTGCGGATGCGGTCGACGAGGGCGTTGAAGGGCTCCTCGCCCTTGACCTGGGTGCGCAGTGCCACGGTATTGACGAACATGCCCACCACGTCACGGAGGCGACGATCGGTGCGGCCGATCACCGGGGTGCCCACGACCACGTCGTCGGCGCCGTTCACCCGGTGCAGCAGCGCGGCGAGCGCCGCGTGCAGCACCATGAACACCGAGACACCGCGCCGGGCGGCGAACTCGGCCAGGGCCTCCCGCTGCGCGGGCGGCAGCACCACGGCCACCTCACCGGCGTCGGTCGATCCGATGGTCGGACGCGGGCCGTCGGCAGGGAAGGAGCTCTCGTCCGGGATGCCGCGCAGGCGCTCGGCGAAGTAGTCCACCGCGCCGGCGTCCTTATCGGCCTGGCCGCGCTGCCACACCGCGTAGTCGGCGTACTGCAGCGGCAGCTCCTCCCACTGCGGTGCGTTCCCCGCGGTGCGCGAGAGGTACGCGGCCATCAGGTCGCGCGTCAGCGGCACCACCGAGGCACCGTCGGCGGCGATGTGGTGCACCGCGATCGCGAGGATCGAGCCGGTGCCGGTGGGAGCAGTGAGCAGCCGGATCGGCAGATCGCGGTTGAGCGCGAAGGGCCGGGCCACGAACTCGGCGATGGCATCGCGCTGGTTGCTCACGGTGGAGGCGGCCGTGCCCTGCTCGGCGGCGAACTCCTGCACCGCGGGCGCGTCCGCGGCCAGGATCTCCTGGTACGGGCCCTCGGTGCCGGACGGGTAGCGGGTGCGCAGGCTCTCGTGGCGTGCGAGCACGTCCCGCAGCGCCTCGTCGAGGATGCGCTTGTCCACCGGGCGCGCCGCGAAGAACGCCGCGCCGATGTTGTAGGTGGGGCCGGGATCGATCTTGTTCTGCAGCCACATCCGCTCCTGCGCGGACGACAGCGGCATGCGGTCGCCGCGCTGCACGCGGCGCAGGCCCTGGTCCTCGAGTGCCGCCTCGTGGGCGATCGAATCGGGATCGCCGGTGAGTGCGGCCGCGATGGCCGACGGGGTGCGCAGGTCGAAGACGGTGCGTACCTCGATGCCGTTGCCCAGCAGGCCCACGAGCTCGTTGGCGGACAGCGAGTTCCCGCCGAGGTCGAAGAAGTCGTCCTCGACGCCGATCTGCTCGTTGCCCAGCACCTTGCGGAAGGCCTCCACGACACGGGCCTCGCCCGGGGTGGTCGGCGTGGCCGCGGCGTTACCGGTGCCGCCGAACCGCGGCTCGGGGAGCGCGGCGTTGTCGAGCTTGCCCGTGCTGCCCATCGGCACGGTGTCGATCACCACGACGGCGGCCGGCACCATGAAGCCGGGCAGTCGGGTGCGCACGAAGGAGCGCACCGCTGACGGATCGATGGCATCGCCCTTGACGTAGGCCACCAGGGCGGGCTGGCCGTCGGGGCCGGGTCGCACCTGGGTCGAGACGAAGCCCACGCCCGGCATGGTGCCGATGGTGGAGTCGATCTCGCCCAGCTCGATCCGGATACCGCGGATCTTCACCTGGAAGTCGTTGCGGCCCACGAAGTCGATGATCAGGTCGCCCGAATCCGAACGGACCCAGCGAACCACGTCGCCGGTGCGGTACATCCGGGAACCGGGTGCCCCGTACGGGTTCGCCACGAAGCGCGACGCGGTGAGCTGCGCGCGGCGGTGGTAACCGCGCGCCAGCTGCGGCCCGGCCACGTAGAGCTCGCCCGGCATGCCCACGGGCACGGGGCGCAGCAGGTCGTCGAGCACCATCAGCTCCTGCCCGCGCACGGGCGGGCCGATCGGCACGCGTCCGTCGCCCGAGAGGGGATCCGACATCGCCGTGATGATCGTGGTCTCGGTGGGCCCGTAGCCGTTGTGCAGGCTGCGGCCGGCGCTCCACTTGGCCGCGAGTCCGGGGTTGATCGCCTCGCCACCGGCGAGCACGTTCTTCCATCCGGGCACGTTCTCCGGCTCCAGGGTGGCCAGCGTGGACGGGGTCAGGAAGCCGTGCGTGACAACGTTGTCGGCGATCACGCGCTCGAGTTCGCGGCCGCCCGTGGTGGCGGCGGGGACGATCACCAGAGGCGCCCCGACCCGCAGCGCCATGAGGTGCTCGAGCACGGTGGCGTCGAAGGCGGTGGAGGCGAAGGCCATCACGCGGGTATCGCTGCCGGTCTGCATCCGCACGTGCAGTTCCTCGGCGAAGTTCTCCAGGCCGCGGTGCGTGACCACGGTGCCCTTCGGCTTGCCGGTGGACCCGGAGGTGTAGATCACGTAGGCGGCGTCGTCGATGCTGGGCACGATCTGCGGGTCGTAACCCGGGCCGTCCTCGTCGATCCGGTCCATGGCGATCCACTTGAGACCGGGTGCGCCGCCCGAGGCGGTGACGCCGACCCGCGCGCGGATGTCGTCCGCGATGTAGTCGCGGCGTTCCTGCGGGTAGCGCGGATCCACAGGCGCCACAGCTGCTCCGGCGAGCGCGATGCCCCAGAAGGCGATCACGGATTCCGCGGAGCGCGGCAGGTCGGTGAGAACCGCCTCGCCCGGGCGCGAACCCGCGGCGATCACCGCGGCGGCCACCTTGCGGGCCTCCGCGTACAGCTCGCGGTAGGTGAGGGTGCGGTCACCGTCGATGATGGCGGGCCGCTCCGAGAAGGTGCGTGCCACCTCGCGCATGAGCTGCCCGAGCGGCGTGTGGAAATCGGCGGGAACGCCGCGCACCGGGGTGAGCTCGGCGAGGCGCTGCTCGGACATGATCGGCAGTTCCGCGATGGTGAGCTCGGGGTTGCCGCCGACCGCGGTGAGTACGGAGACGATGGCGTCCAGGATCGACTCGGCCTGCTCCGTGCGGTAGAGCTCGGAGGCGTAGCGCAGCTCGATGGTGCCGTCGCCGGTCAGGGTGACCTCGAGGTCGAAGCGGGCGATCGGGACGTCGACCGGCACCACCTCGACGTCGATGCCGGCCATCGGGAAGTGCTGGGTGTCGAACGGGCGCTGGTTCAGCATCACCTGGAAGATCGGGTGCCGGCCGGCCGCTCGCGGCGGGTCGACCAGTTCGAGCACCGATTCGAAGGGCAGATCCGAATTGTCCAGCGCCTCCAGGTCGCCCCGGCTCACGGCGCTCAGGTGCTGCGCGAAGGTGGCGCTCTGCGGGGTCCGGGTACGCAGCGGGATCGAGTTGACGAACATGCCGACGAGGCCGTCGAGTTCCGCTTCGCCACGACCGGCGACGGCGGTGCCGATCACCAGGTCCTCCTGGCCGGACAGGCGCGTGATCGCGGCGGCCAGCGCGGCGTGCACCACGATGAACGGGGTGGTCACGTGGGCGCGGGCGAGGCCGGCGACACCGGCCCACACCTCGGGCGCCACGCGGGTGCCGATCGACCTCGCGCCGGAGACCACGCCGCCGGATCGCGGCACCGCGGCGGGCGGTACCGATTCGGCGGGCGGATTGGCGAGGGTCTCGGCCCAGAAGGCGTCGAGCGCCTCGCGGGGGGCGCCGGTGAGACGGCGCTTGTAGGAGCGGGCGTGCTCGGTGTACGTGCGCGGCAGCGGCGCGAAGCGCGGCGCCTTGCCCTGGGTGCGCACCGCGTAGGCGGAGGCGAGATCGCCGGCCAGCGGCATCATCGACCAGCCGTCCGCGGCGATGTGGTGGATCACCAGGACGAGTACCTGATGCTTGGCATCGACCTTGTACAGGCGCGCGCGGATCGGGACGTCGGCGGCCAGATCGAAGGGCTCACCGGCGTATTCGACCGAGGCGGCCGTCAGCTCGTCCTCGGCGACCTCGCGCTCGGTGAAGGGCACCAGGTTCGGTCCGGCGGGCAGCACCTGCACCTCGGGCTCGCCCGCGGTGGGTCCGTTGCGGTACACGGTGCGCAGCGGCGTGTGCCGGGCGACCACGTCGCCGAGCGCGGCGCGCATCGCGGAGACGTCCACGTCGCCGCGCAGGTGCAGCGCGACCGGAATGTGGTACGAGCCATCGGGACTGACCCGGTTGCGCACCCACATCTGATGCTGTGCGGGGAGCAGGTCGGCCGCTTCCTCGGCCCGATCCTCGGTGGCGGGATCGGCGTGGATGATGTCCTCGGGCTCCGGGGCGGGCGCGGGGGCGCCGCCGATCGCGGAGGCGAGCCCCTCGACCGTGGGGTGGGCGAAGACGGTGGCCACACTGACCCGGCTGCCGGTGGCCGAGCCGACGCGGGCCGCGATGCGGGTGGCCGACAGCGAGTTCCCGCCGAGGTCGAAGAGCGTGGTGGTGACGTTGAGCTTGTCCTTGTCGACGCCCGGGATCACCTCGGCGAAGGCCTCGGCCACGAGCTTCTCGGCGTCGGTCTTGGGCACGCGGCCGGTGGACGCGGCGGCGACGGTGCGCTCGGGCTGCGGCAGCTTCTTGTGATCGACCTTGCCGTTGACGGTGAGCGGGAATTCGTCGAGCGCGATGATGTGCGCGGGCACCATGTAGGCGGGCAGCTCGCCCGCGATGCTCGCGGTGATCGCGTCCACGGCCGCGGTTCCGGTCACGTAGGTGATCAGCTCCGCGGTGGCGGTGTCGTCGCCCGAGACCACGGTCACGGCGCGTTCGGTGCCCGGTACCCGCATCACGGCGGCGTCGATCTCGCCCAGCTCGATGCGGAAGCCGCGCAGCTTCACCTGGGAGTCGATGCGGCCGAGGAACTCCAGCGATCCGGACTCGGTCCAGCGGACGAGGTCGCCGGTGCGGTACATCCGCGCACCGTCGTCCTCGAAGGGGTTGGCCACGAACCGTTCCGCGGTGAGCACCGGGTTGCCGTGGTAGCCGCGAGCGATGCCGGGACCGGAGATGTACAGCTCGCCCGCGACGCCGGCCGCGGCGGGGCGGAGGTAGGAGTCGAGCACGTACAGACGGGTGCCCGGGATCGGGCCGCCGAGCCGCACGGGCTCGCCGGCGGTCAGTTCGCCGAGCGTCACCGCGATGGTGGTCTCGGTGGGGCCGTAGACGTTGACCAGGTTCCGGTTCGGCGCCCAGGTGTCGACCAGGGCCTGCGGCACGGTGTCGCCGCCCACGCCGAGCGAGGTGAGCTCGGGCAGCTCGGCCGGATCGAGGGTGGCCAGCGCGGCGGGGGTGATGAAGCCGCCGTTGACTTTCTCGCGCGCCAGGATCTCGGTGAGTTCCTCGCCGCCGTAGACATCGGGCGGCACGACCACCAGTGTGGATCGGCTGTCGACCGCCATGAGCAGTTCGAGCACGGAGGCGTCGAAGCCGGGCGAGACGAAATGCATGACCCGCGCACCGTCGGGCAGCCCGTGCGAGCGCACGAGCTCGGCCGCGAGGCTGGACAGTCCGTTGTGGGTGACGCTGACGCCCTTGGGGCGGCCGGTCGAGCCCGAGGTGAAGATGAGGTAGGCCGGGGTGTCGAGCGAGATCTCGGGCCAATCGGCGGCACCGGAGCCGGCGCTCGCGCCCGGACCCCAGACGCGGGCCAGGTCGGCGGGCGTGACGGTGGCGACGGGCGCCGCGGCCTCGCCGATGTGCTCGGCGCGCTCGGCGGGCAGCTTCGGGTCGATCGGTACGAAGGCCGCACCGGTCTTGGTGACCGCCCACACGGCGATCACGGATTCGAGGGAACGCGGGATGCGCAGCGCCACGCGCTCTTCCGGCTTCGCACCTACGGACATCAGGTAGCGCGCGAGGCGGTCGCTGTACTGATCGAGTTCGGCGTAGGTGATGCTGCGATCACCGTCGACCACGGCCACCCGATCGGGTTCGGCCGCGGCGGTGCGGCGCAGCAGTTCCGGCATCGGGACCGAGGGGCCGGCAGCGGCGGGGGCGTCGGCGGTGGCACCCGCGAACCGCTTCCAGGCCTCGGCCTCGGACTCGGTGGCGACGGCCAGCTGCGAGAGCGGAGTGGGGCCGGCGGTGGCCGCGAACCGGTCGAGGTACTCCATGAAGCGCGCATGATGCGCCGCGAGATCGGCCTCGGTGTAGGTGGCCGGGTTGGCCTCCATGTCGATCCGGACAGCGCCCTGCTCGGACTCGTAGACGGTGACGGCCACGTCCTCCGCCGGTCCGGAGGTGAGCAGATTGAGCTTGCCGTCGGTCTCGCCCAGGGTGATCGCGGTCGAGAACATCATGATGTTGATGGTGTCGCCGAAGGTGGAACCCACCACGCCCTCGCGCAGGGTGGGCGCCTCCATCCGGGCCGCCGGGTAGAGCTGGTGCCGCAGGCCGTTGCGCAGGTCGAGACCGGTGCCGTCGACCACGTCGGAGACGGTGGCGCCCTCGCCCACGCGGACCGGGACGGGGAGCACGTTCGCGGTCATGCCGGTGGAGCCGCGCAAGGCGGCGGTGGTGCGGGCCGCGACCGGCACGGCGATCGAGATCTCGTCGCGTCCGGCGATCGCCGCGACGTACGCGCCGAAGGCGGCGATGACGAGGCCGGACCGGTTGGTGCCGAGACGCTCGGCACCGGCGTCGAGGCGGGCACCCATCTCGTGGCTGGAATCGCCGTTGTGGCGCAGGTTCAGCGGGGACGGGCCGCTGATCCGCCGACCCAGACCCGCCGCCTCGGGCAGGGTGGGGACGATGCCGGACCAGTACTGCGCGTCGCCCTCGGCGCGCGCGGATGCGAAGTACTTCTCCTCGGCGGTGACGAAGCCCTCGGGTGCGAGGGGCTTCGGCTTGAGCGCGGGCGCGTCCTCACCGGTGACGAGCGCGGTGTACAACTCGGCGACCCGGCGCTGCAGCGTGGAGGCGCCGTAACCGTCGATCACGGCGTGGTGCGCGCGGGCGTACCAGAACCAGCGGTCCTCGGAGACCTCGATCAGGCGGTTGATGATCAGCTCGTCCGTGGCCAGGTCGAGCGGGCGCGAGTACTCGGCGCGCATCCACTCGACGGCGGCTGCGACGCGCTCCTCCTCGGGCAGGTCGGCCAGGCCGATGTCGATCACCTGGGCGCCGGCGTCGATGGTGTGGTCGATCCGCTGGATCGGGGTGCCCGACTCGTCGACGTCGATGCGCACATAGGGAGAGACGAACTCGTCGCTGGCCGCGCGGGTCGCCGCTGTCATCTGCTCGACGTCGAGCGCGCCGCGGAAGTCCACGTACTGCGCCACCGAGTAGGAGACGTCGGGCGACATCTGCTGACTCAGCCACATTCCGTACTGGGCTCCGGTCAGGGAGTGCACCACGTGGTCCACCAAGCTCTCCTACTGTCGCGTTGCAAACTCCGAGCCTTGCAATCGCAAGAATTGTAGGGAGCGTCTCGTTGAAATCGCAACATTCATAACCATGGTTATTTTAGGAGCGCACCGCTTTAAAGACCGCAGGTCGAACGACGTATAGTTTGACGAAGTTCACTACCCAGTAGGCAAGCTGGCGATTTGCGCTGCTGAAGGATCATTGAGAGCGCGGCGTCGATGCAGCATTCGAAATAATGCGGTGCTGGAAGTTCACCGGCCCCGACTAGATCGTGTTCTAGATCACAGTCGTTGTCATCGGGTCTTCATCGTGCTGACACCGCGTCTTCGCCCCGACTGGACGGCCCGAGGTCCGGATTCGCCGGCCGTGGGTTATCGTGATGGTGTGCAGCGGCGCGCCCTTCTCCTCGGTTGCCGCGGCGGGGCCTGATCCAGACCGGCTCCCCGTCGCGGGTTGAGCCGTGCAACGGCAGCGCCGGTCGAGTCCCTCCCGGCTTCTCCGCCGGCTTTCCTCCCCCTGATCCGTGGGGAGATACGAGAAAGTAGCCTCGTCACCATGAGTCCTGCAGCCGATTCCTACACCTCCGGCGTATCGAAGATCTCCGCACCGGCCGGCCCGCGCAATCCCGGGCAGCCCGCGTGGAACCCGCAGCGCTCGAGCGCCATGCCGAATCACCGGTACCGCTCGTACGCCGACGAGGTCGAGCAGATCTCGCTCCCCGACCGCACGTGGCCCGACAAGGTCGCCCAGACCGCCCCGCTGTGGTGCGCCGTCGACCTGCGCGACGGCAATCAGGCGCTCATCGATCCGATGAGCCCGGCGCGCAAGCGCCGCATGTTCGATCTCCTGGTTCGTATGGGCTACAAGGAGATCGAGGTCGGATTCCCGTCCGCCAGCCAGACCGATTTCGACTTCGTGCGCGAGATCATCGAGGACGGCGCCATCCCCGACGACGTCACGATCCAGGTGCTGGTGCAGTGCCGCGACGAGCTGATCGAGCGCACCTTCGAGGCCTGCCAGGGCGCGAAGAACGTGATCGTGCACTTCTACAACTCCACCTCCGTGCTGCAGCGCCGCGTGGTCTTCCGCGCCGATAAGGCGGCGATCAAGAAGATCGCCACCGACGCCGCGCACAAGGTGCTCGAAGAGCAGAAGAAGTACCCGGACACCTCGTGGCGCTACGAATACTCGCCCGAGTCGTACACCGGCACCGAGCTCTCCTTCGCCAAGGAGGTGTGCGACGCCGTGACCGAGATCATCGCTCCCACACCGGAGAAGCCGATGATCCTGAACCTGCCGGCCACCGTCGAGATGGCGACCCCGAACGTCTACGCGGACTCGATCGAGTGGATGAGCCGCAACCTGGCCCGCCGGGATTCGGTGATCCTGTCGCTGCACCCGCACAACGACCGCGGTGAAGGCGTGTCCGCGGCCGAGCTGGGCTACCTGGCCGGCGCCGACCGCATCGAGGGCTGCCTGTTCGGCAACGGCGAGCGCACCGGCAACGTCTGTCTGGTCACCTTGGGCCTCAACATGTTCAGCCGCGGCATCGATCCGCAGATCAACTTCGCCGATATCGACGAGATCCGGCGCACGGTCGAGTACTGCAACCAGCTGCCCGTGCCCGAGCGCCACCCGTACGGCGGCGATCTGGTGTACACCGCCTTCTCCGGCAGCCACCAGGACGCGATCAACAAGGGCCTCGATCAGATGAAGATCGACGCCGACGAGGCCGATAAGGACGTCGACGACATCCTGTGGCAGGTGCCCTACCTGCCGATCGACCCGAAGGACGTGGGCCGCTCGTACGAGGCCGTGATCCGCGTGAACAGCCAGTCCGGCAAGGGCGGCGTCGCGTACATCATGAAGTCGGACCACGGCCTGGCGCTGCCGCGCCGCCTGCAGATCGAGTTCAGCCAGTCGGTGCAGAAGATCACCGACGGCGAGGGCGGCGAGGTGACGCCCAAGGAGATGTGGGACGTCTTCGCCGGCGAGTACATCGACCCGATCCTGCCCCTGGAGCGGATGCGCCAGAAGGTCACCGCATCCGAGGTCGACGGTGGCGTGGACCGCATCGACGCGGTGGTCAAGGTCAACGGCAAGGAGCAGGAGATCTCCGGCGAGGGCAACGGTCCGCTCGCGGCCTTCGTCGACGCGATCGGCACCGTCGGCTTCGACGTGCGGGTCCTGGATTACAGCGAGCACGCCCTGTCCGCCGGTGACGACGCGCAGGCCGCCGCCTACGTCGAGGCGATCGTCCGCGTGGGCGACGAGGACCGCACCGTGTGGGGCGTGGGGATCGCACCGTCGATCACCACCGCTTCGCTCCGCGCCGTCGTCTCCGCGGTGAACCGCGCGCACGGCAGCGTGCAGTCGGAGCAGGAAGCGGTCGGCGAGGCGTCGACGCGGACGTGGGCTCCGTAGTCACGACGTGACCGTGATGGGTGGAGGTATTGCTGCTCGCTAGGCTTCGCAGAAGCGCTCGCAGCGATACCTCCACCCATCACTCGTTTCTACGCCCGGCCGCGTGCCGGCCCGCGAGGAATCGCGACAGCTCCGCAGCGATACGCGCGGGCTGGTCGATCTGGGCGAGAACGTAAGCGTCGTCGATTTCGACGAGTGTCGAGCGAGGGATCAAACGAACCAGGCGGACGCCGTGGTCTCGGGGCATGACCTTCCCTGCAGCAGACCACAGGACGAGGGCCTCTCCCGGAAATCGCTTCAGCGCTTCGGTGTTCTCAATCAGCACACGCTTGTCGAAGCCAGAGCGAAGGTACTTGAGAAGATCACGCCGGACCCTCGAGTCGTTGAGGCCCGGTTCGGTCCAGCCGCGCACCATGGCGTCGTCCAGCGATGCAGTCGTCATCCATCCGAAGGACATCGGCAGCCTCGACAGCCAGCGGATCCGCATCTGCCACAGGGCGAACCACACGCCACCTGGAAGGTAGGCCGCCGCCCTGGCTGCAACGCCCGGGAGCCCGGGCGGGAAGTTGTCGAAGGCCTCACAGGGTAGGGCGACGATCGCGCCGACGCGTTGATCGAGACCGTAGGCGGTGAGGAAGAGCCCGCCGCCCCAGTCGCTGTGAACCACGGTCACATCGTCCAACTCGAGAGCCTCAAGGAATTCGGCGATCAGCACGTTCAAACCGTGCATCGACAGATCGGCGTCGACCCTCAGAGGTTCCGTGTGCCCGCCCAACGGCAATGTCGGACGGATGCATCGGTAGTGCGGCGGTAGCAGGTCGATCACCCCGTCCCAGACGGTGTGGTTCATCAACAGGCCGTGTAGGAAGACGACCGGCGGCCCCTCCCCGGATTCCACGTAGTGCACTCGGCCCGCAGTCAGATCAATGGTCGGCACGGCTCACCACTCCCTAGAATGCTCGTTCTAGAACGATTACTCTAGGCTAGGTGCGTGAGCGACAATCCGTCAAACACCCGCACCCGCCTCATCGTCGCGATGACGGAGTCGCTACGACGCCGCGGCTACAACGGGACCTCGGTGAAGGACGTGACAGTTGCCGCCACGTCCACCATCGGCTCGATGTACCACCACTTCCCTGAAGGCAAGCCCGCGCTCACCCGCTCCGCACTCCACGATGCGGGCGCGGCGTACATGGAACTGCTTCCCGCACTGCTTGATCAGCACGAAGATCTATCGACGACTGTTCAGCTCACCTTCGAAGCAGCGGCACAGCAGATGGAGGCGGCAGGATGGCTGAACCTGTGCCCGGTCGGTACCGTCGCGGGTGAGGTCGCAGACACCGAACCTGAGCTGCGCGCGGCGATCGCCGACATAATCGAGGGCTGGTTCGAGCGTGGTGCCGAGTACTTCGTCGGGCGCGGGCTTCCACCGGAGACCGCACGCGAGTTCACCCTTGCCGCTCTGTCTGCGCTGGAAGGAGCCTTCATCCTCAGCCGGACAGTCCGTTCGACCGCTCCCGTTCTGGCGGCGGGGCGCGCGATGTCGGCCTTCGCCGCGGAGATCACGTCCGATTCGGCATCGATCCGACTGCGCTGACTCCACGACCAGTGCGGGTGCGGATGGCGAGGGCGGCGAAGGCGATCACCGCGAGGCCGCCGAGGATCGTGGACCAGCCGATACTCTCACCCAGAAGCAGAGCAGCCCAGGCGATTCCGAAGACGGGCTGCGCCAGCTGGACCTGGCTCACCGTGGTCATGGGGCCGATCGCGAGGCCGCGATACCAGGCGAAGAAGCCGAGGTACATGCTGATCACGCCCAGGTAGGCGAAGGCGAGCCAGCCGTTGGTGGTCGCGTGCAGGCCGTTCCGGGCGCTGACCGCGGTGAGTACCACCATCACCGGAGAGGCCACGATGAGTGCCCACGAGATCGTCTGCCAGGCACCGATCTCCCGGGACAACAGACCGCCCTCCGCGTAGCCGACCGCGGCGGCGATCACCGCACCGAACAACAGGAGGTCGGAGGCCCGGAGCGAGCCGAAGCCACCGCCCTGCAGCACCGCGAAGGCCACGGCGGCCACGGTGCCCGCCGCGGCGAGCACCCAGAAGCGCAGCGGCGGACGCTCCCCGCCGCGCCACACCGCGACCACGGCGGTGGCCGCCGGGAGCAGGGCGATCACCACGGCACCGTGCGATGCGGACGCGGTGGTCAACGCGAATGAGGTGAACACCGGGAAACCGACCACCACCCCCAGGGCCACCACCGCCACGCGCAGCCACTGCGATCCGCGGGGCAACGCCTGCCGGGTGGCGATCAGAGCGATGGCGGCCAGTGCCGCGGCGATCACCGCTCGCCCGGCGCCCGCGAACAGGGGCGGCAGGCCGCCGTCGGCGACCGCGACCCGGGTGAGCGGGATCGAGAAGGAGAAGGCGACCACACCGACCAGGCCCCAGACCAGGCCACGGGAGGGCGACGGTGACGATATCGGTCGCCGCTCGAGAAGAGTAGCGCTATCCTGTTGATTCATGTTCAACGATAGCAGTGGAGATCGGCTCGCGACAGCGCTGCGCACCTGGATCGCCTCGGCGCCCTCCGGCGCGCAGTTGCCGTCCACCCGAACCCTCGTGGCGGAGCACCAGGTCAGCCCCGTCACGGTGCAGCGGGCGCTGCGTTCCCTCGCGGCGCAGGGGCTCGTCGAATCCCGCCCCGGTGTGGGCACCTTCGTCCGCGGAGAGCGCCCGGCACGCCCCGTCGACTTCGGCTGGCAGACCGCGGCACTCGGCGTGCAGGGGCGGCGCACGCCCGGTACGCCCACCGCGCTCCGGCCGAACGACGGTGACGCCATCGCCCTGCAATCGGGCTACCCCGCTCGGGAGCTGCTACCCGAAAGGCTCGTGCGCGCGGCCTTCGCCCGTGCCGCGCGGAACGAGTCACTGCTCGATCGCACACCCAGCGCGGGAATCCCCGAATTGCGCTCCTGGTTCGCCACGGAACTGCAATCGCTCACGCCCGCCCGGGTGGCCCCGGCCTCGGCCCGCGATGTAGTGGTCACCCCCGGCAGCCAGGGCGGACTCCTCACGACCTTCCGCGCGCTCGTCGGCGCCGGGCGGCCGCTGCTGATGGAGTCGCCCACCTACTGGGGCGCCATCCTGGCCGCGGAGAGCGCCGGGGTCGACGTGATCCCGGTTCCCAGCGGACCGGACGGCCCGGATCCCGAGGTGGTCGAGCGCATCCTCGCCGAGACCGGTGCCCGCGCCTTCTACGCGCAGCCCGCCTTCGCGAGCCCGACGGGAGCGGTGTGGAGTTCCGAACGCGCCGAACGCATCCTCGACGCGGTGCGCACCGCCGGGGCATTCCTCATCGAGGACGACTACGCCCGGGACTTCAGCATCGACGCGGAGCCGGTACCACTGGCCACCCGCGACGAATCCGGCCACGTGGTGTACATCCGGTCGCTGAGCAAATCCGTGGCGCCGGCGGTCCGCGTGGCGGCGATCGTGGCGCGCGGTCCCGCCCGCGACCGGATCGTGGCCGATATCCAGGCCGATGCCATGTACACGAGCGGGGTGCTGCAGACCGTGGCGCTCGACGTGATCACACAGCCGGCGTGGCGAACTCACGTGCGGCGATTGGGGCGTCAGCTCAGCGAGCGCCGCGATCTGTTGCTGCGGTCACTGCACGAGCACGCACCGTCGGTCTCCGTGGACAGGGTGCCGCGCGGCGGACTCGCCCTGTGGGCACGGCTGCCCCACGATGTGGAGCTGGCCGCGGTGGTCGACCGGTGTCGACGGAACGGGCTCATCGTGGGTGTCGGCGACGAGTGGTTCCCGGCCGAACCCACCGGGAACTACCTGCGGCTGGCCTACGCCGGACCTGAGCCCTCGCGATTCGAGGAGGCCGCGAAGATCCTGGGTTCCGCGCTCGCCTGGTGATCAGACCGTGGGGGTGAACGCCTCGAACCACACCTGCTCGCGAGGGAGCCCGCACCGCCGCAACTGGTCCGCGAGCCCCGTCATGAACGGCATCGGACCGCACAGGTAGGCATGCGTATCGGGCCGCATGGGCAGTGTCGAGACGTCGATGCGCCCGCGACGTTCACCGTCGATGAGCGGGTACGGGTCCGGGAGATCGTCGTACCAGACATGCAGCGTGGCACCGGGAATGCGTTGCACCAACTCGGATAGTTCGGCGCGATGCGCGTGTGTCGCGCGGGACCGGTCGGCGTGAGCGACCCTGACGCTCCGGTCCCCGCCCTCCTCGGCGAGGTGGTACAGCATGCCGAGGACCGGCGTGATGCCGATCCCTGCGGAGGCGAGCAGCAGCGGCACCGAGGGATCACTGTCGAGCACGATGTCACCGAAGGGCGGCGATACCGACAGCCGGGTTCCCTCGAAGGCGTACTCGTGCAGGTGCGTCGAGACCTCGCCGTCCCGTCGTACACCGATCCGCCAGCGTCCGACTCCCGCGCCGGAGAGGCTGTACTGACGGATCTGGTGGGCTCCGTCGGGAAGCGTCACCGCGACCGAGATGTACTGCCCAGGTTGGAATGCGGGGAGCGGCGCACCGTCGGGATCGGCCATGACGAAGGCCACGGTGTGCGGCGATTCCTGTCGGCGCTCTGCCACCACGACCGCGCGCCACACCGTGTCCGGAGAGACCTCGGCGCGGCGGTACAGCTCGGCCTCGATGGCGATGAGTTCCTCGGCCAACTGCCAGTACAAGGCGGTCCACGCCTGCGTGACCTCCGGGGTCACCGCCTCGCCGAGCACCTCGGCGATGGCCGCGAACAAGTGGTCGTACACCACCGGGTACTGCTCGGGTGCCACGCCGAGCGAAGCATGTTTGTTCGCTACCCGCTCCAGCATCGACGATGCATCGACAGCATCGTCGACAACGGCGGTGGCGTACATCGCGATCGACGCCGCCAGTGACCGTTGCTGCGCACCCACGGCCTGATTGCCGCGATTGAACAGATCGCGCTCCAGTTCGGGATGGGCGGTGAACAGGCGGCGGTAGAAGTTCGGCGTGATCGTGTCGATCGCACCACCGACGACGGGCAGGGTGTCGCGAATGACGGTGCGGTGCGCGGCGGAGAGCATAGCGGTGGTCCTTCTGGCCGATGGACGAATTTCCTACGACGCTACGTAGTAGATACCGACCGCACCAGGGACACCTGTCCCGCGTCCCCGGGACTCGCCTACAGGACCTCTATCGCTTGAGCCCGTGCCGCTTGGCCACGATCTTCGAGACCACCTCGATGGGCACGAGTCGCTTGAGCAGGAAGACGAACGGCGCATTGCTGCCCACCGCGTAGAACTCGCGGGGCGGATCGGCCTCGATCGCCTTCACGATCACCTCGGCCACCTGCTTCGGCGTGATCCCCGCGCGTTCGTTCTTGTCGAGATTGTCGATCATGGTGTCGAAGTCGGTGCGGTACACCGAATCATCGGCCACGTACTTGGTACGGCGCTCGCCGATGCCGGTGGCGATCGAACCGGGTTCCACCGTGCTCACCCACACCCCGAAGGGCGAGAGCTCCTGGCGCGCAGCCGCGGCGAAGCCCTTGAGCGCCGCCTTGGCGGCCACGTAGGAGCCGCGGTAGGCGAGCGGAAAGCTGGCGAGCATGGATCCCACCATGATAACGCGGCCGTAACCGCGATCCCGCATGCCCGGGAGGAGCGGCTGCGTCAGCTGGACGGCGCCGAAGACGTTCGTCTGGAACAACCGGTCCACCGCATCGGCGGGCAGTTCCTCCAGTGGTCCGGACTGACTCTCGCCGGCGTTGTTCACCACGATGTCCACATCGCCGGCCGCCTTCGCACACGCGGCCACCGACGCGCGATCGGCGAGATCGAGCGCGAGGTACTCGACGCCGGGGATGCGCTTATCGGCGGGCACGGTGTCGGGGTTGCGGCTGGTGCCCAGCACGCGGTAGCCCTTCTGCGCCAGCAGGCGCGCCACCTCCAGTCCGATTCCCGACGATGCCCCTGTCACCAGGGCGGTGCGTGCGCTCATGCCGTCTTCCCTCCAGTCGGATTGCCGGTCGCTGCGGCCGCGGCCCGTCCGGCTGTCATCCCCGAGAATATGCACCCGCCGAGGAAGGTGCCCTCTAGGGCGTTGTAGCCGTGCACGCCGCCACCGCCGAAACCGGCCACCTCGCCCGCGGCGTACAGGCCGGGGACGGGCGCACCGTCGGACCCGAGGACCCGCGCCGAGAGATCGGTCTCGAGCCCGCCGAGCGTCTTGCGGGAGAGGATGTTCAGGCGCACTGCGATGAGCGGCCCGTGCTCCGGGTCGAGGATGCGGTGCGGTTTGGTCACCCGTACCACCTTGTCGCCCAGGTAGTTCCGGGCGTTGTGGACGGCCTGGAGCTGCGCGTCCTTGCTGAAGGCGTTCGTCACTTCCCGATCGCGGGCCACGATCTGCCCACGCAGGTGCTCGATGTCCACGTGACCGCCGCGGCCGATCCGGTTCATGCCCTCGACGAGTTCCTCGAGGGTATCGGCCACGATGAAGTCCTCGCCGTGTTGCTTGAAGGCCTCGACGGGGCCGGGCGCGCCCTTGGACTTGATCCGACCGAGGGCCAGTTTGAGGTCCTTCTCCGTGATGTCGGGGTTCTGTTCGGACCCGGACAGTGCGAACTCCTTCTCGATGATCGTCTCGGTGAGCACGAACCACGAGTAATCGTAGCCGGTCTCGAGAATCGCCTTCATCGTCGAATTGGTGTCGAAACCGGGGAAATTGGGGGCGGCGAAGCGATTGCCGTTCGCGTCGAACCAGAGCGACGACGGTCCCGGGATGATCCGGATGGCGTGCTTCGGCCAGATCGGATCCCAGTTGTGGATGCCCTCCGTGTAGGCCCACACCCGGTCCCGATTGACGATGTTCGCGCCCGCCTCCTCGGAGATCGCGAGCATGCGCCCGTCGACGTGTGCGGGCACACCGGCGATCATGTGCTGCGGAAAGGGCCCCAGCCTGTCGGTGGGCCAGTACTTCTCCATCAGCTCGAAGTTGTGGCCGATGCCGCCCGAGGTGACGAGGACCGCCGGGGCCCGGAACTCGAAATCGCCCACCGTCTCCCGGTTCGACGCCACGCCGCGCTCGGTATCGCTCTCCGCCAGGAGCGCGCCGCGCACGCCGGTCACGGCACCGTCGTCGCCGCGCAGCAGTTCGTCGACCCGGTGCCGGAACGCGAACCGGACCAGGCCGGCCTGCTCGGCCCGCTCGACCGGCTCGCGGAAGACGCGCACCACCTCGGGGCCGGTGCCCCAGGTGAGATGGAAACGCGGCACCGAGTTGCCGTGACCGTCGGCCGCGCCGCCGCCGCGCTCGGCCCACCCGACCACGGGGGTGAAGCCGAGACCCAGGCGGCGCAGGTAATCCCGCTTACGATCGGTGGCGAAATCGACGTACGCACGGGCCCACTGCCGAGGCCAGTGATCCTCGTCGTCACGGTCGAACCCGGCGGAACCGAACCAGTCCTGTAGCGCGAGTTCCTTCGAATCCTTGATGCCCAGGCGACGCTGCTCGGGCGAATCCACGAGGAACAGGCCGCCCAGGCTCCAGAAAGCCTGGCCGCCCAGATTGTTGCGATTCTCCTGGTCCAGGATCAGCACCCGGCGACCCGCGCGGGACAGCTCGTACGCGGCGACGAGACCGGCGAGGCCCGCACCCACCACGATCGCATCGGGACGGAATCCGTCGGGTCCGGTGTGCTGCGCCTCCGCCATGGATCGCCTCTCGATCGATAAATAGACTGGGTGGTCTAGTTATCGGTATCATGGCACGCACCGATGCCCGGGTCAACGGAATGCGAGGTACTGGTGGCGAAAGGCGACCGCACGCGCGCACGCAGCGTCGAACGCTTCCTCGACGCGGGACTCGCCGTCTTCGCCGAGCGCGGCTTCCACGCCGCCTCGATGGACGAGATCTGCGCCCGCGCGGAACTCTCCCGCGGCGCCTTCTACTCGAATTTCGCCGGCAAGGAGGCGCTGTTCCTCGCCCTCTTCGACCGGCACGCGGAGCACCAGATCGGACGCATCGCCCGCGCGATCGAATCCGCGCCCACGCTCGACGAGGCGATCGCGAACGCCGCACTCGCCGCCGGGTCCGACGATCCCGACGAACGCCGGTGGTCCCTGCTGTCCACCGAGTTCACCATCTACGCCGCCCGCGACACCGCGGCCGCGGCCCGGCTCACCGCGCGCGATCGCGCCGTGCGCGACCGCCTCGCGGCCGCGATCGCCCGGTTCGACGTCGCTCCGGCCGAGGCCCAGGCCCTCGCCCGGTACGCCATCGCGCTGTACGAGGGCGCCATGATGACCCACCTCGTGGACGGCGACACCGCCGCCGCCCGCGGCCTCCTCACCCGCTTCCTGCCCGCCGGGCTGCACACCGTGGAGGGCGCACCGCGCTAGCGTGGAGAGCGGTGCCGAACATCACGAACGACCAGATCATCGGATTCCGCCTGCGCACGCACGGCCTCGCGGAACGGCTCGACAAGGCCGCACTCGCGACCGCGGCCGGACGGTGCGGTGTCCAGGACAGCCCGCCCGGCTCCGCGCTCCTCGCGCTGCACGCCCGGGTGCGCGGCGTGACCCCCGGCACGGTGGCCGAGGCGCTCGAATCGCGGCTCCTACTGCGCACCTGGTGCATGCGCGGTGCGCCGTTCCTCGTTCCGACCGCCGAGGCGGCGGTCTTCACCACCGGGGTGCTGCCGCCCACCGAGAGCGCCGCGCGGCATCTCATCCAGGGGGTGGGTCCCGCGCTGGATGCCCTCGGGCTCGGCCTCGATGAGGCCGTCGATCTCACCGCGCGCCACACCGCCACGGTGCTCGCCGATCGGCGACTCGCGATCGCACAGCTCGGCGCCGAGGTGGCCGGCGCGATCGCACCCGAGCTCGGCGCGGAACAGCGCACCGTCTGGGAGGCGGAGGGGCCGCACGCACCTGGTCAGCCCCTCGGCGAGGCCGTCGTGCACTTCTGCGTCCGCATCCTCGCCCTGCGCGGACAGGTCTGTTTCGCACCCCGTGACGGCAACACCGCGCCCTTCGCGCTCACCGACGAGTGGCTGCCCGAGCCGGTGCCCGCCCGCGCCCCCGAGGACGCGCGCGCCGAACTCCTACGCCGCTACCTCCGCTGCTACGGCCCCACCACCCGAGCGGATTTCGCCGCCTGGCTCGGTGTCCGCGCCGGCGACGTGGGGCCCTGGTGGGAGACCCTCGCCGATCGGCTCGAACGGGTCGACACCGACGGCGCCCGCGCCTGGGTGCACACCGACGACCTCGCCGAGCTCCGTGCGTCCGAACTCCCCACGGGCGTGCGACTGCTGCCACCGCGTGACCCGTACACGCAGGCGCGGGATCACTCGGTGATCGTCGCCCCCGAGCATCACCGCGCGGTCTGGCGACCGGTCGGCGAACCCGGCACCGTCCTGCTCGACGGCCGCATCGTGGGGCTGTGGCGGCCCCGCAAGGACGGGGACCGGCTCACGCTCACCGTGACGCCCTTCGCCCGACTGGCCGCGGCGGACCGTGCGGCCGTGAGTATCGAGGCGGAGGCCGTCGGCGCGTTGCGCGGCGCCACCTCGACGGTGGTGGTTTTCGACTCCTAGGACAGCGCCTGCGCGCCGATGCCGAGCCGCCGCGCGAGATGGGTCGGTGGCAGCCGCGGCCCGTCGGACGTGCCGAGCCGCTCCCGCAGGGTGGACGGTGCCGCACCCGGTCCGTCGACCAGCCCGCGGCGGCGCAGCTCCGGCACGAGGTGCTCCGCGAGATCGGCGAAGGTCCCGGGCAGGGTCACGTACATGAAGTTGAAGCCGTCGACGTCGGCCTCGTCCTGCCACTGCTGCAGGCGATCGGCGATCGTCGCCGGGGAACCGGCCAGCACCGGTCCGCGCCCCCCGATGCTCACGAAACGCGCCAGCTCGCCCACCGTCCACTCGTGGTCGGCGTCGCGGGTGAAGGCGTCGAGTGCGGATCGATTGGCATCGGTGGTCACGTGCACCAGCGGAGCGTCGGACGGGAGGCCCGCCAGATCCACCCCGGTCCATCCGCCGAACAGGGCGAGCGCCCCGGATTCGCTGGCGGATTCACGGTATTCGAGGAGCGCGGACTCCGCCTCCTCGTCGGTGGCGCGGACGATGGCGGTGAGCCCCGCGATCACCCGTACGGACCGCGGATCGCGCCCCTCTGCCTCCGCCTCCGCGCGGACCGCCGCCACCGTGGACCGCACCGAGGCGGGAGTCGGGCCGATCACGAAGACCGCCTCGGCGTGCCGGCCCGCGAACCGCCGCCCACGCGGTGAGGCCCCGGCCTGGAAGATGACCGGGGTGCGCTGCGGCGAGGGCTCGCACAGGAAGGCGCCCGGAACGGCGAAATACTCTCCCCGGTGGTCGATGTCGCGCACCTGGTCGGGACGGGCGTACACGCCGGTGCCGCGGTCGGCGATCACGGCGTCGTCGGTCCACGAATGCTCCCACAGCTTGTAGCAGACTTCGAGGTACTCGTCGGCGATGTCGTAGCGCTGATCGTGCGGGATCTGCGTGGTGAAGCCCAGGTTCTTCGCCGCAGAGTCCAGGTACCCGGTGACCACGTTCCAGCCGATCCGCCCGCGGGTGAGGTGATCGAGAGTGGTCATCCGCCGGGCCAGCGCGTAAGGCTGTTCGTAGGTGGTCGAGACCGTCACGCCGAAACCGAGATTCCGCGTGGCCGCGGCCATGGCGGACACCGCCAGGATCGGATCGTTCACCGGGACCTGCAGCGCGGAGCGGACCGCCTCATCGCGGTTGCCGCCGTAGACGTCGTAGGTGCCCAGCACGTCCGCCAGGAAGAGGGCGTGGAATCCCGCTTCGTCGAGCAGGCGGGCGAGCGAGATCCAGTGATCCAGATCGGTGTAGTGGGTGCTCCGGTCCTCCGCCCGGGTCCACAGGCCCGCGGACTGGTGACCCACACAGGCCATGGCGAAGGCGCTCAGCAGCAGCGTCCGGGTCATGCGATCGCCTCCGCCGCAACGTGATCCTGCGGCACCGCGCGCCGCACCGGCCGCGTCTCCGGCGCGAGGATCACTCCCACGGCGGAGAGCACCGCCAGTACGGAGACGAACCCGGCCACCAGCCAGGGCGTTCCGCCGCCAACGGTGAGGAGCGCGGCGGCGACGAGCGGCGTGAGCCCACCGCCCAGAACGGCACCCACCGCGTATCCGATCGATGCACCGCTGTACCGCACGTCGATCGGGAAGAGCTCGGCGAAGAAGGCGCCCTGCGCTCCGTACTGGCTGTCGTGCCCGATGTTGATACCGATCACGAAGGCCAGCACGATCAGCGCAGCGCTTCCCGTCCCGATCAACACGAAGGCCGGTGCGGTGAAGACGGCGGTGACCAAGGCCCCGAACAGGTACACGGGCCGGCGCCCGAGCCGGTCGGACAGTGCGCCCCACAGCGGCGTCGCCGCCAAACCGATGATCGACGCCACGAGCGTGGCCACCAGGCCGATCGGCGCCCCGTCCGAGCGGACCTCACGGACGATGTAGGTGAGCATGAAGACGGTGTAGAGGGTGTACACGGAGTTCTGGCCGATGCGCATCAGGACCGTGAGCCCGACGGTGCGCCGGTGCCGGCGCAGCACCTCGCGGACCGGGGAGCGGTGCACGCCGCCGCTCGCCCGGAGCTCCTCGAACTCGGCGGAGTCCCGCACCGAGAGGCGCACCACCAGACCGACGATCACGAGGACGGCGCTGAGCAGGAACGGGATCCGCCACCCCCACGCCGTGAACGCGGCACCGCCGAGCACGGCGTGCACCGCGGTGTAGATCGAGGTGGCGAGGATCATTCCCGCGGCCGATCCGGCCTGCGGGAGCGCTCCGAACAGCCCGCGCCGATCCGCCGGTGCGTGTTCGACGGCCAACAGAACCGCTCCGCCCCATTCGATTCCGGCGGACAAGCCCTGGAGCAGGCGCAGCAGGGTGAGCAGGACCGGCGCCGCGACGCCGATGGCCGCGTACCCCGGAAGCAGGCCGATCGCACTGGTCGCCAGTCCCATCAGGACGAGCGAGGCCACCAACACCCGCTTGCGGCCGATCCGATCGCCGAGGTGCCCGGCGATCGCCCCGCCCAGCGGCCGGGCGAGGAATCCGACAGCGTATGTGGCGAAGGCGGCCAGGACACCACCCGCCGGCGAAGCCGATGGGAAGAACAACGGCCCCAGGATCAGTGCGGAAGCCGTTCCGTAGAGATAGAAGTCGTACCATTCGACCGACGTCCCGACGAAGGAGGCGAGCGCCACCCTCCGCCGCTCGGCCCTCGTTCCCTGCGCAGTCACACCGGGACGATCCCAGCTCCGTCAGCCCCGGTCGACCGTTGGAATCTGCTTGATGCCAACACCGTCCGCGTGCACGGCGGCGACCTCCTCGTCGAGCGCACGCAGTACCGCGGCCACCGCGGGGCGCCGCTCGGCACCCGGCCGGGTGGCCACCTCCAGGATGCGGGCCGCGAGCACGCCGACGATCTCCAGGCCACGCACACGCGGGTGCGTGACCGCGTGCCGCGCCACCAGGGCCACACCGAGCCCGGCGGCCACCATCGCCTGAATGGTGTGGAAATCGTTGATCCGCTGCACCACCCGCGGCTGCACTCCGGTGAGGGTCGCGAGCGAGCGGAGCACATCGTCGACCGGGAAGCCATCGCGCACGCTGATCCAATCGAGGTCCGCGAGCTGCGAGGCGTCCACCCGCCCGGCGGCCGCGAGCGGATGATCGACCGGGACCACCAGATCGATCGGCTCACGCATGAGAATCCGTGACGCGATCCGCGGGCCGCCGAGGGCCGGGGCGCGCTCATCGCGGTGCGCCACCACCACATCGGCGTCGGCGAGCATCGCAGGGAGTTCGGTGCCGGGGAGATCGGCGTCCGCCGCGAGCACCTGCACGCCGGCCGCAGCGGCGCGGCGCAGGACACCGGGCAGGAGCAGTTCGGCGGCGGACGGGAACAGGGTCAGCCGCACCACCCCCGTCGGGGTCGAGCGGTACCGCTCCATCTCGGCCCGGGCACGATCGAGCTCCCCCAACACCGACTCCGCCCGCACCACCAGGGCGAGCCCGGCATCGGTGAGCCGCACCCGGCGACCGTCGGGCTCCAGCAGATCCACCCCGGCTTCCCGGGCCAGCACCTTGAGCTGCTGCGACACCGCCGACGGCGTCATGTCCATCGCCCGCGCCGTGGCCGCCACCGTGCCGCGATCGGCCAGCTCGCGCAGGATCCGCAGGCGATGAACGTCCATGCCGATCAGGCTACGTCAGTGAAGCGCTACTACACACTCCGTGCAGAAGTATTCGATTGTTCTGAGGATTCATCCGCGGAAGACTCGACTGTCATGAGTCCCCGCCACCGCCTCGTCGCCCTCACCGTCGTCGTGCTGTGGGGGCTGAACTTCCTGGCCATCCGGTACGGGCTCGACTACTTCCCGCCCTTCTTCCTGGGCGCGCTGCGATTCCTGGTGATCGCGATCCCGGTGGTGCTGTTCGTGCCGCGGCCGAACGTCCCCACCCGCTGGCTGGTGCTGTACGGCGTGGGCTTCGGCACGCTGCAGTTCGCGTTCCTGTTCCTGGCCATGCACCTCGGCATGCCCACCGGTCTCGCCTCGCTGGTGCTGCAGTCGTCGGCACCGTTCACCGTGGTGCTGGGCGCGCTGCTGCTCCGGGAGAAGCTGAGCACGCGGCAGATCGTGGGGATCACCGTGGCGGTCGCCGGGATGGGGCTGATCGTGGCCGACCGGGCCGGCCACGGCGCCGCCGCGGGCGTGGTCCCGGTGCTGCTCACGCTGGCCGCGGGTCTCGGCTGGGCCTTCGGCAACCTCGGCAGCCGGCTGGCACGCGCCGAGGAGCCGATGCGGCTCACGTTGTGGATGGCCGTGGTGCCGCCGATCCCGATGCTGATCCTCAGCGCCGTGATCGAGGGACCGACCACCGGCTGGACCCTGCTCGCGCACAGCTTCACCAGCGACGCCGGGATCAAGGCGCTCGGCGGCCTTGCCTACATCGTGCTGCTCGGCACCGTCGTGGGATCGGGCCTGTGGACCTGGCTCATGGCCCGGTACCCGTCGTCGACGGTGGCACCCGTCTCGCTCATGGTGCCGGTGGTGGGGATCGCCGCCAGCTCGCTGTTCCTCGGCGAGCATCCGTCGGCGCTCGCCCTGGTCGGGGCCGCCGTGGTGATCACCGGGTGCCTCGCCGGGATGATGCAGCGGGCCCCGCGGGCGGCACCGTCGGCCGAACCGGCGCCGGTCACCGCCTGACCCGGCCTACCGCTGCGCGATGAGCGCGATGGTCGAGGCGCCGAGCTGCACATCGCGATCACCGATCACCCCGGCGAGCGCGGCGCGCAGGGCGGCCTTGCGATCGTCCGGCAGCGTGGAGTGGGCGGAGTAGGTGAAGACCAGGTCGAGCCACCGGCCGGCGGGCTGGGTCTCGGTCCAGGAGTCCTCGCGCGTGCTCACCGTGAAGCCCGCCGCCGTGAATCGCTCCCCCAGCGCGGCGAGCGCGGACTCGGCCCGCGTGGGGTCGGCGCTCACCGCGTCCACGTTGACGTAGTCCTCGCTCGCGGCCCGCAGCTCCTCGTTCGACGGGGTGGTCGGCCGCAGCTTGTTCCACAGCAGGGCCACGCGCCCACCCGGATTCAGCAGGCCCGCGAGCCGCGGCACCGCGGCGTCGGCGTCCACCCAGTGCCAGGACTGGCCGAAGGTCACCAGGTCGTACGTGCAGCCGGCGGTGTCCCACTCCTCGAAGGTGGCCACCTCGGCGGGCACGCCGGAGGCGCGGGCCACCTCCGCCATCGCGGCATCGGGTTCCACCACCAGCACGTCCAGCCCGCGGTCGCGGAGCTGGCGCGACAGGATGCCCGTCCCGGCCCCCACATCGACCGCGGTCGCGGCGCCCGCGGCGATCGCATCGACGGTGGAATCCGCGTAGCGCGGACGGAGCCGGTCGTAGGCGTCGGCGATGGCACCGAAGGACAGGGCCCGGCGACGATCCTCGTGGAGTTCAGCCATGAATCCAGCGTAGGGGCAGGTGGCCTATCCTGGAGCGCATGCCCGGACTCCCCCTCCGCGCCCGCACGGCGCTGCTCGCCGCCCGATCCGCAGCCTGGGCGTCACAGCGCGCAGGCCGGGGCAAGGGCTCGATGATCGGCGGCCTCGTGGCGCTGAAGATCGATCCGAATCTCATGACCAGCCTCGCCGCGGGCAAGCGGACCGCCGTGATCACCGGCACCAACGGCAAGTCGACCACCACCCGGATGGCGGCGACCGCACTCGCCACGCTCGGCCGGCAGGTGGCCACGCAGGCCGACGGCGCCAACATGGACGCCGGCATCGTGGCCGCCCTCACCGCCCACCGGACGGCCCCGCTCGCCGCCCTCGAGGTCGACGAGCTGCACGTGCCGCACGTGCTCGACGCCGTGCACGCCGAGGCACTCGTGCTGCTCAATCTGTCCCGCGATCAGCTCGACCGGGTGGGCGAGATCAACGCCATCGAGCGGAAGATCCGCGCCGCCGTGGACGCGCACCGCGATCTGACCGTGGTGGCCAACTGCGACGACGTGCTGGTGGCCTCGGTGGCCTACGACGCGGCGAAGGTCGTCTGGGTCGCGGCCGGCGCGGGCTGGACCTCGGATTCGGTCTCCTGCCCCCGGTCGGGCGAGCCGATCGTGCGCGACGGTGAGCACTGGTACTCGACCGGCACCGACTTCGCGCGGCCGACGCCCGACTGGTGGGTGGACGAGACGAACATCTACGGTCCGAACGGTTTCGTGGCACCGCTGGTGCTGAAGCTGCCCGGGAAGGCGAACCGGGGCAACGCCGCCCAGGCCGTGGCCGCCGCCGTCGCGATGGGCGCCGACCCCGCCGCCGCGGTGCGCGCCGTGGGCACCGTGGGCGAGGTGGCAGGACGGTATTCGACGGTGACCGTCGGCCGGCACACGGTGCGAATGTTGTTGGCCAAGAACCCGGCCGGCTGGCAGGAGGCGATGTCGATGATCGACGGCACCGCCGAAGGACTGGTGATCGCCGTGAACGGACAGGTGCCCGACGGCGAGGACCTGTCCTGGCTGTGGGACGTGCAGTTCGAGCGGTTCGAGAACGGCAAGGTGGTGGCCTCCGGTGAGCGCGGCGCCGATCTGGCGGTGCGACTCACCTACGCCGGGGCCGAACACTCCCTGGTCACGGACCCGGTGGCGGCCATCGCCTCCTGCCCGCCCGGGCGAGTGGAGGTACTCGCGAACTACACGGCGTTCCGCGATCTGAACACGGCACTGGAGGGGCGCATCCGATGATCGACTTCTCCGGATCCGAAACGCGGATCACCGATTCCACGCTGGTGATCGGCCTGGTGCTGCCCGATGTGATGGGCACCTACGGCGACGGCGGCAACGCCCTGGTGCTGCGGCAGCGCGCCCGCCTGCGCGGCATCGACGCCGAGGTCCTGCCGATCACCCTCGCCGATCCCGTGCCCGCGACCTGCGACATCTACACCCTGGGCGGCGCCGAGGATTACGCGCAGCGACTGGCGACGCGGCACCTGTCGAAGTACCCGGGCATGCAGGAGGCCGCCGCGAAGGGCGCACCCGTGCTGGCGATCTGCGCCGCGATCCAGGTGCTGGGGCACTGGTACGAGACCTCCGAGGGGGAGAAGGTTGACGGCATCTCGCTGTTCGACCTCACCACCTCGCCGCAGGCCACCCGGTCGATCGGCGAGATCGAGGGCCGCCCGCTCGTGGAGGGCCTGACGCAGCCACTCACCGGTTTCGAGAACCACCGCGGCGGTTCGACTCTCGGCCCCGCCGCCGCACCGCTCATGCGGGTGACGCGCGGTACCGGCAACGGCGCGGGCGAGCCCGTGGACGGCGTGATCCAGGGCAGCGTGCTCGGCACCTACATGCACGGTCCGGCACTGGCCCGCAATCCCGAGCTCGCGGATTACCTGCTGGCGAAGGCCACCGGCCGTGAGCTCGCGCCGCTGGACCTCCCCGATGTGGAGCTGCTGCGCCGCGAACGCCTGCGGCGATAGGTCTACCAGAGCCCGAGGACGGCCTGTTCGATCGAGAGCAGGCGCATCTTCGTGTTCACGCCGCCGGAGGCCGAGAAGCCGCCGGTTCGCCCGCCCGCCGCGGTGACCCGGTGGCAGGGCACCACCGGCGGAAAGGGGTTGTCCCCCAGGGCCCGGCCCACCGCACGGGCGGATCCCGGCAGACCGATCTCGTTCGCGATATCGCCGTAGGTGCGGGTCTGCCCCGGCGGGATGCGGCGCGCCACCTCGTACACCGCGCGCTGGAAATCGGTGAGCCCGTTCATGTCCAACGCGACCCAGGTGAGATCGTCCGCCAGATCGGCGCCGGCGGTGAGCGCCACCACGGCATCGATCACCGTCTGGATCCGCTGGGGCGGCGTGGTTTCAGCGACGCCGTCCTTCGCCACGAAGGAACGCGTGCGCTCATCGGATTCCTCCGGTAGCCGCACCGCGGTCACCGTGCCCTCGCCGTTCCAGGCGATACCGCACCGTCCGACGGCGGTGTCGAATAGCGCGAACCCGGCGTCCACGATTCAGCCGACCGATTCCGCCAGCGCGGCGAGGTTGGCCTCCATGCCCGCCCGCCAGATACCGAGCCGGAAGTCGATGATCCGCGCCTCCTTCTCGGGCTGTGCCGCGACGAAGGCCGCGAAGGGCGAGGTACCGTCGCCGATCCGCGCCCACTGGCGCACTACCGCACCGTCACGCGCGGGATCGACCTCGAATCCCCAGGTGGCCCAGGGCTCCCCGCCACCCTCGGGCCCCACCGACCACACCCAGCGGCGCCCGTCCTCGACGTCGATGACCTCGGATTCGGTGGTCCACTCGCCGAGCTCGCCGTTGGCGTTGTGGCCGCGGAAGCGGGCGCCGAGGGCCACTCCGGTGGCACCGTCGAGCCATTCGGCGCGCTGCAGCTCACCGTCGGCCCGGGTGGGGAGCGCGATGTCGGTGACCAGCGCCCACGCCTGCTCCGGGGAACAGGTCAGCTTCCGGGTGACCTCGATGATGGGGTTGTCGCGCAGTCGCATGAGCCGATCCTATTGCGCCGCGCGGGCCGCGGACTCGACCCGGGCGCGGTAGGCGGCCCAGTCGTAGTCGGGCGGCATGTTGGTGTTGTCCGGGAGGAGGCCGGCGGCACCGTCGATCTGCTCGCGCACGATATCGGCCTGACCGGCGTGCCTGCCGAGGTCGAGGATCACGTGCACCGCCAGCCGGTGCAGCGTGACGCCGCGGCCCCTCTCACCCCACCACGGCACCACGCCCTCCGCCGTGAGCGGCAGCGCGGCCAGCGTGGCCGTCGCGTGCGCCCGGGCCTGCGCGAACAGATCGCGGATCGCCGCGCTGGATTCGTCCGCGCGGACCCACAGATCGTCGTTGGGATCGGCCCCCGGCCCCAGCGGATCAGGCAGGTTCGGATGCCGGAAGGGCCGGCCGAAGCAGTCGCCGAGGTACCCCGCATCGACCATCGCGCAGTGCTTGACCAGGCCCAACAGGTTGGTTCCGGTAGGTGTGAGCGGCCGGCGCAGGTCGTATTCGCCGAGGCCGTCGAGCTTCCAGATCAGCGCATCCCGCGAGTGATCGAGATAGCGCTGCAGATCCTCCTTGGCGGCGTCCATACCCCCACACTGGCAGGCCGCACCGACAAATCGTCGCGAAACTGTCTCTCAGGGAGCACCGGCGACCACTATGTCGACGTCGGGCCTCCCACGGACAGTTTCGCGACGACGGGCAGACACCGCTCCCGCGTGCCGTCCACCGCGAACCAGCCGCGCTCGAACTCCTGCCAGCGGCGCAGGTTCTCCCGCTCGGCCTCACCGTCGCGGGCGACCGCGCGTTCCAGCCGCTCCGCGGCGGTGCCGCCCTCGATCCACAGGGCCAGCTCCAGCCGGTCGGCGAAGGAGCGACGGGCGCTGGACACGCCCTCCAGCACCACGAGCGGCGCCCACGGCAACCGCACCTCCGGGCCGGGGCGCGGCGTACCGTCGCGCCAGACCATGGGCCGGTAGTGCGCATCCCAGCCACGGGAGAGCGGGACGATCACCTCATCGATGAGCCGCGGCCACCAGGACACCGGATCGTCCCAGGTGGCG
Source organism: Tsukamurella sp. TY48 (assembly GCF_019656655.1). Classification (GTDB taxonomy): domain Bacteria; phylum Actinomycetota; class Actinomycetes; order Mycobacteriales; family Mycobacteriaceae; genus Tsukamurella; species Tsukamurella strandjordii. The sequence goes on along the minus strand of NZ_BPMV01000001.1, from coordinate 2,100,749 downwards.
TAGTGATCGGTGCGCACCAGCGCGACGCGGGCACCGTCGGCGCGCAGGTCGGCGACCAACCCTTCGGCGTAGGTCGACTTGCCCGCACCCGACGGTCCGTCCACGGCGACGATGCCCTCGGCGCGTCCCAGCCGGGTGAGCAACTGCGCGGCGTCCACGTCAGCTCGGCGGTGTCTCTTCGAGCACGCGCGGTGGCTCGGCCAGCGAGCGGCGGCCACTCATCGCGCGGCCCAGGGTGAGTTCGTCGGCGAATTCCAGCTCGGCGCCCATCGGGAGACCGGCGGCGGGCCGGGTCACGGCGAGACCGGGGAAGTCGCGGAGCATGCGCACCAGGAAGGCGGCCGTGGCCTCGCCCTCGGTGTTGGGGTCGGTGGCGATGATGACCTCGGCCACCTCCACACCGTCGACCACGGTGCCGAGGCGGACCAGCAGTTCGCGGATGCGCAGCTTGTCGGGACCGATGGCTTTGATCGGGTTCAGCGCCCCACCCAGCACGTGGTAGAGCCCGCGGTACTCGCGGGTGCGCTCCACGGCTTGAACGTCCTTGGCCTCCTCGACCACGCAGATCTTGGACGCATCGCGGCGGGGATCCGAGCAGATCCGGCACCGGACCTCGGCGGAGACGTTGCCGCACACCTCGCAGTAGCGCACGTCGTCGCGCACGCGGGTGAGGGCATGGGTGAGCCGATCGATCTCGCTCGGCTGCGCCCCCAGGAGGTGGAAGGCGATGCGCTGGGCACCGCGCGGTCCCACCCCCGGGAGCTTGGCGAGCTCGTCGATCAGCTCCTGAACGGGGCCTTCGTACACGAGGTCAGAAGGGCAGGCCGCCGGCCAGCGGCCCCATCTTCTGCTGCGCCAGTTCGGCGGTGTTGTTCGTGAGGTCGGAGAGCGCACCCAGGACCAGGTCCTGCAGGGTCTCCACGTCCTCCGGGTCGACGACCTTGGGGTCGATGACCACGGAGGTCACCTGACCGTCGCCGGTGCCGGTGACCTTCACGAGGCCGCCGCCGGCCTGTCCCTCGACCGTGGTGGCCGTGAGTTCCTGCTGCGCGGCCATGAGCTGCTGCTGCATCGCGCCGACCTGGGCCATCAGGTCTTCCATCGAGCCTCCGGGCTGCATTGCCGTCTCCCTCCGCCGGTCCACCGACCCGCTATGTCCGATTCGTGTTACTTGTGTTACCACTGCGCCGCATGAGGCGGTACAGTCCGAGCTGTGAAGACCCGTATCGCCCTGCTGGCAGCGAGCCTCGTTCCGGCCCTGATCCTCACCGGTTGCTCCAGCCTATCGCCCTCCGAGCCCGCCCTGGTGAACAACGCGGCGCCGCTCGACGCGGGCTCGCTCGCGGGCAAGAAGATCTTCATCGATCCCGGCCACAACGGCAGCAACGACGCCTCGATCGGCAAGCAGGTGCCGAACGGCCGCGGAGGCACCAAGGAGTGCCAGACCACCGGCACCACCGGCGTGAACGGGCTGGCCGAGCACACCTTCAACTACGCCGTGGCCTACCAGGTGTACCAACTCCTCAAGGCCGCCGGCGCCCAGGTGCTCATGTCCCGCAACGACGACACCTCGGTGGGACCGTGCGTGGACGCGCGCGCCGCCGCCGCGAACCAGTTCGGCGCCGACGCCGCGGTCTCGATCCACGCCGACGGCTCCGCCGCCGGTAACCGAGGGTTTCACGTGAATCTTTCCTCGCCGCCGCTCAACACCGCCCAGCAGAGTTCCTCGGGGTACGCCCAGGTCATGCGGGACGCGCTGGTCGGCGGAGGCTTCACTCCGGCCACCTACCTCGGCTCCGGTGGGCTGTACCCGCGGTCCGACCTCGCCGGACTGAACCTGGCGACCGTACCGTCGATCATGGTCGAATCGGGCAACCTCAAGGACCCCACGGAGGCGGCGATGCTCGCCTCGGCCGACGGTCAGCAACGCCTCGCCCGCGCCATCGCGGGCGGCGTCGCCACCTACCTCGGCTCGCGCTAGGGCGTCAGCTCCCGCGCGCTCACGAACTCCCGCTCGGTTCCGTCGATCGGATCGACGAAGGCCAGCCGCCGGGCCAGGAGGCGCAGCGGATCGGTGAAATCGCCGTCGACCACCTCGCGCTGCTCCGGGTAGAGCGGATCACCCAGGATCGGCACCCCCAGGCGCGCCATGTGCAGCCGCAGCTGATGCGTCTTGCCGGTCTCCGGCCGCAGCCGGTACCGCCCTACGGAGCCGAGTTCCGCCTCCAGCTCGACGTGCGAGCGCGCGTTGACCGGACCGTCGACCTCGTAGGCCCGCATGATGCCGGGCGTCTTCTCGATCCGGGATTCGACGGTGACCGGCAGGCCGAGATCCGGCCGGACCGGGGCCAGCGCCGCGTACTCCTTACGCGCCAACCCCTGGGCGAAGAGCTGCTGGTAGGGGCCCCGCACCGCGGGGTCGCGGGTGAACAGCAGGACACCCGCGGTGAGCCGGTCCAGACGGTGCGCGGGCGAGAGCCGCGGTTCGTCGAGTTCGCGGCGCAGCCGCACCAGCGCGCTCTGCACCACCCGGGCACCGCGCGGCATGGTCGCCAGGAAATGCGGCTTGTCCACCACCACGATGCGGTCGTCGGCGTAGAGCACCGGCATCGGGAAGGGCACCGGCACCTCGTGGGGCAACTCCCGGTACAGCCACACCGCCTGCCGCGCGGCCACCGGCGATCCGGGACCGAGCGGCGCACCGTCGGAGCTGACGACGGAGCCGGTCGCGTACTCCCCCGCCAGGTAATCGCCCGTGCCGGGGAACCGCGCCTCGAGGACGTCCCCGAGCGCCTGCCCGGCCTCCTCCTCGGCGATCACCAGCCGGGTGGCATCGACGCCGTCGCGCAGTGGGAGCGGCGGCACCGGGGTGCCCCGATGCCGGCGCCGCCCGCTGCTACCGCGGCGTGCGGTCACTAGCCCTTCTCGAGCTGGACCCTGAGGTTGGTGAGCAGCTCGCCGTAGATGCGGGCCAGACCCTTGGGCGCGAAGGTCTTCTCGAAGAAGCCGCCGATGCCGCCGGCGCCCTGCCAGGTGGTGGTGATGGTGACCGTGGTCTGATCGCCCGCGCTGTCGGCGGCGACCACCCGGTAGGTGGTGACCATCGAGGAGTTCGCATCCTTCTCGGTCACGGTGTCGCCATCGACGGTGACGGTGGCGTGCACGTTCCGCGAGCGCTTCTCGGTGGCCTGCAGGACCCACTCGGCGACGGTGCCGGTGCCCTGGCCGCCCTCCAGCACGCGGTAGTCACGGTAGTTCGGCGGCAGGATCTCGCCGCGATGGGTGTAGTCGGTGACGGCCGCGAGGACGCGCTCGGGCGTGGCGGCGATCGTGATGGACTTGGTGGCGGTTACCTGGGCCAACGTAGCTCGTTCCTCTGCTCTCGGGTTCGACGTTGAGCCTAGCGAATGGGTGGCCGGACGCGCGCACAGCGGCCGACGGGTATAGCGTCCAAGAGGTGAGTGCTCGCATCAGAACGCAGGCCCGCACTACAGCGCCGATCGCGATCGGGGGCGAGGCCGCGTACCGCGAGGGCCTCGAACGCCTCCTGGCCAGCTATCGAGCGATCGACGTGAATTCCCGAGTGCGACTGGCGAAGAAGACGTCGAACCTGTTCCGCGCCCGTGCCGCGTCCGATGCGCCAGGCCTCGACGTGAGCGGACTCGGCTCGGTGATTTCCATCGATCCCGAGGCGCGCACCGCGGATGTCGGCGGGGTTTGCACCTACGAAGACTTCGTCGCCGCCACACTGCCTTTCGGCCTCGCTCCCACGGTGGTGCCGCAACTCAAGACGATCACCCTCGGCGGGGCGGTGACCGGCATGGGCATCGAGTCGAGCTCCTTCCACGCCGGCCTGCCGCACGAGGTGGTGCGCTCGATGGACATCCTCACGGGGTCCGGCGAGATCGTGACCGCCACCCCGGACGGCCCGAACTCCGATCTGTACTTCGGCTTCCCCAACTCCTACGGCACGCTCGGCTACGCCACCCGGCTCACCGTGGAGCTGGACGAGGTGGAGCGGTTCGTGGAACTGCGGCACGTGCGCTTCCACGATCTGACGGACCTGCAGACCACGATGAACGCCATCGTGGACGCCGGCGAGCTCGACGGGGAGCGGGTCGATTACCTCGACGGCGTTGTCTTCACCCGCGATGAGGCCTACCTCACGCTGGGCCGCAAGTCCGACGAGGACGGTCCGGTGAGCGACTACACCGGGATGGACGTCTACTACCGCTCGCTGCAGCACGCCGAGGGGATCACCCGCGACCGGCTCACCACGCACGACTACCTGTGGCGCTGGGACACCGATTGGTTCTGGTGCTCGCGGGCCTTCGGGGCGCAGAACCCGAAGGTGCGGCGCTACTGGCCGAAGCACCTGCTGCGCAGCAGCTTCTACTGGAAGCTGGTGGCGCTCGACCGGCGCTACGACATCGGCGACCGGCTCGCCGCCCGCAAGGGCGAGCCGCCCGGCGAGCGGGTGGTGCAGGACGTGGAGGTGCGGATCGAGGAGCTGACCGACTTCCTCGATTGGTTCCTGCGGGAGATCCCGATCGAACCGATCTGGCTGTGCCCGTTGCGCCTACGTGATCCCGCGCCCGTCGGCGCCGACCCGCAGCGGCCGTGGCCGCTGTACCCGCTGGAACCCCACCGCACCTACGTGAACATCGGGTTCTGGTCCGCAGTCCCCAAGCAGCCCGGCCAGATCGACGGTCGCGCGAACCGGCTCATCGAGGAGAAGGTCTCGGAACTGGGCGGCCACAAGTCGCTCTACTCGGAGGCCTTCTACGGGCGTGAGGAGTTCGACGCGCTCTACGGCGGCCCGGTCTTGGAACAATTGAAGACTCGTTACGACCCCGCGGGCAGGCTGCTGGGGCTGTACGACAAGACAGTCAGGAGGCAGTGAAACATGTCGCGCCACACCAATACCGAGCATCTTCCCAAGCTGAGCCTCGCCGAGGTCATCGAGAAGGTGGCCGGTGGGAATCTGGCCATCCGGGTCAAGGCCTACGACGGCTCGTCGGCCGGGCCGGACGATGCGCAGTACGGCCTGGAACTCCTCACGCCCCGCGGCACCACCTATCTCGCCACCGCCCCCGGCGATATGGGCCTCGCCCGCGCCTACATCGCGGGCGATCTGGAGCTGACGGGCGCTCCCGCCGGTGATCCGTACCCCGCGCTGCGCGCCCTCTCGGACGACCTGAAGTTCGCCAAGCCCACGCCGAGGCTGCTCGCGCAGATCGCGCGCTCCGTGGGACCCGAGCGGCTGATCCCCATCGCGCCGCCGCCGCAGGAGGCGCTGCCGCGGTGGCGTCGCATCGCGGAGGGACTGCGGCACAGCAAGACCCGCGATGCAGAGGCGATCCATCACCACTACGACGTGTCCAACCGGTTCTACGAGCTGGTACTCGGACCGTCGATGACCTACACCTGCGCGTGCTACCCCACCGCTGATGCCACCCTCGAGGAGGCACAGGAGAACAAGTACCGCCTGGTCTTCGAGAAGCTGCGGCTGAAGGCCGGCGACCGGCTGCTGGACGTGGGCTGCGGCTGGGGCGGCATGGTGCGCTACGCCGCCCGGCGCGGTGTGCACACCATCGGCGCCACGCTCTCGAAGGAGCAGGCGCAGTGGGCGCAGGCCGCGATCGAGGCGGAGGGCCTGGGCGAGTTCGCCGAGGTGCGCTACAGCGACTACCGCGATGTACCGGAGAGCGACTTCGACGCGATCAGCTCCATCGGCCTCACCGAGCACATCGGCGTGCAGAACTACCCGGCGTACTTCAGCTCGCTGCGGGAGAAGCTCAAGACCGGCGGACTCCTGTTGAACCACACCATCACCCGGCACGACAACAAGCTGTCCGGCAAGGGTGGCCAGTTCATCGACCGGTACGTCTTCCCCGACGGTGAGCTGACCGGCTCGGGGAAGGTGATCGCCGCGATCCAGGACATCGGCGGGATGGAGGTGCGGCACGAGGAGAACCTGCGCGAGCACTACGCCCTCACCCTGGCGGCCTGGTGCCAGAACCTGGTGGACAACTGGGACGAGGCCGTGGCAGAGGTGGGCCTGGGTACCGCCCGCGTCTGGGGCCTCTACATGGCCGGCTCACGGCTCGGGTTCGAACGGAACGTGGTGCAGCTGCACCAGATCCTGGCGGTCAAGCTGGACGCCAAGGGCGGCGCGGGCGATCTTCCCCTGCGCCCGTGGTGGAAGGCCTAGTTCCCGCCGAGGTACTTCACCACGAGCACGCCCCGCTCCGGATAGAGGTAGGCGCGCACGGTGCCGGGTTCGACCGCCACGAAGGCGTTGAGCCCGGCACTGGTGATTCCGGGGTCGCCGCTGCGGTTGATCTCCGCGGGCACGTCCGGGGTCTCGTGCCCCACCGGGTTCCCCGCGGCGGCGCGCAGACCGCTGGCGACCTCGTCGTCGCGCAGGGTGATCGAGGCGTCGAGCCAGTACGAGTTGGGGCCGGGTATCCGCTCGTTGGTGTAACTGCCACTCACCCAGCGGACCACGTAGTTCTCGCCGATGTTCTTGATGCGCTTGCTGATCGGTTCCTTGTCCTTACGCACCACGGTGGGCTCGGCCTGCGGCGCCGGGCTCGGCGAACCGCACGACAGCACCGATCCCGCCATCATCGCTGTCGCGACCACGCCGGCTGCCCGCACCGTGAGCCGCATCAGATGGGCCGCGCTCCGAGTTCGCTGCGGAGCAGTTCGAGCGCGATCTCCTCCGGATCGCGCCGCGGAGCGGAGGAACCGCCGGCCACGGCGTCCTCGCGGGCCGCCTCGGCCATCATCTCCTCCTCGGAGACCTCGGCGACGGGTTCCGGCTCAGGTTCCGGCTCGGGCGGGAGCGGGATGTCGTCGTGGTGCGACGGTGCGCGGTTCTCCCGGCCCGCCGGCCGGGCGTCGGGCTGCTGCGCCTGCTGATCGCCCTGGCGGCTGCGCCGCTCGAAGGTGGGCGCCTTGCGGGCCTGCTCGGCGGGTGGACGCTGACGATTCGCGGTCTGCGGGGCCGCGGCCTGGGGTGCACCCGCACCGTCGCCCACCTCGACGTTCCACTGCGTGCCGAAGACCTCGCGCACGGCCTCCCGCAGGTTGCCCACGTGCTGCTGATCGCTGAACCGCGCGAGCAGCGCGGGGATCGCGAGCGCCAGATGCAAGGTATCGCCGGCGAGGCCGACCACCTGCATGTTCGTCATCAGCGTGGCGGTCACCTTGCTGCGGTCGCCCACGGCGCGGAGCACCTTGGGCCACGCGGTGCGCACCTCGTCGATGCTCGGGCCCGACGGTGCCCCAGCCGGTTCCGGAGCAGCAGGTTCCGGAGCAACGGGTTCGGCGGCAGCGGACTCGGAGGCTGCGGGTTCCGGGGTGGGCTCGGGCGCTGGGGGCTCCGGCGTCGGCTCCGGTTCCGGACGGTGCAGCACGGGTACGGCCTCGGTGGGCGGTTCCGGTGCGGGCTCCGGCCGCGCGGCGGGCTCCGGCTGGACTGCGGGCTCCGGTTGCGCCACGGGCTCGGTGACCCGCTCGGGCTGCGGAGCCGCGGGCGCGGACTGCTGCACGGGCGGTGCCGGCGGATCCTGCGGAGCGGGAGCGGGAGCGGGAGCGGGTGCGGCTGCGGGCTGCGAGGGCGCGGCGGGCTCGGCCGCGCGCTGGCTGGGACGCACGAAGCGCTGTTCACCCGCGGGCGCCGCGGCGGGTGCGGACGCCTCGGCGGGCGCCGGGGCCGCGGACGGGACGGGCGCTCCCGCGGCGGACGGCGCCCCGGCGGGACGGCGTTCCAGGGCCTCGACCCGCTGCAGGAGCGCGGCCTGCGATTCGTCGGCCGCGGGCAGCAGCATCCGCGCGCACATCACCTCGAGCAGCAGGCGCGGCGAGGTGGCGCCGCGCATCTCCGCGAGCGAGGCGTGCGTGACCTCCGCGCACCGGGTGAGCGTGGCCAGGCCCAGCTGCGCGGCCTCGGACCGCATCGTCTCCAGCACGTCGACGGGCACGTCGATCAGACCGCGATCGGCCGCATCGGGCACCGTGTGCAGCAGGATCAGGTCGCGGAAGCGCTCCAGCAGGTCGGTGGCGAACCGTCGGGGATCGTGACCGGCCTCCATCACCCGCTCGACCGCCCCGAACAGGGCCGCACCGTCGCCGGTGCCGAGCGCCTCGACGGCGGCGTCGATGAGCGCCGCATCGGTGACGCCGAGCAGGCCGAGCGCGCGCTGGTAGGTGACGCCCTCGGATCCGGCGCCGGCCAGCAGCTGGTCCATGATCGACAGCGAGTCACGCGGGGAACCGCCACCGGCGCGGATCACCAGCGGATACACGGCGGGCTCGACGGCCACGTTCTCCGCGCCGGTGATCTTCTCCAGCAGCGGCCGCATCACGTTCGGCGCGAGCAGCCGGAACGGGTAGTGGTGCGTACGGGACCGGATGGTGGTGAGCACCTTCTCGGGCTCGGTGGTGGCGAAGATGAAGATGAGGTGCTCCGGCGGCTCCTCCACGATCTTGAGCAGCGCGTTGAAGCCCTGCGGCGTGACCATGTGCGCCTCGTCCACGATGAAGACGCGGTAGCGCGATTCCGCCGGGGCGTAGAAGGCGCGGTCGCGCAGCTCGCGGGCATCGTCGACACCGCCGTGGCTGGCGGCGTCCATCTCGGTGACGTCCAGGTTGCCGGGGCCGCCGGGGGCCAGGGCCACGCACGAATTGCACACCCCGCACGGGGTGGACGTGGGGCCCTGCTCGCAGTTCAGCGACCGGGCCAGGATGCGCGCCGACGAGGTCTTACCGCAGCCGCGCGGACCGGAGAACAGGTAGGCGTGGTTGATGCGTCCCGAATCGAGCGCGGTGCTCAGGGGATCGGTGACGTGCTCCTGCCCCACGACCTCGGCGAACGTCGCGGGACGGTACTTGCGGTAGAGAGCCACGGTGTCAGGCTACCGGTGCCGTCCGACGGTTACTGCGGGCCGTTCGGCTGCTGCGGGAACGACCCCGTGTCCGACGGTGCGGGGGCGGGCTGCTGCACGGGGATCTGCCCGGTCTGGAAAGCCGCCGGGGCCGCCGCGGGCACCGACGCCGGAGCGGACCGGCTCGACGACAGCCGGTCGGCCAGGGCCAGCGCCAGCAGCATGCACAGCGAGACGAACAGCACGAGCACGAAGGCCGGGTGCACCTGCACCGCCACCAGTCCGCCGATCATCAGGATCGCCCAGCCGCAGCAGCTCGCCACCCGGGCGCCGAGGGAGCCCTTGGCGACGAACACGGCGAGCCCGACCAGCGAGACCAACAGCACCACCAGCAGGACGGCGACGACGGCGAAGACCGCGACCGCGTCGTCGTAGTAGTAATCGGCGTAGCGACGGGGCTGCACGGGCTCCTCGGTCGCCGAGGTCATCCAGTAGATCACCAGGCCGAGCAGGGCCAGGATCGCGATCAGCGCCTGGATCAACGCGAGGGCGCGGTACAGGCGCGGCACCGGGGCCGGGTACGGATACATGGTCTTCCCCTCGTTTGCGTGTGCACCGTCCACGCTAGCGCCCCGTCGGTCCCGGTGCCGGGCCGACGACGAAGCCGCACCCGCGGCGTGCACGGGTGCGGCTTCGAGGTGGGTCGGCTACTTCTTGGTGCGGTCCAGGCCGAGGACGTCCGTGATGTAGAAGAACGGGTCGGTCTGGTCGGTCACGCCCACCACGTTGGCGGCGCCGGGGCCGTAGGCGGCGATGCGCACCTGGCCGCCGGTGTGCTGCTCCTCGCCCGGATCGAGCGAGGTGCCGTAGTTCACCGTGAGGGTCGAGCCGTCCTTGGTGTTCAGGGTGCGGGTCAGGCCGGGGGTCACCGAGCCGGTCTCGATGATCTGGCTGGTGTGCGCGTGGTCGCCGGTCACGATGACGAGGGTGTCCTTGTCCTGCTTGGCGAATTCGAGCGCGGTGCTCACGGCATCGGAGAGCTGCACCGTCTCACCGATCTGGCCGCAGGGGTCGGCGTCGTGGTTGGCCTTGTCGACCGAACCGGACTCCACCTGCAGGAAGAAGCCCTTGTCGTTCTTGAGCAGGTCGATGGCCTTCTTGGTCAGCGACTGCAGCTTCGGGGTGGCACCGAAGGCCGGGTTGGGCGAGCAGGTGACGGCCGGCTCCTTGCCGCCCTCCTTGGTGGCGGTGGCCTTGTCCCACAGGCGGGGCAGGTTGCCCTCGGCGAACACGCCGAGCAGGGGCTTGTCCTGGTTCGCGTCCTTGATGCCGTCGAGCTCCTCACCCGACCGGACGATCTGGTAGCCGCGCTCCTTGGCCTGCACCTCGAGCGTCTTGCCGTTGTACTCACCGGCATCCGCGGTCTGCTGGAAGGTCTTCCAGCCGCCGCCGAGGGTCACATCGGCGCGGGCCGCGAGGAGCTGCTCGGTGATCGAGCCGGGGCCGCCGTTGGCCAGGGAGTCCGAGCCGCACTTCTCCTTGGTCTCGACGGGGCCGTAGCACTTGCGCTGGGCGACGTGCGCGACCTGCACGGCAGGGGTGGCGTCCTGCAGCTCGGTGGTGGTCACGTTGCCGGTCTTGCGGCCGTTGGCCTTGGCGATCTCCAGGATCGAGCGCTGGGCCTTGCCGTTGACGTCCACGCCGACGGCGCCGTTGTAGGTCTTGGTGCCGGTGGACCACGCGGTGCCGGAGGCAGCCGAATCCGTGGTGTAGTCGGGCTTCTTGGTGTCCTTGTTCAGCGCGTAGGTGGTGTAGTCACCGGACAGCGGCAGCTCGTCGATGCCGGGGATCTGGCCGCCGGCGCCCCACTGGTAGTCGCGAGCGAGGGTGAGTTCCTGGTTGGCGGTGCCGTCGCCGATCACCAGGATGACGTTCTTGGCCTTCGACTTCTGGATCGAATCCGCGATCGCCTTGGTCTGATCGCCGTCGAGGCGGCGGGCCCCACCGTTGGTGGTGATGTCACCGGCGGCCTCGCGCTTGATGTCGACGCCGGCGGCCGTATCGCCCGACGTGCCGGGACCGTCGCTCTTGTTCCCGCACGCCGCGGCCACGATCGCGACCGCCGCCACCGTGCTCGCGGCCAGCGCCGTGCGCACCTTCTTACCCTCGAATGTCGTCATTCATGCATAGGAACATATGTATTTGAACAGTCGCCGTTGCCGGGATGAACTCTCCGGAACGCGCACCGATCAGCGCTGGCCCCGGCGTTTTCCGGTGAATGCCTGCGCCAGCGCCGAACCGAACAAAAGCCCCAAAGCGAGCGCGCAGATGACGGCGGCCACGTCGACCGCGGTGCGTGCGCCCTGCGCCGGATCGAGACCCACCGAGGTCACCGACAGCAGCCCCAGGCTGCCGGGCACCAGCACCCAGAAGGCGGGCAGGAAGACCACGAGCCGCGGCAGATCGGGGCGGATGGACTCGGCGATGGAGGCGCCGAGGCTCCCGGCGACGGCACCGAGGAAGCCGCCGAGCACCGCACCCGAGAGCTCCTGCCCGGCGAGCTGGGCGCCGAAGGCCGCGGCCACCACGCAGACGATCGGGGGCAGCAGCCGCATCGACGCGCCCTCGTTGAGACACACCCCGATGCAGATGAGCAGCAGGCCCACCGGCGGCCCCCACCAGCCGAGTTCGTTGACGCGCAGGTTGATCATCAGTTCGGGCGCCACGTTCAGCATCGTGGTGGCGCTGAAGACGCCCATGGAGAAGAGCATCAGCTGGACGATGCCGAAGGTGAGCCGCGCCGTGCCCGCGACCATCGCGCCCGCGGCCAGTTCCGACATGCCGGTCACCATCAGCGCACCGGGCAGCAGCACCGCCAGCGGCGCCAGCAGGGTGCGCAGCGGACCGTCGAGCCAGCCGGCCTGGGCCGCGGCGAAGACGCCGGTGGCAACGGTGAAGGCCGCGATCGTGGGCAGCAGGGTGGACGCGAACTGCACCCGCCCGGACAGTTTCACCAGGAGCATCACCACCACGCCGCCGATCGCCGCCGCGGCGATGTTCGCCCACCCGGGCTGCAGCAGCATCGCGATGCCGATGGCGATCACCGACCATGAGGCGTCCTGCACCCAGCGGGAGTAGCGGTGCGGCAGCGAGCGCAGCGAGCCGAGCCGGCCGAAGGCCTCGTCGGGCGCGGTGGTGCCGGCCACCAGGCCCCGTCGCACGTCGTCGACCACGGCGGACTGTTCCAACCGCAGCGGACCGTCGATCGATTCGAAGGTGGCCGGGTCGCCGGGGGCCAGGCCCACGGTGAGTCCGGTGGGTGTGGCCCCCACCTGGGTCATCGGGTGGCCCAGCGCGGTGGCGACGGCGCGCAGTTCGTCCTCCACCTCGTGCACGGGTTGCCCGCCCGCGATCATGGCGGCGCCCAGGTAGGCGAGGAGCCGGCGATGCTCGGCCCCGGGATCGGACGCGTCGTCAGGCCGCACGGCCGGACCGGTCCACCCGGGCGAGGTACCCCGCGCTGCCGATCAGGGTGGCCAGGAACAGCCACACGTAGACACCGCCGGCGAGGGCCTTGAGCACCGGATTATCGAAGGGCCGCAGGAAGATCCCGATGGCGTAGGTGTCGTGCACGGTCTCCACGCCGGTGGGCTGCAGGCCCGGGAAGTAGGTGACCCAGATGAAGGTGGCCGCCACCAGCGCGAGCGGCGCCACCAGGTAGGCCAGACGGTGCGGCCAGTCCGTCGCGAGCAGCGCCGGGGTGAGCAGCACGATGAGCAGCGGCACGAACCACACCCAGTGGTGGCCCCACGAGAACGGCGAGACGGCGCACGCGGTGAGACCGACGAGGGTGATCGCGAGCAGCACGTGACCGCGCCGGTACGCCCACGCGGCCACGGCGAGACCGGCGAGCGCGGCGGGCACGGCCGCGAGCAGCCAGTGCGCGGTCGACGGTTCGTCAGCATGGGAGAGGTAGGCGATCAGGCCGTTGATGGACTGGTTGCCCACCTGGTTGGGCTCGCCCACGCGGTTCGCGTCGAGGAACGTGCCCGACCAGTACTTCAGCGATTCCTGCGGGATCACCGCGAAGCCGATGGCCACGGTGCCGGCGAGGGTGGTCAGCGCATTGCGGGCCTCGCGCCACTGCCGGGTGACCACGAGGTAGGCGAGGAAGAACAGCGGCGTGAGCTTGATGCCCGCGGCGATGCCGATGCTGAATCCCTTGCCGCGCGACCCCTTCGGGCGTCCGAGGTCCCACAGCAGGATCAGCATGAGGAAGACGTTGATCTGCCCGAACCAGATGGTGGTGCGCACCGGTTCGAGCACCGTGGCCACCAGCGTCAGGCAGATCGCGGCGAACCACACGCGGCCGTCGCGGGCGAAGCCGAGCAGCCGGAAGGCGATCAGGATGCAGGCCAGCAGGGCAGCCATGATCGCGATGGTCCACACCCAGCGCAGCACCTCGGTCGACATCCACGACAGCGGCACGAAGATCACGCCCGCGAAGGGCGTGTAGGTGAAGGGCAGGATGTCGTTGAGCAGCGGACCGTCGTACAGGCCGTCGCCGCCGTGCGCCACGATCTCGCCGCCCCTGCGGTACACCTCGGCGTCGATCTGGTTGTGGAACAGGCCGAACATCGGCGTGGAGAACGGGATCCGCACGAACTGCTGCCACACGGCGACGCCCGCCGCGACGGCGAAGAGGGCCATGACCCACCACTGGCGCGGGAACCGCCGGCTGATGTCGTCCGCCACCGGCGCGATCCTCCTGCTCAAGATCCTTATTGCTGCATCAGTTTTTCAGCAGAAGCCAAGAGTACACAGGTGGCGACGCCGTCCATGGCCGTCTCCAGCTCCTCGATGCCGGGGAACGACGGCGCGAGGCGGATGTTGCGGTCGTGCGGGTCCTCCCCCAGCGGGAAGGTCGCACCCGCGGCGGTGAGGGCGATCCCGGCCTCCTTGGCGAGGGCGATCGTGCGCTTGGCGGTGCCGTCGAGCACGTCGAGGCTGATGAAGTAGCCGCCCTTGGGATCGCTCCAGGACGCAACCTTGGCCTCGCTGAGCCGCTCCTCCAGAATCTCCAGGACCCGGCTGAACTTCGGGGCCAGCAGGTCGCGGTGGCGGCGCATGTGGGCGCGCACCCCGTCGGCGTCGCCGAAGAAGCGGGCGTGCCGCAGCTGGTTCACCTTGTCGGGCCCGATCGAGGTGAGGCCCACATGCTTGCCGTACCAGGCGAGGTTCTCGGCGGACGCGCCCAGGAAGCTGACGCCGGCGCCGGCGAAGGTGATCTTCGAGGTGCTGGCCAGCACGTAGGGACGGTTCGCGTGGCCGGCCTGCGCGGCGAAGCCCAGGATGTCGGGGTCCGACGGTGCGTCGCCCTCCAGCGGGTGCACGGCGTAGGCGTTGTCCCAGAAGATGCGGAAGTCGGGTGCCGCGGTGGGCATGGTGGCCAGCTCGCGCGTGACCTCCTCGGAGTACACGGCGCCGGTGGGGTTGGAGAACTTCGGCACGGCCCACAGGCCCTTGATCGCCGGATCGTTGGCCACCAGCTCCTTGACCACCGTCATATCGGGGCCGTCGGGGTTGATCGGGACCACGATCATCTCGATGCCCAGTTCCTGGGTGATCGCGAAGTGCCGGTCGTAGCCCGGGGCGGGGCAGAGGAACTTCACCGTGGGCTCAGCGCTCCAGGGGCGCTCACCGTCCACGGTGCCGTGGATCCAGGCCAGGGTGATCAGGCGGTGCATGATCTCCAGGCTGGAGTTGTTCTGCGCGTACAGCTGGGCGGGGTCGATGCCGAGCAGGTCGCCGAAGATCGCGCGGATCTCCGGGAGGCCGGCGAGGCCGCCGTAGTTGCGGGTGTCGGTGCCGTCGGCGGCGCGGTAGTCGCCCTCGCCGGGCAGCGCGAGCAGCGCGTTCGACAGGTCGAGCTGATCGGGGGCGGGCTTGCCGCGGGTGAGATCGAGCTTCAGGCCGGCAGCCTTGAGCTTGTCGTACATCGCCGTGAGGTCGGTGTGCACGGCGGCGAGTTCCGCCTGGCTCATGGACACATAGGTGGACATTCGCGCCTCCGACGGAATCAGCCCCGAACATGAAAGGGGACTCCGCGCACCCGCCAGAGCCCGTTGACCCTTGCTGCGTTCCCGCCCTGGGGGAGTTCACAGGATGGACGCCGCGCGGAGTCCGTCCACCACTATACGGGTCCGGCCGATTTCGGGTGTACGGGGGCCGTCGTCTAGGATGGTCGACGGAGGATTCGCCTAGTGGCCTATGGCGCTCGCCTGGAACGCGGGTTGGGTTAATAGCCCTCAGGGGTTCAAATCCCCTATCCTCCGCCGCGAGAACGGTCCGCGACCAGCATGGTCGCGGACCGTTCTTCGTTGAGTGGCTCGGTGCGCGTACCGCCAGGACCATCGCCATGGCTCGCGCCGCCTGGTGCGACCTCAGTCTTTGGGTGGCGCGTACGCGGCGCGGAGCACCGAGAGGCCGATCATGTCGCTGTTGTGCCGCCGCAGCGCTTGGCTGTGCCCCCACTCGGCCGTCAGAGTGGCCGCGCCGGGTCAAACACCGAGAAGAGCGCCCTCCCCGTTGACTTCCACCCGTGCACGCCACGTCGCGTCCCGCTGGTCTAGCGTTTGTGGCGTCGGGCTGGCATCCGCGCTGTTGCGTCCCAGCAGCTAACACGGCAAGACAGAACTTCTGAGATCGACCAAGCGAATCGATTCAGCGTTAGGGCCGCCCCAGCAAGATCAACATGAGACGGTTCGCAGTCACCCGAAGGGGGCAGGGTTCGAGCTAAGCGTCGGCATAGCGGGAGAACGACGTGCCTACGGCGTCATCGATGTACTTCGAAGCCGTTCCGAACTCTCGGCTCACTTCTTCAGACGGAATTACGAACCAAACCTGTTGAGAGGTGCGGTCCACACACAGGAACCGAACCCACTCTCTATCTCCGAGACTCCACACAGGACACAAGCTGTGGATGTCGGGAAGCTCCGATCTCGGAACACTGTTGCCGTGCTCGTCTTGAAAATCGAAGGGGAACAGATCGGTGTCCGCGGCGGCAATCTTCCGTTCCATCTTCTCTAGGTGCAATCCACCGAGTGGTTTAAACACGTCGACGGGCGCAGGTCCGCCGAACGTCCAGTCATCGAAAAATCCGGCGTGAACCGTCGCAAGTTGCTTGAGGTCGGCCGGGTAACCATCCGGATAATCAACGATCCATGGAAGGGGACCGATTCTTAATGTCAGGTAGGGCTCTTGTTCATCGTGAGCCAGAAACGCATAGGCGAGGACAGGCTCTGGCTTGGCGTTTTCATGGTCGGGGCGCCTGAATTCTGCGATGAACAGGTCAACTGCGTACTCGTAGATGTAGCTCGTCATCAGCGGGAGTGTTTCGCGCAACGCTGCGTTGTCGGGATCGTCAAGGAAGGAGCGAACACCTTCGGGGCCGCCTAGCCGGGCGGCGTCGATCCAGGTCTGTGGAACGTTCGCAGGAACTTTGTTGAGGTCGTAGATCGGAGCCAGCGTTCGGCTGGTGAGCTGTTCCATGATGTCTGTGCGCACGTCTTCTGTCTTCCGTCCGAAAGATGCTGCGGTTATTAGTGATTCTATCCGCGGACCGGGCCTTTGCCTCGCCTTGCTTAGCTGGCGGCGATGGTGCGGAATCCGATGTGGGTGCTGGTGGTCAGTGGAGTTGCGTGGCCACGGGCGCTGGTGCGGTAGCGGGCGCAGTAGCCGGCGCTGCAGAGGTAGCTACCTCCCCGCAGCACGCGATCCGGCGCGGCGGGATCGCGAACGAAGGGGTCGGTGACTAACTGCCCGGATTCGGCGCGCTCGCGGTAGGTACCGGTAGCGAAAGTATCTGCGCACCATTCCCACACGTTGCCGACAGTGTTGTAGAGCCCAAAGTCATTGGGCGCGAATGAGCGCACCGGAACCGTCCCTATGGGGTACTCCGGCGGAATACCGGGGAAGGTACCGCGGAATATATTCAGCTTTCGCGGCTCGTCCGCATCGGTGGGTGGCTGGCCGCCCCATGGATAGGGCTGTCCGGTGAGAGTTCCTCGGGCTGCAGCTTCCCACTGCGCCTCACTGGGCAGCGCCCGTCCGGACCAGCGACAGTATGCGAGCGCATCAGCGTGCGAGATATGTACCACCGGGTGGTCATCGAGTTCGACGACACTGGAGCCGGGGCCGAACGGCTGATACCAGTTGGCATCTTCGGTGATGAGCCACCACCACAATTCCGGTGATGCGATCTTCGCGTTGCGGGCAGTCGTCCTGATCTGTAAGTGGAACACCGTCGATGTACCACCGCGGCGGGGTCGCGCTCGATCTCGAAAATCTCCCGAGAGTAGGCGAGACTAGAGCCTCTGGAGAGGAGTCCTACGGTGACGGATCCACGGTTCCGCAGCGACGCGGGAGCCCGCGCGGTGCACGACGAATACGCGCGGTTGATCGCGCAGTACCTGCCCGAGGTGGAGCGCACCGTCGTCGATGGGACGCATGTGCTCAGCGCCGGCCCCGCCGACGCTCCGCCCGTGATCCTGCTGCACGGTTCCGGCGGGACCTCGCTGAACTGGACCGCGGAGATCCCACGCCTCGCGGCCTCGCGCCGGGTGCACGCGATCGACCTGCCGGGCGAGCCGGGCGGCACCGTCGTCCCCCGGCTTCCGCTCGACCCCGGAGCGCACGCCGCGTGGCTGGCGGGGGTGACCGAGGCGCTGGCGGCGCAGCGAGCGACGGTGATCGGGGAATCGCTGGGCGGCTGGGTGGCACTCGACTACGCCTCGGCGCATCCGTCGCGGGTGTCCGCGCTGGGCCTGCTCGTACCGGGCGGGCTCGGTCCGCGCCGCATCGCCCCGCTGTTCGTGGCGGGTCTGCTGAGCCTGCTCGGCGAGCCCGGGCGGCGGCGGGCGATGAGCTACTTCACCGGCTGGCACCCATCGGGCGAACCCGGCCTGGAATCCGATCTGGCCGCGTTCAGCGGGCTCACCTTCCGCAATTTCGCACCGCGCACCGACGGCCTGCCCGAATTCGACGATGCGGTGCTCGCTGCCATCTCGGCACCGGTGACGGCGACCTTCGGCGCGCGGGACCGGATGCTCGACGGTCCCCGGGCCGCGGCCCGGGCGCGCACCGTGTTCGGCGACGACGCGGTGACCCTGGAGGCCGACGGCGCGCACCTGCTCCCGGACCGGCTCACCCGGGTGCTCGCCGCGGCGGAGGCCGACTGAGAGCCGTCCCGTTTGGGCGACATGCCCGAATAGTGTGGTCCCTCACAAAACAGTTGCTTCCGCTGCGCGCGGGCCCGGTTGTCACTACCCTCGGGTGGCATCCGCACCCATGCCCCCGCACCGGAGACAGTGATGCAGTGGACCGTGATCGACCTCGCCGACGCGATGCGGCTCGCACGCGGCCTGGGTGTGGGCTGGTCCACGGCACCGGAACTCGTGCAGCTCGTGGCAGAGCGCCGCGGACGGCCGATCGACATCGCCGCCACCGACCTCACCGGCACCGGAATCACCGGGACCGTGCTCGGCGGCCGCGATCGAGACACCATCGTGCACGCCACCGGCCTGCCCCCGTTCTTCACCGAACACGTGATCTTCCACGAGCTCAGCCACCTGCTGTGCGGCCACCTGGACCGTGCCGTCGAGCGTCCGATGCTGCTGCGCAGCGCGCACTCCGATCCTGCGCAGGAGCAGGAGGCCGAGCTGCTGGCGACGGCCTTCGCGCAGGTGCGTCGCGAGCGCGGCCGTACCGCGGACCGCGTGGCCGACGACGGCGGCCTCATCGCCACCCTCGCCCCGCACCTGCTGTCGCGATGAACCCGCCATGCCGCCGCCGCCCACCGTCGTCGCGCTGAACAACGCCCTCTTCACGGGGGCGGCGCTGGCCTGCGCACTCGCAGCCCTGCTGATCGCCGCCACCTGCTTCACCCCGGGGAGGGCCGCACAGGTGCGCCGCTGGCTGGCGCTGTCCTTCGCTCTCAAGGCACTCGGATTCGCCAGTGCCGCACCGTGGATCGTGCGCCGAGTGAACGCCGTCCTCGCCGATTCCGCGTCACTGCTGATCACCTACTCCATCTCGCCGCTGTGGTGCGCGTCGATGATCCTGGTGGCCCGAACGTGGCGGCACGGCTCGGTGTCCCGCGCCTTCGGGTTCACCCTGGGCGGTGCCGCGATCGCCTGCACCGTCACGATGATCGTGCTGTGGTGGCTCACGCCGCGAACGGATCTCGTGGGTTCCGTCAGCGCGAAGCTCGCGGAGCAACCGACCGGGGCGGCACTGGTGTTCACCTACGCGGGGTCGCTCGCGATCGGCCTGATCATCCTGCTCGGGGCCTGCCGGTTCCACACCGATCGACTGGGCGACGGCCTCACCCCCACGCTGCGCACCGCCCTGGCGATCATCTCCGCCGGCGTGGTCCTCGATCTCGTCTTCGCCGCCAACCAGGCGGCGAAGGCCATGTCGAGTGCGCACGGAACCCCGCCCGTGGCACTCGAATACCTCACGGCGCCCACGGCGATCCTCGCGGCGCTCCTACTGGCGGTGGGCTTCGCCTATCCCGAGGCGCGGCACCGATGGCTCGACGCCACGCGGAGTGCCCGAGCGCGCCGCACCTGCCGCGCCCTGACTCCGCTGTGGACGGATCTGAACACCACCCGGGGAGCGATTCCCTCGCCGTGGTTCGCGGCCGCGCACGCGGAGATCCGCGTGTATCGAATGATGGTGGACATCCACGACGGGCTGCTGCACCTGGCGCCGCTGCTGCCCGGCGTCGAGGAGCGATCACACCCACAGTCGAGCGCCGAGTTCGCTCGGGAGATCCGCGGGGCGGTGTTACAGATGCATAAATCAGACACGGGGATCGAGGGTGAGTGCGGGTTCGGCGGCATCACTCGCAGGCCCGATCTATCTCTTGACCAGCAGATTTCGTGGGTGAGCTCGGTGGCCCGGGAATACCGGGCGTTAACGGATCGTAAACAAACCTAAAAAGTGATTCGGGTCACTACCGATTTCTACTGTCAGTAGATACCTTGGTGTGCAGACGCTCCGCCGACGCCGCCGGACGTCGTCCTCCTCCCCCGCAACGGGGATGCCCGTACGACCCCGAGGTACTCGCCATGAACGAGAAATCCGTCGTCGAAACCCGAACTGCAACCTTCCGGCGGCCCACCGGCGTCCGGATTTCCTACCGCTACACCCCGGCCGCCGACCGCGCGGCCGATATGACCCCGGTCTTCCTGCTGCACGGGACCTTCCAGTCCGCAGGCGTTTGGCGTTCCATCGGAGTGACGGACGCCCTGCACGGCGAGCGCCCGCTGATCGAGGTCGACATGCTGGGCCACGGCGCCAGCGACAAGTCGCGCGATCCGAAGGACTACCTGATCGAGACGATGGCCCGCGATCTGCTCGGCATCGCCGATCTGCTCGGCTTCGACCGGTTCCACACGGTCGGCTTCTCGCTCGGCGCACGCACCTCGCTGCGGATTCCGTTCCTCGCACCCGGACGACTGGAATCTATGGTGTGCGTGGGTGGTTCGCACCGCCCGCAGCCCTCGATGGCCGACCGGGTGTTCTTCCCGGGCGCCCGCGCCGCGTTGGACAGTGGCTCGATGGACACCTTCATGGACCACTGGGACACGCAGCGCGAGCGCCCGCTGAGCGCTGCGGCGCGCGATCGTCTGCGCACCAACGAGCCCGGCGCTCTCGCAGCCTTCTTCGACTCCCAGGAGCTGGACGAGGGCCGCGAGATCGACGACTACGCACGGATCTTCACGCCCGCGCTGTTCCTCGCCGGCGAGCACGACACCGAGCGGTTGGCCGATTCCTGGCTGCTGGCCGGCACCATGCCCGGCGCCCGCCTGTCCGTGCTCGAGGACGCGGACCACGGTGCGTCGATCCGTGCCGCGGCACCGGAGATCCTGCGCCACTTCGACACTCTGGAGCAGCTGCCCGCAGCCGCCTGAGTCGATCCCGCCCGCAGCCCGGCCGACTACTCGTCGGCCGGGTTGTGTGCTGCGCCGCCCGCCGCCGGCAGGCCTTCCAGCTTCCTCGCATTGTCGATGATGGCCACGATGCTGGCCAGACTCGCCTCACCCAGGCCCTCGGCCCGCAGCGCGAGTGCGCGGATTCCTGCCTCCCGCATCACCAGTTCGGCTGCGAGTGCGGCCTCGTCGTCGGTGCTCGGCGCGGTCAGGTGATCGATCGGAACCTCGAAGTACGACGCCAGGGCCCGCAGCAGCTCGATCGACGGGTTGGCGCGGCCTCCGTTGCGCAGCGCCGAGAGGTACCCGCCCGACACCCGCAATCCGGGATTGCGGTCCCGGAGCTCCTGGGCGATCGCGTTGTTGGTGCGGGGGCGCCCCGCCTTCGCCTCGCGTTCGTACAGCGCGTTGAGGCGCTGAGCGAGCAGGTGGGCCTCCGCCCCCGCCGCCATCTCCCCGCTTGCCATGACGGGAATTCTACTACCAGTCGTTTTCGTCGACGAATCATTCGCGGGGAACACAGCGCGCTCCTTTCCCGTCACGGTCCGGACAGACCTCCGGCCCGAGCGGACCGAGTGGGGGTGTAGTACCAGGTCAGGCTTGTTCGGCGAGGCGTGCTGCCCGCGCCGACCGCCGCCAGCGGAGCACCTCGCGCACCGCGAGGAAGGCCATGAAGGTACCCAGAACCACGGCGAGCCCTCTCTCCGGAAGGGCGAGCGCGAGGCTCACGCCCACCAGTGCGCCGGGCAGCGCGGCGAGCGCGAGAGGCTTGCCGACGCGCAGGTCGGCGCTGCCGTGCCGGATGTGGGTGACCGCCCCGACGATGGCATTGGGCAGCATCACCAGCAGCGAGGTTCCGGCCGCGGTGTGCAGGTTGGCGCCGAACAGCACGGCCATCACCGGCACCACGAGCAGGCCGCCGCCGAGGCCCATCGCCGCCGAGTACGCACCCACCAGAAGGCCGGTCACCGTTGCCACGGAGACGATCACGGCGGTGCCGTGGAACAGGCCGGACGACGAGCCGACCTGGATGCCGAAGCCCTGCAACAGGAACTTGGTCGCCGACAGCGCGAGCACCAGGACGAACAGCGACCGGAGCACCACCTCCGGGACCTTCGAGACCCAGCGGGCGCCCACATAGGCGCCCACCACTCCGCCGATCATCAGACCGATACCGGGCACGAAGTCGACGTGACCGCCCCGCAGGGCGTAGACGATGGAGCCGACGAGCGCGGCGGAGACGTTGGCGAGGGTCGAGGTGCCGTGGATGACGTGCCGCGGGAGGGTCGAGTGCCGGTCCAGGGCGGGGACGGTGACCACACCGGTACCACCACCGAGGAGGCCTCCCGAGATCCCCCCGAGGAAACCGATCGATGCGGACCGGCGCGGACCGGGGATCTGCGGGCCGGTCACCGAGGAACCCACGGTCGCGGCGGCTGCTGCCTGGGTCATGACGCCCCTTTCATCGCTTGGCTAACTACTCCCAGGCTATTGCTCTGCGTTCGGTATGAAAACAGCATCTTTTGCAGCGCTACGATGCAAATATGCAGCAATCGACGTCCGCGCGGCAGCACGCCCTCGCTCCCGGGCTCACCGAGTTCCATGCCGTCATGCGGACCGGCAGCTTCGCCGGTGCGGCGGCAGACCTCCAGCTGACCCCCACCACCGTGAGTCGCTCGATCCACCGGCTCGAGCGCCGGCTGCGCCTGCGACTGTTCGCGCCCGAGGGTCGCGGCATCGTCGCCACCCCCGCCGCCGTCGAGCTCGCGCTCTACGCGGAGCGGGCCCTCGACGATCTGGCGCTGGGCCTGCAGCGCGCGGACCTGAAGGCCTCCCCCGTCCCGCTGATCCGGCTCGGCTTCATCCGGACACTCGGCGCCTCCTTCGTCCCGCGGATCGTGGCGGCCTATCGGCGCCCGCACCCGGACGTGCGGTTCGTCTTCGAGCAGGGTGTCACCGACGATCTGCTCGACGCCGTCGCCGCGCGGCGCATCGACGCCGCCCTCGTCTCACCACCCCCGCAGCGCGAAGGTCTCACGGTGACACCGCTGTTCGACCAGGCCCTCGTGGTGGTGCCGCCGCCCGACTCCCCGCTCGCCCGGCGGGACGAGGTGACGCTCGCGGAGCTCGCCGACGAGGGCTTCATCCTGGCCCAGGCCGGCCTGGGCACGCGCGCCGCGACCGACGCACTGTTCCTGGGCGCGGGCTTCGAGCCGCGCATCGTGCTGGAGACCGAAGACATGGCGATGGCCCGCGCGATGGCGCAGGAGGGCCTCGGACTGGCGCTGGTGCCCGGCCCGGCCCCCGGCGATCCCCCCTTCCCGCACGGGCACGTGCGGCTGACCGATGCGGCGGCCGTCCGATCGGTCGTGGTGGTGACCGCATCGGGGGACGAGAGGACGCCCGCCGCCGAGTTCGCGCGGTTCGTGGCGGGCCGCGGGCACCTCGATGATGAAGGCTGAGCAAGCGATCGATGAATATTGTGAGATCCGGTCATCATCGGCCGATGCAATGACGAACACTGTGCCAGGCTGATCGGCGAAGTCCGTCCCTTCCTGCCGAAAGCTGAGCGATCCATGCCGGAGTTCGTATCGACGTACCGCCCCCGCCGCCGCCTGGCCACCGGGCTGATCGCGCTGCTGAGCGCCATCGCGCTCACCGTCGGCTCCGCCCTCGCGGGTGCCGTGGTCTGGGCCGCGACCACCGTGCTCGTGGTCCCCGGCACGGGCACCAAGAATCCGGCACCGGTGCCGAACTACCAGGAGAACGCCGTCGGCTACTACGTGGCGCCGACCGGTGCCTGCGCACAGGGATGCTCCGCCACCCCGGTCCCGTACATCGCGGAGTTCTGGCCGATCCCGCTCAAGGGCTGGGGCGGCCTCAGCGGAGCCAAGTGGGACGATTCGGTGGCCAGCGGCGTCACCAGCCTCAAGGATGCGTACGGCGCCGCCGACAAGACCTCGCCGATCGTGATCTTCGGCTACTCCCAGGGCGGCACCGTGGTCAGCGAGGTCAAGCAGCAGTTCGCGGCGCAGCCGGGAGGCGTGCCCGAGAACGTCTCGTTCGTGCTGATCGGCAACGCCAGCCGCCCCAACGGCGGCCTGTTCTCGCGCCCGTCCTTCCTCGGCCACATCCCGATCCTCGACGTGACCTTCAAGCCGGGCACGCCCACCAACACCTCCACGACGGTGAACACCACCGACGTGGCCTTCCAGTACGACGGCGTGACCGACTTCCCGCGCTACCCCGTGAACCTGCTCGCCACTGCCAACGCGCTCGCCGGTTTCTGGTACGTGCACGGCAAGTACCTCACCCCCAAGGGCGACGATCCGGCCAACGCCACACCGATCGGCTACACCCCCGACCAGGTGCGCAAGGCCGTGACCGCGGCCACCGAGAACTGCACCGCGGCAACCTATTGCCAGGTGAGCGGCGACACCCGCTACGTGACGCTGCCCGCCACGATCCTGCCGATCATGCTGCCGCTGCTGGACCTGGCCGCCGCCACCGGCACCACCGGACTCGTGCGACCGCTCGTCGATCTCGTCTCGCCGGTGGCACGCGTCCTCATCGAGACCGGTTACTCCCGTGACGATTACGGCCGGCAGACGCCCTTCGGCCTGCTACCCCTGGTGAACCCGTTCGCGGTGACCGCCGGCCTCGCCGGCGGCGTGGTCGAGGGCGTCCGCGCCGCCGCCACCGGGACCGGCGATGCATCGCGCTACCTGGCCACCAAGCCCACCGAGCCCACCACCGTCGCACCGGTGACCGCGGCCGGCGAGCCGACGGTGACTGCACCGCAGCGGGTCTCGGCCGAGGTCACCTCGGGATCGGCGTCCACCTCGGCGGTGACCGCCACGACCGGCGCCGCCACCACCGCGGCGACCGCCCCGACGACGACCACGAGCTCCACCGGTACGGCATCGAGCGGGACCGGCACCGCGACCGGCACCGCGTCGGGCACCGCATCGAGCGGCACGAAGGACACCGGAGCCAAGGCCTCTGAGTCCCCGAGCACCGGGACCGCCGAGACCACGGGCACCGGCACGGCGGCTACCGAGCGGAGCACCTCGACGGGGTCGGCGAAGGACTCGGCCTCGTCCGGCTCCGCGAAGAGCGACACCGGCTCCGAGAAGTCCAGCTCCTCGGCCGAGGCTCCGGTCGAGGTGGCCGCCGCGGCCTAGGCCCTCGTCAGCTTCCCGAGAAGAACGCGGCGGTGCGCTCGCCCTGCGCGCGGGCCTGCTCCTGCGGGACTCCCGCGGCGGCCGTGGCCTCAGCCCATTTCTTGGCGGAGGCGGCCACGAAGGACTTCGCCGTCGCAGTAGCGAAGAAGGCCTCGGCGTCCTCGGGGCGGTCCTGGCCCGTGGTGAGGTAAGCGGCCAGGCCCAGCAGGCCCAGGTCCCAGCCGACGCCTGTGGCGCCGGGGCCGAACTGCTCGTAGAAGTCTCGTGCGTTGTCGCCGAAGTGGGTCAGCGTGAGCCGGGCACCGTCACCGTCGGGGGTCACCGTGACCTCGACCTTCGAGGCGCCGCCCATGATCTCCCAGCTCACCAGGTAGCGGTGCGGGGCCTCGCATTCGAGCACGGTGCCACCGGCGTTGCCCTCCACCTGGAACCGGCCGCCCAGCTCCAGATCGCCGTGCACGGGCGCGAACCAGCGGGGCAGGCGCTCGGCGTTGGTGACGGCGTCCCACAGGTCGGCGGGGTCGGTGGGGTAGGTCTGGCTCAGCGAGGCGGAGACGAAGACGTCGCCCTCGCCGGTGTCGCGGACCTCGGCCGTGCGGGAGACGGCGTCCGGCGCCGCCGCGGCGAGTTCGTCGATGTCGTAGGTCATGATTCCTCCTGCTTGCGCGTGCGTTTGCCGCGCGCGATCTCGGTACCCAGGGCCGCGAATTTCGGCTCCCAGAAGCGTCGAAAAGGGACCAGCCAGTCGTCCACCTCGCGCAGCGATTCGGACTGCACCGCGTACAGGCGGCGCGCCCCCTCGGGCCGCACCGTGACGAAGCCCGACTCCCGCAACTGGCGCAGATGCTGGGAGACGGCGGGCTGACTGATTCCGAAGCGCGCCCGCACCTCGTCGCTCAGCTCACCCGCCGACCGCTCGCCGTCGGCGAGGAGTTCGAGCAGGTGACGGCGGACCGGGTCGCCGAGGACGTCGAATGCGTGCACCCGCCGAGTATTTCAGCCTTCACTTATATAAGTCAAGAGTGAAATCATGGATCTTCAGGGTAGGCACGCCCGGAGGACGTTGCCGCGCGATGCACGACGCCTCGCGACTGGACGAGTGCACGACATTGTTGCGGACACATGCCGCGTTACATGCGCCCCCTGGGAGAACGAGTTAGTCGCCAGGCTCTCTCATGAACGATCGGAACCCGACGCCAAGTCCCCTAGGAGGGGGCACATATGAAAGTACGGTTTCCCTAGGTCACGACTCCGGATTGTATTCAACACGCGTAAACGGCGACCGCCCCTCCCCTTGAACTTCATCGAGCCACTCCGCATCGAATGCCGCAGACGGAAAGCGTCCACTCAGAAGCTCCACTAGATAGGCGACAATACCACCAGCCTCATAATCAATGGAAGCGTTGTCGGTGACGACTACGGGCCATGAATTTGGGTCCGGTGCTGTCGTGCGCCAAAACAAATTCTGTCCGGTTCCCGAAAACCCTAGCCACAAATAGGAATCGTCTCTATCTCCGTAAATTTCATCGAAAGAACCTGCTCCGTTGCCTGCGACATCAACGTAGTCTGGACGCTCCTCAGAAATGTCGTGAAGAAAGTTCACTGCTCCAGGCGATTTCCCACGTTCGTTGGCGATCCAGAGAGGCGGCGCAATATTTAGCTCTCCCCAGAATGACCCAGGACCGTATGTACCGATGAAATCCTTGTAGTCATCAGGCAGGGGACTGCCCAACTGCGCCTCCGCGGCCTGCCAGTCCTGAGGACTCGGTGGTTCTGCAGGAGGAGGGACGATCTCCAACAGTCTCGATATAGCTTCCATTGCGCACCTCTCCTTTAGGGAATGTTCGTAATCGTTCGAAGGATGCTTAGCCCGTCTCCCATAGCGCTGATTACTAGCTTGGTCGGCGGAGCTGAGATGCCGTTTCCGTAAACTGGCTTCACGGTGTATTCTATCACCTTGCCCAACTCAACAGCACGTCGCACTTCCGCCTCGATCTTCTGCATAGCATCGTTGGCTGTTTTCGTGACCGTGAATAGGTTGCGGGCATCTCGGCCCGTCCCTCCGAGAATGTTTGCTAGCGCATGACCGCGCTGCAGATTCCCCCCGGGCCAGGCCATCAAAGGGTTCCACCCGGGTGGCGCAATATTCCCTGCGGCTTTACTTCCCTGACCCAGCATGTCCTTGGTTATAGAAGCCTGTATACCGGTGAATGCCTGTCCATTCAATGGATTGAAGTTGAGTCGCCCACCATCAGCCCACGTCGTGATTCTCGCCCCCATAGAATCAATAATGTCGCGTGTGACGCGGGGGCGGCTAGGAGTCCTAATCGAACGTGGAGTCGGGAATCCGTTGACACCTCTACTGGGGACACCTGTTATAGCATTCTGTACGGCTTCCGCTGCTGCTTTCGCCGTGTTTCCGGCTGCTTTGACGGAGTCTTCTGCTGTTTTGGCTGCTGATAGCCCTGCTCTGACTTCTTCTCCGACTTTGCTGCCTGCGCGGGCGAGTTCGGCTGCTTCGCGGGCGCGGGCCACGTTCTTCAGTGACCCGAGGCCCTTAAGTCCGAGGAAGTTGGTGAGCACAAGCCCTATGCCGACGAAGTATTCACCCTTTGCGAACTCGTCGTAGGCGATGAGGCCCTTGCCGACCTGTTTCCAGGCTTCACCCACACTGGGGGCGCCTTCACCGCCGAGACCGACGAGGGTGAGTAGGCCTTTGCCGGTGTCTTTCAGGGCGTTGCCGACGCGCGCGGGCAGGCTCTTTGTTGGTGTCTTCGGGTTCGGCGTGATGACGGAGTTCCACTTATCATCGAGCGATTCATCGCGCGGCTGTGTAGCCAACTCGCTCGGCTCCGGCCGAGGACCGCGGCGGCGGCGGGAGTCCCGATCTGCCTTGTCGGCTGCCGCCTGCCGTGCCCGCTCAGCCAACGCCCGGTTGACTTCCTCGTCCGAGGCCGTCACCGACGACGGCGTACCCGAGCTGTCGGTCTGATTGACCGTGGTGGTGCCGTTGCCGTTATCGGCAGTGCTCACCTGGTTCGCGCCCTGCACTGGATACGGGTCACGCGCCTGCTGCCCAGGCTTCGGAGTACCGATGATGCTGGTCACACCGTTCTCCTGGATCATCTCCTGACCGTTCGGGAGCTGCGTGACGATGATCTCCTTACCGTCCGCGCCCTTCCCACCGTCTTCCTTCATGTATTGCAGCGGGATGTTCCGCAGCTCATCCAGGAAAGCGTTGTCTCTTTCGACGGTGATCGAGTCACTAAACTTCGTCTCCGTCTTGCCACGCTCATCCGCACCGCCGTCATTTGTTGTATCGGCAGCCAACTCCCCCGAATTGAGGTCAGCGTCGATGAACTCAACAGGGCGTGCCGCAGATCCAGCCGACCACTTCGTCGGCGCTTCCGTCACACCACCGCCGCTGGATAGACCGGGCACCTCACCGCCGCCACCAGCCGTGCTGCCGGGCCGTCGCCGACCTGTCAGCAACGCGCTGGCCTCTCCGACGAGGTACGCCCACGACGGGGCGCCATCGTCCTCGCCGCCACCGTCAGGGCCGTCGGCGCCGGGGTTGCCAGCGCCGGGGTTGCCGGGAGCGCCGGGAGTTCCGGCTGCGCCGGGTGTGGGGCACTGGGACTGGGTTTGGGTGACGGTTACCGTCGGCCGCGACGCCGAAGCCTGCCCGGACGATGTCTGCTGCTGCCTGGTCTGCTGCGGCTGCCCGGGCGCAGTAGTCCGAACTGGATTCAGCTGCTGTCCCTGCTGCCCTTGGGCGGGTTGTTCGTTGCCGGGGATGTTCGGTCTCGGCTGACCCGGGCTGCCGAAGTCAGGGGTTTGAGCTTGAATATTGTCCCCGTTACTACCGCCACTGCCGGCGGGGGAAGTAGCGATACCGTTGTTGTCCTGCTGCGGGCCTTGCTGCCCGGGCTGCTGACCGGGGGCGGCGGTCTGCTGCGCCGGCGGGGTGAACGTCAACTCTGGCCCCGGAGTAGGGCCACAGGTCGCCGGCCCTCCGCCGGGGCACGGCGCCGCCACCGCGCTACCCACTCCTGTGGTGGTGGCGAGGCCGTTCATCCCGACCGCGACCACAATCGCCGCCACTCCGGCGGCAGCGCGCACCTGCCCCGGAGCCGGAGCACCCACACCCGCAGCACAGAGCTTGCGTAGCCCGGCAATCAGGACCTGCCCGACGATCACCATCACCAACCAGAACGTCAAGAACACGGCCGGGACGGGAGTGAACCGGGGGGCCTCGATCGAGAACAGCACACCACCGAACGCACCAGCCAACCCGATGACGGTCAAGAACGCACCCTGGAGGCGCTGCTGGGCCACCGAACCCGAGCCTGGGCTGCTCGCGCCCAGTGGCTGACTACCGCGCGGCGTACTGCCGGGTCGGGAGGTGGGATTGCCTCGCGCATGCGCTGCGGCCATCAGAACATCAACTCGCTTCCACACACAGAAACCAGCCCGCAGAACCAGGCTGAAAGAGAGGGAGAGTGCCCCGCACTGGGACGAACCCGGCCAACCTCGCCCAGCACCACGGTCTTGTCAAGCACCCAAACTGTGACAACCGCGTCTGCGCAGGTAAACCGGCGTAAATTCGGGGGATATAGGGGCGGGGCTATATCCGAACGGCCCGATATGCCGGGATATAGCCCTCCGCTATATCCCTGCAAAACCACCCAAACCCGGCACGTTGGCAGGCGGTGTCCATGCCGCCGCTCATGTGGCCGACCATAAGAATGCGGCGAGGGTGAAACCGAGCCCGAGGGCGACCATCACCGCGAGAATGATCAATAAAGCCATGATGGCCTGATCGACCCGCAACCGATACAGCGCCCAGGTCTGCGAGGCCGCCCAGAACGAGCGGGCTGCGGTCGGGATGCGCCCTCTCCCGCCGGGGCTCCGAACCGGAACCGGCCACCACCAGACGCCGCAGCCACAGACGTATCCACCAGCTCAGTCTCAGCCGGGCTCGCGCTGGGCAGTTGAGCGCAACCAGGGCGCCGGAGGCCAGTTCGATCCGCTGATGGGTCATACAGCGACTCCCGCGGCTGCCCCGCAGCGTGCCAACGCCACGCATTCTGCTCCAACCCCGCCCGGGTCGCCAGATCCGCCCACGCCTGCCCGACCCACCGGGCGACGAACCGGGAGACGCTAGCTGACGTTGACGGTGATCGTCCTGGTCACGGTGGGCTCATCGACACGCGTGGTGTCCACCCGGAGTACCTCCAGGCTGTCCTGCAGACCGTTCGCCAGGGTCTTCTGCTTGAGCTGGAAGGGCGTCTTCGGACCGGCGATCCCGGCGAGGCCGAAATCGCTGTCGTTGGCGATGTACAGCGTCTTGCCGCCGTCCGTGGAGGTGAGGCCCTCCACCTTGTCGTGGCCGAAGAACTTGCCCTCGGGGTTGAGCTTGTCCAGCATCCGGGTCAGCTCCAGCGCGACCGACTTCTTGACCGGGGTGATGCCGGCGCCCTTGAGTGCGCTCTCGGCATCGGCGGTGCTGCTCACGCCCACGATCGTCTCGGGATTCTGATCGCCCAGCGGGGTGGCGCCGTCGAGGTTGATCTTGTAGATCGTCTTGTTGGCCTTGGGCGCCAGCTTGTTATCGCGCTCGTCCACCAGGAACTCGGTGTTGGAGATCGCGGTGATCTCCGAGACCGCCTTCTTCGTGTCCTTCGGATTGTCCAGCAGGTACACGAACTGCTGAGTGGCCTTGGTCTTGAGGTCGATCGTCACGATCCGAGTGGCCGGCACGTCTTTGGCGTTGCCGCTGAGCCCCGGAACGTTGAGGGCCGACTGCATGATCCCGACCAGCCGCGAACCGTCGGGCGTGAGGGTCAGGCCCTCCATGCCCTGGTTCGGCGTGCGGTTCTTGAGCACCTCGGGCAGCCCGCGACCGGGCGCGAGGCGCTCGAGCTCCTGGCCGTTGGAGTCGAAGTGGATGAGGAACGGGCCGTACTCGTCGGACACCCAGAAGGAACCGTCGGGCATGGCGACGAGCCCCTCGGAGTCGATGCCGTGATCGCTGGGCGGAATCTCGCGACCGTCGAGGTCGAGGATCTTCTCGCCGGTGGGCGCCGCGGTATCGGTGCGGCCGTTGAGCGGACGGCCGTCAGGGCCCTTGAGGGTGATCACGCTCTGCAGCTTCGCGACGCCCTCCTCCAGCTTGAACCGGCCGATCTGCGGATTGAACTCGGGCGTCACCGCGATCTTCTGATCCTTGTCCGGGCCGTCCACGTTGGGGCCGCGGTCGGTGAGGCCGAAGAACTCGTTCTGCGCGCCCGGCACGGGCACCCAGGAGGAGCCGTAGCCGCTGGCGTCCACGCTGACTCCGCCCACGGTGGCCAGCGGCGGAATGTTCGAGGAGAACAGCTGCACCGCCGGCGAGACGGTGGCCTTGAGTTCGACCGATCCCTTGAATCCGGCGTTCGGCTTGAACACCAGGGCACCGCCCTTCGCGGCCTCGACGGTGCCGTTCTGCGAGGGGGCGACCCCCACCACGGCGCCGCCCGCCCCCAGCTTCGCCAACTGCTCGGCACTGATGGTGAGCGGGGTGTTCACGGCGGTGCTCAGGTCGAGCTTGGCGGCATCGTCGTCGCCCTTGCCGGACGAGCATCCGGCGCTGACGACGACCAAGGTGGCGCCCATCAGGGCGGCTGCGAGCGGGGTGACGATCAGGCGGCGATCAGGCATGCACTGTGCTTACCAGATCCAAGTGAACCGTTCAGGAATCGATGCGATTGCCCTCGGCGTCCCAGTGCTCGGCCACCTTCTTGCTGGGCTGCACCCGCGGCGGCTCGCCCGGCATCTTGGGGTAGTCGGGCGGGAAGTTCAGCTCGACGGGGTGCTCGTCCCACTTGTCGAGCAGCGGCGTGAGATCGTGTGCCACATCATCCATCTCGGCCCACGGGTTCCCGTCGGCCAGCCGCTCCGGCACCGAGAACAGGGTGAAGACGTGCGGGTCCTTGAGCCCGGCGAGCTCGTCCCAGGTGAGGGGCGTGGAGACGGTGGCGCCCTGGACGGCGCGCAGCGACCAGGCCGAGGCGATCGTGCGGTCCCGGCAGTTCTGGTTGTAGTCGACGAAGATGCGCTCGCCGCGCTCCTCCTTCCACCAGGCCGTCGTGACACCCGCGTCGCGCTTCTCCAGCTCACGACCGAAGGCGATGGCGGCGTGCCGGACATCGGTGAACTCCCAGCGGGGCTCGATCCGCACGAAGACGTGCACCCCGCGGTTGCCCGACGTCTTGCAGAAGGCCCGCATGCCCAGGTCGGCGAACAGCTCCCGCGCGACACCGGCCACCCGGACCACATCGCCGAAGTCGGTACCGGGCTGCGGGTCCAGGTCGATGCGCAGCTCGTCGGGGCGATCGACGTCGCCGCTGCGCACCGGCCAGGGGTGGAAGGTGATGGTGCCCATCTGGGCGCACCAGACCGGGATCGCGACCTCGTGCGGGCACAGCTCGTCTGCGGTGCGCCCGGAGGGGAAGGTGATCGTCACGGTCTGCGCGTACGACGGGGCGCCCTTCATCATTCGCTTCTGATAGAAGCCGTCGGCGTCCTTGTCCATCGGGCCCTGCGCGAGCCGGCCGCCGGGATGCACTCCGCCGGGCCATCTTTCGAGAGCGGTGGGCCGATCGCCGATGGCGGACAGCAGCGGCTCGCCGACCGCGGCGAAGTACTGGGCCACCTGCAGTTTGGAGACCTCGGGGGTGAGATCGGTGGCCGGGTAGATGATGCGGTCCGGGCTGGAGACCCGGACGGCGCGCTCACCGTCCGGCCCCGGGACGATCACCTCGGCGGCGGGCGTCTTGGCCATCTACTCGCCCTCCTGGAGCACGTCGTCGAGGTCGTAGTTCACCGGCACGTCGAGCTGGTCGTACCCGCAGCTCTCGGGCGTGCGATCCGGGCGCCAGCGCTTGAACTTCGCGGTGTGCCGCAGGCGCATGCCCTCCATCTGGTCGTAGTCGAACTCCACTACCAGCTCGGGCCGCACGGGCACCCACTCCCCCGTCTTCTCCGGGGTGGCCCAGCGGTTGGGCTCGCCCTGTACGGAGTCGGCGGTGCGCATGGGCTCCAGAAGTTGCAGGTACTCCTCGCGTTTGGCGGCCGTGAACGCGCCGATGCCGCCGATCGGGAGCAGTTGATCGTCCTTGTACAGGCCGAGCAGCACGGAGCCGACCGCGTTCGGCTGCGACTTGTGCGGGCGGTAGCCGATCACCACGGCCTCGGCCGTGCGGGCGTGTTTGACCTTGATCATCTCGCGTTTGCCCGGCAGGTAGTGCCCGTCGATCCGCTTGGAGATCACGCCGTCGAGCCCGGCGCCCTCGAACTTCTCGAACCAGTCGGCAGCGGCGCCGGCATCGGTGGTGACGCGGCTGATCTTGCAGGTTCCGGTGCCGGCGTAGGAGGAGACGAGAACCTCGCGGCGGGCGCTGAAGGGTTTGCCCGTGAGGTCCACATCGGCCATGGCGATGGCATCGAAGCCGATGAAGATGGCCGGGGTCTCCTCGGAGAGTTTCGTGATGCGGGATTCGGCGGGATGGATGCGGGCCGAGAGCGACTCCCAGTCGAGCCGCTTGCGGCCCTCGCGGTGCACGGCGACGGCGATCTCCCCGTCGAGCACGCAGCGCTCGGGGAGTTCGGCCCGCGCGGCGGCGACGACCTCGGGGAAGTAGCGCCCGAGGTCCTTGCCGCTGCGCGAGCCGATGAACACCTCGTGGCCGTCGCGGAAGATCAGGGCCCGGAATCCGTCCCACTTGGGCTCGTGGGAGTACCCCTCGCCGGGCACCGCTTTCGCGGCCTTGGCGAGCATCGGATCGAGCGGCGGGTTCACGGGCAGGTCCACGCGTCCGATCGTAGGCCGCGGGACCGACAGTGGGACCGATCCGGGATGGAAGCCCGTTATCCCATGCTCTTCTGGCCGTCGATGCTCTCGCGGATGATGTCGGCATGACCGGAGTGGTGCGCGGTCTCGCCCGCGATGTGCAGGAACACCCGGCGCACCGTCCAGAAGACGCCGGCCGGCTGCCACGGCGCCTCGGGGAGTTCGTACGCGGTGTCCAGGTCGAGGGTGCGCACCAGCTCGTCGGTCGCGGCGGCCGCCTTCTCGTACTCGGCGAGGGCGGACTCGATGGTCTGGCCGTCGGTGAGGCGGAAGGTGTCGGCGAAGGCCGCCTCCTGCTCGGGGGTGATGTTCTCGAAGTCGATGTCGTCCATGGCGTGGCCGTTGCCCAGTGCGAACCGCTGCCACCCCTTCTCCACCTCGGTCACGTGCTTGATGAGCCCGCCCACGGTGAGCGCGCTGACGGTGCTGCGGGTGTTGGCCTGCTCATCGGACAGGCCCTGGGCGGTGAAGCGGAGGAAGTGCCGGCGCTCGGCCAGGAAGCTGAGGATGTCGGCGCGTTCTCCGGTGGCTGTGTGCTGCTGTGTCTCGGTCATGAAACGAGCCTAGAATTCCTTGGTGACAGTTTCTGTCCTCAATTGAGAGAATCCTCGAAGACATGGCGAACACGAGCTCCCGAACCCTGCGACTGCTGTCCCTGCTGCAGACGCACCGGTACTGGCCGGGCACGGAACTGGCCGACCGGCTCGACGTCTCCGTGCGCACGCTGCGGCGCGATATCGAGCGGTTGCGCGAGCTGGGCTATCCGGTGAACGCCTCACGCGGCGTGGACGGCGGGTACCAGCTGGCGGCGGGCGCCGCGCTGCCCCCGCTGGTCCTCGACGATGAGGAGGCCGTGGCCATCGCCGTCGGCCTCCAGACGGCGGCCCAGGGCGGGCTGACGGGCATCGCCGAGACCTCGGTGCGCGCGTTGGGCAAGGTGGCGGCGGTGATGCCGCCGCGGCTGCGCAAGCGGGTGGAGGCCTTCGGTGCCGTCACGCAGCCGGCGGGCTGGTCGGGCGGGCCCACGGTGGACCCGCGGATCCTGACGGATCTCGCCGAGGCCTGCCGCGCGGAGGAGCGGATCGAGTTCGGCTACACCGCCGCCGACGGTGCCGCGACCGAGCGCCTGGCCGAACCGCTGCGGCTGGTATCGCTGGGGCGCCGCTGGTACCTGGTGGCCTACGACCTGCACCGGCACGACTGGCGCAGTTTCCGGCTGGACCGGATCACCCGGCCCACGCGCACCGGCGTGCGATTCCGGCCCCGGGAGCTCCCCGCCGAGGACGCCGCGGCGTACGTGCTCGCCTCGGTCGGGCAGCGCACGCCGGGCTACTCCATCGAGTTCCGGGTGCAGGCGCCCCGCGCGGCCGTGCAGGCCGCGATCGGGCGGTACGCGCAGCTGACGCAGGACGGCGCGGAGACGGTGGTGCGGATGCAGGCCGACACGCTGGACTGGGCGGCCATGGCCATCGCAGTGCTGGCGGCGCCGGCCACCGTCGTGCAGCCGCCCGAGCTGGTGGAGCACGTGGCCGGTTGGGCCCGCACCCTCGGCGCGGTGCGCTCGTAAGCTGGGGCGGTGACAGCCGGACGATACGCACCGAGCCCCTCGGGCGCTCTGCACGTGGGCAACCTGCGGACGGCGCTGCTCGCGTGGCTGTTCGCGCGGTCGACCGGGCGTGAATTCCTCCTGCGGGTCGAGGATCTCGACACCGGCCGCACGGCCGCCGGTGCCGAGGCGAGCCAGTTGGCCGATCTCGCTGCGCTGGGGCTGGATTGGGACGGCGCGGTGGTCCGGCAGTCCGATCGGACCGCGTCGTACGCCGCCGCTCTGGAGCAGTTGGACGTGTACGAGTGTTACTGCACCCGGCGCGAGATCCTCTCCGCACCCTCTGCCCCGCACACGCCGGACGGTGCGTACCCCGGCACCTGTCGCGACCTCACCGAGCCCGAACGCGCGGCACGCCGGTCCGAGCGTCCGGCGGCACTGCGCCTGCGCTCGACGGTGCGCTCGTTCACGGTGCACGACGAGCTGCACGGCGAATACACCGGCATGGTCGACGATTTCGTGCTGCGCCGCGGCGACGGCACCTACGCCTACAACCTCGCCGTGGTGGTCGACGATGCGGCGCAGGGCATCGATCAGGTGGTCCGCGGCGATGATCTGCTCTCGTCCGCGCCCCGGCAGGCCTACCTCACCGAGCTCCTGGGCGGCGTCGCGCCGCGGTACGCGCACGTCCCGATGGTCCTGGGCCCCACCGGGGTCCGGCTCGCCAAGCGCGACGGTGCCGTCACCCTCGCCGAACGCGGCGGACCGTCGACGGTGCTGCCGGAGCTGGCGTCCAGCCTGGGACTGGCCGGATCGACCCCGGTGGAGATGCTCGACGGTTTCGATCCGCAGTCACTCCCCCGCGAGCCCTGGACGCTTCCGCTCTGAGACAGCGCCCGATGCCCGGCGCGCACGATGCCGCCGTGGCGCACCGCGTTGCCCGCCGAGATACCGGCCAACGCATCGCCGATCCACGCGAGGAGCCTTCTACCGCTGAGCTTTTCGTTCGCTTCCTTCGTCATGCACCCGACGCTACGGCGGCGGCGGGCGCTCGCACAGTGGCCTAGATGCCATCTATCGTCAAGATATGGCCTGATCGCGATCGGTGCGGAACCGATCCCGGTAGGCGGTGGGATTCAGGCCGGTCTGCCGCTTGAAGTGATAGCGCAGCGTTTCCTCGGCGTCGAACCCGGATCGGGTGGCAACGGCGGTGACCGGCTCGTCGGTGGTCTCGAGCAGGCTCATCGCCCGGTACACCCGCTGCCGGGTGAGCCACTCCAGCGGGGCGGACCCGGTGTGGCTGCGGAACTGCCGGTGCAGGGTCCGCCGGGAGACCCCGGCCCGCGCGGCCATATCGTCGACGCCCGCGACGGAGTCGACCGACCGCGCGAGCGATTCGAGGTAGTCCGCGAACCGCGCATCGACATCGGGGCGGAGCGCATCGATCGTCACGAACTGCGATTGGTCACCGTCGCGGTGCGGCGCGACCACCATGCGGCGCGCGACCTCGTTGGCCACCTCCGAGCCGTGGTCGTCGCGGATCAGCTTCAGGCACAGGTCGAGTCCGGCGGCG
The DNA here is from genome assembly GCF_019656655.1 of Tsukamurella sp. TY48. Taxonomy (GTDB): domain Bacteria; phylum Actinomycetota; class Actinomycetes; order Mycobacteriales; family Mycobacteriaceae; genus Tsukamurella; species Tsukamurella strandjordii. The sequence continues at coordinate 2,063,663 of NZ_BPMV01000001.1, read as the reverse complement.
GAGCCCGCACCCGTGGTCACGTCACCATCGCGCACGTAGAGGTCGGAGGGTGTGACGTGGATGCGCGGGAATCGGTGCTGCAGCAGGCTGGCGTACCGCCAGTGCGTGGTGGCGCGCCGCCCGTCGAGCAGGCCCGCCTCGGCGAGAGCGAAGGCTCCGCTGCAGATGGAGACCATGCGGGCACCGTTCGCAGCAGCGGCGCGCAGGTGTTCGGTCCACTCGGGATTGGAGTTGCGGCGCGGATCGGTCACGGCGGTCACGATCACGGTGTCGGCGGTCGCGATGTCGGCGAGCCCGTAGCCCGGGTGCAGGATCGCACCACCCACGGTGTGCACCCCACCCGCCGGGCCACAGGCCCGCACGTCGTAGTCGAGGGTCAGGTCGCCCCACGAGAAGCCCAGCGCCTCCACGGCGATGCCGTACTCGAACAGCGTCATGCCGTCGCAGACCGGGAGGGCGACCACATGAGCCATGGCACGATCCTACCCTTGCGGCGTCTATCGGTCATCGTGTTCCGCAGCTAGTCCGGCTCGTACTCGTATTCCTCGCGGACCCGTTCGATGTCTGCGGCGTGAGCATCGAGTCCGGCTTCGATGATCGGATCGCCCTCGAACCGTTGTCGAGCGGACTGCAAGAGATGCTCCAAGTCATCGGACCACTGTTGCCAGCCAAACCCCTGGGCCGCGAAACCCTCCGAGTGCGGACGCCACGCCATCCCGTGCGCCGCCATGAAGCGGTGTACGGCCGCGATCTCGCGAACCCGATCGGCCAGCTCGTTCAACGAGCAGCCGTAAATTCCCGTCGCGATGGGGTCCGGTCCGAAGACGGAGTCGAACTCACCGTCAAGGCTTCCCATTGCCGATTCCGCGGCATCGACGATCGCCTGCCACACCGTCCGAGCCACGAGCACGAAGACGAGTGGGTCGCCGTCAACCGCGATGACCGGAGGGGCTTTCGGGTCGCTTTCCCTGAACCGAAGCCACACCGACGTATTGCGTTCCAGCAGTTCCATGATGCCATCGAGAGATTCGGTGGTTACCCCGAGAGCCGCGTAGTGCCTGTCCACTGTGATCCGCCCGTCGGCGAGGTCCCTGAAGTACGAAAAGAGAAGATCCGTGTTGCGATCGGGCTCGAACGAGATCGCTCCCGCTCGGTCATGTTTGCCGTACATCGGAAGGGCGAACGGTAGGTACGTCGCGTCATGGCGGCGGCGTAGGGGAACGAGGACTGCGTCGCTGTCACGCAATCCGATTCCAGTCAGGCCGCACGTCGCGTCGAATATCCCCATCGTGGTCCCGCCTCCTGCATCACTCGCTAGTGACGACTCCGGTCGCGTACCCACTCGTTTCGTGAGTACGCGACCGGTTCCTCGGCTGACTAGTCGGACTTGGCGAGGTGCTGCTGGGTGCCCTTGTAGTAGCGCCCCAGGAACTCCTCCTTGAACTCCCAGTAGGTGCCGTCGATCATCGACTGCCGGATCTTGGCCACGAGCGAGACGATGAACTGCTCGTTGTGGATGGTGGCCAGCGTGGCCGCCAGCCCCTCCTTGGCCTTGAACAGGTGGTGGATGTAGGCGCGGGAGAACTGCGAGGTGTAGTTCTGCGTCTCCGGGTCCAGCGGCTGGAAGTCGGTCTTGAACCGCGAGTTGGTCACGTTGTAGCGACCGTCCACGGAGTAGATCGCACCGTTGCGCGCCACCCGCGAGGGCGAGACGCAGTCGAAGGTGTCGATGCCCTGCTCCACCGCGGCGAAGATGTCGTCCGGCTCGGAGATGCCCAGCAGGTGCTTCGGCTTGTCCTCCTCCAGCTCCTGGTTCACCCAGCGCACGATGGTCGACAGGTTCGCCTTCTCCAGCGCACCGCCGATGCCGTAGCCGCCGAAGCCCAGGCCGCCGCCCTCACGGTCCTCCTCGCTCAGTGCCCGCAGATCGCGAGCGGCCTTGCGCCGCAGGTCCTCGTACTGCGCGCCCTGCACCACGCCCCACAGCGAGATCGCGTCGTGGCGCTGCGCGGTGAGCCAGTTGTGCTCGGACAGTGAGCGTCGCGCCCACAGCCGGGTCCGCTCCAGCGACTCCACCTGGTACGCCCGGGTGTTGTGCAGGGTGGTCAGCTCGTCGAAGGCGAAGATGATGTCGGCGCCCAGCTGGTGCTGGATCTGCATCGACCGCTCCGGCGTGAACCGGTGCTCCGTGCCGTCGAGGTGGCTGAGGAAGGTGACCCCGTCGTCGTCGACGCGGGAGAGCCGGTCCTTGCCCTCGGCGATGGCGTCGTCGCCCTGCAGCTCCTGGTCGCCGTTCATGTCGATGACCTTCTTGAAGCCCGAGCCCAGCGACATCACCTGGAAGCCACCGGAATCGGTGAAGGTGGGGCCGTCCCAGTTCATGAACTTGCCGAGGCCGCCGGCCTGTTCCACGATCTCCGGACCGGGCTGCAGGTACAGGTGGTACGCGTTCGCGAGCACCGCCTGCGCCCCCAGATCGGCCACCGCGTCCGGCATCACCGTCTTCACGGTCGCCTTGGTGCCCACCGGGATGAACGCCGGCGTCAGGATCTCGCCGTGCGGGGTGAGCAGCCGGCCGGCGCGGCCCAGCGGACCGTCGGGGCCCTCAAGGCGCGCGTCGATGTCGAACCGCGTGGGATCGCTGATGTGCTCGTTCTGCAGCCGGGTGCGGCTGGTCATCGAGCGGTAGTCCGAGCGCAGCGCGCTGAGCTCGGCGGCGATCGCCTTGTTCTGCTCGCGCAGCTGCGCGAGCTCGTCGCGGGTCCGGTCGGAGCGGGTGCGCTCCGCCTGCCGGATCGGGCCGGTCGTGGTCTCCGCGTCGGTCGGCTGGGCGGGACGCGCCACCGGGTACTCGCCGGTGTCGGGCACCGAAGCGACTGCGGCCGCTGCGGTCTCGTCGTCCTTCGGAGTCTCGGCCGCGGCCGGGATCGGCGCGGTGGGCGCCGCGGCGGGCGTCGGCTGCACCGGCACCTTCTGCGTGGGCACCTGCTGGAGGGGCAGGCCCACCGGAGCGGTCGGCGTCGCGCCGTTGACGTAGCCGTTCACACCGCCGGTCACCTTCACCCGCTCGGTGGCGGGAGCGTCCGCACGGGCGGCCACGGGCACCTCGGTGGTGACGTGCTCGCCCAGGGCGTCCGGGAGCGGCGCCGTCTCGGTGGAGCTCTTCGCCAGCACCGCGGACAGGGACTCGCCCTCGATGTCGACGTTCGGCAGGATCCGGTCCAGCCACTTCGGCAGCCACCAGGCCGCATCGCCGAGCAGCATCATCACCGACGGGATGATCACCATGCGCACCACGAAGGCGTCGAACAGGACGGCCGCGGCCAGGCCGAAGCCGATCTCCTTGATGAACACCGCATCGTTGAGGATGAACGAGGCGAACACCGAGATCATGATGATCGCGGCCGCGGTCACCACGCGGGCGCCGTACTGCACGCCGGTGATCACCGAGGCGGTCGCATCGCCCGTGTGCACGTACTCCTCACGCATGCGGGACACCAGGAACACCTGGTAATCCATCGCAAGGCCGAAGACGATGCCGATCAGGAAGATCGGCAGGAACGAGACCAGCGGCTGCGTGTTGTCGATCAGGCCGAGCGCACCGTCGGTGAAGATCGCCGAGGTCACGCCGAACGTGGCCACCACCGACAGCAGGAAGCCGAGAACCGCGGTGAGCGGCACCAGGATCGAGCGGAAGGCCACCAGCAGCAGCAGGAAGGCCAGGCCCACCACGATGGCGAGGTAGATCGGCAGCGCTTCCTTGGACAGCTTGTCCGAGATGTCCATTTCGATCGCGGTGTTACCCGCGACGCCGAGGTCCATCTTGAAGGTCTGCTTCAGGCCGGCATCGCCGTTGGGCAGGTTCCGCAGGTCCTTGACCAGGTCCTTGGTCAGCTGATCCGTCGGCCCGCCCTTGGGGGTCACGATGATCGTGGCGGCCCTGTTATCGGGGGCGAGCTGCGCGATCTGCGCGTTCGCGACCTTCGGCTTCATATCCGGATCGTTGTTCAGCTTGTCCACGATCTGCGCGTACGCGCGCAGCCGCTGATCCGGCTGGGCCTGCGAGCCGTCGACCGCCACCATCAGCTGACCGTTGGAGCCCTTGCCCCAGGCGTCGGAGGTGAGGTCGTAGGCCTTGCGCTCGGAGGTGGTCTTCTCGCTCATCCCCGAACCCGGGAGCGCGGTCTGCATGTCCTTCATCGGGATCGCGAGGATGCCCAGCACCGCGACGCCGGCGAGCAGCGTGACCACGGGAACCTTCTTCACCACATGCGCCCAGCGCAGGCCGTTGGCCGTGCGGCCCTCGCCCTCGTCGGTGTCCTGCGGGTGCAGCCCCTTGACCCGGCCGGCGAAGACCTTGCTGCCGAACAGGCCCAGCAGCGCCGGGAGCAGGGTGAGCGCCACGATCACGGCGATGAACACGCCCCAGGCGGCGGCCACACCCATCTGACCGAGGAAGTCCATGCCGATGAAGGCCAGCGCGGCCAGCGCGATGATCACCGTCAGTCCGGCGAAGATCACCGCCGAGCCGGCGGTGCCCACCGCGACGCCGGCGGCCTCGGCCCGCTGTTCCTTGGTGGTCGCGTTCATCCGCCGCAGCTCGTGCCGGAAGCGGGAGACGATGAACAGGGCGTAGTCGATGGTGACGGCCAGGCCGATCATCGAGGTGAGCACCGTGGGGAAGGTGCCGAGCTCGATGAAGCGGGTGGCGATCATGACGCCGGCCAGGGCCACGGGGACCGCGATGATCGCGTTGATCAGCGGCAGGCCCCAGGCCACCAGCGAGGCGAAGGTGATGATCAGGACGATCGCGGCCACCAGCATGCCGATCAGCTCGCTGGTGATGCCCATGTCTTCCATGCCCTTGGCGGCGGAACCGTCGGCCTCCACCTGCAGCGAGCCCTGCGAGGCGTCCTCTCCCGCGATGCGGGCGTCCTTGATCTTCTGCGCGGTGTCCTTGGGCAGGTCGGTGACCTTGTCGACGAAATCGACCTTGAGCTTGGCGGTCTTCCCGTCGGGGCTCACCGTGGAGGTGACCGCGGCGTCGGCCTTCTGCTGCTCCGGCGACTTGGTGGAGGCGATGTCCTTCTGCTGCGCCGTCATCGCCTCGAGCGTCTGGCGCTGGGCGGGGGTCAGGACGCCGTCGTCGAGCTTGCCGGTGGGGTTGTGCAGCAGGTTGCCGTCCTTGACCAGCGGCACCTCGACGTCGTTGGCGTCCTTCTTGGACAGGCCCTTGATCTGCTCGATCGTCTTGTCGATACCGGCGGCGTTCTTCGGATCGGTGAGCTTGCCCTCCTTCGCGTGGAAGACGAAGGTGGCCGAGGCGGTGGTGAACGGATCGTCGCCGCCCTCGCCGCCGAACTGCTCGTTGACGATGTTCGTGGCCTTCTCCGACGGCAGGCCGGGAAGGTTGAAGTTGTCGACGGTGGGCTTGCTCAACGTGGCCGCACCGATGCCCATGGCGATCAGCAGGAGCACCCAGACGGCGATGACCTTGAAGCGGTTCAGGTAGGCGAACTTGCCCAACCGGTAGAGAAGCAGTGCCATGAGAGGTACTCCCGGTTCGTCGGACGGCGCGTGGGACTGCCGCGGCCGCGGCTGCGGTTCTGGTGTCAGTGTACCGATGGTTTCACCCTGCAATAAAGTCGCTGACCGGGTCTTTTGTGAGTTCAATCACGGATTCGCCGGTATGGTGGGCCACATGAGCACTTTGCGCAGGTCTGCAACACCAGTCACAGCAGTCGCAATCGCAACATTCGGCGGGATGCTGCTCGCCGGCTGCGGCTCGTCCTCCACCGACAGCAGCCCCACCATCACGGCCGCACCCGCCGCATCGTCGAGCGCCGCCGCCGTGACCCGCGGCGACATGTGCGGCCAGACCCGCGGTCCCGACGGTCCGCTCTACGTGCACGCCCTCGGCGCCGCCAAGGTCGACTGCGTCGAGGCGATGACCATCGCCGACAAGTTCAGCCCCCAGATCGCCACCGGTAAGCCCGCCACCGTCGACGGCTGGAACTGCTCCTTCCCGAGCTCCCCCGGGATGCTCGCCCGGTGCGACAGCACCAAGGGCCCGCAGGCCATCGGCTTCTTCAGCTCGCACTGATCCGGTCGGCCACCACCTCGTCGAGCTCGGCCGCCACATCGTCGGGCAGGTCGATGGCGAACCGCTCGGCCAGAATCGCCCGACGGTCCGCCGCCGGGTACGGCACCGACTCCCGGAAACCGTCCGGGCGGGTGGTGATGATGCTGTCGCCCGTGAGCACGAGCCTGCGGTCGGGGTGGTTCATCACCGCCATCAGGCGGCCGCGGAAGGGCGAGAAGGGCGAGGTCGCCACGTAATAGTTGGTCATCCGCAGGTCGGTCCAGGTGCGATCGGCGAGCGGGAACCGGTACTGCGGGCGCCATTCACCGCTGCTCGGATCGAGGAAGTCGAGCTGCCATTCCTCGGCGAAGCCGCGCGTCGACCGCCGCACGCGGTAGGTCCAGCCGCCGGCGTCCTGCTCCAGGCCGTCCACCAGCCGCAGCGGCGCGAGCGGCACCGCCCCGAATCCGACCTCCACCAGCCACCGCGCACCGTCGACCTGCACCACCAGGAGCGCATGCGTCGAGGGCGACCGATCGCCCTGCAACAGCACCCGCCCCGCGACCGCGGAGAAGGTGAACCCGTGCCGCTGCAGGACGGCCGCGAGCAGCGGGACGTGGCCGGTGCAGCCGTAGCCGCGGCGGCCGTCGATCATCCGGCGCTGCAGCGCGTCGATCGTGAGCTCGCCGGGGATGCCGCGGACGGCGTCGATGTTCTCCCAGGGCAGGGTGGTCGCGTGCGCTGCGACGAGGCGCGTGAGCCCCTCGGGATCGGTCGCGACCGGGGCGGCGAGACCGACCCGGCGCAGGTACCGGTCCAGATCGAGTTCGTCGGCGCCCCAGGCCTCGTCGTGATTCATGCCTCCATCTCACTCTTACGGGTGAGAGCGCGCCACTCCTCCGGGTGATCCGCACACCGGTCCGCCGAACCTACCGTCCGAGGCATGAAGAAACTGCTGGTCGGATCGCTCATCGTCGCGGCATTCCTCGCCTACGCCCTGCCCGTGTACCTCACCGGCGGCAGCCGCGTGCCGCTCGACGGTCAGCCGTCCTGGTACTACCCGCTGCTGGTCGGCCACATCATGCTCGGCGCGATCGCCATGCTCGCCGGGCTGGTGCAGCTCGGCCGGCGCTGGTTCGCGCGCTATCACCGGATCGCCGGCCGGATCTACGTGGCCTGCGCCGTTCCCGTGGGGTTGGCGTCGATCACCGTAGGCGCGATGACCCCGTTCGGTCCGGCCAATGCGGTCTCCAACGTGACCCTCGGCGCGCTCATGCTGTTGTTCACCGTGCTCGGCGTGCGCTCGATCCTGGCGCGGGACGTGACCCATCACCGGCGCTGGATGCTGCGCAGCGCCGCGCTGATGTACTCGGTGATCATCAATCGCGTGCTGGCGCCGATCATCTTCCTGACGCTCGACGGCCTCGGACTCGAACCGCACGTGGTGGACGGGCTGGGCGTGGCGCTCACCGCGTGGCTCAGCTGGCTGATCGCGCTCGGCGTCTGCGAGTGGTGGCTGCGCCGCACACCCCGGCGCGAAACCGGCACTCGATCGGGTCGAACCGCCGTAGCCGCCGCCTGAACGAATTCATCGCCGGTTTCGGAAACCGCGGAGACGAAGAAACCCTCCCCGATTCACATCGGAGAGGGTTTCTCTCGGCGGTGGCGGGGGGATTTGAACCCCCGGTACGGGGTTACCGCACACAACATTTCGAGTGTTGCACCTTCGGCCGCTCGGACACGCCACCGTCGGAGTACTTTACCGGAAGTCGCCCCTGGCACTAAATCCGCAGTTCAGGAACGGTGCGGGGCGAAGAACTCGGTGAGCAGGGCGCCGCATTCGTCAGCGCGGATCCCGCCGCGCACGGTGACCCGGTGCGTCACGCGCGGGTCGCGCACCACGTCCCACACCGAGCCGACGGCGCCGGTCTTGGGCTCGTAGGCACCGAACACCAGGTGCTCGATCCGCGCCGAGACCAGGGCACCGGCGCACATGGCGCAGGGCTCCAAGGTCACCGCCAGCGTGCAGCCGCCGAGCCGCCAGCCGTCGCCGAACCGGGTGGCCGCCTCGCGGATCGCGAGCACCTCGGCGTGCGCGGTGGGGTCGCCCAGCTGTTCCCGACGGTTCCCGGCCTGCGCGAGCACGACACCGTCGGGATCGAGGACCACGGCACCCACCGGCACATCGTCGGGACCGGAGAGTCCGGCCGCCTCCAGGGCGAGGCCCATCGCGGACCGCTCGACGTCGAGATGCGGCACGTCAGCTCAGGGCGTCGAGGATCTTCGCCAGCTCGCCCTCGAACTGCAGGCGCTCGGCGATCACCTGCACCTGCTCGTCGGCGTACAGATCCGGATCGGCCAGCAGCACGCTGAGCTCCTGCTCGCCGAAACCGAGATCGCCGAGGATGCTCAGATCGCCCTCGGGCCAGGGGTCCGTCTCGTCGACCTCGTCGGGGTCGAGATCGGGCACGTCCACGTCGAGCCGCTCCAGCGTCTGCTCCGCCAGATCGTCGAAGACGGCGGCGGTGGCGTCGGAGAGCAGCAACCGGGTGCCCGACGGTCCGGGGCGCACGATCACGAAGTACTCGTCGTCCACGTTGAGCAGTCCGAACGCCGCGCCCGCCGCCCGCAACGACCTGAGTTCCTCCTCGGCGGTGCCCACGTTCGCCAGCGCGGCGGGGGCGAGCAGCGAGACGGTCCAGCTCGTCTCGTCGCGCACCACCGCCACGGCGTAACCGTCGATGTTCTTGTAGTGCTCCGGCGAGGTCTGTGCGGCCATGGGAGAACCGTAACCGGATTTACGCCTGAACAGAATGTCTCGAACGCCTTCTTCACGGCCTGTGGAACCCTGGACCCCGTGTCCGTGCAGCGTGCTCCCCATTCCGATGTCCCCGTGTGCGTCCTCGGCCTCGGCCTGATCGGCGGCTCGATCCTGCGGGCCCTGCACCGCGCGGGCCGTCCGGCGTACGGCTGGAACCGCTCGGCGGCCGCCGCCGACGACGCCTCGGCCGCCGGTTTCGACGCCTCCTCCGATCTCGCGGCCACGCTGCGGCGTGCCGACGCGGGCCACATCGTGGTGATCGCCGTGCCCGTGCCCGCGCTCGATCCGGTGCTCGCCGCGATCGCCGAGCACGCCCCGAACGCCTGGCTCACCGATGCGGTGAGCGTGAAGGGCGATGTGGCGCGCCGGGTGGCCGATGCGGGACTCACCGAGCGCTACGCGGGCGGGCACCCGATGGCGGGCACCGCGTTCTCGGGCTGGGAGGCCACCGACGCCGCATTGTTCGACGGTGCCACCTGGGTGGTCACGGCCGACGACGCCACCCCGGCACGGGCCTGGCGGCTGGCGGCCTCGGTGGGTCTGGATTGCGGCGCCGTGGTGGTGCCCGCGGGATCCACCGAGCACGATGCCGCGGTCGCCCGGATCTCGCATTCGGTGCACGTGGTGGCCGAAGCGGTGGCGATCACCGCGGAGCTCGATCCGGCGGCGAAGCAGTTGGCACTCACGTTGGCGGCCAGCAGCTTCCGCGATGTGACGCGGGTGGCGGGCACGGCGCCGTCGCTGGTGAACGCGATGTGCGAGGCGAACCGGGACGCCCTGCTGGACGCGCTCGACGACACCATCGCCGAGCTGATCTCCGCGCGCACCGAGCTGGCCGACAGCGGCACCGTCCGCGATATCACCGAGCGCGGCTACGCGGCGCGCAAGGCCTACGAGAACGCCCGCCGCACCCCGTTCGTCCCCGTGCTCGACGGGGCGGGATGGCAGCGGGCGCTGCGGGAGGCCGGCCATGCGGGAGGCGTGGTCACGGCGCTACCCGGTAGTTAGTCGACGCGGCGGGCGAGACCGGGGTAGTCGAGCACGAAGCCGTCCTCGTCGACCGCCAGCTTGGAGCTGGAGACCGGCGAGATCACGGTGATGCCGTCGGCGGCGGCCGCGTAGTTGATCACGGTCTCCTTCACCTGCAGGCTGGGCAGCTCGACGTACACCACGGGCACGTCGACCTCCTCGATGTGGCTCTGCAGGTCGTAGCGGCGAATGGTGAGCGCGTTGAAGAAGGCCGACTTGAGCACGTCCACGCTGAGCGCGCCCGAGAAGAAACCGCGCTCGGCGCCCTGCGCGCCCTGCACGAGCCAGTGGCTCTCACCGTCGCGGGCGATGGTCACCTGGGCCTCACCGGACGCGGTCAGCGCATGCACGGACAGCCGCTTGGTGACGCCCTCGTCGTCGGTCACCAGGTCGTACGAGGCGTTGAACGCGGGACCGTCGGCGGACGGCGCGGCGATGATCCGGCCGTACGCCTTGATCCGGTCGCCCGTCACCTGGACGCGCACGGACTCGAGGAGGTTCCCGTCGTCCGAGCGGAAGGTGAGCATCCGAGGCCAGCTGCCCCCGGTGATCACGGTGGCACCGGGGTCTGCGGAAGTAGCGTTGGTCACGGGATACACGGTAACCCCTAGCACGATGTGCCCCGGGACACACCGCGCCCGCTACAGGGCGGCCACGGCCTCCAGCTCGACCACCTGGTCGTCGTAGCGCAACCGGCTCACACCGATGATCGATACCGGCGGCACGGTCTCGAAGAGGCCGCTGAGGGCGTCCTCGGCCACCTGCAGATCAACCTGCAGGTGCTCGGAGACGAAGACGGTGAGCCGGGCCACGTCGGCCAGGCCGGCGCCGCGCTCGCCGAGGATGGTCGCGAGGTTCTCGACCGCGCCCTTGATCTGGCCCTGCACATCGCCGGGGGCCACGGTGGTGCCGCCGACATCCCGCGCGGCGACGCCCGCCACGTGCAGGGTGGCGCCCGCGGGCACGGTGGCGCTGTAGGCGTGCGAGACCGCGGTGGTCAGCGTGTCGGAGCCGTTGAGCTGTACGTTCGCCATGATCAGGCCGCGTTCTTCTGCACGACCGCGCCCACGCGGGGCAGGGCGGCGACCACGTTCTCCTTGGCCTTGCCGCGCAGGCTGCCGTAGGCCTTGCGCAGGGCGGGCTGGCTGGTGGATTCGGCGCGCCGATCGGTGACGGCGAGCAGGGCGTCGCCCACCTCGTCGCCGCGGGAGGCGAGGTACTGGCCGAAGTCGCCGGGGCCCTGGGCCTGGAAGTCGGCCCAGAACGGGTCGAGTGCGGACGCGAACTCGGGCAGCAGCTTGGTGAGCGCGGACTCGATCACCGACGGCGAGACCTTCTTCACGGCGCCGTAGGCCGCCTTGATCGCGGTGCCGGAGAGGCCGCTCTTGTCCTTGACCTCGGCGTCGACCACGGAGGCGAAGTCGGCCACCACGGCGGGCTGCCGGGCGGGGTCGAGAAGCGAGGTGGTCAGCGACGTGGACACGGTGGGGACCTCCGGAACGAGACGATTCGACAGGCGCCGGGCGGCGCCGTGATCGAGCTTATAGGCCGTCCGCGGCGCCCGCAGACGCCCCGGCGAGCGGCGACGAAAGGCAACGAATCGGCCACAAACCGGGTTCGGTTTTGTGAGGTGCGTCACCTGTGCTCTAGGTTGAGGCTTGAAGGAAGGGGTTGCAATGACGAGCAGCCGATCCGGCAGGGCGAATGCCCGGCAGGTGCCCGCGCGGGGCCCGGTGCGGTTCCCGCTGTGGGACCGGGGACGCGCGCTCCCCGTCCCCAACCGGGAGCATCACGCCCGCGTCGACCACGTGCTCCCGCTCGGCGATCCCACCGGCGGCGCCGATGCCCGCGCCTGGCGCGAGGCCGTCGACGGCCGGCTCACCTATCCCCGCGTGCACATCGACCGCAACGTCGACATCACGATGTCCGACGGTGTGCGGCTGCGCGCCACCGTGGTGCGGCCCGCGGAGCGCGACGGCCGCCCGGTGCCGACGCCCTACCCCGCGATCCTCAATCTGAACCCGTACAACCGCACCGTGGTCGATGCGATCGACGAGAGCACCCACGCCGCCTTCCTCGGCCCGGCGCTGACCAGGGCCGCCAAGCCGCTCACCGCGGGCACGGTGGACCTGTCGGGCGGCCTGCTGGAGGGCTTCGGCATCAACCGGCGCCTGGTGCGCAGCGGCTACGCCCAGGTGATCGTGGACGTGCGCGGCACCGGCACCTCGCACGGGGTCTGGCAGATCCTCGGGCCGCGCGAGCAGCAGGACTCGGTCGAGGTGATGGACTGGGCGCGCCAACAGCCCTGGTGCAACGGCAAGCTGGGCATGGGCGGCTGGTCGTACTCCGCGATCAACTCCTTGCAGGCCGCGGGCCACAACCCCGAGGGGCTCGGCGCGATCTTCGCGATCGAGGGCAGCGAGGACATCGTCCGCGACATCTACATCACGGGCGGCCTGCCGTCGGTGTTCATTCCGCTGTGGCTGGGCGCGGTGAACGCGCTGAAGTGGCTGTACAACCCGCGCACGCTGCTGCGGGACACTGTGAACGGCAACGTGATCCGCTGGCTGATGAGCCGCATCGGCTCGCCCGCCACCGAGCTCGGGTCGGTGGTGCGCGGTGTGGTCACCGGCCGCGATCCGCGAGTGAACGACAACCCGTACTTCACCGAGCGGCACGCGAAGGTCGATGCGATCACGGCCCCCACCTTCCTGTTCGGCGGCTGGCACGACCTGTTCGGGCGCAGCACCCCGCGGATCTACTCGCGTCTGAATCTGCCTGCGGGACAGAAGCAGATGGTGATCACCGACGGCTATCACTTCGATATGGGCTCCGGTTTCGGCGGTACCCAGGCGCCGCCGCGCATCGATGTGCTGGAACGGGCCTGGTACGACCGGTGGCTCAAGGGCATCGACAACGGTGTCGACCGCTACGGTCCGGTCACCCTGGAGCAGCAGGGCGGCGGCTGGACCGCGGGCGAGTCCTTCCCGCGCGCGGGCGCCCGCACCCAGCGGCTGTACGCGACGCCGGCACCGTCGGGCACGGCGGAGCACGCGCGCTACGACGGTGGCCTGGCCACCTACCCGGCGCGGCGGCGCGATCTGGCGTCCACGCGGATCGACCTGCGCGGCTTGGCCTCCCCGGATCTGACGCACGTGCTCGCGGGCCTGACGAAGGCGCTGCCCTTCACCGACGATGCGAGCCTGCAGGAGCGCGGCGCGATCTCCTTCACCTCTCCGCCGGCGGCCGCGCCGGTGCAGCTGAGCGGCGCGATCAACGTGCATCTCGTGACGCGCTGCGAGGGCGAGGAGGCGATCTGGACCGTCACGGTGAACGATGTGGCACCGGACGGCACCTCGACGGTGCTCACCGGCGGGGCGCTCATGGCCTCGAACCGGGCGATCGACGAGGCGCGCAGCGAGTACGACGCCGATGGCGAGTTGCTCGCGCCCTTCCATCCCCTCACCTGGTCGGCGAAGCAGAAGGTGGTACCGGGCGAGACGATCGAGCTGGACGTGGACGTGGTGGCCACCGATGCGCTGATCGAGGAGGGCCACCGCCTGCGGGTGGACGTCTACGCCGGCAGCGTGCCGCGGTACCTGGCCACCCTGCCCGACCTCGCGCGCACCCGGCTGGGCCGGCAGGACGTGCTGCTGCGCCCCGATCGGCCGAGCTACGTGAGCCTGCAACTGGTGGGCGATCCGGGCTGGTGACCCCGCGGGCCTTTGCGCCCCGCAAACCGGCTCCGCGGCGCCCGATTCGGGGCTATCTTCGGTGACAGGATGGTTGCTGCTACTCGGACCGCCGCGCGGAACTCCACCGCGCGGCTGCACAGGATGTTCGTCGACGGTGCGGTCGACGAGTCGGTGCTGCGCGGGTCGGCACTGCGCCGGCTGATCGCCGAGAGCTGGCAGCGCAGCAAGGCCGTGGGCGTGAACCCGGACGGCGAGGCACCGTCGGGCCGGGAGACCCTGGACGGACTGCGCGCCCGCAATCCCCTCAGCACGGTGATGCCGGTGATTCGGCGGCTGCTGGTCGACGACTCCCCCGGCACGATGGTGGCGGTGGCCAATCATGAGGGCACGCTGCTGTGGGTCGAGGGCGACGGTGCCTCCATGCGCCGGGCGGCGGCGATGAACTTCGCCCCGGGCGCGGTGTGGAGCGAGACCGCGGCGGGCACCAACGCGCCGGGCACGGCGCTCGCGCTGGACAGCGAGGTGCAGATCTCGGGCTCGGAGCATTTCGCGCGGCTGGCGCACGGCTGGAACTGCACGGCGGTGCCGATCCACGATCCGTTCACGCGCGCGCCGATCGGCGTGCTGGACGTGACGGGCGGCCCGCAGGTGGCCACACCGCAGGCGTTGTCGCTGGTGCGGGCGGCGGCGATGGCCGTGGAGGGGCAGCTCGCGGTGATGCGGTTGACCGCCGCGGCACCCGCGCCGTCGGCCCGGTTGCGACTCCTGGGCGGGCACCCGTCCCTGCAGCTCGACGGCCGGAACGTGCCGCTCACCGGCCGGCACGCCGACATCCTGGCTCTGCTGCTGCGGCACCGCGAGGGCCTGACCGCCGATCACCTGGCCCTGTTGCTCGACGAGCGCGATCTGGACGTGGTCACGGTGCGCGCGGAGATCTCGCGGCTGCGGAAGTCGATCGGCGCGGAGTTCCTGGGCTCGCGGCCGTACCGGCTGCTCAAGCCGATCGAATCGGACGCCGACGGGGTGGCCGTCGCGGTGCGCGAGGGCCGGGTGCTGGACGCACTGTCGGCGTATCCGGGGCCGCTGCTGCCGCAGTCGGTGGCGCCGGGCGTCGCGCGGCTGCGCACGGAGCTGTCCGAGTCGCTGCGGGCGGCGGTGCTGGCCACCCGCGATCTGGGTCTGCTGCGCCGCTGGCTCGACCTGCCGGAGGGCCGTGACGACCGGGCCGCCTGGGAGGCGCTGCACCGCGGGTCGACGGGGATCGCCCGGGCCGAGGCAGACGGCCGGCTCGCGGGCCTCGACTTCGATCTCGCCTGAGGATCTCGCCTGAGCGATTGCGCGGCTGCAACGTCGTTGCAACGCTCGGAGGCCTAGCGTGGGTTGTGACTTGAGTCACCCAACTCACCTGGAGGCACGTCATGACCGTTTACGCACGTCCCGGGGCTCCCGGCTCCCTCATGAGCTACCAGTCGCGGTACGACAACCTGATCGGCGGCCAGTGGGTCGCGCCCGTGAAGGGGCAGTACTTCGAGAACCCGTCGCCCGTCACGGGGCAGGTCTTCTGCGAGGTGGCCCGCTCGACCGCGGAGGACATCGAGCTGGCGCTCGACGCGGCGCACGCCGCCGCCCCGGCGTGGGGGAAGACCTCCGCCACCGCCCGCGCCAACATCCTGCTGCAGATCGCCGACCGGATGGAGCAGAACCTGGAGGCGATCGCCGTCGCCGAATCGTGGGAGAACGGCAAGCCGGTCCGCGAGACCCTCAACGCCGATATCCCGCTGGCGATCGATCACTTCCGCTACTTCGCCTCGGTGCTGCGGGCCCAGGAGGGCAGCATCTCGGAGATCGACGAGAACACCGTGGCATACCACTTCCATGAGCCGCTGGGCGTTGTGGGACAGATCATTCCGTGGAACTTCCCGATCCTGATGGCCGTGTGGAAGCTGGCGCCCGCGCTGGCCGCAGGCAACGCGATCGTGCTCAAGCCGGCGGAGCAGACCCCGGTCTCGGTGCTGTACCTGTTCTCGCTGATCGGCGACCTGCTGCCCCCGGGCGTGGTGAACATCGTCAACGGTTTCGGCCTGGAGGCGGGCAAGCCCCTGGCCTCGTCGAAGCGGATCCGCAAGATCGCCTTCACCGGCGAGACCACCACGGGCAAGCTGATCGCGAGCTACGCCGCGGAGAACCTGATCCCGGCCACCCTGGAGCTGGGTGGCAAGAGCCCGAACGTCTTCTTCAAGGACGTGCTGGCGGCGAACGACGACTACCAGGACAAGGCCCTGGAGGGCTTCACCATGTTCGCGCTGAACCAGGGCGAGGTGTGCACCTGCCCGTCGCGCGCGCTGCTGGAGGCACCGATCTTCGACGAGTTCCTGGAGCTGGGTTCGATCCGCACCAAGTCGATCCGCCAGGGCGATCCGCTCGACACCGAGACGATGATCGGCGCGCAGGCGTCGAAGGAGCAGCACGAGAAGATCCTGTCGTACATCGACATCGGCAAGAACGAGGGCGCCACGCTGGTCACCGGTGGTGAGGCGGCCGATCTCGGCGGCGACCTGTCCGGCGGGTACTACATCCAGCCCACCATCTTCTCGGGCACGAACGACATGCGGATCTTCCAGGAGGAGATCTTCGGTCCGGTGTTGGCCGTGACCTCTTTCGACGGCTACGACAACGCGATGGAGATCGCCAACGACACCCGCTACGGCCTCGGTGCCGGCGTGTGGTCGCGCAACGGCGACATCGCCTACCGCGCTGGTCGCGACATCCAGGCGGGCCGCGTGTGGACCAACACCTATCACCAGTACCCGGCGCACGCCGCCTTCGGTGGCTACAAGGATTCGGGTATCGGCCGGGAGAACCACAAGATGATGCTCGATCACTACCAGCAGACCAAGAACCTGCTGGTCTCCTACGCGCCCACCGCGCAGGGCTTCTTCTGAGCCGACGAGTGACCGGCACCAGGTGAGGGTGTCCACGGCGCCGTCCCCGATTCATCGGGGGCGGCGCCGTCGTCTGGGTCGGGCCGTCATCTTCGGTGCGATTTTGCGGTGAAACCGGGCACCCGCACCGCAGTTCCGCACCGAATCTCTCTCGCCATCGCTGCCGTCCGGGCCTACGGTGCAGTTCATGAGCTTCGATGTCGCACCCGATCGCCGGGTTCGCATGATGAGTGACTACAGCGGACCGCCGCTGTGGTCGCTCTACGGCGGTGTCGACGGCGAGGCGCTCGGTATCCCAGCCCCATTGAGCGCCGAGCTCGATGCATGGCAGGACCTCTTCGACACGGGATTCCACTTCGACACGGGCTGGAGATCGGACGACCTCGCGCGGGAATACGAGGCAGAGGGACGGCGGCTGCTGCCGCTGGTCGCTGCGGCGCTGCCCGGATTCCTGGTCGAACTGGACCTGTGGCCGGTGCGCGAGGAGAAGGTGAGCGCCGGCGGCTGGTTCGTCGGTTGGACCCCGCCGCCTCCGCGAACCGACGGCCAGTGGACGGCGTACCGCCCCGGTCCGGGCTGAGCTTTACCCGCTCATGGGTTGCGCGGTGCGACGCGTCGCAGGCAATCTGGCGGGATGCCGTTCTCCTGGAAGTCCCTCCGCTGCGACGTGACGTCGCTGGTCGTCGCCGTGGCGTTGGTCGCGGCCACCGTGGTGTGGGGACTGCTGCTGAACCGTCGACCGATCTCCGAGGCGGACGGCCAGGTGCTGCACGAGATGGTGCTGCACCGCAGCGAGGCGACCACCACTCTGATGCGGGCGATCACGGACTTCTTCTCCCCCACGGTCACCCTCGTGCTCGCCGCGCTGATCGCCGGACTCCTCGCCTGGCGGCGCTCACCGGCGGCGGCGGTCTTCGTGCTGGGGTCGACGGCGGCTGCCGCGGCGATCGCCTACGTCCTCAAGGCGGCGTTCGCGCGTCAGCGGCCGCCGGTGATCGATCACCTCGTCGACGAGCACGACTTCGGCTTCCCGTCGGGCCACGTGACGGGGACGACGGCGCTGCTGGTGGCCACCACGATCGCGCTCACCGTCGGTTGGTCGACGCGGCGCGCGCTGCTGGCCCTGGTGGTGCCGGCGGTCTTCGTCGGTGCCGTCGCGGCGAGCCGGTTGTACCTCGGCGTGCACTGGTTCTCCGATACGGCAGCGGGTGTGGCCATCGGTCTCGCGGGTATCGCGGCTGCGCTCGCCGTGCTCCCGCCGGCATCCTGGGCCGGAATCGACCACCGGATCGCCGCGGTGATCCGCCGCGGCCCCGTTCGGCGACCGGTGTCGGCGCGCCGCTGATACCGGACGGCTCAGTCCGGGTACGCGCCCGCCACGAACGCGCCCTTGACGGTGAACTCGCCGCGGGTCTCGAGGGTGCGGGTGTCGATCTTCACCAACCGGGTGTTGAGCCCGAGATACTTGGCGGACCAGGCCTGGTGCTTGGCCTTGTACTGCCAGTCCCACACCGTCGGCGCCCAGAACGGTAGCGGCGGACCGTCTTCGACCACGCTGATGTAGCCCGTGTTCCCGTCCCGGGAGAAGCCCACGTACACGGCGGCGCCGGGAGTGGACATCCTCCGCTTCTCCTTGCCGGTCTGCGCGTCGAGGATGCGGATGTCATTGGTGCTGTAGTTGCACACCCACAGTTCGCGGCCGTCGGGACTCAGGGTGGCTGAGATCGGTCCGGCGGCGAAGGGTTCGATGGGCACCGTCGCGCGGACGGTCCAACTCGCCGAGTCGATGATCGCCACATTCGAGTAGAAGTTGATCGCGTACTGGGTGCCGCCGTCGGCACTGCTCGCTCCCCAGCCCGGAACCAGGCCACCGAGCAGGAGCGGTGCGCCCGCCACGGCACCGGTCTGTGCGTCGTACCGGGTCGCAGTACCCATCGCCGCGTAGGCGTAGATGTACTTCTCATCGTTCGAGACCTCGATGTGCGCGATCCCCGGCGGCAGCCAGATCGGAACGGTTCGAACGAGTTCGAGGGTCTGCGTATCGAAGACCTGCACAACGGAGGCCGCGGTCGGCACGTACAGGCGCCTGCCATCACGCGACATGGTGATCGTCGCGTAGGCGGCGAGGAGCGTCGGGAGCTTCTTGATGATCCGGCCCGTGGCGGCGTCGATGACCGTCACGCTCATCTCGATCGGTCCGAAGTTGCCGACGAAGATCTTCGACCCGTCGTACGAGGCCTTGGCCACCATGGGGTGGTCCTCGGCGCCCACACGTACTTCGCGCTTCTGCGTCATCGTGGCCGCGTCCACCTCGAGGACGGTGTCGGCGCCGTAGTTGGGGATCCAGATCGATCCCCCGGGCCCCGTCGAACTTCCCGGGATCGAGGGATTGGCCGCTGCCGGCGCGGCGCCACCGACGCCGGCACCGACCCCGGCAACGAGGATCGTCGCGGCGAGCAGCGCGGTGGCCGCCCTCATCGCGCCGGCTTCAGCGGCGGTACCCACGCGGGGATGCCCGGTCCACGGCCGGTCGGGATCCTGCCCAGCACGTCATCGCTCCGCGGATCGATGACCACGAGGGAGCCCTCACCGAGAGTGCCGAACAGCACCAGCTTGGCGAACACGGCGGCCTCGCCGATGGGGGTGGGATGGCCCAGTGAGGTGGGGCCGAGATCGGAGATGTAGCCGCGGGTTCCGTCGTCGCTGAAGATGATCGACGGGGTGTAGCCCACGGTGGGGATCTCGCGGATCACCGCGTCGGTCCGGGTGTCGATCACCAGCACGTTGGGGCGGCCGAACATCGTGACGTACAACTTGCGACCGTCCGGCGAGAGCGTCGAGGTGAACGCTCCGGGGTTGGCCGGGCTGTACTTCCCGTCCTCGGAGGTGTTGATCGTCTTGACCAGGCGCCACGACTTCATGTCGATGACGCCGATCGAGTTGACCGTATCGACGTACGCCTTGGACCCGTCGTTGGTGAACGTGTACCAGAACGGGGCCACACCTCCGGTGAAGATCGGGGGCTTGACCACGGCGCCGGTCTTCGGGTCGATTCCCGCCAGGAACCCCGTTGAGAATCCCACGTACATCAGACCGTCCGGCCCGGCGATCGCACCGACCGGAACATCGGGGTAGTGGAAGCGCCGCACCACCTTCTCGGTTTTCGCGTCCATCACCTCCACGGTGAATCCCTGTTCGGGCAGGTAGATCTCCGTGCCGTCGGCGGAGGTGAAGGCGCCGAGCGGTGTCGAGAGCACCGGAACGGTCCGGTCGACTCCGGTTTCCCGGTTGATCACCGTGACCGTGGGCGGTATCTGGCCGAAGTTGTCCATGAAGATCTTCTTGCCACCCGGGGTGATGGCGGTGACGGCCGGCTTCGCGGCACCGTCCTTCATCGGTATGTAGCGCGTGACCCTGTTGGTGAACGTATCGATGACCGCGATGCGCTCGGAGTCGACTTCCGGGAGCCACAGCTCCCCGGGCGGTCCGGCCGGCGGCAGGCCCTCCTTCCCCGAGACCACCGGCGGCGCCGCAGGCGTCGCGGCCGGGGGCGCCAGGAGACTGACGGCCAGCGTCGTGACGACGAGACCCGCCATCAGTCGGATCCGTGCGGGCTGAGAACGATCCATGGGGCGGTGCCTCTCTAGATGTTGGTGCTCATCGGGATGTTGCTGGGCATCAGGTACGGGTACGGCCATTTCCGGCGGCTGTTGCGCGTTGTGATCACCGCTTCGGCCTTGGCGAGATTGCTCTTGAAGTCCTTCAGGGGACCGCGTATTCGCGGGTCGACCAACGCCTCGGGGTGCGGGAAGACATTCGTCCGGTAGTCACCGAGCCTGCGGTAGTACACGGTCCCCAGCAGGTTGAAGAAGTACATCTGTGCGAGTGCGGTGAGGAACGTGGGCATCATGTCGAACCAGTCGCGCTCGGTGTAGTTCCGCTTCTTCTTCACCGGAAGGGCCGCGAGCGTCCCGGAATAGTGCGGTGCGTATGACATCTCATCGCGCTGGAGATAGTTGACGGCGGCGTGCTGCGCGCTCGCGGTGAAGATGATCATCGTGATCACCTCGACGAGGGACTTCCTGTTCCGCACCGGAGGGATGCCCGCGATCTTGCCCTGATCCCTCGCCTCGGCGAGCCATCGCCCGAGGTCCGCATCGGCC
The DNA here is from genome assembly GCF_019656655.1 of Tsukamurella sp. TY48. Lineage (GTDB taxonomy): Bacteria > Actinomycetota > Actinomycetes > Mycobacteriales > Mycobacteriaceae > Tsukamurella > Tsukamurella strandjordii. Next base: position 2,042,931 of record NZ_BPMV01000001.1, on the reverse strand, counting down.
GCGACCGCGGCGTCGTCGCGGTAGTACACCCAGACGTAGTCGTGCACCCAGCGTTCGATCGCCGACCAGATCAACCGTGCATCGTCCCGGTACGGGAAGTCGATATCGGGATCGTCCATGCCCCGTGATGCCAGGTCGCGTTCCGGAATCGAGTCCGTGAAGTTCCAGTCGAGACGGGCTTTTCCGGCTGTCGATTGGGTGTCCGAGATGTCGGAGGCGAGGATCAGGTCACCGAAGGTCTCGGGCCCCATGATGATCGATGCGGCGAGGTTGTTGATGAACAGGTCGCCTTCGAAGTGGGGGATCAGCAGGGTGTGAAGCGGGTGCCCCGGAGGGAGTTGCCGGTGTGCGGCAACGCAGAACGCCTCGGAGATCAGGTGCGTGCGCGCCAGGTGACTGAACATCTCGTGGTGATTGAAGTCGGCGGTCTGAACGATGGTCTTGGCCATCTGCCAGCCCCAGTAGTCGCTCGACGTGGAGGTCCGCGTGGCGGCGTAGAAGACGGGGCTCTCCCCCGGGACCTGCCCCACCTGAATCGCAGCGGGCTTGAGCTGACGACTTCCCCGCGGCCGCAGGAAGATCGCGATCGGCGCGGTGTTCCAGTTCGGACCGGTCAACAGCTTGTACGTCGCATCCTCCTTCGCCATGCGCCCCAGTGGGCGATAGTCGCAGAGGAACAGCCGGCCTTCGGCGAGCGCGACGCGCAGGGACTCTCCCGTGGCCGCGGCGAACTTGGCATCGTCGATCTTCGCGCTGCGCGGCAATCGCTCGGAGACCTTCTCGATGATCATGGGGTTGGGGCCCGCCAGCCTGGTGTGCCCGAAGAAGTCATCGTCACGCAGCCTCTCCGCCACCGACGGAAGCGGAATCGATCCCCACATCGCGTTGTACCGCTGGAGGTTTCCCTTGTCCCCGATGTCCCCGATCCACAGTTTCTGACCGACCAGCGAACGCTCGACGGCCCCGAACACGGTGCGGCGGATGGCCTGCAATGCGGACAGGATGCCGAGGAGGGCCGTGACCCAGGTGCCGACCACCGCCTTGTCCGTGGCATCGACGACCGTGTCGAGTGTGGCGCTGAGGTACTTCTTCGACAGTGCGTCGACCGCGCGGGCGATCCCGGCGAACTGGTTCTTGAGGGCACGGATCTGCACACTGCAGGCCAGGGTTTCGGACTTGAGCTGGGGCAGAACGGCGATCACGACGCTGTCGACGAGGTTCTCGACCAGATTGAGGAAGTTGTCGATGAACTCGATCAACCAATCGATCGTCGGATTCTCGCCCAGTGGTAGGTCGGCCGACATCGGCACTCCGACGACGTTCTCGATGGTGGTGGACCAGCGGTAGGTCTGCCTGGCCTCCGCGAGGAGACGGGCCCGGGTAGCGAGCTGATCGGGCGAGCAATCTGCGGTGAGGCGCGGAATCCATTGAGAGGAAGGCTCCGCCGATGCATCAGGGATCGCTGACAACAGCGGCTGGGCGGCGACGACGCCACCGGCGATGAAGGCGACCTTGAACGCACTTCGACGATTCACTGACATACTTCTCACTCCCCGCGGCCCGGATCACCATCCACACGGGTGGATGGCTTCGAACCGTAACCACCTGCACTACAACATCTTCGAAGCGCGAACCTCACGCGGATCACTCCACCGAGGTTGTGCTGCTTCACTCAGTGAAAGCAGTCCTTCGGCATACTGTTTGCTTTTGCAACTCAGGAACCTACCAACTGAAATGCTTGGGCGCCAGCGTGTCTCAGAACACACGTCTGAATTCCGGTTTCCCCTAGGGGATCTCATCACCCGATTTGCGGCACTTGCACCTTTATCTGTGACGATTCCTTGTCGATGCCGTGTCGATTCCGTGAAGCCGAAGGGCCGCCGCTCCGGGCTGAGCACCGGATATCAGTGCTGCGTCGCAGTCTCGGGAAGCGAATCCGCCGGTAGCCGGTGGTGCGGTCCGCTGGTGTCGCAGTTTTCGGGCCGCCCTGTCGCAGATCGGGACCGTTCGCCGAACGGGAGCGGCAGTTCGATCAGCCTTCCGGCGTGGGGCAGGAGGCGGCGATGTCCACCCGGGAAACGAATCGCCGGCCGCTCGATCCCTCCAGTGAGAAGCCGGCGGCCCGGCCGGGTACGGCGTCCAGGGTCAGGGTGCTGTTCTCCCAGACCCGCGCCTCCGCCTCGGACACCCACACGGGCACGAGCGCACCGTCGCCCAGGTCGACGGTGCCGAGCCGCACGTTCGCATCGCCGACGCGGAACTCCTCCACGGTGAAGCACATCGGGGCGGAGCCGTCGCAGCAGCCGCCGCTCTGGTGGATCAGCAGCGGCCCGTGCTGCCCCCACAGATCACGGAGCAGTGCCCGCGCCTCCGACGTCGATTCCACGCGCTCGCCCATGACCCTCCTTTTCCGTACAACGACGGTAGCCGGTGCCGGTCGCCCCCGTCACGAGATCGTCACCGCCGAGATCACGGAAGGCGCGTAGGCTCGAAGGCAGGAGTCGAAAACCCCATCGGGATCAGCCCGGTGCTCCCGGCTCCGTTCAGCGGGCGAGCCCGATCTCACCAGCAGGGAGCGCCATGACGAAGAAGAACGAACTCCAGCCTCCGCGACGGCGCCGGAAGTGGCCGTGGATCGTGTTCGGAGTGTTCGTACTGTGCACCATTCCCGGATTCATGTAGCCGGGGTGCCTACCCCCCGGAAGTCCCCCGAGGCTCTGCGACGGCTGCTCGAACGTCCGCACGCCAGGCCCGGGCGCGCGGTTCCGGGACGCGTACTCCTGCCGCGGCACCGCACTCGCGCCCGCATGGTCGACGGGGTCTGGTGGCCGCGGTCCCGCGACCTGAGGGCGGAGCTCCCCAGCGTGCTACCGGCACTCGGCGTCCGGCTCCAGACGCTGACCCTGATCCGGTTCTGCACCGCCGATTGGACCACCCGCGCCGCCGTGCTGCACCGTCCCGAGTCCGTCCCCATCGAGCTCGCCCTGATGAACACCGAGGGCCTCATCAGCTTCTCCGGCCCGGATGTCACCGTGGTCTACGGCCTGATCGCGCCGGACGCGAATCTGCACCAGGCGGAGCAGCTGGTCGCCCGCCTCCTCGACGTGCCGTAGCGGCCGGCGATCCCGTGCAACGAATCAGGTCCGGCTCCCTGCTGGGAACCGGACCTGATTTCACTGTGCGCCCGAAGGGATTCGAACCCCTGACCTTCTGATCCGTAGTCAGATGCTCTATCCACTGAGCTACGGGCGCATACCCATTTTCAATTGTCGCCGGTCCGAAGACCGCCGTGGCGGAGGCGAGAGGATTTGAACCTCCGGTCCGGTGTTGGCCGGACAACTCATTAGCAGTGAGTCCCATTCGGCCGCTCTGGCACGCCTCCAAGTAGGACGCGATACGCGAGCGCTCCGTACGGGGCACGCGCAACCGCCGAGCAGCTACTTTACACAACGCTCCCGTAACCCACAAAACCGCAGGCCACGCCGCTTCCGGCCTAGTTCTGCCCGCTGGTCACGAGGTCCTCCCACGTGAGGTCAACGCGCACCTCGACCGGGCCGACGATGCCGGCGAGCACGGCGGCCGCGCGGTCGCGGAGCCGATCGCCACCCACGAGCATCGTCTCCGCACGAGCTCCGGTGCCCACGGCCACGAGGTGCACGTGCACGCCGGTCACCGCGGCACCGTCGAGGACGAACTCGATATCGGCGATGGCGGCGGATTCGGCCGCCGCCTCGTCGGAGAGCGCGATCGTGAGCGCCTTGGTGAGCGCGAGTTGCGTGATGTCGATACCGGGCTTCGTGGTCGCCACCGGCCGCGAGCGCCGGGGAAGCCCGGAAACCTGGTGGGACACCGCGGAGCGAAGCCGTTCGATCGCGTCGGCACCCCAGCCGGACGCGGCCTCGGGGGCGTCGGACTCGGATGCGGTCAGGCCCGCGAGCCGACGGGTCGCGTCGGCAATCCATTCGTTCGCCACCGGGGCTCCGGGAACGTGGTCTTTTGCTGGAGTGAAACTCATAGCTCCCCCAGTGTGACCACGAATCGTCCGCTTGTACAAGGCCGGAAACCGGCGATCCGCGCCGGAAGGGTCGTCAGATGGGTCATGGGCGGTATCCCTCCAGGGCCTCCGCGAGATGGCGTCGCGTGCGCTGCAGGTGCCCGCGCACCGACCCCTCGGTGGTGCGCAGCACGGCGGCGATCTCGGCGGTCGACAGGCCGTCCACCTCGCGCAGCCACCACGCCGCCCGGGACGGATAGGGCAGTCGGGCCAGCTCCCGGCTCAGTGCGCCGAGGAAGTCGCTGTCGGCGGCCAATTCGACGGGGCCGGGGTCCGTGGTCGCAACGTCCTGCACCATGTCGGACACCACGACCGCATGACGGCATCGCAGCACGTCGACGGTCTTGCGCGAGGCGATGGAGAACAGCCAGGTGCGCACACTGGACCGGAAGGCGAAGGTCGGCAGCGCCTTCCATGCCGCGATCAAGGACTCCTGCACCACGTCGTCGCAGTCGGTGCGTTGCGGGAAGGTGCGCGCCACGAAGCGGAACAGGGCCGGCGCATGCCTCTGAACGAGCGCATCGAAGGCGGCGGCATCGCCGCGCTGTGCCCGCCTGGTGAGGGTCTCGTCGGAGAGCGACGACAACAGCTCCGGGTCGTTCAACCATCCTCCTTCGTGAGATAGGTCACAACCGCGTGCCGATCTCGTGTCCGAGCCGACTCACTCCATAGTGCCGGAAAGGATCCCGGCACATCAGTCGACACAAGGAGACGGAAGATGACCTCGACCACCACCAGCCCTGCTGCCTCGACTGCCACCGAGAAGACCCCCGGCTCGGAGGTCGCGACCGCCAACGGCCGCGGCTCGACCAACATCGCCGATGTCGTGGTGTCGAAGATCGCCGGAATCGCGGCGCGCGAGGTGGACGGCGTGTACGACCTGGGCGGCCAGGCCGCCCGCGTGGTCGGCAAGATCCGCGAGACGCTGCCCGGCGCACCCGACCTGACGCAGGGCGTCACCGTCGAGGTCGGCGAGAAGCAGGCCGCGGTCGATGTGGCGATCGTCGCGGAGTACGGCGTGGCCATTCACGATCTCGCCGCCGGCATCCGGAACAACGTGATCGATGCGATCGAGTCGATGACGGGCCTGCAGGTCACCGAGGTCAACGTGACGGTGCACGACGTGCACTTCCCGGATTCCGACGATGACGAGACCCCCGCCACGGAGTCGCGAGTCCAGTGAGCCGCGCACACGCCGAACGCATCGACCGGATCGTCGCCGCGGTGACGGCGGTCGACGGTGTGGCGGGGCTGCACGCCGGGGCCGCGGGCTCGGCCGCGACCTACCTCCCCGGCCGGACGGTGCCCGGTATCCGGGTCGATGACGAGTCGGGGCAGGTGAGCATCGTCGTCGAGTTCCGTGGTGATACCGACCTCGTCGCCATCGCCGAGAGCGCTCGACAGGCCGCGACCGACGCGGCCGGGGTACCGATCCAGGTGATCGTGGCCGATATCCGGGTGCCGGAGAGCACCGACCGTTCGAAGGAGATGACCGCATGACGCAGAACTTCACCGTGTGGGGAGCCGTGATCGGCCTCCTGCTGGCGATCGCCGCAGTCTCCGGGGGCCTCGTGGGATTCCTCCTGGCCATCGTGCTCGGCGGCGCCGGGCTCGCGATCGGAGCGCACTTCGACGGCCTGATCGATCTCACCGCCCTGCGGCGGCGCGACCGGAGCTGACCATGACCTCCGAAGCGGTGACCCCTGACGCCGTCACCTCCGACGCGGCGCCGCAAGGCGAGGCGGCGGACGGTGCGGACCGCGCCTGCCGCGGCCGGACGGTGATCGACGACCGCGTGCGCCAGCGGCTGATCGAACACGCCGTCCTGTCGGTTCCCGGCACGGTGCGGCACCGCGGCCTCCCGCTGCGGCAGCTCCCGTCGATCCGTTTCGCGGACAGCGAGCGGAAGGAAGTGCAGGTGCAGGTGGCGGCCGAATGGCCGCTGGACGCATCGCGGTTGGTGGATTCGGTGCGCTGGGCGGTCGACGATGAGCTGGCCCGCAGCCTGGGCGAATCACCGTCGTCCGTGCACGTCCACGTGGCTCGCGTCAGTGGCGAATCGTCGGCTCCGCGACGCGCTCTCGCGCTGCACACCGCAACCGAGACCGAGCCGGAGCCGCACGCCACACTGGACGCCCGGCGCAATGCGCCCCGCCGCACGGCGGGATCGAGCATCGTCGCGGTGCCCGTGCTGTTCGCCTTCCTGGTGCTCGGCGTCCTCGCGCTGCGCGACAGCCTGGTCTCGCTGGGCTGGGTGGGCGGCGGCCGGTGGATCGACGCGGTCCCCCGGATCGCCGACGACCTGCGGTGGGCGTGGTGGACGTGGCCCGCGGCGATCGCCGCGATCGTGGTCGGCCTCGTGCTGGTGATCGCTGCGGTGAAGCCGCGCAAGCGCAGTCACACGCCGATCTCCGACGAACTCTGGCTGGGCCGCCGAGCGGCTCGCGCGCGACGGAAGGGAGCACGTTCATGAGGTCGTCCACACGGGTCATCGACCGCATCCTGGCGGGCGTACTGGGCCTGGCGCTGATCGCGGGCGGCGCGTGGCTGCTCGCCTACCGGCAGGGCGTGGCGTTCACCACCGAGGCCACGCACCGGCTCGCGCCGGACGTGATCGCGGCCTCGCCCGATAAGCCGTGGTGGCAGGCGTCGGTGGTGGCGGCGGGCGTTCTGCTGGTCCTCGTGACCGCCTGGCTGCTGGTGCGGCACCTGCGCGCACCGGCCTCGAAGACCGTCGACACCGAGGACGGCGGCAGCGTCGACCTCGGGAAGGTCGCCGAGGCCGTGGCCGACGATCTGGCGCGCAGCGAGCTGATCCGGCGGGCCCGCTCGGCCACGCTGGTGGAGCGGGGACACCCGGTGATCCGGGTGTCGGTCACCGTGGCGCCCGGCGCGAGCGACGAGGAATTGGCCGCCTTGGCGCGAGCGGCGCAGCACGAGGTGACCCGGGCGACGAATCCCGATGTGCGGCTACAGGTCCTCATCAACGGTGAGGACACGAGCGATCGGCGCCGCGACCACGCGGTGGCCGGAACACCAGAGGCTTGAGGTGGAGACCCCACCTCGGGAAATGAATGACATCTACCGAGAGGAAGTGCGGCATGGGAATCGCAGATGACGCGAAGAACAAGGCAGAGGACCTCAAGGGCCGTGCGAAGGAGGCGGCCGGCGCCGCCACCGGCGACGACGACCTCAAGGCCGAGGGCCAGGCCGATCAGGGTCTCGCCGCGGTGAAGGACAAGGTCACCGAGGCCGCCGACAAGGTCAAGGAGGGCGTCGACGCCGTCAAGGACAAGTTGACGGGCAACTGATGCCACGCGGCGCTTGAGCCGCAGCACGATCACGAGGCCGGTCCCGATCGCGGGGCCGGCCTCGCCGCGTCGAACCCGCTAGGCGAGCCGGGCGACGGCGCGCACGGGCGCACCGTCGAACGGGCCCACCCGGAGCGGGTGGATCCCCACCTCGCACTCCACGGGAAGATCCGTGAGACCGCGCAGGTTCTCGACGATGAGTCCATCGCGGCCGAGCACCAGGGCGTGCACGGGAAAGCCCTCGGAGTCGATCGGGTCCGGGCTGTAGGTGTCCACACCGAGCACCCGCATTCCCCGCTCCCACAACGCTTCCGCCGCCGCGGCCGACAGGGCGGGGTGTTCCCGGTATCCGGGAGTGCCGAACCATCGGTCCCAGCCCGTCGCGATCAGCACGATCGCGGGCAGCCGGAGCGGCAGATCGCCGAGCGCCTCGGGACCGATCACGCCACCCGCAGGAACATCGACACGGACCACCCGGGCGGGGCCCAGGAGTTCTTCGATCCCGATGTCGGCCACGGTGCGCCCGCCGTCGACGGTGTGGCACGGGGCGTCCACATGCGTGCCGCTGTGCGTGGACAGGTGCAGTCGCGTGACCGCCACACCGTCGGCGTCGAGCGTGAGCGCGGGCTCGGCGACGATCGGCGGGTCGCCCGGGTACTCGGTCCCGGGGCTCAGCGTGTGCGTGAGGTCGACCCAGCTCACGCCGAAACCGGCTCCCGCGTCCGGGTCGCGACGCTCACCGCCCAGTAGAACCCGGCGCTCACCAGGAAGGTGGGCACGGTGGCACCCACCGGGCTCACCCACAGGTAGGTGATGGCCGAGGAGAAGCCGACGCCCACCAGCCACACGATGACCGCCACCGGGTTCCAGCCGCCGCGGTACCAGTAGTCGCGCGATCCGGCCTCGGCGAGTGAGGCGGCGTAGCGACCGCGCCGCAGCACGTAGTAGTCCACGATGATGATCGCGAACACGGGGATGAAGACGATGCCGATCGCGGTGAGGAAAGCGGTGAACTTGTCCAGCAGCGCCAGCCACGCCGATCCGGCGATCGAGATGATGCCCAATCCCAGTGCGGCGGGGAGGAACCGGATCCGTCCCGGTTCGGCGTTCACGAGCGAGGTGACCATCCCGTACACGGCCATGGTGTTGGTGGCCATCACGGAGAAGAAGACCACGATCGCGAGCGGCACCCCGAACTCGGCGACGATCACCGTCGGGTCGAAGGGCGGGGCGTCCTTGCCGTTCGCGAGCAGCCACGCGATCGCGGTGGCGCCCAGCGCCATCGCGGCCACGGTCGACGCGACGTAGCCCAGGCCCGAGCCGATCACGCCGCCGCGCTCGGTCTTGGCGAACCGGTTGATATCGGCGGAGAGCACGGTCCACGAGATCGCCGTGGCCACCACGATGTCGAAGATCCCGAGCCCGCTGAGGCCTTCGGGATCGCGGGGCAGCGCGTTGAGCCGGTCGAAACCGTCACCGAACATGTCGATGAACAGGTAGGCCATGATCGCCAGGATCACCACGGCCAGAATCGGTTCCACCTTGGCGATACCCGCGTGACCGAAGATCGCGAGCGAGACCACGATCACCTCGCACAGCACGGAGAACAGCGTGGGGTTGGAGTAGCCGGTCTGCTGCTGCACCACGTAGTTCACGGTGACGCCGGCCAGCATGGCCTGCACCCAGCTCCAGCCCATGAGCACGGCGATGTTGGCGGCCACCGGGATCCGGCTTCCGCGAACACCGAACGAGGCCCGGGTGAGTGCCATCGTCGGCAGTCCGGTGCGGGTGCCCACGTTGCCCACGGTCACGAGCACCAGGGCACCGACCACCGTGCCCGCCAGGATCAGCCACAGCGCGCTGCTCAGCGAGACCGACGGGACGAACAGCGTGCCGGTGAGCATCGTGGTCACCACGAGATTCGCGGCGAGCCAGATCGCGAAGACGCGCCGCCCGCTGAGATCGCCGGTCACGGGGGTGCCGTCGTCGGCGCCGGCGTGCAGGTGGGCGTCGAGTCGCCGGTAGTAGCGCAGCATCAGGCGGCCGAGAGGTGCTCGTGGACGGCGATGAGCCCGCCGTCGGGGGCCGCGGCGAAGACGATCGATTCGCGTTCGCGGGTCTCGGTGCGGGTGCCGTCGCCGTCCTGGGTCACGGTGCGCACCGAGTGGCTGAACACTGCGGTGGCGCCGACCGTGGTGACCACGCGCTCGCTGCTGTCGCAGGACACCACGTGCCAGCCGGCGTTCACCCAGCCGGACCACAGTCGCTCGTATTCGGCCCGGTCGCCGAGGGTGCGAGGCTCGGTGTGGAAGACGAACGTGGCTCGCGGGTGGAAGCCCGCGAAGTAGCGATCGGTATCGGTGGCGGCGAAGGCCTCGATGATGCGGTCGGCGGCGGCGAGCACATCGCCTTCGGGGATTGAATGGTCCATTTCGTCTCCTGACCTGCGGCTCTCCCGCGCTGGGTCGGCCAACTGTAAGCCCCATCACAGGGTCGTGCAAGCAGTTCGGAACCGGCGAGAATCGATCGACGATCGATCTGCGCATGCGGGGGGCGATCTGGTCTCCATTGGGCGCGCCGAAGCCTGTGTGGGTGCACTATTGGAGCAGTGCGCCGTGCGGAAAATGCGGCGTGGAACTTCGGGAGGGGCGATGGACGAGATCGACCGGGCGCTGCTCGACCTGCTCGCACGCGACGGGCGGATGAGTCATCGCGAACTCGCCGCGGCCGTCGGCGTCACCCGCGCCACCGTCGCCTCGCGTCTGCGCCGGCTCCTCGATTCGGGCGCCTTCACGGTGCAGGGCGTGGTGCATCCGTCGGTCCTCGGACGCGGCACCATCTGTTACGTCCGGATCGAGGTGGACGGTCCGGCGGCCCCCGTGGCCGGGGCCCTTGCGACGCTCCCGGAGGTCGTCTACGTCTCGGTGACCACGGGCCGGTTCGCGGTGGCCGCGGAGATCCGCACGGGCTCCGCGGAGGCCGTCGACGGTGCGCTCGCCCGCCTGCGCTCGCTGCCCGGTGTCGCGCGGGCGGAGACGCTCGCCTACCGGGAGGTGCACCGGGACGCGGTCGGGCCGGTCGGCGATGCCGATGCCCAGCTCGACGAGGCCGATATCGCGCTCCTGCGGAGCCTGGAGCGCGACGGTCGGGCGTCCTACGTCCAGCTCGGTGCCGCCGCGGGCCTGTCGGCGGCCGCCGCCCGGCGGCGGGTGCTGCGCCTGGTGGACGGCGCGGTGGTGCGGATCGGGCCGATCGTGAGCCGCGGCTCGGAGCACGCGATGGGGATGGGGATCCACGTGACCGGCGCGGCGCGCGCCGCCGCGGACGAGGTGGCCGCGGTGGCGGGCGTCAGCTTCCTGGCGCGCACCGTGGGCACGTTCGATCTTCTGGCCACCGTCCGGTCCCCGGCCGCCGCCGGGCTCGCGGAGGCGGTGGACGCGGTGCGCGCCCTGCCCTCGGTGTCCGGGGTGGAGACGTGGTCGCACCTGCGGTTCGTGAAGGAGTCGTACGCCTCGCTCGGGGAATGACGGTGCTCCGAGGGGCGGCGGACCGTCGGACTACCCTGGCGGGGTGGCCTCCGCGAACGAATCCCAGTCCGGACAGCTCGGCATCCGCGCCGATCTCGAGACGCTGCCGGCGTACGTGCCGGGCAAGTCGGTGCCGTCGGCGATCAAGCTCTCCTCGAACGAGGTGGTCGACGGTCCGCTGCCCTCCGTGGCCGCCGCCCTGGCCGAAGCGCTGACGGGGGCGAACCGCTATCCGGACAACGGTGCCGTGGCGTTGCGGGCCGAGCTCGCGAAGCTGACCGGGGCCACCGAGGAGCAGGTGCACGTGGGCTGCGGTTCGGTGGCGCTGTGCCAGGACCTGGTGCAGGTCACCTGCCGCCCCGGCGACGAGGTGATCTTCGCGTGGCGCAGCTTCGAGGCCTATCCGATCATCACTCGGGTGGTGGGCGCGGTGCCGGTGCAGGTGCCGCTCACCGCCGATGCGGTGCACGATCTGGATGCGATGGCCGCGGCGATCACCGACCGCACCCGCCTCATCTTCGTCTGCAACCCGAACAACCCCACCGGGACCACGGTCTCGGAGGAGCAGCTCGAGGCCTTCCTGGCGAAGGTCCCGCCGCAGGTGATCGTGGCGCTCGACGAGGCGTACTACGAGTACCACCGCGGCAACGCGCAGAGCGGTGAGCGGATCGACGGCGTGGCCGTGGTCGCGCGGCACCGCAACGTGATCGCGCTGCGCACCTTCTCGAAGGCCTACGGCCTGGCCGGGGTGCGGGTGGGCTACGCGATCGGCGATCCGGAGCTGATCGCCGCGATGACCAAGGTGCACCTGCCCTTCTCGGTGAGCGTGCCCGCGCAGGCCGCCGCCATCGCCTCGCTCCGTGCGAGCGACGAGCTGCTGGCGCGCACCGAGGGCGTGGTCGCCGAGCGCGTCCGCGTCCGGGACACGCTGCGGGAGGCCGGATACGACGTGCCGCACACGCAGTCCAACTTCGTGTGGCTGCCCCTCGGCGACGATGCGGCCCGGTTCACCGCCGACGCCGCCGAGGCCGGAATCCTGGTGCGCGGCTTCGTGGGCGAGGGTGTGCGCGTCACCGTGACCGTCCCGGAGGAGAACGACGCCTTCCTGGACTTCGCCACGGGCTGGCAGCAATAGATGCGGTGCACCGAGACGGCGGACGGAACCGGCGGTGTGCCCGCCCGACGACTCTCGGAGCGCAGCACGGGCATGAACCGCCGAAGGAGAGCACATCGATGAGCCTGTCCAAGCATGAGTTCGCGTTCACCGCGCACGTCCCGGTGCGCTGGTCGGATATGGATGCCCTGGGGCACGTCAATCACGCGCGGATGGTGACGCTGCTGGAGGAGGCACGCATCCAGTGGCTGCTGTCGGCCGGTGAGAAGTATGCGCCGCTGATCAAGAGCGCGTTCATCGCCGATGTGGCGATCAAGTACAAAGCCCAACTGTTCCACGAGGATTCGCCGGTTCAGGTGGGCATGTACATCGCGGGCAACCGCAGCGTCGACTTCACCATCGGCTACGAGGTGCGGGCCGCGGGGGCCGCGCCCGAATCCAAACCCGCGATCCTCGCCACCACGCAGATGGCCGTGGTCGATATCGACAAGCGCGCCCTGCGCCGCCTCACCGACGAGGAGAAATCCTACCTGGCGTCCTGGTCCCGCGACTGATCCCGACCGTTCTCCGCGGTGAACAGCTGCTTCACCTCGCCCTTCGGCAGTGACCTGAAACGCAACACCGCCGATGCGAGAACGAGGATCGGACCGGCCGACCACGGTTCGCCGAGTGCCGCCGGGATCGCGCCGGCGATCACGAGCAGTACGAAGGCGTTGCACCTGCGCCACCGGTTGGTCGTCGTGTTCGTGCCCCAGACGACCCACCCCGCCACCACGAGGGCCACGCTCGCGAAGAACGCGACGACGGCAGTGGTCATGCGGCGCTACCGCTCGGCCGGTGCATCCGGGCCATCGGTCACAGCCGGTGATTCGCCTCGGGGCGCCGACGGAGGCAGGGCCTGCCGTTTCGGCCCGCCGATCTCTCCGCGCACGCCCACGATCTGGCTCGCGACCCGCTTGGCGCTCTGTGTGGAGATCTCGCGTTCGCCGGAGCGCAGCACCAACTCGTGGATCTGCTGGTCGATGGATTCGATCGACATGCGCCGGGGCCGTTTGGAATCGGCCACGTCCACCAGGTCGCCCACCTTGGTCAGCGCCGTGACCCGGTCCACCAGCTCGTCCCAGACCCGGTCGAGCTCGCTGGAGCGCGTACCGTCGGCCAGTCCCGGGGCGTAGCGCAGCTGGCCCCACACCGACTTCAGCTGCGCCACATCGGCGGAGATCTGCACCAGATCGGTGGGCAGATCCAATTGCAGCAGTTGCTCATCGAGATCGCCGGAGCTCACGGACCGCGAATACGTGACCTTGTCGTAGACCAGGCCGGCGAGGAACAGCAGTACGTCGTAGCGGTCCTCGAAGATCAGCAGCCGGGGATCGGGGGCGCCGTGTCCGTCGACCCAGTCGGCCACCTGGGGCGCGAGCCGCAGCACCGGCCCGGCCACGCGGGAGACGGTGCGCGCCGCCACGGCGCCGGCCGACGGCGTCATCGGCAGCGGGGTCTGGCAGAGCGCATCGAAGAGTGCGTCGCGCTCGTCGAGGTCGAGGTGGACGGCGTCCTTGCGTGCCTTGCGCACGGCGCGAACACCCGCTGCGAAGGACACCCGGTTCAGCGTGAAGGCGTGGCGGTAGCCCGCCAGCTTGCGGCGGGCATCGGCGGCGCGGATCGCCTCGGCCGCGCTCTTGGCCTGGGCGAGCGGGCTGGGCGGCACCCCGTCGACCGACGGTGCCGGGGGCGGGGGCTCGGCGATCCGCCCGAGCTTGCGCAGCTTGGCGTAGCCGCCGATGTCGGGAAAGGCGCGCTCGGTGTCGAAACGGTTGATCACCACCTCGCGGGCGGCGGGTTGGAGATGGCCGGCGGCGATGAGGAGTGCGGCCTCGTCGGACAGCTCGCGCCGCGGCATGGGGATGGCCCGGGCGTCGCACCAGCGGCGCACGGGCGCCTCGATGTGCACCTCGGGTTCGGTCGCCTCGATCGGCACCTCCCGCGGTTCCGGTTCGGTCATCCGGTCACCCCCTCTCGTCGCTGCTGCGGTCGCTTCCCCCGGCCATTGTCCCCGAACGGCAGCGCCGCGCGCAGCCCCCACGCGAGCGGGACGCTGACCAGCGACGTCGCGACGAAGGCGACGGCGATGTTCCCGGTGAAGGGGGTCCACCGGAAGACGTCGAGCAGCAGCACGTCCATCACGATGAGGTGCACCAGGAAGTACTCGTAGGAGATGCCGCCGAGCCACACCATGGGTCGGCTGCCGAGGAACCGGTGGTAGGGGTCGGCGCTACCGGGGGCGAGGGCGAGCGGAGCTATCAGCGCGGCGGCCACGATGAGGTACAGCGCGGATTTCACGATGGCCTCGACCGCGCTCTTGGGCACCATGGTGGGCGCGCCCCCCACTGCGGGCAGTGCCGAAACCACGAAGGCGGTCACGGCGAGCACCAGGCAGGCGGGGGTGGCCCAGCGGGGCCAGCCGCGGATCAGCTCGGCGCACACGGTGAGCACCATCCCGGCCACGAACCACCACAGGTAGGCGGGTGGCCACATCCGTGCGGTGATCTGGATACCGGGGGCGATGACCGCCCAGATCGGGCTCACCGCGCCCAGCACCGCGAGCGATCCGAGGAGGAGGCCGGGGCGCCAGCGGTACCGGCAGATCACGGCGGTGAGCACCCACCCGATGAAGGGCAGGGCCACGTAGAAGGCCACCTCGACGGCCAGGCTCCAGGCCTGCGTGAGTCCCACCCGCAGGTGCCCGAAGCCGTAGATCTGGATGAATCCGAGGTTGCGGAGGTAGCCGTCGAGGCCCCCGCCCGAGGGGTTGGGCTCGTATCGCACCAGGCCCAGCAGGTAGACGAAGGTGACCACCACCCAGTACGCCGGGACCACACGGCGGAATCGGTGCCAGGCGTACCGCCGCAGATCGGGCTGGTGGTGCTGCCCCTCGCGCAGCAGGCGCACCCACGGCCGGAACAGCAGGAAACCCGAGAGCGCGAAGAAGATGGGCACGCCGATCTCGAACCGCGCCCACAGGTGCCCCGGGAAGTCGTCGGTGTAGTGACCGGTGGCGAACGCGGCGTGCGTCAGGCACACCGAGGCTGCGGCGACGGCACGCAGCCCGGTGAGCGGCGCTACCCGACCTTGCATCCATCCATTTTGCCCCGTCGGTCCGTCAGGCCCCAGGGGGCATCGCGGCCCGTGCGACGAACCGCGGCGGTCCGATCAGCGCGCATCGTCGGGGTCGATCACGAGGCGCACCATGAGCCGCTCCGGCGGTTGCGCAGTCCGAGCACCGAAACCGGTGTGGGAGTGGCTGGGCCGGCTCATCGCGCTCGCCCGCACCACCTCGCCGCGCACCCGATGGGTCAGCGTGGACAGCAGCCCGTTCTTGCTGAGCCGGACGTCGCCGAGGTCCACCTCGATCACGCCGCCGACCTCGGGCGCGGTCGGGCCGAAGCACGCCGCGGGCCCGGCGAGCACCACGGTGCGCCGGTCGCGGTCCTCCCGGAGCACGCGGGCGTCGATCTCCTCCTGCGTGGGGAAGTGCACGTCGGTCACCCGGATTCCGGCGACCACGCCGGGCGCCGCGGGGCCGCCCGGTTCGGCGCGGTCCTCGGGCCGGCGGGTGGCCTCGCGCACCTCGCGGTACTCGACGGTGCTCGGGTCGATCGTGAAGGTGCCGTCGGGTCCGCGCACGTACCGGCCCGTCTCCTCGACCAGCAGCTCGATCCGTCCGGCCACCTGCGGCGGCAGACCGTGCCCGTGCCAGCCGAGGCTGATGATGATGTCGGTGCGGTACGGATCGGTGACCGAGTGGCCGAGCTGGGCGACCACGTCACCGATCTGCACCAGGCCGCTGCGGGTGTCCCAGTCGTGGACCACCGGCGCGGGATAGCCGGGCCGGTGGCTCGGATAGAGGGTGAGGGCGCCGAGCACCGTCCCGCCGCGCCGCGGGACCTCGCCGCAGCACTGGTACTCCCACCGGGAGATGTGCACGTAGAGCAGCGCCGGGTCGAACGACAGCGATGAGTTCACAGTTCTTCACCGGCGCTGGACGATTCGTAACCCTCCGGTGCCACCTCCCGCGCGTCATCGTAACCGCGACCGCCGGAGACGGCAGTGGTCAGGATCAACGCGAGGTGCAGACCACGCGGGTTCAGCAGTAGCCGCAGATACCGGTGGCGGCGAGCTCGGTGAAGCAGTTGGGGCACAGCTTGGCCTGGCGCGGCTCGGGCTTCGCGGGCGCGGAGGCCTTCGCGGGCTTGGCCGCGGCACCGGCGCTCGCGCGGGGCGCCGCGGTGGTGCGGGCCTTGACCACGCGGCCGGACGCCTTCTTCGCCGGACGGGCCTTGACCGCCTTGGCTTGCGCGGCGCGGCGCGCCTCGGCGAGCTTCGGGGTGAGCTGCGGGCCGGCGCCGGCGGGGATCGTCGCACCGTAGTGCAGGTAGCAGGCGAAACGGGCGGCGGCGGCGTGCTCGTCCAGATCGGCCGGAACGGGCAGTCCGGCGGCGGCCACGGCGTAGGCGTATCCGTCGCCGACCGTCTGATCGTGTGCGACGGTGAGCGCCACGAGCGGCGGCTCCCCCGCGGCCTGGCAGCGGTCGGTGACGCGGCGCTGCAGGGCGGCGATCCAGGTGCGGACGGGGGCGCGGGTCGCGATGCCCGCCTCGGCCTGGGCGCGGGCGGCGAGCTCGGCGAAGCTGATGTAGGCGCCGTACCGGCCGGCGGTTTCCACGAGCACGGCGTAGGCGGCGTCGGCCCACTGGTCGAGCGCCTCGTCGAAGGGCACCGAGAGTTCGTTCGCGGTCCGCCACGCTTCGAGGTCGATCGGATCTTCCAGGGCAGGGACGGCTTCGCTCACTGACCTAGTTTACGTCCGCGCATGGGGTACAACGCAAACCGTTGCGCTCTACGTGAACTGGCGCACAACGTCGTACCCGATCTTGCAGATGAATGCGGAGACCACCACGAGGAAGACGATCTTGACGAAACCGCTCCCCTTCGCCACCGCCGTGCGCGCGCCGAGGTAGCCGCCCGCCACGTTGGCGCACGCCATGGCGATGCCCAGCTTCCAGTAGCCCGCACCCTGCGGCAGGAAGACCACGAGCGAGGCCAGGTTGGTGGCGAGGTTGGCGACCTTCGCCTTGGCGGAGGCCTCCAGGAAGGCGTAGCCCATGAGGCCCACCATCGCGAACACGAGGAAGGAGCCCGTGCCCGGGCCGAGCGCACCGTCGTACACGCCGATCGCGAATCCGGCCAGCCCGGCCGCCACGAGATGACGGTGCCCCGCGAACCGCAGGGCGGTGCTGCCGCCGAGATCGGGCTGGCGCAGCGTGTAGACGAAGACCACGATGAGCGCCGCCAGGATGATCGGGTTGAACGCCGCGCGCGGGATGTGCGAGGCGATCAGCGAGCCCACGATCGCGCCCGCGAAGGCGGGGACCGCAAGAGCGACCGCGGTGCGGGCGTCGGGTTTCACGCGGCGCCAGAAGGTGATGCTGCTGGTGGTGGTGCCCGCGATGGAGGCCATCTTGTTGGTGGCCAGCAGGTGGATCGGCGCCGCGCCGGGGAAGGCGATCAACAGGGCGGGCAACTGGATCAGGCCGCCGCCGCCCACCACCGAGTCCACCCAGCCGGCGGCGAGAGCGGCCAGCAGGAGCAGCAGCAGGGTGGTCGTGGAGATGTCGGGCACCGACACATCGTGCTGTAATGGCCTTGTGCATATCAACCCTTACGGGACCGATCCGGTGCTGCTGGCGGTCGACCTGGCGAACCGCCCGCCCGTCGATCTGACCGACCTGGTCCGGCGGTGCGACGAGCACGACATGTCGATCGAATCCGTGGGTGAGGGCGACTTCGAGGGCTGCCGCGCGGTGATCGACGCGTGGCTCACGGTGGTCGATGCCGCCGAGGTGTCCGAGCGGGTGGAACTGCTCAACGCGCTGCTCGCGACGCACGCCTCGCACCCGCGGGTGACCGACCACGCCGGCACCGGCTGGCACATCCACTACCGCGAGTCCGGCGCTACCCTGGCCGGTCAGCTCGCGGTGCTGATCCTGACCGGGACCGCGCTGCACCTCACCGAACGGGGGATGACGCGGCTCGGACGGTGCGCCTCCTCCGACTGCGAGCGCGTCTTCGCGGACGTCTCGCGCAACGGGCGGCAACAGTACTGTTCCCCGCGCTGCGGCAGCCGCGAGGCGGTGCGCCGGCATCGGGCGGGTTGACCCGCGACAAGCATCGGCAGTGATCCTTGGAGGTCCGCACAAGACCTTCGGGACATCTGTCCCCGTACCGTCGCCACATGCCCAACGACACCGCACTCGCCGACCGCCCCCTGACTCCCGAGGAGATCAGCGAGCGCGCGGAGGCCGCCGTGGGTTACCACTACGTGCACCCGGAGACCTACACCGTGGGCCGCGAGAAGGTGCGCGAGTACGCCCGCGCCTCGCAGTTCACCGATCCGCGGTACTTCGAGCTCGACGCCGCGGCGGCCGCGGGTTACGACGATCTGGTGGCGCCGCCCATGCTGGTGAGCGTGGCGGGCATCGTCGCCAACCGGCACCTGTTCGACGATTCGGTGATCGGCTACGGCGCGAGCCAGCTGCTGCAGGCCGACGAGTCGATGACCTACCACCGGCCGATCGTCGCGGGCCACGAGCTGACGATGCACGTGCACGTGGACAAGTACCGCAAGGTCGGCGGATTCGACATGGTCACCATCCGCAACGAGATGTACTCGCAGCAGGACGAGCACCTGGTCACCTTCTCCACCACCCTGATCGGCGGCTCGCCGGACGACGGTGCCGACTACGGCGACGTGGCCGAGAAGATCGTGATGCACGGGGTCATGAACGCCTGACGCGCACCGTCACGGCCTGATCCGCACCGTCATCGCCGGGTGACGCGCATGGGCAGCGACGACAGGCCCCGCACGTTCAGCGAGTGCACCCGCTCGGCGGCATCGAAGTCCACCTCGTAGCCGCGCACCGTCGAGACCACCTCGCCCAGAGCGATATCCGCCTCCAGCTTGGCGAGGTGCGATCCCAGGCAGAAGTGGCTGCCGAAGCCGAAGCTGAGCGAGGCCGAGGTGTCGCGACCGATCCGGAAGGCGGCCGCGTCGTCGAAGATCTGGGCGTCGCGGTTGGCGGAGGCGACCAGCAGCAGCACCCGATCGCCCTCGGGGATCACGGTTCCGCGGAATTCCACCTCGGATGTCGCGCGCCGCAACAGCATCTGGGTCGAGGTGTCGTAGCGCAGGGTCTCCGCCGACCACTCCCCCACCCGTGGCGGTGCGGCGAAGGGTTTGGCGCCCTCGTCGGGAAATCGTGCGCCCCAGTACATCGCGTTCCCGAGGAGCTTGGTGGTGGTCTCGTTCCCGGCCACGATCATGAGGATCAGGATGCCCACGATCTCCGCATCGGTGAGGGCCTGTTTCTCGCCGCCGTCGCCCTCCACCTGCGCGGCGATCAGGGCGGACACCAGATCGTCTGCGGGGCGGCCTCGACGTTCGGCGACGAGATCGAAGTAGTACCGATAGAGGCCGAAGAAGGCCTCCGCCGCCGGCTGGGGAACATCGAAAACACCGTCCTCCCTGTGGATCAGCACATCGCCCAGCCTGCACAGCTCATCCCGATCCGCGATCGGCACACCCATCATCTCGGAGATCACCTCCATGGGCACCAGGGCGGCGAAGTCGGCGACGAAGTCGAACTCGGCGCGCTCCAGGCACGCCGCCCAGTGTTCGCGCACGCGGCCCTCGATCCACGGCCGCAGTTCGCCGACTCGCTTGGGGGTGAAGGCCTTCGCCACGAGCCGGCGGATGCGCATGTGCCGCGGATCGTCCATGGCGATGAAGCTCATCGCGTACTCGGCGTCGGGGGTGTAGGCCGCCGGCTCCAGCGTGACACCCCACGCGCTCGACAGTCGCTCCGTGTCCCGAAAGGCCGCACGCACGTCGTCGTAGCGGGAGAGTGCCCAGAAATCGCGCTCCGGGTTGTAGTACACCGGCTGTTCGGCGCGCAGGCGCTCGTACACCGGATACGGGTCGTCATGGAAGGCGTGGGAGTACGGGTCGAGCACGGTCGTGGAACTGGACATGTGTCCAGACAGTAGTCCAGATCCCGCCGAAGTGGAACAGGTTCTCGGTATTCAGTCGCGCATCATCAGGTCGACCGCGCGGGTCAGCGCCGCCTTCGACGCCGCGACATCGATGTATCCCATCCCCGCCTGCACGAGCACACCCGAGTACGCGAGCTCGACGGACTCCACCAGCCCCGACGGTGCACCCGGCCCGAGCGCTTCGGCCAGGCGCCCGCGGATCAGCAGGCCCACCCGCAACCGCACCACCTGCGCATCGGGCTCGTGCCCGAGCAGTGCCGTGTTCACGGCGGTGGCGAACTGCGGATCGATCAGCACCAGATCGACCAGCCCGCACAGCACCTCCAGGAGCCGATCCCGCGGGGCCGCAGCCGGATCGGGATCGACGAGCTCGGCCTCCACCCTGCGGGCGAAGACCTCGGCGATCAGATGGTTCTTCGACGAGAAGTAGGTGTAGGCGGTGGCCGGCGAGACCCCCGCGGCACGCGCCGCCAGCCGCACGGTGAACCCGTCGACCCCGTGCTCGGCCAGCACCGCGGGTACCGCCGCGCACAGCTTCGCGACGGTGTCCGCCTGGGTGGGGGTCAGTCGCCTGCGGGGCAGGTCCGACGGTGCGCTGGACATGCGTCCAGACCCTAGTCCAGACCGCGCACCGTCGGGCTAACGGCGCTCGCGCCAGCGGTCGATCGGGGTCTTACCCTGCTCACCGAGGGGTTCGTCGAGGATCTTCTCGCGCCCCAGGATCGATCCGGTCACCCGCAGCCGCAGCCGCAGGTCCCACAGCATCAGCTTGTTGTAGAGCGTGAGCGCCTGCGGATTGACCACGTCGGCCAGACGCAACAGTCGGAGCAGGCGATCGAACCACTCCTGTTCGGTGTCGGTCCACCCCCAGCCGAGCATCTCCCGGAAGGCGGGCGGCAGATTCCCGCGCGTCATGAAGTGGTTGAGCGGGCCGAAGATCTTGGCCAGCACCCATCCGGGAGGGCCGAGCGCCTCGTTGAGGAACATGAAGTCCGACAACGATTTCAGATCGTCGCGCACCTCGGGGGCGATCGCGAGCGAGGGCAGCATCGAGTTCCAGTAGTCCTCGAACTCCTGCCAGCTCTGCGGCCACGCCGACTCCGGAACGTTGACGCCCGTGGCGAGCGGTGCCGCCGCCGGCGTCAGCACGTCGAGCGTCTCGCGATCGAGTGGGCCGTAGAGGAATTCGTACTGATCGATGTAGAAGCGGTACAGGCAGGCCGCCACCCACAGCTGCAGTTCGCGCGAGTTCCCGCTGTACTTCACGGGACTCTTCTCGGTCGAGTGGACGTGCGCGTGCACCTTGGCCATCTCGGCTCGGAAGGCCGCGCGATCCTGCTCGTCGCCCGCGACCGAGACCACGAGGTGCTGGCCGGTGGTGCGGAGCCGCTTGAACGGGTGCCGCCGCGGGCTGCCGGATTCGACGCGGCTCTCGTGCACGCCGTGCCCGACCGGCGGCAGCGACAGCTGCATGATGATGTTCGCGACGCCACTGGTCAGCCCCACCATCGTGAGCAGGTCCGCGAGGTTCTGCGGCTGCCGCCGCGCGCGGCGGCTGCGAGTGAGGAGCTGATCGACGACTGCCATATCCCTATCATGCATTCACCACCGCAAAGATGCACCCTTTTCGAGAACACGTCGTAACTTGGCCGCGGCGCCCGGTGTCGGACATCGGCGCTAGCGTGCCGGCATGAGCAACGCACTCGCGGAGATCGCAGCCGAAGTGGCACGCATCAACCCACTCGACGAGCTCGAAGTCCGGCATCAACGCGAAACCCTGGAGTGGCTCGGAGTCACGACCGACGTCTTCCGCCGCATCGCCGACCCTGTGGCACCGGTCCGGCACCTGGTGTCCTACTTCCTCCTCGTCGATCCGCACGGTGGCGTCGTGTTGCTCGGCGATCATGTGAAGGCGAATCTGTGGCTGCCCTCCGGGGGTCACGTGGAGCCCGGCGAGCATCCCGCCGACACCGTGGTTCGGGAGTGCCGCGAAGAGCTGGGAATCGATGCCCTCTTTCATCCGGCGGTGGGTCGCCACCCCCTCTTCATCACGATCACCGACACCGCGGGCGCGAGCAACGTGCACAACGACGTGAGCCTGTGGTTCGTGCTCGGACATGCCCGGGACACAGTTCTCGCGGTCGACCCGAGGGAGTACCGCTCCGTCCGTTGGTGGTCGCCGAATGCGATCCATCGCGAAGATCCGGCCCTGTTCGACCCGCACATGCGGAGGATGCTCTCGAAACTCGACGCAGCCGGAATCACGAGGGCCACCGGTACCGTCGGGGGCACTACCCCTTCACCGATGGAGCCCTCATGACGGAATGGGTCGAAGTGCTCAAGGTCCTGGTCGACGGGCCGCGCCTGCCGGTCCGCGGGGTCGTCCGCACGCTCCACGCCGATCTGATCGACCGCACCGAGACCTTCGGTTTCATCGGTGCGCCGCCGATGCCGGTGGTTCTCGGTGACCACGACGTCCGGGTCTGGCGCGACGGACGGCGAGTGCGGGTGGAGCGCCCCGACGGCTCGCCGTACTTCATCACCGACGGCGTGACCGCGTGGGAGTTCTCCGACGATCCCGACGAGAGTCCGACTCACGCCCCCGCGGACCGCGTGTACTACTCGGGCCCCGGTTCCGAACTCCTGATCTCCCGCAGCGCCCAGGACTGGCTTCACGGCGACGATTTCACCCGACCGAACGGCCCGATCGGAGAGACCACGTTCCTCGATAGATCGTGCTGGGCCGTCGAACTCGCGCCCCCGGAGCACAAGCCGTACCCGCTCCAGATCGTCGTCGACCGGGAATCCGGCGCGATCCTGCAGGAGCGCAACGACGATGCCGGCTTCTCCGTCGAGTACATCGAACTCAGCATCGGAGAACCGGTCGACGGTGCGGTGTTCACCTGGACCGGGCCCTCCACTTCCCTGGATGAACGATGGGCTGCGCGGCGGGCGGAGTACGAGGCCGCGGAGCAGGCGCGGCTGGCGGAGAGCCGCACATGGTTCACCGACCACGTCGCCGCCCCCGCGCTCACCGTGGAGGTGGCCCTGGGATTCTCCTTCTCCCACTTCTACGATCTCGATCCCGCCGACGGCAGCTTCTCCGCGCGGGTCCAGGCCGATCGGGCGGGCGGACCCGACGGGGTTCTGTCCAGGCGCGCCCGATCCACCCAAGAATGGGACTTCGGGAGGGTCGGTTACCCGGTTCGTCGATGGTCCACCAGTGATTTCGATTGGGCGTGCTGGATGTCGCAGGACTTCCTCGATGACAACGCCCTCGGCCAACTACAGAGGCACCTCCACCCGGACGAATCGGCCGTCGATCAGTTCACCGTCGAACCGGACCACACCTGAATCAGTTCAGCCGTTCCGTGAGGTGGACCGTCACCTCGTCGCCGTCGGTCTTGCCGATCTCCTTCCGGATCGCGGCGGATACCGGCAGCTTGTGGGTTCCGTCGCCGAGCGCCATGAACGACGAGGTGAAGGGCTCACCGTCGACCGTGCCCTTCACCTTGACCAGCCCTCGCGTGCCGAAGATCGTGGCGGAATCCCGGAGCTGCACGCAGGTCCACGTGTCTCCCTCCCGGACTTTGCCGAGTGTTGCTGTGAAGGTGATGTCGAGCGGGCCTGCCGTGGCTGCCATGAAGCCTCCTTGGAACGAACTGGCGGTGGAGTCCAGTCTCCACCGGCGCGATCGCTGCGTCCGAGCTTCCGACCTGCGCTACCGGCTGCACGACATGCGTCACACGGCGGCGTACTCGCACCGCGCGCTCAGTACTCGATGTGCGCGAGTCTTGCGCGGGCCGAGGCCGAGCACCTGCTGCACCGCGGTGTACGGGGTGGCGAAACAAGTAATCTACGCGCCGAAGGGGCGGGTGCAATTTTGAGAAACGAAACGAAGCTGCAAAACGTTCGATTCTGGTGGCCTCGACGTGAGTTTTCTCCGGAGGCCGTAGCGGCCCTGCTCCACCAGTTTCTAGCCGCGGGCGCCGGCGCCGAGGCGATCCACGCTCGCTGGTTCTTCGGCGGTGACACCCGTGCGGAGGGGCTCACCAACGTCGCGTTCGACCTCCAGAACACCCCGATTGGTACCATGCGATCGGCGGGTTCGATTTCTCGGTGGGCGGAGTGGCCACAGTATCTGGGAACACGATTTCGATCAGTCCCCAGGTAGATATTGATGACTTCTATAACTGGGATGGCGGGAAGTCTACGAAGGTCGGCCCAGTGACTATTAGCGACGCCAGTATGAAAGACCTCGTTACTGCAGGTGTTGCGTAGAAGTTCCTTATCAAAGGGTCAAGTTCCCTACCTACCATGACAATTCCGAAGTAGAGAATGGTGAGAATGACGCGACGTCTAGCAACGGGGCAGGCAATCAAGTTAGGGGCCGGATTCTTGGTCGCCACGGCCTTATTCGCCAC
The DNA here is from genome assembly GCF_019656655.1 of Tsukamurella sp. TY48. Lineage (GTDB taxonomy): Bacteria > Actinomycetota > Actinomycetes > Mycobacteriales > Mycobacteriaceae > Tsukamurella > Tsukamurella strandjordii. The sequence goes on along the minus strand of NZ_BPMV01000001.1, from coordinate 2,018,392 downwards.
CGTCGGTTGCGGCGAGAGCAAAGGCGGACGGAACAATTCTATCGACTATGCGTGCAAGAATTCCGACTCCACGCGCCTCCTTGCCTCTGCAGGACTGCTCAATGCCGCACAGTCCACTCGCGCAACGCTCACGCTTAGGATGGCGCGATGCGATCGTGATCTGATTAGCGAATTTGACTTACGCATCAGAGGCGGTACGGTTACGGACTTTACCGCTGCCGCAAGCATGAATAGCCCCACCTTCGAGGCTGGAATGCGAGACCAGCCTGGGTATGTGATCCAGGATCAAGTGAACACTGAGACGTTCGGGCGGCTATATAGAGAGGTGCAGGTTTCCTCCGTCTCGGCCGACGGCAATGTCGGCGGCACTGTCAAGTTGTTCGCCACCTAGAGTCACGAAGCAACGGTTCCTCCAAAGTCATGTCCAGAGGACCCCTCGAAGACTCTCCAGCGGTTCTCGTGTGGGGATTTGTGTGGATGAACGAGTCATGGAGGTTCCTCGACTGACGAGAACCCTTCCCTGACCTGGCGGAAGCGGAGGGATTTGAACCCCCGGTGGTTTCACCCACGCTCGCTTTCAAGGCGAGTGCATTCGGCCGCTCTGCCACGCTTCCCTGCGCCGAATGCTACCGGACCACGGACCGGCCGACGGCTCACGACCCATCGCCGTGCCGGGTGTGCTACCCATGAACCATGAAGGCGATCGACGTCGATGAAACCACCCAAGACCTGCGGCTCGTCGATATCCCAACCCCGGAGCCGGGGCCCGGCGAGGTCCGGATCAAGGTGGCCGCCGCCGCGGTGAACCGGGCCGACCTCATGCAGCGCCGCGGCCTGTACCCGCCGCCGCCGGGCGCGAGCCACATCTTGGGCCTGGAGGTCTCGGGCACCGTCGACGCGCTCGGCGAGGGCGTCACGAGCCTGCGCCCGGGCGACGAGGTGTGCGCACTCCTGGCCGGCGGTGGCTACGCCGAGTACGCGGTGGTCGCGGCCACCCAGTGCCTCCCGATCCCCGCCGGTGTGAGCCTGGTGGACGCCGCCGCGCTCCCCGAGGTCTCGTGCACCGTCTACTCCAACGTGGTCACCGAGGCCGGGCTCAAGGCCGGCGAGACGCTCCTGCTGCACGGCGGTGGCAGCGGCATCGGCACGCACGGCATCCAGCTCGGCAAGGCGCTCGGCGCCACGGTGGCCGTGACCGTCGGCTCCGAGTACAAGGCGCAACGCTGCCGCGAGCTCGGCGCCAATATCGTGATCAATTACCGCGAACAGGATTTCGCGGAGGAGCTGGACGGCCGGGCCGACGTGATCCTCGACATCATGGGCGCGAAGTACCTCCCCGGCAACGTGCGCGCGCTCGCCCCGCACGGGCGCCTGGTGATCATCGGCATGCAGGGCGGCACCGAGGGAACGCTGAACATCGCTGCGCTGCTTGCCAAGCGCGGCCGGGTGAGCGCGACCAACCTGCGGGGCCGCCCCGCCACCGGACCGAACAGCAAGGCCGAGGTGGTGAGCGGTGTCATCGATCACGTGTGGCCGCTGGTGGCCGCCGGCGAGGTGAAGCCCATCATCTCCGCCCGCCTCCCCTACACCGAGGTCGACGCCGCCCAAACCCTCCTCGATTCGCCCGAGTCCATCGGCAAGGTGCTCCTCGTCGTGGATCCGCAGGCATGACAGACGATCTCGGTGCACGCCTCCTCGACGCACAGGTCGAGTTCGCGAAGAAGCAACTCCGCGACACCGCCTACCACGCCCTCGTGATCGACGAGGTCGACCACGCGCTCGCCGAGGCCTCGCGACTGACCCTCGCCGAATCCGTCACCCCCGACATGATCAAGGCCGTTGCGGCGAAGTACGCCGTGCAGGTCCCCGTGGAGGGCGCGATCCCGGAGCTGGTGGGCGAGATCGCCGGCCGGCTCTACCGGCACTCCGCGAACGAGGAGACCAGCCTCGCCGATGTGGTCGACAGCCGCCGCTTCGACGAGCTGCTCACCGCCGTGCTGGAGATGGAGGTCACCCAGCGGATCCTGCAGCAGCTGTGGGAGAGCCCCGTGACCGCCGATACCGTGAGCTCTGTCCTACACGTGGCCGCCACCTCCGCAGCCGACGATGCGGCCCGCGTCCTGGACCGGAATCCCGTGACGCGCACCGTCGCCGGTGCCGCGAACCGCGTCTTCGGCCGGGCCCTGCCCGCCCTCGGCGAACGCGCCGACGAGGCCACCCGGCGCGGCGTGCGGGCCGTGCTGCGGCGCGCCACCGTCGACGGTGACCGGTCGGTCGCCGAGGCCGTCCGCGACGTGTGGCGGCGCAACCGCGAGAACCCGCTGGCCGCCTACCGCGACATGGTGACCGACGCCGACATCGAAGACGTGGTGGTGCTGATCTTCGAGTTCTGGCGCACCTTCCGCGACACCGACTACTTCCGCGCCCTGCTCGACGAGGGCATCGACCACGTCTTCGACAAGTACGGCGACACCTCGCTGTACGACCTGCTGGCCGAGCTTGGCGTGGGCCGCGAGGACATGATCGAGGAGGCGCTGCGCTTCGGGCCGCCCGTGATCGCCACCCTCGACGAGCGCGGCGTGCTCGACGCCCTGCTGCGCCGCCGCCTCGCGCCCTTCTTCGAATCCGACGAGTATCGTGCCGCCATGGAGAATCGCCCGTGAACACCCGCATCGCCGCCGCGGCCGCCGCCGCAGCCCTGCTCGCCACCGCCGCGTGCGGCCAGAACGGCACGCCCGCACCGTCGTCCAGCTCCACCGAACCGGCCGCCGCATCCAGCGCCGGTGCGTGGTCGTCGTCCGCCCGCCCGGGACCGGCCCCCGCGGGTGCTCTCGCCTCCCCCGCCCACGGCTACTTCCCCTCGCTCACCGCGACACCGGGAACACCGGACGGGGCAACGGTGTCGATCCCGACCCTGCAGGGCGGCGACCCGGCGGTCACGAAGCGGTTCAACGAGGCGATGAAGGCCTCCCGCGCCGGAATGCCCCCGGCCGATGAGAGCACCACCGCCAGCGACGGCGAACTCACCGGCGGATACCGCAGCGGCGTCACCCGGATCGGCGCGAATGCCGTGGCCGGGCGCATCGTCCTGTACTGGAACGGCAAGGGTGCGGCCCACCCCAACAACAGCCTCGGCACCGTGGTGATCGCGACCAAGACCGCCACCCCCGTCACCGTCGACGACGTGTACCGCGACAAGTCCGCCGCGCTCGGCCGGATCCGCGGCCTGCTCCCCGAACTCGACACCAGCGGACGGCTCCGCGCGGACAACGTGAGCGGCGACGACATCCTGGACGCGTGGCTTCCCACCGCGACCGGCATCGAGGTCTACGTGCCCGTGGCACACGCGGCCGGCGATTACGTGCCCGTCGTGGTCCCGTACGTCAAGATCGCCGATCTCCTGCGGCCGGGCATGCTGGACGTCCTGCGCGCCGACTGACTACAGGGCCGACTGACTACAGGAAAGCCGTGACCACCACGGCCACACCGCAGATCGCCACGATGATGCCGCCGGCGAGCGAGATCATCCGCTGCGTGCGCTCGGTGGACCGCGATCGCAGCGCGGCGCCCACCGCGACCAGCACCTGGCACCAGCCGAGCGAGGCGATACCCACACCCAGCGCGAAGATCCCGGCCACCGCGGGCTCGTGCAGCCGCGAGCCCAGGCCCACGGCGATCGCCATGAAGTACAGCAGCGGCATCGGATTGATCATGGTGAGACCGAAGAACAGCCCGAACCGGCGCAGGCCGGTGCGGGCGGCGCGGTCGGCATCGGTGGTCGCGCCCGGGGGCCGTCCGCGGAAGGCGTTGCGCAGCGTCACCGCCGCCACCACGAACAGCAACACGCCGCCCACGGCCGCGGGCCACTTGCCCCAGCGCTCCACCGTGGGCGCCACCACCGACCCCGCCGCGAGAGCGATCACGCAGTAGAGGAAGTCGGCCAGCCCCACACCGCAGGCGGCGGGCGCACCGCGGCGCCACCCCCGATCGGTGCCCTCCTTGAGCAGGAGCACGCCGATCGCGCCGATGGGCACGGTGGCGCCGAGTCCGGCGAGGATCCCGGCCCCGAAGGTCGAGATCAGCTGCGCGGCATTCACCCGGAGGCCGCCGCTACCCGAGAGAGGCGAGCGCGCGGATCAACTGATCGACGTCGTACGGGGTGGAGTACTGCCCCAGCCCGACGGTGACCGCACCGCCGTACTCCGGCACGCCGAGGCCCGCGAAGTACCGGCTGGGCACGTTCGACAGCGCGCACACCCCATTGTCGGCGAGCCGCTTGGCCGCCTTCGCCGCGGGCACCCCCGGCAACGTGAACGAGACGATGGGCACGCGCCGCTCGGCACGGCCGATGATCGCGACCTGCGGCGTGGACGCCAGCGAGCTGAGCAAGTAGTAGAGCAGCCGCTGCTGGTACTGCCGCAGCCCGAACATCGAATGCTCGAGCCGATCGCGGCGGGTGCCCACGGACGCCTCATCGAGACCGGCCAGATGATCGATCGAAGCGATCAGGCCGGCGAGCATGGCGTACTGGTGCTCGCCCACCTCCAGGCGCTCCGGTCCGGCCAGGCTACGGTCCGGATTCACCGCGCGCAGGCGCCCGATCATCGACGGATCGCGGAAGACCATCGCAGCCACCTGCGGGCCGCCCCATCGGTTGGCGCTGACCACCAGGACATCGGCGCCGAGGCGTTCGATGTCGAGAAGTTCGTACGGTGCCGCGCTCGTGGCATCCACCACCAGCAACGCACCGGCCCGGTGCGCGGCCTGCGCGGCCGCGGCCACATCGAGCACGGACCCGATGGTCGACGAGGCCAGGGGCATCGCGATCACCGAGGTGGCGGAGTTGGCCAGCTCGTCGAACTGCCAAGCCGGCGCCTCGCCCGTCTCGATATCCGCCTCGACCCACTTCACACGGGCGCCGCCGCGATCGGCCACCCGCAGCCACGGCGCCTGATTCGCCTCGTCGTCCAGGCGGCAGAGCACCACCTCGGCACCGAGGCCGAGCCGCGCGCTCAGCGATTCCGCGAGGCTCGACAGCAGCTGCTCGCGGCTGGGCCCGAGCACCACGCCCTCGGGTTTGCCGTTCGTCAGATCCGCGACCGCCACCCGCGCCGCCTGCACGATGCCACGAGTGTGTGCAGCTGCAGCATAGACACCATGAGGGTTGCTCACGAACCCACGGAAAGCGTTCGCTACTGCAGATGCAACAGCCCCCGGAATCTGGGCGCCCGCCTGGGGGTCGAAATGGATCCAACCATCCCCCAGCGCAGGGAAAAGCCCCCGGATGCGGGCAACGTCGAACGCCGAGACAGCGACGGCGGACGAGGCCCGACCGGGAGAACCCTGGTCACCTGAGAACGTGTTCACTGCGATGCAGATTACACCCGTCAACCGACGAGTCGGCGGCCCGCCCACGCCGTACTGCCAGAATGGTGCTATGAGCGATCGCAACGACGTGGAGATCATCCCGGCCGAGAACCCGGCGTCCACAACTGGTGGTGCGGAGGCGGCGAGCGACGGCCACGACGAGTTGGCGGGCATGGTCGAGCAGCCCGCCAAGGTGATGCGGATCGGCACCATGATCAAGCAGCTGCTGGAGGAGGTACGTGCCGCTCCCCTCGACGACGCCAGCCGGGCCCGGCTCAAGGAGATCCACCGCACCTCGATCAAGGAACTCGAGGACGGTCTATCGGACGATCTGCAAGCCGAACTCGAGCGCCTCGCCCTCCCGTTCACCGACGATTCCACCCCGTCGGACGCCGAACTGCGGATCGCCCAGGCCCAGCTCGTGGGTTGGCTCGAGGGCCTGTTCCACGGCATCCAGACCGCGCTGTTCGCCCAGCAGATGGCGGCCCGCCAACAGCTGGAGCAGATGCGCCAGGGCGCGCTGCCCCCGGGGATGAACCCCGGACCCGAGTCGCAGACGGGCCACGGCCAGTACCTATGACCTCCCCGGGCGACTCAGGCGAGACGGGTACGCTTCGAACCCGTGCCAGTCGATAGCCCCGCCGAGCAACAGCCGGCGCCCCTCGTCTCGGATTCACGCACCTTCAAGCGCGCGATCCGCGACCTCGTCGACGGCGCCACCGTGCACCGCGAGCTGTGGCTGGAGCTGGGCTGGCAGGACATCAAGCAGCGCTACCGCCGCTCGGTGATCGGCCCGTTCTGGATCACCATCGCCACCGGCGTCACCGCGGGCGCGCTGGCGCTGTTGTGGTCGGCCCTGCTCAACGCCGACGTCAAGACACTGCTGCCGCAGCTCACCGTGGGCTTCGTGATCTGGGCCTTCATCCAGAGCTCGATCATCGACGGCTCCGAGGTGTTCATCGCCAACGAGGGGCTGATCAAACAGCTGCCCGCGCCGCTGTCGGTGCACGTCTACCGGCTGGTGTGGCGGCAGGTGCTGTTCCTCGCGCACAACATGATCATCGTGGTGATCGTGCTGGCGATCTTCCCGCCACAGCACTGGTCGTGGACCCAGCTCAGCGTGATCCCCGGATTCGCCATGCTCGCCCTGACCGCGGTCTGGGTCGCGATGTTCTTCGGCATCCTGGCCACCCGGTTCCGCGATATCTCGCCGCTGCTCACCGCACTCACCCAGCTGCTGTTCTACGTGACCCCGGTGGTGTGGACCCTGGACACCGTTCCCGGCGGCAACAGCGAGCGTGCGCAGCTGGTCAAGCTCAACCCGCTGTACCACTACCTGGAGATGATCCGGGGCCCGCTCACCGGCAAGCCCTTCGATCCCCAGCACTGGTACGTGGTGATCGGCTGCACCGTGGTCGGCTGGGCGCTGACGCTGGTGCTGATGAAGCAGTACCGTTCCCGAGTCGCGTATTGGGTGTGAGATGACCGTTTCCATTCGAACGCAGGACGCCTGCGTCGATTTCCCCGTCTTCGACGCGAAGTCGCGGTCGATCAAGCGCGCCGTGATGGGCAAGGCCGGCGGCCAGGTGGTGGCCGACGACAACGTGGTGGTCGTCGAGGCGCTGCGCAACATCACGATGAACCTCAACGAGGGCGACCGGGTGGGCCTGGTGGGCCACAACGGCGCCGGCAAGTCGACGCTGCTGCGCCTGCTGTCCGGCATCTACGAGCCCACCCGCGGCACCGCCGTGGTGAAGGGCCGCGTGGCGCCCGTCTTCGACCTGGGCGTGGGCATGGACCCGGAGATCTCCGGGATGGAGAACATCATCATCCGCGGCCTGTTCCTCGGGCAGACCCGCAAGGCGATGCAGCGCAAGGCCGACGAGATCGCGGAGTTCACCGAGCTCGGCGACTACCTCTCGATGCCGCTGCGCACCTACTCCACCGGCATGCGGGTGCGGATCGCGCTCGGCGTGGTCACCTCGATCGACCCCGAGATCCTGCTGCTCGACGAGGGCATCGGCGCCGTGGACGCGGAGTTCATGCGCAAGGCCCGCAAGCGCCTCGCCGCGCTGGTCGAGCGGTCGGGCATCCTGGTCTTCGCCTCGCACTCCAACGAGTTCCTGGCCCAGCTGTGCGACCGCGCCATGTGGATCGACCACGGCGAGGTCCGGCAGGAGGGCGGCATCGAGGAGGTCGTGACCGCCTACGAGGGCCCCGACGCCGGTGCGCAGGTCCGCAAGGTCCTGGACATGCTGGCGGCCGAGGATGACTGACGCCGACCGAACGCCTCGCGAGACCGGCACCGTCGTCGCCGTGGTCGTGACCCACAACCGGCCCGGCCCCCTCGCCGAATCGCTCCGGGTGCTCAGCTCGCAGGACCGCCCCGTCGATCACCTGATCGTGGTGGACAACGCGGCCCAGGACGAGGTGCGCGAGCTGGTGCAGTCCCAGCCGGTGGCCACCACCTACCTGCCCTCGCAGTTCAACCTCGGCGGCGCCGGCGGATTCGCGCTGGGCATGCTGCACGCCCTCGCCCTGGGAGCCGACTGGATCTGGCTGGCCGACGACGACGGGCGCCCCGAGGGCCCGCAGGTGCTCTCGACGCTGCTGGAATGCGCGCAGCGGCACGACCTGGCGGAGGTCTCGCCGGTGGTCGCCACCATCGACGATCCGGAGACGCTCGCCTTCCCGCTGCGCCGGGGCCTGGTGTGGCGGCGCAAGCGCAGCGAGCTCATCGACCCGGATCTCCCCGCCGGGGATCCCTCGGCCGATCTGCTCCCCGGCATCGCCTCGCTCTTCAACGGCGCCCTGTTCCGCAAGGACGCCGTGGCCTCGGTGGGCGTGCCCGATCTGCGGCTGTTCATCCGCGGCGACGAGGTGGAGGTGCACCGCCGGCTGGTGCGTTCGGGGCTACCCTTCGGCACCTGCCTGACCACCGCGTACCTGCACCCGAACGGCGCCGACGAGTTCCGGCCCATCCTGGGCGGGCGGATGCACACCCAGTACCCGGACAACGAGACCAAGCGCTATTTCACCTATCGCAACCGCGGCTACCTGCAGTCGCAGCCGGGCATGCGCAAGCTGATCCCGCAGGAGTGGGCGCGGTTCGGCTGGTTCTTCCTGGTGCAGCAGCGCGATGTGGCCGGCTTCCGCGAGTGGCTGCGGCTGCGCAAGCTGGGCCGCGACGAGCGCTTCACCCGGCCCTGATCCGGGGACTCTCGCCGGGCTTCATGAAGGCTTATTGAAGGGCCCTCAACAGACCGGGAGGGCTACGCCTATCATCGTCGGCATGGGAACGAGCCTGGTCTCCGATCTGCTTCCTCAGGGTCACGCACTGCTGCGCATGGTCCAGCGACGGGTCGTCGACCCCGCGCGCCCGGACGTCGCGCTGCGCGCCCTCGGTTACAACCGCCAGTACGGCCCGCAGGCCGCGCTGGTGATCAAGGGGGCGGCGGAGAACCCCGACCGGGCCGCCATCATCGATGAGCACGGCACGCTCACCTACGCCCAGTACGAGGCGCAGTCCAACGCGCTGGCCCGCGGCCTGCGCTCCACCGGACTCAAGGCCGGCGACGTGATCGCAGTGCTCGCCCGCGATCACCGCGGCCTCATGCTGATCATCAGCGCCGCCGCCCGCGCGGGCCTGCGGCTGGCCATGATGAACACCGGCTTCGCCAAGCCCCAGTTCGCGGAGGTCTGCGAGCGCGAGAAGGTGCAGGCCGTCTTCCACGACAGCGAGTTCACCTCGCTGCTCGACGCCCTGCCCGACGATATGCCGCGCTACCTCACCTGGGTCGACGACACCGACACCCTGCCCGAGGGCGCGCAGACCATCGATCAGCTGGCCGCGGGCCGCGATACCAAGCGGGTGCCGCAGCCGGCCCAGCAGGGCGGCTTCATCATCCTCACCTCGGGCACCACCGGCCTGCCGAAGGGCGCCACCCGCAGCAAGGTGCCCTCGCTGGCCACCGCGATGCTGGTGGACCGCATCCCCTTCCAGCGCCGCGGCACCGTGGTGATCGCCTCGCCGATCTTCCACTCCACCGGCTTCGCCATGTGGTCGGCGGGAATGTCGGTGGGCTGCACCACCGTCACGATGCGCCGCTTCGATCCCGAGAACACGCTCAAGCTGATCGCGGACAACAAGGCCGACATGCTGGTGGCGGTGCCCACCATGCTCACCCGCATGCTCGCGCTGCCCGCGGAGACCCTGGCGAAGTACGACACCAGCTCGCTGAAGTCGGTCGTGGTGGCGGGTTCGGCTGTCTCGCCGGAACTTTCGGAGCGATTCCAGGACACCTTCGGCGACGTGCTCTACAACGTCTACGGCTCCACCGAGGTGGCGGTGGCCACCGTCGCCACGCCGAAGAACCTGCGCACCGCGCCGGGCACCGTCGGCAAGCCCCCGGTGCTCACCACCGTGCGGCTCTACGACGACAAGGATCAGCTCGTGGAGGGCGTGGGCGAGCGCGGCCGCGTCTTCGTGCGCGCGGGCGCGCCCTTCGAGGGCTACAGCGACGGCCGCACGAAGCAGATCATCGACGGCCATCTCTCGTCCGGCGATATGGGCCACTGGGACGAGAACGGCCTGCTGCACATCGATGGTCGCGACGACGACATGATCGTCTCCGGCGGCGAGAACGTGTATCCGCTGGAGGTGGAGAACCTCCTGGTGACCCGCGACGATGTGGTCGAGGCCGCCGTGATCGGCGTGCCCGACGAGGAGTTCGGCCAGCGCCTGCGCGCCTTCGTGGTGCTGTCCGACGGTGCGCCCGAGGGCGACGGCGCGGAGCTGACCAAGGAGCTCAAGGACTTCGTGCGCGGGAACTTGGCCCGGTTCAAGGTGCCGCGCGACATCGTCTTCCTCGACACCCTGCCCCGCAATCCCACGGGCAAGATCGTGCGCCGCGAGCTCCCCCAGGACTGAGGAATGTCCGGCCGTCCGTCTCCATGATCATGGGAACGGACGACCGGACATTCGAAGGGCGAGTCAGGCGCCGATCACCAGGCGGGGAACAGCGGGCCGGTGAGGGCCAGCGGCACCGACTGGGTGACGTTGACGAAGTAGAACAGGATCAGGGCGCCGCCGATCAGGGCCATGTTCTTGTTGAAGGAGATCATCTCGGTCTGCTTGATCTGCGGGTCCACGGCCTTCCAGAAGTCGTGCATCATCACGGTGACGGGCAGCAGGAACGCGATGAGCAGCAGCGCGCCCAGGTCGATCCACACGCCCAGCACCAGCGACAGGCCGCCGAGCAGTGCGATCACGCCGCTGCCGACCACTGCGGCCTTGGCGGCGGGCACCTTCTTGGAGAGGGCGTACTGCGCCATGCCGTCCGCGGCGGTGAAGTGGCCGACCGCCGAGAGCAGGAAGAGTGCGGCGAACAGGATCCGGCCGATCAGGAATACGACGTCCATCGTGAGATCTCCTCGTGTGTGGGCGGCGCACCCTGCGCCGCACATGAACCCTTCAACCGGACCGTGGTCCGCATCATTCCGATCCCGGCTCGATGTGATGTAGATCACTTCTGATTTCTACAGAGTACGAGCTCGGAGGACCCCGCACCAGAGCGGATCAGCGGCTCACCAGTAGTTGTGCCGCGTGCGGGGCAGCGGCTGCGGATCGGGCCCCACCGCCGGCTCGGGCCGCACCAGGCGCACCACCTGCAGGATGTGGAACTGCTCCTGGTGCACCACCGCGAGGCCGCCGTAGTCCAACGAGACCTGCATATCGGTGCCCATGAACTGGAACGGCCGGAAGGTCCACCAGAGGTTGCCGTTCTCCCGGCGGAAATCGGCCTCGGAGCGATCGGCATCGGCGAGAACCCAGGCGGCGGTGCAGTTCTCGGCCGCCCACTCCGCCCACTGGTTGACGCCCTTCTCCTTGTCCCAGAGCTTGCCGTCGGTGCGGCGGTCACCGTCGTTGCCCATATCGGTGAGGCCGTCGAACATGCCGGGCAGACCGTCGTGCGCGATCCGCAGCGACGGCCACGCCCAGCTGGGCTGCACCTGGAAGAAGACGCAATCGCCGGGGTTCGCGTTGTCCCGGATGTACTGCGCCGCATAGGTGAAATCGCTGCCGCCCGGCTTGGACAGCGGGCTGTGCTGCCACAGGTATCCGGGGATCGCGGCCACGGCCAGCAGCACCACGACCGCGGCGCCCGCGATCCGTGGGCTCGGCAGCGCGCGCGCCACCGTGGCGGCCGCCACGGCCAGGATCAGCACCAGGCCGGGCACGGTGAAGCTCACGTAGCGCCCCACGTACGACGGGACCACCGGCGAGACGATCAGGATCACCGCGAGCGGGACCAGCGCGGCGGCCACGCCGCAGCGCAGCGCCAGCAGCAGGTCCGACGGTACGCCGCGCCGCCACCACAGCACGCCCGCCGCCAGCACCAGCAGCCAGGCCGCGGCGGCGAACAGGTAGGAGTGGTCGAACCACTGATCCACCGCGACATTGGGGAAGATCATCCAGCCCGGCCAGCGCAGCCAGGAGACCTGATCGCGCTGGGTGGCGGCGAAGAAGGCGATGGGACTGATCACGGCGATCGCCACGGCGGAGGCGATCGCCGCCTGCGTGAGCCGCGCCCGGCGCACCCCGTCCGGCGCGGCCCAGGCCACCGCGACGAGCATCGCGGCGGCGAGTGTCGCGGAGTAGAGGAACAGAGCCGACGAGAGGGCGAGGGCCGCGCCGTAGGCGATCCAGTCCCGCCGGGTTCCCGACCGGGCCGCGCGGTGCGCGAGGATCAGCGTGAGCACCGCCGAGGCGATCACCCAGGAGTACGACCGCGCCTCGACGCCGGCCCAGGTGATCCGGGGCAGGATCAGCGCGATACCGCCCGCGATCACGGCCAGGGTCTCGCCGCCCAGGCGCCGGGCCAGCACGTAGCAGGCGGCCACCGCCGCACCGGCGCCGAGCGCGGAGAAGGCCCGCAGCGCCGCCGGCTCCATGCCGAAGGGCACGGCGAAGAGCTTCAGGACGGCGTAGTACAGCCCGTGGACGGCGTCGATGTTGCCGAGCATCCGCCACAGCTCGCCGGGCGAGCGGTCGATCGCGGAGGCGGTGGCGAGCTCGTCGAACCAGACCGACGGGCGGCCGCCGTGCCACAGCGACAGCAGGACGCCCGCGAGGGCGAGGGCGAGCGGTGGGCCGAACCGTTTCACATCAACCGGAAGATCACCGTGCGCTGGACGATGAAGTTGACGACGGTGGCCGTGCCCTGGGCGAGCACGAAGGCGACGGCGCGGATGGCGTAGCTGCCGAAGCCGTCCTCGGGCGGCGGGAACAGCGCCAGGACACCGAGGTAGATGCCGGTCTGCACCGCGTACATGGTGAGGTACAGCGCCCACACGGCGATGAGCCGCTTCGTGCTCGGCGGCGCCTGGAAGGTCCAGCGCCGATTCAGCAGGTAGGCGGTGGTCGTACCGCAGATGAAGCCGATCGTCTTCGCCGTGAAGTCGTCACCGCCGAAGAGCTTGGTGACGATCAGGGTGATGCCGAAGTCCACGACCGCCGAGAACGCGCCCGTGAGCACGAACCGGATGAGCTGCGTCTTGAGATCGAGCTGCTCCCGATCGGCCGCGTCAGAGGTGGTCACGAAGGATCAGGGTACCGAGCTTCACTCGAAGACGTCGTCCTGCTCACCCGCGGCGGCCTCGCGGCGTCGCTCCTGCCGTGCCAGCAGCGCGCCCAGGGCGCCCGCGATCACGGTGCCCACGAGTCCGCCGACCACCGCGCCCGCGATGGTGGAGGGATCGGAATCGACCATGAGCGAGCACCACAGCGCCAGGTACGGGATGAGGATCGCGATCAACGCCACCATCCGCTTCTTGGTGAGGAAGGACTTCATGATCTCGCCCAGCGGAACATCGTGGCGCACGCAGTACCGGTAGGCCGCGAGCTGCGTGAACACCGCCAGCCACAGCGCCGCGACGGCCGCGATCTTCGCGCCCTCCGCCGCGGCGATCAGCGACAGCACCAGGGTGGCGGGGGCGGTCCAGTAGTAGCCGATGGTCATCGCCCGGTAGTACTCGTCCCGGGCGCGCTCGTCGCCCCACGCGGGGTCCGACGGGGCCAGGATGAACTCCTCGACGCGGTCCTCGACCGAGTGCGAACTCTCAACCGACATGGTTCTCCTCCTTCTCCAACGGGAACAGTTCTTCGACGGTGGCGTCGAGAGCGCGGGCGATCCGCAGGGCGAGGTACACGTTGGGCGCGTAGTCGCCCTTCTCGACGGCCACCATGGTCTGGCGGCTCACGCCTGCGGCAGCGGCCAGTTCGGCCTGCGTCACGCGCCGGGCGCGCCGCCGCATCCGGACGGGGTTCTCATCTTCCACACCACGAAGTCAAGCATGCTTGACATCTGAAGTCAAGCATTCTTGACATCGAGGTCGTCGGAAACCTCTCCGCGCTCGAATGCGACACGTTTCTGCCCGATTCCGGGCAGAAAATTGACAGCGGAGTCGGCGGGACGGAAGATCGACGTCGTGCCGGACACCGACCTCGTCGACCACATCGCGCGCACCACGGGGCTCACCGCCGCCGAGGCAGTGCGGGTGATCGACGATGTCACGGCCTACTACCGGGAGCCCGTCGAGGACTTCGTGCGCCGCCGCCACCGCGCCCTCCAGGACCGCGGTGCCAAGAACGCCGAGATCTTCGAGACCCTCACCGATGAGCTGCGCAGCCGGCTCGTCGCCGCCCCCGAACTCACCGAGCGGCAGCTGCGCCGCCTCGTCTACAGCTAGGAGCGCACCCCCAGCATGTGCGGAATCGTCGGATACATCGGTGGCCAGACGGCCGTGGACATCCTCATCGACGGGCTCACCCAGCTCGAATACCGCGGATACGACTCCGCGGGCATCGCCGTGCTCGGCCCCTCGGGCGCCAAGCGGGTCCGCAGCGTGGGCCGCGTCCGGGATCTGGAGGCCGCGCTGCCCAAGCGTCTGGCCGGTAAGACCGGCATCGGCCACACCCGGTGGGCTACGCACGGCGCACCGTCGGAGGCGAACGCCCACCCGCACGCCTCCGCCCCCGACGCCGAGGGCCTGGAGCGGATCTTCGTGGTGCACAACGGCATCATCGACAACGCCCGCGATCTGCGGATCGAGCTCGAGGCCGAGGGCGTGGAGCTGACCTCCGACACCGACACCGAGGCGGTGGCCCACCTGATCGCCCGCAGCGGCGCCGAGACCCTGGAGGACGCCGTCCGCCAGACCCTGGCCCGGCTCAGCGGCACCTACGCCCTCGCGGTCCTCGACACCGAGCATCCCGATCGCATCGTGGTGGCCCGCAACGGCTCCCCGCTGATCATCGGCGTGGGCGACAAGGAGATGTTCGTGGCCTCCGACATCTCCGCCGTGGTGCGGCACACCAGCCAGGTGGTGCACCTCGACGACGGCGAGTGCGCCACGGTCACCGCCTCCGGCTTCCGCATGTTCAGCGCGGACGACAACCGCGCCGTCGCGAAGTCGGCCACCACCGTGGACATCTCGCCCGACGAGCTGGAGCTGGGCAACCACAGCCACTTCATGCTCAAGGAGATCGCCGAGCAGCCGCAGTCGCTCGAGCGCATGCTCTCCGGCCGCCTCGACGAGCGCTTCGCCACCGCCCGCCTCGACGGCCTGAACCTGGACGCGCAGGCCATGCGCCGGTTCAAGCGGGTCAAGATCCTGGGCTGCGGCAGCGCCTACTACATGGGTCAGCTGGGCGCCTCGGTGATCGAGGAGCTCGCCCGCATCCCCGCGGATGCCGAGCCCGCCAGCGAGTTCCGCTACCGCAACCCGATCATCGAGCCCGACACCCTGTACGTGGCCGTGAGCCAGTCCGGCGAGACGGCCGACACCGCGTTCGCGGTGCAGGAGGTCAAGCGCAAGGGCGGCACCATCGTCGGCCTGGTGAACGTGGTCGGCTCGACCATCGCCCGCGAGGTGTCCGGCGGCATCTACCTGCACGCCGGCCCCGAGGTCTCCGTGGCCTCCACCAAGGCCAACACCCACATGGCGGTGGGCTTCGCTCTGCTGGCGCTGGCGCTGGGCCGCGTGCGTGATCTGTCGATCACCGACGGCACCCGGATCGTGAAGGCGCTCAAGCAGTTGCCGGCGCAGATCGGCGAGATCATCGCCGCACCCGACGAGATCGAGAAGGCGGCCAAGCTGCTCGCCGAGGCGCCCAGCCTGTTCTTCATCGGCCGGGTGCGCGGCTACCCCACCGCCCGCGAGGGCGCGCAGAAGTTCAAGGAGATCAGCTACCGCCACGCCGAGGCCTATCAGGCCTCCGAGCTCAAGCACGGCCCGCTCGCGCTGATCAGCCCGGAGCTGCCGACCGTGGCGATCGTGCCCGACGACGAGCTGCTGGACCGCAACGTGGGTGCGCTGCACGAGATCGCCGCCCGCGGCGGCGATATCGTGGCGATCACCAACCCGGGCGTGGAGCTGCCCGAGTCGAAGGTGACGCTCACCGTGCCCAAGAGCGAGCCCGAGCTGGACCCGATCCTGCTGATGATCCCCACCCAGCTGCTGGCCTACTACGCGGCGCTGTCCCTGGGCCTGAACATCGACCGGCCGCGCAACCTGGCGAAGTCGGTCACCGTCGAGTAATCACTCCCGCTTCGGGCCCACCCACACCTGCTGGGCGTTCACGAACTCGTGGATGCCGTGGCGTCCCAGTTCGCGGCCGTAGCCGGAGCGTTTGACACCGCCGCTGGGCAGCCGCGGATCGGTCTTGACGATGCCGTTCACGCTCACCTGACCGGCCTCGATCTGCGGCGCCAGGGCCTCACCGCGCTCGGGGGACGTCCACACGCTCGCAGCGAGGCCGTAGGGCGTGGCGTTGGCGAGGTCGAGCGCGTGGTCGGCGTCCACGGCGGTCATCACCGCGGCGACCGGGCCGAAGGTCTCCTCGGCGCAGGCCGCCATCCCCGGCCGCACGCCGGTGAGCAGCGTGGGCGGATAGAAGTAGCCCGCGCCGGTGGGCAGTTCACCGCCGATCACACAGGTCGCGCCGGCGGCCACGGTCTCGGTGACCTGCCGGTGCAGGTTGTCGCGCAGATCGGCCCGCGCGATGGGGCCCACCTGGGTGGCCTCGTCGCGCGGCTCGCCCACGCGGAGTGCGGCGAACCGGGTGTGCAGCAGTTCCACCAGCTGGTCGTGCACGGGACGCTCGACGATGATCCGTTTGGCGGCGATGCACGACTGGCCGGCGTTGATGATGCGGGACAGGGCGATCACATCGGCCGCGGCCTCCAGATCGGCATCCGCGAGCACGATGCAGGGATCGGACCCGCCCAGTTCCAGGACGGCCGGCTTGATCTCGCTCGCGGCCACGGCCGCCACCGCGGCGCCGCCCCGCCCGGATCCGGTGAAGGAGACGGCGCGGATCCGGCGGTCGCGGATCACCGCCTCGACATCGGCGGTGGCCACCGGCAACGAGGCGAAGACCCCGTCGGGCGCGCCGACCGCGCGGAAGGCACCGGCGATCGCGGCCGCGCACCCGGGAACGTGCGGGTCGTGTTTCATCACGCACGTGTTCCCCGCCATGAGCGCGGGCGCGCAGAACCGGAAGGCCAACCAGAAGGGTGCATTCCACGGGAGCACGCCCAGCACCGGGCCGATCGGCAGGTACTGCACATAGCTGCGGGTGGCATCGGAGGCCACGGTCTCGGTGGCCAGGTACTCGGCGGCGTGATCGGCGTAGTGCTCGGCGGCCCACGCGGCCTTCTCCACCTCGCCCCGCGCCTCGGTGATGGGTTTACCCATCTCCTCGGTCATCATCATCGCGTAATCCGCCGTGCCGCGCCGCAACTCGGCGGCCACCGCACGCAGCAGTTCGGCGCGTTCGGCGAATCCGGTTCGGCGCCAGCGGTCGTACCCCGCCTCGGCGCGGGCAAGGGTCGATTCGACGAGCTCGGGGCCCGCGGCGGGGACGGTGCGCACCACCTGCCCGGTGGACGGGTCGATGGCGGTGAGTTCGGCGGTCATGTCTCCTCCGTTCGCTCGGCGGGAATCGGCGGCGCGGCGGTAGCGGCGCCGCCGTGCACGGTGAAGTCCTCGTCCAGGGTGAAGAAGGACTCGCAGCCGGTCTCGGTGATCCGGATGGTGTCGGAGATGCCCACGGTCTTATCGCCGTCCACGCCCCACATCCACGGGATCACGTGGAAGGTCATGCCCGGTTCCAGCGCCGTGAAGTCGCCCGGGTTCAGGCTCAGGATGTAGCCCTCGTCCCAGGACGGCGGGAAGGCGATGCCGATGGAGTAGCCGGATCGCGTCACCAGCCGGGCACCCACCGGATTGTCGGAGATGATTCGCCGGACCACCGAGTCCGCGTCCGAGACCGTGAGCCCCGGGCCCATCACCGCTTTCAGTTCTTCCAGCGCGGTCTTCATGGTCTCCTGCGCGATGGACAGCGATTCGCTGAGCTCGCCGTTCACCGCCGTCCGCATCAGCGCCGTGTGGTACCGGCGATAGCAGCCGCCCACCTCCAGGAAGACGTGCTCGCCCGGCTCGATGGTGCGCCCCTCCCAGGTGGCGTGCCCGATCATCGACCGCGGCCCGGAGGCGACGTAGGGCATCACGGCGGGGAACTCGCCGCCGGCGGTGAACATGGCGGCGCTGATCGCCGCGGCCACATCGTTCTCGGTGTTGCCCGGCACCGCCGCCTCGAGTCCCGCCGCCATACCGGCCTCGGCGGCGCGGGCGGCCTTGCGCATCACCGCGATCTCGGCATCGGATTTGCGCGCCCGCCCCGCCTCGACGATGCCGAAGCAGTCCATCAGCACACCCTGCTGGAACGAGGTGTGCACGCGGTCCTGCTGGTAAGCGGGGAAGAAGTAGCTGTTGCGCTCGTAGCCCACGCGTTTGGTACCGAGCCCCGCCTCCTTCAGGGTGAGCACGAGTTCCTGGATCGCGTCGCCGGTATCCGGGTAGGGCCGGGTGCGTTCGACCCAGGTGCGCGCGATCACGTTGGATTCCTCCATCGCGCGGGTGATCATCACCGGCTCGTCGTCGAGCGGCACCACCAGCGCCTGGAAGAAGGAGTAGCCCGTGGTCTGATAGTCGGTGAGGTACATCAGGTTCTCGGGATCGGTGATCACCACCGCGTCCAGCTGGCGCTTCTGCATCCGCTCGCGCAGCTCGGTGAGCCTGCGCTGGTACTCGGCCGGCTCGAAGGTCATATCGTCACGGACCAGCATCAGCTCACCTCCGCGATGGCCCGCTCCAGGATGCCGAGCCCCTCGGCGAGATCCTCTTCCGAGATGGTGAGCGGTGGAATCAGTTTCAGCACCCGTCCTCCGCTGCCGCACGGCCCGATCAGCAGGCCGGCCTCGAAACAAGCGCTCTGGACCCGCTTCGCCAGCGCACCGTCGCCCACATCGAGCGCCTGCATCATGCCCTTGCCCCGCACCTCCCAGTCCCGGTCGGGATGCGCTGCCGCGATCGCGGCGAGCTTCGAGCGCATCGTCTCGCCGTGTGCGGCCACGGCTTTCATGAGGGTGTCGTCGGCGAAGTAGTCGAGGGCCACGGTGCCCGCCACCAGCGACAGGCCCTGCCCGCGGAAGGTGCCGGTGTGCGCGCCCGGCGACCACTGCGCATCGATGCCCGGCTTGTTGAGATTCATCGCGATCGGGGTTCCGTAGCCGCCGAGCCCCTTGGCCAGGGTGATGATATCGGGGTCCAGGCCGTACCCGTCGAAGCTGAAATAGCTTCCGGTGCGGCCGCATCCGGCCTGAATATCGTCGATGATGAACAGCGCCCCGGTCTTCTTCGCGAGCTCCTGCACCGCGCGCAACCACTCCGCGCCGGCCACGTTCACGCCGCCCTCCGCCTGGACGGCCTCCACCAGGAAGGCCGCGGGCGGCGTGAGCCCACTCGACGGATCTTCGAGGGCGGCCGCGTACTCGGCGAGCGCCGTCTTCCCACCGGGCGCGGTCTCGAAAGGCAGGCGCACCACATCGCGCAGCGGCACGCCCGCCCACTGCCGGAAGGCCTCGTTCGCGGTGGCCGCCAGTGCCCCCAGGGTCATCCCGTGGAAGCCGTGGCTGAACGCCACCACCTCACGCCTGCCGGTCACCAGGCGGGCCAGCTTGAGCGCGGCCTCCACGGCGTTGGTGCCGGTGGGCCCGGTGAACTGCATGCGGTGATCCATCCCGCGGGGAGCGAGGATCACCTCGTGGAACCGGGCCAGGAAGTCGCGCTTGGCGGTGGTGTAGGTGTCAAGGCTGTGCACCACCCCATCGGATTCGAGGAAGTCGATCAGGGCGCGCTTCATCTTCGGGTTGTTGTGACCGAAGTTGAGGACCCCCGCGCCGGCGAAGAAGTCGATGTAGCTCGTGCCCGCCTCGTCCACCTGGCGAGCGCCGGAGGCGGAGGCGAAAACGGTGGGGAACGCGCGACAGTACGCACGCACCTCCGATTCGTGCTGGTCGAATACTGCGGTGTCCATGCGAATTCCTCTCGTTCCGTGCGTTCGTCGGTTCCGTTCAGTGCGGTGGATCGGGGGCGCCCGCCAGGCCCACCAGGAGCCGGGCGGCGGTATCGAGCAGCTCGTCGTCGAAGTCGTACTCGGCGCTGTGCAGGGGCGCCTCGGTGGCGGAGCCGAGCAGGGCGAAGGCGCCGGGAACGGCGCCCAGGTAGTAGCTGAAGTCCTCCGAGGCGAGCACGGGGACGGCTGCCTGTCCCGCCCAGTGCGGGCCGAGCACCGCGGCCAGCCGCTCGCCGTACTCGGCTGCGGGCCCCGGATGGTTCACGGTGGCCCCGTACCGCGGCGTGGTCGTCACCCGGATGCCGACGCCGTGGGCATCGGCGGTGGCGCGGGCGATCGACTCGATCAGGTCGAACACCCGGGTCCGGGCGGCATCGTCGGCGGCGCGGATGCTGCCGGACAGCACCGCCTCGTCCGGGGTCACCGTGGGAGCGCTCTCGGCGTGCAGTGCGGTGACGGCCACGACCACCGCCTCGTGCGGCGCGGTGCGGCGGGCCACGATCTGCTGCAGCGCCACCGTGATCGCCGCCGCCGCGAGCACCGGGTCCGCAGTGGCCTCCGGCTGGGAGGCGTGCCCGCCGCGGCCGCGCACCGTCACCTCGAAGGTGCCGTTCGCCGACATCACCGGGCCCGCCGGGCACAGTGCCCTCCCGGGCGGCAGCCCCGGCCAGTTGTGCCAGCCGAAGATCACGTCGACCCCGTCGAGGCAGCCCTCGTCGATCATCCGGCGCGCGCCGTGGCCGCCCTCCTCGGCGGGTTGGAAGAGCAGGGTGACGGGACCCGGGAGATCCGGCTCGTGCCGGTGCAGCCAGCGCGCGGCCGCGAGCAGTGCCGCGGTGTGTCCGTCGTGCCCGCAGGCGTGCATCACGCCCGGCGACTGCGAGGCGTGGGCGAGTCCGGTGGCCTCGGCGATCGGCATGGCGTCGAGGTCGGCGCGCAGGGCCACGTGGCGCCCCGGCGCATCGGGGGCCAGCAGGGCGACGGTGCCGGTGTCCGCGCAGGGCCGCCAGCCGATTCCGATCGCGTCGAGCTCGGCGCGGACGGCGGCTGCGGTGGCGTGCTCGGCCCAGGCGATCTCGGGCCGGCGATGGAGTTCGTGTCGGAGCGTTCGTGCCCGGGCCAGGGTCTCGACCCACGGTGCGTTCATCGGACCTCCTCGGATTGCGGTCCGTCTCGGTCACTTCCAACGTACCGCCGATCGTCGGGCGGCACGCGCTAACGTGACCGAGGGGCCGACGCGCGAGGCGGGATCCGGCCGCGCGGGAGTAGACGAACGGCGGAGTTCCATCGGCCGTTCGGCTGATGTGCGCCCGCTGTGCGATCCCATAGATTCAGCACATGGAGAACCCGACCGCCCGCGATCCGTCCGTGGACGCGCAGCTGCGGGCGGAGCTCCCGGCCGAGTTGTACCGGGTTCTGCAGCTGCGCGTGGTGCAGGGACTCTCGGTCGACGAGGTGGCGGCGATACTGCGCATCACGCCGAACGCGGTGCGGCTCCGCCAGCACCGGGCCCTGGAGGGGCTGCGCCGGCGGTCCTGTGATCAGGGGCGGACACGACAGCGCACCCGGGCCTGAGGCTCCGGGTGCGCCGCGGTGATCGGGGTCCGCTCAGCGCGGGGCCATGCGGATCGCGCCGTCGAGGCGGATCGTCTCGCCGTTGAGCATCGGGTTGGTGATGATCGCCTCCACGAGCTGCGCGTACTCGGACGGGTCGCCGAGGCGGCTCGGATGCGGCACCTGCGCGCCCAGCGAGCGCTGCGCCTCCTCGGGCAGGGTGCCCAGGAGCGGCGTCTTGAACAGGCCGGGTGCGATGGTGTTCACCCGGATCAGCAGCGAGGCGAGATCACGCGCGATCGGCAGGGTGGCACCCACCACGCCGCCCTTGGACGCCGAGTACGCGGCCTGACCGATCTGCCCGTCGAAGGCGGCCACGGAGGCGGTGTTGACGATCACGCCGCGCTCCTCACCCACCGGCGCGTTCTGCGAGATGGCGTACGCGGCAAGCCGGGTCACGTTGAAAGTGCCGATCAGGTTCACCTTCACCACGCGCTCGAAGTCGGCCAGCGGGAACGGCCCGTTCTTGCCGACCGTCTTGATGGCGTTGCCGATGCCCGCGCAGTTCACCGCGATCCGCAGGGTGCCGTCGGCGTTCGCCTGCTCCACGGCCGCCGTCACGCCCGCCTCGTCGGTCACGTCGGCGGCGGCGAAGCGCACGTCCGCCCCGAGTGCATCGAGGGCCGAGGTATCGGCGGAGGGGAGGTCGATGGCCACGACCTTCGCGCCCGACCGGGCGAGGGCGGTCACGGTGGCGAGGCCGAGCCCCGAAGCGCCGCCGGTCACCAGTGCCGTACTGCCTGCGATATCCATGATTGTCTCCTGAAAAGGGTTGAGCGAGGGGGTTTTCTACAGTCCGCGGGCGATGAGTTCCTTCATGATCTCGTTCGTGCCGCCGTAGATCTTCTGCACGCGAGCGCCCGCGTAGAGCTGGGCGATGGGGTACTCCATCATGTAGCCGTACCCGCCGAACAGCTGGAGCACGTTGTCGATCACGCGGCACTGCATCTCGGTGGCCCACAGCTTCGCCATCGAGGCGGTGCCGGCGTCCAGGGTGCCGGCGATCGCGAGGGTGATGCAGTGATCGACCAGCGTCTTACCCGCGAGCACCTCGGTCTTCGCGTCGGCGAGCACGAACTTGGTGTTCTGGAAATCGGCGATGGGCTTACCGAAGGCCTTGCGCTCCTTGGTGTATGCGATCGCCTCGAGCACCGCCTTCTCGGCCGCGGCCACGCCGCCCACGGCGATGCTCAGCCGCTCCCGGGGCAGCTGGCGCATGAGCTGGTAGAAACCCTGGCCCTCGACGCCGCCGAGCAGGTTGGCCGCCGGGACGCGCATATCGGTGAAGGACAGCTCGCGCGTGTCCTGGCCGTGCTGGCCGATCTTCTTGAGCACCCGCCCGCGCTCGAAGCCGGGGAGCCCGTCGGTCTCGGCGACGATCAGCGAGATGCCCTTCGCGCCCTGGCCGGGATCGGTCTTGCAGACGATGATCAGCAGATCGCAGTGGCTGCCGTTGGAGATGAAGGTCTTGCTGCCATTGATCACGTACTCATCGCCCTCACGAACGGCGGTGGTGCGCACGGCCTGCAGATCGGAGCCCGTGCCGGGCTCGGTCATCGCGATGGCGAAGACGGCCTCGCCCGATGCGGCCTTGGGCAGCCAGCGCTGCTTCTGCTCCTCGGTGCCGCAGTCCTCCACGTAGTGGGCGCAGATCGTGGAGTGCACGCCGTAGCCGAAGGCGGAGTCGCCGGACAGGGCCAGTTCCTGCACCACCACCGTGTCGTGCCCGAAGTCGCCGCCGGCGCCGCCGAGCGATTCGGGGAGCTCGGTGCACAGCAGTCCGGCATCGCCCGCCTTGTTCCAGAACTCGCGGTCCACCTGGTGCTGATCGGCCCAGCGCTCCTGATTCGGCGTGGCCTCCCGGCGGAAGAACTCGGCCGCGTGCTTGCGGAGCTCGGTGTGCTCCGGGGTCTCCCACGCGGGGCGGTAGTCGGGGAACAGTGCGGTCATTCGACGGTCTCTTCTCTGCACACGAAACGGACGATACGTTTGTATAGTCTACGATGCAGCTGTATAGCGCAAGGGGGAACCCGCTAGAATCTCGCAGGTAGAAGGGACACCGAGTGACCGATCTCCCCGCGACCGATGACGATCTGACCGCCAAGGCCCGGATCCGCAACGCCGCGCTCGACCTGTTCGCCGCACACGGCGAGAGCGCCGTCTCCCTGCGCGCCGTCGCCGCCCGGGCCGGGGTCACCGTGGGGCTGGTGCAACACCACTTCAAGACCAAAGAGGGACTGCGCAGCGCGGTGGAACAGCAGGTCGTCGACTACCACGCCCAGGCCATCGCCCGGGTCCCCGACGACGGCACCCCCGCCGAGGTCGCCGCCGCCCGCGACGCCTCCGTGCAGGACATGCTGGCCAGCCGGCCGGCCGTCGTCGACTACCTGCGCCGGTCCTTCCTCGACCCCGGCGGCTCCCAGCTGCTGATCCGGCTCACCGAACTCGGCCGCAGCGAGGTGGTCCGCCTCCGCGCCGCGAACCTCGCCTCCACGGACAGATCCGAATCCGACCAGGTGATCAGCCTGATGGTGCGGCAGATGGGCAGCCTGTTCCTGCAGCCCCTCGTCGACGCGATGTGGACCCACCTGCGGGGGCCGGACGCACCGTCGGACGAGAAACCGCAGCTGTCCGTGATCACCGCGCCGCTCGACCCGCACTGACCTCGCCGCACCGGACTGTGCGATTCCACAGCCGCGTCACAGTTCAGCGTGGTCTCAGGTAGCGAGCGGTATTCTGGCCTGCGATGTCTGAGACAACTCTTCCCTATCTGCCCATCTCGACGCGCAAGCTGGTGGGCTGGTCGCGCACCACGCCGATCGAGGGGCACGTGCTGTCCACGCCGGACGTGGACCAGATCGCCAAGGCGGTCGCCGTCGTGGCCGACGCCGAGGCCGACAAGCCCGCCTACCTGCGACGCGGCGTGATCGCGCGCGGCCTGGGCCGCTCGTACAACGAGTCGGCGCAGAACACCGGCGGCCTGACCATCGACATGACGCCGCTGAGCGCCATCCACGAGATCGACGCGGAGAACGCGATCGTGGACGTCGATGCCGGCGTCGACCTCGACACCCTCATGCAGGCGGCGCTGCCCTACGGCCTGTGGGTGCCCGTGCTCCCCGGCACCCGCCAGGTGACCATCGGCGGTGCCATCGCGCACGACATCCACGGCAAGAACCACCACAGCCAGGGATCGTTCGGCAACCACGTCCTCGAGATGACGCTGTTGACCGCCGACGGCACGGTGCTCACGCTCACCCCGAAGGGCTCGTCCGACGATCCCGACGGTGAGCTGTTCTGGGCCACCGTGGCCGGCGTCGGCATGACCGGCATCATCCTGCGCGCGAAGATCCAGATGAAGCGCACCGAGAGCGCCTACTTCATCGCCGACACCGAGCGCACCAATTCGCTGCAGGAGACCATCGACCTGCACCTGCAGGACGGCTTCGAGGACGGCTACGAGTACGCCTCCGGCTGGTTCGACGCGATCAGCGCGCCGCCGAAGCTGGGCCGCGGCACCTTCTCCCGCGGCAACCTGGCCACGCTCGACGAGCTGCCGGAGAAGTACCGCAAGAATCCGCTGAGCTTCAACAACAAGCCGCTGCTCAGCTTCCCCAACATCTTCCCCAACGGGCTGGCGAACAAGTTCGACTTCTCGCTGGTGGGCGAGGCCTACTTCCGCGCCGGGCCGCCCAGCCAGGGCAAGGTGAAGAACCTCGCGGGCTTCTACCACATGCTCGACGCCTTCGGCGGCTGGAACAACGCCTACGGCCGCACCGGCGGCTTCTGCCAGTACCAGTTCATCGTGCCCACCGGCAACGAGCCCGAGTTCATCAAGCTGATCGAGGACATCCAGGCCTCCGGCCACGTGAGCTTCCTCAACGTGATCAAACTCTTCGGCGACGGCAACCAGGCGCCGCTGAGCTTCCCCTTCAAGGGCTGGAACGTGTGCCTGGACTTCCCCGTGAAGCGGGGCCTGGCCGAGTTCCTCAACGAGCTCGACGTGCGCATCATGGCCATGGGCGGCCGGCTGTACACCGCGAAGGATTCGCGGACCACCGCGGAGCGCTTCCACGCCATGTACCCGAAGATCGACGAGTGGATCGCCACGCGCCGTCGCATCGATCCCACCGGCGTCTTCATCTCCGATCTGGGCCGTCGCCTGGAACTCGCCTAAGACCCGGCCGAACAGAACCAAGGAAGCAATCACATGATCAACGCCGTCGGCGTTCCCCAGTCCGTCCTGCTGCTCGGCGGAACCTCCGAGATCGGTCTCGCGATCGTCGAGGAGTACCTCGCCAAGGGCACCCAGCACGTGGTGCTGGCCGCGCTCCCGAACGATCCCCTGCGCGAGCAGTCGGTCGCCCAGGTCAAGGCCGCCGGCGCGGCATCGGTCGACGTGATCGACTTCGACGCCACCGCCTTCGACACCCACGAGGCCGTGATCGACCAGGCCTTCGCCGGTGGCGACATCGACGTGGCCATCGTGGCCTTCGCCCTCGACGGCGACGCCGAGGAGCTGTGGCAGAACCAGCGCAAGGCCGTGCTGCTGGCGCAGGTCAACTACACCGGCGCAGTGTCGGTCGGCGTGCTGCTGGGCCAGAAGTTCAAGGCGCAGGGCCACGGCCAGATCATCGCCATGAGCTCCGTCGCGGGCCTGCGGCCCCGTCGCAGCAACTTCGTCTACGGCTCCTCCAAGGCCGGCTTCGACGGCTTCTACCTCAACCTGGGCCAGGCCCTGGAGCCCTACGGCGCCTCGGTGCTCGTGGTCCGCCCGGGCATGGTGCGCACCAAGTTCTCCGCGCACGTCAAGGAGGCCCCGCTGACGATCGACAAGGACGTCATCGGCAAGCTCGCCGTGGACGCCGCGATCAAGGGCAAGTCGCTGATCTACGCCCCCAGCCCCTGGGGCTTCGTGAGCTTCGGCCTCAAGAACATCCCGCAGCCGATCTTCAAGAAGCTCCCCATCTGATGCGTGCAGCCGCTCGGACGTCGGACCATTTAGTCTGACCGCGTGACTGACACGCACACCGACAGCACCGTCGCGGCCCCGAGGGCACGCGACCTGGCGCTCGACCTGGCCGCCGCCGCGATCCTCGCGGCGGCGGTTTCGGTGATCGGGTGGTACGCCATCCAGTCCGTGGAGTGGCCCGCCTACAGCAGCTCCAACGTGACGCGCTCGCTCGCGACCGTCGCGCAGGTGGCCGCGGTGGTGATCCTCGCCGGCTGCGCGTGGACGCTGAGCCTCGGCCGGTACGCCCGTCCGCTGCGGCTGCTGTCCTTCGCGACCCTCTCGGGCTTCGTCACCGCGACGCTGGCCCTGCCCCTGGGCGGCACCAAGCTGTACCTGGGCGGCATCTCCGTCGACCAGCAGTTCCGCACCGAGTTCCTGACCCGGTTCACCTCATCGCCGCGGATGGCGGACATGACCTACGCGGACATGCCCCCGCTGTACTCCCCCGGCTGGTTCTGGCTGGGCGGCCGATTCGCGCGGATCTTCGGGTTCGAGGGCTGGTCGGCCTTCCAGCCCTGGTCGGTGCTCTCGCTCGCGGTGGCCGCGGCGCTGGCGCTCGCGCTGTGGTTCGCGCTGGTCAGCCCCGCGAAGGCGATCGCCGCGAGCCTCGCGACCACGATCGCGATGCTGCTCTACGGCTCGGCCGAGCCGTACGGCGCCGTGGTCACCATCCTGCTGCCGCCGGTGCTGATCTTCGCCTGGCGCGCCGTGACCCGCGGGGACCGGCTCGCGCTGGCGATCACCGCCGTCTACCTGGGCGGCGCGCTGTGGTTCTACACGCTCTACCTCGGAGTGGCCGCGTTCATCGTGGTGCTGATGGGCCTGGTGGCCCTGATCGCGGCGTGGACGCGCGAGCACCGGGTCGATTGGCGGATTCCGGCGCGGGTCACCGTGATCGGCCTCATCACGATCGTGATCGGCCTGCCCGCGTACGGCCCCTTCCTGCTGCGGATGGCCAGGGAGCCCTCGGAGTCGCGCGGCTCGGCGTTCCACTACCTGCCCGAACAGGGCGCCGTGCTCCCGATGCCGATGCTGCACTTCTCGCTGCTCGGGGCACTGGCCCTGATCGGCGTGGTGTGGGTGCTGGTGCGGTTCCGGTCGACCCCCGAGGCCCAGGCCCTGGGGATCGGCATCGTCGGCGTGTACCTGTGGGCGCTGCTGTCGATGGTGGCCACCGTCGCGCAGACCACCCTGCTCGGCTTCCGTACCGAACCCGTGCTGCACGTGCTGCTCGCCGCGGCCGGCGCGCTCGGCGCCGTGGCCATCGCCGGTTCGCTGGGCGAGGGCTATCCGCGCTACCGGCAGGCCGGCGTGATCCTGGCCGCGGTGGCCGCGATCGGTGTGGCGCAGACGATCCCGGCGCAGCTGGCCGGGGAGATCGCCGTCGCGTACTCGGACACCGACGGTGACGGCAACCGCGGCGACCGCCGGCCGGCGGGTGCGGAATCGTCGTACCGCGATGTGGACAAGGCGATCCTGGAGGCGACCGGCAAGCCCCGCACGGACACCGTGGTGCTCACCGCCGACTACGGCTTCCTCGCGATCTACCCGTACTGGGGCTTCCAGAACCTCACCTCCAACTACGCGAACCCCCTGGCGCAGTTCACCGCCCGCTCGGAGGCCATCGAGGCCTGGGCGAAGCTCACCTCGGCGGACGACTTCATCGCCGCGCTCGACGGTGCGCCCTGGCGCGCGCCCACGGCCTTCGTCTTCCGCAAATCCTCCGACGGCCTGGCGCTGCGGCTCGCGGAGGACGTGTACCCGAACGATCCGAACGTGCGGCGCTACACCGTGACCTTCCCCGACAAGCTCTTCGCCGACCCGCGATTCACCTCCACCGAGGTCGGTCCGTTCGTCGTGATCGTGAGGAAGTGACCATGTCGGTTCGCCGCACCGTCCAGGAGTTCCTGCAGCGTCGCAGCCTGCTGCCCGGCCCCGTCGACGCCGCACTGTCCGGACCGGGGCGCACCCTGCGTGGACTGCGGATCGTGGTGACCGGCGCCTCGTCGGGCATCGGCCGTGAGGCGGCGATCCAGCTGGCCGAGCGCGGCGCCCACGTGATCGCGGTGGCCCGGCGCGAACAGGAGCTCGAGGAGCTCTGCGCGA
Organism: Tsukamurella sp. TY48; assembly: GCF_019656655.1. Taxonomy (GTDB): domain Bacteria; phylum Actinomycetota; class Actinomycetes; order Mycobacteriales; family Mycobacteriaceae; genus Tsukamurella; species Tsukamurella strandjordii. Next base: position 1,989,809 of record NZ_BPMV01000001.1, on the reverse strand, counting down.
TCACCGGCGGCGAGTACCGCGTCTGCGATCTGAGCGACACCTCGTCGATCGACGGTCTGCTCACCGGACTCGGCGAGGTGGACGTGCTGATCAACAACGCCGGGCACTCCATCCGCCGGTCGATCGCCGATTCCACCGATCGGCTCCACGACTTCCAGCGCACGATGAACCTCAATTACTTCGCGGCGGTGCAACTCTCGCTCGGCGTGCTGCCGGGGATGATCGAGCGCGGGCGCGGGCAGATCGTGAACGTGTGCACGTGGGGCCTGCTGGCCAACACCTTCCCGCGGTTCTCCGCGTACGGCGCCTCCAAGAGCGCGCTGGCGATCTTCGGCCGCAGCCTGAATGCCGAGCGGCCGCATCCGGGCGTGCACGCCACCAACGTCTACTTCCCCCTGGTGCGCACCGAGATGATCGCGCCCACCGAGGAGTACGAGGCCGTGGGCGCCCTGGAGCCCGACGAGGCGGGGCGCTGGATCGTGCGCGCGGTGACGCATCAGCCGATCGAGGTCTCGCCCGCCGCGCTGCGGGCGGTGCTGCCGGTGGTGGACCTGTTGTCCCCGTCGGCCTCCGACCGCACCATCTCGTCCCTTACCTGACCGAACTTAGATATGCCTCACCTAAGCGGTGGCGTACGCTACCCCGGTGATGCATAGAACTCTCGCCCGCCGGCTCGCGCCCGCGGTCGTCCTGCTGGCCGCCGCCGTGGGCGTGGCCTCCTGCTCGAACTCGAACGACGGCAAGAGCTCCGGGAACGCCGACGTCGCCACGGGCGGCGAGCGCTTCGGCACGGCCGATGCGGAGACCGCGAAGCTCGGCACCGATGCCAAACCCGGCGTCTTCCCCCGTTCGGTGCGGCACGCGGCCGGGATCACCGAGATCCCCCGCAAGCCCGAGCGCATCGTCGTCCTCGATACCGGCGAGCTGGATTCCGTTCTGAGCCTGGGCATCAAGCCCGTCGGCATGGTCGAGACCGAGGGCAGCAGCCCGGTGCCGAGCTATCTCGCCGACAAGGTGGAGGGCGTCGAACGGGTCGGCAAGATCCAGAGCGTGAACATCGAGGCCATCGCCAAGCTCAAGCCCGACCTGATCCTCGGCAGCAAGCTGCGCGTGGACAAGCTGTACCCGCAGCTCTCGGCGATCGCGCCCACCGTCTTGTCGATCCGTCCCGGTTTCCCGTGGAAGGAGAACTTCCGCCTGGTGGGCGCCTCGGTGGGCGAGGAGACGAAGACCGTCGAGCAGCTGAACCGGTACGCCGACAACGCCAAGGCCCTCAGCGCGCGGTTCACCGGCGCCAAGCCCACGATCTCGCTGCTGCGGTTCATGCCGGGCAAGACCCGCCTGTACGCGAACAAGTCGCTGATCGGCGTGATCCTGCAGGACGCGGGCCTGCCCCGGCCGGCGGATCAGAACGTCGACGAGTTGGCGGTGGAGATCTCGCTGGAGAACCTGCCCAAGGCCGACGGCGACTACCTGTTCTACTCCAGCTACGGCAAGCCCGACGTGACCGGCGAGAGCACGGCGCTGGCGAATCCGGCGTGGTCGCAGCTGGGCGCGGTGCAGCGCGGTAAGGCCTTCCGGGTGGACGACGACGTCTGGTACCTGGGCCTCGGCCCCACCGGCGCGAACCTCATCGTGACGCAGCTGGGTGAGTTCCTGGCGAAGTAGCCGCCCCGGCGGGGAGCGCGCCTCCCCGCACATCCTCGGCCTCCCCTAGGCAGCTGCGTAGGGGAGGCCGAGGCGTTGTGGGGACACCGTCGCCCTGCCGGGACCTGCGCTTTGACACGCTGTGACATATGTTACAGCTGTGTCGCATGTTGTTCATGTGGTTTTTGTGACTTGGACAACGGAGTTGTTCTAAGGTTCCCCGCATGACCTCCCGTCGGAGTTTCCTGCGCGCCGGAGCCGCGACCCTCGCCGTGGCCGCGACCAGCACCGTGACCACCCGTTACGCCCACGCCGTCCCGGGAATCGCCACCGCCACCGGCACCGCGGGGACCACCCTCGACCGCGTCTGCGTCCCCGGGACCGCCCGCGCCGGCGGCTACCGCCCGCTGGTCCCCGGCACCGGATGGCCGCTGTACGTGCGCCAGGAGCTGGCGACCGCGGGAGCCGCCCGCGAGACCTCCCGCGCGCCCCTCGCCTCCTTCGTGCAGATCACCGATATGCACATCGTGGACGCGCAGAGCCCCGCCCGGTTCGAGTTCGTCCACCCGTTCCAGGGCCCCGCCTTCCGGCCCCAGGAGACACTCACCACCCAGGGCGCAGTAGCGCTCGTGCAGCGGATCAACGCGCTGGCCGGCGGCCCCTTCACCGGCCGCCCCTTCGACTGCGTGATCACCACCGGCGACAACACCGACAACCGGGAACTGGCCGAGCTCAACTGGTTCCAGACGGTGCTCTCCGGCGGCACCATCGTGCCCAACACCGGTGCACCGGACCGCTTCGAGGGCCTGCAGGCCAAGGGCGCCGCACTGTACTGGCAGCCCGAATCGCCGTACTGGGACATGTACAAGGACAAGGGTTTCCAGCAGATCCCCGGATTCCTCAAGGCCGCGATCGGTGCGCACACCAGTCCGGGACTGCGCACCCCCTGGTACGCGGTGGTGGGCAACCACGACGACAGCCTGCTGGGCACCCTGCCCAACGGCATCGCCGACTGGCTCTACCTCTCGCCCGTCAAGCTCGACATCCCGCACACCGATCCGGCGGCGCTCGCGATCGCCCGCGCGCTCACCACCGATCCGTCGCAGCTCGGACCGATGCTGGCCCAGCTCAAGCTGTCCGGGCCCGTCATCCCGGTCACCCCGGACCCGAAGCGGGCACCGTTCAGCCCGCGCGAATTCGTGCGCCGGCACTTCGATCCCGCGCTCACCGGACCCGGCCCCGTGGGCCACGGCTTCGCCAGCCCCGACGGCCCCACCTGGTACACCTTCCAACTCGCTCCCGGCGTGATCGGCATCGCCCTCGACACCACCAATAATCTCGGACTGGCCGAGGGCACCATCGGCGAGAAGCAGCTCGCGTGGCTGCTGGCCCAGCTCAAGGCCCACCCGGACCAACTGGTGATCGTCTTCAGCCACCACACCTCGAAGTCCATGACGGCGCTGTTGCCCGACCCCGAGGAGCCGGGCGAGAAGCAGTACGACGGCAAGGTGCTCGTGGCCACCCTCGCCCAGCATCCCAACGTGATCGCCTGGGTGAACGGGCACACCCACAAGAACGAGATGATCGCGCATGCCGGACCCACGCCGAAGCAGAGCTTCTGGGAGATCAACACCGCCAGCCACGTGGACTTCCCGCAGCTGGCCCGGATCATCGAGGTCGCCGATAACCGCGACGGCACGCTCAGCCTGTTCACCCCGCTGATCGAAGCCGACAGCCCGGTGACCGCCAATCCGTCCGACCTCAGCGCGCAGGGCCTCGCCAGCCTCTACCGCGAGCTGTCGTACAACGATGTGCACCGCGACGACACGCTGCTCGGCGCCGAGGCCGACCGCAACTGCGAGCTGCTGCTCACCCACCCGCTCCGGTGACCCGTCCCGCGGCGGGTGCGGTTGCGCCGCGCCCTCCCGGGACAGCAGACTGGATGAGTGACAACAACTGTGGGCACCATCCGGATCGCGGGGGCCGGACCCGCCGGCCTGACGCTCGCCGCGGCCCTCCTCGCGGCCGGCACCCCACCCGAGCGGATCGTGGTGCACGAGACGATCGACGAGGCCGCCGCCACCGGCGTGGGCGCCTTCCTCGGACTCTCACCCACGATCTTCGGCGCGCTCGGCGTGCGGAGCGAATTCGGCCCGGTCGCCGAGCTGTTCGCCCAGGCGCCCCGCATCGACGCCATCCGGCTGGTCCAGCCCGACGGTGCCGACCTCACCCGCCCGCTGCCCGCACCGCTGCGCATGGTCACCCGGCACGGCCTCGTGGCCGCGCTGCTGGACGCGGCGCGGGGCCTCGGCGCGGACGTCCGCTTCCGGTCACCGATCCCCGCCACCGACGAGACCTCGACGGACCACTGGACGATCGGTGCCGACGGGGTGCACTCCACCGTGCGCCGGTCCCCCGGATTCGCCCACCTGGCCGCCGCCACCGCGCCCGGGACCAGTGCCCGCTTCGCCCCCGGATTCACCGGTCCCGCACCCGATCCGGCGCCGAACGTGCTCACCTTCTTCCGCGGCGACGGGGGCTCCGCGGCCGGCTTCCTCACCGACGCCCGCGGCACCCTCGCCTTCACCCGCACCCCCGACGGTGCCCGTCTCGGGGAGCTCGGGTTCAGCCTCGGCCCCGATGTCCTCGCCGCCCTGGACGCGCAATCCGGTCGGCCGATCCAGATCTGGGAGACCGCGCTCCCCGAACGCCTTCCCGGCGGCGCCAATCCGTGGCGTGCGGGACGCTCCGTGCTGATCGGCGATGCGGCACACGCGAAATCGCCCGCCTCCGGCAGCGGCGCCGCCGATGCCATCACCGACGCGCTGCACGTGGCCCCCGCACTGAACAGCGGCTCCGAGGCCGCGGTCACCGCAGCCCTCGATGAGCTCCTCGACCGCGAAGCCGTCCGCCGCACCCCGCCGCCGCGCTGATCGGGCGCCCGCGGGACGGCACCCCTGCCCACGGCGGCCGCGGAGGCGTAGCGTTGAGGCCAGGAGCCATTCGCAGCTTCCGATCAAGGGAACGACCATGAGCGACAAGTCGCCACGGCAACACATGTCCAAGACCTCCGCCAAGTCGATCAAAGAGAAACGCGCCGACAAGCGCGCGAAGGTGGAACGGACCTTCCACGACCACCTCGATCCGAAGCGGAAGTGACGGCGCACCGGGCGCCCGCGACGCTCGGCATCGTCGGCACCTCGGCGAAGGAGAACGAGTACCGCCTGCCCGTGCACCCCGCCCACCTGGCCCGCATCGACCCCGGGATACGCGCCCGCACCACCCTCGAACGCGGCTACGGCACGCGTTTCGGGTACTCGGATGAGGACCTCGCCGACACCGTCGGCGGATTCGCCGACCGGGAGACGGTGATCGCCGAATCCGATGTGGTGATCCTCCCGAAGCCGCAGCACTCCGATGTCGCGGCCCTGCGCGAGGGCGCCGTCCTGTGGGGCTGGCCGCACTGCGTCCAGGATCCGACGCTCACCCAGATCGCGATCGACCGCGGCCTCACGCTGATCGCCTTCGAGGCCATGAACCACTGGGCCGTGGACGGCGGCGTCGGCGTGCACGTCTTCCACAAGAACAACGAGCTCGCCGGGTACTGCTCGGTACTCCAGGCGCTGCAACTGACCGGATCCACCGGCGATTACGGTCGGCGGCTCACCGCCGTCGTGATCGGATTCGGGGCCACCGCACGGGGCGCTGTGACCGCGCTCAACGCCCACGGTGTGCACGACGTCCAGGTGCTCACCAATCGCTCCGTGGCCGCCGTGGGGTCACCCATCCACTCGGTGCAGATCACCCAGTTCGATCACGATGCCCGCGCGCCCTACCTCAGCCATGTGATCACCGACCGCGGCCGGATTCCCCTGGCGCCCTTCCTCGCCGAGCGGGACATCATCGTCAACTGCACCCTCCAGGACACCGACCATCCGCTGGTGTACCTGCACACCGAGGACCTCCGCGAGTTCCGCCCCGGCACCCTGATCGTGGACGTCTCCTGCGATCTCGCCATGGGGTTCAGCTGGGCGCGGCCCACCAGCTTCGAGGCGCCGATGTTCGAGGTGGGCGACCACATCGCCTACTACGCGGTCGATCACAGTCCCTCGTACCTGTGGAACTCGGCCACCTGGGAGAACAGTGAAGCACTGCTGCCCTTCCTCGATACGGTGATGGGCGGCCCGCTCGCCTGGGACCGCGACGAGACCATCCGCCGCGCCATCGAGATCCGCGACGGGCGCATCGCGAATCCGAACATCCTTTCCTTCCAAGGACGTTCGGCGGAGTACCCGCACCGGCCGGGGCTGCCAGCCGCCGGGTGACGCCGTCAGAGCCCGCGGGCCACCAGCGCCTCACCCATCAGGTCCGCATCGCGGATGAGCCGCACCAGCACGGTGGGCAGCACCCTGATCAGCGAGGCGCGCTGCCCGCGCGCCCAGGCCGCCTCGCGGGTCTGCCGCACCACGGCGATCACCGTGGGGATCGAGCGGATCGTCAGGGCCACCAGCAGTTCCACCCGCCAGCCCAGCAGCCGCCCCGCGAGCGAGGCGAGATCGGTCACCCGCGTGGTGAACACCAGCAGGTTGCCGGCCAGCACGCCCACCAGCAGCTGCCCCACGGGGGCGACGGCGGCGCGCGCACCGTCGGGCCAGCCCTGGCTGAGCAGGTAGAAGCCGGTGAGCACCGCGGCGAACAGCAGCGCGGGCGCCACGGCCCGCCACAGGTGCACCGGCCGCAGCCGCGCCACCGGGAAGAGCGCCGCCACGGCCACCGCGGCCACCGCGAGCGGCACCGGACGCGGCACGATCGCGAGCACGGTGACCAGCGCCAACATCGCCACCAGCTTCACCCCGGCGGGAAGCCGGTGAACCGGCGAATCACGCGGAACGTACTGGCCGATCACTGCGCCGCCAACTCCCGGTAGGCGGCGATCGCCGGGGCGGGGGCACCGTCGAAGACGATGGCCCCGTCGTCCATCACCAGCACCCGATCGAAGTCGTCGAGCAGCTCCAGGTGGTGGGTCAGCAGGATCACCTGCTGCTCCAGCGCCGCGAGCCGGGCCCGCACCTTGAGCACGTTGCGCAGATCGAGCAGCGTGGTGGGCTCGTCGCACACCAGGATCTTCGGCTCGGTGACCAGGACGGACGCGAAGGCCAGCATCTGCTTCTGGCCGGAGCTGAGCAGCTGCGCGGGCGCATCGGCGTGGTCGGCCAGGCCGAACTCGGACAGGATCTCGGTCACTCGTGCGGCGATCCGGGCGGACTGCGCACCGTCCGGCCGGGAGCGCCGCCGGCCGCGCGGCCGCAGCGAGAGGGCCACGTCCTCGGCGGGTGTGGGCATCACGATCTGCGCCGAGGCATCGGCGAACATGAAACCGACCTGCGAGCGGACCTCGGTGCGGTGCTTGCGCACGTCCAGGCCCAGGGTCTCGACGGTGCCGCGGTCGGGCACCACCAGACCGTTGAAGGTGCGCGCCAGCGTCGACTTGCCCGAGCCGTTGGCGCCGATCACCCCGATCCGGCGCTCCGCCAACTCCGCCGAGACGCCGCGCAGCACGGTGCGCTCGTCGTAGGAGTGCCAGACGTCGTCGAGAACGATCACGCCGCGCGCTGCGCGATCCTGGGATAGGCCCGCACCACCGTGACCGTGACCAGTGCGGTGATCGCCACCTTGATCAGATCGCCCGGCAGGAACTGCACCGCGTTCGTGGCGAGCGCGAAAAGGCCGCTGCCGGTGCGCCACGCCGACCACGGGATGCCCACCGCGTAGACGATCACCATGAGCCCGATCACGTTGGCCAGGGCCACCTTCCACACATCGGTGCGTCCCCAGCGGTCCACCAGGTAGCCGGTCACCAGCGCACCGATGATCGCGCCCACCAGATAGCCGCCGGTGGGGCCGGTGAGCACCGCGGGCCCGCCGCGGCCGCCGGCCGCGATCGGCAGCCCGATCACGATGAGCAGCACGTACAGCGCCACCGACGCACCGCCCCAGGGGAACCCGAGGAGCGTGGCCGCGAGCATGAACCCGAGGGTCTGCAGGGTGATCGGCGTGATGCCGCCGAAGCTGATGCCGGGCGGCATGGCGAGCACCGCCATGAGGGCCGTGAACACGGCGATCAGAGCCAGATCGCGAGGGGTGGCGCGGTAGCGCGCAGCGTTGAACACGGTTCAAGAGATAACGGGGCGCTCGGCTACAGTCAAGTCCGTGGCCATCAATCGACAGGACGTGCTGACCTCCGCGATCGGCGTCCTCGACACGGTGGGGCTCCCGGACCTGACGATGCGCCGCGTGGCCGCCGAACTCGGGGTGGCTCCCGGCGCCCTCTACTGGCACATCCCGAACAAGCAGTCGCTGCTCGCCGCGATCGCGGACACGATCCTCGCCGATCCCGCTCTCGCGGCCGCCGCCTCGAAGTCACGGATGCGCTGGGACCGCCAGCTCACCGGCTACGCCCACGCGCTGCGCGGCGTGCTGCGCCGGCACCGCGACGGCGCCGAGGTGGTCTCCGCCTCGCTGGCCTCGCAGCTGGGCACCCGCAACCTGCACACACAGCTCGCCGAGATCGCCACCGCCGCGGGAGCCAAACCGGCCGACGCGCACGCCGTGGCCCTCACCCTCGCCCACTTCGTGGTGGGCTTCACCTTCGAGGAGCAGACCCGCGAGGCCATGGCCCGGGCCGGCGCCGCCGCGGGCGAACTCGACGGGCCGGGCACCGACCGGGCCTTCGCGGGCGGGGTCGACCTCATCGTCGACGGCCTGCGCGGGCGACTCCCCGCCTGAGCCGGGCTCAGGCGATCAGCGCCGCCGCCCGGTCCACCGCATAGCCGTAGCCGGCGATCCCGCAGCCCGCGATCACCGCGACCGCCAGCGGCGAGACGTAGGAGTGGTGCCGGAAGGACTCACGCGCGTGCACATTGGAGATGTGCACCTCGATCACCGGGATCTCGGGGATCACCAGCGCATCGGCCAGCGCCACCGAGGTGTGCGTCCACGCCGCCGGATTGATCACGATGGCCGCGAACTCCTTGGACCGGGCGGCGTGATGGATCCACTCCAGCATCTCGGCCTCGTCGTTGGTCTGGCGCACGTCCACCGCGACCGACGCGGCGGCGGCGGCGCGTTCGCAGACCGCGACCACGTCCGCGTAGGTGCTCGACCCGTACACCTCCGGCTGGCGCACGCCGAGCATGTTCAGGTTCGGTCCGTTCAGCACCAGGATGACAGGGCCCATGGAGCGATAGCCTAGCCTCAAAGGGTCCGACACTTTTGAGATCGAAATCCCACGGCGTGCGCAGCAAGGCTTCGGCCATGTAGGGTGCTCTGTATTCGTAAACACTGAAGGGAGGGCCTGATGACCACGTTCGCGGCCAAGCTGAACCGACTTTTCGAGGTGGTACATCCTGCCGACCGCGGTCCCTACACCTCGTCCGAGTTCTGCCGGATGGTGGAGGAGAGCGGCGGCAAGCTGTCTGTTCCCTACCTCTCGCAGCTCCGGTCGGGTCGTAGCTCGCGTCCCGCGTACGACATGGTCGCGTCCATCGCGCAGACCTTCGGCGTACGCGCGGAGTACTTCTCGGACCCGCTGTACGAGCGTGAGGTCCTCGCCGACCTCGAGCTCACCCGCGAGCTCCGCGAGTCCGGCATGCTCGAGATGGCACGCCGCTCGGTGAAGCTCTCGGCGGATCGTCGCGCCGCACTCGCCGGCCTCCTGGCCGAGTTCGAGGCGGAGGAGAACAAGGAGGGCACCGCCGAATAAGGCGGTCCCGCAAGCCACTCGACAGGGCTCAGCGCACCCGCTCCATCAGGGGCGACGTGGTGTGCTGGGCCCTGCTCGTTATCGCGGACACCCAGCGCGCCATGCGCCAGCCCGGAGGCGGCGCCAGATCGGCCGCCGTGATCGATCCGTACGGCGCCGACAGGTCGAGCCACGTGGCCACCGCCCGCGCCCGCTCGGTGGTCGGATCCTCGTCGTGCAGTGGATCGCCCGGACGCGCCAGCAGGGCCCACCCGTCGAGCACCACACCGGCACGGGCGTCCACCGTCTCCACCCAGCCGCCGCCGGGCCGCACCACCGCTTCCAGGTCCGGGAACAGCTCACGGACCTGCTCGTACGCCGGCCGGTACTTCCACCACTCCCGGGTCGCCACGATCACCGTGCCCACCCAGGACGCCATCAACACGAGCGCCCAGCTCGCGAACCCCGCATCCAGCATCAGCCGGTTCAGGCGCAGGACCCACACGTTCAGCTGCAGATGCTGGAGCAGGAAACCACCGGCGATGACATTGGCCACCGCCACCACCGCGAGGATCACGCCGCCGCCCGCGAGGATCCGCAGCTGCGGGCGATGCATCCGGGTACGCCGCGAGGCGCGCCACGTGGACCTCGCCACCACCAGCGCGGTCAGCATCAGACAGCTGTAGACCAGCGCCGACTCCAGCGCCTGGCCCACCACGCTGCTGCTCATCAGCAGGGTCGGATCCGCGTGCCGGACCGCGATCGCGTTGCCCATCACCAGCACCCCCGCGATCACCAGCGGCAGGACCCGCACCACGATGCGCTGCCGGGAGACCTCCCCGTCGAGCGCGAGCGCGAAGACCAGCGCCCCGACGCAGGCCACCAGGAGCAGCAACCGCTGCAGGGTGATGACCTCGGTCTCGTGCAGACCCGCATGGGTCAGAGCGCCGATGGCCGCGGGCGTGTCCACGGTGACCATGACGGCCAGTGCGACAGCCGTCAGCAACGCAGCACCGGCCGGCATGTTCCGATTGGTCTGCCAGCGACTGAACCGTTCCAACGCTCCGAGCCACAGGATCGGAGCAACGAGCGAAGCGATCATCCGAGTAGCTCGTCCACCACCGCGTCCACCGAACCGGCCGTGCTACCCGCGGCGACGCGCCGCACCAGCATGGTGGCGAAGGATTCCGCTTCCCGCTCGGCCTCGGCGGCCTTGCCGGCATCCGGATCGGACGAGCAGCCCTGCGGATGATCCAGCACGAGATGACCCAGCTCGTGCGCGAGGGTCTGCTCGGGTGTCGCGATCCCGGTCGAGACCAGGAGGAGGTCACGGGCGTCGTTCTTCAGCCACATGCCGAAGACGCCGACGGGCAGCGCCTGCCGCCGGACGTCGATCGGCCGGCCCCGGTGTTCCGCGTATGCGGCGACCACTTCGGCGATGGTCCTGGGACCCGCACCGGAGGTCGGAGTGACGGCACGCACGACCGAGCGCACTGCGCGCGTGGGTCGATCGATGCCAGCCATGCCCAAACGATACGTCCGATCGTCCGCGTTCAGTGCAGAGAGCGTCCGCTGAGCAGAATTCGCCAGGAGCGAATGTGCATCCGCCCAGGTCGGCGACCGCTCTCGTGGTCATTGCGACATCGAGACCGGTACGGGCGGGCCGTGCGGCGGCGACGATTAGAATCGCTGAGTGCCCGAACCGTCCACGGCCCAGCGCGCCGCCCGCACCACCGCATGGACGGCGGCCCTCACCGGCGTCCTGGGCGTTCTGTTCGCGCTCCTCACGCCGTTCATGCCCGTCAAGCAGGCGACGGCGGCCCTGGACTGGCCGCAGCGCGGCACGCTCGAGTCCGTCGCCGCGCCGCTGGTGTCCTACGTCCCCGACCGGCTCGACGTGCGCGTGCCCTGCTCGGCCGTCGGCCGGCTCCCCGGCGGGGTGGGCACCCTGGTGGCGACCGGTCCGGTGGATTCCCCCGACACGCTGCGGCGCGGCCTGTCGATCGCGGTGGCCGGCGCCGCGGACGCACCGCCCGAGCAGCGCCGGCTCGAGGTGATCGTCCGCAACACACCGCTGCTCAGCGTGCCCGTCTCCGAGCTCGCGAATCCCGCGTGCGGCGAGATCGTCTTCACCGGCGACGCCGAGCGGGTGCAGGCGGAGGTCACCGGCCTCAAGGCCGCCGACGGTACGCCGCTGGCCGGCGGCAAGGAGAACGGATTCGACTACCGCCCGCAGACCGTGGGCGCGTTCACCCAGCTGACCGGCCCGGTGACGGCCGAGACCGCCATCCGCTTCCACGCCACGATCGACACCCGCTACACCACCACCCCGTCGATCCTGCGGTGGATCACGATCCTGCTGGCCGTGGGCCTGATCCTCGCGAGCCTGGTGACGCTGCACCGTCTCGATGTGGCCGCCGACGGCCGTCGGCACCGCCGGGTGCTGCCCGAGGGCTGGTGGCGGCCGAGCAAGCTGGACAGCACCGTGCTCGCGGTCCTGGCGGCCTGGCACTTCATCGGCGCCAACACCTCCGACGACGGCTACATCCTGACCATGGCCCGCGCCGCGAGCGAAGCGGGCTACACCGCCAACTACTACCGCTGGTACGGCGCGCCGGAGACCCCCTTCGGCTGGTACTACCAGGCCTTCGCCTGGCTGGACGACATCAGCCCCGCGAGCCCCTGGGTGCGGCTGCCCGCCCTGCTCTGCGGCATCGCGACGTGGCTGATCATCAGCCGCGAGGTGGTGCCGCGGCTGGGCCGCGCGGCGCGCTCGTCGACCACCCTGTGGGCCGCGGGCGGCGTCTTCCTCATCTACTGGATGGCCTTCAACAACGGCCTGCGCCCGGAGCCGGTGATCGCGCTCGGCGCGCTGCTGACCTGGTGCTCGGTGGAACGCGCCATCGCCACGGGCCGGGTGCTGCCCTTCGCGGCCGCCGCGATCGTCGCCGGGTGGACGGTGGCCGCCGGCCCGACCGGGATCATGACGGTGGCGGCGCTGCTCGCGGGGGTGCGCCCGGTGGGGCGCCGGATCCTGCACCGCGCCCGCACCGGCCCCGTCGGGTTCCGGCTGGGCCTGATCGCCAACGCCGCGCCCGTCTTCGCGGGCGGGGTGCTGCTGGTGCCGATCATCTTCTCCAAGCTCACCGCCGCGGCCTTCTTCGCCAAGACCGCGATGCAGTCCTCGGTGGGCACGGTGGTCGACACCAAGAAGTGGTACAACGAGATCGACCGCTACTCGGCACTGTTCACGTTCACCGCCGACGGCGGCGTGGCCCGGCGGTTCGCGGTCCTGATCACCCTGTTGTGCCTGCTGCTGGCCGGTGCCGTGCTGCTGCGCAAGGGCCGGGTGCCGGGCACCAGCCTCGGCCCCGGACGCCGCGTGGTGGCCGTGACCTTCGGCGGGCTGCTGCTGCTGATGTTCACGCCCACCAAATGGACGCACCAGTTCGGTGCCTTCGCCGGCCTCGCCGGTGCCCTCGCCGCGCTCACCGCCGTGGCGATCGCCCCCGTCGCGATGCGCAATCCCCGGAACCGGGCGATCACCGCGGCCTCGGTCTTCTTCGTCCTCGGGCTCTCCTTCAGCGGGCCCAACGGCTGGTGGTACGCCAGCAACTACGGCGTCCCGTGGGGCACCTCGACGGTGCTCGCGCTCGGCACCGTCTTCTTCGTGGCCTCCGTGCTGTCGGTGTTCGCCGCGGGATGGCTGCACTTCCACGAGCCGCAGCAGGCCCCCGCGCCCGCCCTCGTCACGCGCATCGTCGGCTTCTTCGGTCGGCAGTCCCCGATCACCTGGGCCTCGGGCGCGGTGGTGGTGCTGTGCGTGGGAACGCTCACCGCGACAACGGTGCTCACCCAGTTCTCCTCGTACTCGGTCGGCAAGGGGAACCTGCGGGCCCTGGTGGGCGAGGAGTGCAACATGGCCGATTTCGTGCTCACCGAGCCGGACGCCACGGGCGGCCTGCTCACCCCGATCGGCGGCGACGTCCGTGGCGGCCTGGCCGGACCGGGCACCGTCGGCGTGACGCCCGACGGGGTCCCGCCGGTCATCAACGCCACCACCTCGTCGGGCACCGACGACTCGTCGACCTCGCTGGACGCGATGGTCCGGCTGCCGCAGGAGACCACCTCGGGCCGCACCGACCGCGCCGGCATCAACGGCTCGCACATGAAGCTGCCCTACGACCTCGATCCGGCGCGCACGCCCGTGCTCGGCTCGTACTCGGCGGAGCAGCAGGAACGGGCGAAGATCGTCTCGCAGTGGTACCCGCTGCCCACGGGCGACGACCGCCCGCTGCTGACCATGTCGGCGGCCGGCCGATTCACCGACGACGAGCTGTACCTCGAGTACACGACGGCGCCGCCCACCGGCCCGGATCTGCCGGTGGCGGGCAAGAAGGGCTTCATCGACATCGGGCCCAAGCCCGCATGGCGGAACCTGCGCCTGCCCCGCACGGACCTGCCCGACGGGGTGACCGCCGTGCGCCTGGTGGCGATCGACGACGATCTCGCGATCGATCACTGGCTGGCGGTGACGCCGCCCCGGATGTCGAAGCTGGTGACCGCCCAGCAGCTGATCGGTTCCACGGACCCGGTGCTGGTGGACTGGACGTCCGGTCTCAGCTTCACCTGCCAGCGACCCTTCCTGCACCGCGACGGCGTCGCCGAGGTGCCGCAGTGGCGGATCACGCCGGATCAGAACCTGTCGCCGGTGACCACCGAGTGGGAGGGCACCCTCGGCGGCGGTCCCGTGGGCTGGACCCAGATGCTGCTGCGGCAGGAGAAGGTGCCCGCATATCTGAAGGGCGACCTGGGGCAGGACTTCGGTGAGGTGATGCGGCTGACGCCGTACACGCCGGCCCGGCCGGCCGATCTCACGGTGGGCAGCCGCACCGTGTGGGGCACCCATGTGGAGGCCCCGATCCGGAAGGACAAAACGGACTCCTGACGGCCCGTTCCTGACCGCCGAGGGGACCGCGGGCTGAGAATCCGCTGAACGAATCCGCACGTAGGCGGGCCGGAAGGCGGAGATTCGCGGTGTCTCGAATACCATGAGCATCCGTGTCCGTGCCTACTTCGCGCTCCGACCGGGAGCCCGACCCGCAGCCCACCCCGCAGCCCGATGGGCAGTCGCGGGTGCGGCTCGCCCGTCTCGTGGCGCTCGCCGCGGGTGTGGTCGGCCTGTTGCTCTGCCTGCTGACCCCGCTGTTGCCGGTGAAGCAGGCCACCGCCGGCCTCGATTGGCCGCAGGCGCGGCCCGGCGCGACGAGTGCCGATGTCACCGCCTCGCTGGTGACGCAGTCGCCCGCGAACTTCACCGCGACGGTGCCGTGCTCGGTGTTCACCGAGCTCGCCGCGAAGGGCGGGGTCGCCCTGTCGACGCTGCCGATCGGCACCTCACAGTCCCGCGAGCTGGGGCTGAGTGTCTCGGTGGGCGCCCCCGGTCCCGCGCAGTCGGTGACGGTGGCCTCCCGCAACGCGGTGATCGCCGCGGCCCCGATGGACCGGCTGCGCGGCTGCGCGCAGCTGCAGGTGTGGTCGAACCCGGCTGAGGTGGGCGCCCGGTTCGAGGGCACCGACGTGGCCGGGACCACGGCCACGGAGAACCGACCGGTGATGGGCGGCGTCTTCACCGATCTCACGCCCGCGCAGGTCGCCGCGGCCGAACCCGGGCTCCGCGCGCACGCCGAGATCGACACCCGGTTCGAGCTCGCGCCCTCGCCCGTGAAGGCGCTGGCGATCGCGCTGGGCCTGCTGTGCGTGCTGGCCTCGTTGATCGCCCTGTGGCTGCTGGACCGGGGCTACGGCTACCACCGCCGGGCCCCCAGCCGCGGCTGGAAGCAGATCCTGCGGCCCCGGCCGGTCGACGTGGCCGTGGTGGGCGGCCTGGTGCTGTGGACCTTCCTCGGCGGCGGCGGCTCCGACGACGGCTACATCCTGTCGATGGGCAAGGTCGCTTCGGAGGCCGGTTACACCCCGAACTACTACCGCTTCTTCGGTGCCCCCGAGGCGCCCTTCGATTGGTACTACAGCTTCCTCGCGCAGTGGGGTTCGATCAGCGCCAACGCGCTGTGGATGCGGATCCCCGCGCTGCTCGCGGGCATCGCCGTGTGGTTCCTGCTCTCCCGGGTGCTGCTGCCGCGGCTGGGTCCGGGTATCCGCCGCTATCCGGTGGCCACCTGGACCGCCGGGGCGATGCTGCTGGCCTTCTGGTTCCCGATGAACTCGGGCCTGCGCTCGGAGCCGATCATCGTGCTCGGCACCATCGTGACCTGGGCGGCGGTGGAGCGGGCCGTGGCCACGCGGCGCCTGCTTCCGGCCGCGATCGCCGCCCTGGCGGCGGGGATGACGCTGGGCCTCGCGCCGCAGGGCGTGGTCGCGGTGGCGCTGCTGCTGGCCTCGTCGGCGGCGGTGCTGCGCGTGATCGTGGCGCGCCGGAACGAGGCGGGGATCGCCGCACTGGTCCTCCCGATCCTCGCCGCGGGTGCGGTGATCGTGCCGATCGCCTTCCGCGACCAATCGCTCGCGTCGGTGGCCGAGGCGATCCGGATCCGCCTGGAGGTGGGTCCGGTGGCGCCGTGGACGCAGGAGTACCTGCGCTACTTCTTCCTCACCGTGGAGACCACGGACGGTTCGCTGGTGCGCCGGGTGCCGGTGTACCTGTTCATCATGTGCCTGTTCGTGGCGCTGTTCGTGATGTTGCGCAGCAAGCGGATTCCGCGGATCGATCCGGGTCCGGTGTGGCGCCTGGTGGGTGCGGTGTTCATCGGGGCGGCGCTGCTCTCGCTGACGCCGACCAAGTGGACGATCCACTTCGGTGTGTACGCCGGACTCGCCGCGGCCCTGGCCGCCGTGACCACGGTGGCGGTCGTGGAGGCCGCGCGCACCTCGGTCCGCAACTTCACGTTCTTCCTGTGCGGCATGCTGTTCGCGCTCGCCGCGGCCTTCGCGGGCTTCAACCTGTGGCCGTGGCCGTACCCGTGGGGCGTGCCGTGGTTCGACCGGCAGCCCGAGGTCGCGGGCCTCACGTTCAGCACGGTGTTCCGTGACCTCGCCTTCGTCGCGGGCGCGCTGGCCGCGTGGCAGCACTTCCGGATGGACTTCCGCCGGCGCGGCGAGGGCGGCCTGGCCGACGGCGATCTGGTGAACGCCGATGACGCCGAGCTGGCCACGCACACCCATGCGGACCAGGACGGTGCCCGGCGGGCCCGGCGCCGGCTCCAGCTGGCCTCGCTGCCGCTCGTGGTGGTGCTCGGCCTGCTGGTGCTGGGCGAGGGTGCGATCTTCGCGAAGGCGATGGTCTCGAACCCGTCCACCTACACCGTGGCCAAGGGCAACCTGGACACGCTGCGCGGCGACAGCTGCGGCATGGCCGAGAAGGTGCTGGTGGAAACCGATCCCAGCTCCGACCTGTTGCCCTCGGCGGAGGGCCGCCCGGCGGCGCAGGCGCTCACCGGCAGCGCGAGCCACGGCTTCCTGCCCGACGGTCTGCCCGACGAGCTCAAGCCGCTGGCGATCAGCTCGGCGCCCGGCCAGATCAACATGGCCTCGCCGATCACCCAGCCCTTCACTTCCACGGCGGCGACCGCCGGGACGGGCGGCGGGCGCGGACCGCGGACCATCAACGGCAGCACCGCCGCGCTCCCCTTCGGCCTGGATCCGGCCCGCACGCCGGTCGTGGGCTCGTACGGCCAGAACACGGTGCCCGCCGAGCTGTTCAGCGATTGGTACACGCTGCCGGCCCGCTCGGCGGATCGCCCGCTGGTGGCTTTCGCGGCCTCGGGCGCGATCTCCTCGGTCGGTCCGACCGGCAAGAAGGAGTACGGCCAGCCCGTGACCTTGGAGTGGGCGGAGCGCCGTCCCGACGGTTCGCTGGGCGCGCAGGGCGTGCTGGATCCGATCGATCCGGGCCCGAACAAGCCCTGGCGGAACCTGCGGGTGCCGATGGACGCGATCCCGCCGACCGCGAACGTGGTGCGCATCCACGTGCGCGATCCGAACCTGGGCGAGCAGCAGTGGGTGGCGGTCACGCCGCCGCGCGCGCCGCGCCTGCGCACGCTGCAGGACGTGGTGGGCAAGCAGGACCCGGTGCTGCTGGATCTGCTGGTGGGCCAGCAGTTCCCGTGCCAGCGGCCGATGGCGATCCGCAACGGTACCTACGAGGTGCCCAAGTGGCGCATCCTGCCGACGCGCAAGGACGCCCTGTCGACCTCGTCGACGTGGCAGGCCCGCGAGGCCGGCGGCCTGCTGACCGTGCCGGACACGCTGCTCAGGACGACCACGCTGCCGACCTTCATGACGGGCGATCTGACCCGGGACTGGGGTGAGCTGCAGCAGTACACCCCCATCGCCGCCGACGCCCCCGCCGCGGATCTGACGGTCGGGACGCAGACGCGGTCCGGGCTGTGGCGCGAGGGCCCGATCCGCGCCCTGACGAACCAGACGGTGAGGAACTGATGACCAGCGAGAATTCGACCTCCTCGCCGTCGGGCAAGGACGGGGACGCACCGAAGAAGGCCGCCGCGCCGACACCGCCGTCGAAGGCACCTTCGACCCCGCCTCCGACACCGCCTTCGAAGCCGACGTCGACGCTGCCGGCGGAGCAGCGCTACGGGAAGTGGCGGATCGTCGCCGCGGTGGCCGGCCTGCTGGGCTTCATCCTGGCGATCCTCACGCCCTTCCTGCCGGTCGAGGAGAACACCGCGGCGGTGAATTGGCCGCAGAACGGCAAGGTCGCGAACGTCGACGCTCCGTTGGTCTCCTATGCGCCGATCCGCCTCGACGTCACGCTGCCGTGCTCCGTCGTGGATCAGCTCCCGGCGCAGGGCGGCACGCTGCTGCGCACGCTGCCCAGCGACGGTCCGCGGCCGGGCCTGCAGGGCCTGGTGATCCGCGCGGATGCGCAGAACGTGCTCATCGCCGATCGTGATGTGGCGCTGGCCACCGCGAACCGCGCCGATGTGGCGCGCGCGGGCGCGGGCTGCGCGATCCGCTTCGTCTCGACGCCCGAGGCGACGACGGCCGAGTTCACCGGCATGCCGGCGGGAGCGCAGACCTCCAACCAGCTCTCGAACACGGTGGCCGATCCGAACCTGCGGCCGCAGATCACCGGCTTCTACACGGATCTGCCGGAGTCGACCCCGGTCGCCGGTATCGACGTCACGACGCAGATCGATACCCGGTTCAACACCTCGCCGTCCACGCTGAAGCTGCTCGCGATCATCGTGGGCGTGGCGTCCACGATCCTCGCGCTCGTGGCGCTGGGTTTCGTGGACATGCGCGACGGCCGCGGTCACATCCGGTTCATGCCGCAGGGCTGGCTGCGCCCGCGGCCGGTGGATTTCACGGTGATCGGTGTGCTGGGCATCTGGTGGCTGATCGGGCCGAACACCTCCGATGACGGCTACCAGATCACGATGGCCACGCAGGCGAAGTACAGCGGCTACATGATCAACTACTTCCGCAGCTTCGGTGTGCCGGAGAACCCGGTGGGGTGGAACGACTACCTGTTCACCGCGATCTCGCACTTCACCACCGCGGCGCCGGCGATGCGGCTGCCCGGGTTGGTGTTCGGCCTGTTGACCTGGCTGGTGATCTCCCGCGAGATGATCCCGCGGTTGGGCCGCGCGGTGCGGAACAACCCCGCCGCGCTGTGGGCCGGTGCGGGCGGCTTCCTGCTGATCTGGCTGCCGCTCAACAACGGTCTGCGCCCCGAGCCCGCGGTGGTCTTCTTCTCGCTGCTCACCTGGGTGTCGGTGGAGCGCGCCATCGCCACGGGCAGGCTGCTGCCGGTGGCGATCGCCGTGCCGTCGGCCGCACTGTGCGTGGGCGCAGCGCCGGGCGGCCTGATCGCCGTGGCGGCTCTGCTCGCCGCATCGCGGCAGATCGTCACGCGGGTCATCAAGCGCCGCAAGCGTGATGGACTGGTGCCGCTGATCGCGCCGATCCTCGCCTCGGGTATGGCGTACCTGTTCTACGCCTTCTTCACGCCCACTTTCGCTGCGCTCCGCGAGGCGATCGATGTCAAGAAGGTCACCGGTCCCACGCTGGAGTGGTACGAGGAGGGTGTCCGGTACTACTACCTGATGCTCGAGACCGAGGACGGCTCGGTGATCCGCCGGATCGGCGTGCTCACGGCCTTCCTGTGCCTGTTCACCGTGCTCACCTTCATGTTGCGGCGCAAGCGCCCGGCGGGGATCTCCTCGGGCCCGGTGTGGCGCCTGATGGCGGTCTTCTTCGCCACCATCGTGATGCTGGCCTTCACCCCCACCAAGTGGACGCACCACCTCGGCCTGTACGCGGGCTACGCCGCCGGGATCGCCGCTGTGGCCGCCACACTCACCATGACGCCGATGATGCGGTCGAAGCGCAATCGCGTCTTCTTCGCCGCGGCGGCACTGTTCGTGGCCGCGATCTCGTTCTCCTCGCGCAACGGCTACTACTGGGCGGGTACGTACGGGATCCCGTGGAACAACATGCCTCCCGAGCTGTTCGGCGTGCAGTTCTCTTGGGTGCTGTTCGTGATGTCGGTGGGTACTGCCCTGTACGGCCTGTGGCTGCACTACCGCAGGGACTACCTGCCCGAGCCCACGCGGGCGAACTCGCGGGCCATCCCCACGCTGGCGATCCTCACCATGCTGGTGGTGCTGTTCGACGTGACCACCGTGGCCAAGGGCGTGTATTCACAGCGCGGCAGCTTCTCCTGGGGCGCCTCGAACGCCCGTGCGCTGCAGGGTGACACCTGCTCGATGGCGAACTACGTGCTGATGGAGCAGGACCCGAACGGCGGACAGTTGCGGCCCGCACCGCGGCCCGACGGTTCCGTGCCCGCGGCGGCGCAGGCCCTCAGCGGGCGGTCCACGGGATTCACGCTCAACGGCGTTCCCGGGTGGGCCTCGCCGGTGAAGTCGAACCCCGGGCACAACACCGATGTCACGAATCAGGACGTGCCGGAAGTTCCCGGCGGCAAGCGCAATCCGGACTTCAAGACCGACGGCGTCCCCCTGCCCTTCGGCCTGAACCCCGCCACCACGCCGGTGATCGGCAGCGCGGGGGCACCGGGCCTCGCGAACGTGACCACCGACTGGTACGCCCTGGGACAGATCACCGACCGCACCCCGCTGGTCACGCTGTCCGTGGTCGGACCCGTGGCGGCCACCGGACTGAACGGCGTCAAGCGCGACGGCCGGACCCTGTTCCTGGAAGCCGGCCGGCGGGCGCCCGACGGCGGCGTGCAGCCGCTCGGCCGGTTCGTGCCGATCGACGCCTGGAGCAACAACAACTGGCGCAACCTGCGGTTCCCCACGGCCGATCTCCCGGCCGGGACGAACACGGTGCGCGTGGTGGTCGACGATCCGGTCCCGTCGCCCGATGCGATCGCGTTCACTCCGCCGCGCATGACCACGATGCGCACCGCGCAGGAGGTCTTCGGCCGCGACACCGTGGTGGCGCTGGACTTCATGGTGGCCTTCGCCTTCCCGTGCCAACACCAGACGCGGGCGGTGAACGGCGTCTTCGAGCGGCCCGAGTACCGGGTCTCGCCGGATGTGGGCGCCACCATCTCGACCTCGAACACGTGGCAGGGCTGGAAGACCGGCGGCCCGCTGGGCGTGACCGACGCGATGTACCACGAGCAGGTCGTGCCGAGTTACCTGCAGAACAAGTGGGCGATGGATTGGGGCACGATCACCAAGTTCACGCCGTGGACGAAGGCCGAGCCCGCGCAGTTGGAGTTGGGGACCACCACTCGCAACGGCTGGTACACGCCCGGTCCGATGCGGTCGGCGAACTACTGACGGAGGCGCGCACCGTCGCGCCCTCGCTGGCCGTGATGGCCCGCGCCTTCGCCGACGATCCGGTGCTGCGCTGGGTGCAGCCGCGGCGGTTCGCCGATCGGATCACCTTCGCCGGGATGTACCTGGCCTCGCACGGTGCACCGGGCTCCGGTGACGTGCTGTACGAGGACGGGGCGATGGTGGGCGCCGCCTACTGGGATCCGCCGGGCTACGAGCCGCCGGCGCTGCGGCAGATCGCCTCGCTGCCGGTGCTCCTCGCGGGTGTCGGCACGGGTCTGCGGCGCGGTAGCCGCCTGGTGAGCGCCATCCTGGAGCGGCGGCCGAAGGAGCCGCACTGGTACCTGTCCACGCTCGGCGCCGTCACCCCGGGCCGCGGCATCGGCTCCGCGCTGATCGAGCGCGGCCTCGCACGGGTTTCCGGTCCCGCCTACCTGGAGTCCAGCAACCCGCGGAACGTGCCGCTGTACCAGCGCCACGGTTTCGAACCGCTGCAGCCGATCCGGCTGTCGGGCGGCCCCGAACTGATCCCGATGTACCGGCCCGCGCAGGACGGCTAGCGGACGCCGTCCCAGAGGGCGCGGATACCGGCGCCGGGGTCGGTGACGACGCCGTCGTGCGGCCCGCCGAAGACGCGGACCGTGCGTTCGGCGCCGTAGGGCGCCCAGCCCGGATCGTCGCCGCGCGTGAAGCGCACCCACGCGGCGTGCGTCTCGTCGGCGACCTCCTGCGAGGGCGCGGGTCCGGTGAGGTTCGTGACGCCCTCGGCGGCGAGGTTGTCGAAGACGAAGGCGAGTTCGACGGCGTGGCAGGCACCGAGCCGGCCGCCCAGGGCGGTGGACGGCTCGTCGAATCGGTAGACGAAGGTGTCGGCGCCGCCGGTGCGGGCCTCGGCGATCCGGACGGCGGGGATGCCGAAGAACCAGTCGGCCATGATGCGCGCGAAGATGGTGCCCGGGGCCGCATCCGGTTCGACGGCCCGGTACGCCGCGACCGCACCGGCCGGATCGGGCAGGCCGTACTTGGCGGCGGTGGGTTCCAACGCCTGCTCGGGCAGGTAGTCGATGAGCCCGCCCGGGACGAGGAAGAACAGCGCCTCGTCGGCGTTCGCGCCCACCAGGACCCGCACGCCGGAACCGGCACCGGCGCGGATGGATTCGATCGGCAACCGGGGCACCACATCGCCGTCGATCACGGGCTCGAAGATCATCACGTTGGTGGTGAGCTCGCCCCACACCGCCGGATCGGGGTTCGCCTGGATCTCCGCATCGAGGGCGGTGGACGCGGAGATCAGCTCGTTATCGGGCACACCGGCGAAGGCCTCGCGGGTGGGCTCGATGCCCAGTTTCGCTGCGAGGGCGCGGGTCACCGTCTGCGCGGTCTCCCGGGTGAGGGCGTGGTGGCCGGCGCCGCTCTGCAGGACGGCCTGCCCGAACAGGCCCTCCGCGTGCGGGGAGCCGAGCAGCGAGCCCACGCTCATACCGCCCGCGGATTCACCGGCCACGGTGACGCGCGCCGGGTCGCCGCCGAAGGCCGCGATGTTGTCCTGCACCCAGCGCAGCGCGGCGAGCTGGTCGCGCAGGCCGAGATTGGTGTGCTCGTCGCCGGTGTCGAGGAAGCCGAGAGCGCCGAGCCGGTAGTTGAGGGTGACGCACACGACGCCGTCCCGGGCGAAGGCGGCGCCGTCGTAGTAGGGGCTGCGGCCGCTGCCGTTGCGGAAGGCGCCGCCGTGGATCCACACGAAGACCGGCGCGCTGCCGGCGACGTCGGGGGTCCACACGTTGAGGTTGAGGCATTCCGGACCCGGGAAGTCGGGCTCGGCCGTGAGGATCTCGGCCACGGGCCCCTGGTAGCCGGGTTTGGGCACCGTCGGGCCGAGGACGAGTGCGTCCCGCACACCGGACCACGGCGCCGGGGGCTCCGCTGGAAGGAACCACCCGGCGCCGTCGAACGGTGCGGCGTACGGGATCCCGAGGAATCGGGTCACGCCCTCGCGGGCGTCGCCGCGCAGGCGGCCGGTGCGGGTATCGACGATCACGTCCATACCCTCATCGTGCCGGACGCTAGGGCTTCTGGTCGCCCTTCGTGATAACCACGCGCACATCGCCGCTGGCCTCCACGGTCTTACGGGCCGCCGCATCGTTCTCGGCGTCCGCCTCGTAGACCTCCACCGCCACCATCTCGCCGGTGTGGGCGGGCAGGTACAGGTCCTCCGGGACCTCGCCGTCCACGTATACCGGCACCTCCTCCGAGGGCAGCACATCGGTCGAATCATCGGTCACGGCAAGGGTGTTGGCGTGAACCCGCACGCGCAGCCCCAGATCGTCGCGACGCGCGCGCTCCGCCACGATCAGCGGGTCGTGCCACAGATCCATCATCAGTGCCACGCACATGCCCAACATCACCACCAGGAAGGGGAGCGCCGCGATGATGGCCATCGTCTTGATGCCCTCCAGCGCATCGTCTCCGCTGGCCCACAGGAGCAGCGCGGCGACACCGCCGGTGAGCACGCCCCAGAAGACGGTGATCATCCGGCTCGGTTCCTCGGTGCCGCGTTGCGAGAGCGTGCCCATCACGATGGACGCCGAATCCGCACCGGAGACGAAGAAGATGCCGACCAGGACCACCACCAGGACGGTGGTGAGCGTGGTCCACGGCAGGTTCCCGAGCACCCCGAACAGCAGGCTCTCGGAATCGGGGGCCTTGCTGACGCCCAGGCCCGCCTGTTCTTGGTTGATCGCGGTGCCGCCGAAGATGACGAACCACACCAGCGAGACCAACGTGGGAACACACATCACGCCGATCACGAACTCGCGGATGGTGCGGCCCTTGGAGATCTTGGCCAGGAAGAGTCCCACGAACGGGGTCCAGCTGACCCACCACGCCCAGTAGAAGATGCTCCACGTGGCGAGCCACTCGCCGGCCTCCGGCTGGTTCGCCGCGGACCGGGCCGACATGGTCATGAAGTCCGCGAGATAGGAGCCCATGGTGGTGGGCAGCAGGTTCAGGATGAACACAGTGGGGCCCACCACGAAGACGAAGACCGCGAGCACCAGGGCCAGCACCATGTTGGTGTTGGAGAGCCACTGGATGCCCTTGGCGATGCCCGAGACCGCGGAGGCCACGAAGGCCAGCGTCAGGATGGCGATGATGGCCACCAGCAGCATCGTGCTGGAGCCGTTGTCGACCCAGCCCAGCTCCTTGATGCCTGCGCCCACCTGCGCGGCGCCGAGACCCAGCGAGGCGGTGGTGCCGAAGAGCGTGGCGAAGATGGCCAGGATGTCGATGATCCGGCCGCCCACGCCGTGTCCGCCGGTGCGGTTGAAGATCGGGGCGAAGACGGAGCTGATCAGTTGGTTCCGGCCGCACCGGTAGGTGCTGTAGGCGATGGCCAGTCCGACCACCGCGTAGATGGCCCACGGGTGGAAGCCCCAGTGGAACATCGTGGTGGCCATGGCAACCGCCACGTCGTGGCTGGAGGTGCCGGGCGGCGCCGTGACGAAATGCGAGATCGGCTCGGCGGCGCCGTAGAACATCAGGCCGATGCCCATGCCGGCGCTGAACATCATGGCGATCCAGGAGACCGTCTTGTATTCGGGTTGCTCGCCGTCGCGGCCGAGCGGAATCTTCCCGTATCGGGAGAGGGCCAGGTAGGCCGCGAAGAGAACGAACAGGGTGGCCGAAATCAGGAACAGCCAGCCCAAATCAGTAATGATCCAGTGAAGGACATCGGAGGTCGTCTGCTTCAACCCATCCGAATCGAGGAAACCCCACACGACGAACGCCAACACCGCGGCGCCCGCCACACCGAAAACGACCCAGTCAGTCCGGTGATGGTTTCCTGTCTCGTTAGTAACAGTAGCCATGAACCCACTAGATCACACGGGATACGGGCAGTACCAAATCTCGTGCAAAGCCGTACCCAGCACAGATGGTCGAACTAGACTGCGGCGCTTTGAGGTTCGAAGCAAATGTGATCAGGCCGATGGTACGACCGAACGCACCCATCCCTCGAGCCCACGGGGGTTGCGGGTCTGCAGCAGCACGCGACCCGGTCCGGTGAACTCGAAGACCATGCCCTCGCCCGATTTGGCCGACTGGATCCACTTGCCCTGGACGGCGCGGCGCATGGCGAACTGCATGCTCAGGTCGTACGCGACCACGTGGCCGGTGTCGATGACCACCTGTTCGCCGGGCTTGAGGTCGATCACGTCG
Organism: Tsukamurella sp. TY48; assembly: GCF_019656655.1. Lineage (GTDB taxonomy): Bacteria > Actinomycetota > Actinomycetes > Mycobacteriales > Mycobacteriaceae > Tsukamurella > Tsukamurella strandjordii. The sequence goes on along the minus strand of NZ_BPMV01000001.1, from coordinate 1,964,414 downwards.
ATCGCGCCGTAACAGGCCACCAGCACCTCGCCCTGGCCGGAGGCCTGCAGGCCGAAGGCACCCTCGCCGCCGAAGAAGGTCTTGGCGCCACCGAACTGGGCGGCGGTCTGCACGCCGTACGAGCTGGCCAGCCAGCCGCCGCGGGTGATGTAGAAGGGACGGTCCGGCTGGATCTGCAGGGTCGCGATATCGCCGGGCAGGGTGCCGGCGATATCGACCCAGCCGCCGGTGGGCGGGGCGGTGAAGGTGGAGACGAAGAAGGACTCGCCGGAGAGCAGGCTGCGCTTGAGGCCCTGCATGATGCCGCCCTGGGCCTGCGATTGCAGATGCATTCCGGCCGAGTGGGCCACCATGGCGCCCGATTCGATGGTCATCGGCTCGTTCGGCGCGAGATGGCAGCGCGCCATGGTGAACGACGGGTTGTGCCGGAGCTGTACCTGCATGCGGAGGAATCTAGCGCACGCCGGAGGCGACGGTGCCGCGTTCACGCCGCGCCGCATCACGGGCCAGAGCGCGGTCGCGCGACTCCTCGAAGCGCACCGCCTTGGCATCGAGCTCGTCCGTGAAATCGCAGATCAGATCGCGCATCCGGCCCGCCTCTCCGGTGAGATCGGTGCGATCGAAGAGATTCCAGGTCCGGAGCACCGGGACCACCACGGAATCGCGATGCTGACGCAGGTCGTAGATCCCGTTCTTCGCCATCAGCACGGCGTCGCGCCGGAAGTGCGGCAGCGCCGCGCCGGGCATCTGGAAGTTGGTGAGCACCGTGTACACCGCGGCCAGGGCCTGCTCCGGCGCCAGGTCGATCGCCGCCGAGAGGATGTTGCGGTAGAAGAGCATGTGCAGGTTCTCGTCGGCGGCGACGCGGCCCAGCATCCGCTCGGCGATCGGATCCGCGCAGACCGCGGCGGTGTTGCGGTGGCTGATCCGGGTGGCGAGCTCCTGGAAGGTCACGTAGCTCACCGACAGCAGCATCGAGTTCATGCCCGGGGCGAAGCCGTGCTGCATCTGCGTCATCCGCAGTTCCTCCAGCTCCACCGGGTCCACACCGCGGGTCACCGTCAGATAGTCGCGCAAGACGATCGAGTGCCGGGCCTCCTCGGCGGTCCACCGGTGCACCCAGTAGCCCCACGCACCGTCCAGGGAGAAGTTCTCGGCGATCTCGCGGTGGTAGCTGGGCAGGTTGTCCTCGGTGAGCAGGTTCATCGTCAGGGCGGCGCGCGCGACCGGCGACAGATCGGAATCGGATTCCTCGAAGTCCGTGCCGCCCAGTGCGGCGAAGTCCCGGCCGCGGCTCCACGGCACGTAGTCGTGGGGATGCCAGTCGACGGCGTGCCGCAGGTGCCGGTCGACCTCCGTCTCCGCGGTTCCCGCGAGCTCGTGCAGCAGTTCCAGGTCGGTCAAGTCGGTCATGGTTGTCGATGCTTCCGGCCGGCGCCCCGGCGGGCCAGGGCGTCCCGTCCCCCGCGGCGTCCCGAAGTCCTTCGGGGCGCGGCGATACCGCGAACGGGGACGTCGGTCATCGGCTCCCGGTACATATGTCCCGGTGGGCGGTCCGACGGTGCGCCGCGGGCCTATCCTGGACGTCATGGCCACCGTCTTCCTCGTCGACGATCACGAGATCGTCCGCCGGGGCCTGACCGACCTGCTGACCTCGGACGGAACTCACCGGGTGGTGGGCGAGGCGGCCACGGTGCGCGCGGCGCTGGCCCGCATTCCCGCGGTCGCGCCACAGGTCGCGGTGGTCGATGTGCGCCTGCCCGACGGTTCCGGGATCGACCTGATCCGCGCGCTGCGCGAGCGCGATCCGCGGCTCCCCTGCCTGGTGCTCACCTCCTACTCCGACGATCAGGCCCTGCTGGACGCGATCACCGCCGGAGCACAGGGCTACGTGCTCAAGCAGATCCGCGGCAGTGAGCTGGTCACGGCGATCGCCACGGTGGCGGCGGGCGGATCGCTGCTCGATTCCGCGAGCACCACCCGTGTGCTGCAACGGATCCGCGACGCCGACCGCATCCCCTCCCCCGCCCGTGCGGGCCTCACCGGCCAGGAGGAGGCGGTGCTCGAACTCCTCGGGGAGGGATTGTCGAACAAACAGATCGCCGACCGGATGTTCCTGGCGGAGAAGACGGTCCGCAACCACGTGACCGGGGTGCTGGCGAAACTGGGCGTGGAGAACCGAGTGCAGGCCGCGCTGCGTGCGGCGCAGTGGCGCGAATCCCGTGGGCCCCGGCCGTGACCGCCTCACACCAGCGAGGACCGCGCGTGCGACCAGGCGTCGACCGCCGGTTCCCCGCGGCGCGTGGCACGTTCGGCGAGCAGCCTTCCCAGCAGGCCGCACACCAGGTACTCGAGGTCCATGCCGTGCACCGCCGCCGTGGTGCGCAGCTCGTTCCACCGGGTGACCCGGCCGGTGTAGGCGGCCTCCGCGAGGTCCACCACGAGGGCCCGCAACTCCGGCCGGTCGAGGGGGTCGACATCACATCCGTTCATGGGCACCACGATCCCGTGCGCCGGCGGCCGGCGACAGGGGCGTTCGTCCCGTCCCGGTTCCCGATCCGGACGCGCCAGGAGGCGCGGTGAGCGAGCAGCCCGAACGCGCAGACCTGCAGGACATCCTCAGCGCCGTGCTGGCGGTGGCGCAGGGGCTCGACCTACCCAGTACCTTGCGCCGCATCGTCACCTCGGCGATGGCGCTGGTGGACGCCCGCTACGGCGCGGTGGGCGTGAGCAACGACGACGGCTCGCTGCAGGAGTTCATCTACGTGGGCGTCGACGCCGAGGCCGCCGCGCTGATCGGCGATCCGCCGTGCGGCCGCGGCGTGCTGGGCTACCTGCTGCGCGAGAGCGAGCCGCTCCGGCTCGACGAGCTGTCCACGCATCCCGCCTCGGTGGGCTTCCCGCCGAATCATCCGCCGATGCACACCTTCCTGGGCGCGCCCATCATCGTCAACGACGATCTCTTCGGATGCATCTACCTCTCCGAGAAGGCGGGCGGGCGGCAGTTCACCGCGGGTGATGCGAAGGCGATCGAGGTCTTCGCGGCTGCCTCGGCGGTGGCGATCGACAACGCCCAGATGCACACCGCGGCACTCGCGCAGCAGGAGCGGGTGGGCGAGCTGCAGGTGATCGAGGAGCGCGAGCGCATCGGCCGCGATCTGCACGATCACGTGATCCAGCGGATCTTCGCCGCCGGGCTGGGCCTGCAGGTGGCGCGATCGGCCGCCGACGAGGAGCCCGTGCGCGAGCGCCTCGATGCGGTGATCGGCGAGCTCGACCGCACCATCGCCGACATCCGGTCGACGATCTTCGAGCTCTCGGATCACCGCACCGAGCTGCGGGCCCGGCTGGTGCGGGCCACCCGGTCGGTGGCGCACGGCGGCGATCTGGCCGTGGACATCGGCTTCTCCGGACCGGTGGAGAGCGCGGTCTCCGACGATCTGGCCCGCGATGTGGAGGCGGTGATCATCGAGAGCGTCTCGAACGCTGTGCGGCACAGCGGCGGCACCCGGGTCTCGGTGACGGTCTCGGCGAGCGGCGATGCGGTGGCCGTGGAGGTGGCCGACGACGGCGCCGGCATCCCCGCCGACGGACGGCGCAGCGGCCTACGGAATCTCGCGACGCGGGCCGAGCTGCGCGCTGGCCGGTTCGAGGCCCGCCCGGCCGAGCCGGGCACCGAGCGGCCCGGCACCGTGGTGCGGTGGGAGGTCCCCCGCGAGGACTAGCCGACCAGCGTGGCGGTGAGGGCGTGGAAGCCGCCCTCCACATCGGCGGCGCGATGCAGGCCGATGTCCCGCAGCGCCGCCGCGGCGAGTGAGCTGGTGTACCCCTCGGAGCAGATCACGAGCCAGCGCACGTCCCAGTCCACCGCCTCGTCGATCCGGGCGGCGGAGGCGGGGTCGAGGCGCCATTCGAGCACGTTCCGCTCGATCACCAGGGCGCCGGGGATCTCGCCCTCGGCGGCGCGCTGGGCCGCGGGCCGGATGTCCACGAGGTGAGCGCCCGCGGCGAGCTCGCGGGCCACCGCCGCAGCCGGGACCCGCTCGATCCGGCCGCGGGCGGCGGCCAGCAGGGCGTCGATGCCGCGGTGCTTCGGCGGGGCCTCCGGCTCGTCCGTGAGTTCACTGCGCACGCGCCGCAGCCGCCCGTCGGGACGCACCTCGTAGTACGACATCGCCGTCAGCGGCGGCGAGTAGGCGTGCACCGACAGCGTCGGCTTATCGGCCTCACCGGAGGCGGCGTCGTGCGCATCGGGGTGCCGGGTCACATCGTGCACCCAGCCCCGGTCGAAGCCGGCCTGCCCGCCCGGATCGATCCGCCGTTCGCGGAGTCGTTCGCCGTCCCAGCTGCGTTCGGACAGCGCACCGTCGACCACGGTGAGCGCGCCCAGCGAGCCGGCGTGGTCGTGCAGTTCGGTGGACCGCTCCGGGACCCAGGAGATCAGCCAGACATCGACCTCGTCGTCGCCCCAGAGCCGCGCGGCCCAGCGTTCGCCGGGCGGCCAGGCATCGGGGATGAGGTGGTCGTAATCGCCCGCGCGCACCCTGTCCGCCTCGGCGGCGGTGAGCGCCAACAGGTCCGGTACGTGCTCGGTCATGCACCTCAGTGTCGGCGGGGCGCGCGATACCGAGAACCCTTCCGCTCAGCGCGACCGCAATGCCGATCGCCGCAGGTCAGCGGACGAGGCCCACCTGGCGCAGCCAGGCGGCGGCCACATCGGCGGGATCGCGGCCGTCGATGTCGATCTGGCCGTTGAGCTCCTGCATGGTCTCGTTCGTGAGCAGCTTGCTCACCTTGCCGAGCACGTCCGTGAGCGCGGGGTACTTGGCGAGCGCGTCCGTGCGTACCTCGGGCACGCCGTCGTAGGGCAGGAAGAACTTCCGGTCGTCCTCCAGCAGCTCCAGGCCGAGCTTGCGGATGCGTCCGTCGGTGGCGTACACATCGCCCGCGAGGCAGGTGCCGCCCGAGATCGCGGAGTAGATGACGCCGGCATCCATGGTGGTCACCGTGTTCGGCGGCGTACCGGTGCCGAGCGGCACCTCGTACTTCTGCAGCAGTCGGCCGAGTCCGTCGGGGCGGGACTGGAACTCGGGATCGACACACAGTGTCCGCTGCGGCGGTGGCAGCCGGAACAGATCGCTGAGCGTGCGCAGGTTCAACTGCGCCTTCTGCTGCGGCGTGACCGCGAAGGCGTAGGTGTTGTTGAACGGGGCGGGCGTGAGCACCTCGATGCCGTTGGCGCGCTCGGCGTCCCGCACCCGATTGAACAACTCGGTGGAATCGCTGATGGTCTCGGTCTGCTTGAGGTAGCTCACCCAGATGGTGCCGGTGTACTCCCAGGAGACATCGGCGGCCCCGCTCGTCATCGCCTGGCGCGAGGACATCGAGCCGGGGGCGTTGGTGATATCGGTGATATCGGCGCCGGAGGCCTGCAGCATGGTGGTGGTGATCTTGCCGAGCAGCACGCCCTCGGAGAAGGACTTCGAGGTCACCGAGATCTTCGCGCCCGCGAGGGGCTTCTGGCCGTCGGCCGATTCGGCGCGCACGAAATGTCCCGAGGAGCTCTCCAGCCCGCAGGCGCCGAGCGTGAAGGTCAGCGCCGCAACCAGGGCGACGATCAGCGGCCGGCGGCTCATGCGGGCCCCCCTCGCAGGCCGCGCGGGGACAGCAGGTACTCGGCCATCCGCGCCACCCAGTCGATCCCGAGCGCGAGCAGCGCCACCAGGAGCGCGCCGGAGAACAGCAGCGGCGGCAGGTACAGGGTGACGCCGGTGGTGATCAGTACGCCCAGGCCGCCGGCACCGATGAAGGTGCCGAGGGTGGCGGTGCCCACCAGGATCACCAGCGCGGTGCGCACACCGTGCAGGATCACGGGCACCGAGAGCGGGAGCTCCACCTTGAGCAGCGCCTGAAATGCTGAGAATCCCTGTCCGCGGGCGGCTTCGATCACCCGGTCGTCCACCTGGCGCAGGCCCACGATGGTGTTCTGCAGGATGGGGAGCACGGCGTACACCACGAGCGCGGCGACGGCCGTCCAGCGCCCGGTGCCGAACCACATGGCGAAGAGCACCACCATGCCCAGCACGGGCGCGGCCTGGCCGATATTGGCCAGTCCCACGACGATCGGGGAAATGCGGGCGAACCGCTTGCGGGTCACCAGGATTCCCAGCGGGATCGCGATGATCACCACGAGCACGGCCGAGACCCCGGTGAGCCAGATGTGCTGCCACACCGACGTGCCCAGGGCCGACCACTGCAGCTGCACCGCCTCGGTCTCCGAGAAGGTCTGGGTGGCGTGCCAGATCAGGTAGCCGACGAATCCGACCACCACCAGCAGCGGTTCCAGGATCAGGTCGAAGGGCGGGCCGCCGGCGAACCGGTTCTTGGCCTCGGTGTCCACGGTGGCGGTCATGGCGCCGCCCGGTAGGTATCGGCGGCCTGCTCCGGATTGGCGATCGCCTGACGCTCGCGGATGCGGGAGGCCACCTGCTCGATGGTGAGCGATCCGGTCACCCGGTCGCGATGGGTCACCAGCACGCCGCCCTGGCTCGCGGCGAGCATCACGTCGAGGGCGTCGGCCAGCGTGGCGGTGCGCTCGACCACGGGGAGCCGCTGATCGACGTAGTCGGAGATCACCGGCTTGCTCAACACCTCCGAGACCGAGGGCCAGGCGCGGGGCCGGCCGTCGGCATCGGTGACCACCACCCAGCTGAGCTTGGCCTCCTTGGCGCGCGCGGCGACCTCCTCGGAGTCCTCACCGGGATGGGTGAGCACCACGGGAGCGCTGGGGATCTCGCTCACGGTGGTGAGCGTGAGGTGACGCAGGGTGGCGCCGGATCCCACGAACTCCTCGACGAACTCGTTCGCCGGCGCCGTGAGGATCTCCTCCGGGGTGGCGAACTGCTCCACCTGGCCGCCCTCCGAGAGGATCAGCACGCGGTCGCCCAGCTTGATGGCCTCGTCCACATCGTGCGTGACGATCACGATGGTCTTGTGCAGGTCCTCCTGGATCGCGAGCAGCTGATCCTGGAGCCGGACCCGGGTGATGGGGTCGACGGCGCCGAAGGGCTCGTCCATGAGCAGCACCGGCGGATCGGCGGCGAGCGCGCGCGCCACGCCCACGCGCTGCTGCTGGCCGCCGGACATCTCCTTGGGGAAGCGTCCGCGGAACTCGTGAGGGTCCAGGCCGACCAGATCGAGCAACTCGTTCACGCGGGCGTCGATCCGGGACTTGTCCCAGCCCAGCAGCTTCGGCACCGCGGCGATGTTCTTCTCCACGGTCCAGTGCGGGAACAGGCCGCCGGCCTGGACCACGTAGCCGATGCCCTGGCGCAGCTCATCGGGATCGACGCCGGTGGCATCGGTGCCACCGATGATCACCTTCCCGGAGGTGGGCTCGATGAGCCGGTTGATCATCTTCAGAGTGGTGGTCTTACCGCAACCGGACGGTCCGACGATGGCCACCGTCTCCCCCGCGGCGATCTCCAGCGTGAGCTCCTTGACGGCCGGCTTCTCCTGGCCGCGGTAGCTCTTGACCACCTTGTCCAGGGTGATCGATACGCCCGTGGTCTCGGTCATGCGGGGATCCGTTCAGTCGGGGACACGGGGCGGTGGAAGGTGGTCATTGCAGCCCCTTCGAGACGGTGAACCGGCCGAGCAGCACCAGCAGGCCGTCGAGCACGAGCGCCACGATCACCACGAGAACCGTGCCGGTCAAGGCGGATTCGAGGGCTCCCGCGCCGCCGAGGCGGGCGAGGCCGGAGAAGATGAGGGAGCCCAGGCCCGGGCCGAGCACGTAGGCCACCACGGTGGCGACGCCCACCACCAGCTGGGTGCTCACCCGGATGCCGGTGAGGATCACGGGCCAGGCGTGCGGCAGCTCCACCGTGGCCAGTACCCGCCAGCGCGGCATACCGATGCCCCGGGCGGCCTCCACGATGTTCGGCGGCACCGCCCGCAGGCCCACGATCGCGCTGGTGAGGATGGGGAGCGTGGCGTAGAAACCCAGCATCGTGACCGACGGGGCCACGCCCAGGCCGAAGACGAGGAGCAGCAGCGCGAGCAGCGCCAGGGAGGGGATCGTCATGCCCACCGAGGCGATCGCCGTGGCGATCGCGGACCCGATGCGCGAGCGGTACACCGCGGCGGCCAGGACAAGCGCGATCACCACCGCGACCAGCACGCACTGGATCACCAGCGAGGCGTGTTGGTAGGTGAGGAAGGCGAGCTGATCCCCGCGACCGTCGAGGAATCTGCGGAGGTCCACTCGAACGAACCTACAGTTGTTCGACGAATCGTGTGCGGTTGGCGATCAGACTGGTTCGAAGTCGGAGGGACTGGATCAGCCCTTGATCCAGTCCAGGGCGATCGCCACGACGGCGGCGTTGAAGAAGAAGCTCAGCACGCTGTGCGCGATGAGCCGACGCCGCATCGGCGTGCTGGTCACGGTGACATCGGAGACCGCGAACGAAGTGCCCACGGTGAACGAGAAGTAGAGGAACTCGGTGGCCTGGGGGTTCTCGCAGCGCGGGAAGTCGAGGCCACCGTCGGTGTAGAAGGCGCGCGCGTAGATCTGCGCGAAGGCCATGTGCAGGAGCACCCAGGACAGCAGGACGGTGGCCGCGGCGGCCGGTTGCAGCCATGGGTCGGCCGTCGAGTCGTCCCTGCCCGCGATCATCAGCATGCCGCCCGCGAGCCCGGAGCCCGACGCCACCAGCGCGAACAGGGTGGCCTGCCAGGCCGGGGCGCGCACATCGTTCTCGACCGACTCCTCGTCGGGGATGTTGCGGCGCAGCGCGACCCAGGTGAGCACGATGTACCCGGCGGCCGCGACGTCCCAGGTCACGAGCAGGCCGACCGCCGAGCGGCCGAAGAACAGCACCAGGGCGAGCCACACCAGGCCCAGCGCGGTGAGCAGGGATTCCAGCAGCGGCACGAGCGACTTCCTCATGCCGACAGCTTGTCATCAGTGCGGTGGGGCGCCGCGCACGATGCGGCAGACCCCGTCCTCGCACACCGTCTCCGGCGGCGGCACGTCCGCGCCACGGGTTCCTCCCGGGGCGCTCCCCGGGCGGATCTCGTCACAGGTCGCCGCGAAACCGGCGAGCGTGCCCTCGTCGGCGCCCGCGGATGCGGCGATCGCATACGCGCGCTGCGCGTGGAGCAGGGCGTGCTCGGTATCGCCGGCGGCGGCGAGCAGGACGGCTTCGAGCTCCGCGTCCATCGCTTCGGCGGGGCAGCCGAGGTCCCGTTCGATCTCCGCGGTCGCTGCCGCCGGCCGGATTCCCCGCTCCTTCGCCGCCGCCAAGATCTCCAGCCCCTTGCGGGCGAGGCGGGTACCCGGTCTCCCCCACCCCGTCAACCCGGCGATGTGGGTGGCGAGCCGTAGCAGTCCGAAGGGCTCGTCCCCGGCCTGCGCCGCCAGCCGGTCGGCGTACCGATCCGCGGCGTCGTCGTCGAGCCGGGCCAGTTGCACCAACTTGCCCACGCCGCCCAGTTGGGACCATTCGAGTTCGGGGCAGGAGCCGAAGGCCTCGTCGTAGGTGGCGACCGCGGCAGCGGCATCGTCGGGGTCGAGTCGCTGCAGCGCGGCCTCCAAGGCGTAGGTCTCGCGCACCAGATCGCGCGCCAGCTCGTCCTTCTGGTGGGCGGCCGCCGCGTCCCGATCGAACCGTCCCGCGACGATCGCGGCGATGTCCCCCTCGGCGAGGTCGCTCGGGTGCCCGGACCAGGCGATGCGCCCGTCGGTGCCCACCACCATCGCGTACGGGATGCTCTGTACGTAGGCCGGTTCCAGCCAGGTCCGGGCCATGACGCCGTCGTTCGGGGAACCGCCGGCACCGGCGGGTGGGGGTGCGTCGACCGCGACGCGGTAGGCCATCGCGTCACCCATCTCGTCGACGTAGGCCCGCACCCCGTCGATTCCGTCGTCTTCCCAGACGGCCACCCCGATCACCCGGATCTCGGGGAACCGGGCCTGCAGTCCGGTGAGTGCGGGGATGCTCTCGCGGCACGGGCCGCACCAGGTGGCCCAGAACTCGATCACGTGCACGATGCCGCGTTCGATGCGGTCGACCGGCTCGCCCTTGACGAACTCCGCCACCCGCAGCGGCGGAGCGATCGAGCCCACGAGGAGCTCGGATTCAGGGGCCGGTGTGCTGTTCATGACCCGACGCTAGCCACGCGCGCGGCGCTGGTCACCCGTGATCGCGCGGGTACGGGCGAGGTGGTTGTGCCGCCGGTTCTCGGGTCCGCGCAGGTCAGGGGCGCAGACGATGCACCGCGACGGTGTGTGCCCCGGCTCAGATTCCGACCGGACGACGGGGGTTCCACCAGCCGATCGGCGGGTCTGCGTCAGACGGAATCTCCACGGCGATAGTGTCATTCGCTCGACCTGGGGCATCCGGCGAACCACGCCACGAGACCACTCACATTCATATGCGCACTTACGCATGTATTGTGAAGGGCGTGATGGTCTACCGCGTCATCGCCGTTGTGCTGTACCTGCTCGTGCGACTCCTCCTGGCGGGGTGCCGCCGGATCGGACGCGCCTTCCATGTGGGCGCGCTGCCGATCGCGTCGGCGCTCACCGTCGCGACGATCGCCGCCGTCGCCGCGATCCACCTCACCCTGCTCCGCGAGCAGGGCGCGCAGCCGGTGGTCCTGCTGTCGATCACGATCCCCGCGCTGGTCGCCACCGGTGCGGCGCTGCTGTGGCGGCGGCACACCTACGATCCGATCCGGGCTGCGCACCGCTACGACGGCTGGATCGACAATTGACCGCGACCGCGCCTTCCGGCTGGAGCCGGATCAGGGAACGATCACACCGTCGGAACCCGAGTGTCGATCGCGGTCCGCCGCGGCCTGCCGCCGGTCGCGAGCACGGAAATCGAGATCGCTCGGGTCGTGCGTGAGCCATGCCAGGACGACGACGAAGGCGACGAGTGCCAACACGCTGACCATGTCCACCCCTTTCACGAGAGCCTGTTCACCAGGCGATAGAAATAATCATCAAATCTATCGCTGCGCGCCGCAGTGTTCCAGGTGATGCTCGCCACGGTGCACCCCGGCCGTCCGCGGCGCCGAACCACCGCGACACCGAATCGTGAACGGGGTCACAGCTTTCGATCCGCAACATCCGCTCAGAAAGGCGATCCCATGCCGGACCCCTCCACCGCCGACACCGGCCGTCTGCGCGGCGTCCTGGGCACCCTCCCGGCGGCGGCCGCGGTACTGGTGCTGATCAACGCGATGTACATCACGCTGGTCGCGATCGGCAACATCACCGACTTCCACACCAATCTCGCCTTCGTGCAACACGTGATGTCGATGGACACCACCAACTTCGGTCAGCCCGCGGGGGTGGGCCTGGACCAGGACGTGATGTGGCGCGCGATCGACGATTCGACCCTGTGGCACATCGGCTACGCCGCGATCATCGCCGCCGAGGCCCTCGCCGCCGTCGTCCTCATCGTGGGCCTGGTCCACTTCGCCCGCGCGCTCTTCGGCTCGGCGAGCTACGACCGCGCCCGGCGTTGGTCGAGCGCCGGACTCACGCTCATCGTGCTCATCTTCGGCGGCGGCTTCATCGCGATCGGCGGTGAATGGTTCCAGATGTGGCGCTCCACCACGTGGAACGGGCTCGACAGCGCCCTGCGATACGTGGTGCTCGCGGGTCTCGGGCTGGTGCTCCTGCACCTCCCCGACCGGGCCTGGGGTCAGCCCTTGGCCATATCGACGAACCGGGAGTAGTGCAGCTGGTGCGCCACGGTGACGGTGGCGGTGGGACCGGCGCGGTGCTTACCGAGGATGAAGTCGGCCTCGCCGGCGCGCGGATCGTCGCGCTCGTAGGCGTCGGGACGGTGCACCAGGACGACCATATCGGCGTCCTGCTCCAACGAGCCGGACTCACGGAGGTCGGCCACCTGGGGCTTCTTATCGGTGCGCTGCTCGGGGCCACGGTTGAGCTGTGCGACGGCGATCAGCGGGACCTCGAGCTCCTTGGCAAGCAGCTTGAGCTGGCGGGAGAACTCCGAGACCTCCTGCTGACGCGATTCGACCTTCTTGCCGGAGGTCATCAGCTGCAGGTAGTCAATCACGATCAGCTTGAGATCGTGCCGCTGCTTGAGCCGGCGGGCCTTGGCCCGGATCTCCATCATCGTGAGGTTCGGCGAATCGTCCACGAACAGCGGCGCCTCGGAGATCTCCGACATGCGGCGGGCGAGGCGGGTCCAGTCGTCGTCGGTCATCTTGCCCGAGCGCATATCGGCCAGCTTGATCCGCGCCTCCGCGGAGAGCAGGCGCATCACCACCTCGGTCTTGCTCATCTCCAGGCTGAACAGGGCGCCGGCCATGCCGTTGGCGATCGAGCAGGAACGCAGGATGTCGAGCGCCACGGTGGACTTACCGGCGCCGGGACGGCCGGCGATGATGATCATCTGCCCGGAGTGCAGACCGTTGGTGAGCGCGTCGAAATCGGTGAAGCCCGTGGGCACGCCCATGCTGACGCCGCCGCGGGAGGCGATGGCGTCGATCTCGTCCATGGTGGGCTGCAGCAGCTCCTCCAGGACCACGTAGTCCTCGGAGGCCTTGCGCTCGGTCACGTCGTACACCGCGGCCTGCGCCCTATCGACCACCTCGGCCACATCGGCGCCCTCGGACCCGGAGTAGCCGTACTGGACGATGCGGGTGCCCGCCTCGACGAGGCGGCGCAGGATGGCCTTCTCCGCGACGATCTCGGCGTAGTAGCCGGCGTTCGCCGCGGTGGGCACGGTGGAGATCAGGGTGTGCAGGTACGGGGCCCCGCCGACGCGCTTGAGCTCGCCCTTGCGGTCGAGCGTCGCGGAGACGGTGACGGCATCGGCGGGCTCACCCGCGCCGTAGAGATCGAGGATCGCGTCGTACACCGACTGGTGCGCGGGCCGGTAGAAGTCGCCCGGGCGCACCACCTCGAGGACGTCCGCGATGGCGTCCTTGGACAGCATCATGGCGCCCAGCACCGACTGCTCGGCGGCGATGTCCTGCGGGGGCTGCCGGCCGAAGTCCTCGGCGGGCGGCGCCTCGGACGGCGGAGCATCGGGGCGACCCGCCGGCCCCGGTGTGAACTCCTGCTCGTCCGTCACCGACATCGCGCACCCGCTCTCGCCTCAGGTCCGCGCTTCCCTGTGGGGCCGCGCGGACGCACTCGTTCCAACACCGGGTCTACCGCCACGCACTGACAGGTTTTCACCCGCGCGCGCCCGAGACCGACGCCCGTGAACGCTAGGCGCTGCCGTCGCGGACGCAAAGTCCGGCTGTGGACGAACTTGGGGACAGGGTGTGGAGGACGCGCGCTCCGCATGTGGGCGCCGGTGTGGACCGATGGGGAAAACCTGTGGATACTACGCGCGTTGTTGCACGACGGGGCAGGTCAAACGGGCCAACGATCATCCACCGGCTGTGGAACAAGAATCCTCAGCGTGTCGTACTATTCCGACATTCGGGCGTGTCGTCAGTGCATCGTTGGTCTCCGCGCGAACAAAACCACCCCTCGTTGTTACCCGCCGGTCACCTGACACCGGCCCCCACCTGCACGGACGCATCACTCACGTGAGATCGGACTTCAATGCGGCATTCGTACCAAGTACCCTGAATCGAGCATCAGGCGCTACGGAAGGACCCCCGATGAACAGCTCCAAGATCACGACGCGCACCGTCGGCGTCGCGGTCGCGCTCGCGGCCGTCGCCACGTGCGCCATCGGTCCCGCCGGCGCCGAACCCGCGCCCGCGCCTCCGAAGCCCGCACCGGTCACCGCGACCGCCACCTGCTCGAGCGGCAACCCCATGTTCGTCATGGGCAACGACACGCTGAACTGGAAGGTCAACGCCAAGGTGCTGCGGCCCGGCCGCGTCGAGTTCTCCGGCACCGGCACCGCCGGCGCCCGTGACTTCGTGCTCAGCCAGTTCGCCTCACTCGCGACCCTGTCCTGGAACAACACCACCACCGGCAAGTTCGGCAGCGTCAAGTTCGGCGGCACCGGCGGCCTGCCCACGCTGAACCGGGTCGCCATCGACACCGGCAAGGGCGCGGTCACCTACAACGTGGTGATCCGCACCGGCGCGGGGACCGAGTGGATCGGCACCCAGGTCAGCACCCCGTGCGTGGGCACCATCGTGGCCTGACGCACCGTCGCCCCGGGGAACCGGGCCCCGAACACGAAGAAGCCCCCACCTCGCGGTGGGGGCTTCTCACGTCGATCGATGCTTAGTTCGCCGCGACGTTCAGCGAGAACTTGGCGCGCACCTCGGGGTGCAGCACCACGACCACGGGGAAGGTGCCCGTGGACTTGATGTGCCCCTGCGGCAGCTCGATGCTGCGCTTGTCGACGACCGGGCCACCGGCGGCCTTGAGGGCGCCGGCGACATCGGACGCGGTGACCGAGCCGAAGAGCTTGCCCGACTCGGCCGTCTTCACGGTCAGGTTCACGGCGGCGAGGCCCTCGATGGCCTGCTTCAGCTCGTTGGCGTGATCGAGGCCGCGCACACGCTTGGCCTCCTGGCTGCGACGGATGCCCTCGACCTGCTTCTCGGCGCCGCGGCTGGCGACGATGGCCAGACCGCGGGGCAGCAGGTAGTTGCGGCCGTAGCCGTCCTTGACCTCGACGGTGTCGCCGGGCGCGCCCAGGTTGTCGACATCAGCGGTGAGAATCAGCTTCATGACTTCTCTCCTTATCGAGTGGTCGACGTGAACGGCAGCAGGGCCACCTCACGCGAGTTCTTGACGGCGATCGCGACGTCGCGCTGGTGCTGGACGCAGTTGCCCGTCACGCGCCGGCTGCGGATCTTGCCCCGCTCCGACAGGAAACGACGCAGCAGCGTGGTGTCCTTGTAGTCGATCTTGATGTTCTTTTCCTTGCAGAACGTGCACGCCTTGGCCTTGACGGCCTTCTCGACGCGCACCTTCCGGCCATTGCCCTTACCGGCCATGGTGTTGGTACTCCTTGATTAGGTCATATCCGGGCCGCGGTGGGCCCGGCACAGTTCTCGATCCCGGGGATCAGAACGGCGGGTCGTCCGAACCGCCGCCGAAGCTCCCGGCCGCGGGGGCGCTGCCCCACGGATCTTCCTGCGGCTGGTTCTGCCGGGGCGCCGACTGGGCTGCGGGCTGGCTGAAGTTGCCACCGCCGCCCTGGCCACCGCCGGAGAAACCGCCGCCACCGCCGCCGCGCTGCGTGCGCGTCGGCTTCGCCGTGGCGTACCGGAGAGAGGGGCCGATCTCATCGACCTCGAGTTCCACCACCGTGCGCCGCTGGCCCTCGCGGTCGTCGTACGACCGCTGCTTGAGCCGACCGGAGACGATGACGCGCGTGCCCTTCGTGAGCGATTCGGCGACGTTCTCGGCCGCCTCACGCCAGATGTTGCAACGCAGGAACAGCGCCTCGCCGTCCTTCCACTCGTTGGTGTTCCGGTCGAAGGTGCGGGGCGTGGAGGCGACGGTGAAGTTGGCCACCGCAGCACCCGACGGGGTGAAGCGCAGCTCCGGGTCCGCCGTCAGATTGCCGATGACCGTGATGATCGTGTCGCCCGCCATGGTGTCTCTCCTCGTAGTTCGGTACGCGTCCGGTAGAGCTAGCTCTGCCGCAGCACCTTAGTGCGGAGCACCGATTCGTTCAGCTTGAGCTGACGATCGAGCTCGTTCACGGTGGCCGGCTCGGCGGTCAGATCGATCACCGCGTAGATGCCTTCGGAGTTCTTGGTGATCTCGTAGGCCAGACGACGCTTGCCCCAGATGTCGATGTTCTCCACCGAACCGCCGTCCTTACGGACCACGTTCAGGAAGGTCTCGAGCGAGGGTGCAACGGTGCGCTCATCCAGGCTCGGATCCAGGATCACCATCAGTTCGTACTTACGCATGGGCTTTTCGCCTCCTCCTATGGACTATGCGGCCGCGGACTCTCCGCGGCAGGAGTGTTGCCGTGTCGGCAACCGCACCAGGCTACCGCATGGGCTCCCCACCTGCGAAATCTCGATTCGACACGGGACATCGCAGGTATTTGTGCGTAAAGTCACACCCGGACCGAGAACGATGCCTAACATAGGGGGCGTTCAACAACCGGGAGGGAAGGCGAAAAATGGGGGTGGATTCCGCGTCGTCATCGGCGCCGACGCGTCGGCCGAGCGATACCCGGATCTTCCTCGACAACATCGATCGCAACGCCCTCGGCCCGCTCCGCACGCTGGGCCGCACGGCCCAGCTCGCGGCCACCACCGTGATGGCCGCGGTGAGCGACACGATCCGCGGCCGCCTGGCCCTGCGCGAGACCGTGATCCAGGCCTGGTTCCTGGTGTCGGTCACCGCCGTCCCCGCGTTCCTCATGGCCATCCCGTTCGGCGTGATCGTCACCATCCAGGTGGGCAGCATCGTCCAGCAGATCGGCGCGTCCTCGCTGCTCGGCGCGGCCAGCGGCCTGGCGGTGATCCAGCAGGCGGCCCCGCTCGCAGCCGGACTGCTGCTCGGCGGCGCCGGAGCCTCCGCGATCGCCGCCGATCTCGGCGCCCGCACCATCCGCGACGAGGTGGACGCGCTGCGCACGATGGGCATCGACCCCGTGCACCGGCTGGTGGCACCGCGCCTCATCGCCGCCGTCGTGGTGGCGCCGCTGCTCAACCTGTTCATCGTGGTGGTCGGCATCATCGCCGCGTTCTACGTGGCCGTGCTCGGCCAGGACGTGACCCCGGGCAGCTACTGGCTCAGCTTCGGCGCCTTCGCCACCGTGCGCGACCTGCTGTTCTCCATGGTCAAGGCCGCACTGTTCGGCGCCATCATCGCGATCGTGGGCTGCCAGCACGGCCTGGAGGCCAAGGGCGGCGCCCGCGGTGTGGCCGATGCCGTCAACGCCACCGTCGTGGTGTCGACGGTGGCGATCATCGTGCTCAACTTCGCCCTCACCCAGGCGTACACGGTCTTCTTCCCGATGAAGGTGGGCTGATGGTCACCCACGCACCGGTCTCGCCCAGGAGCCACCCACTTCACCCCAGTACGAAGGTGGGCTAGCCCGTGTCCGTCGCAACCTATCGCCCGAAGGGCACACGCACGATCGCCCGCGTCTACGCGTGGCTGCGCACCCTGCTGGCCCGGCTCGGCCACATGATGGGCTTCTGCGTCCAGGCGATCGTGATGATCCCGCACGCCGCGCGGCACTACAGCCGCCAGACCATCAGCACCGTCACCGATCTCACCTGGGGCCGCGGCGCCGTGATCGTCGGCGGCGGCACCTCGCTGATGATGGTGGTCCTCGGCCTCGCCGTCGGCGGTACCGTCGCCGTCCAGGCCTTCGCCACCCTCGACCTGCTGGGCATGGGCCCGCTCACCGGCACCGTCAGCGCGCTCGCCAACACCCGCGAGTTCGCCCCGATCCTCGCCGCCGCCGGATTCGCCGTGCAGGCCGGCTGCCGGATGACGGCCGAGATCGGCGCCATGCGCATCAACGAGGAGATCGACGCGATCGAATCGCTGGGCCTGCGCTCGATCTCCTTCGTGGTGAGCACCCGCGTACTGGCCGGGCTGATCGCGGTGATCCCCACCTTCCTCATCGCCATCGTGGTGAGCTTCTTCGCCTGCAGCGTGATCGTCACGGTGGCGCAGGGCGAATCGGTGGGCGCCTACACCCACTACTTCCGGCAGTTCCTCTCCGGCCCGGACATCCTGGCCGCCACGGTGAAGGTGATCATCTTCCTCGTGGTGGTCATCCTGATCCACTGCTACCAGGGCTTCTTCGCCGCAGGCGGGCCCGAGGGCGTGGGCGTGGCCTCGGGCCGCGCGGTTCGTGCCTCCATGGTCGCGATCGTGGTGCTGGACATGATCCTCACCGCCGCGATCTGGGGCTTCAACTCGCCCGTGGTGTTCCGGGGGTAGGCATGGCATCGATAGCTTCGGTCCCCGGAATGACCGTCGAACCCAGGGAACTGGTTCGACGGGGCGCGCTGACGCTGGCCATCGTGCTGATCCTGGCCCTGCTGGCCTGGGGGATCACCGCGCTGCTGCGGCCCACACCGATGCGGATCACGTTGCTCACCACCGCCGTTGCGCCGGGAGTGAGCAACGGCACGCAGATCGAGATGAACGGCGTGCAGATCGGCAGGGTCTCGGGGATCACCCAGCAGGGCTCCGGACGGCTCGGCATCGGGATGGACCTCGACCCGGACAAGAGCAAGGGGCTCACCGACGGTTTCGTCGCCGATTTCACCCCGAACAACATGTTCGGCATCACCTCCGTGCAGATCACCCCGTCGCCCACGGGACAGCCGCTGCGCGACGGCGCCTCCGTGCTGCCGGCCACCGCGCCCACCGACTCGACGATGTCCGGCCTGCTGCGCTCGCTCGCCGATATGGAGTCCACCGCGCTGCGCCCCTACATGTCGGACCTGCTGCGCCAGAGCGATACCGCCACCAAGGGATTCCTGCCCATGGTGCGCGCGCTCGGCGCCGTCGCCCAGACGAACGCCGAGACCCAGAAGGTCCCCACCTCGTACACGCTGCCGATCCTGGCGAACGCGCTGCAGGGCATCGGGGCCTCGTCCGACGATGTGCTCAGCGCGATCAAGATGATGTGGGACTGGCCGGGTCCCGACGCCCCCGGTTACCCCGCGGCGCAGACCGCCACGATCGACGCGCTCACCAACAAGACCTCCCCCGATCTGGCGAACCTGGTGAAATCCCTGCAGCCGCTGGCGCCCACGCTCGCCGTCCTGGTCGACGCCGAACGGCGCGTGGTCTCCTCCATGCCCGATGCCGCGCGCAACGGCCAGCAGGTCTCGGATCTGATCGAGGCGATCCGCCGCTCCATCAAGGACACCCCGAACGGCAAGGTGCTCAACCTGGACGTGCAGGCCCGGCCCGTGCCGATCACGCCGCCGCAGGGAGGTGGACGGTGACCCGCTTCCGCTCCTCGCTGATCCGATTCCTGGTCTTCGTGGTGATCGTGGTGCTGGGCACCACCTTCACGGTGCGGGCGCTGCAGCGGCCCGCTCCCGGCACCCAGGTGGGCTACACGGCGCAGTTCACCAACGCCTCGGGCCTGCGCACCGGCGACGATGTGCGCGTGCTCGGCGTGCAGGTGGGCAAGGTGAAGTCCGTGGAGCTGCGCCGGGGGGACGGCGGCCGCGGCTCCTACGCCGAGGTGGCGCTGTCGGTGGAGAACGATCAGAGGATCTACCGCAATTCCAAGCTGGCCATCCGATTCCAGAACCTCACCGGCCAGCGGTACGTGGATCTGCAGCGCGCCGCAGCGACGGGCGATCCGATGCCGGAGGGCGCCACCATCAAGACCGACCAGACGGTGCCCTCGTTCGACATCACCACCGTTTTCAACGGGCTGCAGCCGGTGCTGTCGACGATGCGGCCCGAGGACATCGACCACTTCGCCGAGTCCGTCGCGGTGGTCATGAACGGTGACGGCTCCGGCCTCGGACCGATGTTGGGCGCGATCGACAAGCTGGCCACCTTCACCGACAACCGGGCGGCGCTGTTCGAGACGCTGATCCGCAACTTCTCCGACCTCTCGGAGTCGATCGGCGGGAAGTCGGGTTCGGTCACCACGCTCGTCGGGTACCTGCAGCGGTTGGCCCGGATCATGGCGGAATCGGCGCCCGCGTACCGCATCCTGTCCGATCAGGGCGCCCAGGTGATCACCGCGGCCGATGCCCTCCTGGCGAACCTGGGCATGACCCCGAACACCAATCCGTGGCTCGACGACCTGCTCTCCCCCGAGGCCAAGAAGCTCGGGCCGCTGGTCGATCTCGCGGCGCTCATCCCCGGCCTGTTCGCGCTCCTCACCGGGCAGGGCATCCCGAAGGCGAAGGGCGACAGCAGGTGCAGTAGGGGCGAGAAGGCCCTGCCGGCCGAGGTGCAGATGTTCATCCGTGGAGCGAAGGTCACACTGTGCAATCCGTGACGACCGGGGATCCGAACGATCCCGACGACCCGAACAACGCCGACTTCGCCAGCCGGGCGGTGGCCGGTGCCCTGCGGCGGCGTCCGCCGCGGCGGGTGTGGCGGCGCACCTGGTTCCGGTTCAGCAACGATTCCGGGCGTCAGCTCGGCTGGGGCATCGCCTCGGCGATGGTGGCGGCCGTCATCGTGCTGGCCGCGGGTTACCTCTCGCTCGCGCCGCCCGGAACCACCTCGTACGCGGTGGACATGAGCGAGACCGGCCAGCTCCGCAAGGGCGACGATGTGCGGGTGGCCGGCGTCCCGGTGGGCACGGTCTCGGCGGTCGACCTGCGCCGCAACGATGTTCGCGTCACCATCCGGGTCAATCGCAGCGCCTTCATCGGCGATCAGTCGACTGCGGCGGTGAAGATGCTCACCGCGGTGGGCGGGTACTACCTCGACATCGATTCGCTCGGCGCGAATTCGCTGGGCGGCTCGTCGATCCCGGCGATGCGGGTGCGCCTGCCGTACACGCTCACCGAGACCTTCCAGACCGCCGGGCCGAAGCTGGCCGCCGTCGACGGGCAGCCCCTGCGCGAGTCGCTGGTGCAGATCCAGCAGGCCGCGAGCGGCCAGCCGGGTCAGCTCAATCACGCGATCACCACGCTGTCCGGGATGGTGGAAGCGCTGGGGCGGCAGAAGGATCAGATCGGCCGGTTCATCACCACGGTCTCGGAGTACACCGGCGCCGTGAACGCCAACGGCGACCGCCTCACGGCGATCATGCAGGACATGAGCACCTTCCTGTCCACCGCCTCGCTCAACATCTCCGGCTACAAGGCCTTCATGCGCGGCTTGGAGATGACCCTGCTGCGGATCAAGCCGGTGGCCGATCTCTACATGCGCGATGTGGACGGCTTCGAGAAGCAGCTGCGGGTGATCTCGGGCCAGATGCAGGAGCTGCTCCGCAAGTTCGAGCCGATGATCGACGAGGGGAAGAAGGCGCTGTCCCGGATCAACGAGGCGGTCCAGCCCGACGGCAGCATCAAGGTGGGCGGGAAAACGGTGCTGGCCTCCTCGTTCTGCATTCCTATTCAGGGGGTGAACTGCTGATGTTCCGTTCGGCACTCGGATCGAAATGGCTGATCAGCGGGATCGCCGTGTTCGTGGTGGTGGCGCTCGGCCTGGGCGGCGCCTGGTACCTGCGCGGCGGCACCGAGCGCACCGTGACCTACTGCGCGCAGATGCCCGACGCGGTCGGCCTGTTCGAGGGCAATCCGGTGACGCGGCGCGGGGTGACGGTCGGGAAGATCACCTCGGTGGCGCCCAACGGTGCGAAGGCCCGCGTGGAGATGTCCGTGGACGCGAACCAGCGGATCCCCGCGAACGCCGGGGCCGTGACCGTCGCCAAATCCCTCATCGCCTCGCGCCAGCTGGCCCTGATCGGCGACGACAACGGCGGTCCCACATTGCAACCGGGCAAGTGCATCGCGGACACCAAGACCCCGCTCTCGCTGACCAAATCGCTGGAGGGCGTCTACCAGCTCACCTCGCAGATCACCACCGGCGGCGGACCGGAGCAGACCCTCCAGGCGCAGCAGGCGTTGGGCGCGCTGGCCAAGGAGACCAACGGCACCGGCCCCAAGATCAACGGCATCCTCACCCAGCTCGCGACGGTGCTCGACAACCCCGGGCCCGGGATGGACGATTTCGCGCGGGCCTTCGACGCCCTGGCGCCGCTCACCTACGGCATGACCTCGAACTGGGGCGATATCAAGTCCCTGTTCAGCAATCTGCCCGCCTACCTGGTGAACGTGATGACCCCGCTCGGCTCCACGGTGGGCGCGCTCGCCACCACCCTGATGCCACTGGGCAAGATGCTCACCAACCTGGTGGGCCAGTACGGCCACATGATCTTCCCGGTGCTGGACATGGCGGTGCCGGTCACCCGCCTGGTGGCGGCCGGATTCCGCAACTACGGCGACCTGCTGGGGATCGTGCCGCCGCTCATCTCGGCCTTCAACGTCAACTACGACCAGGCCAATGCGCGGCTGAAGATCGGTTACCAGCCGCTGCCCGATACCGCCTTCCCGGCGGCGAACCCGGAACTCACCTGCACGAACGTGAACCGGATCGTGCCCGGCCAGTGCCAGGTTCTGCCCGGCGGCAAGATCCGGGTGGACATCATGTCGGTGATCCTGCGAGGAACGGGGGCGGCATCATGAGCACACGCATCCGCGCGGTGTGGCCGGCACTGCTGGCCGTCGTCCTGGTGATCGCGGGTCTGTGGGGGTTGCGCGGCATCGGTCCCTCGACGCTGCCCACGCCCGGTGCCGCATCGTCGGGATGGCAGCTCAAGATCCAGTTCCCGGACGTGCTCAACCTCCCGGACCGCGCCAAGGTGCGGCTCCTGGGCCGCGACGTGGGATCGCTGGAGGGCGTGCGGCTCAGCGAGAAGAAGGCCGAGGCGACGCTGCGGATCGAACGACAGACGCGCGTCCCCCGGTCGGCGATCGCGGAGCTGCGGCAGGACACGCCGCTGGGCGACATCTACGTGGCGCTCACCCCGCCCGCCGACAACCAGGGCAGCTCGTTCTTCGCCGACGGCGATACCGTGCCGCAGTCGCAGACCCGGGCCCCGGTGCAGATGGAGCAGATGCTCACCAGCCTGGCCGATTTCCTCGGCAGCGGCAGCCTGAGCCAGATGGGGAACACCTTCGACCGGCTCAACAGCAGCTTCCCGGAGGATCCCGCGCTCACCCGCAAGATCGTGGGCAACCTCACCACCACCGTCAACGCCTGGTCCAACGACACCAAGAGCCTCGACATCGCGCTGGTCTCCCTGGTGCAGCTCACCGACAAGCTCGCGGAGCAGCGGAATCTGCTCGGCCAGTACCTGGCCCCCGAGGCGATGCCGCGCTGGCGCACCGTGATCGAGACCGGCGATATCGTGGGCGTCTTCGCCGCGCTGGCACCGGTGTTCGCGAACGCCACCTTCCTGGTGCCCACGCTGCGCGAGACCAACACCTTGCTCAGGGCCGTGGTGCGGCCCCTGCTGTACTTCGACCGGCCCGCCGGATCGACGCGGCCGGACAACATCGTCAATCTGCGCAACCTGCTGCGTGACACCGTGATCCCGTACCTCAGCGAGGGCGCGAAGGTGAACGTGGTCCGGCTCGGCATCGGCGATCAGATGCCCAGCGGCGAGCAGGCCGATCAGGCCGTGAAGACGCTCCGGATGCTGGGGGTGGTCCGATGAAACGGGAATTGGTGGCCAACATCGTCACCTTCGTGGCGGTGCTCGCGATCGGCCTGAGCGCCCTGGTGTTCGGGTACATGGGGGTGCGGCCCGGCACGCAGTACACCACCGTGACCCTGCAGCTCCCCCGCTCCTCGCAGCTGGTGACCGGATCGTCGGTGCTGCTGCGCGGGGTGCGGATCGGGGAGGTCGAGCGGGTGGACGGTGATACCCGCGGTGTCTCGGTACGCCTGAAGTATCCGAATTCCACCCAGGTGCCCGTCGATTCCGATGTCTCGATCGAGCAGCTCAGCGCGCTCGGCGAACCGTACGTCGAGTTCGCGCCCCAGGGAACGGCGGGCCCGTACCTCACCGACGGCACGATCGTCGATCCGAAGCGGGTGTCGGTGCCCACCTCGATCCCGGAGGTCTTCCGGTCGCTCACCGCGGTCAGCAAGATCGCCGACGTGGGCCCGCTGTCGGAGATCGTCAAGACGATGTGGCAGGCGACCACCGGCACGGAGGAGTCGATGCCGCGGCTGACCCAGGCCGGTGAGCTGCTCACCTCCACCCTGATGTCGCGGATGCCGCAGATCCGGCAGATGTTCACCCAGACCCAGGTGTACTCGGCCGATCTCGAGTGGATGGGGCCGGCGATCACCGAGTTCGGCCCGGCCTTCCGCAGCACGATCGGCGTGATCCGGCCCGCCGTCGACAAGGTGCTGGCACTGGTCACCGAGCTCGGCCTGCCCGGGCCCTTCAGCGATGTGCTGCACCCGTTCTTCGTGCGGTTGCAGCCCTACCTCGAGGAGCTCATCCCCAAGATCGCCGAGATCCTCGGCCCCAGCCTGCCGATCGCGAAGGCGATCAACGGCACCGTGCCGCAGATCGATCTCAGTGCCTTCCTCTCCTCGGCGCTCGCGATGGTGGGCAACGACGGTGCGCCCCGGCTCGAGGTGACGATCCCCGTCCCCGGCGGGCCCGCGCCCGCTGCTGCGCCGAAACCCTCGGCGGCACCGTCGGGCTCGGCGGTACCGTCGACCACGGCGACGCCGAGCACGACGACGGCGCCGCGGTCGGGCGCACCGTCGACCCGCCCGTCTCCGCCCCCGACCGCCCCGACGACCCCAAGGTGACGATGCCGAACGACCCGACGCCCGAGCAGACCGACGCGGACACGGTGCCGGAGGATTCGCCGGCCACCGAACCCGCCGAGGCCGAACACCCGGAGGCCGAAGCCGCCGAACCCACGGAGGCCGACGAGCCCGCCGCGGCGGCGCCGGTGAAGCCCGCCCGCAAGTCCGCCGCACCGCGGAGCGCCGACCGCGAAACCGCGGCCCCGGCGACGGCCGGCGCGGGGGCGCCGCGGACCGGAAAAGCGGTGGCGCTCACCGTGATCGTCGCGCTCCTCGCGGTGGCGGCCGCGGTCTCCACCTACTTCGCGCTGGACTACCGCGGCCAGGCCCGCGACCTGCAGCAGAGCGCGGCCGATCGGGCACGGGCCGAGGAGATCGCCGGGAAGTACGGGGTGGGGGCGTCGACCCTGGACTTCAACGATCTCGCGCCCTGGCTGCGGTCGATGAAGGACGGCGTCAGCGATGAGCTGGCCAAGAAGATGGACGGCATCGCCGAGACCATGCGCCAGGTGGTCACGGCGGTGCGCCTGCAGTCCACCGGGAAGCTGGTGGTCACCAAGGTGACCGACGAGGCGAACGGGGTCTACAAGGTGGCCACCGTGGTCGATATGTCCGCCACCAGCGTGCAGGCGCCGCAGGGCACCGTGACCACCACGGCGTACGTGATCACCGTGGACCGCAATCAGGACTGGAAGATCACCGACTACGGGAACAGCCTGGGCAACACCCCGGTCCCGGTGGGCGGAGCGGCTCCGGCGCCCGCGCAGCCGGCGCCGAGCCCCTAGGAGTCGAAGAGCACGGCGCAGATCATCGCGAAGACCTCGGCCTGGAACTGCGGGTCGGGGTCGAATCGCCGGGTGCGCCCCACGTCGAAGACCACGGCGAAGGCCGCGTGCACCAGGAAGACCGCCTCGGCCTGGGTGAGCTCAGGGCGCACGGCCATCACCGCGTCGGCGAAGGCGGCGATGTTGGCGCGCTGCACCCCGGCCAGGCGGCTGCGGTCGGTATCCGGCACATTGCCGATCTCGCGGAAGTACACCGTCATCAGCTTCGACTGCCGGAAGGACAGCTGGACGTAGGCCTGCGCGAGGGCCGCGAGCCGGGCGCGCGGGTCCGGGTTGGCGTCGACCACCGCGGCGACCGCATCGACCAAGGCGGCGCCGGAGCGCTCCAGCGCGCTCACCAGGATTCCGGCCTTGTTCGGGAAGTAGCGGTACATCCCGGAGGGGACGATGCCGGCGGCCTGGCCGATCTGGCCCATGCTCACGTTGTGGAAGCCGTGCGTGAAGATCAACTCGATCGCCTCGTCGAGCACCTGGCCCTGGCGTCCGGTCTCGGCCTCCGGCTCGGCGGCGGGTGCCACCGAGTACTCCAGCGGCGGCGCCGGGAGGGCCAGCAGTCGGCGGCCCGCGGCGGCGAGCACGGCCTCGGCGCGGCGTTGCGCGAGCACGGTGCGATGCGCGGTGACGCTGCCGGTCACGCTGATCACTCCGACGCACCGCAGCTCCAGATCCGCGCGATCGACCGAGGGCAGAGCCGGCTCCGCCGCATCGGCGAAGGCGGCGATCATGGCGGTGAGCTGATCGCGGATGCGGTCGCGATCCTCGCGTTCGAGCAGCCGCTGCTCCCAGCGGAACAGGCCGCCCGTATTGCGCCGTTCGAAGGCCACCCGCAGCGCGGCGTCCTCGATGGCGTCGATCCGTGCGTCCGCGGCCTGCCCCTCGGTGTCGGCCGCGGCCCGCGCGACCGCGGTGCTCAGTGCGTCGGAGGCCGAGGTGATGGCGTGTTCGAGGAGGGCGTACTTGTTCGGGAAGTGCCGGTAGACCGCGGGCCCGGAGATGTCCAGCGAGGCGGCGATCTGCTCGATGCCCACGCCGTGGTAGCCGCGCCGGGAGAAATCCTCGGCCGCCACCCGCGCGATCTGCTCGCGCCGATCCTTGGGCCGCTTGCGCCGCGCCTGGGTCACGTCAACTCCTCATCCGCCGTCCGCATAGAGAGTACTCACTGACGTAAGGCCCTCCTCGGTGTACCGTCAAGCCTATAAGTAAGTGAACATTCACACACCGCTTCGGTGCGAACACTTGGAGGAACCGCTCATGACCACGAGCGCAGAGCGCATCGTCACGAGCCCCGCTGATCCGGCGGCCGCGCACCCGGCCGCGGTGGCGGGCCTCGTCGACCCGGTCGCGCAGGGGTACCGGATCCCGATCTCGACACCCGCGCGGGCGGCGCACGTACTCACCACGCTGGCGGATTCGATGACCGCGCCCTCGTCCGCGGCCGGCCCGGCGAACGTGGTGATGCAGCTGATCGATCCCCCCGTGGCCTACGGCGTGATGGAGTCGCCCGTCGAATCGGGGGCGCTGTACAAGCATCCGATCAAGCGCACCCGCACCACCTTCACCTACCTGGCGGTGGCCGTGCTGGGCACCGCGGACGATAAGAAGCGCTACCGGGAGGCCGTGAACACCGCGCACCGTCAGGTCCGCAGCACCGAGAAGAGCCCGGTCAAGTACAACGCCATGGACCGCAACCTGCAGCTGTGGGTGGCCATGTGCCTGTACGTGGGCTTCGAGGACACCCACACCCTGCTGCGCGGCCCGATGAGCCCCGAGCAGCGCGCACTGTTCTACCGCGACGCCGCCCCGCTCGGCACCACGCTGCAGGTGCATCCCGATCAGTGGCCGGCCACCCCGGAGGAGTTCGACGCGGTGTGGGTCGAGCTGTGCCGCACCAAGATCGCGCCCACCCCGGATACCCGCGACTACCTGCGCCAGCTGGTGGACCTCACCTTCGTGGGCACCGTCCCGGGCCCGCTCAAGGCCTTCTCCCGGTTCCAGACCGCCGGTTTCCTCGCGCCGAAGTTCCGGGAGGCCATGGAGATCGAGTGGTCGGCGCGCGATCAGCGGCTGTTCGACGGCTTCTGGCGCCTGGTGGGTTTCGCGAACCGGTTCGTGCCGGTCGCGATCGGGCAGCTGCCGTACCGGCTGCTGCTCACCGATATGCGCACCCGGGCCAAGCTCGGCCGTCCGCTGGTCTGATCCGATCCGACGAAAGCCGGGCTCCCGTGGGGAAGCCCGGCTTTCGTGGTTCGCGGCCGGATCAGCTGAACTGCTGGCGCAGCGTGGGCTTGGTGATCTTGCCCGTGGGGTTGCGCGGCAGGGCGTCGATCACGATCACATCGCGCGGGTGCTTGTACCGGGCGATGTGCTCGGTGAGGAACTCCGAGAGGGCCTCGACGGTGAGCGCGGCGCCCTCGCGCAACTGCACCACCGCCACCACGGCCTCACCCCACTTCTCGTCGGGCCGGCCGATCACCGCCACCTCGGTCACATCCGGATGCGCCGCGACCGCGTTCTCGACCTCCTGCGAGTAGATGTTCTCGCCGCCCGAGATGATCATGTCCTTGGCGCGGTCCACCACGTAGACGAAGCCCTCGTCGTCCATCCGCACCAGATCGCCCGAGTGGAACCAGCCGCCCGCGAAGGCCTCCTGCGTGGCCTGGAGGTTGTTCCAGTAGCCGGACATCATGTTCGGGCCGCGGTACACGATCTCGCCGATCTCGCCGCGCGGCACGTCGTTGCCGTCCGCGTCGATCACGCGGGCGGCGACGGTGCGCACCACCCGGCCCACGGAGCCGAACTTGCGCAGCGTGTCGGCGCCGGAGAGCGCGCAGGTGACCGGCGACATCTCGGTCTGCCCGAAGACGGCGCAGATCTCGGCGTCGGGGAAGGTGTCGGTGAGTTCGCGCAGCAGCGTCTCGCTCGCGGGGGCGGCGCCCCACCACACGTAGCGGAGCTTGAGGTTGCGCGGCCGCGCCTTCTGCTCGTTCACCGCGAGCTGCCACTGCATCGGCACCATGAACATACTGGTGATGCCCTCGCGTTCGAGCGCGTCCAGCGTCTGCGCCGGGTCGAAAGCGCCGAGCGGGAAGATCACGGAGGTCAGGCCCTGCAGGAAGGCCGTGGCCAGTACGCCGAAGCCGGCGATGTGGAACATCGGGACGGCGATCGCGCCCACGGCGTCGGGGTCGACCGAGCCGGGGGCGACCAGATTGGTCCAGCCCTGCGCGGCCATGTTGATGTGGGTGAGCACGGCGCCCTTGGGGCGGCCGGTGGTGCCCGAGGTGTACATGATCAGCGCGGGCGAATCCTCGGGCACGTCGATCCGGGGATCCGGGCGGCCCTCGGCGATCAGGTCCTCGAAGCCGAGCGCTCCCGCGGCCTCGTCGGCACCGTCGAAACGGATGCGCAGGCCGAACTCGGCGCCCGCGCCCGCAACGCCGGCGACCAGCGGATCGAAGGGCGCCTCGTAGACCACGGCGCTGCACGCGGTGTCCTGCACCAGGTACGCCACCTCGGGCGGCGCCATGCGGAAGTTGACCGGCACCGCGATGGCGCCGAGGGCGGTGACGCCGAGGGCCGCCTCGACGTACTCGATGCGGTTGAGGCCGAGGATCAGCACCCGGTCGCCGGCCTTGATGCCGCGCTCGGCGAGGGCGCCCGCGAAGGCGCCGATGCGGTCGGCGAAGCCCGCCCACGTGACGCTCTTGTCGAGGAACCGCAGGGCGGTCTGATCGCCGCGCATGACGGCGTGGTTGCGGACTTGATTGTTCCAGGTATTGCGCTGGGAGCTGCGGGGCTCCTCGGTGCGGGGATACCAGGCGATGTTCTCTTCAGCGGTCATGTATGCGATTGTGTTCTAGAACATGTTCGATCGGAGCCGAATCGCTAAAAGTTAGAGAATAGTGATTCACTTGTGATGCTCCGACGGGACAGCACACCAGGAAGGAACACCGTGTCCGACGCATTCATCTACGAGGCCATCCGCACTCCGCGCGGTAAGCAGCGCGGCGGCTCGCTGCACGCGACCAAGCCGATCGACCTCGTGGTCGGCCTGATCGACGAGGTCAAGACCCGTTTCCCCACCCTCGATCCGGCGGATATCGACGACATCGTGCTCGGCGTCGTCGCCCCGGTGGGCGAGCAGGGCGGCGTGATCCCCCGCGCCGCCGCCATGGCCGGCGGCCTGCCGGACACCGTCGCGGGCGTGCAGATCAACCGCTTCTGCGGTTCGGGCCTGGAGGCCACCAACACCGCCGCCCAGAAGGTGCGCGCGGGCTGGGACCAGCTGGTGCTCGCCGGCGGCGTCGAGTCGATGTCGCGCGTGCCGATGGGGTCCGACGGTGGCGCGATGTTCCAGGACATCACCACCAACTACGACACCTACTTCGTGCCGCAGGGCATCGGCGCCGACCTGATCGCCACCATCGAGGGCTTCTCCCGCGATGACGTCGACGAGTTCGCCGCGCAGAGCCAGGCCAACGCCGCCAAGGCCTGGGAGGAGGGCCGGTTCGCCAAGTCGGTCGTGCCGGTCAAGGACATCAACGGCCTCACCATCCTGGACAACGACGAGCACCGTCGCCCCGGCACCACCCCGGCCGATCTCGGCAAGCTCAAGCCGGCCTTCGAGGGCATCGGCGCGATGGGCGGCTTCGACGCCGTGGCGCTGCAGAAGTACTACACCGTGGAGAAGATCAACCACGTGCACACGGGCGGTAACAGCTCGGGCATCGTCGACGGTGCCGCCCTGGTGCTGGTCGGCAGCGAGGCCGCGGGCAAGAAGGCGGGCCTGAACCCGCGCGGCCGCATCGTCTCGACCGCGATCACCGGTTCCGACCCCACGATCATGCTGACCGGCCCCACCCCGGCCACCGAGAAGGCCCTCAAGCAGGCCGGCCTCACCAAGGACGACATCGACGTCTGGGAGCTCAACGAGGCCTTCGCCTCCGTGGTTCTCAAGTGGATGAAGGACTTCAAGCTCGATCGCGAGCAGGTCAACGTCAACGGCGGCGCCATCGCCCTCGGACACCCGCTCGGCGCCACCGGCGCCATGCTGGTGGGCACCGTGCTCGACGAGCTCGAGCGCTCCGGCGGCCGCTACGGCCTGATCACCCTCTGCATCGGCGGTGGCATGGGCATCGCCACCATCATCGAGCGTCTCTGACCGCCCCGGACTACGAAGGATTCGAACGAACATCATGGCAGACAACATGATCCGCTGGGAGCAGGACGCCGACGGCATCGTCCTCCTGACGATGGACGACCCCACCAGCTCCGCGAACACGATGAACGACCTGTACCGCGAGTCGATGGCGGCCACCATCGATCGCCTGGAGGCCGAGAAGGACTCCATCACGGGCGTTGTGCTCACCTCCGCCAAGAAGACCTTCTTCGCCGGCGGCAACCTCGGCCTGATCCGCAAGGCCACCAAGGCCGATGCGCAGGCCCTCTCGGACAACGTCGAGTCGATGAAGGCCGCGCTGCGCCGCCTCGAGACCCTCGGCAAGCCCGTGGTCTCCGCGATCAACGGCGCCGCGCTCGGCGGCGGCCTGGAGATCGCGCTGGCCACCCACCACCGCATCGCGGCGGATGTGCGCGGCTCGCAGATCGGCCTCCCCGAGGTCACGCTCGGCCTGCTGCCCGGCGGCGGCGGCGTGACCCGCACCGTGCGGCTGCTGGGCCTGCAGGGTGCGCTCATGGGCGTGCTGCTGCAGGGCCCGCGACTCAAGCCGGCCAAGGCCAAGGAGGTGGGCCTGGTCCACGAGGTCGTGGGCACGGTCGAGGAGCTCATCCCCGCCGCCAAGGCGTGGATCAAGGCCAACCCCGAGGGCGGCGTGCAGCCGTGGGACGTCAAGGGCTACAAGATCCCCGGCGGTTCGCCGAACTCGCCGGCGATCGCCGCGAACCTGCCCGCCTTCCCCGCGAACCTGCGCAAGCAGCTCAAGGGCGCCCCGATGCCCGCGCCCCGCGCCATCATGGCCGCGGCCGTGGAGGGCGCGCTGGTGGACTTCGACACCGCCAGCGTGATCGAGGGCCGCTACTTCACCTCGCTGGCCACCGGCCAGGTCTCGAAGAACATGATCAAGGCCTTCTTCTTCGATCTGCAGCACATCAACGGCGGCGGCTCGCGGCCCGACGGCTACCCGAAGTACCAGGCCAAGAAGGTCGGCGTGATCGGCGCCGGCATGATGGGCGCGGCCATCGCCTACGTCTCCGCCAAGGCCGGCATCGAGGTGGTCCTCAAGGACATCGACATCGAGGCCGCGAAGAAGGGCAAGGCGTACTCGGAGAAGCTCGAGGAGAAGGCGCTCGCCAAGGGCCGCACCACCGCCGAGAAGTCGGCCGAGCTGCTGGCCCGGATCACGCCCACCGTGGACGCCGCCGATTTCGCGGGTGTCGACCTGGTGATCGAGGCCGCGTTCGAGTCGGTCGAGGTGAAGAACAAGGTGTTCCAGGAGATCGAGGACATCGTCGAGCCCGACGCCATCCTCGGCTCGAACACCTCGACGCTGCCGATCACCATCCTCGCCGAGGGCGTCAAGCGCTCCGAGGACTTCATCGGCATCCACTTCTTCTCCCCCGTGGACAAGATGCCGCTGGTCGAGATCATCAAGGGCGAGAAGACCTCCGACGCCGTGCTGGCGAAGGTGATCGACTACACCCTGCAGATCAAGAAGACCCCCATCGTGGTCAACGATTCGCGCGGCTTCTTCACCTCCCGCGTGATCGGCACCTTCGTCAACGAGGCGATCGCCGCCGTGGGCGAGGGCGTGAACCCAGTGCTGATCGAGCAGGCCGGCCAGCAGGCCGGTTACCCGGCGGCGCCGCTGCAGCTGATGGACGAGCTCACCCTGACGCTGCCGCAGAAGATCCGCAAGGAGACCCGCGCCGCGGCCGAGGCCGCCGGCAAGCCGCTGCCCCCGCACGGCAGCGACGCCGTGGTGGACGCGATGGTCGACAACGGCCGCACCGGCCGCAAGGACGGCGCGGGCTTCTACGACTACGTGGACGGCAAACGCGCCGGCCTGTGGCCCGGACTGAAGGATCTGTTCCCGGCGGGCAAGGACATTCCGCTGCAGGACATGATCGACCGGATGCTGTTCATCGAGTCGATCGAGACGGTGCGCTGCTTCGACGAGGGCGTGCTCGAATCGGTGGCCGACGCCAACATCGGTTCCATCTTCGGCATCGGCTTCCCCGCGTGGACCGGTGGCGTGATGCAGTTCATCAACGGCTACGAGGCTCCCGACGGCTCCATCGGCCCGAAGGCCTTCGTCGCGCGCGCGAACGATCTGGCCGCCAAGTACGGCGCCCAGTTCACCCCGCCCGCCTCGCTGGTCGCCAAGGCCGAGGCCGGCGAGACCTACGAGTAGACCCGCGCCGCACTGATTCACGGAAAGGGCCCGGCACCGTCATCTCGACGGTGCCGGGCCTCTCCCGTTTCGTTCCCGCGCGTCATGCAGAATCCGCACACCCCACGCCGAGACTGCATTCTGCGACGGATCCCCGGCCGGAAGCGTCCCGGAACGCAGTTTCGATGGAGTCGGGTGCGGGCTCGCTACGCCTTGTCGAAGCGGATGCCCGCAGGCTCACTGTTCAGCAATCCGACGACCAGCCCCGTGAAGCCGCCGAAGAACGGGATGAACACACAGAGCAACCACCAGCCCGAATTGTTGGAATCGTGCAAACGACGGACGGCCAGCGCGATCAACGGGACCACCGAGAGCAGGTATGCGAGGACCGCGACCCGCGCCAGGTTCTCGAACACGGTGTAAGCCCACCCGGCATTGCTCTCGACTGCGGCACCGAGAGCACCGAAGACGACGAACGCGACGAAGAGCAGGAACTGCGCGAGCACCGCCCACCAGAACTCACTCCGCGACGCGCGGCCGCTGTAGCGGAAGGTGTTCTTGACGAATCGCACCGTTGCTTCACCGAACGACGCACCGTAGAGCGGCTTCGCTAGATCGTCAGGATCGCGCGTGGGCGCGGGCGCGTACTCGTACTGCTGATATGTCATTGAATTCTCCCCCTGGCAATGAACGATGTGCGAAGGGAAAAATACCGGTAGCTCCAGTAACCAACAACGTGGGTTAGGTCACGGCGGCGACCGGCCGCGGACGCACGAAACCCCGCGACGAGCAGCCGTCGCGGGGTCGTGCGTACCCGAGGGGTGGGTACGGTCAGCGGGCGAATTCGGGGCGGCGCTTGCCGAGCATGGCGGCCACCCCCTCGCGGTAATCATCGGACTGGAGCAGATCCACCTGGACCGCGGTCTCACGATCCAGCGCGCCCTCGAGCTGCGCCAGGGTGGTGGCGTTGATGGCGCGCTTGGTCTGCGCGATGGCGTCCTTCGGACCGTGCGCGAGCTGCGCCGCGGCCGCGGCCACCGCACCGTCGAGCTCGGCGGCCGGGAGCACCGCGGTGACCATCCCCGTGGCCAGCGCCTCCGGGCCGTACACGCGGTTGCCCAGCAGGGCCATCCCCATCGCCCGGGTCCGGCCGATCACGCCCGGCACCAGTGCCGAGGTGCCGGCGTCGGGGATCAGGCCGATCCCCACGAAGGGCAGCAGGAAGTACGCGGTCTCGGCCATGAAGATCAGGTCCGAGGCGAGGGCGAGCCCCACGGCCATGCCCGCACACGGACCGTTCACCTTGGCGATCACCGGGATCGACGCCGCGGCGATGGCGCGGACGTAGGAGTTCACCGCGTCCATCGCCTCCTGCGGCGTGGCCGGCTCCCCCGCCAGATCGGCGCCGGTGCAGAAGGCCTTGCCCTCGCCCGTGATCACCACCACGCGGATGTCCGGATCGGCATCGGCGTCGTTGATGATCCCGGCCAGCTCGCGCGAGGCCCCCACCCCGAAGGCGTTCATCCGCTGCGGACGGTTGATCGTGACGGTGAGGACCCCGCCCTCGACGCTGCGGAGCAGATCCTCGCTCATGCCACCGTCTCCCGCGCCCCGACCATTCCCGCGAGCCGGCCGGTGATGATCTGCTGGGCCTCGGACACCATGCGATCGATCAGCTCGGCCACCGAGGGCACATCGCGGATGATGCCCTGGCACAGTCCCACGCTCCAGATGCCGGCCTCGACATCGCCGTCCTCGAAGACCTTGCGGCCCCGGGCCCCCGCCACCAGGTGCCGGATGTCCTCGAACTCACAGCCCTTCGCCTCGGTCTCGACCACCTCGACCGAGACGGAGTTCTTCGCGACGCGGGCGGTATTGCCCAGGGTCCGGAAGATGAGCTTGGTATCGAGCTCCGAGTTCGCCACGATCTGCTTCTTGACCTCGGCCGCGATCGGCGACTCCTCGGTGCACAGGAAGCGGCTACCCATGTTGATGCCGTCGGCACCGAGGGCGAGCGCGGCCACCATGCCGCGCGCATCGGCGATACCGCCCGAGGCCAGGATCGGGATCTCCAGCGCATCGGCCGCCGCGGGGATCAGCACGAGGCCGGGGATGTCGTCCTCACCCGGGTGCCCCGCGCACTCGAAGCCGTCGATCGACACCGCGTCCACACCGATCGCCTGCGCCTTGAGCGCGTGCCGCACGCTGGTGCACTTGTGAATCACCTTGACGCCGTTGTCCTTGAGGAAGGGCAGGAACTTGGCAGGGTTCGAGCCGGCGGTCTCGATGATGGTGATGCCCGACTCGACCGCAGCCCGCAGGTACTCCTCGTAGGGCGGCGGATCGATGGTGGGCAGCACGGTGAGGTTCACGCCGAAGGGCTTGCTCGTGAGGGTGCGCGCCCGCGCGATCTCCTGGCGCAGCGCGTCCGGGCTCGGCTGGGTGAGCGCGGTGATGATCCCCAGGCCCCCGGCCTCGGAGACGGAGGCCGCGAGTTCGGCGCGGCCGACCCACATCATCCCGCCCTGAACGATCGGATACTGCACACCGAAGGCCTCGGTGAATCGAGTCGAGAACATGGTCCGGAATGTAACACATCTGAGAGAACGCTCTCTAACTTTTGCGAGTTCTCCATTTCCTCGCCGCCCACCGGTGCGCGCGCTACCATGCGGGAGAACAGGAACTAACTTCCGTGGAGGACCGATCATGACCGCAGCTCCCGAGACCTCGACCGGAGAGCTCATCTCCACCAACCCCCGCACCGGCGCCGAAGTGGCCCGATTCCCCATCGCCGATGCCGCCGCGGTGAACGCCGCCGTCGCCACCGCGCACACCGCAGCACAGTGGTGGGGCGGCCTCGAACCGAAGGCCCGCCGCAGCTGGCTGCTGCGCTTCCGCGCCGAGCTCTCGCGCCGCGCGGAGGATCTCGCCGCGGTGATCGCCGCCGAGACCGGTAAGCCCGTCGACGATGCCCTCCTCGAGGTCATGCTCGCCGTGGTGCACCTCGATTGGGCCGCGAAGAACGCCGAGAAGGTGCTCGGCCGGCGCAGCGTCGGCACCGGCATGCTGGGTGCGAACCTGGCCGCCACCGTCGAATACCGCCCGTTCGGCGTGGTCGGCGTGATCGGCCCCTGGAACTACCCGGTGTACACCCCGATGGGCTCGATCTCGTATGCGCTGGCCGCCGGCAACGCCATCGTCTTCAAGCCCAGCGAGCTGACCCCCGCGGTGGGCCAGTTCCTGGCCGATACCTGGGCCGCCGCCTGCCCCGGACAGCCCGTGCTGCAGGCGATCCACGGCTCCGGCGAGACCGGCGCCGCCCTGTGCCGTTCCGCGGTCGACAAGCTGGCCTTCACCGGTTCGGCCGCCACCGCGCGCAAGGTGATGGCCACCTGTGCCGAGAACCTCACCCCCGTCACCATCGAGGGCGGCGGCAAGGACGCCTTCATCGTGGACTCCGATGCGAACATCGACAACGCGGTCGACGCCGCGGTCTTCGGCGCCTTCGGCAATGCGGGTCAGACCTGCGCCGGCGTCGAGCGGGTGTACGTGGTGGGCGACAAGTACGACGAGTTCGTGGACAAGCTCGCCGCCAAATCACGCGAGATCCACGGCGGCTCGGACGATTCCGCCGACTACGGCCCGGCCACCATGCACAAGCAGCTGAAGATCATCGCCAGCCACATCGACGACGCCCTCAACCGCGGCGGCCGCGCCCTCGTGGGTGGCCGGGAATCGGTGGGCGAGAACACCGCCCAGCCGGTGGTGCTGGTGGACGTGCCCGAGGACTCGACCGCGGTGACCGAGGAGACCTTCGGCCCCACCGTGGTGGTGAACCGCGTCAAGGACATCGACGAGGCGATCGACCGCGCCAACAACAGCACCTACGGGCTGTCCGCCGCGATCATGACCAAGGACCTGAACAAGGGCCGCGAACTGGCCCGCCGGCTGCGCACCGGCGCGGTGGCCGTCAACTCCTTCCTCTCCTTCGCCTCGGTGCCCGCCCTGCCCTTCGGCGGCATCGGCGATTCCGGCTTCGGCCGCATCCACGGCGCCGACGGCCTGCGCGAGTTCAGCCGCCCGCAGTCCGTGGCCGCGCAGAAGTTCGCGCTGCCGATGAACCTGCTGACCTTCAACCGCAAGGAGCGCGATATGAAGACCGTGCGGATGATGCTGGCCAAGGTCTACTCGCGGTGAGCCGGCGCAGCCACCTCGAGCGGATCGCCGCCCTCGACCCGGTGCGCGATCACCAGGAGATCCACCGGATCACCGCGATGTACGAGTTCCCCTGGGACTACGTGCGCGCGCTCGAGTTCGCGCTGTTCCGCACGTACTGCGTGCCCACCATCAGCGCCCTGCTGTCGAAGACCGGAGAATTCCGGGAGCGACCGCAGAAGCGCTACGACGACACCGCGATGCTCATGGCCGAGCTGATCGAGTACGGCTACGACGCGCCCCGCGGCAAGGCCTCGCTGCGCCGGGTGAACCAGATGCACCACCGCTACGACATCAGCAACGACGATCTGATGTACGTGCTCACCACGTTCATCTACGACCCGCTGGACTGGATCGACGCCTACGGCTACCGGCCGCTGCACCCGCACGAGAAGATCGCCGCCTTCGAGTTCTACCGCGAGGTGGGCAAGCGGATGGGCATCCGCGACATCCCCTCCGACTTCCACGAACTCCAGCAGTTCAAGGAGGACTACGAGCGGCGCACCTTCGTCTACACCGACACCAACGCCGAGATCGGCAGGTACACCGTGGATCTGCTGGCGTCCTGGTACCCGGTGCCCCGCGGGTTGGTCGCCACCGCGGTGGAGGCGCTGATCGACGGCCGGATGACGCAGGCCTTCGGCTTCCCGAAGCCCCGTCCCGGGCTGGGTCCCGTGCTGCGCAGCGCGCTGCGGCTGCGCGGCCGATTCGCCGGGGCCCTGCCGCAGCGCACCGTCTCCGCCTTCCAGACCACCGACGCGCGCTCGTACCCCGAGTTCGCCGGGCGGCGGGCCTCGATCGACCCGTCCACCCTCGGCACCTTCGCCTGACGGCGCCTAGAACGTGGTCGTGTTCGCGACGTCCACGCTGACGCCGTGCCCGTCCCGGGTGAAGACCGTCCGCTCGGGGCGGGCGGTAACCACCCAGCCGTAGGCGGAGTAGGCGCTCCCGTAGCGCAGGGTGGTGGCCGGCGCGGTGACCGCCATGTTGCCGTAGTACCAGCCGAGTTCGCCGCCGCGGTAGACGAATCCGGTAGCCGGCTCGCCGGTCTTCGCGCGGTAGCTGCGGCCGAACTCCTCGGACTGGCACTCCACCAGATCGGCGCGGATGTTGCAGGTGGTCTTGCCCGATGCGGTGAGCACCCGGCTCGCGCCGCCGGGACCGGGCGGCAGCGGCGTGGGCGCCACCGTGTCGTTCGCCGTGACCGGCACCGTCGGCGAGGTGCTCGGGTCCGCACCGCCCGGATCGCCGGACGGTGCCGTGGTCACGGTGACCGTGGGGCTCGCCGTGGTCCCGGTGCCGCCGCAGGCCGCGGTGAGCAACAGGGCCGCGACCAGTGCCGTCGTTGCCGTGAAACGCGTCGATCGGTGCATGCCCGGCCTCTCCTCGGTGTACGCACTGTGATCGCCCGCAGCGGCTGATGCGTTAGCAGCGGACCGGAACCGGACATCGCGGCCACGGGCGATAAGGTGGACGCCATGCCTCGTCCCACGATCCGCTTCGACCGGGTCGCGTGGACCGTGCTCGGCCTCACCGCTCTGGCCCTGGTCATCGGCTATCAGATCAAGGCCCAGTGCACGGGCGCGCCCTTCGACGAGTTCGGCCGGTCCATGGGCTTCGCCGATACCCCCACCCGGATCTGCTACTCCGACCTGCAGTACCTGTGGTCCGGTCGCGATGTGAACAACCACGTCTTCCCGTATCTCACCGGCTGGATCGATGCCGACGGCAAGCTGCAGGGCGGCGCGATCGAATACCCCGTGCTCAGCGGGCTGCTGTTCTGGGTGGGTGCGATCGGCGCCACCAACGACGCCGAGTTCCTGGCGCACATGGCGCTGCTGCTGGCCCCGTTCGGCCTGCTCACCGGCTGGATCCTCGCCAAGGTCTCGGGCCGCACCGCCGCGATCTGGGCGATCACGCCGCCGCTCGCGCTGTACGCCTTCCACAACATGGAACTGCCGGTGGTCGCGGCGGCCACCGCCGCCTTCGGCGTGATGGCCTGGGCCGACCGCAACGGCGGCTCGATCCGGCTCCCGGCCATGGCCGCGGCCGCGATCCTGGCCATCGGCTTCGACCTGAAGATCTACCCGGGCCTGTTCGTCGCGCCGCTCGTGCTCTACGTGCTCACCCACGGCCGGGGCGGCACCGTCGCCCTGCCCGACGGTCCCGGGCCGCGGGCCCGCGTGGACTGGCGGCTGCTGGACTGGGTGGGCGCGGCGGCCACCGCCGCCACCGCCGTGGTGGTCGCGGTGGCGATCAACGTGCCCTTCATGGTGTTCGGATACGAGGGCTGGCGGGCCTCACTGAAGTTCCAGGAGCTGCGCACGGCCGACCTGTCGACCAACTCGGTCTGGTACTGGGGCGTGCGCGAGATCTTCGGCGACCCCGCCGACTACGACGACTTCGTCTCCGGGGCGTCGCCACTGCTCATCGTCGCGGCGATCGTGGTGCTCCTGGTGGTGGGCTGGCTCCGGTACCGGCGGACCGGCGTGTACCCATGGCTGGGCGTGAGCGGCGCGATCCTGGCCGCGTTCATGCTCTTCCACAAGGTGCACTCGCCGCAGTACGTGCTGTGGCTGCTGCCCTTCTTCGTCCTGCTCAAGGTGGACTGGCGTGCGATCGCGGCCTACCTGGTGTTCGACCTGAGCCTGGAACTCACCGTGTGGAGCTACTTCTCCGAGCACGCGGCGAACCAGCCGATCACGTGGTGGGTTCAGTGGGGCGTGTGGATCGGCGTCTGGGGCCGGGCCGCGATGCTGCTGTTCTTCCTCTGGTACCTGCCCGGTCGACCGCTGCGGCTGCGTAGCGACTGCGGCAGCGAGTCCGGCGCACCGTCGAGCGGGCCGCCCGCGGGATCGTCCAGCGGCGGCGAGAACGGCCCCGGGAACGTGGACCGCACCAGATCCTCGTCCGGATTGTAGATCTGTCGGATCACCAAGGCGCACAACCCGATCACAGCGATATCTCGGAGCAGGACCGCTCCGGTGAAGGCCTGTTCGGGCAGACCCTTGTTCTGCATGCCCAGGAAGTACATCATCCGCGGCACCCACACCAGCGCATCGATCGTCATCCACGCCAGCAGGATCCGCGTGTGCGGGATCGCCAGCACGGCCAGCGGGATCAGCCACAGCGAGTACTGCGGGCTCCACACCTTGTTCACCAGAAGGAATCCCGCGACCAGCAGGAAGGCGAGCTGGGCCACCCGGGGACGGCGCGGCGCCTTCAGCGCGAGGTAGCCCACACCCACGATCACCAGCAGGAACAGCACCAGCGTGATCATGTTGGCGGTGGTGGAGGCGCCGCCGCGTGGGCCGGTGCCCCCGAACACCCAGCCCCCGGTGAAGGAGCTGATCACCGCGTAGATCGAATCCATATCGACGGCGCGGATCGAGTTGCGGTGGAAGAACTCCCACCACCCCTTCGGCCACAGCGCGAGCACCGGCAGGTTCACCGCCAGCCAGGCCGCGGCGGCGGACGCAGCGGCGGTGGCCCAGGGCCGCAGCGCGCCCGCACGCAGGCACAGGAACAGCAGCACCACCAGGAGGAAGGCCGGGTACAGCTTGGCCGCCGCGCCCAGGCCGAGGATCACGCCCGCCCACGCCGGACGGTTCCGCGCCCACAGCAGCATCCCCACGGCGGTGGCCGCCACGGCGATCGCGTCGAAGTTGGTGAAGGCGTGCACGATCACCAGCGGCGAGGCCGCCATCAGCATGACGTCCCAGGGCCGGCGGGCGGCCCCCGATAACAGGGTGGTGGCCCACACCGCGATCAGCCAGAACAGCGCCAGGCCCACTGCGGCCACGGTGAAGAACAGCACCACCTCGATGGCCGCCGGCACCCCCCACTGCTCGTGCAGGTAGGTCCACAGCTTGGCCACCCGCATCGACAGGTACTGGTACATGCCGGTGAGCACCGGGTACTCCATGTACCGCTCCTGCGGCTGTCCCAGCGGATCGGTGTCGAAGAACTGCGTCTTGTAGGGCATCAGGCCCTCGTTGAGCCGCTCCGCGGAGTACAGCGGCACGGTGTCCGAGTAGCACATCGACGCGTACGGTCGGTTCGCCGACCAGTCCAGCACCAGGTTGCCGTTGTCGTTCTTCTGTTGCAGGCAGCCCGCCTTCGTGGTCCAACCGAGCGCCAGAAAGAGCACCGCGACCAGCAGGATCAACCGCAGCGGCGTGAAGAACCGCTGGAATCCGATCAGCGCGTGCGCGCCGACCGGGCCGCCCAGCGCCGTCGAGAAGTCCCGCGCGACCGGGTTCGTGTAGCTCGGGATGTCACGGTCGGGTTCGGCCACCGTGGCCGGGTCGAACCGCCCCGGGCTCACGTGCAGCCGGTCGTCCTCGGTCTGATCCGTCGCGGGCTCCGACGTCACGGCACCGGGTTCGGGACCCTCGGCGGCACCGTCTGGCCCGGGTTGTTGTTAGGGCCCTGGCCCGGCACCGGGCGCCGCGGCGGCGTGGTCGGCTGCCCCGGGTAGGTGGGGTAGCCGGTCTGCGGAGTGGTGGTCGGATCCCACGGGAAGGTGGGCATCGGCACGCCCGGCAGGCCCGGGATGGTGCGCGAGGTCTCCGGACCGCTCGGATCGGCCGACGAGGACGCCGACGCCGAGGCCGGGCTGCTGCGCCGCGTCTCGACCGGCACACCGGCCTGTCCGCCGATCGCGCCCGGCGTCGGGAAGGTCTCGTAATCGGTACCCGACAGCGCGCCGTCCATCGTCTGCTTCCAGACGGTCGACGGAACGCCGGAACCGTAGATGCTGCCGCCCCACTGGTTCTTGATCGGGCCGCCCGCATCGTTGCCGACCCACACCGCGGTCGAGATCGACGGGGTGTAGCCCACCATCCAGGCGTCCTTGTTCTGGCCGGTGTCCTGGTACTGCGCGGTGCCGGTCTTGGCGGCGGAGGCGCGCCCGCCGGCGAGGCCGTTGCCGTTGGAGTACGAGGCGATCGGCTGCAGCGCGGCCGTGGTGTTGTTCGCGACGTCCTTGCTCATCCGGCGCTCACCGGGATCGCTCTGTCGGTCCAGCAGGGTGCGGCCGTCGGCGGTGGTCACCTTCGAGATCAGGTGCGGTGCGCGGTAGATGCCCTCGGCGGCCAGCGTGGCGTACGCGGACGCCATATCGATCGGCCGGCTCTGGTACTGGCCCAGCACCACGCCGCCCTCGACGCCGCTGCCGTCGTTCTGCTGCAGGGTCTTGGAGATGCCGCCGAAGCTCTCGGCGATGCCCGCCTTGTGCGCGGCGTCGGCCACGTCCTGGGCCTGGTTCCGCAGGTCCATCATCAGCCGGTAGTACACCGTGTTGAGCGACATCTTCATGGCCGTGGCCAGGTTGCAGGAGCCGCAGGACTCGCCCTCGGAGTTGGTCACCGTGACGCCGGTGGTCTTCAGCGGCGCCGAGGAGTACACCCGCGACAGCGGGATGCCCTGCTCCAGGCCCGCGACCAGCGCGAACACCTTGAACGACGATCCGGTCTGCAGGCCGGCCTGGACACGGTCGTAGCCGTTGCCGTCCTCGCCGCCGTAGTAGGCCATGACGCCGCCGGTCTTCGGGTCCACCGAGACGATGGCCGTGCGCAGGTCCTTCGGCTGGTTCTCGGCCATGTTCCGGGCCGCCTTGACCGCCGCGGCCTGGGCCGCCGGATCGATGGTGGTGGTGATCTTGAGGCCCTGGGTGTTCAGGGTCGACTCGTCGATCCCGGCGTCCTTGAGCTCGCGGAGCACCTGGGTGCGGATCAGCCCGTTCGGGCCGGCGGACAGCTCGTCGCCGCCCTGGTTCTTCGACTGCTGCGCCACGCGCGGGAACTTCAGGGCCTTGCGCTGCGCGGGGTCGAGGTTGTTCATCTCGACCATGCCGTCGAGCACCTGGTTCCAGCGGCCCGTGGCGTCCTCGAGGTTGGTGGCCGGGTCGTACATCGACGGTGCGCGGACCATCGCGGCGAGCAGCGCCGCCTGATCGACCTTGAGGTCCTTGGCGTCGACGTTGAAGAAAGTGCGCGAGGCCGACTGCAGGCCGTAGGCGCCGCGACCGAAGTAGATGGTGTTGAGGTACGCGGCCATGATGTCGTCCTTGGACCAGCTGCGCGACATCTTGGTGGAGATGATGAGCTCTTTCCACTTACGGGTCAGCGAGGATTCGTCGCCGACGACCGCGTTCTTCACGTACTGCTGCGTGATGGTGGAGCCACCGCCGGCGTCCTGTCCGTCGCTGGCGACGCCCGGGATGCGCAGCCACACGGCGCGCGCGAAGCCCTTGAGCGAGAACCCGGGGTTGGTCATGAAGTCGCGGTCCTCGATGGCCATGATCGCGTTCTTCATGACCTGCGGGATCTCTTCGGACGGGATGATGGTGCGGTTGCCCTCCGGCGGAACCACCCGTGCGATCGGGGTGTTGCCGTCCTTCATGACGATGGTGGCCACCTGGTTGGTCTCGATCTCGCCCGGCTGCGGCACATCGGCGCGCCAGTACCCGATGCCGAAGGCCACGACGGCCACCACGAGGATCGCAGCGACCGCGGTCACGCCGGCGGTCACCACCTTGCGAATCGTCGATCCACCCACGAGTCCGCGCAACCCCTTCCGGTCGGGTCCCTCCTCGCCGTTTCCGGCATCGTCTCCGCCGTCGGGCCCATCGGGACCCTTCGGGCCGTCGGGACCGTCCGGGCCGTCGGGACCCTTCGGTCCGTCACCGCCCGATCCGCCGCCGGTGGCGGGGACGGCGGGATCGATACCCCGGGAGACGACGGGCGGCTCCTCGGCCGGCGCCTCGGGTTCGGGTCGCGATGCACCGCCGCGATCGGCCTCGGCCGCGAGTTCCTGCTCGTCGACGGGGCGCCCGGAAAGCGGCTGGTAGGCCGACTTCGCGGGGCCGCCCGGCAGCGGGATGGGTTTGGGGGGTGCGGGCTTGGACGCCGCGGGCTCGGTCCGGGGAGCCTGCGCCGGGGTCGTGGGCTGCGGGCCCGAGGACTGCGGAGCCTGCGCCGGGGTCGTGGGCTGCGGGTCCGAGGACTGCGGAGCCTGCGACGGAGGCACAGGCTTCGAATCGGCGGGCTTCGAGTCCGCGGGCTTGGGGTCCGAGGGCTGGGGCGGCACGACCGGGAACTGCGCGGTCGGCGCGGCCTGCGGAGTGGGCGACTGCGTGGGCCGCGGACCGCTCGGCTGGGGCCGCTGCGGGCCGCCCTGCTGCGGGCCCTGCGGACCGTTCTGGGGCGCGGGGCTCTGCGGGGGCCGGTTCTGTCCGGCGGGCCCGGGGGCATCGCCCTCGGGGCGCGACGGTCGCCCGACCGCCCCGTTCCGCTCGTCGTTTCCGCCCGGGTTCGTCACCGCTTGCTCTCCGCTCCGTCTTTCGTCGTGATCGTTCTACTTCCCCCGTGCGCGCTCATCCGGGCGCCGCGCGGCGCTTGCGCTTGGGCCGCGGGGGCAGCCCGGCCACGTAGGACTCCACCAGATGATTCCAGTTGCACGACCGGCAGACCTCCACCACGTGCACCGAGAACTCCGGCCGCGACGATTCGAGCTCACCGAGCTCGGCGTCGCTACGGGCCGATCCGGAGGCCGGACCCAGCGAATCCCCGAACACCCAGGACACCAGCGTCAGCTGTTCCTTGCGGCAGATGGGGCACAGCACCTCCGACGGTCGGCCGTGGAACTTGGCCGCGCGCAACAGGTACGGATCGGCGTCGCACACCGACTTCACCGCAGTGCGCCCGGCGTT
The DNA here is from genome assembly GCF_019656655.1 of Tsukamurella sp. TY48. Classification (GTDB taxonomy): domain Bacteria; phylum Actinomycetota; class Actinomycetes; order Mycobacteriales; family Mycobacteriaceae; genus Tsukamurella; species Tsukamurella strandjordii. Next base: position 1,920,008 of record NZ_BPMV01000001.1, on the reverse strand, counting down.
GACCGACGCGAGCAGCGATCGCCGCTGCAGCGCGTAGTCCACCGTTTGCCTCTGCGTTCGCACGGATCCAATGTACGTGCCCCGGCTGGGATACGCCTCGACAAGGGGATACCGCCCGCGGCGTGCCCTCACACCGCCGTGCCATTGCAATGCCCATCACACGCTGGGGTATCGTCCTATATATCGGCGCGATACAACAGCCGATCGCATTGAAGAGATAGATCCACTCGCGTCAGCCCCCTGCGGCCCGGCGCCGCGCAGGAAGGGAGGCGTCACATGCTCGAACTCGCAGTTCTCGGCCTGCTGCACGACTCCCCGATGCACGGCTACGAGATCCGCAAGCGGCTGACGGAACTGCTGGGCCCGTTCCGCGCCTTCTCCTACGGTTCGCTGTACCCCGCCCTGCGCCGCGCGCAGGACGCCGGGTACATCGTCGAAGAAGCCGCACCGGGCCCCCCTGCAGCTGCCCGCAAGCGCCGCGCGCGCCGTGTCTACCAGCTGACCCCCGCCGGTCAGGAGCGGTTCTCCGTCCTGGTCGCCGATACGGGTCCGCAGAACTACACGGACGACGGCTTCGGCGTGCATCTCGCCTTCTTCACCGCCACTCCCGCCCAGGCCCGGCTCCGCATCCTCGAAGGACGCCGCCGGCAGGTCGAGGAGCGGCGGGAGGAGCTCCGTCGGGCCCTCGCGGCCGGGGGTGCCAGCGAGACGTACACGCGGCAGTTGCACGAGCTGGGACTGGAGACGACGGAGCGTGAGGTGCGGTGGCTCAATGAGCTGATCGCCGCTGAATCGCGCTCCGACCAATTGGATCGGCCCGCTCGCTCCGCTCCCGGAGCCGACCGACTGACACCGAATGAAGGGAAGAACGGTGACTGACAATTCCACTAAGGTGCGCGTTGCGATCGTCGGCGTGGGCAACTGTGCCTCGTCGCTGGTGCAGGGCGTGCAGTACTACAAGGACGTGGCCGACGATGCGAAGGTCCCGGGCCTCATGCACGTCAAGTTCGGCCCGTACCACGTGCGCGACGTCGAGTTCGTCGCCGCGTTCGACGTGGACGGCAAGAAGGTCGGCTTCGACCTTTCCGATGCCATCAACGCCTCGGAGAACAACACCATCAAGATCGCCGACGTGCCGCCCACCGGCGTCACCGTGCAGCGCGGCCACACCCTCGACGGCCTGGGCAAGTACTACCGCCTGACCATCGAGGAGGCGCCGGGTGAGGGCGTCGACGTGGTGCAGGCGCTCAAGGACAACGAGGTAGACGTCCTCGTCTCCTACCTGCCCGTGGGCTCCGAGGAGGCCGACAAGTTCTACGCGCAGTGCGCCATCGACGCGGGCGTGGCCTTCGTCAACGCGCTGCCCGTGTTCATCGCCTCCGACCCGGAGTGGGCCGAGAAGTTCCGCGCGGCAGGCGTCCCGATCGTGGGCGACGACATCAAGAGCCAGGTGGGCGCCACCATCACCCACCGCGTGATGGCGAAGCTCTTCGAGGACCGCGGCGTCACGCTGGACCGCACGTACCAGCTCAACGTCGGCGGCAACATGGACTTCAAGAACATGCTCGAGCGCGACCGCCTCGAGTCGAAGAAGGTCTCCAAGACCCAGGCCGTCACCTCGAACCTCACCGGCCCGCTGTCGGGCAAGGTGCACGACAAGAACGTGCACATCGGCCCGTCGGACTACGTGGAGTGGCTCGACGACCGCAAGTGGGCGTACGTGCGCCTCGAGGGCCGCGCCTTCGGCGATGTGCCGCTGAACCTGGAGTACAAGCTCGAGGTGTGGGACTCCCCCAACTCGGCCGGCATCATCATCGACGCCGTGCGCGCCGCGAAGATCGCCAAGGACCGCGGTATCGGCGGCCCCGTGATCCCCGCCTCGGCGTACCTGATGAAGTCGCCGCCCGAGCAGATCGCCGACGATGTCGCGCGCAAGCAGCTCGAGGAGTTCATCATCGGCGCGGACTAGTCCCCGCGTTCGACTCGATCAGCCCGTCACCCCCGGTCCGTCCGGCGGTGGCGGGCTTTTCGCTGCCGGCGAAAGGTCCGATTCTTCATACTTCTGTAAGCCGCGGGGCACGCGCCGTCGGTAGCGTCGAAGACATGGAAATCGTGCTCGTCCTCGTCGTGATCGCCGCCGTCGCGTTCGCCGGTGTGAGCGTGGCCCGCGGCCGCAACAACAAGGCCGAGGCCCTCGCCGATGCACAGGCCGACGCCCGCGCCACCATCGAACGGCTCTCCGGCCAGGTGAACAACCTGGTCGGGTCCAACGAGGCCGCGCAGCAGGCGCTCGCCGATGCCGGCGAGCGGTACAACGCCGCGGGCTCCCAGATCGCGCAGGCCACCACGCCCGCGCAGGCCCGGCTCGCCAAGCAGACCGCGCTGGAGGGCCTGTACTACACCCGGGCCGCCCGGGTGGCCATGAATCTCGATCCGGGGCCGCCGATCCCCGAGCTCGACGGTCAGCGCGCCGCGGGCTCCGTCACCGAGGACCGCACCGTCGAGGTCGAGGGTCGCGAGCTCGCGGCCTCCCCCGGGCCGTCGGACCGCACGCCGAACTACTACCCCGGCGGCGTCGTGGCCGGCCGCCCCGTACCCGCGGGCTGGTACAGCGAGCCCTGGTGGAAGCCCGCGCTGGTGGCCGGCGCCTGGGGCGTGGGCAGCTACCTGCTGTTCAGCTCGCTGTTCGCCGGTATGGCCGGGGTCGGTCCGGCCGTGATGGCCGACGGTGCCGGCATGGACGGCGGATTCGACGGCGGCGACACCGGGGGTGACATCGGCGGAGGCGACTTCGGCGGGGACGGCGGCGGTTTCAGCGACTTCGGAGGCGGCGACTTCGGAGGCGGCGACTTCGGAGGCTTCGACTTCTAGTCCCGCGCACCGTCGGCCCGCACTCTCGCTCCCGAAACGAACTCCCGCTCCCGGAATTCCGGGAGCGGGAGTCTGTTCTGGGAGCGAGAAGGTCGTCAGCCCTCCGCGGCGGCCAGCTTCTTCGTGCGGGTGTACAGCACGTAGATCACGCCCACGAAGATGAGCGCGCCCAGGGCCTCGCCCCAGTGCAGGTAGCCCTCGCCGATGAAGGGGAGCGCGAGGGGCTCCGCCTTGCCGCCGATGATCGGCAGGTCCGGCACCCGGTCCGCGAGCACCACGATGCCGGCGTACAGCACGCCGAACAGCGATTCACCCACGATGAGGCCGGTCGCGAGCAGCGTGCCCAGGCGCTTGCGCCCCTCGGCGTTGGCCGACTGGTCGGCCCAGCGGTTGTAGTAGTAGCCGAGTGCGGCACCCACCGGGATCATCAGCGTCACGCTCATCGGCAGGTACATGCCCATGCCCACGGCGAGCGGCGGCAACCGGAACTTGCCGGCGCGGGTGAGCACCTCGTCGATCACGATCACGACCACGCCGATCAGCGCGCCCAGGCCGATGAGGCCCCAGTCCAGATCGCCGCCGAAGACGCCCTCGGAGAGCTTCGCGAGCAGCGAGGCCTGCGGTGCGGCGAGCGCGTTATCGCCCGCGCCCGGAGCACCGACGAAGCCGAAGCCCTTCTGCAGCAGATCGAGCACCGGCGGGATGATCGCCGAGCCGAAGGCGACACCGATCACCAGGGCCACCTGCTGCTTCCAGGGGGTGGCGCCCACCAGCTGACCGGTCTTGAGGTCCTGGAGATTGTCGTTGGAAATGGTGGCGATGCCGAAGACGATCGCACCCGTGAAGAGCGTGTACGCCACGAGCGCCAGCGATTCGTCGCCGGTCGAGGGGCCGTACACCGCGCGGATCAGCAGCGCGGCGGCGATCACCACGAGGATGCCGACACCGGAGATCGGGCTGTTGGAGGCGCCGATCAGGCCGGCCATGTAGCCGCACACGGAGGCCACGAGCAGGCCCAGCACGAGCACGAAGAGAACGCTCAGCGCGATGATGCCGCCGGCCTTCCCGTCGAGCGCGGTGTCGGTGGTGAACAGCCACAGCAGCACGCCGACCGGAACCATGGAGACCAGCACGACGCCGGCCACGTAGGGGAACGGGATGTCCCGCTCGGTGATGTCCACCAGCTGGCCGTCGCGGCGCTTGCGCGCCGAGGCGATGGATTCGCCGATGCCGCGCAGCACCGGTCCGAGCACCTTGAGCAGCGTCCACACGGCGGCTACGCCGATCGCGCCGGCGCCGATCAGGCGGATGTCGTTCTTGAAGACGCTGTTGACCACGTCCGAGAAGGCCTCGCTGCCGCCCAGATCGCCCGCGGTCCAGATCGGGAGGAGCACGAAGTAGGAGATGACCAGGCCCACGATCATCGCGATGCCCACCGTGACGCCCACCAGGTGACCGACGCCGATCAGCGCGAACGACAGGCCGGGAACCACGATGGTGCCGCCGCTACCGATCTTCACCGGGATCGAGATCGACTCGGCGACCACCTTCATCTTCGCCAGCAGCGCGTAGCCCGCGGAGGCCAGCGAGCCGACGAGGATCAGGCGCAGGCCGGTCTTGTTCTCCTTGGCGCCCTCGGCGGTGTCGCCCACCTTGAGCACCTCGGCGGCCGCGACACCCTCGGGGAACGGTAGATCCGATCCCGTGACCAGTGCCCGCCGCAGCGGGATCGAGTACATGACGCCCAGGACGCCGCCCACCAGGCAGACCAGGGTGGTGGTCCAGTACGGGAAGCCCTGCCACCAGCCGATCATCACCAGGCCGGGCAGGATGAAGACGATGGCCGAGAGCGTGCCCGCGGCCGACGCGATCGTCTGGACGATGTTGTTCTCGATGATGGAGTGGTTCGCGAAGTAGCGCAGCAGCGCCATCGAGATCACGGCGGCCGGGATCGAGGTGGCGAAGGTGAGACCCACCTTGAGCCCGAGATAGGCGTTGGCGGCGGTGAAGACGAGCGTGATCACGGCACCGAGTGCGATGCCGCGGACTGTCAGCTCGCGCACGCCGGATCGCGGCGCGGCGGAAGCCGGACTGGACATGTGTACCCCTTATCAGCGGTGAGGGTCGGGTCGACCGACGAGAAAACCCTAGGACCAAGGCCGCGATCGTATGCCGCAAACGGGACAGGTCGTGCGGTGAGGTACCGAGTCGTAGGCTGACGGGGTGCGAAATCCCCTGCGTTTCGGTGTGGTGATCCTGCCTCAATTCCCGTGGCCCGAGGCCCGGCGGCGGTGGCGCAAGGCCGAGGAATTGTGCTTCGATCACGCCTGGACCTACGACCACCTGTCCTGGCGGACCCTGGCCGATCAGCCCTGGGGTGCCACGATCCCCACGTTGACGGCCGCCGCGCTGGTGACCGAGAAGATCCGTCTGGGCACCTTCGTCACCTCGCCGAACTTCCGGCACCCGGTGCCCTTCGCCAAGGACCTGGGCACCGTGGACGAGATCTCGGGCGGCCGCCTGGTGTTGGGGATCGGTTCGGGCGGAACGGGTTTCGATTCGTTCGTACTCGGACAGGAGGAGCTGAGCCCGCGGCGGCGGCACGAGCGTTTCGTGGAGTTCACCCGCGGCCTGGACGCCTTGCTGCGGTTCGAGTCCGAGCCCGGCGGCATCTCCTTCGACGGTGACTTCTTCCGCGCCGTCGACGCCCGCATGGTGGGCGAGCCGGCGCAACGCCCGCGGATGCCCTTCGTGCTCGCCGCCAACGGCCCGAAGGGCCTGCGACTGGTGGCGGAGCTCGGGCAGGGCTGGGTGACCACCGGACCCGACGGTGACGGCGGCGACGCCTGGTGGTCGCGCGTCGCCGAGCTGAGCACGCGGCTCGACGATGCGCTGGCCGAGGCCGGGCGCGATCCGGCGAGCATCGAGCGGCACCTGTCGATCGACTCGGGCGGAACCTACAGCCTCAGCTCACCCGATGCGGCCGACGATGCCGTGGGGCGCGCCGCGGAGCTGGGCTTCACCGACGTGATCCTGCACTGGCCGCGCCCCGACGAGCCCTACCTCGGGACCGAGGACGCCCTCGACGCCTTCGCCGCGCGGCACCTCACGCCCGCAACGTCCTGATCGGGAGACTGGGCCGGCTTCACCGCACGGAGGTTCGTCCCGGCGCAGTGGTAGGTAGCGCTACGGTTTGACCCTCCCGTCACGGGAGGCTTTACGGTCGCGGTATGGAGATCACGGTCCTCGATACGTACACATCCATGCTGACAGTCCTGCAGGCGCCTGCCGCTGAGCGCCCGGCGCTACTTGAGCGAATGTGGCAGCCGATGATGGGGATGTACCGGTACTTCCCCGGACCCGTGGACTTGGCGGCGATGCACCGGGCCTCGTCGGGATTTCCGCTTGACCGTGACACGGAAGCTTGCATCGACGCCGTCGAGCGTCTGCATGCGGCGGATGCCTGGGGACGGGTCGAGCGAGCGCTTCATGAGGCCACCGCCTGGCTCCAGGATGGGCTGGAGCGGGTCGATCTACCGGCAGTCACAGTCCTGCTGGTCGTGGGCGACCCGGGTGATCGGATCTTTCTCGAGGAGGCGCTCGGCCTCACCGCGAACGGCAGCGTCACCGGCTATCTGTATCTGAATATCTGGCCATCCCCGGAGAATCTCGAGCGGGTCGAGGCAACGGCCGTGCACGAATTCGACCATAACGTGCGGTATGCGCCAGGCGGCGTCGTCTGGGACCCGACGACGGTCACCGTCGGCGAGCAGATCGTCTCCGAGGGGCTAGCGGATGCATTTGCCCGTCAGCAGTTCGGCGACGAACTCGGAGCCTCCCGGATCGGCGTGCGTCACCGTCACGACGATGCGCTGTTCGCGACCGTTGCCGACCATCTGGATGTCACGGGGATGCAGAACTTCGCCTCATGGGTGCTAGGCGACGCGATCGCGGGCCGGTTCGGTGCCCCTCCTCTCGGGGTGCCGACCGGTGCCGGCTACGCAGTCGGCAATCGGCTCGTCGACACCTATCTCGCCGTGCGCAGGATTACCGCCGCTGAGGCGGTGCACACCGACGCGCAGGAAGTCATCGCTGTTGGCCTCGCCGAAGACCGCGGCTGACCCGCTCACAGCTCGGCCACCACCGACTGCTGCGGTCACCCGACGCCGCGTCACTACGGCCCTGTGAGCGTGCGGGCTACGAGCGGCGTAGGTTCGATGTGCGAACCAGCTCGGTGACCCACCGAGCCCGACCCCATGGAAAGGCGCCCGGTGGCACTGCGGACCTTCGGCCTCTCGATCGTCGTCACGATCGCCGCCCTGATCGTCGCGTACCTCTACGGCGGTCCCCAGGCACTGTTCCTCACGGCGATCCTCGGCGTGCTGGAGATCAGCCTCTCCTTCGACAACGCCGTGATCAACGCGACGGTGCTGCGCCGGATGAGTGACTTCTGGCAGAAGATGTTCCTCACCGTGGGCATCCTGATCGCGGTGGTCGGCATGCGGCTGCTGTTCCCCCTGGCCATCGTGTGGATCACCGCCGGACTCGACCCGGTGCATGCCATGCGGCTCGCGCTGAACCCGCCGACCGACGGCTCCCCCACCTACGAATCGCTGGTGACCGCGGCGCATCCGCAGATCGCGGCCTTCGGCGGCATCTTCCTGCTGATGCTGTTCCTGGACTTCGTGCTGTCGGAGAAAGACGTCACCTGGCTGAGCTGGATCGAGAAGCCGCTGGAGAAGATCGGCCGGCTCGATCAGCTGTCGGTGGTGATCGCCTGCGGCGCACTGCTGTACACCGCGATGTACATCGCCCACCCGGGCGAGGAGACCACGGTGCTGGTGGCCGGGTTGCTCGGCCTCATCACCTACCTGGTGGTGAACGGGCTGGGCGAGCTCTTCCACATCGACGAGGAGGCGGAGATCGCCGACCTCGACGCGCAGAGCAAGCCGAACAGCGGACCGTCGGACCTGGCGAAGGCGACGGGCAAGGCGGGCTTCTTCCTGTTCCTCTACCTCGAGGTGCTCGACGCCTCGTTCTCCTTCGACGGGGTGATCGGCGCCTTCGCGATCACCGCCGACCCGATCATCATCGCGTTGGGCCTGGGCCTGATCGGTGCGATGTTCGTCCGCTCGATCACGGTGTACCTGGTGCGCCAGGGCACGCTGTCGCAGTACGTGTACCTGGAGCACGGCGCGCACTGGGCGATCGGCGCCCTGGCGGTGATCCTGCTGTACTCGATCGGGACCCCGGTACCGGAGGTGGTCACGGGACTCATCGGCCTGGTGCTGATCATCGCGGCGATGATCTCGAGCGTGATCCGCAACCGCCGGATCGCGGCGGGGCAGGTTCCCGCGGACGCCGCCTGACGGTACTTTGCCTCCGCGTTACCAAGACTTTCCCTGCCGCTCACGTGGCCCTGAGACATTGTCGCTGATTCACTCAGCCGATCCCCGCCTCAGCCCCGAGGGAGCCTCATGCGTCTGCCCAATCTGCGCCTGCTCGTCGATCACGACGGCCAGTCCGCCCGCTCGCACACCACCTGCAAGTACAAGTGCGGCGAGCAGTGCTTCCGTCCGCACGACAACACCTCCGAGAACGAGTACTTCGGCGATCTGACCCGCCGCACGGTGCTCAAGGGCGCGGGCATCGCCGCGGTCGGCGTGGGTGCGACGACGGTGCTCGCCGCGTGCGGTGATGCGAGCACGGGCTCGGCGGGATCGTCTTCGTCAGCCGGTGCGGCGCCCGGCGCCGATATCAAGGCTCCCGGACTGAATTTCACCTCGGTCGCCGCGAACAGCGAAGACCGCGTGGTGATTCCGCAGGGGTACGAGCAGGCCGTGGTGATCGCCTGGGGCGATCCGGTGCTGCCCGGTGCGCCGAAGTTCGACTTCGACAACCAGACTCCCGAGGCGCAGGCCCAGCAGTTCGGCTACAACAACGATTTCACCGATCTGATCCCGGTGGACGGTAAGCCGGACACCTTCCTGATGGTGTGCAACCAGGAGTACACCACGGGCAAGCACATGTTCAAGGGCTACGACGAGAAGAACCCCACCGAGAACCAGGTGCGCGTGGAGATGGCCGCACACGGCCTGGCCGTGGTCGAGGTGAAGGGCGAGCCGGGTTCCGGCAAGCTGACTCCCGTTCTGGGAGAGTACAACCGGCGCGTCACGGCCTCGACGGAGTTCGAGCTGCGCGGCCCGGCGGCGGGTTCGTGGTTCTGTAAGACGGCGGCCGATCCCACCGGCACCCGGGTGCTGGGCACCATCGCCAACTGCTCGGGCGGCATCACCCCGTGGGGCACCATGCTGTCCGGCGAGGAGAACTACACCAACTACTTCTCCGGTGCCGACACCCCGCCGATCGACGGCCTCAAGGAGGGCTGGAAGCGGTACGGCCTGGGCAAGGATTCGGACTACCACAACTGGGGCAAGTACGAGGACCGGTTCAACCTGGCCAAGGAGACCAACGAGGCCAACCGGTTCGGCTACATCGTCGAACTCAATCCGCACGATCCGCGCTCGACCCCGGTGAAGCATTCGGCCATGGGCCGGTTCAAGCACGAGGGCTCGAACATCCACGTGACCTCCAACGGCACGGTGGTGGCGTACTCGGGCGACGATTCGAAGTTCGAGTACATCTACAAGTTCGTCAGTTCGCGAAAGATCCAGGACGGCAAGGGCCCCGCCGCGATGGAGTCGAACATGCGGATCCTCGACGAGGGCACGCTGTACGTCGCGAAGTTCGACGGCCCCAAGGTGGAGGACGGCAAGGTGCCCGCCGGTGGCTACAAGGGCACGGGCAAGTGGATGCCGCTGCTCACGGTGGACGCCGCGGGCAAGGCGACCTCGCACATCGACGGGATGCCGGCCGAGAACGTGGCGGTGTACACCCGGGTGGCGGCCGATAAGGCGGGCGCCACCAAGATGGATCGTCCCGAGGACATCCAGCCGCACCCGAAGACGGGCAAGGTGTACTGCGCGCTCACCAACAACAGCGATCGCGGCGCGGAGGGCAAGGCCGGTATCGACGCCGCCAACCCGCGGGTGAAGAACAAGAACGGCCAGATCCTGGAGATCACCGACGATCACACGGGCACCGAGTTCTCCTGGGACCTGCTGCTGGTGTGCGGTGACCCGGCCGCGGCCGACACCTACTACGGCGGCTACGACAAGACCAAGGTCTCCCGGATCAGCTGCCCCGACAACGTGGCCTTCGATTCCTTCGGCAATCTGTGGATCTCGACCGACGGCACGCAGGACACCTTCAAGAGCAACGACGGCCTGTTCGGCGTGGTGCTGGAGGGCAAGGACCGGGGCCTGACGAAGCAGTTCCTCACCGTGCCCTACGGCGCGGAGACCTGTGGTCCGGTGATCCGGGATAACCGCGTTCTTGTCGCAGTTCAGCATCCGGGTGAGACAGACGACGGCGGCGCCGGCAGCCCCACCTCGCACTGGCCCGACGGCGGGACGAATGAGCCCCGACCTGCGGTGGTGGCGATCTGGAAAACAAACGGGAGCATTGGTTCGTAGCGCGATCGCAAACTCTCCCGCCATCTGACGGTGTCGGTCCGGCCGTTCGGGGGACCGGCACCGCCATAATCTGTGCCTAGTATCGGAGTCATGACCCCCGCGTCCCATGACTCCGGCGCCGCCTCCACCGCCGCACTCGATGCGAGCATCGGTGAGCTGGCCGCCCAACTGCGCTCCCCACTCCTGCAGCTGCACTTCCTGATGAAGCGCACGACCCCGGGGCCGGATCTGACTCCGGCGCAACAGTCGGCCCTACAGAGCCTGTTGCGGCTGGGTCCGGTGCGGATGGGCGAGCTGGCCCGCTTCCTGCGGATCCGGCTGCCCTCGGCGACCAGCGCGGTGGACGGCCTGGAACGGCTCGGCCTGGTGCAGCGCAGCCCCGATCCGGACGACGGGCGGGCCGTGGTGGTGCAGCTGTCCGAGCACGGCCAGCAGCTGACCTCGGAGCTGATCGCGGCGCGCAACGCCGTCCTGGCGCGGCACCTGCACGAGTTGTCGGAGGAGGACCGCGTGCATCTGAACGCGGCGATTCCGGCGCTCAACCTGCTGATCGACCGCTACCGCGAGGACGGCTGAGGAATCCGTCACAGGAGCTTGCTCTTCGTGAGCCATATTGCTTAGACTTTCGTAGTAATACGAGAGGAGCTGCACGTGACGATCACCGCCGAACAGAACGCGGACCACGCACACCCGAGCTTGCGCGACACACTTTCCCACCAGCCCAAGGCGGTGTGGGTCACGGCGTTCGCCGCGGTGATCGCGTTCATGGGCATCGGCCTGGTCGATCCGATCCTCGAATCGATCGCCAAGGGGCTCAACGCCACCCCGAGCCAGACCACGCTGCTGTTCTCCTCGTACCTCGGCGTACAGGTGATCGCCATGCTGTTCATCGGCTGGTTCACCTCGATGTTCGGGGCCAAGCGCACCGTGATCGCGGGCCTGCTGCTGATCGTCGTGGCCTCCGGCGCCTGCGCCCTGGCGGGCTCGATCGGTGAGCTCGTGGCCTGGCGCGCCGTGTGGGGCCTCGGCAACGCCCTCTTCATCGCCACCGCGCTCGCCGTGATCGTCTCCGCCGCCACCGGCGGCCAGCAGGGCGCGATCCTGCTGTACGAGGCCGCGCTCGGCGTGGGCCTGGCCGTCGGTCCGCTGCTCGGCGCCGTGCTCGGCGGCATCTCCTGGCGCGGTCCGTTCGCCGGCACCGCGACGCTGATGCTGATCGGCGCCATCCTGTGCGCCACCATGCTCACATCCGATGCGACCGAGGCCAAGGCGAAGCGCGCCACCGAGGGCACCGTCTCCCCCATGGCGCCCCTGCGTGCGCTGCGCCAGCGCGGGTTGTTCCTCACCGGTCTCGGCTCGGCGTTCTACACCGCCGCTTTCTTCACGGTGCTCGCCTGGTCGCCCTTCGTGCTGCACAAGAGCCCGTACTTCGTGGGCGCCGTGTTCGTGGGCTGGGGCCTGCTGGTGGCGGTGAGCGGCGTGTGGCTCGCCCCCAAGGTGGCCGCCTCGCTCGGTGAACGACGGGGCGCCATCGCCGCCGTCCTCGGGTACGGCGTGCTGTTGCTGATCGCGGCGATCGGCCACGAGAACGTGGCGGTCGTGGTCACCGTGGTGGTGCTGTCGGGTATCCCGTCCGGCGTGCTCAACACCCTGTTCACCGGCACCGCGATGTCGATCGCGGACGCACCCCGGCCCGTGGCCTCGGCCGGCTACAACTTCCTGCGCTGGGCCGGTGGCGCCATCGCCGCGACCGGTGTGGCCCACGTGGCGCAGTGGTTCGGCAGCCCGGCGGCGCCCTTCTTCGTGGGCGCCCTGGCCTGCGTGGTGGCCGCCGTGGTGCTCACCCAGGTGCGCGACAGCAAGGCCGATACCCACGAGGTGCCCGCCGAGGCCGCCCTGGTGGGAGACCAGGAGTTCTGATCCGTTCGCACGCAGAGCGGCACCGTCCACGCCGGACGGTGCCGCTCTCGTCGCTCGGCGGTGAACTACCGTGGAGCGCATGAGCGAACAACGCCCTCTCGCCCTGATCACCGGCGCCTCCCGCGGGCTCGGCGCCCAGATCGCACGGCAGCTCGCCGAGACGCACGACCTGGTGCTCGGCGGCCGCCCCTCCCCCGAACTCGATGCGCTCGCCGCGGAGCTCGGGGCACTCACCTTCGCCGCCGATCTCACCGACCATGCGACGGTGGCCGCTCTCGCGCAATCGATTCCACGGCTCGACGTGCTCGTGCACAACGCCGGGATCGCCTCGATCGCGCGGATCGAGGACACCACCGCAGACGACTGGCGCACCATGTTCGAGGTGAATCTGCTGGCCGTGGTCGAGCTGACCAAGGCACTGCTGCCGGCACTGCGCGACGCGGGTGGCCATGTGGTGCTGATCAATTCGGGCGCGGGCAAGCGCGCGAACCCCGGTTGGGGCGCGTACGCCGCCAGCAAGTTCGGCCTCACCTCGTTCGCCGAGGCGCTCCGCGCCGAGGAGCCCACCCTCCGGGTGACGAGCATTTTCCCCGGCCGCATCGACACGCAGATGCAGGAGGGGATCTTCGCACTCGAGGGCCGGGACTACTCGGCCGACAACCTGCTGCGCCCCGAGACCGTGGCGCGCGCGGTGGTGCAGGCCGTGCACACCTCCGCCGATGCGCACCCCACGGAGATCGTCCTGCGCCCGCGCTGATCGCCTGTGTATTCGAGTTCGTTATTCAATCGTGACCCTATGATCGATACCACGCTGTAGGCTGGAGGCATGCACCTGGGGAGGTGAATGCACCGTGAACAGCACTGTCGATCCCTATCTTGCCGCGATCGAAACACTCGAACACGCGGTCGGCGATGTGCTCAGTGCCGATGTCGTACGGCTCTCCCCCACCGAGGTGGCGGAGGCCCTCGGGCGGATCGAGCGGGTGGCCCGGCGGCTGGCCGCGGTACAGACGGAGATCGCCGCAGCGGCCGAACAGCAGGGTGTCCCCGGCCAACTCGGCTGCTGCGGCCTGAAGCTGATGTTGGAACGGCACTTCCGGCTCACGGGCGGTGAGGCCGCAGCGCGGGTGGCGGCGGTACGCAACCGCGCCGCGCGCGTGCAGCCCTCGGGGGCGGTGTGCCCGCCCCGGCACCCGATCCTCGCCGCCGCGCAGCGCGCGGGCCAGGTCTCGGAGCGGCATGCCCACGAGATCGAGAAGGTGCTCGCCAAGGCGCGCCGCGCGGGTGCGAACGAGGAGGTGGCCTCCTTGATGGAGGACATCTTGGTCGACGCCGCGCTCGACGAGACACCGCACGCCCTTCTGCAAGCGGGCCGCTACGCAATGACGCTGCTCGATGCGCAGGGCCAGGAACCCGACGGGCGCCGCGCCGCAGCGGAACGCGGCATCGAACTCGGTGCGCAGCACAACGATACGCTCGCCAGCGAGATCGGCGGCGTGATCACCGCGCCCCTGCGCGCGCTGCTCGAAGCGGTCTTCGCGAAGTGGGCGCGGCCCGGAGTGAACAACCTCGACGACCCCGCTGCGGACCGGTTGCCCGACGGTGCGGATCGCGCTGCCGTCGATGCGGCAGCCGCCCGCGACCGCCGCACTCCTGCGCAGCGCCGGCACGACGCATTGCTCACCGCCCTGCGCGCCGCGCTCGACTCCGGTGCCCTCGGCACTCACCGCGGGCTGCCCGCCATTCCGATCGTGACCCTCACGCTGGAGCAGGTGGAATCGGAGCTGGGCGTGGCCACCACCGCCACGGGCGGCCGGATCGCCGTGCAGGACGCGATCGAGATCCTCGCGCACCATCCGCGGTACGTGGTGCTGCTGGATGCGCAGTCGCGACCGCTGTGGCTGGGAAGGCAGAGGCGGCTCGCCTCCGCGGACCAGCGCATCGCCCTGATCGGGGCCGAACACGGCTGTACCGCACCGGGATGCGACAGCGCGGCGGCGTACTGCGAGGTGCACCACCTGCGGGACTGGGCCGCGGGCGGGACCACCGATATCGAGAACCTCACCTTGGCCTGCGGAGCGGACCACCACTCGGTGGCGCCCGCCGATACCGACGCCACCGGGTGGCGCACCAGGCCCGCACCACCGGGGCATCCGTACTCCGGTCGCGCGCTGTGGAAACGCGGCCACGGCGATCCGGGCCGCGTCAATCACCGGCACCACCCTCACGAGTTGTACGCCGAGGCGGTGGCGCGCTGGGAACGCCACCGGGACGAGGCACTGGCCGAGCACGCCGCCCGAGCCCCCGGAGTGCGCAGCACCGCGGCGTGACTCCGGCGTGCGCCCCCCGGTGACTAACGCGGGATGAGCGGGGCCTTGTACATCGAGGCCACCCGCTCGCCGTTCATCCACTCCCCCAGTCGATCCGCCTCCACCTGCACCGCGGCGCGGGCTCGGCGTCCGGGGTCGTCGCCGTACACGCACTGCACGATGCCGTCCTCGTCCTGCAGGTAGGCGCCTACGATCCTGCCCTGCCACCACACGGTGGCGCCGCAGTTGCCGGCGGTGTCGTAGATCGACGAGGCGAAACCCGGGTCCAGGTAGAAGTCCCGTTCCTTCCAGCCCATCGGTGTGGGGTCCAGCGCCGGGAGCAGCGCGGCCCAGTCGTCAACGGCCTCCTCGGGTTCCGCATCGTCGGGCAGCACCCAGCCCGTGCGGTCCCGTTCGAGGGCCACCTCCACCGCGCCGATCGCCGCCAGGGCGGCGCGGATCGCGGTCTTGGTGGCGCCGAACCACCACACCACGTCGGTCTCCGTGGCGGGTCCGAAGGCGCGGAGGTACTCGGTCACCAATTCCGCGTAGGCGGTGGCGGTGTCGATGCGTTCGGGCGGTGCGCCGAGCCAGTGATCGGCGCGGGCCCACAGGTTGCGGTTCACCCGCCAGTGGCTCGCGTTGTGGGCTCGGACCAGATCGCCGGTGGCGCCAAGCCAGGTGAGCACGCGGGGTGCGAGATGCTGATCGCCGCCGTACTTCTTGCCCTCGAACAGCGTCACCTGCCCCACCAGCTCGGGCACCGTCTCCCGCAGTTCCTTCGCGCCCAGTTCCCTGCCACCGGCCAGCGCGGCGAGCACGGCGGTGCGGGCATCGCTGAGCCAGGCGCCGCCGTCCGCGCAGATCCCGCCGGCCTCGGCGTCCTTGATCACCTTGGCGCGCTCGGTGCGGGCCACCCGTTCCGACGGTGCGCTCAGCGCCGCCCCCATCAACGGCCGGGGGAAGACGAACATGGTGCGCCGCATGGCCAACTGCTTGACCAACGACCTCTCCTCGTACAGCTCGTGCTCGTACTGCTCACGGGTGAAGCCGTTCATCCGGGCCTGCACGGACAGGTACGGGGTGGCGGCCTCGGTGGCGTGCAGCACCGCTACCGAACGCACCGCGTCGAGAACCGAATCCACCCGGTGCGGCGCGGCCAGAGCGTGCCGCCGCGCCATACGGGCGCGGCGTTCCGCATCGTCGATCAATCGCATCAGAGGACTCCCAGGTTCTGGGCCAATCGATCCCGTCCGTCACCGCGTACCGAGCCGCTCATGCCGTCTCCTCCACCGCGTGCCACAGGTCGTCGCCCTGATCCTTGACGAAGACCCGGCCCCGAGGCTCCACTTCGACGACATCCGTGAGCCAGAAGGTGTCGCCCGGCGCCCAGCCCGCGATGACCGAGTGCACCCCCGGCTCCACCTCGATCGCCGTGCCGCTCGCTGCCAGGTACGCGCCGACCTGAAGGTGCACCGCGTCGTACTCCTCTGCCACGGCCGCCCAGTCCGGCATCACCCAGCGGGTATCGGCGAGTCCCGTGGTCCGGTACCAGTCGTGTCGCTTCGACGCGGTCACGTCCAGCGGATAGCGGCGGCACAACTCCGCCCATGCTGCTGCGGAATCGATCTCGAAGACGCGCCCCGACGCCCGCACACGGTCTACCGCCGCTCGAGTCTCCCCGAAGCCGTCCTCGATCAAATACAGACCGGTCGGCACGCCGGCCTGCTCGGAACAGGTGCGCGGTAACGAATACGGTGGGCGGGACCACCAGATTCCGCCGTAGCGAGCCCTCGGGTCGCTCGGCCGTTCCCTCGCCGCGGTGACCTCGTCGCGAACGACCCCGGCCCGCCACACGTCGAGATGCTCAGACGCCTTTCGCAGCACGATGCCTTCCGAACGGCCGCCCATCCAGACCGCGAACTGTGCGCGATCAATCCCCGCGGTCCACCACTGCGTCACAGGCGCGACCGCAACGATCTCGGCGATTCGCCGAAGCCCGACCGCCGGTTCGGGGCGCGAAGCGACGATGTCGTGCGGCTCCTGCCAGTACATCGCCTGCTCGACGATCGACTCCAACGCAAGATGGATCCAATGGTCGTCGATCGCCTCGACCGCGGCCAGCGTCGCGACGAGCGTACTCACGAGGTCCTCGGAGCCCGGGTTGATCCCGATCCCACCCGGTGCGTACCAGCCGCCGTCCACACCGGAATCGAGCCGAACTCCGATCCGCTGTGACGCCTCAGAGACGCCCCGGTCGGCGAAACACGCAGCCAACAGGCAGAGTTGCCGGCCGCGGGGGCCGGACATCAACTGCTCCGCGAGCGGCGTCATGGCTACATCGCTACGGGACGACGTTGACGAGCTTGCCGGACACCACGATCACCTTGCGCGGGGCACCGTCGAGCAGCTCGGCGACCTTGGGCTCGGCCAGCGCGGCGGCCTCGAGCGCCTCGTCGGAGGCGTCGGCGCCCACGGTGATCCGGGCACGCACCTTGCCCTTCACCTGCACCGGGATCTCGATGGTGTCCTCCACCAGCCACTGCGGATCGTGCTGCGGGAAGGGCCCGTGCGCCAAGGACTCGGTGTGGCCCAGACGATTCCACAGCTCCTCGGCGATGTGCGGCGCCACCGGCGCCAGCATCAGCGCGAGCGGCTCCGCCGCGGCCCGCGGCGCACCGCCCGGGTACGCCTTGGTCAGATGGTTGGTCAGCTCGATCAACTTGGCGATGGCGGTGTTGTCACGCATCTCCGAGTAGTCCTCGCGGACACCGGCGATCGTCTTGTGCAGCAGGCGCATCGTCTCATCCGACGGGGTCTCGTCGGTCACCCGGACGGCGCCCGTCTCCTCGTCGATCACGGTGCGCCACGCGCGCTGTAGGAATCGCTGCGAGCCGACGACGTCCTTGGTGGCCCACGCACGGTCCTGATCCAGCGGGCCCATCGACATCTCGTAGACGCGCAGGGTGTCGGCGCCGTAGTCGCGCGCGATCTCGTCCGGCGCCACCGAGTTCTTCAGCGACTTGCCCATCTTGCCGTACTCGCGGTTCACCTCCTGATCGCCCAGGAAGTACTTGCCGTCGCGCTCGACGACCTCCTCCGCGGGCACGTACACGCCGCGCGAGTCGGTGTAGGCGAAGGCCTGGATCATGCCCTGGTTGAACAGCTTCCGGTAGGGCTCACGCGAGCTCACATGACCCAGGTCGAAGAGCACCTTGTGCCAGAACCGCGCGTACAGCAGGTGCAGCACCGCGTGCTCCACACCGCCCACGTACAGATCGACACCGCCGGGATCCTTCGCACCGTTCACCTCGGGACGCGGGCCCATCCAATAGGCCTCGTTCTCCTTGGCGCAGAAGGCCTCCGAGTTCGTCGGATCGATGTAGCGCAGCTGGTACCAGGAGCTACCCGCCCACTGCGGCATCACATTCGCATCGCGCGTGTAGTCCTTGAGCCCGTCGCCCAGGTCCAGCTCCACGTGCAGCCAGTCAGTGGCCTTGGCCAGCGGGGGATTGGGCTGCGAATCCGAGTCCTCCGGATCGAAGGCCACCGGCGCGTAGTCCTTGACCTCCGGAAGCAGCACGGCCAATTCGGATTCCGGCAGGGCGTGCGGCGCACCGTCGGCGTCGAAAACGATGGGGAAGGGCTCGCCCCAGTACCGCTGCCGCGCGAACAGCCAGTCACGCAACTTGTACTGCACAGTGCCCTCACCGGCGCCCGTCTTCTCCAGGAAGGCGGTGACGGCGGCCTTCGCCTCGGACACGTTCAGCCCGTTGATGTCCAGATCACCGTGCGCGGAGTTCACGGCGGGACCGTCGCCGGTGTAGGCCTCGTCCGTCACACCCACATCGCTGCCGACCACCTCGATGATGGGCAGGCCGAACGTGGTCGCGAACTCGTGGTCGCGGGTGTCGTGCGCGGGGACGGCCATGATGGCGCCGGTGCCGTACCCCATGAGCACGTAGTCGCCGATGAACACCGGAACCTCGGTGCCGTTCACCGGATTCGTCGCGGTGGTGCCCAGGAAGACGCCGGTCTTCTCCTTGTTCTCCTGGCGCTCCAGATCCGACTTCGCGGCGATCGACGCGCGGTACGCGGCGACGGCCTCGGCCGGGGTCGCGGCGCCGCCGGTCCAGCGCTCGTCGGTGCCCGCGGGCCACGCCTCGGCGACCAGGGAGTCGACCAGCGGGTGCTCGGGGGAGAGCACCAGGTAGGTGGCGCCGAACAGGGTGTCCTGGCGCGTGGTGAAGACCTCGATCGGCTCGGTGCCGACGGCGGGGGAGAAGCGCACTCGCGCACCGCGGCTGCGGCCGATCCAGTTGCGCTGCATGGACTTGACCTTCTCCGGCCAGTCCAGCACGTCCAGATCGTCGATCAGGCGATCGGAGTAGGCGGTGATCCGCATCATCCACTGCCGCAACTGCTTGCGGTACACCGGGAAGTTGCCGCGCTCACTGCGGCCGTCGGCGGTGACCTCCTCATTGGCGAGCACCGTGCCCAGACCCGGGCACCAGTTCACCAGCGAATTGCTCTCGTAGACCAGGCGGTACTCGTCGAGCACGGCGCCGCGCTCGGCCACCGTCAGGCTCGACCAGTCGCGACCGTCGGCCAGCGCACGGCTGCCGTCCGCGAACTCGGCCTCCAGCTCCGCGATGGGCCGCGCGCGGTCCTGGGCGGCGTCGTACCAGGAGTTGTAGATCTGCAGGAAGATCCACTGCGTCCAGTGGTAGAACTCCGGATCGGTGGTGGACACCCGGCGCCGCTCGTCGTGCGCCAGGCCCAGCGTGGCGATCTGCTCCAGGTACCGCGCCACGTTCTTCTCCGTGGTGACCCGGGGGTGGGTGCCGGTCTGCACCGCGTACTGCTCGGCGGGCAGCCCGAAAGCGTCGAAGCCCATCGTGTGCAGCACGTTGGCACCGTTCATCCGGTGGTACCGGCCGTAGACGTCGGTGGCGATGAAGCCCAGCGGGTGGCCCACGTGCAGGCCCGCGCCCGACGGGTACGGGAACATGTCCAGCAGGAAGAGCTTGTCGGCGGGCAGCGCACCGTCGGCCGCCTTGAGCGGGCCGACGGGGTTCGGGGCGTTGAAGACGCCACCGTCGCGCCAAGTGTCGCGCCACCGCTGCTCGATCGCGCCCGCGAGCTCCGCCGTATAGCGATGGGCGGGCACGGCGGAGGCGGTCTGTTCCACGTTCTGGGTCACCCCACCAGCCTAAATGCTGCCCCTGATGGGACGAAATTCGCGGCGAACCTACACTGGACGGGTGCTCGTCTTGGTTGTGATCCTGGCAGTGGCCGCACTCGCCGCACTCGCGGTCGGTGCGGCCGGACTCGCGGGCCGCCTCCCCGAGAACGGCTTCGTGGGGGTCCGCACCGAGCAGACGCTCTCCGATCCGCTGCTCTGGCGCACCGCGAACCGCGTCGCCGGACCGGGCCTCATGGCCGCCGGCATCATCTTCGGCGGCGGGGCCCTGGTAGGCCTCGCGATGAGCGCGCCCTGGTCCTACATCGCCGTCGGCATCGCCGTGCTCGCGGGCCTGTTCCTCGCCGGATTCGGCGCCCTGCAGGGCTCGCGCGCAGCATCGATCCAGGCCCGCCTGCAGATGCCCGACGCCACCTGCTGCAGCGCCGACGAAACCACGGACGGCGCACCGTCGAACCCCGCCGACGATTGCGGTGTGACCGGCGGGTGCGGCGCATGCGTATTCAAGGGCATGTGCGACCACGAGCCGCACCCCGCGTAAATGCGCGCTCTGCTGAACAAGCTGTCGATCGACGGCTTCATCCTCGCGATCTTCGCCGCCGTCGCGGTGGCCGCCGTCTTCCCCGCCCAGGGCAAGGCCGTGCCGGTGGTCGACGGCGCCGTCACCGTCGCCATCGCCGTCCTGTTCTTCCTGTACGGCGCCCGCATCCACCCGCAGGAGGCGCTCGCCGGCCTCAAGCACTGGCGCCTGCACGCCGTGATCCTCGGCTTCACCTTCGTGGTCTTCCCGATCATCGGCGTGCTGCTGCAGTTCCTGCCGCCCGCCCTGCTCACCCCCAGCCTGTACGCGGGCGTGCTGTTCCTGACGCTGCTGCCGTCCACGGTGCAGTCATCGATCGCCTTCACCTCGATCGCCGGCGGCAACGTGCCCGGCGCCATCGTGAGCGCCTCACTGTCCAACCTGCTGGGCATCTTCATCACACCGCTACTGGTGCTGGGCCTCATGGCCACCACCGGCGAGGTGCAGTTCCGCAGCAGCGCCGTGCTCGACCTGTGCCTACAACTGCTGCTGCCCTTCATCCTGGGCCAGCTGTCGCGCCGCTGGGTGGCCGACTTCGTCAAGGAGCACGCCGCGGCCCTGAAGTACGTGGACCGCGGATCGATCGTGCTCGTGGTCTACGCGGCCTTCTCGGCCGGTATGCGCGAACACATCTGGAGCCAGGTGTCGTGGGTGGGCGTGCTGCAGCTGATCGTGCTGTCGGTGCTGCTGGTGCTGTTCATGCTGTGGCTCACCCGGTTCTCCGCCGAGAAGCTGGGCTTCGACCGCGGCGACATGATCGCGATCCAGTTCTGCGGCACCAAGAAGTCGATGGCCACGGGCCTGCCCATGGCCGCCGTGTTGTTCGCCGGACAGCCCGTGGGCCTGCTGGTGCTGCCGCTGATGATCTTCCACCAGATCCAGCTCATGATGTGCGCCTGGCTGGCCGCCAAGTACGGACGCGAGCTGGAGCCCGCACAGCCGCGGTGACTCACTCCACCGCGGGCTGCTCCGAGACCAGCTTCAACGTGGGTTCGACCTTCTCGATGAACCACTTCCGGCTCAGCGACGTGGGCTGATACACCGAATAGGTGAGGTCCAGATCCGCGATCACCGTGGAGTCCCGCTGCACCTGCGGCAGCGCGGTGTACCCCGGCAGCTTGAGCAGATCCGCACCGGTGGCACCGTTCGGGTAGATCGCCATGAAGTTGGCACCGATCTTCGGCAACAGCTCCAGCGAGACCATCCCGCGGTTCGCCGGATTGGTGAACCGGGAGTCCTCGCGGATCGCGTTCGGCACCAGCAGGCCCAGCTCGGTGAAGAACCGGTTCGTGGGGTCCTGCGGATCGGCGATCACGTTGAAGCTCGCCGACGACGCCACGTACTGCGCCACGAACCCCGTCTTACCGCGCAGGCCCGGGTACTTCTGCGCCACCCCGGCCACGTACTCGTGATCGGCCGCGATCACCTGCTTGGCCTGATCCTCCTTCCCGAGGATCTTGCCCAGCGCCAGCAGCTGCGTGTCCCAGCCGGCCTCCGCACCCGAGGCGCCGATGCCGCCGAGCACCTTGGTGACACCGCTGATCGAGCTGACGTTCTTGCCGCGCACGATGCGGTGATCGCCCACGAACAGATCGGGCTGGTACTTGGCGATCTCCTCGACCGGGAGCTCGGTGGCGCTGGCCGCCTTGATCACCGGCACGTCCTTGAGCTGCTCGCGCTGCCACGGCGCCGGCAGGGGCTGGGTGAGCTGCACGATCGCGACGGGCTTGATGCCCAGCGCCAGCACGTTGTCGATGGAGTAGCCCGAGGCCACGATGCGCTTCGGTCCCACCGGGTAGTCGATGGTGCCGTTCGCCTGGGGGATCGACACCGTGGACGACGAGGGTGCCGGCGCCTGCGGATCGGACGTCCCGCATCCGGCGAGTAGCGCCAGGGCCGCCAGGGCGGCGAGGACCTTCTTCACATTGCCTCCTCCGGCCGGTGCTCAGAAGGTAAGTCTAGCCTAATTTATTGGGTGTCCATCCGCGCGGTCACCCGCCAGAGGTAGAACGCCGTCGGCACGATGAGGATCTCGACCACCTGCATCGCACCGCTGGCGCCGAACTCGTACACGCGGTTGTCGCCGAGCAGCTCCCCGATCGCCGGGAAGCCGATCGCGGCGAAGAATCCCCAGCGCTCGTTCACCAGCACGGTGAGCGCGAGCATCGCATAGGCCAACGCGATACCCATGTGTCCGGCACCGTCGATCGGAACACCGCACCGCACCACGCGGATCAGCTGGCCTATCCCGGCGAGTGTGAGGAGCGCACCCAGAAGGACGCGGGCCCGGAGATGCCGGTGACCTGCGGTAGTGACGGCGGCCAAGACGGTCGCTCCCTTGTTAGACAATTGTCTCTAACTAAATGCTACGACAAGGTTGGTTGTCATGCCGACCGGGGGCCACGCGACGACGAGTCGCAGAGAAGGTCGTCCGAGCATCGGACACGCGACGACGACCGCCGCTCGAGGACCGTCAGTTGACGGAGACGTCCACCGGGTGCGTCGCCAGCAACGAGGTGGGGAAGCCCTGACGGCGCAAGACCTTTCCCCACAGATCGACCCGCGGGGGCGTCAGCACATCGGTGTGCAGGGACGCGCACGGAATCCAATCGTCGCGCTCCAGCTCATCGTCGAGCTGGCCCATGCCCCAACCGCTGTACCCCGCGAACACCCGCACACCGTCGAGCAGCTCGTCCATCATCTCGACATCCGAATCGAGATCCACCAGCACCACGCGGCCCGACACCGGCTGCAGGCCGCGGATGCCCTCCACGTCCTGCCCCGCCTTCACCACGCCCAAGCACAGCGCGGCGGACTGATTCACCGGACCACCCACGAACACCGCCTTCGGCTTCGCGGCCAGCTCGTGCCACTGCGGCAGCACACCGTGCACCGCGGACTCGCTCGGGCGGTTGAGCACCACGCCCAGGCTGCCGGACTCGTTGTGCTCGATGAGGTAGACGACGGTGCGCCGGAAGGTGGGCTCGTACAACTCCGGGGACGACACCAGCAGCGTGCCCGCGGACACGTCGATATCCGCGCCCGCGTTCTCACCCGAGGACGCGTCCCGCGGAGCGGATTCGTTGGAACGATCGGGACCCACGTCCCCATCATGGCACGCACCACCGACTTCGGGGTCGCACACCACGACCGGCGCACCGTCGCTATCGTGAAGCGGTGACAGTCAGCGGTCCGGGTGCGGACCCGCAGCCCAAGCCAGCGGCGTGGCGCACCTTCCGCGATCTGCCCGACCTGCTGCGCCTGCTGGGCGTCCGGCTGCTGAGCCAGTACGCCGAGGGCCTGTTCCAGGCCGCGCTGGGCAGCGCCATCGTCTTCAACCCGCAGCGCGGCGCCTCCCCGGCGGCCATCGCCGCGGGCCTCGCCGTCCTGCTGCTGCCCTACTCCGTGGTGGGGCCGTTCGCCGGGGCCCTGCTCGACCGCTGGGACCGCCGGCGGGTTTTCATCGTGGCGAATCTGATCCGCGCCGCGCTCATCGTGCTGTGCGCCGCGATCCTCGCCTCGGGCGGCGGCGAGACACCGATCTTCATCGTCGCGCTGGTGGTCGGCGGCGCGGGCCGGTTCGTGGCCTCGGGTCTATCGGCCTCGCTCCCGCACGTGGTCGACCGCGAGCAACTGGTGGCGATGAACTCGGTCACCACCACCTTCGGCGCGGGCGCCACCGCGCTCGGCGCCACCACCGCGGTGGGCCTGCGCGCCATGTTCGGACCCGACGATGCGGGCAGCGCCGCCGTCCTCGGCTGCGCCGCGCTGATCGCCGTGGCCGGCGCCGCACTCGCCGCCCGCTTCCCCGCCGGCGTCCTCGGACCGGACCACGATCCGGACGCCCCCGTCGCGAAGACCTCCGCCGTCCACGACATCGGCACCGGGCTCGCGCACGGCGCCATCGCCGCCTGGCGCGCACCGTCGGTCACCGCGGCCCTCACCGGTATGGGAGCACACCGCACCGTCTTCGGCTTCAACACCATGATGCTGCTGCTCCTGACGCGCTACCACTTCACCGACGGCACCCTGGGACTCGCCGGATTCGGCGCGGTCGCGGGCGCCACGGCGGTGGGGATGTTCGCCGCCGCGGTCATCGTGCCCTTCGCGGTGGCGCGCACCGGCCGGCGCAACACCGTGGTCGGCGCGCTCGCCGTGGCCTGCCTGACCCAGCTCTGCGTGCTCACCCTCAACTTCGCCGTGCTGGTGTGCGCGGCGGCGATCCTGGGACTGGCCGGGCAGGTGGTCAAGCTGTCCGGCGATGCGGCGATGCAGATGGACGTCCCCGACGAACGCCGCGGGCAGGTCTTCGCCTTCCAGGACGCCCTGTTCAACGTGACCTTCGTGGCCGCCGTCGCCTTCGCCGCCGCCGTCGTCCCGTACGACGGGGCCAGCCGCCCGCTGGCCCTGTTCGGGGCCGCGATCTACGCCGTGGCCGTGGTCCTGGTGCTGGCGCTGTACCGGCGGAAGGGAACCCCCGTCGCGCCCGACGCGTCCAATTGATGTGGGGGACGACGGCTCGATCGAGTACTGGTTCGGCGTCGGCGACGGGCAGGTGAGCACCTGGCGGTCGCCCGCGGTCGACGGTGCCGTCCTGCTCGACTTCGACGGCGACGGCCGCCTCGACGATGCGGTGCTGGACCTCGATGCGGACGGTCGCGCCGACGCCGCCGCACTCGATCTCGACGACGACGGCACCGGCGAGTCCCGCTTCCGCGACGACGGCAGCGGCCTGTGGGCGCAGCGCGAGACGCCCGCACCGTCGCGCTGCCGGGCACCGGGTGTCCCGGCTCCCGCCGCACCGGGACCAGCACCCGCGCCCGCGACACCGGCACCCGCCGCGCCGGGAGAGCCGGCACCGCCGGTCACACCAGTCCCGGCCGAACCCGGCCAGGCGCCCCGGCAGGCGGTGGTCGATTCCGACGGTGACGGCACGCCCGATGTCCTGCTGTTCGACGCCGACGGCGACGGGGCGGCCGACGGGGCCGTCGATGTGCGCTAACCGGAAGAGGTCATTTCGCTTCGCGTACGACCGGCGTAGGGTGTGCGGCATGAACCGGACGATTCGGATCGGCGGCGCGGCCGCCACGGTGCTCGCGCTCCTCGTCTCGATGATCGCCGGGGGCGCGGGCTCCGCCGCCGCGGCTGCGCCGCCCGCGGACGGCGTGGTCGTGGACGTGACGAACACCGTCTTCCTCGTCCCCACCCCGCCGCAGCGGGTCAAGGTCTACGCCGACGGCCGCATCATCACCAACGGCGATTCCCCCGGCGGGCTCGTCCAGCTGCGCGGCACTCGCGCCGATGTGGCCGATCTCCGGGCGATCGCCGAACGCGTGCTGCGCAACCGTCCGGCCGTCGACACCCGCGCCGTGATCATGGACGGTTCCGCCGTCACCGCCACCGTCGTGGCCGCCGACGGGACCGTCCTGCGCACCCAGCTCGACAATCCGCAGCCCCGCGGCTGGCCCGCCCTCGGCGACCTCAGCTACGACCTGCGCAAGCGGATCCTCACGATCCCCGGCGAGCGCACCCCGTACCTGGAGCAGCGCTGACTAGGAGCCCTGCCGCTCCGCCCACCACTTCTTCAGTTCGGCCTCGGCCTCGTCGCGGTCGAGCGGGCCGCGGTCGAGCCGGAGCTCCTTGAGGAACTTCCACGCCGCGCCCACCTGCGGTCCGGGCTCCAGGCCCAGGAGCTCCATGATCGCGTTGCCGTCCAGATCGGGCCGCACCCGCGCCAGATCCTCCTGCGCGGCGATCTTCGCGATCCGCTCCTCCAGGCCGTCGTAGGTGGCCTGCAGCCGGGCCGCGCGCCGCTTGTTGCGGGTGGTGCAGTCGGCGCGCACCAGCTTGTGCAGCCGGGGCAGCAGCGGTCCGGCGTCGGTGGCGTAGCGGCGCACCGCGGAATCGGTCCACTGGCCATCGCCGTAGCCGTGGAATCGCAGGTGCAGGAAGACCAGCTGCGCCACGTCCTCGATCACGGCCTTGGGGTAGGCGAGGGCCCGCATCCGCTTGCGCACCATCTTCGCGCCCACCACCTCGTGGTGGTGGAAGGAGACCCCGCCGTTGGCCTCGTGCCGGCGGGTGGCGGGCTTGCCGATGTCGTGCAGCAGCGCGGCCCAGCGCAGGATCAGGTCGGGATCGGACTCCTCCAGGTCGATGGCCTGCTGCAGCACCGTCATCGAGTGCCAGAAGACGTCCTTGTGCTGGTGGTGCTCGTCGATCGCCAGCTTCATCCCGGGGATCTCGGGGATCACCCGCTCGGCAAGGCCGGTGTCCACCAGCAGCACGATGCCATCCACCGGGTGCTCGCCCAGGATCAGCTTGTCCAGTTCCGCGCGCACCCGCTCGGCGGTGATCCGGTCGATCTCGGGCGCCATGTCGGTCATCGCGCGCTGCACCCGCTCGGCCACCGAGAAGCCCAGCTGGGAGACGAAACGGGCGGCGCGCAGCATCCGCAGCGGATCGTCGGAGAAGGACTCCTCCGGGGTGGCCGGGGTGTCGATCTCGCCGGCCAGCAGGGCGTCCAGCCCGTTCAGCGGATCGTGGAAATCCTCGGCGCCCTCGCGACCCACCTTCACGGCCATCGCGTTGATGGTGAAATCGCGGCGCACCAGATCGTCGCGCAGGTTCTCGCCGAACTTCACCACGGGATTGCGGGTGACCCGGTCGTAGGCCTCGGCGCGGTAGGTGGTGATCTCGATCTGCTGATCGTGGAAGGCGGCGCTCACGGTGCCGAACTCGATCCCGGTGTCCCACATCGCCTCGGCCCAGCCGCGCAGCAGGTCCTGGACCTGTTCGGGGCGGGCGTCGGTGGTGAAGTCCAGATCGCTGGTGAGGCGGCCGAGCAGCGCATCGCGCACCGATCCGCCCACCAGGTACAGCTCGTGACCCGCATCGGCGAACCGGGTGCCCAGCGGCACCAGCACATCGGACAGCTCACGCAACGAGATGTGCGCGGCCGCCAGCAGCCTGGTCCGGCGCTCGGCGCGCGGATCGGAAGTCGAATCGGTCACGACCCACCAGTCTACGGCGCTGCGGCGCACCGTCGAAACACCCCGACCGGGGCGGGCGGCGCCGGGCAAAACACCGGCGTGGCGTTCGCGACGGCAACCGGCCAGTAGCATCGGGGGGTGACCTCCGCAGAATCCGCC
The DNA here is from genome assembly GCF_019656655.1 of Tsukamurella sp. TY48. Taxonomy (GTDB): domain Bacteria; phylum Actinomycetota; class Actinomycetes; order Mycobacteriales; family Mycobacteriaceae; genus Tsukamurella; species Tsukamurella strandjordii. The sequence continues at coordinate 1,892,439 of NZ_BPMV01000001.1, read as the reverse complement.
GACACCCCGGGACGCCCGCAGCGCCCGGGTGCCACCGGCGACTCTGCAGGCGGCGGGGCCTCTCGGCCGCGTCGTCGCCGCCGTCGCGGCGGCCGCGGACGGTCCCGCGCGCAGCTCTCCGCCGTCGCCGATCAGGCGCCGGAGGCGCAGACCGCGGACGCCCCACCCGCACCGTCGGCCCCAGAACAGAAGCCCCGCAACACCCGCACCGAGGGTGGCACCCCGAAGCAGAAGCGCGCCGCCGGACAGCGCGGCCGCACCCGCCCCGACCAGCGCGTTCGTACCGTCCGCGAGACCTCGGCCGGCGGCTTGGTGGTGGCCGGTCTCGACGGTGACGGCGACGGTCTGCGCGCCGCGCTGATCGGCCGCGTGGACCGCCGCGGCCGCACCCTGTGGTCGCTGCCGAAGGGCCACATCGAGGAGGGCGAGACCGCCGAGCTCACCGCGATCCGCGAGATCGCCGAGGAGACCGGTCTCACCGGCTCGGTGCTCGCGCCGATCGGGAAGATCGACTACTGGTTCGCCGTCGAGGGCCGTCGCGTGCACAAGACCGTGCACCACTTCCTGCTGTCCTGGGAGGGCGGCGATCTCTCGGCCGAGGACTACGAGGTGTCCGAGGTGGCGTGGGTGCCGCTCACGGAACTGAGCAGCAAGCTCACCTACTCCGACGAGCGCAAGCTGGTGGCCGCCGCCCGCACGGTGATCAGTGATCTGACCGCCGATCCGGACGAGCTGGCGGCCCGCGTGGCCGCGGCGCCGCGCAGCGAACCGTCGGCCTACGAGCGGGCGGCCGCCGAGCGCAACGCCGTGCGCAACGATCCGCCGAAGCCGCGACGCCGGCGCGGCGGACGCCGGTCCCGGGGCCGGCGCGGCGGCGGAGGCGGGAGCGGGAGCGGTCAGACGTGACCCGGTCGGCCCGCCTGCTGTGCGTGCTGACGCTGCTGGTCGCACTGACCGGATTGGCCGCCCCCACGCGGGCGGGAATGCCGGACGCGCAGTTCGTCCGGATCGCGATCGACGAGATCACGCCCCGCGTCACCGCTGATTCCCCGAACGATGTGACGGTGCGCGGCACCATCACCAACTTCGGCGACCGCGATGTGAGCGATCTCGAGGTCCGGGTGCAGCGCGCCCCCGCCATCGCCGCGTCCGCGCAGTTGCGCAGCGATCTGGTGGCCGACAACAACGTCTACGACACGATGGGCCGGTTCCAGCCCGCGGCCAAGGTGCTGCGGCCGGGGGAGAAGGCCTCCTTCACGCTGAGCATCCCCGTGCGCGCCGGCAGCACCGGCACCGGCGGTCCCACGCTCGGCATCGACCGGCCGGGGGTCTATCCGATCCTGGTCAACGTGAACGGCAAACCGGCCTACGGCGGCGTCGCCCGGCTCGACGATTCGCGGACCATGCTGCCGGTGCTCGCGCTGCCCGACGACGACACGACCGCGTCCGGCACCGTCGACAAGCCGGTCACCAGCTCGCCGTCCCAGCTCACCGTGCTGTGGCCACTGGCCGATAATCCGAAGCTCGCGGGTGGTGTGCCCGGTGGTGGCGATGCGCCGGTCCGCCTGGTCGACGATGCGCTGGCCGGCTCGCTCGGCGCGGGCGGGCGGCTCGACGGCCTGCTGGCCGCGTACGAACAGGCCACCCGCGGTCCCGATCCGCGGCACACCGCGATGCGCACCGGCTCGTGCCTGGCCATCGATCCGGACCTGCTGGTCACGGTGCAGGCGATGACGGGGCCGTACCGCGTGACGCGGAATCCGTCAGACCCGCGCGGCCCCACGGTGGCCGGGACGGGCAGCGACGAGGCCGCGGCGTGGCTGGCGCGGCTGCGGCAGGTGGCCGACGGCTCGTGCGTGGTGGCGCTGCCCTTCGGCCAGGTCGATCTGGAGGCCCTGGGCCGTTCCAACGAGCCCTCGCTGCAGCGGGCTGCGCTGGACAGTTCGGCGGATGTGATCGATTCGATCCTCGGCGTGACCTCGGTGCGGGGCGTGACCCTGCCCGCCTCGGGCGTGCTGCTGGGCGACGGTGCGCAGCAGTCGGTGGCCTCGGACAATTCGGCCGCCGTGGTGGCCGCGACCGCGGTGGGCGCGCCCGCCCGCGGCCGGGGCACCGCGAACGGCATCGTCCCGGTGGGCCGGGGGATCGGCGCCGCCCTGTTCGACCCGTACGTGACCACCGCGCTGGCCGCGCTCGGCGGCACCCCCGACGGTGCGGAGCAGGGCGTGCGGCCCGGCGCTGCGGGCACCACACCGCAGTCCGTGACCTTCGATCTGGACCAGGAGTCGCAGGTCTCGCGGCGGCAGGCCGCGGTGGGCGCGATCGCCGCGTCCGCGCTCGATCCCACCCAGCGGTACGCGCCGCCGGGGGGCTGGGCCGCCGTCACCTCGACCGATCCGATCAGCACGGTCACCGGCCGCACCTCGCTGATCGTGCCGCCGCAGGTGTGGGCCGCGGGCCCGGACGACGCCCGCGCCGTCCTGGACGCGGCGTCCACCCTGTTCGCCTCCGGGCTGGCCGGGCCGCGCACCTTCCGCGATGTGGTGGCCTCGGCGCAGTCGGCGGGGCGCGATCCGGCCGCCGCGGCCGATCCGTGGACCCTGCGGCAGCCGCCCGGCACCGTGGGCTCGCGAGTGCCCGACCGGATCGTGTCCACCGCCGCCGACCACGTCCGCCAGGTCGACCGGCTCGGCGCCGCGCTGATGCCGCTGCCGAAGACCCCGCTCACGCCGCGCGTGTACACCTCCCCACTGCGGGAGGACGCGGTGCGGGCGCTGCGCTGGGCCCCGGCGCGTTCCGCGGTCGACGGTGACGCCACCATCCGGTTGACTGCGGCCCGTTCCTCGCTGTCGGCGCAGTTGGCGTCGGTGAACATCCTCTCGCCGGGCGGTAGTTACACCCTGGCCTCGGACAAATCGCCGCTGCTGCTGGCGGCCCGCAACGATCTGCCGCTCCCGATCCGCACGGTGATCAACGTGGCGGCACCGGACGGCTTCTCGATCGACGCCTCGGAGGTGCAGGAGCTGCCGGCGCGCGGTACCCGGCAGATCGAGCTGCCCACCACGGCGAACGATTCGCGGCAGGTGGCGGTGCAGTTGTCGCTGCGCACCACCAGCGATATGTCGCTGGGCGAGCCGATCCAGATCACGGTGCATTCGAACGCCTACGGCCGGCCGCTGTTCTGGATCACCTGCGCCGCCGGTGTGCTGCTGGTGCTGCTGTCGGGACGGCGGCTGTGGCGCCGGTTCCGCGGCCAGCCCGACCGCGCCGACGCCGATCGTCCGCCGGCCGACGAGCACGACCGGCGCCTGGCGAACAGTTACAGTGCACACCGGAATCCCACCCCGCCGGATCATCCGTCCGGCTCCCCGGACCCGAAGGACTCATGAGCCGCGCCGAGCCCCGGCACATCCCGCCGCGCAAGGGCACCGTCTCCCCCGGGAGCGGTGGCGGTGACGACGGCGGCACGTCGAGCCTGCTGCGCTCGACGGGATCCGTCGCCGTCGCGACGCTGACCTCCCGGCTCACCGGCTTCCTGCGCACCGTGCTGCTGGCCGCGATCCTGGGCTCGGCCGTGTGGTCGTCGTTCACCGTGGCCAATCAGATGCCGCAGCAGGTCTCGGAGCTGGTGCTGGGCCAGGTGCTCGCGGCGCTGGTGATCCCGGTGCTGATCCGCGCCGAGATGGAGGACAAGGACCGCGGCCAGGCCTTCTTCGAGCGGTTGTTCACCATGTCGCTGGTGATTCTGGGCGCCGCGCTGGTGATCGCGATGATCCTGTCGCCGCTGCTGGTCGGCTGGCTGGTGGGTAAGGCCGACAGCAAGGTGAACGAGCCGCTCACCCAGGCGCTGGTGTACCTGCTGCTCCCACAGCTGGTCTTCTACGGGCTCTCCGCCCTGTTCACCGCCGTGCTCAACACCCGCGCCGTGTTCCGGCCGGGCGCGTGGGCACCGGTGGCCACGAACGTCATCCAGATCAGCACCCTGGTGCTGTTCTATCTGATGCCGGGCGAGCTCACCTTGAACCCGGTGGAGATGAGCGACCCCAAACTGCTCGTCCTCGGGCTCGGCAGCACGATCGGCGTCATCGTCCAGGCGTGCATCCAGCTCCCCGCCATGAAGCGGGCCGGGATCAAGCTGCGGCTGCGCTGGGGCGTGGACGATCGGCTCAAGCACTTCGGCGGCATGGGCATCGCGATCATCGCCTACGTCTTCATCTCGCTCCTCGGCTCGTATCTGGTGACCCCCGTGGCCGCGGCGGCCTCGGAGAGCGGGCCCGCGGTCTACGCCAACGTCTGGCTGGTGCTGCAGCTGCCCTACGGCGTGCTGGGTGTGGCGCTGCTGACCGCGGTGATGCCGCGGTTGTCCCGGCACGCGGCCGAGGGCAACCGGAACGCCGTCGTCGACGACCTGTCCCTGGCCACCCGCATCACCATGGTGGCCCTGGTGCCGGTGGTGGCCTTCGCGACGGCCTTCGGCCCGTCGATCGGCCGCGCGCTGTTCAACTACGGGCAGATGTCGGTGGACCAGGCCAACCATCTCGGTACCGCCATCTCCTTCGAGGCCTTCGTCCTCATCCCGTACGCGATGGTGCTGATCCACCTGCGGGTGTTCTACGCGCAGGAGCGTCCGTGGACGCCCACCTTCATCGTGCTCGCGATCACCGGTGTGAAGACCGCGCTGTCGTACCTGGTGCCGCATTTCGTGGACGACGGCAACCGGGTTGTCGAGTTGCTCGGTACGGCCACCGGCCTGGCTTACGCGGCCGGAGCCCTCGTCGGCTGGATCCTGCTGCGGCGGAGTCTGGGCCCGATGCAGCTCACCAATGTGGCCCGCACGCTGATCCAGACGACGGCGGTATCGGCGCTGGTCGTGGTCACTGTGTACGCGATCATGCACGTGAGCGTGCTGCAAAGGCTCGATAAGAGCGGGCCGCTGGGCGCCTTGCTGTACCTTGCAATCGCAGGCGTCCTATCCATGACGTTGATCTACGCGCTGCTCGCGCTCTGGCGGGTTCCGGATGTGCTGGCGATCCTGGCACCTCTGCGGCGCGTCGCGGGCCGGTTCGTGCCCGCGCTGCGGCCGGCGGCACCGTCGGCCCCGGCACGCGAGCGTGAGCCCGCCGAGGCGATCACCGCCGAGCTCCGGCTCGAGGAACTCGAACGGTTCGCCAGCCTCCGCCAGGAGGAGATCACGGCCCAGATGCCGAGGATCGCCGACGATATCGGCCTCCCGTATGCTGGCCAAAGCCATGTTCCCCGGCGGTCGGAGGCACGTGCCGACAATCCGACCACTGGTCTCAGGTACCGCAGAAGAGGAGCATTCGCAGTGACCGAGGACGACTCCGCACGCTCGACCGGCCCCGCAGCCCCGGGCACCGGTCCGATGCCTCTGCCGTCCACGCAGCCCGCCGAGCAGTCCGGTCCGCCGGCGCCGCTCGACGCCTTCGACGATGCCCCGCGCGGCCCGCAGCTGATCCCCGGCGCGGTGGTGGCCGGCGGCCGGTACCGCCTCACCGAGCATTACGGCGGCATCCGCGGCCTGCAGTTCTGGCAGGCCCGTGATATCAACCTCGACCGCGATGTGGCCCTGACCTTCGTCGATTCGGAGCAGCGCGAACCCGTCCCGGAGCGCGGTGCCCAGATCAGCATGCGCGGCGAGGGCCCGCAGTCGATCCTCTCGCGCACGCTGCGCCTGGGCCGGGTGCACTCGAACGGCCTGGCCCGCGTGCTCGACGTGGTGCGCGGCAGCTCCGGCGGCATCGTGGTGGCCGAGTGGATCCCCAGCTACTCGCTCGCCGATGTCGCGGGTACCCACCCGTCGGCGATCGCCGCCGCCAAGGCCGTGCGGTCGCTGGCCAGTGCCGCCGAGGGCGCGCACCGCGCCGGTGCCGCGCTGTCGATCGACCATCCCGACCGGGTCCGGATCTCGCAGGACGGCAACGCCTACCTCGCCTTCCCGGGCACCCTCGCCGATGCCACCAAGGAGTCGGACGTGCGCGGCCTGGGCGCGGTGCTCTACGCCCTGCTGCTGGAGAAGTGGCCGCTCGACGAGACCACGGGCCGGATCGTGACCACCGGAACGGGCACCGTCTCCGGGCTGCAGCAGGCCGATGCCGATGCCAACGGCAATCCGGTGGAGCCGCGGGACGCCAAGAGCGACATCCCGTTCGAGATCTCGGCGGTGGCCACCCGCACGCTGGAGGGCGGGCAGGGCATCCGCACCGCCGCCACTGTGCAGCAGTTGCTCGATCAGGCCTCGGTGGTCGATGTGAAGACCGATCTGCTGGCGGCCGTGCGGGACAGCCCGCAGCCGGCGGCCTCCCAGCAGCCCGCGGGATCGGCGTCGGCATCGGCGTCGGCCGCCGCGGCGGCGCAGGCCGCCCGGCCCACGCCGCCGAAGCGGGTGCAGACGGGCAAGCGCCCCAAGAACGTTCCGCTACTGGTGATCGCGGCCTGCGCGGTGGTACTGCTGCTGATCATCGGCCTCACCCTGCTGATCAGCAGCATCACGGGCGGCAAGGACACGCAGTCCAGCGTGGGCTCGCTGTACCCGGCCGGGCAGAGCTCCTCCGCGGCCGCGGCGCCCCCGGCGGCGCCCGGTATCGGTTCTCCGGTGAAGGGCACGGGGGTCGCACTGGTCGATTTCTCCACCCGCGGTAAGGATTCCGCGACGAACATCGAGCACGTGCTCACCGGCGAGGATCCCGCCTGGAAGACCGACACCTACAAGGCGGGCCCGGCGTTCGGGAACCTCAAGAAGGGTGTGGGCCTGATGGTCACGCTCGACAAGGCGGTCTCGCTGACCGGTGGCAGCATCACCTCGCCCAGCGCCGGTTCCACGATCGAGGTGCGCACCTCGTCGAAGGACACCGTGAAGTCGGTCGACGAGACCTCGCTCGTCTGGTCGGGCACGATCCGCCCGGGCGCCAACGATTTCCACGTCAGCGCGGTGGCACCGCGCGCCAAGTACGTGCTGGTGTGGATCACCGGGCTGACCAAGGTCGAGGGCAACGACTGGTACACCACGATCAACCGGGTGTCCTTCCAAGGCTCCTGACCGGTCCCTCGTCGGGGACCTGCACCACCACCGGCCGCACGCTCGGCCCGTCCCGGTAGTCCCGGAAACTCACGCGCCATCCGCTCGGATCGCGCAGCGCCGAATCCACCCGGACGTCCTCCGGAATCCCCGGCCCCTCCCGCTGTGCGTGTTCCGCGGCCAGCGCCACCGCCTGCTCCGCGGTGCGGCCGGGCACGCCGTCGATGCGTGGACCGCTACCGGTCCACTGGGTGAGCCCGAATCGCACCAGCCGCTCCCAGGATTCGTCGATCAGGCGCTGCGGCGCCAGCGGTCCGAAGGCCGCCGCCCAGGAGGCGGTGTCGAGCCATTCGTACTCGCACATCCGCACCAGGTGGAACATGATGTCCCCCACCGCGGCCGGCTCCTCGAAGCGGGCGGCCAGCGCGGCGGCGGCGTCGAAGGTGGTGCTCACCGGCGGGAGCGGTAGGCCCGGTTCGGGCGGAGTCCGGCAGTGCCATCGGCCGTCCTCCCAGAACGTGGCCCAGCCGAAGTGCCCGGTGCGTACCCGGTGATCGAGCATGGTGGCGTGGTCGGCCCAGTCCGGCCCGCCGGCGAGGAGTTCGTCGGCCGACGGTGCGCCGGCCACTCGCCACCCGGCATCGGCGCAGGAGAGCACGGCGCGGTGTGCGGGGAACCCGGCGAGGGTGGCGCCTGCGGTGGAGGAGGCGTGATACCGCGCCACCCAGCCGCCCTCGCCGGCGGCGGTGCTGCGCGGACCGTCGACCGAGATCCGGAAGGGTAGCGGGGCCCCGGCCGCCCCGAGCGGCGCCTCCGCCGCGGCGAGCAGGCACCACCGCGCGTACAGCAGGCGGAGCGGCTCGGCGCAGGCGTTCATGGCCAGAGGATGGACGTCGGCGCTGAAGCGTCGCTTGCGGCGCGCTTGGCGGAGCGACGGGGCCGGAATCCGCCGGATCCTGTCGGTGCCCGGCGCTACGGTGCGGACAGGCCCCGCGGGGCGCACCGGAGGAGGGGAGCGGATCATGGAAACGGTGGACGATGGACTGATCGTGGGCGAGGACGGTTTGGCGCGGCCGGCGTGGGCGGCGATCGACGAGTTGCATCGCGAGTACTACGACACCGAGTGGGGGGTGCCCATCCGGGACGAGCAGGGGCTGTTCGAGCGGGTCAGTCTGGAGGGCTTCCAGGCGGGTCTGTCGTGGGCCACGGTGCTGCGCAAGCGTCCGCGGTTCCGGGAGGTCTTCGCCGGGTTCGATCCCGATGTGGTGGCCGGTTTCGGCGCGGCGGATGTGGAGCGCCTGATGGCCGATCCCGGGATCATCCGGAACCGGCAGAAGATCGAGGCCACGATCGGTAATGCGGCGGCCACCATCGCGCTGCGGGAGGACGGTGGCCTGGTGGATCTCGTCTGGTCGTTCCGGCCGGAGCGCACCCCGGCGCCGCGCACCATGGCGGAGGTGGCGGCCACCTCGCCCGAGAGCATCGCCCTGTCGAAGGAGTTGCGGCGCCGGGGTTTCCGGTTCGTGGGGCCCACCACGATGTACGCCTTGATGCAGGCGGTGGGCATCGTGGACGATCACCTGGTGGGCAGCCATCGGCGGGGCAGCTCCGGCGTCTGGGCGCCGGGAGCGTAGCGAGCGGGCCCGATCGATACCGGACGCCGGGAGCGTAGCGAGCGGGCCCGATCGATACTGGGCGCCGGGAGCGTAGCGAGCGGGCCCGATCAGTACTGGGCGCCGGGAGCGTAGCGAGCGGTCTCAGTCCGCGACGTGTCCGTAGCGGTGCAGGGTGGTGCTCACCGCCTGTTCCCGCAGCACGCTGAGCAGCTCGCGGCGTCCCGACCAGAGCACCGGTGCGCTCAGCACGGTGTGGCCGCTGGCCGCGGCGGCGGCGAGGAGCTGCGGTTCGGGCTCGCCGAGCACGCGGATGCGAATGGCCTCCTCGCGGGCGGCGAGGGTGCCCGCGTACTCGTCGGCGGTGTGCACCGGTGCTTCGAAGGGCAGGGGCGGCGCGTCCGGGCTCACGGTCACGTCCAGCCGGGTGCCGGTGTGCGCCGCGGCCAGCTGTAGCCGCACGAGATCGCGCGGTGCGGCGCCGGGGCCCACGCGCACTTCGAGTTTGGGGAGCGGACGGTACCGGAAGACGTTGGCCTCGCAGGCCAGTCCGGTGGGGTCGTGTTCGACGCCGAACTCGCTGTCCCACGCCCGCTGATCGGAGGCGGCGGCGGCGTGCAGCCAGCGCACATCGTCGGCGGAGAGGTGCTGGGCCGCGGCGATGATCCGTTCGCTGAACAGGGTCGGTGCGTGTGCGGGCACATCGGGGCGCGGGGCGTCGCTCCAGCGGCCGAGTTGGGCCACGTAGTTCGGGCCTCCGGCCTTGGCGCCGGGTCCGAGGGCGGAGCGCTTCCAGCCGCCGAAGGACTGGCGTTGCACGATGGCGCCGGTGATGTGGCGGTTGATGTAGAGGTTGCCGGCCTCCACCTTCTCGCGCCAGTGGGCGATCTCGTCGGGGTCCAGGCTGTGCAGTCCGGCGGTGAGTCCGTAGCCGGTGGAGTTCTGCATCCGCAGCGCATCGTCGAGGGTGGCGGCGCGCATGATTCCGAGCACGGGACCGAAGCACTCGGTGGTGTGGAACCAGCTGCCCTCGGCGATTCCGTCGAGCACGCCGGGGCTCCACAGCCTGCCCTCGGTGTCGAGGCGACGGGGCTGCACGAGCCAGCGCTCCCCGGGTCCGGGGGTGGTGAGGGCGCGGAGCAGTTTGCCGGAGGCGGGTTCGATGAGCGGGCCCACGCTGGTGCCCAGGTCGGTGCCCGGGCCCACCGTGAGGGTGCGCACGGCGTCTTCGAGCTGCCCCAGGAACCGTTTCGAGGTGCCCACGCTGCCGACGGCGATCACCAGGGAGGCGGCGGAGCACTTCTGTCCGGCGTGGCCGAAGGCCGAACGCACCAGATCGTTCACGGCGAGGTCGGGATCGGCGGCGGGGGTCACGATGAGGGCGTTCTTGCCGGAGGTCTCGGCCAGCAGGTCGAGGTCGGGGCGCCAGCCGCGGAACAGGGCCGCGGTCTCGCTGGCGCCGGTGAGCACCACGGCGCCTGCCTCGGGGTGGGTCACCAGGCGGCGGCCGGCGGCGGCCTCGTCGGCGTTGATCAGTTGCACCAGCTCGCGGGGGACGCCCGCGGCGTGCAGGGCCTCGACGGCCGCCGTGCCGCAGCGCAGCACCTGGGGCGCGGGTTTGATGATCACGGCCGCGCCCGCGGCGAGGGCCGCGAGTACGCCACCCAGCGGGATGGCAACGGGGAAGTTCCACGGCGGGGTCACCACCACCAGCCGGTGGGGCGTGAATTCCGCTTCGCCGCGGGCGTGTTCGGCCAGATCGAGGGCGCTGTGCGCGTAGTAGCGGGCGAAGTCGATGGCCTCGGAGATCTCGGGGTCGGCCTCGGACACGGTCTTACCGGCTTCGTGCACCATCACGGCGAGCAGATCACCGCGGCGGCGGGATAGTTCGTCGGCCACGCGCTGCAGGCGGTCGGCCCGGTCGGCGGCGGAGAGTGCGGCCCAGGCGGTCTGGGCGCTGAGGGCGGTGGCCACGGCGGTGTCGATCGCCGTGGGGTCGGTGACCGTCGGCGGCGGGGTCACGGTGGGTGGGGCCGCCAGCGCGGCGCGGGCCCAGGCCCGGTTCGCGGGGGTCGACGGGTCGGTGTCGGGTTCGCCGACGAAGGTCGTGCGGTGCGGTGGCAGCGGGTCGTGGGCGCGGTCCTGCACCCGGTTCGGGGTGTCCTGCACCAGGGTGCGGCGCGCGACGGCGGCCCGGAATCGCTGCTCCTCCAGGGGGATCGCGGCGGGGTCGGGGCTGAACATGGAGTACAGGAAGTTGTCGCTGGAGGAGTTCTCCTCCAGGCGGCGCACGAGGTAGGAGACGGCCACGTCGAAGTCGCCGGCGTGCACCACGGGGGTGTAGAGGATGAGCGAGCCCACGTCGGCGCGCACGGCGGCGGCCTCCATGGGGGCCATGCCCTGGAGCATCTCCACGTCGAGTTGCCGTTGCACGCCGCGGCGTTCGGCGAGTTCCACGGCGTAGGCGAGGGAGAAGAGGTTCTGCGAGGCCACGCCGATCCGAAGGGAGTCGGCGTGTTCGGGCCGCAGGGCGATGTCCAGTAGCCGCAGGTAGTCGGCGTCCACATCGGCCTTGGTGCCGTAGGTGGCCAGCGGCCAGTCGTGCAGTTCGGCGTCCACCCGCTCCATGGCGAGGTTGGCTCCCTTGACCAGCCGCACCTTGATCGGGGCGCCGCCGGCGGCGGTGCGGCGGGCGGCGAAGTCGAGCAGCCGGGCCAGGGCGCCGGGCGCATCGGGGAGGTAGGCCTGGAGCACGATTCCGGCTGTCAGGTCGCGGAATTCGGGCTCGTCCAGGAGCGCGGTGAAGACCTCGAGGGTGAGGTGCAGGTCCTTGTACTCCTCCATATCGAGGTTGACGAACTTCCCGCCGTCACGGGCGGTGCGGTACAGCGGGCGCAGCCGCTCGACGATGCGGTCGCGGTTGCCCTCGAGGTCCCAGGGGATGAGCTGGGCGACCACGGAGGAGACCTTGATCGAGACGTAGTCCACTGCGGGGTCGGCGAGCAGCTCGTGGGTGCGGCGCAGCCGGTTGTCTGCCTCGCCCTGGCCGAGGACGGCCTCGCCGAGCAGGTTGAGGTTGAGCCGGACGCCGGTATCGCGGGCGCGGCCCAGGCGGCGACGCAGTTTGTCGCCGTCGGCGTCGAAGACGAGGTGGCCCACCAGCTGCCGCAGCCGGGCACGGGCCACCGGCATCGCGATCGACGGTGCGATCCCCGCGGCCACGGTGCCGAGGCGGAGCAGCGCGGCGTCGGTGCCGCTCATGAAGGAGCCGACGGAGCCGTCGGTGGGGGAGACGAGGCGGCGCAGCGCTGTGGCGGCCACCCGGTCGTCCTCGGGCCGCGCGACCTTGTCGACGAAGCCCATCGTGAAGTCGACGCCGTGCGGGTCGTGGAGCAGTGCGGCGAGGCTGCTGGTGGCGGCGGCCTCGCGGCGGCCCACCTCGGCGGGACGGGGCCCGCGGCTGGTGCGCAACCAGCGGCCGGCGCGGGCGACGGCACCGTCGATGAGCGCGGGATCGTCGCCGGACACGGCGGCAGGCGGGATCGGATGAAGAGAGGTGTCGACCATGAAGGCCTCCTGAAGCTCGACGCGGGGATGAGGAGAATCCACAGCGACGGGTGCGCCACCTGGCCTGGAGCCGATGTTATCGCCCGAATAGCGGCCGCACCAGGCTTTCCCCAGCCCTTTGCGATCACAGGATCGTGACGTCGAAATCAAGTTAATCGAATAGCAAAGAAAACCACCTATCCGGTTCCGAATGCGACCTAACATCCGTTCATGACAGACCGGGGGAAGGTCGCCTCGCGGATCGACGGCTCGGGGGAGCCGAAGACCATGGCGAGGCGAATGCCGAGCACCGTCCACGACCGCCTTCATCACGCGCGCGCGATCGAGGAACCCGACGAGGTGCTGCTCGATCGCGCCGCCGGCGGCGACAACCACGCCTTCACGCTGCTCTATCAGCGGCACCGGCGCCAGCTGTTGGCCACCGCCCTGCGCACCATCCGCTCGCACGCCGATGCGGAGGACTGCCTGCAGGAGGCCATGCTCCGCGCCTTCCAGCTCTCGCCCACGTTCCGTGGCGATTGCCGGGTGGCGAGCTGGATGCACCGGATCGTGGTGAACGCCTGCCTCGATCGGGCGCGGCGCAATCAGATCCGGCTGGCGCTGCCGATCCCGGACGATCTGAGCAACTTCGCCTCCGACGAGGGGCGCACCGCCGAAGATCTCGACCGGCGGCTCTCGGTGGACGCGGCGCTGCGGATGCTGCCCGAGGATCAGCGCGCCGCGGTGATCGCGGTCGATATGCACGGTCTGTCGGTCGCGCAGGCCGCGGAATTGCTCGGCGTGGCGGTCGGCACCGTCAAGAGCCGCCGGGCGCGCGCACGGGCCCGGTTGGAGCGCCTGCTGTGCTGATCGGAGCGGCTGGAACACACCAGCGTTCGTACGAGTAAGAAAAGGCACAATGCTGTGTGAGGGCCTCGGGAACCGATCCGCACCCTGATGCGTCCAATTCAGGAGAGGAGGTTGCAGCGATGCTTCCAGGTTCCGACGCCGACGGCGACGGCGAACAGCCCCCGCAGCGGGGCCGCCGCTCGCGGGCGGACCGCGCACGGTCCGACCGGCTCGACGACCTGCTGGCGCAGTACCGCGACGACACGTACGCCACCTGGACCCCTCCCGACGGCCCCGCCGATGTCACCCCCCTCGGCGATCGCCGGATCATCGCCGACCTCCGCACCGCCCCAAAACCCACGCTGCCCAACAAGCGGCTGCGCTACGGCGCCGCCGCGGTCGGCACCGTCGCCGCCTCCGCCCTGGCCGTCACCGTGGCACTGAGCACCCTCGGCGAGCCGGGCACCGTCGAACCCGATAACGGCATCCTGCTGGCGGCCGCCTCCCCGGGCGGGGACCGCGGCGCCCTCACCGACCACGCCGCACTGCAACGCTGCCTCGATGCCGCCCGGATCCCCACCACCAAACGCATCGTGCTCGGCGCCGGCCCGATCGACGTGCGCGGCACATCCGCCACCGTGCTGCTGCTGCCCGGGCCCGCACTGGGCGACCTGACGCTGCTCGCCGTCACCCCGACCTGCGCACAGGGCACCGCATCGTCGGTGCTCGTGACCCGCACCCTGGCCGCGGCCGCACGCACCGCCACCGCGCCCGCACGCACGCCGTAACCTGGAGCGGAAAGGCTCGCGGGAACATCCGGACCCCCGGGACCGTTGGCACGAACAGCCGGCCCGCACGGGGCCGGATCGATCTTCTCTCGAGGCGGGTAGGTAATGACTGCAGCTGGCACCGATATCGCGGACGTGATCATCATCGGATCGGGTCCCGCGGGCTACACCGCCGGCGTGTACGCCGGCCGCGCCGAGCTGAAGACCATCCTGTTCGAGGGCACCAACTTCGGCGGCGCGCTCATGACCACCACCGAGGTGGAGAACTACCCGGGCTTCAAGGCCGGGATCATGGGCCCCGAGCTGATGGACGAGATGCGCGAGCAGGCCATCCGGTTCGGCGCCGACCTGCGCATGGAGGATGTGGAGTCCGCGCAGATCACCGGCGAGATCAAGGAGGTCGTCACCTCCGAGGGCACCTACCGCGCCCGCGCCGTGATCCTGGCGATGGGCGCCGCCGCCCGTTACCTGGGCATCCCCGGCGAGGAGGCCCTGCTGGGCCGCGGCGTGAGCGCCTGCGCCACCTGCGACGGCTTCTTCTTCCGCGATCAGGACATCGCGGTGGTCGGCGGTGGCGATTCGGCGATGGAGGAGGCCATCTTCCTCACCAAGTTCGCCAAGTCGGTCACCCTGATCCACCGCAGCGAGAACTTCCGCGCGTCCAAGATCATGCTGGACCGCGCCCGCGACAACGAGAAGATCCACTTCCTCACCGATGCCGTGGTGACGGCCGTGAACGGCGAGAAGACGGTCGAATCGCTGGCCGTGCGCAACACCGTGACCGGCGCCGAGAGCACGCTGGACGTAACCGGCCTGTTCGTGGCCATCGGCCACGACCCGCGCTCGGGGCTGGTCGCGGGGCAGGTCACCGTCGACGACGAGGGCTACGTGCAGGTCGAGGGCCGCAGCACCGCCACCGGCGTGCCCGGTGTCTTCGCCGCGGGCGATCTGGTGGACCACACCTACCGGCAGGCGATCACCGCCGCGGGCAGCGGATGTTCGGCCGCCATCGACGCCGAGCGCTGGCTAGCGCACCACCGCGAGACCGCGGCCGCGCAGTAATCGTTCTCTCCCCCAATCCCTTTCGATCCGAAGGAACAACCATGGCCACCGTGACCGTCACCGATGCCGATTTCAAGCAGACCGTCCTCGAATCGTCGAAGCCGGTGCTGGTGGACTTCTGGGCCACCTGGTGCGGTCCGTGCAAGATGGTGGCGCCGGTGCTCGAGCAGATCTCCGACGAGCACGCCGACACGCTGGTCGTGGCGAAGGTGGACGTGGATGCCAACCCGGCCGCACCCCGCGACTACCAGGTGCTCAGCATCCCCACGCTGATCCTGTTCAAGGACGGTGAGCCGGTGGCCAAGCTGGTGGGCGCGAAGAGCAAGTCGGCCATCCTCAAGGAGCTCGAGGGCGTCCTCTAGTCGGTCACCGCGGTTGGTCCGGACACCGAAGTGGCCGTATCGTGTACTCGATTCGGCCCGTCCGGGGCCGACCATGGAGCGAACTGAAGGACAGGACATGCCCCGCATCAGCCTCGGTGATCACGGCGGTGCCGTAGCCGAGATCCGCGGCATCCTCGCCGATCAGGGTTTCCTCCCCGATTTCGTGGCCCCGAACGAGCTGGTCAGCGGCGGGTGGACGGTGCCCGAGGCGGTCTTCGACCGTCGCCTGGACCATGCCACCCGCGCCTTCCAGCAGCAGCGCGGCCTGTTGGTCGACGGTGTCGTGGGCCCGGCCACCTACCGTGCGCTGCGCGAATCGACCTATCAGCTCGGTGCGCGCACGCTGAGCTACATCGCCTCGGCACCGCCCTCGGGCGACGATGTGGCGGCGCTGCAGGCCCGGCTGCAGAACCTCGGCTTCTACGCCGGCATGATCGACGGCCTGTTCGGCCCGCAGACGCACCTGGGGCTCTCCGCCTACCAGCGTGAGTTCGGCCTGGTCGCGGACGGTATCTGCGGTCCGGCCACACTGCGCTCGCTCACCTTCCTAGGCTCCCGCGTGACCGGCGGTTCCCCGCACGCGATCCGCGAGGAGGAGCACGTGCGCCGCTCGGGTCCGCGGCTGTCCGGTAAGCGCATCGTGATCGATCCCGGCCTCGGCGGGCCCGACCGGGGGCTCGCGCTGCGCGGCCCCGACGGCCGGATGATCACCGAGGAGGAGATCCTCTGGGATCTGGGCTCGCGCCTGGAGGGCCGCATGGCGGCCGCCGGGATGGAGACCTACCTGTCGCGTCCGCGGGGGATGGACGCCACCGACAGCACCCGCGCGTACACCGCGAACACCTTCGAGGCCGATCTGATGATCGCGCTGCGCACCGCGCACTACCGCAATCCGCGCGCGCACGGCATCGCCTCCTTCCACTTCGGCAACACCCACGGCGCCAGCTCGAACATCGGCCGCAACCTGGCCGGGTTCATCCAGCGCGAGATCGTGGCGCGCACTCCGCTCAGCGATTGCCACTACCACGGCCGGACCTGGGACATCGTGCGCCTGACGCGGATGCCCACGGTGCAGATCGACGTGGGCTACGTGACCAATCCCGAGGATGCGGCGGTGCTCGCCTCCCCGGAGATGCGCGACACCATCGCCGAGGCGATCCTCGTGGCGGTCAAGCGGATGTACCTGCTGGGCGAGAACGACCGGCCCACCGGTACGTACACCTTCGCCGAGCTGATCGCGCTCGAGGAGACCTCGGACACGTGAGTGCCTGACGGGGCTCTCACGGCCCCGTCAGTCCTCCGCCCGGCACACGGGTGCCGCGGCGTCTCCCGTCCCCTCCAGCGCCTCACGGAGGGCCGCTTCGGCCGCACCGGCCGCCAGCAGCTGCTCCAGTGCGTGCTCCACGCCCGCCTTCCATCCGAGGCCCTCGGACAGCTCCAGCCGAAGCCGGGGGTAGCGGTGATGCGGTGCCACGGTCTCGAAACCCATTCGCTCCAGGAAGTCGGCATCGGTCAGCGGCACCGTATCGCAGCCGCATGGACCGCAATCTATTTGCGCCACAACACTTTCCGTGGTCTGACCCACGGGTGTGAGCAGACCGAAGGCCTCCACCGCCCGCACACCGCGGCGCACCAGATCGGTGCACACCGCCGTCACCAGTTCCTCACGGACCCGGTCTTCGACGCCCGGCTCGGCTCCCACCCAGGTCAGGAGCACCGCATCGGGGCTGACCGGGGCGGTGGGGAAGGTGGCGGCACGGGGCACGGTGCGGGGCGGGGCGTAGAAGGCCACGCCCACCAGGCGGGAGCTGCCGTCCGGCCGGTGATCGATCGCGATCTGCCCGCAGGAGCCCCACTCCAGCATGAGCATCGACAGCCAGGCCTCCTTGTCGAAGGCCGTGTCGGTCAGGGTGGCCGCCCCGGGGGCCACCTCCCAGTACACGCACTGACGCAGGTGCTTCGGCAGGTCGTCGAAGGCGCCCAGCGTGAGGGGGACGATCGTGAGAGCCATGGGACTACCGGCCGGCGAGCAGCGAGACGATGCGGTCGAGATCATCGGCCGAGCCCACCTCGACCACGATCTTGCCCTTGCGCTTACCCATGGAGACGGTGACCTTGGTGTCGAGCCGGTCGGCGATGCGGTCGGCCACATCGCGCAGGCCCGGGTCGGCCTCCTGGCGCCGCTTCGGGGCCGCCGGGGCCACGGTGCCGTCCCCGCGGTTGGCGAGGGTGACCGCCTCCTCGGTGGCGCGCACCGACATGCCCTCGGCCACGATCCGGGCGGCGAGGGACTCCTGCGCCTCGGTCCCGGCCTCGAGGGCGAGCAGTGCGCGGGCATGGCCGGCGGACAGCACTCCGGCGGCCACGCGGCGCTGCACGGCCACGGGGAGGCGGAGAAGCCGGATGGTGTTGGTGACCACGGGCCGCGAGCGGCCGAGCCTGGCGGCGAGTTCGTCGTGCGTCACGCCGAACTCCTCCAGCAGTTGCTGGTAGGCGGCCGCCTCTTCGAGCGGGTTCAGTTGCACCCGGTGGATGTTCTCCAACAGGGCGTCGCGCAGCATGTCGCCGTCGGCGGTCTCGCGGACGATCGTCGGGATGGTCTCGAGGCCGGCCTCCTGGCTCGCCCGCCAGCGGCGCTCGCCCATCACGAGCTGGTACCGCACCTCGCCCTTCGGCGTGGGGAGCGGACGCACCACGATCGGCTGCATGAGCCCGAACTCGCGGATCGAGTGCACGAGCTCGGCCAGCGCCTCCTCGTCGAAGACGGAGCGGGGCTGCTGCGGGTTGGGCTGAATCGCGGTCGGCGCGAGCTCGCGGTACACGGCGCCCAGCGAATCGCCGCCGCCGGTCTCGTCCGCGGCGCCCGGGGTGCGGGACGACGCTGCGCGCTTCCCCCCGACGCCGCCGGGTGCGGGTGCCGTCTGCTTGGCGCCGATCACCACGTCGGCCGCGGCGTTGCCGAGCCGCGGTCCCTCGTCGGGTCCGGTGGGGATCAGGGCGGCGAGGCCGCGACCGAGGCCGCCCTTCTTCTGCGTCGCCATGACTACACCGCCTGCCCCGCGCCGCGGAGCGCCAGTTCGCGCCCGGCGTCCAGATAGCTCATCGCGCCGCGCGAACCCGGGTCGTAGTCGAGCACCGTGGTGCCGTAGCCCGGCGCCTCGGAGACCTTGACGCTGCGGGGGATGGTGGCGCTGAGAACGCGTTCGCCGAAGTGGTTGCGGACCTCGGCCGCCACCTGATCGGCGAGCTTGGTGCGTGCGTCGTACATCGTGAGGAGCACGGTGGAGACGTGCAGATCCTTGTTCAGGTGCGCCTGCACCAGCTCGATGTTCCGCAGCAGCTGTCCCACACCCTCCAGCGCGTAGTACTCGCACTGGATCGGGATCAGCACCTCGCGCGCGGCGACGAGCGCGTTCACGGTGAGCAGCCCCAGCGACGGCGGGCAATCGATGAAGATGTAATCGATATCGGCGTCCGCGGCGCTCGCGAGCGCATTCTTCAGCCGGGTCTCGCGAGCCACCATGCTGACGAGTTCGATCTCGGCGCCGGCCAGGTCGATGGTCGCGGGCACACAGAACAGGTTGGGGGAGTGCGGGCTCTGCGCCATCGCCTCCTCCAGGGTGGTCTCGCCGATCAGCAGCTCGTAGGTGGACGGTACGCCCGAACGATGGTCGACCCCGAGCGCCGTGCTGGCATTGCCCTGCGGATCGAGATCCACCACGAGCACCCGCAGGCCCTGCAGCGCGAGCGCCGCGGCGAGGTTGACCGCCGTGGTCGTCTTGCCGACGCCGCCCTTCTGGTTGGCGATGGTCAGCACCCGCTGTGCCGTGGGCTTGGGAAGGGTGCCGGCACCTCCCGGCGTCAGGACCTGGCTGGCGCGACGGGCCGCCTCGGCGATGGGGGTGTCGTCCTCCGTGGTTCCACGTGAAACGTCGTACCCGGATTCGTGATCAGTCACGCATACTCCTCAGCTTGATGTCCCCATCCTAGTGACTCGTTCCGACACCGTCAGCCCGGCATCCGGGTCCGGGCGATCGGCGCAGCTCGGTTCGTTCCGTCCGGCTCGACGACGTCCGAGACTCTCGAGTTTCACGTGAAACTCCGCGCGATCGAGGAGTCTGTTTCACGTGAAACTCGGCAGCCGGCCTCGCGGCCACAACGCTCTGGACGCTGCCCGGAGTCCTGCCGGCGATGCGCCGCGTACCGCCCCCGTCTTCTGCCGATCGGGCCTCCCGCCGGTACCGGCCCCCGGCCCGCGCCTGCCCCGGCCGTGATGCGCTGCTCGCGGCGTCCCGCCCGGGAGCGTTCCGCACGGCGCCCCCGCAGGGAAGTGCGCGCCTCGCACCCGCCGGCTCGTCCGGCTCACCGCCCGTCGCCGCCCACGTGCTCCGCTCGACGGCATCGTCGTCATCGCGGATCCGTAGCCGCTCGCTCGCGGTCACCGTCGAGCGGGACGCGGACAGGTCACGGTGCGACGGCCGCACCGTGGGCCCTCGCGGCGATCACAGGTTCCACGTGAAACATCGTGGGGATGGCCCACAGCCCTGTCACGCCTCGCACACCGGTCCGCTCCCGGCGCCCGGCCTCGGTCCTACGAGCCGATCGGATCAGCACCCGAATTCACCGACCGACCCGTCTCTTCGACCGAGTCAATCGGAATTGCCCACCGATCTCGATGGCCGGATCTCCGCCGCCATGGCGGGCCGCCCGAGGGCCGTCGGACACGGGGGAGAGGACTGACCCCGGTCTCGACTCGCGCTCGTGCGTCGAGCAGTCCGCGTCATGACTCCCGACAGATCGGACTGGGGCTGCCCGGGTCTGCTCCGCGGCGGACCGCAATCCGCGGAATTATTGGTACGCGCGTACCGAACTGCCTCCCGGTGAGGGCCCGTCGGGACCGCCCCGGAGAGGCCGTCTGTCACGTGTCGAAAAAGACCGTGGGTAACCAGTAGGGGGCAAATACTGTCCGTTTCGCCCGGATTCGATCACTTGCCGCGGCGCGACGACTTCCCCGCACCGGACCCGCGGCGGTAGGCACGGACGACGGTCGTCGGCGGATCGACGACGCCCTCGCCGCACCGGACCACCTCGGGATCGCACAGTCCGGCCTTCGCGAGGACCGCCGAGTGCTCCTCGATCTCATCGCCGGCGCGCGAACCCTTCAGTGCCAACAGCCGGCCGCCATCGCGCAGCAGGGGAGCGGACCACGGAGCCAACTTCGGGAAACCCGAGACGGCGCGGGAGGTGACCACATCGGCTCCGCCCGCGGCCTGCACCACCGAGCGCTCCTCGGCGCGGCCCCGGACCACACGAACATTCGGCAGGCGCTCCGCGCAGAACTCCTCGAGGAAGACCGCGCGCCGCAGCAGCGGCTCCACCAGAATCACTTCGACATCGGGGCGCGCGATCGCGACCGGAATACCGGGGAGGCCGGCCCCACTGCCGACATCGACGAGCGTCTCGCCCGCCTCGACCAGTTCGCCGAGCACAGCGCAGTTGAGGATGTGGCGCTCCCACAGCCGGGGTACCTCACGCGGACCGATCAGCCCGCGCACCACACCGTCGGTGGCCAACACGTGCGCGTACTCCTCGGCCAGCGGCAGCCGGTCGCCGAACACCGTTGTCGCCTCCGCGGGAGCCGGGGGCAGCTCCTGCCCCGCCTCGTCCGCCGTCGAGGCCACCGCTTCCGCATCCCGCCGTTCCACGTGAAACCTCCGAATCACACTCGTGTCATTTCACAGCTCGCGCTGCCCGCAAACGACGATGGGCCCCAGGCGCACGGCCCGGGACCCATCGTTCACCTCTGCTCCAGTCTAGGCGCTGGGCAGAACCACCACGCGGCGGTTCGGCTCCGCGCCCTCACTCTCCGAGCGCACACCGTCGACCTTGGCCACGGCGTCGTGCACGATCTTGCGCTCGAACGGCGTCATCGGCTTGAGCGACTCCTTCTCGCCGCTCTCCACGACACGGGCCGCGATCTCGGCGCCCAGTGTGGACAGCCGCGCACGACGGCCGGCGCGCCAGCCGGCCACGTCCAGCATCAGCCGGCTGCGGTCGCCGGTGGACTGCTGCACCGCGAGGCGAGTCAGCTCCTGCAGGGCGTCCAGGACCTCACCGCGCTGGCCCACGAGCTTCGTCAGATCCTCGCCACCGTCGATGGCCACGATCGCGCGGCCGCCTTCGACATCGAGGTCGATATCGCCGTCGAAGTCCAGGATGTCGAGCAGTTGCTCGAGGTAGTCGGCGGCGATCTCGCCCTCCTCGACCAGTTCGTCGTCCTCCTCGGCAGCGGTATCCGCGGGCGCCACGGCGGTGGTCTTCTCGTCCTCGACGGTCACGTCGTCAGACATGCGTACTCCTTGTGGTTCTTCAGTAGGGGTATAGGGGCGGCTCAGCGCCGCTTCTTCCGCTGCTGCTGGTTGCGCTGCCGCTGGCGAGCGTTCCCGGAGGGATGCTGCTGCTTCGGCTTCGCACCGGCCGCGGGCTTGGCGCCGGGGGTGGGCTTCGACGGTGCGTCGGTCGCCTCCTCGGCGTCCTCCGTCTCGGCTCCAGCGGTCGTATCGACCGCCTTGGCCGCCTGCGCGCCGCCCTTCTTCGCCACCGGCTTCGCACCGGGTTTGGGGGCGTTCTCGGCGCGCTTCTCCTGCGCCAGCTTCTTCTTCTCCTCGTCTTCCTTGTCCAACTTGCCGAAGACGATGTGCTGCTGGCAATAGGTCCAGATGTTCTGGGTGACCCAGTAGATCAGGATGGCGACGGGCAGGAAGAAACCACCGACCAGCACGCCGATGGGGAAGACCCACAGCATCAGGCGGTTCATGATGGCCGTCTGCGGGTTATCGAGCGAGGCGACGGGCTGGCGCGCGATCGAGGCACGGGCGTTGAAGTGCGTGGCCAGGGCGGCGACGATCATGAGCGGCACGGCCAGCCAGAAGATCATCCACTTGTCGAAGTCAGGCTGGATGAAGTCGTTGTTGATGTTCACCGGCATGAAGGCCTGGAACTGCTCGAAGGGCTCCTGCACGTACGAGGACAGCGGCACGCCGAAGAGGCGGGCGTCCAGGAAGCTCTGCACGTCGGTGGCCGAGAAGAAGTAGTTCGGCGTGTGGCGCGTCTCGTACGCCGTCATGTTGGGCGAGCCGAACATCTGGGTGGCTCCGCCGGGCATCCGGTTGAACGAGCGCAGCACGTGGAACAGGCCGATGAACACCGGAACCTGCAGCAGCGCAGGCAGACAGCCGAGCAGCGGATTGAAACCGTGCTCCTTCTGCAGCTTCTGCATCTCCAGGGCCAGCTTCTGCCGGTCCTTGCCGTACTTCTTCCGCAGCGCCTGCATCTGCGGCTGGAACTCCTGCATCTGCCGCGTGGTCTTGATCTGGCGGACGAAGGGCTTGTACAGGATGGCGCGCAGGGTGAGCACCAGGAAGATCACCGAAAGAGCCCAGGTGACTCCCTTGTCCGGACCCAGGCCGGGAATCATCGAGAACAGCTTGTGCCAGACCCACATGATGCCCGAGACCGGGTAGTACACGTAGTCCAGAGATAAGGGATTGAACACGTCCGTGGTGCTCCTTGTCGTTCTACTTCATGAGGTTTCGGGCGCGGCGGGCATAGCCGCGCGGGTGGCGATCGGCGCCGGGGGAACGAGCTACTCGGGAACAGGGTCCCATCCGCCGCGGTGCCAGGGACCGCATTTCAACAGCCGAATGGTACTGAGGTACACACCCCGCACGGCGCCGTACCGGCTGAGCGCCTCCACCGCGTACTCACTGCAGGTGGGCATGAAACGGCATGTGGGAGGGCGCATCGGAGAGATCCAGGTGCGGTACCACTGCACCATCCCGATCAGTGCGCGCCGCGGCAGCTGCCGCATCGCGGTGGCCGCGCTCACAGGGCACCCAGCTTGGTGAGGCCCGAGCGCAGTTGCGCCGCAAGTTCATCGGAGTCGTCGTCCGCAGCGGCGCGCAATGCGCGGATCACCACGAGCGAGCCGTCGTCGAGTCCGCCGACCAGCGACGAGGCGGCCGCGCGCAGTCGCCGGGCCACGGCGTGCCGGGTGACGGCATTGCCCACCGACTTGGACACGATCAGTCCCACCCGCGGCGCCGGGATCACCGGATCCACACCGCTCCCGGACACGACGAGGCCCGGCATCCGCTCGGAAGCAGCTGCCGGGCTTGCAATCTCATCAGCCATTGCCGGTTGGCCACGGTTCACCACGTGCACGACGATCGAGCGCCGGCCCACCCTCCGGCCACCTTTGACCGCCGCGGCGAAATCGCGCGACGAACTCATCCGGTGGCGGGCGGGTAGCACTGCGTGGGTCTGCCTTCGTATCCCCTGTGCACGAACGCCACCGCGCCCTGAACGCTCAGGGGCCGCGGTGGCGCCGTGGATCAATGAATCAGGCCGTCAGCTTCGCGCGGCCCTTGGCACGACGCGAAGAGACGATGGCGCGCCCGGCACGGGTGCGCATACGAAGACGGAAGCCGTGAACCCGCGCGCGGCGACGGTTGTTCGGCTGGAACGTCCGCTTGCCCTTAGCCACGGTGACACTCCTTGTTCGGTACGGCGGCGCTGGTGCGCCACCGGATGGTGGATGGAAACTCTCGGCGACACATGAAGTTCAACTTGAGGTCGAACTCGCCCGACGGATCGGTGTGCGCACAGACCGTCCAAGACTACTTATCCCGCCTGACAAGGTCAAACCGCGACACCGCCGGTCCCGTGACGCAGGTCACGATGAGGGTCGCCCGACACGCCGATTCCCGGTCGCGTCCCACACTGTCCTGCGAGAATGTGCTTCGTGTTGAGGAGTCCGCTCCGCTCTGTTAACTTTGCCGAATGCGATCGCTGAGCACGACCACGGCCGTCCGTGGCATCGAGGCACGGCAGCACCGGGCCCGCAGGGACCTGGCGTGTACCGGCCTTCGGGCGGCTCCGTAGCCGGGGCCCGACCCCGGACCGCCTGCACCAGCGCAGCGAGATCGACGATCGGCCGAGACAACGGCCGCAGCATCCTTATACCCGGTTCTTCCACACCTGTGGATAGATCTGTGGAGTAGAGTGCTTTCGCAGGTCGGGTGGGGTGGATTCATGCACAACCCGATAACGAACATGTGGACGAGAAGCCGGCAGCCCAACAGCTCCGGGCCCGGCGCGGAGGACCTGATGACCGTTGATCCACTCATCGAGACGTGGACGGCCGTCGTCGACGATCTCTGTGGGGAGAGCACCGATCGCACCCTCACCATGCAGGAGAAGGCCTGGCTGCGCCTGGTCCAACCGCTGACCCTGACCGAGGGCTTCGCGCTCGTCGCCGTCCCGTCGCAGCTCATGAAGGACGTGATCGACCGCAGTCTGCGGGACCCGATCATCGATGCGCTGTCCATGCGGCTCGGCCAAGACGTGGAGCTCGGCGTGCGCATCTCCCCGGACGCGACGCCGCCGGTCACCGTCGAGGCCGAACCGCCGGCCGGGCCCAGCACCGCCGACCTCCCCGTACCCACGCCGACGGCCACCCTGGAGGCACCGTCGGTCACCCTGCCGCCGCCGATGACGGGTCCGTCGTCGAAGTCGAGCGGCAGCTCCGGTTCGAGCCTGAACCAGAAGTACACCTTCGAGACCTTCGTGATCGGCGCCTCCAACCGGTTCGCGCACGCGGCGGCCTTCGCCGTGGCCGAGGCGCCGGCCCGCGCCTACAACCCGCTCTTCATCTGGGGCGAGTCCGGACTCGGGAAGACCCACCTGCTGCACGCGGCGGGGCACTACGCGCAGCGCCTGTTCCCGGGCATGCGGGTGAAGTACGTCTCCACCGAGGAGTTCACGAACGACTTCATCAACTCGCTCAAGGACGACCGCCAGGTGCAGTTCAAGCAGCGCTACCGCGATGTGGACATCCTGCTGGTGGACGACATCCAGTTCCTGGAAGGGAAACTGGGTATCCAGGAGGAGTTCTTCCACACCTTCAACACGCTGCACAATGCGAACAAGCAGATCGTGGTCTCCTCGGACCGGCCGCCGAAACAGCTTGCAACGCTGGAGGATCGGCTGCGCACTCGGTTCGAGTGGGGCCTGATCACCGATGTGCAGCCGCCCGAGCTCGAGATCCGCATGGCGATCCTGCTCAAGAAGGCGCAGATGGAGCGGATCCACGTTCCGCACGATGTGCTCGAACTCATCGCCACCCGCATCGACCGCAACATCCGCGAGCTCGAGGGCGCCCTGATCCGCGTGACGGCCTTCGCCTCACTCACGCAGACAGACGTGACCTACGAGCTCGCCGAGATGGTGCTGCGCGATCTGGTGCCGGACACCACGACGATCGAGATCAGTTCCAGCACCATCCTTTCGGTGGTGGCGGAGTACTTCGAGATCACCGTGGCCGATCTCAAGGGCACCGAGCGCGCCCGCGCCGTGACCCACGCGCGGCAGATCGCGATGTACCTGTGCCGCGAGCTCACCGAGCTGTCGCTGCCGAAGATCGGCCAGATCTTCGACCGCGACCACACCACGGTGATGTACGCGGAACGCAAGATCCGCAAGGAGATGCCGGAGCGGCGCCGCGTCTACGACCAGGTGCAGGAACTCACCACCCGGATCAAGCGGCGCAGCCAGTAGCGGTCAGCGCCCGCTGCTGCAGATGAGCGGTCCGCCGCCGGTGCCCTCGGCGCTCGACTTCTGTTCCGAGACGACCGTGCCGTTCCGGGTGATCTTGCACGTGACATCGCCGGTGTAACCGATCACGGTGATGTTCACCAGCGCCGCGTCCGAGGAGAAGGTCTTCGACCACGGAAGCGGTTGCGAGCCGAACAGACTCGTGTCCGGAATGCCGATCGTCACCAGCTGCGCCGAGCCGCTGCCGGACACTTCCACCTGCCACTGCCGCGCGTTCGGTCCGGTGGTGGACCCGCCGCCGAAGATGTTGGGCAGCGAGAACGACGGTGACGCAGTGCCGCCGGTGGCCGGCGCCTTGGTCGTGGTGCGGGTAGCCGTCGTGGTCGGCGTGGCCGTCGTGGTCGCCGCCGTCTCCTTCGAACCGCTCGTGGCGACACCCACCACGACGCCCGCCAGCACCAGCACGAAGATCACCGTGGCCACGGCGATCCACAGCACCTTCTTGTTCTTGTTGCCGTCGCCGCCGTCCCCACCACCGGGCCCACCCGGACCGTACGGATCACCGGGGGGCGGGCCCTGCGGGGGCTGCTGGCCGTCGTAGGGGCCGTACGCGCCCGGTGCGTAGCCGAGCTCGTAGCCGCCGGGCTGGCCGCCGGTCTCCTCGCGGCCCATTTCCCGCGTGGGCTGGTACCCGCCCGGCTGCGCCGGCGGGTACGGACCGCCCGGCTGTGCCGGGGGATAGGGGCCGCCGGGCTGCTGCGGCGGCACCGGACCACCGGGTTGCGCCGGATAGTTCTGGCCGCCCGGATGCTGCCCGGGATTCTGCTGCGGATCGGGGTATCCCATGGTCACAAGGTACGCCACGGCGCGGAGCGGGCACCTGTGCATCGACCGCGTCGCCTGTGGATGAATCACCGAAAATGCAGGAACAACCTGGGGATGATTCCTCCACAACCGTCCACAGGTTCGGTTCCTCACCAATTACACGGATGTACTTCCACATTGCCTACGGCGCGTCGTCAACACACCGACACGCCTGTGATGCTGCGCGGACGGCCTTCCTCCACATCATCCACAGGCCTTATGACTACAGGCTATTTCTTCTTTCAATACTTCTTTTGAAAAGAGGGTGTGGGGAAGCGGGCCGCATCGGCCCGCGCCGGAGCTGTAGTTCAGGCGGGCGTACACCCGCCGGTCCCGCCTCCTATAGCATCGAAGCCCTGACGGCAGAAGCCGCCACGCCCTGCCCGCATGTCCCTACCGAAAGGCTCCGTCGGCATGAAGTTTCGCGTCCCGCACGAGGAGTTCGCCGAATCCGTCGCGTGGGTGGCCCGCAGCCTGCCGTCGCGTCCCCCGGTACCGGTGCTCGGCGGCGTCCTGCTGACCGCGGGCGACGACGGGCTCACCGTCTCCGGATTCGACTACGAGGTCTCGGCGCAGGTGCGCGTGGGCGCCGAGGTCGCCGACGAGGGCCAGGTGCTGGTGTCCGGCCGGCTGCTCGCCGACATCACCAAGGCTCTGCCCAACAAGCCGGTCGACGTGGAACTCGATGTCACCCGCGTGGCCATCAGCTGCGGCAGTGCGAAGTTCTCGCTGCCCACGATGCCCGTCGAGGACTACCCGCAGCTTCCCGAGCTGCCGCAGCAGACCGGCGCCATCGAGCGGTCGACCTTCGCCGAGGCCATCTCGCAGGTCGCCATCGCCGCCGGCAAAGACGACACGCTGCCCATGCTCACCGGTATCCGGGTGGAGATCGAGGGCGAGAAGGTGGTTCTGGCCGCGACCGACCGGTTCCGGTTGGCCGTGCGCGAATTCGAATGGCAGCCGCAGTCCGGCGACGTGAAGGCCGCCGTCCTGGTGCCCGCGAAGACCCTGTCCGAGGCCGCGAAGACCTTCGCCGGTGATTCCGAGGTGGGTATCGCGCTGGGCGCCGGTTCCGCCGTGGGCGCCGACGGTCTGCTCGGTGTGGTCGGCCCGGACCGCCGCACCACCACCCGCCTGCTGGACGCCGATTTCCCGAAGTTCCGCCAGCTGCTCCCCGCCGCGCACACCGCGATCGCCACGATGGAGATCGCACCGCTGCTCGAGGCCATCAAGCGTGTGGCCCTGGTGGCGGACCGCGGCGCGCAGGTGCGGATGGAGTTCGGCGACGGTTCGCTGCGGCTCTCGGCCGGTGGCGACGACGCCGGCAAGGCCGAGGAGGAGCTGCCCGCCGATTTCCAGGGCGAGCCGCTCACCATCGCCTTCAACCCGGGCTACCTGCAGGACGGCCTGGCAGCGATCCACACCGAGTCGGTGACCTTCGGGTTCACCACGCCCTCTCGGCCTGCGGTGCTGCGCCCCACGGTGGAGAATGCTTTCCAGCCGGACGACTCGGGGGCGTTCCCCGCGCCGCAGAGCGCGTACACGTACCTGCTGATGCCCGTGCGTCTGCCCGGCTGATCGAACCGTCGAACTCCATCACACGGAAGGCATGACCAGCATGCAGTTGGGTCTCATCGGTCTGGGCAAGATGGGCGCGAACATGCGCCAGCGCGTGCGTGCCGGTGGGCACGAGGTCGTCGGGTACGACCCGCGGCCCGAGGTGACGGACGTCCCCACCCTGGAGGCCCTGGTCGACGCGCTCGAGGCGCCGCGCGTGGTCTGGGTGATGGTGCCGGCCGGCGAGCCCACCCGGGAGACGGTGCGCAAGCTGGCGGACCTGCTCGGCGAGGGCGATCTGGTGATCGACGGCGGCAACTCCAAGTACACCGACGATCAGCCGAACGCCGAGCTGCTGGCCGCCAAGGGCATCGGCTACCTCGATTGCGGTGTCTCCGGCGGTGTCTGGGGCCTGGAGAACGGCTACGGGCTCATGGTCGGCGGCTCGGACGCCGATGTGGAGCGCGCGATGCCGATCTTCGACGCCCTGCGCCCCGAGGGCGATCGGGCGGACGGCTTCGCGCACAGCGGCCCCGTCGGCGCCGGTCACTACGCCAAGATGATCCACAACGGCATCGAGTACGGCCTGATGCAGGCCTACGGCGAGGGCTACGACCTGCTTGAGGCCGAGCCGCTGATCGAGAACGTGGCCGGCACGCTGCGCGCCTGGAGCAAGGGCACCGTGGTGCGGTCGTGGCTGCTGGATCTGCTGGTCAAGGCCCTTGAAGAGGATCCCGGCCTGCAGGAGATCACCGGCTACACCGAGGATTCCGGCGAGGGCCGCTGGACCGTCGAGGAGGCCATCCGGCATTCGGTACCGGCGCCCGTGATCGCGGCCGCGCTGTTCGCGCGATTCCAGTCCCGGCAGGATGATTCGGACACCATGAAGGCGGTCTCGGCCCTGCGTAATCAGTTCGGCGGTCACGCCGTGCGCCGCGCCGACTAGGTTCTCGCCGCTTCCCTTGTACGTTCGCCGATTGCGCCTGCGCGACTTCCGGTCCTGGGACGATGTGGACATCGAACTGGATCGGGGCATCAATGTCTTCGTGGGGCGCAACGGATTCGGGAAGACGAACCTCGTCGAGGCGCTGAACTACCTGGCCACGCTCGGCTCGCATCGTGTGTCCACCGATCAGCCGCTGATCCGGGTGGGCGCCGAATCCGCCTCGGTTCTGGCCACGGTGCACAATGAGGGCCGCGAGCTGACCGCGGAGATCGACATCGTGGCGGGCCGCGCGAACAAGGCCCGGATCAACACCGCGCCGAGTCGGCGGCCCCGCGACCTGCTGGGAATCCTGCAGTCGGTGCTGTTCGCCCCCGAGGATCTGGCGCTGGTGCGGGGCGAGCCCGGCGGCCGCCGACGCTTCGTGGACGATCTCGCGATTCTGCGCACGCCCCGGATCGCCGCCGAGAAGGCCGATTACGAGCGCGTGCTCAAACAGCGCACGGCCCTGCTCAAGACGGCCTACGCCGCCGCTCGGCGCGGGGGACCCGACGCCGAATCGATGCTGTCCACGCTCGACGTCTGGGACGCGCAGCTCGCCCGGTTCGGCGCCGAACTGCTCGCGGCCAGGCTCGAGGTGGTGGCCGCGCTGCAACCGCATCTCACGCTGGCCTACGGGGCCCTTGCGCCGCATTCGCGCGCCGCCACCATGGCCTATACGAGCGGCCTGTTCGACGAGGACTTCGAGGGCGAGCCCGCCGAGGCCACCGTCGCCGAACTCGAACAGGCCCTGCTGGCGGGCCTGCAGCGCGCACGGTCCAGGGAGATCGAACGCGGCGTGTGCCTGGTGGGGCCGCACCGCGACGATGTGGACCTGCGGCTCGGCAACGAACCCGCGAAGGGCTTCGCCTCCCACGGTGAATCCTGGTCGTACGCACTGGCATTGCGGCTGGCCTCGCTGGAACTGCTGCGGTCCGGCGGGAGCGAGCCGGTACTGCTGCTCGACGATGTCTTCGCCGAGCTCGATACCAAGCGGCGCACCGCGCTGGCGGAGGTCGCGCTGGCGACCGAGCAGGTGATCGTGACCGCCGCGGTTCCCGAAGACCTGCCGCCCTCGTTGCGGGCGCGCACTTTCGAGGTGACCGTCGAGGGACCGGCGGACGCGAGGATCTCCCGGCTGGCCGAGGCCGTCGACGATTCATCAGATGAATCGAGCCCGGCTTCGGCGGAGTGAGTGCAGGCGTGCGCGAAGATTAGTGGTCCCGTATTGTCCTGATTCGATCGCAGACCGCGACAATATCGCAAACTGCGACAAACCTCCGATCTTTCTTTCGCTGTACAACAATGGAAGGCAGGCACCGTGCGGATAGCGATCGCGTGCATGGGCTCCCGCGGAGACATCAGCCCGCTCCTCGCCGTAGCGGGGGTGTTCGCCGACAGGGGGGACACCGTCGAGATCGGGTGCACGGTGGAATCGCGGGACTTCGTGCGGTCGCACGGCTTCGAACCGCGCGTACTCACCACGCTCAATCTCAAGGAATTCCTGCAGTCGCCGCTCGGCCAGGAGAAGTTCTTCGGCACCGGCACCACCACGCAGCTGCGGGCCGTGGGCAGGCTCGCGGATTCACACGCCGATGAGTTCGACGAGCACCTCGAGGCACTGTGCGAGGGCGCCGACTGCGTGATCAGCACCCGGATCATCGAGGAACGCGCGGCCCTGGTCACCCACCGGCGCCACACGCCGCTGGTGATGCTGGAGTACTTCCCCGGCGATCCGCACAGCCCGGTGCCGAATCCTCTGCTGGGCCCCCGGTTGCAGGACGCGGCGGCGAAGATCCCGGCCGTACTGCCCCTCACCTACCGGGTGTTCAACGTGGGCTGGGCGCTGAGCATCTTCAAGAAGACTCTGCACCTGGCCAAGCGTGTGGGCTATCCCCACCGGATCGTCAATCCCCGGTCGGTGCTTGCCGGCCGCGACATCCTGCGGATCGAGGCCTTCGGGACGGCGCTGGTGCCCCCGCGCACCCGCCACGACGAGCGGCAGCCGCGGATCGGTTTCATCCGGATCGGCGGCCGCCCCGCCGACCGGGCCGATCGCGATGCCGCGATCGAGGCCTGGATCGCGCAGGACGACCGGCCGATCGTCTACGTGGGCTTCGGCAGCATGCCGGTCGTGGATTTCGACGGTGTGGTCGGCGGGCTGTCGGCCACTCTGGCGCGCAACGGCATGCGGGTGATCGCCGTGCCCGGATGGTCGGCCCGCACCGGCGACGAGGTGGTCAACACGCCGGACCTGCTGGTGGTCCCCGATGTCGATCACGATGCGGTGTTCCCGCGATGCGCGGTCCTGGTGCACCACGGCGGCGCGGGCACCACCGCCATCGCGGCGGCCTCGGGCAGCCCGTCGCTGGTGTGCAGCCAGGCCTTCGACCAGCACTTCTGGGGCCGGCGGATCGAGGCCGCCCGGGCCGGCGCCGTGCTGCCCCGCCGCCGGATGACCGCCGACACCATCGCGGCCGAGGTGCTAGCCCTGGTGCGCGACGAGGCGGTGGTCGTGGGTGCACGCCGCACCGGTGCGGCCGCCGCGAACGATTTGCACGGCCGGGATCAGTTCATCGCGGCCTTCGACGCCTTCATGGCCGAGGTCGCGGCCACCGAGGGTGAGGGGTCCGGTCGCTGATATGCCGGCTTCCCCTGGCGCCCTGAGCGCGTCGAAGCGGTGGATATCGCTCGGCACCGTGTGTATCGCCGTCCTCATGACGGGTATGGACAACAGCATCGTCACCATCGCGCTGCCCACGCTGAGCGAGGAGTTCGGCGGCGGGATGAGCGCGCTGCAGTGGATCGTGGACTCCTACACGCTGGTCTTCGCGGGCCTGCTGCTGGCCACGGGCTACTTCGGAGACCGGATCGGCCGGCGCAAGGTGCTCGTTGCCGGACTCGCGTGCTTCATCGTGATCTCCATCCTGGCGACCAGGTCCACCTCGCTGGCCCAGTTGATCACCGCGCGTGCGGCATTGGGCGCCGCCGCGGCACTGATCTTCCCCGCGACCCTGGCCATCATCTCCGAGCTGTTCCCGGAGAAGCAGGAGCGCACGAAGGCGATCGCCGTGTGGTCGGCCGCGGCCGGCGCATCGATCGCCATCGGCCCCGTGGTCGGCGGCTACCTGGTGGAGCACTTCGCCTGGTCGTCGGTGTTCTGGATCAACGTGCCCATCTCGATCGTCGCGATCATCGGCTGTCTCACGCTGGTCCCGGAGTCCTACGGTTCCGAACGCCCGTCCTTCGACCTGTTCGGGGTGCTGCTGTCGATCTCGGGCATCACCCTGCTGGTGTGGGGCCTGATCGAGGCGCCGAACTTCGGTTGGGGCAGCGCGCCCGTGGTCGGTGCGCTGGTGGCCGCGGTGGTCTTCCTGGTGGCCTTCGTGGCGTACGAGCGGCGCCATGCGAATCCGGTCCTGGATGTGACCCTGTTCCGCGCCCGCGGGTTCGCGATGGGCTCCTTCGCGATCTGCGCCGGCTTCTTCTGCCTGTTGGGCTTCGTCTTCATCACGATCATGTACTTCCAGGCGGTGCTGGGTTACGGGCCGCTGGAGACCGCGGTGCGCGTGATCCCGTTCGCGCTCGTGGCGGTGGCGGTGACGCCGCTGGCGGCCCAGGCCAACACCGAGCGCCGGATGCGGTTCGCGATCTCGATCGGCCTGGGGATCATGGCCGTCGGTTTCGTGGTCACCTCCCGGCTCACCGAATCCGCCGACTACCTCACGCAGATCCTGCCCGCGATGTCGGTGATCGCCGTGGGTCTGGGCCTGTTGCAGGGCCCCGCCACCACCTCCGTGATGACCTCGGTGCCATCGGGTGAGGCCGGGGCCGGATCGGCGGTCAACGACACCACGCGTGAGGTGGGCGGTGCGCTCGGCGTCGCGATCCTCGGTTCGGTGGTCGCGCACCTGTACTCCGCTCGGGTCGCCGAGGATCTCGCCCGCCTGCCCGTGACGCCGGGTATCCGGGCCGAGGCGGAATCGTCGGTGATCGGCGGCGTGCGTGCCATCGGAGCCGCACCGCCCGAGCTGCAGGCCGTGGTGGGCCACACCGTGCAGCAGGGCTTCGTGCACGCCATGCAATCGGCCAACCTGGTGGCCGCCGGTGTGGCCCTGTTCGCGGGCATCACGGTGGTGGTGTTCATGCGGAGCACGGGCAGCACCGCAGGGGGCAGGCACCGGAGCACAGGAGACGGGCCGCAGCTGCGGGTCCAGGACCTGATCTCCGGCGAGCCCACCGGCGGCGGACACACGGAACCTGTCGGAGGCCGCGGGTAGCCTGAGGGCATCGCGGCCAGGAGAGGAGCGCACATGACGGGTCCGAACGACAACGGTCAGTTGCACGGCTCCGATATCGCGCGCCGTGCCCTCGAGGAGGCCCGCGCCGCTGCGAAGGCGGCCGGCAAGTCCGTGGGCCGCGGCAATGCCGCACCGATGACGGGCGGAGTGCGGCGGCTGCGGCAGGGCTCGCGGAAGTGGTCCGGCCCCGCGCCGGACGGCCGTGATCCGCAGAAGTTCGGCGCCCTGATCGGTGGGATCGCGAAGGCCCGTGGCTGGGACCGAAAGGTCGGCGAGGGAACGGTTCTCGGCTGCTGGGACACCGTGGTCGGTGCCGATGTCGCGGCGCACGCGCGGGCCGTCAGCCTGCGCGAGAAGGTGCTCTACGTGAGCGCCGAATCCACCGCCTGGGCCACGCAACTGCGGCTCATGCAGCCCCAGCTGCTCGCGAAGATCAACGCCGCCGTCGGGCAGGGCGTGGTCACCTCGCTCAACATCACCGGCCCCACCGCACCCAGCTGGCGCAAGGGTCCGCTGCACGTATCGGGCCGCGGTCCGCGCGATACCTACGGATAAACCGATCTGCGGCCCAGCAGGGCCGTGCGGCCAGCGAGACCCGATTCGGAGTGATCGCGCCGAAACGAGGTCGGATTCGTCTGCGACGCGTTCAGGGCGTGGCAACCGCATTTAACGTCCTGAAGAAGAGTAGACTGGAACTGCAAGAGCGGATCGCCTCGGCGGCCCGCTGTCCGTTCACCATCGACAGGACCGTCGGGTACCCCCCGGCGGCGCCGCGCGGTGGTATCGACGAAGGAGCGCCAACACATCGTGGCGGCTGACAACAACGCTGGAAAGTCCGGTTCGGGCAACTACGGCGCAGATTCCATCAAGCAGCTCGAGGGCCTCGAGGCGGTGCGCAAGCGCCCCGGCATGTACATCGGCAGCACCGGCCCACGCGGTCTGCACCACATGATCCAAGAGGTCGTCGACAACTCCGTCGACGAGGCCATGGCCGGCTACGCCACGCGCGTGGACGTGCGACTCATGGCCGACGGCGGCGTCGAGGTGATCGACGACGGCCGCGGTATCCCGGTGGCGATGCACGCCAAGGGCATGCCGACGGTGCAGCTGGTGCTCACTTCGCTGCATGCCGGCGGCAAGTTCGACTCCGACTCCTACGCGGTGTCCGGCGGCCTGCACGGCGTCGGTATCTCCGTGGTGAACGCGCTGTCCAGCAAGGTCGAGGTCGAGATCGACGTCGACGGCTACCACTGGCAGCAGGACTTCGCCTGGAACGACAAGGAACGCACCTCCGTCGCCTCCGAGCTGCGGAAGGGCGAGCCCACCGACCGCACCGGCACCACCGTGCGGTTCTGGGCCGATCCCAAGGTCTTCACCGACACCACCTTCTACGACTTCGAGACGGTCGCGCGTCGCCTGCAGGAGATGGCCTTCCTCAACAAGGGCCTGACCATCACGCTCACCGACGAGCGCCCGGTGGCGGTCGAGGTGCCCGACGAGGACCTCACCGAAGAGGCGCCCTCCGCGCACGAGGAGGACGTGCAGGCCGCGTTGGAAGAGGTCGCGCCGAAGAAGCGCGAGCGGATCTTCCACTACCCCGACGGCCTGGTGGACTACGTCAAGCACATCAACGCGCGCACGTCGAAGACGCCGATCCACGGCTCGATCATCTCCTTCGAGGGCCAGGAGAAGGGCCACGAGGTCGAGATCGCGATGCAGTGGAACTCCGGCTACTCGGAGTCGGTGCACACCTTCGCGAACACGATCAACACGCACGAGGGCGGCACCCACGAGGAGGGCTTCCGCGCGGCGCTCACCTCGGTGGTGAAGGCCTACGCGAAGGACAAGAAGCTGGTCAAGGAGAAGGACGGCGAGCTCACCGGTGACGACATCCGCGAGGGTCTCGCCGCCGTGATCTCGGTGAAGGTCTCCGAGCCCCAGTTCGAGGGCCAGACCAAGACCAAGCTGGGCAACACCGAGGTCAAGGGCTTCGTGCAGAAGGTCTGCCGCGAGCAGATCTCCCACTGGTTCGAGTCGAACCCGGCCGATGCGAAGACCATCGTGCAGAAGGCCTCCGCCTCGGCGCAGGCCCGTCTGGCCGCCCGCAAGGCGCGTGAGCTGGTGCGCCGCAAGAGCGCCACCGACATCGGCGGCCTGCCCGGCAAGCTCGCCGACTGCCGCAGCAACGACCCCGAGAAGTGCGAGGTCTACATCGTCGAGGGCGATTCCGCCGGCGGCTCCGCCAAGAGCGGTCGCGACTCGATGTACCAGGCGATCCTGCCCATCCGCGGCAAGATCATCAACGTCGAGAAGGCCCGGATCGACAAGGTGCTCAAGAACACCGAGGTCCAGTCGATCATCACCGCCTTCGGTACCGGCATCCACGACGAGTTCGATCTCGCCAAGCTGCGCTACAACAAGATCGTGCTGATGGCCGACGCCGATGTGGACGGCCAGCACATCTCGACCCTGCTGCTCACCCTGCTGTTCCGCTTCATGCGGCCCCTGGTGGAGCACGGCCACGTGTACCTCGCGCAGCCGCCGCTGTACAAGCTCAAGTGGCAGAAGGGCGCCGAGCCGGAGTTCGCCTACAGCGACCTCGAGCGCGACGTGCTCCTGGCCGACGGTCTCGCCGCCGGCAAGAAGATCAACAAGGACGACGGCATCCAGCGCTACAAGGGCCTCGGCGAGATGAACGCCAAGGAGCTGTGGGAGACCACCATGGACCCGACGGTGCGCGTGCTCAAGCAGGTGACCCTCGACGACGCCGCCGCGGCCGACGAGCTGTTCTCGATCCTCATGGGTGAGGACGTGGTGGCACGACGCTCGTTCATCGCCCGCAACGCCAAGGACGTGCGGTTCCTCGACGTGTGATCCGCGGCGGCCCGGGCCACCGGGCCGCGCGAACCGCACCGTCGAACCGCCTGAACCTGAAGGATTTCCATGACTGACACCACCCTGCCCCCGGAAACCGGCGGCGGCCACGACCGGATCGAACCGGTCGACATCCAGCAGGAGATGCAGCGCAGCTACATCGACTACGCCATGAGCGTGATCGTGGGCCGTGCCCTGCCCGAGGTGCGCGACGGCATGAAGCCCGTGCAGCGCCGAATCCTGTACGCCTCGTACGACGCCGGCTACCGGCCTGACCGCAGCTACGTCAAGTCCGCGAAGCCGGTCGCCGAGACCATGGGTAACTACCACCCGCACGGCGACTCCGCGATCTACGACGCCCTGGTGCGTCTGGCCCAGCCCTGGTCGCTGCGCTACCCGCTGATCGACGGCCAGGGCAACTTCGGCTCGCCCGGTAACGATCCCGCGGCCGCCATGCGTTACACCGAGGCCCGGCTCACGCCGCTCGCAATGGAGATGCTGCGCGACATCGACGAGGAGACAGTCGATTTCGTCCCGAACTACGACGGCAAGACGATGGAGCCCACCGTGCTCCCCGCGCGCGTGCCGAACCTGCTGATGAACGGCGCGGGCGGCATCGCGGTCGGCATGGCCACCAACATCCCGCCGCACAACCTGCGTGAGCTGGCCGACGCCATCTTCTGGTGCCTGGACAACTTCGAGGCTGATTCCGAGGCCACGCTCGAGGCGTGCATGGAGCGCGTGAAGGGCCCGGACTTCCCGACCCACGGCCTGATCGTGGGCAGCCAGGGCATCAAGGACGCCTACTCCACCGGCCGCGGCTCGATCCGCATGCGCGGCGTGGTGGAGGTGGAGGAGGACTCCAAGGGCGCAACGGAACTCGTCATCACCGAGCTGCCCTACCAGGTGAACCCAGACAACCTGGTGCTCTCGATCGCCGAGCAGGTGCGCGACGGCAAGATCGCCGGCATCAGCAAGATCGAGGACCAGTCCTCCGATCGTGTGGGCATGCGGATCGTGGTGCGGCTCAAGCGCGATGCCGTCGCCAAGGTGGTCCTCAACAACCTGTACAAGCACAGCCAGCTGCAGACCAGCTTCGGCGCCAACATGCTGTCCATCGTCGACGGTGTGCCCCGCACGCTGCGGCTGGACCAGATGATCCGCTACTACGTGACGCACCAGTTGGACGTCATCGTGCGGCGCACCCGATTCCGCCTGCGCAAGGCCGAGGAGCGGGCCCACATCCTGCGCGGCCTGGTCAAGGCGCTCGACGCCCTGGACGAGGTGATCGCCCTCATCCGGCGGTCGGAGACCACCGAGATCGCCCGCGCCGGCCTGATCGAGCTGCTCGACGTCGACGAGCTGCAGGCGAACGCCATCCTCGATATGCAGCTGCGCCGCCTCGCGGCCCTGGAGCGGCAGAAGATCATCGACCAGTTGGCCGAGATCGAGCTCGAGATCGCCGACCTCAAGGACATTCTCGACAAGCCGGAGCGCCAGCGTGCCATCGTCCGCGACGAGCTCGCCGAGATCGTGGAGAAGTTCGGCGACGACCGCCGCACCAAGATCATCGCGGCCGACGGCGATGTGACCGACGAGGACCTGATCGCCCGCGAGGACGTGGTGGTCACCATCACCGAGACCGGCTACGCCAAGCGCACCAAGACCGACCTGTACCGCAGCCAGAAGCGCGGCGGCAAGGGCGTCAAGGGAGCCGATCTCAAGCAGGACGACATCGTGGCGCACTTCTTCGTGTGCTCGACCCACGACTGGATCCTGTTCTTCACCACCAAGGGTCGCGTGTACCGGGCCAAGGCCTACGAGCTGCCCGAGCAGAGCCGCACCGCCCGCGGCCAGCACGTGGCGAACCTCCTGGCCTTCCAGCCGGAGGAGCGGATCGCCC
Source organism: Tsukamurella sp. TY48 (assembly GCF_019656655.1). GTDB lineage: Bacteria > Actinomycetota > Actinomycetes > Mycobacteriales > Mycobacteriaceae > Tsukamurella > Tsukamurella strandjordii. The sequence continues at coordinate 1,854,067 of NZ_BPMV01000001.1, read as the reverse complement.
AGGTCATCCAGATCAAGGGTTACGAGGACGCGCCGTACCTGATCCTGGCCACCAAGAACGGTCTGGTGAAGAAGTCCAAGCTGGAGGACTTCGACTCCAACCGCAGCGGTGGCATCGTGGCCATCAACCTGCGCGACGAGGACGAGCTGGTGGGCGCGGTGCTCGCCTCCTCCGACGACGATCTGCTGCTGGTGAGCAAGAACGCGCAGTCGATCCGGTTCGCCGCCACCGACGAGGCCCTGCGTCCCATGGGCCGTGCAACCTCGGGTGTGCAGGGTATGCGCTTCAACGGCGACGATCAGCTGTTGGCGCTCAACGTGGTCCAGGAGGACACGTACCTGCTGGTGGCCACATCGGGCGGTTACGCCAAGCGCACGCCGATGGACGACTACCCTGTGCAGGGGCGTGGCGGCAAGGGCGTGCTGACGATTCAGTTCGACCCCAAGCGCGGTGAACTCGTGGGAGCGCTCATCGTCGACGATGAGACCGAGCTCTACGCGATCACCTCGGGCGGCGGAGTGATCCGCACCGCCGCGCGGCAGGTCCGCAAGGCGGGTCGCCAGACCAAGGGTGTCCGGCTGATGAACCTCGGCGAAGGCACTACGCTTCTGGCGATCGCCCGAAACGCCGACGAGACCGACGAGACGAGCGACGAGACCGAGCAGGCGACCACCGAGGAATAGTCGCCGTGACTCAAGAGGAGCGCATGTGAGTACCCCTGGAACCGGCCCCGGGCAGCCCAGTGAGCCCGGGCCGGAGCAGGCGGGTCGACAGCCCGTCCGGATCCCGCGACGCGATACCGATCTCGGCCGCGTCATCGACGCGCCCACCGAGGGCGTGGAGCGGGATGAGCTGCCCAAGGATCTGCCCGACCTCGACAAGATCCACCATGTGACGCCGGCGGAGGCGGCAACGGCTCCCGTGGCCACCACGCCGCCGTCGGCACCGCCCGCGGACGCCCCGGCCCAGCCGGAGGCCGCGGCGGAGCCCGCACCGTCGAACCTGCACACCGTGGGCACCACGCCCGCCCGCGCCGCCGGGGTGAAGACCCAGGCGGCCACGGGACCCGTGCGGGCCGCGATGCAGCTGCGGTCCATCGACCCGTGGACCACGTTCAAGCTGGCCGGTGTGGTGTCCGTGGTGCTGTTCTTCGTGTGGATGATCGCCGTGGGCGCGCTCTACGTGATCCTCAACGGGATGGGCGTGTGGTCGAAGATCAACGACAGCTTCCAAACGCTCGTGAACGAGCAGGCCGGATCGTCGATCCTCACCGCGGGCGACGTCTTCCTGTACTCGAGCCTCGTGGGGCTGGCGAACGTGGTGCTGCTGACCGCGCTCGCCACGGTGGGCGCGTTCATCTACAACCTCTGCGCCGACCTCGTGGGCGGCGTCGAGGTGACCCTCGCAGATAGGGACTGACCAGCGATTTTGTTGGAACCGGGGTGCACTGGTAATCTTTGACCTCGGTTCACGGGCCTATAGCTCAGGCGGTTAGAGCGCTTCGCTGATAACGAAGAGGTCGGAGGTTCAAGTCCTCCTAGGCCCACCACACCCCGTCCCGGGGCCTTAGCTCAGTTGGTAGAGCGCCGCCTTTGCAAGGCGGATGTCAGGAGTTCGAATCTCCTAGGCTCCACAAGAATTTCATAGTCAGAGCCGGTATCCGAACACTCGGATATCGGCTCCGCGTGTACCTGGACGACTCTGAGACGCATTCCGCGGGGTCGGTGCGATGCACGGCGGCGGCCGGCTTCATCGTTCTCGCCCGTAATCCGGTGGCCGACACGCGCAGGCGCCTCCTACGATCGAGCCGTGCGAATCGTGTCGGTGAACGCCTGGGGCGGCGCGATGCATGACGAGCTCCTTGCGTGGCTGCGGGAATCGAACGCCGATATCGTCTGCCTGCAGGAGGTCACCCGCACCCCCGGCGCGACCGGCTGGTCGACCTTCGCCGACGGCGAGCGCACCCTGCCGCAACGGCTGAACCTCCTCGACGACCTCGCCCGGTGCCTGCCGCGGCACCAGCCGCACTTCGTGGTCAACGATGCGGGACCGGTGGTGGACGCCGGCGGCGCGCGCCGGCGGCAGGACTTCGGCATCGCCACTTTCGTCCGTGACGAGCACCCCGTGACCGGCCTCGATGCGCGATTCGTCCACTCCTCCTCCGTGGACCACGAGGAGTGGAGCGTCGACGATCGGCCGCGGGCCGCGCTCACCGTGACGGTCCGCGACCGTGCCGCGGGCCGCACGGTGGCCGTGATCCAGGCGCACGGACTGCGCGACCCCGCCGGTAAACAGGACACCGCAGCCCGGATGGACCAGGCCCGTCGCCTCGCCGACGCCGTTCGCGCCGCGAGCGTGGCCAGCGACCTCGTCGTTCTCTGTGGCGACCTGAACCTGCTCCCGCACAGCGAGACCTTCACGCTGCTCCGCGCCGCCGGGATGACCGATCTCGTCGGCACGGCCGACACCCGCGCCTCGCGGTATCGCAAGCCGATCCGCAGCGCCAGCTACCTGCTCGTCTCCGACGAGAGCGCGGTCCGCGGCTTCGAGATCGTCGCGAGCCCGGAGGTTTCCGACCACCGGGCGCTGCTACTCGACATCTGAGCGGCTCGATCCTCGTCACACCCGGATGCCGCAAAATGCACAAAGTTTACTGATATGGAATCATGGTCTTCATGATCGCACTCACCTCTCGAACCGCCCGTACCCTCGTGGCCACCGTCGTCGCCGGTGCGTCCATCGCCACCGTGACCGCCGCCCCGGCCGCGGCCGATCCGGCCCGCGTCGTCGCAGGGCCGCTGTCGCTCGATCGCGCCGCCCTGCCGGGCTGGGAGATCATGGCGCCCGATGCCGACGGCACCGTCGTCGCCGGCGCGCAGCTCACGGGCAAGAACTGGGGCTCGCAGATCGAGTTCGGCCCGTCGCTGGTCAAGGGGCAGTCGTCGGAGGCCGTGGCTCGCACCATCGTGACCCGCAGCCTGGAGTCCGACGGCTACAAGGGTCTCAAGGGCCGCGTCGTGGGAGTGCAGGTCACGCCCACCACCATCTCCGGGGTCTCCGCCACGCGCGCCCTCGCCGAGGTGCAGTTCGACGGTGCGCCCGTGCGCGCCGACCGGCTGCGCGTGATCGTCGTGGACACGAAGCCGCAGACCTACTACCTCTCCGCCGTTCCGGTCGAGGCACCGGATCGTCAGGCGCAGGCCGAGGCCGCCGAGCGCAGCCTGATCGCCGCACGCTAAGACCACCACTGTGCCGGGCATCGACGGGGAGTCGATGCCCGGCACAGCTGTTTCCATGGAAAGCGGGCGTGCCGAATGACCGTGTGGGATGTGGCGAGGATCGTCGTGGCACTGTGGGCCGGGGCGGGCGGGGCGGGCGGGGCGGGCGGGGCGGTGGGGTTCAACCCCGCGATCGGCCTCGGGTTCGCGATGCTGGTGGGGATCCTGCTGGTAGGAAACGCCTTCCACCTGACCGACTTCCTCCAGCCCGCGGAGCGGCACGACGCGAAGCAGTCGCTCGAAGACTGAATCATTGCCGAGGCGAAGGGAGTTTTGCCCTATTCTGGGTGAGGTACGGCATCGACGACCCCGAAGGAATGATGAGACGCGCCTCGCGCAAACGCCGAAGACCCGACCTGGCCCACCCGGCCATTGATCGTGCACAGCGGGGGTGTGACAGCCCGTGCTAGCGGCACTCGGCATCCTCGCGGGAATCGCGGTGGTGCTGCTCATCACCGCCTTCACCGGCTACTTCGTCGCCCAGGAATTCGCCTACATGGCCGTCGATCGGTCGCGCCTGAAAGCGCGCGCCGAGAGCGGCGATCCCGCGGCGGCCCGCGCACTGTCCGTCACGCGACGGACCTCCTTCATGCTCTCCGGAGCCCAGCTCGGCATCACCGTGACGGGCCTGCTCGTCGGCTACGTCGCGGAACCGCTCATCGGCCAGGGCCTGGGCACCCTGCTCGGCGGCGTGGGCGTGCCCACCGCCGTCGGCATCGCGATCGGTGCCGTGGCGGCCGTCGGCTTCTCGACCGTGGCGCAGATGGTCTTCGGCGAGCTCTTCCCCAAGAATCTCGCCATCTCCCGGCCGGAACCCGTTGCGCTGCAACTGGCCCTGTCGACCACCGTGTACCTGCGCGTCTTCGGCTGGCTCATCCGGTTCTTCGACCGGGCCTCGAACCTGCTGCTGCGGGCGGTCCGCATCGAACCGGTGCACGACGTGGAGCATTCGGCCACACCGCGCGACCTCGAACACATCGTGGCGGCATCACGCGACGCCGGCGAGCTGCCCCGCGAACTGTCCACGCTGCTCGACCGGATCCTCGACTTCCCCACGCACACCGCCGAACACGCGATGATCCCGCGCTCGCGGGTCGACGTGGTGGCGGCCGGTGAACCCGCGCGGTCCGTGCTCGACCGGATGGCCACCGGGCACACCCGCTACCCCGTGGTGGGTGCCACCGCCGACGATCTGATAGGCGTGATCACGCTGCACGATCTGCTCTCCGACAGCTCCGGCACCGCCGCGACCCGCTGCCGCCCCGCCGTGGTCGTCCCCGGCTCCCTGCCCCTGCCCGCCGTGGTGGCGCAGCTCGCCGACGCCGGGCAGGAGATGGCCTTGGTGATCGACGAGTACGGCGGCTTCGACGGCGTGGTCACCGTGGAGGACATCGCCGAGGAACTGGTCGGCGAGATCGACGACGAACACGACGACAACGGTGCAGCGGACCCGGCCGTCCCCGACGGCGAGGGCTGGCTCGTGCGGGGCGATCTGCACATCGACGAACTCGAACGGCTCCTCGACCTCGATCTGGAACCCGGCGACTACGAGACCGTCGGCGGCGCCGTGATCGCCCACCTCGGCGCCCTGCCCGAGCCCGGCGACACCGTCGACCTACCGGTGGTGCCCGAACCCGCGACACTGCTCGATGACGCTCCACCGCACCGGATCCTGCGGGCCGAGGTGCGCACCGTCGACCGGCGCGTCCCGGAGACCGTGCACTTGACCGTGCGCACCGAGAAGGCCACCAATGGATAACCCCTGGGTGATCGTGGCGATCACGGCCGCGCTGATCGCGGCCAGCGCCTTCTTCGTGGCGGTGGAGTTCTCACTGATCGCGGTGCGCAGGCACCGCCTGGAGGACGCCGCCTCATCCAGCCGGTCCGCGCGCGCGGCGCTGCGCAGCTCGCAGGAGCTCTCGCTGCTGCTCGCGGGATCGCAGCTGGGCATCACGGTGTGCACCCTGGCGCTGGGCGCGATCACCAAACCCGCCGTGGACTCGTGGCTCACACCCGTGCTGGAGAGCACCGGAATACCCACGTGGACAGCCGATGTGGGCGCCTTCCTGCTGGCGCTGTTCATCGTGACCTTCCTGCACCTGGTGGTGGGCGAGATGGCGCCGAAATCGTGGGCCATCGCCCACCCCGAGCGGTCGGCGGTGCTGCTCGCGCTGCCCATGCGCGCCTTCATGACCGTGACCCGCCCGCTTCTCGTGGTGCTCAACAACGCCGCGAACGCCTGCCTGCGCCGCGTGGGCGTGACACCGGTCAACGAGGTGGAATCGGGACAGGACCCCGCCGCGCTGCGCCAACTGGTCCAGCACTCGGCCACCGTGGGCGCGCTCGACGCCCAGTACTCCGGGCACCTGACCAGCGCATTGGAACTGGAGGCGCTCACGCTCGGCGACATCGCCCGGTGGGACGTGCCGCCGTCCACCGTGGCGCCGTCCGCGACTCCGACGCAGGTGCGTGCCGAGGCCGATCGCACCGGCCACCTGCGGCTGCTGATCGACGACGGTGCCGCGGTGCTCGGGATGGTCCACGTGCGCGACTGCCTACAGGTTCCCGACGCGGCACGCGCCACGGACCTGATGCGTCCCGTGCTCTTCCTGACCGCCGACGAACCCGCCTACGCCGCACTGGGTTCCATGCGGGAGTCCCGCACCCACCTGGTGGTTGTGCAACGCGCCGACGGTGCCACCGCCGTGGTCACCCTGTCCGATCTGCTGGGCCGGCTGATGCCGACCGCCTCCTAGCGGTACCCGGCCACCACGGGCATCGTCTTCGCGAAGACGGAGGCGATGTCCGAGGGCTTATCGCCGCCGCGCTGGCCGAAGGGCTTGCCGCCCACGGTGATATCGGGGTTCGAGTAGTAGGGCTGGCGGCTGCACGCGCTGGGTTTGCACAGCGAGGAGGTGTTGTACGCCATGATGTCCACCCGGCCGGTGGAGTCGGCGAAACCGTGCCGCTCGGGGTTCGCCCCGCCCGCACCGGGATTGGTGCCCCAATCGTGCATGGCGCCGAGGTTGTGGCCCAGCTCGTGGGCGAAGACTCCGGCCTCGCCGCGCTTGAGATCCGGCTCCAGCCAATCGTTGCCCACCACACTCCACGCCTGCGAGGAGCTGGCGGCGGTGACGGGCAGAGATGGGTTGCTGGCCATCCCCTCGCCGCCGGTCACCACCAGGGACACCAGATCGGCCCGGTAGCTGTCGCGCAGCCCGCCGGCGTTCTTCTTCAACCAGTTGATGCCGGCGCCGGCGCGCCCCGTCTGCGCCTGCGGTACCGAGCTCTGCTCGACCCCGACCACCCGCACCGAGCCCGCGATACCGCTGCGCGCCAGGGCGCCGTTCATGGCGGAGGCCCCGGTCTCCACCGCCGCCTTCACCTGCGCCTCGCCGCCCCGGGCCTTGAGCACCTCGGGGGTGTAGAGGACGAGAAGGTCGATCACGGGCGCCGTGGGAGCGGCGACGGTGACGGCGGGGGAGACGGTGCCGAGGGCGAGCAGGCCGGCCAGCACGACGGGGACGCGGCGCGCCCGGGGACGGAGTGACATCGGGGACCTCCACACGTTGCGATAGCGAATACCTGATTCAAGGTACCCGACCACGGTGGAGGCCGCCCGTGGTCAGTTCGCGGGGGAGGCGCCGGCCTTGTCGCCGGGTGCATCGAAGACCTCGGAGCCCTCGGAGGCGGGGCCGACCGGTTCGTCGACCGCATCTACCTCGGCCTCCGGGACCACGTCCGGCAGGAGTCACTGGATACCTTCTGGGCTTTGCGATGGCGTAGTGGGTGATGGGAAGATACCCGACTCCGGTCGCCACCGCCTCATACCTTAGACAACCTTGGTAGTCGGCCTCTCACCTGCGGTGATCCGGAACGATTCGGGCACCGGAGCGATGATCGGTCGCGGGGGAACAGGGCCGGGGATATGCTTCGTCGGCCGGAGGCGGAATCCCTCGGGGAGCGGTCGCGCCACTGTGAAGCCAGACCCGCTCCGGCACACCGTATTCACTATCCGGGCGCGAAACCCCGGACGAAGGAGCCACCGTCATGGCGAATCTGAGCACCGCGCACGCGGGCGATCTCTCCCTGGGCATCTCGCGGCGGGCCGTCTGGCTCACCGCGGCCACCGTCCTCGCCGCGCTGGCGTACTACTTCATCGGCATCGACCAGGGCGCCGTCTCGGTGTTCGGGAACGACACCCACATCCACGAGTTCTTCCACGACGCCCGGCACTTCCTGGGCTTCCCCTGCCACTGACGGGGGAGAACCCATGGAGAAGAAGGTCATCGCCCGCGGCGCACTCGCCGGGGCGATCGGAGGGCTGCTCGCCTTCCTCGTGGCCCGGTTCCTGGTGGAACCCATCATCCGCCGCGCCATCGCACGGCAGGACGCCGCCGACGCCGCGGAGCACGCCTCGATGCCCGGCATGACGATGGATTCCACCGAGGTCTACAGCCGGGCCGTCCAGGAGAACTTCGGTCTGGGCGCGGGCATCATCGTCTTCGGCATCGCGATGGGCGTGCTCTTCGCGGTGGCCTACTGCGTGGCGGCGCCCAAGCTCCCGCAGTGGAGCCCACGCGCCCTGGCGCTCGCCGTGGCCGGTTCGCTGTTCGCGGGCTTCTACCTGATCCCGTACCTGAAGTACCCGCCCAACCCGCCCGGCGTGGGCGATCCCGACTCCATCGGCGAACGCACCGGCACCTACCTGCTGATGGTGGCCATCGCCCTGGCACTGGTGGCCACGGCGTGGGTGGTCGGCCTCGCACTGACCCCGAAGTACGGGGGCTGGGAGTCGGCCCTCATCGGCGGCGCGATCATCGTGGCCGGCTCCGTGCTGGCCTTCCTGGTGCTGCCGGCGCCCTTGTCCGCCAAGGACTTCCCCGCCGACGATCTGTACTGGTTCCGCACCTACTCGTTCCTGGCGCAGGCGATCCTGTGGGGCGCCATCGGACTGATCGGCGGTGAGCTGATCAACCGGCTCACGCTGTCGCGCAGCCGCGCCCCGGAGGCCGTCGCGGCCTGACCGCGTAGCGCACCGCGAAACCGCAACGGCGGGTCTACCCTCGTGGGTATGACCCGCCGTTGCGTTCTCTGCTGGGTGGTCGCGGTGTTCTTCCTCATCGTGGCCGGGGTGGCCTTCTACCGGGGCGGGCCCGGCGGCATCGACGGGCTCTTCCTGGTGATCGCGCTGGCCTGGGTGCTGCTCGGCATCCAGGCGCACCAACCCGTCGGCTGGCGCGGCTAGAGACCACCGCGCCGCCGACCGGATCGGGCTACTCGCCGATCTTGCGCGGATCCTCGTCGACCGCCACCACCGCCGGCTCCTCCTCGGCGATCGGGGCGCTGTCGCCCGTGGCGCCACTGGCCGGACGCACCCGCGGCGGCTCGGCGGCGATCGGCGGGGCCTTCGGGGTGCGCAGCAGCTTGAACGCGGTGCCGCCCACGGCCAGCACCAGCGCCACCACGAGGGTGATCAGGAGCGGCTTGCGTGTGCCGCCCTTCGCGGTGCCCGACGGTGCCGCATCGTCGACCAGCGCGAGCGGCGCCTCGTCGGACGAGCGGACCTTGCGGACCACCTTCTTGGCCAGCGCCAGGGCGATGGTCTTACGGGTGACGGAGAAGAACGTGGTGAGCACGCGGGTGGCGATCGACAGACCGATCCCGGTGAGCCCGCGGGCGATGTTGAGTGGGCCGGTGAAGCTCTGACCGAAGCCGGTCGCGACGCGCTGGGCGTTGGTGGGGGCGTGCGACGACTCGTCGGTGGCCTGGACGTCGTCGAGCAGTGGGGTAGCCATCGTGGCGGAATCCTTTCGGCGGACGTGTGACAGTGTGCACCGCCGGTTCGTCCGATTCGGAAAGCCCGACCGGACGCATCCGCCGAAATGGCAGAATGGCGGTGTGACCAACTCCAACGCTACCGCCCACGCGACTCTGCACACCTCCGAAGGCGACATCCGGATCGCCCTGTTCGGTAATCACGCGCCCGTGACCGTGGCCAACTTCGTCGGACTCGCCCAGGGAACCAAGGACTACACCACGACCAATGCGTCGGGTGGCTCGGAGGGCCCGTTCTACGACGGCTCGATCTTCCACCGGGTGATCGACGGTTTCATGATCCAGGGCGGCGATCCGACCGGCACCGGCACGGGTGGCCCCGGCTACGACTTCGTCGACGAGTTCCACCCGGAGCTCAAGTTCGACCGTCCGTACCTGCTGGCCATGGCCAACATCGGCCGCCCCGCCACCAACGGCTCGCAGTTCTTCGTGACCGTCGGCAAGACGCCGCACCTCAACAACCGGCACACCATCTTCGGTGAGGTCGAGGACGAGGACAGCAAGCGCATCATCGACACCATCGCGCACGCCCCCACCGACCGCGCCGACCGCCCGGTCAAGGAGGTCACCATCAACTCGATCACCATCGAGCCCTAAACCTCAGCTATCCGCGCAAGGCCCGGCCGGGATTCCGGCCGGGCCTTCGTGCGCTCCGGCCCCCACCCGGCGGAGAGCGAGCGGGCTGAGGGAGGCACGCCAGTGAAGAAAGTTCCTTAGCCTAAGACGTCCATCGTGGCGAACCGCTTCGGTCTCGGAATTGCCCGCCGGACAAGAAAACCTGTGGTCCAGGACACGGACAACGCGTGCGGGTGGGCGGATTCACCGCCACCGAGCCGTTCTCAGATGGACACCCGCCGTTCACCCTTCGTAACCTTGCCGTGATCTTCAGGAGATGAAGGCGTGACCATCGCGCCGCTCCGGGGAACAGGGAGTGTGAACGAAAGTGACCAGCGACAGTACGAAGACCACCCGCCGCACCCGCGCCGCTCTCGGCGCCGCCGTCGCAGTGATCGGACTCGTCGCCTCACCCGCCGTCTCCCAGGCCGCCCCCGCGCCCCAGGCACCCGCTCCGCAGGCCCCTGCGGCCCAGGCGCCCGCACCGCAGGTCTCCGCCGCACCCGACCGTGGCGCCGTCGTCCAGGCCGCCCTCACCCGCGTGGGGATGCCCTACCAGTACGGCGCGTCGGGCCCGTCGGCCTTCGACTGCTCCGGCCTCGTCAGCTGGGCCATGAACCAGGCGGGCCTGTCGGTACCGCGCAGCAGCTACTCGCTGATGAGCGCCGGCACCCCGGTCTCCCAGGGCGAACTGCGCCCCGGCGATGTGGTGATCACCGCGGGCGGCGGGCACGCGGCCCTCTACGTGGGCGACGGCCAGGTGGTCGAGGCGGTCACCTACGGCACCCCGGTGCGCGTGGCCGGGATCCGCGGCTTCGTGACCGCGCGCCGCTTCTAGGGGCGCAGTTCCTCGAGCTCCTGCGCCACCACGGTGGGCGCCTCGCCCAGCTCCCAGCGGCCCAGGAAGAGCAGATCGTCCCCGCGGCTGAGCTCCAACAGGACCGACTCGCGGCCCCAGTGCTTGGTGCTGGTCCGCTTGATCTGCAGACCGTCCCACGGGAAGTGCTTGCGGCCGAAGGCGCCGCGATAGGTGACACCCTCGGCGTCGGCGGCCAGCCGCGGACGCAGCACCAGCACCGAGGCGCCCAGGTACGCCAGCAGCACGGTGCCCAGCCCCACGAGGACGATGCCCACGGGATCGCTCACCGCGCCGAAGAAGGCGGTCGCGGCGCCGAGCACGACGCCCGCCACCAGCAGGACCACGCCCACACTGCGCGGAGCGCTCCAGTTATCCACAGCTTCGTCCACAACTGGGGATGAATGACATCGATGTGTTTCCGCTGGTGAGGATTACTTCCACCACATCGTCATCAACAGACCGACGATCATCAGGCCGAAGCCGATGGCGAAGTTCCACGGGCCCAGCTCGACCATCCAGTTGAGCGCCTTGCCGGGCGCACCCATGCCGGACTCATCGGCGCCGAGGTAGTACACCAGCAGCCAGGCCAGGCCGGCCAGCATGAATCCGAGGAACAGGGCCACGAACCAGCGGCCCGACGGTGCGCTGACCTTCACGGGCGTACGCGAATCCGACGCCGTGTTGATCGTGTAATCGGTCTTCTTGCGGACCTTCGACTTCGGCATGACTTCCTTCTACCTGGGTGCTTTTCACCAGCCAGGTTATCGGATGTGCCCGGGTGACCCCACCCCAGTACGCTGAGCGACGTGCGAATCCTCGTCGTCGACAACTATGACAGCTTCGTCTTCAACCTGGTCCAGTACCTGGGCCAGCTGGGCGTGGAGGCCGATGTCTGGCGCAACGACGATCCGCGACTGGACGATCCGGCCGCCGCAGCCGCGCAGTACGACGGTGTGCTGCTGAGCCCCGGCCCCGGCACCCCCCAGCGTGCCGGCCAGACGATGCCCATGGTGACCGCCGCTCGCGAGGCCGGATCGCCGCTGCTCGGCGTGTGCCTCGGCCACCAGGCCATCGGCGCCGTCTTCGGCGCCACCGTGGACCGTGCCCCCGAACTGCTGCACGGCAAGACCTCGCTGGTGCACCACAACGGCCACGGCGTGCTCGCGGGCCTGCCCGATCCGTTCACCGCCACCCGCTACCACTCGCTCACGGTGCTCGAGCCCACGATCCCCGACGAGCTGGAGATCACCGGGCGCACCGAATCCGGCGTGGTGATGGCCTTCAAACACCGCGAGCTGCCCATCCACGGCGTGCAGTTCCACCCCGAGAGCGTGCTCACCGAGGGCGGTCACCGGATGCTAGCGAACTGGCTCGCCGTGTGCGGCCTCCAGGTCCCCGAGGCGCGTGTCGCCGAACTGGAGCAGGAAGTGGCCGCCGCGCTCGCCTGAGCGCGACATCGCGATACCGCGGCCTAGCGGCGGATCTTGATCGTCACCTGCGTGGACGTGTCCACCGGGGTTCCCGGGCGCGGAGTGGTGTCGTAGACCTTGTTCACGTCCCACGGGAAACCGGCCTTGGCGGAATCGTCCACGCCGATGTTCGACGCCGAGAATCCGGCGGAGATCAGCGTCGCCCGGGCGGCGTTCACGTCCTGACCGACCACGTTCGGCATCGGCAGCGACTTCGCCTTGGACACCACGATGGTGATCTTGCTGCCCTTGTCGACCGAGGTACCACCGGTCGGATTGGTGCGGAGCACCGTGCCGGCGGCGGCGGGATCGTCGACCTCCTGGACCGAGGTCTCGAACCCCAGGCCCTTGAGGTTCGACTCGGCCTGCGCGAGCGGCGTGTTGGAGACGTCCGGCACCCGGACCTGCTCCTTACCGGTGCTCACGGTGAGCACGATCGGCGTGTTCTGCGGCGTGTTCGCACCCACCGCCGGATTCGTGGAGACCACATCGCCCGACTTCACGGTGGGCGAGGCCTCCCGCTTCGGGTCCTTGGCCACCGTGAAACCGGCCTTGGTCAAGATGTCGCGGGCGTCCTTCTCCGAACGGTTCACCACATCGGGGACCGCCGCGATCTTCGGGCCCGACGAGACCTCGACGATCACCGTCGACCCCTCGGTGGCCTGCGTGTCCGGACCGGGGATGGTGGAGATCACCTGCTCCGCGGGCACCGTGTTGTCGGGCACCCGCTTGATCTGCACGTTGAAGCCCAGCTTCTGCAGCGCCACCTGGGCGTCGCTGGCGTTCTGGCCGATCTGCGAGGTCACCGTGACCTGCTTGGTCTCGCCCGGACCCGACAGCAGGTAGAAGGTGGTGCCGCCCACCAGGATGAGCGCGATCACCGCGGCCGAGACCCACAGCAGCAGCTTCGAACGCCCGCCCGAGGAGTCGGTCGAATGCTTGGCCCGCCCCGTGGCCGCCGGAACCGCGGCCACCGCCTCGGTGGGCCGATCGTCGTCGTCCGACGGTGCGCCCGCCGCACCCGCGGCAGGGGCGGCCGCGGCAGCGGCGGCGACCGGAGCGGCCTTCGCCGCGCGGCGGGGCCTCGAGGGCTCGGTGAGCAGCGCATCGCGCTCCTCGTCCGTGAGCACCATCGGTGCCTCCGGCTTGCGGCCCGCGAGCACCCGGATCAGGTCCTGCCGCATCTCGCCAGCGGTCTGGTACCGGTTGTCCGGGTTCTTCGCCAGCGCCTTGAGGGTGATCGAGTCCAGCTCCGGCGGCACGGTGTCGAGGATCGACGACGGGGTCGGCGGATCCTCGCGGACGTGCTGCGAGGCCACCGCGACCGGCGAATCGCCCACGAACGGCGGACGGCCGGTGAGCAGCTCGAACAGCACGCAGCCGGCGGCGTAGACATCGGAACGGGCGTCCACCGATAGGCCGCGGGCCTGCTCGGGGGAGAGGTACTGCGCGGTGCCGATCACGGCGGCGGTTTGGGTCATCGCGGCCGAGGGATCGTTCATCGCGCGGGCGATGCCGAAGTCCATCACCTTGATCTCGCCCGCCCGGGTGAGCATCACGTTGGCCGGCTTCATATCGCGGTGCACGATGCCGTTGCGGTGGCTGAAGTCCAGTGCCGCACAGACATCGGCCATCCACGTCATCGCCGCCTGCGGCGCGATCGTGCCGTCGCGGCGCAACACGTCGCGCAGCGTCTCGCCGTCCACGTACTCCATGACGATGTACGGCAGCGGCCCGGTCGGCGTGTCGGCCTCACCGGTGTCGTACACCTGCACGATCGTCGGATGGTTCAGCGAGGCGGCGTTCTGGGCCTCGCGCCGGAAGCGCTCGTAGAAGCTCGGGTCCCGCGCCAGATCGGCGCGCAGGATCTTGATCGCCACATCGCGCGACAGACGGGTGTCCCGCGCCAGGTGCACCTCGGACATGCCACCGAACCCGAGCGTTTCGCCCAGGTCGTAGCGGTCGTTGATGCGACGCGGCGGGGTTGTCATCGTCTGTGTCCGTTATCCGTTAGTTCCTGCAGGGGACGGGGAGCCCGAAGATGCCGCACGGCGGCGGCGTCGTGGTCGGCTCACCGCCGGTGACCGGCGGCTCCGTCGTGGTCGGCGGTTGCGTCGTCGTCGGAGGCGGCGTGGTGGTCGTCGGCTTCGGCGGCGGCGTCGTGGTGGGCGGGGGCGGCGGCGGGGCGGCCGTCGAGGTCTCCGTCACCGTCCGCGTGGGCGGCGGCGTGTCCTGCGTCTGCGTCGTCGGACGCACCGAGGTCGGCGCACCGGTGGGCGGCGGCGCGGTGACCGTCGGCTCCGTCGGTGTGGTCGTGGACGGCGAATCGCTGCCCGCGTTCTGGAACAGCAGGTAGCCGCCGATGATCGCCGCGGCGATCAGCAGCAGCACCACCGAACCGCCCAGGATCGTCTTCTGGCCCTTGGTCCAGCCGTCGCTGTCGTACTGCGTGGGCGCGGCCGCCCGCGGCGTGGGCGTCGAGTTCCGGTTCGCGGTCACCGGCTGCGGCCCGGGACGCGGCTGCGGCGGCACCACCGTGGTGGCGGCCGTCGCCGGCTCGCGCGAGGCGCCCGCGGCGCCACCGGTCCAGCCCCGCGGCATCGGCGGGCGCTGGCCCGCCTTCACGGCGGCCACGGCATCGGCGAACTCGCCGCCGTTCGCGTACCGCTGCCGCGGATCCTTGACCAGGGTCAGCGTGATCAGCTCGCGCACCGGCGCCGGAAGCTCGGCCGGCAGCGGATCGGGCTGATCCCGGATGTGCTTCATCGCCACGGTGATCGCACCGTCGCCGGAGAACGGACGCTTGCCGGCGAGGCACTCGTAACCCACCACGCCGAGCGAGTAGACATCGGAGGCCGCGGTGGCGTCCTCACCGGAGGCCTGCTCCGGCGAGATGTACTGGGCGGTGCCCATCACCATGCCGGTCTTGGTGACCGGCGCCGCGTCGACCGCCTTGGCGATACCGAAGTCGGTGATCTTCACCTGGCCGGTCGGGGTGATCAGGATGTTGCCGGGCTTGACGTCGCGGTGCACCAGGCCGGCGCTGTGCGCCACCTGCAGCGCCCGGCCGGTCTGCTCCAGCAGGTCGAGCGCCTGCGCCTGGCTCAGGTGCCCCAGGCGGGACAGCACCGCGTTGAGCGGCTCACCGTTCACCAGCTCCATCACCAGGTACGCCAGGGGCGCGCCACCGGCCTGATCGTCGGTCTCGCCGTAGTCGTAGACGCCGGCGATGCCCGGGTGGTTCAGGGCGGCCGTGGTGCGGGCCTCGTTGCGGAACCGCGCGAGGAACTCCTGGTCCTCGGAGAACTCCGCCTTGAGCACCTTGATCGCCACGCGGCGGTCCAGCCGCGTGTCCATCGCCTCCCACACCTGACCCATGCCACCGGTCGCGATGAGCCGGAGGAGTTCGTACCGGTCGGCGATTATGGAGCCGGTCTGCAGACTCATCAGTTCCCCTGCCCGTTCACCGCGGCGCCTATCACCGCACGTCCGATCGGCGCTGCGAGCGACCCACCGGTCGCCGCCTCGCCTTGATTGCCACCATTCTCAATGATGACGGCGACCGCCACCTTCGGGTCGTTCACCGGCCCGTAGCCGATGTACCACGCATGCGGGGGTTCGGCCACCGACCGACCCTCCGAGTGCTCCGCCGTACCCGTCTTCGAGGCGATCGCCACCTTGCCGCCCGCACCCTTCGTGTTCCGTTCGGAGGCCACCATCAGCTCGCGCATCTGTGCCGCGACCTCGGGCGAGAGCGCCTGCCCCGCGCGCTTGGGCGAGGTGGTCGAGATCGTCGACAGATCGGGCGACTGCAGGCTGTCCACCAGGTAGGGCTGCATCCGGATGCCGCCGTTCGCGAGGGTCGCCGCGATCACCGCGTTCTGCAGGGGCGTCAGCGCCACATCGAGCTGGCCGATCGCCGACTGTCCCACCTGCGCGGGGTAGATCATCGGACCGGTCACCGACTGCGAGACCGGCAGCGGGATCGAGTCGGGAGAGCTGTTCACGCCGAAGTTGTTCGCCATCTGCTTGATCGCCTCTCCTCCGTCCTGCATCTTCTGGGTCGACAGGTCCACGAACGCGGTGTTGCAGGAGTACTGGAACGCCTGCAACAGGCTGACGGTACCGCCCGAGGATTCAGGACACGTCATCCCTGCGTAGTTCTGCAGTGTCGTGCCGCCGCCCCCGGGCAGGGTGATCTGCTTATCGGCCGTGAGCCGGGTGTTCAGGTCGATGCCCTTGCCCTGGCTGAGCGCCGCGGCCGTGGTGATCACCTTGAAGGTGGACCCGGGCGGGTACAGCTGCGATGTGGCGCGGTTGAGCATCGGCTGGTCCGGCGCCTTGGTCAGCTGCTCCCAGGCCGCGCTGACCACCTTCGGATCGTGTGAGGACAGCGGGTTCGGGTCGTAGCTGGGCGTCGAGACCATCGCCAGGATCTTGCCGGTCTGCGGTTCGATCGCGACGGCCGAACCGTGGCACGGCCCGTTCGAACCGCACGCCGAGATCAGCCGCTCGTAGGCGATCTTCTGCATGGCCGGGTTGATCGTGGTGACCACGTTGCCGCCGCGCGGGTCGCGGCCGGACAGCAGGTCGACGATGCGCCGGCCGAACAGCCGGTCGTCGCTGCCGTTGAGGATCGGGCCCTCGGCGTGCTCGAGCGCGCCGGCGCTGTAGACCATCGAGTAGTAGCCGGTGATCGGGGCGTAGGCGGGCGCCAGCTCCTTGGGGTAGGTGCGCAGGTACTTGTAGCGGTCGTCGGTGGGCACCGACTGCGCCATCACCTGACCGCCCGCCAGGATGGAGCCGCGCTGGCGGGAGTACTCGTCGAGCAGGACCCGCTCGTTGCGCGGATCGGTGCGGAGGTCGTCCGCCTTGAAGACCTGCACGTAGGTGGCGTTCGCGAGGAGCGCGACCACGAGCAGGACGACGACGACGGAGACGCGGCGGATCGGGGTATTCATACGCGCTTCACGATCTCGGTGGGCCGGTCGGGGACCGGTGCACCGGGCTTGCGCGTGACCTTGGGTTCGCGGGCCGCGTTGGAGATGCGCAGCAGCAGCGCGATGAGGGCGTAGTTCGTGAGCAGCGAGGATCCGCCGTAGCTCACGAAGGGCGTGGTCAGACCCGTCAGCGGGATGAGCTTGGTGACGCCGCCGACCACCACGAAGAGCTGGATCGCCACCGTCGAGGCCAGGCCGGCGGCCAGCAGCTTGCCGAAGCTGTCGCGCACCGTCAGGCCGATCCGGAAGCCGCGGAAGATGAGCACTAGGAACAGCATGAGCACGGCGGCCAGGCCGATCAGGCCGAGCTCCTCACCGATCGCGGCGATGATGAAGTCGGTCGAGGCGAAGGGCACCATCGTGGGCCGGCCGGAGCCGAGCCCCGTCCCGGCCAGACCGCCCGTGGCCAGCGAGAACAGCGACTGCGCGGGCTGGAAACCGATGTCCTCGTAGTGGTCGAAGGGGTGCAGCCACACCTCGACGCGCACCCGCAGGTGGCTGAACATGAAGTAGGCCGCGACGGCGCCCACCACGGCCAGTGCGAGGCCGACCACGACCCAGCCGACGCGTTCGGTGGCGATGTAGACCATGGCGAGCACGGTGAAGAAGATCAGCAGCGGGGTGCCGAGGTCGTTGGCGTAGCCGAGCACGGCCAGGGCCACGATCCACACCAGCAGCAGCGGCGCCAGATCGCGCGGGCGGGGCAGGTCGATGCCGAGCACGCGGCGTCCGGCGGTGGTGAACAGGTCGCGCTTGGACACCAGGAAGGCCGCGGTGAAGATGATCAGCAGGATCTTGCTGATCTCGCTGGGCTGGATGCTGAACAGCGGGGTCTTGATCCAGTTCTTCGAGCCGTTGATCTCGGACAGGCTGGACGGCAGCAGGGCGGGCAGCGCGAGCAGGATCAGGCCGACGAGGCCGATCGTGTACGCGTACTTGGCGAGCGTGCGGTGATCGCGCAGCAGCGCCAGGATCGCGACCAGCACCACCACGCCGAGCAGGGTCCACAGGATCTGCTGATTGGCCTCGTTGATCTCCTGGATCCGGCCGTTCTCGCCGTGCGCGCGGCCCAGATCGAGGCGGTGGATGAGCACCAGGCCGAGGCCGTTGAGCATCGCCACCACGGGCAGGATCAGCGGGTCGGCGTAGGGCGCGAAGCGGCGCACCGCGATGTGCGCGGCGGCGTAGAGCACCACGAAGGCCACCACGTACTTGGCCAGGTCCCAGCTGATGGTCTGCTTCTGCGCCCACTCGACGATGGCGAGCGAGGCACCGGTGATCACGGTGGCGGCGCACAGCAGGACCAATTCCTTCGACCGGGATCCACGGTTCGGGTCGAGCGCGAGGCCGGTACCCGGGGTGTTGGTGGCGGTACCGGACGTCACGAGGGGCCCCCACGGCAGGGCTCATCGGGGGTGGAGGTCTGGGTGACCACCTTGGTCTCCGGCGGGGGAGGCGGGGTGATCGTCTCGCCGGTGGGCGCCGGGGTGGCACCGGGCGGCGGCGCGGGCACGGGGATGACCTGCGTCTCGACCTTGCAGCGCGGGATCAGGTTGTCCTTCTCGGTGAGCGCGCGGGCCTGGTTGCGGGCGTCCTCGATCGAGCTCGCGTAGGGCAGGCCGTCGAGGTTGGCGCGGCCGCGCGGGGTGAGATCGCCCTTGTTCAGCGGGGTGCAGCCCTGGGTGGTGCCGTCACCGCCGGGGGTCTCCGCGATGCAGACGATCTCCTGCTGGCTGTTGAGCGCCTTGCCGAACAGGTTCACCTTCACGCCGCGGGAGATGGCGATGGTGCCGTTGTCGGTGGCGCCCACGAAGTAGTTGGAGTTCACCACCGAGCGGGTGGCGATCACGCCGACGGCGCCGCCGATGAGCAGCACCAGGATCACGGCGAGCGCGATCCACTTGCGACGGGGCCCGGTCTCGGGCTCGTCCTCGGTCTCCTGCGCGATCACCCGACGGGGCGCCTTGCGCGGGGGACGCAGCGCGGCGGCACGGCCGGCGGCGGTGTTGGACGGCGGGACGTAGTCCTCATCGTCGTCGTTGGCGGCGCCGCCCACGATCGGGCGGCTCTGCCCGAAGCTGGAGTCCTCGACGCGGGCGACCACCACGGTCACGTTGTCGGGTCCGCCGGAGCGCAGGGCCAGCTCGATCAGCTTGTCGGCGGCGGCCGAGACGTCGTCGGCGGCGAGCCCGAGGGTGTCGCCGATGGTCTCGTCGCTCACCACGTCGGACAGGCCGTCGGAGCAGAGCAGGTAGACGTCGCCCGCCTTGGCCTCGCGGAGCGTGAGGGTGGGCTCGACCTCGTGGCCGGTGAGGGCCTTCATGATGAGGGAGCGCTGCGGGTGGGTGTGCGCCTGTTCGGCGGTGATGCGGCCCTCGTCGACGAGGGTCTGGACGAAGGTGTCGTCCTTGGTGATGCGGGTGAGCTGGCCGTCGCGCAGCAGGTAGCCGCGCGAGTCGCCCACGTGGATCAGGCCGAGCTTGGAGCCGGCGAACAGGATCGCGGTGAGCGTGGTGCCCATGCCGTCGAGCTCGGGGTCCTCGGCGACCTGTTCGGCGATGGTCTCGTTGCCCGTGACCATCGCCTCTTCGAGGGTGTCCAGCAGATCGCCGCTGGGCTCGTCGTCGTCGAGGGGCGCGAGCGCGGTGATCATCAGCTGCGAGGCCACCTCGCCGGCCGCGTGGCCGCCCATGCCGTCGGCGAGCGCCAGCAGCCGGGGACCGGCGTACACCGAGTCCTCGTTGTTGCTGCGGACGAGACCGCGGTCGGAGCGCGCCGCATAGCGCAGGATCAGGCTCACGGGCGCAGCTCGATCACGGTCTTGCCCACCCGCACGGGCGTTCCCAGCGGGACGCGGGTGGGCGTGGTGACCTTGTTGCGGGCGAGGTAGGTGCCGTTGGTGGAGCCGAGGTCCTCGACGTACCAGTCGTCACCGTCGCGGGCGAGCCGCGCGTGCCGGGTCGACGCGTAGTCGTCGTTGAGGACGAGCGTCGAATCGTCGGCGCGGCCGATCAGCACCGGCTGCTGGCCGAGCGTGATCCGCGTGTTCGCGAGCGGGCCGTGGGTGACCACCAGGTACTTGGCGGTCTTGCTGCCGCGCTGGAAGAAGCTGCCGCGCGGCGGCTTCACTTCCTTCTGCTTCGGCCGCAGACCCGAGGCCAGGCGCGCATCGGAGCGCAGCGCGTTGATCACCAGCCACACGCACAGCCACAGCAGCAGGAGGAAACCCGCGCGCGTCAGCTGTAGGACCAGTCCCTGCACGGCGCCTCCCTCCGGCCAATTGTGCGCATATTCGGCTCGCGCCGCCCGGTCGAGCGGCGCGAGTACGGGGTTGCTTCCGCGAGCCCGAAGAGAAATCTACTGGAATCGCACCACGATGTCGGAGTGCCCGACGCGGATGCGGTCGCCGTCCGCCAGCTCCCAGTTGGACACCGGCACATCGTTCACCGAGGTGCCGTTGGTGGAGCCGAGGTCGTTGAGCACGGCGGCGTAGCCGTCCCAGCGGATCTCCACGTGCCGGCGCGAGACGCCGGTGTCCGGCAGGCGGAACTGCGCGTCCTGGCCGCGGCCGATCACGTTGGCACCGTCGCGCAGCGCGAAGGTGCGGTTGGAGCCGTCCTCCAGGTACAGGGTCACGGTCTGGGGCTGCTGGTAGCCGCCCTGGTCGTACCCGCCCTGCTGGGCGTAGTTCTGGTCGTAGCCGGGCTGCTGGTAGCCGCCCTGGTCGTAGCCGGGCTGCTGCTGGTAGCCACCCTGGTCGTACCCGGGCTGCTGGTAGCCCTGGTCGTACGCGGGCTGCTGGTAGTTCTGGCCGTAGCCCTGCTGGTCGTAACCCGGCTGCTGGTAGCCCTGGTCGTAGCCCTGCTGGCCGTAGTTCTGGTCGTACCCGGGCTGCTGCTGGTAGCCGCCCTGGTCGTAGCCCTGCTGACCGTAGTTCTGCTGGCCGTAGTTCTGGTCGTAGCCGGGCTGCTGGTAGCCGCCCTGGTCGTAGGCGGGCTGCTGGTAGCCCTGCTCGTACCCGGCCTGGGGCTGACCCTGCTGGTCGTAGCCCTGCTGGGGGTAGTTGGGGTCGTAGGCGCCCTGCTGCGGAGGCTGCTGGCCGTAACCCTGCTGGTCGTAGCCCTGCTGCTGGTAGCCGCTCTGGTCGTACTGCTGTCCGCCGTGCCGACCCTGGTCGTATCCGGGGTTGTTGGTCATCGAATCGGCTCCTGATTCTGCAGGTGGTCGCTGAGGTACAAGGTTCTGCGGGACAGCGTCGGGGTCGACGGTGCCGCGCGCCCGGAACTGTCCGGTATGCAGTTGTGGTGACTGCTCGAAGTGCACGACCACGTCACCGTAAGTCTGCCAGCCATTGTCCCGGATGTATTCGTCCAGGTGCTTCGAGAACGCGCGGATGGCGAGATCACGGTCCGCCTCGAAGGTCTGTTGGTCGGTGGGTGAGACTGCGATGACGTACTTGTTGGGTACCAAGTACGCACCGTCTCCGAGCGGTTGCAGCTGGTCCTCGGCCTCCCGTTGGAGGGCTCCCTCGACTTCTTGGGGAACGACCTTCCCGCCGAAGACGCGAGCGAAGCCATCGCCCACCGCGCCTTCGAGCTTGCGCTCGAACCGTTGCAGGATTCCCACAACGACTCCCTCCCTTCCTCAGCGTGTCGCGAACGTGTTCTGACCAATCGATGATAGCGGCGCTGCGCGCACGACGGAGCCAGCGTAACCCCATTGGTCCCAACCGTCCCTTTGGTAGCACGGGCTCGCCGGTCGGGGCAAGGGTGTCGGCCCAGGTAGCGAAGCGATTTCGCACAGTCAGTTCCGTCGTGTTAGTCTTCTTCGGTCGCTCGGGCGAGTGGCGGAATGGCAGACGCGCTGGCTTCAGGTGCCAGTGTCCTTCGGGACGTGGGGGTTCAAGTCCCCCTTCGCCCACCATGAGCAGTTCTACATACTGCCGCCACCGAGGTCACGAACTTGAGAGAGGTCGTGACCTCGGTTTTTTTGTGTCGTGGGGGGTGTCCAAGCGGCGGCTCGGCGACGGTCAGGACTGAAGGCCGTATGTCGTAGGTCGGGCGTTGGTCACTGGCGTTGCTAGAACCTGGTCGTCCGTCTTTGTGCGGCGGGTGCCGTTCCCGTGCCTCGGCGGTTGCGCAGAGTTAAGGGCGAGTTGCCGGTGCTTGAGTCTTCGACTCGGATCATGGACACACCAACAGTGCCGCCCGCCTCGATGCCTGCGAGAAGGTTGAACGTGGTGGAGCGGGCCGCTGCCTGTTAATCCGTTCGCGCTTGCGGTTGCCGACTTGGGTGTGCCGCGGACAACTGCGTGTAAATGGCCGCGCCCGCCGCGAGCAAGCCTGTGCCGGTCTGCTGGGTCGTTTGCGTTCCTGCGTCGATAACGGAACCCGATCACCAGGCAGTTGTCCGAAGTTCATGCGGGTGCGACCGGCGTTTCGAGCACGATCAAGCGGACTCGCTCGTGTACGTCGACGTAAAGAAGCTCGGTTGGATCCGCGGCAGCGGAGGATTGCGTCACCACGGCTGCGACGCTAGGAGATGCCGCAGACGAGGCAGCGGCTGCGGTTAGATCCATGCCGCGATCGAGAGACGACCTCGGGCAGGTCTACCTCGAGATCTGTCCAAATGGGTCACCGCGTTGGCGTGCGCGAACGTGGCGTATTCAGAGTGATTCGGTGTAGCTGTTGCTGTCCGACGGTCCGGTTCCGGTGAGCATGATGGCGTCCGCCACCGCGTCGAGGTCGACAGCTGGGCCGGCGGTCGCGGAGTGGGCGATGGTGAGGACCGCGGCCAGTTGTGCGGTGTCGTCGGCGTAGGCGGTGGTGTCGATGGTGATGATGTTCGTTCCCGCTTTGACGACGTGCGAGGACAGGCGCGCTCCGAGGCTGATCCGCTGACCGATGCGCAGAGTGCTCACCGCGGTGAACTGCTGTGCTGTGTGGACGATGCGGGAGAGATTGCAGTTCGGGATCGCCCTGCTGACGAGGGCGGACGCGGCGTCGAACATAGGGGCGGCGAGCAGCGTGATCGGCACGGGACTGTCCTGGTCGAGGATGCCACGCCCGGCATAGGCGATGTAGGGGTCGCGCGTGGCTCGAGCGAAGGCCCTGACGGTCTCGGAACTGATCTCGTACGCGTCGGGGAACCACAGGTCCCAGCCGCCAGCAGGCGGGGCGTCTGCAGCATCCTGCTGATGGCTGTTCGGTGAGGGCACGAGTCGTTTCTACTCGATTTTCCGAGTCCTGTAACCGGCCTGAGTTTATGTACACCGAAATCTAATTATTCGACGCTGCGGGGCGCTGTGTTCTGTATTACTTTCCAGCTGACGCTCGTGCTGAACGCACGGGAGACCCGTAGCCGAACGAAAGGCCGCCATGCCTGAGCTGGACCCACACTTCGAGGATGTGCAGGCGCATTACGACCTGTCGGACGATTTCTTCCGACTTTTCCTCGATCCGACCCAGACGTACTCGTGTGCCTACTTCGAGCGTGAGGACATGACGCTCGAGGAGGCTCAGCTGGCGAAGGTCGACCTGTCGCTCGGCAAGCTCGATCTCAAGCCCGGGCAGACCCTGCTTGATGTGGGATGTGGTTGGGGAACGACGTTGATCCGCGCGGTCGAGAAGTACGACGTCAACGTCGTGGGTCTGACGCTGTCGAAGAACCAGTACGAGACCGTCAACCGCCGCCTGGCCGGCCTGGAGTCCGATCGTTCCGCTGAGGTGCGGCTGCAGGGGTGGGAGGAGTTCGATGCGCCGGTGGATGCGATCGTCAGCATCGGGGCCTTCGAGCACTTCACTCATGAGCGTCATCTCGCGTTTTTCGACCGCGCTTTCGACATTCTCCCCGATGGTGGCAGGGCGATGATTCACACCATCATGACCTTCGGTATGGACACGTTCCGCGGCGATAGCAAAGTCACCCGCGCTGATTTCGATTTCTTTAGGTTCATCCGCACCGAAATTTTCCCGGGTGGAGAACTTCCTATTACCAAGTACTTCCCCCTTCTTGCGGAAATGGGTGGCTTCGATGTTGCGCAGGTGCAGAGCCTGCAGCCGCACTACGCGAAGACCCTCGACATCTGGGCGGCGAACCTGGAGGCAGCGCGCGTACAGGCTCTGCAGATTCACCCGGAGGGTGTGTACGACACGTACATCAAGTATCTAACGGGCTGCGCGGATGCATTCCGCCGCGGTCTGATCGACGTCCGGCAACACACGCTGGTCAAGCCAGCCCAGGGCGGTCGGCAGCGGTCGCTCGAGGAGGTGCTGGCGCTCCACCCTGAAGTCGACTCGGCTGCGGGTACCACCGCTGCACGGTTCATTCCAACACGGTAGTAGATCATTCTGGACAGAGGACCGTCTGTCGCAGTTGTTCCGTCGTCGGCGTGGTGCCAAGTCCGCGTCTCGTCGCTTGAGGTGAGGTTAGTTGGATGAGTTCTGTCAGGCGGTTGTTCACCAGCGAGTCGGTCACCGAGGGGCACCCGGACAAGATCTGTGATGCGATCTCGGATTCGATCCTCGACGCCCTCCTCGCCGAGGACCCGACCTCGCGCGTCGCGGTCGAGACGCTCGTCACCACCGGCCAGGTCCACGTCGCCGGCGAGGTGACGACCTCCGCGTACGCCGACATCCCGCACATTGTGCGGGACAAGGTGTTGGAGATCGGTTACGACAGCTCCGCGAAGGGTTTCGACGGCAATTCGTGTGGTGTGAATATCGCGATCGGTGCGCAGAGTCCCGAGATCGCGCAGGGTGTGGATCGGGCTTACGAGCACCGTGTGGACGGTGCGCAGGACGAGATCGACGCGCAGGGCGCGGGCGATCAGGGTTTGATGTTCGGTTACGCCTGCTCGGACACCCCGGAGCTGATGCCGCTGCCGATCTCGTTGGCGCACCGGCTCTCGCGCCGGCTGACCGAGGTTCGGAAGAACGGCACGCTGCCGTATCTGCGCCCGGACGGCAAGACTCAGGTCACCATCGAGTACGCGGGGGAGCAGCCTGTGCGTCTGGATACCGTGGTGATCTCCAGCCAGCACGCCGCTGACATCGACATCGACGGCATGCTCGCCCCGGATCTGCGCACTCATGTGCTGAACACGGTGATCGCGGATCTGAACCTGCCGAGCTTGGACACCTCTGCGGTGCGGCTGCTGGTGAATCCGACGGGTAAGTTCGTGCTCGGTGGGCCGATGGGTGATGCGGGTCTGACGGGCCGCAAGATCATCGTCGACACCTACGGCGGTATGGCGCGGCACGGCGGTGGTGCGTTCTCGGGTAAGGATCCGTCGAAGGTGGACCGGTCGGCCGCGTACGCGATGCGCTGGGTGGCGAAGAACGCCGTCGCCGCGGGCCTCGCGGAGCGGATCGAGGTCCAGGTCGCCTACGCCATCGGTAAGGCCTCGCCGGTCGGTCTGTTCGTCGAGACCTTCGGCACCGAGCAGCTCGACCCGATCAAGATCCAGCAGGCCATCGCCCAGGTCTTCGACCTGCGCTCCCGCGCGATCATCAACGACCTCGACCTGCTCCGGCCGATCTACGCGCCCACCGCGGCGTACGGCCACTTCGGACGCACCGACATCGACCTGCCGTGGGAGCGCACCGACCGCGTGGACGCCCTGCGCTCCGCGGCCCGCCTCTGACACCCGCCGCGTACATACCGTGCCAGTGGCATCCCAGGCTATGTGTGCTCCTGGCCCGAATCACCAAGCGCAGCAGAGTCGTAGCGGACCCTCGTCGCGACTCGAGCAGGTTTCGGTTCACGCCACTGCCGAGAACCTATCGCCTACGTCCACTGGCGCCGACTCCTGGTTCTCAAGGCTATTGGGTGTGCCATCGGTAGATCGATCAGTTTCTCGGTTCTGCTTGTTCCAATCCGGATCGCGTTCTGCGTCGAATATCTCATGTCCAGTTAGATCGACCGAGGGAGTTCCAATGATTGACAGAAAGATTCGTACAGGATCGGCCGCGATCGCAGCGGCGGGTCTGGTGATCGGTCTCGTCGCCGGGTGCGGCAACGACAGCAGTAGCGAGGGCGCTCCCGGCTCCTCAGGGATGGCGACCGCGACGACCTCGTCCACGGCGGGCACGATGTCCAGCACGATGCCGAGTACCCCCGCCGCGGGTGTTTCGTCGCTGTTCGGTGCCGGGTGCGCGGACTACGCCGCGCAGAACCCCTCTGGCCCCGGCTCGGTCGCGGGTATGGCCGCCGACCCGGTGGTAACGGCGGCGTCGAACAATCCGATGCTGACCACCCTCACTTCGGCCCTCTCGGGCAAGCTCAACCCCAAGGTGAACTTGGTGGACACCCTCAACAACGGGCAGTTCACGGTGTTCGCGCCCACTGACGCGGCCTTCGCGAAGATCCCGGCGGAGACCATCGAGAAGCTCAAGGTCGACGATGCGCTGTTGACGAAGATCCTGACCTACCACGTCGTACCCGGTCAGCTCGCTCCCGCGCAGGTGGCGGGCATGCACAAGACCGTCGAGGGCAGCGAGGTCAGCGTGACGGGCACACCGGAGTCCACCGTCAAGGTCAAGGACGCGACGGTGGTGTGCGGCGGCGTCAAAACCGCCAACGCGACGGTCTACCTGATCGATACCGTCCTGATGCCGAACTAGACCGGCCCGGCACGACGTCGGGAGCCCGAGGCGACCGCGCGCACCCGCGCACCCGCGCGGCCGTCTCGGCTCTGGTGCACAGCTCAGGGGCAACGAGAGGAAGGCCTGGAGAATGAGTCAGTTCGATGCGGCGCTGGACCGTTCGATCGTGTTCGGCTACTCGAACATCGGCTTCGCGCTGCGCAAGGCGCGATGGGACGGCCGCGATCCGCACGCCGAATCATTGGCGGGGCGCACGGTCGTCGTCACGGGAGCCACCTCGGGCATCGGGGCGGCGATCGCCGAGCAGGTCGTGGACCTGGGCGCGACGGTCGTCATCGTCGGGCGCAACAGTGGGCGCGCGACCGCGGTGCGAGACGGGATCCTCCGCCGCCAGCCGAACGCCTCCGTCATCGTCGAGCTCGGCGACGTCTCCGATCTCGATGCGCTCCCCGAGTTGGCCGCTCGCCTCGCGAAGCACGGCGTGGACGTGATCGTGCACAACGCCGGTGTGATGCCGCCGGAGTGGACGGCCGCCGGCAACGGCCACGAACTCTCTCTCGCCACCCACGTACTGGGGCCCGTGCTCCTGACCGATCTGCTGCTGCCGCAGTTGGCCGACAGTGCGGACGCCCGGGTGATCTTCATGTCGTCGGGAGGCATGTACACCGCGGAACTCCCCGTCGACGATCTCGACTACCGCGAGGGGGAGTACAAGGGGGCCAGCGCGTACGCGCGGAGCAAACGCGTCCAGGTCGCGATGGTGCCGGTCCTGGCGCGGCGCTGGCAGTCGGCGCAGGTGACCGTCGCGGGAATGCATCCCGGATGGGTGGCCACCCCGGGCATAGCCGACTCCCTACCCGGTTTCACGAAACTGGCGGGCTCGCTGCTGCGGAACGCGGACCAGGGTGCGGACACGGCGGTCTGGCTAGCGGCGACGACGCCGAAGCCGGAGAGCGGCAAATTCTGGCACGATCGTGCCGAACGCCCCGAGCATTACCTGCGGCGCACGGAGTTCAGCGACAGCGATCGTCGCGCGGTATGGCGCCAGGTGTGCTCCTTCGCGGGCATCACACCCTGATCCGGGGGCCCCGCGCCCCGAGCCACTTCGCCCAACTCCGGAAGGACAGACAGTGATCACCAAGCAGCAGACCGTGCGCACCGCGGCGCCCGTGGAAGTCGTGTTCGCCTACCTGGCGGACTTCACCCATGCTCAGCAGTGGGATCCCAACGCGGTCGCGGTCACCCGCCTGGCCGGTGACGGCGGCGTGGGCTCGATCTACCGGGTTACGAGCAAGTTCGCCGGTGCCCACACCGACCTCGACTACGAACTGACCGATCTCGAGCCCGCCTCATTGATCCGGTTGCGCGGGCACAAGAGTTCGCTAACGGCGGTCGACACCATCACCGTCGCGCCCGACGGAGCCGGGAGCGCGGTGACCTACGTGGTGGAGTTCAGCTTCCATGGCGCATTCCGCCTCTTCGAGCCCGTCTTCACCGTCGCCGTGAACAAGCTCTTCACGGACGGGGCCAGGGGACTCTCGGCGCACCTGGACGCGCTCGCCTGAGCTTCGAAGGAGCAGCCCTGGCACCTGGACCCTAATCAGCCTCCGCTGGGGCCAGCCATCGTCGAGGTGGCCATCGACGCCCTTGGCTGCGTCCGCCAACCCACTAGCTAGGGAATGCGTTCGGCGTCGGGGTCGCGAGCGGCAACCTCGTGCCGCCGCTGACGTTCGTGCCAGCGCCCAGTCAGGATCTACTTCGCGGCGCGGGCCAACGCACACTACGAACGGTGGGGACGAGGTCCTGGAAGATTATTTGCACCGGCGAGTCCCGCGCGTAGGTGAGGCCTTTGTAGAGGACCGCGGCCGTGATCGCCAGCCAAAGCGCGGCCGACGGCCGTTCCGGTGGTTGGAACGTGGCGTCGTCACTGTCGTGCTTTGTCGAGGTCGATCGCCCTTCGAGTTCAGCTTGCTCGCGTTACATGGCCGGCCGGTGCATTCCATTGCACGCAACCAACTGATAGCGGGACGTGTTCAAGTTGCTCGAGTAAGTGCTTGGGCTTCGCCCCGAGATGGATTCGGCGGCCGGCAGGACTGCTTAACGATTCGTTCGGTCGCGCTAGGAGTTGAGTGACCAGACCGAATAGTTGAGCGCTGTCGCGAACAGTGACCATGCCAGGTATGGCGTAAGCAGTATCGCCGCGAGGCGATCGCGGAACCAGAAGGCCACGATCGTCGCAACGACTAGGGCGTCCAGCGCGATGATGTCGACGAGTGCCCATCCGCGCTGCTCGAGGCCAAAGAACAGTGGCGACCACAGCAGGTTCAGGAGCAACTGCGCGCCGTAGAGCACGATCGCTCGGTTGCCGAACGTGGGTTCCGTGCGCCAGATTCGCCACGCTGCGATCGCCATAAGGATATACAGGACGGTCCAGACGGGACCGAACAGCCAACTTGGAGGCGCCCACGACGGTTGAGCGAGTTGCGAGTAGGTCGACGCCGCGTCAGCCGACGCCGCCCCACCGACGCCGGCAACGATTCCGACGCACAGCAGCGAGACCACCAGGGGGGTCTGCTGAAGGTCTAGTTGTCACCTGATCTGTAGCGGTCTGCGGACTGTTGCTGGAAGGATGATCGACCATGCCGAAGGCGTATCCAGAGGAGTTCCGTGCTGATGTGGTCCGCGTGGCCAGGTCGGGGCAGGTCTCGCTCAAACAGGTAGCGGAGGATTTCGGGATCGCGGAGTCGTGTTTGCGGCGGTGGCTGCGGCAAGACGATGTCGATGACGGTGTTCGTCCCGGTGTGAGCCGGGACGAGGCGAAGGAGCTGCGGGAAGCGCGGCGGCGGATCCGGCTGTTGGAGCAGGAGAATGAAGTCCTTCGGCGGGCGGCGGCGTATTTGTCGCAGGCGAATCTGAAGCTCGGTTCGTCCCCAAAATGATGTTCCCGCTGGTCCGCGAGCTGGCCGCTGACGGGATTGCCGTCGCGGTGACCTGCCGGGTTCTGAAGTTCTCCCGCCAAGCCTTCTATGCCTGGAGCGCTGTTCCAGTCTGTGACCGTGATGTCGATGATGCGGTGGTGACTAATGCTGCGGTCGATGTCCATCGTGATGATCCGGAGTTCGGGTATCGGTTCATCGCCGACGAACTCGTCGCTGCCGGTCACAGTGTGTCGGAGCGGCGAGTGTGGCGGCTGTGCTCACAAGCTGGTCTGTTCTCCGCGCACAGCCGCCGGCGCGGCAGCGGCAAACGTCCCGGACCGCCGGTCCATGACGACCTGGTAGAACGCGAGTTCTCCGCTGAGGCCCCGAACCGTTTGTGGCTCACTGATATCACAGAGCACCACACCCGCGAGGGCAAGTTGTATCTGTGCGCGGTCAAAGACGTCTATGCGAATCGGATCGTCGGATACTCGATCGACGAACGGATGAAGACCCGCATCGCGGTCAACGCCATCAACAGCGCCGTGACCCGGCGCGGTGGCCCTGCCGCGGTTGCCGGATGCGTAGTGCACTCGGATCGAGGTAGCCAGTTCCGATCACGCCGGTTCACCGAGCAGCTCAACAGGTTTCAGCTCAGCGGTTCGATGGGCAGGGTCGGCTCCGCCGGGGACAACGCAGCGATGGAATCGTTCTTCTCGCTGCTGCAGAAGAACGTCCTCGACCGCCAGCAGTGGACCACCCGCCAGGAACTGCGGACGGCAATCGTCGTCTGGATCGAACGGACCTACCACCGCCGCCGGCGACAACGCACACTCGGCAAGCTCACACCCATCGAATTTGAGATGATCTACACAGCCGCCAACGCGGCCTAACAATCACTGAGCTGAAGTGACAACGAAACCTTCAGCAGACCCGGGCGACGGGGTGGAACTCTCGGCGATCGGCGAGATTCTTGCGGTGGGGCGCTCCTGTAACCATGCAGATCAGCTCACATTCGTTGGGTTGTCCTTATGTCGTTGGTGCGCCGGCTTCGGTGCACCAACGCGCGACGCTCTGTTCGCCGCTATCAAGTATTCGGCGCCGCAGCGCCTTTGGATGGCTTCGCACCGGGCGTACGCCCGGCCCGCGCATGTTCAATCATCTGCCGCACGGCGGCTGCGGCGAACGCTCCCTGGCCGACTGTGTTGAGGGTCTGCTCGATCCATTGCAGGGAGACGGTCTGTTCCGTCGAGCTAGACATCCAAGTAGGAGGGTTGCGACTGTTGTCATAGCGAGCAGTGCGAGCGTCGTCGAATCTCGTTCGCGAAGCGCGTGCCGCCCGAGGGCGAGGTACAGACTCGTTGTGCCGCCGACGACGGCGATGAGGTACCAGCCCTGCACGTTAGGGACTGCAATCCCAAGCGTGGTCAGGGCAATGCAGCACCAACCGAGGAAGTTGGTTCGGCATTCCCATGCGCCGGCTGCGAGGATGATGAAACCGCAGCCCATCATCGGGAAGAGCATTCCGGACAGCCGATCGAACTACGCCTGTTCCGACATCGCGTCACGGGGCTACCAGCACGTAGACGGTGCCGTGCGGCAAGGCGAGACAGCCGCGTTGGCCGTTCTTGCCGCCCTAGAGTAGCGCTTCGGGCCGCCCAAGCGCGACCAGATATCTGCTGAAAGGAATCTATCGATCGCTACTATTCTGGCGTGCAGACCGCGCGGCTGATTAGCCGGGCTCCGATCGAGGGGCACCACGCGGCGTTCGCTTGCGGAGTCTTTGGCGGATTTTCCAGTACCGTCGCTGGGTGTCATATCGGAAGATCGCATCCAACGTCCTTGTCGGCGAACGTATCTGGCGTGATGGCCGATACTGGCTGGTCGAGCAAAGCGCCGCAGCCGAAGGGGCCGGGTGGCGGTTCCAACTCCGCGACAAACAGGACCAACGAACAGTGTGGATATACCGCCGCGACTTCGACGTCGCTGTCGCCGGCCGCGACGACAACGAAGACGACGCCACCACGTAGCTCGCGGTTCCAATCGGATCTGGGCTAGACCGGCACCGATCCGGCCACTCACCTACGTCGGAGCTAAGAACTTCAAGGTCGCCGTCACCGCCGCGGTGTTCCGTCCGGGGGGGCAGTGGTTCCGTTACGCGAGGTCGGTCGAAAGTCGAGAATGCGGTCGGCGAGGTCGATCATCACAGCGCCTTCCCTCGTTCGGTACCCCCTAGAAGGTGCTCGGAGTACATCGAGCGAGAGGGACGGGACTATGCGTTGGTGTGGTCGGCGATGAATGCCTCGGCGGCGCGGAGGACGGCTGGGGCGTGGTCCTCGCGGATTAGTGCTGCCGGGGTGCGGTCGTCGAGGCGAGGGTTCGCTGAGATCAGCCAGTTCGGGGCGGTCTGGTCGCCGTCGTTTTGCTCGATGGCCAGGAGCAGTGTGTGGGCGGTCCGGAGGCGGCGCGCTTGCTCGTTGGACGGCTCGGCGGCGCCGGGTTGCGTGGGCTCGAGTGCCCATCGGCCAGGCAAAGCCCGGCTGCGAACGTTGGCGATATAGGCCGTGAGGGTCGGGCCGAGGTAGTCCAGCAGATAGCGTGCTACTTGGTAGCTGCTCAGGCGAGCGGTCTCATTGGATGCCGTGGTCAAAGCGATCATTGGGTCCGGTTCCGATCAGCCGGGTAGCCAGTTAGTCTCTCGGCCGCTCGACTTGACCTCTTCGCTTGACCTCTTCGCGGGCGGAGATCAGACCGCCATCGCGGAGCACTCTCCAGTACTGCCGACGGCGATCGAACTCACGCTCAACCCAATCCGGAAGGCGCTGAGCGCCATCAATCGACTCGTCCTCGGTCATCAGACTGACAATAGCCGCGGTACAGAGCTCACGAGAGGGTGTCGACGAGACCACATGGACGAGGGGCTGTGCTGCGGTTCTTTCCGCACGGCCGCTACCGCGCCGACGTACTGGTGACGGTGAGTTGGGATCCTCGGGCAGTGCGAAAATGGAGTTCCGCAGAGCAGTCGGCGCCAGAGTCCTGCGGTCGCGGGCGGTTAGGCGAACCGGCAGATGTCGTCCCAGCACGGATTGGATTCTTTCGGCTGGTGCGAGGGGTTGTACGGGTCGAGCCGCAGGGAAGCGGCCGGACCGGTGCACTCCATCCAGGTCTTCGGCAACCCCGCCGCGCTGGGCGACTTGCGATGGCCGCAGTGCATTCCCGCAACCTCGTAGCTGAACGTCTTCGTTGTGGGGTCGTACCGCTGTACCTCGCCCCGCATCACCTTCGACGCCGCGGACACCGCCACTCCGCAATCGATCCGACCTCGCGTGACGGTGACCGTGGCCTTGCCGCCGGCCTGGCCTGTCACGACACCGCACACAGTTCCCGGCCCGGACGTCGGGGACGCGATCGCCGCCGCGGGGCTCGACGCTAGGACCGCCCCAGCGACCACACCACCCGAAACCAGGTTCACCAATCGCATGTTTGTCAGTCTACATGTGCAGCTGGCCTGCGGCCTCGTGACAGCTGCTGGTGCAGCATTGAACCATCCGCCGCAAGGGCTGCTACCGGTTCTGTTCGGGGCGGGTCAG
This sequence comes from Tsukamurella sp. TY48, assembly GCF_019656655.1. GTDB lineage: Bacteria > Actinomycetota > Actinomycetes > Mycobacteriales > Mycobacteriaceae > Tsukamurella > Tsukamurella strandjordii. Next base: position 1,820,895 of record NZ_BPMV01000001.1, on the reverse strand, counting down.
GAAGATCGGCTTGCCGAAGGTGGTGAGGGTGTCGTCGGTGGCGTCGGTGCTGATGGCGACGGTGGCGTAGGTCCGGACCTGGACCCCTCCGATGCAGTTGTCGACGGCGATGCGGATGTCGCGGGACATGACTTGCGCGTTGGGGCCGACGACGGCCTTCTTGGCGTAGGGGATGTCTTTGGTGGTGCCGGGCTTGAGGATGCCGGAGATGTTGCCTGTCTCGGTGACGGTGTCCGAGAGGGTGCCCGACAACGAGCCTGTTCCGGTGCCGGAGACGCTGCCGCCGCCTTGCCCGCCACCGGAGCCGCCCTGGCCCTGCCCGGTGACGGTGCCGGATGCGGTGACGGTCGGGGTGATCGAGGCGGTGGTCGCGTTCGACAGTGACCCACCAAGGGTCAAGCTGTCGGCGGTGACGGCACAGCCAACTTGGACCCCTGTAGTGAGAGTTGCCGACTTGATTCGACTGGTGGGCTTACGCTTTGGGTCGTTGGGGTGTTCGGCTTCGATCTTCGCCTCACCGCCTACGGAGCTGAATCCCTCGAAGCTCTGGGGCGATCTGTTCAGCGGCGGAACGGAATCGAGCTTCTCCCCGAACTTGGAAACGGTGACCTTCCAGCCGTCGCGGGTGATCAGTTCGCGGCTGGTGTCGGCGAACTCGCCCTCGCGGATCTGCCCGGGGACGGGGACCCGCATGCGGGGTGCGGGCGGCGGGGTGACCGCAGCCTGGGCCGCGGGCTTCGCGGCAGCCGCTGCGGGAGCCGGCTTGGGGGCCGGCGCGGGTGCGGCGATGACGGGGCCGGCGGCGAGGGTGACTGCTGCGGCGGCTGCGCAGAGCGCGACGAGTGTCTTCGATGCCGCAGACGTGCGGGTGCGTGTGCTGGTCATGTGCGAACGGTCTCCCCCAGGTGAAGTCAATCAGCGATGTCACATCGTTAACAACAGCCCCAATAGCAACATGTGTAACACTGGTTTGGCAACCCCGAGTGCGTCACACCCGTCTGTCCTGCACTGGTGTTGAACTGACTGTCGGGGTGTATTAGCTGGTGAGGATGCCAGCGATGCCGGCGGCGATCACGCCGATGACGATGAGGCCGATGACGGTGGCCATGATCAGCCGGTGCACCGTCAGCTGTCGTTCGGCTGCGGTGTGGGAGGCGTCCCAGAACGGCAGAGCTGGGCTGGGAATGTGCTCGGCGGTGGCCCCGTCGCCGAATCGGTATGTCCGCGGAGCAGGCGAGGCCGCGGGGCGCGCGCTGCCGCCGGGGATCGCTGTGGTGGCGACGATGGCTGCCGGGAGAGCGTATAGGTGCCTGCCGCACGCGGTGAGCTGTTGCCAGGTGTAGAGGCTGTGCGGGTCGGGGCGAGTGTTCCAGCGCGCAGCATCGGCGAGCAGAGCGGTCCGGGCTTCGAGAGCGGGCCGGTACTGCTCGATGAGCGGGGCGGCCCTACCCCAGAGGGTGGCGATCTTCGGGTCCGTCCACCGCATCATCGATCGGACTTGCTCGGGCTGGGCCGTAGCTGCGGTGATGAGGCCGGTTGCGGAGAGTAGGTCTGCCGCGTCGGCAGGAAGCTCACCGTAGGGAACATCGGTGGCCACAGGAATGCTGGTAACAGGGTCGATGCCGGTCAGTTGCAGGACCGCCGTCTTCAGCTCTGCGGTCAGCCGCGCAGGAGCGAAGGAATCACCCGCGGCGGCCCCGTCGCCGCCCAGCGGGTTGTCGTAGTTCCCACCCTCGGGTTCGGGGTGGGCGAGGAGGAACTCGACTGCGTCGATTCGGGCTTTCAGATCCAGCGCCGCGGCCGCGATGGGACTCTGCTCGCCGGTGAACAGGCGATACCAATCACGCATCGACCGCACCGACACAGCGCCACCGGCTTGGCCATCGACCGGATGATTGTTGTGGTGTTCGCGGGCGCGGAGGGTGAGCCAGATCAGGACCGGTGCGATGGTGTCGAAGCGGTCGGGAAGGTGCCGGCCGGAGCGCCAGTTCGATAGCCGCTGGGCGGTCACGCCGTGGGCTCCGGCCGCGTTCGCCGCCTCCGCAGTGTCGGCGAGGGTGGGACTGCCGGCGGCGGTGAACAGCTCCCGCAGTGCCGAGCCGAACCCACCCTCACTGGATGAGCGCGGCTGCGGTGGCGGTGGCGGTGTGGGCATCTACTTCGCCGCTGATGGTGGGCGGCGTAGTGCCTGCCAGAGGGCGGTGGCGCCGGCGACGGTGAAGTGGCTGGCGATCATCATCGCTAGCACGAAGGCCAGGAACACCCAGGGCATGCCGATCTTCGCCCCCCAGGCGTTTAGGTGGGAGACGGCGAACGAGCACCCGATCAACAGGGCCGCACCGAACAGCAGGCCGATCAGCTTCATCGCCATCGCCCGCTGCGCGTCCGCCGCCTCCGCCGCGGGGTCACCACCCACTGGCGGTGCCGTCGTGTCCGACACCTGCTGCGTCACGCAAATCCCCCTCGTTCCGAGCTTCCAGAAGCGACCCGAGCACCACTCACTACTGGCGAATCATCGGTTGCTGTCACCGAACACCAGCGCACGTTACACGCTGCCACAACCTCATGCCGCCGCAACGTCCGTGAGTCCGGTATGCCGGAATACAGCCCCCCTCGGAAAGGTCTGTATTTTACAGACCCCGGTCTGTATTCGGACACAATTCTGCCCCTCTACCTGTGGCGATGACATGTGGTGGCGGTTTGGGGGTTGACAAACCGTACTGGCGTGGTTGATTGCCGGGCATCACGCGACGAGTTCCGTCGCATCCCCCTGGTTCATCCCCTCATCGAGGAGCTTTGTCGATGTCAGTAAGCAGCAGCCCCACCCCTGGCGGGTCAGCCGCAGGCGGGCGTCCGCCGCAGCCCACACCGCTTCCTGCGGGTGGCCCGCGGCACGCCCGCAACACCCCCGCGGGTGATACCGCCCAGTTCCCGGTGCAACGCCCCAACAACCCGGGCGGGCAGGCTGGGCAGCGACCGCAGCTGCTACAGCAACGTCTGCAGGGCGCGTTCCTCACGATCATCGGTATCGCCGGGATCGTCGGCGGTGTCCTCTTCTCCATCGAAGCGCCCCGGTTCACCCCGGTGCCGGTGGTGTTCCTGACTTTCTGGCTCGTTATGGTCATCGTCGGCCGGATCCTGTTCACCGGACTGAACAAGCTCCGCGAAGCCGGCGTCGGGGCCCCGGCGCCGCAGCAGGTGCGCGCCGCCGCCGCAGTCGCCGGCATTGTGGTGGCGGTCGGGATGATGGGGTTCGCCGCCACCACCGCAGGCAGTGGTGTCGCGTCGGCGGCGCCATGCCCGGGTGGTGGACCCGCCACCTGCGGCCCGGACCCGAACGCGCCGACGCTCACCTTCACACCGCCGCCTGCCCAGACCGGCGCGCCGGGTGGGCAGCAAGGTGGGCAGCAGGGTGGGCAGGACAACGGGATCGCCACCTCCCCCTCGCAGGGCGGTGACAACGGCCCCGGCATCCAAGCCCAAACCCCCGAGTTCGGCACCCCCGGCCAGCAGGCCCCGAACATCCCCGGCAACGAACAGCCCGGCCAGGGCGGCCAGCAGCAGCCGGCGCAGGGCCAACAGACCGGCCAGCAGAACCCGGTCCGCACGACCGCCCCTGGGCGCCCCGACCAGACCGGCCAGCAGCAGACCGGCCAGCCGACACAATCCGGGCAGCCCTCCCAGTCGACGGTGACCGTCACGCAGACCCAATCGCAGTGCCCCGCTCCCGGCGCCGCCGGCAACGGCGGAGCTCCTGGCGGCAACGGGGGCCCCGGCGCTCCCGGCACGGAAGGCGGCAGCGGTCCCGACGGGGACGGTGAGAACAAGGACGGCGCACCGTCATGGTCGTACCTCGTCGCGGAGGCCACCGGTGTCATGGCCGGCCGTCGCCGCAACACCAGCGGTGGTTCCAAGCCCACCGCTGATCAGGCGTGGAAGCTGTGGGATCAGGCGCAGCCCGGTGGCAGCGCCGGCCGCAGCCCGGAGGAGATGGCCCGAATGGCGGGTCTCAAGCTCAATCCGGACGGCACCAGTGCCGACCCGAGCTACGACATCATCACCGTCCCCAAGGAAGACGGGGACTACCAGAAGCTGATCCTGATGAAGAACCAGGACGCTCCTAAGCAGTACCGGTTCCCGCTCAACACCCCAGAAGGCGGCCGGTCGGTCAAGAACGACGACGGATCGATCTCCGTCTTCGACCGCAATGGCGAGCAGGTCGGCCAGTTCAACGCCCCCTGGGCCTACGACGCCAACGGCAAGGAAGTACCCACCTGGTACGACATCGACGGCGACGAAATGGTCCAGCACATCGAACCGGGACCGGACAACGTCTACCCGATCATCGCCGACCCGTTCTGGGACAAGGTCAAAAGCGTTGGCAGTGGCGTGAAGAACTTCGGTGCCGGCGTCGGCCGCAGCGTCCTCGACACCGCCGAAGGCGTCGGCCAGATGGTCGCCCACCCCGTCGACACCGCCAAGGGCATGGCCCCACTCGTGGGCCTTGGCGGCGACGGCGCACCCGGCGTCGGCGACTCCTGGAAAGCCGTCGGCAAATCCTTCGTCGCAGCCGATGACTTCGCCAACGGCGACACCGCATACGCCTCCGGCAAGGTGGCTGGCAACGTCCTCCAGGTGCTAGTCGACCCCACCAAGGGCGCAGGAAAGGTCGCCTCCACCGCTGGCAAGGTCGCCAAGGGCGCCGAGGAAGCCGCCCAAGCCACCGCCAAAACAACAGGCAAAGCAGCAGAAGCCGCCGGTGACGTTGCCAGCACGGCAGGCAGGGCCGCGACGGATGCCGCAGGTGATGCGGCCAGCACCGCAGGCAGAGCCGCGACAGACGCCGCAGGCGATGCGGCTAGTACCGGTACACAGGTCGCCTCCGACGCCGCGCAAACAGCCGGACGAGCCGCGACAGACGCGGCAGGTGACGCAGCCAGCACCGCAGGCAGGGCTGCGACGGATTCCGCAGGTGATGCGGCCAGCACCGCAGGCAGAGCCGCGACAGACGCCGCAGGTGATGCAGCCAGCACGGCGGCGCGTGGCGGTGCTGAATCAGCGGGTAGCGCGGGGGCGAATACCGCGCGAGCGCTGGCGGAAGCTGCGGAAGGCGGCATCACACCCCCGCCAGGAAAGATCCTGGAGATCTCGCATCCGCCGGCGAAATTCACTGTCGACCAGATCAATCAGGAGATCGCGAAGCTTGTAGAGCTAAATCTTGACTCGATACTCAATGATGGTCTGACAATAACGAAGCCCGTACGATCAGGATTCGATAGTATTAAGCAGAAGTTCCTGTCGGCGCTCGGAAACGCACCGACCAATGCGGCTGGTAAGTTTCTTGTTCCGAAGGGATGGAATGTAGATCACATAATTGACCTCCAACTGGGAGGGGAAAATGCGCTCGGAAACCTACAGCTCCTTAACGCCTCAGTCAATAAGAGTATGGGTGCCCGCATCGCGAACGCAATCAAGGCAGCCGGACTCACTGAAGGAGATGTGATTTCCGAGATCATTTGGAAAGGCGGACAATCTCTAGTACGCTAAGATAGTAGTATCTCTCCTCGTTGCCACCACCTATGGAAAGGCCCGACTTAATGGCTACCGTTGAATCAGGAGACTCGTCTAGCGGTGACGCTTTCGTGTCAATCGGAAGTGGAGCGATGCAAGTGTACGACGCCAACGCTGCAAGCACACTGTCTAGCATCATCAGTGCAATCCTAGGTAAGCAGGCCAGGGTCATTGCAGGAGACTGGCGCGGTGTGCAGTACTGGGTCGATGCCGGCGAAGGTGGTGCCGCTAACTCACCGGTTTGGATCTTTGATCCTTCTACGATGGGAAATGATCAAACTGTCGATCTCGCGTCGTTTGTGCGCCTACTTCCGAGCGAGGCGATGCTAAATGCTGTTGATGCATCTTCATTTAACGCATGGCTGAACTCGAATGATCGATCCTCGATAGGGGAATCGGAGTGTGTTCCCGTTAATCCTCCTCAGTTTGTTTCAGGCCTGGAGAACCCCAGCGACCGGGCGAATCACACCGTCTCCACGGCTGAATATCTGATCTACTGCGCAAAAGCGTTGCGGGTGATGAAAGATCTAGGACTCCGCTCCGGAGACCCAATTCCAGAGAACTTTAGCGAATTGGTATCAGCAGTCTAGTAGAGCGGGAATGAAGTAGTCTCCGCGAGATTTTCTGAAAAGCCTTATGTAATGAGGTTGGTCATCGGGACTGAGGCCGCGCGGTGCAACAAGCTCTAGCCCCGGATGGGGCTGCCAAGCTCAGCCCCGGGACAGCGCCCTGCGGATCCAGAGCCCCGCGAACACCGACATCACTCCGAAGCAGATGAACGACCAGGTGGGTACGGGCGACCGCGCAGCGATGATGAACGGTGCGATCCAGGACAGGAGCGCGGTCGTCACCCAGTTCGCCGTCGTCGCGGCGCCGATCGTCCGGCCGGGGCGGTCCGCCGGAGCGAGATCGGTGATGGCGGTCCACGCGAGTGCGCCCCAGGTGGCGGGGAAGACGATCAGGACCACGCCGGTGGCTGCCGCGAGGCTCGGGAGTGAGTGGAACTGGAAGGCCAGCCCGATCACCGTCATCGAGATCGCCAGTGAGATCGCGCCGGCTTGGAGCAGCGGCACCCGCCCGTAGCGATCCGCGAGATGTCCCGCTGCGACGCAGGACGCCACGCTCAGCGTGCTGATGCCGAGCAGGAGGAGGGTTGCCGTCGTCTCCGTCGCGCCCACCTCTTGGAGCACCGTCGGCGCGTAGTACACGAGCGCGCTGATGCCGGTGAGTTGTTGCAGGACGGCGACCACGACCGCACTCCAGCGCACTGCCCCCGAGTCGCTCGACGATGCGGTCGTCCGGATCGCGGGCAACCTCGCGGCGATCGCTCGGACGTTGAGCAGGATGATCACTGGCGCGAGCCCTCCCAGGAGCAGCACCAGGAAGGTGTTGTCGGCACCCGCGACGATCGTGGCCGCGCTGGCGCCCGCGTATCCGGCGGCGATCATCGCTTGGTGGAGAGCGGTATACCGCCCGGTCTCCCCGGTGGGAGCCAGCAGGCGGAGGTACAGCGGCGTGAGAGTGGCCATGGCACCGATTCCCACGCCCAGGAGCAGACGCGCGCCGATCATGACCTGAAAGGTCGGTGCCAGCGCGGACGCGACCGACCCCGCAATCAATGTCAGGTTCGATACGGCGATCGCCCTCGTCGGGGTCACGCGGTCCGCCAACTCGCCCGCAGCGAGTGCGGATATCGTTGCGGCGGCGGGCAGTACCGCAGTCGTGAACCCGAATTCGGCTGCGCTGAGATTCCATTGCTTGGCCAGGTGCCCGAGGGCCGTCGCGGTCGATCCCAGGTCGTACCCGAAGGTGAAGGAACCGAGCGCGACGATCAGAGCGATGCGCGCAACCATGTCAACGCCGTGTCGAATTCGCGATCGAAGGCGGGGTCGTCGGCGTTCTCGGTGGGTGCCACTCGTATCTGCATGGCGGCCAGGGCTTTCCTGCTCAGTGGTAGTTGCGGGTGGGACAGGTTGGCCTCATGGAACCGGGGGATCAGAACGACGGGCACACCCGACCCGGCCAGTTCGCAGATCTTTCCCGCCGGGATGGTGTCGGTCAGTCCCATGGCGATCTTGTTGAAGGTGGAGAAGGTGACGGGAACCCCGATGGCGGCCTCGGCCGGAGGCAGGGGATCAGGGTCCGACGGTGTCCGGGGAACCGAACGGATCGGGTATCCGGTGGCCTCCGTCAGGTGACGCACCTGGTCTGCGGTCAACCACGAACTCGCGGCCTCGCTCAGGATGACGCACGGCCGCCATCCGGCACCGTGTGCACGGTCGACCCATTCGTGCATCTGGAGAACGGGTGGTGAGGCGCAGCCGATCAGATACAGGGTCGGTCGGTTCATGTTTCCGATCCTAAGATGGTGGTGCACAGTCGCTCGAAGTCGCCGGATACGGGACCGGCATTCATCAACGTGCGCATCAGGTTCGTGGCGTCGGGGTGGAGCAGCTGGGCCGGTGCGGTGCGCGACACCTCCAGCAGATGAGCGCAGGCCGACGCCGGCTGATCGTTCGCGATGAGGAGCGCGAGGTCGAGCCGGAAATGGGCCTGGCGCTCGCGCGAGAGTTCCTTGAGCGCGGGGGAATCCAGCAGACTCTGAGCGAGATCGCGACTCTTGCCGTACTTCCCCAGCCGGGCGTAGACGTCCACGTAGTGCAGTCGCACGTTGGTGGCGCCGAAACCGGTGCCACCGCTGTCGGCTCCGTTCTGCTGCTCGGCCGTCGATTCGGCACGCGCGAGGAGCGCCAGGGCGCGGTGGCCGTCCGTGGCCGCAGCGGCCGCCACCGCACCTTGGAGGAGGGCCGCCCCGTAGAGCGGGCTCGAATCCAGATCCCGCCACCGCTCGCTCACAGCGGTGACGAGTGCGGCTGCAGCTGCGGCCGATTCGGGAATCCGCGAGAACGCGAGGGCGTACGCCTCCACCGCCAGCAGCTTCGACTCCCGATCGGTGGCCGATTCCAGCGATCTGTCCGCCGCCCTGCCGGCGAGGTGGATCGCGCCGTGCTTGAACGCGGTGTAGGTGACCAGCCGATAGACGTCGGACTTCAGTGCCGAGGCACCTCTCGCCTCGTGGACGGCCGTGATCAGGTCGGGCAACGCTGCGGCCAGCTGCACGTACTGCGCGTTCGCGTAGGCGTGGTGCGCCCATCGCACCTGCTTGCGAATCGGGGCGAGGTCGGCGTCCATCGGAGTCGACAAGGGGGCGCACGCCACCCTCTCATCGATCTCGCGCAGGCTCCGCCCGGGAGCCTCGTCACGGTCGTGCCGGCTGCCCATGAGGACGGGGAGGGAGACGCCCAAGGCCTGCGAGACCTCACGGAGGACGCTCAGCCTCGGGTCGCTGTGTCGTTCGCTGCCCTCGAGTTTCTGGATCCAGGACTTCGAGCGGGACATCCGGTCGGCGAGGTCCTGTTGCGACATGCCGCGTCGCAGACGCCACGACTTGATCCGGTCCCCCAGAGTGTCGGACTCCATGATCGCCTCCGCCCCGTCCTATCGACTCGTTCCGACGGCGGCAGGTCCCTCGGTGTCCGCGCCCCGCCACCGCACCGTCGACGCCATCTTCCAGCCACTCGGCCGTGCGCGCTCGGTGAGCGCGCCCGGGACGAGGCACACGAATCGTGTGTCTCGGCGCCCGGCCGCGCTTCTAGAGTCGTGGTGATCGGTTGCGCGGGGTGCCGGGAGGGCGCTCTTCGCCGCCGATGGCCTGGTGACAGCGCGTCCGGCCGACGGCCGGTGTGACCCGTGTGCCGGAATGGGGCACACGGGTCACGAGCGCTCGTCCGGCCGGTGAGCCGGACGATCATGCACCGTCCGGAGCCGTCGCGCCGCCGGCGCCGCCGAGCGCGCCGCCGGCTCCCCGGGTCAGGCCCGCAGCAGCGACAGGGCGATCTGCGTGCCGTTGTTCTGGAAGTAGGCCAACTGAACCAGAAGCTCGGCGAGCGGCTCGATGTAGCGCGCGTTGGCCAGCGGCCCGGCGTCGATGGGCGCGAATCCGAGGGAGGCGAGGACGGCGATCACCGTGGCCTTCGCGGCATCGTCGTCCGAAGCGACCGGAACGAAGACGGAGTCGGCGGGATATGCGGAGGGGTCGTGGTTGGGCGCCAGGACGGCGTTGAGCGCCTTGACGACCGAGCTCTTCGGAAGCGCGGCAGCCACTCGTTCGGCACCGGAGACGTCGAAACCCAGGGTGAGGCCTGAGAAGTCGGGCTTGAGCGGGTTGGTGACGTCGACGACGACCTTGTCGGCCAGCGCGTCCTTCCAGTCGACGGGAAGGTCGAGGGCCGCCTCATAAGGGAGAGCGAGGAAGACGAGGTCGGCCGTTTTGAGGACGCCCAGCGCCTCGCTGGCGTCCGTGGCGCGCGTGATACTTGTGGTCTCGTGTCCGGTCCGGGTGGCGGTGGTGGCGAGGGGCCCGCCGACGCTGCCGGTTCCGACGATCGTGATCTGTGCCATGGTCGTGCTCCTGTCTGTTCGGATGGGGACGCTTCCCACGATGCGGGTGATGGACGCCGGGATCGAGGCTCGAATCGCGAAATCAGTCTTCGCGGTCCAAGATGAGTGGGATCACCCGCGGGAGGAAGCGATGTCGCTCGAACTGAGACAGTTGCGGTACTTCCTCGCGGTCTCCGACGAGATGCACTTCGGCAGAGCCGCCGCCAGGCTTCACGTTCAGCAGTCCGTGGTGAGTGAACAGATCCGGAGACTCGAACGGGAGCTGGGAGTCGAGCTGTTCGACCGCAGCCGACGATCGATCACCGTGACGGAGCACGGATCGCGTCTCATGCCGCACATCCGTCGCATCGTCGAGGACTGCGATGAGCTCCCGTTCCTCGCCGAGTCGAGTAGCGACAGCGACCACCGACTGCGCATCGGAGTCGGGCTGGGGATGGGGCGGCGATTGCCGAGCATCCTTCGGCGCCTCGCCGAATCGGGTTACTCGACGACCACGGTGTACGCAGCACCGGCCGAGCGGTGCAGGATGGTCGATGCGGGAGAGCTGGACGCGGCCCTGGTCCGGGGGCGGGTGCGCAACAGCGCCGTTGCGGCACACCATGTGTGGAACGACAGAATGGAGGTCGCCCTCGCGGCGAGCCATCCGCTGGCGGGGCGTGATGAGCTCGAGCTCCGCGATCTCGCCGAGTACCCGGTGGCACTGGGACCCGAGGACGGCAACCCGGCACTTCACGCCACCCTGCTCGGCGCCATGGCGGCGGAGGGCCTGACTCCGCGGCGAGGGATTCCGTTCACGTCGCCCGAGGTGACCTTCGCCGAGATGGTCGCGCATGCGCACAACACGTGGACGGTGATGTACCAGGAGTTCGAGGCGACGCAGGGCTATGAGGGCATCGTGAGCTCGCGACTGGCGAAGCCGATCACGCTGGCTGCTTTCCTGGTGACCGCCAAGCGCGATTCTCCGCGTCACCAGGTGATCCTGGACGCGTGCCGCCGCTCGAGGGTGGAGAGGCGTCCCGCCGGAGCGGATGAGATCTAGGCGATTTCGACGAGGACGCCGCTGAAACTGAACCCGCCCCCGATTCCGATCAGCATGACGAGATCACCACTGATGACATCACCGTCGTCGAGGAGGCGATTGAGGCCCTCGATCTGATCCGCTGCCCCCATGTGCCCGAGCTTCCGACCCGCGGGCCAGGTCGTGCGCTCACGGGTGATTCCGAACTTCTCCCGACGCGAGTTCCAATCGACAAGTGTGTTACCCGAGTTGGAGAACACGAATCTCTCGATATCACCTGCCTTGCAGCCGGCGTCGGCCAGGAGCGTGGTGATCACCCGCTCCATGCCGCGGTCCAGCACGCGGACGATGTCGTCGCGGTCCGCGCCGGTGCTGAAGTACTCCTTCAACCGGATACGGAGGTCGACCGGTCTTCCGTGCGCCCAGCTCTGATCGCCCCACTCGGACGTGCCGCGGTACATACGTTCGTGGCCGACGTCCCCGATGGCGCAGGTGGACAGCACGCGGGCGACCCCGGTGCCGGAGTTCGATAGGACGAGTGCCACAGCGCCGTCTCCGCGCGGGAGGCCCTTGTCCGAGTTGTACCGGTCGAAGTCCGGGAGGGCGTAGCGATCGGCCGCGGTGATGAGTGCGGACTCCGGATGGTCCGAGGCCGTCAAGACGCGCGACAACAGGTGGATCGCGGACATGGCGCCGTTGCAGTTCTGCTTGATCTCCAGGGGAGACGCCTGGCCGCCGACCGTCTCGGCCTGGATGTAGGGCGTCGGCGACCAGTAGTCCAGACCTTGGTACGCGGTCGAGGAGTGCGAGACGTAGGTGAAGTTCTCCTCGGCAGGGTCGATCTTGGCGAGTGCCAGACGCGCGGCCGCGATCGCGGAATCGACAGGGGCGCGATGGGATACGGCGAGGGATTCGTAGCCGTCCGCATCGGCCTCCTTCGCCGAGTAGAGCCCGGCCTGCACCGCCTGGTCCATCGGGATGAGCTCTCCGATCACGGCGCCGGTCGACTTGATGACGATGTTCGAGTACATGGCGTTCCTCGCTCTCTGGCGGTAGGTGGCCGACGGTTTCAGCCGCCGATCCCGACGGTCTGGGGTGTGGTGCGCGCGGCTCGCTCGGCGACGACCGCTCCCGCCAATCCGACGAGGCAGATCGCCGCGATCGTGGCGCACGCGGCCGCGGTCCCGCTGAAGCCCGTTCCGTCGACGAGCCGCGATGCGATGACCGCGAGCGCGAGCCCGATGCCGGCGCCGATCTGCCGCGCCGACGAGCCCGCGGCCGAGATGACGCCCGGCAGTTCGGACGAGATCGGTAGGTGGCCGAGAAGCGCCATCGCGGCGGGGAAGAGGTAGGCGCAGGCCACGGCCCACACCAGCATGATGCTGAGGACGATCGCGAAACCTGCGCCGGCGGCGTACGCGACGCTGAGTGCGAGGAAGGCCAGCGCCGAGCCCGTGAAGCAGGCGGTCACCACTCGAGCGGGTCCGAAGCGGTTCAGGGCACCGGGAACGGCCCTGCGTGAGAGAACTATCGACACGACCGCGAGGGGCAGGAAGCCGAGGCCGGCCGAGACCGCGCCCCAACCGAGTCGATCCTGCAGGTACTCGGTGTACTCGTAGTAGCCGGCGCCGAGCATCCCCTGGGCGGCCATCAGCGCGATCGCGACGCCCAGGAATCCGCGATCGCGCGCTGCCCGCGGGGGGAACAGGGGAGAACGGGCGGATCGCTCCCACCGCAACCAGACGGCACCCACGACGATCCCGGCGACGAGCGCCCCACCTCCCGCGAGTGAGAAGAAGCCGGCTTCGGGGATCGATGCGAGGGAGTAGATGATCAGAACGGAGCCGATCGTCGCGAGGATCGCGCCGAAGACATCGAAGTCGTTCCACCGCGCGAGGGCATCCGGGGGCAGGAGCGCGGCGGCCAGCGCGATCGCCAGCACGGCGAAAACGGTGTTGACCCAGAACACCGACGGCCACCCCAGGAGCCCGGTGAGCACACCACCGAGCGCGGACCCCGCTGCCAGGCCGATCGCGGTGGCTGCGCCCCAACCGCCGAGCGCTCGGTGGCGTTCGGCGGGATCGCTGAACGCCGCGTAGATCAGGGCGAGGGAGGCGGGTGTGGCGAGTCCCGCGCCCGTCCCCTGGACGAAGCGGCCCAGGATCAGGAGGAAGGCGTCGGCGCCGACGGCGCTGATCAGGCAACCGAGTCCGTACAACGCCATTCCCGCCATGAGGATGCGACGGGAGCCGACCCGATCCGACAGGCGCCCGCCCAGGATGAGGACGCCGCCGACAGCGACGGTGTACGCGGTGACGACCCATTGCAGGCCACTGCTACCGATGTTCAACTCGGAGCCGATGGTGGGCAGTGCGACGAAGACGATGTTGTAGTCGATCGCGATGATGAACTGACACGTGCACGCTACGGCGAGCACCGCAGCGGGTGTTCCCCGCGCCCCCGCGATCCGCCGGCCGGCCCGAGTGAGTACCTCACTCATGATGAATCACGGTCTTGAGGTGAGGAGTCCCGCGGTAGTTCGCGAAGACACCTTCCACGGCGGCGGCGTCCGTGAACGGGACACGCTGGGTCACCATCTCTGCGGCGGGAACGATGCCGCGGCGGATGAGTTCCATGGCCTTGTCGATCACCAGGGCCGTCATGTGCATCGGGTACGAGCGGACGTCGAACGATGCCGAGACGATCCGGAGTCCCTTCGACAGCATCAGCCAGGTGTCGAGCAACTGCCGGGTCTGTGATGCACCGTAGAGCACGTACCTACCGCCGGGCTTGAGCGCGAGCATGGCATTGCGCCGCGGGCAGGCCGCCGGGTCCGCGACGTTGAGCGGCGGGAGGCAATCGAAGACGTAGTCGTAGGTGCTCTCCGGAACGGCCGCGAGTTCGTCCGGCAGGTACGCGTTGTCCGCGAAGAAGTGCGAGGCCTGCGCCGTGCGCGCAGGGACGGCGTCCGTGGCGTCCACGCCCGACGTTGCGTACAGCGCCGCGAAGATCGCGCCGGCGATGATGCCGATGGGGCCCGCGCCGAGGACCAGCACCCGATCACCGACCTCCGGCGGGTTGCGGAGGATGGATCGGAGCGCACCGGTCACCGGTTCGATGAGCGAGGCGTGATCGTCTCCGATCTCGTCGGGCACGACTACGGCGGCGGCCCGAGCGTCGTCCATGAAGTCGCGCTCGGCGAAGAAGTGGTCGCGCAGCGACTGACGCGCGAAAACTGGACGCAGAGTCTGGTATTGAGCGAGTCCGCCGAAGTCCGACTGGCCCCAGTAGACGATGCGCTCGCCGACGCTGATTCCGGACAGTCGCCGCCCGACCTCGACGACGCGGCCGAGGTACTCGTGCCCGAGGGTCACCGGATACTGCTGAGGAAACAGATTCCCCTCGTAGAACGAGATGTCGGTGGAGCAGATCGAGGTGGCGATCGTGCGCATCAGTACACCGTCTTCCGGTGTGCTGGGGACGGGAAGGCTGCGGAACGAGAGGCTTCCTGGCGCGTCGAGTTGGTATCCGAACATCTCGCCCGTGGGGGTGCGGTGCGGTGTGGCGCTGGGGGATTCGATCAGTGACGACATGCTTGCCCTTTCCTTCGAGCCCGAGGCTGCGGAGAACTCCGCCGCGTCCACAAATGTGAACACTGCCGAGTAGACGTCGCGGGGGAGCCGGCGTCAAGGAATCAGGGAAGTGAGATGTTTCACATTACTAACGGTTGGCAGCGTTGACCTGCCGGTATGCAAGAAACAAGTGTTCACAGAGGCGAACGATGCGGGGCGCGCAGTGGTGTCCGGTCCTCCTCGCGGGCCGCGGGTGCGTCTGCTCATTCCCTGCCGGAGATGACGACACGAGTGTGGAGCAGCCCGTTCTCCATCTGGAGGCCGGACGGCACGATAAGTTGCCCGCATGGAGTTCGAGACCCGCAAGCACCTGCTCCATGCAGGGCTGGAATTGCTGGCCAGGGTGGGTTTCCGCGAGTGGTCGCTGCGTGGCGCCGAGGATGAGGCGGGCGTGCCGCACGGCACCGCGAGGCACTACTTCACGAACAAGCAGGGGCTGGTGGTCGCGATGTTGCGACACATGCTCGATCTCGATCTGCCGCAGATCGGCGAGAGCCCGGTGGACCAGGTCCGCCGGCTGCTGGGTCCGAACGTGGCGCTGACCCGCGCGCGGTACGAGTTCGTGGTCGCCTCGTTCCATGACCCGGCGCTGTCGGCGGAGCTGGTGCGCGGACGCGAGCGCCTGGTGCGGATGTTCGTCGAGCGCGGGCTTTCCGAGGAGATCTCCGTTTCGCTGATCGCGGCGGTCGACGGCCACATCCTCGACTGCATCCTGCGGCGCCGCGCCCTGGACGATCCCGCCACCGACCCCGAGTGGCTCATCTCGCGGATCACCGCGGACAGCGCTGTCGCGCAGGCTCCGAAAACCGCGCAGTAGCCGGCAACGCCGTGGAACGCTGCAGCCCGTGGTAGGCGAATCACCGGTGGTGGCGGTGGGGCCCGCGCTCGCGGTGGTTCTGATCCTCCTCGCGGTCACGGCGATCGCGGTGGCGTACATCGGGCGCACCGGGTACGGGAGTCGGATCGGGTGGGCGGTCGTCCGGGCGACGGTCCAGTTGATCCTGCTGGGCCTGCTGGTCGCCGCGATCATGGACAGTCTCGCGCTGAGCGCGGCGTTCATCGCCGTGATCGCCGCGGTCTCGTCGTACACCGCGGCCGCACGGATCGTCGGACGGCGCCCGCGGCCGCGCGACGCCGCGCTGACGGCCACCGCGGTCGCCGTACCCGCGCTGGTGGTCGTGGGGGTGTTGTTGGCGCTGGGGGTGATTCCGCTGCGCGGCATCGCGATCATCCCCATCGCCGGGATCGTGATGGGTGGCGCGATGGCGGCCGCGGGGCTGGCGGGACGCCATGCGCGCGAGGCGATCACGGCGCGCTGGGGCGAGGTGGAGGCAGGACTGGCGTTGGGACTCCCGGCACCGTTCATCCGGTGGGAGGTGTGCGGCCGCAGCGCCGGCGCAGCGATCATCCCGCATCTCGACCAGACCCGCACCGTCGGTCTGGTCTCGATCCCCGGCGCCTTCGTGGGCATGATGCTGGGCGGGGCGTCGCCGGCCGCGGCCGCCGCGATGCAGCTGCTGGTTCTCGTGGCGATCCTCTGCTGCGGGTCGATCGCCGCACTGCTGGTGTGCCGGTACGTCGCCGAGGGCTGGTACGGACAGTTCCGGCCCGACGCATCGTCTCCACCCGCGGATTCCGGCTAGTCCTCCGCGGGGGCCGAGGGGGTGCGCGGCGCGAAGACGAACGAGGTCACCGCTGCGACACCGACGATGACGGCGACCACGACCATCGACGCGGAGAGTCCGTCCATGAAGGCCGTGCGCACCGCTTCGGCCAGACCGTTCCCGGCGGCGCCGAGCTGTGCGGCGACGGCCAACCCGCCCGCCGCGGACTCGCGGGCCACCTCGGCGGCGTCGGCCGGGAGCCCCGACAGGTCCGGCAGGCTCGCGGTGTAGTTGGAGCTGTACACCGCGCCCATGAGGGCGATCCCGATCGCCGATCCGACCTCGCGGGTGGTGTCGTTCATCGCCGAGGCCACGCCCTGCTTGCCGAGCGGTAGCGAGCCCACGATGGCGCTGGTCCCGGTCGAGCTGGCCAACCCGATTCCCAGGCCCGCGATCAGCAGTCCGGCCAGGAACGGCAGGTAACCCGAATCGGCGTTCATCGTGGAGATCGCCATGAAGCCCGCGGCGAGCAGCACGAGCGCGACCCCCATCGTCACGTTGAGGCCGATCCGGTCGACGATCTTCGGTGTGGCCAGCGATACCGGGACCACTACGAGCGCAACGGGAATCAGCGCGACGGCGCTGATGAAGGGGCTGAACTCGACGATCAGCTGCAGGTACTGCAGACCCACGAACAGGAATCCGAACAGCGCCATGAACTGCACCAGGATCACCACGGCGCCCGCCCGGAAACCCGAGATGCCGAACAGGCGCGGGTCGAGCAGCGGATGCTCCGTGCGCAGCCCGGCGATGACGTAACCCGCGAACGAGACGACGCAGACGGCGAGGGAGGCGATGACGATCGGCTCGGTCCAGCTCTTCTCGTTGCCCTCGATGATCGCGAAGACGAGGGTGCCGATCCCGACGGTGGTGAACAGCGCGCCCAGGAGATCGGGACGGTGCTTCTCCTCGTCGCTGGTGTTCTCGGAGAGCAGGAGCGCGGCGATACCGGCGGCCACGGCCAGCGCGGCGCTGACGTAGAAGATCGACGTCCACGACCACACCTCGAGCATGGCGCCGGCGCCGACCAGTCCGATGATGGCGCCGGCGGAGGCGAACCCGGACCACACCGCGACGCCGCGGGCCCGCTGCTCGGCGGGGAAGGAGGCGGTGATGGTGGAGAGCGTGCCGGGCATGATCATCGCCGCGCCGAGTCCCATCACCACCCGCCAGACGATCAGTTCACCGGCGGAGTCGGACATTCCGGCGAACAGCGCGCCGATCGCGAAGACGACGGTGCCGGCGATCAGCACGTTCCGCCTGCCGTACCGGTCGCCGAGGGCGCCCAGCGGCAGGACCAGGGCGGCGAGCGCCACGGTGTAGGCGTCCGCGATCCATGTCAGCTGGGCGTTGCTCGCGCCGAGGCTCACCGCGAGCTCGGGCATCGCGAGGTTGATCGCGGAGACCGAGGCGACCACGAGGACGAGCGACAGGCACATCGAGAACAGGACGCCGGCGGTGCCGCGGCGCGGGCCCGCCTGTACGCGCCCGGGGGCGGACGGATCGGTGGTCATGGGGACTCCTTCGAGGGACGCACATAGTGATGACAAGATCAGAACTGAAGAAATCATCACATACTTCGATCCGCGTGTGCAAGACTTGAGCGCACGGAATGTCAGAAGTGACGTTCCCATCACTTTTGATCGAGAGGGAGGTCGCGCCGATGAACGACGTGGTTCCGGAGGCGCCCACCGGCCGCCTCGCGCAGCGCAAACTCAAGACCCGGGCGGCCCTGGTGGCGGCGGGTCAGCAGCTGCTGTCCGAGGGGAGGCCCGATGTCGCGGTCTCCGTCATCACGGAGCTCGCCGATGTGGGGCTCGGCTCCTTCTACAACCACTTCGCCACGAAGGAGGAACTCTTCGTCGCGGCGACCGAGGCCGCCGCCCAGGAGATCGTGGCCGGGCTCGACGCCCTCACGACGGAGGTCACCGACCCCGTCGAGCGATTCGCCACGAGCCTGCGGCTGATCGGGCGGATGCACCGTCGGTTCCCGCAGCTGAGCGCGATCCTGCTGCGCACCGGCACCGCGATGCTGAGCACCACCGGCGAATTCATGCGCAGCCCCCGCCGGGACATCGAGCAGGCGGTCGAGGCGGGCCGGTTCACCGTCGCCGATCCCGAGCTGGCGCTCGCCGCGACGGCCGGGTCGATTCTCATGCTGGGGCAGTTGCTCGTCGACGATCCCGAGCGCGACGACGAGGCCTCCGCCGACGAGCTGGCGCGATCGATGCTCGTCATGCTCGGGATCGACCCGGACGAGGCGGCCCGCGTCAGCACACTCCCGCTCCCCGCGCACTGACTCCCATCCATTCCGGGGTTCGCGCCGAATACAGGACAACGGCGACTGCGCCGGGTCGGCGACGAGCGACGAGGAGTGGACGATGCAGCAGCAGAAGAACCGGGAGTGGGCACCGGAGGATGCCGCGACGACCGCGGCCGGTTCCGGCGGGACGAGACCGATCGCGCTGCTGGTCTCGCTGATCTGCGTCGGTGCGGTCGCCGCGATCGGCGGGGCGGCGTCGGCGGATGCCGCGCAGGAGTACGGCCGGCTCGCACAGCCCTCGTGGGCGCCGCCGAGCTGGCTGTTCGGACCCGCGTGGGGCGTGCTCTACCTGCTCATGGCGGTCGCGGCCTGGCTGGTGTGGCGCACCGAGCCCACCTTCGGCAATCGCGCCATCCAGCTCTACGGCGCACAGCTCCTGGTGAACCTCGCGTGGTCGCCGCTGTTCTTCGGGGCCGAGCAACGAGGGTGGGCGCTGGTGGACATCCTGGTCCTCGACGTTCTCGTCGCGGCCACGATCGCCGCGTTCTGGCGCAGGGACCGCCGCGCGGCCGTTCTCCTTGTGCCCTATCTCGCGTGGATCCTGTTCGCGACGGCGCTGAACTTCTCCGTCTGGTCGCTCAATGCCTAGGCCGGCCGGGAACGGGAGGACGCCGGCGGAGGACGCCGCGGCGGCGAAGGGGCGGGGCGGGCGTCCGCCGAGGCTGAGCCGCGAGAGCATCATCGCCACCGCCATCGACATCATCGCCGACGAGGGCTTCGGCAGGCTGTCCATGCGGTACCTCGCGGATCGCCTGGGTACCAGCCCCATGGGCATCTACTACTACTTCGATTCGAAGACGGATCTGCTGGGTTTCATGCTCGCGCACGGCGCGAACCGGACCGCGGCCGAGGAGCCTGCGCGCGATCCCCGCGATCGCATCGTGCAGCTGTCCCTCGCCCTCGCCGAACATCTGTCGGCGCACTCCTGGGCGGTGTCCGCCCTGCTCAGCGGCGAGATCGGCGACGACTTCACCGAGCGCTCGCTCGACGAGCAGCTGATCGCCGCCCGGGAACTGGGATTGGACGAGGACGACGCCCGGGCCACCGTCCAGGGACTGTGGCGGATCGTGGTGGGCCAAGTGGTGGTGCGCCCCATGCGACCGCAGGGCGTCCGCGAGACCGTGTCGAGCTACCTGGAAGGGCGGCTGCGCCGCACCGTCGCGGTCGCGACCGCGCCATGATGGTGTCAGCGCCGCCCCGAAGGGCTGCGTGACCGGGTCGACCGACTGCGAGGAGTTGCACCATGAGCAAGGACATGCGCGCCGTCGTGATCGACGAGCCGGGCCCGCCGGAGGTGCTGCAGCTGCGGACCCGGCCGACCCCGGAGCCGGCCGCCGGTGAGGTGCTGATCCGCGTGAAGGCCTTCGGCCTGAACCGATCCGAGCTGCATTTCCGGCAGGGGGTGGCCACGAACGGCTCCTTCCCGCGGATACCCGGCATCGAGGCGACCGGCGTGGTGGCGGCCGATCCGTCGGGTGCGCTCGCGGAGGGAACACAGGTGGTCACCCTGATGGGCGGGATGGGGCGCGAATTCGACGGCGGCTACGCCGAGTACGTCGCGGTGCCCGCCGGACAGGTGATCCCGTTCGCCAGCGAGCTGCCGTGGGAGCAGCTCGGTGCCGTGCCCGAGATGCTGCAGACCGCCTACGGATCGCTGTACACGGGTGTGCGCGCGGCGCCCGGGCAGAGCCTGCTGGTGCGCGGCGGTACCTCGTCTATCGGCATGGCACTGATCGTGCTGGCCAAGCGCGACGGCCTGCGGGTGTACGCCACCACCCGGCGCGAACAGGCCCGGGCCCGGCTCGAGGAACTCGGTGCCGACGGTGTCCTCATCGACGACGGTGCCGTGGCCGAGCAGGTCCGCGCACTGCACGGGGACGGGGTCGACGGTGCGGTCGAACTGGTGGGAGCCGACGTTCTCAAGGACACCCTGCGGGCCGTGAAGCCCGGCGGCACCGTGTGTTTCACGGGCATGCTCTCCGACCAGTGGACCATCCCCGACTTCTACCCGATGGACTGGCTGCCCAACGGCGTCCGGCTCACCGCGTACTCGGGCGGCTCGGCCGATCTCCCTGCCGCGGTGCTCCAGGACTTCCTCGATGCGGTCGCAGCGGGTACCGCCACGATCCCCGTCGGCACCGTCTACGGGATCGACGACATCGTGCGGGCCCACCGCGATATGGAGGCCGGAACGGTGGGCGGGAAGGGCGTCGTCCTGCCCTGATCACCAGGCCGCGACGAAACCCGCCAGCAGCACGGCGAAGGCGCCGATCTCGGCGCCGATGAGCGCGATCATGAAGCCGCGCACCCCGGGTGCGGGCGGCGCCAGCTGGTTATCGGTGTCGCGGCGGTATCCGTGCCAGCAGTAGCTCCCGATCGCGGCCACGAAGAAGAAGGTGAGCACCGCGGAGGCGGCCAGGTTCACCACCGTCGGCCAGGCGCTGAGCTGGACGAAGACCGCGGTGAGCGCCAGCGCGAAGGAGTACATCAGTGCCGCCCGGTGGGCGATGTCCACGTACACGTGGGCGTGGTGTTCGGGCGAGGTCATGATGCCGTGGTACTTCCACACCCCAGGGCCAGGGCCCAGAGGAAGACGAGGCCCGCGGCGAG
Organism: Tsukamurella sp. TY48; assembly: GCF_019656655.1. Taxonomy (GTDB): domain Bacteria; phylum Actinomycetota; class Actinomycetes; order Mycobacteriales; family Mycobacteriaceae; genus Tsukamurella; species Tsukamurella strandjordii. Next base: position 1,799,616 of record NZ_BPMV01000001.1, on the reverse strand, counting down.
CAGGGTGAGGCGGGTGTCGATCCCCAGAGCGGTTACCTGGAGCTGCGGCATCGTCGACGTCCTTCCGGGAGCGCGTGGGTACTGCCATGATCGCAGGAGTCCTCGCAGGCTGTCCGAGACGTCCCGGTTTGCGCCGTAATGACCGTCTCGCCCAGGCAATGTCATGAGATATACAGGTTCCGATCAGGCTGTGGACGCGGAATTGAACCTATAGTTCATTCATGAGAAGCACTCTCGGATCGCGCCTCCCCTCCGTGGCCGACGGCGCGGCGGGGGACGAGTATCTCGTGCGACCGGCCCGGCTCCTCGACTACCGCTCCTGGCGCGCTACCCGGATGGCGAACGAGCGGAGGCTCGCCCCGGCCTTCGGCAGCCCGGACCGGCTCTGGTCCGCCTTGAACACGCGGTCGGCGTGGTTGGAGCGTTTCGGCCCGGTGCCGGGCCTCTCCCGCCGGGGGAGGTCGCTGACCTACGTGGTGGTCGCGCGCGATCCGCGGGGGAACGAGCGGATCGTCGGCGAGGTCGGGATCTGCGGGGTGGATCCGGTCACGGCCTCCGGCGAAATCAGCGTGTGGGCGACGGACCTCCCCGATGCGGTGATGCCGTGGGCCACCGCCAGCCTCGTGGCGGCCGCCTTCGCTTCCGAGCACCGATTGGATCGGGTGGTGGCCCCCGTGGCCCGGAACAACCCCGGACCGTGCCGCATGTTCGAGGCGGTGGGGATGGAGCGCCGGGCCGTCCGGCGGGCGCTGCGCGAGTACGACGGTGCGCCGCGCGACCACGACATCTGGGTCATCGAGAACACTCCTGCCACCCGCGCCGCGCTGCACGATCTCGCGGCGTACTCCGCACCGGGTGCCCGCTCCGGCGACTGACCGCATCTCGGGGCGGAGCTGGGACCGAGCTGTGACGGTACTGAGGAGTGCTCGCAGCACGCCGGCAGCATCATCGTCGGCATGCTCTGCCCAGACCCTTCCGAGCCCTCGCACGCGCGCGCCTCGGTGGATCGCCTACCCCGGGAACTGCGCACCGTGCTGCTCCTGCGGATCGTGGCCGGGCTCAGCGTGACCCGGTGTGCGGAGGTCCTGCAGCTGACCGAGGAGGAGGTGCGATGGCACCAGCATCGCGCGCTCGATCGGTTGCGCGCGAACTTCTCCGACCGGTGACGCGATTCACTATGTGATAGGCGCGCACGGCGGATTGTTCACTCCATACGTGTACACAAAGTGCGGAATCTGCCAGTGCAGCACGGGAAATCGTTGTTCCGTATGATCGCCTCCGTGCCTGGCGAAGGAACCCCCCGACTTCGCGCCGCGGTCGCCTCGACCCTCGGCGCGGCGTGGGCTGTGTCGGGCACGGCCTTGATCGCCGTGATGGTTGCGATCGCCGCCGGCGGCGCCACCTACGCCCTGCGCGCACCGGCCGCGCCCGCTGCCTCGCCGCAGAAGACGACCGGTGCGAGCACCGATGAGAACGTCCGGGTGGCGCTCAAGGCGGCCGACGATTCGCGGGTCATCTTCGGCCTGTTGTCAAACGCCGTCACCTCCTCGTCGAGCGGGCTCGCCGCGGCGATGTCCGGGGTGCCGCAGATCTTCGACAGCGTCGACACCGCCCGCGCCGGTGCGGCGGAGGTCGTGGCGGGGCTCGAGGAGACCGCCACCACCCAGGCGGCGCTCAACGAGGTCACCGAATCGGCGGGGGCGTGGGCGAACACCCTCGACCAGGTGCAGGGCGTCTCCGGTCTCTCGGTGGCCGTCCGGTCGAGTTCGACCCGGCTGCGTCAACAGCTCGTCGAGAACCCGACCCCGGGTTCGCACGAGACGGTGGAGCAGCTCGACCACGTGCTCGCCGCCACCGACGGTCTCAAGACCCTCGAATCGGTCGATCAGCTCAAGAGCTCGCTCACCTCGTTGACCACGCTCTCCGGCAGGTCGGCGGGCGCGCTCGCCTCCGCGCGCAGTGCCGCGCACCGGCTGCACGACGGCCTCGCGACGATCGCCCACGCCCGGCCCGATGCCGAAGCGGCGATGAACAATCTGTCCACCGGCACCAAGCAACTGGGCATCGCTCTCAAGTCCATCGACGATCAGCTCGCCCTGATCCAGACCCGCCTGCAGGCGGAGTCCCGCGATACGGAGCAGCCGGTGGCCGCCGTCGCCACCGATGATTCCACGCGGCTGGCCTGGGCCCTGTTCGCCGCCGGCTCGGCGGGGGCGCTCGCCTACCTGGTGGCGCTCGCGGTGCACCAGCGGATGCGCCGTGCCCCCGTTCCCGCAGGCGCCCCCGAGGCGCCGCTCGCCGATCTGGCCCGGGCGATCAGCGAGATCCCCACGCCCTCACACGGATTCCCGCGCCCGGATGCGCACAACACCGATCCGTGGCTGCCCGTCCAGTTCGCCCGGGAGAAGTAGCGCGGGCTCGGTTCTCACATCGAGGTGCGGAGCAGGTCAGGGCGTCCTGGCGGCCACCCGGAAGTCGCGGTCATCGGGGGTGCTGAGCATCTCCACCATGGTCGCGCGGTCGAACGGCCACAGATCGATGCTGCCGCCCTCGGTGAAGTACCAGGAGTTGCACCCGGTGTTCCACACCGTCGGGCCCATCGCCTCCGCCACCTGCCGGTTGAAGCCGGCGGTCGCCTCCTCCGTGACCTCGACCGTCGCGATCTCGCCGCGCCGGAAACGGTCGAGCCACTGCGCGATGTACTTCGCGGTCAGCTCGGCGGAGAACTGCAAGGAGATGGAGCCGGTCGGCGAGTTGGGGCCGAGCACGGTGAACAGGTTCGGGAAGCCGGGGATCGCGGTCATCCGGTAGGCGCGCGGACCGTCGGCCCAGGCATCGTCGAGCTTGATTCCCTCACGCCCGGTCACCTGCATCGGCCGCATGTAGTCGTGGGCGCGGAAACCGGTGGCCAGCACCAGGACATCCGCCGGATGCAGCCGTCCATCGGCGGTCCGGACGCCCTGGCCGGTGATCGCGGTGATGCCCTCGGTCACCAGTTCCACGTTCTCGCGTTGCAGGGCGCGGTAGTAGGTGCCCGAGACCACCTGGCGCTTGCACAGCGGCTCGAAATCGGGCGTGAGCTGTGAGCGGAGTGCCTTGTCGCGCACCTGTGCCCGGAGCGAGAGGCGGGCGTAGGCCTGCACCGCGCGGCGCCGCCAGGAGGGCGTGGTCACGATGTCGGCCAGGATGCCCGAGCCCCAGAGCAGGCCCCGGTGCACGGCGTCGAGGGCCTTCGGTGCGCGCTGGAACAGCGCCGTGATCGCGCCGAACTGGGGGATCCGCATCGGTGCCCACAGCACCCACTGCGGCGAGCGCACGAAGTGCGTCACCGACCGCGCCCCCGGTTGTAGCGCCGAGACCACCTGCACCCCGGTCGATCCGGTGCCGATCACGGCGATCCGCTTGCCGTCCGTGACGAGCTCGTCGTCCCAGCGTGCGGTGTGCACCACGGTGCCGTCGAAATCGGCGAGTCCGGGGATGTCGGGGATCGCGGGGTTCTGCAGCACACCGGTGGCGCACACCACGAAGTCGGCGGTGATGCTCTCGCCGGTGTTCAGGGTCAGCGCCCAGGTACCGGTGGCGTCGTCGAACTCCGCCGCGAGAACCTCGGTGTTGCACCGGATCCGATCGCTGAGGCCGAGCTCGTCGACCACGTCCCGGTGGTAGCGCTGGATATCGGGACCGGTGGCCCAGATGCGTTCCCAGTCGGGCTTCGGGGCGAACGCGAACTGATAGATCTGCGAGGGCACATCACAGGTGAGTCCGGGGTAGTGGTTCCAGTACCAGACGCCACCCACATCGGCGCCCTTCTCCAGCACCACCCAGTCGGTGAATCCCTGCTGCTGCAGCACGTGCGCCGCCGAGATGCCGGCGACACCGGCACCGATGATCACCACGCGCGGTTCGGTCACCGGGTCACCGCCTCGCCGGACAGTGCGCGCCGCACGGCCTCGGGTGCGGTGCGCTGCGCGGAAGCGAAGGCCTGCGCCCGCTTGCCCCGCGCCATGAAGTTCGCGCCGAGCCCGGCGAGATCGGCACCGTCGGGCGCGATCACGGTGACCTTCTGCCCCCGGGCCCGGGCCACCGCCACCTCGCGCCAGAAGACGGTGGACATGGGCCGGCGCAGCACGGCCTGTTCGAGCAGTCCGCCCAGGCCGGGACCGCGGACGCCGGGCGCCGAGGCCATCGAGACGATGGCGTAGATCTCGTCGGCATCGTCGGGGCCCACCAGATCGAGCGAGGCGGTGGAGGCGGCGCCACCGTCCACGAAGGTGCGGCCGCCGATGGTGACCGGCGGCATCCAGGCGGGGATGGCCCAGGACGCGCGCAGCGCCTCACCCGCCGTCGCCGACGGTGCGCCGGGCGCCCCGAAGGCCACGCGCTCGCCGGTCGCGGGTTCGTAGGCGACGAGGCGCGCCCGGTCGGGGACCGGAGCACCCGGGCCGAGCGTCGAATCCGCGAGCTCCTGCAACCAGCTCGCGTCGCCGCGACCGCGCGGCGCGATGCCCGTGAGGGGCGCGTGACCACCGGTGCGGCTCCACAGCGTGGACGGCTGGGTGGGGAGCGAGAAGGGGATGCGGGGCAGCGGTGCCGGGGTCGCCGCGAGGTGGCGGATCAGCACCGGGTCGTCGGTGCTCTCCTCCTGCATCGCCACCAGATCGTGCGGCGAACAGCCGCCGGAGAGCATCGTCACGATCTCGGCGCCGGCCGAGGTTCCCTGCAGCACAGCGGCTTCACGGGGATCCCAGTCGAGCTGATCGGCCAGCGCGGCGAGGGCGGCCATGGTCCAGGCGCCGCCGATGGTGCCGCCGCAGCCGATCACCAGGGCGCGGCTCATCGGGTGGCCTCCTCGGCGTGTGCGGAGGCGTGCCGCTCGATCCGGTCGGTGTAGGCCTTGCGCGCCGAGCCGTCCACATCGAGCGCGCGGCGGTCGCCGGCGAGCCTGCGTGCGAGCCGCTCGACCGGCTCGGGGACGAAGGCCTCCACCAGGCTCCAGCCCGGTGCCACCCACTTCGGCACCGAGGTGCGGGCCGCGCGGGTGCGCAGGGTGTCCAGGGCGGCGGCCGCGACGTCCTCGGGGTCCACCGTGGGCAGGGCACCGCCGAGCTGCGCGCCCGAGGAGAGCTCGGTGCGCACCGCGGCGGGCAGGATCGCGCAGACCGCGACGCCGGTGCCGTCGTACTCCCGGCGCGCCCCGAGTGAGGCGCCGAGCGCGGCGAACTTGCTGGCGTTGTAGGTGAGCATGCCGGGGATCGGGATCATCCCGGCCATCGACGCCACGTTCACCACGTGGCCGCGGCCGCGGGTCACCATCGACGGGATGGTGGCGCGCATGCCGTTGAGCATGCCGCGCACGTTCACGTCCAGGATCAGGTCGGTGGTGGACTCCGCCTCGGTCTCGAAATGGCCGAGCGGCATCACGCCCGCGTTGTTGACGAGCACGTCCACCGGGCCCGATTCCGCGGTCACCTCGGAGAGGAAGGCGGTCCAGGATGCGCGGTCGGTCACGTCGAGGCGGCCGGCGTGGGCGCCGGGGATGCCGCGGGCGGTCTCGGCCGCCACCTCGACATCGACATCACCGATCCACACCGTGGCCCCCTGCTGGGCGAACAGCCGCGCCGTGGCCGCGCCGATGCCGCGCGCGCCGCCGGTGATCACCACCACGGCACCGTTGAGGTCGGGGCGGCGCTTGCCGCCGATCGGGAGTAGGCCGTTCCATGCCGCCATCGCGAGTCCTTCCATCGGGTCCGCACGGACCATTCAAAACCCACGGTATCTGAATACTGGTGGTTTTTGAATACCGGAGGGCGTTATCCTTTTCGCATGGCGAGGCTGACCCGGGCGGAACAACGCGCGCAGACCCGTGCTGATCTGCTGATCGCCGCCCGCGAGCGATTCCTGGCCGTGGGCTACGCGGCGGCCAGCCTCGACGACATCGCCGATCGGGCCGGCTACTCCAAGGGCGCCGTCTACTCGAACTTCGTCGACAAGCCGAATCTGTGCCGCGAGGTGCTGCAGGACCTGCACGAGGAGAAGGTCGCCGAGATGGCGGCGCTCATCACCGGTCCGGGCGATCTGCAGGACCGCATCGACGGCCTCGCCGAGTGGGTCGAGCGCACCGTGGGCGATGTGGGCTGGACGATGCTCGAACTCGAGTTCGTGACCGTCTCCCGCAACGATCCGAAGCTGCGGGAGATGGTGGTCGAACTCCGCACCGCCGCGCATCGCACGGTGGTGGACATGCTGCGCGGCCTGCTGGGCGCCGACGACGAGGACATCGACGTGGCCGAGGCGGAGGCGGAACTCTACGAGCTGGAGGCCACCGCGGATCTCCTGCTCAGCGCCGGTATCGGGCTCGGCATCCAGCGCGCCGTCGATCCCACCCTGTCCGCCGAGCCGGTGATCGACACCATGCGCAGCACCCTGACCCTGCTCGCCGCGGGCGTGCGCTGACCCGGAACTACAGCAGCACCAGATCCTCGCGGTCGACCGCGACGGCGCGGCCGTCGTCGAGCTTCACCGAGACCGCGTCCTTCTCGGTCCGGAGCACCGTTCCGTAGGTCAGCGCCTCGTCGCGGAGCTGCACTCGATCACCGGGGGTCATGGCGGTCACCTCTTCTAGATGTCGGAATCAGCAAAGCTAGCCGGTGGAACGGATTCTTGAGGCCGGTTCATCGGATGTTCACCATCGTTGAATGGGACAGATTATTCAGATCTGTCCCAAAGCCGTGTATGGTCGCACGGACCGCCGAATCAGGAGGACCGATATGACGGCCGTGAGCACGCGCCTCGAGACCGCCGAGCAGTGGCCCGCACCCGCGGAGCCGCAGCAGGTGGGCGTCGATCCGTTCTTCGACGCACCCGCAGGCTTCGCGGAGGCCCCCGTGGGCACCGTGCTGCGCTACCGCGACGTCACCGTCGGCTTCCTGGGCCGGATCAAGCAGCGCGTGCGCGCCACCCAGCTGCTCTACCGCACCGTCAACATGCACGGCGAGCCCGAGGTCACCGTGACCACTGTGATCGCGCCCCGCCGCGGCGCGAAGCCCGGTGCCCCGCTGGTCTCGTACCAGTGCGCGATCGACTCGCTGCACCCCAAGACCTTCCCCTCGTACGTGCTCCAGCACGGCGTGCGCACCGAGGACGCCTCGTTCCCGCAGATCGAGTACCTGTTCATCGCCGCGGCCGTGGCCAAGGGCTGGACCGTCTCGGTGCCCGACCACGGCGGCCAGACCGGCCGCTGGGGCATCCCCCGCGAGCCCGGCCACATGGTGCTCGACGGCCTGCGCGCCTGCCTCGCGCACGCCCCGCTCGACCTCGCGCCGGACACCCGCATCGGCGTGTGGGGCTACTCCGGCGGCGGGCTCGCCACCGTCTGGGCGGCGGAGACCGCACCCACGTACGCGCCCGAGCTGAACCTCATCGCCAGTGCCGTGGGCGCCCCGGTCTCCGATCCGGGCAACGTTTTCGTCTACCTCAACAACACGCTCTTCACCGGGCTCCCCACCCTCGTGATCGCGGCGCTCGCCCGCGAGTACCCCACCCTGCGTGAGGTACTGGCCGAGCACGTGGACGACAAGGGCCGCAAGCTGTTCTACGAGGACGCCCTCGAATGGTCGCCCGAGCGGGCCATCCGCAAGATGGCGCACAAGGACTTCGGCTACTACTGCGATCTGCCCTTCGACGAGATCGCGCGGCTGCCCAAGCTGCTGGAGATCTTCGACGACATCCGCCCCGGACAGTCGGCCCCCACGGTGCCGATGCTCGTGGTGCAGTCCACCAAGGACCAGATCTCCCCGGAGCAGGACGCCGCCGCGCACGTGGGCCGCTACGCCGCCGGCGGTACCCACGTCGAGTACCGCACCGACCAGTGGAGCGACCACTTCTCCATGCACTTCATGTCGGCGCCCCTGCTGCTCGGCTGGCTGGCCGACCGGCTCGACGGTAAGCCGGCCGGGGCCGCCGGGCACCGGCACAGCCGCTCGATCATGGCCTCGCCGAAGCAGATCGGCCGCACTCTGCGGCTGGTGGGCACCGCGGCCCGGGTGGCCGCGGGCGGCCGGTTCTGATTCCTCCCCGCCGCTGAGCTGCCGGTAGTCTGGCGGCCGTGTCGAAGATCAAGATCGCGATCTGGAGTACGGCCGTGCTCGTGGTCGTGGTCCTCGGCGTGGTCGCGGCCGTCGGCTACCCGATGTTCGGCAAGGCCAAGGAGGATCCGCTCGAACGCGTGGACGCGGTGGTGGTCCTCGGCGGCGAACACGACGGTCGCGAGCAGTACGGGATCGATCTGGCCCGGGAGGGCTACGCGTCCACGGTCGTGCTGTCGAACCCGTACGAGTCGCACGATCCGGTGATGGCCCCGCTGTGCGATCGGCGGATCGACGGGATCGAGGTGCTGTGCGAGGTGCCCGATCCCTCCACCACCCGCGGTGAGGCCCTGTTCACCGAGCGGCTCGCGAAGGAACGCGGCTGGAAGAAGGTGATTGTGATCAGCTGGCGGTACCACCTGCCGCGGTCCCGCTTCATCTTCGGTAACTGCTTCGCCGGGGAGACCGTGACGCGCGCGGTGCCGCGTGGCTACGATTTCGGCCCCGCCGATTGGGAGCTCATCTACCTCTACCAGAGCTTCGCCATGCTCAAGGCCACCGTGCAGGGCGGCTGCTGACCGCGGGCTCAGCCCACCCGGGGCAGCTTCACGTACGCCAGGCCCAGCAGGTCGAAGGCCAGGTAGCCGAGCATCGCCGCCGCCACCGAGGCCCCCACGATCACCGCGACCGCCGCCGCGGCCCGCACCGGGCGCTCGGCGCGCACCAGGCACCACGCCAGCGCCGCGAAGGAGACCATCGTTCCGCACAATCCGGTGAGGAAGGCCCCGACCGGGGAGGCGTGCGCCGCGGCGCCCGCCCGGGCGATCGCCCCCAGCGCCATCGATGCTGCCGCGACCAACAGCAGCAGCGCGGTGGCGCGGTTCTCCGGCGAGAGGCGGGCGCTGCGGTAGGCGACGATCGCGCCCAGCGCCCCACCGGCCGCGGCGAACGCGGTGACGATCACGAGGCCGCACCGTCCGTGTCGACGGCGTGCGCCTCGGGGCCGCCGGACCGCCGGGTGAGGGCGGATGCCGCGGAGTAGCCGGCGACTCCCGCGATCAGCGCGACCACGGGCGTGCCCACCAGGAAGACGGCGCTGCCGATCCCGGCGTGCACCGTCAGGCCCACCGCCGCATAGCTCGCCACCGGCGTAATCCCGCAGAGCAAGCCGATCACGAGGGCGCGGGGAAGGCGGGGCAGCCGGGCGCCGGCGCCACCGAGGAGCGCACCCGCGGCCAGGCAGCCCGCGCCCACGAGGAGCAGGGTCACCAGTGGGAGGCTCGCGGCGCCCTGACCGGTGTCGTCGGCGTGCGTCTGCACGTAGTAGGTGATCGCTGCGCCCACCGCGCCGCCGGCGGCGACCGCTGCGCTCTCGGACCGCGTGGCGCGGGGGATAGGACTGTCCGGCATCCGGTTCAGTATGCGCCGCTCGACCTGACGACGGTCCGCACGGTGCGCGCGACGATCGACAGGTCGGTGAAGATCGACCAGTTCTCCACGTACCCCAGATCGAGGCGCACGGACTCGTCCCAGGACAGGTCGGACCGCCCGCTCACCTGCCAGGCACCGGTGATGCCGGGCTTGACCAGGTGCCGGCGGCGCATCACCGGCGGGTACTGCGCGACCTCGGCGGGCAGCGCCGGCCGCGGACCCACCACGGACATCTCACCCGTGAGCACGTTGATGAACTGGGGCAGCTCGTCGACGCTGTAGCGCCGCAGCAGCCGGCCCACCCGCGTGACCCGGGGATCGTCGGGGATCTTGAACAGCACGCCGGCGCCGACGTCCTTGTCGGCCAGCGTGTCCCGGTACCTGTCGGCACCGTCGACCATGCTGCGGAACTTCACCATGCGGAAGGTCCGGCCGCGCGCACCGACGCGTTCGGCCCGGTAGAACAGCGGGCCGCGGGAATCGATCTTGATCGCGATCGCGACGGCCACGGTGAGCGGCAGGGTGAACAGCAGCGCGGCGAGCGCGAAGACGATGTCGAAGGCGCGCTTGGCCAGACTGTCGGCCCGGCGGTGCTGCGGTCGGGCGATGGACAGCATCGGCATGCCGCTGACCGCCTGGTACAGCACCCGGTGTCCGGCCACGTCCACCACGCCGGGGGCGAGCACCAGCTCGACCTGCTTCTCGTCCAGTTCCCAGATGAGCTTGCGGAGATCGCCGGGGCCGAGGGTGTCGGTCGGGGTGAGCGCCACGGCCCGCGCGCCGGTCCTGTCGATCGCGGCGAGCAGGGTCTGATCGGATCCGATCACGGGGACCTTGGTGCCATCGTCGAGCGGGACCACCTCGTGCAGCTCGGACTCGCTCTCGGGCAGGCAGATCCCCACCACCTCGGCGCCCGTGCGCGTCTCGCGCAGCAGTGCCGCGGCGGTGGCCCGGCTGGCGTAGTAGCTGCCCACCACCAGCGTGGGAGTGCGGAACTGCCGGCTGTCGTGGGCGCGGACGCGGCGTCCCCACAGCAGGCGGCACAGGAGCACGCCGCCCAGGGCGACCGGGAACGAGGCCTGCATGACGGACTGCAGGAGCGGGGTGTGCACGTAGGCCTCGACGATGGCCGTGATGCCGAAGACCACGATGGTGGCCTGGATGACGTGGCGGTACTCGGCCGAACCCAGCCGCAGTAGCGGCACGGCGAGGGCGCGGGAGCTGCTCAGCGCACCCACCCAGATCGCATGGATCGCGAGGATGATGATCACCGAGGCCAGCGGGGCAGCGCCCGCGCGGATGGCGGCGGCGATCCCGGAGGCGGAGGCGACGGCGGCCACGACCAGATCGTCGGTGAGGACGGCGCCCCGCGGCAGGCTCGGGGTGGTGGTGGAGCGGTCGCCCGGTGCCGGCGCGGAGAAGGGCGCGGTCTCGGGCGTCGGGGCAGGGGGCTGACCAGCGTGCACGGCTGCGCCACGGGTGGTCTCGGCGGATAGTTCCGTCATTGGTCGCGCACCTCCGTCCGCTGGTTCGAGGCGGGCCCGCTCGATTACCCGCGTCACGATACCTTGTGCAATCGCGTTGCAGAACACCCCGGGGTTGATCCGAAGTTGCGGCCTTGAGCAGGCCTTTCGGACCCCTATCTAAGTGGGATCGCGCTGATCAGCGCAGACGCTCGACGAGGTCTTTCCACGAGCCGGCGGCGGCATCGCGAGGTGAGATCAGTGTCACAGGTAGCGGCCAGTGAATCCCTAAACCTGGGTCGTTGTAAGCCACCGCCAGGTCCTCTTTCGGATCGTGCGGGCGGTCGATCCGGTAGCAGACATCGGCCACCGGCGTCAGCGCCTGGAATCCGTGCAGGAAGCCCGGCGGCACGTACAGGTGGTGGAAGGCGTCGTCGTCCAGCCGGAAGGTCGCGTGCCTGCCGAAAGTGGACGAATCGGGCCGGATGTCCACGAGCACGTCCAGCACGGCGCCGTGCGCGCACCGCACCAGCTTCGCCTCGCCCCGCCCCGAGCGCCCGTGCATGCCCCGCACGACGCCGGCGTGGGACCGCGATTGCGAATCCTGAACGAAGCTCGCCGAGGCCCCCGGCCGCCCCAGGTGGGCGTCGAAGACCTCCGCGTCGAAGGTCCGGGTGAACAGTCCCCGCTGATCGCGGAACGGCTCCGGGATCAACAGCACCACGTCGTTGAGGTCGGTCTGCTCGATGCGCACGCAAACATGGTGTCATGCGCGCCGCACCGGCCATCTGAGGCACGATGGGCGAATGCGCGGAATCATCCTGGCCGGCGGCACCGGCAGCAGGCTGCATCCCATCACCTTGGGCGTGAGCAAGCAGCTGGTCCCGGTGTACGACAAGCCGATGATCTACTACCCGCTGTCCACGCTGATCCTGGCCGGGATCTCGGACGTGCTGGTGATCACCACCCCGCACGACCGCGAGGCCTTCACCCGGCTGCTCGGCGACGGCAGCCAGTTCGGCATCGCCATCACCTACGCGGTGCAGCCGGAACCCGACGGTCTGGCGAGCGCCTTCCGCATCGGGCGCGAGCACATCGGCGGTGAGTCGGCCGCACTCGTGCTGGGCGACAACATCTTCTACGGCCCCGGGCTGGGCTCGCAGTTGCAGCGCTTCTCCGGCATCGACGGCGGCGCGGTGTTCGCCTACCGGGTGTCCGATCCCGAGCGGTACGGCGTGATCGAGTTCGACGCCGACGGCACGGCGCTCTCGCTCGTGGAGAAGCCGGAGCACCCGCGGTCGAACTACGCCGTGCCCGGCCTGTACTTCTACGACAACGACGTGGTCGAGATCGCGGCCGGCCTGCAGCCCTCGGCGCGCGGCGAACTGGAGATCACCGATGTGAACCTCGAGTACCTGCGCCGCGGGAAGCTCCAGGTGGAGGTGCTGCCCCGTGGAACGGCCTGGCTCGACACCGGAACCGTGGATTCGCTGCTCGACGCGGGCACCTACGTGCGCACCATCGAGCAGCGGCAGGGCTTGCGGATCGGGGTGCCCGAGGAGGTGGCCTGGCGCCGCGGTTTCCTCACCGACGATGAGCTGCGCGTGCGCGCGGAGCCGCTGGTCAAATCCGGATACGGCGCGTATCTACTGAATCTCCTTGCCGCGGAGCGGAACTAGATACCGTGGGCGTCAGCGACCAGATGGTCAGGTAGGCCAGACCGTAGAAGGCCGCGACGGCGAAGGCCACACCCGTCGATTCCACGTGCGCGAAGGGTGAGCCGATCCATCCGAAGGTGGCTGCCACCACGTCGTCCGGGCGGGTCACCAGGTCCCACGAGTTCCACCGCTGGAACCGGCCGATCACCACGCCGATGGCGCACAGCGCCACCGACAGCGCCACGGCGAGCCAGCCCCACCGGGCGCCGAACTCACGCGTGAGCCGCCGGTGCACCAGGAGCAGCGAGATCACGCCCAGCAGGATGCCCGTCCACGCCGCGAAGCCGTACTGCAGCACGTGCCGCCACAGGTTCGCGCCCTCGCCGAGGTGCACGAGGTCGGTCACCAGGTACGGCGAGTTCGGCAGGAAGGCGAGCCAGCCGAGGCCGAGGGGCACGAGCCACGCGCGGCCGCGCACCGTCGCGAACCCGATCGCGCACAGCATGGGGATCCAGGCGAGGAAGAGGTTCCACACCAGGAACCGGGTCGGATAGAACAGCGGTGCCTGCGGGTCGCTCACGCCGAGGGCGACGGTGAGCGCGGTGGTCGCGAGCAGGGACGCCACCAGGAGGACGCCTCGGGCCTTGGTCATCGGACCAGTGTGCCCGGTGCGCGGCGGTGTGCGCCGCGGCCGCGGTCAGGGGGCTGTCGTGGTGGTGGTCGGCGCGGGCCGGGTGGTCGTGGTGGTCGCCGGTGGCGTGGTCGTGGTGGTCGCAGCCGCCGTCGTGGTCGTCGGGGCGGTCGTGGTGGCCGAGGGCCGCGGGGTCCGGGACGTGGCCGACGGTGCCGCGCGGGTGGGCTCGGTGGTCGTCGATTCCGGTGCGGTGCTCGACGCTGTGCCGGTGCCGGGCGCAGGCGTTCGTGTCCCGGAGCCGCCGGTGGCTGGGGCGGTCGTGGTGGTGGTGTCGGCGCTCGGGGCGGTGGACCGCGAGGTGGATTCCGACGTGGTGGACGCCGATGTGGTCGACTCCGGTGTGGTGGATGTCGACGTGGACGCGGCACGGCTGGTCGCGGATGTGGTCGTCGCCGTGGCGGTGCGCACGTCGGCATCGGCCCCGTACACCTGCGCGAGATCGGCGCGCGAGCCGCTGTACAGGGTGGCGCCCTTGATCGCGGCGGCCGTCGGGATCAGCACGGCGGCATCGGTGTTGGGGTTCTCCGGGAGGCGTTGACCCGGGGTGGCGGTCAGCAGCTGTACCCGGCCGTCGGACGGGATCCCGGCCAGTGTGACGCCCGGGTAGGCGGGCGGCGCGATGTAGGTGGTGGTCGACGTGGCGGTGGCGTAGCCGGGGATCCAGGGGGCCACCACCCGCGACTGGTCCCGGGCCACCACGGGCTGGCCCGGGGTCACCGCCCAGACCGGGTAGTACGCCTCCGTGCGCCGCTGCGGGTTCGGGCGGGCGTACGGATTGCGCGGCAGGTTCAGCCCGATCGAGACCGAGATCAGTGGCTGCGGCTTGGGTTTGCTCCAGGTGGGCGGGTACACCCACATCACCGGAACGTCGGGCCGGAAGTCGCGCTCGAACCACGGCGTGGGCCACGACGGCCGCTCCCAGGGCTTGGGCTGGCCCGGATGCCAGGGCCGCACGCCCAATTGGCGTCCGTACACCGTCCAGCAGGTCTGCGTCTGCACCTCGGTGCTCGCCGCCCAGTCGTTCCAGCGCCCCGTCTCGCAGATCTGCCGGAACGCGGCGATCTGGTGGGGCGTGTACCGCCAGGGGGCGGTGCCGGTGGGCCGCTGCAACTGCGGCGGCGGCGGAGTCACCTGATCGGGTGCCACGGGTAGGCCGGGAATCTCGGGAGCCTTGGGGTAGTAGACCGTGGTGTCCCCGGACGTGGCGGTCACGGTGCCCTGTTGCAGGCCCGCGTTCGCCACCGCCTGTGCGGGGACCGGATCGCCCACCATGGACACCCCGGCCTCGGGGACCGGCACACCGTCGGTCTGCCAGGCGCCCGGGTTGGCGGTGAACCGGTCGCCGGTCACCGGGCTCCACGAGATCGGGCTGTCCTTCTCCTCGCCGGAACCGCAGGAGGCGACAGTGGTGGCGGCGAGGACGGCGGCGAAGGCCGCGCCGAGTTTCCGTGCGTGCATGGGTGATCCGATCCGTTCGGGCTGGTACGTCGCGCGGATTCGTCACGCCTGCCGGCCCGCCGCAGGGCGGACCGCTTCGCCCACTGAAACACGGCGTCCCGTGCCGGTCAAGTTCCGTCGGTAGGATCGCAAGCGAAAGGGGCGTGAGTCATGGGAGTGCAGGCGCGCGGTTTGACGGTGCCCGGGGCGTTCGAGTTCACGCCGCAGCAGTTCGGCGACGATCGCGGCCGGTTCCTGGAGTGGTTCAAGGCTTCCGAGTTCGAGGCGGCCACCGGCTCGCCGATGCCGGAGCTGCAGCAGGCGAACTGCTCGGTGTCCGCCGCCGGGGTGCTGCGGGGCGTGCACTACACACTGAATCCGCCCGGCCAGGCGAAGTACGTGACCTGCGTGCGGGGCGCCTTCCTGGATGTGATCGTGGACCTGCGACGCGATTCGGCCACCTTCGGCACCTGGGACAGCGTCCTGCTCGACGATGTGGACCGCCGTGCGGTGTACCTCCCCGCGGGCCTGGGGCACGCGATCCTGTCGCTGGAGGACCAGTCCACGGTGATGTACCTGTGCTCGTCCGAGTACGCCCCCGATCTCGACCGGGAGATCGACGCCTTCGATCCCGATCTGGCGATCGACTGGCCCACCACGGGGCGCGACGGCGCGGCGCTGCACTACGTGCGATCCGCGAAGGACGGCGCGGCACCGTCCTTGCGCGAGGCCTTCGGCGGCGCCTGAGCCGTGCGGCGGCGCGGCGGGCGATCAGTGCGCGAGCAGGGTGTACATGTGCCAATCGCCGCCGTCGGCGCCGATCAAGCCACCGGCGGGCGGGGCCGACCAGCCCTCGTCCAGGAACCCGAGGCCGACCAGCGCGGGCCCCGACGGTGCCGCGGGCGGCAGCGATATGGCGACTCGGCGCAGGTCCGGACCGGCGGCCACGAGCGCTCGGGCGAGCGCCGCCACCGCCCGGTGATCCACCGGACCCCGCGGCCCCGATGCCGGATACACCTCGGTGGTCGCGGTGCCCCCGTCGTACCGGCACAGATACGTCGAGGAATCCGAGCCGATCGACACCTGGTAGGCGGTCAGGGCGCCGCTGCGCACGGCGGCCGCCGCGGCCGATGCCCGGATTCCCGAGGCCAGGGCCGCGCGCTTGGTCTGATCCGGCGTGCACGGCGTGAACCGCACCCCTTCGATCGGGGGGAGTTCCCGGGGTGCGGCGCCCGCGCGGTACTGCGCCAGGGCGCGGCGCGCCTGACGCACCCCGATTCGGGCCCTCGCTACGGTCATCGCTGCACGGTCGGCCAGCTCGTCAGATCCCACGGAACGGGAGTGTAGCGGGTTTTGCATATGCTAAGACGATGAACGAGCCGCTCCGCGTCCTGCTGGTCGGGCCCGCACCGCCGGGTCCGGATAGTCGCGGCGGCATGGCCACGGTGATGGGGCACATGGCCGCGCACCCCGGCGCCCGGATCACCGTGGTGCCCACCTACGTGGACGGCACCCCCGCCGAACGGCTCCGGGTGGGCGTGACCGGGATGCTGCGTGCGGCGGCGCTCGTGCTCCTCGGCCGGGTCGACGTGCTGCACGTGCACCTCTCGCACGGTGGCAGCGTGGTGCGCAAGGCGGTACCGCTGTGGGCTGCTCGCCTGCGCGGAGTCCCCGCCGTGGTGCACGGCCACAGCTTCGATTTCGGCGGTTGGATGCGGCGCCTGCCCGCCCCGGCGCAGGCCGTGGTGCGGGCGGCCCTGCCCGCCGATGAATGGCTCGTGCTCAGCACCGGCCTCGCCGAGGAGTACCGCGCGGCGCTCCGGCTCCCCGCCGACCGCGTGCGCGTCCTGCACAACCCGGTGCCCTCCGGCTCCGTCGCCGCTCCGGACCCGCGCGGGGCCGAGGTGCTGCAGGTGGTCTCCCTGGGCCGGCTCGGTGAACGCAAGGGCAGCTACGACCTGGTGCGCGCCGTGGCCCAGCTCCCGCCCGAGGTGGCCGCGCAGCTGCACCTCACGCTCGCGGGCGACGGCGAGGTCGAGCAGGTACGGGCCGCCGTCGCGGACGCGGGCGTCGGCGCGACGGTGACGGTGCGCGGCTGGGTGGACGCCGCGGAGCGGGACCGGCTGCTGGCCGCGAGCCACGTCTTCGCGTTGCCGAGCTACCACGAGGGCCTGCCGATGGCGCTGCTCGAGGCGATGGCCGCCGGGCTCGCACCGCTCGCCACCGGGGTGGGCGGCATCCCGGACGCGATCGCCGACGGGGCCGACGGCGTGCTGGTGCAGCCGGGCGATACCGCGGCCCTCGCCGCGGCGCTCACCGCCATGGTCCGCGACCGCGAGTCCACGGCGGAACTCGCCGCGGCCGCGCGCGAGCGCGCCGACGACTTCGACATCGAATCCTGGTACGAGACGCTCGGCCAGCGGTGGAACGCGCTGCTCCCGGTCAGGCCCGCGCGGCGCGGCTGAGCACCTCGTCGAGGCGAGCCGCCGAAACCGGGGCCGCGTACTCGGCGAGGTAGTGGGCCCGCGCCGCGGTCCCGCGGCGGGCCGCCTCGGCGGGATCGGCCAGCGCGTCGAAAGCCGCTGCGAGCCCGGCCACATCGTCCACCGCGATCGGCGGCTCGCCCGGCGGCTGGAACTCCGGCAGCGCACCGCGGTCGGAGACGATCGGGGTGACGCCGAGCTGCATGGCCAGTACCTGCACCCCGCTCTGCGTGGCCCGGCGGTAATGCGCCACCGACCCTTTGGCGGCGGCGAGCGGCGCGATCACATCGGCGTAGGAGTAGGCGCCGGCCACCCGGCGCACGTGCGGCGCATCGCGCAGCGGCGCGTCACCATCGCCGATGAGCACCAATTCGTCTCCGCGCCACCCGGGGCCGGTGGCATGACGCTCCCACGCCCGGAGCGTGACGTCGAGGTTCTTGTAGCCGTTGAGCCGGCCGACCGCCACGAAGTCCCTGCGGCCCTCGGCGGCGACCACCGGGGGAACGAGCGATTCGGCCAGATCGCTGGTGAGCGGCGCGAATCCGTCCGCTCCCACGGCGCCGCGGACGTAATCACTGAAGGCGACGGTCGCCGCGGCCGAACCGCCCCAGCGGTCGAACAGGGCGCGTTCCCAGCGGGGGAGGGCCTCACCGGAATCGTGCGGGCGGTCGTCGTGCACCAGCCGCACCCGGGGGGCGCGGCCCGCGAGCGCGATCCACCGTGGATCCCGCACCAGTTCGGTGACCACCACATCGGGCGCGAATCGCCTGGCCTCGCCCAGCGTGCGCGCGAACGGCGCCCACGTGGCCGGCGTCTTGGGCCGCGGATCGAGGACCCACTCGTACGGCCGGGCGGCATCGGATTCGGGGTGCTGATCGGAGGTCACGAGCACCACCTCCCAGCCGCGGTCGGCGAGCGCCTCGCAGTACACGCGCGCCAGCGGGCGCATCCACGGCGACAGCCACAGCAGGCGGCCGCTCACCGCAGCACACCCGCGAAGGCCGCCTCGTAGGCATCGGCCATGGCCTCGATCGTGTACCGCTCGCGCATCCGGTCGAATCCGCGCTCCCCGAGCTGCTTCCACCGCGCGGTATCGGCCAGCAGTTCACTCAGCGCGGCGCGCCAGCCGGCCACCGTGATGTCCTCCACCACGGCGCCCGCGCGGCCACCGTCGAGCATGTCGGGCACCGCGCACACCGCCGATGCCGCCACCGGCACCCTGCGCGCCATCGCCTCCAGGATCACCAGCGGGAAGGCCTCCGAGCGGCTCGGGACACACACGAGGTCGGCGTCCGCGAGGGCGTGCTCGGGTCCCGGCGACCATCCGCGCCAATGGATCCGGTCGCGCAGATCGCCGGGCGTGAGCGCCTCGAGGCGCGCGCGATCGGGACCGTCGCCGAAGATCGACAGCTCCCACGGGAGATCGCGCAGGCCGGCCAGGGCCTCGACCAGCAGGTGCGGGTTCTTGTGTTCGACGATGCGCGAGAGCATCACCAGATGCGGCGGTCCGGTGACCGGCGGACGGGCGGGAACGCCGTCGAGGGAAGCGGCGGAGGCCACGCCGTTGGGGGCGGTGAACACCGTGGAGCCGAGGTCCTGATGCGCGGTGGCCTCCTCCCAGTGGCGAGGCGAGAGGGCGATGAATCCGTCGGCCCGGCGCATGGCCGCGGCCAACCCCGCCGAATACGTCGGCCGGTCGAGCTCCGGCGGAATATGCGCCGCCACCAACCACTTCCGGTCCCGACCGGCGGCCCGCCACAGGGTGGCGAAACCGGTCTCGGTGTTGGTATCGCCGCTGATCAGGATCTGCGGTCCCGGCGGGAGGTCGAGAGCCGGAGCCCACCACGGCTGGCGCACCACCCGCACACCGTGCGGGATCTCGCTCACCAGCGGGCCGAACCGTTGCATGCAGACGATCGTCACCG
Source organism: Tsukamurella sp. TY48 (assembly GCF_019656655.1). Taxonomy (GTDB): domain Bacteria; phylum Actinomycetota; class Actinomycetes; order Mycobacteriales; family Mycobacteriaceae; genus Tsukamurella; species Tsukamurella strandjordii. The sequence continues at coordinate 1,780,441 of NZ_BPMV01000001.1, read as the reverse complement.
GGTAGCCGCGGCGCGCGAGCTCGGTGGCCAACACCACGTGCTGGCGTTCGGCGCCGCCGAAGACGAGCCGGTTGGTGGTGATCACGATCGCCGGCTTCGCCGCGGCCGGGGCTCGCGTGGCCGCACGCTTGGACCGCTGCACCCGGTCCAGGAGCGAGGCCCCGGCCAGGTAGCCACCGGCCGCGCGGGCGCCGAGCTCGTGCTCGAGGTTCAGGGCCGTGTTGGCGCGCAACAGGTCCGTGGAACGACGGCTCGCGGCACCGTCGTTACGGACCGTGCCGTGCCCGCTGTGGTCGATCCCGGCGTCCCCGGTGAGCAGCAGCCGCCATCCCGCGGCCCGCGCCCGCGCCTGCCAGTCGGATTCCTCACCGTAGAGGAAGAACTCCTCGTCGAAGGGCCCCAGCGCGTTCCACGCGTCCCGGGAGACCGCGAGGCAGGCGCCGGTGAGGTAACCGGACACCTCCTCCGGCGGATCGGCGTAGAGATCGGACAGCGGTGTGCCGCGCAGGCGCTCGGCGTATCCGGCCCGCGAGACCAAGGCCCGCAGCACTCCGCGGCGGCGGTGCGCGACGTCCCAGGGGCGCCGGATCCCCGCCCCGTCCTCGGGATCCCGCACCGGGGGAGCTGCGGCCGCGACGCCGGTGCGGCCCAGCGCGGCGCGCGTTGCCGTCAGCCCGTCCCGGATCACCGCATCGGGATTGAGCAGCAGCAGATCGTGATCGGGCACCTCGGCCGCGATCCGGTTGACGCCCGCGGCGAAACCGTGATTGCGGCCGTCCCCGAGGTACCGGGCATCGGCGAATTCGCCCACCACGGCGGGGACCTCGGGATCGGCGGGGAAGGAGTTGTCCCACAAGAGGACCGGTGTTCCCGGGAGGTGCTCCGCCACCGACGTGAGGCACTGCCGGAGATCGCCGGGGTTGCGGTAGGCGACGATCGCGACGGCGAGATCGCGCCGCGTGGGCACGGCGGGCGGCGGCGCCGAGCGCAGTCCGCCCGCCAGATACGCACGGTCGAGCTCGCGGCTCACGGTGTGCTCCCTTCGGAGGCGGTGGATTCGGGGGCACCGGGCTCGTCGGACTCCTCGCCCTCGGCGCGGGCCACCATCTGGCGCACCGCCGCGGGCCGGACGGGGCCGAGCACCGCGTTGACGACCAGGTAGACCACCCCGGCCAGGAGTGCTGTGAGAAGCACCGGCTGATCCCGCAGTAGGACGCAGACGGCCGCCGTCGCGGCGAGCGGAACCGTCAGATGCAGGCAGAACCGCCACGGCGTGCGGTACGGGCTGCGCCGGGTGAGCCGCCAGGTGGCCACCAGCAGGCCCACGGTCTCGCTGGCGATGAGCGCGACACTGGCACCCGCGGCGCCGAAGGGCGGGATCAGGATCAGGTTGAGCACGATGTTGCCGATCAGGTTCACCACGTTCAGCCGGAGCAGGAAGACCTGATCGTGGGCGGCGAACAGTGCCTGGCTGAGCACCGCGTTCACGAACCGGATGGCCACCGCGATGAACAGCAGTCCCAGTGCGATACCGCCGATCTGGACGAACTCGTCGTCACTGATCAGGTGGATCAGGCCCGAGGAGAGGATCACGCCGATCACCACCATCGGGGCGCCCAGGAACAGCATTGCCTGCATGCTGCGCACCGTGAACCGGGCGAACTCGTCGCGGTCGGTGGCCCACAGGTTGGTCATCGTCGACAGGGCCGAGGCGAGGTACACCGTGGAGATCACCGTGGCGTTGAAGGCGATGCCGTACGCGAGGCTGTACCCGCCCAGCTGCTGCGGCGTGCTCAGGATGCTGAGCAGGAAGGCGTCCGACCGCCAGTAGAGCGCCGCGATGATGAGCACGCCCGTCTGGGGCAGGCTCTCCCGGACCAGGTGCCAGCTCTCGCTCGCGGAGAAGATGGGCGTCACGTCCACCAGCCGGCGGGCCGCCACCGCCTGGATGACCAGCGCGATCAGCGGGGGGATCACCTGGACCGCGGCGAACCACACGAGCGGTGCGTCGATCGAGATCAGCCACACCGTGCCCGCCAGCGAGAAGACGCGGCCGAGCACATCGGAGGCCGCGACCGCGCCGAATCGCACGTTGGTCATGAAGATCGGCTGGAAACAACTGCTCAGCGTGGTGAGCACCAGGCTGGTGGAGACGATCGCGATCATCGCGATCACCTCCGTGCCCTGATCGGCGTAGATGCCCCAGCCCATGAACAGGGTCAGCGCCCCGAGTGGCACGCAGTACGCGAGGGACAGGCCGATGCTCACCCGGACCAGGTGTGCGAGATCGTCGACGCCGGAGGTGACCCGGCGCACGATCACGGAACCGATGCCCAGCTCGGTGAAGCTGGTCCACAGGCCCACGAAGGCGATCGCGGTCTGCAGGTGGCCGTACGAGGTCAGCCCGAGGTGACGGCTGGTGAGCGCCATGGTGAAGATCGACGCCATGAGGCCCACGACGCGCGCCACCATCTGCAGCCCGAAGGCGCGGGCGATGCGCCCGGAGGAGGCACGTCCCTGTGCAGTGGGGGGCTGGGTACCGTTACCCTCTGTTGCGATCGAATAATCGGGCACGCCCGATTCCGGGGCGAGGTCGAGCGGAGGATCAGGTGCGGGTGACGGTGCCGCTGGCCGGAGGTCTGTCCGAGCAGGACTGGGCTCGCCGTCACGACGCCGGTGAGGTCCCGGATCGTTCACCGTACGGCCTCCATCAACTGGCGCGGCACGACATCGACGTGCGTTTCGCCACCGCAGGATTCGGCGCCGGACCGGGCGGCCGGGCCGCCTCCCGCGTCGCTCGCGCCGTGCGCCACCGCACCGGCGGCTACGAATTCGTCGAGGCCCTCACCGGCAGCGGCCGCACCGGCGATGCCGACGCCGTGCTCGCCTACGACGAGCGGACGGGCGTGCCCGCCCTGCTCACCGGACGCACGCCCGTGGCCGCCGGCATCGGCTGGCTCACCACCCGCGCGGGGACGGATCGCGTGCACGGTGCGCTCGCCGCGAAGGCTCTGCCCCGCGCCGGCGCGGTGTGGGCGCAGTGCTCCGCCGTGCTCCCGGTGATCGGCGCCGAGTGGGGCGTACCGGAGTCCCGCCTGCAGTTCATCCCGCTGGGCATCGATACCGACTTCTACTGCGAGCAGCCCCTGCCCGAGCGTCCCGGCCTGGTGATGAGCGCGGGCGAGGATCGCTTCCGCGATCACGCCACGCTGATCGCCGCCGTGGCGGCGGTGCGTGAGCGGCGCGCCGAGACCCGCCTCGAACTGGCCTCCGCGCTCCCCTTCGCGGCCCCGGAGGGCCTCGTCGCCCTGCACACCGAGCGGCTCAACGGCCGTATCCGCGACCTGTACCGCCGCGCGAGCGTGGTGGCGGTCGCGTTGCACCCCACGGTGACCGGGTCCGGTCTCACCGTGGTGCTGGAGGCGATGGCCAGCGGCCGGCCGATCGTGGTCACCGACAATCCCGGTATCGCCGACTACGTCGAGCACGGAGTCACCGGCCTCACCGTTCCCGCGGGCGATCCCGCGGCACTCGCGGCGGCGATCGAATCGCTGCTCGGCGACGATGCGCTGCGGATCGAGATGGGGCGCCGCGCCGCCGAGCGCGCCCGGGAGCGGTTCACCTCCGACGTCATGGCCGATCACCTCGCCCGGATGCTGCGCAGGATGTGATCGTTCGACGGTCCGCGCGGGAAGCGGGACGGATCATGCCTTCGCCCACTTGGCGATCGCGGCCCGGTTCTCCGGCGTGTTGTCCAGGTACGAGATGTCGTGATCGGCGGGTGCGCCGGCGTAGGGCCGTAGGGCGTGCCGACGGCCACCGTCGGAGAAGCCCAGGATCTGCAGACCCGGCCGGGTGGCCGCGTTGGCCGCGGCCGCGGGCACGATGACGCGGTCCAACCGGTACTCGGGCTCGAGCACCATGCCGACCGCCGTCGACAGGGTCCACGGTGTGATGCGGGTCTTGGTGGGGGCGATCCAGCCGTACATCTCACCCGAGCGGGTCGCATCGTCGATACCGCACAGCCCGACCTCGCCGAGGAACTCCTCCCCGTGGGCGTCGCGCCGGTAGATCACCAGCGGCAGTGTGCGGCGGCTCCGGTACCCCTCGATGAGGGGTGTGGCGTACTCCACCCAGGAAGTGACGTCGTTCTGTTCGGCCCACGTCCTGCCCTCCGCGGCGAACGCGGGAGCCAACCGGTCTTCGCAGCGCAGACGCGTCTTCTGCCAGGGCCGGAAGTCGCTCAATCGCATGTGACGCACTTCGTAGTCGACCCCGTCGAGCCGCATCGCGGCCACGGTCCTGGCACGGCCGGAGGCCAGGCGGGTTCGAATACTACGCAGCATTGCTTCATTATAGAGTTGCAAAGTCGGCGTTTGCTCGGTGCCGCTGACCAGTGCTCGCGGTGCGGAGCCAGGGACCAAGGAGAGACGGATCATGAATGTCGCGGGATTCGTAAGGACTGTTCTCGCCAAGCCGCTGGTCCTCGTCGTCCTCGTGGTGGTGACCGCCGCCGCGGGCGCGGTCGGCTGGTCGTCGACGTCGCCGCACTACGTCAGCGGCGGTGCCGTGCTGGTGATCCCCCCGGGGGCGGGCAACACCGACGCCGGCCGGAACCCGTTCGCCAACCTCAACGGCGGGCCCCCGCTCCTCGCCCACGTACTCGCGACCTCCTCCGGGTCACCCGAGGCGCGCGACAAGGTGGCGGCCACGGGCGCGCAGCCCGACTACCAGCTCTCCACCCTCGCGGGCGATTCGTCGAGCTTCAATCAGCTCTCGCCGCAGATCACCTTCCAGGTGTCCGGGCCGGACCCGGAGACGGCGCAGCGCGGCTCCCAGGCGCTCGTGGCGTTCATGCGCGCGGAGCTGCGGAAGATGCAGGTCCAGGCCGGTGTGGCGGACGGCACGTTCGCCGATCTGCGCGTCACCGTCGAGGCGCAGCCCGGCACCGAGGTGCCCGCGAAATCGGCGCGGACCGCGGCCTCCTACGGGATGGCGGCGGCGGCACTGGTGATCATCGCCCTGCTGGTGGTGACGGCGGTGCGTCAGCAACTGCTGCGCCGCCGCGTCCCCGCGGTCGCGGCACCCGGACCCGCGCCCGCGCCGGCGAACGCTCCCGCGGCGGCCGCACCCGCGCCGCACGGCGAGGCCCCGGCCGCCGACGGCGCCGCCGACCGTGCCGCCCCCCGACGAGGGCCGCCCCCCGCGGCCGCGGCGCATCGCACCCCCGCAGCGCCCCGTGCGCTCGCAGCCGAGCCAGGTGACCGACTGGTCCTCCGAGGAGGAGCCGCTCCCCGCACCCACCGACGAGACGACGCCGGCGGGCCGGTCGTCGCGGCGACCGTCGCCGCAGGTCCGGTGGGCGCGGCCCGCGAACCGCGACGATCCGGCGCGTCCCAAGGTCTGAGGGGATGAAGGAATCCGCCCGCTCATCGGTGCTGCTGCGGCGATGGCTCGCAGTCGGCGCCGTGTTGCTCGTGGGGCTCACGGCGGGAAGCTTCGGCTGGAAGTCCACGTCCGTCTGGTACGAGTCCTCCGGCGTCGTGCTCGTCATTCCGCCCGGCGCGGGTAACCCCGACGCCCGCAACAACCCGTTCAACCGGCTCGACACCACCTCCCAGTTCGCGAACGCCCTCGCGGTGATCGCCTACGGCGACGAGGGAAGGGCGACCGTCGCGAAGACGGGCGCATCGTCGAGCGACTACACCGTGTTCCGCGTGGCCGGCCAGGGACCGACGTCGTCCCAGCTGTCGGCGCAGATCAGGATCTCGGTGCGCGGTCCCGGCCCCTGGGTGGCCCGGGAGGGTGCGATGGCGCTGATCGACCTGATGCGCACGCGGCTGCGGTCCCTGCAGCGCGATGCGGGCCTGGTCGACGGGACCTACGCCGACTTCCGGGTCACCGTGGAGCCGGATCCCGGAGAGGCGGGCAGCGGCGACCGGGTGCGCTCGGCCGTCGGCATGGCCATCGGTGCGGTGCTGGCGCTGCTGTGCGTCGCGGCCGCCGGCGCGGCGATGCGCGCGCGATCGTCCGCCTCCCGAGCCTCGTCCGCGCCGGACGCCGAGCGTGAGCCGGTGCCGGCGTGATCGGCGGAATCGACCTGGTGGAGACCGGTTCCCGCACGGTCTCCCGGATCGAACGGTTCGCGCCCGCGGGGGCGCTGTTCATCGCCGTCGCCTCGTTCTCGCTGCTGTCGATGCGCCAGGTGATCTCGGTGCCGGGCACGTACGGCATGTCCTTCGCCGGCACGTTGTTCGCGTGCGGATCGCTGCTGTGGCTGGCCACGGTCCTCACCGGACACGCGCACCTGGTGAAGGACTGGGTGGTGATCGCCGCGGTCCTCGGCTACGTGAGCGCCTCCTTCATCTCCTACGCGCTGGCCTCGGCGCGCGGCATCCCGGCGGAATCGCAGCCCTCGATCGACCGCTACGTGATCACCGACCTCTTCCTGGCCGGCCTGGTGCTGCTGATCCTCACGGTGGTCCGCACCGAGCACGGGCTGCGCGTGATCCTCGGCGGCCTCGTCCTGGGCGCCACGGTGAGCTCCCTGTTCGCCCTCCTCTTCGCGGCCACCGGCATGGACATCGCCGCCAGCTTCCGGGTTCCCGGGCTGACCAAGGCGAACGACTGGGTGATCCTGCGCAACCTCGCCCGCGCCGGCGTGAACCGGCCCCAGGGCAGCGCGGGCCACCCCCTGGAACTGGGCGCGGTCCTCACGGTGATCGCGCCCCTGGCCGCGGCCCTGTACTTCAACGCCAAGGCCCGCGGCGCGGGGACGCGGCTGTGGCTGGCCTGCTTGCTGATCGTGCTGGTGGCCGATCTCTCCACCGTCTCGCGGTCCGCCGTGGTGGGCGGGGCGGCCGCGATCGGCGTGATGTGCTGGCGGTGGCCCGTGCAGCGGTTGGCATTGCTGCTGGGCACCGGTGCGGCCGTGGTGGTCGTCGGGACGGTGGCGCAGCTCAAGCTCGTCACCGCGCTGATCGAGACCTTCGCGGGCTCGTCGACCGACTCGTCCATCCAGTCGCGCGAGATCGGGCGCGCCTTCGTCGCCGACAACGTGGAGAAACACCTCTGGTTCGGCCAGGGCGTCGGCGCGTACCCCACTCTCAAACAGCCGGTCCTCGACAATCAATACCTGTCGCGGCTGATGGAGTCGGGGATCGTGGGCCTGGTCAGTTTCTGTGTGGCCCTGGCGATCGCGCTCTACCTCGCGATGCGCGCGTCCACCGCCGCCGACGGACCGCTCGCGGAGCTGGCCGGCGGCATCAGCGGCGCGGTCGCGGCCCTCATCGTGATCTGCCTGATCCTGGACACCTCCGGCTTCCAACAGATCTGGTACCTCACCTGGATCCTGCTCGCCCTGGCCGGTGTCGCCTACCGCTTGGCGCGGGTGAACCAAGCCGAGGAACCGGGCGTCGTCGAGGCGGCCGCGTGACCCGCACGGCATGGCTGCTGGGGCCGGTGGCGCTCGCCGCGGCCGCCGCCGTCACCCTCTCCACCACCTCCGCGCCGCCCCCGCCGGGCGACCTTCCCTTCTCGGAACCCGATCTGGTCAATCCCCTGCGCGGGCAGTACGAGAACCTCCTGACCGGGCCCTTCCCCCAGACCTCGGAGCTGAACCGGGACCTGCCCGCATGGCCCGGCGTGGCCGATGTCAGCGTCCGCATCCCGTGGTCCTTCCTGCAGCCGAAGGACCCGCGCACGGTGCCCGCCGACGCGACCGACACCGAGAAGTACTCCTTCGACCAGCTCGACACCTACATCGCCGATGCGGCGAAACAGGGCAAACGCGTGGGATTCCGGGTCACCGCGTTCAACTCCTGCTGCGACGCCACCAAGCCCGGCGATGTGGTCACCACGGCGCCCGCGTGGCTGCGGACCCTCCCCGGTGCGTCGACGACGGCCGTGAAGGACGGTGTCTCGTACGTGATCCCGCGGTGGAACGACGCCGCCTACCTCGACGCCTTCACCGGTCTGGTCGAGGCCCTGGGCCGCCGGTACGACCGGGACGAGCGGGTCGCGGTGTTCGAGTTCTCGGGCTACGGGGACTTCAGCGAGAACCACATGTCCTTCGCCCGCGACAGCCTCGGCGCACCGGGTCCGGCGCCCGAACGGAGCAGGGCCGAGCTCGGCTACTTCAGCCAGTACCGCGACCAGACGCTCACGGCGGCGTCGGCGAACCGGCTGGTGGGAACCACGCTGCGGGCCTTCCGCAGCACCCAGATCGTGTCCCCGATGGGCAACCCCGAGATCGCCCGGCTGCTGCTGCGCGACCATCCCGACCTGGCCGGGCTGCGCCGCCCGGTCGGCATCCGCGCCGACTCGCTCGGCGGCATGGAGATCTTCCCCACCTGGGCGCAGAACCGGTGGTCCCAGTACGTGATCGACCGCGATCCGCTGATCGGCGTGCTGGCGCAGCGATACCGCACGGCACCGGTCCTGTCCGAGTGGTCGCCCCAGCTGCTGACCGGCGGCACCGACCTCGAGTACTACCGCCGGGGAGCGAACGACGTGGTGCGACAGCACGTCTCCAGCACCTCGAGCACCGGGTTCCCGGCGCAGAGCCGGCCCGAGCGGATGACGGCCGAGCAGTACGAACTGTGGGAGCGGGCCAACAAGTACGCCGGATACCGCTACAGCGCGGCCACCCTCGGTCCCCGGACGACGGACGACGGACGCCGCGTCCTCGATGTGCGGTGGACCAACGCCGGTTCGGCGCCGACCCACGACCGGTGGACGGTGACCTACGACCTGCTCGACACGCTCGGGCGCGTGCGCGCCAGCATCCCCGGCGCCGTCGATCTCGCGGGCCTGCTGACCACCGAGCCCTACGCGGGGGCCCCCGCGGTGCCCCCGGCGGCCGAGGTGACGGACACCGTCGAGCTGCCCTACCTGCGCCCGGGGACCTATTCGCTGCGGGTCCGGGTGCAGTGGGACGAGCGCAAACCCGACGCCACCCACACGGTGGACCTGCAGCCGATGGCACTGGCACAGACCGGGCGCGACACCGGGGGCGGATATCCGGCGGGCACCGTCGAACTCGGACGATGAGACCTCCGGAATTTCCCACTACAGTGTGTGCGATAGCATTCGTCGAGTAACGATGATCCGTTCAGCGTCGAGATCGCACGGCGCGCAGAGCAGGGGAGCTGACCCGGTATGACCTGCAGTGTGTGTGGCTCGGAGCGCCTGCGCAGCGTGGTGGACCTCGGCGCCACCCCGCCGTGTGAGAAGTTCCTGACGGCCGATGAGCTGGACCTGCCCGAGCCCACGTACCCGCTGCACCTGCGGCTGTGCGAGAACTGCCTGCTGCTGCAGATCCCCGCGCTGATCCTGCCGGAGGAGACCTTCTCCGAGTACGCGTACTTCTCGTCCTTCAGCGACAGCTGGGTGGCGCACGCGAAGCGCTTCGTGGACGAATCCGCCGACCGGCTCGGCCTCGGCCCGGACAGCCTGCTGATCGAGGTGGCCAGCAACGACGGCTACCTGCTGCAGCACGCCGTGGCCCGCGGCATCCCGTGCCTGGGCATCGAGCCCTCGGTGAACGTGGGCGCCGCGGCCCGCGAGAAGGGCGTGCCCACGCTGACCGCTTTCCTGGGCGAGGAGACCGCCGCGCAGGTGGTCGCCGAACACGGCAAGGCCGATCTGATCGCCGCGAACAACGTCTACGCGCACGTCCCGGACGTCCTCGGCTTCACCCGGTCGCTGCGCACCCTGCTGGCCGACGACGGCTGGCTCAGCATCGAGGTGCACCACGCGCTGAACCTGGTGCAGCTCGGCCAGTTCGACACCATCTACCACGAGCACTTCAGCTACTACACCGTGTACTCGGCGCAGCGGGCCCTGGCCACCGCCGGGCTCGAGGTGGTCGACGTCGAGCTGATCCCCACCCACGGCGGCTCCATCCGGCTGTGGGCGCGCCCGGTGGAGGCCGGCGCCACCCCGTCGCCCCGGGTCGCCGAGGTGCTGGCCCTGGAGGCCGAGGCGGGGCTGCACGAGGTGGCCGGGTACACCGGGCTGCAGGACCGCGCCGATGCCACCCGCCAGGACCTGCTCCGCTTCCTGCTCGACCGGAAGGCGGAGGGCAAGAAGGTGGTCGGCTACGGCGCGCCCGGTAAGGGCAACACCCTGCTCAACTACTGCGGCGTGCGGCCCGACCTGCTCGAGTACACCGTGGACCGCAACCCCTACAAGCACGGCCGCTACACGCCGGGCAGCCGGATCCCGATCCATGCGCCCGAGCGGATCGACGAAGACCGGCCCGATGTGATCGTGGTCCTCCCGTGGAATCTGGAGACCGAGATCACCGCGCAGCTCGCCCACGTCGCGGAGTGGGGCGCCGAGCTCGTGTACCCGCTTCCCACCCTGCACTCCGCCGACCTGCCCGCGCGGGTCGGCTGACAAGGAGCACACCATGAAGGTCGTCCTGTTCTGCGGCGGATACGGCATGCGGATGCGGGGCAGTGCCGACGACACCGTGCCCAAGCCCATGCAGATGGTGGGCCCGCGGCCGTTGATCTGGCACGTGATGCGGTACTACGCCCACTTCGGGCACACCGAATTCATCCTCTGCCTCGGCTACGGCGCCGGCCACATCAAGGATTACTTCCTCAACTACCGCGAGACGGCCTCGAACGATTTCGTGATCCGCGGCGGCGAGGTGGAACTGCTGCACTCGGACATGTCGGACTGGACGATCAACTTCGTCGACACCGGCCTGGAATCCGCCATCGGCGAACGACTCCGGCGCGTGCGCCCCTTCCTCGACGGTGACGAGTACTTCCTCGCCAACTACGCCGATGTGCTCAGCGACGCCCCGATGAACACCATCATCGACAAGGTCAAGGCCGAGGGCGCCGCCGCCTCCATGCTGCTGGTGCCGCCGCAGTCCTCCTTCCACTGCGTCGATGTGAACGACGACGACAAGGTCACGGGCATCACGCCGGTCTCCGAGTTCCCGATCTGGGAGAACGGCGGCTACTTCGTGCTCACCCAGGAGGTCTTCGACCATCTGCCGGAGGGCGGCGATCTGGTGGCGGACGCCTGCGGCGCCCTGCTCAAAGAGGATCGGCTGATCGGATACCGGCACCGCGGATTCTGGAAGCCGGCCGATACCTTCAAGGAGCGCGCCGAACTCGATGCCGGCTACGCCCAGGGGTACCGCCTCTGGATGCTGTGGGAGAACGACCACTCGTGATCGGACTCTCGCCCGGAACGGTCCGTGAGATCGCGGTACTCGGCGCGCACTGCGACGACATCGCGATCGGCATGGGCGGCACCCTGTTGCAGATCGCCGAGGCGAATCCCGGTGTCCGAGTGCGCGCCTGGGTGGGCAGCGGCGGCGGCACACCGCGCGAGGCGGAGGAGCGGGCCGCGCTCGCCGCGTTCGCGCCCGGCGCAGACCTGCAGGTCACCGTCTTCGATCTCCCCGACGGGCGTTCCCCCGCGTACTGGGAGCGGGAGAAGCAGGCGCTCAGTGAATTCCGTCGCTCGACGGACCCGGACCTGGTGTTCGCGCCGCACCGCGGCGATGCGCATCAGGACCACCGTCAGCTCGCCGAACTGGTGCCCACGGAGTTCCGCGACCACCTGATCCTCGGTTACGAGATCCTCAAGTGGGAGACCGACACCCCGCGTCCCACGGCGCTGAACCCGCTCACCGTGTACGCCGCGATGACGAAGGCCCGGTTGCTGACCGAGTGCTATCCGTCGCAGACCGCGCACGACTGGTTCGATGACGAGTCCTTCCTCGGCCTGGCCCGGCTGCGCGGAATCCAATGCCGCGCACCCTATGCCGAGGGATTCATGCTGGAGAAGGCGATCGTGGAGTTCGGAGGAAGTCGATGAAGGTTCTGGTCACCGGCCACCAGGGATACCTGGGCACGGTCATGGTGCCGCTGCTGCAGGCGGAGGGCCACGACGTGGTGGGCCTCGATTCGGGCCTGTTCGCCGACTGCACGCTGGGCGTCGCGCCGCCCGAGCCCCCGGACATCGCGGTGGACCTGCGCGATGTGACCGAGGAGCAGCTCACCGGCTTCGACGCCGTGATCCACCTCGCCGCCCTGTCCAACGATCCGCTGGGCGCACTGGAACCGCAGATCACCTACGACATCAACCACCACGCCTCCTCGCGCCTGGCGCGCCTGGCCAAGCAGGCCGGCGTGTCCCGGTTCCTCTACGCCTCCACGTGTTCGGTGTACGGCGCCGCGGGCGACGGCCTGGTCAACGAGGACGCCCCGTTGCGCCCGCTCACCCCGTACGCGGAGAGCAAGGTGCGGGTGGAAGACGATGCCGCGGCCCTCGCGGACTCGGGGTTCGCCCCCGTCTTCCTGCGCAACGCCACCGCCTTCGGCTTCTCGCCGCGGCTGCGCGCCGACATCGTGCTCAACAACCTGGTGGGCTACGCCACCCTCACCGGCGAGGTGAAGGTGCTCTCCGACGGCACGCCGTGGCGGCCGCTGGTGCACGCGCAGGACATCGCCCGCGCCTTCGCCACCTGCCTCACCGCGCCGGTGGAGAAGATCTCCTGCCGGGCCTACAACATCGGCACCGAGGTCAACAACGTGACCGTGGCCGAGATCGCGCAGTCGGTGGTCGACGCGGTCCCCGGCTCCACGCTCAACATCACCGGTGAGTCCGGTGCCGACCCGCGCTCCTACCGCGTCGACTTCTCCCGCGCCCGTGAGGGACTCGGGTTCGAGGCGCAGTGGACGGTGCCGCAGGGCGCCGCCGAGCTGTACCGCGAGTACACCGCCCGTGGTCTCACCTCGGACGCCTTCTTCCAGCGCTACACCCGGCTCGCGCACCTGAAGGCGCGGCAGGAGGCGGGCACGCTGGACGACACGATGCGCCCGGCCTAGGCATGGCCTGCCGGGGCTGCGGGAGCGGCGATCTGCACCGCGTGCTGGACCTGGGCGCCGTGCCCGCGGCCGACCACTTCCCGCCCGCCGACACCCCCGTCGAGCCGGGCGAGTCCGCGCATCCGCTGGCGATGGACCTCTGCGGTGCCTGCGCTCTCGCGCAGCTCGCCGACGACGACACGGTGACCGATGAGCCCCGGGGGGTGGAACCGCAGGCGCTGCGGGACCAGGCCGCCGATGCCGTGGCCCGCGCGGCGGCGGACGGCTGGCTCACCGGGAACACGGTGCGCGAGTTCGGCAGCCCGCACGGCGGGACCTGGCTGCCCCTGCTCGCCGAGCGCGGACTCACCCCCACCGACGGCCCCGCTGATGTGGTGGTGGACTGCTTCGGCATCATGCACGAGCCCGATCAGGCCGCGGCCTTCGCCCGCCGAGCCGAGGCCCTCACCCCCGGCGGTGTCCTGCTGCTGCAGTACCACGCACTCGGCGCGATCGTGGCCGGCGAGCAGTGGAATGCGCTGCGCCACGGGCACTTCGCGTACTACTCGTTGCACGCACTGAGCGGCCTGCTGGCCCGCGCGGGCCTGAGCATCGCCGCGGCCTGGGAGTTCGATCTGTACGGCGGAACCGTACTGCTGGCGGTGGTGCGCGGCACTGTGGCACCCGACGACACCGTCTTCCGGCTGCTGGACGAGGAGGAGCGCGCGGGCCTGCGCGATCCCGCCGTGGTGGGCACCCTCGGTGCCGCGGCGCAGCGGCAGGCCGGTGCGCTGCGGACGTGGGCGCAGGCCGAGACCGCCGCGGGACGGCGTCCGGCCGCCTACGGCGCGGCCTCGCGCGCGGTGGCGTTGTTCGCGCTCGCGGGACTGGACCGCACCGTGCTGTCCGCCGTCGCCGATGCCAGCCCCGGCAAACAGGGGCGGCGCATGCCGGGCACCGATATCCCCATCGTGGCTCCGGCCGACGTCGCCGCGGGCGGCGGGCCCGTTCTCCTGACCCTGCCGGACCTGCGCGACGAACTGCTGGCGGGCTACCCGGCGTTCGCCGGGCGCCTGGTCGTCGATCCGGCCACCGCCGCACCACCGGCGGCACCGTCGGCCGTCCCCGAAGAGCCGGCCGAACAGCCGACCGCACCGCCCGCCGACGAGGAGCCGGTGCGCCGCGACTTCACCGCATCGAACCGGCTGCAGGCCCGCCTGCACGAGCTGGTGCCCGGCGGCGCGCACACCTACGCCCGCGGTTCGGATCAGTACCCGGAGCACATGGCGCCCGTGCTCACCCGCGGCCTGGGCGCGCGCGTGCAGGACGCCGACGGCAACGAGTACGTCGAGTACGGCATGGGCCTTCGGGCCGTGACCCTGGGACATGCCCACCCGCGGGTGGTGGCCGCCGTGACCGATGCCATCGCCCACGGCACCAACTTCAGCCGGCCCACCGCGCTGGAGGTGGCCGCCGCCGAGGACTTCCTGGGCCTGGTGCCCGGCGCCGATATGGTCAAGTTCGCCAAGAACGGCTCCGATGCCACCACCGCCGCGCTGCGCCTGGCCCGCGCCGTCACCGGCCGCGACCTGGTGGCCGCCTGCGATCACCCCTTCTTCTCGGTGGACGACTGGTTCATCGGCACCACCGCCATGAACGCCGGCATCCCCGCCGAGGTCCCGGCCAAGACCCTGCGCTTCCGCTACAACGACCCCGGCTCCCTGGAGCGGCTGTTCGAGGAGAACCCGGGCCGGATCGCCTGCGTCTTCCTCGAGGCCGCCACCGCCACCGCCGAACCGGTCGACGGCTTCCTGGACCGGGTGCGCACCCTGTGCGACCGGCACGGGGCGCTGCTCGTCTTCGACGAGATGATCACCGGATTCCGCTGGTCCGAGCACGGCGCGCAGGACCTCTACGGCGTGACCCCCGACCTGTCCTGCTGGGGCAAGGCCATGGGCAACGGCTTCCCCCTGGCCGCGCTCGCCGGCAAGCGCGAGTACATGGAGCTAGGCGGCCTGAACACCGACAGCGACCGGGTCTTCCTGCTGTCCACCACCCACGGTCCCGAGACCGCGAGCCTGGCGGCCTTCCGCGCGGTGGTCGCCGAATACGCCGAATCCGATCCGATCGGCGCGATGGAGACCGCGGGCCGGCGGCTGGAGAACGCCGCCACCGACGCCATCGTGGGTGCCGGACTCGGCGAATACGTGCAGGTCATCGGGCGCCCGTCGTGTCAGGTCTTCGTGACCCGCGGTCCCGACGGTGCGCCGTCCCAGGCCTACCGCACCCTGTTCCTGCAGGGCCTGCTCGACAACGGCGTGCTCGGCCAGTCCTTCGTGAACTCCGCCGCGCACACCGACGCCGATATCGATCACACCGTGGACGCGATCGAGGAGGCCCTCGTCGCGTACGGGCGGGCGATCGTCGACGGCACCGTCGACGGACACCTGCGGGGCCGTCCCGTGGCCCCCGCCCTGCGGCGCAGCGCGGCGCCCCGGCGCCTGCCCGACGCCTGAGGCCCGCGCCGAGGTGGACGACGTACGGTTTCGGCTGCGGCGTCGCCGCAGGTAGGATCGGGCGCGTGAACCACGCGCCAGCCGACGCCGCCACCTCCTCCCGGTCCCTGCGGATCTGGGGCTGGGTGGGCGCCGCCGTCGCGCTGGCCACATCGCTCGTGCACATCCCGATGCTCGGCGACAACAGCTGGGTGGTGTCGATCATCGTGGCCGCGATGCTGATCGGCTGCGCGCACTGCTCCGTGTGCCTGTTCCGCAATCCGACGGTGAGCGCCTGGGTGCGCACCGCCGCGATGGGCGCGATCATGATCGCCCTGCACCCCGTTCTCATGTCCGCGATGGGCCACGGCTCGGGCATGGCGATGGACCACTCCATGCCGGGCATGGACATGGGCGGCATGGAGATGGCGTCGATGCAGCCGTGGATGACCCTGATGATCGTTTTCGCGGCCGCCGAGATCGTGGTGGCGGTCGCGGCGCTGGGCATGATCGCTCTCCGCAACCGCGGGATCTCACGGACCGCCGGGTGACCACGATCACCCGGTGCTAACACTCGGGTGATCAGAACAGATAGGTGAAGCGATGAACGCGACGACCAACTTCCAGAAGCCGGCCCTGCGCCGGGCCGCTGCCGTGGCCGCGGCCACCGCCGTGATGTTCGGCCTCACCGGTGGCATCGCCACCGCCGAGCCCGACGCCGAGACCACGCCCACCACCCCGGTGTCCGACCTGCTGCTCGATCAGAAGGAATTCCCCAGTGGCTACTGGGTGGTGCCCTCGCCGCAGCAGCGCCTGGCCAATGAGCTCGGTGCCGATCCGCTGACCCTGATCAGCGCGGCCAAGGTGAACCCGCCCGAGTGCAAGAACCTGCTGAACGCCGCGAAGAACGGCGAGGGCGACCTCAACACCGTGGCCGGCGTGCACGATCAGGACCGCAAGAGCCTGAGCGAGTCGCTGGTGCCCAAGGCCGCCGATGTCGACACCCTCAAGGTGGGCCTGCTCAAGCTGTGCTCCGACGTCACCATCGAGACCAACGATCCCAAGGGCGGCGTGATCAAGGCGCGGGCGAAGACCAAGGAGGTGTCCTCCGATAAGCAGAAGGCCACCTTCGAGGTGGTGCTCAACGGCACCCGCACCAAGGGCACCGATTCCTTCCCGATCCAGCAGAAGGTGCTCTTCGGTGTCGCCTCGCTGCGCGGCTACACCGTGGCCGTGCAGGGCACCAAGCTCGGCGGCGATCCGGATCGCGGCGAGTTCGACTCCTTCTTCAACAAGTCGGTGAACAAGATCAAGGACGCGAAGTAGCGATGGCGGAGGCGGTCGCCCCCGAGCGCCCGTCGCCGACCCCCGCGGAGCGCCCCGGCACCACGTCGCGGGGCGGAGCGGTGGCGCTCGGCATCGGGTTCGCGGTGGCCTTCGCCGTCGTGCTCTGGCTCGTGACGAGCGAGGGCGAGATCCGCTACGACATCAACGGCGACAGCTACCCGGGGGCGCTCACCGCCTACGGTGCGTCGATCGGCCGGCTCGTCGGCACGCTGACCGCGGCCCTCACCTTCGGCGCGCTCGGCTACGCCGTCTTCCGCACCAAACCGCAGGACGGTGGCGAACTCGGCCTGCGCGGCTACGTCACGCAGCTGCACGCCCGACGGTACGCGGCCGTCTGGGCCCTCGTCTCGGCCCCGATGGTGCTGCTCGCCGCGTCCGACAGCGCCGGCCAGGACCTGGTGGCCACCTACCGGGTGGGCGGCCTGTTCGCCCTGGTCTCGGCGTCCGAGGGCGCCAAGGGCTGGATCGTGTCCCTGATCTGCGCGGTGATCGTGATCGTCGCGCTGCGCAACGCCCTGAGCTGGGTGGCGCACCTGTGGATCCTGCTGCCCGCGGCGGTCGGCCTTCTGGCCACCGTGGTCACGGCGAACGAGGCGCAGGGCCCCAAACACGACTACTCCACCGCCGCGCTCATCACGATCGCGCTCGCCGGGGCCCTGTGGCTGGGTGGCCTGTGGACCTCCGTCCGGCTGCCCGAGCGCCCCGAGAAGCGCTGGACCGCACCCGCCTTCGCGGCGCTCGTGCTGGCGAACGGCGCCGTTCTCGCCGTGGTCTACGCACCGGGATCCGATCTCTGGGTCACCTGGTACGGCTGGCTGTACATCGCCACCGCCGTGCTGATCGCCGGGGCCGCCGTGGCGCAGTACCTCCGCGCCCTCGCGCCCGCCGCCGCGCTGCTCACCGCGTCCATCGGTACCGCCCTGTCCGCCTCGCTGCTGACCCCGCCGCCCTTCCTGCGCACGCGGTTCACGGTGGGCGAGGTGTTCATGGGCTACGACCTGCCCGAGCCGCCGAACGCGCTGCGGCTGGCCACACTGTGGCGGTTCGACCTGAACTTCGTGCTCATCGTGGCCGCCTTCGCCATCGGCTACCTGCTGCTGGTGCGGCGCACCACCGCGTGGCCCGGGTACCGCACCGCGTGCTTCCTGTTCGGCTGCCTCGCGCTGCTGGTGCTCACCAGCTCGGGCGTGAGCACCTACTCCAAGGCCATGTTCAGCGTGCACATGGTCTCGCACATGCTGATGACCTCGCTGGTACCGGTGTTCCTGCTGCTGGGCGCGCCGATCACGCTGCTGCGCGACACCCTCACCGGTGCGCCGAAGCGGTGGCTGGAGCTGTTCCTCGGTTCGCGTTCCTTCGTGGTGCTGATGCGCCCCTCGGTGCAGCTGCTGATGTTCGCGTTCATGCTGTACGGCCTGTACTTCACCCCGCTGTTCGACCGGATCGGCCGGTACCACTGGGGCCACTTCGGCATCAACATCGCGCTGCTGTTCACCGGATTCCTGTTCTACTGGCGCGTCTTCCAGATCGATCCGGTGCCCAAGCCGCTGCCCTTCATCGGCCGCATCGGCATGCTGCTGGCGATGATGCCCATCTCGATGGTGTTCGCGCTCATCGTGATGACGATGGACGGCCTCGTCGGGTCGCGGCTGTACTACTACCTCGACCTGTCGTGGATGACCGACCTGCAGCGCGACCAGTTCGTGGGTGGCGTCGCCGCCTGGGCGGTCGACGAGGCCGCCATCGCCCTGGTGACGCTCGGCCTGGTGCTGCACTGGGCCTGGCAGAACCGCGACGAGGATTCCGAGCCCGAACTGCTCTGATCGCGCGCCGTCGCCACGGCCTCATCCGTGGTCCGGTCCCGCACTCGCCGTGTACCGTTTGCAGCGGCAAACAGGTGTCGGTTGCTGCGGAGGGGGCCGGATGTCGGTGGGGAACGCGCGCGCGATAGCGATGATGCCCACGGGGCTTCATCGCTTCTGGATACTCGTTCCGCTTCTCGCCCTGGGGCTCCTGGATCTGTCGACCCTGTCGCGCAGCCACAGCGAGGCGGAGGACTCCGCGCTGTACATCGTGAACGTCACCAACGGCGACGATCTCTATCACCCGAACCACCTCCTCTTCGCGCCGCTGAACCGGATTCACTACCTCGTGTGGGAGGCGTTCGGCTACGGGGGCAACGCGACGGTCCCGATGCAGATCCTGTCCGTGCTCGCGAGCCTGACCTCCGCCTGGCTGATCTACCGCATCGCGCTGCGCATCGGCGCCGGCCTTCCGCTGGCCCTCGTGGCCACGGGCTGGGCCTGCTTCTCGTTCGGCTTCTGGGTGTACAGCCTGGAGGCGGACACCTATCTCCTGCCGATGCCCTTCCTGCTGTGGGCGATTCTGCTGCTCCTGCGGTTCGCATCGTTCGCGGACACCGGCCGGCGCACCGTCCTGCGCCTCGCGGGACTCGGGGCCGTCGTCGCCGTGGCCGCGCTGCTCCATCAGCAGTACGCCTTCGTGATTCCCATCATCGCGATCACCTTCGTCGTGCTCTGGCGGCGCGATCCCGAGCGGACGGTGCCGCCGCTCCTGCGCGCCGTGGGCGTTTTCGTGACGGTCGCGGTGGTGATCACCGCGGGGGCCTACCTGCTCGTGGGGCGCTACGCCCTGGGGCTGCACTCGGTGTCCGAGGTGATCGGGTGGTCCCGGGGCCACGCCAGCAACGGCCTGTGGGAGAGCCTGTCCGCGAAGACGCCGCTGCTGCTGGTGGCCGGGTTCGTCCGGTCGATCTTCTCCATCAACTTCCTGTTCCACTCGCCGCGCTCCGCCGACGTGATGTCCAGGGTGTTCGCCGGGAAGTCGCTCGTCGAGGAGCGCTATCTGGCCGAGCACGGCATCAGCACCCCCGCTTTCGTCGCGATCGTCATCGCGATGGTCGTGGCGGCCCTGGCGACGCTGTGGTTGGTGCTGCGCCTCGCCCGCCGGGCACCGGGCCCGGAGCTCAGCGGGTCCGACGACGGGCCGCGGCGCCGGTTCACCGGGTTCGCCACCGTCTACCTGGTGATCAGCGCCCTGCTCATCATGATCTGGGAACCGGGGAACCTCGAGTTCTGGATCGCCGTGACGCCGGTGCTGGCGCTCCTGCTGGCCGTCCTCCTCTCGCGGCGGACCAGGGTCGTGGCGGCCGGGTTCGTCCTCGTGGGAGCGTTGTTCGTCGCGAACCTCCTCGGTGCCGTCCTGCCCTACTCGCAGAGCGATACCGACTACTGGTCGGTGCAGAACAAGGGTTTCCGCGAGGTCGCGCGCACGGGCGATGTGATCGTCACCGACTGCCCCTACGTGTGCCGGGGCAACCTCGCCCTCATGACCGATGTGTTGCCGATCGAGGCCTCCTCGGACGATGTGGACCAGCTGCAGGCGGCCCTGGGTACGCGCCGGGTGCTCGTCTCGTCGTGGGCCTTCACGCCGCCGCCGAGCACCGAGGCGCCGGCGGGCAACGGGGCGGTCCGCAAACAGCTGAGCGATAACCGATCCCGGCTGGTGGAGATCGGCCGGTCGGGCGATCAGGTGATCTACGAACTGCGGTCCCGCTGACCCCGGATCGGGGTGCGGGTCAGTGCGCGGGCCCGGAATCGGCCGGGGGCTCCGCCAGGTCGCGTCCGCGCGTGCGCGCCGCCCGGTAGAGGAAGGTGGGATTGCCCAGCAGGTAACGCCGGGCCTTGTGCGGTTCGCGGAGCAGGATGTCGACCCATTCCATCCCGATCCTGCGGGCGAATCCCGGAGCGCGGGTACGGGTTCCGGACCAGAATCCGAAGAGCCCGCCCACGCCGGCGATCAAAGGGACGCGGAGATCGGACCGGTTGTGGTGGATCCAGTTCTCCTGCAGTGGATTCCCGAAGCCCACCAGGAGCACATCGGGTGCCGCCGCGTTGATCTCGTCGATCACGGCGCCGGAATCGTCGTGGTCGAAGTAGCCGTGGTGGCGGCCCGCCACCACGATGTCGGGGTAGCTGCGCCGCACCGATTCCGCTGCGGCGGCGTTCACCTCCTCGGTACTGCCGAGCAGGTGGACCCGCAGCCCGGGCGAGGCGGCGAGCAGCGCGGGGATCACATCGGTGCCGTTGAGATTGGCCAGCAGGTCCACACCGCGCATCCGCGCCGCCCACCGGACCCCGGTGCCGTCGGGATAGACGAAATCGGCGGCGTTGAGCACGTCGCGGTAGGCGGGGTCGCCCGCGGCGAGGTTGAGGGTCGCGGCATTGGGGAAGAACACCGAGTGCGGACGCCGGGTGTCGGCGATCGCGTCCCGGAGCTCCGTCAGAGCCCCGTCGACGGTCCGATCGTCGAAGTCGACGCCGAGCACTCGTACGCTTCTCCTCACGGCTGAAAAGTATCACTCGGCCGGTCGCGGCCGATCGCCCGGCTGAGTTCGTCACACTGTAGACCCACGCCGTGTTAGCAAATTATGATTCGTACATGAAACGGATCATCGGCATCATCGGGACACTCCTCGTTGCGCTGATCATCGGCGCCGCACCGGCCTCGGCGGACCCGGCCGGCATCGCCGACCGGGCGGGACTGTTCGGCGCGCGGACCGGCGATGTCGAGGCGGTCCTCACCGACTTCCAGGCCCGCACCGGCATGACCGCCACCGTCGCCACCGCGAACGGGATCGGCGGCCAGGACATCCGCGGTTACGCCACGACCGCGGGCGCCGTCCTCGGCCGCGATCAGGGCGAGGCGGTGGTGATCGGCGTCGACGTCCAGACCCGCAAGGTGGGCGTCTACACCACACCGCAGGCGATGGCCCGGATCCCCGACGCCGAGGTGACCCGCATCGTCGACACCGTGATCACGCCGCCCTTCCGCACGGGGGACTACCCGCAGGGCGTGATCGACGGCCTGCGCGCACTCGCCGATGTCGCCACCGGTGTGGCCGCCCCCGCGGCCACCACCACCGCGGACCCGCCCGCGACCGCGCCGGCCGGTGCGGCGCCGGGGGACATCGGCGGACCCACCATCACGGTGTACCCGGGCGGGGTCGGCGGAATGCCCTTCCCCGGCCAGCAGGGGAGCTGGCCGACCTTCGGCCAGACCGGATGGCCGGGAACGCCATCGGTCGAGCGGAACGACGGGACGGGCACCGCGGTCGGGCTGTTCATCGGTTTCGTCGCGCTGGTGCTCGTGGGCGGCATCGTCAAGGCGATCGTGTCCTCCGCGAACTCCGTGTCCGACACCCCCGCGCTCCGCACGCAGTTGTCCGGCCTCATCGACGAGGAACCGGAGTGGTCCACCTGGTCGAACCGGCAGCGCTACAACCACGCCCGCCGGCACACCAGCATCGGCACCGGAACGTGGAACGCGATCTATCCGCAGTGGCGCGTGCACGAGGATCGGTCCAGCTCGAGCTCGAGCTCCAGCTCCTTCGGCGGCTTCAGCGGAGGCGGCGGATCGAGCTCCAGCTTCTCCTCGGACAGTTCGAGCTCGTCGTCGAGCTCGGGAGGATTCTCGGGCGGCGGCGGATCGTCGGGCAGCTTCTGACGGGCTCGGGCTCGGCCGGGCTCAGCGCTCGCCGAACTTGCGCAGGCGCAAGCTGTTCCACACCACGAAGAAGGAGCTGAAACTCATCGCGGCGGCACTGATCAGCGGGTTCAGCAGTCCCGCGGCGGCGATCGGGATCGCGGCCACGTTGTAGCCGAAGGCCCACACCAGATTCGTCTTGATCGTCTTCAGGGTGGCGCGGGCGAGGCCGAGGGCGTCCGGCACGGCGGCGAGCTCCTCGCGCATCAGCACCACATCGGCGGCACCCTGCGCCACATCGGTACCCGTGCCCATCGCCAGGCCCAGATCGGCCGCGGCGAGCGCCGGGCCGTCGTTCACGCCGTCGCCCACCATCGCCACGCGACGGCCCTGCGCCTGCAGCTCCCGCACCGCGTCCACCTTGCCGTCCGGCAGCACGTCGGCACGCACGTCGTCGATGCCCACGGACGCGGCGACCTTCGCGGCGGCGGCGGCGTTGTCGCCGGTGAGCAGCACCGTGGTGATGCCGGCCTCGTGCAGCCGCGCGATGGCCGCCGCGGCGTCGGGCTTGACGGTGTCGGCCACCTCGAGCACGGCGGCCACGGCACCGTCGACCTCGACCACGGCCACCGTGCGCCCGGCCTGCGCCGCGGCGTCGACGGCGGCGGCGAGGCCCCCGGGCGCGACGAACCGCGGATTGCCCACCCGCACCGCGCGACCGTCGACCACACCGGTGGCGCCCAGGCCGGGTACCGCCCGGAAGTCGTCCACCGCAGGCAGATCCCCGCCCGCCCGGGCCACCACGGCCCGGGCCACGGCGTGCTCGGAGGCGGTCTCCACGGCGCCCGCGAGGCGCAGCACCTCGTCGTCCGAGAAGCCCGGCGCCGCGGTCACCCCCGTCACCTCCAACAGGCCGGTGGTCACCGTGCCGGTCTTGTCGAAGACCACGGTGTCGATGGTCTCGGTGGCTTCGAGGGCCTGGTGTCCGCGCACGTACACGCCGAGTTGCGCGCCGCGCCCGGAGGCCACCATGAAGGCCACCGGCGTCGCGAGGCCCAGGGCGCACGGGCAGGCGATCACCAGGACCGCGATCGCGGCCTTCACCGCGTTGTCGATCGAGCCGCCGAACACCAGCCAGCCCAGGAAGGTGAGCGCGGCGATGCCGAAGACGCAGGGCACGAAGACCGCCGAGACCCGGTCGGCCAGCCGCTGCATGCGCGCCTTGGTGGCCTGCGCGTCCTCCACCAGGCGCAGCATCGCCGCGAACGTGGTGTCCTCGCCGACCGCGGTGGCGCGCACCGTCAGGCGGCCGTCCTGGCACACCGTGCCGCCCACCACCCGGTCGCCGGGACCGGCCGGGACGGGACGGGATTCGCCGGTCATCGCCGAGTTGTCGACGAAGGCGGAGCCGGATTCGACGACGCCGTCGGTGGCGATGGTCTCGCCGGGGCGCACCACGAACTGCTGCTCCTCGCGGAGCTCGCCGATCGGGATCCGCAACTCGGAGCCGTCGCGCACGAGCACGGACACCTCGCGGGCCCCCCGCGTGGACAGATCGCGCAGCGCCGCGGCGGCCTTGGCCCGCGCGGAGGCCTCGAAGTACCGCCCGGCGAGCACGAACACCGTGACGCCCATGGCGACTTCGAGGTAGATCGGATCGGACTGGATGATCGCGTTCCACAGGCCGTGCGGATCGGGACGCTGCCGGCCCGGGGTGAGCACGGTGACCACCGACCACGCGGTGGCCGTGATGATGCCCACCGAGACCAGGGTGTCCATCGTGGCGGCGCCGTGCCGCGCGCCCTGCCAGGCCTTCTTGTGCAGCGGCCACGCGCCCCACGTGACCACCGGCAGGCTCAGCGCCAGCAGCACCCACTCCCAGCCCGGGAAGCGGGTGGACGGGATGGTGGCCAGCACGATCGACAGATCGGCCGCGGGCACGAACAGCACCAGCGAGACCACGAGCCGGCGCAGCACGTCGCGCCGCTCGCGTTCCTCCGCCAGCATCGCGCGGCGCGGATTGGGCGACTTCGGGGCCGCGGTGTACCCGGCCGCCTCGACGGTGCCGGTCAGCTGCTCGACGGTGACCTCGGGCGCGTGCTCGACGGTGGCGGTGCGCGTGGCCAGGTTGACCACCGCGCGCACCCCGTCGAGCTTGTTCAGCTTCCGCTCGACCCGGCCGACGCACGCGGCGCAGGTCATGCCGCCGACATCGAGGAAGGTGCGCTGCGCCGACGCCGCGGAATCCTCCGCGGGGGCGGCCGGCGCGGCCGAGTGCAGATCCGTCACCCCTCCAGTATCCACGCCGGGAGAAATCGCCCGGAAACGCGAAAGGCCTTGATACCGGCTCCCGGAATGGGGGGAGGAGGGGGAGCCGGTATCAAGGCTCAAACACGCAGCCGTCGACGTGGGGGGAGACGTCATATGACGGCCGCAGAACCTACGATACGTGGTGTACGCGTACGCCCGCCACCTTTCGTGACATGCGTGTTCGCATGGCAGTGCAATGTGCCTACCCACGTTGTCAAGATCGCGCCGCCAGAACGGTTCGCAGCACGTCAAGCGCGGTGTCCACATCGACGCGCGCATCGGCGCTCACACCCACCGAATTCAGGAATCCGTGCAACGCGCCGGGCGCGAGCTGCGTGGTGGCGTCCACACCGGCGTCCCGCAGCCGCTGCGCGTACGCCGCTCCCTCGTCCCGCAGGGGATCGAAACCGGCCACCACCACGTGGGTCCGGCCGATCCCGCCCAGGCCGTCGGCGTGCAGCACGTGGAACTTCGGATCGGTGTCCTGCCCGGGTTCCGGCGTGTACTGCTGCCGGAACCACTCGATGTCCGCCTTCGTCAGGAAGTAGCCGGAGGCGAAGGTGTCGCGGCTGCGGTTCGCCGGATCGGCGCCCGTGACCGGGTAGAACAGCAACGCGAAGGCGGGTTGCGGACCGCCGCGCAGCGACAACTCCCGCGAGACCACCGCTGAGAGGTTCCCGCCCGCGCTGTCACCGGAGACCGCGACCCGCTTCGGATCGGCGCCCAGTTGATCGGCGTGCGCGATCGCCCACAGCGTGGCCGCCACCGCATCGTCCGCGGCCGCCGGGAAGATGTCCTCCGGGGCCAGCCGGTAGTCCACCGCGAGCACCCGCACCCCGGCGCGCTCCGCGATGTACCGGCACGGTGCGTCGTGCGAGTCCAGATCGCCCAGCACGAACCCGCCGCCGTGGAAGAAGACCACCAGCGGCGAGCCCGCGGGCAGGTCCTTCGGGGTGTACAGCCGCGCCGGGAGGGGGCCGGCGGCACCGTCGACCATCAGTCCGCGCGTGCCCACCGACGGCGCCGTGCCCGCGCCGACGGCGGCGCTGAGCTTGAGCATCGAGGCGCGGGAGAGGGCCACATCGCGCCCGGCCAGGCCGTCCACGCCCTGCGCCTTGAGGAGCATCAGGGTGATCTGCGAATCGAGATCCATCTCGTTGCCGTCGACCCGCGGCGCGGGGCCCACCAGCCGCCGCTTCACCTGGGTGGGGAGGCCGAAGACCGCCTTCGCCCCGCCCGCGACCAGCGGGGTGGGAATCGACAGAGCGGCCTTCTGGACGAGTTCTTTGAGCGCCATGATCCGATAGTAGGACGTGCGTCACACATCCCGCGCGCGGCGCATCTCCGCCGCCGCCACCGGGTCCGAGGCGTCCAGGGCGGCCTGCACCCCGGCGATGTCCTCGGGGCTGCGGCCGCGGCTCCACTTCTCCTTCGCGGCCACCTCGGTGACCGCGACCCGGAGCCCGACGATCGCCTTCAATTGCTGCTCGATGTACGTGGACGGGGCGTCGTCCAGGCCCCACGGTGCGGGCCTGCCCGCCTCGTGCCGGGCGGTGAGCCGGGCGACGATGTCGCGGCACGCCGCGGCGTCCTCGTGGATGCTCGCGCGGCCCCGCAGCTGCACCTCGGAGTAGTTCCAGGTGGGCACCGCGCGACCGTGCTCGGCCTTGGACGGGTACCAACCGGGGGAGACATAGGAATCCGGCCCCGTCACCACGATCAGGACCTCGGCGCCGTCGAGCTCGCGCCAGTGCCGGTTGGCCTTCGCGAAATGCCCGATCACCGTCTCGCCCACCCAGAGCAGGGGCAGCGTGGTCGCGTGCAGGCCACCGGCGGCGGAGAAGACGGTGCCGATACCGGCGGCGTCCACGGTGGCGCGGGCCCGCTCCTCATCGGAGCGGTCGGGTGCGGCGACGTACATCAGCGGC
The DNA here is from genome assembly GCF_019656655.1 of Tsukamurella sp. TY48. Classification (GTDB taxonomy): domain Bacteria; phylum Actinomycetota; class Actinomycetes; order Mycobacteriales; family Mycobacteriaceae; genus Tsukamurella; species Tsukamurella strandjordii. Next base: position 1,754,017 of record NZ_BPMV01000001.1, on the reverse strand, counting down.
GCCTCACTGACCCCGGGGCCCGTACTTCTCCACGTACTCCCGGTGCAGATCCGCCTCCCGCACCCGGGCGCGCTGATCCACCAGATCGGGATCGAGGCCGTGCCAGCGCAGCCGCGCCCGCCGGTAGATCTTGTTCAGGGCGATCGCGAAGTACACGAACGGGATGAAGATCGGCAGCGTCATCGTGGCCTTGACCAGGAAGTCCGCGTCCACGAACCAGAACGGCACCAGCATCAGGAAACACGGGATCGAGAACCGGATCACGGTGCGCGCGGCGGCGCCGGGACCGGCGAGATCGTTTGCCACCCAGTCGCGCATCGAGTCCGGCAGCGTGCGCCCGTAGGAGTACAGCAGGTACTGCACGGGGTTCGGCTTGCTCGGGCTGTCGGTCATGTCAGTCATTGTCTCACCACGCAATCCCCGTGCCGAGCGGGGCGAATCGCGCGTGCACGAACGCGGTGACGACGAGGTGCTGGGGTGCGGTCCGCGGCCCGTCGCGCCCGGCCACCGGCCCTTGATGTGGCATGAACGAACCACAATTCCGGGCGGTTCTTGCCATCATGAACCTTCCCGGCGGGGTCACAAGCCTAGAATCGGACGTTGTGAGTCCCGGCAGAAACGATCAGACCGCGCAGAGCATCCTCTCTGCGGCGGTGGCGAGCATCGGCAGCGTCGGTATCTCGCGTACCACCATGGAGCACGTCGCGAACCTCGCGGGCATCGGCGTGGCCACCGTGTACCGCCGCTTCAACCGCAAGGACAACCTCGTCCAACAGGCCATCCGGTACGAGGCCGAACAACTGCTCAAGACCATCGAGCAGCAGATCGCGGGCCTGCCCACGGTGGAGGAGGCGCTCACCGAGGGCTTCGTGGCCTTCCTCCGCGAGGCGCACCGGCGCCCGCTGATCCGCGGGATCGGCGACGGTAACGTGGTGGTGGGCCTGCCGATGATCGCGCAGGGCGGGGCGATGCTCATCGAGATCGGGCGGACCTTCGCGGCCAACATCATCGAGGGCTTCCAGGACAAGGGTGATCTGCCGCCGTTCGATCCGAAGCCGATCGCCGAGATCTTCGCGCGTGTGGGGCACTCGGTGCTGCTGGCGCCGGACGGGCTGATCAGTTTCGACGATCCGTACGCCGCGGGCCGGGTGGTCCGTGAGTGCCTGATGCCCGCGATCGCCGCGCAGACCGCGGCCGCAACCGAAGGAGCTTCATGATCCGCCCGGCTACACCCGCTGATGTCCCCGAGCTGCTCGCGATGATCTCCGAGCTGGCCGCCTACAACAAGGCTCCCGATGCGGCCGTCGCCACCGAGGAGCAGCTGCACGAGGCGCTGTTCGGCGAGCACCCGGCCGTGTTCGCGCACCTGGCCACCGAGCCCGGCGAAGACGGCGCCGAGGTGGCCGTGGGCATGGCCGTCTTCTTCCGCACCTTCTCCACCTGGACCGGCGGCTACGGCATCTGGCTCGAGGACCTGTACGTCCGTTCCACCTCGCGGGGCGGCGGCCACGGCAAGCAGCTCATCGCCTCGCTGGCGAAGCTGTGCGCCGACCGCGGATACCCGCGGCTGGAGTGGACCGTCGTGGAGTGGAACACCCCGGCGATCGGCTTCTACCGGGCGCTCGGCGCCGTCCCGATGGACGACTGGACCACGCAGCGCCTCACCGGCGATGCCCTCGGATCGTTGGCGAGCCAGTTCGACGGTTCCTGATGGACGTCTTCGAGGCGATCCGCGCGCGCCGCGATGTGCGCAACGAGTTCAGCGGCGAGCTGATCGACGAGGACCGCCTCACCCGGCTGCTGCGGGCCGCGCACAGCGCACCCAGCGTGGGGAACACCCAGCCCTGGGACTTCGTGGTGGTGCAGGACCCGGCCACGCTGGCCGCCTTCGCCGCGCACGTGGGGCGGTGCCGTGATGACTTCGCCCGGTCGCTGCCCGAGGACCGTCGCGAGACCTTCAACCCGATCGTCATCGAGGGCATCGAGAGCTCGCGCACCGGTGTCGTGGTGACCTACGACCCCACCCGCGGCGGCGCCAACATCCTGGGCCGGCACACCATCGACGAGACCGGCCATCTCTCGGTGGCGCTCGCCATCCAGAACCTGTGGCTGGCGGCCACATCGGAGGGCGTCGGGGTGGGCTGGGTGTCCTTCTACCGCGAACCCGCACTGCGCGAACTGGTCGGCGTACCGGAACACGTTCATATTGTGGCGTGGTTATGTGTGGGACCGGTCACACGCTTCCAGGAAGTCCCTGACCTGGAACGATTCGGATGGCGCGATCGGCGCCCGCTGTCTGCGGCGGTGCACCGGGAGCGTTTCGGAAACGGAGACGTCACCGGAGATCGTTAGACTGCGGTCGACGATGAGGGGATGTACGTGACGCGATTCAAACGTGCCCGGAGCGGCGGTCAGCAGCTGGTCGGGCGACGGACGGTGCTCATCGGCGCCGCCGCGGCGGTGCCGCTGGTCGCCGGTGCCTGCACGATCGGCGATGTGGGCGGCAAGAACGCGGCACCGTCGACCCCAGCGAAGGATCCGGCCGAGATCACCGTGACCCCGGCCGACGGTGCGAAGGACGTGAGCCCGATCGCCCCGGTCTCGGTGTCGATCGCCAAGGCCGTGCTGGGCTCGGTCACCCTCACCGATGCCAACGGCGTCGCCGTGGAGGGGAAGCTGTCCACCGACATGCTGTCGTGGAAGCCCGCCAAGCCGCTCGCCTACAACGGCGTGTACACCCTGGTCGCGAAGTACGAGACGCTCGGCCAGCCGCGCGAGCACAAGACCACGTTCAGCACGGTGGTGGTCGATGAGACCAACAAGACGCTGCCCTACTTCGAGAACACCGGCGGCATGTCGCTCAACGACGGTGCCGTGTACGGCGTGGGCCAGGTGGCCGTGGTGCACTTCGACGAGCCGATCAAGGATCGCTCGATGGCGCAGAAGCTGCTCAAGGCGACCACCACGCCGCCCGTCGAGGGCGCGTGGAGCTGGACCACCGATAAGACGGTCGCCTGGCGGCCCAAGGACTACTACCCCTCGGGCACCAAGGTCTCGATCGAGGTGAACGCCTTCGGCAAGCAGGTCAGCCCCGGACTGTGGGGCGAGAAGGACATCGCGATCACCTTCAGCATCGGCGAATCCCACGTCTCGATCGCCGACGACAACACCAAGCAGGTGCAGGTCTTCGTGGGTGGCCAGATGGTGCGGTCGATGCCCACGTCGATGGGGCAGGGCGGCACCGAGGTGGTGAACGGCAAGACGCTGCACTTCTGGACGCAGCGCGGCGTGTACACGGTGCTGGACAAGGCGAATCCGGTGATCATGGACTCGTCCACCTACGGCCTGCCGATCAACTCGCGGCTGGGCTACAAGCAGACCATCGGCTGGGCCACCCGGATCAGCAACGACGGCATCTACCTGCACGCGCTGGACAACATCGGCGCGCAGGGCGTGCGCAACGAGTCGCACGGCTGCCTGAACCTGAGCCCCGCGAACGCGCAGTGGTTCTTCGAGCTCAGCCAGCCGGGCGATGTGGTCGAGGTCCGCAACACCGGCGGTCCGCCGCTGGAGCAGTGGCAGAACGGCGACTGGACGGTGCCGTGGGCCACCTGGGTGGCCGGGGGCGCTCCGGTCGACGAGACCCCGAGCACCACGCCGAGTGCGGGTTCGGGTCCGGCTCCGTCATCGGCGCCGAGCTCCGTGGCCCCGGGGAACTAGACCACCCGCTCGGTGACGACGGGGCGCGCGCGGCCGCTGCGCATGCCGATCGCGGCGGCGATGAGGCAGCCGGAGGCGACGGCGGCGGCGAACCACGGGAAGATCGCGGCGGTGCCGTACTCGGTGGCCAGGTAGCCGGCGATCACGGTGGGCACGCCCATCGCGAGGTAGCCCAGCAGGTAGTAGGCGCTCATCACCTGTCCGCGGGCGTGCGCGGGCGCGACGGAGGCGAGGTGCCGCAGGGAGCCGCCGAAGGCGAGTCCGAAGGTGGCGCCGAGGGCCACGGTGTCGACCATGATCAGCCAGGTGATGCCGGAGTGCACGGCCACCACGGCCAGGCCCAGCGAGACCACCAGCCCCAGATCGCCGACGATGGCGGTGGGGCGCGCCGGATACCGGCCGCCCACGTACTGCGCCACGGCGGAGGCCACGGCCATCATGGCCACCAGCATGCCGGTGAAGATCACCGAGCGGTGCCCGGTCACGTGCTGCACCAGCGCCGGGTACAGGCTGAGGAAGACGCCGAGCACCGACCACGCGGTGATGATGCCGATGCCGGAGAACCAGAAGTCGGAGGTGATCTCGCCGGGAACGCTGGGGCGGGAGAACCGGACCCGGCCGCCGGTGCGCCCGAAGTGCGGTTCCACGAGGGCGATGACGCCGATCAGGATCACCAGCACCACCACGCCCATGGCGATGAACGGGGTGCGCAGCGGGCTGGGTGCGTACTGCGCGACGGCGGCGGCGCCGAGCGCGGTGGCCGCGATGCCCACGTTGAGGAAGACGCCGGACAGCATGCCGTTGCGCGCGCCCTCCTGGGGTCGCACGTCCAGCAGGGCCGCGCCCGCGACCACGGTGATCGAGCCGATGGCGGCGCCGTGCAGGAATCGCGCCAGGATCAGCTGCCATTCGGCGCCGGCGAACAGGAAGATCACCAGGCCCACCAGGATGGTCGCGACCGCGACCAGCAGCACGGGTTTGCGGCCGATCGCGTCCGAGATGGGGCCCACGGTGAGCGCCGCGCCGAGCGCACCGATCGCGTAGACGGCGAAGACGAGCGTGGTCGACAGGGCCGACAGGTGCCACTGCTGCTGGTAGATCGGGTACAGCGGGGAGGGCAGCCCGGAGACGCCGAGCGCGAGTGCGAGCAGCGTGAGCAGGAGCGCGAACGACCAGGCCTGCGGGTGCGGCCGGGCCGCGCTGCGCTGGTGCTCGGTGATGCTCATCGGCATGCCTTCCGGTGGTTCCGAGTTCGATGGACGTCGAACCAAGACGAGAGTACAGTCAAGTTCGATCAAGATCAAACCGTTATCTCAGGAAACGAGAGCCATGCCCGACAGCCCCGTCGCCCCGTTGCAGACCGTCCTCGCCGCGCTCGCCGATCCGGTGCGCCTGGAGATGGTTCGTCGTCTGCATCGCGAGCAGCGGCCGCTGGCCTGTGCGGAGCTCTACGACGGGGTCACCAAGGCCACGGCGAGCCATCACTTCAAGGTGCTCCGGGAGGCGGGCGTCACCCGGCGCGCCGATGAGGGTGCGCAGGCGCGCCAGCAACTCCGGCTCGACGATGTGGAGGACGTGTACCCCGGGCTGCTCAGCTCGGTACTGGCGGCGGCGGATCAGGAGGCGGCGGATCAGGAGGCGGGCGTACCGGTATCGGCAGGGCGATGAGCACCAGCCACACGGTGAGCCCCGCGATCTGCAGGCGTTGCGCCACACCGAGATACAGGTCCGGATCGGTGATCGCCATCGCGGCCAGCGTCCACACCGACGCGATCAGGTAGGTCAGTCCCGCGACGAACGCGACCACGGTGACGGGCCGGACGGTGCGCAGCGCACCGTCGTGCCCGCCGCGCAGCAGCCAGGCGCCCCAGGCGAGCACCGCCACGGCCCCGCCCGTTCCGGCGAGTCCCGAGGAGTAGGCGTGCGCGAGGTGGGTGAACGGGACCTGCCCGTTGGCCTCGCGGTAGGCGCACGTGGCATCGGCGGTGGGCGTGCAGGACAGCGGCAGCAGCGCATCGCACATGGTGGCCGCGCCCAGCACGATCATGCCGCCCATCCAGGCCCAGGCGAATCGTGACTCGGGCCGGGCGGCCTTCCACCACAGCGCGGCGCCCACGATGAAGCAGGTGCCGGCCAGCAGGTCGGTGGCGCGGAAGAACTGGGCGTAGGGCTGGCCGGTGGCCGCCACCTCGCTCACGTAGGACCGCAGTCCGTTGAGGGTGGAGCCGAGGGTGGGGGCGAAGATCCACGCCGAATAGAAGATCGCGCCCGCGATGATCACCAGGCGGGCTCGCTGCATGTCCCCACGTTACCGGCCGCGCAATTGCTCCAGGTAGGCGTTGTAGGCGGCCCGCTCGTCGTCTTCGCGGACCTCGGCGCCGGCCCGCTCGGAGTCGTGGTTCTCCGCGCGGCGCCAGCGCAGCGCGAAGATGCACACGGTGACCATCGCGACCGGTTCGCCGTACGACCAGGCGAGGGCGCCGGCGATGGTCTGGTCGCGCACCGGGTCGATGCCCCATTCCGGTGGCGGGAAGGCGAACATCGCGACCATCGGCGTGGTGGCCATCATCAGCATCACGCCGATGAAGACGTGCAAGGGCATCTCGATGAAGATGTCGAAGAAGCGCATGAGCCAGGAGTCGCGGCCCGGCAGCGGGCCCACCGACATGATCGGCAGGATGAACAGGATCCCGGCGCCCAGGAAGAACAGCTGCAGGGCCGTGTGACCGAACCAGTTGCCGCCGATCCGGTCGATGATGCCGCTGAGGTACACGCCGTAATAGCTGATCAGGAACAGCGGGATGGTGAAGCCGGAGTGCAGCAGGATCCTGGGCGCCCGGCTGCGCAGCAGCCCCAGGGCGGCGCCGAGCACCACCTTGCCCGCGCCGTGGTGCGGGGTGGCGCGCAGCAGCAGGACGCCGGGTGCCCCGCCCACCAGCAGGGGCGGCACCAGGATCGACAGGGTGAGCTGCTGGAACATGAATGCGCTGAACAGGTGCCAGGAGTAGGCCTCGATCTTCAGGCCGGTGACGGCGGCCAGTGCGAGGCATCCGAGCAGGAAGCTGATCACCCGCGCCGGGTGCCACGATCGCCCTTGGGCGCGCACCCTGCGCACGCCGATCAGGTAGACGATCGCCGCGACGGCCGCGAGTACCGGGAGCAGGGGTAACTGCGGCGGCTCCCACCCGAGCATTCCCAGCACGGTGGGCGCCGCCGCCGGCGGCGCTGGCATATCCACATGCGCATATTACAATGAATGTCATGAACACTGAAAGTGTCCTCGTGATCGAGGACGAACCCGCCCTCGGACGGCTCGTCCGGGACTATCTGACCCGCGAAGGATTCGACGTCACGGTGGCCATGGACGGAGAGCGCGGCCTGCAGCTCGCCCGCGAGCTCGACCCCGCCGTGATCATCCTCGACATCGGCCTCCCCCGGATCGACGGACTCGAAGTCTGCCGCTCACTGCGCAGGTTCTCCGACGCCTACGTCCTCATGCTCACCGCCCGCGGTGACGAGACCGACAAGATCGTCGGCCTGTCCGTCGGGGCCGACGACTACCTGGTCAAACCCTTCAGCCCGCGCGAGGTGGTGGCCCGGGTGCGGGCCATGCTGCGCCGCCCCCGGCGCATGCCCGACGGTGCCGGCACCGACCGCACCTACGGAGACCTCGCGATCGACCTGCTCGGGCGCGAGGTGCGCCTGGGCGATCAGGCCGTGGACCTCACCGCCACCGAATTCGACGTGCTCGCGGTGCTCGCCCGCAGCCCCAACGTCGCCTTCTCCCGGCGACAGCTGATCGAGGCCGTCTGGGGCGCCGGCTGGGTGGGCGATGAGCGCCTGGTCGACGTGCACGTCGGCCGGGTGCGCCGCAAACTCGGCGACGATGCGGGCGACCCGCGCTACGTTCGTACCGTGCGCGGCGTGGGATACCGAATGGGTCAGGGGTGAAACTTCTCGAACCGGTGCTCGAACCGATTCGGGAGCGGCTGGCACGGCAGGGGATCGGCACCCGCATGGCGGTTCTGCTGGTCCTGGTGTCGCTGGTGACCCTCTCCATGACGGCCCTGGTCGATTTCGTGCTGTGGCCGAGCATCCTGGAGGGACACTTCGCGGGAATCCGGCTGCCGGATCCGAAGGACCACACCAGGGACAACACCACACCGGCGAACGTGCTCGCGGTGGTCCTCGGCTTCGGATCGGCCGTCGTGGTGTCGATCGCGCTGAGCCTGGTGATCGCCCGCCGGCTCAATCGCTCGGTGGAGCGGCTGGCGAACGCGGCCCAGCAGGTGGCCGACGGCCGCCCCGATGTGCGGGTGGCGCCGGTCTCGCTCGGGCCGGAGGCCGGGGAGCTGGTGACCGCCTTCAACGACATGGCCACCCGCCTGGAATCCACCGAGCGGTCGCGTCGCCGGCTACTGACCGATCTGGCGCACGAGATCCGCACGCCGGTCAGCGTTCTCGACGGGTACCTCGAGGGGATGCAGGACGGGGTGGTGGTGGCCGACGATGAGACCGTCACCATGCTGCGGGAGCAGACCAACCGTCTTGCGCGACTGACCGAGGACGTGCTCGCCGTCTCGCACGCCGATGAGGGCGCGCTGGATCTGCGTCCGTCCGAGGTGGACGTGCGCGAACTCGTGGAGTCGTCGGTGGCGGCCGCCCGGAAGGCCTACGCGGACAAGGACGTCGCGCTGTCGTCGAAGACCCGTCTGGGGCGCACCACGATCCGCGCCGACCGCCAGCGGCTCCAGCAGGTGCTGGCGAACCTGCTCGCGAACGCCCTGCGGCACAGCCCGCCCGGGACCGCGGTCGAGGTGGTGGCGGAGATGGCCTCGCACCGGCGGGTGAAGATCAGCGTGGTCGATCACGGCGACGGCATCGACGCCGCGCACCTGCCCTGGATCTTCGAGCGGTTCTACCGCACCGATATCGCGCGCGACCGGGACAGCGGCGGCAGCGGGGTGGGCCTGACCATCTGCCGCAGCATCGTCGCCGCCCACGACGGCCATCTGTGGGTCGAATCCGAGGGCCCCGGCACCGGCGCGACCTTCGCAATGACGCTGCCCGCCCGCTGAATTCGCGGGCGAAACGTGTCCTGCGCCACTTCACCGAACCTTCACGCCCGTGCGGCGACGCGGACACATGCCGTCACCACAGTGGATGGGGTAAGCAACAGATCCGATCCGTGAGGGAGTCGTCGTGCAGGAGAAGTTAAGAGAGGTGGTGCGTTTCGATGTGCCCGCCTCCATCGTGGTGTTCCTGGTAGCGCTGCCCCTGTCCTTGGGCATCGCCCTCGCATCCGGTGCGCCCCTGATGGCGGGATTGATCGCGGGCGTCATCGGCGGCATCGTCGGCGGCGTGATGGGCGGCTCCCCGCTCCTGGTCAGCGGCCCCGCCGCGGGCCTCACCGTGGTGGTGGCCGAACTGATCAACAAGTTCGGCTGGAAGGTCACCGCCGCGATCACCGTGGCCGCCGGCCTGGTGCAGATCATGCTCGGCATGAGCCGGATCGCCCGTGCCGCCCTGGCGATCTCGCCGGTGGTGGTGCACGCGATGCTCGCCGGTATCGGCGTCACGATCGTGATCCAGCAGACCCACGTGCTGTTCGGCGGCTCCTCGCGGAGCTCGGTGCTGCAGAACCTGATGGACCTCCCCGCGCGGATCGGGTCGATGCACTGGCCCGATTTCGCCGTCGGTGCGGTGGTGATCGCGGTGATGATGGTGTGGCCGAAGCTGCCGCCGAAGTTCCGCAAGGTCCCGGGCGCCCTGGTCGCCATCGTCGCGGCCACCGTGCTCTCGCTCGTGGTGCCGATGAACGTGGAGCGGATCAAGCTCAACGGCTCCATCATCGATGCCATCGGCCTGCCGCAGCTGCCCACCGGACAGTGGGCCGCCGTCGCCCTCGGTGTGCTCACCGTGGCGCTGATCGCCAGCGTCGAGAGCCTGCTCTCGGCGGTCGCCGTCGACAAGATGCACGACGGCCCCAAGTCGAACCTCGACCGTGAGCTGATCGGCCAGGGTGCCGCGAACTCGCTGTCCGGTCTGCTCGGCGGCCTGCCCGTGACGGGCGTGATCGTCCGCAGTGCCACGAACGTCACCTCGGGTGCCCGCACCAAGTGGTCCGCGGTGCTGCACGGCGTGTGGCTGCTGCTGTTCTCCGTGGCCCTGTCCGGCCTGGTGGAGAAGATCCCGACCTCGGCACTCGCCGGCCTGCTCATCGTGATCGGCTTCCAGCTGGTCAAGACCGCGCACATCCGCACCGCACGCCGCACCGGCGACATCGCGGTCTACGCCGTCACCATCCTGGGCGTGCTCTTCCTCAACCTGCTCGAGGGTGTCCTCGCGGGCCTGGTGGTGGCCATCCTGCTGGTGCTCTGGCGAGTGGCCCGGGCATCGATCGAGGCCTCGCAGGACAGCGCCGGACGGTGGCACGTGGCGATCGACGGATCGCTCAGCTTCTTCTCGCTGCCCCGCCTCTCGCGGGTGCTCGCCTCGGTCCCGCCCCAGTCGGACGTGGCGATCGAGCTCACCGTCGATTTCCTGGACCACGCGTCGGCGGAGGAGATCACCGAGTGGGTGCGCCGCTACCGCGCATCGGGTGGCACCGTGACCATCGACGATCTGGGCGTCGCGCAGATCCACGCGGCCGGCGACATGTCGCCGCGACGCACCACCGACCGTCCGGCCGAGCGCGGCCTGCTGCCCTGGCGTGCGCACGCCCGCGGTGGCCTCGCGGACGGCATCGCCCGCTACCACCGCCGGCACGCCTCGCTGCTCAGCGACGATTTCGACGAGCTCAGCGATGCCCAGCAGCCCGAGGCCCTGTTCCTCACCTGCGCCGATTCGCGGGTGGTGCCGAACGTGATCACCGCCAGCGGCCCGGGCGACCTGTTCACCGTCCGCAACGTGGGCAACCTGGTCCCGGCCGGGGGCGTCGACGGGTCCTTCGAGGCAGCGCTCACCTTCGCGGTCGACAACCTGCAGGTCCGCCAGGTGATCGTGTGCGGGCACTCGGCCTGCGGCGCGATGGGCGTGGCGATGAACCGTCCGGCGGTGCCGCCGAGCATCGAGGAGTGGATCGGTCACGCCGATCCCTCGGTCGCCGCCTACCAGGAGGGGCACCCCGTGCGGCGCGCCGCCGAGGAGGCGGGGTTCGATGCCGCCGATCAGCTCGGCGTGGTCAATGTGGCGGTCCAGGTGGAGAACCTGCGGGCCCATCCGCTGCTGCGCGAGGCCGTGGCGGCCGGCCGGATCGATGTGGTCGGCCTGTTCTTCGACATCCGGTCGGGGCAGGTGCTGCGGGTCACGGACACGGCGGTCGTAGAGGCGGATACCCTCACCCACGTCTGACGGCATGCCGGCGCGGCGTCGCGGGGTCCCTCACCCCTGCGGCGCCGCGCATCCGTCTGCGTTCCGCTCTTCGGAACGACTACTGTGACAGAGTTGTGACACGGATGAGGCGCGGACGCGGCCGACGCGGGACCTCCGCGCCGGAGGCTGAAGTCATGCTCCTCAACCCCCGCCTCTGGGCAGCGGCCAGTGTGGCCGCCGCGTCCTTCCTGGGCCTCGCCGCGCTCTACCTCGTCGTGGTGGGCACCCAGTCCGGCCAGTACATCGACAACCAGCTCATGGTCCGCATCTCCGCCGTCTTCGGCGTGCAGATCCCCACCTCCGGCTGGTTCGGCGATGCGCAGATGCCGCTCCTGATGATCGGCTTCGCCGCCGTCGCCATCCTGCTCGCCGCGAACCGCTCGCTGCGCACCGTCGTCGAGGCGGGCGCGATCGTCTGCCTCACGCTCGGCGGGGCCTACGTGCTCAAGGCCCTGCTGGACCGTCCGTCGTTCGGTGTGGGCCCGGCCCTCAATTCGTTTCCGTCGAACACCGTCGCCGTCTTCGCCGCGCTCACCGCGGTGGCCGTGATCTGCGCGCCCTCGGCGCTGCGCACGCTCGTCCTGCTGTACGCCTTCGGGGTGGGCGCGGTCGCGTCCTTCGCCGTCGTTGCATTGCAATGGCACCGCCCGGGTGATGTGCTGGGGGCGTGGTTGGTGGCCGCGTGCGCCGCGGGAGCGGTGCGCACCTACAGCGCGGCGTGGAGTGCGGAGACGATTCTGAGGAGGCCCGTCGGTGGTCAAACTGCTGCTCATCGAGGATGATCCGGCGATCGTCGATGCGCTGACCTTGTCCCTGCGGCGGCTCGACCACACCGTCGAACACCTCGCGGGTGCGCCCGACGATCTCGAGGAGCACGTGGCCGCCGCCGATGCGGTGATCCTGGACGTGGGCCTGCCCGGCGACGACGGTTTCGCGGTGTGCCGCCGGATCCGCCGCACCAGCCAGGTGCCGATCCTCATGCTCACCGCCCGCGCGGACGACATCGACACGGTGGCGGGACTCGAATCCGGCGCAGACGATTACGTGGTCAAGCCCGTGAGTCCGCGGGTCCTGGACGCCCGGATCAAGGCCGCGCTGCGGCGCAGCGCGCCCGCGGTCGAGCAGGTGGAGGACGAGGAGGCGCCACCCGCCGTGGTGACCTCGTCCGGCCTGACGGTGGACCGCGCGGCGGCCGAAGTGCTGCGCGACGGTGAGCCGCTTCCGTTGACCCCCACCGAGAAACGCCTCATGTACGTCTTCGCCGATCACCCCGGGCAGGTGCTCAGCCGCGAGCAGCTGTTGACCCTGGTGTGGAATCAGGACTTCCTCGGTGATTCGCGCCTGGTGGACAACGCGATCCTGCGGCTGCGGCCGAAGGTCGATCGTCCGGACGAGCCGAGCTGCATCGAGACGGTGCGGGGCTTCGGCTACCGGTTCCGGGCGGGGAGATGATCAAGAGCCTCCGGGTCCGCCTGCTGGTGATCATCGTGCTGGTCACGGCGTTCACGGCGGCGGTGACGGGAGCCTCCGTCGCCTACGTGGTGCGCGACTGGGTGTACGAGGACGCCCAGCAGGCCGTGCTCACCACGTTCCGCCACGATATGGACACCTTCGATGAGCGGCCGACCCTGGAATTCGTGTCGTCCACCTATCGCGTCGTCGACCTCAACGGCACCGTCCTCCAGGCGGGCGAGGTGCCGCCCGGACTGATCCCGCAGTCGATGGACGACTACCTGCGGCAGGTGCGTAGCACCTATCGTTTCCAGCGGCTGGACGACGGCCGGGTTCTGGTGGGGCACAGCTCGAACAAACATCCGTACATGGTCTTCGCGGTGGAGCCCCTGGAGGGGGTGAACGAACGCCTGCGGCAACTGATGAGCCTCGTGGCGCTCGCGACGCTGGGCGGCGCGGTGCTCGGCGCGATCGCCGGGGTGCTCGTGGCCCGTGCGGTCACCCGCCCGTTGCGACGGGTCCAGGACGTGGCCGCCGCGGTGGCCGGTGGCGATGCGACGGTGCGCCTGCCGGAGACCTCGATGGCGGAGCTGCGGGAACTGTCGCAGAACTTCAACGGCATGCTCGACCGGCAGAACGAATCGCTCGATGTGCTGCGCCGCCAGGACGAGCGCTCGCGCCGCTTCGCGAGCGATGTCTCGCACGAGTTGCGCAGCCCGCTCGCGGCATTGGTCCCGGCCGCGGAGGTGCTCCGCGAGGAGGCCGATGCCATGGCGGCGGAGTCGGGCGACGATCCCGATCTCGCTCGCGCCGCACGGATGGTGGCCACCGAGGTCGACGGGTTGGCCCAGCTGCTCGACGATCTGCTGGAGATGACCCGGCTCGACGCCGGTGTCGCCGAGGTCCGGGCGGAACGGTTCGAGCTGGTCGGGGCGGTGCGCTCGGCGCTCGACGCACGGGGGTGGAACTCGGTGCGGGTCGGCGGCCCGGCCGAGTTGTGGGTGAACACGGACCGGCGACGGGTCGTCGCGGTGGTCACGAACCTGGTGGGTAATGCGCTGCGTCACGGCGCCGCGCCGGTGTCGGTGCGGGTGGGACCGTGGGCGCCGGAGCAGGGCGAGCCGGGCGCGGTCGTCGAGGTCCGTGATCAGGGCGACGGTGTGCCGCCCGGGCACGAGGCCCTGGTCTTCGACCGGTTGCACAAGGTGCAGGACGCCCGCTCGCGGACCGTCGGCGGCGGTGCGGGCCTGGGGCTCGCGATCGCCCGGGACAACGCACGGCTGCTGGGCGGCGATGTGGATTACCGCCGCGACGGCGCCACCACCGTCTTCCGGACCTGGTTCCGCGGCTAAACTCTGGGCCATGCGCGTGGCGGTGATCGACTCCGGTTTCGGGATGGTCAATTACGCCGACGCCCTGTCGCGGCTGCGCCCCGATACCGAGCTGGTGCTGGCCCGCGATCCCGACAACATGCCCTACGGCCTGCTGCCGCCCGAGCGGATCTCCGAGTGCATCGTGGCCATGGCGGGGGCCGCCGCCCGCTACGACGTGGACGCGATCGTGGTGGCCTGCAACACCGGATCGATGTACGCCCTGGAGGCGGCGCGGGCCCGGTTCGAGCCCGCGGTGCCGGTGATCGGGGTGGTGCCCGCGATCCGTCCCGCGGGGTCGACGGGGCGTCCCTTCGCGGTGTGGGCCACCGCCGCGGCCACGGTGAGCGACTACCAGACCTCGCTCATCGACGCCTTCGCCGATCCGGCACTGGCGCATCGGATTCCCTGTTACGGGCTGGCCGAGGCCATCGACTCCGGCGATCTCGGCCGGGTGTCCGCGGCGGTGTCCGCGGCCGCGGCGGCGACCCCCGAGGACATCGAGTCGGTGGTGCTCGGGTGCACGCACTACGGGCTGGTGCGGGAGCAGATCGTGGCGGCCCTGCGGGAGCGCACGGGACGCGATCTCACGGTCTTCGATTCACCGGAACCGGTGGCTCGGCAGGTGTTGCGACGGCTCGGTGTGGAGCCCGGGGGACCGGACCGGCTCGGCGCGGTGATCGCGGTCCTGGAGTCCGGGCGGCCGGGCTCGATGCCGGCCGCGCTGGCCGCGTATCCCGCGGGCCGCGCTCTCCTGAAACGTTGTGATCACAACGAAATAAAGACATGACAAAAAGATCGCGATGAGATATATGCATGATCGCAACTCTCCTGTTATCCTGAGAGTGCACTGACCGCAGCTGACTCGCTCGCTGCGGTCAGTAGTCATTTGCAGGGCTTTTCGCGTGATCGCACTCTCAGGAGCGCACCGGCGCCGGCGGACGTGGTCATCGATCAGGCCGCCAGATCGCGTCGCGATTCGGAGAAGGCCGCGGCGAGCAGGCCGGCCGCGGCGATCGCGATCAGGGCCACGGTGGTGCCGGTGATGAGCGGGGAACCGGGCTGCGTGGCGACGTGCGTGAACGGCGACAGCTTCGAGACCCAGTCGGGCAGGCGCAGGACGTCGGCCACCATCATCACCACGCACAGGGCCAGCGCCACCCACCCCACCGCGGACCACTGCGCGGAGATCGCGCCGGCCAGCGCGGCGATGGCCGTCAGGACCCACACCGCGGGCAGTGCGCCCAGCGCGGGACCGATCAGCTGTTGTCCGGCGGTGAGCGAGACACCCAGGCCCAGTGCGGCGGTGGCCACGAAGGTGGCGATCACCGCCACGGTGAGGTGGGAGGCGTACCAGCGCAGCCGCCGTACCGGTCCGGCGAGCAGGTACTCGGCGCGTCCGGAAAGCTCTTCGGAGCACGCGGTGTTCACGATGGAGATGCCGAGCGCGGCGGTGGCCATGCCCATCACCGAGAACTCCGCACCGAAGAAGATGTCGAGCAGGTTCGAGCCGGATCCGCCGAGGCGCTCCAGCATCTCGCGGGTGCCCTCGTTCCCGGCGAGCGAGTCGATCGCCGAACCCATTCCGCCGAAAGCGGCACCCACGGCGAGCATGCCCACCGTCCAGCCGATCAGCTGGCCGCGATGCAGCCGCCAGGTGAGCGCCTCGACGGAGCCGAGCAGGGGACCGGCGTGCGCCCGGCCCCGTCCCACCGGGATGATCCCGGCGCCCAGGTCGCGCTGAGCAGCGATGCGCAGCGCGATCGCGGCGAGCGCCACGGTGAGCACGAGCAGCGGGATCACGGGCCACCACCGGTCGTCCGCGAAGGGGCGCATCTGCTGCGACCAGCCGAGCGGCGAGAGCCAGGACTCCCAGCCCGGTTCGGCGGGCAGGGTGCCGTCCGTGCGGAGCACCGAGACATCGCCCACCGCACGCAGCAGGTAGGCGGCGCCCAGTCCCACGGCGAACAACCCGCGAGCGGCGCGGGCGCCTTCGGTGAGCTGCGCGCACAGCAGGGCGAAGGCCGCGAAGACGATGCCGGCGAGGGCCCACAGCGCCCCGAAGGCCAGGCTTCCGGGTGCGTCGGCGCCCATGCCGATCAGCGTGAGCGCGCTGAGCACGCCGATCGCCAGGCTGAGCACGACGGACTCGATGAGCGCGGCCAGGGGCGGTGCGATGCGGTCGATGGCGGAGGCGCCCAGCATTTCCCGCCGCCCCGATTCCTCGTCGGCACGGGTGTGCCGGATCACCAGCAGGCCGGTGAGCAGGCCGAGCGCGGCGGCCATCATCACCACCATCTTGATCATGCCCACGGCGCCGACGGTGGCGGAGTACACCGGGCCGAACATCGCGACGAGCGAGGGGTTCTCGCTCGCGGCGCGCGCGGCCGAGTCGAGTGCGGCCTGGTCGGTGTAGTTGGTCTTCGCGGTGGAATAGGCCGAGGCCGCCATCGCCACGTACAGCAACAGCCACACCACCAGCTGGATGCGGTCGCGCCGCACCACCAGCCGCAGGGTGGCGCCGAGCCCGGTCATCGAGCGCCCTGTTCGGCCGTGTCGTAATGCCGCAGGAACAGCTCCTCCAGTGTGGGCGGGCGGCTGGTGAGTGAGGTCGGCGCGCCGGCCGCCAATCGGGCGAGGACGCTGCCGAGGTCGGCGGTGTCCACGCTGAACGACAGTCGATCGCCGTCGGCCTGCAGATCGTGCACGCCCGCGGTGCCCGACAGATCCGTCGGCTGGGAGACGGTGGCCTCCACCCGGGTGCGCGAGAGGTGACGCAGCGAGGCGAGCGTGCCGGTCTCCACGGTGGCGCCGTCCTTGATGATGGTCACGGCGTCAGCCACCCGGTCCACCTCGGAGAGGATGTGGCTCGACAGCAGGATCGAAGCGCCCCTGGCCTTCTCCTCCTCCAGGCACTGCGTGAACACCTCCTCCATCAGCGGATCGAGGCCCGAGGTGGGCTCGTCGAGGATCAGCAGTTCGGCCCGCGCGGCGAAGGCGGAGACCAGTGCCACCTTCTGCCGGTTGCCCTTGCTGTAGGTGCGCGCCTTCTTGGTGGGGTCGAGGGCGAAGCGGTCGAGCAGCTCGTCGCGGCGCGCCTCGTCGATGCCGCCGCGCAGCCGGCCCAGGAGATCGATGATCTCGCCGCCGGACAGGTTGGGCCACAGGGTCACATCGCCCGGCACGTAGGCGAGCCGACGGTGCAGCTCGGGGGCCTGGCGCCAGGGATCACCGCCGAGCAGTTCGACGGTGCCGTCCGTCTTCTTGAGCAGGCCGAGCAGGATTCGGATGGTGGTCGACTTCCCCGCGCCGTTGGGGCCGAGGAAGGCGTGTACCTCCCCGGGGCGGACGTGGAGTTCGAGGCCGTTGAGAGCGTGAGCGCTACCGAAGGTCTTGGTCAGGCCCTCGGCGCGGATGACATCGTTGGTCATAGCGGCGACGCTATACCCATTTCAGAAGTTTGTGAAGTGTCAGAACACTGTATATTCTGCGTCTGTGGACGCGCCGAACTTCGTGGAGAACATGGCAGCCGCCCTCGTCGAGGCCGGAATGCAACGGATGGCGGCCCGGGTCTTCTCCGCGGTGCTCGCCTCGCCGGACGGTGCGCTGACCCCGTCGCAGATCGCGAAGCAGCTCTCGGTGTCGGCCGGCGCCGTGTCCGGTGCGGTCGGCTACCTCGAACAGGCCGGCATGATCCGGAAATCGCACGTCCCGGGTTCGCGGCACAGCCTCATCGAGCTGGGTGACGACATCTGGTACGAAGCGCTGACCTCGCGCAATCCCATTCTGGAGCGGTGGCTCACCGTGGCCGACGACGGGCTCAAAGAGCTTCCGGAGGGCGGTCCGGCGGCCGAGCGTGTGGCGGTGATGCGTGACTTCTTCGAGTTCGTGCTCACGGAACTCCCGGATCTCATGGAGCGCTGGCGTCTGACACGCCTTGAGCGCCACGGACACTGAGGCGGCCGAAGCGGTTCCGCCCCCGGCGATAGCACAAAGGGCGTTGCCGGTTAAGTTTGTTTGCAATAACAACACCCAATGGCCATGAGGCGTTTCTTCTTTTCGTTAGTTTGCGAATGCAGACTCACTGGCGAGCGGGTCACTGTGGCCCCGCTCACAGTATGTGTCCGAGCGTCTCCCTCAACGAAAGGCTCTACCGTGAATACTCAGGTCACCAGGTCCGTCGCGGCCATGGTCGGAGTCGCCGCAGGCGTCTCGCTCTCGCTTCTCGGTGCCACCGGCGCGGCATCGGCATCGCCCAAGCCGCATCCCTCGGGTGGCGGCGCGAACAGTGTCGATCTCGTCGAGGTCACCGCGCAGGCGTCGGCGATCGGCAAGGACAACGGATTCACCATCAGGAACGTGGCCGATCGGGCCGATGCGAACGCCGGGCAGGCGCAGCGCGCGCAGGTGCTGCCGGCCGGAACCCAGTTCGTATTGAGCTCCAACAACTTCGGCAACGTGGCTCTCGGCGACACCGAGGGGTACTCGGTCACCCTGCTCACCGCGAACGGTCGCGACAAGGTGATCACCCTGAAGAACGACATCCAGCCCGGCGGATCGATCCCCGTGACGCTCGGCAAGATCCAGGTCTCGGTCGGAACCACCTTCAACCTCAAGCTCTCCGACTACTCGGTGCAGCCGGCCCGCACCAAGCAGGCGCTCGACTGGACCGAGCGGGCCAACCCCGGTCAGACCCAGTACCAGCAGAACAACGCCGCCGGCGTCTTCTGCCTCGCGGCGGTCGCGCCGGTCCTGAGCTTCTGCTCGCCGACGTAGATCCCATCCGGTCGCAGGGCCGGCTGTGAAGGGCTCCGGTACCGGCTCCGCTGGTACCGGAGCCCTTGTCCGGCTGGGTCATCGGGAGCGCGATGCGGCGTCGTCCACCATCGGGGCGCACTGCCCGCCCGTCTTGGCCTCGAAGTGCCACATCTCGTTGGCGTACACGCGGCACAGCCCGTAGTCCTCGCCGAACCGGGTCATCCAGTCGGCGGCATCGGTCGGTCCCACATCGACGGCCTCACCGCGCACGTGCTCGGAGGTCGCCCCGTCCGCCACCGTACGCCGGGCCTCGGCCTCCGATCCGTACTTCCTGACCGCATCGTCGTAGAGCGACTGCTGGTACCGCGCTGAGCGCCAGCCCGAGGTCACCCGGATCTCCACGCCCCGGTCGTCCCGCGCCGCCGTCGCCGCCGCCTGCAAGGCCCGGCGCAGCTCCGGCTGGAGCTTGGTGATGGCGGGCGTATCGGTGTCCACGGAGATGCTGTCCGGCAGCACGCCGTCGGCGGCCCCCAGCGGACCGCTCGGGGTGCCGTCCGAACCGCCGGCGGCAGGTCCCGCGGGCGTGCCCACACCGGGAAGGGTGGTGGATCCACAGCCGCCCACCGCGAGCAGCGCGGCGAGACCGACGGCGAAGACGATCCGGGGGAGTGGTTTCGACGGTGCCATGCGACCAGCATCGGCGCGCTCCGTCCCGGGCTCGTCCCCGTCGAGCCCCGGCCGTGTCCCGATCATGTCTCAGATCGCGACGGGCTCACTCCCAGTACGACCGCCACTGCTGCTCTTCGTGCATCTTCTCCTCGTGCAGCTGTACGGATGCGGGTGTCAGCGTCACATCGGGGTGCGGTTCGGCGAAGAAATCGCCCTGGCCGCGGGCGGATTCGTGGGCGCCGGTGTCGATGTAGCAGTACCCCAGCCCCGACAGGGCGGCCGTCGCATCGTCGAGTCCGAGGTGGTGCAGCACGTTCCGGGCCACGGCGGCCGCACCGTTCTTCGCGAAGATCGCCGCCTTCGGGAGCGGTCGGTCGGTGGGCGAGGTGACGGAGGACAGATCGCCGATCGCCCAGATCCCGTCGTGTCCGGTGCCCATGCTCGCGCGGTCGACGGGGATCCATCCCGCCCCGTCCAGCGATAGCGCAGGCTCGTGCGGCGGCACGAAGACGAGCAGATCGAACGGAGCGCTCCCGCCGTTGGCGAAGCGCACCGACTTCACCGCGGCGTCCACCTCCGTGACCTGGTGCAGCGGGTGCAGGCCGATCCCGGCGTCCCGGACGTGCTGTGCCAGTTCGAGACCCACATCGGGACCGGCGGAGGGCATCGGCTGCGGTTCGGGCGTGTACACGGCGATCTCGGTGCGATCGCGCACCCCGCGTTCGGCCAGCAGATCCGCGGCCAGGAAGGCGCCCTCGTACGGCGCGACGGGGCAGCGGAAGGGCATCGAGGCGACGAGGAAGACCAGGCGCCCGCCGGGGAACTCGGACAGCGCCCGGTGGGCGCGTTCCGCGTCGGCCGTGGCGTAGAAGTGCACCGCGATTCCGGCGTCGACGGCCTGCTGCAGTCCGGGGACCCGGTGCGGAGCGTTGCGCGCGCCCAGCGCCAGCACCAGGGCGTCGAAGGGCACCCGCTCACCGTCGTCCAGCACCACTTCCTTCGGCGCGGCGTCGACCCCGGTCACCGTGGCGCGGATCGTCCGAATCCCCGCGAGGCCGGCCTCCGAGGGGCGGATGGGGATGCTGTCCGCGGTGCGCCACCCCCGCATCACCCAGGGCAGGGTGAAACCGAGGTAGTGCTCGAAGTTCTCATCGATCAGGGTGATCTCGGCATCGTCGAGGGCGACGCCGGACTCCCGCAGTTCCTTGATCACGCTGAGCCCGCCGATTCCGGCGCCGGCGATGACGATTCGCTTCGTACTCATTCTCGCTCACTTTCCTTCCGGTCACTGCTCGGTGGTGTGGATGCGGGGTGGAGCCGCTGGACGGACGCGAAGGCGTCCACCGCGGCGAGGGTGTCGAGGGCGGCGAGGAGTTCTCGTCCGGCGGTGGGCTCGGGGACCGCGGTCAGTACCGGGCCGTGGAAGACCTTCCCGCCCAGGTCGATCAGGGGACTTCCGCCGGTGCCGCCCGCCGCGTCCTGGCTGCGGATGTGCGATTCGAGGACCGCGGCGTCGAGGGATTCGGCGGTGGTGCCCTGAGCGACCGGGCCGCCGAACTGCGCCTGCAGCGCCGCGACCAGCTCGTCGTCGAGCGTCCGGCCGTCCTCGTGGTAGCTACGGGTGAAGGCCCGTAGTGCCTCCCACCTCCGGTCGTGGTCCAGCGTCTGCGACAGGCGCGCGAACAGGCGTCCGGCGGTGCGGGAGTCGCGCATCCGGGCTCGGGCCCGTTCGGGCAGGTCGCGGCCCTCGTTGAGGATCGCGAGGCTCATCTGCTCCCAGCGCACCGCGGCGGTGTCGCCGGTGGCGTCGCGCAGCCACTGGGCCGTGGACCAGGAGTACGGGCACACGGGGTCGAGCCAGATCGTGATCGCGGGCGGCGCTTCGGTGTTCATCGACTGCCTCCGAGCTGGTGGTGCGGATGAGAAGAACGTGAGGGCAACGGATCCGCCGAAGCGGAAGATATCCCCCCGGGGGGATAGATTCAACGTAACACCGGTCCGCGCGGCCGGCAACGGCCCTCGGCCTCGGTCCGGGGACGTGACGCGCACGCTCAGCGAGATCGGCGTGGTTCCCGGTGCACGCCGAAGATTTCCGAAACCCCCAGGTCAAGGCCGGTTAGGATGGCCTTTCATTTGGTGATAGAGCCCCGGGAAACTATCGTTTCGGGTACAGCCAACGATGCCTGAGGTGACGTATGCCGTCACCGAACCTTCATTTCCACCGTTCCGCCGTGAGGCGCTGCGCTAAGGCAGGTATTCGATGAGCCGTTTCGTCCCCCCGGGTCCGCAGGGGCTGTACCACCCCGCGAACGAGCACGACGCGTGTGGCGTCGCCTTCGTGGTGGACATGCACGGCCGCAAATCCCGCGACATCGTCGATAAGGCGATCACCGCGCTGGTCAACCTGGAGCACCGTGGTGCCGCCGGTGCCGAGCCGAACACGGGCGACGGCGCGGGCATCCTGATCCAGGTCCCCGACCGCTTCTTCCGCGAGGTCGTCGACTTCGAGCTGCCGCACCAGGGTGCGTACGCCACCGGTATCGCCTTCCTCCCGCAGGCCTCCGCCGAGGCCGGCAAGGCGGCCGAGGGCGTCGAGCGCATCGTCGCCGAAGAGGGGATGACGGTGCTCGGCTGGCGCGATCAGCCCACCGACGACGGCTCGCTGGGCGCCCTGGCCCGCGACGCCATGCCCACCATGCGCCAGGTGTTCATCGCCGGCACCGACGCCGAGGGTGCGCCGCTGTCCGGGATGGACCTCGAGCGCCGCTGCTTCGTGATCCGCAAGCGGGTCGAGCGCGAGCTGGGCACCGACGGTGCCGGCGCGGGCTCGCAGGGCGAGGAGTCGGTCTACTTCCCCTCGCTGTCCGGCCAGACCTTCGTTTACAAGGGCATGCTCACCACCCCGCAGCTGCGCGGCTTCTTCGAGGACCTGCAGGACGAGCGCGTGGAATCGGCTCTGGGCCTGGTGCACTCGCGGTTCTCCACGAACACCTTCCCCAGCTGGCCGCTGGCCCACCCGTACCGCCGCGTGGCCCACAACGGTGAGATCAACACCGTCGGCGGCAACGAGAACTGGATGCGGGCGCGCGAGTCGCTGCTCGACCCCACCGTCTTCGGCGCCGACGCCGAGAACAAGATCTTCCCGATCTGCACCGAGGGCGGATCGGACACCGCGCGTTTCGACGAGGTCCTCGAACTGCTGCACCTCGGTGGCCGCAGCCTGCCGCACGCCGTGCTCATGATGATCCCGGAGGCCTGGGAGCGCCACCAGGACATGGATCCCGCACGCCGCGCCTTCTACGAGTACCACTCCTCGCTCATGGAGCCCTGGGACGGACCCGCCTCGGTGTGCTTCACCGACGGCACCGTGATCGGCGCCGTGCTCGACCGCAACGGCCTTCGCCCGTCGCGCATCTGGGTCACCAAGGACGGCCTCGTCGTCCTCGGCTCGGAGGTCGGCGTGCTCGACATCCCGCACAGCGACGTGGTCTTCAAGACCCGCCTGCAGCCGGGCCGCATGTTCCTGGTGGACACCGCGCAGGGCCGCATCGTCTCCGATAAGGAGATCAAGGACGAGCTGGCCGCGGCCGAGCCCTACCAGGACTGGTTGGACGAGGGCCTGCTGCGCCTGTCGGAGCTGCCCGACCGTCCGCACCCGGTGATGCCGCACGATCGGGTCACCCAGCGCCAGCAGATGTTCGGCTACACCACCGAGGAGCTGAACCTGCTCCTGACGCCGATGGCGAAGACCGGCGCCGAGGCGATCGGCTCCATGGGCACCGACACCCCCGTCGCCGTGCTCTCGCTGCGCCCGCGCCTGCTGTTCGACTACTTCCAGCAGCTCTTCGCGCAGGTGACCAACCCGCCGTTGGACGCCATCCGCGAGGAGATCGTCACCAGCCTGGGCGGCACCATCGGCGGCGAGTCCGATCTGCTCAACCCGACGCCCGTCAGCTGCCGCCAGATCCACCTGGACCAGCCGATCCTCAACAACGACGAGCTGATCAAGCTGGTCAAGGTCAACGACGACGGCACCCTGCCCGAGTTCCGGTCCGTGGTGATCCCCGGCCTGTACGCGGTGGCCGAGGGCGGCAAGGGCCTGCGCGAGGCGCTCGACACCGTGCGCACGCAGGTCTCCGAGGCCATCGCCGGTGGCGCGCGCCTGATCATCCTGTCGGACCGCAACTCCGACCGGCTGATGGCGCCGATCCCGTCGCTGCTGCTGACCGCCGCCGTGCACCACCACCTGGTGCGCGAGCGCAGCCGCACCAGGGTCGGCCTGATCGTCGAGTCGGGTGACGCCCGCGAGGTGCACCACATGGCCGCGCTCATCGGATGCGGTGCCGCAGCGGTGAACCCGTACATGGCCTTCGCCACGATCGAGGACATGCACCTGCGCGGTGAGCTCAACGGCATCCCGCTGGAGAAGCTCAACGCGAACTACGTCAAGGCCGCGGGCAAGGGCGTGCTCAAGGTGATGTCGAAGATGGGCATCTCCACCCTGGCCTCGTACACCGGCGCCCAGCTGTTCCAGGTAATCGGCCTCGCGCAGGACGTGGTCGACGAGTTCTTCACCGGCCTGCAGAGCCAGCTGGACGGCATCGGCCTGGACGAGATCGCCGCCGATGTGGCCGCGCGACACAAGCGCGCCATGAACGACCGCCCCGAGGAGCTCGCGCACCGCGAGCTCGAGGTGGGCGGCGAGTACCAGTGGCGCCGCGAGGGCGAATACCACCTGTTCAACCCGGACACCGTTTTCAAGCTCCAGCACGCGACGCGCACCGGGCAGTACAAGGTGTTCAAGGAGTACACCAAGCTGGTGGACGACCAGAGCGAGCGGCTCGCCTCGCTGCGCGGCCTGTTCCGCTTCCGGAGCGATCGCCCGTCGATCTCCATCGACGAGGTGGAGCCCGCCAGCGAGATCGTCAAGCGCTTCTCGACGGGTGCCATGAGCTACGGCTCGATCTCGGCGGAGGCGCACGAGACCCTCGCCATCGCCATGAACCGTCTCGGCGGTCGCTCGAACTCCGGTGAGGGCGGCGAGGATCCGGCGCGGTTCACGCCCGATGAGAACGGCGACTTCCGCCGTTCGGCGATCAAGCAGGTGGCCTCGGGCCGGTTTGGTGTGACCTCGCACTACCTGAGCAACTGCACCGACATCCAGATCAAGATGGCGCAGGGTGCCAAGCCCGGCGAGGGCGGCCAGCTGCCCCCGCACAAGGTGTACCCGTGGGTCGCCGAGGTCCGCGGTTCGACGCCCGGTGTGGGCCTGATCTCGCCCCCGCCGCACCACGACATCTACTCGATCGAGGATCTGGCGCAGCTGATCCACGACCTGAAGAACGCGAACCCGTCGGCCCGCATCCACGTGAAGCTGGTCTCCGAGATCGGCGTGGGAACCGTGGCCGCGGGCGTCTCCAAGGCGCATGCCGATGTGGTGCTCATCTCCGGTCACGACGGCGGCACCGGTGCCACCCCGCTCACCTCGGTCAAGCACGCCGGCGCCCCCTGGGAGATCGGCCTGGCCGAGACCCAGCAGACGCTGCTGCTCAACGGTCTTCGCGACCGGATCGTGGTGCAGGTCGACGGTCAGCTCAAGACCGGCCGCGATGTGGTCGTGGCCGCCCTGCTCGGCGGCGAGGAGTTCGGTTTCGCCACCGCGCCGCTGGTGGTCTCGGGCTGCATCATGATGCGCGTGTGCCACCTGGACACCTGCCCCGTGGGCGTGGCCACCCAGAACCCGGTGCTGCGGCGCCGGTTCACCGGCAAGCCGGAGTTCGTGGAGAACTTCTTCCTGTACATCGCGGAGGAGGTGCGTGAGCTGCTCGCCGAGCTCGGCTTCCGCACCCTGCAGGAGGCCGTGGGCCAGTCGCAGGTGCTCGACACCGAGGCGGCGCAGCAGCATTGGGGTGGCGCCAAGGCCGGCAAGCTCGATCTCGCACCGATCCTGGCGCAGGTCGATTCGCCGTTCATGAAGCAGGACCCGTACTGCTCGCAGACGCAGGAGCACGGGCTGGAGAAGGCGCTCGACCAGCAGCTGATCTCGCAGGCCCGGGTGGCGATCGACACCGGCGCGCCCGTGTCGATCCAGTCGGCGATCTCCAACGTCAACCGCACCGTGGGCACGATGCTCGGACACGAGGTCACCAAGGCCTATGGGGCCGAGGGTCTTCCGGACGACACCATCGACATCACCTTCCGCGGCAGCGCGGGCAACAGCTTCGGCGCCTTCGTGCCGAAGGGCATCACGCTGCGGCTCGAGGGCGATGCGAACGACTTCGTGGGCAAGGGACTGTCCGGCGGCCGCATCGTGGTGCGCCCGGCGCAGGACGCCCCCGAGGGCTTCGTGGCCGAGGACAACATCATCGCGGGCAACGTGATCCTGTTCGGCGCCACCGCGGGTGAGGTCTTCCTCCGCGGCAAGGCGGGCGAGCGGTTCGCGGTGCGCAACTCGGGCGCGGTCGCCGTGGTCGAGGGCGTGGGCGACCACGGCTGCGAGTACATGACCGGCGGCCGGGTGATCGTGCTCGGCGATACCGGACGCAACTTCGGTGCGGGCATGAGCGGCGGCATCGCCTACGTCTACAACGCCGACGGCCAGTTCGAGCGCGACCTCAACACCGAGCTCGTGGAGCTCGAATCGCTCGACGAGACCGATATCGAGTTCGTGCGCGCCACCGTGACCAAGCACTACGAGGCCACCGATTCCGCCATCGCGGAACGGATCCTGGCCAACTGGGCTCGGGAGCGCCAGCTCTTCGCCAAGGTGATGCCGCGCGATTTCAAGCGCGTGCTCACCGCCATCAAGCGTGCCGAACTGGACGGCCGCAACATCGACGACGCAGTGATGGAGGCCGCTCGTGGCTGATCCCCAGGGCTTTCTGAAGAACAACTCGCGCGAGCTGCCGGTGCGCCGGCCGGTTCCGCTCCGCCTGCTGGACTGGAACGAGGTGTACAAGCCCTTCGACGGCGGCACGCTGCGCAAGCAGGCCTCCCGTTGCATGGACTGCGGCATCCCGTTCTGCCACAACGGTTGCCCGCTCGGGAACCTGATCCCGGAGTGGAACGACCTGGTCTACAAGGACCGCTGGCGCGACGGCATCGAGCGCCTGCACGCGACCAACAACTTCCCGGAGTTCACCGGGCGGCTGTGCCCCGCACCCTGCGAGGCCTCGTGCGTGCTGGGCATCAACCAGGACCCCGTCACCATCAAGCAGGTCGAGGTCGAGTTGATCGACCACGCCTTCGACGAGGGCTGGGTCTCGCCCGAGCACCCCACCAAGCTGACCGGCAAGAAGGTCGCCGTCGTCGGGTCCGGCCCCGCGGGTCTCGCTGCGGCGCAGCAGCTCACGCGCGGCGGCCACACCGTCACGGTCTACGAGCGCGCCGACCGGATCGGCGGCCTGCTCCGCTACGGCATCCCCGAGTTCAAGATGGAGAAGCGGCACATCGATCGCCGCCTCGCCCAGATGAACGCCGAGGGCACCATCTTCAAGACCGGTGTCAACGTGGGCGTCGATGTGACCGTCGAGCAGCTGCGCGAGGACTACGACGCCGTGGTCCTGGCCAACGGCGCCACCCTGTGGCGCGACCTGCCGATCCCCGGCCGCGAACTGGACGGCATCCACCAGGCCATGGAGTTCCTGCCCTGGGCCAACCGGGCCGCGGTGGGCGACGACGTGGTCGACGAGGACGGACTGCCGCCCCTGCACGCCAAGGGCAAGAAGGTCATCATCATCGGCGGCGGCGACACCGGTGCCGACTGCCTCGGCACCTCGCTGCGCCAGGGCGCGGAGACGGTGCACCAGTTCGAGATCATGCCGGTCCCGCCGCGCGAGCGCGCCGAGTCGACCCCGTGGCCGACCTACCCGCTGATGTACCGCATCAGCTCGGCGCACGAAGAGGGCGGCGAGCGGGTGTTCTCCGTGAGCACCGAGGAGTTCCTGGGCAAGGACGGCAAGGTCACCGCCCTCAAGGCCTACGAGGTCAAGATGGAGGGCGGCCGCTTCGAGAAGGTCGAGGGCACCGATTTCACCATCGAGGCCGATCTCGTCCTGCTCGCCATGGGCTTCGTCGGCCCCGAGCGCGACGATCTCCTGGACAAGCTGGGCGTCGAGTACAGCGACCGCGGCAACGTGGCGCGCGGCGACGACTTCCAGTCGACCGTGCCGGGCGTCTTCGTGGCGGGCGACGCCGGCCGCGGCCAGTCGCTGATCGTGTGGGCCATCGCGGAGGGCCGCAGCGCTGCGGCCGCCGTCGACCGGTTCCTCATGGGCGAGTCGGCGCTGCCCGCGCCGATCGTGCCCACCGCTGCACCGCAGCGCTGAGACCGCGACGACGAAGGCCGGTACCCCGCGGGGTACCGGCCTTCGTCGTGCGTGGGGCTACTTGCGGTTCAGCAGTCCGCCCAGGATGCCGCCGAGCACGTTGCCCGCGGCATTGCCGGCGTTGCCGGAGGTGTTGCCCCCGCCGATCATGTTGCCCAGGATGCTGCCGAGCAGATCGCCGTTGCCCGCGGGGGCCTGCTGCTGCTGCGGCTGCGCGGCGGTGCCGCCGGAGAGCTTCTTCATCACGAAGCTGATCACGATCGGAGCCAGGATCGGCAGCAGCTGCTTGACCAGATCGTTGGTGACGCCCGACGAGAGCGGAGCCGCAGCGGCGGCGGCCACATCGTCGGTCTTATCGCCGAACAGGCTGGACACGATCTGCTGGCCGTTGCCGTTGTCGGCGGCCTGCGCGAGATCGGTCGGGGCCTCGGTGGTGTCCTGCGCCTGCAGGCCGGCCAGCAGCGTCGGCACCGTCTGGTTGACGGCCTCCGAGGCGACGTCCTGCGAGACGCCGAGCTGAGCCGCGATATCGGCGAGCGGGATGGACTTGAGCAGATCGTCAAGATCGGACACGGTACTCCTCGAGAGATGTGCGAACGCAACAATGGGACGGAACCCGCTCAGCCTAACCGTGCGTGCGGCGCAGGTCCCGAGAAGGATCCCGGCCCGTGGCTGTAACGGCTGTCACGAACGGGGAGTGACCACTGGACGCTCCCCGCATCAGGCAATACACTATCTGTAACCAACCGTTCCGCATCGACAGACACGATCTTCGGAGATTCGCAGTGAAGCAGCACCGCCGCCCCGTCAACCTGGGAACCCGGACGATCTACCGACTGCGGAACCTGCGCAAGCGCAGCCTCCTCGCCGAAGACGGCGAGCGGCTGGTCACGCCCGCGGAACTGCGCCTGCTCGGCGTCGGCTAGGCCGGAGTCGAGTCCAGGATCAGCGCCGCCACCTGCGCGGGCTGCTCCACCATCACGTGGTGCCCGCTGGGTGCGATCACGGCGAACCGGGCGTGCAACCGGTCCGCGAAGCCGCGCTGCTGCCGGAGCCACGACGCCGCCCACGGGGTGGGCTTACCGGTGTACGCCGCCCCGACCGTGACCGGCATGCCGGCCCGCAACGGGTACCGCTGCCGAACGTCCACCAATTCGTGCGCGATCACGGGGTACTGACCGTTCTCCAGGAGTGCGGCGCGCAGGTACTTCTCCGACGACAGGATCTCCGCGTGCTCTTCGGGCGGCTCCGAATCGACGAACAGGCGGTGCATCGTCGGGGCGATCCGGTTCAGTCCGGCGGCCGCGGCGACATCGGCCGACTTGAGCACGAGGTCCTCGCGGAGGTTGCCCGGGAGTACCCAGCGGGGTGACTCCTCGACGCTGCCGTCCAGGATCACCAGGCCCGCGGCCCGCTGCGGGTGTTCGCGGGCGAAGGCCTCCACGTAGAAGCTGGCCATCGAGTGGCCGCACAGGACGGCGGAGTCGATTCCCAAGGCGTCCACCAGGTCCCGTATCCGGGTGACCTCGGAGTCGATCGTGGGTACCTCGCCCTCGGGCCACGGATCGGAGAGGCCGTAGCCCGGCCGGTCGAAGCGCACCACCGTGCGGCCCGAGGTCAGCAGCTCGGTGCAGGCGTCCCAGTCGAACCAGTTGCCGGCCAGGCCCGACGACAGCACGACCGGCGGCCCGGTGACGGGGCCGATCGGATCGTCGACCACCACGTGGGTGCGGACACCGGCGAGCGTGAGGAACACCTTGCCGAGAGTAGTCCGGCATGATGGCAGGCGTGACGGACGCAATCGACGTGGAGATCTCCGACGAGGTGATCCGCCTGGGGCAGTTCCTCAAGCTCGCGGGTCTGATCGACTCTGGTGCCGAGGCCAAGGGTGTGATCGCCGACGGCGAGGTGACCGTGAACGGCGAGGTCGACACCCGTCGCGGCCGGCAGCTCGCCGTCGGCGATGTGGTCGAGGTGTTCGGGCGATCCGCCCGGGTCGCGCGGGGGTAGCGGAGCGCCGAGTGTGAAGCACGCGGATGCGGGCCGGACGGCGCGGTCCTAGCATCGCGCCATGACGTCACAACCCGGCCCTGATCGCGACGCACCCGGCCCCGACCGGTCGCTGGGCAGGCGGCATTTCCTCCGCACCGCGGCACTGGGCGCGGCCGTCGGTGCGGTCGGGGTGGCGGCCGCGGGGCAGGCCGGATCCGCCGGGGCGGCGGTGGCACCGCCGGGCTCCGTGTCCTATCGGATCGGTGAGATCCCGATACCGAAGAACAAGGTGGCGTGGCGGGTGGATCCACGTCGCGCCGCCCTACTGGTCCACGATGTGCAGCTCTACTTCACCCGGATCTTCGCCGAGCCCACGAAGCAGGAACTGCTGCGCAATGCCGCACGGGTTCAGCAGTGGGCCAGGAGCAATCAGGTCCCCGTCGCGTACTCGGCGCAGCGCGGGGGAGCTACCCGGGAACAACGCGGCCTGATCTACGACTTCTCCGGGGCCGGAATGAGCTCGGACGAATCCGACCGCGGCATCGAGCCCGCCGTGGCGCCGCGCCCGGGGGAGCGCGTCCTCACCAAACACAAACTGTCCGAATACTTCCGGTCGGACCTCCTGGAGTACCTGCGGTCGCAGGGGCGCGATCAACTCATCCTGGTCGGTGTCTACGCGAACACCGGCGTCCTACTCACCGCTGCGGATTCGGTGCAGAACGACATCCAGGCCTTCGTGGTGGGCGACGCCGTCGCCGATCAGACCCCGAACGGGCACCGCGACGGTCTGGCCTGGGTGGCGGCCCGCGCAGGCAGCGTCGTCACCACCGCCGCGATCAGCGGCTGACTACCGCAGGACGATGCCGTCGTCGTCGCTGAACAGCACATCGCCCGGGTGGAAGGTGACGCCGCCGAAGGTGAGCGGCACATCCCGCTCGCCGGCACCGGTCTTGGTGGACTTGCGCGGGTTGGTGCCCAGCGCCTTCACGCCGATGTCGAGGGTGCCGATCACCGCGGCGTCCCGGATCGCGCCGTAGGCCACGATGCCGGCCCAGCCGTTGCCACGGCCCAGTTCGGCGATGATGTCGCCCACGAGTGCGGTGTGCAGCGAGGGCACCCCGTTCTCGTCGGAACCGTCGATCACCAGCACGCGGCCCTCGCCGGGCTCGCCCAGAATCGACTTGAGCAGCGCGTTGTCCTGGAAGCACTTCACCGTGACCACCTCGCCCGCGAACGCGCGGCGAGCGCCGAACTGACGGAACTGGGTGTCGCAGCTGCGCACGTCCTCCCCGATCTCGTCGACGAGGTCCGCGGTGGGGGTGAACTGAACATGGCTCATGGCGCGATCCTATCGACGTTCACGATGTCGGCCTCAGCGCGGTGACGCGGCAGGATTGTGTCGCGTGCGGACGGAGGGCCCGAAATCGTGAACCGGTCGCGCTATTGAGGCACCGTCAACAAGCGGGTAATCTGGCCGTCATGCCAGCACCCACCCAGGCCACGTTCGACCGTCTTCGCGCCCTCTCGGCGATCGACCACCCCGACCAGCGCGAATCGCGCGATGTGCTCGAGGCGTTCTCCGGGGAGAAGATCACCACCATCCCCGTGGGCACGGTCGAGGACGTCGAGCTGGCCTTCACCCGCGCCCGCCTGGCCCAGAAGCAGTGGGCCGCGCGCAGCGCGAAGGACCGCGCCAAGGTGCTGCTGAAGTTCGCCGACCTGGTCAACGAGCGCCGCGCCGACCTGATGGACATGGCCCAGTTGGAGACCGGCAAGGCCCGCCAGTACGCCCAGGAGGAGACCCTGGACGTGGCGATGACCGCCCGCTGGTACGGCAAGAACGCGCCGAAGCTGCTGGAGCAGAAGAACACCGCCGGCATGCTCCCGGTGTTCACCAACACCCGCGTGCGCTACCAGCCCAAGGGCGTGGTCGGCGTGATCGCGCCGTGGAACTACCCGCTGACCCTGGCCGTCTCCGACGGTGTCGCGGCGCTGGCCGCCGGCAACGCGGTGGTGCTCAAGCCCGACAGCCAGACCCCGTACTGCGCCCTCGCCGCCGTCGAGCTGCTGTACGAGGCCGGCCTCCCGCGCGACCTGTTCGCCGTGGTCCCCGGCCCCGGTGGCATCGTGGGCACCGCGATCGTCGAGCGCGCCGACTACCTCATGTTCACCGGCTCCTCGGCCACCGGCGCCACCCTGGCCGAGCAGTGCGGTAAGCGCCTGATCGGCTTCTCCGCCGAGCTCGGCGGCAAGAACCCCATGGTGGTCACCAAGGACGCCGACATCGCGCACACGGCCGACGGTGCCGCCCGCGCCGCCTTCTCCAACTCGGGCCAGCTGTGCATCTCGATCGAGCGGATCTACGTCGAGCGGGAGATCGCCGACGAGTTCGCCCGCGCCTTCGCCGAGCGCACCGCCAACCTGGCGCTGGGCGCCGGCTACGACTTCACCAACGAGATGGGCTCGCTGGCCAGCAAGTCGCAGATCGACACCGTGACCGCGCACGTCGACGATGCCGTCGCCAAGGGCGCCACCGTGCTCGCCGGCGGCAAGGCCCGGCCCGACCTCGGCCCGTTCTTCTACGAGCCGACGGTGCTCAAGAACGTTCCCGAGGAGGCCGTCTGCTACGCCTCCGAGACCTTCGGCCCCGTCGTCTCGATCTACCCCGTCGACTCGGTCGACGAGGCGATCGCCCGCGCCAACGACACCGAGTACGGCCTCAACGCCAGCGTCTTCGCCGGCACCACCAAGCAGGCCCAGGAGATCGCCGAGCAGATCAACGCCGGCACCGTGAACATCAACGAGGGCTACGCCGCCGCGTGGGGCTCCACCGCCGCGCCGATGGGCGGCATGGGCATCTCGGGCGTTGGCCGCCGGCACGGCGCCGAGGGCCTGCTCAAGTACTGCGAGTCGAAGACCATCGCGCAGCAGCGGATCATCGGCATCGGCGGGATCAAGGGCGTTCCGCGCACCGTCTTCCTCTCCGTGGTCCCCCCGATCATCAAGGCCCTCAAGTTCATCGGTCGCTGACCACCCCGACTGACCACCGTTACCGCGACGCCGACCTGAGGTTTTCGCCGCGGTAACGGTGTTCGATCGGGCAGTATCCCGGGGTATGGCGAACGAGCAGGTCCGGGCGGGTTCCGAGGAGTTGCGCCGCCGCACCCTCCGTAAGGTGGCGCGGCGGCTGATCCCCTTCCTCGCGGTGCTCTACTTCGTCAACTACCTGGACCGCACCAACATCGGCTTCGCCGGGCCGAACGGCATGAACGAGGACCTGGGGCTCACCCAGGCCATGTTCGGACTCGCCTCGGGCCTGTTCTTCATCGGCTACCTGCTGCTGGAAGTGCCGTCCAACCTGGCGCTGCACCGGTTCGGCGCACGTCGCTGGATCGCCCGCATCCTGGTCACCTGGGGCGCCGTCGCCGCGGCGATGGCCTTCGTTCCCAACCACGAGTGGCTGTACGCGCTGCGGATCCTGCTCGGCATCGCCGAGGCGGGCTTCTTCCCCGGGATCATCCTGTACCTCACCTTCTGGTTCCCCCAGGCCGAGCGGGCCAAGGCGGTCGCCTACTTCATGGTGGCCATCCCGCTGTCGACGGTCTTCGGGGCGCCCCTCTCGGCCTTCCTGATCGACCGCGGACACGAGCTGCTCGGCGGTATGGCCGGCTGGCGGTTCATGTTCCTGGTGGAGGGCATCCCGGCGATGATCCTGGGTGTGGTGTGCTGGTTCTACCTCACCGACCGGCCGAAGGACGCCCGCTGGCTGGCCCCCGACGAACGCGAGTGGCTGCGCACCGAGATGGAACGGGAGGAAGCGCAGACCGCATCCAGATTCCATGTACCGCTGCGCACGTCGCTGACGAAGCCGCGAGTGTGGGCACTGGCCTTCGTGTACTTCGGCATCGTCTACGGGCTCTACGCCATCAGCTTCTTCCTGCCGACGATCATCAAGGGCTTCCAGCAACGGTTCGCCGTGAAGTACTCGATCTACGAGGTCGGCCTGCTCACCGCGGTGCCCTGGGCCTTCGCGGCCGTCTTCATGGTGCTCTGGGCCCGGCACAGCGACCGGACCGGCGAGCGCGTGTGGCACGTGGTGATCCCCATGCTGCTCTCCGCGGGCGCGATCCCGCTCACGGTGATGGCCGGATCGCCGTATCTCGCCATGGCGCTGGTGGCCGTGTTCGCCTGCGGGATCGCCGGCTCCCTCGCGACCTTCTGGACCCTGCCCACCGCCTTCCTCAGCGGCACCGCCGCGGCGGCCGGTGTGGCCCTGATCAACTCGATCGGCAACTCCGCGGGCTTCTTCGGCCCGTACATCACCGGATTCCTCGCCGATCGCACCGGAACCCAGAACGCCGGGATGTGGGCCATCGCCGCCGTGATGGCCGCGGCGGCGGTCCTGGTACTGATCCTGGGGGCGGTGCCGAAACAGGACGCCGGGACGCCGCCCGCGTAAAAGCCGTTGCGCCCCGCCCGGTCCCGACCGATCCTGGATACATGGACGTCACCTTCATCAAACGCGCGTCGGGCTACGACGTGCGGGTGCGTCGGGACCGCGGCCCGGAACTCGCTCCGCGCGGAGGCCCGGGCGCCAGCCCGACGGTGCCGCACGACGCCGCGCACCTGCTGGTGGAGATCGAGGCCGGGCTGCGCGGCGGCGTCTTCGGCCGGCTCGCCGACGCGAACGGTCTCGACGGCCTGTTCTGGCCCGCGGACCCGGCGCAACGCCGGGCCGCGAGCCGCAAACGCAAGCAGCCCACCGCAGCCCAGTCCGCGGATATGGCGCGCTCGGAGTACCTCGCCTCGCTCACCGTCGCCCTGTGGGAGGTGGAGCGCGGGCACCGTGCGCCCGATGCCGCGTGGCCCGGGGCCCTTGGTGACGCCGATATCGCCGCGGACCTGCGGGAGCGGATCTTCGCCCGCTACGACGACTTCGCGGCGCGGTGGCGCGCCCTGCGGGACGGCGGCGAGCTCACCGTCGCCTGGCCCGGACCGGGCGCGGTCAGCGGGGACCGACGGCGGGACCGGAAGCCCGCACGGCGCGGGTGACCGCCGCCGCCACCGCCTCGCCCTCCTCGGGGAACGGGTGCATCCCGGCGGCCCGCGGCACGTCGGTGACGCCGTTGATCCACGGGCGGGTGCTGCACACCTCGTGGCCCCGCGAGGCGGGCTCCATGTCGATGTACTCGACCCGCTCGGTGATCGCGGCGCGCTGCACGGCCCGGTTGAGCCGCTCCGTGAGGATGCTCCGCATCCAGCCGATGCTGGCACTGTGGAACGGGGCGATCGCCCCGCACGTGCGATCGGCGGCGAACACCGCCGGATAGCCCACCACCAGGATCCGGGCCTGTGGCGACCGATCGCGTACCGCGCGGATGATCCGCTGGTTGGCCGCCGTGATCCGCGCCAGCCGGTCGTCGATGGCACCGTCGGAGAGTTCCGCCGGACGGGAGGCCTGATCGAAGGTGCAGCGCGGGGCCGCCGCGTGCGGCACGCTCGCGCATGCGCGCAGGATGGTCGAGTAGAGGGAGCCGTCGTTCCCGCCCAGCGACACCGTCACCAGCCGGGTCTGCGGGACGATGCCGTCGAGCTGCGCGGGCGCGTCGTAGTACCCGGTCTTCGCGTCACCGGCGCGCTGGCTGGCGAAGGCGTCATCGGTATCGGCGCCACCACAGGTGTTGTCGCGCAACTGCTCCCGCGGGATCCCGAGCGCATCGGAGACCAGCTTCGGGTAGTTGCGCACGGACCGGCCGCACGAGCGCTCCTGCTGCGAGCCGCCCACCGTCGCATCGGCCGGCAGGGACGAGTACGAATCGCCCAGCGCCACGTAGACGGGCGGCGGCGGGGCCGCGTTCGCCGGGACGGCGAGGCCCGCCGCGCAGGTGGCCGCGACAGCCGCGCCCAGACCGAGGAGGGAAGTCCGTACGCGCATCGTCGAAGCCACCCGACGACGGTAACGCCCCCGCGGGCGCCCCGCAGTGCTAGGAGCTGATGCCGAGGCGGTTGAGCAGATCGGCGTCGATGCCGTCGAGCTCGCGGGCGATCGCCTGATGCGCCGGACGGCGCCGCGCCGGCGGCATCGCCTCGGACGCGGTGATCGCGGCCGACAAATCGTCGAGTCGCTGGGCGACCGCGGCGACGAAGGCCTTGGTCTCGGCATCCGGATGCGCGGACGCCAACTGGTCCAGGGAGCGACGGGACGCGGCCACCCGCGCGGCGAGGCCGCCGCCGAAGCCGGCGAACTGGGCCACCTCGTCCACCGGCACACCGAGCCGGGTGGCGCGTGCCGAATCGAGCTTGTTGCGGCCGGCCTGCGCGGCGCGGTACGCCAGCGGCACCACCACGGGCGCGAGCAGGCGCGCGGTGGAGACGTAGCGCTTGAGGCGGGCCTCCGAGAGCAGCTTGCCGTCGACCGCGGCGCGGGCATTGGTCTCGGCGATCTTGAGGTTGAGCTTGTCCGACTTACCCTGCATCCGCGCGATCACCTTCGCGCGTGCCACATCGGACTTCTGCGCGCCGCGCTCGGACTTCACGGCGTTCTTCGCCGAGCGCTTCGCGCTCCTGGCATCGTTCTTCGCGGCCAGCTTCGCCTCGAGCCGCGCCTTCGACTTGAGCGCCTTGGCCTGCGCCTTCCGCTCCGCGCGCGAGGACTTCGCCTTCTTGCCGAACAAACCCATCAGTGCACGTCCTTATAGGTCAGTACTGCTTTCGCCTACAGCATTGCACAGCGTCCGCGTCGTGGTTGTCAGTGCCGCCCGCGATAATGCAATGCAGTGGACATCGACGAGCACATCACGGCACCACCGGTGAGCGCCAGGGCGCTCACCGGATGCCGTCACCGCCTGGCACTCGACGCGCGGGCACCGCTCGCCGATCCCGACCCCTCCATGGCGCTGCGCGTGGAGGCCGCGGCGGTCTTCCGCGCCTCGGTACGCGACCGGCTGGCCGCCGCCGCCGACCTCACGGTGATCGAGCCCGGCGAGGGCGCCGTGACCCGCACGCTGGCGGCGATGGACTCCGGTGCGGAGCGGATCTGGGGCGGCGTCCTGCCCACCGCACACGGCCGCCGCGGGCACAGCGAGCTGCTGATCCGCGTGCGGGACGGCTACCTGCCGGTGATCGTGGTCAATCACAAGGTCTCGGACCCGGGCTCCGGCGCGCTGACCACGCCGCTGGACCGGTGGTCACCGTCGCCGGACGAGACGGTCCGGGCGCGCCAGCACCGGGGCGACCAGATGCGGCTGGCGCACCTGACCCGGATGCTGCAGGACGCGGGCCACGCCTCGACGTCGCTGTCCGGCGGGTCGCTCGGGATCGGCGGTGAGCGGATCGTGGTGCACGATGTGGCGCCGCTGCTGGCCGCCTACGACGAACGCTTCGCGGACCGCCGGGACGTGCTGGCGGGCACCGTGGAGACCGAACCGGTGCGGGTGGCCGAGTGCCGGCGCTGCCCGTGGTGGCCGCAGTGCGAGGCGACGCTCGCCGCGCGGCGGGACGTGAGCCTGGTGGCCGACGGTCGCTCGGCGCCCGGGCTGCGCGAGGCCGGCATCGTCACGGTGGATCAACTGGCCGAGTACACCGGCCCGCAGCCGGAGGACGTGCCCGCGTCGATCGCCGATCTGCGCGCGATGGCCAGGGCCTGGCGCGATGGCCAGGTGCTGGTGCGGCGCCGCCCGGAGGTGAAGGTACGCCGCGCCGATGTCGAGGTGGACGTCGATATGGAGAGCTACCAGGAGTACGGCGCCTACCTCTGGGGCACCTGGCTGCGCCGCGACGGGGTCGAACTGGGATACCGCCCGTTCGTCACCTGGGAGCCGGTGCCCACCACCGACGAGGGGCGTTCCTTCGCCGAGTTCTGGGCCTATCTGATGGACCGCCGGGCGGAGGCACATGCGGCGGGGAAAACCTTTGCGGCGTACTGCTATTCGCAGCAGGCGGAGAACAAGTGGCTGCTCTCCTCCGCCGATCGGTTCGCGGGTGCCCCGGGCGTCCCCAGCCGCGCCGCCGTCGCCGAGTTCATCGCCTCACCGGAGTGGGTGGACATGTTCGACGCCGTGGGCGATGCCTTCCTCTCGCTGGAGGGGCGCGGCCTGAAGAAGGTGGCGCCGGTGGCCGGATTCCATTGGCGCGATGCGGAAGCCGGGGGAGAGGCGTCGATGCTGTGGTACCGCGTGGGCGTCGGGATGGACGCCGGCCACGACGAGGCGGAGCGCGCCGCGCAGCGGCAACGGATCCTGGAGTACAACGAAGACGATGTGCGGGCCACCGCGGCCCTGCGCGCGTTCATGTCCAGTGAAGCGGTGAACGCGCTACCCGTGGTCGACTAGCGGAACGGCGCTGCGGCGCAGCGGATCAGGCCTGGGCCTGGCGCAGGTGGGCGCGGCGGAGCGCATCCACGAAGGTGCTGCTCCCCAGGAGGGCGATACCGCCCAGCACCGCGAACAGCGCAGGCGAGAGCTGCCGGGCCGTCTCGGTGGCCACGGGCGTCACCCGCTGGGCGGAGGAGTAGGCCGCGGTGAGGAGCGTGGGCTCGCTGCGCTTGTCGTCCTTGCCGGACGGTGCCGCATCGTTGCCGGCGTCCTTATCGGACGCGCCGTCACCGGCGGCGGGGGTGCCGAACTGTACCGGCTGGGGACCCGCGGCGCGCGGACCAGCCGCGACGATCACGGGCGGCAGGAGAACCGGAACCGCGGGGACGGCGACCACGGGCGGCACGACGGGTGCCGCCGCGGGCGCGCCGGCCGACGGTGCGGGGGCGGCGTCGCGGCCGCCCGGTGCGGTGGCGGGTGCCGGATTGCCGTTGC
This sequence comes from Tsukamurella sp. TY48, assembly GCF_019656655.1. GTDB lineage: Bacteria > Actinomycetota > Actinomycetes > Mycobacteriales > Mycobacteriaceae > Tsukamurella > Tsukamurella strandjordii. Next base: position 1,715,548 of record NZ_BPMV01000001.1, on the reverse strand, counting down.
GGACGCCCGCACCGCTCGCGGTGGCGCCGCCCTCGCGGACGCCGACGCCCTGGGGTTCGGGGTTGCCCGAGCGGATTCCGGCGCCCTGTGCGGCGGGGCTGCCCCCTCCCGAGCTCGGGGTCTCGATCGATGCGCCGCCCGCGGGACCGGTGGCGGCACCCGTGGAGCCGCCGGTGGATCCGGAGCCCGATCCGGCGGACGAGCCGCCGCCCAGGATGCCTCCGATGATCTGGCCGATGCCGGGCAGGCCGTGCTTGTCCTTGTCGTCCTTGCCCTTGCCGCCCTGGTCTTTGTCGTCCTTGCCCTTGCCGCCCTGGTCCTTGTCGTCCTTGTTCTTGTCGCCCTTGTCCTTGCCGTCGTTCTTCGACGAGCCGGTGGCGTCCTTGTTCGAGTCCTTGATGGAGAACTCCGCAGAGGTGCCGCCGGACGAGGTGCCGCGCAGGGTGTTGCCGTCGGAGGACGACTCGACGGACGAGGAACCGCTGGAAGACGAGGAGGAGCCGGAATCGGGCTCGGCGAAGGCCGGCGCCGCGGAAATGGTGCCCACGGCGAGCGAGACGATCACGGCGGCACGCAGACGTGCCGAGAGGTGCGTTGGAGCGGACACGCTACCCCTTCCGTTGTATCTGCGCGCGCGTAGGTAACAATACATCACGAGCGCTGCGGACTGATAGTCGATCCCAAAGGGGATGTACCTATTGGCAAACTACGCTATAGTGTGAGGAAGCTTGGACGTCGTGCAATACCGCACTCGGCGGACAGGTGGCAGGTCGTGCCGAAGAGAGAGGGATGGCACAAAGTGGACGCAGGTAACACTAAGTACGACAGCGAGGCTCTGGTCGGCCAGGGTCTGTTCGCGAGTCGGCTCGAGGAGCTGTTCCGTACGGTGCCCGGCCCGAACGGCCGCGCGTTCACCGCGAAGGCCATCGCGCAGCGGTCGACCGCTCTCGGCTTCCGCCTGGGTGAGTCGTACCTGAGCCAGCTCCGGTCCGGCAAGGCGAAGTCGCCGTCGTTCCGCACCGTCGAGGGGATCTCCGCGGCGTTCGGCGTGGACGTGCACTACTTCCTCGAGGACGAGGCCGCACAGCGCACCCGTGACCAGATTCACCTCATGCGGCTGCAGGCCGACACCAAGGTGCAGATGGCCGCGTTCCGCCTGGCAGGGCTCTCGCCCGACTCGGTGAACATGGTCAACGAGCTCATCAAGGTGCTGCGGGTGCAGCAGGGCTTGCCCGCGGACCCGCCCGAGCTTCCCGTAGACTCGCGCGAAGCTGAGGGTCAGTAACCACACCGGAGTCCGATCCGGAGCGGACGCCGCCCCTCATGCGTCGATCGACGGAGGAGGGGCGTGCGTACCGCAAAGGCACTTCGTCGTCTCTGTGAGCGCGAGGTGCGCAGTCTCGACCTCGACCTGCCGTTCGACGCTGTGCAGCTCTGCGAGAAGTACGGACGGCGCCGAGGCCGCGACATCCTCGTGATCAGCCAGCCGCTGCCTGTTGGGATGCCCAACGGGTTGTGGCTCGTGGGCGACGATGCCGATTACTTCTTCTATCAGGCCAACACCTCGCGCACCCACCGTGACCAGATCATCATCCACGAGTTCGGTCACCTCATCGCGGGCCACCAGCACGTCTCCGCCGCCGGCGACGATGCGGCCACGATGCCGCCCGACGAGGCCGCGGCCGCGCTGCACCGCACCTGCTACGACGACGAGAACGAGTGGGAGGCCGAGATGATCGCCTCCATCATCCTCGGCTGGGCCGCACAGGCCGGCGCCACAGCGGGCCGCACCGCCAAACACGACAGCCTGCGCGGTATCCAGCGCGCGTTGGGAGGCCACTCCCGGTGGCTGTGAAGCTCGTCAACGTACTGGGCGTCGCATTCTTCACCATCGTGTTGTGCTGGCGCATCGATCGTCTGTACCGGTCCAAGGCCGGTGTCCAGGCGGTGGCCGTCACCGTGGCCATCGCCGCGCTCACCGTGGCCGTCCTGCTGCTCGGCTCGCCCCTCGCGACCACCGTCGACGGCAGCCTCTGGAAGGGCGCGTCCCGGCTCGGCGGATACGTGGGCCTCGCGCTCGGCGTGGCCGCCCTGGCGGTGGCCTTCTTCTACGGCCCCACCGAGAGCGCCCGGCAGAAGCGTGCGGGCATGGAGGCCATCCCGCTGCTCGCCGCCGTGATCGGGCTGTCCGTGGCGATGACGGCGACCCCGCCCTCGATGCGGGACGCGTCCCTGGACTCACTCACCGTGCAGGAGTTGGGTTTCGCGGTCTTCTTCGCCATCGCCGGCGCCTACCTGATGTACGGCCTCGCCGACTGCGTCCTCTCGCTCACCCGGCTGATGCCCTTCGCCGACGGCTACCTCGTGACCTCGCTGCGGATGATGGCGGCCGGTCTCGGGCTCACCGCCCTCGGCTCGCTGACCCAGGTGGTCTTCGTGGTCACCAGCGTGCTGCAACTGGTCTCCTGGCCGGCCCTGCTCACCGTCTCGCAGGTGTGCACCGGCATCGGCATCCTGCTCTTCGTGCTCGGCCTGAGCTACCCCGGCGTACGGGGCTTCTTCATGGAGCTCAAGTACCGCAAGCGGCACCGCGAGGACTACAAGCGCCTCGCGCCGCTCTGGGAGCTACTCACCACGGCGGTCCCCGAGGTGGTGCTCGACGCCGGGCGCGCCGGGCGTGATCCGCACGTGCGGTTCCAGCGCCGCGTGGTCGAGATCCGCGATGTGCTGGTGCAATTGAGCCCGTACCTGCCCGACGACTTCGGCGACGGTACGCCGGAGGAGAACGTGCACAACCTGCTCGTCGCCATCGACCTGCGCGCCGAGGCGGGCGGGGCCCCGGCACCGTCGGCCATGGTGCTGCCGCCCGAGGGCACTTCGATAGACGACGACGCCGCCCCGCTCCTCGTCCTCTCGGACGCGGTCAGGGCGACGCCGGCGGATGAACTGCAGATCTAGTTAGCGCGGAGCCATCCGGAGCGCACCGTCCATGCGGATGGTCTCGCCGTTGATGTAATCGTGCTCCGAGAGGAAGTAGGCCAGCTGGGCGTACTCCTCCGGCTCACCCAGGCGCGACGGGAACGGGATGCCCGCCTCGAGGGTCTGCTTGAACTCCGGGGTCACGCCGGCGAGCATCGGGGTGTTGATGGTGCCCGGGGCGATCGTGTTCACGCGGATGCCGAACTGCGCCAGGTCGCGCGCCGCGGTGATGGTCATCGCGTGCACGCCGCCCTTGGAGGCGGTGTAGGCGATCTGGCCGATCTGGCCCTCGAAGGCCGCCACGGAGGCGGTGTTCACGATGAGGCCGCGGGAGCCCTGTGCATCGGCGGTCTCCTGCTTGCTCATCTGATCGGCGGCCAGGCGCATCACGTTGAACGTGCCCACCAGGTTGATGTTGATGACGGTCTGGAACAGGTCCAGCGCGTGCGGGCCGTTCTTGGACAGGATGCGGCCGGCCCAGCCGACACCGGCGCAGTTCACGGCCACGCGCAGCGGGCCCGCCTTGACGGCCTCGGCGATGGCGTTGTTGACCTCGTCCTCCTTGGTCACGTCCGTCGGCACGAGGTGCACGTTCTCGACGGGGGTGGCCTTGTCGATCGAGGGCTGCAGGTCGAGGCCGAAGACGGTGGCGCCGGCCTCGGCGAAGCGCTTGGCGGTGGCGGCACCGAGGCCCGAAGCGCCGCCGGTGACGATGACGGAGGAGCCGGAGACGTCCATGGCTCGATTCCCTTCTGTATGGCGCCGCCGACTCGGAACGTGGGGCGCGACACACCTCACACTAGTGAATCGGCGTTCTTCACCTGAGCCGGGTCGGCGAGACGGCTCCGGTGCGCCCGGCGCACCACGAACAAGCCGCCCAGCACCGTGACCGCGACGATCGCACCCGTCACGATCCGGGCCACACCGTCGAGCTCCGGCCAGGCCTCGAACAGCAGCCAGCCACCGAAGGCGAAGAAGAGGATCGTGGCGCCGATCGCGACGGCGCGCTCGGGCAGCTTCGAGCCGAGAACCGCGCCGACGGCGATCGCCAGGGCGTCCGCGGCCACCATGCCGACGGTGGAGCCGAGCCACACGCCGAACCAGTTGTACTGCGTGGTGAGGGTGACGGTGGCCAGCATCGTCTTATCGCCCAGCTCGGCCAGGAAGAAGGCGGAGGTGACCGCGAGGAAGACCGAGCGGGTGACGCGATCGGCGGTGGTGGACTCGTCGTCGGACAGCGCGTCGCCGCGCCAGGTCCAGAAGGCGAAGACCAGCATCGAGATACCCGCGATCGCGGTGATCAGCTGGGTGGGGATGCTGGACCCCAGCGCGTAACCGATTCCCACCGAGGCGATGTGGACCACGGCGGTCGACAGCGTGATGCCGGCGAGCACGATCCACCATTTGAACTTGGCGGCGAAGGTCATCGCCATGAGTTGCGATTTATCGCCGAGCTCCGCGACGAAGACCACGGCGAAACTGACCAGCAATGCGTTGAGCACGGTGGAACCTCCCGAAAAGACCTGTGCCACACGGATCCGACGATCGGACCGCGCAATGGCACAAAGGTCTCGCCCACCGGCGCGCCGCCGGCGCGAGGTCTCGCGCAGCGACTCGGGTGTCTCCGGTTCGCGGGCCGGGCGGATTCGCCAGTATGTCGACCACGCGATTGGGGGCTACTCCCCTTCGTGCGATTCCCAGAATAGTCGCCGATTCGCGAATCGACAAGCCCTGCTTAAGTTTTGGAAACCGCAAGGGGTTATTGGCGAGGCCTGTGCGGAGGTTTCGGCTACCCGGAAAACTACTGCTCGGGCGGCCTGTCCGCCGAGGTCACTGTCCGGCGGGATCGCCGCCGACATCGGTGATCAGCCAGCCGCGGTTCTTGTCCAGGGTGATGACGTACTGGGTGGTCATAGTGCGCCCCTGCGGCGCATCCGTGTTCGTGACGTGCACGTTGATGAAGCACTTCGCGCGCCAGACACCGTTGCCCAGGTCCTGGGTCTCGGCGCCGGCGAAGCGGCCGGTCGAGACCCACTGCAGCGGCTGCAGCACCTGGTTCATCGCCCCCACGGTGTGGTCGTACTTCGCGGACAGTTCGGGCGAGACGCCCTGCTTGAGGCGCTGCTGCCACGAGCGCAGGTCGCGGTAGTCGAACGTCGATGCGCCCACCGCGTACTGCTCGCAGGCGATGCGGCGCACCGTCTGCGCATCGCCGGGGTCGGCGATCGCGGGCGCGGCGGACCCGAGTGCAACGGCCGCGGTCGCGGCGGCGGTGAGGACGATCGCGGTGCGAGACATGAGAGACCTTTCCGGGATGACGTATTGATTCCTCACGATAGCGAACCATCGTGGACCGGTGCCTCCCGCTCCCGTTGTGTTCTCTCGCTCCCGCTGTTTCGGGAGCGAGAGAACGAAACGGGAGCGGGGAGGCGTACCTGTCAGGCCCCGGTGGCACCATCGCGGCAGGCGACCTTGGGGGAGGTTCGACGATGCCGGACGATGCGGTGCCGGGGTATCGGCACAGGCGGGAACTACTCGCCGTGGGAATGCGCGACAGTGAGATCCGTGCGGCGGTCCACCGGCGTGAGCTCACGCGAAGTGTGGGCGGGTGCGTATCACCGAGGGGACGCGCTCGCGCCATGGCGGGAGTTCGCGGTCACGGTTCGCGCGGCGGCCGACCGCACTTCGCGCCGGTTGGTGCTGAGCCACGCCGCGGCCGCCGCGCTGCACGGCATGCAGATCCTCAACAACGATTGGCGGACTGTCGATTTCACCGGTACGGGATCTCGGGGCGGATCCGTCCGGGGAAACCGGCGGGTGCACCTGCGAAGGCTCGATGCCCACGATGTCTGCGAGATCGACGGCTACGCGGTGACCACTCTCGCGCGCACCGCGCTCGATCTCGCCCTCGCGGGCACCTTCGAGCAGGCGGTGTGCGCTCTGGATGCGGCGCTGCGGGCCGGTGCTTCGATGGGGGAGCTGGAGGCGGCCGCGGACCGTCTGGGGCGGCGTCGCGGAACGGCGACCTTGCGGGCCGCGTTGCCGGAGGCCACTGCGCTCGCGGAGTCGGTGGGCGAATCGCTGAGCCGGGCCCTGATGCTCCGGTGGCCGGAGATCCCGCGCCCCACGCTGCAGTTCGAGCTGTTCGGCCCGGCGGGCAACCTGGTGGCGCGCACTGATTTCCTGTGGTCGCACCTGGTGGTCGGCGAGTTCGACGGGCGGGTGAAGCTGAGCACCTCCGAGGCGGACCACCAGCTCACCCGGGACAACCTGCTCGTGGAGAACGGTCTCTCGCCGCACCACTGGCGCTGGCTGGAATGCCGCGAGCCGGACCGACTCCGGAATCGACTGCACGCGGCGCTCGGTCCGCGGGGTCTGCTCCTCTCGCGGCGCCTTCCCGCTCCCGTTTCGACATCCCGCTCCTGATGCATCGGGGGCGCGACGAGGAAACGGGAGCGGGAGCGGAAATCAGGTGGGGAGCCAGGGCGCCGGGCCGGACGGTGCGGCGCACCGTCGACACGCCGAAGCCCCGCCGCGAGGGTGCGCGGGCGGGGCTTCGGACGAGGGCTGCGAGCGGGCTGTCAGGCCTTCGCGGCGGCGTAGCGGGCCGCCACGTCGTCCCAGTTCACAACGTTCCACCAGGCCTTGACGTAATCGGCCTTGACGTTCTTGTACTGGAGGTAGAAGGCGTGCTCCCACATGTCCAGCATGAGCAGCGGGGTGAGGTTGATCGAGATGTTGCCCTGCTGATCGGTGAGCTGCTGGATCACGAGGCGCTGACCGATGTGGTCGTACGCCAGCACCGACCAGCCGGAGCCCTGCAGCGAGTTCGCGACGGCGGTGAAGTGCGCCTGGAACTTGTCGAAGCCGCCGAAGTACTCGTCGATGGCCGCGGCGAGATCGCCGACCGGCTTGTCGCCACCGTTGGGCGACAGGTTCTTCCAGAAGATCGAGTGGTTGGTGTGGCCACCCAGGTGGAAGGCGAGGTTCTTCGAGAGCAGCGGCGCCTTGGTGGCGATGGAGCCGTCCTCGCGAGCCTCGGCGAGCTGCTCGAGGGCGGCGTTGGCGCCGGCGACGTAGGCGGCGTGGTGCTTGCTGTGGTGCAGCTCCATGATCTCGCCCGAGATGTGCGGCTCCAGCGCACTGTAGTCATAGTCGAGATCCGGCAGAGTGTAGACGGCCACGGCATTCCCTTCTGTTGCGGGAGCGATCGCCCCCTCGGTGATCCTTCGGTACCGCTCCAGCCTTTCTTATCTGGAATGGTTCCGCAATAAGGACGGACGAATGCGCATCAAGCGCAGTTGAGGTTCGGCGGCGACGGTCAGCGCAGGACGAGAATGAGCACCAGCGCGAGCGCCAGGACGGCCACGGTGATGCTGGTGCGCGTGAGCGACCGGGAGAAATGGACGGTGGTGCAGCGTGCGGAGGAGGTCGCGTGCGAGTGCTCGTGCTCGACAGTCATTCCTCCGCCTCTCCCAGCCCGAGGGCTGTGAATCCCGTCACAGCGTGTGATGTCGACCACCATAGCCGACCTACTCGCGAGTAGGAAATCCGTCGATGCCCACTGGGGTGTGAGTGGCATATGTCTGAAGTTTGTTGTTCACCTATGCTCGTGTGACGAACTAGACGGAGAAGTGGTTTACACCTCCCAACCTGGGATGCGACGAAATGTAGCGATAGAAACGACCTGAATCTCTATCGGAAAAGCTTGGAATCCGGGCCTTCGAGCCGGATCATGGTGGCATGACCGAATACAGCATCGGGGTGCGCGAGCCGTCGCCCCACGCTGGTCGGGCGCACCGTATTCGAACCCTCGTCGGCGGTCGTCAGACCCGCACCGACATCGTGGTGGCGATCACCCTCCTCGCCGTCTCGGTCGGCGCGACCCTCGCGAACCTGTACCTCACCGTGCAGGCGCTCCCGTCCTTCCGGGAATGCGCCGCGATGGCCTGCACCTACGGCCCCCGGTTCGACGTCTTCGCGATCACCTTCGTGGTCTCGCTGCTGGTGGGAACCACCTTCGGTGCGCACGCGGTGCTCAACCTGCTGAACCGTCGCAATGCCTGGGGCTACGCGCTCCTGGACGCCCTGGTCTCGGTGGGCAGCCTCGTGATCGGCCTGATCTGGGTCTCCGCGTTCTGACGCTAGCCTGGAGCGCATGACGGCAAGCAGCAGTCCCGCCGACGGTCGCCTGCGCGCCGCCGCCGCGCCGCTGCTGACCGCCTCCGGTGTGGGCGGGCTGGTCCTCGCACTGCATCTGCGCGACCCGCACGTCCAGAACAGCTGGGGCGTGTGTCCGCTGTACGCGGTCACCGGTCTCTACTGTCCGGGCTGCGGCGGCCTGCGCGCCGTCAACGATCTGACCAACTTCGATTTCGCCGCGGCCTTCTCCTCGAATCTGCTGATCTACCCCATCGTCGTTCTCCTGGTGTGGCTGTGGGCGCAGTGGCTGGGGAACCGGGTGGGCTTCCGGGTCCCCTCGCTGCCGAGGAACAAATGGCTGTGGATCGGGCTCGGGGCGCTCGCCGCGGTGTGGACGGTGGCCCGCAACTTCCCGGGATCACCGTTCGCGCCCTGAGAGCGACCGCCGTACAGGCGCTACCTTCGAGGGTATGAGTGCACTCGTCACGGAACTGCAGGACGCGGCCAAGGCCGCCAGCCATCGGGTGCGCACCGCGCTCGGCCAGGCCGGCGGGGTGGTCCCCGTCGTCCGCCTGGAGGGCCCGATCGCCGCACCCGCCATGTCGGGCGGGCTCAGCAGCCGCGGCGTGCTCAACCTGGCCGGCGTCGAGACGGTGCTGCGCAAGGCTTTCGAGACCGACGATGCGGTGGCCGTGGCCCTCGCCCTCAACAGCCCCGGCGGCTCGCCCGCCCAGTCCGAGCTGATCGGCGCCCGCATCCGCCAGCTCGCGGCCAAGCACGACCTGCCCGTGCTCGCCTTCTGCGAGGACGTGGCCGCCTCGGGCGGGTACTGGCTGGCCTGCGCCGCCGACGAGATCTTCGTGACCAGCACCTCGATCGTCGGCTCGATCGGCGTCATCTCGGCGGGCTTCGGCGCCAAGGAGCTCATCGAGAAGATCGGCCTGGAGCGGCGCGTCTTCACCGCGGGCGAGTCCAAGCACCGCCTCGACATGTTCGAGGACGTCCGCGAAGCCGATGTGGAGTGGCTGCACGGCGTGCAGGGCGATATCCACACGGCCTTCCGCGGTTGGGTCACCGACCGCCGCGGCGCCAAGCTCGGCGACGATCCGCGGCTCTTCACCGGTGAGGTGTGGATCGGCGAGAAGGCCGTGGACCTGGGGCTGGCCGACGGTGTCGGCACCCTGCGCGGTGTGCTCGCCGAGCGCTACCCGGACGCCGAGGTCGAGACCATGCACACGCCGAAGCCCCTGCTCGCGCGCCTGCTCAGCGGCGGGACCTCCATCGCCGACGGCGGGCTGGCCGGGGCCGCGGCCTCCCTCACGACCGGCGTGCTCGACGGTGCGCTGTCCGGCCTGCAGCGGCGGGGCCTGTGGGCGAGTTACGGTTCGTGATTCCACACGCTCCACAGGGGGCGGAATCCGCGCTGGTGAACGCCGATATGAATGAACCTCAAGCTGTGGATGAGCCTGTGGAAACTGTGGATGAATTCGTTGCCCTCGCAGAAGGTCGTGCCAAACTGGTCCCCATGACGGACGCGCACGGAATCCCCGCCGCCGGCCCCGTGCACGATGGGCTGATCGGGATCGACGCCCTGCCCGCGATCGAGGGCATCACCCTGCTCGACGTGCGCGAACCCGATGAGTGGGACCTCGGTCACGCACCGGGCGCCGTGCACATCCCGCTGATCGAGCTGCCGGCGCGCTTCGGCGAACTCGACCTCGACTCCGAGGTGTACGTGATCTGCCGCGGGGGCGGCCGCTCCGAGAGCGCCGTGCGCTACCTCGAGACCGTGGGTGTGGAGGCCGTGGTCGTCGACGGCGGAATGATCGCCTGGGCCGCGGCCGCGAAGCCGGTCGTGCGGCCGGACGGTGGCCCGGGGGCGGTCTGATGCAGCCCACCGCGCGCACTCAGCCCCCCGGCCGGCGGATCCGCTGGCTGGCCCGGCGCCCACCGGAGACCCTCCCGGTGCCGCGCCGCGCACCGTCGGAACAGGGGCCCACGCCGAAGTACACGGACGTGCCCCGCTGGGGCCTGCGGCAGGAGTTCGCGCCCGCGCCCGTCACCGAACAGGGCCGGCGGGCCGAATCCGCCACGACCGCGCTGGTCTCGGTGCTGCAGGGCACCATCGCGGTGCTGGTGCTCGCGGCGCTGGCCGAGGCCGCCGCGTACCTGTTGCTGGTGATCAACCGCGCCGGACCGATCTCGAAGTACCTGGCCTGGGGTGCCGAGGTCTCCGTGTTCGCCATCGGGTGGCTCGCGGTGATCGCGCTCGTGGTCCTGTACATCGTCTTCGCCCGTTGGCTGCAGGCCGCGCGCGCGGCCGTCTACGGCGAACTCGGCACGCTCGACCCGCGGCCCACCTGGCAGCTCTGGGTGTACTGCCTGGTGCCGGTGGTCAACCTCGTGGCGGCGCCCGTCCTGGCCATGGAACTGGTGGGCGCGCAGGACCGCGTCGCCGGCCGCGCACCGTCGTCGGATGGCCGCCTGGAGTTCATCCGCCGCTGGTGGGCGGGGTGGGTCGCGCTGAGTATCGTCACGCTCGCCTGTGTGGCGTACGCGCAGGCCTCCGGCGGGCTGCAGCACCACGCGGATGCCGTGCTGTACACGGCGATCACGTACGCGCTGGGAGCGGCGTTCCTGGTCGTGACTCTGCGTGTGGTGCGCGCCATCGACGCGGGGCCGGACTCGCAGAAGGACTCTGAGGAGGGCCGATGGTTGGCGGTGTAGCGGGCATCGTGGCACATCGCGGTGCGAGCGGCGAGTACCCGGAGCACACGATGAGCGCCTTCGAGGCCGCCGTGGCCGAGGGCGCCGACGCGATCGAATGCGATGTCCGGCTCACGCGCGATCACCACCTCGTCTGTGTGCACGACCGCACCGTGGAGCGCACCTCCGACGGCACCGGGGCGGTGTCCGAACTCGACCTCGCCGATCTGCGGGCGATGGACTTCGGCTCGTGGAAGCGGCCCGGCCATCCGGAGTCCGTGGTCACCCTCGACGAGCTGATCGATCTGGCCCGCAGCGCCGATCGCACGCTGTTCGTGGAGACCAAGCACCCGGTGCGGTTCGGCGGGCTCGTCGAACAGAAACTGCTGGCCACGCTGCAGCGGCACGGGCTCTCGCGCCCCGGCGACCCGGCCTCCGCGCCGGTGGTGGTGATCTCCTTCTCCGGATCGGCGGTGTGGCGAGTGCGTCGCAATGCGCCCGGCGTCCCCGCGGTCCTCCTGGGCGAGGCCTCCCGGCTGCTGGGCGGCGGAGCGGCCACCGCCGTGCGCGCGCAGGGCATCGGACCGTCGGTGGAATCACTGCGCGAGCGTCCCGACACCGTGGCCAAGGCGCGCGCCGCCGGACGGTTCACCTACTGCTGGACGGTGGACACCCAGGCCGATGTGGCCCTGTGCCACGGCCTGGGCGTGGAGTGGATCGCCACCAATCACCCGGCCCGCGCGCGGTCCTGGTTGCAGGGCTGACCGGGGCTCTTGGGTACCCTGCGGGGCATGGGTAGACGCGAACGCAATGCCACTCCCCGCGAGGGATCGAACCGCGCCGAGAAGCTCGCCGCGCAGCGTGCACGGTCGGCGGACGACGCCGTGGCCGCGCGCCGCCCGTTCGAGGGCCTCGCCGCCGAGTGCGATCTCGTCGCTCTGCGGCAGTTCGTCCCGAGCGCGACGGCGCCCCTCGCCGTGCAGGGCTCGTCCCGCGACGTCCGGCTGGCGACGGTGCTGCCGGGTGCCTCCTTCGCGCTGGTCCGCGAGGAGTCCGACGGGCCCGTGGGCTACGCCGCGCTGCAGACCTCGGTGCGCCCGGAGGATCCCGCCGCCGCGCTCGCCGGATCGGCCCGGTTCGCCGCCGATACGGCGCCCGGTGAGGCCCTCGCCGAGCCGACCGACGCCGTGCCGAGCGAGGTGCTCGATACCGCGGCGGCGCTGGAGATCACGGTGCACTCCGACTTCGACTGGTGGCTCGCCGGCGAGACCGATGCGCAGACCCGCCAGCTGGTGGAGCACGCGAACTCGCTGATCACGCCCGCCGCCAGGCTCGACCTCGGCGCCGACGGCGTGGGCGCGCCCTGGTGGGCCGACACCGGCTCCAAGGCGCACCTGCGCTGGGTGCATCCCGCCCCCGAGGACGAGCTGATGGCCGCGCTGGCACGCGTGCACGCCGCCGGCGGCCTCACCGTGGGCGAGGGCTCGCGGTTCGCCGGCTCGTTCCGCGCCGACGGCCTGCTCATCCCCGTCTTCGACCTCGACCGCGAGTCGCATCCCGACGAGTGGGTGCCGGGCACCGTCGAACTCGCCAAGCGGCTCGCCGAGGCACTCGCGGACGATTCCGAACTGACTGCGGCGCAGCGACGTTCACGTGACGGCCTGCGCGGCCGCCAGGTGTCGATCTAGGCGGACTACCCCAGCTTGCCGGCCAGGTACGCGCGGAGGGTGACCTCCACGTCGTAGGCGTTGATGCCGTCGTCGACGTTGCCGAGCGCCCGCATCAGGCGGTCGCGCTCGGCGACGTGGGCCGGGACCTCGCGCTCGTACCAGGGCGGCGTGGGCCGCTCGTTGCGCATCGCGATGTTGTTGCGCACCACGACCTCGCCGACCACGATCCGCCAGATGCCGAACAGCAGCTGAAGCGAATCGGCCTCGTCGATGTCGAGTTCATCTGTGGTGATGAGGAACTCGTTGAATGCCCACGCGGAGAAAGCGTCGATGATCTCGTCGGCCGAGAGCACGTCGATCACCCAGGGATGCCGGGACAGGTGCGTGATCACCGCCAGGGGCAGCTCCACGAGCCGCTCGCGGGGGTCGGCGGACAGCTCCGGAACGGGCGTGTTCCACGCCTGATGTTCGAGAACGGCTCCCAGCAGGTCGTTCTTGGAATCGAAATAGTGATAGATCCCCATCGCGCTGATGTCCAATCGGGACGCCAGGGCACGCATGGAGAACTTCAGCGGACCATCATTGGTGAGGATGTCCGCCGCCGCGGCAACGACCTGCTCGCGGTTCACCTTGGGGGGACGGCCGATCCGGCCGCGCTCATCGGTCATAGGTTCACCTTATCCGGAATTCGCGGGTGCGCTGAGCAGGCGATCGGGCACCGGTTGATCCGCCGCGATGAGTCCGAAGAACTCGGTGGTGTTCTTGCCCCAGAGGAGCGCATCGCCCTCGTCGGTGTTGCTGCTGCCGCCCGTGGGCGTGGTGGTGGTGACGGGTGAGCTGCTCAGCGCCCATGCCAGGCGCCCCAGGTCCCACAGGTGCGTGTCGGTGTCCACGGTGAGCGCGCCCACGGTGGCATCGGCCAGGCTCCACATCTCGAACGGATTGAGCAGCGTGCTGGGCGATGTCGCCTTCTTGAACAGCGCCGTCATGAACTCGCGCTGGTGCGTCACCCGATCGAGGTCGGCGTTCGGCGTGGCGCGGGTGCGCACGTAGCCGAGGGCCTGCGCGCCGTTGAGCGTCTGGCAGCCGGCCTGCAGCCGGATTCCGGCCTTGGGGTCGTTGATCGGGTACTTCGGGCACATCTCGATGCCGCCGAGGGCGTCCACCATGTTCGCGAAGCCGCCGAAGCCGATCTCCGCGTAGTGGTCGATGCGCACCTTGGCCTTCGATTCGAAGGTCTGCACCAGGAGCTTGGGGCCGCCCAGGAAGTAGGCGGCGTTGATCTTGTAGCTGCCCTGTCCGGGGACCGGGACGTACAGGTCGCGGGGGATCGAGATCAGCAGCGGCGAACCGGACTTGGGGATGTGCACCAGCATGATGGTGTCGGTGCGGGCGCCGCCGAGGTCGCCGCCCGTGGCCAGGTCCTTCTGCTGCTGCGGGGAGAGTCCCTCGCGGGCATCGGATCCCACCAGCAGCCAGTTGGTTCCCGGGGTGTCGGCGATCCGGCCGGCGTAGGCGGCGAGGGAGTCGACCCGGTTGAGTTTGCCGTCGAAGTAGAAGGTGGCGGCCGCGGTGCCCACGATCACCAGGACCAGGAACAGGCTGATCCAGCGCAGCGGATGAAGCCGCCGTTTGCGTGTGACGCGGGGCGTAGCGGACGGCTTCGGCGCCTCCGGTGCGGCCCGGCGCCGGCTGCGGTCGCGGGGCGGTCGCGGCGGCGGGGGCACCCGGCCGCTGCTTCCGCGCGCGCCCACACTGCTGCCGCGTTCTCCGACGCGACCGGTGCCCCCGGCTGCGGCGCTCCGCGCGCGCGGGGATGGGCTCGGGCGTCTGCGGCGGGGCCCAGTTGCCCTGCGGCGGCGCGGGCTGCGGGCGCTCGACCCGGGTGGGTCGCGGCTGCGGAGCCTGCGGACGGAAGGGCTGCTGTCCGCGCGGCGGCTGCGGCGGCTGCTGCGGTCGCGCCTGCCGGGGCGGCTGCGGACGCGGCGGGCCCTGCCGGTTCCCGACGGGGCGCCGGGTCACCGACGGCTCGCCCTCGGGTACCTGGGACCAGGCGAGCGGCCGCTCGTCGCCCCGGGATCGTTCGTCGTTCACGCATTCCGACTGTACGGGCAGTATCTGAGAGATCGGGTGACCCGAATGTCGGGTTTCGCGAGCGTACGAGCCGAATCCTGCCTCGTGAGGGCATGGAACCGGGCGTGCGCCGCGGGTGATCGCTAGCTGAGGAAACCGAGGTGTGATCTGAGCAGCGCGTAGCCGAGGTAGGCCACCACGTCGATCACGAAATGGGCGATCACCAGCGGCCACAGCGTGCGCCACCGGTCGTAGACCGCACCGAAGATCACACCCATCACCACGTTCCCCAGACCGGCACCGAACCCCTGGTACAGGTGGTAGCTGCCGCGCAGGAGGGCGGAGGCGGCGATCGTGCCGCCGCGCCCCACCCCGAGCTGCCGCAGCCGGGTCATGAAGTAGCCCACCACCACGACCTCCTCGGCGACGGCGTTACCGGCGGCGATGAGCACGTAGGTCACCATCCGCCAGCCGGGGTCGCCGCCCGCCGCGGGCAGCACGTTCGCGGTGACGCCCAGCGCACGTCCCGCCACGTAGAGGGCCAATCCGGGGAGGCCGATCAACGCCGCGAGCCCCGTCCCGAGCCCGATGTTCTTGAGCAGCTCGCGCCGGGAGCCGCGCAGCGCGAAGCCCAGATCGGCCACGCCGATGCCCGAGCGCCACAGCAGATAGAGGGCGAGGGAGGCCCAGGCGAACAGCTGCACCGCCGTGAGCGTCTGGAGCAGGAAATCGATGGGGATGTGCGGGCTGCGCGAGGGGTTGAGGCTCACCGTCGTGCCGCCCACACCGGGGCCGAGTTGATAGCCGATCAGCCGGATCAGCGAATACATCCCCGACCAGCCGAAAGTCACCAGCAGGACGATGGCGATCTCGGCGCGCAGCGGACCCTTCTCGCTCGCGGGCACGGCTTCGGGGGCGCTCACCGGCCCACTGTATCGGCGTGTCATACGATTGCGCGGTCCCGCTCACGATCGCCGAGGTGAACGCCGTGTCTGCACCTGTCGAACCCCGCCTGGGGCCTGTCGACCGCTACTTCCAGATCAGCGAGCGCGGCTCGACGATCTCGCGCGAGCTGCGCGGTGGCCTCGTCACCTTCTTCACGATGGCCTACATCGTGGTGCTCAACCCGATCATCATCGGCGGCATCGTGGGCAACAACAAGAACACCGACGTGCTCGGCAACGTGCTGCCCACCGCGCAGGTCGCCGCCGTCACCGCGCTCGCCGCGGGCCTGATGTGCATCGTCTTCGGTGCGATCGTCAACTACCCCTTCGGTATCGCCGCCGGCCTCGGCGTGAACAGCCTGCTCGCGGTGAGCGTCGCGCCGCAGGTCACCTGGCCCGAGGCCATGGGCCTGGTGGTGATCGACGGCATCATCATCGTGATCCTCGGCGTCACCGGTTTCCGCACCGCGGTCTTCCGCGCGATCCCCGCCGAGCTCAAGGCCGCGATCGCGGCAGGTATCGGCTGCTTCATCGCGTTCATCGGCTTCGTGGACTCCGGGTTCGTGCGGCGCGTCCCGGACGCCGCGGGCACGACGGTGCCGGTGACCCTGGGGATCGGCAACTCCGTGGCGTCGTGGCCGACGGCGGTGTTCGTCTTCGGCGTGCTGCTGATGGGCATCCTGGTGGTGCGCAAGGTGCCCGGCGCGATCCTGCTGGGCGTGGTGATCACCACGATCGTCGCCCTCGTCGTGCAGAAGCTGACGGGTCTCGGACCGTCGATCAAGGATCCGCACGGCTGGAGCCTGAACATCCCGGAGCTGCCCAGCTCGCTCGGCGGGCTGCCGGATCTGTCGCTGGTGGGCGAGGTGGACATCTTCGGCGCCTTCACCCGGATCGGCGTGCTCGCCGCGTCGGTCCTGGTGTTCGCGCTGGTGCTGTCGAACTTCTTCGACGCCATGGGCACCATCACCGGCATGACCAAGGAGGCCGGCCTGATGAAGGAGGACGGCAGCGTCCCCAACATCGGCAAGGCGCTGGCCGTCGAGGGCGCGGGCGCCATCGTGGGCGGCGGCGCCTCGGCGTCGTCGAACACCGTCTTCGTGGAGTCCGCCGCCGGCATCGCCGAGGGTGCCCGCACGGGCCTGGCGAACATCGTGACCGGCGTGCTGTTCCTGCTGGCGATGTTCTTCACCCCGCTGTACGAGGTGGTGCCGTCCGAGGCCGCCTCGCCTGCGCTGGTGATCGTGGGCGCCATGATGATCGGTCAGCTCAGGGACATCGACTGGACCCAGTTCGGCATCGCACTGCCCTCCTTCCTCACGGTGGTCACGATGCCCTTCACGTACTCCATCGCCAACGGCATCGGCATCGGGTTCATCACCTGGGTGGTGCTCGCCGTGGCGCAGGGCAAGGCGAAGACGGTGCACCCGCTGCTGTGGGTGGTGGCCGGCCTGTTCCTGGTGTACTTCGCCAAGTCGCCGATCGAGAGCCTGTTCGGGATCTGAGGCCTGAGCGGCGTGGAGTCCGCCGAGCGGGGCGATCGTGCGCGGTGAGTAGATGAGTGCCGACGCGATTTCTGTGACCGTGGCCCTCGTGATGGCCGTTGCCGTGTACGCCATCTGGGGCGAACCGGAAACGACGAATCCGCCACGAAGGACCTTCGCCTCGGTGGTGGCGGTCGGCGGATTGGCAGGCTTCGCGGGTCTCGGCGCGGGTGTGCTCCCCGCGGCGGGATTCCTCGTTGCGGCGGCGGTGCTGAAGCTGCGATTCGCGAGCCGGACCGAGATTCGCCAGCTGTTGACCGGCGATAGCAGGCGTGTTCAGCCGGCCGATTCGATCCCGCAGGCGGACGACGACGATCCCGGCCTTCCCGGCTGACGACATCGCTTCACGACATCGGTCGAGGCCAGGAGTGATCGCGGCGGAGCGAAAGCCGGGGTGGGTAGTCCTCGCGGACGCGGCTAGCTACTCGCGCCGCTGCCCGGTTGCGCGGGCTGATCGTCGTCGAGGCTGGACGCGGCGGGGGCGTGCCCGCTCTTGAGCGCCTTCTCGGCCGCCTTGGCGTCCTTCTCCGCCTGCTTGGCGGCTGCCTTGGCCTCCTTCTCGGCGGCCTTGATCTGCTTCTTCTTCGCGCGCTTCTTGCGCTGCACGGCGAGGAAGATCGCCAGAGCCACGGCGAAGAGAGCACCGACGATCACGCCGATCAGGGTGGCCCCGCGGAAACCGGGGGAGTCGACGTTCATCGTCTGGCGACCGGCGTTGGCGCCGCTGCCCACGCCGATCACCACCGACAGGGTCATCAGGTTCGGCACCGACGCGGCCACCGCGAGGACGCCCGCGATGGTGGCGATCGCGGGATGGCTCTTCACCCGCCGCGCGGCGAACACCAGGATGAGAAGTGGTACGGCCGTGCTGGCGAAGCCGATGCCCAGGCCGAAGAGGGTGCCGCTGGTCATGCTCGAATCCACCCAGCGGCCGACCTGTTGGGCCCACCAGCGCGGAATGAAGGCGGACAGGCCGAAGTACACCGCGATCAGTACGCCCACGAGCACGAAGGCCGCGATGGCCTTGCGCAGCCAGGACTTCGCCGTCTCGCTCACAGTCTCCTTGACGGAGTGCTTCGTCGAACCCTCTGTGGTGTTCATCGCACCAATCTAACCGGTTCGGGCTGCAAAAGAACACCGCGCGGGTGAAGAATCGACAACACCGCGCCTTGATGTACAGTTGTACATGTACAGACGTACATTAGGAGAATGAGTATGACCGACACACCGCGCCGCCGTGACCCCGAGCGTCGCCGCCGCGAGATCGTGGACGCCGCCGCGGCGCTCGTGCTGGAGGCCGGACCCGATGCGCTGACGCACCGCAAGGTGGCCACGCGTGCCGGCGTCCCGCTGGGATCGACCACGCAGTACTTCGCCACCCTCGACGATCTGCGCGCCGCGGCGCTGCAGAGTCTCATGGCCGAAGCGGAACAGTGGCTCGCCGAACTGGAGGCCGAGTTCGTCCGGGAGGGCGCCTCGTCGACGGCCTACACCGCCGCCCTGCACCGCTACCTCGAGGACCCGCAGCTCGTGCGCGGCGATTTCGCCGTCACCTGCGCCTCGCTGCTGAGCCCCGAATTGGAGGAGCTCGCCCGGCACTGGACCGCGCGACACATCGAGACCCTGTCGCGGTACATCCCGCCCGAGAACGCCCGCGCCGTGGCGATGCTCACCGACGGCGCGACCATGGACGCCGTCATCGCCGAGAAGCCCATGGACCGCGACCTGCTCGACAGCGCCATCGCGGCGCTCTGGACCGCGCCGCTCGGCGCGACGAAGGGAACCCAGTCATGACTCAACTCACGACCGATGGCCCCGCCACCATGTCGTTCGCGCGACGGTGGGCGGCGGCGGCCGTTCTCTCGGTGAGCCTGCTGGTGATCACCGTGGATCTGACGATCCTCAACATCGCCATCCCGGATCTCTCCGCGGATCTGCGCCCCACTGCGGCGCAACAACTCTGGATCATCGACGCCTACTCGCTGGTCTTGGCCGGGTTGCTGGTGTCGACCGCCTCGCTCGGAGACCGGTTCGGCCGCAAGCGGATGCTGCTGCTGGGCTACGGCGTCTTCGGCGTGGCATCGCTGCTGGTGCTGTGGGCGGAGACGCCCGGCCAGGTGATCGCGCTGCGTGCCCTGCTGGGTGTGGGCGGCGCGATGATCATGCCGACCACGCTGTCGCTGCTGCGGGTGATCTTCACCGACCCCGCCGAGCGCGCGAAGGCGCTGGGCCTGTGGGCGGCCGTGTCCGGCATCGGTGCCGCAGTCGGACCGATCGCGGGCGGCGTTCTGCTGGAGAACTTCTCGTGGCGCGCCGCGTTCCTGGTGAACGTGCCGTTCATGGCCGTGGTGCTCATCGCGGGCCTGCTCATCCTGCCCGAATCGACGGTGCCGAGCCCCGGCCGCTGGGACTACGTGGGCGCCCTCCTGTCGATCACCGGCATGGTGGCCCTGGTGTGGTCGATCAAGCGGTTCGCCAAGGACCACACCTTCGCCTCGGCGCCCGCGCTGCTGGCGCTGCTGCTCGCGGTGATCGCGCTGTCGCTGTTCGTGTACCGCTCACTGCATCGGCCGGACCCGCTGCTCGACGTGCGGCTGTTCGAGCGCCGCCAGTTCACCGCGGCCATCCTCGCCGCCCTCGGCGTGATGTTCGCGATGGCCGCCGCCCTGCTGCTGCTCGCGCAGTGGATGCAGCTGGTGGAGAACTACACGCCGATCGAGACGGGGGTGCGGCTGCTGCCGGTGGCCGCGGCCGCGACCATCGCGTCCATCGCCGCGCCGTGGATCACCCGACTGCTCACCGCGCGGACCGTCTTGGCGGGCGGTCTGGCCCTGGCGGGTATCGGCATGGTGCTGATCGACGCCTCGGGCGAGCTCACCTACGCGACGCTGATCGCCCCGCTGGTCCTGGTGGGCATGGGCATGGGGTCGATGACCGTTGCCTCGGCGATGATCATGTCCGGCACACCGGAGGACAAG
The DNA here is from genome assembly GCF_019656655.1 of Tsukamurella sp. TY48. Classification (GTDB taxonomy): domain Bacteria; phylum Actinomycetota; class Actinomycetes; order Mycobacteriales; family Mycobacteriaceae; genus Tsukamurella; species Tsukamurella strandjordii. The sequence continues at coordinate 1,695,512 of NZ_BPMV01000001.1, read as the reverse complement.
GCGGGCAACGCCGCCGCGCTGGAGGAGACCTCCTACGACCTGGGCAACGTGCTCGGTGTGGCCGTCCTCGGCAGTGTGGCAGCGATGCTCTACACGGCCGATGCGGACTTCGCGGCGATCCCGGGAGTGGATGCCGCCACGGCGGATGCGGCGGGTGAATCCCTCGGCGCCGCAATGGCGATCGCTCGGGAAGCGCAGATCCCGGCGCTGGCGGAGCACGCGGCCACCGGGTTCACGGCCTCACTGCAGACCACCGGTCTGGTGGGTGGCGTGATCCTGCTGGCGGTGGCGGCGGGCGTGTACCTGCTCACCCCGAAGGGCACTGATATCACCGTGCAGGCGCACTAGCGCTTCAGGAATTCGGGTTCTGCGGGCGGACGAGGCCGAATCCGGCCGAGTGCCAACGCAGAACCCGAATTCGTGAGCGGATCTAGCTGGCGGCGCGCAGGCCGTTGAGGAACGGGCAGCCCAGCAGGATGCGGATGCCCCGCTGCAGGGCGGCCATATCGGTGGCGGGTTGCGCGAAGTTCAGGCGCACATCCACATCCGAGAGCTCGTGGTGCTCGGCACGCAGCCGGATACCGAAGCGATCGATGCCCAGCAGCCGGATGCGGTGGTTGCGCAGCTTGCCCGGAATGCGCCGGGACAGTTGGCCGACCATCTCCGGATGGTCGTTCTCCACGTGTGCCAGCCACGCGGATTCGTAGCCCGCGAACGGATCCGGCTCAGCCGCCGCGAGTTCATCGCCCGTCACCGACGAGGCGCCGGCGGTGTCGGCCAGCACGGCGGTCTCCACCGGCAGGGTCAGCAGGCGCGAGCCGTTGCCCACATCGAGCAGCGATTCCAGCGGATTCTCGATCGCCACCCGGGCGGCGAGGGCGGCACCGTCGGCCACCTCCGAGAGGGTGCCGGACAGCCACACCAGCGACCGGGTGCGTTCGCGCAGCGCGAGCGGCGAGATGTCGTTGATCTCCACCATGGCGCGCACGCCGTCGAGCCAGGGGACGTCGTCGGCGATGGCGATCACCAACCGGTCGCCGAGCACGTGGTGGAGCAGGACGGTGATCGGTTCCTGGCCGTCGGCCACCAGGACGGCCGCGTGCGGCACGACGGCGACGGTGCGGACGCGCTCTGCCGGGGTCGGCTCGGCGATCGTGGGGGCGCTCATGACGACTCCTCTCACTCGGTGGGTATGCCGTAGAAGGTAACCCTAACCTAATTGGGTCGGCAACCCGGGACAAGAGTTATCGTCATGGTGATGGCGATCGAACTGGAGCTGCTGGCACCCCCGCGCGAGCCGATGTCCCTGGTCGACGGCCTGGCGATCGCCGGACCGTCCGACCTCACGACCCATGGATTCGATCCGGACAAACCGCGCGAGCTCGTCGACTTCCTGATCTGGGGCGTCCACGAGACCGGTCCCGGATTCGCCATCGCGGTCGCCGGACCGGATCAGGCCGTGGCCGTGCTGTGCGGCACCGTCGCCGCGCTCACCGGCGACGACATCGAGGGCGCGCTCGCCGCACCCGACGAGACGCGATTGGCCGCGCTCAACCCCATGGCGCAGGACGCCGTGCGCGAGCGCCTGCGCCACCTGCTCACCCCGCAGCCGCAGGCCATCACCGACCGCCTGCACGCCCTCGGATTGCGGTAGGGCTCAGGACACCTCGTCCACGGGAACGGTCCACACCGCGCGGCACACCTCGGGCGTGGGGGACTGGCTGCCACGGTCGAACCAGCCGCGCGCGGTGGCCGCCGACACCGGACGATTGTCCGAACCCACCAGCGACCAGGTGCCCGCCTGCTCCGACGCCCGTGCCAGATCGCCCGCGGCCACCCCGCGACCCACCAGCCGGCCGACCGTGGTGCCCGCAAGGCACAGGCCCTGCATGTGCTCCCGCTTGGCGTAGTCGAAACCCTGCGGACCGGTGTCCCCGCCCGCGGAGCGGATCAGCGCCCGGGCATCGGCGCTCACCCCGCTGCGCACCTCCGCCTGGCCGGCCGCGGCGAGGCCGAGCCACTGCAGCGCACCGCCCGCCTGGCTTCCGATGCTGGACACCATGCGGTCGGCGTTGACGTACAGGACGTCGTTGCGGGCGCCGCACACGCCGAACGAGGTGATCTTCCAGTCCGCCGGACAGTCCGAGCCCGGCACCGCCCCGTCGGGGGAGGAGAAGAGCTCGACCCGCATCGTCGGGAGTGCCCACACCGATTCCAGGCAGGCGAGCGCGACCTCCGAGAACCGCTGCATCGCCGCACGTTCGGTGGACCACGGCGGCAGCGCGCACGACGCCGGTGTGACGAGCGCGGTGGTGAACACCGCGTTCGCGGCGATCTGGTCGACCGACGGCGGCACGGGCGCCGCCGCGGTGCCCGTGGGGGCGACCGCCGTGGGCCCGGTGGTGGCCGCGCCCTCCTTCGTGACCGCCGCCCATCCGACGGCGCCCGCGAGCAGCGCCACCGCGGCGATGAGGGCGAGCCACCCGGCGCGGCCCAGCCGGCGCCGGCGATGCACATCCCCGGTGCCGTAGAGACCGTTCGAGTAGGGACTGCCCGTGGGCAGCCGGTTCGCCCGCCACGGGCTCGGCCCCTGCGGCGCCGGTCCCGAACTGATCCGGTCCAGCGGGTTGTCGTCAGCCATGCGTGCCCCCATGCTCCAGCCCCACAATATCGAGATCACTATACTGAACAGTGCGGGTCGCGGGTTGTGTGTCCCTCGTCGCAGGGGTCGGCTCCGATAGGCTTTCGGGGTGACGCGCATCGCCTATTTCGGCCCCGAGGGGACCTTCACCGAGATGGCGCTGCTGCAGTGCCTGGACCTCGCCGCCCGGGGTGCGATGGAGGTGCCCGGGGTGAACCTGGTGGGCGCGGAACGGGTGAGCGCGCCCTCGCAGATCGCCGCCCTCGAGCTCGTGGCCGACGGTGCCGTCGACCTCGCGTGCGTGCCCATCGAATCGTCGGTCGAGGGCCCGGTCACGCCCACCGTCGACACCCTCGGATTCGGGCCCCCGCTGCAGATCTACGCCGAAACCGATCTCGCCGTCGCCTTCTCGATCGCCGGACACGTCCCCCTGGCGCAGGCGCGCACCGTCGGCGCGTATCCGGTCGCCTCCGCACAGGTGCGCGGGTGGCTGGCCGCGAACGCACCGCAGGCCGAACTCGTGCCCGCCGCCTCGAACGCCGCGGCCGCTGTGGACGCGGCGGAAGGGCGGATCGACCTCGCCGTCACCACCGCGCTCGCCGCGCAGATGCACGGCGTCCCCGAACAGGCCACCGGCGTCGCCGATGTCGCCGACGCCCGCACCCGGTTCGTGCTGTGCGGGCGGCCCGGTCCGGCGCCCGCGCGCACCGGTCAGGACTGCACCTCCGTGGTGCTCGATGTGCCCAGCAGGCCGGGTTCGCTCGCTCTCGCGATGGCCGAATTCGCGCTCCGTGGAGTCGATCTCACTCGCATCGAGTCCCGGCCCAAGCGCACTGTGCTGGGGCGTTACGTGTTCCACTTCGACTGCGTGGGCCACATCGACGATCCGGCCATCGGGGAGGCGCTGCGCGCGCTGCACCGCGTGTGCGACGACGTCCGCTTCCTCGGCTCCTGGCCGCGGCCCGGCGGCCCCGGGATCGCGCCCACCGATCCCGGCGACTCCGCCGACTGGTTCCAACGATTGCGCAGGGGAGAACGATGACGGGGCTGTTGCATCTGGTCCGGCACGGCCAGACCACCGCCAACGTGGCCAAGACCCTGGACACCCGTCCGCCCGGGGCGCCGCTCACCCCGGAGGGCTCGGACCAGGCCCGACGGTTCGCCGCCGACCGTCCCGGGGTGGTTCCGGCCGCGCTGCTGTGTTCGGTCGCGCGGCGCGCGCAGCAGACCGCGGAGCTGATCGGCGCCGGCTGGGAGGCACCCGTCACCGTGATCGACGGCGTGCACGAGGTGCAGGCGGGCGACCTGGAGGGCCGCAACGACGAGGCCTCCGTGAAGCAGTTCCAGGAGGTGGTGCGGCGCTGGCACTCCGGCGACCGCGCCGCGGCGCTGCCCGGCGGCGAATCGGCCGACGACCTGCTGGCCCGCTACCTGCCCGCAGTCGAGGCGGCGCGCGCGCAGTACCTCGACGGGGACGATCAGGGCGACGTGTACCTCGTGAGCCACGGCGCCGCGATCCGGCTGGTGGCCGCGCACCTGGGCCGGGTGGACGGCGAGTACGCGCACAAGCACCACCTGCCGAACACCGGGGAGATCGTGCTGCGCCCCGTGTCCGGCGGCTGGGAAGTGGTCAGCTGGGCCGACGCACCGTCGCCCGTCGATCCGATGGGCTGAGGCCGTCGGCCCGATGGGCTGAAGCTCAGGCCCAGCCCAACTCGTGGAGTCGGTGGTCGTCGATGCCGAAATGGTGGCCGATCTCGTGCAGCACCGTCACCCGGATCTCCTTGCGGAGTTGCTCCTCGGTATCGCACATCTCCATGAGCGGCTCGCGGTAGATGAAGATCCGGTCGGGCAGGGTGCCGAAGTAGGTGCTGGTGTCCCGCTCGGTGAGCGCGATGCCCTCGTACAGGCCGAGGATGGTGGGGTCCTCGTCGTTGCGGTCCCGCACCAGCACGACCACGTTGGTCATCGCCTCCGCGAGCTGCGGCGGCACATCGTCGAGCGCATCGGACACCCAGTCCTGGAAGGCGCGGCGCGAGACGTGCACGGGCTATCCGCCCGGCTTCGGCGCGGGCGCGCCGGGGAACGTGGGCATCACCGGTTTCTTCCCGTCGATCAGCAGGTTGGGCGATTTCGCCGAGCCGGTGATCGGGGTGAAGGTCTTGCCGTCCGAGGAGGCCACGAAGCACACCGCGGTGCGCGCTCCGGCGGTCCACGAGGGCTGCGAGATGGTGTTCCACTGCAACTGCAGGCCCGATTTTCGGAGGCCGTCCTGCGCGCCGAACCACGCCGTGGTCCGGTCGGGGCACACCCCGCCCAGGTAGTCCTCCTGCTGCGCCGCCGTGGGCCACGAGGCGTCGGGGAACTTCTGCCGCAGGTCGACGGTGGCGGTCACCTCGAAGGCGTGCGGGGCGCTGCAGTCCACCGGCACGGTGGGCTGGCGCCGGTCGTTGATCCCGATGCAGGTGCCTACGGGCCAGGACGTGGCCTTGTCCTGGTTGGCCACCTTGCCGGTGGTCTCGATCACGGTGCCGGTGCCGTCCACGGTCTGGATGCCGCAGCGCATGGTGCGGTCACCGCCCTCCCAGGCCTTCTCCCCGGCGGTCAGCAGCCCCAGCTGGTAGCGGCTCTTCGGGTCGAGGCGCTGGCCCAGGTATTCGGCCACCACGGGTGTGCACACCTGCTCGCGCAGCGCGGCCAGCTGCTGTTCCGACGGGTACTTCGCGTCCGCGGGGAGGGTGTTCGCGGGCTCGCCCGCCACCTCGAACTTGTGCGGTGCCGAGCAGTCCACGGGGGCCAGCGCGCCGGACTTGTCCCAGGTGATGCACGCGCCGGGCTTCGATCGGGCCAGCGTGGAGCCGTTCGCGGCCAGGCGCGGACCGCCGTTCTCCTCGGCGACCGGGTCGAAGTACCCGGCGGCGAAGAGTGTGGCGCCCAGCGCGACCGCGCCCACGATCACCGCGATCAACACGGCGCGCACGTTCGCGGCGCTCACGCGGCCGGCGGCCACGTCGGTCACATCCGTCTCGGCCGCGCCGGCGCGCGGGTCGGTTCGCGCCTGCTCATCGTGATCGGAAGCCGGACGGTCCGACCCGTCCGGGGGGAGGACGGGCTCGGGCTGGGTATCGGTGTCGTCGGCCATCGGATCCATCATGCCTGGCCCCGCGGGCGAATACCGTGTGGGGCACGGTACCGGCGGCGTAATAGGCTGGTCGGGTGATCGACGTCAAGCTGCTCCGCGAGAATCCGGATCGCGTGCGCGCCTCGCAGCGCGCCCGAGGGGAAGACCCTGCGCTGGTGGACGCACTGCTGTCCGCCGACGCGGACCGTCGGGCGGCCGTGCTGGCGGCCGACAACCTGCGAGCCGAGCACAAGGCCTCGTCGAAGTCGATCGGCAAGGCCTCGCCCGACGAGCGCCCGGCGCTCGTGGCCGCGGCCGGTGAACTGGCCGCGCGGGTCAAGGAGGCCGAGGCCGCGCAGGCCCGCGCCGACGAGGCCTTCGACGAGACCGCGCGCAAGATCGGCAACGTGATCGTCGACGGCGTGCCGGCCGGCGGCGAGGACGACTTCGAGGTGCTCGAACACGTGGGCACGATTCCCGAGATCGCCGAGCCCAAGGACCACCTGGAGCTGGCCGAGGGCCTGGGCCTGCTGGACATGGAGCGCGGCGCCAAGGTGTCGGGTTCGCGGTTCTACTTCATGACCGGCTACGGCGCGCTGTTCCAGATGGCGCTGCTGCAGCTGGCGGTGCAGAAGGCCGTGGCGAACGGCTTCACGCTGATGATCCCGCCCGTGCTGGTGAAGCCGGAAGTGATGGCCGGCACCGGATTCCTCGGCGCGCACGCCGACGAGATCTACCGCCTCGAGGCCGACGACCTGTACCTGGTGGGCACCTCCGAGGTGCCGCTGGCCGGATACCACATGGGCGAGATCGTGGACCTGGCCGACGGCCCGATCCGCTATGCGGCGCAGTCGAGTTGCTTCCGCCGGGAGGCCGGCTCGTACGGCAAGGACACGCGCGGCATCATCCGCGTGCACCAGTTCGACAAGATCGAGATGTTCGTCTACTGCAAGCCGGAGGACGCCGATGCCGAGCATCAGCGGCTGCTGGACTTCGAGAAGGAGATGCTGGCCGCCGTCGAGGTGCCCTACCGCGTGATCGACGTGGCCGCGGGCGATCTCGGCAGCTCGGCCGCGCGCAAGTTCGACTGCGAGGCGTGGGTGCCCTCGCAGGGCCGCTACCGCGAGCTCACCTCCACCTCGAACTGCACCACCTTCCAGGCGCGTCGCCTCGGCGTGCGGTACCGCGACGAGGACGGCCGCCCGCAGGTGGCCGCCACGCTCAACGGCACGCTGGCCACCACCCGCTGGCTCGTCGCGATCTGGGAGAACCACCAGCAGCCCGACGGTTCCGTCCGGGTCCCCGCCGCCCTGCAGCCCTTCATCGGCACCGACGTCCTGCGTCCGTAGCTACCGAAACCGGCGGTTTCCTGCGCTATCCGGAGCCATTGTGGGTATCACCGCGGATATCGCCGGTTTCCGTCATGCGCGGATGATGATCTCGCCGGTGTCGTCGACGAACGCGACGTACGGGGTGCCCAATGCCGGTGCCCGGCGGTGCCGCCGCCAGCCGTAGTAGCGGGAGGTGAACTCCCGCGCCGCCCCCGTCACCGGGTCGGCGCCCGACATCGTGGCGACGACGACCTTGTGGGTCTTGCCTTCGACATCGGTCGATTCGTCGTCGCGGAGATCCGTGACCGACAGCGGTATCCGGGTGCCGTTGATCGCGGTCAGCTCCCGCTGGCTCTGCTTGCGGCGCATCCAGCGTTGAACGGCACCGAAGAGGGCCGTCCAGAGCACTCCGAAGCCGATCGCCAAGGGGCCGATCCACTTCCGCAGGAAGGCATCGATCATCGCGTCCTGCGGATCGTCGGGGTTGTAGTACACGGTGACGGGATCGCCGATCGCCGGCTCGGAGGACGATGCGCCGGACTCGCGCTTGCGGTACTCGACACCGTCCACCGTGTACCCGACGATCCGCTGATAGCTGTAGCTGATCCGGCCGTCGTCCTCGCGGCTCTCGCTCTCCTCGTAGTCCACGACCCGCCCCTGGGCGGTGACGCTCGACGCCAGGAAAACCGTATCGACCACCGTGAAGTAGCAGCCCACGACCACGGTGATGATGCCGACGGCGATGAAGATCCGGGTCATCAGCGAGGACTCCCGCACCGAGCGCACGGCCGCCCGGCGCTGCGGATCGAGCGCGGAGTAGTCGGTCACGATCGGCCTTTCAGTCGAAGATCTCGTTGACGAGCCACCACTGACCGTCGAAGTGCTCGACGGTGTTGTACGTCGGTCGGCCCTGCGCGTGCACGGGACGATTCTCGGGCGAGTGGACGAGATAGGTGGAGTTGAGGAATCCGGCGTCGGTGATCCGGAACCAGACATTGCCGTCCTGGCGGTCGTGGAAGCTCAGCGCGTAGCTGCCGATGCGCAGATCCTCGGACTGAGCCACCTTCATGGCGCCGCTGCGGATCGCGGCCGAGGCCGATTCCATGCGCGGTTTCGCGTAGGCCCAGCGGGCCTCGCGCGGGAGGTCGAAGGCGGCGGCCGCCAGCCCCGTCAGGCAGATCACCGGGATCACCAGGTACCGCGCGTCCCACCGCGGACGGTGCGGGGTGGCCAGCGCGACACCCACGCGGATGACCCACACCAGCGCGAAGATCGCCGTCGGCCAGAAGGCCACCAGCAACAGCATGACGTTGCCGCCGGGCAGCGACACCGCCCAGGCGAGAACGAGGACCAGCGCGATGGCGGTGAAGGTCATCGGCCGCCCCGGGGGCCGCTGCCACCACTGGCGGTCCGGCGCATCGATGCTTTGCATGCGAAGTACGGTACGTCAAACTACGGATCGTCAGTACATATCGACTACGCGCCACCACGGCCCGTCGATATGCGTGACCTTGTCGCCCGCCGACGGTGGGCCGTAGGTGTGCGGCACGCCGTTCGCGGCGTACACGATGTAATGGGTATCGCCGATCGACCCGCGCCCGAAGCGGAAGCGCACCGTCCCGTCGATCACGGTCTGATCGACCTCGAAGGTCCCCAGCCGCATGTGCTGACGGATCGGGTGTCCCGTTCTCAGTGCGCTGTGCGCGGCATGCTCGAATGCGGGTTGCGCGTGTGCCCAGCGGGCCTTGAAAGGGGCGTCGACGTAGACCAGGCCGAAGGTGGTCAGGCCGATCAGGGGCACTGCCAGGTACCGCGCGCTCCAGCGCGGCCGGCCGGCGACCGCGATCATGGTGCGCCCGATCCAGGCGAGCGTGACCAGGCCGATCCCGCCGATGATCGCCACCCCGACCGTCGGGCTGCCGTCCTGCGGTGTGCTGGCCTCGAGGATCCAGGCTCCGCAGACGACGAGGCTCGCGATGGCGAGTGGCCATCCCGGCGGACGGTGCCACCACGCCGGCTTCTTCGGCGAGACGGACATGGTTGTGGTCATCAGGTCGATCGTACTGATTCCGAGAGAGATTCAGTCCGCATCGAAGGTCCACCATCGCGGTGCCCACGGCCGGTAGTAGCCCTGCGGATCGTCGGGCGACGGATCGGGCAGGCCCTCCGGGACGTACATCAGGCCCGTCCAGCTGTTGCCGAAGCGGAACTTCACCGCACCGTCGTCGCGCGTGAACACCCGCGCCCAGTAGGTGCCGATCCGCATGTCCCTGCCCTCGCCGCGCGGCGGCGGGTTCAACGCGATGGCCTGGAAGTCGTTCTTGGCCAGCGCGTACCGGGCGTCGGTGAGTGCGCTCGTCGCGGTGAGTCCGATGGTGATCGCCACGATCAGGGGCACCGCGACCGTCAGTCCGACCGGGACCCGGCGCCAGGTCGCGGCGGTCCGTATCACCCAGATCAGCAGCAGGAACGGAGCCACCAGGACGAAGACCAGCGGCCACCCGCCCGGTTCGGCGGGGCTGATCGACCACGCCAGAGTGCCGCAGACCGTGACCACGGCGACCATCAACCCGAGGTCGTAGGTGACCAGCGGCGCCGGCTTTCCGTGCGCGCCCCGCCGCCGTGCGAACCAGGAGCCGAGCGCACCGAACCCGGCCACCGCGAGGAGCTCCCACGGGTTCGCGAAGATGGTCGCGAACAGCACCACCGCGGCCGTCCCCGCGACGGCGGCGACCGCACCGAGGACGGCGCCGAGCCGCGTCCACTGCCGATCTGTCATCCCTCAATGGTAAATCGTCGATTCACCATCGGCGACGATCAGACCTCGATCTGCTCTTCCAGCTTGGTGAGGCGGAACCGGGCCATCGCCAGGTTCGCGCGCGAACGGTCGAGCACCAGGTACAGGAACAGTCCCTCGGCGCCCTGCTTGATGGGGCGCACGATCTGGTACTGCGAGCCCAGCGTGATCAGGATGTCCTCGATGTGATCGTCGAGGTCCAGGTCGCCCAGCGTGCGGCTCATCGCCTGCACCAGCGCCGAGTTGCCCGCGGCGGCCACCTCGAGGTTGAACTCCGTCGGGTCGCCCGCGGTGGCCAGCGCCATGCCGCTCTGCGAATCCACCAGGGCCACGCCGAGTGCGCCCTCGATGCTCATCGCTTCCTTCAGCGACTCGTTGAAGTCGGTCATGTCACCGGGCTCCTTCGGTTCGGGCAGGACCGCCGGGTCCACGTAGGACTCGTCGATCTGGGTGTACGGGAACGCGTCGATCGCCAGCGTCTCACGGACGGGCGGGGGTTCGTGGTCGACTTCGACGACGTCGACCACCTCCACATCGATGTAGCCGTCGGGGTGATCCGCGGGCGCCGGGGTGGGCTCGTCGGTCACCGTCGGATCGGGCGACGGTGCCTGCGCGCCGGCCGACTCCGACCACGCGCTCTCGGCGCGCGGTTCGAACCGCGGCGGCGCGAACTGGTCGTACCCGGCGTCGAATGTCGGTGTCTCCGCGGCGGGTTCGCTCTGCGGCGGCTGCGGTGCCCCGCCGTATCGGAACGCGCCGGTGACCGCGGCCTCGAAGGTGTCGGACTCCGGCTGCACACCGAGGAAGGTCTCCGAGGTCAGCGGATCGTTGAGCGGGTCGGGCTTGCTGCGCGGCTCGGGGGCCGGCGGCCGGGGCTCGACGCGGGGCGGGGCAGGCGGAGCCTGCGGCGGTGGCCCCTGCTGCGGAGGTCCCTGGGGTGCGGCGCCCGGCGGCGGTCCCTGGACCGGTCCGGCCGGCGGGACCTGGCGCTGCGGAGCCTGCTGCGGGCCCGGTGGCACCTGCGCGGGAGACGGTGCCGCGGGCCGCTGCGGCGGGGCCTGCGTAGCCATGCCGGTGTCGTGGACGCCGTAGTAGTCGTCCACTCGCTTGCGGTTGTTCCGCGGGAACCTCGGTGTGCTCACGTCAACCTCTTCGCACGCAGTTCGTGCCCGCTCGACGTGAGGCAGCGACCCGATTCCAGGTCCCACTGCCAGCCGTGCAGGTTGCAGGTGAGCTTGCCACCCTCGACCACGCCGAACTTCGACAGGTCGGCCTTGAGGTGCGGGCAGCGGCGCTGCACCTCCCAGCCCTCCAGATCGATCGACGCGGAATCGTCGTGCGCTTCGGAGAACCAGCCGTCCGCATAGGCGATCCGCTCGGGCGTGAGGCACTTGAAGAAGGTGTAGAGGAACTCGTTGTAGCCGCCGATCCGCCACGTGGTGAACCGGGTCGACAGGAAGATCGTGTTCACCCAGTCGGGCTCGTCGTCGCGCAGCACCGTGCGCACCAGCTCCGGCGCGATGCGGAAGCCGTACCGGTACTTGCCCTCGCCCTCCACGGGCTCGCGCACGGTGCGGTTCGGGAAGTCGAGAACCACCGTCTCGTCGCCCATCTCCAGGCCCACGGCGTACCCGATACCGTCGCTGATCAGGGCCGAAGCCTGCATGATCGGCTCGAATTTGGCCTTGAGCGCGCCCAGCAGCGGCACCCCGTCGTCCTGCGCCCAGGTGGCCTTCTCCGCGGCCAGCACCGGGGCCTGACGCTCGGCGAAGGCGTCGAGGTACGCCGTCTTGTTCTCGAAGATGTCCATCACCTCGGCCTCGGAGACCGGGTGCGACAGCGAGACCAGCTCCTTACCGCGGAAATCGCCGACGGTACCGGGGATGAACAGCAGGCCGCCGTCGTTGCCGTTGGTGCGCATCTCCTCCAGGAAGGTGATCTGGTCCGGGAAGATGTTCGACGGGTCGCCGAGCACCGTCTCCTCGCCCGTGCGGCCCTCGTCGTTGAGGTAGCGCAGCTCGGGATCGAGGAAGGCGGGCGGTCCGGCCGACGGGACCACCCAGGTGCCCGCCACCTGGTCGACGTAGCTGCGCGCGCGGTCCATGCCACGCTGACGCTTCTGCTCCGCGAAGCGGCGCTTGGAGCCCTTCGGCATGTCGTAGACCATCGGGTACCAGATGGCGCCCGAGTACTGCAGCAGGTGCACGTCGATGTCGCCGAAGTTGTCGCCGAGCACGTCCATGTCCACCGGGCGGGCGTCGTTCATGTTGAACAGCACCGTCTCGCCGTCGGAGACCACGATGCCGGAGTCGCCGATGGGGCCGTCGGCGGGCGCGCGCAGCGCGATGATCATGATGTCGAGATCGCCCTTGGGGCCGCTGACCTTGTGCTTGACCGAATCCTCGGTCTCGAAGAACTTGGTGAAGCCCAGCTTCTCCAGCTCGCGCCGCAGGTCCGGCACCGGGTAGTCCGGCAGCAGGACGGTGGCGTCCTTGCTCACGTTCTCGGCCAGGTTCTTGGCGTCGAAATGATCGCGGTGCAGGTGGGAGACGTACAGGTAGTCCACGTCGCCGAGGGTCTTCCAGTCCAGCTGGGTGTTATCGGGGAACGGGAACCAGGAGCCGAAATAGGCGGGGTTCACCCACGGATCGCACAGGATGGTGCCTGCATCGGTGGTGATGTGGAAACCCGCGTGCCCGACGCTGGTGACCTGCACGGTGGAGCCTTTCGCTGACATCAGTTACTGCTACAGGGTAATGGGCAACGCCCATGGACGACCTTGCACGGCTAGTCTTGCGGGCGTGGAACCCGTCTACGGCACGATCATCAAGGTGGCCCGCGGCATGTGGGCCTACCAAGGCATCAAGTTCACCGAGGTGGACTTCCAGAAGTTCCCCCGTGAGGGCGGCGCCGTCGTGGCGATCAACCACACCGGATACCTCGACTTCCCGTTCGCCGGTAAGCCCGCGGACGACGCCGGCCACCGCAAGGTCCGGTTCATGGCGAAGAAGGAGGTCTTCGACAATTCGAAGACCGGCCCGCTGATGCGCGGCTGCAAGCACATCCCCGTCGACCGCGAGGCCGGCGCCGACGCCTACCGCGCCGCCGTCGACGCCCTCAAGGCGGGCGAGCTGGTGGGCGTGTACCCCGAGGCCACGCACAGCCGCAGCTTCGAGCTCAAGGACTTCAAGTCCGGCGCCGCGCGGATGGCGATCGAGGCGAACGTGCCGATCGTTCCGGTCGTGGTGTGGGGCGCCCAGCAGATCTGGACCAAGGGGCTGCCCAAGCAGCTCGGCCGCAACAAGTTCCGCGTCATGATCGGCGTGTGCGATCCGCTCGATCCGGTGGGTCCGCCCGACGAGCTCACCGCGCGGCTCAAGACCGAGATGAACACCATGCTGCACCAGCTGCAGGACCTCTACGGTCCGCATCCGCAGGGCGAGGCCTGGGTGCCGCGCCGGCTGGGCGGATCGGCGCCCACGCTGGAGGAGGCCGATGCGATGGACGCCGCCGATATCGAGGAGCGGCGGCGTCTGCGGGAGGAGCGGCACGGCTCGGGTGAGAATGCCTGACGCTGCGCTGGGGGAGCGGCCCGTTCTGGTCGCGAGCGATGTCGACGGGACCTTGGTCGACGATGCCGAGCAGATCAGTGCGCGCACCCACGCCGCACTCAACGCCGTCCGTGATGCCGGCAGCCATTTCGTGCTGGCCACCGGTCGCCCGCCCCGCGCCGTGGACCCGATCGCCGCGCAGCTCGACTTCGCGCCGCTGGCCGTGTGCGCCAACGGTGCCGTGCTGTACGACACCGGCACCTCGAAGGTGGTCTCCGCCGCTCTGATGTCGCCGGAGCTGCTGGCGCACGTGGCCGAGCTGGTCTACCGCTACCTGCCGGGCGCCGGTTTCGCCGCCGAGCGGGTGGCGCAAGGCGAGCACGACGCCGCCACCCCGCGGTTCGCGGCGTCCACGGGCTACCAGCACGCCTGGCTGGAACCCGAGACGGTCTCTGCCGAGGATGCCGTGGTGCTCAGCCATCCCGCGGTGAAGCTGCTGGTCCGGCAGCCGGGGATGACCTCGGACGAGATGCACTCCCGCATCGCGCCGCACCTGGACGGCATCGCCGACGTCACCTACGCCACCAACAACGGGCTGATCGAGTTCCACGTACCCGGCGTCACCAAGGCGACGGGGATCCAGGCAGCTATGCGGCACCTCGGGCTCGACGCCGCCGCGCGCACCGCGGCCTTCGGTGACATGCCCAATGATGCGGAGATGCTGCGCTGGGCAGGTGTCGGCGTGGCCATGTCGAACGCGCATCCCGTGGCACTCGACGCCGCGAACCTGGTGACCGCCACCAACCTCGACGACGGCGTCGCACAGATCCTGGAGCGCTGGTTCTAGCCTTCGCCGATCACGCCGGTACTCGACACGGTGTACTGGGGCAGGTTCCGCAGGTGCCAGTTCGGTGGAACGGTGTCGTGCTCGTAGTAGAACTGGAAAATGGCGACAGCGTCCTTTGCGGTCAGGACTTCAGAGGGTAAGACGGATACCTGGTGATCGCCGAATTGAATGATCTCAGAAGTCTCTGATTCGGATTCCGCTGTTGGGCGTCCGAGTACGTACTGGCGATAAGATCCGTCGGCTTCAAGTCGCTTGTACTCAACAGTGAGGCGCTCGGCTGTTCCGGCGGTCTGGAGCCATGTGGAGGGGTCCAGTGTGTCTTCCTGCTTCGCGCCTTCTGGTATCGGGTAAATGCGGACGATCGTGTTGATGTCGTCTGGGCCCTGTTCGAACCCGAGTTTTCGGATCACCCGGTCGATCATGGGCCGATTCTCTTCGGGAAAATCGCTCATCCATGAGGCGAATGTGTGCTGGGTCGATATCCGGACCATCTCGTGCGTCCGCTTGCCTTTGCTCACTTTGCTGGCCCTTCGCTCGGTACTTTTCGTACGCGGAGGCGAATGTCTTCCGTATTGGCGCGCGCTCTTGTTGAGAGTAACGCTCGCGCCGCTCGGTGTACGACTTCGCGGCATAACCACACCACCTACCGCCGAAGAGTTGCTCAGCTGAATCGGCGAGTGTGCGCCGTTCTTCCGTGATGGCCGTGTGCGCGCTCGAGATCTTTCGAGCCTCCGACCGAATGGCTGCGAGGTCCGCGTGCATTGACCGGCGAAGTGCCGGCGCCCGGAGATATGGCCAACGCACGCGGGGCTGGCGTATCGGACGGGTCTCGGCGCAGTCGTCCGCAGGATGAAAGCGGCGCGGCCCTTGCGGTGCGGTCGGCGGCCGGCCATGCGTGGGACGCATGGCCGAATCGTGATTTAGTGCTCTGACCTGGGCGAATGCAGGTATGCGCGGGACGCATGACTGCTGCGAACAGACCCGTCGCCGACGCCTCGACGGTCGCCCCCGCTCGGCCCCCACCCCCCGAACATGTGACAGATGTGACGAAAGTTGCTCACGTGACGAATGTTGCAAATGGTGTTAGTCTCAACCTCACGTTGAGCCCTCGGATGAAACCGATGGTGCTCACACGCGTCGAGGTGAAGGAGAAACCATGCCCGTGTGGATCGACGGCGGTCCCCGTCGCCGCCGCGTGCGGCGCACGCTCGCGATCGCGATGCTCCCGGCGATCGCCGTGGGCGGAGCGGCCGCAGTGCTCAGTGGTGCCACCAGCATCAACGACCCCGCCCTCACGGTGGGGAACAGCGTCAGCTTCACCGGCCAGGGCAACGGCCACGGCCGCGGCATGGGCCAGTGGGGTGCCTTCGGCTACGCCAAGGGCGGCTGGAAGGCCGAGCAGATCGTGGCGCACTACTACGGCGGCAGCGTGCTCTCCCGCGCCGACGTGAACCTCCCCGTCAAGGTGCAGCTCACGCAGCAGAAGAACGTGAACGTGTACGCCCCCGCCGGCGCGAAGGTCGGCGATCAGCAGGTGGCCCCCGGCCAGGCCGTGCGCATCGAGGGCGGCAACGCCGTGATCACGCAGGGCTGCGGCGGCTCCGTGGTCAAGACCGTCCCCTCGGACGGCACCGTCAGCCCCGTCAACGACGCCGCGGGCCGCCCGGAGAACGAGATCCTCCGCTTCTGCGGCAGCAACGCCACCTACCGCGGCGCGCTCGTCGCGAAGGACGGCAAGGTCTTCAACACCGTCAACATCGAGGACTACCTCCGCAGCGTGGTCCCGGTCGAGAGCAAGGCCGAATGGGCCGACCAGGGCGGCGCCGAAGCGCTGCGCGCCCAGGCCATCGCCGCCCGCTCGTACGCGCTCGCCGAGAGCGCCAAGCGCGGCGACCGCTACAACGACACCCAGGACTCGCAGGTCTACGGCGGTTTCGCCAAGGAGGACAAGCGCACCGACGCGACCGTCAGCTCCACCGCCGGCCTGGTGATGTCCAAGGACGGCTTCGCCGTGCCCACCGAGTTCTCCAGCTCCACCGGCGGGTACACCGCCGGCGGTGATTTCACCGCGGTCAAGGACGACGGCGATGTCGTCTCCCCGTTCCGGAACTGGAATCAGTCGGTCCCGGCCTCGAAGATCGCCTCGGAGTTCGGCGTCGGCGAGTTCAAGTCGATCCGCGTGACCCAGGTGCAGTCGGCCGCCGCCCCGCGCGTGGCGAAGGTCGAGATCGTGGGCAGCAACCGCACCGTCACCGCCACGGGCGCCGACGTGCGCAAGAAGCTCGGCCTGCGTTCGGACTGGTTCGTCATCGACGGCCAGGGCCCCGTTGCGGGCGCGGCACCCACGTCGGGCGCCCCGGGCGTCGCGGGCGCAGCGAGTGCCCCGGCGCAGACCCCGGCGCCGGTCGCCGGTCGGGTCGTGGACCGCCAGATCGTCGCGGCCCCCGTCGACCCGTTCAACCCCGTTCCCACCGCGCCGAACGCGGCGCAGGTCGCGCCTCCCGGCGCCACCACGCCCACGGTCAACCCGTCGGCCCCGGCAGCACCCGCCGCGCCCGCGGTGCCGGCCGCGCCCGCGGTGCCGGCCGCTCCCGCGGCCCCGGCCGTCCCGACCGCGCCCGCCGCGGTCCCGGGCGCTCCCGCCGCCCCGGCCGTCCCGACGGTGCCCGCCGCCCCCCGGTGGCGCCGCCGTCCCCGCTGCACCGGCGGCACCCGCCGCCCCTGCGGTGCCGACCATCCCGGGCATCCCCGCGCCGCCGGCCGCCGGAACCGGCGTCGTCGGAGCCGCGGCGCAGGCCATCACCGGCAAGGCCGCCGTCGAGGCCGCCTACCGCGCCTCGGGCGGCGAGAACGGCACGCTCGGCAAGGTGGTCGCGAACCCGATCACCTTCCCCGACGGCTCGATGTTCCAGTCGTACGCGAACGGCACGATCTACTACACGCCGGCCAACGGTGTGCAGGTGGTGCCGTCGGGCGTCGCCGCCCCGGCCACCCTGATGAACTGGGTCACCGCGTTCGCCGCCGGCGGCGCACCGACCCTGCCGCCGCTGCCGCTGCTGAACCTGATCCCGGGCTGGGGCGATCTGCTGGGTATCAACCCCACGCCGGGATCCACACCGCCGGGCGTGCCCGCGGTCCCGGTCGTCCCCGGCGCCTCCGGGGCACCGTCGGCCCCCGCGGCTCCGGCCGCTCCGGCGGTCCCGTCCGCGCCCGCCGCCGCACCCGCGGTGCCGGCCGCACCGTCGGCCCCCCGCAGCGGTCCCGACCGCGCCCGCAGCACCTGCGGCCCCGGCCGCACCGGCGGCGGTCGCACCCACCCCGCTGGCCGTCCCGACGGTGCCCGGCGCCCCGCGCTGACCGGGCAATGGTCACACCCCAAGGCCGGGTGGCGCCGTGAGGGCCACCCGGTCGGTACTCTGAGTGCCCGTGGCGAACACTTCCTCCCAGCCCTATGACCTCCTCGTGGTCGGATCCGGCTTCTTCGGCCTGACGATCGCCGAGCGCGCAGCCAATGAGCTGGGCAAGCGGGTCCTCGTCGTGGAGCGCCGGTCGCACCTCGGCGGCAACGCGTACTCCGAGCCCGAGCCCGAGACGGGCATTGAGGTGCACAAGTACGGCGCCCACCTGTTCCACACCTCGAACGAGCGGGTCTGGGAGTACGTCACCCGGTTCACCGAGTTCACGGGCTACCAGCACCGCGTCTTCGCGATGCACAAGGGGCAGGCCTACCAGTTCCCGCTGGGCCTGGGCCTGGTGAGCCAGTTCTTCGGCCGCTACTTCACCCCCGACGAGGCGAAGGCGCTGATCCAGGAGCAGGCCGCGGAGTTCGACTCCAAGGACGCGCAGAACTTCGAGGAGAAGGCGATCTCGCTGATCGGCCGCCCGCTCTACGAGGCCTTCATCAAGCACTACACGGCCAAGCAGTGGGAGACCGACCCGAAGAACCTGCCCGCCGGCAACATCACCCGCCTGCCGGTGCGCTACAACTTCGACAACCGCTACTTCAACGACACCTACGAGGGCCTGCCCGTCGACGGCTACACGAAGTGGCTCGAGAACATGGCCGCCTCCGACCTGATCGACGTCCGCCTCGACACCGACTGGTTCGACGTGCGCGAGCAGATCATCGCCGAAAGCCCCGACGCGCCGATCGTCTACACCGGCCCGCTGGACCGCTACTTCGACTACTCGGCCGGACGCCTCGGCTGGCGCACCCTCGACTTCGAGACCGAGGTGCTGCCCACCGGCGATTTCCAGGGCACCCCGGTGATGAACTACAACGACGCCGACGTGAAGTACACCCGCATCCACGAGTTCCGGCACTTCCACCCGGAGCGCAAGGACTACCCGACCGATAAGACGGTCATCATGCGCGAGTACGGCCGCTTCGCCAACGACGACGACGAGCCCTACTACCCGATCAACACCCCGTCGGACCGCGAGATGCTCACCGCCTACCGCGAGCTGGCCAAGGCCGAGACCGCGAACGCGAAGGTGCTGTTCGGTGGGCGTCTGGGCACCTACCAGTACCTCGACATGCACATGGCCATCGCCAGCGCCCTGTCGATGTTCGACAACACCCTGCGGCCGCACCTGGAGACCGGTGCGGCACTGACCGAAGAGGCGAACCAGTGAGCACAGCGAAGACCCTGCTGCAGCGTGTGATCCTGCCGCGCCCGGGCGAGCCGCTCGACGTGCGCTCGCTGTACATCGAGGAGGCCGAGACCAACTCGCGCCGCTCGCACGCGCCCACGCGCACCTCGCTCAACGTGGCGGGCGAGTCCGAGGTCAGCTTCGCCACCTACTTCAACGCCTTCCCGGCGTCGTACTGGCGACGCTGGACCACCCTCACGGACGTGGTGCTGCGGATCGAGCTCAAGGGCACGGCCCGGGTGGACCTGTACCGCTCCAAGGTCGACGGTGCGCGGATCGCCCTGGGCGGCAGCCTGGTCGAGACCGACGCCACCGGCTACGGCGTCGCGGAGTTCGCCACCGACCTCGGCCCGTTCGAGGACGGCGGCTGGATCTGGTTCGACGTGACCGCCGATTCCGACACCGAGATCATCTCCGCCGGCTGGTACGCCACCGTCGGCGAGGAGGGCCTGCCCGATAAGCGGATCACCGTGGGCATCCCCACCTTCAACCGGCCCGACGATGCGGTGGCGGCGATCAAGGCCCTCACCAGCGATCCGCTGGTCGACGAGGTGATCGACGCCGTGCTCATGCCCGACCAGGGCAACAAGCGCGTGATCGACCATCCGGATTACGCCGACGCCATCGCGCCGCTGGGCGAGCGCTACCACCGCTTCGAGCAGGGCAACCTGGGCGGATCGGGCGGCTACGGCCGGATCATGTACGAGGCGCTGCGCCTCACCGACAGCCCGTACGTGCTGTACATGGACGACGACATCGCCATCGAGCCCGATTCGGTGCTGCGCGCGCTGCAGTTCGCCCGGTTCGCCAAGACCCCCATGCTGGTGGGCGGCCAGATGCTGAACCTGCAGGACCGCAGCCACCTGCACTGCATGGGCGAGGTGATCGACCGCAACAAGTTCATGTGGACCGCGGCGCCCTTCGTCGAGTACGACCACGACTTCGCGCAGTACCCGCTCTCCGACAAGGAGAACAGCAAGAACCTGCACCGGCGCATCGACGTCGACGGCAACGGCTGGTGGATGTGCCTGATCCCGCGCGTGGCCGCCGAGGAGATCGGTCTGCCGATGCCGCTGTTCATCAAGTGGGACGACTGGGATTACGGCCTGCGCGCCGCCGAGCACGGTTACCCCACGGCGACGGTGCCGGGCATCGCGATCTGGCACATGGCCTGGTCGGACAAGGACGACGCCATCGACTGGCAGGCGTACTTCCACCTGCGCAACCGCCTGGTGGTCGCGGCGCTGCACCACGAGGGCAGTACCCGCGGCATCATGTCCAGCTCGATCAAGGCGCTGATGAAGCACCTGCTGTGCCTGGAGTACTCGACCGTCGCGATCCAGATCGAGGCCATGCGCGACTTCCTGCGCGGCCCCGACGCGCTCTACGAGCTGCTGCCCACCGCGCTGCCCAAGGTGGCCGCGATGCGCAAGGAGTACCCGGACGCCGTGGTGCTGCCCAGCGCCACCGAGCTGCCGCGCACCACCGGCGCCGCCACCGCACTCGGCACCAAGATCCCGCTGAACCCGCTCACCAAGGCGAAGACCCTCGCGGCGGCGGTGCGCAACAACCTGCGTCCTGCTGATCCCCGGAGTCACGAGGTCCCGCAGGCCAACTACCCGCCGCTCGAGGCGCGCTGGTTCAGCCTGGGCCGGGTCGACGGGGTCACCGTCACCACCGCCGACGGCCGCGGTGTGGTCTACCGCCAGCGCGACCGCGAGAAGATGTTCGCCCTGATGCGCGAGAGCCTGGCGGTGCACCGCGAGGTCGATCGCCGCTTCGAGGAGATGAAGCAGCGCTACCGGGCCGCGTACGGCGACCTGACCAGCCGCGAGGCGTGGTCGAAGATCTTCGAGCCGGAGAACGCGGAGAACGCGGGGGAGCAGAAGTGAGCGACCGGGATCCGGGCCGGGCGGCCACCTTCGAGCTGAACCCGGAGGAGGCCGCGCTGGTCGCCGTGCAGGCGAAGCTGGCCGACCGCCCGGGCGTGCTGCCCGCGGCGCGGGGGCTGAGCCATTTCGGCGAGCACTCCCTCGGGTGGATGGGGCTGGCCGCGCTCGGCGCCCTGCTGAGCAAGGACCGCCGCCGGCAGTACGTCACCGCGGGGGTCGGCGCGTTCGTCGCGCACGCCGCGTCGGTGGTGATCAAGCGCATCGTGCGCCGGCGCCGCCCCGATCACCCGGCGATCGCCGTGGGCGTGGGCACCCCCAGCAAGCTGAGCTTCCCGTCGTCGCACGCCACCTCGTCGACGGCCGGGGCGATCCTGCTCGGTCGCGCCTCGGGTGTGCCGGGCGGCGCGGTGCTGCTGCCCGCCGCCGTGGTGCCGCCGATGCTCACCTCGCGCATGGTGCTGGGCGTGCACTACCCGACCGACGTCGCCGCGGGCGCCGCCATCGGTGCGGCGAGCGCACTGGCCGCGATCGAGGGTGAGAGACTGTGGACGCGCCGCGAGGCGCGCAGGGCTGTGAAGAACCGTACGACGAAGCACACGAAGGGGTCGGACAACTGATGAGCGAGGAGCCGATCGAGCACGGCGAGCCGAAGGTGCCGTCGAACCTCGCCACCGGACTGATCAAGGCGATGCGGCCCCGGCAGTGGGTCAAGAACGTCCTGGTGGTCGTGGCCCCGCTGGCGGCGGGCCGGGATCAGCTCGAGTACGTCAACTTCCCGAACGTGGGCCTGGCCTTCATCGCCTTCTGCCTGGCCGCCTCGTCGATCTACCTGATCAACGACGCCCTCGATGTGGACGCCGACCGTGCGCACCCCACCAAGCGCTACCGCCCGATCGCCGCGGGTGTGGTGCCGGTGAACGTGGCCTACGCCGTCGCGTTCATCCTGGCCGCCGCCGCGATCGGCATCTCGCTGCTGGCCAACAAGGAACTGGCGATCGTGATCGGCGCCTACCTGGTGATCCAGCTCGGCTACTGCCTGGGGCTGAAGCACCAGCCGGTGATCGACATCTGCATCGTGAGCTCCGGCTTCCTGCTGCGCGCCGTGGCCGGTGGGGTCGCCGCCGAGCTGCCCAAGGGTCTGTCGCAGTGGTTCCTGCTGGTGATGGCTTTCGGTTCGCTGTTCATGGCGGCCGGTAAGCGGTACGCCGAGTTGCAGCTCGCCGAGCGCACCGGCGCCAAGATCCGCAAGTCGCTGGAGTACTACACCACCACCTACCTGCGGTTCGTGTGGACTTTGGCGGCCACCTCGGTGGTGCTCTGCTACGGCCTCTGGGCGTTCGACAAGACGACCCACCCGGACAACATCTGGTACACGCTCTCGATGGTGCCGTTCACCGTGGCCATCCTCCGGTACGCCGTCGATGTCGACGGTGGCGAGGCGGGCGAGCCCGAGGAGATCGCGCTGGGCGACCGCGTGCTGCAGGTCCTGGCGGTCATGTGGATAGGAACTGTCGTTGCCGCGGTCTACTTCGCCTGATGCTCCCGCGGCCGGTCGGGCCGCCGCGAGCTCTTTCCCGCTGCCCCGAGTCACCCTGTGGCTCGGGGTCGCGGCGTGTGCGGTGCTGTTCGGTTACGGCGCCTGGCAGCGGCGGTGGATCGCCGACGACGGCCTGATCGTGCTGCGCACCGTGCGCAACCTCCTGGCCGGGAACGGCCCCGTCTTCAACATCGGTGAGCGCGTCGAGGTGAACACCTCCACCGCGTGGACCTACCTGATCTGGTTCTTCTCCTGGATCAGCGGTGTGCAGACCGAGTACGTGGTGCTCACGGTGGCGCTGGTGCTGTCGGTGGCGGCGATTCCGCTGGCCATGCTCGGCACGGCGCGCCTGTACAAGGGTGGCGGCGGCTGGAAGCGGCTGCGCGGCTCGGGCCTGATGCTGCTGCCCGCCGGTGGCCTCGTCTACATGGCGCTGCCGCCCGCGCGGGACTTCGCGACCTCCGGCCTCGAGGTCTCGCTGACCATCTTCTGGGCGGCACTGCTGTGGTGGCTGGCGATCGCCTGGTCGCAGCTCGACCGCGACGCCTCCGCCCGCGAGGACGTGATCAGGAACTGGGTGCTCACGCTTTCGGCCGCCTTCGTGGCCGGGCTGTCCTGGCTGGTGCGGCCGGAGATGGCGCTGGTCGGCGGCATGGTGCTCGTGGTGATGGTGCTCGCCCCGATCGGTCTGAAGCAGCGGCTGGCCGTGGTCGTCGCCGCCGGCCTCCTGCCCGTGGGGTACCAGATCTTCCGGATGGGCTACTACGGCCTGCCCGTGCCCAACACCGCGATCGCCAAGGATGCGAGCGGTTCGAAGTGGGATCAGGGCTTCACCTATCTCGCGAATCTCGTGGAGCCCTATTCGCTGTGGCTGCCGCTGCTGGCGCTGGCCATCGCGGTGCCGCTGCTGCTGGTGCCGGCCAAGGGTGCCCGTGCGCCGCTCACCGGCCGGTTCCGGCTGCCCCGCGGCGGCGTCACCGGTCTGCGTGATCAGCTGCAGCGCCCGGCCGTGATCGTGGCCGTGATGTTCCTCGGCGGTGTCGCCGAGACGCTGTACTGGCTGCGCCAGGGCGGCGACTTCATGGCCGGACGCGTGCTGCTGCCGCCGCTGTTCCTGCTGCTACTGCCGGTGATGGTGATCCCGCTGCGCATCCCGTCGCGGCAGGAGGGCGATTCCCGCCTGCGCGGTGCCGCCCGCCTGCTGGGTGGGTCGGCCGGTGCGGCCGTCGCCGCGGTGTTGTGGGTGCTGGTGATCGGGTGGGCGCTGCACGCCTCCACCTTCCGCGGGATGCCCGACGGTACCGCGATCGGCAAGACCGGCATCGTGGACGAGCGCGCCTTCTACTCGCTGCAGACGGGCAAGTCGCACCCGATCACCGCGGACGACTACCTGGACTATCCGCGGATGCAGTCGCTGCAGGAGATCCTGCGGCAGACCCCGCGGGGCGGCGTGTACCTGCCGTCCTTCGACTACGACTGGTGGTTCATCGATCCGCTGCCCTACCCGCGTCCCCCGGACGTGCCGCTCACGCAGACGGTGTTCTTCACCAACCTCGGTATGACGTCGATGAATCTGCCTCTGGACGTGCGGGTCTGGGATCAGGTCGGGCTGGCGTGGCCGGTGGCCACGCACACCGCTCGGCTCGAGGACGGCCGGATCGGGCACGATAAGGAGATGTTCCCGGATTGGGCGGTCGCCGAGGCGAAGGCCTATCCGAAGCGTCCGGCCCTGCCGCCGCACATCGACCCGAACTGGGTGAACCAGGCCACGCTCGCGCTGACCTGTCCGCAGATCCAGCAGTTGCGTGATTCCTATTCCGCGCCACTGACCTTCGATCTGTTCAAGCGGAACTTCAAGCTCTCGCTGGCCACGATGGGTATGCGGATCGACCGGGTGCCCGAGTACACGCTGCGCATGTGCCGGATGGATGTGCCGCCGCCGCTCACCCCCGAGCAGTACACGATGCCCAAGAACTGACCGCTGGGCCGGCCCGGACCGTTGACTATGTACGAAAACCTGGGCCGGCCCAACAGTTAGACACAGTGGTGATCGAAAGGCCCGCTGATCGGGCACCACGCCCACATCCTTCATAACCTGCTTACGACACCGAACGAACGGTGCCGCCGATCCGGCGGGCGAAGCAGGGGAGAATCGATGGCACGCACGTTGTGGCCGTTCATCATCGGGAGCGTCGCACTGGGCCTGGACGCCTACGTGATCGCGGGGCTGCTGCCCGCGATCGCGAGCGATCTGCACACCACGCAGTCCCTGGTGGGGCTGGGCGTCACGGCCTTCACCGGCGCCTACGCGATCTCCGGGCCGCTGCTCGCGGGGCACGCCGGCCGCAACTCCGGGCGCAACCTCACCATCGCGCTCGCGGTCTTCGCGGTGGGCAATCTGCTCACGCTGCTGGCGCCCACCATCGCGGTGTTCATCGCCGCCCGGATCATCGCGGGCGCGGCGGCCGGGGTCTACTCGCCGCTCTCGTCCGCGGTCGCCGCCCATCTCGTGGCACCCGAACGCCGCGGCCGCGCACTGAGTCTGGTGCTGGCGGGCATGGCCACCGGCAGCGTCTTCGGTGTGCCTCTGGGGCTGCTGGTGGCGAACCGGTTCGATTGGCGCGCCACGATCGGCATCGTCACCGCTCTGGGCGTGGCGGCACTGATCGGCGTGCGGTTCCGCGGCGGCGATGCGTTGCCCAGCATCGAGGCCCCCGGCCTCACGGCGCGGCTGCGCTCCCTGACCCGCACTCCGACGCTGCTCACCGTGCTGGTCACCCTGTTCACCGGCATCGGCTCGCTCGGCCTCTACACCTACATCAGCCCGCTGCTGTCCACCTCCAGCCTGTCCTCGCACCTCACGCTGTCCATCTGGATCTGGGGGATCGGTGGCGCGGTCGGCGTGTTCGCGATCGGCCGGATCGTGGACGCGCTGAAGAACACGCTCGCGATCACCGCGGTGATCACCGCCGTGCTGGCGCTCGTGCTGGTGGTGATCGGCCTGGAACCGGCGGCGGTGATCCTGGCTGTCGGCCTGTTCCTGTGGGGCGCGCTGGGCTGGTCGTCGCTCGCTCCGCAGCAGCACACCTTGCTCGCGGCGGCACCGAACGACGGGGCCACCGCCGTGGCCGCGAACTCCTCGGCCAACTACCTCGGCTCCGCCGTGGGATCGGCGATCGGTGCCCTGGTGATCGCGGGCGGCACGGTGGGCGGCTCGCTGGCCCTGCTGGCGGCGCTGCCCTTGGCCCTCGCCTTCGCGATCCAACTGGTGCGGATCCGCCTCGCCCGCACGGCCGTCGCGGAATCCGCGACCGTCTCCTGATCGATCCGAACAGCCTCCCCAGCCCTCAGCACTCAGCCCTCAGCACTCCCACGAAAGTGAGTACCGGCGTGACCGAAATCCTGCTCGACACCGTCGATCGCTACGAGACCGTCGCCCGCGGCAAGCTGGACGATCTCCGCGAGAGCGGCAACTACCGGACCTTCGCGAACATCAACCGCCGCGCGGGGGCCTTCCCGGCCGCGGCGATCGGATCGCCTGCCGCCGAGGCCGAGCCCGATGCCGATGTGGTGGTGTGGTGCAGCAACGACTACCTCGCGATGGCGCAGCATCCCGAGGTGATCGCCGCGGCCGAACAGGCGCTGCGCCGGTACGGCGTGGGCGCCGGCGGCTCCCGCAACATCGGCGGCACCAATCACGAGATCATCGCCCTGGAGGGCGTTCTGGGCGAGTGGTTCGGTAAGGAGCGGGCGCTCGTCTTCCCCACCGGCTACGGATCGAACGATGCGGCCCTCGAGGCGCTCAGCCTGGTGTACCCGGATCTGGAGATCTTCAGCGATGAGCTGAACCACGCCTCGATCATCGCCGGTGTCCGCCGCAATCGCAACGGCCGCCACGTCTTCCGGCACAACGATGTCGACGATCTGCGGGCGCAGCTCGCGGCCGCGGATCCGGCCGTGCCGAAGCTGGTGGTCTTCGAATCGGTGTACTCGATGGACGGCGATATCGCGCCGATCGCCGAGCTGCTCGCGGTGGCGAAGGAGCACGGCGCACTGGTCTTCCTGGACGAGGTGCACGCCATCGGCATGTACGGGCCGCAGGGCCGGGGCATCGCGGCCTCACTCGGCCTGCTCGACGAGATCGACATCGTGCAGGGAACACTCGCCAAATCGATCGGCGTGATCGGCGGGTTCATCGCCGGCCGGGACTGGCTGATCGACGCCATCCGCTCGTTCGCGCCCGGCTTCATCTTCACCACGGCGCTCCCGCCCGCCACCTGCGCCGCCGCCCGGCGCAGCGTCGAGATCGTGCGCGGCGCCGAGGATCTGCGCGCCGATCTGCAGGCGAAGACCGAACTGTTGCGGCAGCGGCTGCGCGCGCACGGCATCACGGTGATGGAGGATTCGGTCACGCACATCCTGCCGGTGCGCATCGGCGACCCGCACCGGTGCACCCTCGCTGCGCGCCGGCTGTTCGACGAGTACCGGATCTACGTGCAGCCGATCAACCCGCCGACCGTTCCGGAGGGCACCAGCCGATTCCGGATCAACGTGACCCCGGCGCACACCTACGACCACATCGAACACCTGGCCACCGCGCTGGGCGCGGTGTTCCGGGAGCTGGGCGTCTGATGGCCGCGGTCCTGCAGATCCGCAGTGCCGCGCCGGGAGACGAGGACGATCTCGTCCGGCTGCGAGAGGGACTGCTCACCTCGGATCCGCAGGCGCACTGGGCCTCCGGACCCGATGCTCCCGACTGGATCCCGCACTACCGGGCCCAGCTCGCGGCCGAATTCGCCGACCCGGCCGCCGTGCGCACCTTCCTCGCCACCGACGGCGATGCGGCGGTCGGCACGCTCACCGCGATCGTCGATCACCGTCTCGCGGGCCCGTCGAACCCCACCGGCAGGGCGGGATGGGTGCAGGGCGTGTACGTGGCGCCGCAAGCCCGCGGCCGGGGGATCGCCGCCCGGCTGACCGCCGCCGCCGAGGAGTGGTTCGCCGAGCGGGGCGCCGGCGCGGTGGTGCTGGCCTCGACGCCGGCGGCCGAGCCGGTGTACCGCGGCCTCGGCTACCTCGCGGATTCGGAGACCCACTTCCGGAAGGACCTGCGGTGACCCGCGTCGAGCTGTTCGGCACCGGGTACGAGGGCACCCGCCTGCGTGAGGCCTTGGTGGCGGCCGTCCGGCTCGCCGGCACGGGGGAGGCCGTCGAGTTCCGGGAGTACGGGCGCGCCGATTCCGCGCGGATCGCCGCCTCGGCGCCGGCCGACCGGACTGCGCGGTTCGCCGGCTCGGAGTACTTGATCAACGCCACCAACGATGATCAGCACGACGCCGTCCTCGACCTGCTGCATCACGCCGACGGCTTCGTGGTCAGCGAGAAGCCGCTGGTGGCCCCCGATCAGACGGTGGCCGAGGGCTGGTCGTCCGCGTGGTCGGGACGGGATCGCTTCGCCCTCAACACCATAGAGCGGTACTCCGCGGCCGTCTCGTACGTCCGTGATCGGGTGGCGGCGGCCGAGCTGCGGGTAGCGCGGGTGAACTTCGTATGGGCCAAGAACAGGTTCGACGATCCGCGGCCCACCGTCGGCGTGGTCTCCGAGGTGATCCACCCGCTCGATCTCGCGGTGCATCTCGTGGGCGGCGATCTGGCGCAGGTCCGGCTGAGCTCCGCCACGGTGATCGAATCCGATTACGCGGCCGCGGGAACGGTGCTGCCGGAGTCCGCGCAGATCGCCTTCGAGGTGGGCGGCGCGGTGGTCACCGGCTACTCCAGCTTCGGCCATCCGAGCCGCTCCCGGGTCGTGGAGATCACCGCCGAGGGCGCACGCGGTGAGCGCGAGTACTTCGAGCTGCGGTTCGACGATCCGGCCTGGGACTACGACCGGCTGCGGCACTGGTCGACGGCGGGGACGGTGCCGCCGGTGGAGCTGGATTTCACGCCGCCGGCCGACGGTTCGCCGGTGGGCGCCGCGAAGCTGGTGCGGTTCTGGCTGGATGTCCTGGACGGCAGGTTCGGCCGCCGGTACGCCGGATTCGACGATGCGGTGCAGCTGCAGCGGCTACTGGGCGAGATCTCGCGGAGCGTGCGAGCGGAGGCGGTATACGGTGGGGGGCAGGCTCGGTCGACCCTCGACCGTCTCGACTCCGAACGGCTGGGATAGGTGACATTCGCTGGACCGTGCATCGGCTTCCGCGGCTACGGCGGGCCCGAGGTGCTCACCGAGTTCGACGATGAGAAGTCGGCGTCCGGTCCCGGGCGGGCGGTACTGCGCAGCGCCTTCTCCGGGGTCAACCCCGTGGATGTGAGCTTTCGGACCGGGCGGATGGACGCCTTCGTCGGTGACACGGCGAGCGGTTTCGTGCCGGGTATGGAGTGTGTGGGCGAGGTGGTGTCCTCCACCGCACCCGGTCTCCCGGTGGGCGCCGTGGTGAACGCGCTCACGCTGCCCGGCGTCACCGCGCATGCGGGGAGCTACGCGGCGTACGTGGAGGTCGATGCCGAGCGCGCCGCCGTCGTGCCCGCGGGCCTGCCCGCCGAGGCCGCGGCGAGCATCCCGCTCAACGGCGTCACCGCCTCGTCGATCCTGCAGGCCCTCGGCCCGGGGTCGCGCACGGTGGTGGTGACCGGTGCCGCCGGTGCGCTGGGACGGTTCCTCGTGGTCGCCTCCGCCGCCGCAGGACACCGGACGGTCGCGCTGGCGCGGGAGGGCGACGATGCCCTGCTGCGTGGTCTCGGCGCCCACCAGCTGCTCACGGACGGTACCGCCGGTGGTGTCGACGAGCCCGATGTGATCATCGACGCCGCGAACCTCGGTGCCGCACTGTCGGAGCGGTTCCGGTCCGCCGAGACCGTGGTCCGCGTGCGCGCCGACACCGAGTACCCGCTGCCGCATCGCCGCCTGGTCACCGCGAACGTCCGCGAGGCGGCCGGTGCCGCGGCGCACATCGCCTGGTGGAACGCGCGCATCATCGACCAGCCGGAGGTGATCGGTCCGATCGAGTGCTTCGGCCCGGGTGAGGCCGGACGGGCACAGGAGCGGCTGTCGGCCTCGCGCCGGCGGGGCCGCATCGTGCTGCGCTGGTGACCGTCAGAAGCTGATCCGCCGCAGCACGCCGAGCGAGGTGAGCACGTACACCGCGACCCCCACCGCGGTGAGGGCGAGGAACGCCGAACCCACGAGGCGGGGGTCCACCACGATGTCGCTCAGTCCCGAGCTCGCGAGGTAGCGGCCCACGCCGATCCCGGTCACGATGCCCGCCGCCAGGCCGGCGATCACGCTGAGCACCGCGATCGCGGTGGCCTCCACGGCGATGGTCGCCACGATCCGGCCGCGCCGCAGCCCGAGGCGGGCCAGGGCCCGCCACTCACCGCTGCGGCCCGCGTTGAGCACCCCGAGCACCACCGCGAGCGCCAGCAGCAGACCGAGGCTGGAGATCGCCGAGAGCTGTTGCAGCGCAGCGAGGATCTGCCGGGACTCGCGGGCCTGCTGGATCTGGTAGTCGCCGATGGAGCGCACGGTGCCGGTGGGCACCGCGGGGCTCAGCGCTCCCTGGAGATCGGATTGCGGTGGCGCCGTCATCAGCACGTAGGCGTACCGCGATCCGGGGTTCGCGGCGATCACGAAGTCGCCGAGGGTCGGCGCGTCGGCGTACACGCCGCCCACCCGGTACTCGGTCCCGGCGATCTCCGCGGTGCCGCCGGTGCGCGCGCCGATCCGCTTCGCCGTCGATTCCGACAGCAGGGCTCCGCCGGGAGTGAGACTCTGTGTTCCCTCGCGCAGGGTCACCAGCAGTGCCCCGGCGTCCAGTGATCCGTCGATCGCGATGCCGCTGAGGGGCCCGCCCGATCCGGTCACCTGCTGCGGGCTCACCGCCAGCACCGTGCCGGGACCCGGCACCGCCCGCAGCGCGGTGACATCGGCCTGATCGATCTCGAAGCCCGCCTTGGGTTCCGCCACGAACTGCGCGCCCACGTTGGCGTCGATCTGCCGCGAGATCGATGCGTTCGTCGACGAGGCGAACACCGAGACCACCGCCACCAGACTGGAGACGAAGACGAGGAAGGCCACCACCACTCGGGCCTGGGTCCGGGCGCGCGCGATGCCGCCGAAGCCGAACCAGGGCAACAGCACCCCGCGGAAGGTGCCCACGCTGCGCAGCCTGCTCACCAGGGTCAGTAGGGGTGCGCACAGTGCGAAGGCGCCCAGCACCAACAGGCAGTGCCCCACCACGATCCAGGTGAACGCCCCACCGGGCGGATGCAGCACGAGGTAGCCGCCGCCGGCCACCAGCGCCACACCGGCGGCGGGCACCAGCGGCACGCCCCGCAGCCGGGAACGTGCGCTCGCCGAGTCCTGCTGCTCCAGCTTCATGCCGAAGGCGAAGGCGCCCGCCAGGACCACCGCGACGAGCAGGGTGGAGCCGAGGAGAGTCGCGGGGGTGGCGCGCATCGCGTCCACGGTGAAGGTGCCCAGCGCGGTCCAGCCCGGGGGAACCACCGCGGCGATCACAGCGAAGACGATGATCGTCCCCACCGCCGCGGCCAGCACGAGCGCGGCGACCTGCAGGGCGAGGATCGCGGCACGCGTGCGCGCGGGAACCCCGAGCCGCCACAGGATCTGCAGTTGTGGGCGCTGATTCATCGCGAGCAGGGTCGCCGCGAAGGCGAGCGCCGCCAGCAGACAGGCCGAGACGATCACCGCGAAGAACTCGGCGATGATCTTGACGAAGCTCGTGGTGGCCACCTGTGCGGCGGCGAGCTGGTCGATGTAGGCCTGGCGCGGAGCGGTGCGGACCTCGGGTGCACCGATCCGCGCGGAATCGGCACCCGGGCCGGACAGCGCCACCGTGGAGAAATCCGCGTCGGTGCCCAGCAGCGTGCGGGCGAGCGCCGGATCGTCGACGGCGAACCGGGTGGTGGCCGCCGAGACCGGCGGCTGCGCCGTGACCCGCACGCGGGTGCGGTCCGGACCCATCACCTCGAAGGAGCCCGCGCCCTCGCCGGGGGTCAGCCGGGATACCCCGTCGGCGAGTCCGGCTCCGGCGCACGGACCCCGAGCCGCGCGGTGATACGCGGGCACCGAGGGGGCGTCCGGAGCGCCCGGTTCGGCGATCACCTGACCGGTGACTTCGCCCACGGCGCACACCCCGGCCGGCACCCCGGCGAGGGCGGCGGCGGGGATCGGCGCCGGGGCGGTGGCGATGACATCACCCTCGGGCACCGTCGCGGCGACGGATGCGCCCACGGCGACGCGCTGCTCCTGCCACAACGTGAGCGGCAGCACCACCGCGACCTGCAGGGCGAGCGCCAGGACCGCCACGAGCACGGCCTGTCTCCCGCTCTGGCGCAGCAGCTTCCACGCCGTCGGGAGGGCGACGCCGGAAGCGGAGGTCACGGCGCGACGCTCCGCTCCGAGAGCTCGATCACCGAACTCACCGTGGGCTTGTCCAGGCTGTGCTCGATGCGGCCGTCACGGATCAACAGCACCCGGTCGGCGAATTCCACGAACTGCGGATCGTGGGTCACGGTGAGCACCGTGATGCCGTGCTCGTCGACGAACCTGCGCAGGATCTCCCGCACCCGACGGGAATTCACGGTGTCCAGCGCACCGGTGGGCTCATCGGCGAACAGCAGGCTCGGCTCGCCCAGCAGGGCCCGGGCGCACGCCACCCGCTGCTGCGTCCCACCCGACAGCTCCTCCGGTACGCGGTCGGCGTACTGCGAGATCTCCAGCGACTCGCACACCGCCTCGAACCGGGCCGGATCCACCTCCCGGCCGGCGGCGCGCATCGGCAGCGTGATGTTGTCGCGCACGCTGAGCGCCGTGAGCAGGCCGTAGTCCTGGAAGATGTAGCCGAAGTGCCGCAACCGGTAGTCGGCCAGTGCCGATGCGGAGAGGGCGTACAGGTCCTGCCCCCCGGCCTCGACGGTGCCGGCGGTCGGCGCGTGCAGGCCGCCCAGCGAGGTCATCAGTGTGGTCTTGCCGGAGCCCGACGGGCCCATGATCACCGTGAGAGTGGATTCCGCGATCTCCACGTCCACATCGTTCACGGCGAGGAACCGCTCGCCCGCGTTCTCGAACGCGACCTGCAGGCCGCGTCCGCTCACCGCTGCTGTCATCGGAGCTCCCTACTGCTGGGCGGACTCGACGAGAAGCCTCCGGGTCAGGGGATTGGTGCCCAGGCCACTCGCCCGCCACGGTACGTCGACGGTGCCGGACGTGCGTCCCCCATCCGGGGGATGCACGCTCCAGGCGAGGGAGTAGTCCAGGCAGTGACCGCCGGCGCCGTGCTGGGATGTGGCCCTGACATCGACGACGGTGCCCGGCGCCACCTCGACCGGCGCGGGCAGGGGAACGATCACCGGGAACCAGCTGGTCTCCTCGGTGAGACTGTCCACCACCGCCTCTCCCACCAGGACGCGCACGCTGAGCAGCAGTGAGTCGAGCGTGCCGGGCGCCGTCACGTGCAGCCGCGCGGTGGTGGTGACGTGATCGGCGCGGGTGCCCCGGTAGCTGCCGACCTCGATCACCCCGCCGTCGGTGAGCAGCCCGTCGGTCACGTAGGGCCCCACCGCGCACAGGCGCGGGTCGAGATCGGCCCCGGCCAGATCGCGCAGTTGTTCCAGGTAGGGGATGGCCGTGGGTGGGAAGGCCGGCGGCTGACCGGCGGCGGTGCGGGCGAAGCTGAATCCGCGGACCTCGGTCTCCCAGCCGCCGGGCAGGACGATCAGATCGGGATTGTCGATCCGGGCGACCTCGGAACCGATGGTCTCCGCGGCGCCCTCGCTGCCACCGATGGTGCCGATCACCTCGGCGACCAGCACGTCGACGCGGCCGGTGAAGGCCCGGTACTCGTCCGGCGAGAGGACCGAGACCGATTGCGAGCGGCCCTCGTCGGCGATCAGACGGCGCGCCCGGTCGCGGACCTCGGGCAGGTACTCGACCGCCAGCACTCGGCCCGCGCCGAGGTCGTCGGCGAGCCGCGCCCACGGGGCCAGGGCGCCGCAGCCCAGCTCGACCACGGTGTCGCCGGGGCGGACGGCGGCGCGCATTCCGTGCGTGAAGGCGTCCACACGGAAGCGGTCGGCCATCATCACCTCGTAGGCGGTGGCGTCGTAGATCGGGTACTCGCCCACCGAGGGGAAGACCAGGCCGCGGCCCTCGCGCTCCTCGGGATCCACCACGCGCCAGGGAAGGTTCACGCTCGCGGTCATCGTCGCCCTTCGTCGGGAGTTGCAGGACAGTCGGAGTCTGCCCCCGGAAAGTGATCCACGCCACGTGCTCGTCGTTTGGACTCCTACTTTTGGTGGATAACTAGCCGCGCGAACGAGAGGCTCGTCGAGGGCGGCTCGGCGCGGCCGCCGAGCCGGTCCCGCCTGCCCCGTGCGGGCCGCGGGCTGCGGGAACGCCGCTTTTTCATACGTCGTAGAAAACCGGCGCTGTCGAGCCCGCCTCAGGTGAACGAAAAATGAACGCCCGGTGACGATTCGGCTGAGAGGGGAGGTCACGGGCGTACCGGGGAAGGGGCGGCGGCCGCGGTGCCGGACCGGGGAATCGGTGATTGTGGGCGCGGGCACGGCCTGGTTAGCGTCGCGTCGGCGGGCAAGCCGCCCGCCGCCTCGAGAAACATCCGAAAGGAATCGCGATGATCGACGTCACCGACATCACCACCCTGCAGGCGTTCGAGTCGGACTCGGCCACCTCCGAGCTGCTCGCCTCGATCTCGAGCAACGGCTGCTGATTCAGCCACACCCGGCGACGGGCGCTCGGCCCGCTGTTCACGCCACCGAGCGCCCGTCACCAAACATCCGCGCAGAAGGGAGTCGGCCGTGCATCTGGTCCTGTTCGGAACCGGTGCGCTCAACGCCTGCCACCTCCCCCTCGGCGTGAGCTGGTTCCGCGCCAACCGATCCGACGACACCCTCCGCGTGGTGCTCAGCCGTCACGCCACCCGCTTCGTCTCCCCGCTCGCCTTGTCGGCCCTGTCGGGATCCACCGTCGCGATCGACGAATGGGACGACCCGGGCTTCGCCGAGGAGGGGATCGCCCCGCACACCGGTGTGCTCGCCGACGCCGATGCGGTGGTGATCTACCCCGCCACGCTCCACACCATCGGCCGGCTCGCCGGGCTCGACGCCGCCACCCCGATGCTCAACGCCCTGCACTGCACCGATGCCCTCATCGCCGTTGCCCCGAACCTGCCGCCCGGAGCCGAACGCAACCCCGCCGTGCAGCAGGCGCTCGCCGGACTCACCACCCGAGACAACGTGCTCCTGATCGACCCGGTGGTGCGTCCCAGCCTCTCCACCGGCGCCGACTCCCATGTGGCGCCGCCCTTCTGGGAGGTCGTGCCCGCCATCGAGGCGGCCCTCGCCGGAACGCCGGACGTGAGGGCGAGCGCCTGATGCGTGACTACCTCGCGACCCTCGCCGATCCGGCCTTCTACGGTCCCCTCGGGCAGTGGCGGCTGCGCCGGCCCGAGCTCTTCTCACCCGAGTTGCCCCGCGGTGACGTCCCGCTCGACGCCGTACCCGCCACGTGGACCCGCACCGTCAAGGGGCCGTGGACGGTGCTCGCACCCGCCGGACATCGACTCGAACCGCAGGGCTGGAAGATCCACCTCGCGCCCGCCGTTCCCGAGGCGGCGACCGCGATCGCGCGGACCGTCGAACACTGCGTTCGCCGCGGCGTCGCCTTCAAGGTGCTCTCCCGGCTCGAATTCGTCTGGGCCGTCAACGGCAAGTACGCGCCACGGCCGAGCAGCGGGAAGGCAGTGGTGATCTACCCCGACGCCGATCCCAGCGCACTCGCCGCCGAGCTGGTCGAGCTGCACCGCGACGTGCCCGGGCCGCGGGTACTGGGCAGCCACCGCATCGGCGAGAGCATCGTGCACCTGCGCTACGGCGGTTACACCGCCCGGTACACGCCGGGTCCCGACCGCGAACCGGTGCTCGCGATCCGCAGCACCGCAGGCGATCTCGTCCCGGACGTGCGGGATGTGGTGCCCCGCACCGTTCCCGGCGTGCCGCTGCCCCGGATCCTGCGCGATGCGCCGCCGCCCCGCCCCGCCGAACGGACCGGTGAGCGCCGCTACCGGATCACCGGCGCCCTGCACTACTCCAACACCGGCGGCGTCTACCGCGCGGTCGAGGAGACCTCGGGAACCGAGGTGGTGCTCAAGGAGGCGCGCCACTACACCGGCTACGACGCGGCGATGGACGATGCGCCGCAGCGCCTCGCCCGGCAGGCGCGGACCATGACCGCGCTCGCCGACGTGGCCGCGGTTCCCACCGTGATCGAGACCTTCACCCAGGGCGGAAGCGACTTCCTGGCATACGAATTCATCCCCGGGTCCACTCTCCAGGAGTGGGCCGCGGCGCGGCATCCGGCGCTGCTGCTGCGCGCCCCCGGGGCCGCCGTCGCACCGGCGGACGCCGCCGCGTACACCGACACCGTCGACGATGCCGTGCGCCGCCTGCGCGCCGTCGTCGACGAGATCGCCGCCGCCGGTCACGTGGTGGGTGATCTGCATCCGGGCAACGTGATCGTGGGGCCCGACGGCGAGCTCGGACTGATCGATCTGGAAGCGGCCCACCGCATCGATGCCGCGGAGGGCGCCGGACGGTTCGTGGGCGCCACCGGCTTCTACGACGACGCCCGCCGCGGCACCGCGCTCGACGACTACGGCCTCGCCGCCACCGAGCTGTACCTGCACAACCCCGTCGTGGCGACCGCCGGCTACCTGCCGGGCGCACTGGGCCGGTCGGTGCACCACGCCCGCCGCGTCCTGAGCCGCGACCAGGTCTGGGCCACCGAGCTGTGCGCGCGGCTCGGCGCCGACCCCGCCGCACCGATCGACCCCGGAGCCGCCGTCACCGGGCTGCTCGACGGCCTCGCGGAGACCTGGGAGACCGACGACGGACCCTTCCACGGCGCACCGGAATCCGATCAGCCCTTCCACGACGTCTCCCTCGGCTCCGGCGCACCCGGCTCCGCGTACGCCCTCCTCGCGACCGGCCGCGCACCGTCGGGCCTCACCGAGCGCTACGCCGCCTGGCTCGACCGCCGCGCCGACGATTTCGGCGCGCTCGGCGCGGGCCTGCTCGACGGCTGGTCGGGCAACATCCTGGTGGCCGAGGCGGCCGGGCTCACCGACCGCGCCGACCACCTGTACGCCCACCTGCTCCGGGTGCTGGACCCGGAGACCGCGCCGCTGCGGCTGCGTTCCGGTCTGGCCGGCGCCTTGGCGCTGAGCCTCGGACGCCGCATCGGCTCGGGTGGCGACGAGGTGGAGCGGTACGCCGATGTGCTCGCCCGCCGCGCGGTCGACGAGCTGCTCGACACCGGTGCACCTGCGGGCGGTCTGCTCGACGGCCGGGCCGGGATGGCCCTGGTCCTCGGCCGCGCCGCCCGGCTGCTCGACAAGCCCGATCTGCTCGACGTATCCCGCCGGCTGCTGCACCAGGAACTGGATTCCTATGTGCCGCACCGGTCCGGCGCGTTGTTCCACTACGACGGCAAGCACCGCATCCTCGGCTACCTCGACCGGGGCAACGCCGGAACCGTCCTGGCCGCGGCCGAACTCCGGGACCAGCTCGACGTCTCCGACGAGCAGTTGCGCCGCATCCTGCAGGGTGCCGGTGCCGCCGTCGGCGTCTCGCCCGGGCTGTACCGCGGCCTGTCCGGCGGGCTCGCCGCCGCCGCCCAATTGGGCCGCGCCCCGGGACCGCTCGCCGCGGAGGCGTCCGCGGCGGCCGCCCGTCAGGCCGAGGCGGTGACCTCGTTCCTCGGCCGCACCGCCGACGGCCGGCTGCGCGCACCGAGCGAGCTCGCGCTGCGCGCCTCGTCCGACTACGCCACCGGCGCCGCCGGGATCGCGCTCGCCCTCGCCGCCGCCGCGGATCCGGCCGTGCACTGGCTGCCGGGGGTGTTCTGATGGGCACGGTGGTGGTGACCGGCGGGTCGCGCGGAATCGGTGCCGCCACTGTGGCCCTGCTCGCCGCCCGCGGCCACGACGTGCTGTTCTGCTACCGCGAGAAGGAGCGCCGCGCCGAGACGGTGCGCGCCCGCGCCCGGACCGCCGCACCCGGCGCCCGGATCGAGGCGGTGCGCGCCGACATCACCACCGAGGACGGGCTGCGCACCCTCACCCGCGCCGCCGAGGGCCCGCTGACCGGCCTGGTGCTCAACGCCGCCGGGGGCATGGAACAGCCCGATCCCGGGTACGCCGAGCTGCTCAACGCCGACGCCCAGGTCGCCGTGCTCGATGCTCTGGTGGGCGGGCTCCGGCCGGCCGGCCGGGTGGTGTTCCCCACCAGCCTGCAGTCGCACCGGTACGGCCTGATCCCCGAGTTCGACTCCTACCGGCGCGTGGCGCGATCCAAGCACCGCGGCGAGCAGCTGGTGCGGAACCGCTGCGCCGAGTACGGGATCCGCTGCACGGTGGTGGTCAGCGACATGGTCGAGGGCTCGCCCGCCGCGCTGCTGATGGACCTGCGGGAACCCGCGGCCGCACAGGAGCGCCGCGAGGCCGCGCTCCGCTCCGGGGTGCCCCTGCCCACCGTCGCCGATGTGGCCGAGGCGCTCACCGCCGCCGCCACCGGCAGCGCGCCCGACACCGTCCACGTCCCCTACGCACCGTCGCACCACGCCGTCCCCGATCGAGAGGAAGTGTCATGACGACATCGCCGTTCGACGTACTCGAGGCCCGCGCCGCCGCGGCCGCCGTCGCCGGTGGCGCGATCGCGGACGTCATCGAGGCGCGTGCCGAGCAGGTGATCGAGGCCCTGCGGCCGATCGCCGGCGATGCCAGCATCCGGGCCGAACTCGACGATGCCGTGGCCCTGCTGCGCACCGCGGACGTCGAGGCCGACCGCTACGCCTTCGCGAACCCCGCGACCCCGCTGCGGGTGTACCTCCCCGCCAACAACACCCTCTACAGCCTCGCGCTGTTCGTCCTGCTGCCCGCGCTCTACCTCGACGACGTGATGGCGCGGCCGTCCACCCGCAGCAAGGCGCAGTACTTCGCGCTCCGCGACATCCTGGGGGAGGCCTTCCCCGCCACCGCCCGCCTCGTGGACTACTCCCAGCGCGAGTTCGCCGACCTGTCGGCCGGTGCCGCCGTGGTCTTCAACGGGCGCCCGGAGAACGGCATGCGGCTGGTCGATGTGATCCGGCCGTCGGTCTTCCTCGGCTTCGGTGCCGGCCCGAACCCCGCCCTGATCGGCGCCGATGCGAGCGCCGAACAGCTCGACCTGGCCGTGCACGCGGTGGTGGAATCCCGCCTGTACAACAACGGCGAGGACTGCCTGTGCCCCGATCTGGTGCTGGTGCACCGCGCCGTGCGCACCGCCTTCGTCGACCGGCTGATCGCGCGGCTCGAACAGATCCCCGCGACCGGCGACCGCACCGCCCCCGGCCTGGTGAACGGGTTGCTGTCCGGTACGGATTCGGTGACCGGCCTCACCGAGCAGCTGCAGCAGTACCCGCGCCCCGAACTGTGGCGCGGCCGGTCGATCGACGCACCCGAGCACCACCCCGTGGTGGTGCGCGAGGCCTCCCTCGCCGATCTCGGCGAGGAGATCCCCGAATACTTCGGGCCGGTCTTCGATCTCGTGACCTACGACGGCTTCCCCGATGTCGAGGCGGCGCTGTCGACTCCCGCCCGGCGCGCGGACGGTATGTACGCGTGGGGATTCGGCGAGACCGGGCTCGACGGCCGGGAACGCCTGGGCACCGCCCGCGTGATCGGCGCACGCACCCCGTTCGAGGCCGAATCGGGGCACGAGCCCTTCGGCGGCTGGGGACACCGGGCGTCCTGGGCGTCCGTCGCGGGCGCGGCGCCCGTGGGGCGGCCCCTCCTCCTCGCTGACGAGATGGCGGCCCGCTGATGCCCCTCGCCACGAAGAAGGCCGAGCCCAAACCGCCGCTGCCGGTGGGGGAGCCGCTCGCCGCGACCGTCCCCGGCGTCACGCTGCTGAACTGGCCCGGCGCCATCGGCAAGGTGCTCGCCGAGGCGCTCGACCGGCTCGACGCGGACACGGACAAACTGCACGCCGTGCTGGTGCTCGCCGCACCCGACCTGATCGACTGGGCCGCCGCCGAATACGCGGAGGCCGAGCGCGCCGATCGGCCCACGCTGCCCACCGAGGTGCTCAACGCGGACGGCTGCCGCGTCTTCGGCCGGGCCACCCGGCTCGGCTGGTCGGGGCCCGCCCTCGCGCTCTCGTGCACCGCCGATGCCGCGGACGACATCGCCGGGGCGCTCGCCACCACCAGCGGCGCCCGCTACAGCCTCATCGCCGACGCCCGGCTCACCGGCCCGGACCCGGTGGAGGGCAGCATCTTCGAGGTCACCGTGATGAGTACCGACCATGGCCGCTGACCTCGCCTTCCTCGCCCCGCCCGAGCCGCACGCCCTGCTGCGGGCGCACCGCGCCGCCCGCGCAGCGGACCTGCCGCTGATCCTCGGCTCGCCGGCGCAGCAGCGGGTCACCTTCGGCGCACCGTCGAGCGCGGACACGCCCACGGTGCGCCTGACGCAACCGATCCCGGACGTCCTGGTGCTCGCCGCCACCTCCGGCACCAGCGGGCGCACCACCTTCGTCCCCTGGACCGAGTCCGTGCTCGACTATCAGGCCCGGGCCACCGTCGAGCGGATGGGCACGGGGCCGGACACCCGCTACGGCCTCGCGGTGAGCCCCGCCAGCGCCTACGGCTTCTCCGTGGTCAACCTGACCGCGCGCTGCGGCGGCACCCTCGAATTCTTCGCGGCCACCGACCACGCCGCCATCACCCGCGCGCTGCTCGACCGGCGCATCGACACCCTCGACACCATCCCCGGCGTCTGGCGCTACCTCGCCACCGCCGCGGAGACCGACCCCAAGCTGGCCCGTGCGCTCCGCCGGCTCACCGTGCGCGGTGTGGGCGGAGAGGTGGTCCCGCACAGCCTGCTCGACCGGTACGAGCGGCTCGACGCGCCCCTGCACAACGGCTACGGACTCACCGAGGCCGGACCGAACGTGAGCATCTCCTGCGGCGACGGATACGGCCGGCGCACCGCGGGACTCCCGCTCACCGGCACCGCGGTACGGATCGGCCACGACGGTGCCGTGCAGGTGCGCGGCCCCGGCGTGACCGGATCGGTGTACCTGCCCGACCGGGGGCTGCGCGCCGACCCCGCGGTCGCCGCCGACGGCTGGCTCGACACCGGCGACATCGGCACCGTGGACGCCGCCGGGAGGCTCACCCTGCTCGGGCGGGCCGACGGCCTGTTCGCCGGGCACGGACGCAAGCTGCACGCCAGCGTCATCGAGGACACCGTGCGCGATGCGGTGCCCGCTGACACCGAGGTGATCGCCCTGCAACTGGACCCGCTCGGCTCCGGCGCACCGCGGGTGGTGATCGCGCTCGTCGATCCGGACGATGCCGTCCCCGGCGGCGTCGTCGATCTCACGGCGCGGCAGCGCGCCCTGCCCATCGAGTTCCGGGTCCGCGATGTCGTGCGGGTGCCGCGATCGGCGACGGTGCGCACCGGATCGGGCAAGCTCGACCGGAACCACCTGGCCGCGTTGGCCTCCGGGATCATCCGCGCCCGAGAGGAGCAGCCGTGCGCACGCGTGTCCTAGCGTGGGAGGGGCGCTATCCGCGCACCGGCCCACTGCGCAGCACCGCCGAACCCTTCCGCGGCTCGCCCCGGGTGACGCCCGTCGACGCCGATACTTCCCGCGCCGATCAGCTCCGCGACTGCGTGGACGCCGTGCTGCGGACGGCGGGTGGCGCCGTACCCACCGTGGTGCTCACCGCCTCGCAGGCCGCCGGACACCGTCGCCCCGACAACCTCGACGAGTACGGCACCCCCGCCGGGCGGCTCAGCCCCGCGCTCGCCGGCCTCCCCGAGACCCTGGTGAGCCACGCCTGCGCCTCCGGCGGCATCGCCCTCGCCCTGGGCGCCGCCCTCGTGGACTCCGGCCGCGCCGACCGCGTCCTGGTGCTCGGCGCGATGCGGCCGCGGTTCATCGAATCCGCCGCCTTCCGCAGTGCCGGGGCGCTCGCACCCGGCCCGTCGTGCCGGCCCTTCGACGCCGCCGCCGACGGCACCGCGCTCGGCGGCTTCACCGGCGCGGCGCTCCTGGGCACGGGCGATCACGGTCCGGCCCTGGCAGGGGCGGGGATCCGGACCCTCGGCAGCGGAGCGCAATCCGACCGCGGCAGCCAGGCCGAGTGCATGCGCGCGGCGATCGACGGTACGGGCCTGCGCCCCGATTTCGTGGCCGCCCACGCCACCGGGACCGTGCACGGCGACCGCGTGGAACTCGACGCGGTCTCCGATGTCGCGACCGACCTCGGCGATACGCTGCCCGTGACCTCCTGCAAAGGCGCACTGGGCCATTCGGTGCACGCCGCCGGACTCGCCTCGGCGATGTTCGCGCTGGAGGCCCTCGCGAGCGGCATCGTGCCCGGCACCGCGCGGTGCGCCGATCCGCTCACCGCGGGGCACGCCACCGTGCTCACCGAGAACGACGAACTCACCGCCCCCGCCGCCACCACCGCGCTGGTGAACGCCTTCGGCTTCGGCGGCAGCTCCTGTTCGCTGCTGCTCCATTGGGATCGCTCGACCGAGTGACCCCCGACCAGAGATCGAAAGGAATCACCATGTCCGACACGCACACCACCACCCTCGGCGCCGACTCCGACGCCGCCGACTTCCACCGGCTGGTGGCCGGCGAGGTCGCCCGGATCAACGATCTCGACGCCGAGGACGTGACCGTCGAGGCGGCCGACTCGCTGGTCGACGACCTCGGTCTCGACTCCCTCGGCATTCTCGAACTGGTGCTCCAGGTGCAGGCCCGCTACGGCGTGGACCTCGCCGAGGACCAGGTCCGCGAGGCCGAGACGGTGGCCCAGTTCTGGGCCCTCGTGCAGCGCTCCGCGGCGGCGTGAGCGTGGGCGTCGTCAGCCCGGTGCTGGACGCCGAGTCGGCGACCGCCGCGGCGGCGGTCCTGGTGGGCAACCCCGGATCGCTGGTCGCCACGCGCGGTCCGCAGTGGGTGCAGGAGGACACCGCCCGCCGCCTCGTCGCCGATGCGGCGATCACCTTCCTGGTGGACGGTGGAGCGGCCGTCGTCCTCGCCGACCGCATGCAGACCCCCGGACACCTCCGGCTCGCCGTGGCCCCCGCGGCCGACGAGGCACTCACCCCGCAGCTCCTGGACACGGCGTTGCGCGAGGTGATCGTCTTCCTCGCCGCCTCCGTGGATCTGGTGCGGATCGACCTCGCCTTCGGCGTGTACAACGAGCTGTTCGTGGAGTGGGCGCTGGCGGCCGAGCCGGTCCGGTTCGAGGGAGTGCTCACCGATGCCTACTTCGCGGGCGGCCGCTACTGGGACGGCGTGATCGTGGCCGTCACCGGCCTCGCCCTGGAGGGCTTCCGCGAGCACGAGGCGTCCACCCTCGAACTCCGCATCGCCGACCGGCTGCGCCGCCGGATCCGCGCCGACCTGCAGACCGACCCCGTGGAGGCTCCCGCGTGATCCGCGGCATGTGGACCGAGATGACCGTGGGCACGGGGACATCCGTGCACCGGCTGAGCGGCACCGAGGACTTCGCCCGCTCCGTCCACGACGCGGACGCGCGCCGGCTGTTCGCCGGATCGGGCATCGACCTGTTCGCCTGGAGCGAGGAGCAGGTCGAGGGTCACGTGCACGGCGCCGTGCTCCGCAAGGACGATCCCGATCGTCGGGTGATCGGGATCTACGACCTCGCCTGGGCGGGCGCCGGCCGGTTCGGTCTGGGCGTGGTCCTCGCCGACCCCGCGGATTGGGGTGGGGGACTGGGCATGGACGCGATGACCGCGCTCATGCGGCACGCCTTCCACA
This sequence comes from Tsukamurella sp. TY48, assembly GCF_019656655.1. Lineage (GTDB taxonomy): Bacteria > Actinomycetota > Actinomycetes > Mycobacteriales > Mycobacteriaceae > Tsukamurella > Tsukamurella strandjordii. The sequence continues at coordinate 1,652,259 of NZ_BPMV01000001.1, read as the reverse complement.
ACGAGGGCGCACGCACCTTCGCCATGGCCGCGGGCGTGCACAACGCCAACACCGCCCTGATCCTGGCATCCGGCAAGATCCGACCCGAGGCCCTCTGCGATGCCTCGATCGTGGACCGGGGACGGCTCACCCGCCTCGCGCTCGGGGCGATGACCCGCACCGAGTTCGACGAGGCCGGCTACGCCCCGCCGCCGCTGTCCGACCGCCGGTGGCGCGCCGCGAACGTCACGGTGGGCGCCCGATGACCGCCTCCGTCACCGTGACCCAGCCGATGATCGACGCCTTCGCGGAGATCACCGGCGACCGGCAGTGGATCCATACCGACCCCGCCCGCGCGGCCCGCACCGCCGCCGGCGGCACCGTGGCCCACGGCATGCTGGTCGCCGCGCTGATCCCGCCGCTGGTCGCCGAGGCGATCGACGACTTCGACGAGGTCCGCGCGTTCGAATCGGCCCACGCCGAATCCGCGACGACCGAGGTGATCAACCTGGGCCTCGAACGCCTCGCCTTCGCGCACCCGGTGCCGCCCGGCGGCGTGCTCACCGCCGATGCGCGGCGCCGCCGGGTCGCCGACCGCGGCGCGGAGCTCGACGTGGACGCCGACGTGACCGTGTGGCTGGCGGGCGAACGCCGGCGGATCGCCGCCGCCGGGGTGCTGCGCCTGCGCTACCGGACGGTGACCGCGTGAGCACCGTCTTCGAGCGCGCCGTCGAACTGCTGGGCAGCACCCGGCTCGTGATCGGGGTCGCGGGCGACGAACCCGGCCTCCTCGACGCCGCCGCGGCCGCGGGCGGTCCCTGCGCCGGCTGCCGCGATCAGCGCACCGCCGCCTTCGCCGCCGCCGGCGCCTCCCTGACCAGCGGCGCACCGTCGGTGCTGTGCACGCACGAGGGCCCCGATCTGCTCAACGCGCTGGTCGGCATCTCCGAGGCGCACAGCGCCCGGATTCCGCTCCTGGTGGTCACCCAGACCACGGGATCGCCCGAGGCCGGACGCGGTGCCTTCCAAGGCTTTCCGGTGCACACCTTCGGGCCCGGCCTGTTCCGCTGGACGCACCGCGTGCGCGACGAGGCCGATCTGTACTGGGCGCTGCGCCACGGCGAGACGATCGCCCGGACCGCGGGCGGCCCCGTGCACGTGATGGTCGACGCCGCCATCGGCGCCGCGACCGCCGCTGCATCCGTACCCGCCGCCTCGGTTCCGGCCGCGCCCGCCCGCGCATCGGAGGCCGCGATCGGCGCCGCCGCCCGCCGGCTGCTGGACGCTCGGCGGCCCGTCCTGATCCTGGGCGGCGGCGCCCGCGGCACCGATCCCGCCGCCGTCACGGCGGTCGCCGAGGCCACCGGCGCCGTGGTCCTGGTGACCGCCGCCGGCCGCGGAACCTTCCCCGAGGACCACCCGCACTTCGGCGGCCTCGCCGGGCTCTACCTCGCCCCCGAGGCCGCTGCCGCGCTCGCCGCCGCCGACGAACTGCTCGTGATCGGCAGCGCCCTGGAGGAGACCGCCCGGATGGAGTGGTCCCCGCACCCCGACGCCCGGATCACCCAGGTCGATACCGATCCCACGGTGATCGGGCGCGCCCTCGCCGCGACCGCCGTCCACGGCGACGCTCCCGCCTTCGTGGCCGCGCTCGCGGCGGCACTGGCGGGCAGGGCACCGTCGGCTCCGCAGTCCTGGAGCGGTCTCGCCGCCCTACCGGACGACGGATCGCTCACCGCGCCCGCCGTCTTCCGCGCGCTGAGTGCTGCCCTCCCGGGGTCCGGCATCGAGGTCCTCGCCCAGGAGAACGGGATGGCCGACCTGTGGGGCTACTACGCGCCCGCCCTCCGGCTGCCCACCGGAATCCGCACCCTGGTCCCGGGGGAGCAGACCGCGCTCGGCTTCGGCCTCGGCGCCGGTCTGGGGGCCGCGCTGACCGGCAGCAGGGTGCTCGCGATCGGCGGCGACGGCGCCTTCGGAATGAATGTTCCGACTCTGTCGACAGCCCTGGAGAACCGTGCGACAATCGCGTTCGTCGAGCTGATCGACGGCGGCTTCGGCTGGCCGTCGAGCACCCGTGCCACCGGTGACCCACTGGTGAATTTCCAGGTCCCGAGCGGTGCAGCCGCGCTGGCGGCGGCCACCGGGACGCCCAGCCTGCACGTGACGAACGCAGAGGAGTTGCCCGAAGCCTTCGAGACGATCCTTGCGGAGCGCGGACCCGCGCTGCTGAGTGTTCATCTGGCGCAGCGCCGTCCGTTCCCTCCGCCGAGCGCGTCGCCGGACCCCTGATCGGCTGGCCGGCGACGCTCGCACCCGAGGAGTTCGATGAGTGTCGTTCGGCCGAGATCGGCGTTGCTGCGCAGCGATCTGTCGCAGTCGGCGCTGGCCGCGCTCCTGGCCGCGTTCGGCTCCGTGGCCCTGGCCGCGGTACAGCAGGCCATGGGCGTCGACATGCCCTTCCAGCGGTCGCCCGCGCTCGTCCTGGGTGCGCTCGCGGTGCTCCTCGCGATGGTCGCGGTCTCGACGGTCCGCATCCGCTATCCCGAGGAATCCTTCCTCGGATCCACCCTCCTCATGGCGGTTCTCGCCTTCGGCACCGATGTCGCCGAGTTCGCCGCGACGCCCATCTGGTGGTTCGCCATCGTCACCCTGGCGACCCGGGTACGCGGCCGCCGCCTCGCGCTGCTCGCCACCGTCGGGATCGCCGCCACGATCACCGTGGGCGCCCTGGTGCCCGCCACGGACGGCAGCACCGGACTGACGGTCAGCGTGGTCGCCAACGCGCTGGTGATGTTCGGTGTCTTCCTCATGATCGGCAGCGTGATCGCGCGCGGGCGCGACCGCGCGGACTCCAGCGTGCGGGCCCTGCGCACGGCGCAGGACGAGTACGAGGCGCGGCTCGCCCGTTCCATCGAGGACGAACGCCGCGAGATGGCGCGCGAACTGCACGATGTGGCCGCCTTCCATCTCACCGGCATGCTGGTGCAGGCCCGGGCCGCCGACGCCGTCTACGACCGCGACCGCGAGCGCGCCCGGGAACTGCTGGCCGAGGCCATCGTCCAGGGCCAGCGCTCGCTCGACGGACTGCGGCAGATCGTCGAGGTGCTGCGCTACGCGGAAGACCCGCTGCCGCAACCCACGGTGTGCCAGATCGCGACCCTGGTCGACCAGGCGGCACCGTCGTTCCCCTCGATCGATCTCGACATCGATGTGGACGAGGCCGACCTCGCGGAGGTGGACAGCGGAACGCACCTCACCGCGTACCGGATCGTGCAGGAGTCGCTGGCGAACGCGCTGCGGCACGCGCCGGGGTGCGCCGTCGGAGTGCGGGTGTGGATCGACGATCAGGTGCAGATCCGGGTGCGCAACTCGATACCAAAGCGGAAAGGTTTGGAGCGCAAGGGCTTCGGACTCGCGGGTATGCGCGAACGGGCGAGCCTGGTGGGCGGCACGGTGAGCGCGGGCATCGACCACCGCGGCGACTGGCTGGTACGTGCCTCGCTGCCCCGATGCGGACGCCCGCCGGTGACGATCGCCGCCGACGGAACGGAGAACGTGGCATGAGCGAGCAGTGCCGGATCCGGGTGCTCATCGCCGACGATCAGCCGGTGGTGCGCCAGGGCTTCGAGCTGTTCCTCTCCGCCGACCCCGGGATCACCGTGGTCGGCCACGCCCACAACGGCGTCGTCGCCGTCGAGGCCGCCGCCAAGCTGCAACCCGATGTGGTGCTGATGGACGTCCGGATGCCCCTGCGCAGCGGCCTGTGGGCCGCACGGACCATCCTCGCCGAGCCCGATCCGCCCAAGGTCCTCATCGTGACCACCTTCGCCCTCGACGAGTACCTGTTCGAGGCGCTCGACGCCGGCGCCTCCGGCTTCCTGCTCAAGGACAGCGAGCCGAAGGAGCTCGTCGCCGCCGTCCGCAACGTGGCCCGCGGCGGCGTCTCCGTGGCACCCCGGATCGCGCCCCGGCTGGTGGCCGAATTCGTCCGCCGCAAGCCGGGACGGCCCGCGGCGCCGGAGGTGCCCGAGACCGGGCTGTCGGGACGCGAGCTCGAGGTGGTCGCGCTCCTGGCCCGCGGCAAGTCCAACGACGAGATCGCCCGCACCCTGCACCTCGAGGCGAGCACCGTGAAGAGCCACATCGGCAACATCTGCCGGAAGGTCGGCGTGAAGAACCGGGTCCAGGTGGTGGTCTGGGCCTATCAGACCGGCATCGCGCAGAACCTCGGCGTCGCGGGCCGCGAGGAGGCCTCGGCGGAGGTGCGCCGCTGACCGGTGTGACGCTCCCGACCGGCCACCGGTAGTTTGTTTCTGCAAACTTCAGGATCGTCGAGAGGGAGCGATGCCCGTTCTTCTGCATCCGCGTGAGCATGATCGCGTGGCGGCCGTGCGCGCGCTGCGCATCGTGGGCGCGGATCCCGTCCCCGACCTGGACCGGATCGCCGAGCTCTCCGCGGCGCTGTGCGACGCCCCGTTCGGTTCGGTCAACGTGATCGACTTCGACCGGCACTACACCGTGGCCTCGTACGGTGCGCCGCGCGTCCACGCCTCCCGCGCCGACTCGCTGTGCGCGCTCGCGGTGCTCGACAACCGGGTCGTCTACGCCGTCGACGCCGCCCGGGACGAGCGGTTCCGCGGCAACCGGTACCTCGAGATCGCCGACCCGCCGATCCGGCTCTTCGCCGCGGCACCCATCTGCACGGCCGACGGCCTGCCCGTGGGCACCGTCCGGATCTACGACTCCGAACCGCGGGAGCTCAGCGCGCGTCAGCTGCGCGGCCTGGAGAACCTCGCGGACCTCGCGATGAGCGTGCTCGAACTGCGCAATGCGGCCCGGATGTTGCACAGCACCGCGACCACCGATGCCCTCACCAAGCTGCCGAACCGGCACGCGATGGACTTCATGGTGGCCGAGCGCACCGCCGCCGCGATCCGGATCGTGGCCTACGCCGACTTGGACCGGTTCAAGTCGATCAACGACGGCCACGGGCACCAGACGGGCGACGCCGTGCTCCAGGGCGTGGCGCGCCGGATCGCCTCGGCGATCGGTCCCGACGACGCGGTCTACCGGGTGGGCGGCGACGAGTTCGTCATCACAGCCGTCGACGGCGAGGCCTCTCCCGACGACGTGGCCGACCGGTTGCGGGCCGCCGTCGGTGATTCGCCGATCGTGGTGGACGGAACGCGGATCGCGGTGAGCGCCACCGTCGGTGCCGTGCGCGTGCCCGCCGGTGGCGACGTGCTGTCGGCCATCGACGCCGCCGACGCCGCGATGTACCGGGCCAAGGGGCGCCGCCTGGTCTGACCGGGGACCCGCGTGGGACCGCAGCACCGAATCACATGCATGTAAGACTGGTTCGGTAGGACGATCCACGAAGGAGAATCGATGCACCGCGCGGGCCGAATCGGAACGCTGCTCGTCGCAGGGGCGCTGGCAGCGGGCACCGTCGTCGCTCCCGGCCCCGCCGGGATCGCCGCACCGTCGTACGCCGACCCCGCCCCCGCGCAGTCCCGGATCGTGGGCGCCGCCTGGCAGGGCGATCACCGGGTGGACCTCACCGTCTTCTCCGCGGCGATGGGCGGCAACGTCACCGTGCAGCTGCTGCTGGCGAAGGACTGGCACGCCGACCCCAAGGCGAAGTTCCCCACCCTGTACCTGCTCGACGGCATGCGCGCCCGGGACGATCAGAACGGGTGGCTGCTGGAGACCAATGTCGCGGACTTCTACCGCGACAAGAACGTGACCGTGGTGCTGCCGGTGGGCGGCCAGTCCAGCTGGTACACCGACTGGCGCCGCCCCGACAACGGCAAGAACTACAAGTGGGAGACCTTCCTCGCCAAGGAGCTGCCGCCGCTGCTGCAGCAGCAGTGGCGGGCCACCGAGTCCCGCGCGGCCGCCGGCGTCTCCATGGGCGGCACCGCCGCGTTCACCCTGGCCGCCCGCAACAAGGGGCTCTACCGGTTCGCCGGCTCGTACTCCGGCATCCTGTCGATGAGCTCGCCCGGCACCCCCGAATCGGTGGGCCTGGCCATGCGCGACGCCGGTAACTTCAACTCCGACGCGATGTACGGAGCGCCCGCCGATCCCGCATGGGCACAGCATGATCCGCTCAAGCTCGCCGATCAGCTGCGCGGCGTGAGCCTGTACTTCAGTTCCGGCAACGGCTCGGCACCCGCCACCGGACAGCCCGCCGATCTGCAGGCCATGGCGCTCGAGGTGCTCGCGCGCTCGTCGAACCAGGCCTTCGCCGTGGAGCTCAACCGCAAGGGCATCCCGGCCAACGCGATCTACCGGCCGTCCGGCAATCACAGCTGGCCCTACTGGCAGTTCGAGAACAGCCAGGCCTGGCCGCAGGCGCAGGCCGCGCTCGGCGTGCCGGATGCCCGCCCCTGTGCGGCGGCCGGTGCGATCGGCGAACTGGCGCCCAAGGTTCCGGCGCTGGGCACCTGCGTCACCGTCGAGTACCCGGTGCCCGGCGGCCGCGCCCAGGACTTCCGCGGCGGCCAGATCTACTGGACCGCCGACACCGGCGCCCAGGTGGTGGGCGGCGCGATCGGGGGTGCCTACCTCGGCGCCGGCGGCCCGGGCGGCGCGCTCGGCTACCCGACCGGCGGCGAACAGCCGCTGCCCGATAAGAAGGGCCGCTTCCAGCGGTTCCAGGGCGGCGTCGTGTACTGGTCGCCGCAGACCGGGGCGCGCGCGGTGCGCGGCGCCATCGGCGAGCGGTACGCCGCCGCCGGCTTCGAGCGCTCCCCGCTGGGACTGCCCGTCTCCGACGAGCAGCGGCTGCGGACCGGCAACGGCGCCTTCCAGCGGTTCCAGGGCGGCGTCGTCTACTGGTCCCCGAAGACCCCCGCCACGGTGGTGCCGAACGGCCCGATCTTCGCCGAATGGGGCCGTCAGGGCTACGAGGCCGGACGCCTCGGCTACCCCGTGGCCGACGCGACGCCCGCACCCGGCGGGCTCGAGCAGCGGTTCGAGCGCGGCGTGATCGCGCTGGTGAACGGGGCGACGGAAGTGCGTTGACCGCCTATCCGAGGGTTGCCGGATCGATCGCCGGTAGCCTGGCAGCGTCGTAGCGGGCAGGCCCAGACGAGCAGGCCCGAGGTACTTATCAGGGATTGGGTGAGTTCACATGGCAGGACTGCGCGGAGCCCTCGCGGTAGCAGTGATGACGGGCGGCGTGCTCCTCGGCGCGGTCGCGTGCGGAGGCAGCTCGACGGTGTCGGCGCCCGACACGGCGGTCGACGGCGGCCCCACCTCGCTGCCCGCCACGGCCCCCGCCTCCTCGGCGAGCGTGCCCTCGGGCTACCCCGGCCCGCCCTCGGTGGCCAGCTCCCCGAAGGACAAGGAATTCGTCACCAAGATGCGGTCGGAGGGCCTCGTCGCCTCCGACGAGACCATCATCGGCGCGGCCCAGTACACCTGTGACGCGCTCTCGCAGAACCCGAATCCGCGGTACGTGGAGACCCTGGTCAAGGGCATGCTGGGCCCGTCGCGCACCGGCGAGGGCGTCTCGGCGCAGCAGGCCGACAAGCTCGCCACCGACGACGCCACCAAGCTGATCGCCGAGGCCAAGTCCTCGTACTGCAAGAAGTAGCGGCCCGTGACGCAGCAGCAGCCCGGCCCGCCGCCCGCAGACAAGCGGGGGATCTCCCCCCTGACGATCGGCGTCGGCATCGCCGTGCTGATCGCCGTGATCCTGGTGATCATCCTGCTGATCAACCTGCTCAAGCCGGGTCCGACGCCGCCGGTGATCGACGGACCCGGGACCTCCTCGTCCGGCGCACCGTCGAGTGCGGTGCGCCCCAAGAACCAGCCGGCCGATTGCCCCGACGTGCAGGTGATCTCGGTGCCCGGCACCTGGGAGTCGAAGAGCAACGACGACCCCTACCGGCCCACCGCGAACCCGAACTCGCTGATGCTCAAGGTGACCGGCCCGCTCGCGGCCGCCTTCCCGGGCTCGCGTGCCGACGTGTGGACCACGCCCTACGTGGCGCAGCTGTCCAACCCCGTCGCCATCCCGCCGGACGGCCAGGCCTCCTACGAGAAGTCGCGCACCGAGGGCTACGACAAGTCGGTCGCCCAGATCACGAAGGTCTACAACAAGTGCAAGCTCACCGGCTTCGTGCTCATGGGCTTCTCGCAGGGCGCCGTGATCGCCGGCGACATCGCCGGTGAGATCGCCGCGGGCAAGGGCCCGATCCCCGCGGAGAACGTGCTCGGTGTGGGCCTGATCTCCGATCCCCGGCGCGAGCCGGGCGATGCCCGCACCACCGGCCCCAACCCGCCCGGTGTGGGCGTCGAGGTGGCCTACGGCGGCTTCAGCTTCGGCAGCCTCGCGCTGCGCGGCAAGCGGGAGGGCGGCTTCGGCGTCCTCCAGGACCGCACCTACTCGCTGTGCGGGATGAAGGACCCGATCTGCAACCAGCCCAAGGACATCTTCCAGGCGGGCCAGCTGGCCACCACGCTGCCCGAGCTGCAGAAGGTGCTCACCGGGAACTCGCACGCGCTGTACGCCACCACCACCGACTGGTCGGTGAACGGCCAGACCGCCACCCAGTGGTTGCAGGGCTGGGCGCGCGGCGTGATCGACAGGGCGCCTAAGCCTCCCCACAGCTAGCCCTGGTATTCACGACACATGGCAGGCAACGGCAAACGCGCCCTGAACACGATGGGCATCGCGATCGCCATCGCGGCGATCATCGCGATCATCGTGGTGATCGCGCTGATCATCTCGATGCTGAACAAGCCCGGGCCCACCCCGCCCGGACCCCCGCCCGAGACGCAGGCGGCGGATTGCCCCGACGTGCAGGTGCTCTCCATCCCGGGTACCTGGGAGTCCTCGGCCACCGACGATCCGGTGAACCCGCGGTTCAACCCGCGCTCGCTGATGCTGCAGGTCACCGGCCCGTTGCAGAACCGGTACAAGCCGCTGCGGGCATCGGTGTTCACCGTCCCGTACGTGGCGCAGTTCCACAATCCGGTGGCGGTGCCGCCGGACGGCCAGATGACCTACCAGGCCTCCCGCCAGCAGGGCACCGACCGGGCGATCGCGCAGATCAACAAGGTCAAGGAGCGCTGCGGCCGCACCGGATTCGTGCTCATGGGCTTCTCCCAGGGCGCCACCATCGCCGGCAACATCGCCGCGCAGATCGGCGCCGGGCAGGGACCGATCGTCGCCGAGCGGCTGCTCGGTGTGGGCCTGATCTCCGACAGCCGCCGGGTGCAGGGCGAAGGCCGGGCCGTCGGCCCCGACCCCGCGGGTGAGGGCGTGGAGGTCACCTTCTCCGGGTTCAGCGCCTTCGGTGTGGATCTGGAGGGCAAGCGCAAGGGCGGCTTCGGCGCCGTCGACGACAAGGTGGTCACCATCTGCGGATCGAACGACCCGATCTGCAATCAGCCCAAGGGCGGGCTGTTGGGACTGGCCACCGGTCTGCCGCAGGTGATCTCGACGGTGACCCAGAACTCGCACGCCGCGTACGGCACCACCGCGAACTGGAGCCTGGACGGTAAGACCGCCACCCAGTGGCTCACCGGCTGGGCAACCGGCGTGATCGACAGGGCGCCGAAGACCAAGTAGCGCTACCGAACCGGCTGCTGCTGGGTGGCGCAGTGGATACCGCCGCCGCCACCGGCGATGGCGTCGATGTCCAGCTGCACCACCTCGCGGCCCGGGAACAGTCGTTGCAGCGTGGCGCGGCATTCGCCGTCGGCCGCGGCGTCGCCGAACTGCGGTGCGATCACCGCGCCGTTGCACAGGTAGAAGTTGATGTACCCGGCGGCGAAGTCGTCGTCCTGCTGGTACTTCTCACGCACCATCGAGGGCGTGCGCAGCACCTCGACCGTGAGCCGGCGACCCTTGGCGTCGGTGGCGCCCTTGAGGATGTCGAGGTGCCGGCGGGTCACGTCGTAGTCGAAGGACTCGGGATCCTCGTCGAGACCGGCGACCACCGTGCCGGGGGAGGCGAACCGGGCGTAGAAGTCGGTGTGGCCGTCGGTGATGTCCTTGCCCTTGATGCCGGGCAGCCAGATCACCGTGTCGATGCCCAGAAGATCGCTCAGTTCCGCCTCGACCTGCTGCTTGGTCCAGCCGGGGTTGCGGTTGTCGTTGAGCACGCAGCTCTCGGTGATGATCGCCGTGCCCTCGCCGTCCACCTCGATGCCGCCGCTCTCCAGCACCAGATCGGTGTGGATCACCTCGGCGCGGGCCTGCGCGGTCACCAGTCCGGCGACCGTGGCGTCGGACTTGTGCCGCTGCTTATCGCCCCAGCCGTTGAAGTTGAAATCGACCCCCGCGAGGCCTTGGTCGCCCTTGACGAAGACGGGTCCGGTGTCGCGGATCCACAGATCGTCGAGGTCGCCGGCCACCAGGGTGATCCCGGGGACGTTGCCCACCAGTTCCCGGGCGCGGCCCAACTGATCGGCGCTCACCAGCATCGACACCGGTTCGAACCGGGCGATCGTGGTCGCGATCAGCGCCAGCGCGCGCTGCACGTCCGGTGCGCGGTCCTTGCCCCAGATGTCGGTCCGAGCGGAGAAGGCCATCCAGGTGCGCTCGTGCGGGTCGCCCTCGTCGGGCATCCGCCAGCGCCGGCCCTTGCGGTCGATGGGGGAGCGCTCGGCCGGTGGGTTCGACGGTGCGCCGCAGGCGGCCGCGACCAGTCCCATCAGCGCGGCACCCGCCTGCATGAATCGGCGACGGTTCATCATCCCCTCGTCCCGGCGAGCGCTTCTCACCTGCTGAGAAACCTAGCAGGACGTCGCGAAACCGCCTCCCTGAGCGCGACCGCGTGCACTACGTCCACGGCCGGCCCCTGCGCGACAGTTTCGCGGCGCGGTCCGGGCCGAATCCGATCGATGTGCACTTCTACAAGACGACCCGGCCGCGTCGCGTTGCCGCGCGCTGCCGCCGCTGCGGCCTTCTGCGACGTGGACCGCCGAAAACGGCGCGGCGTTCGCGAAAAGTCCAGGTCCGGCGAGTTGTCCGCACCGGACAAATTCCGAGGGCCCGATGCCGCTGCGGGATGCTCGGCGTGGCTGGAACACCGGCGGCCAGCGGTTAGGCTGTGCCCAACGCCCACAGCCGTCGACCAGGAGTACCCCCACGTGACCGAAGAGCCCCGCAAGTTCCGTTTCGCAGCGGGTGGTGCAGGCAACGCCGACGAGGGCGGGGCCCGCAAGTTCGTCAAGCTCGCCCAGGAGGCCGAGGAACTGGGCTTCGACACCTTCGCCATCCCGGACCGGCTGGACGCCCAGGTGGGACCGCTGGCCGCGCTCGGTGCGCTGGCCGTGAGCACCTCCACGATCCGGCTGGCCACCTCGATGCTGGCGATGCCCTTCCGGCACCCGGCGGTGCTGGCCAAGGAGCTCACCACGATCGACGTGCTGTCCAAAGGACGCCTGGAGATCGGTCTGGGCCTCGGTGCCTTCAAGGACGATTTCGACCAGGCCGGCATCGAGTTCGAATCCCCGGCCGGCCGGCTGCGCCGGCTCGACGAGGGCCTGACCGTGCTCGACACCCTGCTCCGCGGCCAGGAGGCCGAGTTCGAGGGCGAGGTCTTCCAGGTCAAGCAGCTCAAGGGCTACCCGCGCCCGCGGCAGGGACCGCGCCCGCCGATCGCCATCGGCGCCGGTGCCCGCCGCACGCTGGAGCTGGCCGCGCGCCGCGCCGACGTGGTCTCGATCAATCCGCGCAGCTCCGCCGAGGGCAAGTTGCGGATCTCGGACATGTCGATGGACGCCGTGAAGAACAAGGTGGAGATCGTCAAGGCCGCGGCGGGCGATCGCTTCGCCGATATCGAGCTGTCCTGGTCGATCGCCACCATCGTGGTCACCGACGACCGGGAGCAGGTCGCAGACTTCGCGCTCAAGGCCATCGAGCGCGGCCTGTCCGCGAGCATCGAGATCGATAAGGAGGTCACGATCGACGACGTGCTCGGCTCGCCCTACCTGGCGATCGGCACGTTCGACGAGATCGCCGATCAGGTGCGCGCCACCCGCGCCGCCACCGGCATGTCCTACGTGGGCGTGGTGCCCACGCAGATGGAGGCCTTCGCGCCCGTCCTCGAGCAGCTCAAGGGCGAGTGACCCGGTGCCGGGCGCGGAGCGAGCGGGCCGGATGGGTTCCGCACACTCGCGGTTTTCGTCCGTGCCGACGGTGCGCGGTACGATAGCCGGGTTTGCGGATTTTCGCGGCGTGTCCAGCACCGAAACCGGTCGGACGGGTTGCGGATATCAAGCACTATGAGGTGGCCCACAGCCCCGCAACGGGGCGTGACCGCCAGGCGATGAACTACCTATGACCGTAGCCACCCCGGGACGGTCTTTCGAGGAGCGATGCATGAACAACGAGTTTGACCAGTTTCTGGACGAAGACGGCAACATCTTCTTCCGCCCCGGAACCACGCTGGTCGACTTCGTGGAGCGCAATGCACGTGAGCGTGCCGACACGCTGGCGTACCGCTTCATCGACTACAGCCGCGAGCGCGACGGTGAGGTCCACGAGCTGACCTGGGCGCAGTTCGGTGCCCGCCTGCGCGCCATCGGCGCCCGCCTGCAGCACATCACCAAGCGTGAGGACCGCGTCGCCATCCTGGCCCCGCAGGGCCTGGACTACGTGACCGCCTTCTTCGGCGCGCTGTACGCCGGCAACATCGCCGTGCCGCTCTTCAGCCCCGACGAGCCCGGCCACACCGATCGCCTGCGCATCGTCCTCGAGGACTGCAAGCCCACCGCGATCCTCACCTCCTCGGGATCCGCCGAGGCCTGCCGCAACTTCTTCCGGCACCTCCCGGCCAAGGAGCGCCCGCGGATCATCGCCGTGGACGCCATCCCGGACTCGGTGGGCTCCACGCTCAAGCCCTTCCCGATCTACCGCGACACCATCGCGTACCTGCAGTACACGTCGGGTTCCACGCGGAACCCGGCCGGTGTGCAGATCACCTACGAGGCCGTCGGCACGAACGTGATCCAGATGATCCACGCGCTGGACCTCAACGAGAACTCCCGCGGCGTCACCTGGCTGCCGATGTTCCACGACATGGGCCTGCTCACCGTGATCCTGCCCGCGCTCGGCGGCAAGTTCATCACGATCATGAGCCCGTCGGCCTTCGTGCGCCGCCCCGGCCGCTGGATCAACGAGCTCGCGGCCGTCGAGGACGGTGCCGAGACCTTCGCCGCGGCCCCGAACTTCGCCTACGAGCACGCCGCCGCCCGCGGCCTGCCCAAGGAGGGCGAGACCCTCGACCTGTCGAACGTCAAGGGCCTGATCAACGGCTCCGAGCCGGTCACCGTCTCGTCGATGAAGAAGTTCAACGACGCCTTCGCGCCGTACGGCCTGTCGCCGAAGGCGATCAAGCCCTGCTACGGCATGGCCGAGGCCACCCTGTTCGTCAGCTCGACCCCCGTCGAGAACGAGGCCCGCGTGGTCTACGTGGACCGCGACAGCCTGGCCGCCGGCACCTTCGTGGTGGCCGACGAGAACGCCGAGGGCGCGGTCCCGCAGGTCTCCTGTGGCGATGTCGCGCTGAGCCAGTGGGCGTGCATCGTCGACCCGGAGACCGGCAAGGAACTGCCCGACGATTCGGTCGGCGAGATCTGGCTGCACGGCATGAACATCGGCTCCGGCTACTGGGAGCGCGCCGAGGAATCGCGCGAGACCTTCCAGAACTACGTGACGCCGCTGTCCGAGGGGACCCACTCCGCGGGCGTGAAGAACCTGGAGAAGGCCCGCTGGCTGCGCACCGGCGACTTCGGCGTGTACCACGACAACGAGCTGTACATCACCGGCCGCGTCAAGGACCTGGTGATCGTGGACGGCCGCAACCACTACCCGCAGGACATCGAGTTCACGGCGCAGGAGTCGGACACCAAGTACATCCGCACGGGCTACCTCGCGGCGTTCTCGGTGCCGGCGAACGAGCTGCCGCAGGCGGTCTTCGAGAACGCGCACTCGGGCCTGACCTACGACCCGAACGACCAGTCCGAGCAGCTGGTGATCGTCGCCGAGCTCGGTGCGGGCGGGGCGAAGCAGGACCAGCAGGCGCTGGCCGACGGCATCCGTTCCGCCGTGGGCGCCGCGCACGGCGTACTGGCCCGCGACATCCTGCTGGTGCCCGGCGGTTCGCTGCCCCGCACCAGCTCGGGCAAGATCGCCCGGCGCGCGGGCCGCGCCGCCTACATCGACGGCACGCTGCGCGGCGGCTACACGCAGCAGGCGTTCCCCGACGCCGACGCCAACAACGTCAACTAGAACGTTCGCTCCCACCGGAGCGATGACCACAACTGAACCAGACGCGCTCCCGCGACCAACGGGTCCCGACTGCGAAGGGTGATTGAAGAAACCATGGCTGACAACGACAACTCCCTCCCCACCGGTCAGGACGGCCCCACCGGCAAGGCCCGCGAGGACCTCACCGTCGAGGAGCTGCGCGCCTGGATGCGGCAGTGGATCGCGGATGCCACGAAGCAGCCGCTGGAGAACATCACCGACGACAAGTCGCTCGACGAGTTCGGCCTGGGCTCGCGCGACGCCGTCTCGATGGCCTCGGACATCGAGGACTTCACCGGTGTGCAGATCACGGCCACCGTGGCCTTCCAGCACCCGACGATCGCGCTGCTGTCCCAGCGCATCATCGACGGCGACCCGGTGGTCTCCGACGACGATCTGGCCGCCGAGGCCGCGCGGTACGACCGCGGCGAGGAGTTCGAGGCGAACCGGGGCACGCACGACGTGGCTGTGGTGGGCCTCGCGACCCGTTTCCCCAAGGCCGGTGAGACCCCGGAGAGCACCTGGGAGTTCCTGATCGGCAACGGTGACGCCACCACCGATCTGCCCGAGGACCGCTGGACCGAGTTCAAGCAGGACCCGCGCCTGAAGAAGGTGCTCGACGACGCCAATGTCTTCGGCGGCTACCTCGACGATGTGAAGAGCTTCGACGCCGAGTTCTTCCAGATGACCCCGCGCGAGGTCGAGATGGTCGATCCGCAGCAGCGGCTCGCGCTCGAACTCACCTGGGAGGCGCTGGAGCAGGCCAACATTCCGGCCAGTTCGGTCAAGGGCACCCGCACCGGGGTGTGGATGGGCAGCTCCGCCAACGATTACCAGATGCTGGCCGTGGCCGATCCGACCAAGGCCAACCCGTACGCGCTGACCGGCACCTCGACCTCGATCGTGGCGAACCGCGTCTCCTACTTCTACGACTTCCACGGGCCGTCGGTCACCGTGGACACCGCGTGCTCCTCTTCGCTGGTCGCGATCCACCAGGCCATCCGCAGCCTGCGCGAGGGCGAGACCGATATGGCCGTCGCTGGCGGCGTGAACATGCTGATCGTCCCGGCCGCGACCCTGGGCTTCGACAGCATCGGCGCGCAGGCGCCCGACGGCAAGATCAAGGCCTTCAGCTCCGATGCCAACGGCATGATCCGCGCCGAGGGCGGCGGCGTGGTGCTGCTCAAGCGCCTCGCCGACGCCGAGCGCGACGGCGACACCATCCTCGGCGTGCTCGCCGGCTCGGCCGTCACCTCCGACGGCAAGTCCAACGGCATCTTCGCGCCGAACCCCGAGGCGCAGGTGATCAACCTGCGCGACGCCTACATCGACGCCGGCATCGACCCGCGCTCCGTGGACTACCTGGAGGCGCACGGCACCGGCACCATCCTGGGTGATCCGCTCGAGGCCGACGCCATCGGCCGCGTGCTCGGCCGCGGACGCGACGCCGACAAGCCGCTGCTGCTGGGCTCGGCCAAGACCAACTTCGGCCACATGGAAGCCGCCGCCGGCATCGCCGGTGTGGCCAAGGTGCTGCTCGGCATGCAGCACGGCCAGATCCCGGCCTCGCTGCACTACGCCGGCCCCAACCCGTACATCCAGTTCGAGGCCAACCGGATGCTGGTCGCGGCCCGGAACACGGAGTGGCCCAAGTACTCCGGCGCCCGGCTCGCCGGCGTCACCGGTAACGGCTTCGGCGGCACCAACGCCCACGTGGTGGTCAAGGAGTACGTGGCCCCGGAGCCCGCCGAGGCCCCCGAGTCCGACGAGGCCACCACTTCGGTCCCCGACTTCTACGCCGCCACGGTCGAGGGAGCGGCTGTGCCGCTGGTGCTCTCGGGCTACGTCCCGTCGCGCCGCCGGGCCGCCGCCAAGGAGCTGGCCGACTGGCTGGAGACCGACGAGGCCAAGGAGTTCACGCTCGCCGAGATCGGCCGCAGCCTGGCGCACCGCAACCACGGCCGCGTCCGCTCGGTGGTGATGGCCAAGGATCTCGACGAGGCGATCAAGGGCTTCCGCGCCATCGCGGACGGCAAGAACGCCCCGAACGTGCTGTCGGCCAACCAGCCCGACCCCACCGGCCCGGCGTTCATCTTCTCCGGTTTCGGCAGCCATCACCGCAAGATGGCCAAGCAGCTCTACCTCGAGAACCCGGTGTTCAAGCACTACTTCGACGAGGTCAACGAGCTGATCATCGACGAGTCGGGCGACGACTACGCCGATATGATCACCGACGACACCCAGACCTTCCACATCGAGACCGGCCAGGTGGGCATCTTCGCCATCCAGGTCGCGCTGGTGGGACTGTTCCGCCATCACGGCATCGAACCCGGTGTGGTGCTGCCGCACTCGATGGGTGAGGCCACCGCGGCCTGGCTCACCGGCGGCCTCTCGCTGGAGGACGCCGTGCGCGTCATCTGCAACCGCTCGCGCCTCATGGGCGAGGGCGAGGCGATGCTCCCCGAGGAGATGGAACGCTTCATGGCGCTGGTCGAGTACAGCGCCGACGACATCGACACCGTGCTCGGCGAGTACGAGGGCCTGGAGATCTGCGTCTACGCCGCGCCCACGCACACCGTGATCGGTGGCCCCGGCAAGGTGATCGACAAGATCGTCGAGGAGACCGAGGCCAAGGGCCTGATGGCTCGCAAGCTCGTGACCCGCGGCGCATCCCACACCTCGCAGATGGACCCGCTGCTGGGCGAGCTGCAGGCCGAGCTCATGGGCATCGAGCCGCACCCGCTGCAGTACCCGATGTACTCCACCGTGAACAAGGAGGAGTTCTACAAGGCGGGCCACGCCCCCGTGCACGATGTGGACTACTGGATCAAGGGCCTGCGCCACAGCGTCTGGTTCACCCAGGCCGTGGAGAAGGCCGTCGAGGCCGGTTACCGCACCTTCATCGAGTTCTCCCCGAACCCGATCACCCTGATCTCCGTGGCCGCCGTGACCTTCGGCTCCGGCATCCAGGACGCCGCGCTCATCCAGACGCTCAAGCGCAAGGAGGACGAGCCCGGCACCATCATGACCGCGCTGGCGAACGTCTTCGTGCGTGGTCACGATGTGAACGTCGCCTCGCTCTTCGGACCGGGCCGCTACGCCCCGATCCCGCGGACCAAGTTCCAGCGCAAGGAGATCTGGATCCAGACCTCGCTGCCCGACGGCGGCTCGGGCGTGGTGCCCGGCGGCCACGTGGCGCTGCCCGACGGCCGGCACGTGTGGCAGCTCGACGGTGGCGCCCTCACCCTGGGCGACGGCACCGAGATCGGCCTGGTCGAGCTCGCGCGCATGGCGGCCGCCCAGGTGCTCGACGGTGCCGCGGTCACCGCGGCGGTCGAGCACGGTGCGCCCAACGCCGCGTCGACGCTCACCACCACGCTCACCCCGCACCCGGGTGGCGCTTCGATCCAGGTGCACCGCAACGATTCCGGGAGGTTCACCCTCCTGCTCGACGCCGTCGTGGTGGGCGGCGAGGCCTCCGGCACCGCGGCCGCGCCGCTGATCACCAAGGCCGCGCCCGCCGCGGTGGAGGCCGACGACGCGCTCGACGCCGAGCCCGAGATCGCCGTCTCCGAGGAGACCGAGGCGCCCGCCCCCGAGGGCAGCGCCGAGGTGTGGAGCCCGGAGTCCGGCGAGACGGTGGAGCACCGGCTCGGCGTGATCATCGCCGAGACCATGGGATTCGAGATCGAGGACCTGCCCAAGGAGATCCCGCTGATCGACCTGGGCATGGACTCGCTCATCGCGATGCGCATCAAGAACCGCGCCGAGTACGAGTTCGACATCCCGCCGATCCAGATCCAGGCGGTGCGCGACGCCTCCTTCAACGATGTCGTGCAGTTCGTCGAGTACGCCGTCGAGCACCGCGACCAGGTGGACGCGCTGGCCGAACACCAGTCCGGCACCGGCGAACTCGCCGACGCCGCGAAGCTCGCCGAGATGATGCAGGCCGCCAAGGACGAGGCCGCCGCTAAGGCGGCAGCGCCCGCCGAGGCCGCACCCGCCGCGGAGCCGGCCGCACCGTCGGAGCCCGCCCCGGCGGCCGCGGAGCCGAGGTCCGATGCTCCCGACCTGCTCGACGGTGCCGCCGTCGCGGAGGCCGTGGGCGACGGTGTGCCCCCGCGCGATGCCGCGGAGCGCCTGACCTTCGCGACCTACGCGATCGTGGTCGGCAAGTCGCCCGGTGGCGTCTTCAACGAGCTCGACGTGCTCAGCGAGGACGTCGCGGAGAAGCTCACCGCGCGCCTGTCCGAGCGGGCCGGCGGCGAGGTCGACATCGAGGACGTGATCGACTCGAAGAACATCGAGGAGATGGCCACCTACGTGGGCGCCGTGATGAACGACGCCACCCCGGTGGACGGCTTCGTCCGCACGCTCCGCGCCGCGGAGGGCTCGACCCGCAAGCCGCTGTTCCTGTTCCACCCCGCCGGCGGCAACACCACCGCCTACGAGGCGCTGCTGCGCAAGCTGCCGCAGGACCTGCCGGTGTACGGCCTCGAACGCGTCGAGGGCGAGATCGAGGAGCGGGTGCGCGAGTACCTGCCCAAGATCAAGGAGATCCAGCCCGAGGGCCCGTACCGGGTGTCCGGGTGGAGCCTCGGCGGCGCCTTCGCCTACGGCGTGGCCCGCGGCCTGGAGGACGACGGCGCGAAGGTCGAGTACATCGGCTTGCTCGACGTGGTGGCCCCCACCGTTCCGCTCACCGATGAGCCGGACGAGAAGAAGGCCCGCCTGGAGCGCTGGGAGAAGTTCGCGCGCAAGAACTACGACATCGGCGACGAGATCGAGCTGCCGATGGACCGGCTGGTCGCGGCGGACGACGAGGGCCAGTTCCGGATCATCATGGAGCTGGTGCAGCTGTCCGATAAGAAGGTGCCCACCTCGATGATCGAGCACCAGCGCACGTCCTTCATCGACAACCGCGCGCTGCTCAAGGTGAACCCGGCCGATTACGGCCGGTTCGACGGCAAGGTCACGCTGTACCGCGCCGACCGCATGCACGACGGCGCCGTCGAGCTGGAGCCGAACTTCGCCGACATCGCGCCGGACGGCGGCTGGGCACCCGTGGTCGAGGACCTGGAGATCGTGCAGATCGGCGGCGATCACCTGCAGATCATCGACGAGCCGTACATCGGCAAGGTCGCATCGCACATGGCGGGTGAGCTCGATCGAGCCGACGCCGAGCGGTCCTGACGAAGGGATAGGGTGGCAGACGTGACGGACGTTTCGGAGAAGGTCGATACCCCCGACCTGCACACCACCGCGGGCAAGCTCGCGGACCTGCATCGCCGCCTGGAGGCCGCCAAGGACCCGGGCAGCGAGCGGGCCCGGGCCCGCCGCGACGCCAAGGGCCTTCCCAGCGCCCGCCAGCGCATGCACATGCTGTTCGACGAGGGCACCTTCGTCGAGCTGGATCAGCTCGCGAAATCGCCCGGCGACGACAAGATCAAGGACGGCGTCGTCATCGGTTACGGCCTGGTCAACGGCCGCAAGGTCGCTGCCTTCAGCCACGATCAGACGGTGGGCGCCGGCACCGTCGGCGAGATGTTCGGCCGCAAGATGGTCAAGCTCTACGACTTCGCCGCCACCGCCGGCCTGCCCGTGGTGGGCATCAACGATTCGGGCGGCGCCCGGATCCAGGACGCCGCCACGTCCATCGCCTGGTACGCCGAGCTCGGCCGGCACCAGGACGGCCTGTGCGGCCAGGTGCCCCAGATCTCGATGATCCTCGGCACCTGCGTGGGCGGCGCGGTGTACGCGCCCGCCAACACCGATGTGCTGGTGGGCGTCGAGGACAACACCTACATGTTCGTCACCGGCCCCGAGGTGATCCGCCCGACCACGGGCGAGACCACCTCCGCGGAGGACCTCGGTGGCGCCGTCAAGCAGGCCACCTGGGGCAACCTGCACCACGTGGCCAAGGACGAGCAGGCCGCGTTCGATTGGGTCAAGCGCTATCTCGGCTTCATGCCCGATTCGGTGCACCAGCGCCCGCCGCTGGTGAACCCGGGCATCGAGCCGGAGCTCACCGACAGCGATCTCTCGCTGGAGACGATCATCCCGGACGCCGACAACGCGGGCTACGACATCCACGAGGTGATCCTGCGCGTCTTCGACGACGGCGACTTCCTGGAGTACGCCGAGCTGTGGGCCCCGAACATCGTGTGCGGTTTCGCGCGGTCCGACGGCCAGTCCGTGGGCGTGGTTGCGAACCAGCCCATGCACATGGCCGGCACCCTGGACACCCAGGCCTCGGAGAAGGCCGCCCGCTTCGTGCGGCTGTGCAACTCCTTCAACATCCCGCTGGTCTTCCTGGTCGACGTGCCGGGCATCCTGCCGGGCGTCGAGGAGGAGAAGATCGGCACCATCCGCCGGTCGGGCAAGTTCATCTTCAGCTACGTCGAGGCGGCCGTCCCGAAGGTCACCATCATCCTGCGCAAGTCCTACGGCGGCGCGTGGGCCGTGATGGGCTCCAAGCAGCTGGGTGCCGACTTCGTCTTCGCCTGGCCCACGGCGCGCCTGGCCGTGATGGGTGCCGAGGGCGCCGCCGCGATCATCAAGCGGCGTGAGATCGAGGAGGCCGGCGAGAACGGTCCCGCGATCCGTCAGGCCTTCATCGACTTCTACAACCAGTTCATGGCCACGCCGTGGCTGGCGGCCGAGCGCGGCTACATCGACGGCGTGATCGAGCCCAAGGACACCCGCCTGCTGATCCGCAAGTGCCTGCGCCAGCTGCAGGACAAGGAGCTGCAGCGCGTGCCGCGGCGCACCTACCTCATGCCCATGTGACCATGCCCGCGCTGGACTCCTTTCCGCAGATCACCGGGTCGGTGCTCACCGATCCGGATGTCACCGCGGCGTACGCCACCGACCACTGCTCGCCGGTGTTCGGGGCCGTACCGCTGGCCGTGGTGCTCGCGGAGACCACCGAGGACGTGGCCGCTGTGGCCGCGTGGTGCTACGCGCACGACGTGGTGATGGTGCCGCGCGGCGCGGGCAGCGGCCTGGCCGGCGGGGCCAGCGCCATCGAGGGCTGCGTGATCATCTCGCTCGCGAAGATGGACGCGATCCTGGAGATCAACGTCGCCGATCAGTACGCCCGCGCCGAGGCCGGCGTGATCAACGCCCACCTCGACGCCGCGGCGCGCGAGGTGGGGCTGATGTACCCGCCCGACCCGTCGTCGTACGAGATCTGCTCGATCGGCGGCAACGTGGCCACCAACGCCGGTGGCCTGCGGTGCGTGAAGTACGGCGTCACCCGCGAGTACGTCCTCGGGCTCACCGTGGTGCTGCCCGACGGCCGGATCATCAAAACCGGGCGGCGCACCGTCAAGGGCGTCACCGGCTACGACCTGACCCAATTGCTGTGCGGCAGTGAGGGAACCCTCGGGATCGTCACCGAGGTCACCGTGAAGCTGCGGCCCGCGCCGCTGATCGCGCCGACCACGGTCGCGGCCTCGTTCCCGGACGTGGTGAGCGCGGCCTCGGCGGTCGCCGCCGTGGTGGGTACCGGTGTGGTGCCTGCGCTCATGGAGCTGATGGACCGCGGCACCCTCGAATGCGTGGAGGCCATGCGGCCCTTCGGGCTGGAGGACGAGACCCGGGCGATGCTCATCGGGCAGGGGAGCACCCCCGAGGACGCCGCCGTCCTGGCCCGCGAATTCGACGCCGCCGGAGCGCATTACGTGGTGGTCTCCGACGATCCGGCCGAGGCCGCCGAATTGCTGTCGGTGCGCCGCGCCGCGTTCCCGGCCTACGAGCACGCGGGCAACATGTTCTCCGAGGACGTGGGCGTGCCCCGGTCCAAGCTGCCGGAGATGTTCGCCCGGATCGAGGAGATCGCCGCCAAGTACGACGTGGCGATCCCCACCTGCGCGCATGCCGGCGACGGCAACCTGCACCCCACGCTGATCTACCCGCGCGAGCTCACCGAGGTGCCGCAGGCGATCTGGGACGCGGCCGACGAGGTCTTCCAGGCCGCGCTCGATCTGGGCGGCACCCTGACCGGCGAGCACGGAGTGGGCGTCCTCAAGGCCCGCTGGGTGGGCGACGAGCTCTCCGACGACGTGCTGGAGCTGCATCGCGGCATCAAGGCGGTCTGGGACCCGAAGAACCTGCTCAATCCCGGCCGCGGCTTCTAGCGCGCGTCCCTATAGGGAGTCGACGAAGACCGCGGCGATGGCCTCCAGGCCGCGCTGATCGTCGTCGGTGAAGCGGGCGGTCTTCTCGCTGTCGAGGTCGAAGACGCCGATCAGCTCGCCGTCCGCCGAGACCAGTGGCACGACGAGTTCGGAGTTGGTCGCACCGTCGCAGGCGATGTGATCGGCCACGGCGTGCACATCGTCGACCCGCTGCGTCCGCCGCGTGCGGGCCGCGGCGCCGCAGACGCCCCGGTCGAGCGGGATCCGGATACAGGCGGGCAGCCCCTGGAACGGTCCCACCACCAGCTCGGTCCCGTCGTGGAAGTAGAAGCCCACCCAGTTGAGGTCCGGCACCGTCGCCTTGACGAGCGCGGAGAGGTTCGCGGCGTTGGCGATGCGATCGTGCTCGCCGTCGACGAGGGCGCGGGCGAACTGCGCGAGGTCGGCGTAGCGCTCCGCGGGGGAGCCGGACAGTTCGGGTACGGAGAACGACACGCCCTCACGGTACGGGCCTCCGGCGGTGTGGAGCACCCCTGTACCGAGCCTGATTCTGGGCGCAGGCTGAGAGAGTGACGCACTCTGATTCGTGAAGATTCAGGGTCAAAAACAGCCCCTGTCCAGCCCTGACCGGCGACAATCGAGGAACTTGGAGCGCATGTGTAACGACCCGGTCTCGGAGGCCGACTAAGAGTTTGTCAGGAACTGAGATCTGTCATACAGTGCCTGACGAGTACTGCTCCGGCGGGTCGCGTGCGTCACCGGCACGAGTCGTGATAGCGCACCGAGGTCGAGATCGACCGGCCTCCTCGACGGGGAAGACCGCCCACCGGGCGAACGATGAGGAAGAGAGTCTCGAATGCGTATGCGCAACGGCTGGGCCAAGCGGGCCACTGCCGCCGCGATCACCGTGGCTGCCATTCCGGCCCTGGCGGGCGGTATCGGTACCACCGGCGCCGCGAACGCCTGGGGTCCGGGCAACGACAAGAACCCGCCGAAGGGCTTCAAGCAGGCCTTCGTCAACGGTGCCGGCATGCCCAACGTCAAGGTTCGTACCTGGGCGTCGACCACCACCGACCCCAAGAAGGCCCCCACCGTCGTGCTGCTCGACGGTCTGCGCGCCACCTGGGACGTCTCGGGCTGGGAGCGCGACTCCAACGTGGCCTTCCTGTCGCAGAAGGGCATCAATGTCGTCATGCCCGTCGGCGGCACCTCCAGCTGGTACACCGACTGGCAGGCCCCGTCGTCGACGAACCGTCAGCCGTACCGCTACACCTGGGCCTCGTTCCTCAAGACCAGCCTGCCGCAGTACATCCGCAGCCTCGGCTTCAGCGATAACGTCTCGCTGGTCGGCCTGTCGATGTCGGGCAGCGCCGCGCTGATCAACACCATCGAGTCGAACGGTTACTACAAGCGTGCCGCGTCGCTCTCGGGCCTGGTGAACATCTCGGCGCCCGGCATCCCGATCGCCGTGGGCATCGCCTCGCTCGATTCGAGCGGCTACAACGCAGGCCTCGACATGTGGGGCGGTCCGCTGGACTCGCGCTGGGCCAAGAACGACCCGACCGTTCAGGTGGGCCGGTTCAAGAACGTGCCGCTGTGGATCTCCGCGGGCAACGGCGTCTTCGGCAAGTACACGCCGAACCCGGGCCCGGCCGACGTGATCCAGGGTGTGCCGCTGGAGTGGCTGGCGCTGTCGCAGGCCCGCTCCTTCGAGGGCGCCACCAAGCGTGCCGGCCTCACCAAGACTCACTTCGATTTCCCGCCTGCCGGAACCCACACGTGGGGCTACTGGCAGGATCAGGTGTGGCAGATGCAGCGCACCGGCTGGTTCTCGAAGTAAAACCTCTGTCGGAGGCGATGATCATCGAGTACACACCGCGGCCCGGCTCCACGAGCAGGGCCGCGGTGTCGTATTGTGATGTAGACGACCTTTCCTGAGAAAACAGGGAGGGTGCGTAACACCAGGTCCTGTGAAGACGATGAGATTCAGGGACGGTGTCACCCGTGTGACTCATGTGAAACATGTGACATGTGTGACGATTGATGTTAGAGTGAAAGCTGTGACGAGTCTTGGTCGCTTGCGACCGCCGTCCGGTCCACAAGCGAACAGTGCGCGGACGCGCGAGAACGAGAAACGAGAGAGGTCAGCTATGCGAGCAGCCTGGGGTAAGCGAGCAGGTGCGGCGGCCATCACGGTCGCAATGGTGCCGGCCCTCGCCGGTATGGGCGCAGGTGTTGCCGGGGCTTGGGGCCCGGGTAGCGCCAAGAACCCGCCGAAGGGCTTCAAGTCCGAGCGTGTGAACGGCGCGGGAATGCCGGACGTCCTCGTCCGCTCCTGGGCGTCGACCACCACGGATCCGGCCAAGGCGCCCACCGTGGTCCTCCTGGACGGCCTGCGCGCCACTCAGGATGTCTCCGGCTGGGAGCGCGACTCCAACGTCGCCTTCCTGTCGACCAAGGGCGTCAACGTCGTCATGCCCGTGGGCGGTACCGCCAGCTTCTACACGAACTGGGCGAACGTCTCGAAGCAGGGCAACGGCACCTACCGGCCGACCTGGGGCACGTTCCTGGCCACCAGCCTGCCGTCGTACATCAAGTCGCGTGGCTTCTCCAGCAACCTGTCGATCATCGGTCTCTCGATGGGCGGCGGCGCTGCGCTGATCACCGCGGCGAACAACCCCGGCGTGTACAAGCGCGCCGCGGCTCTGTCGGGCTTCCTGAACACCTCGGCCCCGGGCATGCCCGTCGCCGTGGGTGTCGCCATGCTCGACGCCGGTGGCTACAACGTCCTCGACATGTGGGGCGGCCCGTTCGACGCGAACTGGGACAAGAACGATCCCACCAAGCAGGCCGCGCGCCTGAAGGGCATCCCCGTGTGGGTCACCGCCTCGACCGGTGAGCCGGGCAAGTACACCCCGAACCCGAGCCCCGCGGACATCGTCCAGGGCGTGCCGCTGGAGATCCTGGCCAAGTCGCAGTCGGAGGCCTTCAAGGCCGCGGCCGACAAGGCCGGCGTGCAGGGCCACTACGACTTCTCGGCAGTGGGCACCCACACGTGGGGCTACTGGCAGGACCAGGTGTGGCAGATGCAGCGGACCGGCTGGTTCGGCTGATCACCACGCTGAAATAGCACTCGCAACGAAGGCCCCGGGCACCCGCCCGGGGCCTTCGGGCGTATCGGTACTGTGTCTGACGAGCCCACACGAGAAACCCGAGGTGCAGAAACATGGCCCCGCCGACCCCCACGCCCGAGGGCGACGAGCCGATCGGATTCCGCATCGACCCCGTCCTCGCCCGCAGCTGGCTGCTCGTCAACGCGGCGCAGCCCGAGCGGTTCGACGCGGCAGCGCGCTCGCGCACCGACATCGTGGTCCTCGACATCGAGGACGCAGTGGCGCCGAAGGACAAGGTGGCGGCCCGCAACAACGTGGTCGAGTGGTTGAACACCGAGCACGACGGTGCGCCCAACAACGGCTGGGTGCGGGTGAACGGCTTCGGCACGCAGTGGTGGGCCGACGATCTCGAGGCGCTGCGCGGCGCCAAGCACCTCGGCGGCATCATGCTGGCCATGGTCGAGTCGATGGACCACGTGACGGAGACCGCCAAGCGGCTCCCCGACACCCTCATCGTGGCGCTGGTGGAGACCGCCCGCGGCCTGGAGCGGATCAGCGAGATCGCCTCGGCGAAGGGCACCTTCCGGCTGGCCTTCGGCATCGGCGACTTCCGCCGCGACACCGGCTTCGGTGGCGACCCGACGACACTGGCCTACGCGCGGTCGCGGTTCACCATCGCCGCCAAGGCGGCGCACCTGCCGGGCGCGATCGACGGCCCGACCGTCGGCTCGAAGGGGCTGCTGCTCAGCGAGGCCACGGCGGTTTCCGCCGAGTTCGGCATGACCGGCAAGATCTGCCTCACCCCGGACCAGTGCCACCCCGTGAACGAGGGACTGAGCCCGTCGCAGGAGGACATCCGCTGGTCCCGCGAGTTCTTCGCCGAGTTCGATCGCGACGGCGGCGAGATCCGCAACGGCTCCGATCTACCGCGCATCGCCCGGGCCACGAAGATCCTCGACCTGGCCCGCGCCTACGGCATCGAGGCGGCCGAGGGACTCGACGGCGAACACGCGCCGGCCCCGTCGGACACCTTCCACTACTGATCGCGCGTCACGAGGCGGTGTGGCACACCGCCTCCACGTTGTTCCCGTCCGGATCGCGGACGAAGGCGCCGTAGTAGCCCGGGTGGTATTCGGGCCACATCCGCGGCGCGTGCAGCGATTCGGCGCCGAGCTCGAGCGCGGCGCGGTAGAAGGCGTCCACCGTGGCCGCATCGGCCGCGCTGAAGGCCACGTGCATCTCGCGGTTCGGGCCGGAGGCGACCTCGCCGCCGGAGATCCAGAAGTCGGGCTGCTCGGTGCCGTAGCCCACGGCCACGTCGAAGTCCATCAGCCGGCGCGCGCCGAGGGTGGCGAGCACCCCGTCGTAGAAGCGCTTCGCGGCGTCCAGATCTGCGCAGTTGATGCCGAAGTGGTCGATCATGGTCGATCCCGTCGTCGTCGGGGCGCCCGCTGCGGCCCCGTCGTCAACGGTCTACCACCGGGCCCCGACAACCGGCGCCGAATCAGCCGAGTGCGCGGCGCACCGCCTCGCGGGCGCCCTGCGGATCGGCGGCGGCGACCGCCGCCTCGGCGGCCCACCGGCACTGCTGCAGGGTGACGGCGCCGACCCGCGCGCCGACCGCGGCGGCGGCGCCCGCGGCGCAGGACAGCGAGCTCACACCGAGGCCCACCAGCACGCAGGCCAGCAGCGGATCGGCCGCGGCCTCACCGCACACCCCCACGGGCTTCCCGGCCGCGGCCCCGGCCTCGGCGGTGATCTTGATCAGTCGCAGCACGGCGGGCTGCCACGGGTCGGTGAGCGCCGCGAGTTCCGAGCTCATCCGGTCGGCGGCCATGGCGTACTGGGTGAGGTCGTTGGTGCCGATCGAGACGAAATCCACTTCGGCCACAACGCTGTCCGCGCACAGGGCCGCCGCGGGCACCTCGATCATCACGCCCGGCGTCAGGGAGCGCGCGCGGCACTGCGCGGCGAAGGAGCGGGCCTCCGCCGCGGTCGCGATCATCGGCGCCATCACCCAGGGCGAGGCCTCGGCGCCGTCGGCCGCGGCGGCGATGGCGTCGAGCTGGCGTTCCAACAGCCCCGGATCGCCCTCGGCGATGCGGATTCCGCGCACGCCGAGGGCCGGATTGTCTTCGTGCGCATGGTCGACGAACTTGAGCGGCTTATCGGAGCCCGCGTCCAGGGTGCGGATCACCACCTTGCCGCCGGGGAAGGCGTCGATCACCTCGCGGTAGAGGGCCGCCTGCTCCGCGACGGCGGGCTCATCGGCCCGGTTCAGGAAGGCCAGCTCGGTGCGGAACAGTCCCACGCCCTCCACCTGCCGCTCGGCGGCGGTCCGCGCGCTCGCACCGTCCTGCACGTTCGCCAGGATCGCCACCGGCGCACCGTCGGACGTGCGACCGGGCCCGCGCCACCGCGCGACCTCGGTGGCGATCCGCTGCGCCTCGGCCACCCGGGACTCGGCCTCCGCGGCCGGGGGTTCGACGGTGACCGTGCCCTCTCCGCCGTCGAGCAGCACCGGGGTCCCGGCGTCCACGGTGCCGGCCTGCGTGAGCCCGACGATGCACGGAATCCCCAACTGCCGCGCGATGATCGCGGTGTGGCTGGTGGGCCCGCCGAGCCGGGTGCCGATGCCCACGATGAGAGCGGGATCGAGCCCGGCGGTGTCGGCCGGGGCGAGGTCGTCGGCCAGCAGGATCGACGGTGCCGTGGGCACGGGGACGCCCGGCTCCGGGCGGCCGAGCAGCTCGGCGAGCACCCGATCGCGGACGTCGCGCAGATCCGTCACGCGCTCGGCCATGAGTCCACCGAGCTTGGTGAACATGTCGGCGAACTGCTCCGTGGCCGCCGCCACGGCACCCTCCGCGGGGGAGCCGGACCGGATGAGCTTCTCCGCGGTGCCGATCCACGCCTTGTCCGAGGCCAGGCCGGCGGTCGCCGCGAGTACCTCGGACGCCGCGCCGGTGGCCTGCGAGGCGCGCTCGCGCAGCCGCCCCGCCACCGCGAGCGCCGCCGTGGAGAACCGGGCGGCCTCCGCCTCGCGCTCGGCTTCGGGCAGGTCAGGACCCGTGGCCGGGAGCTCCGGGCGTTCCCCGGGCCACATCACGGGCGCGTACGCCACACCGGGCACGACAGGGGTGCCGGTGAGCACGGTGGCGACGATCGACTGCTGCGAACTCATGTGACCCAGATTACGAAATCTGCTTGACTTGTCAACACAAACAGGCGTAAAAACAGAAAAATCAAATCAAAACCAACACGGTCAAACGAACTCGGAGGCGGGATGTACGCGGAGGAACGGCAGCGCGCGATCGGCGATCTGGTCGCCGCCCGCGGGCGGGCGTCGGTCGCCGAGCTGGCCGAACGCTACGACGTGACCCCCGAGACGGTCCGCCGCGATCTGGACGTGCTGGAGCGGCTCGGCGGTGTCCGGCGCGTGCACGGCGGCGTGGTCGCCGCCGGGGTGCTGGCCGGTGCGGAATCCGGCGTCGGCGAGCGGGAGGCCCTCGGCGCGGATGCCAAGCGCGCGATCGGGGAGGCCGCGCAGCGGTACCTACCGCCGGCGGGCGGATCCGTGCTCTTCGACGCGGGCACCACCACCATCGCCGCCGCCCGCGAGGTACCCGTTGGACAGCGGCTCACGGCGATCACCAATTCGCTCCCCGTGGCCTCCGCTCTGGCGGGGCGCGACGGCGTCGCGCTGCACATGCTCGGCGGCCGGATCCGCGGGCTCACCCAGGCGGCGGTGGGATCGGGGACGGTGGCCGAGATCGGCCTGCTGCACGCCGATGTCGCCTTCCTCGGGACCAACGGCATCGGTGCCCACCGCGGCCTGTCGACCCCCGATGCCGACGAGGCCGCGGTGAAGACCGCGCTGATCCGCGCCGCCGACTTCGTGGTGCTGCTCGCCGATTCCTCCAAGTTCGACCACGAGAGCCTGGTCGCCTTCGGTGGTCTCGGCGAGATCGACGTCCTGATCGCCGATGCGGCGCCCACCGGCGCGCTCGCGACGGCGCTGGCGGATCACGGTGTGGACGTGGTGGTGGCGCAGTGATCGTCACCGTGACCGCCAACCCCAGCCTGGACCGGCTCGTGGCGCTCGGCGCACCCCTGGAGCGCGGCGCCGTACAGCGCGCGCGATCGTCCTCGGTGGACCCGGGCGGCAAGGGCGTCAACGTCTCCCGCGTGCTGCACGCGGCCGACGCACAGACCCTGGCGGTGCTCCCGGCGGACGCCGGCGACCCGCTGCTGACCGCCCTCGACCGGATCGGCGTGCCCGCCCGCGCGGTCCCCGCCGGACACGAGGTGCGCAGCAACGTGACCGTGGCGGAGCCGGACGGCACCACCACCAAACTCAACGCACCCGGCGCGGCGCTCGACCCCGGCCTGGTCGCCGGGCTCGAAGACGCGGTCGTCGCCGCGGCCACGGGTGCCTCCTGGCTCGCGCTCTGCGGTTCGCTGCCGCCCGGACTGCCCGACGACTGGTACGCCCGGATCGCCCGCCGCATCGCGAGCGGTCCGCGGATCGCGGTCGACACCTCCGGCGCCGCCCTCGCCGCGGCCGTGGGTGCGGGAGTGCACCTGCTCAAGCCCAACGCCGAGGAGCTCGGTGAGCTGGTGGGAGCCGACGGCGCCGAACTCGAGAAATTCGCCGCAGCAGGTGATCTCGGGCCGGTGCGGGCCGCCGCCGAGCGCCTCCACCGCACGTCCGGCGCGGCGGTCCTCGCCACGCTGGGTGGTGCCGGCGCACTTCTTATCGACGACGGTGCCTGGCACGCCATCCCGCCGCGGACCGTGGTGCGCAGCACCGTCGGCGCCGGCGACAGTTCGCTCGCCGGGTACCTGCTCGCGGACGAGCGCGGCGCTTCCGCGCCGGACCGGCTCCGGCTCGCCGTGGCCTACGGCTCCGCCGCCGCCGCACTGCCGGGCACCCAGGCGCCCCGACCGGATCAGCTCGCCACCGCCGATGTGCACGTGCGCGCCCTGTAGACCTCCCCGCACCACCCCGTCGTAGAACCGGAGTTCCCCATGACCCAGCCGACCGAGCAGATCATCACGCCCGCCCTCGTGGCGCTCGATGTCGCGGCCGGACCCGAGAAGACCGATGTGATCGGCTATCTCGCGCACCGCATCGCCGACGCCGGCCGCGCCGACGACGCCGCAGGGCTGATCGAGGCGGCACTCGCCCGCGAAGAGCAGTCCGCCACCGGGCTGCCCGGCGGGATCGCCATCCCGCACTGCCGCAGCGCGTCCGTGACCGCGGCGAGCCTCGCCTTCGCCCGGCTCGACCCCCGCGTCGACTTCGGTGCGCCGGACGCCCCGGCCGATCTCGTCTTCCTCATCGCCGCCCCGGAATCCGGCGGCGCCCAGCACATGAAGCTGCTCAGCGCGCTCGCTCGGTCCCTCGTGCGGCCCGACTTCGTGGCCGCGCTCCGGGCCGCCCGCACGCCCGACGAGGTGGTCGCCCTCGTCCAGGAGGCGATCACGCCGAAGACGAAGGCGGAGACCGCGGCAGGACCGAAGACGGAGACCGCGCCGGAGCCGAAGGCGGCCGCAGCGGCGCAGGACCCGGGCGCGGCCGCACCGGCGGCTCCGGCCACCCCCGCGCCCGCCACCCCCGCCGCCGGTATCGCGGAGAAGCCCTCGATCGTGGCGATCACCGCCTGCCCCACCGGGATCGCCCACACCTACATGGCCGCCGACGCGCTCCAGCTGGCCGCCGACCGGGCCGGAGTGCAGCTCACCGTCGAGACGCAGGGGTCGTCCGGGTCGACGCCGCTGCCCGCGGACACGATCGCCCGGGCCGGGGCCGTCATCTTCGCCACCGATGTGGGCGTCAAGGGCCGCGACCGATTCGCGGGCAAGCCCGTGATCTCCTCGGGCGTCAAGCGCGGGATCAACGAGCCCGACGCGATGATCGCCGAGGCGGTGGCCGCCGCCTCCGATCCGCACGCCGCCACCGTCGACGGCGATCCCGCGGCGGCGCAGGCGGAAGCGGCGCCGGGCGTCGGCATCGGCGGTCGGCTCAAGCAGGCCCTGCTCACCGGCGTGAGCTACATGATCCCGTTCGTCGCCGCGGGCGGCCTGCTGATCGCGCTCGGCTTCCTCATCTCCGGTGGCTACGAGATCGGTCTCAGCACGAAATCGGAGGGCATGTCGGACGGCGCCTTCTACGCGCTCAACAACTCGCTGTGGAACCTCCCGGACGGCGGGCTCCGGCAGTACCTCGGGGCGGTGAGCTTCGCGATCGGTCAGGCCGCGATGGGGCTGATGGTGCCGGTGCTCGCCGGGTACATCGCCTACGCCATCGCCGATCGTCCCGGGCTGGCCCCCGGTTTCGTCTCCGGCGTGCTCGCGGGCACGGTGGGCGCGGGTTTCATCGGCGGCGTGGTCGGCGGCCTCCTCGCCGGCGTCGTCGCGCTGTGGCTCTCGCGGATCCCGCTGCCGCAGTGGGCCCGCGGACTGCAACCGGTGGTGATCATCCCGCTGCTCGGCACGCTCATCACCGGTGGGCTGATGTACATGATCCTGGCCGGACCGCTGCGCTGGGTGAACGAGGAGATGACCAGCGCCCTGAACGGGATGAGCGGCAGCTCGAAGATCGCCCTCGGTGCCGTGATCGGCCTCATGATGTGCTTCGACCTGGGCGGCCCGGTGAACAAGGCCGCGTACGCCTTCGGTGTGGCCGGCCTGGGCAGTGCCGGCGCAGGCCTCGCGCAGTGGGAGATCATGGCCGCGGTGATGGCGGCCGGCATGGTGCCGCCGCTCGCGCTCGCCGCCGCCACCTTCCTGCGCCCCGGCCTGTTCACGGCTCCCGAACGGGAGAACGGCAAGGCGGCGATCCCGCTGGGCCTGTGCTTCATCTCCGAGGGCGCCATTCCGTTCGCCGCCGCCGATCCGCTGCGGGTGATCCCGTCCATGATGCTCGGTGGTGCCGTGACCGGTGGACTGTCGATGGCGCTCAGCGCCCAGCTGCGTGCGCCCCACGGCGGTGTCTTCGTGATGTTCGCGACCAACGGCACCTGGTGGAAGTTCCTGATCGCGCTCGCGGCCGGCGTGGTGGTCAGCGCCGTCGCGGTGGTGGCCGCCAAAACCCTGTGGCGCCGCGCCGCTCCGGCCGATTCGCCGCAGCCCTCCCTCGCCGCCGCGTAATACTTGTTCCGACTCCGGAGGCGACCCGCCGCCGGCCGTACCCACCCACGAGGAGAGTTCCATGCCCAGCACCACCGTCACCGTCGGATCGGCCGTCGGCCTGCACGCGCGCCCGGCCGCCGTGATCGCGAACGCGGTCAATGAATCCGGACACGACGTGACCCTGTCCGTGGCCGGGGGCGACCCGGTGGACGCCGGATCGGCGCTGATGATCATGACGCTCGGTGCGGAGCAGGGCGTCGAGGTCACCGTCGAGTCGGACGATCAGGCCACGGTCGATGCGATCTCCGCGCTCATCGTGCAGGATCTCGACGCGTAGTCCGTACGGACTCGCGCGGACGAGCGAAGGGGCGGCCGGTGTTCCGGCCGCCCCTTCGTCGTCTCGTTCAGGACGCGGGCGTGATGCAGTAGCTCACGCGCTGCGGCGCCGGGTAGTTCAGGGCGGCGGACCCGCGGCAGTTCAGCGGGCCGCCGGAGGCGCGCTCGGTCACCCGGACCACGTTCGCCGCGCCGCCACCGAGGGCCGTCGGGCACGCGATGGGCCGGATGTCGGTGGTGGCGGCCTGATCGGGCCGCACCTGGTAGCAGTTCCCCAGTGTGAGGTTGGGGACCACGCACAGGGTGGCGCCGTCGGACTCGACCCGGGCGTAGCTGGGCAGCGAGCAGGCGGTCTTCGCGGCCACCTTCTCGGCCACGGAGAAGGTCATCCCGCCGCCCTCGCACCCGGCCCGGTTCGCCGTGCCGTCCGCCACCGAGACGCAATCGCCCACCTCGACGGCGTTGACGTTCGTGACCTCGGGATTCGAGGGCTTCACGCCGAGCAGCAGGACGGCCGCCCCGACGATCACGACGGCGATCACGCCCGAGTAGACGACGGAGGTCAGTACGCGCCAGCCGGTGGTGGGCCGGGCCGCGTCGATGCTGGTGCGCAGCCGGCCCGCCGTCGCGTCGTAGCGACGGCGGAGCGCCGCGAGGCGGGGCTGCGCGTGCTCGAGGATCTGGGTGGCCATAGTCTCAATCTTAACTTGAGACTCACTGGATAACACAAGCCCCATCTTTCACAGCGTTTCGCCGGGGTCGGGAGCGGCGCGGACCGCCGCTGTCTAGGCTTTGCTCATGCCACAGGACGGACCCGTCATCGCTGTAGGCCCGAACCCCGATCCGGAGTTCGACGCCGCCATCACCCGGGGAGGCGGCGTGCCCGGCCCGCTGCGGAACGCGGAGGGGCTGGTGTGGATCGACTCCACCTCGGTCCCCACCGACATCCCCGCCTCGATCCGGTGGGTGCAGCTGCCCTTCGCCGGCATCGAGAACTTCGTGGATTCGGGCCTGTTGCAGAAGTATCCCGACATCACCTTCACCTCCGCGGCGGGCGCCTACAGCACCACCGTCGCCGAGCACGCGCTCACCCTGCTGCTCGCGGGCGTCCGCGGGCTCTGGCACCGCGAGACCACGTGGGACCCGAAGAACGCCGCGCCCCGCGTGGGGCTGCTGGGCGGGTCGACGGTGGCCATCGTGGGCGCCGGCGGCATCGGCCGGGATCTCGCGCCGCAGCTGCGGGCCCTGGGTGTGAACGTGATCGCCGTCAACCGGTCCGGCACCGATGTGACCGGCGCCGTCGTGGTCACCGCGGACCGGCTCGACGAGGTCTGGTCGCAGGTGGACCACGTGGTGCTCGCCGCGCCCGCGACCGCCGAGACCAAGTCGCTCGTGAATGCGGACGTGCTGGCGCAGCTCAAACCGCACTCCTGGGTGATCAACGTGGCGCGTGGCGCGCTGATCGACACCGATGCCCTGGTCGCGGCCCTGAAGAAGGGCGCCATCGGCGGCGTCGGCCTGGACGTGACCGATCCGGAACCGCTGCCCGCGGACCACCCCCTGTGGTCGATCCCGAACGCGATCATCACGCCGCACGTCGCGAACCCGCCGCAGCACCTGCGTCCCGCGCTGCTCGAGCGGGTGGAGGTCAACGTGCGGCGGTTCGCGAACGATATGGAACCGCTCGCCGTGATCGACCGCTCGAAGGGCTACTGATGCCGGAGGGCGAGGTCGGCGGAGGCGACTCCCGCTCGCCCGACGACATCGACCTCATCATCCGAGGCATGGTCGGCTTCGCCAAGCGCATTCGCAGCGAGGCCCGGTTCCTGCACTCGGAGGTCTCGTACGTCGATTTCACGCTGCTCTTCGTGCTGAACGAGACGCCGGGCCTGCGCGCGGTCGATCTCGCCGAGGCCGTCTCGATCGACAAGTCGACGGCCAGCCGCCAGCTCGCGAGTCTGGAACGACGGGGCCTGATCCGCCGCGATGCGGACCCGGCCAGCCCCCGGTCCCGGTCGCTGCGGCTCACCGACCGCGCCCAGGAGGTGCTCGCCGATACCGACCGCGAGTGGCGGCGGCGGATCGCGGAACGGACGGCCGACTGGCCCGTCGAGGACGTACGCGCCTTCGCGACCCTCATCGATCGGTACATGGCCACCGAACTGCCCGGAGACGCACCGGATCCCGGCTCCGCCGGCCCGGAGTGACGCAGGTCACCAACCTACTGGTGGGTAAGTTCCCCCGTGCTATGGTCAGCCCACTGTTCTGAGCAATGGGCGGCCCACGTAGCCACCGCGATGTCCGGCGAACCCGGGCGCCACGCGGACCCACCCCCGTTCACACCGTCGCGGGGGCTGGCGCACGCGTGAGGTCGTGCGAGCCGGAACTCCGGACCGCGGCCGTGTGGTCCGGTAGGGACGACCAAGGAACGAACATGAATGTCGGTGTGGTGATGAGCGCATGATCATCGGAGTGTTGAAAGAGGCGCAGCCGGGGGAGACCCGGGCCGCCGCGACCCCGACGACCGTCGCCCAGCTGATCAAGCTGGGATACGACGTGGTCGTCGATCCGGGTGCGGGCGAGGCGTCTTCGTTCTCGGACGACGCCTACGTCGAATCCGGGGCCACCATCGGGGACGCGCGTGCGGCCGACGTCGTGCTCGGCGTCAACGCCCCGTCGTCCACCCAGCTCGACGGTGTGCGGCCCGGCGCGAGCCTGATCGCGATCCTGGCCCCCGGCCTGAACCCCGACCTCCTCGAGGACGTCAAGGGCCGCGGCATCACCGCGATGGCCATGGACGCGGTGCCGCGCATCTCGCGCGCGCAGTCGATGGACGTGCTCTCGTCGATGGCGAACATCGCCGGCTATCGCGCTGTGGTCGAGGCCGCGAACGTCTTCGGCCGGTTCTTCACCGGCCAGGTGACCGCCGCGGGCAAGGTCCCGCCGGCCAAGGTGCTCGTGGTGGGCGCCGGCGTCGCCGGCCTCGCGGCGATCGGCGCCGCCGGCTCGCTCGGCGCCATCGTCCGCGCCACCGACCCGCGTCCCGAGGTGGCCGACCAGGTCGCGTCGCTGGGCGGCGAGTACCTGTCCGTCGCCGATGAGCAGGCCGAGGTCTCCGCGACCGGCTACGCCAAGGAGATGGACGACGACTACAAGGCCCGCGAGGCGCAGCTCTACGCCGAGCAGTGCAAGGACGTCGACATCATCATCACCACGGCGCTGATCCCGGGCCGGCCGGCCCCGCGGATCATCACCGAGGAGATGGTGGCCTCGATGAAGGCAGGCAGCGTCATCGTCGATATGGCGGCCGCCAACGGCGGCAACGTCGCCGGCACCGTCAAGGACCAGGCGATCGTCACGCCGAACGGTGTCACCATCCTCGGCTACACCGATCTGGCCGGACGGCTCGCCGCCCAGGCCTCGCAGTTGTACGGCACCAACGTGGTGAACCTGCTCAAGCTGCTCACCCCGGAGAAGGACGGTGAGCTCGTCCTCGACTTCGAGGACCCGGTGCAGCGCTCCATCACCGTGACCCGCGACAACGAGATCCTGTGGCCCCCGCCGGCCGTGAAGGTCTCGGCCGCGCCCCAGGCCGCACCCGCCGCCGAGGCGGAGACGAAGCCCGAGAAGCAGCCGATGTCGGCCGCCACCAAGGTGGGCCTGACGCTGTTCGGCATCGCGGTGCTGTTCGTGGTCAACGCCTTCGCGCCCGATCCGATCCCGCGGCACTTCACCGTGCTCGTGCTGGCCATCGTGATCGGCTACTACGTGATCGGCAAGGTGCACCACGCCCTGCACACCCCGCTGATGAGCGTCACCAACGCCATCTCCGGTGTGATCGTGGTGGGCGCCATCATCCAGGTGGGACTGAACAATCCCGCGATCCAGGCCCTCGCCGGGGTCGCGATCCTGCTCGCCTCCATCAACGTCTTCGGCGGCTTCGCGGTGACGCGGCGCATGCTGACCATGTTCTCGAAGGGGGCGTGACGACATGACGGTCGAATCCATCGCGACCGCCGCGTATCTCGTCGCGGCACTGCTGTTCATCCTGAGCCTCGCGGGCCTGTCCAAGCACGAGAGCGCGCGCACCGGCTGGCTGTACGGCGTGATCGGCATGACGATCGCCATCGCCGCCACCGTGGCGCTGGCGCTCAACAAGAGCGAGGTGGCGGGCACCGCCACCGTGATCCTGCTCGTCACCGCTCTGATCGGCGCCGCGATCGGCCTGTACAAGGCCAAGGTCGTGCAGATGACGGGCATGCCCGAGCTGATCGCCCTGCTGCACAGCTTCGTCGGCCTCGCCGCCGTGCTGGTCGGTTGGGCCTCGTACCTCGAGGTCGAGCGCGGCTGGATCCCCGGAGAGGCCGCGCATTACACCGGTGCCCTGCTCAAGATCCACCACGCCGAGGTCTTCATCGGTGTGTTCATCGGCGCCGTCACCTTCACCGGTTCGATCGTCGCGTACCTCAAGCTGTCCGCGAAGATGAAGTCGGCACCGCTGGTGCTGCCGGGCAAGAACTACATCAACATCGGCGCCCTGGTGCTGTTCGCGGTGTTCACCGTGTGGTTCGTGGTGGACCAGCAGCTGTGGCTGCTGATCGCCGTCACGGTGATCGCACTGCTGCTGGGATGGCACCTCGTGGCCTCCATCGGCGGCGGCGACATGCCGGTCGTGGTGTCCATGCTCAACAGCTACTCGGGCTGGGCCGCCGCCGCGGCGGGCTTCCTGCTCAGCAACGATCTGCTGATCGTGACCGGCGCGCTCGTCGGCTCGTCCGGTGCGTACCTCTCGTACATCATGTGCAAGGCGATGAACCGCTCGTTCATCTCCGTGATCGCAGGCGGTTTCGGCATCGAGGCCGCGCCCACCGAGGATCAGGATTACGGCGAGCACACCGAGACCAACGCCGACAGCGTGGCCGAACTGCTCAAGAACGCCAAGACCGTGGTGATCACGCCCGGCTACGGCATGGCCGTGGCGCAGGCCCAGTACGGCGTTGCCGAGCTGACCCGCGAGCTGCGCAAGCGCGGCGTGAACGTGCGCTTCGGCATCCACCCCGTGGCCGGCCGCCTGCCCGGGCACATGAACGTGCTGCTGGCCGAGGCGAAGGTGCCGTACGACATCGTCCTCGAGATGGACGAGATCAACGACGATTTCGCCGATACCGACGTGGTGCTGGTGATCGGCGCCAACGACACCGTGAACCCGGCCGCGGCCGAGGATCCGACCAGCCCGATCGCGGGCATGCCGGTGCTCACGGTGTGGGAGGCCGAGAACGTGATCGTCTTCAAGCGGTCGATGGCCTCCGGCTACGCCGGCGTGCAGAACCCGCTGTTCTTCCGCACCAACTCGGCGATGCTGTTCGGCGACGCCAAGGACCGCGTGCAGGACATCCTGGCCGCGATCAACTGATCACGCCGACAAGGGCCCGGACCGTCGCACGACGGTGCCGGGCCCTTCGTCGTGGTGGCCTACCGCCAGGCTTCGTCGATCGTCACGGTGCCGTCCGTGAACGGCAGGTCCCGGCCGACGGTGTCCGGACGGTCCAGGGCGTCCGCCGCCACCAGGGCGACGTTCGCGCGGGAGGTGCCGGGATTGTCGGCCGAGCGCACCGCGGCCGGATCGACCCGCCCCGAGGCCTCGTCCGCGGTGAGCCGGCCGGGCATCAGCACCGTCCAGTCCAGATCGGAGGCGCGCACCGCGACATCGGCGGCGGCCTTGGCCTCGGCGTAGTGGAAGAACGGGTCCGATTCGGGGACACCGTGATCCGGGGCCGCCCCGAGGTAGGAGACCATGATGTAGCGGCGCACCCCGGCCTGTTCGGCGGCCTGCACCGAGCGGATCGCGGCATCCCGGTCCACGGCGTAGGTGCGATCGGGATTCCCGCCGCCGGCCCCGGCGGAGAAGACCACCGCGTCGTTGCCCTGCAGTGCCGTCGCGATCTCGTCGCGGGAGGCGTTCTCGACGTCGAGCACCAGTGGCGTCGCGCCGGTGGCGGTCACATCGGCCGCGTGCTGAGGGTTGCGGATCCACGAGGTCACCTCGTCTCCGCGTGAACTCAGCACTTCCGCAAGGAGAAGTGCCACTTTGCCGTGTCCGCCGATGATCGCGATCCGTGCCATGGCCACCACGGTACGTCCGGCGGGGCGTCGCCGCAGTCGGGGCCGGTCAGCCGCCGAGCGGCATCGTCGCCAGCCGCAGTGCGAGCACCAGGAGGAGGATGCCGATGCCCAGGTTCAGTGCGCGCCAGACTGCGGGCCGACCGAGTGTGCCGGACAGGCGCTGCGCACCGAAGCCGAGCAGGCAGAACCAGCCGATGCTGGCGACCACGGCACCGGCGGCGAACCACCAGCGATCCGGGCCGTAGCGCGTGGACGCCGATCCCAAGAGCAGCACGGTGTCCAGGTATACGTGCGGGTTGAGCCAGGTCAGTGCCAGCGCGGCGGTCACCGCCGCGGCCACCGAGGCCGCGCTCCGCCCGCCCGCGGTGAGCCCGGCGGTGTGCCGCGCGGACCAGAGCGAGCGAAGGCCGTAGCCGATCAGCACCACCACGCCCGCCCACGTGACCACGGTCAGCAGGGTGGGGCGGCCCGATACTGCGGCGCCCAGGCCGGCGACCCCGGCGCAGATCAGCAGGACATCGGAGGCGATGCAGACGGCCACCACCGCCGCGGTGCCCCGTCCGCGCGCCGCCACCTGGAGGATGTACGCGTTCTGTGCGCCGATCGCCACGATCAGCGACAGGCCGAGGCCGAGGCCGGCGAGGAGTGCGGAGGTCATGGCACCGACGCTAGGCCCGGCGCCGGGATAAGTTCCAATGCTTGATACTGCTGACCCATTAGAATCACTTCATGCTGAACGGGCAGCACCTGGCGACGCTCGTCGCCGTGGTCGAGGAACAGAGCTTCGGCGCCGCCGCGTCCCGGCTGCGGATCACGCAATCCGCGGTCAGCCAGCGCATCCGCGCGCTGGAACAGCAGGTGGGGCACGTGGTCGTCACGCGGGAGGGGCCGTGCCTGCCCACCGATCAGGGCAGCATCCTGCTCGGGTTGGCACGCGGCGTCGCCACCCTGGAGGCCGACGCGCTCGGCCGGCTCGCCGGCGGCAGTGGAGCCGCCCGGCTGGACGTGGGTGTCAACGCCGATTCGCTGGCCACCTGGTTCGGCGAGGTGATCGCGGCGGTCGCCGGCTGGGACGACGGCACGCAGCTGCGCCTGCAGGTCGACGACGAGCACCACACCGCCGATCTGCTCCGGGCCGGAACGGTGCTCGGTGCCGTCACCACCGATCCCGAGCCGGTCCAGGGCTGTGCGGTGGAGTATCTCGGCTTCATGCGTTACCTGCCGGTGTGCACACCCGAGTTCGCGGTGCGATGGCAACGTGGGGGCCGATGGCGCTGGCGCGAGATGCCGGTGGTGCAGTTCGACCTGCGCAAGGATGATCTGCAGAACCGGGTACTCCGTTGGCACGGGGTGACCGCCGAACCGGGAGCCACGGACTACCCACCCGCGCAGCGGATCCCGTCGTCGGAGGGATTCGCCCACGCCGTGCGGGTCGGCCTCGGCTGGGGCAGCCTCCCCGAGGCGCAGCTCGGCGACGCCCTCGACCGGGGCGATCTCGTGCGCGTGGGTGACCGTCCCGTGGACGTGAAGTTGTACTGGCAGTCCTGGCGATTGCACACCCGCGCCACCGGGCGGCTGGCCGATGCGATTCACGCCGCGGCCGCGGTGCATCTGCGGTGACCGGGGGCGGCCGGTCCGGCCGCGGGAGTAGCGTCGAGCCATGGTGGAACGGGCGCCCCGCACACTGCGTCGCGGGCTGAGCGAGCTCGACGGGAGACTCTTCGACGCCGTCGCCGATTCGCCGAGTCCGCTGCTCGACCTCACCATGCGGCCTCTGTCCGCAGCGGCCGATCACTCGGTGCTGTGGATGGCCGTCGCGGCGGGCATGAGTACGGGCGGGCTGTCGCTGCGGCGGGGCGCCGTGCGCGGTCTGCTGACGCTCGGCGTCACCAGCCTGGTGGTCAATCAGGGGCTCAAGCGGATCTATCCCCGCGCCCGGCCCGCCTTCGACGGTGTGCCGGTCAAGCGGGCGCGGCGGCAGCCGACGTCCAACTCCTTCCCGTCCGGGCACGCGGCGAGCGCCGCGGCCTTCGCCGTGGGCGTCGGGCTGGAACACCACCGCGCCGGGTACCTTCTCGGCGGCCTCGCCGCCGCGGTGGGACTGTCCCGGGTGGCCACCGGCGCACACTATCCCGCAGATGTGCTCGCGGGATTCGCCGTCGGTGCGGGTATCGCCGTGGCCGGGGCGCGGCTCGTGCCGCCGGTCGACGACGGGTGCGCGGTGACGGCGGACGCCGCGGTGGAACAGGTCCGGCGGAATCCCGACGGCGCGGGGCTGGTGGTCGTCCTCAACCCCGCGTCGGGAGACGGCACGGGCACGCGTGTCGCGCAGGAGTTGCGCGCCGCGCTCCCGTCGGCCGAGATCGTGGAGCTGGACGCGGGCGCGGATGTGGATGCCGTGGCCGCCGACGCCGCCTCCCGTGCGGAGTTCCTCGGTGTGGCGGGAGGAGACGGGACCGTGGCCACCGTGGCCGCGCACGCCATCGCCGCAGACACGCCGCTCGCCGTCTTCCCCGCCGGCACGTTCAATCATTTCGCCAAGGACATCGGTGCCGATACCGTCTCCGCGGCCGTCGATTTCATCCGCCGGGGGCGGGTCACCCGGGTCGACGCGGTGTGGCTGAACGACGAGAAGCTGCTGCTCAACACCGCGAGCATCGGCGCCTACCCGGAGTTCGTACGCACCCGCTCCCGGTTGCAGCGCCGCCGCATCGGTCGTCCCTCGGCCACCCTGCGCGCGATCCTGCGGGTGCTGCGGCGCAGCGCGCCGGTCCGGGTGCGGATCGAGGGCCGTCCGACCACCGTCTCCTTCTTCTTCCTCGGCAACTCGATGTACGGCGCACCGGGTTTCGTGCCCGGCCGCAGGAGCCGGCTCGACGACGGGCTGCTCGACGTCCGGTACCTGGAGGACGGCCACCGCAGGGGCGGTACTCGCCTGCTGTTGTCCTGGCTGAGCGGCCGCATCCGGACGTCCAAGATCTATCGGGAGATGCAGACCCCCACGGTCACCATCGAATCCGACGAGCCCTTCCGGGTGGCGCACGACGGCGAATCCGGAGAACTGCACAGGCGCGCCCACTTCCGCGTGGCCCACCGCGAGCTCCGGGTCTTCGGCACGAGCCAGGTGGGCTAGGTCGTTCCCATCAGCGTCATCCGATTGACCACGATGTCATCGGCGATGAGAGTGGCGGTGCCCGCACCGGTCCCGGTGCCATCGGCCCGGGTGTGCACACTGTTGACCACGCCGACCGCGGTGAACGTCCCGTCGGGCCAGCGGGCGTACACGGGACCGCCCGAATCGCCCTCCACCGCGGGGATCCCGGCCCACCTGACCTTCGTGCCCACCACATCGTCGAGCACCCCGCAGCTGCGCCCGGTGCGCGCCCCGACGATGCAGATCTCCGGGCGCCCGGACCGCAGATCGGCCGCGGTGCTGTAGCCGGTGACGGGGCCGATGGCGTCCGCCACGGCGCGGACATCGCTGCCCTGCACCTGGATGATGGCGATGTCCTGCCGCCGGTTCCGGGTGGCCTTGATGTACTCGCCGAAGGGAACGCTGCTGCCGGCCGAGGTGAGGTAGCGCGCGACCGGCGCGCTACCGGGCCGGGCCTGGCGGGCGAGCTCCGCGCAGTGCCCGGCGGTGAAGGCGACGATCTGGCCGTTGGGGTAGCGCGCGAAGAAGCCCAGTGTGCAGACACTGGAGTACATCCCGAAGGAGTCCACGAAGGTGGCGATGCCGGCACCGGTGGTCGGGACCGATGCCACCGCCGGGGCACGGCCCGGGGCGTCGACCGGATAGGGTGCCACGCTCGGCGTGGTCACCACGGCCGTCGAGACGGGCGGTGGCGGTTCGAGGGTGGCGCGTTCCGGTGCGATGCCGGCACATCCGGCGGCTCCGGCGGCGAGGGCCAGGGCGCACGCCGCGATCCGCGCGCGGCGGCGGAGGGTGTGCACGGTCCGCCCGTCCTCAGGCGCGCGAGCGGATCGCCTCGGTGACGGCGCCGATGGCGAGCGCCCGCACCAGGTCGACCTTCGCCTCGACCTGTCCGGTGGCGGCCGAGATGAAGGCGTCGCCGTCGTACCGGGTGTGCGGCGGGTCGATCGCCCGGGACAGTCCGTCGTGCGCGCCCTGCGCCACGATGAGGCACTCGACCTTGGTGAGGCGGGCGTTCGTGATCACCACGCCGATGGTGGTGTTCTCCCGGTCGCCCGGGGTCGAGAACGGCTCGTAGTCGCCGAATCCCGCGTCGGTCTCCGTCCCGGTGAGGATGTCGCCGAAGGCGTTGACGGCGCACAGCGCCCCGACGATCACCGCGCCCGACCGCGCCTCGGCGTAGGCCAGGCCGGCGTCGCGGATGACGTCGATTCCGCGGGCCTTGCCCACGGTGGCCCCGGTCCCGGCGCCGATCAGGCCGTTCACCTCGGCATCGTGCGCCGCGGATGCCGCTGCGGCGTAGCCGTTCTCCGCCGTCGGCCGGACGGTGGGATCGCCCACCATCAGGTCGAACAGGCCGAGGGTGGGCACGATCGGCACCCGGCCGGCCACCGTCGCGATGCCCCTGCCCTCCTCTTCCAGGCGGCGCATCACCCCGTCGGCGCTGGCGAGGCCGAAGGCGGACCCGCCCGTGAGCACCGCGCCGTGGATCTCCTCCACCGACCGTTCGGGGGAGAGCAGGTCGAACTCGCGGGAGGCGGG
Source organism: Tsukamurella sp. TY48 (assembly GCF_019656655.1). GTDB lineage: Bacteria > Actinomycetota > Actinomycetes > Mycobacteriales > Mycobacteriaceae > Tsukamurella > Tsukamurella strandjordii. The sequence goes on along the minus strand of NZ_BPMV01000001.1, from coordinate 1,608,456 downwards.
TGCGCCGCCGCGCACCTCGCCGGACCCGACGGTGCCGTCGGGGAAGGTGACCACCGTGCAGCCGGTGCGGGCCGCCTCGTCGGTGTAGTGGCCGACGCGGATGCCGGGAATGGTCACGACGGAGGTGGCGGGCATGCCCAGAAGATTACGCGCGCTCCGCCGCGTGCGCGGTCTCGTAGGCGAGCCTGGTGGCGGCGCGGCGTTCGACCGTCTCCGGGTTCTCCAGAGCAGGGTCCAGGCCGTTCTTCTCCAGCCGCCGGGCGCGGTTGGGGCGCATGTAGGCGGCGTTGTAGAAGGCGTTGAGCAGGACGCCCAGCAGCACCGTCGCGCCGCGCAGGCCGAGCGGCCCGGGGAGCAGCAGGAGCAGGCCGTACACGGGGAGCATGGCGAGTTGGCCGCGCACCAGGTGGCGGGCCACCCAGGTGCGGCAGGTGAGCGTGTGCCGCACCCAGGCGCGGTTCCTCTCGGGCAGGGTTCCGGTGTACACCCAGGCCAGGTAGTGCAGCGGATCGGGACGGTGTGCGGTGCTCATGTCAGGACTCTCTTTCCAGGGCGCCCGCGGCCAGTGCCCGGGCATTGACGGTGGTGAGCACGCGGTGCAGGTCCTCGAGCTCGGACAGGCTGGCGCCGAGCCGCTCGATCACGGCCGGCGGCACGTCCAGCGCCCGCGTGCGGAGCTCCCGGCCCGCGTCGGTGAGATCGACGTCGATCTGCCGTTCGTCGTGGGCGGATCGCGTGCGGGTGATCAGTCCCTGCGTCTCCAGACGCTTCAGCAACGGGCTGAGGGTGGGTGAATCGAGTTGCAGCGCTTCGCCGATCTCCTTGACGGACATCGGTGCCGCGCCCCACAGGGCGAGCATCACCAGGTACTGCGGGTGCGTGAGGCCCATCGGCGCGAGGATCGGCCGGTACACGGACAGCACCGCGCGATTGGCCACCGCGAGCGCGAAGCACACCTGGCGCTCCAGGGCGAGCGGATCGGCGTCGGCGGCGGGGGTATCGGGATCGGCCATGTCCCCACGGTAGCAGATAAGTAGTGCACTAACTAGTCGTGCACGAAGTTATTCGTCGGGGCCCTCCCACGGGATGTCCGACTCGCCGGGGAGATCGCCGGGCAGCAGATCCTCGCGGAATCCGCGCCAACTGGGTTGGCGCAGGTGACCGCCCCGCCGCAGGGAGGAGTAGCGCACATCGCCCACCACCTGCGGCAGCACCCACACGGCGTCGCGGGCGTCCGGATCGTCGATGGGCGCGGTGAACGGGGACCGCTTCATCCGCAGCGGTTCCAGGCGTTCGGCCAGGGCGTCCAGGTCGCGGTCGCTGAATCCGGACCCGACCGACCCGAGGTACACCAGTCCGGTCTCGGCGGGCAGTCCCACGAGGACCGAGCCGATCCGGTTCGCCCGCGAACCCTTCCCCGGCTTCCAGCCGCCGATCGCCACCTGCAGATCGCGCCAGTTCTTGTGCTTGAGCCAGGCGCGCACCCGCTGGCCCGGCAGGTAGGGGGAGTCGCGGCGCTTGGCCACGATGCCCTCCCAACCGAGTTCGGCGCTCACCGCGGCCGCGACGGCGCCCGACGACGCCTCCACCAGCGGTGGCACGGCGATCGCATCATCGGAATCGAGCAGTGGTGCAAGACCTTCCAGGACCTCGCGCCGGACGGTCCAGGGCCGCCGGGTGAGATCGACCCCGTTCAGTTCGAGGACGTCGAACAGGTACAGCTGCACGGCGCCGGCGCGGGTGTCGCCGCCCGCCATCAGGTGGAACGACGGTACGCCGTTCGGGTCGAGCACCACCGCCTCACCGTCGAGCACCACGTCCATACCGTCGAGATCGTGGGCCAGCGACTCGAATTCGGGGAACTCGCCGGTCACCACCCGACCCGAGCGGGTGCGCAGGCTCAGCGCGCCACCGCGCACCGTGGCGATGATCCGGTAGCCGTCCCACTTGCCCTCGAAGGCCCATTCCTCGACCGAGAGCCGGTCGATCGGGGATTCGGTGGGCAGCATCGGATCCGGCGCCGCCGCTGAGGCTTTCGTGACGGGTGCGGAGGTGTCTTTGGTGAGATGTGCCAGCCAGTTCTTCTCGCCGGTGCGGATGAGCGCGTAGCGCAGTCCGCGCAGGCGTTCGCCGTGCAGCGTCACGATCACCTCGTCCTTGCGCCACTTCTCCAACTCGTAGGTGCCGTGGTCCCAGATGGTCACATCGCCGCCGCCGTACTCACCCTTCGGGATGCTGCCCTCGAAGGCGGCGTAGTCCATGGGGTGGTCCTCGGTGCGCACGGCGAGGTGATTCACGGCCGGATCGTCCGGGAGGTTCTTCGGCACCGCCCAGGAGGCCAGCACGCCGTCGTGCTCCAGGCGGAAGTCGTAGTGCAACCGACGCGCGTGGTGCTCCTGGATCACGAAAATCGGATCGCCCGCGCTCGCCGCGCCGCCGAAGGGCTCGGGGGTCTTGTGGGCATCGCGCTTGGCCCGGTACTCGTCGAGGTTCACCGGCCGCGGCGGGGGCGACGGTGCCGCGAGCAGGGGCGTGAGCAGGTCCCCGTCGGTGCGCGCGCGGTGCAGCACCTCATGGAACTCCAACTGCCGCAGTCCCGGACGGGTGAGCTCGTCCCAGTCGCGGGGCGCTGCGACCCACGGGTGGTCCCGGCCGCGCAGGGAGTAGGGCGAGACGGTGGTCTTGGAGCCGCTGTTCTGCGACCAGTCCACGAAGATCCGGCCCCCGCGCTGATCCTTCGACATCGACGCCGTCACCAGGTCGGGCGACTCGGTCTCGAGCTGGGACGCGATGGCGTGCGCCACCTTGCGCGCCCCCGGCGACGAGAGCCCGTCCGGCAAGGTCGAGTAGATGTGCATGCCCTTCGAGCCACTGGTCACCGGATGCCCGTCGAGTCCCATCGCGGCGAGCAGGTCACGGATGCGCAGCGCCAGCGCCGCACAGTCGTCGAGGGTGATGCCGGGGCCCGGGTCGAGGTCGAGGACCAGGCGGTCCGGCGGGCCGGGCACCTCGGTCTCGCCGTCGATCACGAACGTCCACTGCGGGACGTGCAGTTCCAGCGCGGCCTGCTGCCCGAGCCACACCATATCGGCCGTGTTCTCGACCACGGGGTACAGCGATTCGCCGTCGGAGTGGTGCTGGGCGCCGCGGCGGATCCACGCCGGTGCGTGGCTCGGCAGCCGCTTCTCGAAGAAGGCCGTCTTGTCGACGCCGTTGGGCCAGCGTTTGCGGGTGAGCGGACGGTCGCGCAGATGGGGCACCGCGAAGGGTGCGATCGCCTGGTAGTAGTCGATGACCTCGGACTTCGTGGTGCCCGTGGCCGGGTACAGCACCTTGTCCAGGTTGGTGAGCTGCACGTTGACGCCGTCCACCTCGCGGTTCTCCCGTGTCTGCGCCACCCACCCATTATCGCCGCCTTCCCTCCCGCCGCTCCCCGACTTAACAGCGTTAGGTGTAGGTGTTTCCCCAGGACGGGGTGTGGGCTAACGCTGTTAAGTCAGGGAGGGGTGGGTGCGAGGGGGTGGGTGCGGGATTCGGCTCTCGCCATATCGGCTCACACCAGTCACAATGGTCACATGCGCGCGATATGGACGGGTGAGCTGTCGTTCGGGCTGGTGAACGTGCCGGTGAAGGTGTACTCGGCGATCGAGAGCCACGACGCGAAGTCGCACCAGGTGGATGCGAAGGACGGGGTCCGCATCCGGTACAAGCGCGTCCGCGAGGGCACCGACGACGAGGTGGAGTTCGCGGACATCGCCAACGCGTACGAGGCGGACAGCGGCGACACGGTGATCCTCAGCAAGGAGGACATCAAGTCGATGCCCGTCGAGCGGCATCGCGAGATCTCCGTGACCGAGTTCGTGCCGCGCGAGGACGTGGACCCGATCATGTTCGACAAGCCCTACTACCTCGAGCCCTCGTCGAAGTCGCCGAAGGCCTACGTGCTGCTGCGGCAGGCACTGCAGGAGACGGACCGGCTCGCGATCTGCACCTTCACCCTGCGCAATCGCACCCGGCTCTGCGCGCTGCGGGTGGTGGGCAACGTGATGGTGCTGCAGACCCTGCTCTGGCCCGACGAGATCCGCACCCCCGAGTTCCCCTCGCTCACCGAGGACGTGAAGATCCGGCCGCAGGAGCTCGCGATGGCCGCCTCGCTCATCGACTCGATGGCCACCGATTTCGACCCCGAGCAGTACGAGGACGACTACCAGGTGCAGCTGCAGCAGCTGATCGAGGCGAAGTCGACCGGCGAGACGGCCTTCCCCGACGCGCCCGACGAGGCCGGCGACGAGGACGACGAGGTGGCCGACCTGCTGGCCGCGCTGCGCGCATCGGTCAAGAGCCGCGAGTCCGGCAAGCCCGCGAAGACCGCCGAGAAGAAGCCGGCGCGCAAGCGCGAGGCCAGCTGATCTAGAGCTCCCGCTTGAGCCCCACGTGCTCGGAGCGGTAGCCGAGCCGCCCGTAGAAGGCGCGCGCCCGCTCGCGCGTCATATCGGTGGTGAGCTGCGCCAGGGTGGCCCGGTGCGTCCGGCCGTGGTGATGCGCCCACTCGATCATCGCGGTGCCCAGGCCGCGCGAGCGTTCGGTGGCCGCCACCCGCACGCCCTCGATCTGCAGCCGGGTCGTCCCCGAACGCGACAGACCGGGGATCACCGTCAGATGCATGGTCCCCACCACGCGATCGGACTCGTCGCGGACCACCGCGAGGTAGTGCGAACGATCGCGGGCCACCACGTCGAAGGCGGCGTCGTATCCGGCGGTCTCGGGCGATTCCCGGGTCCGGCCGATCTCGTCGTCGGAGAGCAGGGCGACGATGGCGGGGACATCGTCCCGGGTGGCCCGCTGCACCCGGTAGGTCCGGTCGCCCACGCGCAGCGTGCCGCCCACCGATTCGCGTGCGGCCGCCCGCATCCGGCCCACGAGCAGGTCGAGCCAGGCGCCCACGTTCTCCCGCGCCTCGACGGTGTCGGGGTAGCGGCACCGTAGGTGCAGACCCTCCTGGTCGAGGATGAACCACAGCATCACGCCGTCGGTGCGGATGCTGGCGCCCACGTACTGCGCAGCGAGTCCCGCGGAATCGACCCGCACGGGCAGCCTGCGCAGATCCAGCCACGAGATCGCGAACATGCCCGGCACCTCGGGCATCCCGCCCCAGGGCTCGAGAATGTCCTCCAGCGGCCAGGACCCGAGCTGCACGGCCTCACGTACCGCCGCCGCGGCCGCCTTCGGCTCCGGCGATCGGCTCTCGATCACCGAGTTGGTGATGAACCAGCCCACCGAGTCGTGCCAGGTGTCATCCGCAACGGTCCCCGGTCGGCCTCCGGCCTCCTGCCCACCGTGCCGACTGTGCACCGGGAAGACCGCACGCAGCGGCTCATTCGCCAGCTCCAGCGTGACGGCGGTCATCGTGGCGACGGTGGCCGCAAGGGTCGAGACTCCGTCGTCGCGGGCCTGCGCGGCGAACGCCGCACTGTCGTCCACATCGAAGACGTCACGCACCTCGACGCGCTCCAGATGCGGTTCCGGCGTCCCCAGCGACAGTGGGAAGCGCGGCATCACATCGCCGCTGGCCGAGAGGATCTCCGCCCATCGGCGGCGCACCTCGTCCGGGGCGGCGGGCCGATCCTGCAGCGCCCGGGTGTGTTCCACGAACGCCGGCACCGGATCGGTGGACGGCGGCCGTCCCGCCCGCACATCGGCGAGCGCCGCGAGGAAGTCGCGCACGATCACCAGCATCGACCACATGTCCACGTGCGAGTGGTCCGCGGCGATCACCACCGTCGGACCGTCCGCCGTCTCCAAGACGCAGAGCCGGTGCGCCGGACGCCGATACGGAGAGCACGCACCGTCGAGCACATCGCGGAGCGCATCGTTGACGGCCTGCCCCGGCGCGATGGGATGCTCCACCCACGCACCCGGCCCGACCTCGATCTCGTGCAGCGCCGGCGCACCGTCGGAACCGGGGACGAAGGCCGTGCGCAGCGTGCCGTGCCGCGCGATCACCGCGAGCCACGCGGCGGCGAGGTCCGCGCGGGGAACCGGTGCCGGCAGATGGAAGGACAGCGCCATCCAGGAGCCCGGCCGGTCGCCGCCCGCGACGTGCCGCCCCTGGTCGAAGGACACGGGCAGGGGGCGGCCGAACGGCGAGGCGGTCACGTCGTACCCCACCAGCCGGCCGAACGGCAGTCGCAGGTGCGCGACATTGGTCAGGCGCATGGGCGGTACCCTAGCCCTCTCCACAATCACCTGCGCGCTGTGAGAAGGCCAGATGCCCACATTCGACGTTCCCGGTGCCGTGCTCGACACCGAACTCAGTGACGAGGGCGGACATCCCGTCGTCCAGCTCCACGGGCTCACGTCGAGCCGGGCCCGCGACCGGGTGCTCGACCTCGACCTCGGCCGCGGATTGAGCGGAACCCGCCTCCTGCGCTACGACGCCCGCGGTCACGGCCGGTCGACGGGCCGGACGGTGCCCGAGGACTACCGCTGGTCGAACCTCGCCGACGATCTGCTGCGCCTGCTCGACGAGCGTTTCCCCGGGGAGCGCGTGCACGGCGTGGGGCCGTCGATGGGCACCGGGACGCTGCTGCACGCCGCCGTCCGCGATCCGCAACGGTTCAGCGGGCTCACCCTGATGGTGCCGCCGACCGCGTGGGAGACGCGGGCGGCCAAAGCCGCCGACTACCGGCTCGCCGCCGAGGCGGTCGAAGCCCACGGACTCGCCGGATTCCTCGCCACCGCAGAGGAATCCGCGCCACCGCCCGCGTCGAACGGAGCGCCTCCGACCCTCCCCGAGGTGTCGGAGGAGCTGCTCCCGTCCGTCTTCCGCGGCGCCGCCCTGAGCGATCTACCGGAACGCCAGGCGATCGCCGGACTCACGATCCCCGTGACGCTGCTGGCCTGGATCGACGACCCCGCCCACCCGGTCTCCACCGCCGAGGCCCTCGCCGAGCTCCTCCCGAAGGCCACGCTCACCGTGGCCCGCACTCCCGGCGATGTCGCCCTGTGGCCCACTGTTCTCCGCGACGACGTCGCCCGGCGTCACTGACCGTCGCAGCCGGGCGACGGCCACTCCGACCAGGCAGAGCAGGCCGCCGAGCAGGCCCCACGCGGTGGGCGTTTCCGCGAGGAAGGCCCAGCTCAACCCGATCGACAGTGCCGGCACCGCGTACGACGACGAGGCCGTGACGCCGGCCGGTGTGTGTGCCAGCGCGTACGCCCAGAGCAGGAACGCGAGCGCAGTGGGCACCAGGCCCAGGTACAGCACGCCCACGGTGGCGTCGATCGGGGCGGCGGCCAGCTCGCGGAACAGATCGGGTGCCCACGGCAGGAGTACCGCGGCACCGACGATCGCGCCGAGTGCGGTGGCGGTGAGCGGATCGGTCGAGCGCAGCACGAGCTTCTGCGCCACCACGCTGATCCCGTAGAGCAGCGCGGCCGCGACGGCCAGCGCGACCCCGGCGCCGTCGCGCCGCCCGTCGCCCGAGAAGGCGATGACCGCCGCACCGGCGAAGCTGATCACGATGCCCACGGCGAGCAGCGGCGGGAAGCCCTCGTGCAGAAAGGCCCCGGCCAGAACCGCGACGATGATCGGCGCGATGTTCACCAGGAGCGCGGTGGTACCCGCGTCGAGATGCTGTTCCGCCGCATTGACCAGCACCGTGTACAGGGCGAACCACAGTGCGCCGTAGCCCACGGTGAGGGCGAGGGCGGTGCCGCGCGGCGCGCGGACCTCGCCGGTGTACATCGCGTGCAGCACCCAGATGACGCCGAGCACCGATGCGCCGACCAGGAGGCGTCCCTCGGCCATCGGGATCGGGGAGACGTGCGATCCGATTCCACGGATCACGACGAAGGCCGAGGCCCACGCGAGCATCACGATCACCAGGGCCAGAGCGGGGAGTTGCTTCTTCATGTGGTCCACTGTGCGACCGGCAGGAAGTTAGCACAAGCGAATGTTTCTGCATTATCATTTAGTGGGACTGAATGGAGAGTGTCATGCTCGACGCACACCGGCTCATGATCTTCCGCTCCGTGGCGGCCACCGGATCGGTCGCCGCCGCGGCCACGAGCCTCGGCTACACGCCGTCGGCCGTCTCGCAGCACGTGGCCGCCCTCCAGCGGGAGACCGGCCTGCAACTGCTGGAACGGGTCGGACGGGGCGTGGAACTCACCCCCGCGGGCCGGATCCTGGCCACCGAGGCCGACGGGGTGCTCGAACGCCTCAACGCGCTCGGCGCCACCGTGGACGACCTCCGGGCGGGCAAGGCGAACCGGATCACCATGAACGTCTTCGCCACCGCCGGCACGCACTGGATGCCGGCCGTGGTGCAGACCCTCGCCGAGGAGTTCCCCGACACCCGCCTGCGGCTGCGCATCGAGGACGAGGTCACCGAGATCGCCGCCCGCCGGCCCGATCTCGCGGTGGCCGTGCGGCAGGAGCACTCCCAGACCACCGCGGTGGCGGGCTTCTCCCACGAGGACCTGCTGGTGGAGTCGTACGTCGCCGTGGTCCCTGAGGATCACGAGTTCGCCGACCGCGATCTGATCGATATGGCCGAGCTCGAGGGCGCGCGCTGGATCGACAACGACGTGCGTCGCGGTGCCTGCCGGCAGGCGGTGCTCGATGCCTGCGCCGGAGCGGGTTTCACTCCCCGGTTCGTGGTCGAGACCACCGACTATCCCTCGGCGCTCCGGTTCGTGGCGCGCGGGGTCGGCGTCACCGTACTGCCCCGGCTCGGCGCCACCGAGCTGCCGCCCGGCACCGTGGCCGTGGACGTGTGCAATCCGGCGCCCCGGCGGACCATCGTGGCCTATGTCAAGGATTCGGAGTGCCGGAACCCTGTGGTGCGCCGTGCGATGCACCTGCTGCGGGAGTCCGCCGCCGCGGCATTTCGGCCGTGAGCCGCGATGCGACCGCGACCGTCGCCAGGCCGGAGGCCAGCGGCACCAACAACGTGACCGCGAATCCCGTGTGTCCCCACGGCAGGACCTGAGCGAAGACGGCACCGGCACAGGCGATCGCGAGTGCGGTGCCCACGGCGTCGGACAGCTTCAGTGCACTGGAATTGGCGCCCTGCTCATCGTCGGCACTGCGACTGAGCATGAGGATCGACAGCGTGGGATAGGTCAGGCCCATGCCGAAGCCGCCCACCGCCCAGGTCGCGAAGATCACCGGCCACGGGGCGTCCAGCGCGAAGGCCGACGCCACCGCGGTGAGCGCGAACACCAGCAGGCCCGACCCGATCAGCGGAAGCCGTTCGCGCAGCGCACCGTCGGCCGGAATGCGTGCCTGGAGCTGGGAGGCCAGCGCCCACAGCAGTGCGGCACCGGTCATCACCGACCCCGCGGCGAAGGGCGAGAGCCGGTCGATGTGCACCAGGTACAGCGGGAGGTAGATCTCGGCGGCGAAGAAGGCCCCGGCCATCAGCAGGCTCAGCAGCATCAGCCGCGGAATACCGGGACGGCCCGTCAGCGAACCCGCGGGCAGCATCCGTGCCGTAGCGACCACCGCGACCACCAGGCCCGCCGCCGCCACCGCCAGGAAGACCGCTCCGCCCCGCGGCGCCGCGAACTGCGCCACCGCGGTCGCCACCCCCGCCGTGAGGGCCGCGATCAACAACCCGCGGTTGGGCGGATCGTCGTTGCGGTAGTCGGATTCGTCGAGACCGGCGGTGGCCCGCAGCGTGGCGACCAGGGCCAGCAGCGAGGGCCCGGCGAGCCCCAGGAACACCCAGCGCCAGCCCACGGTGTCCGCCGCCAGACCCGCGATGGCGGGACCGATCAGCGACGGCACCACCCAGGCGGTCGAATACGCGGCGAACACCCGCGGGCGTCCCTCCGGTGGAACCAGCCGGCCCACCATCGCGTACAGCACCACACTGATCAAGCCGCTGCCCAGTCCCTGCACGCCGCGGCCCACGGCCAGCACGGTCATGTCCGGCGCCGAACCCACCACCACCAGGCCCGTCGCGAACAGCAGCGCGCCCGCGATCAGCGGTGGCCGGACGCCGCTGCGGTCGACCCACGGTCCCACCCACGCGATCGCCACGATCATCGCCGCGAACGCGGCGCCGAAGGCCACCGAGTACTCCGCGGTGGCCCCGAACTGCTCCGCGGCCCGGGGCAGCACCGTGCCCACGGCGAGGGATTCGAAGGCGGAGAAGGAGATCAGCGCGACCGAGCCGATCAGGAACCAGCGGAGCCGGCCCTGATCGGGCGGTGCCGGGATGCGCGCGTCGATGGTCATTGGCAGCACGCTAATACGTCGACCTTGGTTGAGGTCAACCGAGAAAATCAGTTGTCCCCGGCGCGGACCGCAGGCATCGTGGAAAGGTGCATATCGACATCAGCGCCGGACAGCGTGTGCCCCGCATGCTGCGGCCGCTGTTGCGCCGCGACTACCGCCTGCTGTTCATCACCCTGTTGTGCGCGCTGACCACCGACGGCATGTGGCTGGTCTCGGTGGTCTGGCAGGTGATCGACATGGGCGGCTCGGCGACCAGTGTCTCGATGGTCTCGGGCGCCGCATCCGTGGGTCTGCTGGTGTCCACCCTGGCCGGCGGCGTGCTCGCGGACCGGGTGTCGCAGCAGCGCATCCTGTTCGTGCTGGAACTGCTCAAGGTGGTGGTGATCGGCGGCGTCGGTGCGCTCGCGGTGACCGGTGTGATCACCGTCCCGATGCTCATGGTCGGCTCGCTCGCCCTCGGCCTGGTGTCCGGCTTCTACTTCCCCGCGTACTCGGCGCTGGTGCCGCGGCTGGTGCCGCCCTCGGAGCTGCTCGCGGTGAACGGCTACGAGTCCGCGGTGCGCCCGGCCGCCGCGATGGCCGTCGGACCGGCGGTCGCGGCCTGGATCATCGCCGTCGCCTCCCCCGGTGCCGCGCTCATCGTCGCGGGCGGGATCTGCCTGTTCGCCGCTGTCTGGGTGGTGCGCATCCGCGTGCCGCAGGCGGAGGCGGCCGAGGGTGCGGATGAGCCCGGTTCGCCGCTGCGCGAGCTGTGGGAGGGCATCCAGTACGTGCGCCGCACGCCGTGGCTGCTCGCCACACTGCTCTTCGCGAGTCTGATGGTGCTGGTGACCGTGGGGCCGATCGACGTGCTGCTGCCCTTCGCGATCAAGGATCAGGCGCAGGGCGCGGCCGGTGAACACTCGATGATCCTGGCCGCCTACGGCTTCGGCGGCGTCGCGGGCGCACTGTTCATGGCGGCGCGGAGAATGCCCCGCCGCTACCTCACGGTGATGATGGTGCTGTGGGGTCTGGCCTCGCTGCCGATGGTGGTGTTCGGCATCGCCGACAGCGTGTGGCCCATGGTGATCGCGGGCTTCGTGCTGGGTGTGCTGTTCGAGGCACCGGTGGTGATCTGGGGCACGCTGCTGCAGCGACGGGTGCCGCGCCGCCTGTTGGGGCGGGTGTCCAGCCTGGACTTCTTCGTCTCGCTGGTGTTCATGCCGCTGTCCTTCGCGCTCGCCGGTCCGGTGAGCCAGGCGATCGGCCTGACCGCCACCTTCGTGCTGGCGGGACTGATTCCGGTGCCGCTCGCGGTGATCGCGATCCTCGCCGCGCGGATGCCGCAGGACGAGCTCGAACACCCGCTGGTGGACGAGGACGAGGATCCCGACGAGGCGCCCGAGGAGGAGCCCGGCGACGCGCCGGTTACGCCCACCGTGAACGCTCCCGCACCCGACGGCACCGTCGGATAGGCTTTCTCCTATGACGAGCGGGGTTGCGAGCATCGACACGCACGAGCCGATGGAGGCCGAGCGTCCCCCGCTGCTGCGCGAGGTCTACGGCCGCGTCCTCCGGCAGGAGCGCACGCGGCAGGGCCGCACGCTCGCCGAGGTGGCCCGCGAGGCCGGCGTGTCCACGCAGTACCTCTCCGAGGTCGAGCGCGGCCGCAAGGAGGCCTCGTCCGAGGTGCTCGGCAGCGTGTGCGATGCGCTGGGCGGTTCGCTCACCGAGTTCGTCGGCGGCGTGCACCGTGAGCTGGTCGGGAGCCGTCCGCGTCCCGTCGCCCTCGCCGCAGCCTGACGGATCAGTCCTCGCCCGCGTCCGGCTGGCCGGACTCGCTCTCCTTGGGCTGCTTGGCCCACCGCAGCAGATGCGGATGCACCGCGCTGAAGCCGCGCGCCCGGTAGGCGCGCAGGCTCCGGGTGTCGAGATCGGGGACCTCGTTGATCGCCTCCGCGAGCTGACCGTCCACCAGGACCGTGCCCGGCCGCGCCGCGCTGGTGAGCCGCGCGGCGAGATTCACCACGCTGCCGAACAGATCGCCGTACCGCTGCAGCACCTCGCCGTACGCCATGCCCACGCGTAGTTGCGGGAACTCCAGGTCGATCGCGTCCAGCTCGGGGTACTCGTGCGGGGTCTGCAGCTCCAGCGCGATCCGTGAGGCCGCGGCGGGCTCGTCGGCCGCGAACATCACTTCGTCGCCGACGCCCTTGATGATCCATCCGCCGCCGCCGTAGATCACCGTGCGCATCCGGGTCTCGAAGGTGCTCAGCAGCGTGCTCAGTTCCGAGACCGCGAGGCCGCGGCTGAGCCGCGTGTAGCCCACCATGTCCGCGAAACCCACCGCCATGGTGGCGGTGAGCGCGCCCTCCTCATCGGCGGCGGGCGTCATGAGCCGCTGCGTGGCGGCGGCCAGGTGCCGCCGCCAGATGTGCGCCTGCAGGTTGTCCATCCGGTCGATCACCAGCGCCGCGCCGCGTGCCGGATCGGGATCGCCGGCGGCCTCCGCGTTCTCCAGGTAGTGCCGGATCATCGGGGCCTGCCATTCCGCGAGCCGGTACATCGCCTGGCCCAGTGCCTGCGATCCGGGGACCACCGCCTCGGCGTCCACCACCCCGTCGGCGAACAGCACCGCGAGATCGCGCACGATCTCGACGTCGTCGCGGGTGAAGGCCTTCGTATCGTCGTCCCGCAGATCGGCGAAGCCGGCCGAGGTCCACCAGGCACGGAGATCTTCGATGTCCATGCCGCCCTGCTCCGCCAGTTCGCGGAAGGTGTACTCGCGCGTACCCGGCAGTAGCAGCTCGTCGATGTCGAGTTCGCCTGCGTCGCCCATGCGACCACTCTATGGGGCCTAGGCTGGAAGGGTGACTATCAGCGTGTTCGAGCTGTTCTCGGTGGGTATCGGCCCGTCGAGTTCGCACACCGTGGGACCGATGCGGGCAGGCGCCGACTTCGCCGATGAGGTGGCGGCTTCCGGTCCCGAGGCGATGCGGTCGGTGCGGGCGGTGCACGTGGATCTGTACGGCTCGCTCGCGGCCACCGGGCGGGGGCACGGCACCTTCGCCGCCGTCCTGCTGGGGCTCGAGGGGCAGCGGCCCGAATCGGTCGATCCGGACTACGTCGCCTCTCGCAGCGCGGAGATCGACGCGACCGGGATCACCCGGTTCGGCGGGGTCGCCGACGTGCCGCTCAGTACGCAGCAGATCGTGCTGCACCCCTTGACGGTGCTGCCGCGGCACACCAACGGGATCCGCTTCCGGGCCGAGTTCGCCGACGGTGCCGTGCACGAGGCCGTGTACTACTCGGTGGGCGGCGGATTCGTGGAACGGGAGTCCGGTGCCGACACGGTGAACCCGCTGGCCGGGACCACCGCGGTGCCGCACGACTTCGACACCGCGGCAAGCCTGCTCGATCTCACCCGGCGCACGGGGCGCACCATCCCGCAACTGATGATGGATAACGAGATCGTGCTCCGCGGCGGCCCGCCGGAGAAGGCCGAGCGCGATGTGCGCGACGGGCTGCTGCACATCTGGACGGTGATGTGCGCGTGCATCGAGCGCGGCTTCCGTTCGGAGGGAACGCTGCCCGGCGGCCTCGATGTGAAGCGGCGCGCCCCGGGCCTGCACCGCAGGCTGGTCGAGACCGGCGAATCCGACGCCATGGACTGGCTCAACGTGGCCGCCATGGCGGTGAACGAGGAGAACGCCTGCGGCGGCCGGATCGTGACCGCGCCCACCAACGGCGCGGCGGGCATCGTTCCCTCGGTGTTGTACTACGCCTTGAAGTTCCGCCCCGGATTGGCCGAACGCGCCGAAGACGTGGTGTGCGATTACCTGCTGACCGCCGCCGCGATCGCCGTGCTCTACAAGCGGCGCGCCTCCATCTCCGGCGCCGAGGTGGGCTGCCAGGGCGAGGTGGGCTCAGCGTGCTCGATGGCGGCCGCGGCGCTGGCACAGGTCGCGGGCGCCACGCCGGCGCAGGTGGAGAACGCCGCCGAGATCGGCATCGAGCACAACCTGGGCCTCACCTGCGATCCGATCGGCGGCCTGGTGCAGATCCCGTGCATCGAGCGCAACGCCATCGCCTCGGTCAAGGCCGTGAACGCCGCGCGCATCGCCCTGCACGGCGACGGTACGCATCGGGTCTCGCTGGATCAGGCCATCGAGACCATGCGCCAGACCGGTGCCGACATGCTCTCCAAGTACAAGGAGACCTCGCTCGGCGGCCTCGCCGTCAACGTGCCGGAGTGCTGAGCGGAACCTGTCGGACCTCGTCGTTAGGCTTGGCCGTATGAACGTGCTGACGGTGGCGGCGGTGTGTTTCCGTGATGATGAGGGTCGGGTGCTCACGGTGCGCAAACGCGGGACCGACGCCTTCATGTTGCCCGGCGGCAAGCTGGAACCGGGGGAGTCGCCGATCGACTGCGCGGTCCGCGAGATCGACGAGGAACTGGGCGTGCGGCTCACCGTCGCCGATCTGACGCACCTGGTGTCCTGGCGCGGTCCCGCCGCGAACGAGGCGGACACCGATATCGAGTCCACCGTGTTCACCACCGATCTGCGGGTGCAGCCGCAGGCGGCCGCCGAGATCGCCGAGGCGCGCTGGCTGGACCCGGCGGCCTACGACGGGGTGACCATCGCGCCCATGCTGCAGCAGTACCTGTTCCCGCGGCTGACCAGCGCATGAGGATCAGCCAGCCGCAGGCCCGCCGCATCGCGCTCGCGGCGCAGGGCTTCGAGCCCGGATTCGCCGGCACCTCGACTCCGACGATGCGGCAGGTCCAGAAGACCATCGACCGGCTGCGGCTGATCCAGATCGACAGCGTCAACGTGGTCGCGCGCAGTCAGTACCTGCCGGTGTTCGCCCGCCTCGGCGCCTACGACACCGGCCTCCTCGATCGCGCGCGGGATGCGGCGCCCCGCCGGCTCGTCGAGTCGTGGGCGCACGAGGCCTCCCTGGTGCCGCCCGCCACCTGGCCGCTGCTGCGGCACCGTCGTACCTCCGCGCGGGCGGCGGCGCGGTTCGCGAGCTACGACCAGCGGCATCCCGGCCAACTGGACCGGCTGCGCGGCGCCCTCGCCGAGCTGCCACCGCTCACCGCCCGCGCGCTGGAGGCGCATCTCGAACACGAGCAGGTGGTGGAGAAGACCCACTGGGGCTGGAACTGGTCGTCGGTGAAGGAGGGCCTCGAGGTCCTGTTCCACACCGGGGAGGTCACCAGCGCCGGCCGCACCAGCCAGTTCGAGCGGCTGTACGCGCCGTCGTCGGCCGTGCTGGGCGAGCTCGCCGAGGTCGTGATCCCTGACGACGAGGCCTACCTGGAACTGGTCCGGCAGTCGGCGCAGGCGCTGGGCATCGGTACCGCGCGCTGCCTGCGCGACTACTTCCGGCTGTCCACCGCCCAGGCCATGCCTGCGATCGAGAAGCTGCTGGCCACGGGGGAACTCATCGAAGTGGACGCACCGTGGTGGCCCGGAACCGTCTACCTGCACGCCGAGGCCAAGCGCCCGCGCGCGATTCACGCCCGCGCTCTGCTCTCGCCCTTCGATCCCGTGGTCTGGCAGCGCGAGCGTGCCGAGGCGCTGTTCGACTTCTTCTACCGCATCGAGATCTACACGCCGAAGGAGAAGCGGGTGCACGGTTACTACGTGCTGCCCTTCGTCTTCGGCGATCGGATCGTGGCGCGCTGCGATGTGAAGGCGGATCGGAAGGCCTCGGAACTGCTGGTGCACTCCACGAGTTGGGAGCCGGGTGGCCGCGACGCCGCGTCGGAGACCGCGTTGGAGCAGACGGTCGCGGGGATGGCTGGCTGGCTGGGGCTGGAGAGCTACCAGCTCTAAACCCCCACGTGCAGTGGGCCGGTGATCGCGGTGAACACCGCGAACAGCGGATGCGCATCCGGCCGGTAGTGGCCGAAGTCGGGAGCCGACCGGCGGGACGCGGTATCCCACTGCTTCTTGGTGACCGCCGAATAGTCGAGCCGGTACCCGGCCTTCGCCGCGAGCACCTGCAGCAGCGTCTTCGACGATCTCCCGTTGCCCTCCCGGAACGGGTGCGCGCAGTTGAGGTAGGCGTACGCCTCGGCCGCCTGCCGCGCGTAGTGCTGCCGGTCCCGCTTCTCGCCCAGTAGCTCGATCGGCTGATGCGGGAGGCGGTGGTTGAGCATCTTCGCCGCGTCGCCGAGGTAGCGGCCTATCCAGTTCGAGTGGAACGTGGTGTGGCCCAGTGCCATATCGTACTTCCGGAAGACTCCGGCCCAGGGATACAGCACGCCGAACAGGGTGCGGTGGATCAGCGACAGATGGCCTCCGTCGAAGGTCTCGGGAAGCGTGGTCAGGCCCGTCTCGATGCCGAACTCCTGCGCGGTTCCCACCTCGAACTCCAGCTGTCGCAAGGCCTCCGGGTCGCGAATGCCGAAGCGGTTCCGCAGCACCCGGGTATCGGGGTACACGGTGTCGGGGAAGCCCGCCGGGTGGTCCACGCAATCCGGTGTGCCCAGTTCTGTGGCGGCCGCCAGTGCCCGCTCCACGGCCTCGTCCACGTACCGCCCCAGCGGCACCGCACCGTCGGCCATCGCGGCGAGCCGCTCGACGTCCACGACCGTGGGCGCCCACCCCTCCAGGATGCTGTTCGCGATGGCGCCGTGCAACGACGCGGCCCGCCCCGCGGGCAGACCGCGGAGCGGGCCGGCGAAGTCCCGGAGCGGTCGCGCGGCTGACATTCCCGCAGCTTATCGCGACACGACGGCCTCGCGCGTGAGGTCCAGGAGGTCGAGGAAGCCGCGGTCGTGCGAGACCACGACCAGGGCGCCGGCCCAATCCTTGAGTGCTTCGACCAGCAACTCGACGGAGGGGATGTCGAGGTTGTTGGTCGGTTCGTCGAGGACCAGGAGCGACGGTGCCGGATCGCCCAGCAGGGCGATCGCGAGCGCGAGCCGCAGTCGCTCACCTCCGCTGAGGGTACCCACGATCCGCTCGGATTGCTTCCCGCGGAACAACATCCGGGCCAGCGCGGCGTAGGCCTGCTGCGCGTCCAGGTCGGGGTGCGCGGCCCGCACCGCATCGATGAGCGTGCCCTCCTCAGCGCCGTCGAAGCGCACGTCCTGCGGCACGTACCCGATCACGGTGGGCGTGCTCGCCTCCCGCGCCGCCGCGATCGCTCGGCGCAGCACCGTCGTCTTCCCGGCACCGTTCGGGCCCACGAGCGCCACCCGCTCGGGTCCTGTGACCTGCAGTTGCGGATCGTCGAGCTGGGTGCGGTGCACCCCGGGGCCCGGCTCGGGCATCGCGATCCGGACGGACCGATCGTCGCGGACGGCCTCCTGTGCCTGGTCGAGCGCGTCGCGCGCGGAATCCACCCGGCCCTCGTGCAGGACGCGGTGCTTGCCCGCGGAGACCTCGGCCTTCTGTTTGAGCAGCCCCGCCAGGATCGGCGGCACGCGCTTCTGCGCCTCCGCCTTGTCGGCGTACCGCTTCCGTTTGGCGAGCTTGGTCTGCGCCTCGGCGAGGTCGCGTTTCTGCGCCTTGAGATCGACCGAGGCCGTGGTCACGGCCTGCTCGGCCGCGGCCTGCTCGGCGTCGAGCACCTCGCGGTAGTGCGAGTACGGCCCGCCGAACACCCGCACGGCGCCGCGGTACAGCTCGACGGTGGTCGCCATCCGCTCCAGCAGCGCGAGATCGTGGCTGACCACGACGACTGTTCCGGAGAACCGGTCCAGTGCGTCGTTGAGCAGATCGCGGGCGCGGCTGTCGAGGTTGTTGGTGGGCTCGTCGAGCAGGAGGGTGTCGGGTCGGCGCAGCAGCTGGCCGGCGATGGCGAGCAGTGTGGCCTCGCCGCCGGACAGTGTCCCGACGGTGCGGTCCAGCGCCCCGAGCCGCAGGCCGAGCCCGTCGAGGGTGGCGATCGCGCGCTCCTCGATGTCCCAGTCGTCCCCGACGGCGTCGAAATCGGACGGGTCGGCGGACCCGTCCTCGATCCGGCGCAGGGCGGCCACGGCGTTGCCGATCCCGAGGGCGTCGGCGAGGGTGTCGCCGGATTGGGCCTGGGGGTGCTGCGGGACGTACCCCACCACACCGGCCCCGCTCACCGATCCTGAGCTGGGAGTTATCTGACCTGCGAGGATCCGGAGCATCGTGCTCTTACCGGCGCCGTTCGCCCCGACCAGCGAGGCGCGGCCCGCCGGAATGGTGAAGCTGAGGTCGTCGAAGACGGGAGTGCCGTCCGGCCAGCGCAGGGAGAGGGCGGAAACAGCAAGAGGGGTAGCCATGAATGCTCCTTGAGGTCCGAGGGGGCCGCGCGGCACGAAAGGTGCGGGGCGACGAGGTCAGGGACGTCTCAAGACAGCATGGCGAGCAGTTTAAACACGCTTGCTGCGGGTTCGCACGTGATTTTCCGAGGGCGGGAGTGTGATGTACGTCCCATACCGGCGTGCGGTGCTTGTGCGGTGGTCGGTGCGCGGTGCTACCTTTTGAACCATGTCCGGGAGTCTTGAAGGCCATCTGCGCGTCGGTTATGAGACCGTCGCGCTGGGCTGCCGTCTCCCCATGGTTCGCGTGCACTGTCGAATGTGTTGCGGCTGAGCGCTTTCCGCTCGCATTCTCGCCGGCTTCGTAGCCGATTCATTCGATACCTCCATATCTCCGCCACGTTCCGGGTCGATCCGTACCCAGTGGCGCACGCACCCCTCGAGGAACCATGACCGTCGTTGATCTTCCTGCCACTTCCGCCGCGTCGAACCGTGCCGCGCAGGCCCGCGCCGGACGTGCGCACAACCCCCTGACCAGGGCCGCCGACCGGGCGCCGCGCACCGCCGCACCGGCCCGGGTGTTCCCCCCGCAGCTGCGGGTGTCCGAGAAGCCGGCTGCCGCCGTGCTCCGCGTGATCCGTCGCGGCGGACTCGTTCTGCGCGACGAGATCGTCCGTGAGACCCAGCTGTCGGCAGCCACCGTTAACCGACAGGTCACGGCCCTGATCGAGGCGGGCCTGGTGCGGGAGCGCGCCGATCGCGCCGCGAGCGGTGTCGTCGGTCGTCCGCGTCTGCCGCTCGAGGTCGATCCCACCGGCCCGCTGGCGCTGGGAATCCACATCGGCTTCCGGGTGAGCACCGTGACCATGCACGACGTGTCCGGCAAGATCGTGGGCGCCATCCAGATCCCCACGCCGGAGAGTGGCGAGCCCGGCGAGGTCCTGTCGGTGATCGCCACCAGTGCCCGACGGTTCCTGGCCCGCTGGGACGGCCGCACCATCCTCGGAGCCGGCATCGCGATCGGTGGCCGCGTCGACGACCGTGGTGTGGTGGCCGACCATCCGCGCCTGGGGTGGAAGGACGTGACCCTGGGGGAGCGTCTCTCGGGCGCGATCGGTCTGCCCGTGACGGTGGCACCGCACGTCGAGGCCATGGCCGCCGCCGAGCTGCACTTGTCCGAGGCGCTGGAGTCGCAGGGTTCGACCCTGTACTTCTACGGTCGCGAGACCGTGGGCGTGGCGCTCGCGCTGCACGGCGCGGTGCACTCTCCGAAGTCCGGTCCGCACACGATCGGGCACCTGCCCACGCGCAACATCGAGCTGCTCGATCCGCGCGGCACGGGCCGGCTCGAGGACGCGGTGACGGATACCGCGGTGGTCGAGGCGGCGCAGGCGCAGAAGCTGGCCGTGCGCACCGTCGCCGATCTGCACAAGCTGGCCGAGACCGGCAACGAGACCGCCAAGGCGATCATCGCCGAGCGTGGCCGGGTGCTGGGCGAGGCCGCCGCGCTCGTGGCCGACATCTTCAACCCCGACCGCCTGATCCTGGGCGGCCAGGCCTTCACCGACTACCCGGCGATCCTGCCACACGTCTCCGCGGCCCTGAAGGCCACGTCGGCCGAGCCCGGTCGCTCCGTGCGGGTCAGCGGTGCGGGCGGCCGCGTACAGCAGCAGGCGGCCGGTGCCGCCGCGCTCGACGGTGTGTACACCGATCCGCTGGGAGCCATCGCGCGCGCCACCGCGTAACACCGTCGTCGCTCGAACCCGGGCCCCGCCGCACTCCTGTGCGGCGGGGCCCGTTCGTCGGTGCTGGACGACCGCGAACGGCTCCGGAGAATGGCATCAGGGCGGATGTAATTCGCGACGGAAATCGGGCGTCGTCAATGATTCAGGAATTCTTCATACTTTGTTTCGCAACGCATCAAAATGGAACGTGTTCGTGTGGGTGAACTGCGAAAACTGCGAACCCTCCCCGGTTGGAGTGGAGTCGGGCGCGGCGCCGCAACAGTTGGCGGTGGCTAACACTTAACCTGCGTCTCAGTTGCGATCTCAAATGGCAAAATTCAAAACAACAAATCAGCACTCAAGGTGGTACATTATTTTGCGACAATGAAGCCAGCCGGTACATGAGTGCCGGGTATGCGTCGTGAACGGGAGGGTGGCATGGGTACCGAGACGGTCAACTCCGTGGCGCCGGGGCAGAGTATCGGTGCGCGCGCGATCGAAGCGCGGGCGGCTGTTGCGACGGCGCATTTGCGTTCCACCGTGACATCGATCAGTTCCGCGGTGGACCCCACCAGCGCACACGGCGCGCGAATCACCTCCGCGATCGATGGCCTGGTCGCCGGTGTCATGCCGGAGCTCGAGGCTGCCGAATCGATGCTTCGTGGCGATAACGGCTCCCAACACGATGGTCGGTCCGCACTGGGCGGCTATCAGTCACTGCGATCCGTCGCGCGGGCGTCTGCGCACCGCGGCGCCGGCATCTATTCGTGACGGCGGGGAGCGAACTGCGTGAACACGTGCATTCATCCTGACCGGGAGGTGGCGCGGTGATCGACCGTCCCGACACTCCCCACGCCGATGTCCTGCTCGACGGCATCTGGGAAGAAGAGATCACTCCCGACGATCTGGCCTCGCGGTCGCTCTCGGCGGCCCAGGCATCGTCGTACGCCTTCCGTGTGGCCAGCGAGGGCACTGCCGCCACGGCCCAGCTCGAGGGCGAGGTGCACGAGTTCCTCGAATCCGAGACCGGGACCTGGGCGAAGAGCTTCATCGGCATCGTCCGGGTCGGCGAGTCCCTGGTGCACGTCTCCCGCGCGCTCGGTGAGATGGCGCGGAACCTGCAGCAGGTCAATCTCGAGCAGTCGGAGATCGTGCAGCAGGTCGAGGCGGAGATCGAAGCGCTGGAGCGTGCCCTCGAACTCCAGGGCGAGGATCCCACGCCGCAGATCGAGGCGTTGATCGCGGACGGGCGGGCGAAGGCCACCGAAGCCGCGGCGCGGATGGCCGTCAGTGAAGTGGAGCTGTCGCAGCCCAACGATCTCGACGAGAGCTTCATGGCCTTCGGGCGCGTGCCCGGAGCCAGCGCCACGTTCCAGGCCGCCGTGAAGGCCAGCGGTAACGTCAAGCCGCCCCCGAGTCGCGCTGCAGCGGCACAGGACGCTTTCGCGGATTCGATGGACGACACCGAGGCGCCCCGTCTCAACGGCTTCGCCTTCGGCCGAGCGCCTTCGATCAATGGTGTGAAGGGGGTGAACGGCACCGGGGTCGTCAACGGCGTGAACGGGACGGCTCACACCAACGGGACGGTTCACACCAACGGGACGGCGCGTCCGAATGGCGAGGCCGTCAACGGTGACGCGACCGTGCCGGCCGTCAACGGATTCTCGTTCGGCCGGATTCCGACGGTGAACGGCACGCACGCGCCGTCGACCCCCGTGGAGAACGACCTCCCCGCCTCCGGTGAGAAGGCCGTGCCCCCAGCCGCTCCCGTGGAACCGACTGATCCGCCCACCGGCACCGCCGTCGGGAGGGTTCCGTCGGGCAACGGAACGAATGGATTCTCACGTACCTGGGCCAGCCCCGACGACACCCCTGCCCGCGGCGAGGGGTCGACCCCGGTGGTTCCGCCCACGCCTCCGGTTACCAACGGCAACAACGGGTCCGGTCCGATCACCTTCATGTCCTTCGGTCGCGTGCCGTCGGCCGACGGTGCCCCCTGGTCTCCGCCGACCGGCCCGACGACCGGGCCCGTGCCCGTGGTACCCGCCGGTGCCGCGGCGATGCCCCTGTTCGGAGCCGGGGCGGGTGCCGACGACGAGGCTTCGACCGGCGAGACCGACGAGACCGTGGATGGGCCGGTTGCCGAATCGTTCCCGACGGGCCCCGTCGCCGCCTCGGCCGAGTCGGCCTCCGCGCAAGCGCCCGCTCCTGACCGTGACGTGGAGCCGGAACCGCTCACCGAGGGAACGGCAGAGGAGTACGACGCCGCTGCCGCGCTGGTCTCCGGATTCCTGTCCTTCGGCCGCGTGCCGGGTGGGACGAACCCGCCCTCCGGTGAGCCGCAGGTCGAGGCCGTGGATCGGGTGGAGGCAAACGCCTCCGAGGTTGTCGCCCCCGAGGTCGTCGCCCCTGCGGCGTCTGTCGCTGAGACCGTCGCGGAGACAGTCGCAGACGAGACCGATCAGGATTCGTCGGTCGACGCTTCGTCGACCGACGTCGAGAACGACGCCGAACCCGACATCGACGAGGGCACAGTCGAATCCGATGCCCCGGATGTCGATGAGGTCGAACTCGTCGATGTGGATTCCAGTGCCCTGATCAACGGCTTCATGTCGTTCGGCCGCGTCCCGGGCGCTGCCCCGTGGGATCGCGACACCGAGCCGCCCCAGTCGGGACTCTCGGAATCCGTTGCGGTGGAACCGGATACCGAGTCGGCCGATCACGGTACGGAATCCGACGATGCCGTCGACGCCACTGAGATCGCAGACGTCGCGCCGGCCGAGCTCGACGAGCCGTCGAGTGAAGTCGACGAGGTTCGGGACGCGGTGCTGGTCGAGGCCGATCAGCCTGTGCGCCTTGCCGAGAACGACGAGCGCCTCGTGCATCCGACGGAGATCGATGAGATCGCCGAGCCGGAGGTTGACACGGAATCCAGCGCGGACGACGCATTGACCGTCGAGTCGATGGATGTCGAAGCGGTCCCGGATGCGGTTGATCTCGCGATCGAAAACAGTTCCGAGGCTGTCGATTCCGTTGTCGATGATGTCGAGGAAGACGATCGACCGGACTCTGAAAACCTCGCCGATGCCTCCGCCGACGAGGCCGGGAGTCACGACGGTCTGGTGGAGACGGAGTCCGCGCCGTCCGTGGCCGACGTTGACGAGGACGCGGTCGATCCGACCGCCGATGTCGAGGCGGAATCCCCGGTAGCGCTCGCCGAGACCGATGCGCCGGATCCCGACGATCACGAGGTGAGTGAGGGGGATCCGGAGAACGACGAGGAGCCCGCTCCCAGTCCGCTCGCCGGCATCGCGATCGTGCCGGTCGGGTCGCTCGTGACCGCGCCCGCCGAGGACGTAGCTGTCGACGACGACGCCGACGTGCTCATTGCTGACGGCACTGCGAGCCCGGACACCGATTCCGCAGAACGTTCCGAGTTCGTCGACGATCCGGAGCCGGTCGGAGACCATCCTCTGGAAGCGGAAGCGGAAGCGGAAGCGCAAGCGGAAGCGGAAGCGGAAGCGGAAGCGGAAGCGGAAGCGGAAGCGGAAGCGGAGCTCGAAGCTGTTCTGGATGCTGACGCAGCGGCTGATGTCGATGTGGAAGCTGATCCAGAGGCGGATGCCGAAGTCGAGTCGGAGCAGGAAGCGGGTCTTGCCGCCGATGACGAGCTCGACGCCGCGGTAGTCAGCGACCCTCTCGCAGAGGCAGAGGCAGAGGCAGAGGCAGAGGCAGAGCCGGAGGTCGAGGCCGAGCTGGAAGCTGACGCGACGGCCGAAGCCGAAGCCGAGGTTGAGCCGGAAGCGGATCGTGCCGATGACGTCGAGGTCGCTGCGGCGCTAGTCAGCGAGGATCGCGTTGACGCCGAAACAATCGCGGAGACCGAGACCGAGTCGGACGTCGAGGCAGAGGCAGAGACAGAAGTCGAAGCCGCGCTGGAAGCTGAAGCAGCGGTTGATACCGATGTAGACGCCGAGCCGGAGGCGGAAGCCGAAGCCGAGCTGGACGCGGATACGGAAGCGGACCCCGAGGCCGAAGCCGAAGCCGAACCGGACGCGGATCGTGCCGACGATGCCGACATCGATCCGGCGGTAGTCAGCCATGGTCTCGCGGAAACCGAGGCGGAAGCCGACGCGGAGGCAGAGGCCGAGGTAGAGCCGCACGCCGAGGCCGAAGCCGTTGCGGAGGCCGGTACCGACGCAGAGCCGGAACCAGCGGTCGAGGCCGCCGCCCCGGCGGACGATGCGCCGGAGCGGATCGCGCGCCCCCGTGTGGTCGCGACGGGCCCGATGATCTTGGGGCGTTCCCGCCCCGAGGTCATGCCGCTCTCCCCGGCCCTGCAGCGAGTGCGCGACGTGGTCGCATCGATCGCAGGCACCCTGGCCGGCGGACCGCACAGCACGGAATCCGGATTGCACTGGGCTGCTGGGCTGCTCGTGAGCCCCACCGAGGAGATCGTGGTGGTCACCTCGTCCGACGCCGGCTGGCTTCCTCCCCGCGTACTGATCCCCGCGGATGTCCGCGTGCTCTGGAACGTTCCGGGATCGCACCGCTGGGCAGCCGTCGACGATCCGGTTCGCGGTCTGCTGGAATACGCGCAGGACCGCGGTTACCTGGTCGAAGCCGTCGCCACCACCCACCCGAGCCGGGCGTACAGCCCCGTCGTCGCAGGGAACCTCGTGGGCGTCACGCGCGTGGGCCCGGTCATCCCCGGCGGACTCAATCGGTTCGAGGCCGTGGTCTCGCCGGTCCGGCGTGACCACATCCGGTCGCTGTCGCCGGTCGAGGCCGCCCGTCAGACTCGAGCACTGCTCCGGGACCTGGAGCAGATGCCGATCGCCGCGGAGAACGCGATCGGCTTCGAACTCGCGCGGACGGACGCACGCCGATTCCTCGACAGCCACACCGAGATCCCGCTGCCCCTCCTGGAGCAGCTCCACATCGACGACGAGGCGCTCACGGACGCGCTGTGCCTGGGCCGGATTCCGGCCCGCGCCGACGACCTGGGACAGGAGCCCCCGGAAGCCGAACAGTTGCGGGATCGACTGCTGGAGCGGGCGGTTCTCGCCGCCACGATGGCGGCCTGCTACTTCGACGTCGAATCCGCGGTGTACGCATGGACATTCGCCAAGTTCCTCGCGAGCCAGCGACCAGGAACGCCCGGGACGACCTAGGGACAATGACACAGACGATTCCGACAGCGCAGCGGTACTTCTCGCTGGGGCTGCGTTCCCTGACCACGCGCGGCGACACAGCCGAGTCCGCGACCGCCTTCCGGCTCGCGGTCGACGCCGACCCCTCCATGTGCGACGCCTGGATCGGCCTCATGGCCGTCGACAAGTCGCAGGCCGGCGATCCGGAGGCGGCCCGCGGAGTGCTCACATCGGCCCGCAACTTCGGAGCCGAACTCCGGCGGAACGGGCTCACCGTCGACCCCGCCGACGGAGCCCTCGGCCTGAAGTCACCGGTGCACATGGGCGTCGTCGAACTCGGTATGCCCGTGACCGACGCGATCTATGCGCGCGCCGGCGCCGCCGTCGTCCTGGCGCAGGCGGGTTTCCTCGCGGAGGCCGCCGAGGAGTTGGCCAAGCTGCAGCGCGAGGTGGGCCCCGAGTCGCCCGCGCAGCGGAACTACATCCGCTACCTGTGGATCTGCCTCCTCGGCCTCGCGCATCGCTGGCCCGAGGTGCTGGCCACCGTCGCGGACAGTCGCGAGCCCATGTGGATCTCACCCGAGACCGACGGTGCCGTGCGCTTCTGGCAGCTCGGCGTCACCGCGCTGACGGCGCGGGCGCTGGTGGGCACCGGCGACGCGCACCAGGCGCTGTCCGCCACCAAGAACGCCCTCGGTAGCGAGGAGTTCAAACTCGTCCAGGCCAGCTTGATCGTCACCCAGGCGTACGCGCTGCGCGCCACCGGTGAGGAGGAAGCTGCCACCAAGCTGTTGCGTGACGCCCGCGCCTGGATCGCCTCGCGGCCCGATCTCGATCACGCGGCCGCGGGCGGGGTGCTCGAGGTGGTGACCGCCGAATCGATGAACACCCGCACCGATCCCTGGGACCCCACCTCCGGCACCACCGCCGAACAGATCGAGCAACAGAGCCTCGATCGTCGCCGCGACGACGTGCTCGCAGAGGCATGGCGCGAACTCGACGGGCTGGTGGGCAGCCCGGACGTGAAGGCGCAGATCCGGCGTCTCGCGTCGAAGGTCGAAATGGACCGGGAGCGCCAGGAACTCAGCGAGGAAGCCGGCGAGGAGTACAGCGAGGAGGAGATGCGGCTGTCCGCGATCATCTCCGGCCCGCCCGGCACCGGTAAGACCACCGGCGTGCGGATCCTCGCCAAGCTGTACTACGGCCTCGGTGTGATCGCGCGTCCCGAGGTCTACGAACACCAGCCCAGCGACATGATGACGGGCTACGTGGGGCAGGCCGGCATCCGCACCAACAAGCTCATCGATGAATCGCGCGGTGGGCTGTTCTTCCTCGACGAGGCGTACGGCCTCGTGGCGGGCGACGGCGAGGATCAGTCGTCCCGGTTCGGACGCGAGGCCCTCGAAGTCCTGCTGGCGCGCATCGAGAACGAGGGCGATAAGCCGCTGCGCGACAAAGTGGTCGTGGTTCTGGCCGGGTACGACGACGACATGAACCGCCTACTCCAGGTGAACCCCGGTCTGCCGCTGCGCTTCCCGACGCGCATCGCGTTCGCCGCCTTCACCCCCGAGGAACTGGTGGAGATCGCCGAATCGGTGGCGGTGCGGTCCCGGGAGGAACTCGGAGCCGGAGTGCGGGAATTCCTCCGCGACAGCAACCGTCGTCTCGCACAGGTCAGCGCACTCGACCTCAAGGGACGGCTGTGCAACGGCATCGACCTGATGTCGAACGCGCGATTCATGCGCACCGTGATCTCCACGGCGCGCGGATTCCGCGACTTCAGAGTCAGCGCGATCGACCGTTCGGCACTCAGTTCCGATGAGCGCCGCGCCCTCCTGCGCACCCTGGAACTCGACGATGTCCGGCTCGCCTACGAGGAGACGCTGCGGGTGTCGCCGAACTTCCCCTGGTCCGAATGGCACCTGCTCGAAGACTGGGAGAGCTGACCATGGCGGACATCAACCCCGATCCGAACAACCCCAAATCCGGCCTGCAGGAACGGGTTCGCGGCTTTCGACTCACCTCCAAGTACCAGAAGTCGGGCGAATCGTATCTGCAACGCCGCAACGAGGAAGCACTGGTACGCAGGGACACCCGCTGGATCGACGACGTCAAGAAATACCAGGGATCGCCCCTCTACGTGGCCCTCGCCGCCGGTCTCGTGGTCGCGCTCGGCTGCATCATCGCCGCCGTCATCTTCCCCGCGGGCAAGGTGGGCGACGGTGACCTCATCCAGGACAGCCAGACCGGCGCCCTGTACGTCAAGGTCGGCGATGCGCTCAGCCCCGTGCCGAACGTGACCTCCGGCCAGCTCATCGTCGGTTCGCCCGCCAAGCCCGTCCAAGCCAAGTCCGCCGAGATCGAGAAGATGCCGCGCGGACCGATGGTCGGTATCCCGTACGCACCGAACGTGATCCGCAACTCCGATAGCCAGGATTCGAAGTGGGCGGTGTGCGACACCACCGCCACGGGTGCCGCGGTGCCGCTCGACCCGAACACCGGCCTTCCCACGACCGCGACATCCGCGGTCAAGGTGACGCTCATCGGTGGCGATCTCTCGCCCGCCGAGGGCACCGACGACATCGCCGGCAACGCGGCCCGGGTGGTCTCCTTCGACGGCCAGACCTGGCTGCTGTACCAGGATCGAGGAGTGGTCGCCCGAGCACGTCTCGACCTGCGCAACTCGGCGATCCGGGAAGCTCTCGGCATCCGCATCGACGAGAAGGTCATCCCCATGTCGGCGGGGCTGTTCAACGCCCTCGCCTCCCGCGAACCGATCGACGTCCCGCCCATCGTGGACGCCGGTAAGCCCGCGCGGTTCCCCAACACGGAGCGGATCCTCGTGGGAACGACGGTGCGCGTGCCGACCGTCGACGGTGGCTGGACCTACTACGTGGTCGCCGCGGACGGCATCCAGCAGGTCTCGCAGACCGCGGCATCGATCCTGCAGACGGCTTCACCGGTGCGCAGCGGGGTCGTCGAGATCGACAGTGCCAAGGCGAATCAGTGGCCGAAGGTGGGCGGCCGGATCGCGGTGGACCACTTCCCGTCGGGCACCGTCCGGATCGTCGACGCCGCGGCCGACCCCGTCACCTGTTACTCCTGGGCGCGCAGCGGCGATCAGCCCACCGCCACCCAGCGGGTGATGGTGGCGCGCACCCTGCCGCTCACCCAGCAGCAGAACGCCGCTCGCATCCGGCTGATCGGCGCGCCGGCCTCGCAGGGGACCATCGCGGACGATGTGTACATGCCCGCGACCACCGGCCGCTACGTCTACGTGACGGGCTCCGCGGCGGACACTCGCGAGCAGGGCGGGCAGTTCTGGGTGGCCGATACCGGGATCCGTTACGGCATCGACGATCAGGGCAGCAACCAGCAGGGCAGCTCGGCCAAGGCGCTCGGACTGGCGAATCCGGTTCCGGCTCCGTGGACCATCGTGAGCCTGTTCGCGCAGGGCCCGACCCTCTCCAAGGCCAGTGCCTCGATCAAGCACGACGGTGGCCCCGATGATCCGGTCGTCGCGACCATCGACCCGAAGGGGGCGAAATGAGTAGGCAGGTCTTCGAACCGCCGCTCCATCCCAAGAAGGAGCCCCGGGTCATCAAGAAGGAGGTCGAGGTCCGCACGCCGGACACGATCGACGAGGTGGACCCACCCGGTAAGTGGCGCACGGTGATGATGCCGGTGGTCATGGTGGTGGCCGTGCTCGGCATGCTATTCATGATGATCCGCATGAACCGGGGCTTCAACCCGGTGATGCTGCTCATGCCGATGATGCTCCTGTTCGGCATGTTCGCGTACATGGGCGGCGGCCCCGGCGGCAGCGGCGGCAAGTCCCGCGCGCAGCTGCTCCACGACCGCAAGCAGGCGAGCCGCTCCATCGGCGCCTCCCGGGAGAAGGCCCTCGCTCGCGGCCGGAACTATCACGAGGCGCTCCAGCACGCGTATCCCGATCCGGCCGTGGTGACCTCGCTCATCGGCGGGGAACGTATGTGGGAGGTCAACGGAGGCGACGAGGAGCGCAAGAGCCGGTTCACCGCCGCACGGTACGGCCGCGGCCGCATCGTGCCCAAGGCCAAGCTCCGCACCCCGGAGGCGCCCGACGGCGAGTTCCTCGATCCGGTGCAGTGGACGGAGACCGTCAAATTCCTGCACACCCACTCGACGGTCGCGGACATGCCCCTCGCGCTGACGCTCCGCAACTTCCCCCTGCTCGGGGTCGGTGGCGATCGCGAGCGTGCAACGGGAATGGTGCGGGCGATGATCGAGCACCTCACCATCACGCACGGTCCGGATCGCCTGCGTCTCGCGGTGGTCACGGACCAGCCCGACGGGGGCCCGTGGGAGTACACCAAGTGGCTGCCGCACGCGCAGCATCCCACGCTGGTGGACGCCCTCGGATCGCGGCGGATGGTGTACGGCAACTGGACCGACTTCCTCGACGAGCTCGCGGGCGGCGATGATGCACCGTCCGGCGACGGGAGCCGGGTGGTCGACTACTCGCGCCCCTTCACCACGGAATCCGAGGTCTCGGGCAGGACCCGGCACACCGTCGTGATCGTGGACTCGGCCGAGCGCGCACGACTCACCGACCAGGCCATCGCCTCGCTCGCCGATGTCACGTGGATCCTGCTGAACCCGCCGGACGGCGTGGTCGACGGATTCCCGCACGCGGTGCAGCTCACCGTGGACCCCGCCGGGATCGTGACGCGCTGGGACTCGGATCTGCCGCTGGAGTCGCCCAAGGAGATCGCACGTGCGGACTACGTCGATGCCGTCGACGCCCACACCGCGGCGCGGAAGCTGGCCCGGTGGGAGCTCGAGACCACGGCATCTCTGCAGTCGAAGGAGCGGCAGGACACCGGCCGTGACTGGGCCAGCCTCGTCGGCGTGGAGGATCCCGGTGCGATCGACGTGGTGCAGTTCTGGCAGCGGATCAAGCGCTTCGACGATCCGCGCCGCCTGAACTTCCCCATCGGCTTCGCGCCGGACGGCAGCCGCATCCACCTCAACATCCGCGAGGCCAGCCAGGGCGGTACCGGCCCCCACGGCGAGATGATCGGTACGTCCGGCTCCGGCAAGTCGGAGTTCCTGCGCTGCCTCGTTCTCGATGCGTGCCTGTTCCATTCGCCGACGATGCTCAACCTCCTGCTCGTCGACTTCAAGGGCGGTGCGACCTACCAGGGGATGGAGGACATTCCGCACGTTGCCGCGGTGGTCACCAACCTCGAGAAGTCCGAGAGCATGGTCGACCGCATGATGGAGGTGATCACGGGCGAGCTCAAGCGGCGTCAGCAGATCTTCGACGATGCCGCGGCGAAGTACCCGTCGTTCAACATCATCGGACTCACCGAATACGAGAAGGCGCGGGAGTCCGGGCACTGTCCGGACCTGGAGCCGATGCCCGCACTCGTCGTCCTGATCGACGAGTACACCGAGTTGCTCGAGGCCAAACCGGAATTCGTGAACATCTTCTCGCAGATCGGCCGCGTCGGCCGCTCCGTGGGCGTGCACCTGCTGCTCGCGTCCCAGAACGCGGAGATGGCCCGGTCCCGCGGACTCGAGTCGAACATCCACTACCACATCGCACTTCGCACCGGCACCGCCGGCGATTCCCGTGCGGTGATCGGTGTGCCGGATGCGAAGAACCTGCCCGGCAAGCCGGGCAACGGCCTGATGAAGACCCTGCACGAGGACGATCTCATTCGCTTCTACGCGGGCTTCACAGGCAAGCCGTACTTCGCGCCCACCGTGATCGAAGCGCCGGTGGTCAAGGAAGCCCCGGTCGTATCGACCACGGCTCTCGCCTCCCGCGGATTCACCGCGGGCAGTGTCGACATCCCCGACCTCGACGTGTCGATCCTGGAAGAGGAAGAGGTGGTACGCACCGAGGAGGAGATCCGCGCCGCGCCGACCGTCTTCACCGTCGTCAAGGAACTGCTGACCAACGCACCCGCGCGACCGGCGTACAAGCCCTGGCTCCCCGAGCTGACGACCACGACTCTTGATGCGGTGGAACCGTCTCTCGCAGAGGATGAGTGGCAGGCTCCCACACCCACCACGCCGGCGTCGCTCAAGATCCCGTTCGGTGTCTTCGACGATCCCGCCCGGCACCAGCAGCCGGTCTGGCATCTTGATCTTTCGGGCGGCCAGGGCAACGTGCTCATCTACTCCGGGCCGCAGAAGGGTAAGACGACCGCCGCGATGACCCTGGTCACGTCGCTGGCGCTGACCCATTCGCCGGAGCAGGTGCAGTTCTTCGTCGTCGACTACACCGGCGGCGGATGGATGCGCCTGGAGGATCTCCCGCACATCTCCAAGATCGCGACGCGGTCCGAGGAGGACGCGATCAACCGGATCATCACGCAGATGTCCGATCTGATCAACCATCGCGTGAAGCTCTTCCGCAAGTACCGGGTCAACTCGATGGCGGAGTATCGGCGCCTGCGTGCGGATCAGTCCTCGCCGGTGCTGGAGGAGGACGCCTTCGGTGACGTTTTCATCGTGATCGACGGTTTCGATGCGACCGTGACCGAGGGGGGCGTCTTCGAGAACAAGGTGCCGGTGCTGGAGGCGTTGGCCTCCGGCGCGCTCAACTACGGCGTGCACTTCGTGGTCACCACAGCCCGCAACACTGTTCTCCGCGGGTTGTCGAGCCACATGCACACGATCATCGAGGGACGCATCTCGACTGCGAGCTACGACATGTCGGTGGTCAACTCGCAGCGCAACAAGCTCGTTCCTGACAGGCCTGGACACGTCATCACCACCGATCGGGACCTGCTCGCGCTGGTGGCGCTGCCGCGAGCCGACGGCGATCCGACCGCCGGAACGCTGAGTGACGGCATCGCCGAGATCGTCGGCCGCATCCGCCGGGGTAATGCGACCGGTGCGGTGGCTCCTCAGTTGCTGGCGCTGCCCGAGGTGATTCTTGAGCGGGACCTGTTCGCACACCTCCCCGTCGCGACCACTGACCGTGAGCGGGTTCGTCTGCCCTTCGGGATCCGGGAGTCCGACGGTGGCATGGCGATAGCGGACTTCGGCCGCGAAGCGCACATGTTCGCGGTGGGAGACAGCGGCTCGGGCCGTTCCGGTCTCGTGCACACCCTCATCGAGGCGATCAGTGAGCGTTATCCGACCATCGACGACGGTGCTATCGCTCTCCTGGACCCGAAGCGAGTGCATCGCGGGGCGTTCGCCCCGAACCCCAAGAACATCGGAGTACACGGATCCGAGCTGGGCGACTTCCTGCAGAAGTGGCAGGACAAGCTCGTCGAATGGATGGGTGAGGGCGAAACGGACCCCATGAAGGTCACGTACCGCCGGATTCCGGACGACATCGACAGCGCGGCGTTGGCGCGCCGCGACTGGTGGACCGGCCCGGAGATCTTCTTGATCATCGATGACTACGACACCGTCGTCGGCC
This sequence comes from Tsukamurella sp. TY48, assembly GCF_019656655.1. Classification (GTDB taxonomy): domain Bacteria; phylum Actinomycetota; class Actinomycetes; order Mycobacteriales; family Mycobacteriaceae; genus Tsukamurella; species Tsukamurella strandjordii. The sequence goes on along the minus strand of NZ_BPMV01000001.1, from coordinate 1,575,674 downwards.
GTGGAGACCGAACGAATCCGATCACGCAAACAGTGAAGTTGATGAACGATGGTGTGATTCGCGGATTCCACGTGGTGCTGATTCTCAACGACGCAGAGTTCCTCTACAAGTCGAGCTCCGATCCCATGGTCCAGTTCATGGCGACACAGAGCTCCATGGCACTCGCGATGTCCGCGGACAAGTTCACCGTCGATATCGGCGGTGAGCGCGGGCAGCGTTTCGGGGTGCCCGGACGTGGGCGTTTCCATCCGGGACGTGGCGCGACGTCCGGTCTGGTGCAGGTCGCGTGGAACGGCCTGCGTCGCGGCGAAGCCGATGCGGGGGAGGACCTGTGGGGCTAACGAACTTTCATCGGTGGAATTCTCGAATGGGATTGACTGAAGTGAAGGATTCTGACATTGTTGCAACTTGAAAATGTACGTGTGAGGGGTAGGGCATGGTGGGCTTGAACGTGGCGCCTCTTCAGCTTTTGTCCGGTACTAACGAGGTGATTGGGAACGTCGCCAGCACCTCGGGGCTCGTGGGTGGTGCTGCCGGAACACTCGGCGCGGTCGTGCCCGCCGGTGCCGACGACGTCTCGCTGCTGGTGTCGGCCGGATCCGCTGCGCATGCGGCCAATTATCTGGCGGTCACCGTGGTGGATCACGCCGAGGTCGCGCAGTACGCGGTGAGCCTCTCCGCGGTGGCTGCCACGTACATCGCCGCCGATAACGCGGTTCAGTTCTAGCGGGTGCGGAGATGACCTTTCCAGCGCTCCCGCCCGAGGTGAACGTCGGGCGGCTGATGTCCGGGGCGGGGCCCGCGCCTGCCACCGCTGCCGCGGCCGCGTGGTCGGTCGTCGCGTCGGCGGCCAGCGCCCGGTCGGCGTTCCTGACCTCATTGCTCCCGCGGCTGGCCGCATCCTGGCAGGCCCCGGAGACGGCATTGATGACCCGGAATGTGGCGATGTACCTGGCGTACAACGAGGCGTTGCGGGTGCAGGCGCTTCTTGCCGCAACGAGGCACACCAAGCAGGCTGCTGACTACTCTGCGGCGCTCGCAGGAATGGCGCAGCTACCCGAGATCGTCCAGAACCAGGTGACGCACGGGGTGCTGCAGGCGACCAACTTCCTCGGCGTGAACACGGGTGCGATCGCTGCCAATGAGGCTCAGTACGCGGGGATGTGGGCGCAGAACGCGGCCATGATGTTCGGCTACCTGGCGAACTCCATGGCCAATATGACCTTCGAGCCCTTCATTCCCCCCAAGCCGATCGCGAGCCCCGTCACCGCTCCGATCGCACCCGCCGCGGCCGGTGCCGCCTCGGTCGGTGACGCCGTGGTCACGAAGCTGGCTCTGGCGGCACAAGGCGCGGCCGCGGTCGCGTCGAGCCTTGCGATGCGCGCCAGTGGCACCGTGGTCATCGGCACGAAGATGGTGCAGTCGCTCGCTGCATCGGGGATGCGCGCGGAGGCGGCGGCCAGCGCGGCGAATCGTGCGGAGGCGAGTGAGAATCAAACCGCCCCCACCGGGACCCAGTTGGGTGCGCAACTGGTGCAGCAGCTCGGGACCGCCGGGTTCGCGGGGATCGGTGCCGCGGCATCGGGACTCGTGGGTTTGTCTCAGCAGGTCGGCAGTCAAGCGGTGTCTGTGGGGTCGTCGGTAGCGGTGTCTCAGCCGCTGAGTCAGCTGGTGTCGTCGATCGACACGGAGAATCGCACGGCTTCGGTCGGGTACTTCGGGACGCGCCCGGGATCGCCGGCATTGGAGACGATCGCTCGAGGAACCGGTGTCAGTGGGGCCGCGAGTGCCGTACGCGGCCAGACGAATTCACCGGTGGTTGCGCCGGCCACCTGGCAGACGGGTGGGCTGACGATCGCACCTCCGCCGCCGCCCCCGCCGAGGATCTTCGCGGAGCCCCTCCGCGTTGCTCAGCCGGTGAGCAGCACAGCGCCGGTCGCTCGATCGAAAGGGCGCCAACGAGAGCGAGTCGTGGTCCCACCCACTGCCGCCGTTCCCGTCCCCGTCTACCAGGACGCGCCGCCCGAGTACGAGACGGTTCCTGTTGATGTGCCATCGACCGGCGAGGGGGGCTGAACCGCGGATCATCCACGCGGCACGCGGCCACTATCGCGTAGCTGACCACCGAGCCAGACAACCTTGGAGAAACGATGCCCTCACCGATTTATCAGATGAATACGGCGGCCCATGCGGTCGGTACCAAAACGACGGACGCCATCGCCCAGGCCACTTTGGCCAACATTGCTGCCGTGCGGTCACAGGTCGAGGCCTACCAGGCAGCGAACGCCGGCAAGACAGCGCTGAGCGCGGTCGCTCATATGAACGAGATCATTGAAGTCTGCAATCGAGAGCAGCAGCGGCTGGAGCACGTTGGTATCTCACTGCAGAAGAACAATGTCCTGATCGTCAATACGGACGACGACGGTGGGGGCATCTTCCAGGGGTACGGGGTCGCGTGAGCGCTGAGCCCGCCCCTTTCGGAACAACGAAGTAAGGATCAACATGTCAGATCTGATCAGGGTCGACTACACCAGCTACGACACGATGTCGGGCGCACTGGCGGCAGGAGCGCTCAGGGCCAGTGAGCACATCGCCGAGCTGAAGGCGAACAACGTGGCGAACCTCAACGCAGGAAACTGGGAAGGCGACGATCAGGGGAGCTACCAAGAACTCCACAGTCGCTGCCTCATGGCTAACCAGAACCTTGTGGATGTGATCGCCAAGGCCGGTGTGAAGATCCAGACCGCTGCGGGCTTCCATCAGGCGGGCCAGGCGCAGGCGGCCACGCTCTACTTCTAGATAGCAACGAGAACGAAGCTCGGTCACCTTTCGGAGGCTGAGTTGTACAACGACGGGTAAGAGAACGAGGTAGCGGTGCCGGACAACGATTCCGGCGGAAGTCTGTCCGCCTTCGGCGCCTCCGTCGACGAGCTGAATCTCCTGATGCGGCTCGCCGACGTCACTGAGCTGGCTCCGGTGGTGCTCGCGGTGCACCCGAACGTCTACCGCCCCGACGATCTCGCCACTGTGGACCTCGCGGTGCTCCCGGGCCTGATCGAGGCCGGCCTCGTCGACGCGGAAGGTGCCGTCGAGCCCGAGGTGGCTGCGTGGCTGCGTGCGCTCCAGGCGCCCGACGCGGAGATCGCGGTGCGCGTCTTCGAGGGCGAGAGTGCGCTCCGTGGCGCCGTCGTGCGCCGCGATGAGCTGGTGGTCTGCGTCTTCCGCCACGACGACCTGCTGACCGTGCAGGGCTACGGCACCGACGGCGAGGATTTCGACTCGACGGTGGTCGAACCGGTGTGGCGCGTGCTGGGTACCTGCGACCCCGCCGACTTCGATTCGCTCACACTGGACGCCGCGGAACTGGGCGAAATCGTGGCGATGTTCAACCCGGCTTCCGCTGACCCCCGCGGTGAGCGCGAGTTCCGCGGTCGGCTGCGTGAGCACGAGCTGACGCCGTACACCGTGGACATCCTGGTGGACGCTGCCCGATACAGCGGCCGACGCGCGGAGATCGTGTATCACCGCGTGGACTTCAATGGCGTTCGAACCCAAGCACAATGGGCGCTCGGTGTGATGGACACCGGGCAGGGCCGGGTGCTATCGACCACCTCCCGCGGACGGCACGGGCACAACGACGTGACCATCAGCCCGGGTACCAGGCGACGGTTCGCCGAGGGACTGACTGAGCTCGTGGCCCGAGGCGGCTGCGTCGGCTGGTTCGATATAGCAAATTGACAACGCGTGACCAACTCCCCTTCAGCAGTCATTGTGCGTTAGAGTGCAAGCGATTTGACCTGGATGAAAGGTTCATCTGATGAGCGACGGTGCAACGAACGTTCACCTGCCTTTTGCAGAGCAGAACAAGACCGAGGGCGCTCCCGCGTCCCCGACCCCGCAGCCCGTCGCCGGCGCGCTGGCGACCAACGCAATGTCGCGCCCCGTGGTGAACCCCGGAGCGACGAACGCCGAGCCGGCCTCGGCGGACTCCGCACCGGCCACCGGTGAGTGGGAAGAGCCCGACCTCCCCGGCGTCGAGGACGCCGACGAGGCGGGCCCGGTGCCGACCGCGGCTCCGGCGGATCCCACTGCAGCCGTCGCCGCGTCGGTCGCCACCGACGATGAGCGACCCACCATCGAGCAGCCGGTCATCGTCGACGAGCCCGCGACGGACACGGCGGACAAGCCGGAAGCGGCGCCGGAGAAGCCCGTCGACGAGCCCGTGGCGGAGGCGCCGACGCCCACTCCGCAGCCGCAGGCCGCGCAGCCGGTCCAGCAGGCCTCGCCGCAGGCCGCGCAGACGGTGCCCGTCCCGGCGCAGCAGCCCCAGCAGCAGTGGCAGCAGGCGCAGCCCGGACAGCAGCACTTCGGGCAGCCGCACACCGGTCAGTTCCAGCAGCCGCAGTTCGGCGGCCAGCCGCCGACGGGTCAGTTCCAGGCGCCCGTGCAGGGCCGGCCGCCGTCACCGCTGCCGTTCGGCCAGGCCGCCCCCGGACAGGGCGCGCAGCCGCAGCAGCAGCACGCGGGGATGCCGATGCGCCCCATGGGGGAATCGGTGTCCGCGCCGATGTCGACCGCCTCCTCGTCGTTCCAGCAGCACATCCGCATGTCGGAGTCCGCCGTCCGGGTCACCGGGTGGCGCGCCTGGCTCAAGCGCATGGGCATCGACGTGGGCCCCAGCACTTCCGAGCAGGAGCACGCGGAGCTGGTGCACCGGATCCGTGTACCGAAGAACAAGTTCCACGTGACCAGTGTTTTCGCGGATTCCGCGGGTGGCACCCTGCTGGTGGGCGTGCTCGGCCAGATCCTCGAGCGCACCCGCGCCGATAACGTGGTCGCGCTCGACCTCGACCCCGACGGTGGCGATCTGGACCAGGTGACCGCGTGGCACCAGGGCGGCTCGACGGCGCGCACGCTCATTCAGCAGAGCGACCTCTCGGACCGCAACCAGGTGGACAAGCACCTGGCGGTGACCCCGACGAACCTGCACGTGCTGCCCACTCCGTGGCGCTTCAACGGCCGCGACGTCACCGACTACGACGACGTGCTGGACCTGTACTCGATCTTCCGGCCGCACTACAGCCTCGCCCTGGTCGACGCCGGCCGCGGCCTGCAGACCGTCACCGGCACCGGCGTTCTCGAGATCTCGTCGGCGCTGATCCTGCCCGCCTCCGCCACCACCCGTGGTGTGCGCAAGGTGGCCGCAACGATCGACTGGCTGCGGCACCACGGCTGGCACGGCTTGCTGGCCAACACGATCGTGGTCATCAACCACACCAAGAAGCGCGGCAGCGTCACCGTCGAGCAGTTCGACGAGCTCTTCCGCGCCGGCCAGAAGCTGCGGGTCCACGAGATCCCGTACGACCCGCACCTCGACGCCGACATGCCGATCGATCTCGACCTGCTCAAGCCGCGCACCGTGCGGGCCTTCGAGCTGCTCGCGGCTGATCTGGCCGACACCTTCAACTCCGGGTACGAGCCGCCCGCCGCCACCAAGCTGGCCGAACTCCAGGTGCGCTCGCACGAGGGACGCTGACCCGATGGCGTTTCCGATCACCCCCGGCGCGCCCGGGGGCGCACCGTCGCCGGATCCTTCCGGCACGCCCACGGGCAAACCGGCAGTGCCGGAGCAGGTGCGGGTCCTCGTCGAGGTAGGGGAGAACTCCGTCGAGCGGAGCCTCCTGGCCCGCCGCCGCCTTTCCGTGGTGATGGACTCCGTGATTCCCGGGCTGGAGCAGATCTTCCCCGATCACGACTTCAGCACCACCGGTGCCTGGACCTTCGCCCGCGAGGGTGGAACGCCGCTGTCGCGGGACAAGTCGCTGGCCGACGCGGGCGTGCTCGACGGTGATCGCCTGATCCTCGCGGAGACCTTCTCCAACCAGACCTTCCGTCCGCTCATCGAGAGCACCGCGGACGCGATCCAGGAGTTCTGCCGGCAGCGATTCCGCCGGTTCAGCGCGGGGACTGCGCGCACCCTGGGACTGATCGCGCTGGTACTCGGTGCCCTGGTCTTCGCGACACTCGTCCTGGTCGCGTGGAACGCCGATTCCAGTGTGCTGTGGTGGTTCCCGGTGGCCGCGCTGGCATCGATCGGTGTCGTGTCCGCCGCTGTCTCGGCCGACCGGCAGTACCACTCGCAGCAGGTGGCCTACGCGCTGCAATTGGCTGCGGCACCGGTCCTGTTCTCCGCGGGGTTCGTGCTGATCCCGCCGGACGGCGGTGTCGACGGCGCGTTCACCGCGGCCAATGTGCTCACCGGCGCCATTCTCACCCTGATCGGCGTCCTGGTCCTGGGCCGCAGCAGCGGTCTCGGAGCGGCGGTTCTCGCCGGTATCGGACTGGCCGCTGCGGCCACCATCGTGGCGAGCGCGCTGTTCGCGTACACGCCCTTGGGGCGCCCCGCGATCCCCGCGATCGGCGTGGTCAGCGGTTTGCTGCTAGCCAACTGGGTACAGGGTTGGGCGCTGATGCTCGCCCGCGTGCGGCCGGACGCCCTGCCGCCGCCCGGTGAGGACATCGACCGTTCCGAACTCGACGTGGCCTACCACGTGGACACCTTCGACGACGAGAGCACCACCGAGCTCGCGCGCGGCGACGAGAACACCGCACTGGAGCGGAGGTCGCGGACCGCGGCCAAGCTGCTCACCGGCTTCTACGTGGCGGTCGCCGGAATCCTCGTGGTCTCCGCGCTCACCATCCTGGTTCCGGATACGCGCTACTTCTGGGGCGAGGTGGTGATCGCGGTGCTGGTCTCGGCGATCTGCGTGCTGCGTGGCCGCACCCTGCACGACCGCATTCACGCGACGGTCTTCTTCGTCGCCGGATTCCTCATCGCCGCCGGGCTTTCCATCATGCTGGTGGCAGCGGTCCCGTCGAACATCGGTCGGCTGGCCGTGATCGTGGTGAGCACCGTGGTTCTGCTGGCCTTCGGGGCGGGTGGCCTGCTCCTGGCCGATCGTGTCTCCGCGGAGGAGGGTGCGCTCGCCAAGCCCCTGTCGGCGCGCCTCATGGGCCGCATCGAGCTCGGCGAGAAGACGGCGATCTTCGCCGTGGTCCTGTTGGCGCTGTGGACCACCCGGCTGTTCGCCTTCATGCGTGAACTCGACCTGTCCTTCCTGAAGTAGATGGGCACCACTGCCGTGCCGATCGTGAGGAGGGTGAGCGCCGTGGTGGCGGTCACCGCGGTGGTCTCGCTCATCGGAGGATGGGTGCCCGCCGCATCGTTCGCGGTGGTCCCGCCCGTCGCTGATCTCGGCGGCGCGCCCCCGGACACCGACGGTCCCGAACGTCCGCTGCGGTACAACAATCCGCGATGCGTGGATCCGGGCATTCTGCCGAACTCGAACCTCGCCGCGGCCCCGGCACCGTCGACCACCCTGCGGATCGACGAGGCGCAGAAGTTCTCCACCGGAGCCGGAGTGACCGTCGCGGTGCTGAGCACCGGGGTGCGCCCGCAGGCGCGGCTGCGCGCCCTCGACGGTGCCGGCGACAACATGAACCCCGCGGACCGCGGGCTGATCGACTGCGACTCCACCGGAACGCTGGTAGCGGGCATCGTGGGCGCCCAGCCCGCGGCCGGTGACGGATTCGTCGGTGTTGCACCGGATTCCCGCGTGCTCTCGATCCGGGTGGACTCCACCGCCTTCTCGCTGCAGAACTCCCCGGCGGACAACGAGGACCCGAACGCTTCGCGTGCCGCCGTGACGGCGCGCAGCATCGCCCGCGCCGTGGTGCGCGCCGCCAACCGCGGCGCCCGGGTGATCGTGATCCCCGAGCCCGTGTGCATGGCCGCCGATGCCCAGTTCCGGCAGCGTGAGATCGGTGGCGCGGTGGCCTACGCCACCCAGGTCAAGGACGCGCTCGTGATCGCGGGGGCCGGCGCCACCGACCGCAAGGGCAGCAACGGGGGCGGGAACGACTGCAAGGCCAATCCCGACCCGGACCCGGGCTCGCCCGACGATCCGCGCGGCTGGCGCCGGGTGAGGTCGGTGGCCACACCGAACTGGTTCGACGGCCTGGTGCTGTCGGTGGGAGCGACCACGGCCGAGGGCGCTCCGCTGCCGGGTTCGCTGAACGGGCCCTGGCTCGATGTGGCCGCCCCCGGTGCGGGACTGGTGTCGCTCAACTCGCGGGTCGGGGACGGTGTGGTCAACGGCCTGCCCTCCGAACGCACCCTGGTGCCCTTCGCGGGCCCCGAGTTCGCCGCCGCCTACGTCGCGGGGACCGCGGCGCTCGTGCGGGCCCGATATCCGCAGATGCGGGCCAAGGACGTGGCCGCTCGGATCGTGGCCACCGCCCACGCACCGGGGCGGGGCACCGATAACAAGGTGGGGCGCGGTCTGATCGATCCGGTGGCCGCGCTGACCGCGAAGGTGCCGGAGCAGGGCGTGGACATCGACGTGGAGTCGGTGGAGAAGCTGCTTCTGCCGCCGCCCGCGCCGTCGCCGGACACGCGGCCCCGGCAAACGGCGGCGATCGTGGCCGGCGTGGGACTGGCGATCGTGATCGTGCTCGCCGCGGTGGTGGCCCTGGTGCGACCGCGGCGCACCGGCAAGCGGAGGACGTCGTGACGACCGAGATGCAGCAGGCGGCACCGACGGATCCGGTGCCGCCCCATCCCGAGGTGATCCGGCTGCGGCGCTCGGTGGGGATCAGTGTGACCCTGCGCCGCGCGCTCGTCTGGGCGATCCTGTCGGGAGTCTTCGTGGCGATCACCGCCGGACGATGGCCCACCTGGGCGGTCGCCACGGTCGTGGTGATCGGCGCGCTCGTGGCCTTCGTCTCGGTGCACGGCTCGGTGCTCAGCGAGCGGATCGCGGCGCGCTACCGGTACATCCGCCGTCGCCGTGACGGCTACGACGGCCTGCCCGGCCGGGTCGTGGACGTCGACGGTTGCGGCGTGCGGTGCGGCGACGGCTACGAACTGGTGTCCGCGATCGAACTCACCGCGGATCTCGCGGAGACCCGGCTGCGGGACGGGCGCGCCTACGCCGCCGACACCGTGCCGCTGGACCTGCTCGCCTCGATGATGACGCAGTACGGGCTCGACGTGGACATCGATGTCTCCTCGGCCGGCCGACGCGTGCCGCCCGGCCCCGCCTACCGCGCGTCGTACGCGCAGGGCGTGCGTTTCTACTCGGCGATCGCGCAGCGCTCCACCTGGCTGGTCCTGCGGGTGAACACCCGCCGCAACCTCGCCGGGATCGTGCGCCGCGGACCGTCGCGCACTGCGGGACCCCAGGCGTTGATGGCCGCCACCCGCCGCCTCGAACAGCGACTGCAGGAGCGGCAGATCCGCGCCCGCGTGCTCCCGGCCGCCGAGCTGGCGAGCCTGGATTCGCTGCTCTCCTTCGGTGCCGACGCGCGCCGCGGTGAGGAGGAGTGGGATCACATCTCCTACGGAAATGCTTTCGCCACGACGTATTTCGTGGATCCCGGGCGGATGTCCACCGAGAAGCTGGACCGCTGGTGGGGCCTGGACACCGATGGCACCGCGGTGGTTCTGCGGCTGCGCAAGGCCTCGGCGCAGGCGCCCGTGGAGATCAGCGGCCTGGTCCGGTACGACACCGCGACTGCGCAGATCGACAACCACGACGACACGCTCATCCTGCTGCCGGGGCGGCAGCGGGAGTTGGCCCTGGCGACACTGCCCGGGGGCGAGACCAGTGTGGTGGACCTTCCCTCGGCGCCGCTCGACGAGCTCGCCGCCGTGGAGATCCCGGTCGGGCCGGCCGGACCGGTGTGGGGAATCGCCGACGGTGCCGCGATCGCGCTCCCGCTCTACGACGCCTCCCCGGTTCCCGAGACCCTGCAGGTGGAGTTCGCGACCGATCTCACCGCGGTACAACTCATCCTGCTCCGCTCGGTGGGCGCGGGCGCCTCCGTCGCCGTACACACCGCCCGCCCCGAGCGCTGGCTGATGCTCGCGAACACGTTGGCCGATCCGTCGCGGTTCCGGATCGTCGAGGCAGGTGATCGGCGGCCCGCCGACCTCACCGTGTTCGACGGTGTCGAGGTGGACGCGGTGCCGGAGCGCACATTGCTCACGGTGCGGGCACCGGGTGAGCAGACCAGCGAGAAGGCCGACGTCGCCGTCGAGCAGCTGACACCGTCCACCGTCCGGGTGCGGATCGGGCGCCGGGCTCCGATCGACATGGTGCTCAACGCCACCGACGAGGAGCTGCGGTACTGCGACGTGGTGGTCCCGCCGCAGGCGTCGAGCACGAGCGAGCTCCCCGTGCAGCAACGCGTACCGCGTGCTGCGCCGACGCCGCCCCGGCACGTCCCCACGGCGCCGCCCGCGCCGTGGTCCCGAGCGATTCCCCCGCGTGCTCCGGCTGCGCCCACACCACCTGCACCCGCCACGCCACCTGCACCCGCGGCACCCGCACCTGCGGCACCGCCCGCGGCATGGCGACCCGCGGCCCAGGCCGCGCGGCCCGCGCCCGCGGCACAGGTCCCGCAGCCCGCGCCCGCGGCGCCACCGGCCGCTCCGCCGATGCCGCCGCCTGCGGCACCACCCGCGGTGCCGGCCGCATCGTCGCCGGTACCGCCCCCCGGCCGAACCGCCGGTGGGCGCCCGAACCCGGCGCCGCGGCCACGGCCGCGCCGGCCCGTGCGCCCGGCCCCGCCGCCGCCCTTCGAGCGCGGGACCGGCGCCCAGCGCAAGACCGACGCGGGTCGCTGGGTGCGCCGCGACCACGACGACGAGCCCGGCGGGCCCGCCCGCCGTCCCCGCCGCGAGCCCGGTGCTCCCCGATGGACGCAGCCCAAGGACGAACCCCCGGGTCCGCCTCCAACCTCGCCTTAAGCACCCGGCAACCTGCGGCGCGGTAGATTCGTCTCGCTGCGAACGTGCAGGGGAATGGAGGTGTCGGCGAGGTGGCCGAACCGGGTGAGGTGATCGCGGGGTACGTGGTCGAGTCGGTCCTGGGGACCGGCGGCATGGGCACGGTCTACCGCGTGCGGCACCGCACGCTGCCGCGATCGGTGGCGCTGAAGGTGCTGCAGAGCCAGTTCTCCGCCGATCCGTCGGTGCGCGCTCGCTTCGACCGCGAGGCCGATATCGTGGCCGGGCTCAAGCATCCGCACATCGTCGACGTCTACGACCGTGGCGAATCCGACGGACACCTGTGGATCGCGATGGAGCTGGTCGAGGGCGGCAACGTCGCCCAGATCGTGCAGCGTGAGGGGCCGTTCAGCCTGGACCGCGCCGTCTCCGTGATCGAGCAGGTGGCGGACGCACTCGACGAGGCCCACGGCCACGGCATCCTCCACCGCGACGTCAAACCGGCCAACTTCCTGGTGGACCGCGGCCGCCGCGGCGAGCAGGTCAAGCTCGCCGACTTCGGCATCGGCGCCGCGCAGACCGAGGTCGGCCAGCACACCCAGACCGGCACGGTGGTCGGCACGTTGGCGTACACCGCCCCGGAGGCGCTGCTCGGCAACCCGATCGACCAGCGCGCCGACATCTACTCCCTGGCGTGCGCGGCCGTGGTACTGCTCACGGGCGCCCCGCCGTTCAGCACCACGATCTCCGGGCAGCTCATGCTCGCCCACATCAGCCAGAACCCGCCGAGCGTGCGGATCAAGCGGCCCGACCTCTCGCCCGAGATCGACTACGTGCTCGGTCGAGCGATGGCCAAGAATCCCGCCGAACGGTACAACTCCGCGGGTGAGTTCGCGGATGCGCTATCGGCGGCGGCACGCCGGATGTCGGGCGCCGCGGGAATGGCGCCCCCGCCGCCGCCGAGCGGCACGAATTGGCAGGGCACCCCGTCGAATCCGGCGCTGCCCACGGGCTTCAACCCAGCTCAGGGGACGCCGGGTTACGCGGGGCCCCCGCCCGGTGGCGGTGCGCCCGCGCAGTTCTACGGCGGGCCGAGCAGTCCGAGCAATCCGAGCATGGCGCCGCCGCAGCAATCGACCGCGAAGAGTCGTCGCCCGCTGATCATCGGGGCGTCCGCCGCAGTGGTGGTCCTGATCGCGATCGCCGTCGGGCTGTTCGCCTTCAAGGGTGGCGGATCGTCGTCCGACCTGCCGGCCCTCGACTCCTGGAGCGCCCGCACGGTGACGGACATCAACGGCGACACCAAGATCGACAAACGACCCGGCCGCATCGTGGCCCTGGGGCCGGGGGACGCGGAGATCGTCTCCGCCCTCGGATTCGACGTCGTCGCGGGAGGAAACGGACCGAAATCGGAACTGCCGTCCTGGGTTCCGGCGCTGAAGAGCGTCCCGACCGCGGGCACGTCGGCCAACCCGGACCGGTCGGTGATCGAGAAGGCCAAACCCGATCTGATCATCGACACCGATCCGGCGGCGGCCGATAAGGCCAAGGACCTGAAGACGGTGGCGAACAGCATCGCGGTGTCCCAGGCGGGTAGCAAGGGCTGGACCTGGCAGGAGCAGATGGCCTTCATCGCCGAAGCCCTGGGCGCCAAGGATCGCGCCGCCGAACTGCGCAAGCGGTACGAGCAGCGGATCACCGAACTGCGCGCGGCGCACCCGGACTTCACCGGCAAGAAGGTGGACCTCGTGCACTACGACGGCCAGTCCACCCGGTTGGCGACGACCTCCGCGAGCCCCTTCCAGATGCTGGGGCAGCTGGGCTTCGCGATGCAGGTCCCGTCGAAGGGCAGCGGTTCGTCGTGGCTCACGCTGGGATCGTCCGACCTGTACACGGCGGTGAGCACCAGCTCCGTGGACCGGACCATCGTGGCGCGCACCGACCCCGGCGCCGGCAACGGCGGCTACGACGGCCTTCCGTCGTCCCTGACCTACGGTGCGCCCATCGTGATCATCGACAGCAGCAGCAGTGTCGACGCCCTGCTGTACGGCGGCCCGCTCGCTCTCGATACCGTTGCCAATGACGTGATCCCGGTGATCGCGAAGGGAGTCAAGTAGTGGCGGAGCAGACGCTCACGGCGGCGGATCTGGAGCGGTACGCCGCTGCGCTGGCGGACGGTAAACGGCCCACGGTGTACCTGATCGAGGCGGTGCCCAGCCTGGGGCTGTCCGCGGGCGCCTCCGCGAAGGTGCTGGAGGTGTCGGGGACCACCGTCACCGTCCGGCCCGCGGGGGTCGACGATCAGTTGCCCTACGACGCGCGGGAGTTGCGCGCCACCAAAGCGCCGAAGCCGGTCAAGCCGGTGAAATCGGCGGCCAGGCCCGCCGCGGCGAAGCCGGCGCCGGGCACGGCGAAGTCGGTGGCGATCACGGTGTACGTGGGTGCCGACAACGCCGCCGTGATGAAGGTGACCCGGAACGCGCAGAAGCCGGCCGGTGCGCGCGACGTGCCTCTCGCCCCGGTGCAGAAGGCCCTCGTCGCCCTCGGTGACAAGGAGGCCCAGGCCGCGGTCGACGATGTGCTCTCGGCCGCGCGTGAGGCCGCCGCGGACCGCGTCGCCGAATTGCAGGCCGAACTGGCCGCGGCGAAGAAGTCCCTGGCCTCGCTGGAACGGGCCAAGCGGGGGAATGCCGGCGCCCCTCGAGGTCGTTGAGGTAGGTCATGACCGAGTCGATTCCCCACCTGAACCTGAGTGCCGACGAAGTACTCACCTCCACCCGGTCGGTGCGCAAGCGCCTCGACCTCGAGCGGCCCGTCCCGCTGGAGGTGATCACGGACGCGCTCGAGGTGGCGCTGCAGGCCCCGTCCGGCAGCAATGCGCAGGGCTGGCACTGGATCGTGCTGACCGACCCGGAGAAGAAGCGGATCGTGGCCGAGTACTACGCCCGGTCGTTCGCCGCCTACGCCGCGGCCGGTGCCGAGGCCCGTGCCAAGAACCCGCCGAAGGACCTGCAGACCGCCGAGAAGGTGGCCTCCAGCGCCCAGTACCTCGCGGACGTCATGCATGAGGTGCCCGCGCTCGTGATCGGCGCGATCCACGTGCCGGGCGGCGAACTGCCCGAGGGCAACCAGGCCGGCGTGTGGGGATCCCTGCTGCCCGCGGCGTGGAGCCTGTCCCTGGCGCTTCGTGAGCGCGGCCTCGGTTCCGCATGGACCACGCTGCACCTGGTCTACGAGCGCGAGGTCGCCGAGGCCCTCGGCCTGCCGGAGAACATCCGCCAGGGCGTGCTGCTGCCCGTGGCCTACACCAAGGGCACCGATTTCAAGCCCGCCAAGCGTGCCCCGCTCGACACGGTCCTGCACGTCAACGGCTGGTGAGGCGCACCGAGCCCCGGTGACCGGATCGTTCCGGTCACCGGCTCGATCGAGCCTGTCCGAGGCGGCCCTCACCGGCCACGATGGATGCCATGAACGCACTGCTGGTGATCGATGTCCAGGACTCCTTCCGATACCGGGAGAACTGGGCGGACGTGTCGAATCCGGACATCGTCGACGATGTGAACCGTCTCGTCGACGCCGCTCGTGAACGGAACGATCTGGTGGTGTGGATTCTCCACAGCGAGCCGGGCACCGGCGACGTCTTCGATCCGGATTCGGGTCACGTCGCCCTGCAGCCGGGATTGGTACCGCGGGCGGAGGAGCCGGTCCTGACGAAGACGACTCGCAATGCCTTCACGAGCACCGAGCTCGGACGGATCCTGCAGCAGCAGGGCGTACGCAGCCTGACGATCGCCGGCATCCAGACCGAACAGTGCTGCGAGACGACGACGCGGCTGGCGGCCGACCTGGGCTTCGACGTCGACTTCGTCACCGAGGCGACCGCGACCTTCCCGATCATCCGTCCCGACACCGGCGAAGTCCTCGGAACCGACGCGATCATCGAGCGGACCGAATTCGCCCTCGCAGGGAGGTTCGCGACGATCCGCACGCTCGACGAGGCCGCCGCCCCCGCGGCATGATGCCGGTGTGAGTCCCACGACGGTCGCAGTCCTCCTGCTCCCCGGGGTGCACCTGCTCGACGTCGCCGGGCCGGCCCAGGCCTTCGGCGCGGCAACGGACCTGGGACACGAATACCGCCCGCGGTACGTGGGCGAGTCGTCACAGGTCGCGAGCCATCAGGGACTACCGCTCGTCGCGGAGACCACCTTCCCCATGCTGCGCACGTCGGACATCATCGTGGTTCCCGGATGGCGAACCGACACGGGCCGAGTGCCGGCGTCGACGGAGACACTGCGTTGGCTCACCGACCACCACGACGCCGGCGGAACCGTGATGGCGGTGTGCGCGGGCGCGTTCGCACTCGGAGCGGCGGGCCTGTTGGACGGGCGCCGCTGCACGACGCACCACGAGCTGTGCGATCGGCTGGCGGTGCGCAACCCAGCGGCCACCGTGGTCCGCGACGTACTGCACGTGACGGACGGGACCGTCCGCACGTCGGCGGGTATCGCGAGCGGCATCGACGCCACGCTGGCGCTGCTCGCAGACCGCCACGGACCGGCCGCCGCCGCAGCGGTGTCCCGCGCGATGGTGGTCTACGCGCGCAGGAACGGTCACGCATCACAGCATTCCGTGATGCTGCGGCACCGCGCGCATGTCAACGACGCCGTGCACCGTGCCCTCGACCTGATCGACAGCCGGTTCTCGCAGACCGTTCCGCTCGGCGAACTCGCGTCCGCGGTCGGAGTCAGCGCGCGGACCCTGTCGCGGGCCTTCGAATCCGAACTGGGGACCACCCCGCTCCGGTATCAGCAAGCGGTGCGAGTGGAGCATGCGTCCCTGCTCATCGATCAGGGCGCGACCGTGGAATCCGCCGCGCACGCGGTCGGGTTCACCGATGCCCGGATGCTCCGGAGGTTGCGATCGCGCGCGCGCTGATCAGATGCCGAGGGCGGCGTCCATGAGGGCGACGAGTTCGTCGTAGAACCGCGGGCGCCGGCGGAGGCGGCGGGTGCGGGCGAAGTCGTTGGCGATGGTCATGGCAGCGCCGACGGCGATGCGGGCGCCGGCACCGTCGACCTCGCCACCGGCCTCCAGCAGCGCGACCCACCGTGCGAGATAGGCCTTCTGCGCCGCGAGCAGTGCCTCGCCACCGGATTCGATGACCACCTCGCGGCCCACCGTGAAGGCCACCGCGAGATCGGTGGAGGCCACCAGATTCGCGGCGTAGGAACGCACCAGGGCGCGCAGCTCGGCCACGGGGTCACCGTCGGCCTGGGCGGCCGCACCCAGCACCCCGATCTCCAGCGCCGCGCGGGCCCGGCCCACGACGCCCACCAGGATCGACGCCTTCGACGGGAAGTGCCCGTACACGCTCGGCCCCGAAATGCCCACGGCGGCACCGATGTCGTCCATCCCCACCGTGCTGTAGCCGCGGGAGAAGAACAGCTCCGATGCGGCGTCGAGGATCTCGTCGCTGCGGACCACGGGGGCACGACGAGCCGGGGGAGCGGGCAACTCCGGCGCGATCGACGGTGCGGCGCGCAGCACGCGCTCGCTGATCCGCTCGAGATCCCCGCGGTACCGGCGGGTCCCGATCCGGCCGCGGCTCGGGGGCACCGAACCACCGACGGCCAGGACCGCCCAGGCGAGGACCCGGGCGTCGTCGTCGGTGACCTCGGGGTGATCGCGGCGCAGCACCTCGGTCCAGCGGCCGAGCACGCCCTCGCTGGCCGCGATCATCTCGCGAGCCTGCTCGGCGGTCAGGTGTCGCCGGTTCCAACGCCACAGCGCGAGCGGGCCGGGGTTGTCGACCGCCATCGCGAAGACGGCGGCGGCGAGATCGTCGAAGCTGGCACCGGGCCGCGCGAGTGCCGCGTCGGTGGCGGCGGACATCTCGTCGACCGCCGAGCGCATCGCGGCGGCGAGGATCGCCTCCTTGTCCGGGAAGTGCCGGTACACGCTGGGGCCGCTGATGCCGGCGGCCCGTGCGATGTCCGCCACCGCGACGTTCCCGTAGCCGCGCTCGAGGAAGAGGCCGGTGGCCACGTCGACCAGCTGTCGACGCCGCTCGGCGGGGCGCAGGCGTGTGTTCGGAGTTGCCATGATTAACGTCACGATAGCCCATGAAACCGGTTATATGTGTCGATCTACGTGCAGATCTTTCCAAATAAGCTACACACGGTTAGCCTGTAGTCGGACGGGCTCTGCGCTGGACCAGGGGAGTCCGAACACCTTCTTCGAAAGGACGGGAAGACCAAGTGTCTGACGCATTCATCTACGAGGCGATCCGTACGCCGCGTGGCAAGCTCAAGGGCGGCTCGCTGACCGCCATCAAGCCCACCGACCTCGTGGTGGGGCTCATCGACGAGATCAAGGACCGGAATCCGAACCTGGATCCGGCCGCCGTCGACGACATCGTGCTGGGCGTGGTCTCGCCGGTCGGCGAGCAGGGTGCCGACATCGCGCGCACCGCGTCGATCGTGGCCGGTCTGCCCGACACCGTCGCCGGTGTGCAGATCAACCGGTTCTGCGCCTCGGGCCTCGAGGCCACCAACATGGCCGCGCAGAAGGTCGGCTCCGGCCTGGGCGACGACCTGGTGCTCGCCGGTGGCGTCGAGTCCATGTCGCGCGTGCCCATGGGCTCCGACTTCGGCGCCCTGTTCTACGACCCGCAGTACAGCTACGACAACTACATCGCGCCCCAGGGCATCGGTGCCGACCTGATCGCCACCATCGAGGGCTTCTCCCGCGATGACGTCGACCAGTACTCCGCCGAGTCGCAGGACCTCGCCGCCAAGGCGTGGGACGAGGGTCGCTTCGCGAAGTCGGTCGTGCCGGTCAAGGACCAGAACGGCCTCGTCGTTCTCGACAACGACGAGCACCGTCGCCCCGGCACCACCGCCGCCGACCTCGGCAAGCTGCGCCCCGCGTTCACCGTGATCGGTGAGATGGGCGGCTTCGACGCCGTGGCGCTGCAGAAGTACACCACCGTCGAGAAGATCGACCACGTGCACACGGGCGGCAACAGCTCGGGCATCGTCGACGGTGCCGCCCTGGTGCTCGTCGGCAACGAGGCCGGCGGCAAGAAGGCCGGCCTCACGCCCCGCGGCCGCATCGTGGCCACCGCCTCGACCGGTGCCGACCCCACCATCATGCTGACCGGCCCCACCCCGGCCACCGAGAAGGTGCTGGCCAAGGCCGGCCTGACCAAGGACGACATCGACGTCTGGGAGCTGAACGAGGCCTTCGCCTCGGTCGTCCTGAAGTGGATGAAGGACTTCAAGCTCGACCGTGAGCAGGTCAACGTCAACGGCGGCGCCATCGCGCTGGGCCACCCGCTCGGCGCCACCGGCGCGATGCTGGTGGGCACCGTGCTCGACGAGCTGGAGCGCACGGGCGGCCGCTACGGCCTGATCACCCTGTGCATCGCCGGCGGCATGGGCTCGGCCACCATCATCGAGCGCATCTGACGCCCGACGGAACTACAGGAGACTAGAAATACATGTCTGACAACATGATCCGCTGGGAGCAGGACGCCGACGGCATCGTCACGCTGACGATGGACGATCCGAACAGCTCCGCGAACACCATGAACGAGCTGTACGGCACCTCGATGCGGGCCACCGTGGACCGCCTCGAGGCCGAGGTGGACTCCATCACCGGCGTCGTGCTGACCTCGGCGAAGAAGACCTTCTTCGCCGGCGGTAACCTCACCGAGATCCGCAAGGCCACCAAGGCCGATGCGCAGAAGGTGTTCGACGAGGTCCAGGAGATCAAGAAGGATCTCCGTCGCCTCGAGAAGCTCCCCAAGCCCGTGGTGGCGGCCATCAACGGCGCCGCACTGGGCGGCGGCCTCGAGATCGCCCTCGCTGCGAACCACCGCATCGCGGCGGACGTCAAGGGCAGCAAGATCGGCCTTCCCGAGGTCAGCCTCGGCCTGCTGCCCGGTGGCGGCGGCGTGACCCGCACCGTGCGCATGCTCGGCCTGCAGGGCGCGCTCATGGGCGTGCTGCTTCAGGGCCAGCAGATGGCTCCGGGTAAGGCTCAGAAGACCGGCCTCGTGAACGATCTCGTGGGCACCGTCGAGGAGCTCGTCCCCGCCGCCAAGGCGTGGATCAAGGCCAACCCCGAGGCCGCGGCGCAGCCGTGGGACGTCAAGGGACACCGCATTCCCGGTGGCTCGCCGATCGATAAGACGCTGGCCCCCAACGCCCCGGCCTTCCCGGCCAACCTGCGCAAGCAGCTCAAGGGCGCGCCGATGCCGGCACCGGAGGCCATCATGGCCGCCGCCTTCGAGGGCACCTACGTGGACTTCGACACCGCGCTCGAGATCGAGTCGCGCTACTTCACCAAGCTGGCCACCGGCCAGGTGTCGAAGAACATGATCAAGGCCTTCTTCTTCGATCTGCAGCACATCAACGGCGGCGGCTCGCGGCCCGAGGGCTACGAGAAGTACCAGGCCAAGAAGGTCGGCGTGATCGGCGCCGGCATGATGGGTGCGGCCATCGCGTACGTCTCGGCCAAGGCCGGAATCGACGTGGTGCTCAAGGACATCGACCAGGCCGCCGCCGAGCGTGGCAAGGACTACTCGGTCAAGCTGGAGGAGAAGGCGCTCGCCAAGGGCCGCACCACCCAGGAGAAGTCCGACGCCCTGCTCGCCCGGATCCACCCGACCGTCGACCCGCAGGACTTCAAGGGTGTCGATCTGGTGATCGAGGCCGCGTTCGAGTCGGTCGAGGTGAAGAACAAGGTCTTCCAGGAGATCGAGGACATCGTCGAGCCCGACGCCATCCTGGGCTCGAACACCTCTACGCTGCCGATCACCATCCTCGCCGAGGGCGTCAAGCGCTCCGAGGACTTCATCGGCATCCACTTCTTCAGCCCCGTGGACAAGATGCCGCTGGTCGAGATCATCAAGGGCGAGAAGACCTCCGACGCCGTGCTGGCGAAGGTGATCGACTACACCCTGCAGATCAAGAAGACCCCGATCGTGGTCCACGACAGCCGTGGCTTCTTCACCTCGCGCGTGATCGGCACGTTCATCAACGAGGCCCTCGCGGCCATCGGCGAGGGTGTCGACCCGGTGTATCTGGAGCAGGCGGGTCAGCAGGCCGGCTACCCGGCGGCGCCGCTGCAGCTGACGGACGAGCTCACGCTCACCCTGATGCAGAAGATCCGCAAGGCCACCGAGGACGCTCTCACCGCCGAGGGCAAGCCGGTGCCGCAGCACGGCGCCTTCGACGTGGTCGACTGGATGGTGGCGAACGGCCGCACGTCCAAGAAGGACGGCGCGGGCTTCTACGACTACGCCGACGGCAAGCGCACCGGACTGTGGAAGGGCTTCCAGGAGCACTTCAAGTCGGGCAGCGTGAAGCCGGACTTCGCGGAGCTCCAGGAGCGCATGCTGTTCATCGAGTCGATCGAGACGGTGCGCTGCTTCGACGAGGGCGTGCTCGAATCGGTGGCCGACGCCAACATCGGCTCCATCTTCGGCATCGGCTTCCCCGCGTGGACCGGTGGCGTGATGCAGTACATCAACGGCTACGAGGGCCGCCCGGGCACGCCCGCCGAGGGTCTCACCGGGCCCAAGGCCTTCGTCGCCCAGGCGAAGAACCTGGCCGGTAAGTACGGCGAGCAGTTCACCCCGCCGGCGTCGCTGGTGGCCAAGGCCGAGGCCGGCGAGACCTACGAGTAGGTCGAGCGCTTCGAGCTAGCAGGCGAACGAAACGCCCCGGACCTCAGTGAGGTCCGGGGCGTTTCGCTTACCCGCAGTGCGGTGATCAGACCTGGGGGATGGCCTTGTTGGCCGACGACCGGATCTGGAACGCGTGCACGACCTCGACGAGACCGATGATGATCAGCGCGATGCCGGTGCCGTAGGTCAGCGGGGCGATGGCGTCGTACGGGTAGATCACGACGATCACACCGGCGATCGTGAACAGGATCGAGGCGAAGATGCCCAGGACGCGGTGCGGGGTGCCGTTCGGCAGGTCCAGGCCGACGGCGAAGCCGACGATGCCCTGGATGAGCCAGCCGACACCGATCCAGATGGCCAGCATGACCAGCGAATCGCCCTCGCTACGGAAGGCGAGCACCGAGAGCACGATCGACAGCGCGCCCGACACGAAGGTCAGGAAGCGCCACCAGTTGCTCTCCGACTTGATCGGACCGAACACGGTGTAGAGCTGCAGGATGCCGATCAGCAGCAGGTAGATCGCGAACAGCACACCGACCACGCGGAGCGTGGGCGAGGGCCAGGCGAGGATGACGGCGCCGAGGATGATCGCGACGATGCCGATACCCAGTACGGACTGCCAGACCTTGGTGACGACGTCCGAGGCGTACCCACGGACCTCGTCGACGAGCGAGTGGCGCGGCTGCGGATCCTGCGGAGCCGAAGACGACGACGTGGTGTCAGTAGTCACTACTTCCTACTTTCCTGGTTGGGCCCGCTTCTTGGGCCCGGATTTGGTGATGTGAATCCACCGACGGTGTCGGCGGATGAGATCTTACGATCCGCTGGAGATGTTGAGTTTGTCCTTGAGCTTGTTCACTCGTGCGTGCCGATCCGCCGAGCGGTCGGCCTTCTTCTCCTCGCGGACCTTCTTGCGGGCCGCGGCGGCGGCCTCATCGGCCGCCTCTTCGGCCGCGTCGACCTCATCGAGGACCTCGTCGGTCGGCTTGCGCACCAGACGTGCGCCGGACCGCGCGGCGAGGCCGTCGACGGCGTCGTGGGAGCCCTCGACGACGTCGGCGATGAGGGCATTGGAGCCCGGCGGGATCGAGCTGGACAGGGCGGCGATCACCGAGTCCGAATCGTCGGCGCGGGACAGGTCCCAGGCGCCGCCGATCAGTGCTCCGCTGGCCCAGCCGAGCAGTGCTCCCACGGGGCCGCCGAGTACTCCGACCAGCACTCCGAGGGTGCTCCCTCCGAGGGTGGCGAGCCCGACGGTGCCGGAGTCACCCTGCGGCACGGTGAGGGTTCCGTCGGCCCCGCGCTCCACCACGGCGGACTCCCGAACCTCGACCGCACCCGAGTTGCCGAGCTCAGTCAGCTGACTCTGTGCCTCGTACGCCGAGGCCGTGGTGGGCCACGTCAGCAGGATGACGTTCTCTTCTGATGCCACAGTGAATCTCCTCCCGTTGAAGCTGTCGTGTGTCGTATGTTTCGTCAGAGTGTCGAACCAGGCGACACACCGCAGACAAGTGGAGCACGGCGGCCCGCTCGCCGCAGCATGAGATCGCAAATCGCTACCGGTTTGCGACACGTTTGCTGCGCGATCGATACGATCTCAGTGATCGCAATCGCGAATCAGATTTCATTGCTCTTCGGTGTCGCCGTTGGAACGGGTCGGCCTCTGCGATGCCCGGCGTCGGCGTGCGAGTGGCCGCGGCGCAGTGCGCTCCGAAATCAATTCCTCGAATCCGCGAATAGTACGCTTCCAACAACAACTGTTGTCATACGTCCGTAATGCGTGATTGCAAATAACAATTAGTTGGGCAATAGCTCATGCATAGCCAGCCGCACGAACAACTTTTTCAACCGTTCTACCTGCGACGATGCCTCTCGATTTCGAGACAATTCTGTAGTTAAGAATGGTACGCATTCGTGCGCAGTATTGATTGTCGCTGTTGTGTAGCGGAAAAACTCAAGTACCCGCTACTGTGCCGTTTGCATCTGCACCAGCGACATACGCCACAACCCGCGGCGGGACGACGGTGACTCGAGATCCGAGGGATGCGCACAGAGATGGAGAAGACCAGATGAACATGGGGCGAAAGAGGATCGGCACATCGATCATCGCCGCAACCTTCGTGGTGATGGGGCTCGGGCTCAGTGCCGGGCCGGCCGCCGCGGAGACGAGCACGACGACGGTCGCACCCGTCGCCGCACCGGCGCCCGCTGCACCGGCACCCGCGGCCGCAGCTCAGACCGATCCGGTGGCATTGGAGTGCAAGTGTGATCCGAGTGCTCCGGGTTCGGCGCAGGCGGTCAAGGACGCGCTCGCCAAGCTGGAGGCGCTGAAGCAGGCGACGAAGACTGATCCGGTGGCGTTGGAGTGCAAGTGTGATCCGAGTGCTCCCGGCGCTGCGCAGGCGGTCAAGGACGCGCTCGCCAAGCTGGAGGCGCTGAAACCGGTCACCAAGCCGGAGCCCACCACACCGTCGCTGGCGTGCGATTGCGGTGACGTCAACCCGGGTGCCACTGACTCGATCAAGAACACGATCTCCAAGCTCGAAGCCATCAAGCCGGCCGCGAAGCCCGAACCGAAGCCCCAGCCGGAGACCCCCGTGTCGTGCAATTGCGCCATCAACGAGGGAGCGGTGGGAACGATCAAGTCCACGATCGACCGCCTCAACTCCATCCCGACGAAGACCGAGGCGGAGCAGTCGGCCGGCGCCGCTGCATCCGGTGCGTCCGACGACTGAGTGGTGACCGGGAGCCGGTGATGCGCACGACCTGCGCATCACCGGCTTTCGCCGTATCGGCACGGATCCGGCGTCTCCTCAGCCCCAGGCTTCGAGGAGCTCGACGTTCCGTGTGGCGCGCGGCCCGAACACATGGAGATCACGCTCGTCGCGATACGGCATCCAGTGCGATGCCGGAGAACCGTCGCGGCAAAATGCCACCCACGCGCCGTGCATGGCATCGCGCAGATCCGTGGGCGGCGCGGTGCCCGCGTGCAGCCGGAACGCGGGATCGTTGAGATTCCCGAGCGCGAAGCCGAGGTCGAGCGCGTGGAAGGCCGTGCGGCTCAGCAGCGGCGAAGGCCAGCTGAACAGATAGGCGTAGCAGTTCTCGCCCTGTCCTCGCTGTGCCCGCAGGCTGGGCGCCGCGAACAGCCCGTCGGAGACGAGGTCCACGAAGGGCTGACCGGAGCTTCCGCGATAGGCGTCGACGATTTCCGTTGTGGCGCCGAGGATGCCGAGTTCTTCCGCGATTCCGGCAGCGGTCGCCTCCTCTGATTGGTCCGGCGGGAAGACCCCCGGTGTGCACCATAGATCGGCCTCGGCGGCGTTGTGGCCGATGATCATCGGTATCGCTGCGCGATCCCGGGCCAGGACGCGGTCCGGCCGCTCGGGGAGGAGGTCGCCGAGCGCGGGAACGAACAGCGTGGCCTGACGATGCGGTGGCATCCCGGCGACCACCGCCGCGACCGCGGCGGCCACCTCGCGGGGATCGATCCGCCGCAGGTCCGCGGCGGTGGGCGAGCAGCCGAGCCGCTCGGCGGCGATCAGGGCAGGTCGTGCGGCGACGTCCGCGGGATACGCCGGTGCGATGCCGGATTGGCAGATCGCCCGGGCGAACAGGGAACCGGCGTGGGGTGTGACGGCGAGCGCCGAGGCGCTCATGGCCCCGGCCGATTCACCGGCGAGGGTGACCCGCGCCGGATCTCCGCCGAACGCGGCGATATTGCGCTGCACCCATTCCAGGGCGCAGATCTGATCGCGCAGGCCCCGGTTGTCGGGAGCATCCGGCAGGTGCGCGAAGCCCTCGACGCCGATCCGGTGGTTCACCGAGACGAAGACCACGCCGTCCCGGGCGAAGGAGGTCCCGTCGAAGATCGTCTGGGCCGTGCTGCCCATGGCGAAGGATCCGCCGTGGATCCAGACCAGGACGGGCAGGCCGGTCCCGGGTGTGGCGGGCGCCCAGATGTTGAGGGTCAGCCAGTCGTCGCCGGGGATCTCGGGATAGGTGAACGGCTCCGGTAGCACCATCGCGGCGGGCGAGGTGGGGCCGAACGCGTCCGCCGCCACCTCCGCCGCCGGGGCGGGCTCGGGCAGCCCGAATCGACGGGCCCCCACCGGGGGGAGCGCGTAGGGGATGCCGAGGAACCTGCGGACACCCGCCGACGCGGTTCCGGTGATCCGGCCGGCGTCGCACTCGACGACGGCCGGACCGGCGGTATCAGGCCTCGACGGCATCGGGTTCCCGCGCACCGCGCGGCACCAGGTACCAGACCACGGCTGCCACCGAGATGTACAGTCCGGCAAGCACCCACGCCACCGCGGTGTATCCGAAGGGCTCGGCGAAGATCGCCACGATCAGCGGGCCGACCAGGGTGGACAGTCCGGCACCGAAGTTCATCACGGAGATCGCCGCGCCCTTGTTGTTCTCCACGAAGTTCGCCACGATCGCGTCCAGTGGGATGTAGCCGGCCACGCAGGCGCCCAGACACAGGCCCGCGATCATCAGCGCTGCGAAGTTGTGGCCGAAGACCTGCGGGGCGTAGAAGAAGGCGAGCGTCGACAGGGCGCAACCCACACCGCCGACGTAGGAGATGACCCGCTTCCAGCCGAGCTGATCGCCGAGATAGCCGAACACCAGGTTGAAGGCGATGTTGGCGAGCCAGGTGGTGCCCCACACCGCGAGCCATTCGGCGGTGGTGAAGCCGTAGTCCTCCAGATACAGGGGCATGAACACCGGCATCGCGAACAAGGGCAGGGTGTTGACGATGCGGATGCCGATCACGAGCCACAGCCGGGGCTCATCGCGCAGGATGGTGACCAGCGAGAACAGCTCGCGCCAACGTTCAGCCGCGGGGGCGTCGCCGGGCTTGATGTCGTCGCGGTTGAGAAAGACGATCGCGGCCGTGCCGAGGGCGGCGAACAGCACCGTCGACCAGAGCACCGGTACCGGCCCCACGGCGTCGATCAGCAGGCCCGAGCCGTAGGCGCCCACCACGCTCATACCGCCGGAGAAGGCGACCCAGAACCAGCCGTAGGCGGTGCTCAACCGGTGGGGCACTGCGCGATAGGCGATCCACACCAGGAAGGAGTAGGAGAAGAGCGGGTAGCTGAAACCCTTGATCGCGTAGCCCGCGAACAGCGCCCACACGGCGTTCTGGCCGATGCCCACGCCCACGAAGAGCGCGGTTCCTGCGGCGAAGAGGACGAAGGCGAGCAGCATGGTGCGCTTGGCGCCGACGATCTCGAAGACCACTCCCGAGACCCACGACGAGATCGACACGCTCACGCCGTACACGGAGAAGATCGACGCGACCACGCTCACGCCGATGCCCTGGTCCGTGAGATACGGACTGAGCCAGCTGATCTCAAGACCCACGCCGATCATGAACAGGAAGACGCCGGCGAATCCCCACGCGATGCTCGGCGGGATGCCGATACGGGCGAGCAGGCCGGCGGGTCCGGAGCTCTCCAGGGTTGGTGGTGGGGTCATGATGCCTCCGAGGGATCGTTCTAGTGATGTTAAATCACACCAGACGGTAGGTGAATGTGACCTGGATCGCAATACCTTTGTGAGATCGCTGGGAAATTTCTCGTGACGTCGGTCACCACGATGTGATAAAGTCACACAAGTTCCACACCGGATCCCCGAGGAGGTAGCCGTGGCAACCGACGTCACCGAGCGACGACGCCTGATGCGCGACCTCGTCCAGGATGTGGGCGAGGTCGACTTCGCCTCGCTCGCCGCGCGCTTCCAGATCTCCGAGATGACGGCCCGGCGCGATGTCGACGTGCTCGAAGCCGAGGGGCTCGTCCGCAAGGTGATGGGTGGGGCGATCGCCACCGGCAAGTTCGTCGAGCCCTCGTTCGAGACCCGCATGGGCGCTTCGTCGTCCGGCAAGCAGGCCATCGGCGATGCGGTGGCGGCGTTGCTGCACACCCGCGAGACCGTGATCCTCGACAGCGGGAGCACTGCGCTCGCCGTGGCCCGCGCCGTTCGCGGCCGGCGGCTGGAGCTCACCGTGGTCACGCCCAGCGTGCAGGTGGCGGTCGAACTCTCCGACGAGCCCGGCACCACCGTCATCCTCACGGGCGGCACCATCCGTCCCGGCGAGCTCAGCCTGATCGGTGACGACGCGGTCTCGGCGCTGCGCCGGTACAACTGCGATACCTACGTGATGGGCGTCTCCGGCGTGCATCCCACCCGCGGGTACAGCGACTACCACCGCGAGGAGACCGCGGTGAAGCGCGCCGCCATCGAGGCGGCCGACCGCCTCATCGTGGTGGCCGACCGCACCAAGCTCGGTCGAGCCCACCTCGCTCAGGTGGCACCGCTCGACGCGGCGGATCTGCTCGTCACCGATGCCGATCCCGAATCCGATGTGGTCCGGACCGTTCGCGCGGCCGGAGTGCGCACCGTGTGCGCGGACCACGAAAACCTCTGATCCCCAAGGCGTACCGACTGTGTGCGCAGAATAGGAGACGGTCATCATGACCACCACCACCTGGCTCGACGATGTCTTCAGCACGAAGAAGCCGGTCATCGCCATGCTTCACCTCTCGGCCCTTCCGGGCGATCCGGGCTACGACACCGCCGCCGGGATCGGCGCGATCGTCGACCGCGCCAAGGCCGAGCTGGACGCCCTGCAGACAGGCGGGGTGGACGGTGTGATGATCTCCAACGAGTTCAGCCTCCCGTACCTCACCAAGACCGAGCCGATCACCGCCATCACCATGGCGCGGATCATCGCCGAGCTGCTCCCGCAGATGTCCGTGCCCTACGGCGTCAACGTGCTCTGGGACGGCCGCGCCTCGATCGACCTCGCCGTGGCCACCGGGGCGAAGTGGGTTCGCGAGATCTTCACCGGCGTCTACGCCAGCGACTTCGGACTGTGGAACACGAACGTGGGCGAGGTGGCCCGCTACCGGCACCGGATCGGCGGCCAGGACGTCAAGCTGCTGTTCAACATCGTGCCGGAGTCGGCGCAGTACCTCGCCGACCGCAGCCTCAAGTCCATCGCCGAGACCACCGTCTTCGCCACCAAGCCCGATGCGCTGTGCGTCTCCGGGCTCACGGCCGGTGCCCCCACCGATACCCAGTCGCTCCGGATCGTCAAGGACGCAGCCGGTTCCGTGCCGGTCTTCGTGAACACCGGGGTGCGCGCCTCGAACGCGGGCGAGCAGCTCGCGATCGCCGACGGTGCCGTGGTGGGCACCGCCTTCAAGGAGGGCGGGGTCTTCGAGAACCGCGCCGACCTGGCTCGCGTGCAGGAGCTCATGGGCGCCGTCCGCGACTTCCGCGCCACCCTCTGAGCCCCCGCGGAACGCTGAGCCCATGACAGTCGTGCTCGGTGTCGACATCGGCACCTACGAGACGAAGGGCGTGCTGCTGCGCGGCGACGGCACCGTCGCCGCGAAGGCCCGCCGGCCGCACCGCGTCACGGTGCCCCGGCCGGGCTACGTCGAGCACGATCCGGAAGCCGTGTGGTGGAACGGATTCGTGGAGGTCACCGCCCGGCTGCTCGCCGAGAGCGGTATCGCACCGGCGGAGATCGCGGCGGTGGCCTGCAGCGGCATCGGCCCCTGCGTGCTGCCCGTCGACGCCGCAGGAGATCCGTTGCGGCCGGCGATCCTCTACGGCGTGGACACCCGCGCCGGTAGCCAGATCGACGAGCAGACCCGGGCGCTCGGCGCCGACGAGATCATGGCGCGTTCCGGCACCGCGCTCACCTCTCAGTCCGCGGGACCGAAGGTCGCCTGGTTGCACGACAACGAGCCGGAGATCTTCTCCGCCGCCCACCTGTTCGTGACCTGCCAGACCTTCGTCACCGGGCGCCTGACCGGGCGCTGGGTCACCGACCGCGCCACCGCCGCCTACTTCCACCCGCTGTACGACCGGCGGACCGACGAGTGGAATCTCGACGGTGTTCCCGGCGCGCCGCGTCGCGAACAGCTACCCGACCTCGGGTGGTCGTCGGACGTGGTCGGTGCGATCACCGAGAGCGCCGCCGCCGCAACCGGCCTCTGCGCGGGCACGCCGGTCCTGGTCGGAGCGCCCGACGCCGCCGTGGAGGCGCTCAGCGCCGGGGTCCGCCGGCCCGGCGACATGATGCTGATGTACGGCTCCTCGCACTTCCTCATCGAGGTGCTCGACCGGCCGGTGTCCTCCGAGGTGTTGTGGCCCGCGCCGTATCTCTTCCGCGACACCTACATCGCCGCGGCGGGTACCGCGACGGCGGGCAGCTTCACCCGCTGGTACGCCGATCTCCTCGCACCCGAGGGCGGCGGCACCGACGAGGTCTTCGCCGAGATCGCCGATCTCGCAGCGCGATCCCGTCCCGGGGCGCGCGGCCTGCTCGCCCTGCCCCACCTCAGCGGCGAACGCACCCCGCTGTTCGACGCCGGCGCTCGCGGCGGCTTCCTGGGCCTCTCGCTGGAACACGACCGCGGCGATATGGCCCGCGCCGTACTCGAGGGCATCGCGCAGTCCGCCGTGGCCGCGATCCGCGCGTACGAGGCGGAATCGCTGGCACCCGAACGGATCCGGGCCGTGGGCGGCGGAACCAAGAACGCCGTGTGGTTGCAGGCCGTATCCGATATCAGCGGCCGGTCCCAGGAGGTGGTCGGCGGATCCGGTGCGGCCCAGGGTGATGCGATGCTCGCCGCGTGCGCCGCCGGATTCATCACGCCGGACCGTCTGGACGAGTGGGTCACCGTCGAGAAGCAGGTGCATCCGCGCACCGAGCTCGCCCCGCTCTACGCCCGGCAGAGCGCCGCGTACCGGGCCTTCTACCGCGCCACTCGCGACA
The DNA here is from genome assembly GCF_019656655.1 of Tsukamurella sp. TY48. Lineage (GTDB taxonomy): Bacteria > Actinomycetota > Actinomycetes > Mycobacteriales > Mycobacteriaceae > Tsukamurella > Tsukamurella strandjordii. The sequence goes on along the minus strand of NZ_BPMV01000001.1, from coordinate 1,546,385 downwards.
TCGTCGCCGAACTCGACCACGTGAGGAACCATGACCAGTAACGATCCGCGGTGGGCACGTCTCGCCGACCACATCGCGAGCCGCCTGGAGATCGCCCCGCAATCGCGGGTCAGCATCTTCGTCAACGACGTCAGCGCCGCGCCCGCCGCACACGCCCTGATCCGCGCTGCCACCCGCATCGGTGCCGCCGTCCAGACCGTGTACACCGCCGAGTTCGCCGATGCGGACGCGCTCGCATCGCGCACCGTCGACGAGCTCGCCGAACCGGCCCCGGTCGAGGTGGCCGCCATGGAGTGGTCCACCGTGCACGTCTCGCTGCGCGCCATGCTCTGGCCCGACTCCGATGCCGACGCCGATCCCGATCTGCCCGCGAAGCTGGCGGCACAGCGCACGGCCAAGGGTGTCGTCTCGTCGCTGCGCTGGCGCGGGACCCGCTGGGCCGTGGTCCGGGTCCCCACCGCGGAATGGGCGGCGCAGATCGATGTCCCGTTCTCCGCGCTGCTCGACGAGTTCTTCGCCGGCGCACTCGAGAACTGGGACACGCACCGTCGCACCTGGCAGCCGCTCGCCGACGCCGTGACCGCCGCGGACACCATCACCGTGACCTCGCCCGACACCCACCTCACGCTGCGCGTCGCCGGCCGCCTCGGCGTGCTCTTCGCCGGCGAGGCCAACCTGCCCGACGGCGAGGTGGCCACCGCGCCGCTCGACGACGGCGTGAACGGCCACATCACCTTCCCCGGCACCTTCGTCTTCGCGGGCCACGCCTTCGAGGACCTCCGGCTGGAATTCACCGACGGCCTGGTGACCGCGGTCGACGCCGTCCGAGGCGCGGACGTGGCACGCGCGCTCATCGCCACCGACGCGGGGTCGGCCCGGGTCGGCGAGCTGGGAATCGGCACCAGCTCCGTGGTCCAGACCTGGACCGGCGACCTGTTCCTCGACGAGAAGATCCTGGGCACCGTGCACATCGCCCTCGGCCGTGCCTACGCGGAATGCAAGGGCACCAACGATTCCTCGCTGCACTGGGACATCGTCAAGGACCTGCGCCCGGGTGCGCCCGGCGGAGCGGGAACGCTCGCCATCGACGGCCGGCCCGTGATCGTCGACGGCGAGCTCATCGGCTTCTAGTCCGGACCGGCCTCGATCACCTGCTCGGCCACCTCGGCCAGCCGGATGTTGCTGTCCTGGGACAGGCGCGCCAGCAGCCGGAAGGCACCGTCGGAGTCGAGCTTGTAGCGCTCCATGATCATGCCCTTGGCCTGCCCGATCACATCGCGCGTGGTGAGCGCGGCGCGGATCTGTTCCTTCTCCCGGACCGCCGAGAAGGCGACCGCGGCGTGCACCGCGAACAGGGATCCGATCGACTGCGATTCGGCGTCGAAGGCGTTCGCCTCGCGGGCCATCAGATCGAGCGTGCCGTAGGCGTCGTTCTGCACGTAGAGGCAGAACGAGAGGATCGAGCCCACACCCGCGGCCCGGGCGGCCTCCGCGAAACGCGGCCAGCGCGGTTCGTCGGCGGTGTCCTCGACGAGGATCGTGGTGGACTCGAAGGTGGCGCCCACACTGGGCCCCTCCTCCAGCTCGCGCTGCACATCGGCCACCCGCTGCGCGGCATCACCGATCACCACGGGATGGCTGATCCCGCCCTTCGGATCGACCAGCGTGATGCTCGCGAAGGAGGCACCAGGCACCTGATCGACCGCGAACTGCGTGACGGCGGTGAGCAGTGATTCCGAATCGGAGGATTGCTCGCGCAGGAGCCGGGCGATCTCGCCCATCCGCTCGCTGAGCGTCAGCTCCTCGAGCGGAACCTCCTCCGCCGCCGGCGCCTCGTGCACAGTGCCGAGGACGGAGGGGAGTTGTTCTGTGGACTGCTTATGTGCTGGCACGGCCACCCGTTCTCCGCACCTCGATCTGGGGTGCGGGACTACGTACGTGGTAAGTCCGCCGGCTGCTGGACGGCTGTTCTCTCAATCGGCAGTTTGCTACAGAATCGCTACCGATCAGTAATCACCATATCGAGACGCGGCGCTCAGGGGCCAGAAACAGGGCGTCCCCGTCCGTGACGCCGAAGGCGGCGTAGAACGCGTCCAGGTTGCTGGCGATGGCATTGCACCGGAACTCCGGAGGCGAATGCGGGTCGATGGCCAGCCGTCGGATCGCCTCCTCGGGGCGACTCTTGCCGCGCCAGATCTGGCCCCAGCTGTAGAACACCCGCTGCAACCCGGACAGGCCGTCGACCTCGGTGGACGCATCGTCGACGGTGCCGCCCTCCCGCTCCCGCGCGATCCCGTAGGCCACCAGGGCGATGCCGAGGCCGCCCAGGTCGCCGATGTTCTCGCCGACGGTGAAACCGCCGTTGACGTGGTGCTCGGAATCGGCGTCCAGCTCCCGCGGGGTGAGCGCGTCGTACTGCTCGATCAGGGCGCGGGTGCGCTCGCCGAACTCGGCGCGGTCGGTATCGGTCCACCAGTCCTCGAGGTTGCCGTCACCGTCGTACTTCGCGCCCTGATCATCGAAGCCGTGGCCGATCTCGTGGCCGATCACGGCCCCGATCCCGCCGAAGTTCACCGCATCGTCGGCCGTGGGCGCGAAGAAGGGCGGCTGCAGGATGGCCGCCGGGAAGAAGATCTCGTTCATGCCGGGGTTGTAGTAGGCGTTCACCGTCTGCGGGGTCATGAACCATTCATCGCGATCGACGGGGGCGCCGATCTTCGCGAACTCCCGGTCGTGTTCGGCGGCGTTGCCGCGGCGCACGTTGCCCAGCAGGTCGTCGCGGCGGATCTCCAGCGCCGAGTAGTCGCGCGCGGAATCGGGGTAGCCGATCTTCGGCGTGAACTTGCCCAGCTTCTCCAGCGCCCGCACCCGGGTGGCCGGCGTCATCCACTCCAGGTCGGTGATCCGCCGGCGGTAGGCCTCCACCAGATCGTCGACGAGGGCCTGCATGCGCGCCTTGGAATCGGCGGGGAAGTGCCGCGCGGTGTACAGCTCACCGACCGCGAAGCCGAGGTGCTCCTCGACGAGGCCGACGCCGCGCTTCCACCGCTCCCGGTTCTCCGTGGCACCCGTCAGCGTGGTGCCGTAGAACGCGAAGCTGGTCGCGACCACCTCGTCGGACAGGTACGGGCTGCGGGCCCGCAGCACCCGCCACGCGAGCCAGGTGCGCCACTGCGCCAGCGGCCGGTCGGTGAGCAGCGCGGCGGCGTGCGTCGCGAACGAGGGCTGCCGCACATTGACCTCGGCGAAGGCGTCCGCGGAGGTGAGCGCCGCGGTCCAGCCGGACAGGTGCAGGCCGGGCGCCTGGGCGTCGAGGTCGGCCAGGGTGCGCAGGTTGTACGACTTGTCCGCGTCGCGACGGTCCACCACGTTCCAGTGTCCGGCCGCGATGGCCGTCTCCAGATCGAGGACGGCGGCGGCAGCCGCATCCTCCTCGCCCGCGGGCACGATCCCCTCCAGCACGCCGGGGGACAGGCGCGTCGCGAGCCGGAAGGTGTCCGCCACGTGCGCGGTGAACTTCTCCCGGACCGGCGCGTACTGCTCCTCGCGGTAGTAGGCCTCGTCGGGCAGCGACAGCCCGCTCTGCGTGAGCTGCACCAGGTACCGGTCCGAGCGCTTGGCGTCGGTGTCCACGTAGTAGCCGAGCAGGCCGCCGACCCCGGTGCGCTGCAACCGGCCCAGCACCGTCACCAGATCGGCGGGGGAGTCGGCCCAGCGGATCTCGGCGATCTCGTCGGCCACCGGCGTGACGCCCGCGGCCTCGATCGCGGCGGTGTCCATGAAGCTGGCGTACAGGTCGCCGATCTTGGCGGCATCGCCCGAGGCCGCTGCATCGGACGCGGCCGCCTCGACGATCTCCTTCACGTGCAACTCCGCCGCATCGCGCAGTGCGTAGAAGGCGCCGTCGGTGGAGCGGTCCGCCGGGATCTCGTGGCTGTCCAGCCACTTTCCGTTGACGTGCCCGAACAGATCGTCCTGGACGCGGATGTCGGAGTCGACGAAACTGAGGTCGAGTGCGCTGTCGCTGGTCACTCGCCCATCCTGCCAGTTGTTCGGCGATCTCAGTGTGTGAGATGGAAAGCTAGCGAACATTCTCGTGTGACGGGAGTCTCGGTTACGGTGCTCATCGATACCGGAATCCGCAACGTGGGTTCGTGACGACCGGGGAGAACAGATGAGGCTGACCCGACTGAGCCGGGCCGCGACCGCCCTCCTGACCGCTGCGATCATCGTGATCGCAGGCGGCGCGATCCCGATCGCGGCGGCACCCGCCGCCGCCGAACCCTGGAAGCCCGGACCCGGCGTGGCCGGGATGATCAACCCCGAGTGGATCGCCTCGCACGACGGCCCCAGCCAGTACCCGCGGATGGCCACGGAATGGGACGTGCCGATCCGGATGTCCGACGGCACGGTGCTGCGGGCCAACATCTTCCGCCCCGCGGACGCCGCGGGGAAGCCGATCGACACCAAGACCCCGGCGATCGTGAACATGACGCCGTACACGAAGTTCGTCAGCACCGTCGCCACGGTGATGACCAACGTGCCGGTGCTCTACCCGGCGCTCGTCGGCGTGCTGAACATGCTCAACTTCTCGGGCACCCCCATCGGCGGCGTCGACGACCTGCGCAACGTGCTCAACGGCGGCATGCTCAACACCTTCACCGTGGACCAGAAGCTGGTGCAGAGCGGCTACACCCAGGTGGTGGTGGACGTGCGCGGCACCGGCAACTCGCAGGGGAAGTGGGACGTCTTCGGTAGTCGCGAGCAGAAGGACACCGTCGAGGTGCTCGACTGGGTGCGCAAGCAGAGCTGGACCAACGGCCGCATGGGCATGTCGGGCGTCTCGTACTCCGCGATCAACCAGTTGCAGGTGGCGTCGAAGAACCCGGAGGGCCTGCAGGCGCTGTTCCCCGTGGTGCCGGGTGCCGATATCGCCGCCGACATCGTGGCGCCCGGCGGCGGCCTCGGCGTGGGCTTCCTCGGCCCCTGGCTGGCCATCGTGAACGTGCTCAAGTTCATCCCCGATCTGCGGTCGCTACTCAACGGCACCTTCGACTGGAAGTGGCTGCAGGACCGGCTGCAGAATCCGGCCGTCTTCGTTCCCGAGCTGCTGTCCGGCGTCTTCTCGCCCACGGTGGAGGGACTGACCCCCACCACCAAGCAGCTGATCGACAAGAACTCGCCCCTGCGCGCCGCCTATCGCACGCCGCTCGACAAGGTGACCACCCCGACCTTCGCGCTGGGCGCCTGGAACGACCTGTTCACCAACACCGAATGGCGCCTGCCCAAGGATTTGAGCGCGCTGCCCACCAGCAAGAAGAAACTGATCATGGGCGATGCCGCGCACGTCACCGTGACCAACGACATGGGCGGGGTGAACCAGCCGACGCGCGCCGACGTGCTGCAGAAGGCGTGGTTCGACAAGTGGCTCAAGGACATCGACAACGGCATCGACAACTACTCGCCGGTCACCGTGCACCGGATGGGCGGCGGCTGGTGGCAGGGCGACACCTTCCCCGAGCCCGCGCAGAAGTACCAGCGCATGTACCTGTCCAGCCTGCCCTCGGGGTCGGCGCCGGGATCGCTCAGCGACAACAGCCTGCAGACCGCTCCGCCGAAGATCGCGGCGCGGCGCACCGTGGGCCCAGGCCTGTCGACGCTGTGCTCCAACGACACCGGGCAGGCCATGTTCGGCCTGCTGGTGCTCACCGGATGCACCAAGGACACCCGGGTCGCCGAGATGAACGCGCTCACCTTCTCGTCCAAACCGGTGGACAAACCCACTGTGATATCGGGGCCGATCAACCTGCGGCTCAACACCACCCAGGACGCACGTGACGCCTACTGGAGCGTGATCGTCACCGATGTCTCGCCCGACGGCCGATCGGAGAAGATCAGCTCGGGCCAGCTCACCACGTCGCTGCGGCAGATCGACGAATCGCGCAGCATCCGCACCGCGAACGGCGATCTCGCCTCGCCCTACTACCAGCTCAACATCGACGACCGCGAGCTGGTCAAGCCGGGACAGGTGGTGCCGCTCGACATCGGCACGCACGCGGTGAGCGCGGTGCTCAAGCCCGGCCACCGGCTGCGCGTGGACGTCTTCGCGCTCAACCTGATCAAGGCGATGACCGTGGGCCCCGTGACCGCGGAGACGCAGCTGCGGCCCCAGCACGTGCTGATCGACCCGAAGCAGCCGAGTTACCTGGTGGTCCCCTCGGACCGGCCGCTGCCCTAGCCGGGGACCGCCCCGGCCGGGAGGTCGATCAGCCGCCGAGGCGCGCGTGCATCTCCCAGTACAGGAGCTCCGCGCCCTCGGCCCCGGCGGTCACCCGCGCACCGTCGTCGACGGTGCGCAGCGAGTCACCGTCGGACAGCGGCCCCGTGCCGTCGGCGACGGCGGACCCCGCGGCGAGGTAGAGGTGCCCGAAGGGCGCGTCCGGGAGGTCGACGACGGCACCCGGACGCAGGCGGGCCGCGTGCAGCGTGGCTCCCCGGCTACCGATCCGGATCGCCGCATCGCGCGCCGGATCACCCGAGGCCACGGTCACCAGAGCGCCCGCCGCCAGCTCGTCGCCCACCTCGCGCTGCTCGTACGACGGTGCCGCGCCCGCCTCGTCGGGCAGCAGCCACATCTGGACGAACCGGACGTCCGCACCGGCGGGCTCCGGGCGGTCGTTGCGCTCGGAATGCAGGATCCCGGTGCCCGCGCTCATCCGCTGCGCGAGGCCGGGGTACACGATTCCCGCGTGGCCCTCGCTGTCCTGGTGGACCAGGGCGCCGCCGAGCACCCAGGTGACGATCTCCACCGCGCGGTGCGGATGCGTGTCGAATCCGCGGCCCGCCGAGACCTTCTCGGCGTTGCAGGCCAGCAGCACGCCGTGATGGGTGTTCGCGGGGTCGTAGTGGTCGCCGAACGAGAAGCAATGGTGCGATCGAACTCCGGGCATCTCGGACGCCGCCCGGTCCGCCGCGGGGACGAGCAGGTGCATATCCCAAGGATGCCACGTGTAAGTGGGTAAACTCCGGCGTCAGGAATGGCGACGGCCGTGGTGCGGCAGGTGGGAGACGATGTGAGACCGAGCGTGGCGCGAGGCACCGGTGCTGCCGCGCTGGTCACCCTGCTGCTGACCACGCTCATCGCCTGCGGCGACGACCAGACCGCCGATGTCCGGAAGGTCCTCGACGGCTACGCCGCGGCGATCGGTGAGCGCAACGCCGTGGCCGCCGCCGGCTTCACCTCCTCGCCCGACGCCGCCAGCGACGTGATCGGCCGCACCCTGCGGGACATGCGACCCGAGAAGGTCTCGGTGAAGGCGCAGAACGTGCAGCGCTACTCCGGCGGCAGCGCCACCTTCGATCTCAAGACCGAGTGGAATTTCGGCAAGGGCCGCGACTGGGAGTACACCACCAAGGGCAGTGCGTCGAACCTGTCGATCGGTTGGCGCATCTCCTGGGACCCCGCGGTGCTGGCCCCCGGTCTGGCTCCGGGCACGTCGATCCGGCAGATCCGCACCGACGCCAAGCCGCCGAAGGTCTCCGCGCGCGACAACTCCGAGCTCATGTTCGCGGGCACCGTGCACAAGCTCACCGTCGATCCGGCGCAGACCAAGAACCTCACCGACAGCCTCACCCGGGTCGCGAACATCGTCGCGCCCGTGGCCCCGCTCGTGACCCCGGAGAGCCTCGCCGCCAAGGCGAAGGCCGATCCGGGCAAGCCCGTGCCCGTCGTGGACCTGCGCGGCGACGACTACGCGGTGCTCGAAGACAAGCTGAAAGCCGTTCCCGGACTGCGCGACACACCGGCCCCCGATCTGCTGATCGCGAACCGGCAGCTGTTCTCGCCGCTCTTCGACGGGATCAAGGGCTCCTGGCAGGCGAACCGGGACGCCACCGCGGGGTGGGCGGTGCAACTGGTCACCGACGGCAAGCCGCCCACGCAGGTGGTCGGCTTCCAGGGCCCGCCCGGACCGGACCTGAAGGCGGCGATGGACCCCAAGGTCCAGCTCGCAGCCGAGAACGCCGTGGTCCAGCTCGGACAGCCCGCGGCGATGGTGGTGATCTCCATCGGCAGCGGCGCCGTGCTGGCGGCCGCGCAGAACAACCAGGCCAGCACCACCTCGCCGAGCTGGGCGCTCACGGGACTGTCCACCACCGGGCCGGTGCTCGCGCCGCTGTACTCCGAGGTGAACGCGGCTGCGGGCAACGACACCGGCAAACAGGCCAAGCTGCTCTCACCGCTCGGGCTGGGCACCGATTTCGCGATGCCCGGGGTCACGACGGTGACCGCCGAACTGCCCGGCACCGGGGGCCGGCAGGCCGCCGAACTGGGCGCCGACACCATGAAGGCCACGCCCTTCGGGCTGGCCGTGTTCGCCTCCGCGATCGCCAAGGGCAAGACCACCGCGCCCTTCGTGGTGCAGGGGCAGACCGCGGTCCCGAGCGCACCGATGGGTGATGTGGACGAGAAGATCCTCAAGGCGGTGCGCGCCAAGATGGACGCCACCGTGTCGCCGTCCGGCGACGGCAGCGATCTGGTCGCGACCAAGGCCAAGGGCCTGGTGGGCACCAACGGTCCCGAGGGCCCCGGCTGGTTCATCGGCTACCGCGGCGACCAGGCCTTCGCGGTGATGGTGACCGGCGAGCGCTCCGGCAGCGGTTCGCTGCAGATCGCGGGCTCGTACCTCAAGCAGTAGCGCGTCAGTCGCCGACCGCGGCGGAGCGACGCGACAGCACCACCTGGGCGATGGCGCGCCAGCCCAGCAGGAAGACGGCGAGCACGATCGCGGCCACGATCACGAAGCTGACCTGCACGCCGTCATTGGTGAGCAGGCCGCGGGCGGTCATGCCGACGGCTACGGTGGACACCCAGATGATCACGCCCTCGGGGAACACCCGGCCGGGGGCGAAGGTCTGTGCCTGCCCGGGCTCGTGGCCGCGGATCGCGGAGAGCACGTAGGCGAAGGCCCAGCCCACCGCGAGCGCCAACAGGAAGGGCCAGGCGGTCTCGCCGATGCCGGCGGGCGAGAGCGACTCGCCGTGGTTGAACCGTCCGATGGTCGCGAACAGCACCACGAGCACTGCGTCGACTGCGGCGATGACCGGAATTCGCATGATCTCCACCGTAGATCATTCCCGTACGGCGGTTCGCGGGCGAGGTCCCGCCGGTGCGCTCGACGATGCTCTCGGGCTCGTCTCGGAACGGCACTCGGCCGGGACGCGGTCCTCCCAGACGCGCCCCGGCCGGGCCTTCTCCCCCCGATTCCCCCCTCGTCCCTCCCCCCAGGGACGCGGTGTGAGCGTGCGGGTAACCCGCTCACGAGGAAGACGATGCCGGGCAGTACTTCTCGCCCGGTTGTGGACCGCTTAAGACGCAGGTGGCGGGGTCTGCGGTGGGGGAGCTGCGCCGGGCGGCTCGTCGTCGAGCGTGGCCGGGGCCTGCGCGGCGCCGGTGCTCTTCGACTCGTCGCCGCCCGCGGCGGGCTCCGCGACGGCATCGGGGTCGACGTCCATGGTGTCGCGGTAGCTGACGAAGAACACGATCCACCCGATGACCACCACCAGCAGGTAGCTGATGAGCCGGTACAGGATGGTCGCGGTGAGCGCCTGGCTCGCGGGCATCCCCGCCAGCACCAGAGCCGGGACCAGGGCCGCCTCGACGAGCCCGAGGCCGCCCGGGATCGGGCTGATGGTGTTGACCACCTTCGACGCCGCGTACGCGCCGGCCAGGGCGGCGAGGGCCGGGGCGTCGCCCACGGCGTAGCAGGCGAAGGCGAGGCAGGCCACATCGGCGACCCAGTTGAACAGCGACCAGCCGAAGGCCTCCACGCCGTACCGGCGGCTGAGCTTCACGGCCTGGAGCTGGTCGAGGATCTCCTTCCACCGCGCGAGCCCCGTGTCCTCGGGCTTGTTCCGCAGGTCGTTGACCCAGCGGATGAGCCGGGCGCCCACCACGTACAGGCCGTCGGGGTGCGAGGCCACGTACTGCATCATCACGAGGAAGACCACGAGCAGGGCCACCGAGAAGATCACGGAGTACGGGCTGGTCTTGGCGCCCGCGAGCAGGCCGCCCACCAGGCCCAGAACGGCGAGACCGGCCGACATGAGCAGGCCGCTCATCACGATCTGCCAGGCCGCGACCACCCGCGAGGCACCCCACATGCGGGTGCGCCGGTACACCAGGGTGGGCGCCAGCACCTGCCCGCCGGGGAGCGACTGCGAGACCGCGTTCGAGGCGAACTGCAGCCCCAGCACCTGCATCTGCTTGACCTTGACCCCCGCGGAGCGCAGCAGCACCCGGGTGACCTGTGCGTACGAGTCGAACGAGAACCACACCGCGATCACGCAGGCGATCACCCATTCCCACTGGATGTGGCGCAGTTCGCGCAGCGATTTGGAGACCGTGGGCCAGAAGTACACGGCCTCGAAGGCCAGGATCGCCGCGATCAGGACCAGGACGGCCCGGCGCACCCACTTCAGTCGTTCCCGGGTGATCACCGAGGTTTTCGCGTCGTCGCCGTCACTGGTCTCCGGGGTGGTGGCCCCGTCGTCTGCAGTCGCCTCGTCGGAGCTCTTCTGCGTCGGCTCGTCCGGGTCGGTCGAATCGCGGTCGCTCATCACCGTCCTGCCCGTTCGTGTGCGCGTGCGCGCCGTACTCCGCCCCGCGTTTTCCAGGACGATCGGCGCCAGCCTACTCACCGGATACCGTGGGCACATGGATGGCACCGTGTCCCGGCTGCGGCGCGTCGTGCCGGTGGGTCGGGCGCAGCAGCCCCGGCCGAGCGACGACGACCCGCGGGCCCCGCTGTGGCGCGGTGCGCAGTACTTCCGCGCCATCTCGGTGATCTACGCAGTGGGACGCCACATCGACGAGGCCGGCCGGTACGAGCGGATCGGCTGGAGCTGGGTGCTGATGGGGCTGGTGGTGGCCTCCAGCGTGCTGGCCGGTGTCGCCTACGTGCGGGGATTCGGGCGTACCCGATGGTTCGTGGGCGGGGAGTTCGTGGTCGCTGCGACGCTCACCCTGTGCACCTGGCTGGTGGCCTCGCCCGGATTCACCCAGTACAACCAGGCGCTGCCGACCACGCTGTGGCTGACCAACCCGGTGGTCTCGGCCGCGATCCTCGGCGGTCCCGTCGCGGGGTTGATCGGCGGCATCGCGATCGCCGCGGTCAACGCGATCTACCGCGGCGTCTTCCCCGAGGGCACGCTGCGGGACGCCAATTACCCGGTGCTGATGTCGGTGGGGCTGGGGCTCGGGGTGGCGGCGCGGGTGGCCACGCAGTCGCGGGAGCAGTTGCGGGCGGCGGAACGGGTGGCAGCGGAGGCGCGGGCCCGGGAGCGGCTGGCCCGCGAGGTGCACGACGGGGTGTTGCAGGCCCTCGCCTTCCTGGCCCGACGGTGCGCCGAGCTCGGCGGGCAGGCGACGGCGCTCGGTGAGCTCGCGGCGCAGCAGGAACGGGCCCTGCGCCGGCTGATCGCGGAGGGCCCGGACGGGGGCGGGCCCGACGAGGAGGTCGGCACCGTCGACCTGCGCGAGCTGCTGCGTCCGCTGGCCACGGCCGCGGAGAGCCCGGTGACCCTGGCCGAACCCGGTGGGCCCGTGACGCTGCCGGCCGGTGCGGCTGCGGAGGTCGCGGCCGCGGTGCGCAATGCGCTCGACAACACGGCCCGGCACGCGGGCCCGGGGGTGAAGGCCTACCTGCTGGTGGAGGACGTGGGGGAGGCGGTGCTGGTCACCGTGCGGGACGACGGTGCGGGAATCGCGCCCGGACGGCTCGACGAGGCCCGCGCGGAGGGCAGACTGGGCGTGTCGGAGTCGATCGTGGGGCGGATGCGCGAGTTGGGCGGCCGCGCCGAACTCACCACCGACATCGGAGAAGGGGTGGAGTGGGAACTGTGGATTCCTCGGAACTAGACGATGCGGCGATCCGCGTGCTGGTGGTCGACGATCACCCGATGTGGCGCGACGCCGTGGCCCGCGACCTGGAGGCGCGCGGCTTCACCGTGGCCGGCACGGCCGATTCGGTGGCGGCCGCGGGGCGGATCGCCGGTGCCGTGCAGCCCACCGTGGTGCTGATGGACATGTCGCTGCCCGACGGTGACGGCGCCGCGGGAACCGCGCTGGTGCTGCAGCACGCGCCGAGGGCCGCCGTCCTCATCCTCTCGGCGTCCGATGAGCGGGAGGACGTGGTGGAGGCCGTGAAGGCCGGTGCCTCCGGCTATCTCGTCAAAAGTGCCTCCGCCGAGGAGCTGGTGGCCGCGGTCCGGGCGACCGCGGCGCACCAGCCGGTGTTCACGCCCGGTCTCGCGGGCCTCGTGCTCGGCGAGTTCCGGCGGATGGCCGCCGAACCGGAACCGGCCGGTCCGCAGCTCACGCCGCGGGAGACGGAGGTGCTGCGACTGGTGGCGAAGGGGCTGTCGGCCAAGCAGATCGCCAGCCGCCTGCATCTGAGCCATCGCACCGTGGAGAATCACGTGCAGGCGACACTGCGCAAGCTCCAACTCGGGAACCGAGTGGAGCTCGCGCGGTACGCCCTGGAGAACGGCCTGGACTAGCTGCGCTGCAGCACCTTCCGGGTCACGGTCTCCGGCCGCAGGTCCAGCCGGCGCAGCAGCTGCGCGTTGAGCGCCACCACCACGGTGGACAGCGACATCAGGATCGCGCCCACCGACATCGGCAGGATGAACCCGATCGGGGCCAGCACGCCCGCGGCCAGCGGCACCGAGATCAGGTTGTATCCCGCAGCCCACCAGAGGTTCTGCTTCATCTTGCGGTACGAGGCCTTGGACAGTTCGATCACCGACAGCACCGACCGCGGATCGTCGCCGGCCAGGATCACCCCGGCGGAGGCGATCGCCACATCCGTGCCCGCGCCGATCGCCAGGCCCACGTTCGCCTGCGCCAGCGCGGGGGCGTCGTTCACGCCGTCGCCCACCATGGCGACGATGCGGGTCTCACCCTGCAGCTCGGCCACCCTCGCGGCCTTGTCCTCGGGCCGCACGCCCGCGTAGACCCGGTCGATGCCGAGATCGCGGGCCACCGCGTTCGCGACCGCCTCGGCGTCGCCGGTGATCATCACCACCTCAATGCCCAAGGCGTGCAGGGCGTCGACGGCCTCACGCGATTCGGGGCGCACCTCGTCGGCCAGGGCCAGGGCGCCGATCACGGCACCGTCGCGCAGCACGTGCAGGATGATCGCGCCCCGCTCGCGCCAGGTATCCGCCACGGCGAGCTCCTGCGCGCCCTCCTCCGCCAGCAGGTGCGGCCCGCCGACGCGGATCGTCGACCCGGCGACGGTCGCGGTGACGCCCACCGCGGGCGAACTGGTGAAGCCGGTGGCGGCGGGGACGGCGAGCCCGCGGTCCTGGGCGGCGCGCACGATCGCCTTGGCGAGCGGGTGCTCGCTATCGGCCTCCGCGGCCGCGGCCAGTGCGAGCACCTCGTCGCCGCCCTCGATCTCGGTCACCACGGGCTCGCCGCGGGTGAGGGTACCGGTCTTGTCGAAGAGCACCGTGTCCACGGTGCGCATGGTCTCGAGCGCCATCCGGTCCTTGATCAGCACACCGGCTTTCGCGGCCCGCTCGGTGGCGATCGACACCACGAGCGGGATCGCCAGGCCGAGCGCGTGGGGGCACGCGATCACCAGCACGGTGATGGTGCGGATCACCGCCTGATCGGGTTCGCCCAGGATGGTCCACACCGCCGCCGTGAGCGCGCCCGCGCCCAGCGCGTACCAGAACAGCCAGCCGGCGGCCCGGTCGGCGAGGGCCTGCGCCCGCGAGGTGGAGTTCTGCGCCTGCTCCACCAGCCGCCCGATGCCCGCGAGCGCGGTGTCGTCGCCGGTGGCGGTGACCCGTACGCGCAGCCCGGAGTCCGTGGCCACGGTGCCGGCCGTGACCGTATCGCCCACGGCGCGATCCACCGTCTGCGATTCGCCGGTGATCATCGACTCGTCCATCGCGGCGCGGCCCTCGACCACCTCGCCGTCGGCGGGCACACTGCCGCCGGGGCGCACCACCACCACGTCGCCCACCCGCAGCTCCGACGGTGCCACGGTGACGATCCCGCCGTCCTCGACGCGTTCGGCCTCGTCGGGCAGCAGGGCCGCCAGGGAGTCGAGGGCCGAGGTGGTCTGGGCCAGCGAGCGCATCTCGATCCAGTGGCCCAGCAGCATGATCACGATGAGCAGCGCCAGTTCCCACCAGAAGTCGAGCTGGTGGTGCAGCAGGCCCAGGCTGGCGCCCCACGAGGCCACGAAGGCCACGGTGATCGCCAGGCCGATCAGCAGCATCATCCCGGGCCGGCGGGCCTTGATCTCGGAGACCGCCCCGGTGAGGAAGGGCCGCCCGCCCCAGACGTACATCACGGTGCCGAGGATCGGCGAGACCCACTCGCGGCCCGGCACATCCGGCAGCGTGTAGCCGAGGATCATCGCGAACATGTCGGACAGTCCGACCACCGGCACGGCGAGTACCAGCATGATCCAGAACAGGCGCCGGAACTGCGCCACGTGATCGCCGTGCCCGCTGTGGCCGCCGTGCCCGCCTCCGTGCTCGCCGCCGTGGCCGCCCGGACCGTGATCCGCGCCGGCATGACCGGCGTGGTCGGTGGCGGCGTGATCCATCGCGGTGTGATCCGCGTGATTCCCGTGATCCATCGCCGCACGGTCCATCGTTCCGTGATTCATCCTGCTGTGGTCCATACGACCGAACATATACCCCCTAGGGGTATCTGACAAGGGTCAATCCCGAGCCTCGGGGGAGTGCGGCTGCAGCGCGTGCGGCGGATGGCCGGTGAGGTACTCGGGGCTCAGCAGCGATTCCAACGTCGCCTCGTCCAGTAGGCCGCGCTCGCGCACGATCTCGACCACGCCGCGCCCCTCCTCCAGCGCCTGCGCCGCCACCGAGGTGGCCGCCGCGTAGCCGATGCTGGGGCTCAGCGCTGTGACCACACCGATCGACTCCGCCACCGACTGCTCCAGCCGCGCGGTGTTCGCGGTGATCCCGGCCACGCAGCGCTCTCCGAGCACCCGCGCGCCGCGGGTGAGGTGACTGATCGACTCGACCAGCGAGCGGGCGATGATCGGCTCGAAGGCGTTGAGCTGCAACTGCCCTCCCTCCGCCGCCATCGTGATGGTCACGTCGTGCCCGATCACCTCGTAGGCGATCTGATTCACCACCTCCGGGATCACCGGGTTCACCTTGCCGGGCATGATCGACGATCCGGCCTGCACCGCGGGCAGGTGGATCTCGTTGAGCCCCGCGCGCGGCCCCGAGGACAGCAGCCGCAGATCGTTGCAGGTCTTCGACAGCTTCACGGCGATCCGCTTGAGCACCCCGGACAGTTGCACGAAGACGCCCACATCGGCGGTGGCCTCGATGAGATCCGTGGCCCCGATCAGCTCGTAGATGCCGGTGATCTCGCGCAGCCGCTCGATCACCTTGGCGCGGTAGCCGGGATGCGAATTGAGGGCGGTGCCGATCGCCGTGCCGCCGATGTTGAGCTCGTGCAGCAGCCGCGTGGCCTCCTGCAACCGCACGATGTCCTCACCGAGCGTGGTGGCGAAGGCGCCGAACTCCTGGCCCAGCGTCATCGGAACGGCGTCCTGCAACTGCGTGCGGCCCATCTTGACGATGCCCGCGAACTCCTCCGATTTCGCGGCGAACTCGGCCCGCAGCCCGGTCAGCGCCTCCTGCAGTTCGCGCAGCTGGGTGATCAGCGCGATCTTGATCGCGGTGGGATACACGTCGTTGGTGCTCTGCCCCAGATTCACGTGGTCGAGCGGATGCACCGTGGCGTAATCGCCGCGGGGCCGCCCGAGGTGTTCCAGCGCGGCGTTGGCGATCACCTCGTTGGCGTTCATGTTGGTCGAGGTGCCGGCGCCGCCGGCGATGGTGTCCACCACGAACCACTCGTGCAGCGCACCGCCGCGGATGCGCTCGCACGCCGCGGCGATCGCCTCGGTCCGCTCATCGGACAGCACGCCGAGCTGACGATTCGCCTCCGCCGCAGCCTGTTTCACACAGGCGAGGGCGTTCACCAGGTGCGTGTGCGTGGCGATCGGGATCCCCGTGATCGGGAAGTTCAGCAGGGCGCGCGCGGTGTGCGCGCCGTAGTAGGCGTCAGCGGGAACGTCGATGTCGCCGAGCAGATCGTGCTCGCTGCGAGTGGTTTCGGTCATGCCAGCGATTGTCCGGCACCGTCGGGCGGCGGCGGCGCGGATGCGGGAAGTCGCCGGGTGGCAGCCCGATTCGTCGCCGGGTCAGCTGGTCTTCAGCGGAACGCCCGAGGTGGCGAAGACGTCGACCACCTCGTTGTAGAGCTTCGGGCCGAGCGCGGCGCGCACATCGTCGACGTGCGTGATCCGGAAGCCGAAGGGCTCGTCCTCGGGCGTGCCGAAGCCTCCGCGCAGGCAGTCGACCAGGGCGTCGAGGTTGCCGCCGAAGTAGCCGCCCGGCCCGTTCACCGCCCGGCCGAGTTCGGAGTAGAAGCTGTCGCGGTCGGTGACGCGGCGCCCGTCCACGGTGTAGGTCGTGCTCACGTCAGACTCCCGTCACGATGCAGAAGGAGGAGTAGTGGTCGCCGGTGTAGTACCAGTTCGGGGGCGAGGTCAGCGGCGTTCCGCCGGTCACGATCCGGCGCGCGCCGCGCGTGGAGGAGCCCGGCGTGGGCACGGTGTACTCGTGGTAGTACCCCGAGGCCTTCGCCGGGAGGATCCCCTCGCGGTTCTGGAAGACGACCCCGTCGTTGCGCGGGTACGGGAACGGTCCGCCCTGGTGGATGAGGTCCACGGTGTCGGCGGCCTGGGAGGGCAGCGAGGACAGCGCGCAGGTGGGCAGGGCGGCGGAGGCGGAGGGGACGGTGCTCACGGCCGTGCCCAGGCCGAGGGCCACCAGGAGCACCCCCGCGGTGCGGGTTGCGGTACGCATGACTAGGAAGTTAGCGGACGCAGGTAATCGTCGCGTGGCGACCGGGTGAACTGCTACCGCTCGCGCGGCCGGTACGCGCCCAGCCCGAGCGCCACCACGGTGAGTTGGCGCCGTGTGCGGTCGATCAGCTCGTTCTCGTCGCGCGTGTTGCGCGGGTCGATGCGCACCAGCTCGGCGACGAAGCCCAGGATGATGGTCACGTAGAGGTCGGCGATCATGTCGAGGTCCTCGACGCTCCACTCGGCCAGCGCGGGGATCCGCGACAGGTCGTGGGTGAGGTCCTTGGCGAACAGGCGCAGCTCCACGTCGATGGCGCGCTGCAGCTCGGGCGAGCCGCCGTACCGCTCGCGCACCAGGAACTGGAACTCGGCGTCGTTGGTGCGGGCCTGACGGGCGACGATCCGCACCGCCTCCTCGCCGCTCGGGGCCACACCCTCGCGGCGTCCCTCGCGGAGCATGCGGCGCAGCACCCGCATCGCGTCCTCGACCAGGGTGACCCCGAGGTCGTCCATCGAGGCGAAATGCCGGTAGAAGGCGGTGGGCACCACGCCGGCGGCCTTGGCCACCTCGCGCAGCGAGAGGCTGGCGAACGCCCGTTCACCGGCGAGCGCCAATGCCTCGTCCAACAGGGCCTGACGGGTGCGCTCCTTGGCCTCGGCCCGCGTCGGACCCGGGGTGTGCCGTTCGACGGCACGGGTAGGCGGACGGGGCATGGGTTTCAGTGTATCCGTGTGCGCCGAAACCGCTGTGGCGGAGGTCACCGATCAACTCCTTGACGGGATGTGCCCGGGTTGGTGCACACTGTCAGTGTACAAGCGTGCACTGAACGGAGAAACACAGCCATGAGCCGCTTCACTCGAATTGCCGGAAACGTCATCGAGGCCGTGCTGACCCCGCACGCCGTGGATCGCTACCTCGAGCTCGTCGACCCGATGGTCACGTGGACCGAGATCCGCGGCCGGGTGACCGCCGTCAGCCGGCGCACCGACCGCTCGGTCACCTTCACCGTGACCCCCACGCGTCAGTTCACCGGCTTCCAGGCCGGACAGTTCATCCAGGTCAGCGTCGTTCTCGACGGTGTCCGCCAGACCCGATGCTTCTCGCCCGCGGGCTCGCAGCACGCCGGCGGCGACCTCGAGTTCACCGTGACCGCCGATGCCGACGGCACGGTGTCCAAGCACCTGCGCGAGAACCTCGCCGTCGGCGACGTCCTGGGACTCACCCCGGCGACCGGCACCTTCACGCTGCCCGGCGAACCGGGGGACCGCCCCGGCCGGATCCGCCTCATCAGTGGCGGCAGCGGCATTACACCCGTGCTCTCGATCTTGCGCACGCTCGTCGATGAGAACCACACCGGCACCGTCGACCTGCTGCACTTCTGCCGGGATGCCGCCGACAACCCCTATCGCGCCGAGCTGGACCTTCTCGCCCGTCGCCCCGGAGTGTCGGTGACCTACGTGTACACGCGTTCCGGCGGCCGCCACCTGGGCGCCGAACACCTCGCCGATTTCGGCGACGTGGGCTTCGCGTGCGGCCCCGCCGCGCTGCTGGAGACCGCCAAGGAGCTCTACGCCGATGCCGGCGTCGAGCTGCGGGTCGAGGAGTTCACCCCGCCAGCGGCCGCGGCACCGTCGGAGGACGCCACCGGCACCCTGCGGTTCAGCGAGTCGGGCACCGAGGTCGACAACGACGGCCGCACCATCCTCGATCAGGCCGAATCCTCGGGACTGTTCCCGGAGAGCGGCTGCCGCATGGGCATCTGCTTCTCCTGCACCGCCGTCCGCAAGTCCGGCTGCACCACCAACATCCTCACGGGCGAGGCCGATTCCGAGCCCGACCAGCACATCCAGCTCTGCATCAGCGCTCCCGTCGGCGACGTCGAGATCGCGCTCTAGAACCCACCACGAACGGAAGGGACACACCATGACCGAGCACATCACCCTCACCGCCGAGCAGGTCGAGGCCATCGGCGAGCGCTTCGATGCCATCCGCACCCGGATTCTCAACGACCTCGGCGAGAAGGACCGCGAGTACATCTATTCCATCGTCCGGGCCCAGCGCGGCTTCGAGATCGCCGGCCGCGCCATGATGTACCTGCCGCCGCTGTGGCCGCTGGCCGTCGGCTCGCTCGGTGTGTCGAAGATCCTGGACAACATGGAGATCGGCCACAACGTGATGCACGGCCAGTACGACTGGATGCGCGAACCGGGCCTGAACTCCCGCGAGTTCGAGTGGGACACCGTGTGCCCCGCCGATCAGTGGAAGCACAGCCACAACTACCTGCACCACACCTTCACCAACGTCCTCGATATGGACCGCGACATCGGCTACGGCATCCTGCGCATGGCCCCCGAGCAGAAGTGGCACCCCTACTACCTGGGCAACCTCGCCTACGCGAGCGCGCTCATGGTGTTCTTCCAGTGGGGCGTCATGCTGCACGACCTCGAGGCCGAGCGGATCGTCAAGGGCGAGCGCAAGTGGTCGGACATCAAGGACCTGGTGCGCGGCATGCGGCGCAAGGCCGGCCGCCAGGTGCTCAAGGATTACGTGCTGTTCCCGCTGCTCACCGGGCCGCTGTTCCCGCTCACCTTCGCGGGGAACGTCTCCGCCAACCTGATCCGCAACCTGTGGACCTACTCGATCATCTTCTGCGGGCACTTCCCCTCGGGCGTGCAGACCTTCACCAAGGAGGAGACCGCGAACGAGACCAAGGGCGAGTGGTACGTGCGGCAGATGCTCGGCTCCGCGAACATCGACGGCGGCAAGCTCTTCCACATCATGAGCGGTAACCTCAGCTTCCAGATCGAGCACCACCTGTTCCCCGATATCCCGGCCAACCGCTACCCGGAGATCGCCGCCGAGGTGCGCGCGGTGTGCGAGGAGCACGGCCTGCCCTACAACACGGGTTCGCTGCGCGCGCAGCTCGGCTCCACCTGGAAGAAGATCGCCAAGCTCTCGCTGCCCAACAGCTGGACCAAGCAGGAGCCCGAGCTGGCCGTCACCATCGAGCGGGCCAAGGCCGAGGACGCCGCGAAGAAGGCGCTCGCGCAGGCGGGCTGGCAGCGCGCCGCCGCCCGTGAGATGGTGACCGCCTAGTCGAAGGTCGACGGACGGGGTGGTGCATCGTGGGCAAGTTCGAGCGGCGTAAGGACCTGGCTCAGGAGGCCGTCGAATCGACGGCCATCCGGGTGGGCCGGATCGCCACGATCATCACCACCGCCGTCGCCGATGTGGCCCGCGAGATCGGCGATGCCGTGAGCGACGGCCTGGAGATGCGGCAGGCCGCCAAGCGCGCGGCGGCCGATGAGGGCCGCACGAGCCCCGACGAGGGTCGCACGGGCCTCGATACCAGCAAGGACGACGACGCCTGACCCGCGACCGTGGATGAAGCCACGGTGAAGACAAGGGTGGCAGCGCGCCGCCAACCGTGAGATGGTTGCTATCCAACATTCTTTCGGGAGAGGTGCCGTCGTGAGCACGTTCGAGCAGGGCAAGGTGCTGGTCAAGAAGATCGGTGAGTTGATCAACGGGGCCAAGCAGGCGCGGGGCGCGGCCGGCCGGGCCTCCGACGAGAAGACGCAGATCGTCGACGACGTCAGCAACGTCAAGTCCGCCGGTAAAGAGGTCACCGAGGGCGTGTCGAACCTCAAGTCGGCGGGCTCCAAGCTCGACGGTGATGTGAAGTCGACCGCGGCGAACGTGCAGGCCGATATCGCCGCCGTCAAGGGCGTCAAGGCGAAGCCCGCCGCCAAGACCGATGCGAAGCCGGCCGCCAAGCCGGACGCCGCGAAGACCGATGCCGCGAAGGCCGCGCCCAAGGCGGACGCCCCCAAGACGGAGGCCCCGAAGGCCGCCGCGCCCAAGGCGGAGGCTCCTAAGACGGAGGCACCGAAGCCGGCGGCCAAGCCCGCCGCCGCTGCCCCTAAGGCGGATCCCAAGCCGAAGGCCTGACCCACCGCGAAGACGACGGAGCCCCGCAGGAATTCTCCTGCGGGGCTCCGTTCTTCGCTATTCGTCCCGGTCGCGCTGCGCGTGCGGGTGGCTTCCCTCACCGGACGGTCCGGGGAACGGACGCGGACCCGGGCGTGGGCCGCCCGGTGCGCCGGGGCCCTGCGGCCGGGGCGGGTACGGCGGTCGCGGCCCGCCGGGGCCACCCGGTCCGCCCGGACGCTGCTGGCGCGGCATCGGTCCGCTCGGACGCGGTCCGCCGCCCTGTCCCGGTGCGCCGTACGGGCCCTGCGGGCCACGCGGACCCGGGCCCTGCGGCGGAGGACCGGGGCGACGCTGCTGGCCCGGAACCTGCTGCGGGTAACTGCGCGGATCCTGCGGCGGCCGCTGCATCGGGGCCGACGGACGCGGCGGCTGTCCCGTGGGCGGCTGACCGCCGGGCGGCGGTCCCTGACGACGGTGGCCGATCGGGGTCGGCGACGACGGGCGCTCGTTGTTCGACGGTGCGTTCGGGTCGGCCGCGCTGTCCGGGATCGGCCGCGAATCCGCGCTGCCGAGCGCTCCGGCGACGAGTGGCACTCCGGCCCCGACCTTCTGCGGAGCCGCGCGGCCGGGCACGGCCGTAGCGGGCCGCACCGATGCGAGCGGGCGACCGTCGCGGGTCTCCGCCGGCAGTGCCGTCTCGCCGAGACCGATCGCGTTCTGGATCTTGCGCATCCACTCGGGCGCCCACCAGCAGTCGTCGCCCAGCAGCTTCATCACCGCGGGCACCAGCACCATGCGGACCACGGTGGCGTCGATGAGCAGCGCGAACATCAGGCCGAACGAGACGTACTTCATCATCACCAGATCGGATGTGGCGAAGGCCGCGGCGACGCAGGCCAGCAGAATCGCAGCCGCGGTGATGATCCGGCCGGTGTTCGCGGTGCCGGCGCGGATGCTCTGCACCGTGGTGGCTCCCGCGGCTCTCTCCTCGATCATCCGGGAGATCACGAACACCTCGTAGTCGGTACTGAGACCGAAGACCACCGCGATCACCAGCACGAGCACCGGCGCCATCAGTGGGCCGCCGGAGAAGTTGAAGATCGAGCCGCCGTGCCCGTCCACGAACATCCAGGTGAGGAAGCCCAGGGTGGAACCCAGCGACAGGATCGACATCAGCACCGCCTTGATCGGCAGCACCAGCGATCCGAACGCCAGGAACATCATCAGCGTGGTCACCACGACCAACAGCCCCATGAGTAGCGGCAACTTCCCGAGCATCGAGTCGATCGAGTCGTTCTGCAGCGTCGGCATGCCGCCGACCATGAACCCGACGCCCTTGCTGGCGTCCGCACCGTCCATCGTGATGCCGCGGATCTGCTCCACGGCCTGACTGACAGCCTTGGTGTCGTTCGGATCCTGGAGGTTGCCGTTGGAGGTACGGACCTTGACCTCGGGCCCTTCGCCCCGGATCTGGAGCGGGGAGCCATCGGACTTGGCGGTCGCGACCGCTGCAGTCGGGGGGCTGAAGCGGCTTGAATTGCGATCGGCCGGATCGGTGTGGACGAATCCGGGAATCTTGTTCGCCTCGTCGAGCACCTGCTTGATCTGGGCGTCATCGGCATTGGTGAACACGATCTGAATCGACTGACCGGTATACGCCGGGAAGGTCTCGAAGAACTTGTCCTGCGCCTGCCGCGTCTCGTTGGTGGGCGGCAGGTAGGTCTGCGAGATACCGCCGAACTGCAGGCCGATTACCGGAATGGTGATCGCCAGCAGGAGGGTGACCACACCGACCGTGTAGGCGATGGGCTTGCGCATGACCGCATCGGTCACCTTGCCCCACATGCCGTTCTCGATATTGGCCTTGGTCTTCGGCTTACCGGTCTTCTCCGCGGCCCAGTGGATGATGCCGCCGATCAGTGGCAGCTTCCACTTGTCGAAGATGGTGAGGAACCAGTGGAAGCTCAGCGCGAACACGCGCGGGCCGAGCACGGCGAGCATCGCGGGCAGCAGCACCAGCGACAGGAGCGCCGCGATGAACACGCCCAGCAGCGCGCCGGTGGCCATCGAGGTGAGCAGGCCCAGCGGCGAGATGTACAGACACGCGAGCGCGCCCACGATCAGCAGGGAGGACATCACGATGGTGCGGCCCGCCGTCATCACCGTGCGTCTGACCGCGGTCGGTGTGTCGTACCCCTCGTCCAGTTCCTCTCTGAACCGGGACACCATGAACAAGCCGTAGTCGTGCGCGATGCCCAGGCCGATCAGCGAGATGATCGGTCCGACGAACAGGTTGACTTCCATGAATTGTGCGAGGACGGAGGCGATCGCCATCGATGCGCCGATCGTCATCACACCGATGATCATCGGCAGCACTGCCGCCACGATGCCGCCGTACACGAAGAACAACACGATTGCGACGAGCGGCAGGGCGATGAGCTCCGCCTTCTTCTGATCGCGCTGAACGCCCTCGGTGACCTCGGATGTCACCGGTACGAGGCCGGCGAATCTGGCTTCGAATTTCCCGTCGGCCTGGGTCTTCAGAATGTCCCGGATCGGCTCCCGGATATCCGCCCAATCAAGGCCGCGTTGCGTGTCGTCGTTCGATTTGAGCGGCAGCGTGAAGAAGCCCCACGACTCGCCGTTGGCCTCGTTGCGGACGAACGGATTGTCGGCCGCGGGGAGCGTCGTGTAGCTGGCCGGGCGCATCGAGGTGTTCTCTGCATCCGCGCCGTACAGCTTCGCGTCCGGTCCCTTGGCGAACTGATCGAGGATTTTGGTCCGTGCGCTTTCGACGGAGTCCTTCACCTCTGCGTCGGTGACCTTCTTGCCGTCGGCGGCCTTCACCAGCACCAGGATGTCGGACTGCGCGAACCGGCCATTGGCCTCGTCCGTCAGTTTCGACGCGGCGACCGAATCGCTCTTCTCGTCGTAGAGGCCGTTCATCTTGGTCTTCGAGCCGAGACCGAGGAAGCCCCAGACGCCGGTGGCGGCGATCGAGACGAACAGGACCGCGATGATCGTGTATCGGAACGCGTACGAGAAGCGCCCTATCGCTGCGAACAAGCGAAAATTCCTTTCCGGTGGCCGGGCCCGAACTCAGGCACGACTCGAAAGTAGCGAAGACAGGGGGCGGAACGGCTGCAGCCACGCACCCTCGTCGGGCAGCGAATCGAGGCTCACACGTGGCAGCGGCTCGCGGAACACCCCGGCGATGTCTTCGAGATCAACGAACTCCAGAGTAGGGGACTGCAGCGCCCAGGCGGCGTGCTCACGGAACCCGAGTACCTTTACCGGGACCCCGGTGGCGGCGATCTCCTCCAGCGGTTCGCGGAAGGCCTGGCCGTCGGCCGAGGCCACCAGCAGCCCGCCGAGACCCGGGCGGTAGCGCCGTACCTCGATGTGATCGAGCATGTCGGCGTCGACATCGCTGTCCTCGTCGACCTTGGGCTTGGCGAACACCGCGTAGCCCACGTTCCGCAGGGCCTCGACCCAGGGACGCACCACGTCGGCGGTGCCGGGCGCGATATTGGTGAAGACGGTGGCCTCGGGCTCGAGCCGGCTGTCGGTATCCGATTCCAGGGTGGTGGTGTACTCCAGGAGCCACCGGCCGAGCGCGTCGAAACGCGGACGGTGCGCGGCCGTCGGACGGCCGCCCAGGATCGAGCCGAGCCCCATGTCGAGGTTCGGCGCGTCCCAGACCAGCAGGACCCGTTTGGCGGGGTCAAGGGTCGATACGTCGGGAGAGGTCACTGCGTGTCTCCTTCCCCCACGACCCGTTCCCACACGAACTCGTGGATCTCGCGGCCCACCTGTGCGGCCTTGTCCTGGAACTTCGTGACCGGCCGGTCCACACTGATCGGCAGGTTCGCGTCGGCGAGCCGTGGAGGCAGTTCCAGGCGCCGCAGCAGCGGCTCACTCGGCGCGACCTCCGCGATCGCCTCCGCATAGTCTGCATGATCAGTGGCCACGTGGAGAATTCCTCCGACACGCAGCCGGTCCGCGATCAGCGAGAACATCCGCGGTTGCAGCAGCCGGCGCTTGTGGTGCCGGGCCTTCGGCCAGGGGTCCGGGAAGTACACCCGCACGCCCTCCAGCGAGCCGGGCTCGATCATGTCCTCGAGCACCGCGACGCCGTCGCCGCGCACCACCCGCACATTGGTCAGGCCCTGGCGCTGCACGCCGCCCACCAGCTGGGCGATGCCCGGCAGATAGACCTCGACGGCCAGCACATCGCGTTCCGGCTCGACCTCGGCCATCGCCACCGTCGAGGTCCCGGTGCCGCATCCGATCTCCACGATCAGCGGCGCGGTGCGCCCGAACCAGGCCGGGGCGTCCAGCGGATGGGACGGGGCGGGGAAGCCCGCGGCGTCGGGCGCACCGTCGACGGGACGTGCCGGAGGGATGTCCCGCCCGATCGTCGGCCACATCTCGTCCATCGCTCGTTGTTGTGACGGAGTCAACGCGCCCCGGCGGGAGCGGAAACTGGTCACACGCGGGTACAACCGGCGGTGTTCGGCGCGGGGGTCATGAGATTCGGGCACCTCTCCATCGTCCCAGTCGAGCGAATGTGACCTAGCATTGGCCGCATGATCGTGCGTAACAGTCGCCACACGGCGCTCCGTCTGGCCACGTTGACGGTGGCCTTCCTCGCCGTTCTCGG
Source organism: Tsukamurella sp. TY48 (assembly GCF_019656655.1). Lineage (GTDB taxonomy): Bacteria > Actinomycetota > Actinomycetes > Mycobacteriales > Mycobacteriaceae > Tsukamurella > Tsukamurella strandjordii. The sequence goes on along the minus strand of NZ_BPMV01000001.1, from coordinate 1,520,857 downwards.
CCTCGCCACCGGGTGCTCCAAGGCCAGCGGCGAACCGAAGAACGACGCTCCGCTGCCCGATGCGAAGGTGCTCATCGACTCCTCGTCCGCCGCCGCGCGGGCCCTGCGCGATGTGTACCTCGACCTCGCGGTCGACGGCACCGTGCCGAAGCTGCCGGTCAAGAGCGTCTCGGCGTACCTCACCAACGATCCGAAGGTCGCCGGCCAGGGCGATGCCGATGTCACCTTCAACGGCACCCAGGTCAAGGCGAAGTTCGTGGTGGTCGATTCGCGGCTGTGGGCGCAGTTCGGCGCGGGCCAGGCGTACCAGGACATGGGGCTGGCCTCGGACATCTACGACGCCTCTGCCATCCTCGACCCGGACAAGGGCATCGCGAACCTCATCTCGTCGGTGCGTGATCCCAAGGCGGAGGGCCGCGAGCAGATCGGCGGCATCGAGACGGTCCGCCTCTCGGGCGTCATCCCGGGCAGCGCGCTCGCGGGCATCGTGCCCAAGGCCGATCTGGGCGATCGTCCGGTGACCTTCTGGGTCCAGGAGTCCGCGCCGAACAACCTCGTGCGTGCGAACGTCGGCTTCGATTCCGGCACGCTCACCGTCACGCTGTCCGAGTGGGGCAAGAAGCAGCAGCTGCTCGACCCCAAGACCGCCAAGTGACCCAGGCCCCGGCGGCCACGTCGCCCGGCACCGTGTCCGATCCCGGACCGGTGCGCGGGCGCGGGGTCGCGATCGGGGCGGCGGGCGTCGCCGTGCTCCTCGGCGCGCTGGACACCTACGTGGTGGTGTCGGTGCTCGAGGACATCATGCGCAGCCTCGAGATCCCGATCAACCGGATCCAGCAGGCCACCCCGATCATCACCTGCTACCTGCTCGGCTACATCGCTGCGATGCCGCTGCTCGGGCGGCTGTCCGACAAGTTCGGCCGGCGGCTGGTGCTGCAGGCGAGCCTGGCGCTGTTCATCGTGGGCTCGATCATCACCGCGATGGCCGAGACGGTGCCCGTGATCCTGGCCGGCCGGATCGTGCAGGGCGTCGCGAGCGGCGCGCTGCTGCCGGTCACCCTGGCGCTGGCCGCGGACCTGTGGGCCGCCCGGCGCCGCGCCGCGGTCCTCGGCTGGGTCGGTGCGGCGCAGGAACTCGGCAGCGTGCTCGGACCGGTCGCGGGTGTGGGCGTGGTGGCGCTGGTGCACGACAAGTTCACCTCCGTGCCCGCCGCGGACGCCTGGCGCGTGGTGTTCTGGGTGCAGGTGCCGCTCGCGTTGCTCGCGATGGTGCTGATCCAGCTGTCGGTTCCCAAGCGTTCGGCGCTCGAACCCCAGCGGGTCGACGTGGTGGGCGGACTGCTGCTCGCCGTGGCCCTGGGCCTGTCGGTGCTGGGCCTGTACAACCCGGAGCCCGACGGGAGCTCGGTGCTGCCGCCGAACGGCGTGTGGCTGCTGACCGGCGCGGCGATCGCCTTCGTGGCCTTCATCGTCTGGGAGAAATACGCCTCGACCAAGCTGATCGACACCGCGGGCATGCGGGTGGTGCCCTTCCTGGCATCGTGCGCCGCATCGATCTGCGCGGGCGCGGCCCTGATGGTCACGCTGGTCGACGTGGAGATCTACGCGCGGATGGTGCTCGAACGCGAGGGCATCGACGCGGTGCTCACGCTGGTGCGCTTCCTCATCGCGCTGCCCGTGGGTGCCCTCATCGGCGGTGTGCTCGCCACCCGGATCGGCGACCGTGTGGTCTCGGTGGTGGGCCTGCTGATCGCCGCGGGCGGCTACCTGCTGGTGGAGAACTGGCCGCGGGATGTCTTGTCGGCGCACTACTTCGGGACGCTGCCCGTGCTGGACACCTCGCTGGCCATCGCCGGCCTGGGCCTGGGCCTGGTGATCGGGCCGCTGTCCTCGGCGGCGCTGCGGGCGGTCTCGCTGTCGCAGGCGGGCATCGCCTCAGCGCTGCTCGTGGTGGCGCGCATGAGCGGCATGCTGATCGGCGTGGCCGCGCTCACCGTCTTCGGGCTGCACCGGCTCACCGCGATCCAGTCCACGATGCCCACGCCCTCGGCGCAGGGCGGGTTCGCCGAGCGGATCAAGGCCATCGCGGGCCAGATGCAGGACGCCTACGCGATCATGTTCGGTGAGGTCTTCGGGATCACCGCCGCGATCTGCGTGGTGGGTGCGGTCTTCGCGGCCTTCGTCGCGGGCGGCTCGCACGAATCGGAGGAAGTGCCCGCCGACGACGACGAGGAACTCGTACCCTCCTCCTAGGACCGGCGCGGGGGCGCCGGCGGAGCGGGGGCTCGCCATGGGGGATCTGACTGTTCGCACGGGGCCGCCGCGGGTACGGCTGCTGGGCCGTCCCGGGGTCGGGAAAACGGTGCTGGCCGCCGCGCTGCGGTCCCGCGGCCTGGACGCCGGGCTCGACGGTGCCGCCGATGCGCACCTGTACTGCGTCGCCGGCGGGCTGCGCGCCACCGACCGGGCGGCGATCGACACGCTCGCGGCGGACGCGACCCCGCTTCTGGTCGCGTGGACGAAGGCGGACGCCGCGGGGTCGTGGCGGGCGGCCGATGCCTACGCCGAACAGCTCGCCGCGACGCTGGGTCGGCCCGTGCTCGCCGTGATGGCACTGCTGGACGCGATCGAGCCGGCCGATGTGGAGGCTGCACGGCGGCTGGCGGATTCTGCTCTCGCGCTGCCGGAATCGGCCCTCGAGGCCGCCGCCGCGCTGGGGGACGACGCCCCGCTGCTGCACCGCATCGGCGGTTACGGGCTCGCCTGCGCGATGGGCGCGCTGCGCGAGAGGCCCACCCTGCCCGGCGATGAGCTGCTGCCGCGGCTGCGCGAGCTCAGCGGCGTCGATCTGCTGCTCCCGCCGCTGGCGGAGGCCTTCGCCGACTCCGCCGCGCGGCGCGAGGCCGAGTTCGACGAGACGCTGCGCGCGGCGGCCCGCACCGACTGCACCCGCCGGGACGCGGCCGAACAGCTCCTCCTCGATCGGCTGGCGAGGGCGTCATGACCGTGCTCGTGGCCGGACAGGATCCGGCGGGCGCCACAGCCGTCGCGGAGGCGCTGGGCGCGCGGGCGGCGGTGGTCGGCGCCGACGGTGCCCTCACCCCGCTCGGCGATCCGCCCGGGGAGGTGGAACGGGCGGTGTACGTGCTCGACGCCTGCGTGCCCGCCGATGCGGTCGATGTGGTGGCGCTGGGCCGGCTGCGGGCGCGGTACGGCACCGTGGTGGCCGCGACCGGCGCGGATGTCTACCCGGGCGCGGCCGCCACCTGCACCGATTCCGCGCGTCGTCTGGGCGTGGACGTGCTGCCGGTGGAGGCGGGGATGCCGGCGGTGCGCGCGGCACTGGAGGCCGCCCTACCCGAGCCGGTGGCCCCCGTCGCCGTGGAGCGGCCCGGCCCCGGCCTGGAACGCGCGGACCGATCGGCCTACCTGCGCTCCACGATCGCCCGGATGCGGGCGACCCTCCTGGCGGAATCCGCCGACCGGTTCCGGGGCAGCGACGACGACGCCGCACCCGAGCAGGTGCGGGCGCGGCTCGACCGCGCCTCCGCGGCCCTGGAACGGTCGCTGTACGAGCACCTGCGCGGCGCCTACCGGGGCACCTTCGCGGGCTGGCCGTCGCCGCCGGAGCCCGCGGTGCCGGTGCTGTCGCGCCCGGGCCCGCCGGAGCCGCCGGCGCACCGTCGGCGTCCCGAGGACGCGGCCGTCCTGGTGTTGGGCGCCTCGGCCGGGCTGGGCATCGGCCGGGCGGTGGCCGCGCCGCTGGAGGCGCTCGGCGCGCTGCGCTGGCTGGCGCTGCCGATCAGCCTGCTGGTGGGCGTGGCGGCGGCGCTGTGGCTGCTGCGGGTGCGCCGCCGAACGACCGCGCGCGCCACCCGTCGCAGCTGGTCGGACGGTGCCGCGGCGGCGCACCGGCAGCGGGTGGAGTACGAGCTGGCGGCGGCGCTGGTGGCCGCGGAGTCCGACGCCGCGCTGCGGCTCGCGCGCGGGCCGGGAACCGAACCGCGCCCTGATGCGTCCAATGGTTATGGACCCTGAGTTCGGGCTGTTCGGGGCGGACGATCTCGGGCCCGACCTGTTCGACGGTGCCGTTCCCGCCGCGGCTCCGTCGTCGGAGGGGCTCTGGGTGAGTGCCGAGGGCGGTTGGTACGACGTGCACGCCGTGGACACCGACGGTGACGGTCGCGTCGATACCGGCACGGTCACCGGTCCGGGCGGCACGGCGGTCTTCACCGATCTCGATGCCGACGGGGTGGCCGATGTCTACCACCGGGTCAAACCCGACGGCACGTTCGAGACCTGGCGGTTCTCGGGTGGCAGGTGGGGCCTGCTGGACCGGGGCGATGTGGTGTGAGCAGTCGCACGTCACCCTCGGAGCTGTGACTTTGCTCGATGTGTGACACTGGTTCAAGGAGTCGGCACGACATCTCGGGAGATGACACATGACCTCAGCCACCATTCCGGGCCTTGACGGGGATTCGATCCCCACGAAGCACGCGAAGCTCATCGAATGGGTGCGGGAGGTCGCCGAGCTCACACAGCCCGAGCGCGTGGTCTGGGCCGATGGTTCGGACGAGGAGTGGGATCGCGTGACCGCCGAGATGGTGGCGGCCGGCACGTTCACCAAGCTGAACGAGAACAAGAAGCCGAACTCGTTCCTGGCGCTCTCGGACCCGGCCGATGTGGCCCGCGTGGAGTCGCGCACCTACATCTGTTCGGAGACCAAGGAAGCCGCCGGTCCCACGAACAACTGGGTGCGCCCCGCTGAAATGCGCGCCACCATGACCGATCTGTACCGCGGTTGCATGCAGGGCCGCACCATGTACGTCATCCCGTTCTGCATGGGCCCCCTCGGCGCCGACGATCCGAAGCTGGGCGTGGAGATCTCCGACAGCCCGTACGTGGTGGTCTCGATGAAGATCATGACCCGCATGGGCTCGGCGGTGCTCGACAAGCTGGGCGAGGAGGGCTTCTTCGTCAAGGGCCTGCACTCGGTGGGCAAGCCGCTCGCGCCGGGCGAGGCCGATGTGCCGTGGCCGTGCAGCGAGACCAAGTACATCACCCATTTCCCGGAGACCCGCGAGATCTGGTCGTACGGTTCGGGTTACGGCGGCAACGCCCTGCTGGGCAAGAAGTGTTACGCGCTGCGGATCGCCTCGGCGATGGCGCACGACGAGGGCTGGCTGGCCGAGCACATGCTGATCCTCAAGCTGATCAGCCCGGAGGACAAGGTCTACTACGTGGCCGCCGCGTTCCCCAGCGCCTGCGGTAAGACCAACCTCGCGATGATCCAGCCCACCCTGGAGGGCTGGCGCGCCGAGACCGTGGGCGACGACATCGCCTGGATGCGGTTCGGCAAGGACGGCCGCCTGTACGCGGTGAACCCCGAGTTCGGCTTCTTCGGCGTGGCCCCGGGCACCTCGATGGACTCGAACCCGAACGCGATGAAGACCATCGACGCCGGTAACACCCTGTTCACCAACGTGGCCAAGACCGACGACGGCGATGTCTGGTGGGAGGGCATGTCGGCCGCCCCGCAGCACCTCACCGACTGGCGCGGCGACGACTGGGAGAGCTCCTCCGCCGAGAACGAGGACGGCCTGGTCACCGTTGCCGCGCACCCGAACTCGCGCTACACCACCCCGATGTCGCAGTGCCCGTCGATCGCCCCCGAGTGGGACGATCCGCAGGGCGTGCCGATCTCGGCCATCCTGTTCGGCGGCCGCCGCAAGACCACGGTCCCGCTGGTCACGCAGGCCCGCGACTGGAAGCACGGCGTGTTCATGGGCGCCACCGTCGGCTCGGAGCAGACCGCCGCCGCCGAGGGCAAGGTGGGCACCGTGCGCCGCGACCCGATGGCGATGCTGCCCTTCCTGGGCTACAACGTGGGCGACTACTTCGATCACTGGCTCGAGATCGGCAAGCAGGCCGACGAGTCGAAGCTGCCGAAGGTCTTCTACGTCAACTGGTTCCGTCGCGGCGAGGATAAGCGCTTCCTGTGGCCCGGATTCGGTGAGAACACCCGCGTGCTCAAGTGGATCATCGATCGCATCGAGGGCAACGCCGCGGGCAAGGAGACGCCGGTCGGCATCGTCGCGACGCCGGAGGAGCTGGACCTCACCGGTCTGGACACCCCGGTGCAGGACGTGGCCGAGGCGCTCGCGGTGAACGTCGACGAGTGGCGCGGCGAGATCCCGCTGATCGAGGAGTGGTTCGACTTCGTCGGCGACAAGCTGCCCACCGGCCTCAAGGACGAGCTCGACGCGCTGAAGCAGCGCCTGGGCTGAGACGCCGAAACACCGCACCCGCCTTCCGCTCCGTGAGGAGCAGGAGGCGGGTGCGGTGTTCTTCAGCCGGTCACGCCGCGAGGATGGCGGGCCGCTTCTTCAGCGCGGGGTTCTCGTCCTTGTCCGGGGCGGAGACGAGGTCGGGTGCCTGGGCCCCGGGGGCTTGTTCGGTGCGGTCGCCGGTGGCAGGGGCATCGGTGCGCGGGGAATCCGTGCGCGGGGTGTCCGTGCGCGGTGCGTCGTCGGGCGCCTTGTCGATCACACCGGCGCCGGTGAGGCGGTTGGCCACGGTGATCGCGGTGTTCACCACGAAGGTCAGCACGGTGCGGAAGGCCTGCACGCCGAAGCCCGCCACCGCGGCGAGCGGCGCGAGCACCGGGGTGCCCGAGGCGGCGGTCTGCGCGAGCTTGGCGCTCGCATCGTCGAGCACCCGGTTGACCATGGTGAGCCCCTCGGAGAGCCCCAGGCTCACCACCGAGCGCCCTTCGAGGCGGGCTCGGGTGAGCAGGTCCGGGTAGTCGTTCGAGGCCACCAGGGCGCGGATCGCGGCATCGCGATCAGCGGGGGTCACGGCGGAGGAGGAGAGCGTGCGCAGGTCCACCCCGTCCGCGTCCCGGATACCGGGCACGCCCAGGATTCCGAGCGCCGTCGGCGTGATGTCGTCGATCCCGAACCGCGGATTCACCTGTCCGGGAGCGAAATCGGGACCGCGGGCGATCACGAAGGTCGACGTCTCGGCGGGCGATTGGAAGCCGTGACCGCCGGTGGCGGTGTGCCCGTGGTCGGTGACCACCAGCACGGTCCAGCGTTCGCCGGTGGCGGCCTCGCGGGCCCGCACGGCCTCCATGATCAGGCCCACGTTGGCGTCGGTGCGTTGCAGCGCCGCGGTGTAGTTGGCGGAGCCGCCGCCGTAGTTGTGGCCGGCCTTGTCCACCTGATCGAGGTGGGTGAACAGCAGGTCGGGGCCGTCGTCGCGGATGGAGGCCACCACATCGGCGGTGGTCTTGGCGTCGAGGGCGATCTCCTGCTTGTCGCCGGGGATGTCGAGGGTGCGGGTCACGCGGTCGGCGCCGATACCCGCCTGGCCGATCTTCTCGACCACGTCCCAGTCGCCGATCGAGGCGGTCTTCAGCTCGGGCTTGGCCCGCTCGATCTGGGTGTACACGGAGGGGAAGCGGGAGAAGTCGTTGGTCACCAGGTTGTTCGTCACATCGTGCTTGGTGTCCCACACGCCCGACAGGATCGTCATCCACGATGCGCCGGAGATGGTGGTGTGCCCGGCGATGCTGGAGACGCCCGTGGTGCCCTCGCCCATCAGACCGCGCAGGTTCGGCGTGCTGGTGTCGAGGATCCGGTCGATGTTGGCGCCGTCGATGCCGATGATGAGCACCTTGTTCGGGGGCTGCTGGACCTGGGTGTCGGAGGCCGCCTCGCCGCGTTTACGGGCATTCGCCGGAGCGGTCGCGGCGGCACCCGCGGTGGTCACCGGCAGGGACGGCAGGGCCGGACTGAGCGGCGACGGTACGCGGCCCGGGTCGACGGGGGCCGCCGGTGCGACCGGAGCGGCGGCCACCGGCAGCGCCGACGCCGACGATGCTGACGACGTCGCGCGGTCCACGGCCACCGCGGCGGTCGTGGCACCGACCGGCGTCGTCTCCGGGGCCGTCACGGAGGCCGGTGCGGCACTGCGCGATTCGGTCGCCTCGGGGCTGCGGCCGGTGGAGACGGACTCCGGCAACGGAGCGGAGGCCGACGATTCGGGGAGTACCACCGGAGGGGCCGGCGTCGGCGCGGCCTGTTCGACAGCTGCTGCGGTCTTCTGAGCCGCCGGAGCGGTCTTCTCGGTGGCAGCCGAGGGTTTGGTGGCGGGCTCGGCCGAGGGGGCCGCGCTCGGTGCGGACGTGCCCCCGGCCGCGGGTGCGGTGTCCGGTCCGGTCGCCGTGCCCGCGCCGGTGGTCGTGCCCGCGCCGGTGGTCGAGGTCTTCTCGGTGGCGCCGGTGGCGCTCGTGCCGGTTCCGGAACCGGTCTCCGCCGAGGTCGCGGTCGAGTCCGAGGTCGCGTTCGAGGCGGGGGCCCGGTCGCCGGACGATTCCGGCGCGGTGGCGCTGGACGCATCATCGGGTGGTGCCGCGCCGGCGGCGCCCGCCCCCAAGAAGCAGCCTGCGGCGAAGAGGAGTGCACCGGCACTCGTCCGCAGTATCGATCCGTCGAGTTCAGCCATGCGACACCCCTGGGTTTGCGATCACATCGATTCGCTCGGAGAGTATCCGAGGTTCCGGCGGTTCGCCGGGTGTTCAGCCGCCCACGGCGAAGGGCAGCCAGCGCGCGGCGAAACCGGCGATCACGCCGCCGATGATCGGGCCGACGATCGGCACCCAGGAGTAGCTCCAGTCGCTGCCGCCCTTGCCGGGGATCGGGAGCACCAGGTGCGCGAGGCGGGGTCCGAGGTCGCGGGCGGGGTTGATGGCGTACCCGGTGGGGCCGCCCAGCGAAAGGCCGATGCCCACGACCAGGAGGGCCACGGCGAGCGGTCCCAGGCCCGACGGGGTGCCGCCGAAGTTGAGCACCACGTAGACCAGGACGAAGGTGGCCACGATCTCGGTGACGGCGTTCCAGCCGTAGTTGCGGATCGCCGGGGCCGTGGAGAAGACGGCGAGCTTGTCGGCGGCGTCCTGTTCGGTGTCGAACTGCGCCTTGAACGTGAGCCAGCAGATCACGGCACCGAGGAAGGCGCCGATCATCTGCGCCACGATGTAGATCGCGGTGGATGCGGCGCTCACGGTCACGCCGGGCGCGTATTCGGCAGCGCCGCGGGACAATTGGCCGAGGGTGATCGCGGGGTTGAGATGGGCGCCGGATTTCGCGGCCACGTACACGCCGGCGAACACGGCCAGGCCCCAGCCCCACGCGATCATCACCGTGGCTCCGGCGCCCTTGCCGCGGGTGAACAGCACGTTCGCCACCACGCCGCAGCCGAGCAGTGTGAGCATCGCGGTCCCTGCCACCTCGGAGCCGAAGACGACTCCGAGGGAAACGGTGTCGGACATGTTCCTCCCGGTCTTCATCGAATGCGTCCGCGGGGTGTGCGGACCCTTCGAGTGGATCATGCGGGGCGCTGCGATCGCACAGAACCGGGTGAGGCTGCGACAGATTTGATGCTTCTACAGTGCGGTGCGACGACCGTAGCTGCCGAACTCCAGCAGGAGCAGCGCCGCGGCCACGCGCGGGAGCTGGTGCCATCGCAGCAGTACGGCGCGCTCCTGGTCGAAGGAGTGGTACTTGCGCAGATAGCGGTAGAGGCGCTCCACGTGGATCAGCGGATCGAAGGCGTGCGCGGCCCGCTTGAGCACGGGGTGCGACGAGCCGCTGAACAGGTCGGGGAACGGGGCGAAGGCCAGGGAGACCCGCTTGTAGCCGTGGTCGCGGGCCCAGGCGAGCACCTCGTCGGTGAGGCGCTCGTCGACCCCGTTGGGGGCGCCGGGTGCGCGGAGCGGCTCGTCGAGCGAGAGATCCTCGGGTCCGGCGGGCAAGTAGCGGTGCGCGGCGCAGACGGTGCCCTCGGCGGTGCGGGCCAGGGCGATCACCGCGTCGGGGGCGGCGCCGTCGAGCATCCGGCCGAGGATCATCGAGAAGCCCCGGCCGGGGTCGTGGCCCGCGGCGCGTTCCATCCGCAGCACGGCCGCGGTATCGGACTCGGGGAGCTCACCCTCCCGCACGATCTCGACGGTGACGCCCGCGTTGCGGGTGCGTGCGATCGCCTGCCGCAGATTGCGGAACCGCCGGCCGGTGAGGTGGAAGGTGGTGGTCTCGATGACCACATCGCGGCCGATGGGCACGGCGTGCAGGCCGTGCGCCTCCCAGGTGCGACGGTGCGCCTCGCCCGCGCCGAGCACGGCGATCGGGCGGCGTCCGGCACGGCGGACGAAGGCGTCGATCGCGGCGTCGCGGGCCTCGGCGTCGGCGCCCACGGGGTCACCGCTCACGACCGCCACGCCGAGGCGGACGGCGTAGGCCACGACGGCGCGTCCGTCGGGGGAGGGGACGTAGAGCTTCTCGGGGCGCAGCGCGAAGGGCGCCAGCGGATCGCCGATGGAGTCCCGGACCAGCGCCTCGACACTTTCATGTTCGAAGGACATGGTCTGAGTATGCGCCTCGCCTCCCGCTCGCGGCGACTCGGTGGGCGTCCGATTGCGCGGCGCTCACCACGACGCATGAACTATCATGAACGTCTATAGGCGATAAACGTCATATTCGATCAGACGAGGTGGTCATGGCCGGCGACGATGTCGTGCTCCTCGCCGATGGGGTCCTGCATGCGGGGGCGCTGGAGCGGCCCGGACGGATCGTCGTTCGCGATGGCAGGGTGATCGCCATCGGCTCGCCGCCGACCGGGGACGGTGGCGACACCCGCGCCCGCCCCGAACGGGTCTCCGGGATCATCGCCGCGGGACTCGTGGACATGCATGCGCACGGCGGCGGTGGCGCGAACGTGGGAGACGTCGACCGGGATCCCGCGGCGCCACTGCGAGTCCGCAGCGCTCACCTCGCGCACGGCGTCACCACGCAGATGGCGAGTCTGGTCACCGATACTCCGGATCGGCTGCTGTCGCAGGTCTCGGCGCTGCGGGATCACGTCGCCGACGGCGCGTTCTGCGGAATCCACCTCGAGGGGCCGTGGCTCGCCGTCGGACGGTGCGGCGCACACGATCCGGGACTCCTGCGCGCGCCGACCCGGCGCGAGGTGTCCGCTCTCCTCGACGCTGCACGCGGAACGATTGCGATGGTCACCCTCGCGCCGGAGCTCGACGGTGCGCTCGACGCGATTGCGATGTTGGTGGACAACGGAATCCGCGTGGCCTTCGGGCACACCGACGCGACCGCCGAGCAGACGCGCGCCGCGATCGACGCGGGTGCGACGGTGGCGACGCACCTGTTCAACGGCATGCCGCCGATGCATCACCGCACGCCCGGTCCGGTGGCGGTGGCCCTCGCGGATTCCCGTGTCACGGTCGAACTGATCCTCGACGGCCACCACGTGGCGCGCGACGCCGCCGAGGTGAGCAGAGTCGTGGCGGGCGGCCGGCTGGCATTGATCTCGGACGCGATGTCGGCCGCGGCGGCCCGGGACGGGCGGTACCGGTTGGGACCGCACGAGGTGGATGTGCGCGATGGTGTCGCCCGAGTCGTCGGCGGCAACGGCTCACTGGCGGGAAGTACGCTGACCTTGGACGCCGCGCTCGCGCGATTCGCACGGGAGCACCCCGTCGATCTGGTTGCCGCGCATGCCTCCGCAAGCCTGATTCCGGCTCGCGCGCTGGGTCATCCCGAATGGGGTGAGGTGACCGTCGGGGGCGCGGCCGATCTCATCGTGATGAACGAACAGGCGCAGGTTCTGCGAGTGATGTCCAGGGGCGAGTGGTGCGATACCGCTCGCCTCGGGGAGTGAGCCCAGCGCACGCCCCGGCCCGGTCAGTGGGCCTGCGGTTCGCCGCTGCGGAGGGCCGCTCCCGGCTCGCGGGTGAGCAGGCCGGCACCCAGCAGGCCGGCGACGTACCCCAATCGGGCGGCGCGCACTTCGGGTTGCGGCAGATACGAGATGCGTTCGGACAGTGCTGAAGCGACGTCGGAGTGCAGATCCGCGGCCTCCGCGAGTCCCCCGCCGAAGATGATGACGGAGGGCGTCAGCAGTGCGGTGGCCTGCAGACACACCTGCGCCAGCGCCTCGACCGCGTCGGCCCAGATCTCCAGGGCGGCGGCATCTCCGGCATCGCGCGCCTGCACCACGTCGATCGAACCCTGAACGTCGAATCCGGTGCGCTCGCTGTACCGCCGCGCGATGGCGGCCGCGGAAGCGATGCGCTCCACGGGTTCCGGCGCTGCGCCGTCGCGCACCGTCACCGGCAGCATGCCGATCTCGCCCGCGTAGCCGCCGCCGGTCACCATGGCGCCGCCCAGCCGGAGCGCGGCCGAGATCCCGGTCCCGATCGTGATCATCAGGGCGTCGGTCTCCGGCGCGAGTAAGGAGAATTCGGACCGACCCGCAGCGCGGACGTCGTGCGAGACGCGCACGGGCAGGTCGTACCGCCGCCCGAGCATCGACGCGAAGTCGGCGTCGCGCCAGCCGAGGTTCGTGGAGTACACGCCGATGCCCCGGTCGTCGTCCACGATGCCGGGGATCACTGCGGACACGGCCTCGACGCGGATCCGGCGGTGGGTCCGGCGGAAGGCCTCGACCACCTCGTCGATGAGGAGGACGAGCTCGCCCGCGGCACCGTCTCCCGGCTCCGGGGCATCGCGAATGGTGGCGTCGATCATGCGCCCGCCGGTGTCGATCAGGCCGGCTTTCACCGTGGTGCCGCCCACATCGATCGCCACGGCCGCCGGGCCGTCGCCGAGGCTCCACGGCCGACAACGGGCGAGAATGCTCGTCGAGGTCGTCATCGAGACATCACCGCAGGCGGGCGGGGTGCGTCGAAGCTCCGAAGCGTCATGGTGATGAGCCTATACGAGCATATCGCCAATCCGTGATGCTTTTCTATGAGCAACTGATAGCCTGAACGTGCAGAAAACATCAATCGCGCGGGGCGCGAGAATGGAGTGGGATTCCCATGCCGCAGCCGGGATACGCGATGCAGGTGGAGCTCAGCAGTCAGCCGGAGATCTGGTCGACGGTGCTCGAACGCGACGCGCTGCGCGCCGGACTCCCGCGTGACGGCGAGCGTGTGGCCGTGATCGGCTGCGGTACCTCGTGGTTCATCGCCAAGGCGTACGCATCCATGCGAGAGAGCCTGGGCCGGGGCGAGACCGACGCCTTCACGGCGAGTGAGGCACCACTGCAGCGCACGTACGACCGCATCGTGGCGATCACCCGCTCGGGCACCACGAGCGAGGTGCTGACGGCGCTGGCCCAGGTGCCGCAGTCGATTCCCACGGTCGCGGTGATCGCCGACCCGCACACACCGATCGTCGATCTGGTGAACGAGGCGATCGTCCTGGACTTCGCCGATGAACAGAGCGTGGTGCAGACCCGGTTCGCGACGGCCGCGCTGATGCTGCTGCGATCCACCCTGCAGCCGCGCGCGGTACTCGACACCGCCGTCGCTCAGGCGGCGGACGTCCTGTCCGGTTTCGACTTCGACGGCGACCGCGTCCAGGAGTCGATGGTCGATCCTTCGCTCCTCGCCGCCGAGCAGATCTCCTTCATCGGAACCGGCTGGGCGTGGAACGTCGCCGAAGAGGCGGCACTGAAGCTGCGCGAGAGCGCGCAGGCCTGGACCGAGGCCTACTCCTCGATGGAGTACCGGCACGGGCCCATCGCGATCGCCGCCCCCGGACGCGCGACGTGGCAGTTCGGCCCGGCCCCGGACGGCCTGGCCGAGGACGTCGAAAACACCGGTGCTCGCTTCGAATTCGTCGATCGTGATCCGCTGGCCGAGCTCGTCCGGGTGCATGCCTTCGCGCTCCTGCGTTCGCGCCACGCGGGCCTCGACGCCGATCATCCGCGGTCTCTGACGAGGTCCGTCGTCCTGACCGACTGATGACCGAGGCCGCAGCTGTGCCCCAGCCGCCGAGGGTCCTGTGCGTCACCCCGAATCCAGCGCTCGACATCACGATTCCCGTGGCCGCGCTGGCCGTGGGTGCGACCAATGCCGTGGGCCGAGGCTCCGAGCGTCTCGGTGGGAAGGGGATCAACTGCGCCCGCGTGCTCTCCGCGAACGGCGTGCAGACCGTCGCGATGGGGCCCCTGCGAACCGCCGATGTACCTGCGGTCGCCGGTGATGAGGATCACCTGACCTGGTGGTTCACACCGAGTTCCGCACCCACGAGGCGCTCGATCGCGGTGGTCGAGGAATCGGGCCGCGTCACGGTGCTCAACGAGCGCGGGGGCGGGCACGGCGCCGACGTCTGGGACCGGATGCTGGCCGACGTCGCGGCACTGCTGAGCGCCGGGCCCGTGGACGTTCTCACGATCAACGGAAGCATTCCGCCCGATGCCCCGGCCGCTCTCCTGACCGACCTCATCGCGCTGGGGCGCGATCGGGGAAGCGTGGTCGTCGTCGACACCAGCGGCGAGTCACTCGTCGATGCCGCTCGCGCGGGTGCCGATTGGCTCAAGCCGAACGAGGACGAACTGATCGCCGTGGCGGCGGACGGTACGCCCGAAGGAGGTGTGCAGCGCCTCCTCGCGGAAGGCGCCCGCAACATCCTGGTCTCCCGCGGTCCGCGTGGGCTGGAGGTGATCGGGGCCGGTGGTCGAGCCACCGCATCTCCGCCGGCCGAACTGGTGGGCAATCCCACCGGCGCGGGCGATGCCGCGGTCGCCGGGCTCGCAGAGTCGCTGGTCCGCGGTGACGACCTCGCCGCGCTACTGCGTCGAGCGGTCGCGTACTCGGCAGCGGCCGTCCTCGTCGACCATGCCGGTGCCATCCATCCCGACTGGACGTCGATCTCCTCCGACGTCATCATTTCCACGGAAAGTGAGTCCTAGCAATGACGCTGGTCAACCTGACGGAGGCTCTTGCGCTGGCGGAGCCGGGACGGCGAGCCATCGGTGCGTTCAACGTGGTGCACCTGGAAACGGCCGAGGCGATCGTCGCCGCCGCCGAGTCCGCGGAATTGCCCGTGGTGCTCCAGATCTCGCAGAACTGCGCCGCGTATCACGGCGGCCTCGAGCCGATCGCCTTGGGCGCCAAGGCGCTCGCCCGCACCAGCACGCAGCCCGTGGTGCTGCACCTCGACCACGCCGAGGACATCGAGCTGATCGACGAGGCGCTGGGTCTGGGCTTCACCTCGGTGATGTACGACGGGTCGACCCTGCCCTACGGCGAGAATCTGGCGACCACGCGCGCCACCGTGACCAAGGCCCACGATCTGGGCGTATCGGTGGAAGCGGAGCTGGGGGAGGTGGGCGGCAAGGACGGCGCGCACGCTCCCGGGGTGCGCACGGATCCGGACGAGGCGCAGGCGTTCTGGGCGAACACCGGCGTGGACGCTTTGGCGGTCGCGGTGGGCAGCTCGCATGCGATGACCTCGCGAACCGCTGAGCTGGACGTCGATCTCATCGCCCGCCTCCGCGGCACGGTGCCGGTGCCGCTGGTACTACACGGATCATCGGGAGTGGCGGATCACGGTCTGCGGGCGGCGATCGAGGCCGGGATCGCCAAGGTCAACGTGTCGACCCATCTCAATGCTGTTTTCACCGGAGCGGTTCGCGATTTCCTCGCGGCGAACCCTGCGGTGGTCGACAGTCGCAAGTACGTCGGCGTCGGGCGGGACGCGTTGAGCGCCGAGGCCGCTCGGCTGCTCCTGCTGTTCGCCGGTTCGCCCCGGGAGTGACCTCTACTCCGGGTCCGACGCCGTTTGCACCTCGAACCCGGAGGCTTCGAGTTCGGCACGGTCGGCCTCGTCGAGGCCGTCGTCGGTGATCACCGTGGAGAAGACCTCGGGTCCACCGATCGACGCCATGGTGCGAGTCCCGTACTTCGACGAGCTCGCGGTGAGGATCCCGGTCTCGGCCCGCGAGGCCATGAGGCGGTTGATGAAGGCCTCCTCCTCGCTCCGGGTGGTCGCGCCGGACCGGTCGAAGGCGTCTGCGCCGATGAAGGCGAGGTCGAGCCACAGACCGGACAGCGACTGGTGCGCCATGGGACCGACCAGCTCGTAGGTCCCGGGATTGAGTACTCCGCCGACGACGAGAACGCGGATGTCCGAGTTCATGGCCAGCTGCGAGGCGATGTCCACGGCGTTGGTCACCACCGTGAGTTCCTTGGAGAAGGGGCTGTGCGCCAGCGTATCTGCGATCCGGGTCACCGTGGTGCCGCCCGAGAGCCCGACCACCTGCCCGGGCCGGATCAGCGACGCGGCGGCCGCGGCGATGGCGGCCTTCGCCTCTCCGCCGTTGGCGGAGCGGTAGCGCAGTGGGAGGTCGTACGCGATCGAATCGCGCTTGCGCGCTCCGCCGTGCGTTCGCGTGACCAATCCGCGTTCGGCGAGGAGGTCGAGATCACGCCGAACGGTGGCAGGCGAAGCTCCGAGGGCATCGACGAGACCGTTGACGTCCACTTGGGCATCCTCGCGCACCCGCTCGAGAATGGTGTCCAGCCGGTCTGCCTGTCGCACGCAAGGCCTCCTCATGAGTCAACGGCAGGATACATGAGCGGTCGAATGGGCGAAGACGATGTGCCGCAAGTCCGGTCGGCGCTTGCGGCGGTGTGTGGGCCTCGGTGTCGAGTGGCCCGGGTGAGACTCGCACGCGGGCCGACGCGGCGATCCGGCCCCACCCGTGGCGGCCTGACTCCGTGCCCGGAACGGCGGCGTAGGTATCGCGGAGCGCGAGCGGGACCGAGGACGAGGTCTCGGAGTGCGGCTGCGTAATCCGCGCCGCAGGGTCGGCGCAGGCCGCGAGCGGGAGAGCCGCGGGGACCGGGATTCGCCCACCGTCCGGCCTCGGTGTCGCGCGCGGACGCGGGGAGGCGGGATGCGCACCCGACCTGCGAGTTCGCCGAATTGTCGCAATTATGCGTGAATTGCGACAGAGAAATGATTGAACGCCCGTGAGAGCCGCGGCTATCTTGCAAGACGAAGTTCGATCGTGCGTCGCCTGAAACAACCGGGCCGTTCCACGGCTCGAAGTGTTGTTCAGACGAGAGGTCTCGCATGCCCGGTCGCCATCGCGCCCCGTCCACCGTTCGACGTTCCACCGTGCGCGCCGCGGCCGCCGGTGCCCTGCTCGGCGGTGCCGGGCTCGCGCTGACCGCGCCGACGGCTGGTGCCGCGACCGACGCGCAGTGGGATCGGGTGGCCGCGTGCGAGTCCAGTGGCAACTGGTCGTTGAACACCGGCAACGGCTACCACGGCGGCCTGCAGTTCAGCCCGTCCACCTGGAACGCTTACGGCGGTCAGCAGTACGCACCCCGCGCCTACATGGCCACCAAGGCGCAGCAGATCGCGATCGCCGAGAAGGTGCTCGCCGGCCAGGGCAAGGGCGCCTGGTCCTCCTGCGGCCGGGGCCTGGGCGCGCCCACCCCGCGCACCGTCCCCGCGACGAGCGAGACCCCGAAGGTCACGCAGCCCAAGGTGCAAGCTCCGAAGGCACAGACCCCGAAGGCGCAGACCCCGAAGGCGCAGACCCCGAAGGTGCAGGAGCCCACGCTCCAGGCGCCGAAGGCGCAGGCTCCCAAGGCGCAGGCGCCCGCTGCGAAGCCGCCGAAGTCGCCAGCCGCGAAGCCGGCTGTGCCCGGCGCGGCGGCCTCCAGTTTCGCGCAGCAGATCCTCCAGCAGGCGCAGGCGGGCGGCCAGCAGGTCGATCCGGCGGTCTCCTTGGCGCTGCAACAGGCCATCACCGCCGGCTACTGAGTCAGCGGCGAACCCCGGCGAGAAACCAACGCTGCCAGGGGGTCTCGACGGCGCGTGGATGGTATCCGGTACGCACGTAGTCCACGGCGTCGGTGGGTGTGAGGCCGTCCAGGATCGCGAGCGCGGCGAGACCCGTTCCGGTCCTGCCGATTCCGCCGCCGCACACCACCTCGACACGCTCCGTCGGCAGCAGCGCGTGCGCCTGGGCGAACCGGCGGCGCGCAGCCTCCGGGGCCAGCGGTACACCGAAGTCGGGAGTCCGCACCCACAGGATCCGGCCGGGCGCACTCTCGGGCGGCAGCCACGTCAACGCCAGTGTCACCGTGGCGGATTCGTCGGGTGCGCCTGCGCGCAGGCCGCGCCCACGCACCAGCAGACCCGACGGCAATCGGAGCAGCCCGGCAGTGCCCTCCGCCCACGGGGTCACTGCGGAGGAGACCACTGCTGGATGCGGCGCAGCGCGTAATCGATCACGCCGTCCGGAGCGAACCGCAGTGCGGTATCGCGCCCGAAGGCGACCGCCGGATTGGGCCACTGCCCGGCGGTTCCGAGCAGGTGGGCCTGCCGCGCGATGCGTTGCGTCCGCCGCCGGCGCTGCTTGTCGTAGTCGGTGAGCGCGACCGGGACTGCCCTCGGATCCGGATCCGAGGCCAGCGGCCGCAGCAGCGAGACCAGGACCGCCGCATCCTCCAGAGCGAGATTCGCGCCCTGCCCCAGGGTGGGCGGCATCGCGTGCGCGGCGTCGCCGACCAGCGTGGCCTGGCCGCGCGAGTAGGTGCGCAGCGGATGCGCGAGCCGTTCGATGGGCTGATAGCCGATCCGCTTCGGCTCCGTAGCCGCGATCAGCTCCGGGATCGGATCGTGCCACGCGCCGAACCGGTCGAGCAGCTCGCCGGGCTCGGGCTCGTCGTCCGCGGTGGAGGGGCGCACCGCGAACCAGTACACCCGCCCGTCCCGCAAGGGCACGTAGCCGAAGCGCTCGCCCCGACCGAAGGTCTCGCCCGCGTCCTCGAGCGCGACCGGCTCCGAGGTGATGCCCCGCCACGCCCCGTACCCGCAGTACGCCGCGCCCGGGTCTCCCGCGTAACTGCCGCGCACCCGGCTGCGGATGCCGTCGGCGCCCACGATCACGTGCGCGTACGAGAGCAGACCGCTCGGCCCGAGGTCGACGGTGTCCCGATTGACACCCTCGACGCGGATGCCGGGCCGCACGGTGTCGGGGATCAGTGCGGCCAGCAGGGTCTTGTGCAGCTCGGTGCGGTCGACCACCCGTAGTTCGGCCGCGGTCTCGGGGCGGAAGGTGGTGACCCGCGTACCGTCCACCGTCCGCGTGCCTACGGGGATCTGCGGCGGACCGTCGGCCGTCACGGCCCGCACCCGCTCCTCCAAGCCGAGTGACCGCAGCGCGGTGAAACCATTGCCGAACAGCGACAACCCCGAGCCGCGGGGCAGGAAACGGGCGGCCTGTTCGAGGACGATCACCTCAGCGCCGGCCCGCTGCAGACCGGCGGCGACGGCCAGGCCGCCGATGCCCGCGCCCACCACCGCGACGCGCAGTGAGTTCGTCCGCCACATGCCTCCGACGGTAATGCTGTTTCGTCCCGCTGTCACCGAACCGGACACCCCGCTGACAGTGTTCGCTGTCACGCGGATGGCCTGCGTTTGGGATCGCACGCGATATGCGGTTAACCTGTACCGTCCCTCGCGTATGTCCGCTGAGGGTGAAGTCCTGAGGAGTATGCCCGTGTCGATCGCCGACGAGTGGGAGATCTGGTTCCCCGACGCCTATGAGATCGGCTCCGAGTCGGTGCGCTCCTTCGCCCGCGCCACGCGCAACTGGCACGTGCCCTACGCCGCCAGCCGCGTGGTCCCCGCCGATAACGCGGTGCCCGCCACCATGCTGGGCGCTCCGCTGCTGCAGGCCGCGTCCGCGCTGGTCGGCAAGGCGATCCCGGGCTGCAACCTCTCGGCGATCCTGCATGCCGGGCAGACCTTCCACTACATCAAGCCGCTGCGCATCGGCGATGTGGTGAGCGTGGGCACCCGCCTCGGCTCGCACATCGTCAAGGCCGAGACAGACCTGATCACGGTGGACTGCATGGTCTACGTGGGCGGCGAGCCCTGCGTCTCGGCCGAGATCTTCATCGCGCACAGCCAGCGCGAGACCGGCGTCGATCTCGAGGCCGCGGATGCGCTGGCCGACGAGGTCATGATGACCGGCACCGGCCCGTCGAACAGCGACGAGTACGCGGCGAACGTCGCCAACTCGATCTAGTCGATCTAGACCGAGACGCCCACCAGCGCCTCCAGCGCGCGTGCCATATCGGCGCCCTCGATCCGCATGAGCTGCGCTTCGTCGAGTGCGGAGAGATCGGCGCCCGATTCCGCCAGGCGCAGTTCCCGCTCCTCCTCCGCGGCCTCGATCACGTTGCGCACGAACCGGCCGTTGCCGAGCTGATCGAGCCGGTCGGCGATGCCGCCGCAGCACGCCTCCAACACGGCCGCGGCCTCACCGGTGAGCACCGCGTCGCGCGAGCGCGCCAGCGCCTCGCCGATCTCCGCGAGTTCACCGGGGGAGTAGCTCGGGAACCGGATCCGGCGCGCGAACCGGGACGCCAGGCCCTCGTTCGATCCGAGGAATCGGTCGATGTCGCCGTCGTATCCGGCGATGATCACCACGAGCCGGTCGCGGTCGTTCTCCATCCGCGCCAGCAGCGTGTCCACCGCTTCCTGCCCGAAGGCGTCACCGCCCGAAAGCCCCTCCTGCACCAGGGTGTACGCCTCGTCGATGAACAACACGCCGTCGAGCGCGGAATCGATCACGGCGCTGGTCTTGATCGCGGTGGCACCCAGGTACTGGCCCACCAGATCGCGGCGCGAGCACTCCACCACGTTGTCGGTGCGCAGCAGGCCCAGCCCGCGGTACATCCGCGCCACGATGCGCGCCACCGTGGTCTTGCCGGTCCCGGGCGGGCCGGTGAAGACGAGGTGCAACGAACGGGCGCCGCTGGACAGGCCCTTATCGGCGCGCACCTGCGCCAGCTGCATCGTGGTGCGCAGCCGCGCCACCTGCTCCTTCACCTCGCGCAGGCCCACCTGCCGGTCCAGCTCGGCCGCCGCCTCGGCGAGCAGATCCGGGCCGGGCTCGGATTCGGCCTCGGGTTCCTCGTCGTCCGGCCCGGCGATCACCAGGCGGTGCTGCGGATCGCGCAGCGCGGCCTCCGCGGGCGGGTACGACGATGCCGCCCGTTCCAGCAGCTCCCGGGCACCGTCCTCGTCGCCCTGCTCGCGCAGCACCAGTCCGTGGCAGTACCGCGCCGCCGCGGCGGCACCCGGCACGGGTCCGGACGCGGCAGCGGAGCAGTGCCGCGCGGCCTCGGCGAAGCGGCCAAGTTGGGCCGCGGCCGCACCGGCGATCGCGTGACCCGCGGCCGTCAGGGCCTCGTCGTCCCAGGAGGCGAGGCCGTCCAGCGCGGTGAGTGCATCGGCCCAGCGGCGCCCGGAGGCGCACAGCACGGCCCGCTGATACCGCTCGATGGGGCACGATGCGGCGGCGTCGAGCGCGCGTTCCGCATCCTCGGGCGCACCGTCGGCCAGCAGCCGGGCGGCGTACGCCACGTGGGCGGTGGCGGCGTCGCGGAGTGGATAGTCCACGTACATGCCGGTGGCGAAGGTGGCGGCCAGCCGGCCCGGCGAGAGTCCCGAGCGCCGTGCGGCCGAGCCGATGGCGGCGGCGTGATGATGCAGCGCGGCGAGCACCTCGGCGGTGGCCTCGCCGGCCGCCGCGCGTCCGAGCCAGGCGTCCGCCATTCCCGGATCGGCGGTGGTGGCCGCCTCGAAGGCCCGGCGTGCGAGCGCCTTATCGGGCGGCGCGGCCTCGAACTCGCCGATCTGGATGCCGAGCGCAGCGACGCCCGCGCTGAACGCGGACAGCGCGGTGGCAGGTGCAGAAGCAGTCATTGGTCCCCCCAGACCCCGATTCTGCATCCGAGCCTAGCGGGCCTCAGCGGGCGAGGAGTGCGATCTCCCGGATCTCCTTGAGGTCGGGACCCACCTCGTCGGAGTGCCACAGCCGCAGCCGCCAGGTGTCGGCACCGTCTCCGGCGTGCCGCGCCGCGGCCTCCACCTCGTAGAACCCGCGCGCCATGGGGAATTCGACGATCTCGCCGACCGCGCCCTCGGCGGGGGAGAACAGCTCGACGGTGCCCGACGTGTCCACGCACAGCCTCGTGTGCAGCACCGTGTCCCACTCGCCCTCCGCGGGCGGCACGTCGTCCCAGTGCTCGATCTCCACCGGCATCGCGGCCTGCGTGCGCGAGGGTGAGGCGAATCCGGCGGTCGCCTTGTTGGTGGCGGTGCCGTGCACGGTGACGGCGGCGAGGAGGTCGTCGGGCACGCGGGTGCCGAAACAGCTGGCGAAGAACTTGCCCTCGCGCAGGTCCAGCAGGCCGGAGAGCTGCATGAGGACGCGGGGTTCGAGTTGCATGGATCAGTATTGTCCCCGATGCCGGAAGCTGTTGCATCTGGCAAGCTCGATGACATGTCCGAATCAACTTTCGCGGTGGCGGCCCGGGCCGCCGATCTCACCAAGGTCTACGGCGAGGGCGACAACGTGGTGCACGCGCTGGCCGGCGTCTCCGTGGACTTCCTCGCCGGTGAGTTCACCGCGATCATGGGGCCGTCGGGCTCCGGCAAGTCCACCCTGATGCACTGTCTGGCGGGCCTGGACGCGGCGAGCAGTGGATCGGTGCAGGTGGGCGACACCGAGCTCACCTCGCTCAGCGATAAGCAGATCACCGAGCTGCGGCGCGACCGGATCGGATTCGTCTTCCAGGCCTTCAACCTGGTGCCCACGCTCACGGCGCTGGAGAACATCACGCTGCCGCTGGACATCGCGGGCCGCAAGCCCGATCAGCAGTGGCTCGACACCGTGATCGACCGGCTCGGGCTGCGCCCGCGCCTGGATCACCGGCCCACCGAACTGTCGGGCGGGCAGCAGCAGCGCGTCGCCTGCGCCCGCGCCCTGGTGGGGCGGCCCGAGATCATCTTCGGCGACGAGCCCACCGGCAACCTGGACTCCCGCTCGGGCGCCGAGGTGCTGTCCATCCTGCGGGCCGCGGTGGACGACTACAAGCAGACCGTGGTGATCGTGACGCACGATCCGCGCGCCGCTTCCTACGCCGACCGCGTCGTCTTCCTCGCCGACGGCCGGATCGTCGACGAGATGCGCTCGCCCACAGCGGAGACCGTGATGGACAAGATGATCCATCTCGACGAGCTCGTGGCGGGCTGATGGCCTCGCCGATGAATCGGGTTGCGATACGCAACCTGATGGCGCACAAGGGGCGCCTGTTCCTGACGGTGCTCTCGGTGCTGCTGGGCACCTCCTTCATCGCCGGCTCGATGGTCTTCACCGGCACGCTGTCGAAGGCTTTCGACGGGATCTCCGACCGGATCGCGGTGGGAGTGGACGCGCGGGTGGCGCCCAAGGACGCGCGGGGGCAGGGTGGGTTCGGCCCGCAGGGCCCGGGAGTGCCGCTGTCCGTGGTGGATCGGGTGCGGGAGGTCCCGGGGGTGCGCGTGGCGCAGCCTGCGGTCACCGGACCCATCGCCCTGCGCGACGGCAAGGGCGACGTGGTCTCGCCGACCGGGGCCCCGCAGACCGGCGGCGCGTACCTGCCGCCCGGTGAGAACCTCGACTCCGAGGGGCTGAAGATCACCTCGGGCAGGGCGCCGTCGGGCCCGAACGAGATGGTGCTCAACGATTCCGCCGCCGACCGCCTCGATCTTCCCGTCGGCTCGAAGACCACCGTGGTCACGCCGCACTCGCCCGGACCGATCGACGTCACGGTGGTGGGCGCGTACACCGCCTCGGTGGATTCCGGTGGCTACATCGGTGCCCTGTTCGCGAAGGATGAGGCGCAGAAGCTCTTCGGAGACGGGGCCACCACGCCGAACATCGACGTGGCCGTGGCGCCCGGCACCACGCCGGAGCAGGTGCGCGAGCGGCTCGCGGCCGCGCTGCCCGATCTCGACGTCAAGACCGGCGACGAGGTGCGCAAGCAGTTCAGCGATCAGATCAACCAGGGCCTGAGCTTCCTCAACTACTTCCTGGTGGCGTTCGGCCTGATCGGCCTGCTGGTGGGCGTTTTCATCATCTACAACACCTTCTCGATGCTGGTCGCGCAGCGACTCAAGGAGCTCGCGCTGCTGCGCGCGATCGGTGCGAGCCGCTCGCAGGTGCGCAACTCGGTGGTGCTCGAAGCGCTGGTCGTGGGCGTCCTCGGCAGCGCCGCCGGACTCGCCACGGGCATCGGCCTGGCCTGGCTGCTGCAGGCCGCGGTGAAGGCCGCCGGTGCGGGTTTCCCGGACACCGGGATCGTGGTCGAACCCTCGGTCGTGGTCACGGTGATGGTGGTGGGCACCGTGGTCACGGTGATCTCGGCTCTGATTCCCGCGGTGCGCGCCTCCCGGGTGCCGCCGGTGGCCGCCATGCGCACGCAGGACGGCGGCTCGGCGACCTCGGTGATGGTGCGCGGCGCGATCGGCGGTGGACTGCTGCTGAGTTCGCTCGCGCTGCTGTTCGTCTCCACCACGGAGACCGGCTCCGGTGCGGCGATCATGGTGGGTATCGCGGGATTCGGTCTCGTGCTCGCCGTGGTGATCGGCGGTCCGGCGCTGGTGGGTCCCGTGCTCGGCGGCATCGGCACGATACTGGCCAAACCCTTCGGGCCGGCGGGCCAGTTGGGCCGCACCAACGTGATGCGCAATCCGCAGCGCACCACCGCCACGGCCTTCGCGCTCGTGATCGGGGTGGCCCTGGTCGGCGTGATCGGCACGCTCAGCGCCTCGATGCAGAAGTCGGTCGACGCCCAGGTCGATACCGGCATCCGCTCGGACCTCGTGCTGCAGGCGCCCCAGTTCGGGATGCCGCCGGCGGCGCTGGCCGCGATCAAAGACGTCCCGGGCATCGGCGCCAAGACCACCCTGTACGCGGTGCCCGCGCGGGTGGCGGGCGATCGGCAGAATCTGCTCGCCGTGGACGGTGACGTGAACGCCGTCTTCAACCTCACCCGGGTGTCCGGCTCGCTCGATCTGAAACCCGGTGGGCTGCTGGTCGACGAGGACAAGGCGCGCGCCGAGGGCTGGGAGGTGGGCTCGAAGGTCGGGCTCGGTTCCGCGACCGGGCGCGAGCAGGCGGAGGCCACGGTGGTCGGGATCTACGCGAAGGGCGGATCCCTGTCCGGGCCGGTGATCACGGTCGACGAAGTGAACAAGCTGTATCCGCCCGCGCAGGGCGCCACCAGCCCGATCGTCACGCCGCAGTCGGTGTTCCTCGGCGCCGCCGAGGGCACCTCGGTCGACGATCTCAAGGAGCGCCTGCGGGAGGCCGTCAAACCGCTGCTGGTGGTGAACGTCGACGACCAGCAGGACCTCAAGGATCAGGCGGGGCAGGCGATCACCGCGCTCACCGGCGTGCTGTACGCGCTGCTCGGGCTGGCCGTGATCATCGCGATCCTCGGCATCGTCAACACCCTCGCCCTGTCGGTGGTGGAGCGGCGCCGCGAGATCGGCATGCTGCGCGCGATCGGCATGATCCGCTCCCAGGTGCGCAAGTCGATCTACCTGGAATCGATGCTCATCGCGCTGTTCGGTGCGGTCCTCGGGCTGGCGCTGGGCGTACTCCTGGGCACCTCGCTGGTGTACTCGCTGCGCGATGAGGGCCTCGGGTCCGTGGTGGTGCCCTGGTCCACGGTGCTGGTGATGCTGGTCGCGTCGGCCTTCGTGGGCGTGGGCGCGGCCATCCTGCCCGCCGTCCGCGCGGCCCGCACGCCCCCGCTGGCGGCGATCGCGGAGGGGTAGCTGTCACAGAACCGCGTCGGCCGGTGTCTTGAGTGCGGAACACTGGAATCCGCCTGAAGGAGACAGAGATGAAGGTCGTCGTGATCGGTGCCGGGTACGCGGGGACGATCGCCGCGAATCGGCTGATGAAGAAGGCCGACGGCGTGGACGTCACGGTGGTGAACCCGCGCCCGGAGTTCGTGGAACGGGTGCGGCTGCACGAGCACATCGCCGGCACCGGCGCGGCCACCACGCCGCTCACCGAGATGCTGAACCCCGCCATCCGCCTCGTGGTGGGCGAGGCCGAGAAGATCGGCGACGGTTCCGTGGTGCTCGCCGACGGCACCGTGCTGCCCTTCGACCACCTGGTGTACGCCGCGGGCGGGGCGATCACGGCACCGTCGGGCACTCTCGCGGTGGGCGGGCTCGAATCGGCCACCCGGGCGCGGTCGGCCCTCGCCGCGCTGTCCGACGGTGCGCTGGTCACCGTGGTGGGCGGCGGCCTCACCGGGATCGAGACCGCCTCGGAGATCGCGGAGGCGCGCCCCGGCCTGCGGGTGCGGCTGCTGAGCGAGGGCGAGATCGGGGCCTCGCTGGGCGACGGTGCGCGCTCCCGCGTGCGGCGCGAATTGGAGCGGCTCGGGGTCGAGCTGCGGCGCGGCCGGTACGCCGGGCCCGACGGTGCCGATCTGGTGCTGTGGGCCATCGCCACGCAGGTGAGCGATCTGGGGGCGCGCAGCGGTCTGGCGGTCGACGGGTCCGGCCGGGTGGTGGTGGACGAGTTCCTGCGCAGCGTGAGCGATCCACGGATCGTTGCGGTGGGCGACGGTGCGGCCGTACCGCACGCGAGGCTCAGCTGCCAGACGGCGCTCCCGCAGGGCGCGCACGGCGCCGACAACCTCGCCCGCATCCTCGACGGTGCCGCCCCCCGGAAGTACTCGATGGGATACACCGGCCAGAACGTCTCGATCGGCCGCCGCACCGCGGTGATCCAGGCCGCGCGGCGCGATGACACCCCCACCCGGATCTGGTTCGGCGGCAAGCCCGCCGCCGTGGTCAAGGAGCAGGTCTGCCGGATGGCCCGCGGCGCCGCCCGGACCGCGAACTACGCTTGGCTGCCCGCGCCGAAATGACCACCGCCGCCGAGCTGTTCACGGAGTACCGGCCGCTGCTGTTCTCCATCGGTTACGAGATCCTGGGCAGCGTGGCCGACACCGAGGACGTGCTGCAGGAGAGCTACCTGCGGTGGAGTGAGGTGGATCCGGGATCGGTCGGCAATCCACGGGCGTACCTGGCGCGCATCGTGACCCGGCAGTCGCTCAACGCGCTGCGGGGCGCGGCCCGGCGTCGGGAGGAGTACGTGGGGCCGTGGCTGCCGGAGCCCCTGGAGGCACCGTCGGGCGACGTTCCGGCGGAGCACGTGCTCACCGGTGAGGCCGTGACCACCGCGATGCTGCTCGTGCTGGAATCCCTGACCCCCACGGAGCGAGCGGTTTTCGTGCTCCGTGAGGTGTTCGGGTTCGGCTACCCGGAGATCGCGGAAGCCGTGGGAAAGAGCGAGGCGACGGTGCGCCAGACGGCGCACCGCGCCCGCGGTCACGTGCAGGCGCGGCGGCCGCACACGGTGGTCGAACCCGCCGCGGCGCAGGGGGCGGCCGAGCGGTTCCTGCTGGCGGCCGCGACCGGAGACGTGCAGGCGCTCATGGACGTCCTGGCGCCGGACGTGGTCTTCCTCGGTGACGGCGGCGGCGTGGTCTCCGCCGCGCGCCGCCCGGTGCACGGCGCCGACAGGGTGGCGCGGCTGCTCATCGGGCTGTTCCGCAAGGGTTCGACGATGGGCGAGATGGGCCTGCGGTTCGCCGTCTACAACGGCATGCCGGCGATGGTCGTCTCCTTCGACGGGGTGGTCGACATGGTGACGTGCATCGAGGTGAGTGGGGATGCGATCACGGGGGTGTACTCCGTGCGGAATCCTGCGAAGCTGACCGCCATCCGGGTAGGTGAGTGAAAATGATCGAATAGCGAGCAAAGTAATCGCATGTTTGCAACAATCGGGGGGTGAAACTCCCCGGATCAGCACGAATGCCGGTCATCGCCGGCGCGCTCGCCCTGGTGGTAACGCTGGGGGCGACGAGTTGCGCGAGCCAGCTCGACGAGACGGATCGGGCCCTCGTCGAGGCCGGCTGCGCGCCGGTCGCAAATGCACCGAAGGTCACCGGCAAGGTGACGTACTGGTCGATGTGGACCTCGGGCGAACCCCAGATGCAGGTCCTGGACAGGGCGTTCCGCTGTTTCACCGAGGCGACCGGCGTTGAGGTCGACGTCCAGTGGATCGGCCGGAAGGTTCTCACCACCAGCGTGGCACCGGCGCTCAATACCGCGAGCGTGCCCGACCTCGTCGACCAGGACATCAGTCAGGTGAACGCGGCGATCGCGTCGTCCGGGGGTGTGCAGAGCGTGTCCGACGTCCTCGGCATGGACACCGGCGAGGGGAAGACCGTCGAAGCGGTGCTGCAGCGCACCAGCTGGGACTATCCGCAGAACAAGCTGCCGTCCGGCGGAATCAAACTGATCCCGTACGAGATGATCGGCAACGGATGGTGGATGGCTCCGGATCGCGTCCCGGGCTTCGTCGCTCCCAAGACCACGGAAGACCTCTTCACGCTCTTCCGGGAGGCACGCGAGCGCGGAGTCGCACCGGTGGCGCAGGACGGCGATATCGACTTCTACAACGCCTACTTCTACTCGCAGTGGGCTGAGAAGTACGTCGGCCCCGGTGGTTTCCTCGCCGCAGCGCGTGACCGCACGGGCGGAGTGTGGCGCTCCGATCCGTCCTTCCTCGCAGCGGCCCGGCACGTGGAGCGCATGGCGCGGGAGAAGGTCTTCATCCGGGGCTGGGACGCATCGAAGTTCCCCAATGTGCAGAACCAGTGGGCGGACGGCCAGGCCGCCTACCTGTTCGTCGGCTCCTGGATCACCTCGGAGGCGGGGCAGTACCGGATCAAGAGCGGCGCGGATCCGTTGGTGCTCCGCTCGTTCCAGATCCCGAAGCCCGACGATGCGAAGTTCGACACCGTTGAGCAGCTCCCGATCGGATTCGGCATCACGGCCAAGGCGCGCAATGCCGCCGCCGCCAAGGCGCTGATCGCCTACATCCTGCACAAGCAGAACCTGGAGCCGATCGCGACGAAGGCGCTCAATCTCACGCCACGGTCCGATATCGCGGCGCCTCCCGGACTCGAGGACATCGCCGCGAACTTCGCCGATCCGTCGAAGGTCAAGGTGGTGGCCATGGATGCGGTGGACGGCGAGGAGCCCGATTGGGCGACCGAGGTCTTCTATCCGTTGAACAAGCAGCTGATGCTGGGGCAGCTGGGTGCGGAGGCATTCGTCGAGGCCATGGCCACGAACACACAGCGCTACTGGGCGAGGAAGAACTGATATGACCGTGACGACACAGGCGCGGCCGGACCCCAAGCCGGCGGCGCACGAGACCGCCGGACGCAAGCTCTTCGGCCCGTTCATCACTCCTGCACTGCTGCTGTACACCGCGGTGCTCGTCGTGCCGACCGTGTACACGGGATACCTCAGCTTCACCGACTGGTCGGGCTCGGGAACTCCCGTGTGGGCCGGTCTGGAGAACTACGGCGGCCTGCTCTCGGAACTGGTCGACGGCGGCCCGTTCCGGACCGCGCTCCTGAACACCTTGCTCTACATCGTGGTGGGTGGAGTCGGAACCTTCGCGCTCGCCTTCCTGTTCGCGATGGTGCTCGCCGACATGAAGGGGAGCCGGGTGATCCGGGCCGTCCTGTTCTTCCCCAACATCGTTGCACCGCTGGCGATCGGCATGTTCTTCGGCATCATCTTCAACGCCCAGCCGCCCGGCATGGTGAACCAGGTGCTGGCCGACCTCGGCCTCTCCGAACCCTTCCCGTTCCTCAACGAGTCCAATGTCCGGTGGCTCACGCTGGCCGCCGTGATGTGGGCGAGCGCCGGATTCTTCATCACCATCCTCATGTCGGCGATCGACCGGATACCGCCCTACCTGTACGAGGACGCATCGATCGCAGGCGCCTCGTCCTGGCAGAAGTTCCGCAACATCACCTTTCCGATGATCAGTGACGTGGTCACCATCGCCGGTGTGCTGTGGACCATCTCGGCGATCAAGATCTTCGAGATGGTCTGGGTGATGGCGGGGCCGGGAACCTATGCGCCACCGGTGGGCTCGTGGACCCTGGGCCTGGAGGTCTACTACGACACCTTCGGCAGCCAGGGTGAGGGCAAGTTCGGCGTGGCCAGCGCCGTGGCCGTGGTGATGCTGCTGCTGGTGATCGTCTTCGTGACGCTGCTGCGACGGATGTCCCGTCGCGAGCAGCTGCAGTACTAGGGAGCTACGCCGTGAACACATCCGTGCAGTCCGATTCTCCTGCCGCAGCCGTCGTCACCAGCAGAACCTCCGACCGGACGGTGGGCCGGGGAACCCGCTCGCGTCCCGCTCCGGCCAATGAGGGCCGTTCGTTGGTCAAGTACGTGGGCCGAACGGTGGTCTGGGCCTTCACCGTGATCAACGTCTTCCTGCTGTTCTGGCTGGTCTCGGCGTCGTTCAAGACGCCTCGGGAGCTGAACGAGGGGCCACTGTCGTTGCCCCGCTTCCTGTTCGAGGAGGGGCGTCCGTTCCGCAACTGGGCCACCGCCTGGCAGGTGTCCGGATTCAAGTCCGCCTTCGGCAACACCGTGATCGTCGTCTTCGTCTCGTCATTGTTGATCCTCGCGATCGGTGCGCCGGCGGCCTATGCGCTCAGCCGCGCCAAGGTCCGGTGGGCGCGCCCCATGACCGGCTACTTCGTCTTGGGTATGGGTGTTCCGTTCCAGACTCTGGTGATCCCCCTGTCGGTGGCGATGTCGAAGGTCTCCTTCGCCGGTGGCACCCTGAACAATTCGCTCACCGGATTGATCATCGTGTACACGGCGCTCTCTCTGCCCTTCACGATCTATCTGCTCACCGGGTTCTTCGCATCGCTCCCCGACGAACTCGAGGAGGCCGCGGCGATGGACGGTGCCACCGGGCTGCGCACCTTCGTGGGTGTGATGTTGCCGCTGGCCCGCGGTGGCCTGCTCACCGCGTTCATCATCAACGCCATCGGCCTGTGGAACGAGACCCTGTTGGCCGTGGTCCTGGTCCGGGACGATTCGAAATACACGATGGCACGCGAGCTCTGGGCGTTCTACGGGACCATGCAGTACAACTCCGACTACGGAGCGCTGCTCGCCGGTGTCGCGCTGCTGGTGCTTCCCATGTTCATCCTGTACCTCGTTCTCGCCAGGTACATCATCGGCGGCCTCACACTCGGCTCCGGCAAGTAGAAGGAAAGTAGATCTCATGGCAACAGTGACCTTCGAGTCGACGTCGCGGTTCTACACCGGGGTGGAACGCCCCGCCGTCGACCGTCTTGATCTCGCGATCGAGGACGGCGAATTCATGGTCCTGGTCGGACCTTCCGGATGCGGCAAGACCACCACACTGCGGATGCTCGCCGGCCTGGAGGGCGTCGACGAAGGGCGCATCCTGATCGGTGACCGGGACGTGACCGATATCGCGCCCGCCAAGCGCGATATCTCGATGGTCTTCCAGAACTACGCGCTCTACCCGCACATGACGGTGGCGGAGAACATCGGCTTCCACCTGAAGATCGCGGGAATGGCGAAGTCGGAGATCTCCGACCGGGTCGCAGCCGCGGCGCGAACACTCGACCTGACCCAGTACCTCGATCGCAAGCCCGCCAAGCTCTCGGGCGGTCAGCGGCAGCGCGTTGCCATGGGCCGCGCGATCGTCCGGTCACCGCAGGTCTCGCTGATGGACGAGCCCTTGTCGAATCTCGATGCCAAGCTCCGTGTCCAGACGCGCGGCCAGATCGCCCGGCTGCAGGCGGAGCTCGGAATCACCACGCTGTACGTCACGCACGATCAGGTCGAGGCGATGACGATGGGCCACCGGGTCGCGGTTCTGAAGAACGGTGTACTCCAGCAGGTGGATACCCCGGCGGAACTGTTCGCCAAGCCTCGCAACATCTTCGTGGCGGGATTCATCGGGTCGCCCGCGATGAATCTCCTGCTCGGGACCAAGGCCGACGGCGGCGTGAACATCGGCGGTCTGATCGTGCCCGTAGCCCGCGACACGCTCGCGAGTATCGACGGCGACGCAGTGGTGCTGGGCGTTCGGCCCGAGGGCTTCGTGGTGGGCGCAGCGGGCGCGCCGGGGATCGCGGCCAAGGTCGACGTGGTGGAAGAACTGGGTTCCGACAGCTACGGATACGCCCGCGCCGAGGTGAGCACCGTCGACCCGGAGACCGGTGCGGCGAGTGATGTGCCCGTGGTGGTGCGCGGTGGTTCCGGGCTCGAACGCGGCGCGGAGGTCACGCTGACGGTGGTGCCCGACCACGTGCACGTCTTCGATCCGACCACCGGCGAGCGGTGCCGATGACGTCGATCGCCTACGGGACATCGACGATCCCCGCCGCGGCGGTCGGCGCACCGTCGCCCTATCCGCAGTTCGTCGGACGCCAGAACCTCGTCCCGCTCGATGCGATCGGCGATCTCCCCGTGGACATGCAGGAGCGGATCCGGTACGGCCGGATCACACACCCCCTGCCCTATGCGACCTACGACGAGTACACCCGCTCGCCCGAGCCGACGTCCGTCGCGACCATCACAATGGACAACGGCCTGCTCCGGGCGACCGTGTTACCGGACTTCGGTGGCCGCATCTGGAGCCTGCGTGATCTCCGCGCGGATCGCGAGCTGTTGTTCCAGCCCAGCGCGATCCAGCCCGCGAACTTCGGGCTCACAGGTGCCTGGTTCGCCGGCGGTATCGAGTACAACGTGGGCGCCACCGGTCACACCCCGTGGAGCATGCAGCCGGTCAACGCCGCCATCGTGGGCGACGATACGGTGCGGCTGTGGGAGTGGGAACGCATCCGGGGAATGATGGTGCGGATCGATCTCACCCTGCCGACCGACAGTCCTCATCTGTATGCGCGGGTGGAGATCGTCAATCCGGATCCGGAACCCAAGCCCCTGTACTGGTGGACCAATATCGCCGTGCCGCAGGATGATCTGTCGCGGGTGATAGCACCCTCGTCCTCGGCCTGGTACTCGGCGTACACGGGTGGGCTCCGGCGGTGCACCGTGCCACGGCCCACCGCGGACGAGCTCGCCGAGGGAGAGCGTGAGGGGCTCGACATCAGCTATCCGGCGCAGGCCCGCTTCGCGCGCGACTACTTCTTCGAGATCGCCTCCGAGGAACTCCCGTTCGAGGGGATCGTCGACGGTTTCGGCGCGGGGTTCGCGTTCAGTTCGACGCGGGAACTGCCCTCCCGCAAGCTCTTCCTGTGGGGTGAGGGCCCCGGCGGACAGCGCTGGCAACACTGGCTGAACGATTCGGCGGGGGGCGGCCCCCGGCGGTACGTGGAGATCCAGGCGGGACTCGTACCGACCCAGTCGGAGCACACCGTCCTCCCTGCCCGGAGCGCTGTTTCCTGGGTCGAGTCGTACGGCGCGGTCGCCATGGACGCCGCAGTGGCGCACGGTGACTGGAACGCCGCAGTCGGCGCTCTGCGGGAGCAGGTGGCCGGCCGGACAGAGATGTCGGCGGTGGCATCGTCTGCGGCCGCGCCCCGGGTGGTGCACAGAGGATCGGGATGGGCCGCCGCTGATCTCGCCGTGCGTGCGGAGACGTGGCCTCAGACACTCCCGGAGGAGTTCGACGGGCTACCGCTGCCACCGCTCGATCCCGGTGTGCTCGCCGCCGTCGCATCGCCGTGGGAGTCGCCGTCGGCGCCGTTCGTTCCTCCGACCGGCGCCCGCTGGACGCGCATGTGGGAGCGCGCCGTGGCCGACGCACCCAATTGGTGGACCTGGTTCGCCCTCGCGACCTCCCTGCACGCCGATGGCCGCATCGCCGAGGCAGCCGAAGGGTATCGGCGAAGTCTGGAATGCCGGGAGACCGCCGTCGCTTGGCGCGGCGCGGCTCTGGCCGAATCGGATTCTCGGAGCCGTGCCGCCGCCTTCGGTGCGGCCCTGCGGCTGGACCCGCAGTCGTATCCCCTCCGCGTGGAAGCGGCCACGGACGTGATCGGAACCGATCCCGAGGCCGCCCTGCGGATCCTCGACGATGCACCCGATACCTCGCCCGGGCGCATCACCGTGCTGCGAGCGCTGGCCCTCAGCGGTATCGGCGAGCAGCAGGCTGCACGAGACCTGCTCGCGACGCCGGTCGAGGTGCCGGATCTCCGCGAGGGTGAGACGCTCGTGGGCGATGCGTGGTGGGCGGCGTTCGGCACCGAGAACGAACTGCCGTCCTGGGCGGACTTCCGGATGACACCCGCACGCCCGGCGGACCCGGCACCGATCGACTGAAGTGCTTTTCGCGGAGATGTATAGCAGCCGTGAAGGATCCGTGACGGAACGATGAAGAAGACAACGACTCCGATCCCGCGGATGTGACGCGCGTCTCATACTCGATTCGCGACAATAAGTGAATGGGTGTTCTGACCCTGATCGCTGAACGTCGTCGGCCCGCGAGCGGCAGCGCCGCGCGGGTTGTTTCGTCAGCGACCCTCAGGAGAGAAGCTCATGCGTGAATCCACTCGTACGCTCGAACCGGCCCGGCCATGGGCGCGGTTCGATGTCGCCGCCAAGGCGATGACCTCGACCGTGGTGGTGGCCTCGGTCGCGGTGGCGACCCTACCGGCACTGCCTTCCTCGACGACGGCGCTGCCGACCCCGGCGCAGGTGCTCCAGGCGCCGGACGTCCTGCGGGCGGATGTGCAGGAGGTCAATTGGATCGCCAACATCGTGAGCGGCATGTCGGCGTCGTCGCTCGCCTCGATTCTGGAGGGGACGAGCACCGCGAAGTTGACCGAGGTCCTGGGCTTGGTCAAGCCGGCGAAGTTCGCGGAGATCTTCAACGGGATGCCCCCGGAGAAGCTCACCGAGATCATCGGCCAGATCCCCACGGACAAGCTCGCGGGGCTGGTCGGCAATCTGCCCAGTAGCACGCTCAATTCGGTGATCAACGCGGTGCCGGTCGAGAAGCTCGCCCCGCTGGTAGCAGGTCTGGACTCGGCGAAGCTGCAGAGTCTGGTGACGGCGATCCCGAGCGACAAACTGGGTCCGGTCGTAGCGAGCCTGCCGCCGGAAACGCTGTCGCAGATGATCTCCGGTCTGTCGGAGCAGGCACTCGCCCAGGTGGTCGGGAATGTTCCGATGGCCAAGCTCGCATCGGTGATTTCGGCGCTCCCGAACAACACGCTCGCGCAAATGGTCTCGGGCCTACCCGAGGACAAGTTGCGCTCCATCATCGGAGTCGTGCCGCTCGACAAGCTCGGCTCCGTGGTGTCCGGTCTACCGAACGACAAGCTGGCGGAGCTCATCAACGCGGTCCCGAAGCAGAAACTGGCCTCGGTGGTGTCGAGTCTCCCTGCGGCCACCCTGGCCGAGGTCGTCGGCACTGTGCCCGTGGACAAGCTGGCACCGGTGATCACCACCCTGCCCCCGGCGAAGCTCGCCGAACTCGTTCGCGGCGTCCCCACCGACAAGCTGGTGCCCGTGATCGCGGCGCTGCCGGCGAGCACGCTCAACTCACTGGTCACGGGCCTGCCCAACGATAAGCTGGCCTCGCTGATCGCCGGGCTCCCGCAGGCGACCCTCGCTCAGCTCATCACCTCGCTCCCGACCGCTACGCTCACGCAACTCGTCGGCTCAGTGCCGGACGCCACACTCAAGCAGGTCATCGGCGGCCTGCCCGGCTCCAAAGTCGCGGGCCTCCTCGACGGCGCGATGATCGCGAAGCTGCTTCCGGCCCTCATCGCCGAGTTCGCCACCCCGGCGGGCCTGGCGAAGCTTCCCTCGCTCATGTCCGGCGTGATCGGTGGTGGCTTGCAGGGTGTCGCGGAGGCGATTCCGACGCTCGTCCGGAACACCGTCGCGTCGATACCGTTCGTGGGGCCGCAACTGGCAGGGCCGGTCTCGCTGGGTATCGGCCTGTTCACGCCCCTGTTCAGCCTGGCTCGAGCGATCATCGAGCCCGTCATCACGTTGTTCTCCTCCGTTGCAGCGCTTCCCGTGAAGTTGCTCGGCCCGGTGTTGAACAACAACGGTGGTGGCCTCGCCGGTCTCCCGGCCATGGTGAACAACGTCCTCAGTGGGCTGACCGGTCAGATCGCTCCGGTCGCGGCTCCCGCAGTGTCCGGGCCGGCGACAGGTTCGGCGGCCTCCGCTGCACCGGTGGCCGGTGCGGCGACCTCGCCCGCGACCGCTGCGGCGGCGACCGCTCCCGTCGTTCCGACGAAGACGGCCGCCCTCGCTCCGGACGGTGCGGCGCGCGCGGGTACCGCGGCCACCGATGCTGCGAAGCCGGCGGTGAGCCCGACGTCCGGCGAACCGGTGGCCGCGAAGGCAGCGGACCCCGCGAAGGCTGCGGAGCCCGCGAAGACCGCGGACACCGCGAAGACACCCGCCACCGCGGAGACCGGTGCATCGGCCAAGAGTGCTGACTCGTCGGCATCGACGCCGGCATCGACACCGGCGGCGAGTGAGACGAAGGCCGCCGACTCCTCCGGTGCATCCGAGAAGAGCCCTGCGAGGGACTCCGGTTCGACGGGCTCGTCGTCCGGGGCGGCAAGCGGGTCGTCCGGCGGATCGAGTGCGGCGTCGACCGGCGGGTCGGGCGCGGCGTCGAGCGGTGGATCGAGCGCCTCGGCGGCGAGCTGAGTCAGACCACACTGCGGCGGTGCCGGTATCCCCTGGGATGCCGGCACCGCCGTTTGTCCGTCGGTGCGCGATATCGACGGGTAGCTACGCGGTGGAGAGATCACGTATGCGATTCACAACCGGAATCATGTGAGAGAAGATTCTCTATCGAAAAGGACATAGATCCGCTGTCTGGCCTGGACTTCTCGCTTGAAGTTGCAAGTTACATTCGCAAATTGTAGTTCAGCTAACGGGGTGGGACGTGCGAACCGCCGACGTCGTCCCAGGTCGGAGCGGGGACGGATGTGATTCGCGATCGTTGATTCCCACATCGAACTGTGAAGATTTCCAGATAACAAAAGGATATCGAATTAATCACGAATAGATATACCGGCGGTAGACATCGGAGGTGTGTCGTTAACTGTGTCGCGGACTGAAAATGAACCAGTACTTCTTTTGAATTGCGAATCGTTCAGTCTCCCGACCGTGCGCCGCGGGTAGTGCGCGCGGTCTCCTCGTTGAGCACACATTCAGGAGAAGTACATGCGCGTAGCAGTTCAGCACAGCGGTGCCAAGGGACAGTGGGGAAAGCTCGGCGTGGTGACGCAAGCCGCGGCGGCGACGGTGCTCGTCTCGTCGGTGGCACTGACCGCGCTTCCCGCCACCTCGATCACCGCGGTACCCACCCCGGCGCAGGTACTCGCCCAGCCCCCGTCGGCGCTCAACGCCGACGTGACGCCGGTGGGCATCCTGATCGACCTCATGCCGGATTCGGTTCTCGTCAGCGAGCTCTCGAGCACCGACCCGAAGCGGATCGCCCGCATCATGGGGCAGATCGCACCGTCCAAGGTCGCCGCGATCATGTCCGCGATGCCGACCTCGACCGTGGTCGCGATCATGAACGAGATGCCCACATCGGCACTGACCGGCATCGTGGGCGGTCTGCCGACCGCGAAGCTCTCCGAGGTGGTCGCGGGCCTGTCGAACGACAAGCTCTCCGCGCTGGTGGGCGGCATCCCGGTCGAGAAGCTCGGCCCCGTGGTAGCGAGTCTTCCCGCCGAGACCCTCTCCAAGCTGGTCGGTTCCATCCCGACGGACAAGCTGGCGCAGGTGGTCTCCAGCCTGCCCAGTGACACGCTGACCGAGGTCGTCGGTGGTATCCCGGTCGACAAGCTCGGCCCCGTGGTGGCGGGCCTGCCCACCGAGACCCTGTCGAAGCTGGTCGGCAGCATCCCCGTCGAGAAGCTCGGCCCGGTGGTCGCGAGCCTCCCGGCTTCGACTCTCACGCAACTGGTCTCGGGCCTCCCGGACGAGACCCTCAAGCAGATCGTGGGCGACATTCCCGTCGAGAAGCTGGGCCCCGTGGTGGCGAGCCTCCCGTCGGACAAGCTCACCGAGCTCGTCAGCCGGATCCCGGTGAGCAAGCTGACCGACGTGGTCTCGGGCCTGCCGGACAAGACGCTGGCGGAGCTCGTGGGCGGCATCCCCGTCGAGAAGCTGGCACCGGTGGTCGCCGGACTGCCCGCCGACAAGCTGAGTTCGCTCGTGGGCTCGATCCCGATCGATAAGCTCACCACCGTCGTTTCGACCCTGCCCGACGACACGCTCGGCAAGATCGTGGCCGGCATCCCGGTCGAGAAGCTCGGTCCCGTGGTGGCGGGCCTGCCCTCGGCGACGCTGGTCAAGCTCGTCGCGGCCATCCCGGACGACAAGCTCAAGGACATCGTCGGCAGCCTTCCCGACGACAAGCTGCTGGCGATCATGGACGGCAAGCTGATCGGCCGCGTGGTCACCTCCCTCGCCGGCAGCCTCGTGACGCCGGCGGGCGCGAAGAACCTGCCGCCGCTGCTCGTCGACGCCGCGTACTACTCCGCGACCGGCCTGGTTCCGCTCGCTGCTGATCTGGTCCGCGCGGTCCCCGTGGTCGGCCCGCTCGCCCAGGTTCCGCTGCAGGTGGCGGGCGGGATCCTCAACGCCGGCGCCTCCCTCGTCCACGGCATCGCCCGGCCCATCGCCGAGCTGATCGGCGCCATCATCTCGCTGCCGATGCAGGCGATGGGGCCCTTCCTCAACGGCGGTGGGCTCAACAACCTGTTCGCCGGCAACGGAATCGGTGCCGCGCTCACCGACACGGTGAACTCGGTGGTGACCGCCGTGAGTGGCGGCAAGCACGCCAAGGCGGACGACGGCACGGGCGCCGTCTCGGTGGCCGAGGTGGAGACCTTCGCCAGCGCCGGCCGGCACGCCAAGCAGGACGACGCCTCCGGCTCCGGGGACGCCCCGTCCACGGCGTCGGCGTCCGCGCCCACCACCGGCGCCTCCTCGTCCGCTCCCACGTCGTCCGCCTCCACGACGGGCGCGACGAAGCCCGCGACGGCCACCACTTCCGCGGGTTCCACCACTGAGGCGACGAAGGGCGCTGCGTCCGAGCAGGATTCGGGCTCGACGAGCGGCGCGACGAAGACCGACTCGGCGAAGGCCGAGCCGACGAAGACCGAGCCGACGACGACCGAGTCGGCGACGGCCGGAGCCGATGTGCCCACCAAGACCGCTGAGGCCCCCGAGGCGAAGGCGTCGGAGGAGACCCCGACGACGTCCACCGACAGCAGTGACGCCGGCACCTCCGGCTCCGACGCTGCCGGCGCGGAGAACTGATCCGCACCTCGGTCACTCAGTTCGGTGAATGCCCCTCCGCTGCGGCGGAGGGGCATTCGTCGTCAATGCTTGCGGAACACCAGAACCAGGTTCGAGGTGAACACTTCGCGCAGTCCCGGTACGCGCACGATCCACCATGCCCAGGACGGGTGGTAGCGCGGGAACGCCGCCAGCAGATCGGCACCGTCGACCGTGCCGGCCCAGTCCAGTCCGTCCTTCGCGCCCACCTTGAACAACGATGTGCCGTACAGGTTCTTCGGTGGATGCCCGTGCTTGTCGGTGTACATCCGGGCCGCGCGGTCGCCGCCCAGGTAGTGGGTGAGCCCCATCTCGTGGCCGCCGAACGGCCCGTACCAGCAGGTGTAGCTCAGGATCACCATCCCGCCGGGCCGGGTGACGCGCAACATCTCCTCGCCCATCGCCCGCCAGTCCCGCACGTGCTCGGCGACGTTCGACGAGAGACAGACGTCCACGGCACCGTCGGCGATCGGCAGCGCGAGGCCTGAGCCCCGCACGCCCCGCGAGGAGGTGATGCCCGCCGCGTGCGCCTCGGACGGATCCGGCTCGACGGGGATGTACACGGCGCCGCGCTCGGCGAAGGCGTCCTCGAAGTACCCGGGCCCACCGCCCACATCGAGCACGAGCGCACCGTCGAGCGGCTCGGGGAACAGATCGGCCGTCAACTCCACGGTGTCGCGCGCCAGCGCGCCGTAGAACCGGGCCGGCTCGGACTGCTCGAACCGGAAATCGGACAGCAGTCCCACCGACCTGCGCAGGGTCGCCCGGCGACGGAACCGCGAGGTCGCGTTCTTCGAGGTCAGAGAGTCCACGCCACCGGACGGTACCCTAGTACGCGTGCGTGAAGTCCTTCTGCTGTGTTGGCGAGACACCCGCCACCCGCAGGGCGGCGGCAGCGAGCTGTACCTCGAGCGCGTCGGCCAGGAGCTGGCCCGGCGCGGCGTGACGGTCACCCTGCGCACCGCGATGTACCCGGGCGCCGCCCGCGCCGAGACGGTGAACGGCGTGCGCATCTCCCGCGGTGGCGGCCGGTTCACGGTGTACCCGCTGGCGCTGCTCGCCATCGTCGCGGCCCGGTTCGGCCGCGGCCCGCTGCGCGGTATCCGCCCCGATGCGGTGATCGATACGCAGAACGGCATCCCCTTCTTCGCCCGCCTCGTGGCCGGCGTGCCCGTCACGGTGCTCGTGCACCACTGCCACCGCGAGCAGTGGCCGGTGGCCGGCCGGCTGGTGGCGCGCATCGGCTGGTTCATCGAATCGCGGCTCTCGCCGTGGGTGCACCGCGACTCGCAGTACCTCACCGTCTCTCTGCCCTCCGCCGAAGAACTCGGACTGCTCGGCGTGGGACCGGAGCGGGTGGCCGTGGTGCGCAACGGAATCGACGCGCTCGAACCCGGCATCGACGATGTGCGGTCCGCGACCCCCCGCATCGTGGTGCTGTCCCGGCTGGTACCGCACAAGCAGATCGAGGACGCATTGTTCGTGCTCGCCCGGCTGCGGCACCGCGTGCCCGATCTGCATCTCGACGTGATCGGCAGCGGCTGGTGGGACGAGGAGCTCTACCGCCACGCCCTGCGGCTCGGCGTGCTCGATCGCGTGACCTTCCACGGCCACGTCACCGAGCAGCGCAAGCATCGCCTGCTCTCCCGCGCGTGGGTGCACGTGATGCCCTCCCGCAAGGAGGGCTGGGGCATCACCGTGATCGAGGCGGCGCAGCACGGCGTGCCCACGGTGGGGTACGTCTCGTCGAAGGGTCTCACCGATTCCGTGGTCGACGGTGCCACGGGCCTCCTCGTGCGCGATCTGGCCGGGATCACCGAGGCGGTGGCCGGTCTGCTCGCCGATCAGCGGCTGCGCGCCGAGCTCGGGGAGAAGGCGCGGCAGCGGGCGGGGGAGTTCTCCTGGGAGGCCACCGCCGACGGGGTCGGCAAGGTCCTCGCGTCGTCGGTCGACGGTGCGCGCATCGGAGGACTCGTCTGATCACCCACTGTTCGTTATCGTGAATGAATGGTGAAGCAGCAGCGTGAGGTGACGCCGCGGGTGGCGTGGATGTACGTGGTGCTGGGGCTGGTGATCATCGGCTCGTCGCTGATCCGCGACTGGTCGCAGTGGCCCGACTTCCGCACCATCCTCGGTGCCGTGATGGCCGTCTTCGGCGTGATGATCCTGGGCACCGGCGTGTACGCGTTGTGGAAGGCGCCGTGGACGTCCGAGCCCGATGAGTAGCCCACGCCCAAGCTCGGTTCCCGCTCCCGTTTCCGATTCCCGCTCCGGAAACAACGGGAGCGGGAGTGGAAAACGGGAGCGGGAAGTCCCGACGGTGCGCGTGGTCCCCGCGACGGTGCTCAAGCTCCTGTCCGGCGGCCTGCTCGTGATCACGGTGATGGTCTTCGTCGCGACGATGCTGCGCGGAATGGGATACGAATCGTGGTCCGGCCGCCTGTCCTACGGGCTGGCGCTCGGATCGCTGCTGGCGATCGCGAACCTGGTGAGCCAGGTGTGGCGCGTCGCGATCGGGAGCTCAACGCCCTCGGTCCGCGACGCGCAGTACTACGCAGCCGGGATGGTCGCCGCGGGGATTCCAGTCGTGATCCTGTGGGGCAGCATCGGAAACACGACACCGCTGCAATCCATTCCTGCGATCGCCTCACTCCTCGTCGCCGGCGCGATCGCGATTCAGCACTACCGCACGCGGAAGCGGTACGCGGACCAGATCCAGGTGCCGATCGTGACACGGACCGTGGCGACGCAGCTGGGCGAGAGGGCGATCCGGATCGGGCAGCCGCAATCGGCGCAGGACCGATGGATCACGTGGTGGTCGGTGACCGGGCTACCGTCGGGCTACCTGCTGCAACCGGCGTACGGGCCCGACTCGATGACCTCGCTCGCGGCGGCGCTGACCGCGGCGGAGGCGGCCGCTACGACGACGCCGGACAGCGCACCGTCGTAGGCTGGAGGGGTGGCAGAACCCCAGAGTCGCCCCGCGATCCTCACCGTCGACGACGATCCCAGTGTTTCCCGATCCGTCGCGCGTGACCTGCGGCGACGCTACGGCGAGACGCACCGCATCGTCCGCGCCGAGAGCGGAGGGCAGGCGCTCGAGGCGCTCCGCGAACTGAAACTGCGCGGCGAGACCGTGGCCGTGCTGCTCGCCGACTACCGGATGCCGGAGATGAGCGGCCTCGAATTCCTCGAAGCCGCCATGGACCTGTTCCCCACCGCGCGGCGCCTGCTGCTCACCGCCTACGCCGATACCGGCGCCGCGATCGAGGCGATCAACGTGGTCGACCTCGACTACTACCTGCTCAAGCCCTGGGATCCGCCGGAGGAGAAGCTCTACCCGGTGATCGACGCGCAGATCGAGGCCTGGGCGTGCACCGATCACCGTCCGGTCCCCGAGGTGAAGGTCGTCGGCCACCGCTGGTCGGCCCGCTCTTCCGAGGTCCGCGAATTCCTCGCCCGCAACCAGGTTCCCTACCGCTGGTTCTCCTCGGAATCGCCGGAGGGACAACGACTCCTGACCGCGGCCGGGAGCGACGGCCTCGACCTGCCGCTCGTGGTCGCCGAGAACGGGGCGGCGCTGTGCGCACCGTCGGACCAGGAGCTGGCCAACCATGTGGGCATGACCACCGCACCGTCGGAGGACTTCTACGATCTGGTGGTGGTGGGCGGCGGCCCCGCCGGACTCGGCGCCGCCGTGTACGGCGCCTCGGAGGGCCTGCGCACCGTGCTCGTGGAGCGGCACTCCACCGGCGGACAGGCCGGACAGAGCTCGCGCATCGAGAACTACCTCGGCTTCCCCGACGGCGTCTCGGGTACCCAGCTCACCGACCGCGCCCGGCGGCAGGCCGGGAAGTTCGGCGCCGAGGTGATCACCACCTCGGACGTGGTGGAACTGGACGTCACCGGATCGTCGCGCACCGTGAAGTTCGCGGACGGCACGTCCGTGGGCGCGCACACCGTGATCCTCGCGACCGGCGTCGCCTACCGGCAGTTGCAGGCGCCCGGCGTCGAACGACTCACCGGTGCCGGCGTCTACTACGGTTCGGCGCTCACCGAGGCCCCGAACTGCAAGAACCTCGACGTGTACATCGTGGGCGGCGCCAACTCGGCCGGACAGGCCGCCGTCTACCTCGCCAAGGGCGCGAAATCGGTCACCCTGCTGGTGCGCGGCGAATCGCTCGAAGCGTCGATGTCGTACTACCTCATCCAGCAGCTCGCGGCGATCGAGAACATCCACGTGCGCACCTGCACCGAGGTGGTCGAGGCGCACGGCGAGGAGCACCTGGAGAAGCTCACGCTGCGCGACCGCACCACCGGCGAGACCGAGACCGTTCCCGCCGACTACCTGTTCGTGTTCATCGGGGCCGCCCCGCGCACGGAGTGGCTCGACGGGGTGGTGGTGCGCGACGAGCACGGCTTCGTGATCACCGGACCCGACATCGGCGGGCCGGATGCGTCACGCCGGGAATGGCCACTGGACCGTCCGCCGTTCCACTTGGAGTCGAGCGTGCCCGGAGTGTTCGTGGCCGGCGACGTCCGGTCCGAATCCGCGAAACGCGTGGCCTCGGCCGTGGGAGAAGGAGCGATGGCAGTGATGTTCGTGCACAGGTACCTGGCGGGACAGGACTGATGACGGAGCACCAGGGGACGCAGGAGTGTCTCAAGGACGAGTTGCGCACGCTCTTCCTGTTCGAGAAGCTGACCGACGAGCAGCTGGAGTGGCTGTGCGAACGCGGCCGGATCGAGGAATTCCCCGCCGGCCCCGTGTACCGCGAGGACGATCCCGCCGATTCGCTGTTCGTGCTGCTCGACGGCACCGTCTCGCTGTCGATGCGGGTGGGCGATTCCGATGTCGAGACCAACCGCACCGACCACCGCGGCGTGTACGCGGGCGCCTGGCGCAGCTTCCTCGGCGAGGGCATGGGGTCGACCTACAACTCGTCGATGCGCGCGGTCACCGACTGCCGGTTCTACATCCTGCCCTCGCAGGACTTCGGCCAGCTGATGCAGCAGTGGTTCCCGATGGCAGTGCACCTGCTGGAGGGCGTCTTCTACGGCAGCAAGCGCACCCAGCGCATGATCGGTGAGCGCGAACGGCTCCTGGCGCTCGGCTCACTGTCCGCGGGCCTGACGCACGAGCTGAACAACCCGGCGGGGGCGGCGGTACGCGCGGCGTCCACGCTGCGCACCCGGGTGAGCGGCATGCGGCACAAGCTGGCCGTGATCGCCAACGGCGCCTGGCACCACGATCTGCTGGTGCAGCTGGTCGACCTGCAGGAGCAGGCCGTGGCATCCGTGGCCGACGCGCCCGCCCTCGGTCCGCTCGAGGCCTCCGACCGGGAGGACGAGATCGCCGACTGGCTCGACGATCACGATGTGCAGAACGGCTACGACCTCGCCCCCGCCTACGTGGCCGCCGGGCTCGGCCTGGACTGGTTCGAGGCGGTCCTGGAACGCGTCGGTGCCGACATGCTGCCGAAGGCCGTGGCCTGGCTGTACTACACCGTGGAGACCGAGCTGCTGCTCAACGAGATCAGCGACTCCACCACCCGGATCTCCACGCTGGTCTCGGCCGCGAAGCAGTACTCCCAGATGGACCGCGCCCCGTTCCAGACCCTGGACGTGCACGAACTGCTGAACAGCACCCTGGTGATGCTCAGCCAGAAGTTCGGCGACGTGACCGTGGTCAAGGAGTACGACCCGGCCCTGCCCGAGATCCGCGGCTTCGGCGCGGAGCTCAACCAGGTGTGGACCAACCTCGTGGACAACGCCCTCGGCGCGATGAAGCAGGACGGGGCGGGCACGCTCACGCTGCGCACCTCGCACGACGACGAGCACGTGCTCGTCGAGGTGGGCGACACGGGCCCCGGCATCCCCGACGGTGTCGTCAACCGCATCTTCGAGCCCTTCTTCACCACCAAGCCGGTGGGCGAGGGCACGGGTCTGGGGCTGGACATCTCGTGGCGGATCGTGGTGAA
Source organism: Tsukamurella sp. TY48 (assembly GCF_019656655.1). Lineage (GTDB taxonomy): Bacteria > Actinomycetota > Actinomycetes > Mycobacteriales > Mycobacteriaceae > Tsukamurella > Tsukamurella strandjordii. The sequence continues at coordinate 1,475,970 of NZ_BPMV01000001.1, read as the reverse complement.
CAAGCACCACGGAGACCTGTCCGTGAAGTCGGAGCCCGGCTCCACCTGGTTCCGCGTGAAGCTGCCGATCGCAGGTCCGCCTCGCGAGCCCGACGAGGCCGAGAAGTTCGACACCGCCGTGTGATAAACCGGGTGGCATACGTTCGCCGTCGCTGAAGGGATCAGGCATGCCACAGGTCGTTCGAGGAGTCGTCGCACGCGCGAAGGGCGAGCCCGTGGAGGTGGTGCCCATCGTGATCCCCGATCCCGGGCCGGGTGAGGTGGTCGTGGCCGTGCAGGCCTGCGGCGTGTGCCACACCGATCTGCACTACCGCGAGGGCGGCATCAACGACGAGTTCCCGTTCCTGCTGGGGCATGAGGCCGCCGGGATCGTGGAGACGGTCGGCGAGGGTGTCGATCACGTGGCGCCCGGCGACTTCGTGGTGCTCAACTGGCGCGCCGTGTGCGGGCAGTGCCGCGCCTGCAAGCGGGGCAAGCCGCAGTACTGCTTCGACACCTTCAACGCCACGCAGAAGATGACGCTGGAGGACGGCACGGAACTCTCGCCCGCCCTCGGCATCGGCGCCTTCGCCGAGAAGACGCTCGTGCACCAGGGCCAGTGCACCCGGGTGGACGCCACCGCCGACCCCGCGGTGGTGGGCCTGCTCGGCTGCGGTGTGATGGCCGGTCTCGGGGCCGCCGTGAACACCGGCGGCGTCTCCCGCGGCGACACCGTGGCCGTGATCGGTTGCGGCGGTGTGGGAGACGCGGCGATCGCCGGCGCCCGGCTGGTGGGTGCCCGCACCATCATCGCCGTCGACCGTGACCCGAAGAAGCTCGACTGGGCCCGCGACCTCGGTGCCACCCACACGGTCAACGCCGCGGAAACCGATGCGGTGGAGGCGATCCAGGACCTCACCGGCGGATTCGGCGCCGATGTGGTGATCGACGCCGTCGGCCGCCCCGAGACCTGGAAGCAGGCCTTCTACGCCCGCGACCTCGCCGGCACCGTGGTGCTCGTGGGCGTGCCCACCCCGGATATGACGCTGGACATGCCGCTCATCGACTTCTTCTCGCGCGGCGGCTCCCTGAAGTCGTCTTGGTACGGCGATTGCCTGCCCGAGCGCGACTTCCCGCAACTCGTGGACCTGTACCAGCAGGGCCGGCTGCCCCTGGAGAAGTTCGTCACCGAGCGGATCGCGCTCGACGAGGTGGAGGCCGCGTTCGAGACCATGCACCGCGGCGAGGTGCTGCGCTCGGTGGTCGTGCTGTGAGCCTGCGCGTCGAGAAGGTGGTCACCAGTGGGCAGTTCAGCCTCGACGGTGGCACCTGGGACGTGGACAACAACGTCTGGTTGATCGGCGACGACTCCGAGGTGGTGGTGATCGACGCGGCGCACACCGCCGATCCGATCGTGGCCGCCGTGGCCGGGCGGAAGGTCCGGGGCATCGTGTGCACCCACGGCCACAACGACCACGTGACCGTGGCCCCCGAGCTGTCGGAGCGCCTCGACGCCCCGATCTACCTGCACCCCGGCGACGACGTCCTGTGGGACATGACCCACGCCGGCGTGGCGCACGAGGATCTCGCGGACGACACCCGGATACCCGTGGCGGGCACGGAGATCCAGGTGATCCACGCGCCGGGGCATTCGCCGGGATCGGTGTGCCTGTACCTGCCCGAATCCGGTGAGCTGTTCAGCGGCGACACGCTGTTCGCCGGTGGCCCCGGGGCCACCGGCCGCTCGTACAGTGACTTCTCGGTGATCATCGACTCGATCCGGGATCGGCTGTTCGCGCTCCCGCCGGAGACTCGCGTCCACACCGGGCACGGCGACGGCACCACGATCGGCACCGAATCGCCGCACCTCGAGGAGTGGATCCGCCGGGGTCACTGACCCAGCGGTCACCCGTCAGGACGCGCTGGCCACCAGACGGGGTCGGGCATCGTCGGCCACCTCGACGATGTGGTCGCGCAGCAACCGGAAGACGGTGTCCACCGCCCGCTCGGCCTGCACCGTGTCCGGGTGCATCGCGTTGAAATCGAGTCCCGACTCGTCGCGGTTGATCCACATGAACACCTCACGCGAGGGCGTGGCGTTCGCGAACACCGAGAAGTCGTGCTGCCGTGCCAGTTCCGCGCCGGGGACCCGGGTGACATCGATGTAGGAGAGCATCGGCGAGGTGAAGCCGTGCTCCACCGGGAACGCGGGATCGTCGGCCAGCATGTCGATCACGGGGAACACCGGGGTGCGGTCCAACTGCCGGGCGACGCCGAGCGCCTCCTGCGCGTTCCGCGTCGTCTGCTCGAACGAGCCGCTGGCATCGAACTGCACCGGCACGAGCGTCACGTACCAACCGACGGCCATCGCATCGCCCGTCGCGGAGCGATCCGCGCGGGGGATGAGCATGGTGAACAGCCGCTCGCCGGTCAGCGAGTGGTGCACCTGGCCCATCACGGCCAACAGGGCGCTACTCATGTTGCCGCCCGCACGCTTGGCCGCTGCACCGAACCGGGCCGCCTGCTCGACGTCGACGAACGAGCTGTGCACCGCGATCTTGCCGGGAGCCGCCTGGCCGGGGGCGAGCCCCAGCGGCAGCGGGAACTTCGGCATGCCGCCGGCCCGGGCGATCGTCTCGCGCCACTGCTGCACGTCGGGGTGGGTGGGCGTCAGCGTGCCCGCGAGCGCCCGCTGCTCCGCGCAGAACTGCGGGTACGGGCGCACGGGCACCGGGGTGTACGGAGTGCCCGCACGCGCGGCGGTGTACCGCGACAGGATCTCGAAGAAGCTGATCGCCTGCGAGACGCCATCGGTGAACATGTGGTCGGAGCCCACCACCACCTGGAAGTGCGGGTCCACCGCGTCCGGACCCGCGTTCTCGATGCCGTTCACGGCGAACGCGAACGCCGCCCACTCGTGCAGGGTGGGCACCGAGTCCATCAGGTGCTGCTTGACGGTGCTCCCCGGATGATCGACGGATCGCGCTGAAACAGCGAGCGAAATTTGCTCGGGGCGCAGCGTTCGACCCCGAGGACGAAGGTCGGTGCTGACCGGAAACGCCGTATGAAAAGCCTCATGTGCGCGCACGAATTCAGTGAATACATTCGCAATGATTTCTGCGTCGAAGTGATCGTGCACAGTGAATGAGGTGAATACCAGACGGCGTACGCACGATTCACCTTCGATGCCGCTACGAAGGTGATCGGCCTGAATGAACGATGTCTCAACCCCCAGGTCGGGGGCAGTTTCCATCGCCGCGCGGGTGGTCGAGTCCGGAGTCCAGACGACCCACTCCCCGGTGGGGCACTGCCAGTGTTCTGCGAATCCCGAAATCATGGAGAACATGATCCCCAAAACAGTAGCGCGGCAAAAGATGTAAACCGAGTGAGAAATTAGACAATTCTCGGGGTGGCGCTTTCAGGTTCGTCCGCTATTATGCACTTTAGGTAAGGAAAAGAGCGTGAACATGCGCTTGGGTTGCTATGAATTCGCAAAAGAAACGATCTGGTGCAGTGGTTCACCCCGTGTCGGAATTTTGCATGATTAGAATGAGGTCGTGAGCAGGCCTAAGCTGGGTGTCCCGTCCGGTCGTTGGTGGTACGCGTGGTTCGCCGTGGTGGCGGTCATGGTCGTCGCCAGCGTGCAGGATCGTCAGTGGGCCACCGTGCTCCTCTGGCTCGCGATCCTCTCCGCAGCGGCATCCGAGGTCGCGAGATCGCTGCGGCAACGGAACATCGCCTACGGTCTCGCCGGCGTTCTGGGGGCGGCGGCCGCGATCCTGGGCTACGTCGAACGGGACTGGCTGGCCGTCGCGCTGGGCGCGATGATCGCGCTGGTGCTGATCGCCTTCCTGCCGAAGATCCGCCGGGACGTGCCCACCTGCTGGATCCGCACCGAGGAACTCGTCGGGCGCACCGTCGCCGAGGCGACGCACCTGTTGGGCTTCGACGATCGCCGCCAGCCGAACGGCCTCGCGCGGCCCGAGCTGGTGCCCATGCCTCCGGGGGAGCAGGATCTCGGCGATCCGCTCCTCGTGGTCACCTCGGTCGCGGTCGTCGTCACCGCCGGGACCGAGACCGCCGTCGAGGCCGCGACGATCACCTTCGGCATCACCGACTCCGACGATCCCGCCATTCCGGCCGAGGGGAGCTCCACCAGCCTCGCGCTCACGAAGAGCGAGGTGCAGGACCGGCTCGTCGGCCTGGTCGGTGGCGGGCCCGCGGACATCCGGCCCAGTCGTTTTCCCAGCTCCGCCGCCTCGGAGAAGTCCTAGTTTGCAATCCGAGATTCGACTACGATCGCGCCCGTGACCATGTTCTCAGCGGCGCGGCTGCGGGACCGACGCGGCCCGCACGCGGGCGGGCCCCGTATCGGCATCGGCGGGCGCATCGGCGGATGCGTGCTGTTGCTGCTCGCGATCATCCAGATGGTGCGCGGTGACTGGCGCTCCGCGATGAACTTCTTCGGCAGCGCCCTGGTCTTCCTCGCCGATGACCTGCCGTCGCGGGGTCCTCGTCGGGGCCTCCGCTGTGTGGGTTTCGGATTGGTGGCGGTCGCGGTGACCGCCTACGCGCTGGATCATCAGTGGTTCAGCGTCGGCGTGATGCTGTGGGCCATCGCGGTCTTCTCGCCGTGGATCTTCGCCCAGCGCTCGTCCGATACGGGCGCCTTCCGGTTCGAGGACCTCGTGGGGCTCACGGTGGTGGAGGCGAAGCGGCGCATCGGATTCGGCGAATACCGTGGGCCGCACGGCGTCGATGCGCCGACGCTCGTCGCTGTCCCCGTCGCGGATCTGGACATGGTGTCGCCGTCGTTGATCGTGACCGGCGTCGTGGTCGACGACAGCGATATGTCGATGACCTTCGGTGTCGCCGAGCCGGATTCCCTGCCCGCGGAGTTCGACCGTGGCGAGTTGCAGCGGCAGCTCGCCGATCGGGTGGCCGCATCGTCGGGTGGCCCGCTCGGCTCCGCTCTGCCGGCATAGATTGTCTCTGAAAAGTCATAATTCACGGTCTAGAATTCTGGTGTGACCAGGATTCAGATGGGGCCGCCGCCGAACCGCCGCGGTGCGCTGGTGGCCGCCGCCTACGGCCCGGTCGGCGCTGCCTTCGAAGCCTCGATCGGGAACTGGGCCGTCGCCGCCTTCGTGCTGGCCGTATCGTCCGGCATCGCCGCGTACGGCGCGCCCTCGCGACGGGCCGAGACGGTGCTCACCGCGGTCATGGTGCTCGGCTTCGCGACGGTGGCCGTTCTCGGCCTGGCCGGCGGCCAGATCTTCGGCGTGATCATCGGCTCCGTGCTCGCCGTCGTGGTGGGAGCCACCTGCTGGCACCGGCGGTGGAACACCTCCGACTCCCGCGTGCGCACGGAGGAACTGGTGGGGCACACCGTGGAGCAGGCCACGCGGCTGCTCGGGTTCCGGGCGAATCGCCAACCCGGCGGGCTCCGGCCGCCGGTGCTCGTCGCCGTGCCCGCCGCGGACGTCGATCTCACCGGCGCCGGGTTGATCGTCACCGCGGTCACGGTGGACCCGAACGCGTCCACCATCACCTTCGGGGTGGCCGACGGTGCCGGCCTCACCCGAGGGCGCGCGGCCTACGCCCGCTACCACTGCGAACTCGTATCCCGGATCGGCGGCTTCCCCGCCGACCTCCGGCCCCTTCCCGCCCGACCGGCACCCGCCGGTCTTGCGGGCCTACGGGTCCCGTCGGTTCCCGCGGGTGAGCGCCGCACCTGACCACGCCTTCGCCCCAGGATTCGCCGTATAGAATCGTCGATGTGACGACCAGGATCGTGATGGGGCCCCGGGTGAGCCGGTGGTGGTACTTCTACGTCGTCCTCTTCGGGTTGAACGGCGTCAGCGCCTATCTCGACGGGAACGGGATGCGTTTCGCCTTCGTCGCGGGCGCGCTCGCGGCGGCGGGTACGCAGGCGGCCCGGTCGCTCCGGTTGTCGTGGATCAGCTGGCTACTCGCCGGCGGCGCCATGGCGGTCGCGGCCGACCTCGCCTATCAGCAGGGTTCGTGGTTCTGGACCGCTCTGGCCCTCGTCATGGTCGCTGTGGTGGTCCTCCTCACTCCCAAGGTGCGCCGCGAAGTCCCAGCGTGCCGGTTCCGGACCGAGGAACTCGTGGGACGCACCGTCGCCGAGGCCACCCGTCTCGTGGGATTCGATGCCGGGCGGCAGCCCGGTGGCCTGCTTCGGCCGGTGTGCGTACCGATCCCGCCGGCAGACATCGATCCGAACGATCCCTCACTGATCGTCACCGCGGTGACGATCGAGCCCACGGACCGTGTTATCACCTTCGGTGTGGCATCACGTGATTCGCTGCCCGGGCCCACGAGGCGTTACCGCGCCGAGTGGCAGCAGGCACTCGCGGATCGCGTCGGCGGATTCCCCGCCGACCTCCGCCCGCTCCATTCGCCGGCGACGGCCGAGTCGGCGAGCACGGCGCAGGAGGGTCGATAGCGATGGCGCGCGACAGAGTCGAACTCGGGTTGCCCAGCGGTCGAGGACTGAGCGTGATCGGCTTCCTCCTGCTGTTCATCGGCGCGATCCAAGCGATGAGGAGCGACTGGCCTTCCGCTGCGGCCTTCCTCGGCGGCGCACTGGTGATGATCTCCGGCGACCTGGACGCGGAGACCGCGCGTCGCACGGCTCGATGGCTGGGCGTGGGACTGCTGGCAGCGTCCGCAATCTCCTACGCCCTTATCCGTCAGTGGTACAGCGTCGGCATGATGGCGTGGTGCGTTGCCGTGCTGACGCCCACGATCATTGTGCAGCGTGGACTCCGCTCCAGCATTATCCCGTCGGAGAGCCTCGTCGGGCTCACGGTAGCGGAAGCATTGAGCCGCATCGGTTTCGACGACGATCGGGCGCCGCACGGCCTGGAGGAACCGACACTGGTCGCCGTCCCCGACGCGGATGTGGACCCGCTGTCACCGTCGTTGATCGTGACCGGCGTGGTGGTCGACGACCACGAGGGGGCCATGACCTTCGGCGTCGCCGAGCCGGACCGGATCCCTGCGGAGTTCGACCGCAACGATCTGCAGCGCCGACTCGTCGAGCAGGTGGGCGGAACGCCCGCCGATATCCTGCCGCTGCAGGTCCCCGATCGGCTGTCGAAGTACCGCCCCCGCCTCATGTGAGACGGCGCGTCCCCCGCGCCGCACCGATTCCCCTGGTGCACAGGTGGTCCCCCTCCCGGAGAACAACCTCCGATGGGGGACGAAACGCACTGTGCGGGAATCGGTGTGCGAGAGGGGAGCTGGCGCGGCGTGGGGGAGGGAGCGGTCAGGAAGTGAGGTCGCGGCCCCGTCGGACCGCGAGAACCGCTGCGCCACCGACCAGCAGGCCCAGCCACGCCAGATGCGCCGCCCAGGCGCCGCCCCGCTCCGGACCCGACGGTGCGTCCGCGGCGGCGATCGCCCCGGGCACCCGGTAGAGCCGCAACTGCGGTGTATCGACGGCCAGCGACAGTCCGGGGAGCGGCACCGTCGGGAAGGCGGGGGCACCGTCGATGATCACGGCCTCCACCAGCACCCAGCCCACTCCGAGCTCCGCGAGCCGACCCGCCAACGGCGGGCCGCCCGCGGCCAGAGCCTCCTCGGCATCGGAGGCGGCGCCGGGCACGCGGTCGATCGACTTCCCGCCGACCCGCAGCTCACCCGTCTGCAGCACCGGCGCCCGCAGCATCCGCGGCGCCGGATCGAGCACGGCGGCCGGGGGACCGAAGGCGAAGGTGCGGAACATGCCCGGCGGCAGCACTGCGACCGCTCCGTGATCGGCGGGCACCGCCGCGGCCACCTGCCGCCACGATCCGGGACAGGAGGTCGGGACCAGCGCGCCACCCACGCCCCACGCCAGCCCCGGCAGCACCGCGAGGGGCACCGCCATCGCCGCGACCGCGGCACCGGGCCGCGCCACCGCGGGTACCGCCGCCACCAGCGCGGCGGCGCAGGTCGCGTACAGCGGCACCGCGAGCGCCACCCACTTCTGCCCGTCGCGCAGCAGCCCGATCCCCGGGATCGCCTGCACCGCCTGCTCCAGGAGCGCCATCCCCGGACCCGTCGCCGCCACCGCGGGCAGCAGTACCGCGGCCAGCGCGAGCACCGCGAACCGGCCGAGCGGCGGCGTCGTCAGCACCGACCGCAGCACCACGAGACCACCCACCAGCAGCACCGCGAACAGCGCCGTCCAGAGCCAGGGCGCACCGTCGGGCACGGCCTGGCGGTTCCAGATCCCGCCCAGCCCCAGGAGCGAACCGACCGTGCCGAGCCCCGGCTCCGCGCGCGCGGCGAAGACCGCGACGCTCGCCGGATCGGCCCGCACCCCGCTGCCCGAGACCAGCGACGGGTACAGCCACGGCGCGGCCGCCGCCACGAACAGCACGAGCTGCACCGCCCACCGCCGCGGCGCCGCGACCAGCCCCGCGATCAGCGCGAACACCGCGCCCGTGGGAGTGAGACCACCCGCGGCAAGCGCGGCCGCGAAACCACCCACCTGCCGCCACCCCGTCAGCCGCAGACCGGCCACCACCATCCAGCCGATCGCCGCGTACCCGGCCAGCAGACTCCAATGCCCCTGCAGCAGCCGCTCCGCGACGAACGGATTCCACAACGCCACCGTGGCCGCCGCCAGACCGGATCCGGTGCCGGCGGGACGCCCCACCGCCGACAGCACCGCCAGCGCGCACCGTCCGAAACCCCAGCCCGCCGCGACCAGGGAGACGAAGAGCACCGCCGTCACCAGCAGGCCACCGTCCACCACCTGCGAGCCGAGGGCGATCAACCAGTCCTGGGGGGTGGCGCGCGCGGCGTTGCCGCCGAGGCCGAGCGCCGCATCGGTGACGTACGAGCGGGGCGTCGACACCGCATCGCGCAACAGCAGGTACCGCCCGGCCGTCGCCAGCGGTCCCAGGATCACGAAGGCCAGGACCGCGGACCAGGCGGCCAGTGCCGCATCGCGCGATGTCATCGTCGCCGAGCCTACTGACACAATGGGGCCGTGGGTTTGGCGTGGGTGACTCTGGGCTCGATGCTGGCGAACCTGTGCTCGTACCTGGTTCATCTGCCCGCCAGCCGCTGGCTGGGGCCGGCCTCCTACGGCGAGTTCGCCTCGCTGCTGCAACTGCTGTTGGTGCTCGCGGTGCCCGCGTTGGCCCTGCAGACCGTGGTCGCCCGCCAGATCGTCCGCGGTGCCGGTGCCGCGCAGATGCGCCGCCTGGGCTGGCGGATCGCGCTCGGCAGCGCCGTTCTCGCGGCCCTGGCCGTCCCGCTCGCGGCCGCTGGACTGCACACCGGGGTGGGAACCGCCGCGGCCGCGCTGGCCGCCGCACCGGCGCTCGTGCTGCTCGCCGTCGAGCAGGGCCTGCTCCAGGGCGAACGACGGTTCCGCCGCCTCGCGGTGCTGCTCGGCATCGCCGGCCTCGGGAAACTCGTCGTCACGGTGCCGGGCCTGCTCCTGGGCGTGGGCCCGGCGTTGCTCGGTACCACGATCGGCGCCCTGGTGGCGGCCGTCGTCGGACGCGCCCTGGCCGGAAGCCCGACGGGGCACGACGCCTCGGCCGACGCCGGAGTGCGCGCCGTGCTCGGCGCCAGCTCGGTGCAGCTGGTGCTGGCCGTCTTCGCCTCCCTCGACCTGCTGCTGTCGCGGCCCGTGCTCGGCGCCACGGCCGCCGGCACCTACGCCCTGGGCGCGGTGGCGGCGAAAGTCGCCTTCTGGCTGCCGCAGGCTGTGGGTGTGGTCTTCTTCCCGCAGCTCGCGACGCCGGAGCGCTCGCGCTCGGCGCTGCGCACCATGGTGCTGCTGCTGTCCGGGCTGGGCATCCTGTGCGTGGCGGGGGCGGCCGTCGCCGCGCCGCTCGCCACCCTCCTCGCGGGCGAGGAGTACCGGCCCGTGCAGGGCTGGCTGTGGCTGTTCGCCGCGCAGGGCGCGCTACTGGCGCTGCTGCAGGGCCTGCTGCTCTACAGCATCGCCACCGAGCGCACCCGCATGTCGGCACTGGCCTGGGTGATCCTCGCGGTCGAGGCGGCGGTGCTGCTGACGCTGCCGCACACCGTCGGAGAAATGATCACCGCCGCGGCGCTGTGTGCGGCCGCGGCGGTGATGGTGGTGGGATCGGTGATCGCGATCAGTTCTGGTCGCGGTTCCTCAGGTCGATCGCTTCGGTCTGCGACTCGTCGGGCTTCGGCTGGGCGTTGAAGGCCTCCGTCACCGGCTCATCGTCGACCGGTGCAGCGGCCGTCTGGGCATCGTCGTCGATCGGCAGGGTCTTGGCGTCGCCGCCCGAAGACCGCCGGCCGCCGCCCGAACCACTGCCGCCCGCGGTCGCGGTACGGCCCTGGAGCAGCGCGAAGACACCGAGAGCGAGGGCGATCACGCCGAGCACGCCGCCCGCGATCGGGACCACGGACTTGGCGATGGCGATCTTGTTCTGCTCGGTCTTCGCGTACTCGGCCTGCGAGCGCACCGTCTCGTCCACCCAGCGCTGCTGCGCGTCGAAGACGTCCAGCTTGAAATCGCGGACCGGCTTCGGGGTGTTCGGTGCCACCTGGCCGGGGAGCCGGAACTGCTGGTTGTAGTGCAGCGACTGATCGACGATGACGCCGGTCTTCGGGTCGACCCACAGCTCGACGTCGACCTTCGCCCAGCGGTTGAGCGTGATGTCGTCCTTGGCGTCCACGCCGCCGATGCCCCACCAGCCGGCGGGCATGGTGAGCACGGTGCCCAGCGTCGGATCGTTGCCGTCGCGGACCGTCGAGAGGTCGACCCAGTCCTGCTTGCCGCGCAGGTGCAGCGTGTTGGTCCCGCTGACCTCCTTCTCCTCGACGAAGTCGAGCGAGACGTTCTTGCGGGTGATCAGGTCGAAGAAGGCGTACTTGCCGTTCTCCGAGCTGGTGTCCGCGGGGAAGCGGTACTGCAGGCCCTTGCGGTCGGCCACCTTCACGGCCGGGGCGCTCTCACCGGGGCTGTAGACGGTCTCCGAGGTCTTGCCGGTGGGGGCGCCGGTCTCGCGGTCCAGCGAGACCCGGTCGACCCAGGCCTGCACCAGGCCGTCGTCGCAGGGGCGCTCGCCCTTCGCGGCGTCGGTCAGCGCGGGGTGCCGGGGCTCGCCCTTGGTCTTGACGGACGGGACCACCATCGAGCTGCCCGACTGGACCGTCATCGTGGACTTGTCCGAGGGCGAGGTCACCAGCGTGCGGGTCTGCGTGGTCACGGAGACCTCGTTGACCACGGCCCGCTGCTTGTTGATCGAGCACAGATCGAGCTGCTTGGCCGGGAACTCGGCGTCCGCCTGGGAATCCGCGGACTTGACCGACTTCGCGACGGTGGTGACGTCCAGGTCCAGCGGGATCGTCTTGAGCTTGCCCGCCACGTAGGTCGGCCCGGCGATCGCGGAAGTGATCAGCAGGGCGCCCAGGAAGATCAGGATCGGACCGATTACGCGTGCCAGCCGGCTGCGGCCTTCCGCCATCGAAATGTCTCCTCACGGTCTTGCGCGGGTGCAGGCTGGGTTGCATGCGCCCACGGCGGCACGAGGGTGACGTGCCCCTTCCAAGTACCCGAGCGTAACAGGGGCACCGGCGGTCACCGGCCCCTCACACGGCGGCCCCGGTAGATTGCGGAGGCGATGACCAGACCCGATACCAGCGACTTCACGATTGCAACGCCCGCCGGCGCTGCCGGATTCGTGCCTGCGCTCGAAGGTATGCGGGCCTGTGCGGCGGTGGCCGTGCTGCTCACGCACACCGCCTTCCAGACCGGCCAGGTGGACGGTTCCGTGATGGGGCGGGTGTGGGGCCGGTTCGATATGGCGGTGGCGGTGTTCTTCGCCCTCTCCGGTTTCCTGCTCTGGCGGGCGCATGCGCGTGCGGCATGGACGAGTGCACCGCGCCCCGACACCGGCCGCTACTACCGCTCCCGCCTCGTGCGGATCATGCCGGCGTACCTGCTGGTGGTGGTCGTCGCCCTCACGCTGTTGCCGCGAGGCGATGCCCCCGCCGCGGCCACCTGGCTGGCGAACCTCACCCTCACGCAGGTGTTCGTGCCCTACGCCTTGGTGAACGGTCTCACGCAGATGTGGAGCCTCTCGGTCGAGATGGCCTTCTACCTCGTGATGCCGCTGGCCGCCGTGCTCCTGATGCGGCTGCGCGGGCCGCGGGCGCGGTGGCGGATCCCGGTGGTACTCGCCGTGGCCGCGCTGTCGCTCAGCTGGGCGTGGGTGGGCGATCTGCTGGCCCTTCCGCGTGGTGTCAATCATCACAACTGGCTGCCCGCGTACATCCCGTGGTTCGCGGCCGGGATCGTGCTGGCCGAGGCGGCCTTCGCACCCACGGACCGCTACCGGACGCTGCGCCGCCTCGCCACCCGGCGGATCTGCTGGCCCGCCGCCGTCCTGGTCTTCGCCGTGGTGGCCACGCCGCTCGGGGGGCCGGTCGATCTGGCGACCAGCCCTACGAACTGGCAGTTCGCCACCCGGATGGCGCTCGGTGGACTGCTCGCGCTGCTGCTCCTGGCGCCCCTCGTGCTGGCGCCGCAGAGCACGCCGCCCGGGCGGCTGGGCTCCGGCCCGATGCTCGCACTCGGCCGCTGGTCGTACGGCATCTTCATCTGGCACCTCGTGGTGCTCAGCGCGATGTTCCCGCTGTTCAGCATGCTGCCCTTCAACGGCAAGATGCTCTGGGTCTCGGCGCTGACCATCGTCTTCTCCGCCGCAGTGGCAGCCCTCAGCTACGCCTGGATCGAGGAGCCCGCCCGGCGTGCACTGGCCCGCTACGAGGCCCGACGGTCCGCCCCCGCTCCGCGCGATGCGGTGATCGAGGAGGCCGAGGAGGAGGCCGCGCCCTAGTCGACGGACTCGGCGGGCGGCTCGCGCCGCCGCAGCGGGATCGCGGACCAGGCCATCAGCAGCACGCCGGTGAGCGCGAGACCCTGCGGCCACGGGCCGTGGCCCACGTAACCCGTCTCGGCGTGCCAGGGACCCGTTGCGAGCACCAGCATTCCGGCGGCGACGAATCCGGCGGCGGAGAACACCCGGATCGCTGCCCGCCGGTCGGCGCTCACGTGCAGGCCGGAGACGAGCGCGGCGGCCAGCCCGGTGACACCCCACAGGACCAGGCCCGGCCATCCGCTCAGGACGAACGCGGCCAGGCCGAGCCCGAGCCCCGCGACGATGCCCGGCTGCCAGGCCCGGACCGGTTCCGCGCGGCCCGCCGGCGCGCCGCGGGTGATCGCCAGCGAGGCCAGGATCAGCAGCAGCATCAGCCCGCCGAACAGGCCGATCCGGTACGGCGCGTTGAGTGAGAACCGCAGCGTCACATTGCCGTCCGTGCCCGCCGGCACCACCCAGCCCTGCTGCCAGCCGTTCACCGTGACCGCGCGCAGCGGCGTACCGTCGGGCGCGGTGGCCGACCATCCGGTGTTCCGGCTCTCCGGCACCACGAGCACGCGGTCCGCCTCGGAATGCGGGACGGCCAGGATGCGGCGGTCCGGCGTCCAGCTCTGAATCCGTGGCGACGAGGTGTCGGCGGGCCCGACGGCCGCCGCCGGGGTGTCCAGGGTGAGCGTCTCCACGCTGAACCCGGCACCCGGTGTCGCGATCACGTCCTGCCGTCCCGCAGGCAGGGGCAGTGGTTCCGGTTCGCACGCGACGGCGCGGATCGGCGCACCGTCGCGCAGGGCGCGTGCGGTGGCGTCGATGCGGAATCGCACTGTGCGGTCGCCGATCCGGACGGTGGGCCCGGTCTCACAGGGCACCGTCACCGCGCGGTCGAGGGCGGCGGGCCGCGAGCCGGGGACGGGCGCACCGTCGGGCCCGAGGGCCTGCACATCGGCCAGACCGGGCGCCATCTTCTCCGGGAACCCGAGCGCGTTGATGTTGATCCGCTCGTCCCAGTCGAGCAGCGAGATCGCGATCGAGTCGGTGACCGCGGCCTCCAGGGGGACGGTGACGGAATCGTCCTGGTCGGAGACCTCCCGCACCTGGCGGCCGGTGCCCAGATCGATGCCCACCCGGGTGGGCCGGGCCGGCGCCTCGCCGCGGGGCAGTTCGAGGCGGATGCCCGAGACCAATTGTGGGCTCGGAAGTCGCAGCCGCAGAATCGGTTTCGGTGCGGTCGGTGCGGTCGCGGACTGCGGCGCACTCCACACCGTGTTCGGGTCACCGTCCGAGGCCGCGGCGCCGCTGCCCCGGCCGTCCGTCACGGCGGCATCGGCGAAGGACGACGGTGCTCCCGGCTCGGCGAGCAGTCGGGTGAGCGCCTGTCCGGAGCGCACCCGCAGGGTCAGGGACGGGGTGACCGCCGGGGCGCCGGGCCCATCGACGGTGCGCCGCAACGCCCCCGGCTCCTCGGGGCCGATCCCGATATCGGCGCACTGCACGGGGCCGTCGGTGCCGTGGCGGCCGGGGGTCGGCACGCAGCCGGACCGCCCCATGCTCTCCTGCCCGAACATCCACCGGTTCGCCGCACCGGACGGGGGCAGCACCACATCGTGTCGGGCGGGGATGGTGGTGTCGGTCCGGGCATCGGCGAGCCGTGCCTCGGAGATCGCGAACTGGTTGCCCCAGGAGCGATTCGTCGTCTCGGCGGCGGTGATCCGGAGCCAGCGCGTGGGTTCCGAGGGTGCGACCAGTGTGATCGGTGTGCCCGCGGTGACGGGATCGGAGTACACGCTGCCCGCCTCGGTGGAGATTACCAGCCGGCTGACCGCGGGCCCGAGGGCACGGCCCACCGTCACCGTGACGGCGAGGTCGGATCGCGGTTCGGGGAGATCGAACTGGAACCACTGGCCGACAGCATGATCGAGGCCCGAGGAGACCCAGGAGGTGTCCTTGTCGCCGTCCACCGCGGCGGCGGGGCCGGCACCGGGGAGCACCGTTCCCAGCTGGGTGGCGTCACCGGCGGAACTGGACGTGCTCACCGAGGCGCCCGCCCATGTCCCGTCGACCAGGCCCGCGCCGTCCACGGGGTAGTCGGGCAGCCGGTTCAGGGTGCGGCGCGGGTCGCCCGCCGCCCGGATCGAGGAACTGTGATCGTCCACCTTGCCGTAGTCGGTCTCCCGGTTCTTCGGGCTGTCGGTCACGGTGAGCGGTCCCGGCGGCAGGCCCGCGGCGGCGGCATCGGAGGCGAGCAGCGCGGGCCCCAGCTCCCGCCGTCCCGCGGCGGCCTCGGTCTGCAGCGGCAGCAGCGATTCGGGGCCGCCGGCGATCCGGGGCATCGACCGCAGGTCCGCGAGGTACGGCCCGGCGCCGATGTCGAGGTCGTCCACCTTGTAGATCGTGATCGCCGGAAGTGGCGGCCGCAGACCGGAATCCACCGTGACCTTCTCGACGGTGGGCGGCGCGACATCGGGGCCGAACCGCGCGACCTCGGAGAGCCCCGGAGAACCCAGGATGGTGGCGCGCGCCAGCGCGGGGCGCGCCGAGCGGGAGGTGTCCGGGTCGAGATCGGCGCGCAGCACGAGGTAGCCGATGCCCTGGCGGCGCAGCGTGGCCGCCAGCCCGGCCGACGGTGTGCCGGCGCTGAACAGCCGCTGCACCGAATCGAGCGCGCGGATCGCGCCGGGTGGGTTGAGGGGGATCGCGTCGCGCACCGCCCACGGCGTCTCGGCGAGCGGCTGCAGCGGCTCGTCGCGGGTGAGGCCCCACAGCTGCGCGCCGAAGGGGGCGCCGGGCACCACCAGCGCCCGCTCGGCGCGGGCCTGCCCGGGGGCGGTACCCGAGGCGTGGTCGGAGAGCCAGCTCGCGGCCTGCCCCCAGTAGTCCGGGATCTTCTCGTAGGGCCCGCGCGGGGCCAGCTTCCCCACCCAGGCCATGCCGCCCGCGAGCGCGAGCACCACGACGACGGCGAGCGCGCCGGCGGCGAGCCGATCGTGTTCGGGGTGGGCCAGTGCGGCCCGCACGCGCCGCAGCCCGACGGTGCCGGGCAGCGGCGCCCGGGCCAGGAGGTGGGCGATGCCCATCACCAGCGGCAGCCGGAGGAAGGGCTCGAGCTTGTAGACGTTGCGCAGCGGCGCGCCCACGCTGTCCAGGAACACCCGCACCGGTTCGGCGACCGGCGACCCGAGTCCGCCGGCGTAGCCCGCGCCGATGCCCACCAGGCCCACCAGCAGCACCGTGATCCACACGCCTCGCTTCGGGGTGTGCCGCATCGTCAGGCCCGCGATACCGGCTGCGGCGAGCAGACCCGTGACCACGACCGCGGCGGGCGCGGTGGTAAGCATGGCGCCCGCGGCGCGTTCGTCGGAGATGAACGGGCTCCACGAGACGGTGCCGCGCAGCACCTCGGGCAGCGACGCCCACTGGGTGGTGGCCCGCGCGGACTCGATGAACTCCAGGAACGGCGGGCTCACCCGGCCCATGATGAGCAGCGGCACGATCCACCAGGTGGTGGCGAGCACGACGCACACCGTCCACCACGCGCTGAAGGTCCAGAACCGTCGGGTCCCGGCGCCGAAGCGCACGTGCAGCAGCCACCAGAGCGCGGCGACGGCGCAGGCCAGACCGGTGGCCACGGCGTTCACGGCGCCCATCAGCGCGACCGCGACGGCGGACCTGGCCGCGAGGTTCCGCAGCGGAGCGTCGTGGCCCTGGAGCATCTGGACGAGCGGCAGCAGCACCCAGGGGGCGAGCATCACGGGCGCGGTCTCGGAGCTGATCGCGCCGAGCGTGGTGAGCACCTGCGGGGCCAGCACGAAGGCGGCGGCGGCCACGATCCGGGAGCCGCGCGAGCCGGTGTTCAGGGCCTCCGCGAGCCGGACGATCCCCCAGAATCCCGCGAACAGCAGCAGCCCCCACCAGAGCCGCTGGGTGATCCACGGCGGAACGTGCAGCAATTGCCCGAGGGCGAAGAAGGTGCCGTGCGGGAAGAAGTAGCCGTAGGCCTGGTTCTGCACCTGGCCGAGCGGGGACTGGCTGGACCAGACGTTGGCGGCACGGGCGAGGAAGCCGATCGGGTTGGCCGTGAGATCGAGCTTGGTATCGGCGACGATCCTGCCCGGTGAGCTGAGGAAGCTCAGTGCCAGGAGGGCGACGAACGCCCACGCGCCTGCGCGGCGGGGGAGCGGTTCGGTGCGGAGCTGGGCGCTACTTGTTGGCACCCGAGTCGTCGCGCTCGCCGTAGTTCGACGAGCCCTGCAGGAAGCCCTTGTCGGGGTTCACGGCGCCGACATCGGTGGACGGGGTGGACTGGCCGACGGCCGCACCGCTCACCAGTGCGAGGGCGACGGCGACGACGATGCCGGCGAGCGCTGCGGTGGCGCTGGCGATGATCGAGGTGCGGTCCATGCAGGGGAGTCTACAGGTCCGGTGCTCCGGCCCCGGTCGCCGAAGGCGTGTGCGTGGTGCCGTGACCGATTTCATTGCGATTGCTAACGTCGATGCAGTGAGTCACGCCACAGCACTGCGGCCGGGACGCGCGTGGGAACGTCCCGTCGTCGTCGACCGGATCCGATGGAAGCGCCCGTTCGGCCTGCCGAGATGGGCCGTGGGGGTGCTCGGCGGCCTGCTCCTGGGCCAGGCGGCACTACGGGGGTTCCTGGCGCACCGCGGCTACTTCTACGGCGACGATTTCGATCTGCTGTTCAAGGCGCAGGTGGCGGGCCCGGTGATCGACGGGCTCCAGTACTCGGGCCACACCATGCCGCTGCCCCTGGCGGTGTCCGGATGGTTCGGGCGGACCTTCCACGCGAACTGGGAGGTCGCGGCCGTTCTACTGGTGCTGGGGCAGGTGGCGGCGTCGCTGGCGGTGATCCGGGCGCTCGTCGTACTCGCCGCCCCGTCCGCGGCCGCGGTCGTCGCGGGGGCGGCGGTGTACCTGGCGTCGCCGTTCACGGTGGCCTCGTCGACGTGGGTGTCCGCGGCCCTCAACAGCCTTCCGCTGCACGCGGCGCTGGCCACGGCGGTGGCGGAGTCCGTGGCCTTCGTGCGGACGCGTCGGCGCAGGCATGCCGTGGTGGCACTGGGTGCCCTCGCCTTCGGGCTGGCGTGCAGCGAGAAGGCGCTCATCATCGTGCCCGCGGCCGTGGGCGCCGCGCTCCTGTTCCTCACGGTGCGGGGTGGACGGGGCGCGGTGCGTCGCGCGGCCCGGTCGGGCCGGTTCCTGTGGGCGGGTTTCGCGGGCATGGCCGCGATCTGGGGAGCGGTCGTGATCGCCACCACCGACTACCCGGCCGAGTTCCCGCCGGGCCGGCGCTTCGGCCAGACGGTGGACGGGCTCGTGCACGCCTTCGCGCACACCGTCGTGCCCGGTGTCGCGGGTGGGCCGTGGCGCTGGGTGCGGATGGGAACGGCGGTGCCCTGGGTCGAGGTGACCCGGCCGCAGTTCCTCGCCGGTGCCGCGGTCGCGCTGATCGTGGGCGCGGTCACCGTGTGCCTGGTGCGGCGCGGCTGGCTGCTGTGGGCGGCCGCGCTGATCGTCTATCCGGTGCTGTCGCTGGCGCCGGTGTACTGGTCCCGGGCGGGCGAGACGACCACCGTGCTCTTCGCGCTGTCGAACCGCGCGCAGTCGGACATCGCGGTCGTGTGGGCATTGCTCGTCGCGATCGGCGTCGGGGCGTACGCGCGGGGGCGGCGGGGCCGGACCGGTCGCGCCCGGGTGCGGGACGGGGTGGCCGGATCGGCGGTCGTCCTGCTGGTCGCGGTGTCGATGGTCGGCGGCGCGGCGAGCACGGTGCAGTTCTCGCGGATCTGGGACCTCGATCCCACCGGCGATTACGCGGCGCGCCTGGAGGCGACGCTGGCGTCGGCCCGCGGGTCCGGCGGCGTGCTGTTGGACCAGCGCATCGATTCCGAGATGCTGCGCACCGCACCCGATCTGGAGACCGGATTGCGCGGGCTCTACGGCGACGGCGCGCCACGGGTCGCGCGCTCGACCGATTACGCGAACCTCGCGACCATCGGCACCGACGGTGCGCTGGTCCAGGCGGGTCTCGAGGTGGCGGCGCCCGCGTTCGTCACCTCGACCACGCTGGCGGGCACCACGACGATCGAATTGCCGCAGCCGCTCTTCGACTGGCAGTGGGTCGTGGTGCTCACCACTCACCTGACGCGACCCGCCGACATCACCGCGGAGCTGGAGTCCGGTACGCCCACGACCGTGTCCGTTCCCGCGGGTCGCAGCCAGTCGACGGCCTTCCTCATCGAGGGCGGTGGATCGGAACTGCGCCTGACGACAACGTCACCCGCTCCGATCGGGACCCTGATGTCCGCGATGGTCGGGAAGGTGCGCGACGGCCGCGGGTGAGCCTAGAGCTCGGGGACGCCCGACGGGACGATCATCACGGGGCGCTTGCAACCGCGGAGCACGTGCTCGGACACCGACGAGTGCCACAGCGCCTTGAGGCCGGTGGTGCCGCGGCTGCCGGTGACGATCACGTCCACGTTCTCGGCGTCGGAGGCGACGATGATCGCCGTCCACACCGTGGTCGCGACCTCGACCAGTTCTCCGCGGGCGGTGAACCCGGCGGCCTGCGCCAGCTCGACGCCCTCGGCGTTGGTCCGCTTGGCCTCGGTGTGCACCACATCGCTCTCGCGGGTGAGTGCGGTCTCGGCCGCTCCGGCGCCCGCGACACCGGACATGGCCGACAGTCGGGCGGCCTGATGGATGGTCGATTCCCAGGCGGTCACGACCACCGCTTCGGCGTCGCGCCCCTGGGCGAGGACCTTGCTGGCGTACTTCACGGCGCGCTGTGCGGACTCGGTGCCGTCGTATGCGATCAGAACCTTGACGGGTGCACTCATGGGGATCACCTCGATGTTCTCGGCTTCCTGGTACCTCCGAGCCTACGCCGGAACCCCGTTGTTGCACGGTGCAATTTGGGGCTTCGCGGTCCCACTTTCCGGCATGCCGGTACATTCGAATTTCACTATTCGATAGGGGGATGTGGGATGGAAACGTACGGACAGAGGCGGCGTACGAAGGTCGCGGCGGGGCTGGCCGCGATCGCGGTCCTGGCCGCGGGCTGCGGTGGATCGACGAAGGGGGAGGCCGAGCCGGCGAAGGAGTCCACGGCGCCGTCGAGCGCACCGTCGATCACCACGCCCGCCAAGGATCTGGTGCTCACGGCCGCGGAGCTCCCGGCCGGCATCACGGTGGTGCCGGTGTCGGACGCGCAGCTCAAGGAGGTCGTGGATCAGATGTCCGGTGCCGCCTCCACGGCGAAGTTCAGCCCGGCGGGATGCGCATCGGCCACCGCGCTCACCGACGCGACGAAGAAGCTGGACGTCAGCCAGGTGGGCCTGGTGACGGGGAGCACGGACACCGGCGCGGTCAGCGAGACCGTCGCCAGCGAGAAGCCCGACATCGCGAAGCTGCGCGAGAACTTCGCCGGCAAGTGCAATTCCATGCGCGCCGACATGTCGGTGCAGGGCCAGCAGGTGAGCTCGGAGATCACCACCACCCTGCGTGACGCCCCCAAGACCAGCGCCACCGATGCCGTGGTCCTGCACCAGGTGAACGTGTCCACCACCGCCGGACAGAACGTGACGCAGCGGATGCTGCTGGGCTTCGCGCAGGTGGGTGGCTATTCGGTGTCGGTCACCGCGATCGGCATGACCGGTGAGCCCGACGCCGCCCTGTTCGACCGGGTCTTCGTGGCTGCCGTCGCCAAGGTCGCCAAGGGTTGATCGATCGGGGACCTGTCAGACTGCTCCCCGTGCGACTGAACCGGATTCACCCCACCCGACTCGCTGCGGCGGCCGTCGTCCTGGCCGCCGCGGCGGGCCTCGCCGTCGCCCCGGTGGCCGCGGCGGCGCCCGCGACCGACTGCGGCGGTTGGCGGACCACCGTGCTGCGTGCGGGGATGGGCACGCTGGAGAATCTCGCCTTCGACGGTGCGGGGGCGGTGTACGTCTCGAAGCAGAACGCCGTCACCGGCCGCGGCGAGGTGCTGCGCGGCGCCTCGCCCGCGGCGCTGGAGCGGCTGGTGGACCTGCCCAATCCCGGCGGTCTGGTGATCCGGGACGGGCGGGTGTTCGTCACGACGGCGAACAGCGCACCGTCGGGCCTGCTCGGTAAGACGGACGGCACCATCGCCGAACTCGAACCCCGTACCGGGGCGCCGCGCACCTGGGCCGCGGGGCTGACGATGCCGAACGGTCTGGCCGAGCTCCCCGACGGAAGGTTCGTCACCAGTACGGTTCTCGGGCCGAAGCAGGGGATCGTCGCGTCCGCGCGCGGCGCCGCGCCCACCCCGTTCGCACTGCCCGGCGAATCGGTGAACGGTCTCTGGTTCGACGGTGCCTCGGGGCGCCTCTGGGCATCGACGGCGACGTCGGCCCGGACCGGCCTCTACGCGATCGACCCCGCGCGACCCGCGCAGCCGCGGCACTACGCCGTCGCGGGCCTTGGCCCGGCGAACTTCGCCGACGATCTCACGGTGGGACCCGACGGTGCCGTGTACGCCGCGCTCGACCTGCCCGGGAAGATCGTGCGCCTCGATCCGGAGACGGGAGCGCAGTGCGTCATCGACACCGGTCATCGCGGTGTCACCTCGGTGCGGTTCGGCCGCGGACCCGGCTGGGACGCGCGGTCGCTGTACGCCACCACGCTCACCGGAAAGCTGCTGCGGCTGACCCCGTAGCCGGGATCTGCGAGACTGACCACGATGCGACTGTTTCGAAACCTCACGATCATGGTGATCGCCGCGGCCGGACTCGCCGCGTGCGGCACGCCCTCCGGCCCGGACGGGTCTACGACCGCAGCGGCCCCACCGCCGAGCAGCACCACGGCGCCGTCGTCGGCCGCCGCGCGCCCGGTGAGCTGCGAGACGGACTTCCTTCGCACGTTGAGTGTGCGGGAGAAGATCGCGCAGTTGCTCATGGTGGGCGTGAAGGACGCCGCCGACGCGCGTCGCGCCGTGCAGCAGTTCGGCGTGGGCGGAGTCTTCGTGGGCAGTTGGACCGACAAGGCGATCTTCAGTGGCGGTGCGCTCAAACAGGTTTCGGCGCAGGGCAAGGTGCCGCTGATGGTCTCGGTCGACGAGGAGGGTGGGCGCGTCTCCCGTGTGCCCGGCGCGAACCTGGTGTCGGCGCGGCAGTTGGCGAAGACCAAGACGGTCGAGCAGGCGCGGGCCGAGGGCAAGCGCGTCGGCAAGCTGATGGCCTCGATGGGGATCACCGTCGATTTCGCGCCCGATGCGGATGTCTCTGCGCAACCCGATGATTCGGTGATCGGCGATCGTTCGTACTCCGACGATCCGGCGGTGGTGACGAAGTACTCCAAGGCCTTCGCGGCGGGCCTGCGCGACGGCGGCGTGTACCCGGTGTTCAAGCACTTCCCCGGACACGGCCGGTCGTCGGGCGATTCGCACCAGGGCGGTGTGAGTGTGCCGCCGCTCAGCGAGCTGCAGAAGCGCGACCTCGTGCCCTTCCGCGCCGCGGCGCAGGAGGACGCGGGGATGATGGTGGGGCACCTCACCGTTCCCGGGCTCACCGAGAAGGGGCTGCCCACCAGCCTCAGCGCGAACACCATGCGTCTGCTGCGCGACGGTGTCGGATACGGCGCCGCGCCCTTCGCCGGGCCGATCTTCACCGATGACCTGTCCGGGATGAAGGCCATCACGAACGACTTCACCGTGCCGCAGGCGGTGACGAAGGCCCTGGTGGCGGGCGCCGACGTCGCGCTGTGGATCTCCACCGACCAGCTGGGCGCCGCGGTGTCCGAGGTCGAGGCCGCGGTGAAGGCCGGCAAGCTCCCGTTGCAGCGACTGGACGCCTCCGTGCTCCGGGTGGCGCGGGCGAAGCACGCCGTGCGCTGCTGAAACAGGTGGATCTGCGCGGAACTTACTTCGCGGTAACCACGTGCCGTAGTATCTGACCGGAGAGTAAGGAGTGTGTCGGTGGCTGGTGGTACGAAGCGTTTGCCGCGCGCGGTGCGCGAGCAGCAGATGCTCGACGCCGCGATCAAGGTGTTCTCCCGCAACGGCTTCTACGAGACGTCGATGGATGCGGTCGCCCGCGAGGCGGAGATCAGCAAGCCGATGCTGTACCTGTACTACGGATCCAAGGACGAGCTGTTCGCCGCGTGCGTCACGCGCGAGGTGGGCCAGTTCATGCGGAGCATCGAGTTCGATGCGACCCCCTCGCTGCCGCCCTCGCAGCGCCTCCGTTCGGTGATCGAGGGCTTCCTCAAGTACGTCGACCAGAACCGCGACGCCTGGCGTGTGATGTACCGCGAGGCCAGTGGTCAGGCCTCCTTCGCCACGCTCGTCGAGGCCAACCGGGAGCGGGTGGTCGAGATGACCGCGGTGCTGCTGCGCGAGGCCGCGAAGTACGCGCCCGAGGACACCGATTTCGAGCTCTACGCCGTCGCCCTCGTCGGCTCCGGCGAGGCCATCGCCGATCGCCTCGCCACCGGGAAGGTCGAACTCGACCGCGCCGTGGAGATCATGACCTCCTTCCTCTGGGGCGGCATCCGCGGCGAACGCCCGGAGTAAGTAGGCCGGCGGTGCCGGCCCGGGCGGGAGGCTCGGCCGGTGGGTAGTCTCAGTGAGCAGCGATGCGTCTGGCGCATACCCTGGTAATTGCAGGTCGGGATCCATTCTCAAGTCATCGACTATGCGTGCGGCGCATCGCCTTCCGCGCTTGCCGGACTGTTCCAGCCGCCACTGGCCGTCGATGTGCGGACACTCGCCCGGGTCGCGTCGGTCGGTGTCTCTCCCTCGGGGTGCTCGCGCTCCATGCGGTCGACCCAATCGGCAAGCGCACCTTGCACCAGCTCGGGGCGGTCGATGTGCACATTGTGCCCAGCGCGATCGGCGACGACCAGCGCCATACGTCGGTAGTGCGGGAGCAGGCGCATCTGGTCCGTGTACCCCACGACGGCATCTTGGCGGGCGGTGACCAGCAGTGATGGCGAATCGATCGGTGCGGACAGAAGCGACTCCGGCTCGGTGTTCAGCGTGAAGTCCGCGTAGATGCGTGCCGCCACTGACCGGTCGTACGCCCGGATCCCCGGCAGGGCCGCTTCGCGATAGCGCTCCCAGTTGTCGCGGGTCAGGTCGACGGCCATCTCCTCGTACGCCGCGCGGTCGGCGTCCGGGAGTTCACTGAGGAGCGTGCGGTCCTCGTCGAATCGGATCGGCGCTGGGCGATCGCGCGTGGCGAGCGGCACGACCGAGGGCACGAGAAGGCAAACCCCGAGCATCCGATCCGGCATCGAGCAGGCCACGTGACGGGCGAGCGCCCCACCCAGGGAACTACCCACCACAGCAAAAGGCGCGTCGCCGAACTGGGCATCGACGTAATCTTCGACGGCCCGCGCCAGCGCGTCGGCACCGTCGATCTCGGGTCCGGCGGCACTGGCACCGAAGCCCGGCAGGTCGATGTAGTGCCGCCACCAGGATTCGGACGAGCGGGCGAAGGCTCCGTCGAGAGGCAGCAGGAGGCGGTGGTCCACGGTGAAGCCGTGGATCAGCAGGACGGGGGTGCCGCCGGGGTCGCCGAGGACGTGGTCGCGGATCTCAGTGAATCTCATGCCGCGATCGTCGAACCTTCCCGCTAGCGTCAAGGTCAAGACGAGAGGGGAATGCGAATGCGTATCGGCGAGTTCGCGGCGGTCACAGGTATCACCGAGCGGAGCCTGCGGCACTATGAGGAGGTAGGCCTCTTGGTGCCGGGTCGCGCCGCGAACGGGTACCGGGACTACGACGATTCGCTCACTGAAAGAGCCTGTGAGATAGGTGATCTGGTGAACTCGGGGATTCCAATGCGTCTGGTGGCCGATATCATTGATGCCGCGTCGGGGGCCGGCGGCGTGTCCGCGGAGCACCTCGACCCCGAGGCCCGGCGTGCGGTCGAGGACGAGTGGGAGCGCATGTGCCGCTGCGTCGAATGCATCGCGGTGCGCAGGGATGCGCTCCGCGCCTATCTGGATGGCGACGATCCCCGCCGCTGAGTCGTGGCGATGCGTGCGACGCATGGCTAGCTTCGCCGGAAGCGTCTGTGACCTGCGACGACAGGGGTATGCGCGGCATGCATGGCTTTCCTGGACGAATACCCCCGCCCGCCTCGCCTGGCCGTGCGCCAGGCCGCCGCACCGGAAACGACGATGCCCGCCGCGGCCGAAGCCGGGCGGGCACCGTCGAATAGCGGACTAGAGCGAAGTGACGGTGGCCGTCACGTGCGGGTAACCCTTCTTGAGATCCTTCGCGACGATTTCGGTGCTCTCGTCGGTGCGGGTCACGAACAGGCCGATCTTCGCGGGCAGCACCACGGGTCGGCCGAACCGCACGTGGTAGATCACCGCATCGGGCACGTGGCCCTCCACCATGCGCAGCACGGCCGCGGCGGTCCAGGCGCCGTGGGCGATCGACGACGGGAACCCGAAGGCCTTGCCGCCCAAGGGCGACATGTGGATCGGATTCCGATCGCCGCCCACGGAGGCGTACTGCCGGATCAGCGAACCGTCCACCGAGAGCAGCGCATCGGGGGCGCCGGGGCGGCCCTCCTTCGGCGCCGGGCCGGCCGGCTCGCCCGACAGGGACGTGCGCTGCTGGATCAGCATCGTCGACACCTCGGACGCCACCGAGGCGCCCTCGGCGTCGGTGAACTCCGTGGTGAAGTCGATCAGCATGCCCTTGCGGTGCTCCCGCAGGTTGCCCACCGTGGTGCGCAGCGTCAGCTTCTCGCCCGGCACCACCGCACGGCGCCGCGTGATGGTGTTCTCCACGTGCACGGAACCGACTGCCGCCGCGGGGAAATCGTCCGACAGGAACAGGTCCATGATCAGTGGGAAGGACAGCACGTACAGGTACATCACCGGCACCTCGCCGGTGTTCTGCAGTCCCACCACATCGCAGTACTCGGCCACCCGCGCGGGGTCGACGTCCACCGTGAGTTCCACGGCCCGGGTGGGCAGCGGCGTCTCCGGCGTGAGCTTCCCCTGCTTGCCGATCACCGGGAGGATGCCCTTGAGTCCGCGGGTGAGCACGGACAGGCTCGACGGCGGGGCCTGCAGCACGGTCACGTTCTTCGCCATGTCAGGCACCCAGCAGGCTCTGACCGCACACGCGAACCACGTTGCCGGTCACGGCCGCCGAGGCGGGGGCCGCGAAGTAGGAGATGGTCTCCGCGACGTCCACGGTCTGGCCGCCCTGCTGCAGCGAGTTCATCAGGCGACCGGCCTGGCGGGTGGCCAGCGGGATCGCGGCGGTCATGGCGGTCTCGATGAAACCGGGGGCCACGGCGTTGATCGTGATGTTCTTCTCCGCCAGCACGGGGGTGTAGGCGTCGACGATGCCGATCACGCCGGCCTTGGTGGCGCCGTAGTTGGTCTGGCCGCGGTTACCGGCGATGCCGGCGATCGAGGAGACGTCCACCACGGAGCCGCCCTCGTTCAGCGCACCGGCGGCGAGCAGGTCGTCGACCAGCTGCTTGGGGGCCTTGAGGTTCACGGCCATCACCGAGTTCCACTTGCCCTCATCCATGTTGGCGAGCAGCTTGTCGCGGGTGATGCCGGCGTTGTTCACGACGATGTCCAGGCCGCTGTGCCGCGACTTCACCAGCTCGGCGATCTTGGCCCCGGCGTCGGGGGCGGTCACGTCCAGCGGCAGCGCGGTACCGCCCACCTTGTTGGCCACCTCGGACAGGGCCTCGCCGGCGGCGGGGATGTCGGCGGCGATCACGTGCGCACCGTCGCGCGAGAGCACCTCGGCGATGGTGGCGCCGATGCCGCGGGCGGCGCCGGTCACGAGGGCGACCTTGCCGGCGAGCGGCTTGTCCCAATCGGCGGGCGCCTCGGCGTCCTTGTCGGTGATCCGGATGACCTGGGCGTCGACGTAGGCCGACTTGCCCGACAGCAGGAAGCGCAGCGTCGAGGCCAGGCCGGAGGCGCCGGTGGAGGCCTTCGGGTGCACGTACACCAGCTGGGCGGTGGCGCCGTCGCGCAGCTCCTTGGCCACCGAGCGGGTGAAGCCCTCCAGCGCGCGCTGGACGATGTGCTCGTCGAGGTCCTCGATCAGCTCGGGGGTGGTGCCCAGCACCACGATGCGGGCGCTGTTGCCCAGCGAGCGGATCTGCGGTCCGAAGAACTCGTACAGGCCCTTGAGATCGTCGATGTTGGTGATGCCGGTGGCGTCGAAGACCGCGCCGCCGAGCTTCTCGGCGCCGCGGGCGCCGCCGTTGTTGACCACGAGGTCGTAGTCCGAGAGCAGCTCGCGCACCGGCTCGACGAGGCGGCCGCTGCCGCCGAGCAGGACGGGGCCGGCCAGCGCGGGCTTGCCGGGCTGGTAGCGGCGCAGCGACGGGGGCTGCGGGAGGCCGAGACGGCTGGCCAGGAAGGAGCCGGGGCCCGACTTCACGAACGCCGCGTAGAAGTCTGTGCTGGGTGCATCAGGCATGTGAGGTTCCTCATCCGTGTGGGGTTCCGATAGGCTATCGACAAGCAACTTACTCCAGAGTAAGAATACTCGGTAGTAGCAACCCTCGATCACTGGGAGAAACCCGTGGCAAACTCCGAAATTCGTCCGGTCGCGATTCTCGGCGGCAACCGGATCCCGTTCGCCCGCTCCGACCGGGCGTACGCCAAGGCCAGCAATCAGGACATGTTCACCGCAGCGCTGAACGGCCTCGTGAGCCGCTTCAACCTGCAGGGTGAGCAGCTCGGTGCGGTGGTCGGCGGTGCCGTCCTCAAGCACAGCCGCGACTTCAACCTGATCCGCGAGTCGGTGCTGGGCAGCCCGCTGAGCCCGTACACCCCGGCGTTCGACGTGCAGCAGGCCTGCGCCACCGGCCTGCAGGCGATCAACCTCGTCGCCCAGAGCATCGCCATGGGCCGGTACGAGGCCGGCATCGGCGGCGGCACCGACACCACCTCCGACGCCCCCATCGGCGTCTCCGAGGGCCTGCGCAAGGTGCTCCTCGACCTCAACCGCGCCAAGGGCAACGTCGACCGCGTGAAGTTGGTCGGCAAGCTCCCGGGCAACCTGGGCATCGACATCCCCCGCAACGGCGAGCCCCGCACCGGCATGTCGATGGGTGAGCACGCCGCCATCACCGCCAAGGAGATAGGTGTCGCGCGCTCCGAGCAGGACGAGCTGGCCGCGCTGAGCCACAAGAACATGGCGGCCGCCTACGACCGCGGCTTCTTCGAGGACCTGATCACCCCGTACCTCGGCCTCACCCGCGACGACAACCTGCGCCCCGACTCCTCGGTCGAGAAGCTCTCGACCCTCAAGCCCGTCTTCGGCGTCTCGCTGGGCGATGCCACCATGACGGCCGGCAACTCGACCCCGCTGACCGACGGCGCCTCGACGGTGCTGCTGTCCAGTGACGAGTGGGCCAAGGAGAAGGGCCTGCCGGTGCTCGCCTACCTCAAGGACGTCGAGTACGCGGCCGTCGATTACGTGGGCGGCAAGGACGGCCTGCTCATGGCGCCCACCTACGCGGTGCCGAAGCTGCTGGAGCGCAACGGACTCACGCTGCAGGACTTCGACTTCTACGAGATCCACGAGGCCTTCGCCTCCGTGGTGCTGGCCACCCTGCAGGCCTGGGAGTCGCCCGAGTACTGCAAGGAGAAGCTGGGCCTGGACAAGCCGCTCGGCTCGATCGACCGCAGCAAGCTCAACGTCAACGGCTCCTCCTTGGCGGCCGGCCACCCGTTCGCCGCGACCGGCGGCCGCATCGTGGCCTCGACCGCGAAGCAGATCAAGGAGAACGGCGGCGGTCGCGCGCTGGTCTCGATCTGCGCCGCCGGTGGCCAGGGCATCACTGCCATCATCGAGGGCTGATTCCGCACGACCTTTCGGGCCGTTCGGGTGCTGTTGCAAGCATCTGGACGGCCCGAAGTCGTTGCGGCCGGGCCTACACTGAGGCAATGACCGCCACGGACGAGCTGATCGAGCGGATCCTGCGCGACTACGACACCATCACGGTGGTCGGGGCCAGCGCGGATCCCGAGAAGGCGGCGAACGAGGTTCCCGCCTACATGCAGCGCCGGGGGTGGCGAATCATCCCGGTCAACCCGCACGCCGACGAGATCGTCGGCGAGAAGGTGTACCGCTCGCTGGCCGAGATTCCGGAACAGGTGGGCCTGGTCGACGTTTTCCGGCCCTCCGAGCAGACCCCGGAGATCGCCCGGCAGGCCGTGGCCGCCGGTGCCACCGCGCTGTGGCTGCAGTTGGGGATCCGGTCGGCGGAGGCGCGCGAGATCGCGGAATCCGCAGGCCTGCTCTACATCGAAGACCGGTGCCTGATCATCGAGCAGCGCCGGTCGCACATCGTCAAACGAGGGAACGTGAGCTGATATGGGTGTGAGCACTCTCGGAATCGTGATCGTGGTGGTGGTCGCGGTCGTGGCCGTCGCCCTGCTGGTGGGGGTCGTCTGGTTCCTGCGCGACTCCAACAAACAGATCCAGACCTTCGTGCATTCCTCCGACCTGATCCCGGGCCGTCCCGGCCGCGCGCCCGCGGAGTGGTCCACCTCCAGCGCACCGGAAGCCCAACTGCACCAGCGGGTCCGCTACGCGATCGCCGATGTGCACGGCGGCGGGAACCCGGTCGCGGTGCCGCCGCCCCCGGACTCGGCGGTGAAGGGAACCCCGGGCGATCTGGACGATTTGGACGACGCCGTCTTCGAACTCGACGACCGGATCATCGCCGCCGCTCAGCTCCCCGAGGACGAGCGCACCAAGGCGCTCGCCGAACTGCAGCCCGCCGTCGCGGCGCTCGAGGGGCTCACCGGAAAGCTGTGGGACGCACCGTCGCACAAGCGGCACGAGCTGATCGACGCCGTCATCGCGCGATTGCGCGGGTAGCGCGCCGCAGCCGCTCCACCCCGGTGTGCAGCAGCCATGCCACGGGCACGGTCAGCACCGTGGTGACCGCGACGATCGGCCATGTCGACCCCTGGAACAGCGACCAGCCGAACAGGTCCAGCACCACCACGTCCATCACCATCACGTGGATCAGGAAGTACTCGTAGCTGATTCCGCCCAGCCACACGAGCGGGCGCGATGCCAGCACGCGCGATGGTCCGCTGGCCGCCCACGCCACCAGGAGCCCGCCGATCAGCGCCTCCAGCAGGTACTTCAGTACGCCCTGCCCGGGATTCGGCAGCGCCAGATCGATGGGGCCGGCGGCGGGTGTCAGCAGGACCGCGTAGCTCACGGCGGATACCGACAGGAGCGCCCACCGCCGCCGTCGCGTCCACCGCACGCGATCGACGTACAGCGCCACCGTGATTCCCGCGGCGAACGCGGCGGCGTAGCTCGGCGGCCAGGTGCGGGCCGTCTTGCCGAACAGCTCGGTGGCCGTCACCAGCGCCACCCATCCGGCGGACAGTAGCGTCATCGCCGCGGGCACCACCCAGGACCGCGGGGCACAGCGCGCCACCGCGATACCGAGCAACGGGAGCACCAGGTAGAAGGCCACTTCCACGCACATGCTCCACATCTGCGCGAGGCCCGTGTGCACGTGCCCCACCCCGTAGACCTGTACGAACAGCATGTTCCGCAGGTACCCGCCCCAGCCGTGACCGGAGGTCGACGGATCGGGACGCCACAGGTAGATCACGTAGACCGCCGTGACCACCGTCCAGTAGGCGGGCAGGATCCGCCACGCGCGATGCGTGAAGTACCTGCGCACATCGGCGGTCCCGGAAAGCCACGGCCGCACCAGCAGGAAACCGGAGAGCGCGAAGAACACCGGGACGGCGGTCTCCAGGCGGGCGTACGCGGCGCCCCACGCGTCCGGGGTGAAATCGCCGGCCCAGAACGCCGCGTGCGTCACGCACACCGCGAACGCCGCCAGCGCCCGCAGCCCCGTCAGAGCGGGGATGCGGTCGGTGGGCGCGGCGGGTGCGGAGATGGGTCAGATCTTGATCGGGGGCATCAGGCGGTCCAGGGTCCACAGCCGGTTCCGTCGCGCCGAGAGCGAGGAGATCGTCACCGAGGCGACCCATAGGAACACCAGCACGGCCACCGCCTGCCACAGCCGGTGATCGATGCCGCCGGACACCAGCTGCCGCAGTCCGTTCACGCCGTAGGTCATCGGGTCGTACTTGTGCAGTATCTGGAACGGTCTGGCCGTGGTCTCCACCGGATACATGCCGCCGGAGCTCACCAACTGCAGCATCAGCAGCGCCATGATCAGCACGCGGCCCACCGCGGGACCCACGAGGGCGTTCACCGCCTGAGTGAAGGCCACGAAGGCCAATGACACCCCCATCATGAAGAACAGCATCCCCACCGGGTGCGCCACCTGCAGGCCCAGCGCGAATCGCACCACGCAGTACAGGATCACGGCCTGGCACAGGGCGATCGCGGCGGCCGGCTGATAGCTGGCCATCACCACGCGGATCGCCAGTACCTCTGCGGCGATCGGACGGTTCTGCAAGGGCCGGAACACCATCCACAGCACCAGCGCGCCGAAGAACAAGGCCAGGGTGAGGAAGAAGGGCGCCATACCGGTGCCGAAGTTCGGAGCCCGGTTCTCGTGCGTCGCATCGAGCTGCACGGGCCCGCCGATGGTCGAGGCCACCTGGGAGGTCTGCTCCTGCGACCACTTCGGCACCGATTGCGCGCCCTCGTCGAGCTTCGTGGCCAGCTCGCGGCTGCCGTCACGCAACTGGACCGTGCCGGAGGAGAGCTGTCCGGCACCCGCCGAGAGCTGGGTGATGCCGCTGTCGAGCTGTGCGTTTCCCGCGGCGACCTGTGCGGCACCGTCGCGCAACTGGCTGAGCTTGGCGGTCAGGTCCTCGCCCGTGCCACCCACCTTCGCCAGGACCGTCTGCAACGGGCTGCCCGGTGTGCGCAACTGCTCGGTGAGGGCGATCGCCCCGTTCTGCGCGGCGATGATCTGCTGCTTGGTCTGCTCGGTCACCGAGGCCTGCGCGAGCTGACCTCGCACCGTGCGCAGCGTGTCCGCCGATTGCCGCGCTGCCGGATCGGGGCTCGCGGCCAGCTGACGGATCGCGGCATCGATCCCCGCCAGCACGGTGTCCTGGGACTTGACGAAAACCCCCGCCTTATCGGCCGCCTCCACCAGTGCGGTGGCGCTCTGCTGCAGCTCGGCGGTGTTACCGCCCAGGCCGGACAGTGCGCGGGTCACCGCGATGATCGGATCGGTGGCCTGATTGATGCCGTCGGAGAGCTGCTGCGATCCCGTTTTCAGCTGCGCCGAACCGGTTTTCGCGGTGGCCAGGCCGTCGGCGAGCTTGGCGGCACCGTCGTTCGCGGTCACCAGGCCGTCGGCCAGTTTCCCGGCACCGTCGGCGGCCTGCTCGATCCCCGATCCAGCGGTGATCATCATCGACAGCACCTGGTTCACCGCCTGGCCGGAGATGCGGGTGGAGACGGCGTTGAGCACCTGCGCCATCGCGGTCTGGCCGATGGTGGAGCTGATGTAGTTGTTGGCGTCGTTGTAGACGGCCTTGAGCTGCGCCTTCTCGGGCTTGCCCGACATCGGCGAGGCGATCGCCGAGGAGAAGTTCTCCGGCAGCTCCAGCATGAAGTAGTAGGTGCCGTCCTTGACGCCCTGCCGCGCCTGCTCGGGCGAGACGATGTTCCAGTCCAGGCTCTTGTCGTCCTTGAGCGACTTCTCGACCTCGGCGCCGGCGTTGATCTTCTGGTCCTTGACCGTGGTGCCCTTGTCGGCGTTGACCAGTGCGACGGGCATCTTGTTGACGTTGCCGAAGGGATCCCAGAACGCCCACAGGTACAGCGCGCCGTACACCAGCGGCAGCAGCATCAGCACCACGATCGCGGCACGCGTCATGCGGCTGCGGCCGAACCGCTTGATCTCCGAACCGAAAGCCAGTCCGGCCGCGATCGGGACGAGCGACTGCTTCGACGAGAGGTACTTCTTCTCCCCTTCGGGGGTGTCCGTATCGGGCTTCTCGTTCTCGGGCATCGTCAGTCCTTCCGGAGTGCGCGGCGGTCGTGATCGGTGTGCGCGGGCGCATCGCCGCCCAAGGGATTGGTGACGCCGACGATCACCGTGTAGCGGGCTGCGATCGCACCCAGGCGTTGCACGGCCTCGGCGCGACCGGGGTTGTCGCGCACCTGCTCCAGATCGCCCACGATCACGATGGGGCGGTCGCTCAGCAGGGCCAGCGTGATGCGCAGCAGGAGCTGCTGCAGATCGCTCAGCTCCACGATGAGGTCGGTGGGGGCGGGCCGGTCGACGGGGCCGAACACCTGGTCCATCTCGAGCCGGCCCGCGCTCAGCGGCACCATCGAGTACCAGGGCGCCAGCCACCGCCGCTGTTCGGCGAGCACGGTCTCCACGGTCACGGAGTCGTCCAGCTCGTCGATGCCCTCGAATCCGGCGATGGCGCAGTGCTTGCGGATCGCGGCCGGCGTGGTGTCACCCATCACCTCGACGGTGCCGGTGCTGGGCTTCAGCCGTCCGGCGAGCGTGAGCAGGAGCGCGTTCTGCTCCGGTCCGGCCGGCATCTGGATGGCGTGGAAACCCGGGGCGATCTCCAGGTCGATGCCCTGGAACAACGGCCCGTGTTCCCCGTCGACACCCAGATCGGTGGCTCTGATCTGGACGTCGTCCGGCTGTGCATCCGCCATGAGAGTCTCCGCTGTTCGAGGGCGCAGGTCAGGTGTCGATCCTACGGTGGAGGAACGAGGGCGCCCCGACCGCCACGTGTCGTGGTGGTCGGGGCGCCCGTCGAATCAGAGGCCGGAGGCGGCTATCAGAACGCGGCCTCGTCCAGCTCCATCGCCTGGTTGTCGACAGCGGCGACGATGTCCTTGACCGAGGTCAGCAGCGGCAGCATGTTCGCGGCGAAGAACTTCGCGACACCCACCTTGCCCTCGTAGAAGGACTTGTCGGCGCCGGTCGCGCCACCGTCGAGCTTGGCCTGCGCGATGACGGCCTGGTGCAGCAGGCGCCAGCCGATCATCAGGTCGCCGAAGGCCATCAGGAAGCGCACCGAGCCGAGGCCCACCTTGTACAGCTCCTTGGGCTCCTCCTGCGAGGCGAGCGCGAAACCGGTGAGCGTGGCGGCCATGGCCTGCACGTCCTCGGCGGCGGTCTTCAGCAGGGCGACGTCGGCGGCGAAGGGGCCGCCGGCGTTGGCCTCGATGAACTTGGTGATCTCGCCGGCCACGTGGCCCAGGGCGGCGCCGCGGTCCCGGAGGATCTTGCGGAAGAAGAAGTCCTGCGCCTGGATGGCGGTGGTGCCCTCGTACAGCGAGTCGATCTTCGAGTCGCGGACGTACTGCTCGATCGGGTAGTCCTGCAGGAAGCCCGAACCACCGAAGGTCTGCAGCGACTCGGTGCCGAGCAGCGTGAAGGCGCGCTCGGAGCCGACGCCCTTGACGATCGGGAGCAGCAGGTCGTTGACCTTGTAGGCCATCTCCTCGTCGGCACCCGAGACCGGGGTCGCGGTGCGGACGTCCTGGTGCGCGGCGGTGTACAGGTACACGGCGCGCAGGCCCTCGGCGTAGGCCTTCTGGGTGAGCAGCGAGCGGCGCACGTCCGGGTGGTGCGTGATGGTCACGCGCGGCGCGGTCTTATCGGCCATCTGGGTCAGGTCGGCGCCCTGCACACGCTGCTTGGCGTAGTCCAGCGCGTTGAGGTAACCGGTGGACAGGGTGCCGATGGCCTTGGTGCCCACCATCATGCGGGCGTGCTCGATGACCTTGAACATCTGCGCGATGCCCTTGATCTCCTCGCCCACGAGCCAGCCCTTGGCCGGGATGCCGTGGCCACCGAAGGTGAGCTCACAGGTCGTCGAGGACTTGATGCCCATCTTGTGCTCGACGTTGGTCACGAAGGCGCCGTTGTGCTCGCCCAGGTTGCCGTTCTCGTCGAAGTGGTACTTCGGCACGAAGTACAGGCCGAGGCCCTTGGTGCCGGGGGCGCCGCCCTCGGGGCGGGCCAGCACGAGGTGGAAGGTGGACTCGAACATGTCGTCCACGGTCGCCGAGGTGATGAAGCGCTTCACACCCTCGATGTGCCAGGAGCCGTCCTCCTGCTTGATGGCCTTGGTGCGGCCCGCACCCACGTCCGAGCCGGCGTCCGGCTCGGTGAGCACCATGGTGGCGTTCCAGTTGCGGTCGGCCGCGATCTTGGCCCACTTCTTCTGCTCGTCGGTGCCCTCGTCGAACAGGATCTGCGCGAAGCCGGGGCCGGCGGCGAACATGAAGATGGGCGGGTTGGCGCCGAGGAACAGCTCACCGATGCCCCAGTACAGCGAGCGGGGCACGTCGGTGCCGCCCAGCTCGTCGTTCAGGCCCAGGTAGGCCCAGCCGCCGTCGGCGAAGATCGCCTGCGACTTCTTGAAGGCCTCGTTGATCTTGGCCTCGTGGGTCTCGGGGTCGAAGACCGGCGGGTTCCGGTCGGCCTCGGCGAAGGACTCGGCGATGGGGCCCTCAGCCTGACGGGCCGCCTCGCGCAGCATCTCCTTGGCGGTGTCCGCGTCGAGGTCTCCGTACGCGCCGGACGCCAGCACCTCGCCGACACCGAGATCCTCGAAGAGGTTGAACTCGATGTCGCGCACGTTGCTCTTGTAATGGCCCATGGGGCTGTTCCACCTTCGTGATTCGAGCTGATGTGTTGCAAGCTGTCGTTACCAGCCAGTAAGTTACCAGTCGGTAATAACTGAATATTATCGCGCCCGCCTCGTGCGAACAAGTGCAAGCACTCCGGCGCGATTCAGGTCACTGCCAGCGACGGCGCGCACGTACCGCGAGGTCAACCCCCGTTCCGTGGTGCGGATCACTTTCTCGCCACTCGACGTGCTCGACCACCATGTCCTCCGGCAGGGCGGCGGACACCTCGGCGGCGCCGAAGGTGGGCAGCCCGTCGTGGCCCTCCAGGCGCTCATGCGCCAGCAACAGAAGCAGCCCGCCGGGAGCGAGTGCCCCGGCGACCTTGGCGATCGCCGCCGCACGCTGCTCGGGTTCGGGGTGCACGTAGGCCCACAGGGCGAGGTCGAAGGGCTGGTTCGGGATCTCGTCGACGGTCACGTCGAGCGGGGTCCAGTGCAGGCGGGCGCGGACGGTGCGCGGTTGCCGCGCGGCCACGGTGGCCGCCTTGTCGAGGCCCACCCGGGAGAAGTCGATCGCGGTCACGTCCCAGGCACGGGTGGCGAGCCACAGCGCGTGCCGGCCCTCGCCGGCGCCCACGTCGAGCGCCCGACCGGGAGGCAGGATCGTCACCTGCTCGACGATCCACGGGTCCGGCGGCGCCCCCCACACCAGGTCGGTGGAGCGGTAGCGCGCGTCCCAGGCGTCCGCGTCCCGGATCTGGTTCTCCTCGCGCGCGAGCGCCGCGGGCGCGAGCGGCCCGATGCCGCCCTCCTCACGTTCCTGATCGCTCCGGTCGATCCCGTCGGGGACGGCGACGGTGTCGGGAGCGGCGTGCTTCGGTGCGCCGCCGCCGTCGGGGGTGCTCACAGCAGGGCCTCCTTGAGGTAGGCGACGTCGTCGGCGAGGCCGTCGGCCGGGGTCTCCAGGATGACCGGTGCGCCCGCGGCGCGGGCCACATCGGCCAGCAGATCGGGATCGATGGTGCCGTCCTGCAGGTTCGCGTGCCGGTCCCGTGCGGAATCGAACTCGTCGCGGGAGTTGTTCAGGTGCACCAGGTCGATCCGGCCGGTGATCGCCAGGACCCGCTCGACGATGCCGAGCAGCTCCTCGCCGCCGGCCCACGCGTGGCAGGTGTCCAGGCAGAAGCCGGCGCCCTGATCGCCCACGGCGTCCCACAGCCGGGCGATGGTGTCGAGCTGCCGCGCGATCGCGCCGTCGCCGCCCGCGGTGTTCTCGATGAGGATCGGCACGCCGAAGCCGCCCTTGTCCTCCTGCCGGGTGAACAGCTTGCGCCAGTTGTCGATTCCGCCCTGCAGGTCTTCCCCCTCGCGCAGGTGCCCACCGTGCACCACGAGCCCGAAGGCGCCGAGCTCGGCCGCCGCGGCGGCCTGCTGTTCCACGGCCTTGCGGGAGGGCATCCGGAGCCGGTTGTTCAGGCTGGCCACGTTGATCACGTACGCCGAGTGCACCACGATCTCCAGCGGGGAGTCGCGCAGCGCCTGGGCCTGCGGATGCGGCTCCGGCTTCTTCCAGCTCTGCGGGTCCGCGACGAACATCTGGATCACGTCCACACCGAGGCTCTCCGCGGTCTCGACGGGATGGGTGTCGCTGCGGACGTGGGCACCGATACGCATGGCTCCAGCCTATTGCCCCGCGGCGGTCGCTGGCGAGGGAGCGCACAACTGCGACGGAGTGCCTGTGGAGGACCGCGGTCCTGTGGACGGAGCCGCGCCCGCGCCGTGTGGGACTGGGTCCGGCCGATGATCGCGGCCTAGCGTGGCGCCATGGCGGAGGACGTGGCGCTGCGGGCGCCGGAGACGTGGCGGGGTGCGGCGGCGCAGGCGTACGACCGCTGGTCGGGGTACGAGGCGCGGGCGGCGGCCGAACTCGATGCCGCGCTCCGGCGCGCGGAGGCGGAGATCGCGCGGGCGGGACCGGGACTCGCGGAGCGGCTCGCGGCCATCGAGCTACCCGCGGCGGTGGCACCGGGTGCACCGCCGGCACCCGCGCCTCGCGCACCCGCGCCTCGCGCACCCGCGCCGCGCACCCCGTCGGCTGTGGCCCGGGACCGCGACAACCGTGCCCGCCTGGCAGCGGATCTGCAGCGGCTGCGGTCCGGCGGCCGGCTCAGCGCGGCGCAGCGCCGGCTGCTGGCCACGGCCGAATCGGTGGCCGGCCGGTTGGCGGAGTTGGACCGCACCGTCGACCCGAGCACGGGCGCGCCCGTGCCCGTGCACCTGCTCACCTACGACCCGCACGCCTTCCGTGGCGACGGTGCGGTGGTGGTGGCGATCGGCGATCTGGCCGCCGCCGATCACGTGGGCGTCCTGGTACCCGGAATGGGGACCACCGCCGGCTCGCTGGGCGCGGTGGGCGGCGGGGCGGCGCAGCTGTACGCGGCGGCCCGCCGGGCGGACCCGGGAGCGGCGGTGGCGACGGTCGCGTGGATCGGGTACGACGCACCGTCGGGGCGCGGCGCCCTCGCGCAGGTGAGCACCACCCGCTCCGCGGAGCGGGGTGCGGCGCTACTGCGCGACGATCTGGCCGCGTTGGGTCGGCTGAGCCCCGCCGGTTCCCGCACCGTGGTCTTCGGGCACAGCTACGGATCGACCACGGCGGCGATCGCGGGAAGGGGCGGCGCACTGTCCGGCACCGTCGATGCGATGGTGCTCTTCGGTTCTCCCGGAACCGGACCCGTGCACCGCGCGGCGGAGCTCGGGCTGGCCGAGGGGGTCTACGTGGCGCGTGATCCCGACGATCCGGTCCCGCCGGGCACCTTCCTCGCGCGTGCCCTCGGCGTGGCGCTCGGTGCGGCGCCGGGGCTGACCGGATTCGGCGTCGGGAACGATCCGGCGGCGGAGTCCTTCGGGGCGAAGGCGATCACCGTCGAGGGTCCGACCGGGCCGCGGGGCGCGCACTCCGGCTACCTCGACCCGGATTCGCCCGCCCTCGCCGAATTCGGCAGGGTCCTGGCGGGACGGTCCGGCGATGCCGGGTGACGAGGTGCGGTTGAGCGATCTGGACTCTCTCGCACGCCGCTGGGAGGCCGCGGCCGCGGAGCGCGACGCCGCGGCGCGGGCCTGGTCCGCGGCTTCGGCTCCCGGGACGGCGGAATTCGCCGCCCGCGCCGCCGCAGCGCTCGCCGAGTACGCGGTGGTCGCGCGTGCTGCGGCGCAACGGATCCGGGACTACCGGGACTCGGTCGCCACGGTCGACGATGCCGGGGCGCGCAGCGTGTACCAGGCGATCGCGGCGGCGGCCAGCATGAGCACCGCGCCGATCGAGGAGGTGATCACCACGCCGGTCTCGAAGGCCTGATCCGCGGCACCGATCAGCGCCGACCCGATGTCCGCGGGGAGTTGCCCGGCCACGTGATGCGCGCCGGCCAGGGTCTCCGATGCGGCCGCCGCCTGCGCGGCGTCCATCCCGGCGGGCAGCGCGAGATTCGCGGTGTAGGCGCCGGCCAGGATCGACCCCAGCACGGCGGTGCCGAGCACCGTGCCCATCTCGTAGGCGGTCTCCGAGACCGCCGACGCCGCACCCGCCTTCTCGGCCGGCACCGACGAGACGATGAGGTCGTTCGAGATCGTCTCCGTGGCACCGACGCCCATGCCCAGCAGGGCGAAGGCGCCCAGGATCACCGTCACCGAATCGGGGGAGGCGAACAACGCGATGAGCACGTAGGCCACGGCCGCCAGCGTGAGGCCGCCGGCCACCACGACCGCGGGCGCGATGTGCCGCACCACGCGCACCACCACCAGGCCCGCGACCATCGTGGCGAGCATGCCGGGCAGCAGCGCGATCGCGGCCTGCATCGGGCTCTGTCCGATCACCAGCTGCAGGTGCTGGCTGATGAAGAACATGAAG
Organism: Tsukamurella sp. TY48; assembly: GCF_019656655.1. Taxonomy (GTDB): domain Bacteria; phylum Actinomycetota; class Actinomycetes; order Mycobacteriales; family Mycobacteriaceae; genus Tsukamurella; species Tsukamurella strandjordii. Next base: position 1,436,639 of record NZ_BPMV01000001.1, on the reverse strand, counting down.
CCGATCAGCGAGAACACCGCGAGCAGGTTCACCGCCACCGAACCGGAGAACTGCCGGTTGCGGAACAACCGCATGTCCAGCATCGGATTGGGCCGGCGCAACTGGCGCCGCACGAAGGCGACGGTGGCGATCACGCCGATCAGCGCCGGCACCAGGGTGTTCACCAGATCGCCGCCCTTGGCCAGGCTCTTGACCGCGTAGACGATCGGCGTGAGCGCGAGCAGCGAGAGCACGATGCTGACGGGGTCGATCCGGCCCGGCGCGGGATCGCGCGACTCCGGGATGAAGACGGGCGCCAGGGCCAGCAGCGGGATCAGCACCGGCACCGCGAGCAGGAACACCGAGCCCCACCAGAAGTACTCCAGCAGTAGGCCGCCCACGATGGGACCCAGCGCGGCACCGGCCGCGAAGCAGGACGCCCACACGGCGATCGCGAGCCGCCGCTGGTTCGCGTCCACGAAGATGTTGCGCAGCAGCGAGAGCGTGGACGGCATCAGCATGGCGCCGAAGAAGCCCAGGCCGGCGCGGGCCGCGATGAGCGCGCCCGCCGTGGGGGAGTACGCCGCCACCACGGACATGGCCGCGAAGCCGGTGGCGCCGATCAGGAGCAGACGACGGCGGCCGAACCGGTCGCCCAGGCTGCCCATCGACACCAGCAGGCCGGCGAGCACCAGCGGGTACACGTCGATGATCCACAGCTGCTGCGCGGCGGTGGGGCCGAGGGTGGCGGCGATCGAGGGGAGCGCGAAACCGAGCACCGTGCCGTCCACCGAGACGAGCAGGACCGGCAGCATCAACACCGCCAATGCGCACCAGTCGCGCATCGTGGCCCGCGGCGTCGCCGTCGAGGTCGGGGTGGTGAGGGTGGTCATGTCGCACGTCCGTCGGTAGTGGTGAGTGATTCGCATCGTTACTGTACCAACTGGACGGTATAGAAACCAGTGCGCGTGACCACGGTTACCATTCGTGCTGTGCCACCCCCACCCGCAGCCCGCGCCAAACTGCTCGACGCCTACGTGCGGATCCTCATCGAGCACGGCGAGCGCGCGGCCACCCTCGAAGCGGTCGCCGCGGAGGCGGGCGTGAGCAAGGGCGGACTCCTCTACCACTTCGGCTCCAAGGACGCCCTGGTGGAGGGCCTGATCGGGCGGCTGGACGAGCTGGTCGACGACGACGTCGAGCTGATGCGCGCGGCGCCCGAGGGGGCCGTGGACTACTACGTGCGCACCTCGAACTACGCCGATACCCCGCTCGATCGCACGATCGTCGCGGTGCTGCGGCTGAGCCAGGTGGCCAATGCTCGCGCGCAGGAGGCCATCCAGTCGATGCAGCAGCGCTGGCTGGCCACGCTCACCGAGCAGGTGTCCGACGAGGCCGCCGCCCGCGCGGTGATCCTCATGGGCGACGGGCTCTACTACAACGCCGCACTCAGCGGCGGCCGGCACGTGGCCACCGATGAGCAGATCGAGGAACTCCTCGCGTTGGTCCGGCACATGCTCGACGCGCCGCGCTGATCCCTTCGGCGTGCGCTGAGGAATTCGGTGGCCGCCGCGCACCGTCGGCGGCAGCATGGGCGGCATGACCTCCCGGCTGAGCGTGGACATCGGCGTCGCACTGTGGCAGCGCGAGGGCGCTGCGAACCACGTGGCCGAGCTTGCCGACGGCTCGATCCCGTTCCTGACCGGCCCGCGCACCATCGCGGACCGGGTGGTGCCGGGCCTGCTCGCCGGATCCGGTGGGGCACCGCGCCGGGTGGTGGCGGGAGTGGTCGCGATCGTGACCGACGATGCCGACGGCGTGCGCGAGATCGTCCGTCCCGCACTGGATTTCTACGCCACCATCCCCTCGTACCGGTCGGTGCTGGCGGCCGAGGGAGCCGCGCACCCGATCGGCCTCGCGCTCATCGGCGACGAGGACGAGGTGGCGGCCGGGCTGCGCAGGTACGTCGATGCCGGTGCCACCGAGCTGTGCGTCACCCAGACCGATCTCGGCGGTCGCCGCGCGCAGCAGCGCACCTGGGATCTCCTGGCGGGCCTGACCCGGACCGCACCTAATTGAGTGTTGTTCAGTAGGGCCTTTACCGTGCCCTGACCGGCAGGTAGGTTGGTGGCCATGCCATCGATCTTCATCTCCGGAGGCGCGTCCGGAATCGGCCGTGCCACCGCTCTGCGCTTCCTGTCCGAGGGCTGGACCGTCGGCGTGTACGACGTCAACCAGACCGCACTCGATGAACTCAAGGCGGAGCACCCGGAGATCGTGACCGGCACGCTGGACGTCCGCGACTTCCGGCAGTGGGAGCAGGCCCTCGCCGACTTCGCCACCCACACCGGCGGCACCCTCACCGTGCTCGACAACAACGCCGGCGTCCTGTTCAGCGGCGACCTCGACGAGATCACCCCCGAGCAGATCAAGCTGCAGATCGACATCGACGCGCTCGGCGTCACCTACGGTGCGAAAGCCGCCCTGCCCTACCTCACCGGGGTGAAGGGCGCCCACCTGGTGAACATCAGCTCGGCCTCGGCGATCTACGGCCAGCCGGGCATCGCTACCTACAGCGCCGCCAAGTTCTACGTCTCCGGTTTCACCGAGGCGCTCGAACTCGAGTGGGAGAAGCACGGGATCCGGGTGGTCGCGATCTGGCCGCTGTGGGCCAAGACCGCGCTCGCCGAGACCGACGCGAAGAGCACCCGCACCCTCGGAGTGAACATCACCCCCGAGGAGGTGGCCGATCAGGTGTGGAACTCGGTGCACCCCGGTGTGCAACTGCCGTACCTTCCGCGCGTGCACTATTCCGTCGGAACTCTCACCACGGTGCTGTCCAATTCGAGTAAATTCGCACCGCGCGCCATCGTGCGCCTGATCAACCGGATCACCAGCCAGTAACAGCCGGCCGGCCCGCACCAGATTTCGTCGAGATCTTCGTCAGAAGGAGTCCACCCCACCGTGATTGCGACCACGATGCAGGATGGTGAGCTGAGCATCGCTCGGCTCGTCGAGTACAGCCGCCGCGTTTTCCCCGAGGCCAAGATCACCACCTGGACCGGTACCGAGCTCCGCGACGCCTCGTTCGCCGAGATCGGCGACAAGGCGGCGCAGCTGGCGCACGCGCTCACCAAGCTGGGCGTGCAGCGCGGCGATCGCGTGGCCACCTTCATGTGGAACAACAACGAGCACCAGGTGGCCTACGCGGGCGTGCCCGCGATGGGTGCGGTGCTGCACACGCTGAACCTGCGACTCTCGCCCGAGCAGGCCGTCTTCATCATCAAGCAGGCCGACGACAAGGTGATCCTGGTGGACGCCTCGGTCGCGCCGCTGCTCTCGAAGTACATCGCCGCCACCCCGAACGTGCAGCACGTGATCGTGACGAACGGCCCGAAGGAGGCGCTGGAGGCGCCCGAGGGCATCACCGTGCACAGCCTCGACGAGCTGCTCGACGGTGAGCCGACGACCTTCGACTGGCCCGAGATCGACGAGCGCGACCCGGCGGTCATGTGTTACACCTCGGGCACCACGGGCGACCCCAAGGGCGTGGTCTACAGCCACCGCAGCATCTGGCTGCACTCGATGCAGGTCAACTCCAGCTCGGGAATGTCTCTGGGCAACGCGGATTCGGTGCTCGCCATCGTCCCGATGTTCCACGTGATGTCGTGGGGCCTGCCCTACGCCGCGATGATGGGCGGCATCACCCTGGTGATGCCCGACCGCTTCCTGCAGCCGGAGCCGCTGCTGCAGATCATGGCCGCCGCGAAGCCCACCTTCGCCGCCGCCGTGCCCACCATCTGGCAGGGCGTGGCCGCGCAGCTCGCCGCGACGCCGCAGGACATCTCGCACCTGCGTGAGGTGGTCGTCGGCGGTGCCGCCGTGCCCCCGTCGATGATCCGGGCCTTCGACAAGCTGGGCACCCGCATCGTGCACGCCTGGGGCATGACGGAGACCTCGCCGCTCGGTTCGGTCTCGCGGCCGCCCTTCGGCATCGAGGACGAGGACAAGGAATTCGCCTACCGCGTCACGCAGGGCCGCTTCCCGGCCTCGGTGCAGGCGCGGCTCATCGACGACGAGGGCAACGAGCAGCCCTGGGACGGCGAGTCCTCCGGCGAGCTCGAGGTGCGCGGCCCCTGGATCACCGGCGCCTACTACTCGCCCGAGGGGAACGTGGTGGACGAGTCCAAGTTCCACGACGGCTGGCTGCGCACCGGCGATGTCGCGAGCATCAGCCCCGACGGCTTCATGACCATCCGCGACCGCACCAAGGACATGATCAAGACCGGTGGCGAGTGGATCAGCTCCGTCGAGCTGGAGAACACCGTGATGAGCAACCCGACGATCGCCGAGGCCGCAGTGGTCGGCGTGCCCGACGACAAGTGGGACGAGCGCCCCTTCGTGCTGGCCGTGGTGAAGGACCCGGCCGATGCGGACGCCGAGAAGCAGCGCGCCTTCCTCGCGGATCTGTTGCCCAAGTGGCAGATTCCGGAGCGCTGGGCCTTCGTCGCCGAGGTGCCGAAGACCTCGGTGGGCAAGTTCGACAAGAAGCTGATCCGCGCCGAGTACGCCGACGACGCCTACCCGGTGGTCGATTCGCGCGCCTGATCGACGGATCGACGAAGCCCGCGACAGTCGCGCAGACTGTCGCGGGCTTCGTCGTCCTGGGGCCCGGGCGGCGCGGCCCCCCGTCTGATAGTCTGAAAATCCGGAATTACGGATGATTGGAGTCGGGATGTTCGCGCAGCTGTGGACCACCGCCTACCGCTGGCGCACCGTCCTGGTCCTCGCCGGTGCGCTGGTCTTCCTGGCATCGGCGATCCTCACCACCGATCCGCAGATCGCCGGCGTCGCCGCGGTCGCAGCCGCGATCGGGGTGGTGGCGGGCTTCTCCCGGCCGGTCGAGGCCGAGGACGATCCGTCCCGCACCGTCGCTTCGCCGGTCGGCGGGCGCTGGCTCGCGGTGAACAGCCCGTCGAGCAGGGTCCCGAGCCACGGGGTCCGGGCCTACGGGCAGGCCTATGCGATCGACCTCGCGCGATGGCCCGACGAGGGCGGCACGGACTGGGGCACCGGGTGGGCGCGGCCGGACACCATCGCAGGCTTCGGCGACCCCGTGCACGCGATGGTCGACGGCGAGGTGGTCCGGGCGTCCGGGTGGCGGCGCGACCACCGGTGCCGCACATCGAAACTCGCGACGGCCTACCTGATGCTCGAAGGCGTGATCCGCGAGCTCGGGGGTCCGGGATGGATCGTGGGCAACCACGTGATCGTGCGATCCGACGACGGTGCCTTCGCCATGGTGGCGCACCTGCGCCGGGGATCGCTGCGGGTGCGCGTGGGGGACCGGGTGCGCGCGGGCGAGGTGATCGCGGCGTGCGGCAACTCCGGTAACTCCTCGGTGCCGCACGTGCACGCGCAGCTCATGGACCGCACATCCGTGAGCATCGCGCTCGGGCTGCCGCTGCGACTGCGCGATGTCGCGGTCGAACCTGCGGACGCCGACCTGCCCGACGGTGTGACCGCGGCACCGCCGAGCGACCCGTACCCCGGGGTGCCGGCCGACGGTGAGCTGCTGGTCGCCCGCCCCGGGTAGGCGGACGCCCCATCAGCCCTCGTCGAGGTCGAAGGTCAGCTCCGGCGCCAGCACCCGGGCGAAGTCCGCGTCCGTGAGGAAGCGCAGATCGTCGATCCCGGCGATCGCGGCGAAGAGCGCGAAATACCGGTCCTCCGAGTGCTTCTCGCCCACCACCTCGGGAGCGGACTCCTGCGGCAGCGGTGTCCCCGACTGATCGGAGAAGCCGTCGTCCGTCTCACCCACGCGGCGCACCAGGGCACCGTCGCGGAAGACCTCGATGCCGTAGGCGCCGCCGGTGTTCCCGATCATCACGCTGGTGACCGGTACGCCGACCTGCGCGGCGAACCGTTGCACCGCATCCGGATCGAGCACGCCGCCGCTCACCACCGCGGTGCCGGCGCCGACGGTGCCCGCCCAGGCGTCGTCGTCGCCCGCCGGGTCCTGCCGCCGGTCGTCGCCGAGGATCAGGGCGCCTCCCGCGTCCGGTCCCGGTGCCGCGATGTGCAGAATCGATACGTTCCATCCCATGACGTTCCCCCTGGTCTCGGTGGCTAGCCGGGCAGCAGGCCCGACGGGTCGACGATGACCACGCGGGCCCCGTAGCCCACGTCGGCGACGAGCTGGTTGATCAGGTACGCCGAGACGACGCTGATCCGGGTGGCGTTGGTGAGGTCGAGGATCACCGTGTTGCCCTGCTGCACGCGGCCTGCGCGCAGCGCCTCGTGCACCACCTCCTCGACCGCCACGAAGTCCACCTCGCCACGCAGCTTCAGCGTGATGTGGCCCGTCGACGGATCGGTGGTGATGCTCTCCAGCGCGCTCACCGGTGTCATCGGGCGGTCCAGCAGGTGCAGGCCGAACTCACTGCTCATCTTCTGCAGCACCGCCACCCCGCGCGCCGAGTTCCCGGCCTCGTCGAGCGGCGGCGAGAAGACGCCCACGCCGTACTCGCCCGGGGCCGCCGCGACGATGCCGCCGCCGACGCCGGACTTGGCCGGGATGCCCACCGAGCACATCCACGCGCCGGACCGGTCGTACATGCCGCACCCCGTCATCACCGACAGGGTGTGCCGGGCCACCACGGTGTCCACCACGCGTTCGCCGGTGCACGGGTTCACCCCGCCGTTCGCCAGGGTGGCGCCCATGACGGCGATGTCGTGCGCATCGACCAGCAGCGAGCACTGCCGGAAGTACGGATCGAGCGCGTCCTCGACCGGGACCCGCAGGGCATTGGTCGATTTCGCGAGTGCGGCGAGCGCCAGATTGCGGAAGCCGGTCTCGGACTCGGACTTGTACACCGACTCGTCGAGTTCGAGATCGCGGCCGGCGAAGCGAGACAGGCCCGCCCGGATCTTCTCGTAGCGTTCGGGGCCGCTGTCCGCGGGGATGAGCGAAGTGGACACGATCGCGCCGGCGTTGATGAGCGGATTCTCCGGGCGGCCCGACGGGTCGAAGCTGATCGCGTTGAAGGCCTCGCCGCTGGGCTCGACACCGATCCGCTCGCACACCGCGGTGGTGCCCAGCTCCTGCAGCGCCAGGGCGTACACGAAGGGCTTGGACATCGACTGGATGGTGAACTGCACCCGGTAGTCGCCGGTGGCGTAGCTGTGCCCGCGCACCGATACGGCCGCGATGCCGAACTGGTCCGGGTCGACCTTCGCCAGCTGCGGGATGTAGTCGGCCACGTGGCCGGGGTGGTCCTCCCGGCGCACGTCGTCGAGCACGCGTGCCATGGCGGCGTTGACGGGGTTGTCGGTGCTGATGGAATCGCCGATCGTTTGCTCAGGCATACCTCGAAGCTAGCGAAGATGTCCGGTGGACGCTGGCCGGTCCGTAGCTCTGCGACAGAGGTGAGTATCGTGCTACGTACCGCGACGAAACCCAGGTGAGCAGCGCAGACCAGCCGATATCGCCGTCGAATTACATGGAGAAATTGATATGACTGAACTGCTACCCGACGGCAGGACCATCGACGAGGCGACCGCCGCCGGAGCGCGCGCCCACGAGCTGGACCGCGCGCACGTCTTCCACTCCTGGTCGGCCCAGGCCCAGATCAACCCGATGACGATCGTCGCCACCGAGGGCTCCTACGTGTGGGACGGGCAGGGCAACAAGCTGCTCGACTTCAGCTCACAGATGGTGAACACCAACATCGGGCACCAGCACCCGAAGGTCGTGGCCGCGATCGCCGAGCAGGCCGCGAAGATCTGCACCATCGCGCCGCAGCACGTCAACGAGGCCCGCAGCGAGGCCGCCCGCCTCATCGCCGAGCGCACCCCCGGCGATCTGGACAAGGTCTTCTTCACCAACGGCGGTGCGGACGCCAACGAGCACGCCATCCGGATGGCGCGCGTGCACACCGGCCGGCAGAAGGTGCTCAGCCGCTACCGCAGCTACCACGGCGGCACCGAGCTGTCGATCAACGTCACCGGCGACACCCGCCGGTTCGCCAACGACCACGGCGCCCAGGCGGTCGCGCACTTCGACGGGCCGTTCCTGTACCGCAGCTCCTTCTACGCCGAGACCGAGGAGCAGGAGAGCCAGCGGGCGCTCGAGCACCTGGAGCGCACCATCGTGCTCGAGGGCCCCGGCACCATCGCGGCGATCATCCTCGAGTCCATCCCCGGCACCCCCGGCATCATGGTGCCCCCGCCCGGCTACCTGGCGGGCGTGCGCGAGCTGTGCACCAAGTACGGCATCGTCATGATCGCCGACGAGGTGATGTCCGGCTTCGGCCGCACCGGCAAGTGGTTCGCCATCGAGCACGGCGCCACCGCCGCCGGCCCCGTGGTGCCCGATCTGCTGACCTTCGCCAAGGGCGTGAACAGCGGATACGTCCCGCTCGGCGGCGTCGCGATCGGCGCGGAGATCGCCGCCACCTTCGCCGACAAGCCCTACCCGGGCGGCCTCACCTACTCGGGCCACCCGCTCGCCACCGCCTCGGCGGTCGCGACCATCAACGCCATGACCGAGGAGCGCATGGTGGAGAACGCCGCGCAGATCGGCGACGAGGTGATCCGGCCGACCCTCGAGGAGTTCAAGGCCAAGCACCCGTCCGTGGGCGATGTGCGCGGCGAGGGCGTCTTCTTCGCGATCGAGCTGGTCCGCGATCGGGACACGCGTGAGCCGCTCGCGCCGTACGGTGGCAGCAGCCCCGCGATGAACGAGACCATCGCGGCCCTCAAGAAGGGTGGCCTGCTGCCCTTCGCCAACTACAACCGCATCCACGTGGTGCCGCCGTGCAACGTCTCCGTCGACGAGGCCCGTGAGGGCCTGGCGATCATCGACGACGCGCTGAACGTGGCCGACGCGCACACCGTCTGACCGAGCCAGGAGACGTCATGCCCGCTCTCAAACCCGTCCTGCCCGCCGATCTGACCCCGGGGAACCCCGGCGTCTACGAGTTCTCCGTGCGGTCGGCGCGCCCCGTCGAGTGGGTGTGGGGCGAGCTGACCTCCGATACCCCGCTGCACTGGTGCAACGGGATCCGCAAGATCGAGTGGACCAGCCCGCGGCCCTTCGCCGCGGGCTCCACCCGCACCGTGACGCTCGGTCCCGGTATCAGCGCCGACGAGATCTTCTACTCCTGGGAGGAGTCGGAGGACCTCTGCGAGAAGGCCTTCTACGTGCAGTCCGCGACCGCACCCGGCCTCTCCCGGCTCGCCGAGAAGTACCGGGTGGAGGCGCTGCCCGAGGGGGGATCGCTGTTCACCTGGACGCTGCTCATCGAGCCGGTCGGCGGCGCCAAGGTGATCGGGCTCAGCGGACTGCCCGTGGGGCTCGTGGTGAAGTGGCTGCAGCGCGACACCGAGAAGTACCTGGGATCGGCCTAAGCCCGTCCTGGTCCTGGTCCCGATCACGGCTTCGGTAGGGAGCACCCCACCTTGCCGAGGTCGAGTCGGGTGCCGGTGAGGCAGGAGACCAGGCCGCGCACCGGTGGCGCGTAGCCGGTTCCCCGGCTCACCGTGACGACGCCCTCCCGGCTCACCTCGCAGGGCTCGTTCCGGGTGCACTGCCCGCCGGAGGTGTTGTGCGAGTTGTTGATCCCGATGATCTGCGCCTTCTCGTCCAGTACCGGCGCACCCGAGGTGCCCGCCACCGTGTCGCACTCCGGGCTGTAGGCGAGCACATCGTTCGTCTGCAGACCCATCTCCATCACCGTGGGGACGGTGCGCGCCACCGTGCAGCGGTAGGGCTTGGTGGGAGTGGCGACGGTGATCCGCTCGCCCGTCTCGGGCCTGCGGTCGCTGAGGCGGAAGGGTTTGATGCCGCGATCCGCGAGATCGCCGTAGGTCCGCTGGAGTCGGAACAGCGCGACATCGGTGCCGGTCATGGTCCAGTAGAGGCGGCGGTCCACCTGGGCCGCGACCCCGGGGGTAGCGGAGCCGGTGGAGATCACCGCCGAAGCCTGCCCGGGTTGGTCGACATTGGCGCGCCCGTACACGGCGCGATCGGTATCGCAGTGCCCATTGGTGAGGAACAGGGCGGCGTCGGACGGCCGCGCACCGTCGACGGCCACGACCGAGCCGGCGCAGCCCCCGTCGAAAGAAGCCAGTCCGACGGTGCTCGTCGGATCCGTCGCCGTCTCGACCGAGGCGCTCTCGCCTGCCGTGCCGCACGCGCTGATCGCGAACAGGGCGACGCCGAACGCGGCCAGGGCCGTGCGGGTCCGGGTGATCATCACTGGAGTTTCCCTTCCTCGGTGAGACATTCGCCGTCACGGGCATCACCGCCGCGCAGGAACTGCGTGATGCGGTCGGCGCCGCACTGCGTGAAGATGGTGCCGCTGTGCCGCCCGTCGTTCACGGTGAGCAGGGATCCGCGCAGCACCTTTTTGGCGTTGGTGGCCCACGAGTACGGAGTGGAGCGTTCGTAGCGGTGCCCGCCGAGCATGAGGGGGCTGGAGCTGGTGATCGATCCCCAGTCGGGGCGGTCGGCGGGGTAGGGCCATCCGAGGCAGATCGTGCTGGGGTAGGTCGGTGCCGCTGCCAGGGAATCCTTCGGTACCTCGGACCGCAGTCGGGTGTACTGCGACCAGGTCTCGTCGGCATCGCGCCCGCCCGCGGTGAAGCCGCAGTAGATGGGCAGGTAGGTGTCTCCCTCGCCGGGCGCCACGTCGACGGTGGCGGGGGGTGCGGGAATCGGGGCGGGCGTGGCCGGGTCGCTCTTCCCCGATGTCAGCGCCGAGGGAAGGCCGCCGTCGCGGATCTGCAGGAGATCATTGGCCGCGTCGATGGCCCGGCCGGACATGATGGTGTCGATCACCGTGGTGCGATCGGCGCGGGGCCCGGCACCGGATGCGGCGTCGATCCGGCGCACCGCATCGTCGGCGAGCCGGAGAACGGTCCGTCGGACGTCGTCGGCGGTGGCTCCGAACCCGTACGCGGCGTTCTGCGCCGCCAGTTCATCGAGGAGTTTGTCGCGCAGCATCGCGTCGGTGTCGTAGTCGGAGCGTTTCGCGCCCGCGGCGGTCATCTCCGGGTCCACGGGGGAGTCGAGCCACATGCGGGATACGCGATCGTCGAAGAGGGCGCGGTAGGTCATCCCCACGACGGTGCCGTAGGAGACGCCGTAGAAGGCCACCTTGTCCACCTTCAGGCGATCGCGGATGCGGTCGATGTCGCGCGCGATCGTCGGTGTGGTCAGCGTGCGGGTGAAGTCGGGTTGGCACCGGGCCACAGCCTGATTCGCGGCGGCCTTCGCGGCGGCCTCGGCGCGGAACCGGGCCTCGGTCGGGTCGTCGGTGCCCTCGCTCGGCGGGGCCCCGCAGAGGTACGGATCGCTCTTGCCGAGGCCCCGGTAGTCCAGGCTCACGGTGTCGTATTCGCGGACCACCTCGCCGATCGGCCGGGACGCCAGCTCGATCGGATAGGTGAGCGACGGTCCGCCGGGGCCGCCGCTGTGGGTCATGAGGACCCCGCGGCTGCGGCCCGGATCGGAGGCCGGCAGACGGGAGAAGGCGACCTTGGTGGTGGGGCCGTCGGGCTTGGCGTAATCGACGGGCACATCGAGGAACCCGCACTCCAACTCGGCCGCGAGCTCGGGGGACAGCTGGTACTTCTTCACGTCGTCGCCGAAGCCCGGGACGACCTCCGAGCACGTGCGCAGGCCGGGGTCGGGCGGAGGCTCCGCGCTCAGTGGTGCGGCGGAGACCGTGAGTGGGGCCGCGGTGGTGGACAGCAGGACCGCGACGGCGGCGATCGCTCTGACACGGTATCGGCGGAGTTCCATGCTCGTGAGCGTTCCGCGCGCCGGCATCGGGAGTGTCGTATCCGAGTAACAGCAGGGTAATAGGTTGGTCGGAACCGTGATCGATTGTCATGCAATTGCATTCGACGCACGCCTTCGATCGTTCCGGTAGGGTCGGATGTATAACAGGTTGTGGGAACGGCCTAAGCCCGACCGGTCGATCGACGCACTGCTCAGCTCTCCGACAGCCCGGACCGCAGCGCTTCCTTCGGCTCATCGGCCGTCCCCGCTCATCAGTGGAGGAGAAGCCATGACGGATCATCGCAACTACACCACCACCGACTCCGGGGCCCCGGCGGGCAGTGACCAGCATTCGCTCACCGTCGGCGCCGGCGGACCGATCGTGCTGCACGACCACTATCTGATCGAGCAGATGGCGCAGTTCAATCGCGAGCGCATCCCCGAGCGGCAGCCGCACGCGAAGGGCAGCGGTGCTTTCGGCACTTTCGAAACCACCGCCGACGTATCGGATTACACGTGCGCCTCACTGTTCCAGCAGGGCGCCCGGACGGACATGGTGGCCCGGTTCTCCACCGTGGCCGGGGAGCGCGGTAGCGCGGACACCTGGCGCGACCCTCGGGGTTTCGCGCTGAAGTTCTACACCGACGAGGGCGTCTACGACCTGGTCGGCAACAACACGCCGGTCTTCTTCATCAAGGATCCGTTGAAGTTCCAGCACTTCATCCGGTCGCAGAAGCGCCGCGCCGACAACAACCTGCGCGACCACGACATGCAGTGGGACTTCTGGACCCTCTCGCCGGAGTCCTCCCACCAGGTCACCTGGCTCATGGGCGACCGCGGCATCCCGAAGAGCTGGCGGCACATGAACGGCTACGGCTCGCACACCTACCTGTGGGTGAACGGCACCGGCGTCAAGCACTGGGTGAAGTACCACTTCATCTCCGATCAGGGTGTCGAGCACCTGACACAGGACGAGGCGGACCGCCTGGCAGGCGCCGACGGCGATTTCCACGTGCGGGATCTGTTCGATGCGATCCGCGACGGAGACCACCCGAGCTGGACGCTCAAGGTGCAGATCATGCCCTTCGAGGACGCGAAGACCTACCGGTACAACCCGTTCGACCTGACCAAGGTGTGGCCGCACAGCGACTACCCGCTGCAGGAGGTCGGGAAGATGACGCTGCACACGAACCCGACCGACAATCACGCACAGATCGAGCAGGCGGCGTTCGAACCGAACAACCTCGTTCCGGGGATCGGGCTCAGCCCCGACCGGATGCTGCTGGGGCGTGTCTTCGCCTACGCCGATGCGCACCGCGCGCGGCTCGGAGCGAACTACAAGCAGATCCCGGTGAACGCGCCCCGCAACGAGGTGCGCAGCTACTCCAAGGACGGTGCCATGCGCATCGATCCGGTGCGGGACCCGGTGTACGCCCCGAATTCGAAGGGCGGCCCCAGCGCGGACTACCCCGGGCAGGCGGAGCCGCAGTGGGCCGCGGACGGGGAGATCGTGCGCACCGCCTACGTCGACCACCCCGAGGACGACGACTTCTCCCAGCCCCGCACGCTGATTCGCGATGTGATGGACGATGCCGCCCGCGAGCGCCTCGTCGACAACGTGGCCGGCCACCTCCTCGACGGGGTGAGCCAGCCCGTGCTCCAGCGCGCCTTCGAGTACTGGAAGAACATCGATCCCGAGACCGGAGCGCGGATCGAGCGCGCGGTCGAGGCCGGCGCGAGCTGACCGCGGGCGGCTATTCGAAGCGGCTGAGGACGCTGCGCACGGCCTGGACCACGGTGAGGCGGTCGAAGGTCTGGATGAAGTCGAAGGTGCGCTCGAGGTCCGGGCCGTTGTCGTGGAAGTCCTTGGCCGCGATGAGGGCACTGAAGTGCGGCCCGAGGATCGCGACGGTCCACTCGTCGACCAGCGGGTCGCCGGGATTCAGTGGTGCCCGGTGGATGTTGCCCTCCCGGATCGGCGTGATCTCCGCGCCGTAGATCCCGGCGAACCCGATCGCCTCCGAGAGTGCCTGCCAGCGTGCCGAGGTGCGCTCGGTGAAGTGCCGCCGGTGTTGGAACGTGCCCACGGCGATCATCGATGCACCGATCGCGCCGGCCTGCGCTTCAAGGGCCTTGCTCATCTCGACGAGCACCCGCTTGGTTCCACGGCGAGCCGAGTTGTCGCGGGTGGCCAGGGCGTAGGGCGTTGTCGGCCCGCTGTCCGGCGACGCCCACACCGGGTGCGGCGGGAGCGCGACGAGCTGTTCCGCGACGAGCTCCTCCGCGGGTTGCGGGGGATACAGTGCGCCGATGCCGTAGTCGGCCCCGATCGTCTCGGCCACGGCTCGAGTCGCCTCGTCGTCGACGCCCTCGGCGATGATGACGGCGTGCGAGCGCTCGGTGTGGGCCGCCAGCGCGTGCGCGGTACTGGCGGCTTCCGCGGCGAGCGGGGTGCGCAGCAGGTCCGGGGCGGTGAGCACCAGATCGGGCTCGATCAACGCCAGGAAGGCGAGGGCGTGCTCATCGTCGCCGCCGACCTCGAGGCAGATGGTGAAGCCCTTGTCGCGGGCCGACGAGATCGCCGCCATGGTCTCGTGCGGGGAGTCGATGAACAGGCGGGACGAGACGGAGACGACGACGCGCTGCCCGGCATCCACGGGATGCGCGGCGAGCACATCGTCCAGGGCGAAGGCGTCGAGCGCGACGATGAGCGGAACGGCCCGGGCCAGCGCCGTGGCGGACGGGTCTGCTGCCGACTGCGCCTTGGCCGTATCCAGTCGATCCTTCTGCTCCAGCAGTCGCATCGCTCTGCGCGCCTCATGCGCGGACTCCAAAGCGCTCCCGGCCGTCCCGTGGAGTTGCAGTTCCACGGCGGCCAGCGCACCGTCCGACAACCGGCGCACAGGGGCGAAAGTCATTTCCACCTCGATCCCGGCCACTTCGCGGACCGGCAGCGGAAAGGCTCGCTTCACCAGCTGAGTCAATCACAGTTCACAGCGCGATGCGCCTCGCATCCCGTCTGCATCGATCGTGCCCGCGCGCGGCTCGCGACGCCAGTCGATTCGGCGAGGGTTACGAAATCGGTACGTGATAACGAGGCGATAACGAATCGAACGACGGTCCGGTGGAGGGGTTTCTGAATTCGATTGGAATACAGCTGATTCAGCGCGCATGCCGGTCATCGCAAAATCGATCCAAGGTGGATTGATCATCGCCGTGACGGGGCCCTGGAGTGCGAAGGCGACTGGCGAAGGAGCGTTCGACGCGCTTAGCGTGGAAGTGCCGGGGCGGCCAGCGCTCACCGGAGCGAATCAAGTCACCGGAGGTGTCCGAGGTGGATACCGGGCAGTTGTTCGCCGAGTGGCTGTAGGGCCGGCGCCGGTGTGCGAAGAGTCACCCGCACGTTCGTGAAAGATTCACAACAGCAGGAGGATTGAACATGTCGATCTCTGATGACGCGCAGAACAAGGCCGAGGATCTCAAGGGCCGGGCGAAGGAGGCCGCGGGCGCGGTCACCGGCGACGAGGATCTCAAGACCGAGGGCAAGGCCGACCAGGTCGAGGCCCAGATCAAGGAGAAGGTCGCCGAGGTCGCCGACGCGGTCAAGGGCGGCGTCGATGCGGTGAAGGACAAGCTCAGCGGCAAGTAAGGCTCCGCCCTCGGCGTGCCGGACGCCCCGGTGGCGATTCCTCCCACCGGGGCGCCGGCACCTGCAGGACCTCCCCATCGTCCGTACGAGAACAGAAGGAAGTCCCCATGATTCGCCGCATCGCCCGGCCCCTGCTCGGGTCGTACTTCATCTACTCGGGTGTGAACACCCTGCTCCGCCCCGCCGAGAGAGCGGATTCCTCGGCCGGTGTGGTCCACAAGGCCCAGGAGGCCTTCCCCGACGCGCCGCTGCCCGCCAGCCCCACCACGTGGGCGCGCGCCCTCGGCGGCGCCCAGCTCGGCGGTGGCACCCTCCTCGCACTGGGCCGGCTGCCGCGGCTGAGCGCCCTGACGCTCGCCGGCACCCTCGCCGCCACCACCGCGACGGAGAACCGGTTCTGGGCCGAATCCGATCCGGCGGCCCGACAGGAGGCGACGGTCCACTTCCTCAAGAACCTCTCGCTCATCGGCGGGCTCATCATCGCCGGCTTCGATACCGAGGGGGAGCCGGGCGTCCTCTGGCGCACCAAGCGGGCCGGCCGGCATGCCGCCGATCGCGCCTCGGCCACCGTCGCCGCCCTCACGCCCGGCACCGACGAGGCCGGTCCCGACCTCGGCGATCGCGCCGCGGAGGTGCGGGAGAAGGCGCACGACGCCGTCGCCACCCTCGCCGACGCCGCGAGCACGCGGGCGGCACGGATCTCCGCGGCGGCGTCCGAGACGTTGACCGACCTGCGCGAGCACGCTCCCGAATACGCGGATCAGGTCAAGGACGGGGCGCAGCGCCTCGTCGCCAGCGCCCAGGAGCGTGCCCCGCGGTACGTCGACCAGGTTCGCGAGGCCGCGGAGGCGGCGCAGGACGAGATCGCATCGCGGCGCAGGCGCGGCTGAAACCTCGCCGAGCTCCGCTCACCCCGGGGACAGGGGCGTCGTCGACCGGCTACTGCAGCGATGAGAGATCGTGATCGCCTGCCGCGCACGTGCACTCGTCCCCGGGGGAGATCGCGGCGATCGTCTCGGTGAGGACCTCGGTGAGGCGCGGCAGGTTGGCGGCGAACTGCTGCAGTACATCGTCGGCGTGCACGCCTTCGCCCGCTTCGATGCCCGCGTCCAGATCGGTGACCAGGGCGATGGAGGCATAGCAGAGCTTCAGTTCGCGGGCCAGCGCCGCCTCCGGGAGTCCGGTCATGTTCACCAGCTCCCAGCCCTGTGCGGCGTACCAACGGCTCTCGGCGCGGGTGGAGAATCGCGGTCCCTCGATCACCACCATGGTGGCGCCGTCGCGATCGGCGCGCGGCGCCGCCGCGGCCCGGAGCGTCGGGCAGTACGGATCGGCGAAGCTCACGTGCACGCCGCCACCGTCGAAGTAGGTGGACGTGCGGCTCGTGGTCCGGTCCACCAACTGGTCCGGGACCACGATCGTGCCGGGGCCGAGCGCCGGATCCAGGCTGCCGACTGCGCACGGCGCCAAGACCTTCCGCACGCCCAGGCTGTGCAGAGCCCAGAGGTTCGCGCGGTAGGGCACGGTGTGCGGCGAGAATTCGTGGTGCAGCCCGTGCCGGGGAAGGAAGGCCACCTGCCGCCCGGCCACCTCGCCCAGCGTGATCGGCGCGCTGGTCGCTCCGTACGGTGTCTCGACGGTGCGCGTCTGCGTCGCGCCGTCCAGGAAGCGGTACAGGCCGGTGCCGCCGATCACGGCGATCGGCGCCGTCATGCCGCGGCCCCCGGGATCCGCTCGCGGATGGTGGCGGCCACATCGTCCGGGCGCGGGATGTCGAAGACCTGCTCGGAGGCGTCCCCCAGCGTCACGCAGAGGCGCTGGCGCCCGCGGCGCAGGAATCCGCCGGAGGTCTCGGTGACGCCGGCGCCGGCGAGGTGCCGCAGTTGGACGGCGAAGGGCGTGCCCTGCAGCTTCGCGGCCATCCCCGCGGGGCGGAACCGCAGGTGGGTATCGCTGAGTTCCAGGTGTCCACGGATCGCCGCACGGCCCAGGATCCGGGCGGCGGGCCAGCTCAGGTCACTCATGCTGCCAGGATAGGTGGAACGGAGCGGTACAGCCGAGGTAGCATCGGCTATCCGTTTGCGTGATCTTGGGGGTTGAGATGGTGTACCTGGGGCCCATCGTGCTGCTGCTGTGGGTGGCGGCGCTGATCGACGTGATCGTCGCGGACGAGTACCGCGTACGGCATCTGCCCAAGTTCGGCTGGCTCATCGTGGTCATCCTGATCCCACTCGCGGGCTCGCTCATCTGGTTCCTGCTCGGCCGCCCCGTCGGGGCCGTCACCGGTGCGCCCACCCGCGCCACCGGCTTCCCGGAGTACGAGCGCCGCGGTCGGCACATCGCGCAATATCCCGATGACGACGACGATTTCCTGCGGCAGTGCCGCGAGCGCGCGGAGGAGCAGCGCCGCAAGGCCAAGGGCCTCGACGCGCGCAACCTGGGCGACGAGCCCGAGTCGAAGGACTGATCTTGATGGGCGAATGCTTGTGCGATTCGGCATTCGCCCCCATCATGTCACTGTGACCGGCGACGAAGCGGAGGCCACGCGCCGCCGGGACGATGACGATGCTGCTGATGACGCGGCAGACGATGCAATGGAAGCCGCGGTGGAAGCGGTCATCGCACTGCTGCCACCGCTCATCCCCCTCGCACCGCTGCGGATCGTCGATCTCTTCCTGGGCGCGGCCCACGCGCTTCGCGCGAACCCCCGGGTGATGTTCGGGCTCACCGCGGTGATCGTCGCGGTGATGAGTGTGGTCTCGATCGCCACGCAGCTGCTGTTCGTGGCACGCGGCACCAGGATCGGCGATCCCCGTGCCGATGCCGACGTGGCGCAGGTGCTCTCGCTCACCGGTCTCGGTTCCGGCTGGTCCATGGCGAACTCCGCGTTCGGGACCGCCGGCACACTGCTCGTGACGGGCGTGGTGACCATCAGCGTGGCCCGCGCCGTGCTCGGCCGCAAGACCCACACGGTCACGGCCCTGCTGTCGGCGGGGCGGCGCATGCACACGCTGGTGGCGCTCGGTGTGCTCGACATCGTCCTGCTCCTGCTCCCGGTCGCGGCCGCTGTCGCCGTCGCGATCCTGGGCGCGATCGCCGTGGGGCCGGACCGCGCCGGACTCATCGCGGTGATCGCAGTGATCGGGGCGGTGCTCACGATCCTGGCGATGTGGCCCTTCATGGCCATAGCGACGTCGGTCGTGATGCTGGAGCGGCGCGGGTCGATCGGTGCGCTCAGCCGCGCGTTCGACCTGCAGCGGCCCGGATACCGCCGCATCCTGTCGCGCCTGGTCCTCAGCTATCTGATCGCGTACGCGATCGGGATCGCCGTGTGGTTGCCGTTCTGGTACTCGGCGCGCTGGCTGTCGCCCACCGCGCTGGGTGCCGGAGACGTGCTGCCGACGGCCCTGATCGTTCTGGGCTCGGCAGCGGGGCAGGTGATGACGCTGCCCTTCCTGGCCTCGGTGAACACGCTGTTGTACGTGGACCAGCGGATCCGGAACGAGGAACTCGGACCGGAGCTCGAGCGCGCCGCGGCGGACACCTCCAGCTCCGGCGCCGTTCAGGTGTGGATGGTGGCCGACGACGCCGAATACGGCACCCGGAATGCGTAGTAAATCTCAGTAACGCACAATGGCTCGGTGTCTACCGACCAGAACGTGAGCGCCGACCACGCACTCGGCGCCGAGGACGAGGGCTATCAGAAGTCCCTCACGCCTCGACAATTGCAGATGATCGCGATCGGCGGTGCCATCGGCACCGGCCTGTTCCTCGGCGCGGGCGGCCGACTCAACTCCGCCGGTCCGGGACTGTTCCTGGTGTACGGGATCTGCGGCGTCTTCGTCTTCTTCATCCTGCGTGCGATGGGCGAGCTGGTGCTGCACCGGCCCTCGTCGGGCTCGTTCGTCTCCTACGCGCGGGAGTTCTACGGCGAGAAGGCGGCGTACGTCGCCGGCTGGCTGTACTTCCTGAACTGGGCCATGACCTCCATCGTCGACTCCACCGCGATCGCGCTGTACCTGCACTTCTGGGGGCCGCTGCGGGTGATCCCGCAGTGGGCCTTCGCGCTCATGGCGCTGGCGGTGGTGCTCACCATGAATCTCATCTCGGTCAAGCTCTTCGGCGAGCTCGAGTTCTGGGCCGCCCTGGTGAAGGTCGTGGCGCTCACCGCCTTCCTGCTGGTCGGCACGATCTTCCTGAGCGGACGGTTCACCATCGAGGGCCAGCGCACCGGCCTGTCGGTGATCACGGACAACGGCGGCTGGTTCCCGCACGGGGTCCTGCCCTTGGCGGTGGTCACCTCCGGCGTGGTCTTCGCGTACGCGGCGGTCGAACTCGTGGGCACCGCGGCGGGGGAGACGGAGAACCCCCGCAAGGTGATGCCCAAGGCGATCAACACCGTGATCTTCCGGATCGCCATCTTCTACTGCGGCTCGCTGCTGCTGCTCGCCCTGCTGCTGCCGTGGTCGTCGTACAAGGACGGGGAGAGCCCGTTCGTCACGTTCTTCTCCAAGCTCGGATTCAGCGAGGCCGGTTCGATCATGAACCTCGTGGTGATCACCGCCGCGCTGTCCTCGCTCAACGCGGGCCTGTACTCCACCGGCCGCATCCTGCGCTCGATGTCGGTCAACGGCAGCGCGCCGAAGTTCACCTCCCGCATGTCCGGCAACGGCGTGCCCTACGGCGGCATCCTGCTCACCTGCGTGTTCACGCTGGGCGGCGTGCTGCTCAACGCCTTCAACCCCGGGCAGGCCTTCGAGATCGTGCTCAACATCTCGGCGCTGGGCATTCTCGGCGCCTGGGCCACGATCGTGCTGTGCCAGCTGAAGCTGTACCACGAATCGCAGGCGGGCCGGATCGAGCGGCCGGCGTACCGGCTGTTCGGCGCCCCGTACACCGGCTACATCACCCTGGCCTTCCTCGTGCTCGTCCTGGTGCTCATGGCCTTCGACACCCCGATCGGCACCTGGACCGTCGCCAGCCTGCTGGTGCTGATCCCGATGCTCGTCGGCGGCTGGTTCCTGGTGCGCGGCCGCGTCGCCGAGGCCGCCGCCGCGCGCGACGGATACACCGGCACCTTCCCGGTGGTCGCGGAGCGGCCCAGTCCCCGCGACAAGAGGCGGTAGGCAGGGCCCGTGAGGCCCCTTTCTGCACACTATGTTGTTGATCACACAATCGGTCGTTGCGGCATCGCCGCACTCGGGCAGGTTTGGGAGCTGACGAACCGGTTGATCAGCCTGGGCCACTGATGGTTTCGAACCAGATCTGAATGTGCGGCGCGACGATGCGTTGTGTGTGCGCCCTCGGTGCGGCGGGAGTGTTCATGAAGCCGGCGGTGACGGGTGTGGGAGAGCTCCCGCAAACTGGGGTTCATGCGCGCGGCGTCGTGCACGAAACCTGCTCGGGCAGTGGTTCGTCAGACGTTTCGGCGTGCCTTCCGGTGAGCGGTGCGATCACGAAATGGAGGCGTGGCAGCAATGGTCGATCAGCGGACACCGCGACTGGTCGAAGATCGCCGGCCTACGGAATGTCCGGGTGACGAGTTGTGGGCTCTGCTCCCGGCACTGCGCAGTGCGACCGAGTTCCGTGTTTCCGATGACGCTGAGGTGCCTCGGAGGCCCGTCCCTCGGCCGTGACCGGTCTCCGTGTGCGCCGGAGCCGATCGCGGGCTTCGCGTCCTCCGAGCGCACAGATTCGGCGGTGGAGCGTCACCGGACACCAATTGTTTACTTTCAGGCAGTATGAAAAGCAGGGTTCGGTTCAGCGGGGGCGCAGGCAATCGGTTCGAGGGGGCGTGATCTGTGATGTCAGTCGGGATCGTCGACAAGGAAGCCGCCGCGGCTACCACTCCGCGGCGGTGGACCACCGTCATGCTGCTCGTGGCGGTCACGGCGCCGCAACTCGGCCTCAGCCTGCTCAACCCGTCGATCCCGCAGATGGCCATCGATCTGCACACCACGGTCGCGGCCGTGCAGCTCACCCTGTCCGGGTACATGGCCGGATACGCGGTCTCGATGTTCGCCGCCGGCATCCTGGCCGACCGCTTCGACGCTCGCGCCCTCCAGGCGCTGGGGCTGCTGCTGTTCGCCGCAGGAGGCGTGGCGGCCGCTGTGGCACCGAACGTCGGCGTGCTCGCCGCCGCGCGGTTCGTCCAGGCGCTGGGCGGAACCTCCGCGACAGTGCTGTGTCGCTTGGTGATTCAGCGCAGGTACCCGGCCGACGCCAGGATGCAGCTGCTCACCTCGCTGTCGATCGTGATCGCCGCGACCCCGGCGCTCTCGCCCTTCCTCGGGTCCGCGCTGGTGCAGGTGCTGGCATGGCGCGCACTGTTCATGGGACTCGCGGCGCTCGGGGTGATTCTCGCCGCCGCCTTCCTGTTGCTCGTCCCCGCGTCCCCACCCGCGTCCCCGGTGTCGCCGACGCCGCGGGCGATCGGTCGTGGTATCGGCGAAGCGCTGGGCCGGAAAGGGTTCCACCGAAACGCCGTAGTGATCTCGCTGGCGTGGATGGGGTACTTCCTGTTCATTGAACAATCCGCGTTCGTACTCCAGGAACTGCACGGCGCCTCGGAATTGCAGTACGGACTCCTGCTGATCGTCCCCGCAGTCGGCTACATCGCCGGCAGCGTGTTGATCCGGCGTGCCTCGTCGACGGTGCGGGCCGTGCGCATCGGCGCGGTTGGGTCGGTACTCGGTGCCGCCGCCCTGGTGATCCTCGCGGCGATCGGCGTGCACAACCCCGCCGCCGTCGTCCTGCCACTCGCTGTCGGATTCCTCGGCGTCGGGGCTGCGATTCCGTTCTCCCAGGGCGGGCTGCTGGAACTGGACCTCAAGGCCCAAGGTGTGGGGGCTGGGTTGTTCTTCTTCGTGCAGATGGCCTCCGGTGCGGTGTACTCGGTGGTCGTCGAGGCGCTGCACCTGCGCAGTTCGCTCTCCGTGTCCGTCGCCATCGCACTCCCGCTGATCGTCTTGGCGATCACGGTGGCCGTGACCACGCGTCGCACGGTGGTGTGACGACGATCTCACTTCGCACGAGTTGCCGCTCCGGTCCCCCGGGTGTTCACTGAGGTGGGAGGGTTCACAATCATGAACGGAGTGGTGATGTCTGCATTGTCTTTTCCCACAGGGCATCAGGCCCGATACGAGGACTTCGAAATCAAGGCGATCTCGGACGAGACCATCCGGGAAGGCGGCGAACGCGCGCCGTTCGGCGCGGGTGACGACCGCAAACTTCGACTCATCGAGGCGATCACCGCGGCGGGGGTCACGGACATCGACGTGGGCTCCGGTCTAGAGGAGGCGAGATTCGTTCGGAGCGTTCTCGACTCGCAGCATCTGATGGGAAGGATCCCCGCGTCGGCGCAGTTCTCGTTCAATCTCACGCTCAAGACCTGGGAGCCGCTGATCGCGACGCTGGAGCGGGACCTGCCGCTGGAGTATCGCGATCGCATCTATGTCAGTCTCGGCATGATCGAGATCGACAGTCAGCAACATCTGTTCGAGCGGGTCGTGGATCGCCTCCGCGGCATCGGAATCCGCCGTTTCCGCTCGAGTCTGCTCAATGCGTTCTCGACCACTGTCGACGAGCATGAGTACCAGCATCTGATGGCGCAGATCGACCGGTGCCGAGCCCAGGGGATCGAGCTGATCCGGATCAATGACTCGGTAGGGACGCTCGTCCCGGACACCACGGCGATTCTCGCCGCCAACCTGGTACGCGACAACCCAGATATCACTTTCTATCTGCACGGGCACAACGACTTCGGCATCGGGACCGCCAATTCTCTGACGTCCGTCTTCCACGGCTTCCAGATGGTCGAGGGCGGGGTCGCCGGCGTGGGCAACCGGGCTGGGCTGCCGGAGATCGAGAGCATTGCCGCGATCTTCCAGCGGAACTCGATCACGGTCGCCGATGGCGAGCTCGATCTCGACGGACTCGCGCATGCTGCGAGACTCGCAGAGCACACGTATCTCGCCGCCCCTGACCCGTACCGCGCGGTCAGCGGATTCCTCGTACAGAACGAGAACGCCGGAATCGTGAATGTTCCTGACTATCTGGGAGTCTCGCGCGATGTCGACTACTTCCTCAACAAGATCGGTCTGTTTCCGACGTACATCAAGCAGATCCTCATCGAGAGCGGTATGAATGAGCTGACGGCGTCGGACCCGGGGCTCGTCGACGCCGTCTATCAGCGGCTCTCCGCCCGGATGGACGCCCTGTACGACCGGAAGCGCGACGAATACGACGAACTGGCCGCGAGGATTCGCGGTCTGTACGACGACATGATCCGCCTGGAGGACGTTCCGCTGGCGGCCCTGGACGTGCTGGCGACGCGAGGACAGCAGATCACGGGGGTCTCCGCCGCGGAGCGGGTACCGGCGTGAACATCGTTGTCGTCGGTGCGGGGGCGATGGGCCTCTATTGCGCCGGCGCCCTGGCCGGGGTGAGCTGCAATACGGTGTACCTGCTCGCTCGTGGCGAGGCGGTGTCCGGCTTCGCTGCGGGTGAGCCGATCACGATCGACTACGGCGACCGTCAGGTCCGGCGTCATGATGTGGCGGTGATCGACTCCTTCGACGATGTCGCGGTTCCGGTGGATGCGGTCATCGTGGCCGTGAAGTCGTGGCAAGTACAAGAGGTGGCAGGATCGCTCGCGCCGCTCATCGGACCGCAGACTCTCGTGCTCACCCTGCAGAACGGGGTGGACGCGCCGCTGGAGATCGCGGAGTCGCTGGGGGCGGAGCACGCCGTCGCCGCGACCTGCGTGGTGATCGCGCAACGAACCGAATCGCTCACGGTCCACTGTCTCGGCGCGGACGCGGTGATCGAGCTCGGTCCGGTCGATCGGGTCGACCGACCGACCCGAGAGTTGACTCGGCTCGCTACGACCTTGCAGCAGGCGGGGATGACCGTCACGGTCAATGTGGACATGCCGAGGGCGCTGTGGCGAAAGTTGATGCTGGTGGCCTCGTACGGAGGCGTCGGAGCACTGACGGGACGTTCGACGGGGGAAACGGCGGCGGACCCGGAAAGTCGCGGCCTCGTCGAATCGGCGATGCACGAGGTGGCGGCGGTCGCACGGGCGCAGGGAATCGAGATCACCGATGGCGATGTCGCCGCCTGTATGGCGGTCTACCTCGGCTTCGAGCCCGCGACCACGTCGTCGATGCAGCGAGACCTCCGCGCGGGCCGGAGATCGGAGCTGTTCGAGCAGAACGGCGCGGTGGTGGCGTACGCCGAGCGTCTCGGGGTCGATGTGCCGGTACATCACACCGTGCTATCCGCAATGGCTCCTGGCGAACGATCGGCCCGCGCGGGATGAGTGCGACCATTACGCAGGCGGCACGAGTCGGTGCGCCGCCTCTGGGATGGATCGGCGTGGTGGCGGTGAGCCTCGGCAACTTCATGGTGGCCTTCGACGCCTCCGGTGTGAACGTTGCGCTGCCGGAGATCGCGGCGGACCTGGGAGCAGGCACCGTGGCTCGCCAGTGGGTGCTCGACGGCTACACCGTGCCGCTCTGCGCCGTCCTGTTGATCGCCGGGGTGCTCGGCGACCGAATCGGGAGCACCCGGGTGTTCCGCCGGGCGACGCTCACCTTCGTCGTGTTCTCGGTGCTGTGCGCGGTCGCGCCGAGCATCGACGTTCTCATTGCGATGCGGATCGGACAGGGCGCCGCTGCCGGGTTCATGCTCCCCATGACATTGTCTGTCATCAGCCGTCGAATTCCGCAGCTGGACAGACGCACTCGATCAATCGGGGTGTGGGGGGTGGTCGGCGGGATCGCCATCGCCGCCTCGCCGATCCTCGCCGCGGTCCTCGTCTCTCAGCTCGGATGGTGGGCAGTGTTCCTCTGCAATGTGCCGCTGTCCGCGATGGCACTCGCGTTGCTGCCCTCCGTCCGGGACGGCGAGCCGGGCGGGCGCGACATCGACTGGCGCGGCCAGGCGCTCCTGGCGCTCGGCCTCTCGGCCGTAGCCGCCGGATTGATCGAACTCTGCCGTGGCGCGGTCGAGGTGGCCGTCTCATGTGCGGTCGCGCTCGTCGTGGTCGCCATCGCACTCGTCCGGCACCTCCGTGTCGCATCCGAGCCCTTGGTGCCGCCTGTGGTGTTCAACCGCGCATTCACTCCGGCCGTGTTCTCCGGCACCTGTTACCAATTCGCTGCCTACGGTTCGCTGGTCGTGCTTCCGGTGTACTTCCAGGTGGTCCGGCACGTCGATGTGGCGGACGCTGGGCTGTTGATGGTGCCGTGTTGCGTTGGATGGCTGGTCGGTAACGTGGTCGCGCTCGTCGCACCACGCGATCGGCATAGGATCTCGCTGCTGACCGCACCCGCGATCGGCGCCGGCGCCGCCCTTGCGATCGCCCTCCTCGTGGACTCCTCCCTGCCCGCTGCGCTCGCCGCAACCGCGGTTCTGGGCGTGGCGGCCGGGGTGTTGGCCTCCACGCTCAGTAGTGCTGCGATGACCCTCGCGACTCCGGGCACTTCGGGCATCAGTGCCGGGACGTTCAACGTCGGGCGGCAACTCGGCATGGTGATCGCGGTCGCCGTGCTGGGCTCGGCGACTGTCATCGCATCACCCGTGCTCGCGTTCTCAGTCATCGCGGTGGTGTTCGTCGTCATGGGGACCACGGTCCGGCTCGCGCTCAGGTCGCAAGGTGCCCGAACTACCCCGTAGCGTGGTGCAGGTGAATCCACCCGCACTGTGGCGCGAGCGTGTTTCGACGTCGATCGCGACCTTCGACGTCGCGTCCTACGGTGTCACCGGCCCGACGGTCTTCCTGATCCACGGATGGCCCGATCATCCGGGATCCTGGGCGTCGATCGCGGCCCGCCTGGCCGACGACGGGTACCGCGTCGTGGTGCCCGCCTGGCCGGGAGTGGACTCATCGGTGGCGACGGGTCTGTCCGACGAGGTGGTGGCGACCCTGCCCGCGCTGGTGACCGGACTCCGCGAATTGGTCGAGATCTTCGCCTCGGATCAACCCGTGCACCTTATCGGGCACGACTGGGGAGCCATGGCTGCTGGCAATCTCGCCGCGTCGTGGCGCGGGGGACGGATTTCCACAACCACGTTGCTCGGAGCGGGATGGTCGCCACGGTCCGATGCACCCCAGCTTCCGCCCCCGGATCACCTGCATCGATTCTGGTACCACTGGCTGCTGAACACGCCCATGGGAGCGCGCTACCTCGAGTCCGATCGGAGCGGCCTCGTCGAACTCCTCTGGCACCAGTGGTCGCCGAACTGGGCATTCACTTCCGACGATCTCGACGCCACCATCGGGTCCTTCGGTGCCTCCTGGGGGGCCGTCACAGCCGGCTACTACGGGCACCGCTGGTGGTGGGGCGGTGAGGACATTCCCGCCTCCTTGGATGCCGTGTCGGAAGCCATCGAGGGTTCCTCCCGGATCGATTGCCACACAATGGTAATCCACGGCGGAGCTGACGGGTGCGTCGCGCCGCAGGCCTCTGAGGGCACAGCTGATCACGTCGCTGGAGACTATCGCCGGGTCGTGCTCGACAACGTCGGCCACTTCCCGCATCGCGAGGCGCCGGATGCCGTCTTCTCGCTGCTGGCGAGCTGGCTGCGGGAGCACTCGGATGATCGGCCCCCGGTGCGATGAGCGCGTGGGCGCCGCAGTTGCGGTGGGGCCAGCGCCGCGCGGTCGAGCGGGCTGCGGCCGAACTCGTCGCGGGGCTCGACTTCACCGGGACCGGCCCGACACTCGGAGACATGATCGAACTGCTCACCGCCCGTACGGGCAGGCAGATCAGGCTGATGCCTGCGGACTTCGGTGCCAGCGCTGTCTTCGGCATGGTCGTCAGGCTCGGCCAGGGCGATGTGGTGATGTTCGATCGAGCCACACCGGGCACACATCAACTGTTCACCGTCTTCCACGAACTCGGCCATGTGATTCTGGAT
This sequence comes from Tsukamurella sp. TY48, assembly GCF_019656655.1. Taxonomy (GTDB): domain Bacteria; phylum Actinomycetota; class Actinomycetes; order Mycobacteriales; family Mycobacteriaceae; genus Tsukamurella; species Tsukamurella strandjordii. Next base: position 1,409,298 of record NZ_BPMV01000001.1, on the reverse strand, counting down.
CACCGTCTCGCGGGCCCGGATGAGATCGCCGAAGGGGCGACCTGCACCGCGTCGACCGGTGATGAACGTGCCGCGGAGTACTTCGCCGCACGACTGTCACATCTCCTGCGGGTGCGCTCGGTCCGCACCACCGATCCGGGAACGGCAGCCGACCGCATCACCGATACCCTCGCCGGGGGCCGCGTGTGGAAGTGACTCGCGCGGAGTACCTCTGGGGCTACCAGCTCGCAGTGGTCGCCTTCGGAATCATCGCTCTGTCAGCGCTAGCGGGGATCCGCACCGAGCGTCGCCGCGGGGGCGTCCGGCTCCTGCTGCCCTTGGCGACGATCGCGGTGGGGATGCTCTTCTACCAGTTCACGGCCTCGATCTTCATGCCGCAACTCAAGTCCACCTTCGGTATCCAGCATCTGGTGGCGCTGCTGACCCATGTCTCCGGGGTGCTCTGGAACTGCCTCATGCTGCTGCTGGTGGTCTACTGGCTCTGGGGCCGGGTGCCGCGCCGGACAGTGCTGGCGGTTGCCGCGTTCGGCGCGCTCGCCATCGGAACGTTGGTGACATGCTTCGTGGTGCTGTATCCCGGTCCGTCGGAGGCCAATTACATCGTCGCCGTCGAGCCCACGGTGCCGGGCCGGATCTACATCGTCGCCTACGCCGGATCGATGCTGGCGACCAAGGTAGCGGTGCTGGCGGTCTGCGTCCCGCAGATCGGCCGAATCGACTCGCGCGGAGCGCGATCCGGCCTGATTCTGGTCTGCATGGGCTCCGCCATGATCGCCTTCTTCGCGATCTGCCGACTGGGATCGCCGTACTGGCATGCGTGGCTTCCGGCCGGCTCGCCCGTCGGGGGCGCCGTGGAAACTGTGGCCTTCTACGCCCACGTGATCGGTGCCCTGGTCTATGCAACGGGATTCGGGTTCGTCGAAGTGGGGTTGTTCGGCGACCGGATTACCCGGCATTATGCGGACGTGCGCGACTACCTGCGACTGCGCCCGCTGGTCGCCGCCGTGAGTGAGACGGAGACTGCCGTCAGCGGCGGCTTCGCCTCCCCTCGATGGACGGAATACCTCTCGCCCGCTGCGATGTCGGCGTATCTCACGGCCGCGGTCGTCGCGATCTTCGACGCGGCGGCGCCGCTGGGGCGCGGGCCCGGCGACGCCTCGATCGATCTGCACGACGATCCGTCGGTCATAGGGCTCGATACCCCGTTGCTGCACTTCCGAAAGCTCCGAACCGCCGATCTCGAGTCTGTCTTCCGATCAGCGGACGCATTCCGCGCTGCCGTCGCCCGTGGCGAGGGCTCGGCGAGCGCGTGTGCCCGGGTCCTTGGCGCACTGGCGGAGCAGGGTCAGCGTTCGGCCGTGGGGTAGTCGTCGTCGGCGGCGGCCAGCCCCTCCTGCTCGCGGAGATCGTCGATCAGCCGTGTCAACTCGCGCATCGACTGCTCTGACAGACCACCGGCGCGCAGTCCGATCTGCGCGCCGGCAGCTGTCAACGATCGTGTGAGTTCTGCATGTGCGGAATCGGTTTCGTCGCCGTCACCGAGAAAGTAGCTGGCGGGAACGTCGAAGTATCGAGCGAATGCGCGGATCAGCTCCAGGCGCGGGTCGGTCACGACGCCGCTGCGGAGTTCGGAGAGATACCCCTTGCTGATGCGGGTGCCGGTCACGCGCTCGAAATCGGAGAGGAACTCGCTCAGCGACTGACGGCGGCCGGTCGCCTCCTCGCGATTGTCGAAGAGCTCGTTCAGGGATTCGGTGAAGGTTCGTTTCATCTCTTGTGCCGTTGCGTCGGGTGTCACTTGCAGTCGCCAGTCCTTGCTTCCCCCCACGCGGTCCAGCTCGCTGGGGCCGATGCTACCCGCGTCGCGGGCAGCGCATCGGTCCCGAGGAAGCCGGGACATGGTGATCGTTCGCTGTTGTGAACGGTCATTGAACAGTAAACATCCTGGTGGCCCTGCGGTCAACCCGGGTGTGGGTGTGCTGAATCACAGTCGGTCGCGCTTGACGGGTCGCGCTGCGAGGGCGTCTACTCGGTCGTGTTCACAATTGTGGACACTGCCGGTTGGGGGGACGGCTCGGGCGCAGGTCCGGGACGCCCGACCGAGGAAGGGGTTTCGATCGTGTTCGCTGCCCGAATAAGCGGATTGGGTACCTATCGTCCCGAACGTATCGTCGACAACGAGTCGATCTGCACGTCCATCGACTCCGATCCGGACTGGATCACGAGCCGGACCGGCATCATCACTCGTCGCCGGGCCGAACCCGGCGAAGCGACCTCCGATGTCGCCCTTCGCGCGGCCGTCGGAGCGCTCGAATCCGCGGGGACCCGCGATGTCGACATGCTCATTCTCGCCACCGCGACACCGGACTTCATCTCCCCGCCGACGGCGCCCATCGTGGCCGAGGCGCTGGGCCTGGGGGTCATTCCGGCCTTCGACATCAGCGCCGCCTGTACGGGATTCCTTTACGGGCTCCAGGTTGCGGCGAGCATCGTCCGCTCGGGTGGTGCGCGTAGGGTTCTGCTGGTCTGCGCTGAGACCGCGAGTCGTTTCACCGATCCGACCGATCGGAATACGGCCGCTATCTTCGCCGATGGAGCGGGTGCCGTGGTGATCGAGTCCGCGGACGACCTCGAGAGTGACGGTGTTCTCGGTGATGTAGTGCTCGGCGCGGACGGCCTGCATCACGATCTCGTGATGATGCCCGGATACGGCGGCCGCGATCGGGCGTCCGAGTCTCTCGGGTCCACCACGCCGTTCATCACTATGGACGGCAAGCCGCTGTTCGTTCAGGCAGTGGAACGAATGTCCGAAGCCGTTCGGGAATCACTGGACCGCAACGGTCTCAGTGTCGACGACGTCGCGATCTTCGTTCCGCATCAGGCCAACGGGCGAATCATCGACGCTGTCGCCGACGAGTTGGAGCTCGGGCCCGACCGGGTGATCGTCGACATCGATCAGGCGGGCAACACCATTGCCGCATCCATCCCTCTCGCGCTCGGCCGTGCATTGGCTGACGGACGTCTGCATCGCGGTGATCGCGTCATGCTGGCGGCATTCGGTGCGGGAGCGTCTTGGGGCGCAACTACGTTCACCTGGCCCGCCCTCTCCACCACGGCCACATAGCGCAGTCCCGCCGTTCTCAGTCGCTAACCAGATCACGCATCCGGAAGGAACCGATCATGAGTTCAGATCTCGTCAACCAGTCGCCGGAGCGCACCGAAGTGGCCGCCTTCATCCGCGACTACCTGGTCCGCCGCCATGCCGCCGATGAAGATGCGGTCGAGGCGAGGACCTTCAACGAGTTGTACGTCGATTCCCTGGGCATCGTGCAGCTCGGGATGAAGGTGAAGAAGCGATTCGGCGTGGAGTTCGCCGCCAACGAGATCACCGGCGCAGACAGCGTCGGATCGGTCATCGACGCGGTGCACTCGCGTGCGCTGACCGGCGAGGTTCGGGCATGAGCGCCCCCGTACTCCACCGTTCGATCGACGACGCGCTCGGCCCTGGCGCAGATCGCTTCTTCGGAAGCCGCTACCGCGACGTCCATCAGTCCCTCAGGCTCCGCGAGGCGACCGTCGACGGCGAGAGCGTCCGGGTCTCGGGCTCGATGGCCATCGACTACCCCGCCGCCTGGTCTTCGAAGGGCGAGCGCAGCGTCACCCCGCACGTGTCCACCATCGACGGCGCGGTGACCGCCGCATTGCTCGGTGTCGAGTTGCTCCGGTGCGCGACCACCGCGGCCCCCGAGCAGATCACCGGTGCCTGGATCGATGATCTCGGATTGCGTGCGGGCGGATCGCCTCAGGAGGATGCGACGACGGTGCCGGTCAGGGCCGCGGTCCGGACGGACCCGGAGAGCGCCGGCTCCGGTTTGGTCGTCCGCGCTGAGTTGGGCTCCATGCGCATCGATTTCACACTTCGCGTGCCCGGTGGCATCCAGATCGAGCAGGTACCCAGGACGCTTACCGCCGCTCCGGTCGGCGGGACGGCGTACCACGGGAGCGAGGTCGCCCTGACTGACGTCGCGCTCGATCTAGGTCGCGATACAGCGAGCGCGACACTCACGGTGCCGGTACGGCGCGATGACTCCGCGTATCGCGAGCTCGCAGGCCGATACCCGGACAGCCTTGGCGACGTTCAACACGTGGTGGCCGTTGCGCAGGTTGCGCAGGCCTTGCTCTACGAGTTGGACGGGGTTCCGCGCTCCCGGAGCAACACGCTGTGGATGCGCTCCTACCGGGCCCTGCGGACCGCCGCGCCGACGCCACTGAGTGACGCCGAACAGGTGCGCGTCGCCGTCGAGGACCACAGCGTGGTCGAGATGGACGGGCACTGGTGGAGCCTGTCCGAATGGTCCGCGAGCTGCGCCGGCGTCGCATCGACCTTCGATGTCGCGCACAGGCTGCCCGAAGGCGGTGCACGGTGACCGAGCTGGTCCTGGTGCGCCACGCGCGTACCGCAGCCAATGAGGCCGACCTCCTGCAGGGGCGTCGATCGGATGGACCCGTGCTGGCCGGAGCCCTGACCGGACCCGACTGGGTCGGGCGCGGACTGCCCGTCCCGGACGCCTACTATTCGTCGCCGCAATTGCGGGCACAACAGACTGCGGTCCATTTGTTTCCGGGCCGTGTGTTCCACGTCGACGAGCGGCTGGCGGAACGAGATCTGGGCGACTTGGACGGCATGGCGGCCGAGGCGCTGCGGAGCGATCATCCGGACCTCGCCGCGCGACTGGCGGGCGATGCCCGGTTCGTCCCGCCCGCGGGGGAGTCCGCGCTGGAAGTGGCTGCCCGATTCCGCTCCTTCCTCCGCGATCTCCCTGCGGGAGTCGACACCGTCGGCTGCGTAACGCACGGCGCCCTGATCGCGATCGTGCTCCGCCTGCTAGCGGGAACCCGGGAAAGGTCTCGGATCCGGAATCTCGAGGCGGTGCGACTGCGGCTCGTCGCGCCCGACGCAGTTGTACCTGTGCAGTTGGTGACGGCGGACGAACAGGTGGTCCGCGCATGACCGCGCTCGTCATGTTCCCGGGTCAGGGATCGCAGCGCCCCGGTATGTGCGCGACGGCACTTCGCGATCGCCACGACCTGGTCGTACTGGCGTCCGAGATCGCGGGGTTCGATATCAGTGAGGCGAGCAGATCTGCTGATCTGCTGCGCAAAACGCAGTACGTACAGCCGACGGTGTTCGTCGCCGAGTACGTGGCGTATCTGCGGAATCCCGCCTGCGGCGAGGCCGTACTGGCAGGTCATTCGCTCGGCGAGCTCGCCGCGCTGTGTGCGGCGGGCGCCGTGGACTTCGAGTCCGGAGTCGGACTCGCGGCCGAACGCGGGCGATTGATGGCATCGGTGCCGGCGGGCGGAATGGTCGCCGTGATGGGAGTGTCGCCGTCCGCGGTCGAGACCATCCTGAGCGAGGAACTGACCGAACTCGATGTGGCCAACTACAACGGCGACCGGCAGGTGGTGATCTCCGGTCCCCACGCCGCCCTGGATGTGCTCTGCGAACGCGTCGATGAGCTCGGAGGCCTCGCGGTGGGGCTCAACGTCGACGGAGCCTTCCACAGTCGCAGCATGCGCGCGGCAGCCCGGGAGTTCACCGATGTCCTGGCCCGCCTACGACTCGCCGCACCGAGTATTCCGGTGTACTCCAACGTGACTGCAGAACTGTTCCCTGAAGACAGCGCCGCGATCGCGGATCTCATGGTGCGACAGCTCTTCTCGCCCGTTCGATGGACGGAGATTCTGGTACGGGCGATGGAGGCGGGGGTGGAGCGCTTCGTCGAGGTGGGTCCGGGAACGGTGTTGACCGGTATTGCCGAGCGCATGATCGCAGCGCGTGGCTGGTCGGCGGGAGTCGCAGTGGGAGAAGCCGATGCAGCGTGATCATCCGTGCGGACGCACCCGTGCCCAGTGGGTGCAGCTCGCCGCAGTAGCTAGTCCCCGGTATCGCTTGGTGCTGTTTCCGCATGCAGGCGGCGGCCCATCGGCCCTCCTCGATGTCGTTCGGTTGTGCCCCGATGAGACCGAGGTGTGGGCGCTGACCATGACCGGCCGTGACGCGCGCGCCCGCGATGAGGAGGACGATGCGGTGGATGACATCGTCGAGTCGGTGCGGTGGGCGCTCGCGGAACGGTCTCCCGTTGCCACGGTGTTCTTCGGGTGCAGCCTCGGCGCGTTGCTGGCGATCCGAGCGGCGCAGTGCCACCCGGAACTGTGCGACGGCGTGGTCGTGGCGAGCCAGACTCCCGGGGAGCGGGACCGTCTCGCGGAGGCGGCCGTCGACAGCACGGATCTGTCGGCCTTCCTGGTGGCAGCCGGAATGACGGCCCCGGAGGTACTCGAGGTCGAGGCGATACGGAACGAACTCCACGCCCGGCTCCATCACGACCTCGCGCTCGTCGACCAGTGCTCCACGGGATTCGGCCTGATCCGCGTGGTCCAGGACCTGTACGTGCTGGCGGGAATAAACGACGATATCGCTCCCGCCGCCGCCATGGGCGAATGGCAGCAGCATTCTTGCGGCACAAGCACTGTCGTGGCGGTACCGGGCGGCCACTTCGCGTTCCTCGAGGCGCGTAACCGCGAACCGGTCACGATGGTGCTCGGCGCCGCGTTCCGGGCGGCGGAGCGACGCCGAGCCGCCGGATCCGCACTCGAGAGGAAGGTCGGCTGATGAACCGCAACGTGATCGCGGAGAACCCCGAGGTGGCGGTGATCGGTGGAGGGCCCGTCGGCCTGATGCTCGGCTGTCTCCTCCGAAGCAACGGCGTCGACGCCCTCGTCGTCGATCGACCCGCGCCGGACAGCCGGCACAGCAAGGCGACCTTGATCTGGCCCCGCTCGCTGGAGGTCTTGGAGGGCGCGGGGGTCTCGGAGGCCGTCGTAGCTGCCGGACATCGGATCGACGCAGTCACATTCAGCACGGCCGCGATGCGGCTGCGGTCCATCGACCTCGGGGAGCTGCCCGATACTCGCTACCGGTTCGGCGTGAGCGTCCGCCAGTCCGTGGTGGAGGACATCCTGCGTCATCGATTCGTGGAGTTGGGCGGAACCCTCGTCTCCGCGGAATGCACGTCGGTTGCGGACGCCGGCGACCACGCGGACATCACGCTCACGACGAGCGTCGGCATCCGTGAGATCTCGCCGGCGTGGGTGGTCGGCGCGGACGGGGTCCGCAGCACGGTGAGGGCTGCGATCGGCGCCGAGTACCGCGGCTACGACGTGCCTGCGCGATTCGTCCTCGCCGACACCGCCCTCTCGGGCCGAGCGCCGCGCAACGAGGTCCGCTACTACTTCGGCCACGACGGCAGTCTCGCGGTGGGCCCGATAGGGGATGACCTCTACCGGATCGCTTGGAGCGTCCAGGAAACACCGGCGGTGCCTGTCGGAATCGACGACCTAACCGAGTTGATTCGCGTCCGATCGGACCTCGACGTCGCGGTCGAGCACGTCCACCACTCCGCCGGCTTCCGCGCGCAGGTGCGTCATGCCACGACCTTCAGGGCCGGCCGACTGATTCTCGCAGGCGATTCCGCCCACAGGATGACGCCCGCGTCGGGCCAGGGCATGAACACCGGATTCGGTGATGCCGCAGCACTGGGGTGGCGCCTCTCGGCGGTGCTGGCGGGACGGCTGGCCGAATCCTCTCTCGACGACTATGCCGTCGAGCGCGCCGCGGCGGCGCGCCAGATCGAGCAACGCACCTCGGCGCAGAGCTCCCGCGTCGACGACTGGACGGTGAGTGAGTCCGACCCGGGCCCGATACCGATCATGAGTACCGCGGAGCTCGCACAGTTCGACGTCGGGCAGCGGGTCGACGTCAATCATCGTGGGCTGGGCGTCGGACTCGGGATTCCCGTGGCACCGGCTGCTCCCACGGTGGTCTGCTGGCCGGGAAGTGAGTGGCGAGCCGCTCAATGGACGCGGTCACTCGCCGAGCTCGATCGGGAGGTGTCCGGCGGCGCACGGATAGTCGATGCCTCAAGGTTGGGGAATTCGCGCCCACCCGGCCTGCAGGGTGACCAGCCAGGCTGCATCGTGATCACCCCCGACGGCCTCGTCACCGATCACTGCGATGTCGGAGACGTGCCTCGCGTGCTGGCCGCAGCGGGCTGGCGATAGCAGATCGACGACATCGATGACTCACCAACGAATGGAGATGACGACAATGACTGATCTCGAGACGGGCGTCGGCGCAACCGGTGGCCCCGGAGCGACCGCGCCGCCGTCGGGCCGCATGCCCGTCGGCGTGTACGCGCTCGGCGCGAGTGTCTTCGCGCTGGGGACTTCGGAATTCGTGATCGCCGGGTTGGTCACGCAGATGTCCCGATCGCTCGGGGTGTCCGTTCCCCAGGTCGGGCAACTGATCACCTTCTTCGCGATCGGAATGCTGATCGGAGCACCCGTCATGGCGTTGCTCACGCTCAAGATGGACAAGAAGGTGACGCTGTTGGTCAGTGCGGGCGTCTTCGCTCTCGCGCACCTGCTGACGCCGCTGGCGCCGAACTTCGAGTCGATCGTGGTGCTACGCGTGGTCGCCGCGGTCGCCTGCGCCACCGAACTGACGGTGGCAGCGGTGATGGCGGTCTCGATCGCGGGCAGCGAGCGGACGGCTCGGGCGATCGCGGTGATCATCGGAGGAATGACGCTGGCGAACGTGATCGGCGTTCCGGTGGGAAGTTTCATCGGAGAGCAGTTCAACTGGGAGTCGGCCTTTCTCTTCATCGGCGTGCTGAGCGCGGTGAGCGCGGTCCTCGTTGCCGTGGTCGTGCATCGAATCCCCTCTGCCCATGCTCCCGACTCCTCACTGTTCTCGATAGCTGTGACGGAGCTGCGCTCGCTCAACCAGACGCGCGTGTACGCGGCGCTTGCGACGACGGTGCTCTTCGAGGCCGCCCTGTTCGCCGTCTACTCGTTCGTTCAGCCCGTCTTGATCGATGTCTCGCACATGAGCCCGGGCACCGTTCCGCTGGTGCTGTTCGCTTTCGGCGTAGGCACCTTCGTGGGTATCTCGATCGGCGGACGGCTCGCGGAACGCTCACCGCTGAAGAACATCATCGTGTCGCTGATGCTGCTGATCGTCGTCATGATCGTCTTCCGTGCGGTGGTGCACTCCGCGATTCCGTCGGCGATCGCGGTCACCCTGATGGGAGTATGCGGATTCTCCATGACCGCCGCGCTCAACGCACGGGTGATCGGATTCGCAGCCGCCGCGCCTACCCTTGCCGTCGCGGTCAGCCTGTCCGCGTTCAACGTGGGAAACGCTGTCGGTCCGGCGATCGGCGGCGCCGTGTACGGGCGTGCGGCGCTCGTCGAGGACGTGATCTGGGCCGGTGTGGCTCTGGCCTTCCTCGCGCTCATCGCCGCGGGCCTGTCGGTGGTGATCGAGAAGGGAGGAAGGTTATCGAATCGCTAGTGACCACGTGGATTCCGGTGTTCGAGGGCGGTCACGTGGCGCACGTTCGCGGCTCCCTGATCGGGGTCCCGCCTCGAACCGTCGACGCCCGCGCGGTCGGACATCAGCAGCTGCGCCTTCCCAGCGGAGAACTCGCCGTTGCTGCTCTCTTGTCGAGCCCGCAGGAGTGCGATGCGACGATGCCGATGCTGCTTCGAGCGCCCCGGGAACTCGAACTGCTCGCGGCGACGGATCGTGGCGCCGCCCTGTGGGCGGCGGCGCAATGGAAGCATCTGGCGATGCGAGCCACCTCGGCGACAGGCGATTTCACCCGTATCGACCCGTGCGTACTCGCGCTGGTCCACGCCCCTGAGGGAGTCGCGCTGCTGCACAGGCACGGTGCCGCCGGCGACCGCTGGGGTGCAGTGGCGGGCTACGTCGAGCCGGGGGAGTCAGCGGAGCAGGCGGTGGCGCGGGAGGTCGCCGAGGAGACCGGATTCACCGTGGTCTCGACTGTGTACGCGGGAAGCGAGAGCTGGCCGCCGAGCGGATCACTGATGCTGGGGTTCAGCGTGACCGTTGCGGAGCCTTTCGGCGCAGCTCTGGTCCTCGACGCGGCGGAGCACGACCGCGGAGCCTGGTTCCCGCGGCATCAGGTGGCCGCGGCCCGGCGGACCGGGACCGCAACCGTCGGCGGCCGGCCGCTGGCCTTGCCGGACACTCCGGGGCTGGCGCAGATCCTGGTCGATCGGTACATCGCGGATGCGGGGACACCGGGACCCCCGGCGTATGGCGCGGGTCACAGTCTCAGGGGTTGACACTTCGCGCGAAGCGCAGTTGTATCAATGTAGTTCACAAACGTGAACGCCCACAGTCGATGGGGCCTCTCAAATCCTCGATCGAATCGGACCAGTTTGGAGGGTGCTGTGTTCCTCGCTATTCAGATCGCTTGGCTCGTCCTGTTGGGCGCCGCGGAATTGTGCGCCGCGCGGTGGCACCGAGTGGCGCCGCGCGGGCCACGAACAGCTCGAAACCTGGCCTTCACGGTGATCAACCACACTGTGATCCCGCCGCTCACGGTCCTGTTGGTGGCCGGACTGCACGAGTTCCGTCCGCCGGTCGGCATCGCCGATCTTCCACTCGGTATCGGGATCGTGATCGCCGTGCTGGCATTCGATTTCGCCGGCTACTGGTTTCATCGCCTGAGCCATCGAAACCTCGTGCTGTGGCGACTCCATCAAGTGCACCATCTCGACGAGGACTTCGACTTCACCACCGGTGCCCGGGTGCACACCGCCGAGGAACTCCTGCACCAGGCGGTGCTCGTGGTGGTGGCGGTTCTGATCGGGGCGCCGCCCCTCTACCTCACAGTGTTCGGTACCGTCGCGTTCGCCGCCGCGATCTGGCACCACTCGAACCTCGCCGTCCCGCGAAAGGTCGAAGGCCTGCTCCGGCTCGTGGTGTTCACCCCGGAGACGCACGTGGCGCACCATCACGACCAGATCGAAGACACCGACACCAATTTCGGCTTCCTGTTCCCCTGGTGGGACCAGCTGTTCGGAACGTACAACGCGCGCAGACGCACTCCGCAGTGGCGGATCGGCCTCGACTACTCCCGCGACCTCGGAATGTTGGCATTGTTGTTCGTGCCCTTCCATCGTCGTCAGCTGAAGGAGCTGGCCCTGCGTCCGGTTGCTTCCTCTGCGCATGACTCGGAGCCGGTCCGATGATCGCGGTGCGCGCAATGTTGATGCGCGGAGGCACGTCGAAGGGAATGTACTTCCTGCGTTCCGATCTCGACGCGACCGGCCTGGATCTCGATCTGCTGCTCCCGACGTTGATGGGCTCGCCCGACCGTCGCCAGATCGATGGCGTGGGCGGGGGCAGCACGACCACCAGCAAGGTCGCGATCGTCGGTCCCTCATCGCGACCGGGATGCGACATCGACTACCTGTTCGGACAGGTCGACCTCGATTCGATGCGCGTCGACTGGACCCCCACATGCGGCAACCTGCTCGTCGGCGTGGGCCCGTACGCAGTGGAGCGGGGGCTGGTTCCGGCCGGCGATCCCCTCACCACCGTCCGGGTCAATCTCGTCAACACGGGTGCGAGGGTGGAACTGGTCGTGCGCACACCGGGCGGAGAGGTCACTTACCAGGGCGAGCAATCGATCGCGGGGGTTCCGCGGAGTTCGGCGCCGGTCGATGTGACGTTCACCGATTTCGCTGGCGGTACCACGGGCGCACTCCTCCCCACGGGGCGTGGAACTAACGAGGTCGGCGGTATCGAGTACACAGCGGTCGACGCGGCGGTGTGTGCGGTGATAGCCCGTGCTGACGCGTTCGGGCTGGTGGGTGACGAGTCACCCGCCGAACTGGACGCCGATCGGCACCTGTGTGACGCCATCGAGGCGATGCGGCTCCAGGCCGCGCTCCAGATGGGCATGGGGGACGTCCGGGGGCGCGTGCTTCCCAAGGTGATGCTGGTGTCTTCGTCGCAGAGCGCCGGGGTGCGGTCGCGGTACTTCGTGCCCACGACATGCCATCCCGCGCACGCGGTGTCGGGTGCCGTCGCATTGGCGACGGCAGCCCGCGTGGGCGGAACCGTTCTCGACTCGGTGCTTTCGGTCGCGACGGCCGGGCCGCTCACCATCGAGCACCCCGCGGGGATCATGGAGGTGGCGGTCGACCTGGGACCGGACGGCCAGCCGACGGCTGCCTCGCTGCGGCGGACGGCCCGGAAGCTGTTCGACGGTACTGTTTTCGCCGATCCCACGGCGATGGCGAGCTGATGAGCGGGGGCTTCATCGTGAATCCGCTTCATCGGCACTGGTGCCTGTGTGTCGCCGCCACCGTCGTCCTGGCTCTGGCGCTGAGCGGCCTGGCGATGCCGGGCGCGTGGCTCGTGGGGGCGACGGTGGCGGCCGGTCTGGTGGCGGTCCTCGGAGGCGGGGAGTTGAAGCCAGCCCGTGCGGTACTCCGGCCTGCCCAGTCGATCGTCGGCATCATGGCTGCGGCTCCACTAGCCGCGGTGGGATTCGATACTGCGAGAGGGTACTTCGCGGTGTCGGCGGTGGTGAGCGCCTCGACTCTCGCGCTCTGTCTCGGTTGTGCCGCCGTGGTGTTCTGGCGTGGCCGGGGCACGATCAGTCGCGCGACCGCAGTGCTGTCCACGCTCGCTGGCGGTGCCAGCGGCATCTCGACGATGGCGGCCGAGTTGGATGTCGACCATCGGTACGTCGCCTTCTCTCAGTACCTCCGGCTGGTGATCGTCACGATCACGCTGCCTTTCGTCCTGGTCGCGGTGGGACTGCACGCGGGGCCGACGCACAGCACCGGGCCGTCGATGTCGTGGCAGAGCGTGATCGCCGTCGTCGCCGTCATCGGCCTGGCAGGGCTGTGCGGCGAGCGGATGCGGATGCCGGCGCCCTACTTGCTGGCGCCCCTTGTGGCCACAGTGGGCCTGGAACTGCTCCTTCCGAGCCTCCGATTCGATCTGCCCTTCCCGATCACGGCTGCCGCGTACGCCGTCATCGGATGGCAGGCCGGTGGCTCGTTCACCCGATCGTCGATGCGACTGTTCCTGCGGCTGCTGCCGATCACCCTCGCCCTCATCGCGGTGATGATCGCGGCCTGTTTCGCGCTCGCCTTCGGTGTGGCGATGTGGCTGGACATTCCGCTCGGGGAGGCGTACCTGGCGACCTCCCCGGGAGGCATCTACGCCGTGATGGCGACCGCAGCCGACACCGGATCCGGGCCGGTGGTGAGCACCCTGCAGGTGATCCGCCTGTTGACTATGGTTCTCGCCGCGGCCATTGCCGCACGCGTGCTCGCTGCGCCTCCGGCGTCACCCACCCCCCGGTCGTCATCGCGGCCGGTCACCGAGAGAAAGCTGCAACATGGCTGAGTACAACGTCTTCGACTCCCACTTCCACATCATCGACCACACCTTTCCGGTGGTGGAGAACAACGGCTTCCTGCCCGATCACTTCGATGTCGCCGCCTATCAGGTGCACGCCGATCGGCTCAAGGTGGTCGGAGGCGCTGTCGTCTCGGGGTCCTTCCAGGAGTTCGACCAGACCTACCTCAGGGACGCGCTCACGCGCCTCGGCCCCGGATTCGTCGGTGTCACCCAACTGCCCGCCTCGGTGACCGACGCGGAGATCACGGACCTCGATCGAGCCGGCGTGCGCGCCGTGCGGTTCAACGTACGACGCGGCGGGTCGGAGTCCATCGGGAATCTCGAGACCTTTGCGCGGAGGGTCCATGAAGTGGCGGGATGGCACACCGAGTTGTACGTCGATGCCGCCGATCTCGCCGAGCTGGTGGACGTCATCAGCGGTCTCCCCGCTGTGAGCGTCGATCACCTCGGGCTGACGGACGCCGGGCTGCCGGTGCTGCTGGAACTGGTCGAACGCGGGGTCCGCGTGAAGGCAACCGGCTTCGGCCGGGTTGAGCTCGACGTGCGGGAGGCCGTCCGGCGGATCATGGACATCGACCCCACCGCGCTGATGTTCGGCTCGGATCTGCCGTCGACCCGCGCCCGACGGCCGTTCGAGGATGCGGACATCGATCTGCTGATCGAAGAGGTGGGAGACGACGCGGACGCGGTGCTCCGCACCAACGCCGAGCGGTTCTACCGAATCAGTGAACCGCGATGACCTGGAGCCGATGACGGGAATCGAACCCGCGCTACCTGCTTGGGAAGCGCACCTGTTTAGTCCGGACGAGTCTGCCCCGGTTCAACGCAGTCGACTGACCTGCGGATACGGGATAATCCAGTGCTGGATAATCCAGCATAGTCCCGGAGCGAGTTCCGGGAAGCCGCAGGTCAGATACCCCGCATCTGAAGCGGAGTATGGCTACAGGACCAGTCCCGCGCGGCGCAGGCCCCCGCGCAGGTTCTGCACGGCTTGCCCGGCGCTGGTGGTGCCGGGCGCGATGACAATCTGCGCGGCGGGGTCGGGCGGGGTGAAGCGGATGTGCCCGCTGCTGGTGCGGGTGACTTGCCAGCCTTGGGCTTCGGCGAGCGAGATGAAAGCACGGAGTTGGTGCGCGTAATCGGATCCCATCCGCGCAGGGTGCGGCGGCGGTGGCGGAGAACGGGTGGGCGGCGCGGTGGGGGAGACGGAAGCCGGAGCGACGTCCGACGGACAATGAGATTGTGACTGATTCGATGAAGTGGAAGTTTCGGATTCCGTCGACGACATCATCGTTGGAGATGAACGTGCCGACGGAGATTCGCCGGTGGGCCGGGTTGTTGCGTGAGCTTGTTGCTGTGAATCTCGCGCGGGGTGACGATGTCGTGGTAGCAGAGGTGCTCAGTCCGACCGGCTGGTCGATGCGCACCACCGACGGTGACAGTGATGGTTTCCTTACCTGGCTCGATGAAACCGCGATCGTCGCCACCGACCGTCTCGGCGACAATCGCGGCCCCAATCAGCGCACTGCCACCTTCGATATCTTCATCGGCGGCACCGAAGCCGGACGGATCGACTTCCATATCCCCGAAATCTTGGGGGTAGCCACAGTATCGACCGCTTGGGGTGAGCTCGATTCGGCAGTGCTGGGATTGACTGCTGAGGAGGAAGTCAATCTGCATGCCCGGGTTTTCGGCTACGCCCTCCAGGAATGGCACACCGACAGAGAGTACATCGAGCTCTACACTCTCCACCAAGCAGCTGTGCAAGAAGAGGATCAGGCCTACCGCACCTGGAACAGACTGAAGATAGCGGTTGCGATGGCGCAGGCGGCTTTGTTGTCACCGACGCTGACAATCCCCGGACCGCCGCTGTTTACTGTGGGGCGGTGGCTGTATGTACCGTGCACCGACGAACAGCTCGCGACCCTCGCCGACATCCCCGAGGTGACCGCCACCCGCACCGGCAGCCCCGACCCGAACTACGCGATCATCTCCGTCACCGACACCGCACCCACCGACACCTACTACGCCGTCATCCACACCCTCGGCTACTCCACCCTCCCCGATATTGAAGCCGAACTCACCCGCATCAAATCACTAGAAGCCGAGGAGATACTGACCGCCAGGTTAGATGAGCAGTGAAAAGTACTCAGAGAAATCTTCAGCTGACCTGATCTCGATCACTGCTCTACAGCGTGGTACTCATGCCCAGCGGGCACGCACTATTCTTACGGCAACCGCCTCTCTGGCGGTAAGCCTTGCTGGCCTGACTACGACTATTCCCTCCAAGAGGTAAGCTATCAGGGGTCGCGAACTGCAGAAGCACCGATTGCGGTATGTAGCAGTGGGTCGTCCGAGTGCAATCTCGAAGACACAGTCACGCTGACCACGACGCGAACCTGGGAACAGACGAACGAGATTGGTGCCGAAGTTGGTTTTCCGAAGGAAGCGATAAACGCCTCTGTCTCCGCGGAGGCGACAGCCAGCACAGGCCAGTAAGTCGCGAACGAAATCCAAGCGAAGACGGCAACAGCGTTCGATGTTAAGAAAATCCCCGCAGGCAAGACGGCGTACAGTTACTCCCAGTACAACTTGTACAAGGTACTCGTACTGGGTTTGCAGACCCGCATTCGTGCAGGTCATTCGTGGAGCCGATGACGGGAATCGAACCCGCGCTACCTGCTTGGGAAGCAGGAGTTCTGCCATTGAACTACATCGGCGGCGACGGCATCGCGCTGCGATGTCGTACGTACGGGCCAGACTAGCACGCGCACCGTCGGGCGCGGGGCGTGCCTAACGCTCCGAACCGGACCGCAGCGCGGCCTTCGGTGCCACCCACACGGCGTACGCCGCGGCGAGGAAAGCGAGCCACACGAACCCCACGATCAGCGCGATCCGGGTGTCCGACTGGAAGGCCATGAGCACCGTCACGAACAGCAGGAAACCGATCGCGACCAGCTGGCCGTAGGGCCACAGCGGCACCGGGAACTTCAGCGCCGCCTGCTCATCGGCGGGCATGCCCGTGCGCTGGCGGTACTGGGAGAACAGGATCATCAGCCACACGAAGACCGTGGCGAAGGTGGCGATCGAGGCGATCACCACGAAGACGTTCTCGGGGATCGCGGCGTTGAGCACCACACCCACCAGCAGCGCCGCGGCCATGATCACCACCGTCATCCACGGCACGCCGTTGCGGGAGATCTTCTGCATGATCTTCGGCGCCTGGCCGCGCTGGGCCATGCCGAACATCATCCGGCCGGCGCCGTAGATATCGCTGTTGATGGCCGAGATCGCGGCGGTGATCACCACGACGTTGAGCACGTGTGCAGCGGGCTCCACGCCGAGCGCCTGGAAGATCTGCACGAACGGGCTCGATTCGCTGCTGATCTGATTCCACGGGATCACCGCCATGATCACGGCCAGCGCCAGCACGTAGAACAGGCCGATCCGCACCGGCACCGTGTTGATCGCCTTCGGGATCGTGCGCTCGGGATCCTCGGCCTCGGCCGCGGTGAGCCCGATGATCTCCGACCCGCCGAAGGCGAACACCACCAGCACGAAACAGGACAGGAAGCCCAGGAATCCGGTGGCGAAGAAGCCACCGCCCGCCCACAGATTGCTCACGCCCTGGCTGGTGTCGTGCATGCCGAAACCGAAGATCAGCACTGCGATGCCGCCCGCGATCATGGCCACGATCGCGGTGATCTTCACCATCGTCAGCCAGAACTCGACCTCGCCGAAGACCTTGACCCGCATCATGTTCAGCGCGCCGATGAACAGAATCACGGCCAGCACCCAGATCCACTTCGGGACGTGCGGGAACCACAGCCCCATGTAGGTGCCGAAGGCGGTCACATCGGCGATGCACACGAAGACCATCTCGAAGACGTACATCCAGCCCGTCATGAATCCGGCCCGCGGTCCCAGGCTCGACGAGGCGTAGTCGCCGAACGAGCCCTGCGGGTTGCGCACCGCCATCTCGCCGAGCGCGCGTAGCACCAGGTAGATCACCAGGCCGCCGATCACGTACGCCAGCAGCACGGAAGGTCCGGCCGCCTGGATCGCCTTCGCCGAACCGTAGAACAGGCCGGTGCCGATGGCGGAGCCCAGCGCGATGAATCGGATGTGCCGGGCGGTCAGTCCGCGACGGAGGGGTGCGTCAGTCACGAATCAGCAGTATCCACCACGGTTCGCCAGTTCGAGAAACTCCGCACCGGCCCGAAGCGCCAGGTCGGGCCGCGCGCCCCGTCGCGCACGGCTCTGCCCTAGGCTGAACCCGTGCTGCTCTCCGACCGTGACATCCGTGCCCAGCTGGACTCCGGCCGCCTCGGCATCGAGCCCTTCGACCCGCAGCTGGTGCAACCGTCCAGCGTGGACGTGCGCCTGGACGGGCTGTTCCGGGTGTTCAACAACACCCGCTACACCCACATCGACCCCGCGAAGCGGCAGGACGAGCTCACCAGCCTCGTCGAACCCGATCCGGGCGAGCCCTTCGTGCTGCACCCCGGCGAGTTCGTGCTCGGCTCCACCCTCGAGGTGTGCAGCCTGCCCGACGATCTGGCCGGCCGCCTGGAGGGCAAGTCCTCCCTCGGCCGCCTCGGCCTGCTCACGCATTCGACCGCGGGCTTCATCGACCCCGGCTTCTCCGGCCACATCACGCTGGAACTGTCCAACGTCGCGAACCTGCCGATCACGCTGTGGCCGGGCATGAAGATCGGCCAGCTGTGCCTGTTCCGGCTGTCGAGCCCCGCCGAGAACCCCTACGGCAGCGCGGCGACGGGCTCGAAGTATCAGGGCCAGCGCGGCCCCACCCCGTCGAAGGCGTACCTGAACTTCCCGCAGGACTGACGGTCAGTCCGGGGCCGCATGCCGGCCGCGCCGGCGCGGCTCGGGCTCGGACGGCGGCTGCGTGGGCGGGACCGGCGGCGCGGCCGGGGGACGCGGCTGCGGGCGCGGGGGGCGCGGGAATCGGCTCCGACGGTCGCTGCGGCGCGGGCCGGACGGGGGCGCTGCACCGGCATCCGGCCGGTCACCGGCTTCTCCGCCGCTGCCGACGGTGCCTCACGAACCGGAGGGCGCGGCGCGGGCGGGGCGGACACGGACGGGGCGGACACGGACGGGGCCGGCGGTTGCGATGGTGCCTCCGGACGCGTCGCGGTCGCGACGGCGCCGGACTCGCGCTCCGCAACCGCCGAGGACTGCACCGACGACTCCGCTGCCGCCGCGCGCCGCTGCCGGACCTTGATCTCGGACGGATCGGCCTCGGGATGGATGTGCGTGTACCGCTCCGCCGCCTCGGGACTGACCGCCGCCCGCGTGGGCTTCGCCAGCAGCGTCGCGATCGCGGTGGTCAGCGGCACCGACAGCGCCAGCCCGATACCGCCGACGAAGGACCGCACCAGTTCCACCGACACCGAGTCCGAGGTGAGCACCTGCCCCAGCGGGCGGCCGGCGATCGAGAATAGCAACAGCAGCGGCAGTGCCGAGCCGACGTACGCGAAGACCAGCGTGTACACCGTGGAGGCGATGTGATCGCGGCCCACCCGCATGGACGACAGGAAGGTGCGGCGCCGCGACGCCTTCGGCGACAGCTTGGCCAGCTCGAAGGTGGCTGATGACTGCGTGATCGTCACATCGTTGAGCACACCGAGCGCGCCGATCACGAAGCCGGCGAGCAGCACACCCGAGATCGACAGCTGCGAGGCGTGCGCCTGAAGGTTGGTGGCATCGTCGCTGCTCAGGCCCGTGACGCGGGTGGTCACCGTGGCCGCCCAGGCCAGCGCCGCACACACCGCGAGCGCGCACAGCGTTCCCAACAGTGCCGCGGATGTGCGCAACGAGACACCGTGCGCCAAGTACAGGACCAGGTAGAGGATCACCGACGAGGCCACCAGCGCCACCCACACCGCCGAGTGACCGTCGAGGATCGAGGGCAGCGCGAACAGCACGATCACCACGCCGGACAGTGCGAGCCCCACCAGGGCCCGGAAGCCGCGCCAGTGTGCCACCGCCACGATCACGACGGCGAAGATCAGTCCCCACACCCACAGCGAGACACCGCGCGAGTAGTCGTAGAAGGAGTAGTTCGCCGGAGCCCCCGCCATCCCGCCGCCGTTCTGGGCGATCATGATCTTCGTTCCGGGCGTGAGATCGGGCTGGCCGGTGCCCGGGGTCGCGGGACGCGAGGTGTCGATGCCGCCGTTGCCCGACGGGGTGCCCTGGCCGGGCAGCGCGCTGGTGCTCACCCGCATCGTCCCGATCGAGAACTGCGTCCACTTATCGGTATCGGGGCCGCTCGAGATCTTCACCGAGCTGTTCAGGCAGCCGCCGTTGGGATTGGACACCGGATGCGGTTCGACATCGCTCACCTGGCCGTTGCCGCGGGGTGTGAAATCGCAGTCGCCCAGGACCTGCTCGCCGACGGTGCCCTTGTACAGCGTGGGCGATTCCGGGGCGTTCGGCACGCTCACCCGCAGCTGCGACGGCCACAGCACGATCACGCCGATCGCCACCGCCACACCGATCACCGCGAGCAGCCCGACGACCACGCGGGACGCCCACTTGCCGAGCGAGATACTGCTCAGCGAGTGGGTGTGGACGCCTCCGGCGTGGTCGTGGTCGGCGTGCTCATCGGTGTCGGTCACGCCCGCAACCCTACTTCTGCTTATACGAGCTCAGGAAGTTGCCGAATCGGTCGAGCGCCTCGGACAGGTCGCGGGCCCACGGGAGGGTGACCACCCGCAGGTGGTCCGGTGTGGGCCAGTTGAAGCCCGTGCCCTGGACCAGCAGGATCTTCTCCTGCGTGAGCAGATCGAGGGCCAACTGCTCGTCGTCGCGGATCTCGTGGACGTTCGGATCGAGCCGGGGGAACGCGTACAGCGCGCCCATCGGCTT
Organism: Tsukamurella sp. TY48; assembly: GCF_019656655.1. GTDB lineage: Bacteria > Actinomycetota > Actinomycetes > Mycobacteriales > Mycobacteriaceae > Tsukamurella > Tsukamurella strandjordii. The sequence continues at coordinate 1,389,086 of NZ_BPMV01000001.1, read as the reverse complement.
GACGCAACTCACACCATCGATGGCGTTGAGCTTCTCGTGGGCCACATCGCGCTGCTCCAGCAGCCGGCCGCCGGGCAGGATCAGATCGTTGATCGACTGGTAGCCTCCGAGCGCCACCTGGATGGCGTGCTGCGCGGGCACGTTGGGGCACAGGCGCGTCGAGGACAGCAGTGTGAGGCCCTCGATGAATCCGGCGGCGTGCTCCTTGGGACCGGTGAGCACGGCCCAGCCGGCGCGGTAGCCGCACACCCGGTACGCCTTGGACAGGCCGTTGAAGGTCATCACCAGCAGATCGGGCGCGAGCTCGGCGATCGAGATGTGCTCGGCGTCGTCGTAGAGGATCCGGTCGTAGATCTCGTCGGCGAGCACCAGCAGCGAGTGCTTGCGCGCCACCTCGACGATCTGCTGCAGCGTCTCCCGCGAGTACACCGCGCCGGTGGGGTTGTTCGGGTTGATCACCACGATCGCCTTGGTGCGCGGCGTGATCTTCGCCTCGATGTCCTCGACCGACGGGTTCCAGCCGTTGTCCTCGTCGCACAGGTAGTGCACGGGCTTGCCGCCCGAGAGGCTCGTCATCGCGGTCCACAGCGGATAGTCCGGCGCGGGGATGAGCACCTCGTCGCCGTTGTCGAGCAGGGCCTGCATCGTCATGGTGATCAGCTCGGAGACGCCGTTACCGAGGTACACGTCGCCGATGTCGAAGTACGGGAAGTCGGGCACCTCCTCGTACCGGGTCACCACGGCCCGCCGGGCCGAGGCGATGCCCTGCGACTCGCTGTAGCCCTGGGAGGTGGGCAGGGCGTGGATCATGTCTCGGACGATGGAGTCCGGAGCCTCGAAACCGAAGGTGGCGGGGTTGCCGATGTTCAGCTTGAGGATGCGGTGCCCCTGCGCCTCCAGCCGTGCCGCCTGTGCCACCACGGGGCCCCGGATCTCGTACAGCACGTTCTGCAGCTTCGCGGACTGCTCGAGCGGCTTGAGTTCGGTGCGGATGTGGGGCACATGCGGTCGGCTCATGGGCTATATCGTCGCAGGCTGCGGCAAATCCTTTTCGTCGGGTTGGCTGCTCGACGGTGCCGCCGCGGTCGCGGCGCGGTGCTTGGCCGCACCGATCACCAGCAGACAGTAGCCCACCACGATCCAGGCGCCGAGCACTGCGAACGCGGCTCCCGCTCCGGCGCCGATCACGGCGTCCGGTGCGAAGAAGGCCGCGCCGCGCAGGGCGGTGCCGGTGGCGCCGATCGGCAGGCTCTGGCCGAGCACGCCCCACACGTGGGGCAGGAACTCCGGGGGTGCCGCGATCCCGGCGAGCGGCATGCCGATCAGCATGAAAAGCAAAGCCGCGGGGGCGATTCCGCGCGGGCCAGCCAATTGCACCAGGCCCGCCACCGTGGCCCCGATCGCCAGCATCCCGGCGCTCATGGCCAGCCACTGCGCCCCGAAACCGCCGGGCAGCACGCCGATCCACATCGCGGCGCCCACGGCCGCGGCGCCCACCACCGCGGCACCGATCGGCAGGGCCGCGGCCACCACCGTGGGGTGGCCGCCGATCATCACGGTGGCCAGGGCCAGCACCATGCCGCTGAGGAACACCGGCATCACCATCGAGCCGAAGCCGGCTCCGCGCGGATCGTCGGCCGACGGGGGCGCCACATCGGTCACCGCGACGGTGCGGCCCTGCGCGGCGGCGTTCGCGAGCTGGGTGATGATGGGCGCGACCACGGGGGAGGCGCCGGTGGCGGTGATCGCCCGGGGCTGGGCGCCGAGGACGACGCCGCCGTACACCTCGCGGTTCTGCGTGGCCGTGATCAGGTCGTCGGCGGTGGCGTAGGTCTTCACCTCGAAGCCGCCCGGCTGCTGGGCGTCGAGGCGTTCGGACACCTGGGTGACGGCGGCGGACGGTCCGACGACGCCGATCGGCAGGTCGTGCGGCTTGCCCTTCGCAGCGGGTGCGGTGAACAGCAGCACGATCAGGGGGATCGCGATCGCCAGTCCGGCGAAGACCGCGGCGAGCTTCGCGTGGTTCTTGCTCATGATGGGGCTCCCAAGTATTTCAACGTCTGTTGAACCCGAGGGTACGACCGACTCGCCAGATAAGTCAACAGGTGTTGAAATAGTGCGGTGCGACGGTAGGCTCGCGGTCATGACGACGGGCAGGCGCGCAGGTGTGAGCACCGCGAAGGCGGACATCCTGGAGGCGGCGCGCGAGCTGTTCGCCGAGGTCGGCTACGACCGCGCCACCATCCGCGCCATCGCCACCCGCGCCGGGGTCGACGTTGCCCTCGTCTCCTACTACTACGGCAACAAGAAGGGCCTGTTCCGGGCCGTGATGAGCATGCCCGTCGATCCGGAACAGATCTTCACCGCCGCGCTCGACGGTCCGCGGGACGGCATGGGCGAGCGCCTCCTACGTGCGGCGCTGGGCGTGTGGGAGGGCCCGGAGACCGGTGCGAGCTTCCTCGCCGTCCTGCGCGCGGCGGTCGACGTGGATGACAAGGCCGCCAACACCTTCGGTGAATTCATCGCCTCGGTGATGCTCCCGATTCTCACCCAGCACGCGGGGGTGAGCATCGAGACGGGGCGGGTGGTGGCCAGCACCATGTTCGGGCTGGCGTTCATGCGCTATCTGGTGCGGTCGCCGATCTTCACGGCGCCGTCGACCGAGGAGATCATCGCCACCTACGGGCCGGCCATCCAGCGCCTCGTCGACGCCGACGGCGCACCGTCGAACTGATCGCTAGGCCGAGTCGGCGTCGTCGTCGCCCAGATTGTGGAAGGCGCGGCCCAGCTCCTCGGAGACGTCGATGATGCGCGCCTTCTTCACCTCGGGCTTGTCGATCTCCTCGGCCACGTACTGCGCGATGAATCGTCGGATCTCGGAGTCCACGCTGGCCACCACGCGCACGATCGAGCCTCGGATGGAGTGCGATTCCACATCGACCCACACGTCCTTGGGCTTGGGCGGGTCCACCTCGATGCGCAGCTCCAGCGGCGCCGCGGCGCGGACGGTGAGCGGCAGCGTGATGAGGCCGGCCACGTCGTAGCGGATGCGGTCGACCTTGAGGTCGATCAGCAGGCCGATCCGCAGCGGGATCTTCACCGTGAAGGTGATGAGCTCGCCGACGTGGCGCGTGAGCTGGGGCTCGTCGATCTCGACCTTCGCCCACACCTTCGCGACCCCACCGGGGCCCGACGGGATCGGGCCCACGGTGAAGTCGCCACCGGCGATGTCGGCGAACGCGGAGCCCACACGCTCCTCGTTCACGGCGATCTCGAAGAATCGCCGGCCGAACTCCTCGTAGCTCACGTACTCAGGCACGCGTACATCCTGCCGTACGACCGATAGCGAATCGGGGACGTTCGATCACTTCCGCCCGCCGGGGCGCTTGGCGCCCGCAGCGATGCCGAAGCCCTTCGCCTTCGATTCACCCTCGGTGGCCAGGCTCCGGTCGTCGCTCGACGGTGCCTTCGGCGCCGCGACGGGAGCCTCGGGGGCCGCCTCGGATTCCGGTGCCGCAGGAGCCTCGGGCGCCTCGGCCGCTGCCGGAGCGTCCGACGCTGCCAGAGCGTCGGCCGGGGCGGGCTTGTGCTCGATGTGCTCGCGCACCTCGGCCCGCGCCTCCGCGGCCTTCTCCTTGATCTCGCTGCCCAGCTTCTTCAGCCCGGGACGCTTGGCGCCCGCGGCGATGCCGAAGCCGGCGGCCTTGGACTCGCCGGCGGTGGTCACCGTCCGGTCCTCAGCGGGTGCCGCGTCGGTCGCCGGAGCGGCCGCAGCAGCGGGAGCCTCGGCGGGTGCCTCGGCCGGGGCCGGAGCCTCCGCCGCGGGAGCCTCGGCGGCCGGGGCGGCCGGGGCGGCTGCGGGCTTGGGCGCGCCGGGCTTCTTCGGTCCGGGACGCTTGGCGCCCGCGGCGATGCCGAAGCCGGCGGCCTTGGACTCGCCCGCCGTGTTCAGCGTCCGGTCCTCAGCGGGTGCGGCGGGCGCTGCGGTCTCGGCAGCGGGTGCCTCCGCCGGTGCGGTCGCCTCCGCCGGAGCCGCGGGTGCGGCCGTCGGAGGCTTGGGGACACCGGGCTTCTTCGCACCCGGACGCTTGGCACCACCGGCGAGTCCCAGGCCCACGGCCGGCTTGGCCGGAGCCGCAGGCGCGGACTCAGCCGCGGGCGCTGCCGGAGCCTCGGCCGCGGGGGCCTCGGAGGCCGGGGCGGTGGGCTTGGCGCCACCGGGCTTGGGTGCGCCGGGACGCTTCGCGCCACCGGCGAGACCCAGTCCCACGGCGGGCTTGGCCGGAGCCGCAGGCGCGGACTCAGCCGCGGGCGCTGCCGGAGCCTCGGCTGCGGGCTTGGCGCCGCCCGGCTTGGGTGCGCCACCGGGCTTCGGAGCACCGGGGCGCTTACCGCCACCGGCCAGTCCGAGGCCCACGGTGGGCTTCGCGTCCTTCTTCTCGGCCGGAGCCGTGGCGGTGGCCGTCGCGGCGGCCGGAGCGGCCTCGACCTCGGCCGGAGCTTCGGTGGCGACCTCGGCGGGCGCACCGTCGGTCTTCCGGTTCGGGTTGCCGAGGACGATGCCCTCGGGCAGGCCGCGCTTGACCGATTCGAGCAGCATCTGCGCCACGTCCACCACCTCGGGCGCCGGAGCGTCCGAATCGGCGGTCTGTGCGGTCACGCCGTCGGACAGCATCACGCGGCAGAACGGGCAGCCGGTGGCGATCTTCTTGGGCGTGGCCTCGGGCGTCGAGGACAGCGTGTTGAGGGCCTCGTCGACGCGGTCGATGTTGATCCGCTTGCCGAGCTGCTCCTCCATCCACATGCGCGCGCCACCGGCGCCACAGCACATGGACCGCTCGAGGTGCCGCGGCATCTCCTTGAGGGTGGCGCCGGATGCGCCGATCAGCTCACGCGGGGCCTCGTAGACCTGGTTGTGACGGCCCAGGTAGCAGGGGTCGTGGTAGGTCACGTCCTCGCTCGGGGGCGCCACGGGCACCAGGCGCTTCTCGCGCACCAGCTTGTTCAGCAGCTGGGTGTGGTGGACCACCTCGTAGTCGCCACCCACCTGCGGGTACTCGTTGCCCAGGGCGTTGAAGCAGTGGGCGCAGGTGACCACGATCTTGCGCTGCGCGGCCGGCACACCGTCGAACACCTCGTTGAGTTGCTCGATGTTCTGCTGCGCCAGCATCTGGAACAGGAACTCGTTGCCCGCGCGGCGCGCGGAGTCGCCGGTGCAGGTCTCGCCCTGGCCGAGCACGAGGAAGTTCACGGCGGCCACGTCGAGCAGCTCGGCGACGGCCTTGGTGGTCTTCTTGGCGCGGTCCTCGTAGGCGCCGGCGCAGCCGACCCAGAACAGGTACTCGTAGCCGTCGAAGGAATCGGTGTGCTCACCGAAGACGGGGATCTCGATGTCCATCTCGTCGATCCACGCGGTGCGCTGGCTGGAGTTCTGGCCCCAGGGGTTGCCCTTGTTCTCGAGGTTCTTGAACAGGCCCGCCAGCTCGTGCGGGAACTCCGACTCGATGAGCACCTGGTAGCGGCGCATGTCCACGATGTGGTCCACGTGCTCGATGTCCACCGGGCACTGCTCGACGCAGGCGCCACAGGTGGTGCAGCTCCACAGGACCTCGGGGTCGATGACGCCGCCGAGGTCGTCGCCCTCGCCGGCCGGACCGACCAGCGGGCGGGCGGCCTCGGCGCGGGCCTCGGCGGGGATCTTCTCCAGCTTGTCGGTCTGGACCTCGCCGTCCTTGCCGACCAGGCCCACCTCGTCGCCGCCCATATCGGTGCTGCCACCGGCCAGCAGGTACGGCGCCTTGGCGTAGCCGTGGTCGCGCAGGCCCATGATCAGCAGCTTCGGGCTCAGCGGCTTGCCGGTGTTCCAGGCGGGGCACTGGCTCTGGCAGCGGCCGCACTCGGTGCAGGTGGTGAAGTCGAGCCAGCCCTTCCAGGAGAAGTCCTCGATCCGGCCCGCGCCGAAGGCGTCGTTATCGGGATCGGCGGTCTCCATCTCCAGGACCTTGCCGCCCGACATCATCGGCTTCGCGGCGCCGAGCGCGCGGCGGCTGCCCAGCTCGCGCTTGAAGTAGATGTTGAAGAAGGCCGAGAAGCGGTGCCACGCGACGCCCCAGGTGAGGTTGCTGCCCACGAGGAGCAGGAACATCACGCCGGACATCAGCTTGGCGAAGGCGAACACCGTGATCAGGTTCGGGCTCGCGGGCAGCAGCGTGGCCACGTGCCGGGTGAAGAAATCGGTGACCGGGTCGGCGTCGCCGTAGGTGGCGATCTTGCTCGACTTCACCAGGATCATGCCGAGGCCCTCGACGAAGACGATGGCCTCGATCGTGTACGCGGGCAGGAACTTGCTGCCGGCGAAGCGGGAGAACAGCTCGGGGTTACGCGGGTGCTTGACCTGCCGGACGATGATCAGCACCAGGATGCCGACCACGGTGCCGATGCCGAGCAGCTCGTCCATCAACCGGTAGATCGGCCACGAGCCGATGACGGGCCAGTGGAAGGCGGGGTCGAAGGTCTGCGGCAGCGCCTCGAACCAGAGGATGGCACCGGCGAGGAAGCCGATCATCACCATCCAGTGGGCGATGCCCACGGTGCGGTTCTTGATCATCTTGGTGTGGGCGAGGAACTCGACCACGACCTCGGCGGCGCGCGGGATGAACGGCGTCCAGCGATCGGGCGCGGGCTGCCCCTTGGCGATGATCCGCACCATGCGGAGCGCCCCGCGGAAGAAGATCGCCCAGCCGAGCGCGAAGGCGATCGCGCCGATCGTGCCCAGCGTGAGGGTGAGCGCGTTGGATTCAGCCGTTGCGGCGGCCAAAATGTCGGTGTCCACTGTCGTGCACCTTTCTGTCCTGCAGGTACTCGTCAGTACCGCCGGACCGAGCCAGCATCTGACTCAACGGTAGATTGCGGATAAACCGGCCCCTGCGTGAAGGTTCACCTAACTCGACCCTCGGTAGGGTGGGGATATGGCATACGTCACCCGGCTCCGTGACGCGGTGGCCGGGCTGACGGGCTCGGGCCCGCTCTTCTCGCCCGACGATGCGCCGCCCGCGCCGGTCGCCATCGCCTTCGGCGCCTCCGTCCTCGGCGGCCGCCCCGGCTCGTTCGTCGAGGGCCGCCTGGAGGCCGCTCTGCGGCTGTACCAGAGGGGTGCGGTGCAGCGAATCCTGGTCTCGGGGAATGCGAACGGAACCTCGGGCGACGAGATCGAGGTCATGACGGGGTGGTTGCGTGCCCGTGGCGTGCCCGACGATGCGCTGCTCACCGATGGTGAGGGGCTCGACACCTATCTCGCCTGCCGGCGTGCCCGCGATCTGTTCGGGGTGCATCGGGTGCTGCTCGTCTCGCAGTTCTTCCACGCCCGGCGGGCCGCCGCGCTCGCGCGTCACCTCGGTCTCGATGCCGATGCGGTGCGGGCCGAGTGCGGGTGCACCCGCCGCGCCTGGGTGCGCAACTTGTCGCGCGAGTACTTCCTGTCCCGCCCGAAAGCCGCCTTGGACATCACTCGAAACCGCTGATTCATTTCGATAAAGTCGTGTCGTGGCGGATGGTGGCGGGACGACGTGGCGCGGAACTGTGATCGAGTTCGGTCGCGCACTGATCGTGCTGGCAATCATTCTCGCCGGCGGTGCACTCGGTTACGGCTCGTGGGCGCTGTTGTTCGTCAAGGCCGATGAGACGTGCGGCATGGGAGTGGATGCGGGCGGTCGCTTCGCCCTCGGGCTCCTCGGCCTCGTCTGGATGGGCGTGTGCCTGATCGTGTCCGGTGTCGCGGCCGTCCTGCTCGTCTACGGATCGAAGCGGGCGCGGGTGATCGGCGTCGTCGTGGTGGTGGCCCTGCTTCTGGGTACCGGCCTGTTGCAGTGGCTCAACGTCGAGACCTTCGAATCCTCCTGCTGATCGCAATCGATGTGGCGACGAAGACGCTCGGCCTTGCGCGGCTAACAATGTTCGCCTACCGTGATGCTAACAACGTTAGCCGGAGGTCGCCGTGAAATGGACAGTGGGAATCGCAGCAACGATCGCGCTGATCGGCGCGTTGATGTACCGCGAGAAGGTGGACGAACGGTCGATCGAGATCGCGGCGCCGCCGGAGACGGTCTGGCGGGTACTGATGGACTTCGATGCGTATCCCGACTGGAACCCCATGGTCCGAAGGATCGACGGAACACCGGCGGTGGGGAACCGGCTGAACGAGGTGCAGGTGGTGAACAACGGCAGCGCGATGAGCTTCTCGCCGACGGTGCTCGCCGCTGAGCCGGCTCGCGAGTTCCGCTGGGTGGGGCGGGTGCTGATCCCCGGACTGATGGACGGCGAGCACTACTTCCGACTGGAGGCCACCGCGACGGGCACCTGGCTCACGCAGGGGGAGCGGTTCCGCGGTGTGCTGGTCCCGGTGGCCGGCGCCGCGATCGATGTCGGCGATGCATTCGCCGAGTCCAACGCTGCGCTCCGCGACCGGGTGCTGGTTACGATCGGCCGGTGACCCCCGACGACCTCGATCCGCTGCGTGCGCTCGGCCCACGCGCGCGGCAGATCGTGGCAGCGGCGCGGGGGCTATTGGAACGCGAGGGCTGGGACGCTGTCACGATGCGGGCACTCGCCGACGAGGTCGGGATCCGCGCACCGTCGCTGTACAAGCACTTCGCCAGCAAGGACGCCGTCAAGACGGCGCTGGTCGCGGTCGCACTCGCGGAATCCGGTGCTGCGCTACGCCCCACGACGGATGTCGCCGAGCTCTTGCGGCGTTATCGGGCGGTCGCTCGCGCCAATCCGAACCTCTATCGCCTGGCCACGGTGGGACCGCTCGACCGAAGGTCGCTCCCGGACGGCCTTGAGGAATGGTCCGGTGCACCCTTCTTCGAGGTGACCGGTGACGCGCACGCGGCTCAGGCGCTGTGGGCGTCGGCGCACGGCATGGCGATCCTGGAGATCGATGGCCGCTTTCCCACGGGGGCCGCTCCGGATGAGACCTGGCACCGGCTGGCGGCGCGGTTCGCGTAGAAGGTCGACGCCGTTGTGGGCTCTCGTGGACGCCGCCCGCGAAATCATGTCGAAGTTCGAAGGGCGTCGCGGGTAGAGTGGCCGGCGTGAACCGAGGAGGAGTGTCCGGCGCTGTGCGCCACGGCAGATGACCACGCCCCGCAGCCGATCCGCTGGACCGGCTGTGCCGCTCTGCCCACACACTCTTCACCCCGATCGTCGTGATCCGGGGTTCCAGAAAAGGTTCAACCATGCACGCACTCACTCAGCAGCAGATCCTCGATTCCTTCCGTGGCGCCACCAAGAGCGAGGTCAAGCGCGTCACCTTCCCGCAGGACTTCGACGACATCCGCTTCGACCGGCTCGAGTTCCTGGGGTGGAACGACAGGAAGATGCCGCGCCGCGCCTACGTCTCGGTTCCCATGCCGGAGGGCCAGGTGACGCTCCTGTTCACCCGCGCCGAGGGTAAGCCCAAGGCGAAGGTGATGTGCACCTGGTGCCGCGACGTCAACATCACCAGCCAGGCGGTCCTGTTCACCGTCCGGCGGGGCGGGCCGGCCGGCCGCAAGGGAGACACGATCGGCGTCATGGTGTGCGAGGACTTCAGCTGCGCCGCGAATGCCCGGAAGCTTCCGCCGGCCTTCCACAAGGGCACCGATCTCGACCTGATCCGTGAGGAGAACCTCGCCGAATTGCGCCGCCGCGTCACCGGTTTCGTCGCCGAGGTGCTCAGTACCGAGGACTGATCAGCGGTAGTTCGGATTGTTCGTGGTCGGGATGGTGATGTTCACCGGACGGAACTCGCCCAGGTAGGCGAGCTCCAGCGACTTCGCCAGCTCGTCCATCTGGTGATAGAGCTCCGGCGGCAACGCGTTCCGCTCCAAGGCTCCCTCGCGGATCCCCACGTAGAGCGGCCACGTCGCGGCCAGCAGGCCCTCCCAGAAGGGTTGCCGCGGCAGCTCCATCCAGTCGGTGAGCTTGTCGCCCAGGGAGTATCGAGTGAAGGCCTCGAGGACCGGGCGGGACAGGACGCGTCCGTCGATGTCGCGACCCAGGTCCACGAGCATGTTCGCGAGCTTCACGCCCTCGCGGGTCGGGCCCATGATCGGGTCGAGGTTCTGCTGCGCCAGGGCCTCGGCCTGATCCCAGGTCGCGGGGATGTAGGCGTCGCCGATGCCGAGCATGTGGCCGTGCAGCTGCCACGAGTGCAGCAGCCCGGACCGCTCGTCCTCCGGCAGGCGGATTCCCCAGTTCGACATCACCCGCATGCCCATGGTGGCCAGGCTGTGCCAGGTGACCATCATGTCGGCCTGGGAGATCGGCTTGGTCTCGGTGGCGACGCGGCGCCAATGCGGGGATTGCGGCAGCAGATGGCGCACCGCGCCGTGCGTCATGCGGGTCTTGACCGCGGTCACGATCATCCTCCCGTTGGGCCCGTAGGCACCCACGGCGATCGAGTCGTAGACCAGCTTGTAGGTCTTGGCGATCCGCACCTTCATGTTCGAGCCGCCCTTGGACCAATACACGGCGCGTGATTCCCGCGGGATCACCGACATCATCAGCCCGCCCGAGAAGCCGATGATCGTGGACAGATAGAAGCTGCGCTTCTGATAGAAACTGTCGGCCCCGCGCATCCGGTCGGGATCGAGCCAGTCGGGCAGTTTCCTTGCATGCTCGATGAATTCACGAACATCGGCGGGGAGCCCGGCGGGTATCGGCTGGCCGTTGGTGGTCCACTCGGCCAGGACGCGGTTGACCCGCTCGGCGTCTCCGCGTTCGAGCACGGCCGCCATCAGGGGATCGCCTTCGGCGTCCCAGAGGTGCCTCGGATCCGGTCCGATGCCACTGCCCAGCGCCGCCGACGACGGCGCCGTGTCCGGCGCAGCGAGCGCCGGCCCGGCACCCAGTGCGGCGGCGGCACCGGCGGTCCCGACGATGCCGACCGCCTTGATCACGTCACGTCGTTTGAGTTCGTTCACGCCCGTCCCGCCTCCCGAATCGATCCGCGTGGATTCGCTGACGCGTCAGCGGTGCGAAAACGATGCCCCGGACATTAGAGAGGGTTGGCCGACTGATGCAACTTCAAATGCTAAGGCTAGCTTAGGGAACTGCCCACAAGGCTGTGGACCATATCCGCCGGGAAGTTCGGGTGCATGCTCGTCGATGCGCAGGAGTTGATACCGCCGGCCGGGGTGGGTGTGGTGATCGCTGTGGCGTTGGAGGTGGAACGTCGCCAGGCCCGTGACCGGCAGCGTGCTGTTCCAGCTGTGCTGCGGCCCGGAGCGCCCGTAGCGGCCGTCGGGGCGGCGCTCCCGGAGGAGGCTGTAGTGCTCGATGTGGTTCACGGACTCGAGGGCGATCACGGTATGAATATCGACTCCGCGGATGCCGGCGAGCGGCGGGAGGAAGGCTATTTCTGCTGGGGCAGCTTCGCGCCCCTGGGTGACACGCGCCCGGCCGACGGTGGCGGCACCATCGGGCCGACGTCACCGTCGGGAGCGGTGTCCAGGTCCAGGATCACGGGTGCGTGGTCGCTGGGGCCCTTGCCCTTGCGTGCCTGTCGGTCGACCCACGCGGCGGCCGTGCGGTCGGCGACCGAGCCGCTCGCGAGGATCAGGTCGATCCGCATGCCGAGGTTCTTGTTGAACATGCCGGCCCGGTAGTCCCAGTACGAGAACACCTGCTCGGTGGGCCAGTGCTCGCGCACCACGTCACGGAGCCCGAGGGCCTCCAGGGACCGCAGCGCGTCCCGTTCGGGCGCGGTCACGTGCGTGTGCCCCACGAACGCGGCCGGATCGAAGACGTCCTCGTCGGTGGGTGCGATGTTCATATCGCCGCACACGAGCTGCGGCACCGAATCGGCCTCGACCTGATCCCGCAGCGCCGCCAGCCATTCCAGCTTGTACAGGTAGTGGTCGGAATCGATCTCGCGGCCGTTGGGCGTGTACAGCGAGTGCACTCGAATCCCGTTGCACACCGCCGAGATCGCCCGCCCCTCCACGATGCCGTCGAACGCGGGCGCCCCGGGGATGCCGACCACCACATCGTCGAGCCCCACCCGCGACAACACGGCCGAGCCGTTCCACTGCGGCTGGCCGGCGGTGGCGAACTCGTAGCCGCGCTCGGTGAGATCGGGCCCGATCAGCGTGCCGAAGACGTCGTCGGTCAGCTTGAGCTCCTGCAGGCACACCACATCGGGCTGCCGCGAGTCCAGCCATTCCAGCAGCCGGCCGTGCCGCTGCTTGACCGAGTTCACATTCCAGGTGGCGACGCGCATGCCTCCACCGTATCGGTCGGGTCCGACAGGCCATGGGTGGACGTCGGCGGCCGTCGGGGAGAATCGGGGACATGGATCCCACCGAGCGGTACACGGCGGCGGCCGTCGCGGCCTCCGCGGTCGTGATCCGCCAGTACTCGACCTCGTTCTCGATGGCCAGCAGGATGATGCCGCGTCGGGTGCGGCCGCACATCACCTCGATCTACGGCCTGGTGCGCGTGGCCGACGAAGTGGTCGACGGCGCCTGCGCCGTGGATCCGAGGGCCCATCTCGACGGCCTGGAGTTCGCCACCGAACGCGCGATGCAGACCGGATTCAGCACCGATCTCGTGGTGCACGCCTTCGCGAACACCGCCCGCACAACCGGATTCGGGACCGAGCTCACCCGGCCCTTCTTCGCCTCGATGCGTGCGGATCTCACGCCCGCGCCGCATACCGCGGAGTCCCTGGCCGAGTACATCCACGGCTCCGCCGAGGTGGTGGGGCTGATGTGCCTGCGCGCCTACCTGCACGGGGTGGCACCGTCGGACTACGAGGCGCTCGCTCCCGACGCCCGACGGCTCGGCGCGGGCTTCCAGAAGGTCAACTTCCTGCGCGATCTCACTGATGACGAGCTGCGCCTCGGCCGTGCCTACCTCCCCGAGCTCACAGCGCAGGCGTACGCCGAGGCCCTCGCCGACGCCCGCACCGATCTGGAGCAGGCCCGACGGGGCATCGACCGGCTCCCGCGAGACGTCCAGCGCGGTGTGCGCGCCGCCGCCGATCTCTATGTCGCTCTGCTGCGCCGCCTGGAGGCAGCCGGGCTCGACGGTGCCCGGGCCGGCCGCATCCGGGTCCCGGCTACTGCGAAGCTGCTCGCCGTAGCTCGGGGGTCGCGTTCCGGGCGAGGAACTCGGTGAGCAGCGCGTCGAACTCGGGCGCGCATTCGAGCTGCGGCATGTGACCGACGCCGGGGATCAGGTGTCCCTCGGAGTGCGGGATCAGGGCGCGGGCGGCGTCCAGGTGCGCGGGCGGCAGGATCTGGTCCCGGTCGCCCCACACGATCAGAGTGGGCCGCGGGGTCTTCGCGATCGCGGTCTGGAGGGCGTCGCGCCACTCCTGCTTCACGCCGCCCAACACGGAACCGAGAGTGTCGGCGGTGCGCCAGGTGGTGAGCCCGGCGTCGGTCTCCCGGGCGATGGCCATCGCGTGATCGATCCGCGCGCGAGTCGCGAAGGACTTGTCCGCGAAGATCAGTCGCTCCTGGATGATCGCGGACAGCCGGCTCGGAACGGTGGCCATGAGCTTGCCGATCACCGGCAGGCCGAGCAGACGCAGCAGCGGCGTCACCTCTTTACCGAAACCGGCGGAGTCGACCAGCGTCATCGTCGCGACCTGCTCCGGGCGTTGCGTGAGCAGCGTCATCGTGACCGCGCCGCCCAACGAATTGCCCACCACGTGAACAGGGCCGGTGACCCCCAGGGCGTCCAGGGTCTCGCCGACGCCGCGGGCCAGGGCCTCCAGTCCGGCACCCTCGGGATGCGGGGCGGACCAGCCGTAGCCGGGCAGATCCAGTGCGACGAGCCGGAACTCGCCGGACAGGGCCTCGAACTGCGGATCCCAGTCGTCCAGGCTGCGGGTGATGCCGTGCAGCAGCAGGACGGTGGGCTTGGACTCGTCGCCCTCGACGCGCACGCGCGCCCATCGGCCGTTGACGGAGATGGTCGAGATCATCGGTTGGCCTCGATCCACTCGGCGGTGACATCGGCCACGGGGGCGGGGTTCTGCGCCACCACCCAATGCCCGCCGGGCACCGAGACGTGCCGCGACTTCGGCGAGTGCTCCAGGCCGGCCAGCTGCAGCGGCGGCGTCACGAACAGATCGCCCTCGGGGGTGACCACCTGCACCGGCACGGTGGTGTCGGCCGCGGCCGGCTTGAGGAACGGGCCGGGCATGTTGGCGCGGTACAGGTTCAGGCCGTTGGTGAAGTCGCGGTCGGTGCGCGTGTAGCCCTCGGCGGTGCGGCCGCCGGTGCCGCGCTTCTCCAGGGTCTCGATCAGTTTCTGTCCCCAGCCGCGCCGGTACAGGGCATCCGCGAGACCGGGGGCGAGGAAGAACGGGATGTAGGTCGATCCGGCGGCCTGGCGCAGCCGGGCGGGCAGATCCGCGGGGCGGCGGGCGCCCTGCAGGTACTCGCCGGCGTGGTTGAGGTTCGGGCCGGAGATCGAGGTGTAGCTCGCGGTCTTGTCGGCCACCGCCGGGTCGACCACCGCGTGCCAGCCCTGGATCGAGCCCCAGTCGTGGCCCAGCAGGTGCACCTTGGAGCGATCGCCGGAATGCTCGCGCACCGCGTCGATCACCTTCGAGACATCGGAGATCAGCCGATCGAAGCGGTATCCGGCCTTGCCGGCGGGCGCCTCGGACTCGCCCGCGCCGCGCACGTCGTAGGTGTACACGTTCGCGCGACCGGACAGCGAGTCGGCGACACCGTCCCACACATGGTGGTTATCCGGGTAGCCGTGGATCGCGACCACTGTGGGCAACGCGGAATCATGTTCGCCGTAACGGAATCCGGCGAGGGTGAGACCGTCGGACGTGGGCACGTCGAAGCGGGTCTGTGCAGTCATGAATGCCTTCTAGAGGTTGATGGTGAGGTGATCGCCGGCGGCGCGGGAGACGCAGGTGAGCATCTGTCCCTGCTCCCGCTCGAAGGGCGTCAGGGTCTGATCGCGATGGTCGACGGTGCCCTCGGTCACCGTCACCCGGCAGGTGCCGCAGAAGCCCTGCTTGCAGGAGTACGGGGCGTCGGGGCGCACCTTGAGGATGGCGGCGAGGAGCGTCTCGTCGGCGGCCACGTCGATCGTCTCGTCGGTCTCGGCGAGCGTGGTGGAGAAGGGCTTTCCGTCGACCACCGGAGGCGCCGAGAAGCGCTCGTAGTGCAGCTCGACGTCGGTGCGGCCGATGAGGCCGACCCGCAGCGACTCCAGCATGGGGATGGGGCCGCAGGAGTACAGCGCCGTGGGGCCGGGGGTGTCGCCGATCAGGATGTCGGCGGTGGGGATTCCGTGCACGTCGTCGGTGCGGATCTCCACCTTGTCGCCGAACTTCTCGACTTCGGAGATGAACGGGATCGTGTCGGTCGAGCGGCCGGTGTAGAGCATCGACCAGTCGAGGCCGAGCCGCTCGGCGGCGATCATCATCGGCAGGATCGGCGTGATGCCGATGCCGCCGGCCACGAAGCGCAGATGCTGTGCGGGAGAACCGTGTCCGGGCACCGCCATCGGCATGCCGTTGCGGGGGCCCTTCACCGTCACGGTGGCACCGAGGTGCAGCGTCTCGTGCACCTCGACGGAGCCGCCACCGCCGTTGGGGATGCGGCGCACCGCGATGCGGTAGGAGTCCGGTTCGGCGGGGTCGCCGCACAGGGAGTACTCGCGCATCCTGCCCGACGGCAGCATGAGGTCGAGGTGTGCGCCGGGCGTCCAGCGGGGGAGCGGCGTACCGTCGGCCGATTCGAAGGTGAGGGCGACCACGTCCTTGTCGTGCGCCACGATCTCCCGGCCGATCACCCGAAGCTGCCGCGACGTGTCCGGTTCGGCGAGCTGCCGCGGCCGCATCAGGTGCGCGAAGGCGGGAATGGTGGTGCCGAAGAAGGCATTGGCGAAGCGCAGCAACGGATCACGCTTCCATCGCCCGTACAGGTGCGGCGGAACCTCGGTGACGGGCTCGCCCCACGGCCGGAAGACGGACGGCGACGTGCGCCCCTTCTTGGGGTCGGTCATCAGTTGGCCGCCCGGGCCGCCGGAGAGGTGGCGAGGTAGGCGACGGCCTGCGCGGTGGATCCGATCGACGCGGGGTCGAAGTGCGGCTTGAAGTAGATCAGCGTGAACTTCACGATGTCGCGCAGCTTGGGCAGGATGTTCTTGCGCGAGCCCTTGAGGTACTCCCACCACAGCCGCGGGTACGAGTAGCTGAAGTTCGGATCCTTGCGGAGCATGAAGCCGGAGGACCGGTGCAGCGCCAGCACCAGGAAGACGATGCCCACGATCATCGCGCGGCAACGGTGGAAGTAGCTGGGGTCGAAGTAGTTCGCCACATCGTGCGCCACGCTGCGGTGCTCGACCTCTTCCGCGCCGTGCCAGCGGCAGATGTCGGCCATCGTGGGGTCCACGTTGTAGTCGTCCCACGCGTTGTTCAGGGCGAAGACGCCGAGGATCGCGGTGTAGTGCTCGACGGCGGCGATCAGCCACAGGCGCTGCACCATGTCGTTGTACTGCGCGCGGTCCGAGCGGTAGGTGCGCGGCGCGAGGATCTTGCGGAAGACGTACTCGAACTGCCGGGCGACCGGCGTGGTGTCGATGCCGCAACGCGCGAGGTACTCGGACAGCGCGCGGTCGTGCGATTCGGCGTGCATGGCCTCCTGGCCGATGAAGCCGCGCATGGTGCGGGCGAGGTTCTCGTCCTTCACGTAGGGCAGCGCCTCGTTGTAGACCTCGCAGAACCAGCGCTCACCCTCGGGGAGTACGGAGTGCAGGATGCTGCTGATGATGTCGCTGGCCACGGGCTCGCCGGGGATCCACTCCAACGGAGTGTTCTCCCAGTCGAAGGTGACGTTGCGGGCGTGGATCTCGACCTCGGCGGGCTCGTGTTCACGGGCCGTTGCACGGGAGCTCATCGCTGCCTCTCCTTCCGTGGGTGTCTTGACATTCAACACCCAAGTGTCGAGCAAACGGTACCAGTTCAAGTGAGAGAGTCCAGCCCGGAATCTATCAATTCCGACATCTGAGGATGTTCGCTTGAACACATCCCTGCGCACGGCTAATCTACAACCTGATGGTTGTAGATGAATTGACGCCGGACGAGGTCGATCGCCTCTTCCACGCGCTTGCGGACCGCACGCGCCGCGACATCGTGGTGCGGGTGATCGGGGGCGAACGATCGGTCTCCGAGCTCGCTCGGGGATACGAGATGAGCTTCGCCGCCGTCCAGAAGCACGTGGCCGTCCTCGAGAGGGCGGGCCTGGTCACCAAGGTGCGACGGGGCCGCGAGGCCCTGGTGCGACCCGACATCACGGCCGTCCAGCGCGCGCAGCGGCTGCTGCGCGAGTACGAGGAACTCTGGCTCGGCCGGGTGGCGCGCATGGACGCGTTGCTCGACGAGCCTCGATGAAGGAGTGAGAGATGCCCGTTCTGTCCACCGCGAGCGACCGCGAGGCGCTGACCTTCGATCTGGTCGCCGAGTTCGCCACCTCCCCCGAGAAGGTCTGGCAGCTGTGGGAGGACCCCCGGCTGCTGGAGAAGTGGTGGGGTCCGCCCACCTGGCCGGCCACCTTCGTCCGCCATGAGCTCACCCCGGGCGGCCAGTCGCGGTACTACATGACCGGACCCGACGGTACGAAGGCCGGCGGATGGTTCGCGACGCAGTCCACCGACGCACCGTCGACCTTCACCTTCCGTGACGGTTTCGCCGGCGAGGACGGCGAGCCGGTCGACCCCGAGGACTACTCCACGACCACCGTGGTGATCACGCCGGCGGGAGAGGTCACCCGGATGAACGTGACCGCGACCCATCGATCGCTCGAACAGCTGGACCGGGTGCTGGAGATGGGTATGGCGGAGGGGATGACCGAGGCGATGAATCAGATCGACGCCCTCCTCGCGGAGTGAGTCCTCACGAATTCGGGTCCTGCGGGGCGACGCGGCAGAATTCTGCCGCGTGCGCCCGCCGGACCCGAATTCGTGAACGCGTCACCAGCCCCAGTGCGTGCGCTGCGCCGCCACCGCCCACGCGGTGATCCGCGGAACGTCGGCGCGCTCGGGCAGCGGGCAACCGTCGTCGAGCAGTGACCGCACCGCCCGCTCCAACCGATCGATCTCCGCGGACACCTCCGCCCGCGGCACCTCGCCGCGCTTGACGGCCAGCACGCGCTCGCGCTGCGTCGGCTCCAACGGCAGGGTGAGCGTCCCGGCCGAGGCGATCTCGTGGCCCTGGTACGCCAGGCGCAGCGCGTGACTGCCGTACTTGACGTCCCAGCCGTACCGTTCCACCAGCTCCGGCCGGTTCGGCACACCGCTGGCACGGCCCAGCATCCGCTGGTGCTGCGAGTGCATGTAGCCCAGGAACCGCTCCACCGACTGCCGGGACAGGAAGGCGCCGCGCAGTGCTCGCAGTGAACGGCCGAGGGCGGTCACCTTCACCAGCGACTCCTCGGGCGCGTACAGCGGCAGGAGCACCGTCGGGTTGCCCTTGACGGCCAGGCGCAGGTACTTCCGCAGGCTGTACATCACCAGGTCGGTATCGCCCGGACCGCTGCGCACGCCCTCGGGCTGGGTGCGCCAGATGTAATCGGCCCGCGGCTCCGGCACGCCCAACAGCGAAGCGGGCGGCTCCAGGTAGACCCCCAGCTCGTCGTGATCGTCGGTGCCCGCGATCGCGATGCCGTGCACGTCGGAACCCACGACGGAGCGCAGGATCTCGCCCTGCATCGCCACGTCGCGGTCCCCGTACTCGACATTCGCTCGATCTGACATGGGCGCGACGCTACCCGGGGGAGTGCGCTGCGCTCCAGCGATTTTCGCTGCTACCGAGCGATCGCGCCGGCGGCGAGCCGGCCCGAGATCAGCGCGGGAGGCACACCGACACCGGGATGGGTCAGCGAACCGGCGAGCACGGCGTTGGCGATACCGGGAACCCGCTGCGGGCGCCGCAGCGGACCGGTCTGGGTGATCGTGTGCGCCGCCGCGAACGGGGTTCCCGCCGAAAGTCCTTGGCGCGCCCAGTCGGCGGGGGTATCGATGCGCAGGAACTCGGCGGTGTCGATACCGCGGTAGCCCCGCGCGGCGAGAACGCCGAGGAAGTCCCGCACGTAGTCCCCGCCCACGGTGTCCCAATCCAGCGGGGCCGATTCGAGATTCGGGCACGGCGCCAGAACGGAGACCGGGCCGGGTTCGCCGACGGTGACCGACGGCCGGGTGATCAGGAACGAGGGATCGCTCATCAGCCGCCCCCGGCCGCGGGTGGCCGTGATCTCGGCGAAGGTGCGCTCCCACGCGGCGCCGAAGTCGAGCGTGTGATGCGCCTGGGTGGGCCAGTGCTCCTGCAGGTCCGGGTCGACGTCCAGGTGGACGACGACGGCCGACGGGGACAGCCGGACCTTCCGGCGCGGCGGTCGTCCACCCAGCGGCGCCAGCAGCCAGTCCGCGATCGGAGCGTCGGCGGTGACCACGACGGCGTCGAGGGCCAGCCGGACATCGCGGTCCGCGCGGGCGCGCAGCCCGCAGACCCGGCCTCGTCGGCCGTCCAAGCCGAGCACGTCGTGGCCGAGCAGTACCGTGCCGCCCGCGCGTTCCACCTGGCGTGCCATCACCTCGGCGACCCGCCCCATTCCGGCGCGCGGGTACCAGACGCCCAGGCCCACATCCATGTGCGAGATCACGGCGTACACCGCGCGCGCCGCCGCGGGACTGACGCCCGCGTACAGCGCCTGGAAGGTGAGCATGCGCCGGGCCCGCTCGTCGTCCACCCGCCGGTCCACCTGGCGCTGCATGGAACTGAGCGCGCCGAGCCGGACGATGCGGCCCAGGGCCGCCAGATCGCGCGGATTGGCGTAGGACCGCAGCGCCGCGTCGCCCGCGATGAAGCGCGGATAGGCGGCGTCGAACATCGCCTGTTGCCAGGCGAAGTGCTCGGGGGTGTCGAGGTCCTCGGGGACGTGCAGCACGCTCGGGCGGTCGTGGCCGGGGAGTGCGGGGAAGCGGCCGGCGTAGGCCGGACGCACGGGCAACAGGTCGAGCTCCGCTTCGGCGGCGGTGCGGTCCAATCCGCCCGCGGCGAGCGCGTCGAAGGCCAGCTCGGGCATCGTCAGCACGCTGGCACCGGGATCGACGAGATGCGCGCGGCCGTCGGCGCCGTGGAGGGTGGTGGTTCCCGCGCGGCCGCCGGGGGCGTCGGCGCGCTCGATCACGGTGACGCGATGTCCCGCGCCGATCAGATGCAGCGCCGCCGAGAGTCCCGCCAGTCCCGCTCCGATGATCCCGATGTGCACGGGCGGCAAGCCTACCGACCTCCGGAAACTTCGATCGAAGAAATATATTGCAATTCATGCATATGTCACCTACGCTGATCCCATGAGCGCAGAACACGACCACGACTCCGGCCATTCGGCGCGCTGGGAGATCGGCTTCGCCATCGCCTCGGGCGTCACCTATGTCAGCGGCATGATCGCCGAATACGCGCTGGACCAGCCGTCCATCGCCACCTTCTTCTTCCTCGCCACCTACTTCTTCGGCGGCTACTTCACCATCCGGTCCGCGATCCACTCGACCCTCAACGGCAAGTTCGAGGTCGACTTCCTGATGCTGGTCGCCGCGATCGGCGCCGCCTCCATCGGCCGCTTCGCCGAGGGCGCGGTCCTGCTGTTCCTGTTCAGCCTCGGCCACGCGCTGGAGGAGTACGCCCTGGCGCGCGCCTCCAAGTCGATCGAGGCATTGGCCGAGCTCGCGCCGCGCACCGCGCTGGTGCACACCGGCGGACCGTCGAACCTGTCCGGCGAGTTCGCCGAGAAGTCGGTCGACGACCTGGCGGTGGGCGATCTCGTGCTGGTCCGCCCCAACTCCCGGGTGAGCGCCGACGGCTTCGTGGTCGACGGCCGCTCGGCGATCGACCAGAGCGCCGTGACCGGCGAGTCGATGCCGGTCGAGAAGGAGCCCGTGGGCAGTCCCGCAGCCGCGGCGGCCCGGCCCACCACCGTGCCCTCCGAGCACCGCGTCTTCGCGGGCACCGTCAACGGCTCGGGCGCCCTCGTGGTGCAGGCCACCGCACTCGCCAAGGACTCCACGCTGAGCAAGGTGGTCGAGCTGGTGGCCTCCACCGATCAGGCCAAGTCGCCCACGCAGCGCTTCCTCGACAAGTTCCAGCGCATCTACGTCCCCGCGGTGATCGCCTTCGTGATCGGCGTTTTCCTGGTGGGCTACTTCGGATTCGGTAACCCGTTCACCGACGCCTTCTACCTGTCGATGGCCGTCCTGGTCGCCGCGAGCCCGTGCGCCCTGGCGCTGGCCACCCCATCGGCGGTGCTGGCCGGTGTGGCCCGCGCGGCCCGCGCCGGTGTGCTGATCAAGGGCGGTGCGCCGCTCGAGACGCTCGGCCGGGTCTCGTCCATCGCCTTCGACAAGACCGGCACCCTCACCTGGGGCGAGCCGCAGGTCACCGACACCGTCGCCGCCCCCGGCGTGGAGCTCGACGATCTGCTCGCCACCACCCTGGCCGTCGAGAAGCTCTCGGACCACCCGCTGGCCGCGGCCGTCTCCGACGGCATCGCCGACCGCACGAAGACGCAGCTCACCGCCACCGATCTCCAGTCCGTGACCGGGCGCGGCGTGCGCGCCAAGATCGACGGCGAGGAGGTGGAGATCGGCAACGCCCGGCTGTTCACCGACGCCGAGATCGCGCTCGATGACGTTGCGGCGGATATCGATCGGCTCCAGGCCGGCGGTCGCACCCTGATGATCGTGCGCCGCGGCGGCCGCTTCCTCGGCGTGATCGGCGTGATGGACACGCCGCGCCGCGAGGCGGGCGAGGTGCTCGACCGGCTGCGCGAGTCCGGCATGACCGACATCGTGATGATCTCGGGCGACCACCAGCAGGTGGCCGACGCCGTCGGCAAGGAGGTCGGTGTCGACCGGGCCCTGGGCGGCCTGCTGCCCGAGGACAAGGTCACGCAGATCAAGGGCATGTCGGGCAGCAAGGCCGAGCCCGCCGGTCCGGGTGCCCGACGGTGCGCCATGGTCGGCGACGGCGTCAACGACGCCCCCGCGATGGCGCAGGCCGATGTCGGGATCGCCATGGGCGCCGCCGGATCCGCCGTCGCGCTCGAGACCGCCGATGTCGCCCTGATGAGCGACGACCTCGGCCGGCTGCCCTTCGCGGTGCGGCTGAGCCGGCAGACCAGCCGGATCATCCGGCAGAACCTGATCGCCTCGCTGGGGATCGTGGTCTTCCTCATCATCGTCACCTTCATGGGCCTGCCGATGGGGCCGGTGGTGTTCATCCATGAGGGTTCGACGCTGATCGTCGTGGCCAATGCGCTGCGCCTGCTCCGCTTCGACATCGGCAAGGAGCACGCGGGTGTGGAGCACGAGTCGCGGCCCGAGAAGGTGCCCGCAGCGGCCTGATCGGTGAGGGAGCGTGTCCCCCGGTGCCTGTGGGCGCCGGGGGACACATCTGTCGGTGGTCAGGTGAGCTGCGCGTGCATGAACAACGCGGCCAGCGCGAGTACGACGCCGCAGAAGCCTCGGCACGGGCCGCGGCCGAACGCGGT
This sequence comes from Tsukamurella sp. TY48, assembly GCF_019656655.1. Taxonomy (GTDB): domain Bacteria; phylum Actinomycetota; class Actinomycetes; order Mycobacteriales; family Mycobacteriaceae; genus Tsukamurella; species Tsukamurella strandjordii. The sequence continues at coordinate 1,366,527 of NZ_BPMV01000001.1, read as the reverse complement.
CCCGACGGCGGCGGCTATCGGGACGGTGAATCCGGCGAGCATGGCGATCGACAGGAGGGTGTCGACGTCCGGGTACTCGCGGGTGCCGCCGGCGGTGTCGAACTCCGACTCGGGATCGACGGGCAGCGCGGAGACCATGAGTACCAGGACCGCGATCGCGGCGCCGGTGATCCCGGCGGCGATCTGGGCGATGCCGCGGCGGACGGCATCTCGATGAGTAGTGACAGCGGTAGTCACACACCGATTCCACCCCGGCGACCGCCCCATCGGATCAGTGGAACTACTCGAATCGGCATGTGGTTTCTACGGTCGTCCCCCACGCCACGCCGATCCGCGGGCGATCCGGTCGGTCCCCCACGGGAGATCGTTCCTGCGGTGGGGGAGGCGCCGGGCTGGGAGGGAATCGGTGCCGCGCGGGGGACGACGGTGCCGCCGGTCGCGCCCCGTCGGGGAACCCGGCTGCCTGCGGGAACAGGCCCACCGTCAGGGTTGCGCGAAGTGCGCTCAACTTTTTTCGGAAATCGGGAACAACATCTGCGGACCGCTCGTTGGAACTCACGTAGGACTTGAGTGGCCTGCGCTCAATGAGGTAGAACGGAAGCGTTCGCCCCTTGAGCCGGGGGCGCTGAAGTCTAACGAGCAGGCAAGTGAAACCCAACGGCCGCGAACCGGCCGGAACATAGGAGGAAAGTATGGGACGTGCAGTAGGCATCGACCTCGGCACCACCAACTCGTGCGTCGCAGTCCTCGAGGGCGGCGACCCGGTCGTGATCGCCAACGCCGAGGGCTCGCGGACCACCCCGTCGGTGGTCGCCTTCGCACGCAACGGCGAGGTCCTGGTGGGCCAGCCCGCCAAGAACCAGGCCGTCACCAACGTCGACCGCACCATCCGCTCGGTCAAGCGCCACATCGGCACCGACTGGACCGTGTCCATCGACGACAAGAACTACACCTCGCAGGAGATCAGCGCCCGCACGCTGATGAAGCTCAAGCGCGACGCCGAGGCCTACCTCGGTGAGGACGTCACCGACGCGGTCATCACCGTGCCCGCGTACTTCAACGACGCCCAGCGTCAGGCCACCAAGGAAGCCGGCCAGATCGCCGGCCTCAACGTGCTCCGCATCGTCAACGAGCCCACCGCCGCCGCTCTGGCGTACGGCCTGGACAAGGGCGAGAAGGAGCAGACCATCCTGGTCTTCGACCTCGGTGGTGGCACCTTCGACGTCTCGCTGCTGGAGATCGGCGACGGTGTCGTCGAGGTCCGCGCGACCTCGGGCGACAACAACCTCGGTGGTGACGACTGGGATCAGCGCATCGTCGACTGGCTGGTCGAGAAGTTCAAGGCGCAGCACGGCATCGACCTGACCAAGGACAAGATGGCCATGCAGCGTCTGCGCGAGGCCGCGGAGAAGGCGAAGATCGAGCTGAGCTCGGGCCAGAGCACCTCGATCAACCTGCCGTACATCACGGTGGACGCCGATAAGAACCCGCTGTTCCTCGACGAGAACCTCAGCCGCAGCGAGTTCCAGAAGATCACCAACGATCTGCTGGAGCGCACCCGCACCCCGTTCCAGGCCGTCATCAAGGACGCCGGCATCTCCGTGGGCGACATCGATCACGTGGTGCTCGTGGGTGGTTCCACCCGCATGCCCGCCGTGACCGAGCTGGTCAAGGAGCTCACCGGTGGCCAGGAGCCCAACAAGGGCGTCAACCCGGACGAGGTCGTCGCCGTGGGCGCCGCCCTGCAGGCCGGCGTGCTGCGCGGCGAGGTCAAGGACGTGCTGCTGCTCGACGTGACCCCGCTGAGCCTCGGCATCGAGACCAAGGGTGGCGTGATGACCAAGCTCATCGAGCGCAACACCACCATCCCCACCAAGCGCTCGGAGACCTTCACCACGGCCGACGACAACCAGCCGTCGGTGCAGATCCAGGTGTTCCAGGGCGAGCGTGAGATCGCTGCGCACAACAAGCTGCTCGGCAGCTTCGAGCTGACCGGCATCGCGCCGGCTCCGCGCGGCGTGCCGCAGATCGAGGTCACCTTCGACATCGACGCCAACGGCATCGTGCACGTGACCGCGAAGGACAAGGGCACGGGCAAGGAGAACACCATCAAGATCTCCGACGGCAGCGGACTGTCGCAGGAGGAGATCGACCGGATGATCAAGGACGCCGAGGCGCACGCCTCGGAGGACAAGGCTCGTCGCGAGGAGGCGGAGACCCGCAACCAGGCCGAGTCGCTGGTCAACCAGACCGAGAAGTTCCTGTCCGAGAACGCCGATAAGGTTCCGGCCGAGAACAAGGAGAAGGTCGAGGCCGCCATCAAGGAGGCGAACGAGGCCCTGCAGGGCACCGACATCGCCGCCGTGAAGGCCGCCGTCGAGAAGCTGTCGACCGAGTCGCAGGCTCTGGGCCAGGCGCTGTACGCGCAGGCCGGTGCCGAGGCTCAGGCTGAGGGCGCCGAGCAGTCCGCGCAGGCGGACGACGGTGTCGTGGACGCCGAGGTCGTCGACGAGGATCCGAAGGACGCGAAGTAATGACGACCCCCGAGAATCCGGTGGATCCGGAAGAGGTGAACACGGAGGCTGAGGGGGTCGAGGCAGGGACTGTCACGGCCGCGGCGGAGGAGTCCGCCGCGGCCGAGGCCGACAGCACCGACGCACCGTCGGACGAGGTCGCCGAGCTGACCGCCGATCTGCAGCGCGTGACCGCCGAGTACGCCAACTACCGCAAGCGCACCGCGCGCGATGTGGTCGACGCCCGCGCCGCGGGCAAGGCGTACGTGGTGGCCGAACTGCTGGTGGTCCTCGACGATCTCGACCGCGCACGCAGCCACGGCGACCTCGAAGCAGGCCCGCTCAAGTCCGTGTCCGACAAGCTCGACGGCGTGCTCGCCGGACTCGGTCTCGAGTCCTTCGGCGCCGAGGGCGACGAGTTCGATCCGTCCATCCACGAGGCCGTCCAGCACGAGGGCGACGGCGCCGATCCCGTCCTGGGAACGGTGCTGCGCCAGGGCTATCAGATCGACGGCAAGGTGATCCGCAACGCGATGGTGGCCGTGGTCGACCGTCCCGAGTCGGATGCGTCCGGCGCGGGCGCGACCGGCGCCGATCAGGAAGAGTCCTAGAAGGAGGTGATGCCCGGTGACCCAGAGGGAATGGGTTGAACAGGACTTCTACAAGGAACTGGGTGTCAGCTCCGATGCCAGCCAGGACGACATCAAGAAGGCCTACCGGAAACTGGCCGCCGAGCTGCACCCGGACCGCAATCCGGGGGACGCGAAGGCGGAGGAGCGGTTCAAGCGCGTTTCCGAGGCGAACTCGGTGCTGTCGGATCCGGCCAAGCGCAAGGAGTACGACGAGACCCGGCGCCTGTTCGGCGGCGGTCGATTCGGCTCCGGCGGTGGCGGCTTCGGTACCGGCGGCTTCGGCAACACCGGTGGCGGTTCGGGCGGCTTCTCGTTCTCCGACATCTTCGACGGCGCCACGAACGGCGGCGGCGGTGGATTCGGGGACATCTTCGAGGGGCTGTTCAACCGTGCCGGTGGCGCGGCTCCGGGCCCCGGTCCGCAGCCCTCGCGGCCGCGGCGGGGCAACGATCTGGAATCCGAGATCACCCTCGGCTTCCGGGACGCCACGCTCGGTGTCACCACACCGATCACGCTGACGTCACCGTCGCCTTGCACCACCTGCCACGGCTCTGGCGCCAAGCCGGGCACCAGCCCGCGGGTGTGCCAGTCCTGCAACGGTTCCGGGCTCGTGAGCCGGAACCAGGGAGCGTTCAGCTTCTCCGAGCCCTGCCCGGACTGCCGCGGCACCGGCTCGGTGATCGACGATCCCTGCACCGATTGCAACGGCACCGGCGTCACCGTGCGCACCCGCACGGTGAACGTGAAGATCCCGCCCGGCGTCAAGGACAGTCAGCGCATCCGCCTGGCCGGCCAGGGACAGGCCGGGATGCGCGGCGCACCGTCGGGCGATCTGTTCGTGACCGTGCACGTGAAGGCGGACGACGTCTTCACCCGCAACGGGGACGATCTGCTGGTGACCCTGCCCGTCAGCTTCTCGGAGCTGGCGCTGGGCGCCACGGTCACCGTGCCGACGCTGGCGCAGCCGGTGGGCGTGAAGATCCCCGCGGGCACCACCGACGGCCGCACCCTCCGGGTGCGCGGTCGCGGTGTGCCCAAGCGGTCGGGCGGCCACGGCGATCTGCTGGTCAAGGTGCAGGTGGCGGTGCCCTCGTCGCTGGACGATGCGGCACAGGATGCGCTGCGCGCGTACGCGGAAGCGGAACGGGCCTCCGGCTTCGATCCGCGGAGCGGATGGGCGGGTGCGTAATGAACCGACCTCCGGAGATTCCTGACGATCCGGACGCCCACGTCTTCATGATCTCGGTGGCCGCACAGCTGGCCGGGATGCATGCACAGACACTCCGCACGTACGACCGCCTCGGGCTCGTGAAGCCCGAGCGGTCGGCGGGCGGGGGCCGGCGGTACTCCACCCGCGATGTGGACCTGCTCCGCGAGGTGCAGCGACTCTCGCAGGACGAGGGCGTGAACCTCGCCGGCATCAAACGGATCATCGACCTGACCAACCAGGTGGACGCGCTGCAACGGCGCGTGCAGGAACTGACCACGCAGCTCGAGAACGTGCACCGCACCGGTGCCGAGCTCGTGCACGTGCCCAAGTCCAGCGCGCTCGTGGTGTGGCAACCGCGCACCCGGCGCCGCGACTGAATCGGTGGCAGCATCGCTCCCATGAGCGAGCGCATCGTCTTCCGTCGCAGCGACGGCGGCCGGACCACCGTGCGGCACCACCCCACCGACGACGGGGCCGGCTTCCGGCTGGCCATCGTCGACGGGGAGGTGCCGGACGAGGCGACCGTCGACCCGGCGGCGCTGTACTTCATCGACGACTACGACCCGCGTTCGCTCGTGAGCGACGCGGGTCTCGTCGTCTCCTGCGGCGAACCGCCGCACTTCGGGACGTGGGAGCGCCTGGACGCCTGGCCCGTGTGACGGCTCGGGTTGCGGGCTCCGTCCCCGGCCCTGATAGTTATCGTATGAAACGAATCGCGACGGTCCTGGCCACCGCCACCGCCCTGACGTTCGTCTCCATCGCCCCGGCCTCCGCCTGGGGCGTCGAGGGCCACGGCATCGTGGGCTCCGTGGCCGCCGCGCGGCTCAGCCCCGCGGCCACCGCGGAGGTCGCGAACCTGCTACAGGGCGAACCGAATCCGACGCTCGCCGGTGTCGCCTCCTGGGCCGATGACTACCGCTCCACCCCGGAGGGCGCAGCAACCGCGCCCTGGCACTTCGTGAACATCGCCGAGAACGGCTGCGTCTACGCACCCGAGATCAACGGCTCCGGCGGCGCCAACGTGATCGAGACGATCCGCAACCAGACCGCGATCCTCGCCGACAAGTCCAAGCCCGCCGACCAACGCCGCGACGCACTGAAGTTCCTGGTGCACTTCGTCGGCGACATCGAGCAGCCCATGCACACCGGCTACGCCAAGGACCGCGGCGGCAACAGCGTCAAGCTCACCTACAACGGCAGGTCCACGAACCTGCACGCGGTCTGGGACTCCGGCCTGCTCGACGGCGGCAGCGGCGCCCGCGTCACCGCGCTGCCCGCGCCGCAGACCGGATCGACCGACCCCGCACAGTGGGCGCAGGAGAGCTGCCGGATCGCGGTGGACGCGTACCCGTCGTCGTCGGTGATCGGCGCCGACTACACCGCGAAGTACCGCCCGATCGCCGAGGCGCAACTTCGGCTGGCGGGGGAGCGGCTGGGGCGCCTGCTCACCGACACCCTCGGCTGACCTCAGATCGGATCGTGCAGAACCTCATCGGGATCGGCGCCGGCGCGCAGCGCGGCGTCGCGGGCCGAGTGGACCAGGCCGGACGGTCCGGCGATGAGCACCCGCTGCTCGCGCAGATCCAGCCCCGCCATCGCCTCGACCACGGAGCCGTGCCGCAGCGGCAGGGCCCGCGCCGGCGTGGCCGGCGTCTTGAGCCACCACGGATCCCGCCGCGTATCGGTCACCTGGGTGATCCGCAGCCACGGGTTGGTGGCGGCCAGCATCGCGAGCGATTCCGCGTCGTACAGCAGTCCGGGCGAGCGAGCCCCCATCAGCAGGTGCACGTCGGGATTGTTCGCGCTGGCGGCCATCGCCAACAGGATCGACTTCATCGGCGCCAGCCCGGTGCCGCCCGCGATCATGGTGACCGGCCGCGTACCGTCGACCCGCATCAGCCCGTGTACCTGGCCGAACTGCCACTGATCCCCGGGCCGGGTCTCCGAGTGCACGGTGCTGGACAGATCGCCGCCGGGTACCGCGCGCACGTGGAACTCCATCTGGCCCTGCGTGTTCGGCGGCATCGCCAGGGAGAAGGGGCGCCACTGCCGGGGCACCTGCGGGATCTGCGTCTCCACGTACTGTCCGGGGCGGAACAGCAGGGGCTGCTCGGCCACCAGGCGCACGACGGTGAGCCCGGGGTGCGGCCGCAGCACGTCGACCACCTGGGCGCTGCGGCGCGCCGGCGTCGGATCGGAGTGGGCGCCGCCGCGCATCACGCCGGTCATCAACTGGATCGCCTGGTCGAGCACCGCGGTGTCGTCGGCGTCGAGTCCGCCGTGCGGCTGGTAGACGGCGTGCACCTCCGCCGAGAGCGCCGTGCCCATGGTGGCGTAATGCGCCTCGGTGAGCCCGTACTTGCGGTGGTCGCGGCCCAGCTGGGCGAGGAACTCGATCAGCTCCTCGTGGTCCTCGGCGCGCGGGATGGTGGTGAGCACGTGGTCGAGCACCCGGTAGAAGACATCGCGGTGCGAAGACATGCTGGCGGGGAACAGGTCGCGCAGCGACGGATCGAGTGCGAACAGCCGCGCGAAGAGGTGCTTGGTGAACTCGTCCGACAGCGGACGCAGGTCGTTCGCGATCTGCGTCAGACCGTGCCGCGAATGCGAACCCACGACTCTCACGCTCCTGCTGCTGGCATCAGTTTCCGACCGGGCCATCCTACCTGCGGATTCGGGGCACCACCCGGACCCTGTGACACGGTTGCGAAGTGTGTCGCATCTTGGTCACGGTCGCGGTGTCGGTATGGCTGCGCGGGCCCCTGGTCGAGTACATTTCAGGGCGTCGACCGCGAGGCGCAGGCCGGCGGAAGTGATCTGTCGCGAATCCCGCGGCGAGGTGTTCGCACATGATCGAGAGAAGGGCTATCCGCATGGCCGGACTGCGTGGTCGGAAGAACCTGCGGCGCTGGGGCTACGGCCTGGCGATCGGAGCGGGAATGGCCCTGGCGCCCTTCGCCGCCGCCCAGGCCTCCGCGGAACCGACGCCGCCGGCCGCCGAGGTCCCCGCCGTCGCGAAGGCTCCCGCCGCCAAGGTCTCGGTCGTGAAGGCTCCCGCCGCCACGACGCCCGCCATCCGCGCCGCGGTCGCGAAGGTCCCCGCCGCGACCGCCACCGTCGATAAGGCCGTCGTGCAGCGGGTGGCCGTCGAGCGCCCGGTCGCCCAGCGCGCGCCCGTCCAGCGTCCGGTGGCACAGCCCAAGTCGCAGCGATCAGCGGACCGTCGCTCCATCGTGGTGATCGGCGCGTCGATCTCCACCGGCTACGGCGTCTCGAAGACCTCCGCCTACCCGAGCCGGGTGAGTGCCGAGACCGGCCGCCCGGTGTACGTGAGCGCCAAGACCGGCGCCGGGTACGCGGACGGATCGATCGCCCGCCTCACCTCGGCCGCGAACCTGCCCGCCCGGAACCCGGGCCTGGTGGTGCTGCAGGCCGGGTCGAACGACGTCGGAGTCCCCGACGCCGTGGTGGCCGGACAGGTCCGGAAGGTGGTCCAGACGGTGCGCGCCCAGGCGCCGCGCGCGCAGGTCGCGGTGGTCACCGTGTTCCCGTCGGTGCGCAGCGGCGCGGCCGCCAACCGCACGGACGCGACGATCATCGACGCCGCCCGCTCGGTGGACCCGTCGGTGAAGGTCATCTCGCCGCTGGGTGAGGGCTGGCAGTACCCGGCGCAGGCCGATGGTCACCCGGCCGCCGGTGCACATGCCCAGATCGCGGAGCGCGTGGCCGCCCTCGCCTGATTCGGCGCACCCGTGCCGGGGTGCTGCGAAAAATTCTCTGCCTTGAGTGGAACAGACTCAACTCTTGGTGCGTTGTTCTCTACATAAGGGCATACTTGAGCCAGTAGGGCTCAGGTTGCACGACATGTTCGAGACGACCCAGGAGGGCACAGAAGAGTGGATTCGTTCAATCCCACCACCAAGACGCAGGCCGCGCTCACCTCGGCTCTGCAGGCGGCATCGGCCGCGGGCAACCCGGAGATCTCTCCGGCGCACCTGCTGGTCGCGCTGCTGGACCAGACCGACGGCATCGCCGCGCCGCTGCTCAAGGCGGTGGGCGTCGATCCCGTCACCGTGCGCAACCGTGCGCAGGAGCTCGTGGACCGCAAGCCCAAGGCCAGCGGTTCCACCACGCAGCCGCAGCTGAGCCGCGAGTCACTCGCGTCCATCACGGCTGCGCAGAAGCTCGCCACCGAGATGGGCGACCAGTACGTCTCCACCGAGCACGTGCTCTACGGCCTGTCCGAGGCCGGCGGCGAGACCGCCCAGATCCTGGTGAACGCCGGCGCCACCCCGCAGGCGATCCGGGAGGCCTTCACCGCCGTCCGCGGTAGCGCGAAGGTCACCTCGCAGGATCCCGAGGGCCAGTACCAGGCCCTGGAGAAGTACTCGACCGACCTCACCGCGCGGGCCCGCGAGGGCAAGCTCGACCCGGTCATCGGGCGCGACAACGAGATCCGTCGCGTGGTCCAGGTACTGTCCCGCCGCACCAAGAACAACCCGGTGCTCATCGGCGAGCCCGGCGTCGGCAAGACCGCCATCGTCGAGGGCCTGGCCCAGCGCGTGGTGACGGGCGACGTGCCCGAATCGCTGCGCGGTAAGACGGTGATCTCGCTCGACCTGGGCGCGATGGTCGCCGGCGCGAAGTACCGCGGCGAGTTCGAGGAGCGGCTCAAGGCCGTGCTGGACGAGATCAAGAATTCGGCCGGGCAGATCATCACCTTCATCGACGAGCTGCACACCATCGTGGGGGCCGGTGCCACCGGCGATTCCGCGATGGACGCGGGCAACATGATCAAGCCGATGCTGGCGCGCGGCGAGCTCCGGCTCGTGGGCGCCACCACGCTCGACGAGTACCGGCAGTACATCGAGAAGGACGCCGCGCTCGAGCGCCGCTTCCAGCAGGTGCTGGTGGGCGAGCCCTCGGTCGAGGACACGATCGGCATCCTGCGCGGGCTCAAGGAGCGGTACGAGGTGCACCACGGTGTGCGCATCACCGACTCCGCGCTCGTCTCGGCCGCATCGCTGTCGGACCGGTACATCACCTCGCGCTTCCTGCCCGACAAGGCGATCGACCTCGTCGATGAGGCCGCGTCGCGCCTGCGCATGGAGATCGACTCCCGCCCGGAGGAGATCGACGCGGAGGAGCGGCTGGTCCGTCGCCTCGAGATCGAGGAGATGGCGCTGTCGAAGGAGACCGACGCGGCCTCCGTCGACCGGCTGGAGAAGCTGCGCGGCGAACTCGCCGACCACAAGGAGAAGCTGGCGCAGCTGAATTCGCGCTGGCAGAACGAGAAGTCGGCGATCGACTCGGTGCGCACGCTCAAGGAGCAGCTCGAGAACCTCAAGGGTGAGTCCGAGCGCGCCGAGCGCGACGGCGATCTCGGCCGCGCGGCGGAGCTGCGCTACGGCCAGATCCCCGCGCTGGAGAAGGAGCTCGACGAGGCGGTGGCCCACTCGGGCGCCGCGTCCGACGGCGACGTCATGCTCAAGGAGGAGGTCGGCCCCGACGACGTGGCCGACGTGGTCTCCGCCTGGACCGGCATCCCCGCCGGCCGCATGCTCGAGGGCGAGACGGCGAAGCTGCTGCGCATGGAGTCGGAGATCGGCAAGCGCGTGATCGGCCAGGAGGCCGCCGTGGAGGCGGTCTCGGATGCGGTGCGCCGCACCCGTGCCGGCGTCTCCGATCCGAACCGTCCCACCGGCTCGTTCCTGTTCCTCGGCCCCACCGGCGTGGGCAAGACGGAGCTGGCCAAGGGGCTCGCGGAGTTCCTGTTCGACGACGAGCGCGCCATGGTGCGCATCGACATGTCCGAGTACGGCGAGAAGCACTCCGTCGCACGGCTCGTCGGCGCGCCTCCCGGGTACGTCGGCTACGAGGCCGGCGGCCAGCTGACCGAGGCCGTGCGGCGCCGCCCCTACACGGTGGTGCTGTTCGACGAGGTCGAGAAGGCGCACCCGGACGTCTTCGACGTGCTGCTGCAGGTGCTCGACGAGGGCCGTCTCACCGACGGCCAGGGTCGTACCGTGGACTTCCGCAACACGATCCTGATCCTCACCTCCAACCTCGGTGCGGGTGGCGATAAGGACCACGTGATGAACGCGGTGCGCGCGAAGTTCAAGCCGGAGTTCATCAACCGGCTCGACGATGTGCTCATCTTCGACTCGCTCGATTCCGGCCAGCTGACCGGCATCGTGGACATCCAGCTGGACCAGCTGCGCAAGCGGCTGTCCCAGCGCCGGCTCGACCTGCAGGTGTCCGACGAGGCGAAGTCCTGGCTCGCCGAGCGCGGTTTCGACCCGCTGTACGGTGCGCGGCCGCTGCGCCGCCTGGTGCAGCAGTCGATCGGCGACCAGCTCGCCAAGTCGCTGCTCGCGGGGGATGTCCGCGACGGCGATCCGGTGAAGGTCACCGTCAGCGACGACGGCGACCGGCTGATCATCAGCTGACCCGCACACGATGAGCGGGCGCGACCACACGGTCGCGCCCGCTTTCGTGTGTCCGGGGGCGCCGCGGACGGTTCGGTGACAGGCTGGAGCCATGACGATCACCCCGCACACGGTGCGCACGGAACGGCACACCACCGGCTACCTCGCGTCCGGGCCGGACGACGGTCCGCTGCTGATCCTCTGCCACGGCTGGCCCGAGCTCTCGCACTCCTGGCGACACCAGCTCCGTGCGCTCGGCGAGCTCGGATTCCGCTGTGTGGCACCGGACATGCGGGGCTACGGAACCTCCAGCGTGCCCGCCGAGAAGGCCGCGTACCGTCGGGAGGAGATCGTGGCCGACATGCTGGAACTGCTGGCCGCCCTCGGCCGCAGCACCGCGATCTGGATCGGCCACGACTGGGGCTCACCCGTCGTCTGGAACATCGCCACCCACCATCCCGAGGTGGTCGACGCCGTCGCCTCCCTCAACGTGCCGCACTTCCCCTCGGGCGGACCCGGGCCCGTCGATCTGATCGACCGCGCGAAGTACCCGGCCGACGAGTACCCGTACGGTCAGTGGGACTACCAGGTCCAGTACCTCAAGTCCTTCGACGCGATCACGGCCCAGTTCGAGAGCGACATACCGCATTTCATCGCCGCCCTGTTCCGTCCCGGTGATGCCTCGCACCTCGACGGCCCCGGTCCCACCGCGCTGATCAGCCGCAACGGCGGCTGGTTCGGCGGTGGACCCGTGCCGCAGCTGCCGATCGACCCCGCTGTGCTGACGCCGCAGGACCATGCGATCTACGTCGCCGCGTTCGAACGGAACGGCATGGCGGGCCCCAACTCCTGGTACGTCAACGGTCCCGCCGATGCCGAGTACGCCTCCCGGGAACTCGCCGGCGGGCGGATCGATGTGCCGGTGCTGTTCCTGCACGGCCGCTACGACGCCACCCTGGAGACGGTGCGCTCGCGGCTGGCCGATCCGATGCGCGCGGCGTGCTCCGATCTCACCGAGGTGATCGTCGACTCGGGGCACTGGATGGCGGAGGAACGTCCCGCCGATGTCAATGCGGCGCTCGTCCGCTGGATCGCCACCCGCGTGCCCGATCGGTGGCCCGGTCCGGCGGAGCTGCACTCCGCGGGCTGACCGCGTCTACGCTGATCCCATGAGTGCAGCCACCGTCGCCAGTGTCGCCGACGCCAAGTACGTCATGCTCACCACCTACCGCAAGGACGGCAGCGCGGTGGCCACCCCGCTCTGGGCCGTGCGCGACGGTGCCGATCTGGTGATGTGGACCGTGACCGACTCCTGGAAGGTCAAGCGGATCCGCAAGAATCCGGCCGTCCTGGTGCAGGCCTGCGACGCCCGCGGCAAGAAGACCGAGGGCCCGCAGGTCGCCGGTGTCGCGGAGATCGTCGACGGCGGTGACGCCGGCACCCAGATCCGCAGCAAGTACGGCATCCTCGGCTGGCTCACCGTGACCGGTTCCAAGATCCGACGGGGCGCGAACGGCACCGTCGGGATCCGGGTCCGCGACGCCGCCTGACCCTCACCGAGGCGATCTTCGGTGCCGAACTGCGGCGGAGACTCCAGATTCCTCGCAGTTGTGCACCGAAGATGTGTGGTTGGGGACCATCGGCGCTGCCGATGCGTCCAATGGATGTGGCGATTCGCACTCGGGACTTGAACGCGGTGGCATCACCGCACCTGGTTCGGAGTGCGTTTCGACAGGTGCTCCACGGCGTGCGCTCGCCGGTCGGCCGCGAGATCACACTGCGTGATCGCATCGACGCCGTCCTGCTCCTGTACCCGGATGCGGTCTTCTGCGGGTGGACCGCTGCGGCTCTGCATTCGGTGGCCTACTGCGCAGGGAAGCCGACGGAGGTGTGGCTGCCGGAGCATCGCCGCCGCCGAGGGCTCGTGATCCGCCGCTGCGTTCTCCCGGAGGAGGACGTGGTCGACGTCGACGGCGTCGCCTTCACGACCGGGGTGCGCACCGCGGTCGATCTGGCCCGTTACGTCCCGGGTGATGATGCGGTCGCGGCAGTCGATCAGTGCCTTCGCTTCGACGAGGCGGGCCGAGCGGCAACCACCGTCGAGGAGATGCGGCGGTACCTGGACCAGCACCGGAACCTGCATCGATCGCGCCGCGTCGCGGCCGTGCTGGGGGCGGCGGACGGGCGGGCGGAGTCGCCACCGGAGACGCACACCCGGCTCGCGCTGCACCGCGCGGGCCTGACCGTCTTCGAGCCGCAGGTGGCGATCGATCGCGGGCGGTTCCGGGTGGATCTCGGTGCGGAGGAGTACCGGGTGGCAGTCGAGTACGACGGCGCCCACCACCGTGATCCTGAGCAGCACCGACTCGACGTCGAGCGGTGGAACACCCTGCGCTACGACTACGGCTGGGACATCGTGCTCGCTACCGCGTCGTCACTCGGCGGCGGTCGCGATGCGCTGATCCGACGCGCGCGGGCCGCCCTGCGTGACCGTGGCTGGAGCGGCTGAGCATCTTCGGTGCCGAACTGCGGTGACAACACATCTCTGCGTCGCAATTCGGCACCGAAGATGTGAGGTCAGTGGGGGGCGATGTACTTCACCGGCTCGGGGAGACCGCGCTCGATGCGCACGCGACGGGAGATGGCCTCCACGGCCTTGAGGGCGTCGACGACCTGCGCGGGCGTCACCGGCGAGGGCAGGTTGTGGATGGTCTCCGCCGCGGCGGTCGCGGCCTCGGCGATGGCCTCCAGCTCGGTGGTGTTCTCGGGCGTGAGGCCGATCTCGGTGAGCGAGTTGGGAAGTCCCACCTGCGTGGTGAACTCGATGAAGTCCTCGATCTCCACCGACGGTGCCCCCTCCAGCACCAGCTGCGTGACCGAGCCGATGTTCACCTTCTGACCGTGAGTGAGGCCGTGCGTCTGCGGCGCGGCGGTGAGACCGTTGTGGATCGCGTGCGCGGCGGCGAGACCGCCGGACTCGAAGCCGAGGCCGGAGAGCAGCGTGTTCGCCTCCACCACCGATTCCAGCGCCGGGGTCACCACCTTGCTGCGGACGGCGTCGATCGCCAGGAGTGCGTTCTCCCACAGGATGTCCCACGACAGCTCGGCGAGCGCGGTGCCCGCGCGGGTGGGGCGACCGCCCGCCATCGTGGTGCCCCGTCCGCGGCGCGTGGCGCGGGCCTCGATCCAGGTGGCCAGCGCATCGCCGATGCCCGCCACCAGCAGGCTCACCGGGGCGTTCGCCACCAGCTGGGTGTCGATTAGCACCAGGTCCGGGTTCCGTGGGAAGAAGCGGTACTCCAGGAATTCGCCCGTCTCCGTGTAGATCACGGCGAGCGTCGAGGTGGGCGCGTCGGACGAGGCGGCGGTGGGAACGCTCACCCAGCGGATGCCGGCGAGGTGCCCGGCGGCCTTCGCGGCGTCGATCGCGGACCCGCCGCCCACGCCGAGGATCACGTCGTGGCCGCCGGAGCTGATCGTCGCCACCAGCTCGTCCACCGCGGCCGGCGTCGCGAACTGCTTGAAGGGCACCCGCGTCACGGCGAGCCCGGCGGCGTCGAAGCTGGCGCTCACCCCGTCCTGCACGATGCCCCACACGGTGTCGTCACTCACGATCAGGGGAGTGGACCCCAGCTTGGCGACGTGCTCGCCGAGGGAGTCGAGAGCGCCTCGGCCCTGCACGTAGCGGGACGGGCTGGCGAAGATCGCGGTGCTGACGGTGTCGGACATGCGTGGCTCCTCGTTTCGTTGGGGTCACTTTCCAACGTGGCACGAGTCGGCCGGAAACGCACGCCGTCAGATCAGCCCGAGTCCAGCGGCGGACGCCAGCACCACCACCGCGCCGGACAGGAGCAGGGCGCGTCCGGCCCCCGTCGGCGCCCGGCCGAGCCGCACCGCCAGTCCCAGCCCCACCACCGCGACGGCCGCACAGAGGATCGCCGCCCACGCCCGCCCACCGAGCGTCAGCCGTCCCACCAGCGCCGCCACCAGCACCAGCGCCATCACAGTGCGGACCCGGGCGAGCTGCGTGCGCTCCGTCGCAAGGGTCGACGGGGCGCTCATGTGAAGGCGATCGCGGCGGCCAGCACCAGGCCCGCTGCGGCGATCGCCGCAGCGAGCACCACCGTGGCGGGGGAGCCGCCGGGTGCTCGGCCGGTGCGGATGGCTCCCTCGACGCGCAGCCACCGTCGGAAGGCGTACCCGGCGAGTAGCGCGGCGAGGACCAGCAGCACCACCACCAGCGGGGTGCGCACCGCCTCGGGCACCACCTCCGGGGCGAAGGCCTCCAACCCGACCGCGGCGGCGATCAGGCCCAGTGACGTGCGGATCCAGGCCAGGAAGGTGCGTTCGTTGGCGAGGGTGAATCGTGCGTCCGGCGCCTCGCCCTCGGTGAGCTCGCGGGGCGGCCAGAACCTGCGGAAAGCGGCCACGCCGACAACGCTAGCGGGGGTCATAGTGATTCGCCCGCCCCATTCACAGGTGCATCTCAGACACGGGGCTTAGTTTCTGCAGGGGTGGCACGGGAGCACGTGCACCATGGAATGAGGAGGATCGACACGGTGCGAGGAGGTGGCGCATGACCGACGAACCGCGGTCCCGCGGCCCCTGGCTCGCCACGATCCTCAGCCTCATCGGTATCGGCGTGGTCGGTGCCGGCATCGCCTACAGCCTGCACATCTCCTCCGAACTCGGCAGCGTGCGCCGGGCTGCGCCCGCGGCCTCCTCGGCCGGTGTGCCGGTGAATCAGAAGGTCTCCGGTGTTGCGATTACGCCTGGTCGCGAGGTGATCGGAGCGATCCTCAGCATCGATTCGTCGGTGGTCAAGGTGCGCTCGGCGCCCGGCGGGAACACCGTCGAACTCCGGACCGGACCGGAGACGCAGGTGACCACCACGCACGGCGGCAAGCTCACCGATCTCAAGGTGGGCGACGTCGTGATGATCCAGGTGAGCGCCGACGGTTCCTCGGCGCTGGCCATCTATGCCGGTCAGATCTCCGTGGCCGGTACCCCATCGGTCGGGTGAAACCGCCGACCGACCGGCTACTGTAGGTGGCGATGTCGTACGTAGTGTTCCTGATCCTCGCGGTGGTCTGCGCGGCGCTCGCCGCTGCTCTCATCTGGTACGACCGCGGGCACACGCCGAATGTCCACTCCGAGCGCGCGGCCTGGGCCGAGAGCCGCGAGTTCGTCTACACCGCGAAGGACCCGTCGCTCAAGGACGAGTTCCACCGCGGTGGCATGGCGATGCCCGGCGATCCGCCGGTGGTCGACGTGGCGCACGGCACCTACTTCGGTGCCAACGCCTACGTCTTCGACCTGGCCGAGAGCGCCACCATCGCCGCCGTGCACCGCGGCGCCACGTCGGGCGCCCTGCTCGACCTGCGCCCCGAGAACGCGCACCCGCCGACCGAGCCCGGGATGGAGCCCCTGGGCGCCCTGGGACCGCGGATCCTGTACACCAACAACGCCGAGGTGGGCCGCCGGGTGGCCGACCGCCGCATGATCACCTTCGCCGAACAGGTGCCCGCCCACATCGAGTCACTGTGGAACGAGGGCGCCTGGACGCTGGGCCAGATGCCCGCCACCGACGATCCCGACGATCTCGACGAGGCCCTCGAGGCCGTGCGCCGCTTCGGCGACCTGCTCCGCGTGCTCCCGCCGGAGGGCCACGCCCGCGTGGTCACCTCGGGCGGCCCCCGCGATCCGGGCCAGCCCGTTCCGGTGCGCTCGGAGTCCCGACGGTGAGCGCTCTCGATCCGGCGGCCAAGAGCCGACTCGCCGAACTGGTGCGCGAGCTCGCGGTGGTGCACGGCAAGGTCACGCTCTCCAGCGGTCGCGAGGCCGACTACTACGTGGACCTGCG
The DNA here is from genome assembly GCF_019656655.1 of Tsukamurella sp. TY48. GTDB lineage: Bacteria > Actinomycetota > Actinomycetes > Mycobacteriales > Mycobacteriaceae > Tsukamurella > Tsukamurella strandjordii. Next base: position 1,349,881 of record NZ_BPMV01000001.1, on the reverse strand, counting down.
CCGCGCAACGCTGCATCACGAGGCCTCGCCGCTGATCGGCCGCCTGCTGCGCGAGCTCACCGCCGACTGGGACTTCGCCGCGGTCGGCGGACTCACCCTGGGGGCCGATCCGGTGGCCACCTCCGTGATGCACGCACCCGGCCGCCCGATCGACGCCTTCGTGGTCCGCAAGGCCGCCAAGGCGCACGGCATGCAGCGGCAGGTGGAGGGCCCCGACGTGGTCGGCAAGCGCGTCCTCGTGGTCGAGGACACCACCACCACCGGCAACTCGCCGCTCACGGCGGTGCGCGCGCTGCGTGAGATCGGCGCCGAGGTCGTGGGTGTGGCCACCGTGGTGGACCGCGAGACCGACGCCGCCACCGTGATCGCGGCGGAGGGCCTCGAGTACCGCTCGGTGCTCGGCCTCGCCGATCTCGGACTCTGACCGAGCCCGTGAGCGAGTCCGACCTCGGTCCCACCGAGTGGGTGACCGGCGTGCCCGGACCGCACACCGTCGGGCTCGGACCCTGGCGCGACGAGTACGGAACCGAACCACCGCAGGACCCGAAGTACGACCCCGAGCTGCTCGCCGACGGCGACCGCCGCAACGTGGTCGACGGCTACCGGTACTGGACGCGCGAGGCCATCGTCGCCGACCTGGACACCCGCCGGCATCCGTTCGAGGTGGCCATCGAGAACCTCGGCCACGACGCGAACATCGGCACCGTGGTGCGCACCGCCAACGCCTTCGGCGCGAAGGCCGTGCACATCATCGGCCGCAAGCGGTGGAATCGACGGGGTGCCATGGTGACCGACCGCTACCAGCACATCCGGCACCACCCCGACGCCGAGGCCTTCGCGGCCTGGTGCGCGGAGCGCGAGCTTCCCATCGTGGCCGTCGACAACCAGCCCGGATCGGTGCCGCTGGAGCGGGGCTCGCTGCCCCGACGGTGCGTGCTGCTGTTCGGGCAGGAGGGGCCCGGCGTGTCCGGCGACGCCCGGCAGATCGCCGGGACCACGGTGTCGATCGCCCAGTTCGGATCGACCCGGTCGATCAACGTGGGTGTGGCCGCCGGGATCGCCATGCACGCCTGGGTGCGCGAGCACGCCGACCTCGACGCCGCCTGGTAGAGCGAGCCGAGGCCGTCCGGGCCCGAACTGCGACAGAAATCTCGCCGTCCGCTCAGACTTCGGTCGGCTAACCATGGTCTGATGTGGGTATGACGACGGCGGTGGAATGGAACCAGCGCGCGGCGGCGGCGCAGTCCGCGGTGGTGGACCGGCACGTCCGCCCGGTGTGGGGGATTCCGGGAACCCGGCTCGGGATCCCGGCGTACCCGCCCACCCGGCGCGACGCGCTGCTGCTGAGCTGGAACTACTGGTGGCAGGCGCACCTGCTGGACGTGGCGGTCGACGCCTACATCCGCGACGGCGCGCCCAGCACCCGCAAGCTGGTGGTCGAGCTGGCGCGCGGGCACCGGCTCCGGAACCTGTTGCGCGTCACCAACTCCTACTACGACGATATGGCGTGGATGGGGCTCGCCCTGGAGCGGGCGCAGCGGTACGCGGGCGTGAACGCGGCCCGGCGGCTGCGCACCCTGACCGGCACCTTCCTCAAGGCGTGGGTGCCCGAGGCGGGCGGCGGTATTCCGTGGCGCACCACGGGACTGTTCCTCAACGCACCGGCGAACGGACCCGCCGGGATCTACCTGGCGCGGATGGGGGAGTTCGAGCGCGCGGAGGAGACCGCCGACTGGCTGTACCGGCGCCTACTGGACCCCGAGACCGGGCTCATCAACGACGGCGTCGACGGCAGCTACGACGATCCCGAGAACGGAAAGCTGTACCCGGAGAAGTACACCTACTGCCAGGGCGTCACCATCGGACTCGACACCGAGCTCTCCGCCGACGACGATCCGGAGCACGCCCAGCGGGTCGCGAAGCTGATCGCCGCGGTGTCCCGGCGGATGACGGAGAGGCACGTGATCGCCGGTGGCGACGGCGGCGACGGCGGCCTGTTCAACGGCATCCTGATCCGCTACCTGGCGCTCGCGGCGGTGCAGCTGCGCGGCGGCCCCGGCACCGACGACGTGCGCGACGCCGCCGCCGAGATCGTCTTCGCCTCCGCGGAGGCGGCATGGCGCGGCGCCCGCGAGGTGGACGGCAAGGTGCTCTTCAGCGCCGACTGGACCCGCGATGCTCGCATTCCGGGCTCTACCGGCCAGGCGGCCTACTTCACCGGTGGCACAGTGCGTTCCAGCGAAACGCCGGAGCGCGACCTCTCGGTGCAGATCGGCGGCTGGATGGCCATGGAGGCCGCCGCGGCGCTCGCCCGGGCCTAGTCCTCGCTGAGCCGCCCGGCGTCCATCCGCCAGCGGCGGGTGGCGCGCACGGTGTCGAGCATGCGGCGATCGTGGGTCACCAGGATCACGGTGCCGTCGAAGGATTCCACGGCCTGCTCCAATTGCTCGATCGCGGGTAGGTCGAGGTGGTTGGTGGGCTCGTCGAGCACCAGCAGATTCACGCCGCGGGCCTGCAGCAGTGCCAGCGCGGCGCGGGTGCGTTCGCCCGGTGACAGCGACGATGCGGGTCGCAGCACGTGGTGCCCGCGCAGTCCGAACTTCGCGAGCAGGGTGCGTACATCGGCGGGCGGGGTGTCGGGGACCTCGGCGCAGAACGCGTCCAGTAGCGCGTCGTCGCCGAGGAAACGCCCACGCGCCTGGTCGATCTCGCCGATCTCGACGCCGGAGCCGAGCGATGCCGATCCGGTATCGGGCGACCGGCGGCCCAGCAGCAGCGACAGCAGCGTCGATTTGCCGGCCCCGTTCGGCCCCGTCAGCAGGATGCGGTCGCCGAACTGGACCGACGCCGTGATCGGCCCGACGGTGAGCCGCGGGAACTCCGCGGTGGCGCCGGACAGGGTGGCCACGACGGTGCCGCTGCGCGGGGCGGCGGCGATCTCCATCCGCAGCTCCCACTCCTTGCGCGGTTCCTCGACCACGTCGAGCCGCTCGATGGCCCGCTCGGTCTGCCGGGCCTTCGACGCCTGCTTCTCCGTGGACTCCAACCGCGCCTTCCGGCCCGCCTTATCGGGGTCCCCGTTCTTCATCTTCCGGCGTGCGTTCCGCACGCCGTGTTCCATCCAGTTCCGCTGCATCTGGGCGCGGTCCTGGAGATCGGAGAGCTTGCCGGCGTACTGCTCGTACTCCTCGCGGGCATGCCGCCGGGCCACCTCACGTTCGGTCAGATAGGCCGCGTAGCCACCGCCGTACACGCCGATCTGCTGCTGTGCCAGATCCAGCTCAACCACAGTGGTCACGGTGCGCGCCAAGAACTCCCGGTCGTGCGAGACCACCACGATCGCGGTCGCGGCATCGGCCACGAACCGCTCCAGCAGCTCCAGGCCGGCCAGGTCGAGATCGTTGGTCGGCTCGTCGAGCAGCAGCACGTCGTACCGCGAGGCGAGCACTGCTGCCAGGCCCGCGCGGGCGGCCTGCCCACCGGACAGTCCCGTCATCTCCGCGTCCGGATCCGGCAGCCCGACGTCCGTGAGGATCGCGGCCAGCCGCTGGTCGAGGTCGGCGCCGCCGAGCGCGAGCCAGCGGTCGAGGGCGGGCGTGTAGTTGTCCTCGGACGGATCGTCGGCGAGCGCTTCCGCCGCGGCGTTCATCGTCTCCTCCGCGGCCGCGACGCCGGTGCGGCGCGCCACGAACCGGGTGACGGTCTCGCCCGGCCTCCGCTCGGGCTCCTGCGCGAGGTAGCCCACCTGCGCATCGACGGGGGACTTCTCGACGGTGCCCGTCACGTCCGGTCCGCCGGCGGCGTGCTGCCCGGCGAGGAGCTTGAGCAGCGTCGACTTCCCGGCCCCGTTGGCGCCGACCAGCCCGACCACCTCGCCGGGGGCGATCACCAGGTCGAGGCCGGAGAACAGGCTGCGATCGGCGTAGGCGACGGACAGGTCGCGCGCCTGGAGGACGGTCACTAGTCCTCGAGATCGACGGAGACGTTCGGCTTGGCCATCTCGCGCCGGTAGCCCACGATCCCGACGATCGTGCCCACGATCAGCATCACGATCATGCCGCGCAGCGCCCAGTCCAGGACCCACTTGTAGTCCTGCAGCGCCGACGACGCGTAGTAGCCCACCAGGAGCAGGAAGGGGGCCCAGATCAGCGAGCCGAGGATCGAGGCGATGGTGAACTTGCGCTTGTCCATGCCCACCGCGCCCGCGACCAGCGGGCACAGGGTGCGGACCCACGGGATCCACCGGGCGATGAGCACGGAGAAGAAGCCGTGCTTGTCCATCAGTTCCTTGACCCGGTGCAGGTTGTTCGCGTTGAGGTAGCGCCCGTCCTGCTTGGCGAGCACGTGATCGCCCATCTTCTCGCCGATCCCGTAGCCCACGTGGTTGCCCGCGATGGCGGCGAGGAAGGCGGCCAGCGCCAGACCCCACACCGAGGCCGCCGAGTGGCCGGTGGTGGCCATGGCCAGGCCGGCGGTGAGCAGCAGGGAATCACCGGGGAGGAACAGACCGATGATGAAGGCGCACTCGGCGAAGACGAACCCGGCCACGACGAGCCAGATCATCACCGGCCCGGCGTTCTGGACGAATTCGAGCACGGCGGCCTACGCGCTGGCGGAGGAGTTCGCGCGGCGGTCGGACAGGTACTTCTTCGCGACGCCCCAGACGATCGGGAGCACCGACACCAGCACGATGCCGATGAAGATCTTGTCGATGTTGTCGCGCACCCAGTCGATCTGGCCCAGCCAGACGCCGAGCAACAGGATGCCGTCGCCCCAGATGATGGCGCCGATGGCGTTCCAGATGACGAACTTGACGTAGTTCATGTGCGCGGCGCCGGCAGCCACGGGCGCGAAGGTGCGCACGAAGGGCACGAAGCGGGCCAGCACCAGGGTGGCGGGGCCGTACTTCTCGAAGAACTCGTGCGACTCGTCGAGGTACTTGGTCTTGAGGAAGCGGGCGTCGGGCTTGAACAGCTTCTCGCCGCCGAAGCGACCGATGAAGTAACCCACCTGCGAGCCGAGGATCGCGGCGATCGGGACGCCGATCAGCAGCACGGGCAGCGACATCGCCGAGCCCGTGTAGGTGGCCTCGCCGACCGCGGCGCCGGTGCCGGCGGCGGTCAGCAGCCCGGCGACGAACAGCAGCGAATCGCCCGGGAGCACGGGGAACAGCACGCCGGACTCGATGAACACGACCAGCAGCAGACCCACGAGCGCGATCGGCCCGAAGGCGTTGAGGACGGCCACCGGATCGGTGATGTCCGAGATCGAGAAGGCCTGAAGGGTGGTCGAAGAGGCCAGCGTCAGGTCATTGAAATACACCTGGCAAGGATACCGGGTCTATTTGAGTAGTTCGTCGATGTAACACCAGCGCCAGGACTCCCCGGGCTGGAAACTGCGGATCACGGGGTGGTTGGTGTGCTCGTGATGGGCCGTGGCGTGCTTGCCCTCGGAGCTATCGCAACAACCCACGTGTCCGCAGGTCAGGCACAGTCTCAGGGCCACGGGATTCTCGCCCGCCGCGACGCATTCGAGGCAGTTCTCGCTCAGCGGAATCGGATCGTTGAACGAATCGGACACACGGAGGTGATCGCACTCGTCGGACGTCCACGGCGGGGTCAGCAGTTCGGCCACGGCCACGCGCTCGCTGCGGTTCGCCGAGACGGTGAGCATGGCCTCCTCGACGTCGAGCATCGCCAGCACCTGCTCCAGCACCTCGTGGTCGCCCTGCCCGTTGTCGCGCAGCCGCAGCACCTCCGCGCGCTCGGCGTCGAGCATCTGCAAGCGCACCTCGCGGACCTGCGCCGCCGGGGTGTCGTGGGATTCCGGGCCGAGCCGCTCCCAGAAGGAGCGCTCGCGGCTGATGGCGCGCTCGCGGATCCCGTCGATCACCGGCGCGGGGACGGTGTTCTGCGGGCTCGCCTCGATCTGGTCGAGCCGCTCCAGGCCGGCGTTGATGGCCGAGCGCATCACCACGGCCTGCTGCAGGGCGTCGGTGCGGGCGTTGGGGCCGCGCACGTGCAGCACCCGGGCCAGCGCGGGCAGCGTCGAGCCCTGGATCAGCAGGCTGCCGGCCACCACCGTCATGGCGGCGAACAGCAGCACCTCCCGGTCGGGGAAGTCGAGCGGGAGGATGAACGCCGCCGCCAGGGTGACCACCCCGCGCATCCCCGCCCAGGACAGCACCGTCACCTCGCCCACGTTGAGTCGCTGGGCGGTCTCGTCCACCCGGACCGCGACGAGCGCGGCGGGCGCGCAGAAGACCATCCGCGCCAAGATCACGGTCACCATGACGGCGGCGCAGGTGGTGAGGATCAGCGGCCAGCCGATCGGCGAGGCGTCGGCGCCCTCGAAGATGGTGCGCATCTGCAGGCCGATCAAGAGGAAGACGGCGTTCTCCAACAGGAACTGCACCGTGCTCCAGTTGATCCGCGCCGACATCCGGCCCACCGCCGTCTGATCGGTGGGGGCCCAGAAGCCGACGATCAGCCCGGCCACCACCACCGACACCACGCCCGAGGCGTGGATGTGCTCGGCCGGCAGGTAGGCGATCCACGGGCTGATCAGCGTGATGCCCGTGGTGAGGATCGGATCGGTGACCCGGCGCAGCGCGTAGCGGATCAGCATCGCGGCCAGCACGCCCACCGCGACACCGCCCACAGCGCTGAGCGCGAACGAGCCGAGCACCTGCCAGAAGCCGATGGTCCCGGCCACCGCGGCGATCGCCGTGCGCAGCAGCACGATGGAGGTGGCGTCGTTGAACAGCGATTCACCCTCGAGCAGAGTGGTCACCTTGCGGGGCAGGCCGATGCGGCGGCCCACGGCGGTCGCGGCCACCGCATCGGGCGGCCCGACGATGGCGCCCAGCGCCAGTCCCGCGGCGAACGGGATGTCCAGCAGCCAGGACGTGACCACGCCCACGGCGGCCGCGGTGAACAGCACCAGGCCCACCGAGAGCATGCCGATCGGGCGGATGTTCTCCTTGAAATCCACCAGCGAGGCCCGCGACGCCGCGGCGTACAGCAACGGTGGAAGCAGGCCCAGCAGAACCACATCCGGGTGCAGCGGCACCTCGGGGATCTGCGGGATGAACGAGGCGGCGATACCGATCACGGTGAGCACCAGCGGCGCGGCCAGACCGAGTCTGTCGCAGAACGCACTGACCACCAGAACGGTCGCTACCAGGGCGACCAGCCCAACTGCGAGCTCCATGGCGATAGTCTGACACTGAAGTAACGCAGACCGCTCAGGAGGACATAGACATGCCCATCGCAACCCCCGAGGCCTACCGGGAGATGCTGGACCGCGCTCGGAAGGGCGGTTACGCCTTCCCCGCCATCAACTGCACGTCGAGCGAGACGATCAACGCGGCCATCAAGGGCTTCGCCGACGCCGGCAGCGACGGCATCATCCAGTTCTCGACCGGTGGCTCGGAGTTCGGCTCGGGCCTGGGCGTGAAGGACATGGTGACCGGTGCCGTGGCGCTGGCCGAGTTCGCGCACGTGGTGGCCGCGAAGTACGACGTCACGGTCGCGCTGCACACCGACCACTGCCCCAAGGACAAGCTGGACGGCCTGGTCCGCCCGCTCATCGAGATCTCGCAGGAGCGGGTGAACAACGGCCAGAACCCGCTGTTCCAGTCGCACATGTGGGACGGCTCGGCCGTGCCGCTCGACGAGAACCTGGAGATCGCCCAGGAGCTGCTGGCCAAGTGCAAGGCCGCCAACATCATCCTGGAGATCGAGATCGGCGTGGTCGGCGGCGAGGAGGACGGCGTCGAGAACGAGATCAACGACAAGCTGTTCACCAGCAACGAGGACTTCGGCAAGACCGTCGACGCCCTGGGGGCCGACGGCTACCTGCTGGCCGCCACCTTCGGCAACGTCCACGGCGTGTACAAGCCGGGCAACGTCAAGCTGCGTCCCGAGGTGCTCCGCGACGGCCAGGCCGTGGCCTCGGAGAAGCTGGGCCTGCCCGAGGGCAGCAAGCCCTTCTCCTTCGTCTTCCACGGTGGCTCGGGCTCGCTCAAGAGCGAGATCGAGGAGTCGCTGAGCTACGGCGTGGTGAAGATGAACGTCGACACCGACACCCAGTACGCCTTCACCCGCCCGGTGGCCGGCCACATGTTCAGCAACTACGACGGTGTGCTGAAGATCGACGGCGAGGTGGGCAACAAGAAGACCTACGACCCGCGCGCGTACCTGAAGAAGGCCGAGACCTCGATGGCCGAGCGTGTCGTCGAGGCCTGCAACGACCTGCACTCGGCCGGGAAGTCGATCAGCGCGAAGTAGTACCCGCTAGGCCAGGGCCACGCCCACGACCACGGCCAGCACCAGGAACACCATGACCGCGGCCGCCGCCCATTCCGGGCCGGTGAGCCGCGGTCGTGCGTGGGGGGCCGGGTGCGGTTGCGGCGCCGGTTCCGCCGGGGCGGCCGCCGCGGCGGGCGCGGGAGCCTGCGGTGCAGGAGCGGCGGGCCGTGCGGGCTCCGCAGCCTGCGGCGGCAGCGGCCGGCGCATGGTCTCGGCGTTCGGGGCGATCTGTCGCTGCGGCGCGGGCTGTCCGGGCCGGGCCGGGCTGCGCGGGGTGCGCGGCGGCGGCTTGATCCGGGACGAGCCGCGCGCGATCTGTTCGGTGTTCGACGGTGCCTGCGGCTGCGGCACTTCCGAGTAGGCCAGTTTCGGGGCCGACGGTGCCGGGCTCGGCTTGCGCATCGGGGCCGCCTGCGTGGACGGTGCCGGGGGTTGCTGCGGGCCCGGGCCGCTCGCCGGGGGCGCCGCGTCGGCCGGGCGTCCGGTGCGCCGCGTGGGGTGGTCCGAGGGCGAGGTCATGGGGCGCCCATCTGCGTGCACACCTTCCAGGCCCCGCCGCCGTCCTTGGACAGGTTCAGGGTGTTCTTCACCTTGGCGTCGGGCTGGCCGGAGTAGTGCACCTCGACCTGGACCTCGGCGCGATCGTCCTGGATGGCGACGGCCTGCAGGCTGTCGAGCTCGGGGAGCAGGCCGTCGGCCTTGGCGTTCGTGTGCACCCGCTGGAACTCGTCGGGTTCGATCCCGTCGTAGTACTGCTTCGCGGCGCCGCAGGTCTGCTCGCGCAGTGCAGTGAGATCGCCGCTGTTGACGGCGCCGACGAAGGAGGTGGTCGCGGCGGCCGCCTGCTGGCGCGGGTCCGACGGATCGGTCGTGCCGCCGCCACCGGTCAGCAGCAGCACCGCGGCGACGATCGCGGCGATCACCACCACTGCGGCCGCCACGATCCACTTGGTGCGACCGCCCGACTTCTCCGGCGGCGTGGTGCCCTGCGCGGTGGGCGCGTAGTACTCGGGGACCGACCGCTCGGCGGCGGGTGCGGGCGGCGCGTCCGGCGTCGCCGGCACCGGGGCCTGCTCGGTGGGTGCCGCCGCGGCAGCGGAGGCACCGGACAGCGGGATCATCTCGGTCGCGGGCGTCGCGTCCGGCAGCTCGTTCCGCTCGGTGTCGATGACCGCCTGGTCGGGCTGCGCAGTCGCGACGGGGATGGCCTCGGTGGCCGCCTCGTCAGTGGTGTCCTCAGACTCGGAGGCGTCCTCCTCCGGTGCGGGCGCCTCGGTAGCGGGCCGCTCGACGACGGGGATCGCCTCGGTCGCGGCTTCGGCGTCGTCCTCCGGTGCGGGCGCCTCGGCCTCGGCCTCGGCCTCGTCATCGGGGTCGGGGTCGGGGTCGGTCGCGTCGGCGTCGGCGGCCGTCGAAGGCACGGTCGCGGCGGGGCCGACGGTCCGCAGCGGTGACGGTGCGGCCGTGTCCGGCGCGGTGTCCTCCGCGTCGTCGGCTGCGGCCTCGGGCTCGTCGGCTGCGTCCTCGTCCTCGGCGACGTCATCCGGGGTGTCCGCGTCGTCGGCGGCCGCGTCCTCGGTCGCCACGACGGGTGCGGAGGCGACCGGTCCCACGGTGCGCAGCGGCGAGGGCGCCTCGGCCGTCTGCTTCGCTGCCTCCTCGTCGGCCTCGTCGGCCTCGTCGGCCTCGTCGGCCTCGTCGGCCTCGTCGGCGGTCTCCGGCTCCGAGTCGGCCTCGTCGGGAGTCGCGGTGTCGTCGTGCTCGACCTGATCGCGCTGCACCACCGGGATGGCCCGGGTCTCGGCTTCGCTCGGCGCGGCGGCCTCGTTCTCGGTCTCCGCGGATTCCGTCGATTCCTCGGTCTCGGCGGAGTCCTGAGCCTCGGGCTCCTCGTCCTTCGCGGCGCCGGCGCGCTGGGCCACGGGGATCACCCGGGTCTCGGCCTCGGAGGCGCTGACGGCCTGGGAGCGCGCCGGCTCCTCCTCGGCCTGAGCCTCGCCGGACTGAGCCGCGTCGGCCTCGTCGGGCTTCGCGGCCGCGGCGAACGCGGTGGTCTCGGCCTCGCTCGGCGCGGCGGGCGGCGCCGCGGACTCGACGAGCTCGGCGAGCGAATCGGAATGCGAGGGCGTCACCGCGTCGCCGGGGGCGCTGCCGAGCGCCTTCGCGGCATTCGTGGCGCGGGCGTCCGGACGAGCCGCCTCCCGCGTCTCGCGGAACGTGCGATAGGCGGAGTACGCGTTCTTGGCGCCTTCGGAGACCCGCGGTGCCACCTGATCCCGCACTCGCGAGAACGCCCGCCGGTATGAATCCCGCGCCATTGATCAGCCATCCCCTCAGTCACCGTCGAACGTCCTCCGCAGTCGGCACGCCGCGTGCGGAACACCTGACAGACTAGCCGCCCGCCCTCGTGCAAGACTGGGACCATGACGTCGTTCGGTGATCTCCTCGGCCCGCCCCCGGTGCTCCTCGACATCGACGAGGAACCCGAATTGCAGCTGACCAAGGGCCGCCCGGCGGTCGAGGTCGCGGCCGAGAACCCCACGTCCTCGCTGGCCTGGGCCACGCTCGCGGAGGCCGCCCTCGCCGATGGCCAGCCCGTCGCGGCGTACGCGTACGCCCGCACCGGCTACCACCGCGGCCTGGACCAGCTGCGGCGGCAGGGCTGGAAGGGCTTCGGCCCCGTCCCGTACAGCCACGAGAACAACCGCGGCTTCCTGCGGGCGGTCGCGGCGCTCGCACTCGCCGCCAAGACCATCGGTGAAGAGGACGAGTACCTCCGCTGCCTCGACCTGTTGAACGACAGTGACCCCGAAGCCGCCGGCCGGCTCGGCCTCGCCGACTAGTCGCCTCCGGCGGCGGCACAACGAGCTGCCGCAGGTCATCCAGAGCCGCACCCGGCGGCTGTGGAGTTCCAAGCTGCCGATCCTGCAGTGCGCGCTCGCCGCGGGCATCGCCTGGTACATCGCGAACGACCTGGTCGGGCACGTCTCGCCCTTCTTCGCGCCGATCGCCGCGGTCATCTCGCTGGGACTCTCGCTCACCCAGCGGCTGCGCAGGTCGCTCGAACTCGTCGGCGGCGTCACCGTGGGTATCGGCGTCGGAGACCTGCTGGTCAGCCAGATCGGCACCGGACCGTGGCAGCTGGCCCTCGTGGTGGCGATCGCGATGTCGGTCGCCGTGCTGGCCGATCGCGGGCCCCTGGTGCCGATGCAGGCCGCCTCGTCCGCGGTCCTCATCGCCACGCTGCTGCCGCCCGGCTCGGCGGCCAGCTGGAACCGCATGCTCGACGCCCTCATCGGCGGACTCGTGGGCGTGGTGATCGCCGCGCTGATCCCGAACAACCCCGCGCGCCGGCCCCGCAAGGACGCCGCGAAGGTGCTCGACACCATGCGCCGCGTGGTGGCCTCCATCGCGGCCGGACTGACCGACGGTGACCGTTCCTCGCTGGACTGGGCCCTGGAGACCGCCCGCTCCACCCAGCCCGATCTGGACCAGCTGACCGCCGATCTGGCGGGCGGCATCGAGATCGCCAAGGTCTCGCCGGTGTTCTGGAGCTCCCGCGGCCGGATGGACCGGTTGCAGGCGATCGCCGATCCGCTGGACAACGCGGTGCGCAACATCCGGGTGATGGCGCGGCGCGCGATCGCCTCGAACCAGGAGGGCGAGCGGATCGACCCGGCGCTGATCACCGAGGTCGGCAGGCTCGCCGAGTCGTTCAAGATCCTGCGGGACGTTGTGCTGGCGGAGCCGGGCGCGAAGCCCGATCAGGCGGACGCGGCCCGCGTGCTGCGGTCGGCGGCGCGGCGCGCGAACCAGCTGCACGTCGAGGACGGCGGCTCGCTCAACGAGATGGTGATCTACGCGCAGCTGCGCTCGACGATCGTCGACCTGCTGCAGGTCGCGGGCCTCAAGCGCACCTCGGCGATCGCGGTGCTGCGCGCGCGTCCCAAGCCCGAGCAGCCCACCTGAATCAGCTGATCAGCAGCCAGTCGTCGGTGTGCCGGTAGAAGGTCGAGCGGGTCACCACCGTCGGATCGGTGCGGCCGTCGCGGGTCACCACGAGCTCCAGGCCGCCGGTCTGTGCGGCGCGTCCGGTCACCCACTTGCGGCGCATGCCCTTGGCGAGCCGCGCCCGCACGCCGGCCCCCTCGCCGGTGGGCTCGACGATGATCGCCTTCGCCTGCCCGGTGAACAGTTTCTCCGAATCCACGAAGGTCTCGCCGGTCAGCGGCCCACCGTCGGGTCCGGTGATCCGGGCCTGGCCCACCAGCACGAAGCCGCGGTCGTCGCGGATCAGCGGCACCGAGCGCGGCGCGCCGGTCAGCGGATCGCCCGGCGGGTAGATCGCCGACGCCCGCGAGTTCTCGGACGGCGCGAAGGCCACCTCCACGTCGAGCCGCTCGGCCGCGAGCAGCCGCGCGATCACGGCCGCGAGCAGCTCGTCCGGGCCGGCCACGACGAGTCGCTTGGGGTACGGCATCTTCTTCTTGAGTTCGGCCTTGACCGAATCCAGGTCGACGGTGACGGTCTCGAGGTCGCGCAGACTTCCGGGGATACGGACGTCTGGCGCACGCAGCACGACGGTGCTCTGGGTCACGGAGCTCACCGCACCTACTGTAAGGTCGCAGTACGGCTCACAAGAATTCGAGGTGAATCCAGTGCTGGATTGTGAGCCGGAAGGAGATCGTTCATGCCCGCGATCGTGCTGATCGGCGCCCAGTGGGGCGACGAAGGTAAGGGAAAGGCCACCGACCTCCTGGGGGAGAAGCTCCAGTGGGTGGTGCGGTACCAGGGCGGCAACAACGCCGGCCATACCGTGGTCCTCCCGAACGGCGACAAGTTCGCACTCCACCTCATCCCGTCGGGCATTCTGACCCCGGGCGTGAAGAACGTCATCGGCAACGGCGTGGTGGTCGATCCGTCGGTCCTGCTGCAGGAGCTCGACGGACTGGAGGCCCGCGATGTGGATACCTCGAACCTGCTGATCTCGGCCGATGCGCATCTGCTGATGCCGTACCACGTGGCGATCGACAAGGTCACCGAGCGCTTCCTCGGCAACAAGAAGATCGGCACCACCGGTCGCGGCATCGGTCCCTGCTACCAGGACAAGATCGCCCGCGTGGGCGTGCGGGCGCAGGACGTGCTCGACGAGTCGATCCTCACGCAGAAGGTCGAAGCGGCACTGGAGTTCAAGAACCAGGTGCTCACCAAGATCTACAACCGTCGCGCGCTCGACCCGCGTCAGGTGGTCGACGAGACGCTGGAGCTCGCGGAGAGCTTCAAGCACCGCATCGCCGATACCCGGCTGGAACTGAACCTGGCGCTCGAGCGCGGGGAGACGGTGCTGCTGGAGGGCTCGCAGGGCACCCTGCTCGACGTCGACCACGGCACCTACCCGTTCGTCACCTCGTCGAACCCCACTTCCGGCGGCGCGTCGGTGGGCTCGGGTATCGGTCCCACCCGGATCACCACGGTGCTCGGCATCCTCAAGGCGTACACCACCCGCGTGGGCTCGGGTCCGTTCCCCACGGAGCTCTTCGACGAGTGGGGCGAGTACCTGGCCAAGCACGGCGGCGAGGTGGGCGTGACCACCGGCCGCGCGCGGCGCTGCGGCTGGTTCGACGCCGTGATCGCCCGGTACGCCACCCGCGTCAACGGCATCACCGACTACTTCCTCACCAAGCTCGACGTGCTCAGCTCGATCGAGAACGTGCCGATCTGCGTGGCCTACGAGATCGACGGCGTCCGCTACGACGAGATGCCCACCACCCAGTCGCAGGTGCACCACGCGAAGCCGATCTTCGAGACGATGCCCGGCTGGTGGGAGGACATCTCCGGCTGCCGCACGTTCGAGGAGCTGCCGCAGAACGCGCAGAACTACGTGCTGCGGCTCGAGGAGCTCTCGGGCGCGCACATCTCGTGCATCGGCGTGGGCCCGGGCCGCGACGAGACGATCGTGCGCCGCGCCATCGTCTAGGCCGCACGTCCGGGCGGACCGCCCGGTGGTGAGACGGTCCTCACAGCGTCCACGGGTAGCGGCCGCGGGGTTCCGGCCTTAGGGTTACCAACGTTGGCCGAACAGCAACCTTGGTTGTTGATATTGCACAGCGAAACGCGGTGCCGGCCTTCGGAACTCGGGTCTCCGGCGATGCCGTCGCGGAGGCTCATCTCCCGTGCCGGTCCTCTCATACCCTGGGGCGCTCATGCAGCTGAAGACGTGGAAGTCCATCCGTAGTGGCGCGCTGACATCGGTGCTCGCCGCCGCCACCGTGGTCGGGGTGGTGGGTGCCCAGCTCGTGGCCCCGCCGACCGCGGAGCGCGCGGCGCCGACCGTCGAATACGTCCTCACCGCGGGTGATCCGACCGACGGTGCCGGCGCCTCGTCCGGCGCGGATTCGTCCGGATCATCCTCCACCGCAGACGATTCCAAGGGGGCCGCCGCCGCGGGCTCCGGCGACACCGGTGCCGCGGCCGGGCCGGCCACGGCCGATGCGCCCACCGCCGACGAACCGAAAACCGACACCCCCAAGGCCGGGGCCTCGACGGCCGGATCGTCCGCGACCGAATCGACGGACGGTCCGAAGACCGAAACCCCCAAGACCGAAACCCCCAAGACCGAACCCCCCAAGACCGAGACGCCCAAGACCGAGACGCCCAAGACCGAGACGCCCAAGACCGAGACGCCCAAGACCGAGGCGCCCAAGACTGAGGCGCCGAAGACCGAGACGCCGAAGACCGAGACGGCCACGACCGAGGCGCCCAAGACCGAGGCGACCGCGTCGCCGGCGACCGGCGCCACCGCACCGTCCGACGGCGCGACGTCGGCGGATGCGTCGAAGCCGACGATCACACCGTCCGCGGGCTCGGGCACTGCCACGACCGTCCCGGCCCCGCAGAGCCCGTTCGTGCAGCTCGCACAGTCCCTCGGTGGCGCGGTGGGCGGCCTCCTCGGCACCGGTGCGGGCGGCGTGGTCGGCGTGGTCGGTGGCGCCGATTTCGCCACTCCCGCACGGACCTTGGGCTCCTCGCTCGGCTCCGCGATCGCGGCGGTGGCCGCCGGTACGGTCGAGGGTGCGGCGGGCGAGCTGATCGGCTGGAACCACGGACTGGACCTGATCGGCGGCGGCCTCGGCATCGCGGGTGCCACGGTCAAGGGGCTGACCACGGAGCTGGCCCGCAGCCTGCCGGGCGTCGGCGGCGCTGTCCTCACCTCCGCCGAGCAGGTGCTCGTGCCGCTGTCCAAGACCGTGGCCGGAGCCACCGGCACGGCGGTCGGCGGCGCGATCGGAACCTCGCTGGCCGCCGTCGCCTCCGCTGCCGCCTCGGTCACCGGCGTCGGCGTGGTCCTGGTGCCCTTCCTCGCCGCGGGCCTGCCCTACGCCGGCGCCCGCATCGGCGGATCGATCGGCGGTGTTGTGGGCGATGTGGTCGGCGACGCACTCACCGGCGGCTTCAAGGCCGCCGCCGCGGGCGGCGACATCGGTGGGATCATCGGCGGCGGTATCGATTCCGCGACCTCCGGCACCCCGCTGCTCGCCGCGCTGCGGGCCTCCGCCGACGCCGCGCTCAAGGGTGCCGGACAGGCCGGCCCCGCAGGCGCCGTGGTCGGCGCCGCGACGCAGTTCCCCACGCTGGGCGCAGCGGTCGGCGAGCTCATCGGCAAGGTCGGCGCATCCCCGTTCGACGTCCCGGGACTGCCCCGGATCGTCGGACCGACGGCCGAGCTCATCGGGCGCACGATCGGTGGCGGCATCGGCGGCGCCGCGAACCTCGCCGTCGGCACGATCGGCGGCCTCATCGGCGTCACGCTCGGCAAGGAGAAGTAGTGCGCCGCACGCTCTCCGCCGTGGTGGCGGTCGCGCTTCTCGCCGCCGGAGGATGCTCGGGGTCCGGCGACGAGGCGCCCACGAGCGCCTCCGCCGCGACCGATATGACCCTCGACGAGTACCTCAAATCGCACGGGGTCACCGTGGTCGCGCAGACCGCCGCCGACCTCAAGGGTGTGCGCATCGCTGTCCAGCAGCCACCGAACTGGTTCGTCGACAGTGCCTTCCAGCTCCCGAACACCTTCGCGGTGATCGCCAACACCCGCGCCACCAGCGACGGTTTCACACCGAACGCCACCGTGCTCGTGCACCGGCTCACCGGCGATGTCGATCCCGCCGAAGCGGTCCGCCGCGGCCCCGTTGACACCACGCGGTACCTCGGATTCCGGCAGGACGCCGTGCAGGTGGGCACCCGCGACGGCGACCCCTCGTCGACGATCAGCGGCAGCTACGACGACGGTAAGGGCCGCCGGCTCGCCGTCTCCTCGACCTACGTCATCCACAGCACCAAGGATCAGCGCCTGGCGGTCCAGCTCCTGGTGACCACCACCGACAAGCAGGCGAACGACCTGCGCGGCGATGTCCGGACCCTCACCGACGGCCTGAAGATCACCGACGCCTGACTGCGCCGATCCGCGGAAATCGATACGCCCGCGATAGGTGGCGGCTCGTAGCATGGGGTCATGCGTGTCCTGGTCGTCGAAGACGAGCTGTATCTGGCGGAGGCGGTGCGCGACGGCCTCCGCTTGGAGGCGATCGCCGCCGACATCGCCGGGGACGGCGATACCGCGCTGGAGTTGCTGGGCGTGAACTCCTACGACATCGCGGTGCTGGACCGGGACATCCCCGGACCGTCGGGCGACGAGATCGCGGCGAGCATCGTGGCGTCCGGCACGGGTATGCCGATCCTCATGCTCACCGCCGCCGACCGGCTCGACGATAAGGAGTCCGGCTTCGAGCTGGGTGCCGACGACTACCTGACCAAACCCTTCGAACTGCGGGAGCTGGTGCTGCGGCTGCGCGCCCTCGATCGCCGCCGGGCGCACAGCCGCCCGCCGGTGCGGGAACTGGCGGGGCTGCGGCTGGACCCGTTCCGCCGCGAGGTGTACCGCGACGGCAGGTACGTGGCCCTCACGCGCAAGCAGTTCGCGGTCCTCGAAGTGCTGGTCGCCGCGGAGGGCGGCGTGATCAGCGCAGAGGAACTGCTGGAGCGGGCCTGGGACGAGAACGCCGACCCGTTCACCAATGCCGTGCGGATCACGGTGTCGGCGTTGCGGAAACGCCTCGGGGAACCGGGCATCGTGGCCACGGTGCCGGGCGTGGGCTACCGCATCGACACCGGCGGGGTCGCCGATGCCTAGGCGGCCCGGGCTCAGCGTCCGCCTCAAGCTCACGCTCAGCTATGCGGCCTTCCTCATGGTGGCCGGCGGGCTGCTGCTGGCCGTGGTGTGGGTGTTCCTGCTGCGCTACGTGCCCGAGGTGATCGCGGTCCCGTATCCCGGGCCCCGGGAACCGGGCTCGGGCGCGGGCCCGCAGCTGATGGGGATCCCGAATCGCGCCGACCTGCAGACCGCGTTCGCGCCCAAGGCCTTCCTGATGCTGGGCTTCCTGCTGGTCTTCGGTCTGATCGGCGGGTGGCTCCTGGCCGGCCGCATGCTGGCGCCGCTCACCCGGATCACGCACGCCACGCGGCTCGCCGCGGACGGCTCGCTCGCGCACCGGATCCAGCTGGAGGGCCGCGACGACGAATTCCGGGAACTGGCGGACAGTTTCGATGCGATGCTCGCGCAACTGGAGGCGCACATGGCCGAGCAGCAGCGCTTCGCCGCCAACGCCTCGCACGAGCTGCGCACTCCGCTCGCCATCACGCAGACCCTGCTCGAGGTGGCCCGCAGCGATCCGAAGCGCGAGGACGACGAGCTGGTCGAGCGGCTCCACTTCGTGAACACCCGCGCCATCGACCTCACCGAGGCGCTGCTGATGCTCAGCCGCGCCGACCGCCGCTCCTTCGCCCGCGAACCGGTCGACCTGTCGCTCATCGCGGAGGAGGCCGTCGAGACCCTGCTCCCACTCGCGGAGAGCCGCGGCGTGGGCCTGGAAGCATCCGGCGACATCACCCCCACCGCCGGCTCCCCGGCGCTGATCCAGCAGGTGGCCACGAACCTCGTGCACAACGCGATCGTGCACAACCTCCCCGGGGGCGGCAGCGTGCGGGTCGACACCCGCACCGACTCCGGCAGCGCGATCCTCACGGTGGAGAACACCGGCCCGCCGCTCAGCCCGCAGGTGGTGGCCACCCTCACCGAGCCCTTCCAGCGCGGCACCGGCCGGATCAGCGGCGACCACGCCGGAGTCGGGCTCGGCCTCGCGATCGTGGACCGCATCGTCCGTGCGCACGACGGTGCGCTCGCCCTCACGCCCCGGCCCGACGGTGGCCTCCGGGTCGTGGTGCGCCTGCCCGCCGCGCCCTGACCGCGTCGAGCGCCCGCACCGCCAGGAGATCGCCCGCGTCCGCCGCACCGACGGAGGCGGCGCGGTCGGCCATCGCCGCGATGCGGTCCGGCGCGAGCAGGAGGGGGACGAGCGTCCGTTCGATCCATGCCGCATCGAGCGCGGCATCGTCGATCACCACCCCGCCACCGGCCGCGACGGCCGGTTCGGCGTTGCGCCACTGCTCGCCGCCGCGGAGCGGGAGCGGGACGTAGGCCGCGGGCAGGCCCACGGCGGCGAGCTCGGCGCAGGTCATCGCGCCGGCGCGGCAGATCGCGAGATCGGCTGCGGCGTAGGCGTATCGCATCGCGTCGACGTAGGGCACGGCGACGTATCCGGGACCGGACGGCGGCACGTCGCGGCCGGGGCCGGTGATGTGCAGGACCTGCACCCCCGCACGCAGGAGCGCCGGCGCCGCGGCGGAGGCGGCCGCGTTGATCGTCTCGGCGCCCTGGGAGCCGCCGGTCACCAGGAGGACGGGGCCGTCCGCGCGGAGCCCGAACCGCCCTCGTGCCGCCGCGCGCACCGCGCCGCGGTTCAGCGCTGCGATCTCCGGTCGCAATGGGATACCGAGCACGGTGGCGTGCGGCAGCCGCACGCCGGGGACCGCGGTGAAGACGCGGTCCGTCAGTCGGGCGCCGATCCGGTTCGCGATGCCGGGGAACGCATTCGCCTCGTGCACCAGGATCGGGATGCCACGGCGGCGGGCCGCGAGGTACGCCGGGAGGGCGACGTAGCCGCCGAAGCCCACCGCGACCTCTGCACCGGTGCGGTCGAGCACCGCACCGGCCGCGCGGACCGCCGCCGCGAGCCTGCCCGGGGTGCGGAGCAGCTCGACGCCGAGCGAGCGTGGAAGCGGTACCGGCGCAATCAGTGCGAGCGGATACCCGCGTGCCGGGATCAACGCGGTGTCGAGTCCCCGAACGGTGCCGAGGGCGGTGATCGCGGCCGCGGGTTCCCGCCGGCGGATCGCGTCGGCGAGGTTCATCGCGGGTTCGATGTGCCCGGCCGAGTGGCCGCCCGCCACCACGATCCGGGGTGGAGCCTCCGGGGTCATGCCGCGCGGTGTCCCACGGAGACCGTGATCGGGAAGTCGAAGTACGTGTTCGGGAAGGGCTCGTCGCGCAGCGTGTAGTGCCACCACTCGCTGGGGTACCGCAGGAATCCGGCGTCCTCCATGACCGCGCACAGGCGGCGGCGGTTGGCCGCCGCCTCCGGTGGGACGCCGGGGGCCTCGTGGTGCGAGAGCGCATCCATCAGATCGTGGCCGCCACCCATATCGGCGAGCTCGCCGGTGTCACGGTGGTACAGCGTGAGATCCACGGTGCTACCGCGGCTGTGCCCCGAACGCTCCGCCACGTAGCCCCCGTCGAACATGCCGCGCTTGTCGATGTTCGGGTAGTGCCGGGCCTTGGTGCGCCCGGTCTCGGGCTGCCGCGACCACCGCACGAAGTGGTCGACGGCCCGCTGGGGCCGGTACCCGTCCCACAGCAGCAGGCCGAAGCCGTGCTCCTGGGCGTGCTCCTGCGCGGTCCGCAGGGCCGCGCAGAGGGCGCGGGTGCCCACGATCCGGTTCGCCAGGTAGCCGTCCACCGGTGTGCCGGTGAAGTTGTCCCACGTGGCGTATTTGGCGTCCCAGCGGATTCCGGGGACGTACTCGTCGACGAAGACGAAATCGGTGTTCATCGTGCACCTCCTGTGCGGGCGAGGGAGACGAGCCGGTCGATGACATCGGAGAGGGGAATGCCGGCGGCCGCCATCATCCGCGGATAGCGGCTGTACGAGGTGAGTCCCGGCAGGGTGTTCACCTCGTTGAGGACCACCGCACCGTCGGGCCGCAGGAACAGGTCCACTCGTGCCAGGCCCCGGCAGCCCAGCGCGCGGTACACGGCGATCGCGGTCTGCTGCACCAGCGCCCGCGATTCGGCGGGGATGTCGGCGGGCACGATCGGGGTCGAGTTCTCGGATCCGGTCTCGGGGGAGTCCTCCTGGTGGATGCGGAAGAAGCCGTGCGAGAGGGCGATGTGGTCCACCTCGCCGACGGTGAGGCCGCGGTCATCGCCCAGTACGGCGCAGCCCACCTCGCTGCCGGTGACGGCGGCCTCGATGAGCACCTTCGGGTCGTACTCCCGGGCGGTGGCGATCGCCCCGGGCAGGTCGTCGGCGCTGGTCACCTTGGTGACGCCGAACGATGATCCCGATCGGGCGGGCTTGACGAACGCCGGGATGGGCAGTGATCGCGGTGTGGGCCGCTCGTCGGTCACCGTCCAGAACTCCGGCGTCGGGATCCCGGCGCTCGCGGCGACCACGTAGGCGAGCGACTTGTCCATGCAGACGGCGGAGCTCTGCACATCACATCCCACGTAGGGCACGCCGGACAGCTCGAACAGGCCCTGCACCGCACCGTCTTCGCCGTACCGTCCGTGCAGCACGGGCAGCAGCACATCGAGCCGGATGCTCCGGAAGCCGTCGCCGGCGCGCACGAGGAGTCCGTGATCGCCGCGGTCGGGGGACAGCAGTACCGGCACCGAATCCGCTCCGTCCCAGCCCTCGTCGGGTCCGGAACACAGCCGCCAGGCCCCGTCACGGGTGATCCCGATCCAGAAGGGCTCGTAGCGGGCCGGATCGAGATGCTGCGCCACCTCGCGCGCGGACTTCACCGAGACGGGGTGCTCCTCGGACATTCCGCCGAAGACGATGCCGATCCTGGTCCTGCTCATGCGATCTCCCGCTTCTCGAAGTTGACGCAGTTGATCAGGCTGTTCTCCACCGTGTCGCGGAGCGCGTGATCGGTGAAGTAGGCGGTGTGCGGGCTGATCACGGCGTTCGGCAGGTGCTGCAGACGCAGCAGCGCGGAGTTCTCGACGGGGTGCTCGCGGCGGTCGGAGTAGAAGATGCCGTGCTCACCCTCGATCACGTCCAGACCGGCGCCGCCGAGACGGCCGCTCTCCAACGCGTCGACGAGGGCATCGGTATCGATCAGTGCGCCGCGGCCGGTGTTGATCACGATGGCGCCCGGCTTCATCCGCCCGATGCGCTCGGCGTCCAACAGGTGGTGGGTCTCCAGGGTGAGCGGGGTGTGCAGCGTGACGATATCGCTCTGCGCGAGGAGATGATCGAGATCGACGTGGCCGTCGTGGGCCCGGATGTCGGAGGTCAGGGTCCGGCACCCGAAGCCGGTGAGCCGGTCGAGGACGGCGCCGCCGATGCGGCCCGCGCCCACCACGCCGACGGTCAGATCCCGCAGCTCCCGGCCGCGGCGTCCGCTGAGCCGGTAGTCGTGGGAATCGGTGCGCCGCACCATCGCCTTGGCATCGCGGATCGCCATGAGCATGAGCATCAGGGTGTAGTCGGCCACGCTGTCGGGCGAGTAGTCGACGTTGCCCACCGTGATCCCGATGCCGGCGGCGTAGTCCACATCGATGTGGTCGAAGCCGGCGCTGCGGGTGGAGACGTACCGCACGCCGATCCGGCTCAGCGCCAGCAGAACGGGATTCGGCACCGGGGTGCGGTGGCCCACGCTGATGGCGCGCCGCCCGAAGGCCAGGAGGACGTTCTCCTCCGACAGGGGCATCTCGGTGATGATGAGGGGCACTCCCCACCGGGGAGCGGCCGTGCGGAACAGGGCGGCCTCGTCGTCCACGCAGCCGTAGACGGTGATGCCGGTGGGGCGCGGTGCACGGACCGCGATCGGAGCGATCGTCGACTGGGTCATGCACCCAGTCAACGAGGCCGGGTGTTGCCGGGGCGTATGCGTTTTTCGATACGTCGGCGATATCCCGGCGTCAGCGCAGGGTGGGGTCCCCCGCGCGGACGACCTCGACCTCGTCCCGCGACGGTGCATGGGCGCCCGCTCGGCTCACCGTGAGCGCGGACGTGATCACCGCGCGGTGCAGCGCGGGCTGGACGTCGCTCCACTGCGCGGACCGCAGTCGCCGGGCGGCGTACCGCGATCCCAGGTAGCCGGCCTCCAGCAGGCCCGAGACGAGTCCGGCCATGAACGAGTCACCGGCACCCACGGTGTCCGCGACCTCGACGGTCAGCTGGTCCACGTGCAGCATGTCCCGGTTCCCGGCGAGCAGGGCGTAGGCGCCCCACGGCCCGCGGGTCACCACCACCAGTGCCGGACCGGCGGCGATCCAACGGCGCATCACGTCCTCGACCGGCTCACCGGGGTGCAGCCAGGCGATGTCCTCATCGCTGGCCTTCACCACGTCCGCGAGGCCGATCAGCTCGGTGATCCGCGGCAGCACCGCCTCGGGCGTTCCCATGAGCGCGGGCCGGATGTTCGGGTCGTAGGAGATCGTGGCGTGGTCGCGGATGCGGGCGGCGATGTCGCGCACACCGTCGGCCCCGGGCGCGAGCGTGGCCGCGAAGCTGCCCGTGTGCAGGTGCCCGTACCGCTCGAGCCCGCCCACCGGCGGCACCTGCCAGCCGAGGTCGAACTCGTAGGTGGCCCGGCCCTCGGCGTCGAGGTGCGCGTACGCGAGCGGGGTGGCCGGCGCACCGTCGGTGCCCGGAACGATCTCGACCCCCGCGCGGGTGGCGGCGTCGGTGATCCGCGCGCCGCGTTCGTCGCGGCCCCACCAGGACAGGATCGAGGCCGGGTCGCCCAGCGTCGACAGGCCGCAGGCCACGTTGAACAGGCTGCCGCCCACGTGCTCGGCGGGCTCGGTGCCCTCGCGCAGCACGACGTCGACGAGGGCCTCGCCGAGGCACAGGGTCCGGTCGGTCATATCAGTGTCCCTTCGCGGCCTGCGGAGCGTCGTCGTCGACGCCCACCGCGGCCTCCATCTCTTCGAGCGGGACGCCCGTGGTCTCCGGCATCACGCGGATCACCCAGACCAGCTGGAGGATCATCACCACGAAGGATATGGAGAAGGTCGTGCCGCCGCCCAGCGCGGGTGGCCGTTTCTCCGTGGAACAACGGGGCGAACGCGCGGCGACGGATCTGCGGCGTGCTTCCGGGCGGGTCGGTTTGCCATGATGGTCCCCATGACGAACCTCACCGAGACCGGCGGAAACCCCAGGATCGGCACCGCCCTGACGCCCGGAGCGACGAAGGTGCTGCTGCTCGGGTCCGGTGAGCTGGGCAAGGAGGTGGTGATCGCCTTCCAGCGCCTCGGGGTGGAGACGATCGCCGTCGACCGGTACGCGGACGCGCCCGCGATGCAAGTGGCGCACCGCAGCCACGTGATCGACATGACCGACGCCGCCGAGGTGCGCCGTGTGATCGACGAGGAGAAGCCGCGGTACGTGGTCCCCGAGATCGAGGCGCTCGCCACCGATGCGCTGATCGCGGTCGAAGAGGAGGGCGTCGCCGAGGTGATCCCCACCGCGCGGGCCGTCTCGCTGACGATGGACCGCGAGGGCATCCGCAAGCTGGCCGCGGAGGAGCAGGGCCTGCCCTGTTCGCCGTACGCCTTCGCGTCCACGGTCGAGGAACTGCGCGCCGGAGCGCGCGAGGTGGGCTTCCCGTGCGTGGTGAAGCCGGTGATGTCCAGCTCGGGCAAGGGGCAGACGGTGGTCCGCACGCCCGACGAGGTCGAGGCCGCCTGGGAGGCGGCGGTGACCGGCGGCCGGGTCCGCAACGAGCGGGTGATCGTGGAGGGATTCGTCGACTTCGACTACGAGATCACGCTTCTCACCGTGCGCGTCTTCGACGCCGAGCGCGGCAAGGTGATCACCCGGTTCTGCGAGCCGATCGGGCATCGCCAGCAGGGCGGCGACTACGTGGAGTCGTGGCAGCCGCAGCCGATGAGCCAGGCCGCCTACGACGCGGCGACCTCGGTGGCCGGGCGGATCACCACGGCGCTCGGCGACGGTGGCGCGGGCGGACGGGGCGTGTTCGGCGTCGAGCTGTTCGTCAAGGGTGACGACGTGTACTTCTCGGAGGTCTCGCCGCGACCGCACGACACCGGTCTGGTGACGCTGGGTTCGCAGCGGCTCTCCGAGTTCGAGCTGCACGCCCGCGCCGTGCTGGGCCTGCCCGTCGACTCCTCGCTGATGTCCCCGGCGGCCTCCGCGGTGATCTACGGCTCCAAGGACAGCTCGTCGGTGGCCTTCGACAACGTGGCCCGCGCACTGGATGTGCCGGAGACCGACATCCGGCTGTTCGGCAAGCCCGAGGGGTACGCCAAGCGCCGCCTCGGTGTGGTGGTCGCGACCGCCGACACCGTTGAGCTGGCGCGGGCGAACGCCCAGGAGGCCGCGAACCGCGTGAACGTGGTCGACAGCGCCGACCCGGTCGATCCGGGTGCGCCGGCCACGGTCGCCGTGCCCGTCCAGCGCCCGCAGGTGCAGGAGGACATGTCGACGCGCGCGATCCCGACGCAGCGTCCGGCGGCGCCCGCGTCGCCGCTCCCGGCAGCACCGCCCGCAGCACCGCCCGCAGCACCGCCCGCAGCACCGCCCGCTCCGCCGACGGCTGCGTCGCCGGTGGTGCCGCCTGCTCCGCCGACGGCTGCGTCGCCGGTGGTGCCGCCTGCTCCGCCGACGGCTGCGTCGCCGGTGGTGCCGCCTGCTCCGCCGACGGCTGCGTCGCCCGTGGTGCCGCCGGGCGCCGGCCGCGTGGCGCCGCCGGCCGGTGGAACGCCCGGTGACGCCCCCGGCCCGACGGCGATGCACCCCGTCGCGAACCGCCGTCCGGCACAGCCCCGGCCGATCCAGCCCGCGCGTCGCCAGCCGGTGACCCGGCCGTCCGCCGCCGAGGCGCCGAACACCGATCCCGGTACGGAGGAGTACGACCACAATCCGCCCACGTCGATGGGGCTCGCCCCGCAGCGACCGCAGGACGGCTAGGCCTCAGCCGAATCTCGTGAAGGCGTCGACCCATTGGTCGGCGTCGAGATCGCGGGGAAGCGGTGTGCCGCGGAACTTCTGGGCGGCCACCCAGCGCCGAGCCTCGGTACGACGGTGCCGAGCCACCCCGCCGAGTACGGCTGCGAGGCCGTGGCCCCGGCCGGTGAAGACGGCGTGCGCGAAACCGGCGTAGGCACTGCGATCCCGCCAGGGCAGCAGGGGCGAGGGTCGTCGCGTGATCGTGAGGAGGCCCGCGTCCACGCTGGGGCGGGGAGTGAACGACGATGCGGGAATCCTTCGGATCAACCGGAATTCGTACCACGGTGACCACTGCGCGGTCATCAGTGTGGTGCCACCGACTCCGGCGCGCCGGCGGGCGACCTCCCACTGGGTGATGAGTACGGCATCGGTCCAGTGCGGTGCGTGCAGCAGTGTGCGCAGGATCGCCGTGGTCAGGTGGAAGGGGAGGTTGCCGACCACCGCGAGGGGGTGATCGGGGATGCGGTATCGCAGGAAGTCACCGTGAACCACTGTGGCGTCGGGGACTTTTGGCTGGAGCGACCGCACGTGTCGCTCGTCGATCTCGACCGCGGTGAGCGGGCGGCCCAGCCGGGCCAGGGGGAGCGTCAGGGCGCCGGCGCCGGGGCCGATCTCGAGGATCGGTCCGTCGGTCCCGGCGACGAGGTCGACGACGCCCGCGATGGTGGGGCGATCGGTGAGGAAGTTCTGGCCGTGCTCGTGCCGGCCGCCACGATGGGTGGGCATGGAGAATCTCCGGGTTCGATGTGACCCGGGCAGCGCAGATCGCCGCCCAGCGGAAATGCTGAGGCGGTGAAGTGAATTCGGTGTGGACGCTTCACCGCGCTAGGCGCGGCCGCGATCCACAACTGCTGCTGAGGCTCCCATGCCCGTCAGGGTAACGACGGGGTGGGGTTCGGTGTCAACCGGTTTCGGTCAGCCCCGCTGCAACCAGTAGGCCTGAGACTTGATCCGCTCCTTGGGGAGGCCGAAGTCCTTCTTGGCGGCCCTGGTGATCTCCCGGGTCGCCTTGGTCTCCGCTGCGACGAACAGGAACGCGTCCGCAGCGATCGATGCCTTCGTGACGGTGGAGACGAGGGTGGCGCCGCGGCTCTCGCGTGGCACCCAGGTCACGTTCTCCGTGTGCACCGGCAGTTCGCGCTCGGCGTCGTGCTGGTATTCGAGGAACACCCGGCACGGCGCCTTCGCGGTGCTGAGCAGCGAGTTGATCGCCGGTATCGAGGCGGCGTCTCCCACCAGCACGAACTCCGACGGGGCCGGCGATTCCGGCACCGTCAGATCGGCCCCCATCATGGTGGCGGCGATCCGGTCGCCGGGCGCCGCGTCACCGGCCCAGCGCGGGGCGGGACCGTCGTGGATCGCGAACTCGATCGTGAACTCGCTGCCCTGCGGATCGATGATCGTGTAGCCGCGCTGTACGAGGGTGCCGTCGTCCTCGTCGGTGGTGGCCTCGCCGCTCTTCGGGATCCAAAGGCGCACCCACATGGTCGGGAACCACGGGTTCTCGGTCAGGAAGTCGCCGCCGTCGAAACGGATCCGCCGATAGTGCTCGTTGACCTTCTCGGTCGAGAGCACGGTGAACACGTAGTCGTCGGCCCGCATCGCTTTGAGGATCAGGCCGGTCACCCCTCTACCCATGCAGCTGAGCCTACCCTAACTCTTTCGGTCGGAGTAGTCGACCAGGTCTGCGCCGCCGAGGTATGTGGTGTGCCCCGACGGTGCGGTGCTCTCGACCGCGCCGGCGATGGCCGCCGCGAACTCGGTGACGGTGGGCAGTGGGCCGTGTGCCCGGCGTTCGTCGACGGCGGCGGGATTTCGGCGTTCCAGCAATCGCACGATGATCGTCCCGTCGATCATGTCGCCGGAGACCACGTGCAGCGCGATACCGGCTGCGTCGAACTCGGGGATCAGTGCGCGCAGGGCTCGCTCGCCCGCGAGTTTGCTCGCCGCGATCTCTTGGTACTCCTTTGGAGGGAGGTGTGATTCGGAGAAGTGCGCCTGATGGCTGGTCACGAAGACGATCCGTCCGCCGGGGCGCATGCGGGTGACAGCGGCGCGGGCGAGTGCCACCTGGGCATCGCGGTTCAGGCGCATTGCGTAGTCGTCCTGCGCACCTATCTCGAGGCCGCCCGAGGCGTTGAGGACCATCGCGTCCAGACGCCCGAACTCGGCGATCGTGGCGTCGACCAGCCGGGTGGGCCCGTCTGGTGCGGTGGCATCGGCACCCACCGCGAGTGCTCGCCCGCCGGCCTCGGCGACCAGCTCGCACACCTTCTCGGCGCGCTTGACCTTCTCGCGGTAGTTGACCATCACGTCGTAGCCGCGCGTGCCGAGGGCGACGGCCGTCTCAGCGCCTACGCCACGGGATGCTCCGGTCACCACGACCACCTTGGCTGCCATCGGATACCTCCATGCTTCTAAAAAAGAACTGTCGATAGCATGGCGCTTCGAATTCAGAAGCGCAAGTAGGCTCGGGAGGTGTCAGTTCGCGATGTGGTGCCGCAACGGCGGGAGGAATCCGATCCCGACGTGCTCGCTGCGATGGAGCTCTTGGGGCAGCGCTGGGTGCTGAGGATCGTCTGGGAGCTCGAACCCGGCGCGCTCGGATTCCTCGAATTGCGCAGGCGCATGGGCAATTGCAGTTCCAGTGTGCTGGCCGCACGCCTGGCCCTGCTGGTCGAGAAGGGGATCGCCCTCAAGCTCGCCGATAAGCAGTACGAGCTGAGCCCTCGCGGTGCCGCGCTCGGCCGGTCGCTGTGGCCGGTGTGGGATTGGGCTAGCGCGGACGCGCCGTGAGCGACTAACCGTTCACGCCGGTGAGCGAGGCCGAATGCTCATGCAAATAGTGACGGTAACGTCACAATGGCGCGTCGCGACTTGTCGCGGACGGAGGTCGCCACCTAGGTTTGTTGCTGGCAATTAACAATTTGGAGGATGGGGTCGGAATGGTTCGGGTTGGGCGCGTAATCGCCACGTCGGTGGCAGTGGCAGCGATGGTCGGCGGTGTTGCGGCACCGTCGGCGATGGCGGCACCCGCTCCCGGCCCGGTGCGGGTCGCGGCACCGGTGGTGGGGCCGGGATCGGAGATCGGCGTCGTGCAGGAGCGCAGCGCGGACGGCCGGGTACTCGCGTCGACGTGCACCCTGGGTTTCATCGCCGAGCGCCCGGACGGGCGCCGCGTGGGGTTGACCGCGGGGCACTGCGGTAAGCGGGGCCAGGCGGTCGGTGCGCCGGTTCCGGGCCGCCCCGATGCCCTGGTGCGAGTCGGCACCGTCGCGCAGTCGTCGAACCCGCCGGCACGGAAGAACCCCGAGGGATACGTCCTCCCCGAGGACCTCGGTGCTCCCGACTGGGCGGTCATCGACCTCGCTCCGCAGACCAAGAGCACCGCCAATCGCGGCCCGGTGCGGCCGACGCGCGTCGGCGATGCCTGCGTGGGTGATCGCGTGTGCCAGCAGGGCGTGACCTCGGGCTGGCGCTGCGGCGTGGTGAAGGGCGTGTCGCCCACGCAGATCCGCACCGATATCGACGGTGCGCCCGGCGACAGTGGCGGCCCGCTGGTGCGCCTGTCCGACGGTGCCGCGCTCGGGCTCGTCAGCGGCGGTACCGCGAAGGAAGCCCCGCGCGACGTTCCCCGGATGACCTTCTACTGGAGCCTTCGCGACGCCCTGGCCCAGGGCGGTGGCCTCCGTCTGGTGACCGCCGGAGCCCCCGCGCCTCAGCTCGTCTCCTCGCCGGAGGTGCGCGAGGTGATCACCGTCGACGCAACGGTGCCCGTCGGCGCCTTCTGACCAGGCTCCTCGACGCCGAACGACGACACCGGCGCGGACCGCGACATCGCGGCCCGCGCCGGTGTTCTTTCGTCGGTGGGAGACGGCCCCGGGGCCCGGCGACATCCCTTATTGTTGTGACATTCGAAACAAGGGGAGGGGACCCATGGCATCGCGAACTCTGCGCATGTCCGGACTGGTGGGAGCGGCGCTGGCCGCGCTGGCGATGAGCCCGGTCGCGGCCTCGGCCGATCCGGTGCGCAGCCCGTACGGCACCGATGAATGCCGCATGTTCGAGACCAAGCCCGGCTACGAGTGCCGATCCGGGCAGTGGAAGCCCGACTACTCGCCGCCGCGCGAGGGCAAGTCCTGCTCCTTCGGCGAGACCGCGCCGCGCCTGCGGTGCAGCGCCGCGGGCAAGTGGGAGCCGAGGGCGAGCGGTGTTCCCCGCGAGGGGCAGAAGTGCACCGTCGTGGGCGCGCAGAAGGTCGGAGTCGGCGGCCTCCTCACGTGCACGCACGGGCCCTTCGGTTTCACATGGCAGTGAGCCAGCGGGTCTGAATTAGAATCATCGTGAGCGAAAAGTGCCGCCGCCCCGAATGATCGGGACGGCGGCACCGTCGTCGTGAGGTCGGAGACTAGCTCGGCTGGACCTTGCTCGGCTCCGAAGCGGCGAGCATGTCGTCGCGCTCGACGACCTTCACGCGCTCGCGGCCCTCGGCCTCGCCCAGGCTGCGCTCGTGCTCATCGAGGCGGTACCAGCCGTCCCAGGTGGTGTACGGCGTCTCGTGCTCGTCGAGCCAGTCGGTGACGCCCTCCAGCGAGGGGTCGGCGGGCTGGTTCAGCTTGCCGGCGTGGAAGTCCTCCAGCAGGCAGGCGATGGTCTCGTTGGCGTCGCCCTTGGTGTGGCCGATCAGGCCCACGGGACCGCGCTTGATCCAGCCGGTGGTGTACACGCCGGGAATGTGCTGACCTGCGTCGATGACGCGGCCGGCCTCGTTCGGGATCACGCCGGCCTGATCGTCGAAGGGAATCTCCGGCAGGTCGTTCGAGAGGTAACCCACCGCGCGGTACACGGCGCCCAGCTCCCAGTCGGTGAACTTGCCGGTGCCCTTGACGTTGCCCGTGCCGTCCAGCTCGGTGCGCTCGGTGCGCAGGCCGGTGACCTTGCCGTCCTCGCCGAGGATCTCGACCGGCGACTCGAAGAGGTGGATGAACAGCTTGTGCGGGCGGTTGTTGGGCTCGCGGATCGCGTAGTTCTCGAGGATCACGGCCACCTGATCGGTGATCTTCGACTCGCGGCGGGCCTTCGCCGAGCCCTCGTCGTACTCGATGTCCTCGGGGCTCACGACCACCTCGATGGTCTGCGAGTGATCGAGCTCCTTGAGCTCGAGCGGGGTGAACTTCACCTGCGCCGGACCGCGGCGACCGAAGACGTGCACCTCCTTGGCCTTGTTGACCTTGAGGCCCTCGTAGACGTTCGGCGGGATCTCGGTCGGCAGCAGCTCGTCGGCCGTCTTGGCCAGCACGCGGGCCACGTCGAGGCCCACGTTGCCGACGCCGAGGACGGCGACCTTCTCGGCCTCCAGCGGCCACTCACGCGCGAAGTCCGGGTGGCCGTCGTACCAGGCCACGAACTCGGCGGCGCCGTAGCTGCCGTCCAGGTCGATGCCGGGGATGTCGAGGTTGCGGTCGGCCACGGCACCGGTGGAGAAGATCACCGCGTCGTAGTGCTTGCGCACCTCGGCGAGGGAGAAGTCCTTGCCGAAGTCGAGGTTGCCGAGCAGGCGCACCTGCGGCTTGTCGAGCACCTTGTGCAGGGCGGTGATGATGCCCTTGATGCGCGGGTGATCGGGGGCGACGCCGTAGCGGATCAGGCCGAACGGGGCGGGCATCTTCTCGAAGAGGTCGATGCTGACGCCGGGGTCCTTGGCCTCGTCGGACTTCATGAGTGCGTCGGCCGCGTAGATGCCGGCGGGGCCAGCACCCACGATCGCTACCCGCAGCGGGCGGTTCTGTTCGGTCATAGAGAGTCGGCTACCTTTGTCTGCAAACCAGTGGTCCTGTCCCCACTAGGTTAGTGCGGACTAATAGGCCGTTCCTAGTTCGGGTGGCACATCCCACCCCGGTCGGGCCACTGGAACGTGTTCTAGTAGCAGAGGGTAGAGGCTTCCGTGACCGCAGACAAGGACACCCCCGACCAGGCCGATGAGCGGGGCACCACCGCCAAACCCTTCCTGATCGCGCTGATCATCGCGGTGATCGCCATCGGTGGCATCCTGAGCTGGAACATCGTCCGCCCCTCCGAGCAGCGGGTCCCCGATTCCGGGCAGATCGCCCAGACCGTCGGGCAGTACTACGGCGCCCTCAACCACGGCCGCTACGCCGACCTCGTCGCCAATACCTGCGCCAAGGATCGAGCCGCGGCCGATTTCCCGCAGGAGGCCGGCTTCGCCGACGCCCGTAAGGCCGCCGTCGAGCGTGAGGGCGACGCCGTCCTGGACGAGAACGGGATCAAGAACGTGCAGGTCAACGGCGATAACGCCACGGCCGATCTGGTGATCAAGTACAGCAAGATTCCGGAGAAGACCGAGCAGGCGAAGTTCGTCCGCGAGGACGACAAGTGGAAGAAGTGCTCGTGAGCTACGCGGGAGACATCACGCCGGGCCAGGCCTGGAAACTGCTGCAGGACGACCCGAACGCCGTTCTCGTCGACTGCCGCACCGAGGCCGAGTGGAACTACGTCGGCATCCCCGATCTCACTGAGCTGCGGCGCGCCGTCGTGCTGGTCGAATGGCAGACCTACCCGGACGGGGCGCTCAACCCCACCTTCGTCGACGAGCTCCGTCGTAAAGGCGTGACCGACGATGCGCCGGTCGCCTTCCTGTGCCGGTCCGGCCACCGCTCCATCGGTGCCGCCGAGGCCGCCACTGCGGCCGGTGTGCACAACGCCTTCAACGTGCTCGACGGCTTCGAGGGCGGGCTGGACGCGCAGGGTCATCGCGGCGCCGTGGGCTGGCGGGCCGAGGGCCTTCCCTGGCGGCAGTTCTAGACTTCGGTCATGGAGTTCAACCACCTCCCCGACGGTGTCCGGTCCGAGACTCTCGGCGTGCGCGGCGGGTTGCTGCGCAGCAACTACGAGGAGACCTCCGAGGCGCTGTACCTGAACTCGGGCTACACGTACGAGAGCGCCGAGGCCGCGGAGGCCGCGTTCAACGGCGACATCGACCGGTTCGTGTACTCCCGCTACGGCAACCCGACGGTGGCGATGTTCCAGGAGCGGCTGCGCCTGCTCGAAGGCGCGGAGGCGTGCTTCGCCACCGCGTCCGGCATGTCGGCGGTGTTCACCGCACTCGGCGCGCTGCTGCAGGCGGGTGACCGGCTCGTGGCCGCCCGCTCGCTGTTCGGTTCCTGCTACGTGGTGTGCAACGAGATCCTGCCGCGCTGGGGGATCGAGACCGAGTTCGTGGACGGGGAGGACCTCGCGCAGTGGGAGGCCGCGCTCGCCAAGCCGGCGCAGGCGGTCTTCTTCGAGACCCCGGCGAACCCGATGCAGGGCCTGGTCGATGTGCGCGCCGTCTCCGACCTCGCGCACGCCGCGGGCGCCCAGGTGGTGCTCGACGCCGGATTCACCCCCGTCGGGTACCAGGACTGCTTCGGTCTGGGCGCGGACGTGATCGTGCACTCGTCCACCAAGTCGATGGACGGGCAGGGCCGCGTGATGGGCGGTGCGATCCTCGGCACCTTCGACTACATCGACGGTCCGGTCAAGCAGCTCATGCGGCACACCGGTCCGGCCATGGCGCCGTTCAACGCCTGGGTGCTGGTGAAGGCGTTGGAGACGCTGGACCTGCGGGCCGAGCGGATCAGCGGCAACGCGCAGAAGGTGGCCGAGTTCCTCGACGCCGATCCGCGCGTGTCGAAGGTGATCTACCCGTTCCTGCCCTCGCATCCGCAGTACGAATTGGCGAAGCGGCAGATGAAGGCCGGTGGCACGGTGATCACGCTGGAGCTCGCGGATGGCGATCTGGTGGGTAAGGACAGGGCCTTCCAGTTCCTCAACCGGTTGCAGGTGATCGACATCTCCAACAACTTCGGCGATGCGAAATCGCTGATCACTCACCCCGCCACCACAACCCATCGGGCCACGGGACCGGAGGGCCGGGCGAAGATCGGCCTCACCGATTCGATGCTGCGGCTGTCCGTGGGCCTGGAGAACGTGGACGATCTGATCGCGGATCTGGATCGCGCGCTGGGCTGAGTCTGATGGCGGGGAGTAGCTGCCGCGTCAGCCGTCGATCGCGTCCCGCCACAGTCGCACCGCTGTCGCCGACACGGGGGAGCCCCAGCCGTTCGGGCGTGCTCCGCTGCCGATGTGAAAGGCGTCGATGCCTGCCGCCTGCAGGCGCGGGAGATGATCGATCCGCAGGCCGCCGCCGGCCAGGATTCGTTGCGGTCCTTGCGCTTCCGCGACGAGCGTGGCGATCCCGTCATCGACGCCGGCGGTGGCACCCGCGGTGAGGAACCCGTCGAGTCCAGGCAGCTCAGCGACGGCTGCGCGGAGCGCCGCGCGGTCCGCGCAGTGATCGATGGCGCGGTGGAAGGTCCAGGGCGCACCGTGGAGCTCGTGCACGATCCGCTCGATCGCCGGAAGGTCCGGATCGCCATCGGGGGTGAGGAAGCCGAACACGAACTCCTCGGCCCCCGCGTCCCGCAGCGTGTCCGCGCGCCGCAGCAGTTCATCGACGTCGCCTGCTGCGAAGCCGTTGGTTCGCCGGATCATCACACGGATCGGGATATCGACGGCTCCGCGGACTTCGGAGACGGTGCGGGGTGTGGGGCTGAGCCCGTCGGCAGCCATGTCTGAGACCAGCTCCACCCGGTCGGCTCCACCCTCCTGCGTCGCCACGGCATCCGCGGCGTCGAGGGCGATCACTTCGAGGAGCTGGGTCACCTCGCCAGCGTATGCCCGAGGACCTACGCCGCGTTCGGTGGTGCGGTGGATCGGTGCAGATGCCCGGTCGGGGTGCGGGTTTCGACGGTGTGCCGCCCGGTCGGATCGGCGACGGTGCGGCTGGACCAACCGCCGGCTTCCTTGGCGTAGTTGCACGCCGCGCAGAGCCCCTGACCGTTGTCCAGGCTCGTGGCGCCGCCCTTGGCGTGCGGGACGATGTGGTCTGTATGTGCGATCGGAGCATCGCAGTACGGGGTGCGGCAGTATCGATCTCGTGCGGCGATCACCTCGGCGAGCCCGGCCGGGAACAGTCGGGACCGGGAATCCAACGCGACCACGGCACCCGACTCCGGCTGCACGTAGAGGCGTTTGACCCACGCGATCGAGTTCGCGGTTGCTGCGCCGATCAGGTGGCGTGCGATCTCCGCGGGGAGCGTGCCGCCGCCGGCGAGGTGTGCGGTGCCCTTCGCATCGCCGAAGAGCACGGTTGCGGGCATCGTGAGGTTGACGGTGACCGGCTGGCCCTCGGCGCTGTCGCGGCCGGTGATCCGGGCGAACGCGGTATCGGCCATGATCTGCGCCCGATTCCGCGGCTCCCCGGGGGCGCCGAACAGACTGTCTGCAGCGGTCTTCAGAGACGCGTACAGCCCGACGGCCTGCGCGACCGGAAGCAGGACCGATACCCGCGCCATGCAATCCGGTGCCGGCCGGATGGTGACGCGGCGATCTTTGGCAGCCAGCGCGACGCGGTCTACCGTGGCCCGCGCGTCGAGCTGATACGCAGTCTGCCGCACCGTGTCGTGTAGTCGCTTGAGCCCCAGACCGGATGCGGCGAAGCTCTCCCCGCACAGTTCGGCATCAGCCGCTGCTTTCAGCCGCGGCTCCAGATGGGAGACTCCGGCTACGATGACCTCGACCGCCTCCGGCGAGACGGCTCCATCTCGCAGCCGGCCGTAGGTCTCGCGCAGATCCTTCTCCAGTGCCTTCGCCCGCGACACCATAGTGGTGGCCCGATTCGGCGAGATGTGCAACGCCAGCGCTACTTCGGAGGCGATTCCCGCCTCCCAGCGTTCCTGGGGAACCCCGGCGGCGATCCGCTCACATACCCGCTGCCGCAGCAGCGCGGCGATCAATCGGTACTGATCGAATGCCACCCGCGCGCGCAACCGCTCCAACTCGCCGAGCTCGGCGATCACGTCGCTCGGTGTGCCAGAGGTGATGTCTTCCGCTTCCATACTCGAACTCTACGACCACCCACTGACAAGTTTTCGAGTTGAAACCTCAACTTATCCAAGTGATTTCACTGACACCTCGCGCGCCCCCGAGTGCGTTCGATCAATTCGGTGGCGTTGAGCGGCCGAACTGCCTACCGTGCGGGCCATGCAATCATCTGAGGCTCCGGACTCGCGACCGCGCGCGGAGCGCGTGCCGTCGAACCGTGATGTGGACTGGGTTCGGCGGCCGACGGTGGCAGAGCTCGCCGAGTTCGACGGTGCGTGGACGAGGAGGTTCGGTGGGACCCCTTTGCGGGCGATCGACCTGCGCTACGTGGACCGCAGCAAGTGGGTGCGGCTGCACAGTCTTCCGGAGAGCAAGCGCTATGCGGAATCGGAGGCCGAGTACATGGAGCTGCTGCGGCGCTACTTCGCCATCCTCGATGAGCTGCGTGGCAACGAACAGATCCTGACGGTGGTGACGTGCTCGTTCTCGTTCTCGAGGTCGCAGCGTCCCGTCCGGCGCAATTCTGTGCTCGCCGGGTTACTTCCACGTCCGCGCTATTGGCGCAGCGTGTCGGAAGGCGAGGACGAGCACGAAGAACAGGCTTGGGTACACCTGTACGTGCACCGTGTCCATCGCGAAGCACCTGCCTTACGGGAGCTGTTTCGCGCTGCTGCTGACGAGCGCGCCGTCGACGTCATAGTGACGGGCTCGGAGGTCACCTGGGTCCTCCACCCCTACGACGGCGGCTCGGATCTCATCCTGCCGACACCGGTGGAACGGGATCGGGTGTCCGAACTCTTCGTGGATTGGCGCTCGCCTTGGGACCACGGGCTTTAAGAAACATCTGCCGTCGCGCGAACTGGCTGCGGCCCTGGGATGCTCGTGACCGCCGAGATCAACCGAACGCGCGGTCGATGTGATACTCCGCGATGGCGATGGCCGCGTCGGCGGTGTGGTGGCCGATGAGGACGGCGGTGCTAAGACCGTTGCAGAGGGAGATGAGGGCGTCGGTTTCGTGTTCCGGGACCGCGTCCGGTGCGAGATCGGCGGCCCGGAAGGCCTCGAGCACGGCGGACCGCAGTCGCGCGATTCCACCCGCGAGCGGCTCTGCCGCGAGCTCGGGGTCGGTCGTCGCCATCTCGCCGAAGGCGGCACTCACCCGGTAGAAGTCGATGCTATCGGAATCGGTGGGCAGCGCCTCGGCGATGAAGGCGCGCAACCTTGCTCGCGGATCCGTTGCCCTCGCCAGCCGCGCCTGCCAGCGGGCGTTCGAGCGCTCCTCCAGCTGCCGCATCGCGCCGATCAACAGCTGCCGCTTGTTCTCAAAGTAGTACTGCACGAGCCGAAGTGACGTCCCTGCCTCTGCGGCGACCGCCCGCATCGAGACGGCGTGCAGGCCGTCTCGCGCCGCGACGCGGGCCAGAGCATCGGCCAATTGCGCGCGCCGCTCGTCGTGGTCGACGGTGCGTGGCATCGGCACCTCCTTGTTGATACGTTTGTATCACATTGTCTTGATACACGTGACTCAGGTAGGGGTGATGATGCGCGGCCAGGTCCTCGTCGCAGCCTGCCTCGCGCAGCTATCGATCACGCTGGACGTGTCCGTCGTCAACGTCGCCCTACCGACGGTGCGCGATGAACTCGGTCTGACCGCGGTGGGGCAGCAATGGGTGGTGACCGCATATCTGTTGCCGTACGCGGGGCTCCTGCTGGTGGGTGGCCGCCTGTCCGACGTTCTGGGCGTTCGGGCGGCATTCCTGGCGGGCAGTGGGGCGTTCGCGGCGGCGAGCCTCGTGGCGGGCGCCGCCCCTTCCGCCGAGATTCTGCTCGCCGGCCGTGCTCTCCAGGGATCGGCGGCGGCGGTGCTCGCTCCTGCAGCTCTAGCGACGATCACGTCCGTCTTCGTCGACGACGCGGAGCGGACGACCGCGATGGCCTGGTGGAGCGCGACGAGCGTCGCGGGCGGTACCGCGGGCAATGTCTGTGGCGGACTGCTCACCGAGCTCGCCGGTTGGCGCGCGACCCTGTTGGTCAACGTGCCGCTGGGCATCGTCGCCTTCCTTCTCGCGTCGCGGGCGCTGCCCACCAGAACGGCGCGCTCGCGCCCCAGGCTCGACGGTGCGCCCGCTGCCCTCGCGACCGGCGGCCTCCTCGCGACCGCCTACGCCGTGAGCGCGGCGGGTCAGCGGGACCTCGTGGCTGCCGGCGTCGCCGCGGGAGTGGGCGCGATGCTGCTCGGCGCGTTCCTTCTGTGTGATCGGCGATCGGCGCACCCGCTGCTCCCGCGCAGCGTCCTCGCGGCGCGCCAGTTTCGTTGGGGCAACGCCGGGGTGCTGCTCTCCGGCGCCGCGCTGGTACCGATGTGGCTATTTCTCAGCCTGCAGATGCAGGGTGTTCTCGGGTACACGGCGCTCCAGGCCGGCATGGGGTTCGTGCCGCACACGCTGATCCAACTCGCAGTCGGTCTCCGGGCGACGCCCGTGCTGATGCGGCACCTGCCCCCGCCCGTGCTGATCGCGGTCGGCGCCACCTCGGTGGCCTTCGGATTTCTTCTCCAGAGCCGCCTTGCGCCCGGAGACACCTACCTCGGCGCGGTCTTCGTTCCCGCGGTCTTCATCGCTGCCGGTGCGGGGCTGTTCACCTTGCCGCTGACGAAACTGGCGGTAGCGGGCGCTCCGGCCGGAACTGAGGGAGTCGCGTCCGGAATAATGAACTGCGCCAAACAAGTCGGCGGCGGACTGGGGCTGTCGGCCCTCGTCGCTGCCACGACGTCGATTCTCGACGATGCGGCCAGCTACCGCGTCGCCTTCATCCTGATGTCCGTGATCGCGGGTGTCGTAGCTTTCGGCGCGCTCGTCGCACACCGTGGGTCTCGGGCCGCCGATCGCGGCTGAGAAATCCTGTGGACTGGCATCATTCGGTTCGCTACTGTGCACAGTATGGTTATGCGTCATCTCCCCGAACTGCGTCAGTGCTACTGCCGCCGGTTCGGCGTGCCCGCATAACCTGCGGCAAACCCGGGCCGTCGCTCCACCGCCGGCCCGGTGCCATGCGTGAGACGCAGGGTCGCTCGGACCGGTGACCAACCACACCGAGACGAGAAAGACATGGAGAAGATCAACAAGTCCCTGGTCTCGTGGGCGTCCATCCTGGACGAGAAGACCCGCGAGCAGGCCATCACCACGGCGAGGCTGCCGTTCATCTACCCGCACGTCGCCTTGATGCCGGATGCCCACCTCGGTAAGGGGGCCACCGTCGGATCGGTGATCCCGAGCCTGGGCGCCGTGATCCCCGCGGCGGTCGGCGTCGACATCGGCTGCGGCATGATCGCGGTCCGCACCCAGTTCACGAAGACCGATCTGCCCCAGGATCGTTCAGTGATCCGTGAGGCGATCGAGCGGGCGATCCCGCTGTCGCCGGGGCGCTACAACAAGAAGGTCGTAGCCACCGCGGAGCCGCGCATCGCGGAGCTCACGGCGTTGGCCGAGCGCGCCGAGTTCGATCCCGCCACGTACGCGGGGAACTGGGCGCTGCAGCTCGGCACCCTGGGCGGAGGTAATCACTTCATCGAGATCAGCCTCGATGAGGACGACACCGTCTGGGCCTTCCTGCACTCGGGATCGCGTGGCGTGGGCAACAAGATCGCCCAGCACCACATCGCCGTGGCGACCCACCTCTGCAAGCAGTGGTGGATCGAGCTGCCCGACCCGGATCTGGCCTACCTCGTGGAGGGAACGCCGGAGTTCCGCAGGTACATCGCCGAACTGAAGTGGGCGCAGCACTTCGCGCTGCTCAACCGTGAGGAGATGATGGACCGGGTGATCCGGCAGCTCGGCGAGTGGGTGGGCACACCCGTGGTCGAGGCCGAGCGGATCAACTGCCACCACAACTTCACCAAGCGCGAGAAGCACTTCGGCAAGGAGGTGTGGGTATCGAGGAAGGGTGCCATCGAGGCCACCGAGGGCAAGCTCGGCCTCATCCCGGGCTCGATGGGCACCGCGTCGTACATCGTCGAGGGCAAGGGATACGCCCCGTCGTTGAACAGCTCGCCGCACGGCGCAGGCAGGGAGTACTCCCGGTCGGCCGCGCGTAAGGCGTTCACGCACGAGCAGTTGCGGGAGGCCATGGTGGGCATCGAGTTCCGCGACAGCGCCGACTTCATCGACGAGATCCCGCAGGCGTACAAGCCGATCGACCGGGTGATGGCCGATGCCACCGACCTGGTGACGGTGCGCGCGGTACTGCGGCAGATCGTCAACGTGAAGGGACAGTGACGTCGGTCAGGCCGGGAACGGGTTCTCCGTGCTCCCCACGAGATCCGCGACGGAATCGATGACGCGGGTGGCACGGTAGGGGAACAGCGGGACCGACTCGGGGGTGGAGATCCCGGTGAGCACGAGGATCGTGTGCAAGCCGGCCTCCAGGCCGCAGACGATGTCGGTGTCCATCCGGTCCCCGATCATCAGGGTGTCCTCGGAGTGCGCCCCGAGCGCCCGCAGCGCCGACCGCATCATCAGCGAGTTCGGCTTGCCCACGTAGTACGGCGACCGGCCGGTGGCCTCGCGGATCAGCGCGGCCACCGCGCCGGTGGCGGGCAGTGAGCCCTCCTTGGACGGCCCCGTCGGGTCGGGGTTCGTGGCGATGAACCGCGCCCCGCGCTCGATCAGCCGGATGGCGGTGGTGATCGCCTCGAAGGAGTAGTTGCGGGTCTCCCCGAGCACCACGTAGTCGGGATCGTTCTCGGTGAGCACGTAGCCCACCTCGTGCAGCGCGGTGGTCAGGCCCGATTCGCCCACCACGTAGGCGCTGCCGCCCGGCCGCTGTTCCTGCAGGAACTTGGCAGTGGCCAGCGCCGACGTCCAGATCCTGCGCTCCGGGATGTCCACTCCCGTCGCCAGCAGCCGGGCGCGCAGATCGCGCGGCGTGCGGATCGAGTTGTTGGTCAGCACCATGTACGGGGTGTCATTCGCGGTGAGCTCCGCGAGGAAGGCGTCCGCTCCGGGGATCAGATGATCCTCATGGATCAGCACGCCGTCCATGTCCATCAGGTAATGCCACTGCGTCATGTGCCGAATCTACGCCGTCAGGCCTGCTGGGCCTGCCACATCCAGTGCAGCTGCTCCAGACGCGCGGTGATGGAGATCAACAGGTCCTGGGTGACCGGATCGGCCGATTCGGTGGCCTCGATCCGTGCGCGCAGCGCGGTCACCACGGCGGCCAGGTTCTGCACGATCTTCGCGACCACGGTGCCGTCCTGCTGCCAGCCGCCCTCGAAACCGACGGTCGAGGCGGTCTTGGCCACGGTCTCCGCGCGGCCGTCGGGGCTCACGCCGATCGCTGCGGCACGCTCGGCCACCTCGTCGACGAAGGTCCGGGAATCGGTGACCAGCTCATCGAGCTGCAGATGCACGGACCGGAACTGCGAGCCGACCACGTTCCAGTGGGCCTGCTTGGCGATCAGGCCGAGGTCGATCAGGTCGACGAGGGAGCCCTGCAGGGCATCGCCTGCCACCTTCTGGGCCTCGGGGGACAGGGTGCTGGTGATGGGGTTCGACATCGTTACCTCCTTGGTGGGGAATGGATCTCGACGGGCTGTTCACCCGGTGGAACCGACCCTACGCGGTTAATTGGAATGATTCCAGAAAAGGTGAGATGCCTCACGCAGGTTTTCGCGCGCCGTGATTCCAGCCTTGACGAGGCCCGGGCGCGCAGTGCATTCTTGCGTCAGGTCATGAGTGCCAGCGCGAAGCCCCGGCTCGCTGGTCGGCAACCCTCCACCGCGGTGGGGTGCTCCGGGTGACGACCTGGCCGCGCCGAACGAGCGCGGCAAGCGCGGATTCGTCGTTTCCCGGCACGTGTCGGGCTCATCGGGCGACGAGTCCTTGACACGAAGGATGTTTCACGATGACCACGATCCTCGACCGGACCGCCTGCCTCGCCCCCACCCGCCGCCCCGCGCGCGCCGCCGATCCGCTCGCCTTCGGGCCGATCGCCCAGGTCACAGGGGCCGACGAGTTCGTCCCGCTCGCCGACGGCGCCACCGTGCGCTACGCCAACTTCGACTACGCCGCCAGTGCTCCGGCCCTGCTCCCGGTGCAGGAGGCGGTGCAGCGGGCGCTCGCCGAGTACGCCAGCGTGCACCGCGGCGCCGGCTACCTCTCGCAGCGCTCCACCGCCCGCTACGAGGCCGCCCGCGACATCGTGGCCGAGTTCATCGGCGCCCGCGCGGACGACCATGTGATCTTCACCGGCAACACCACCGACTCGCTCAACCTGCTGGCCGCCTGTGTTCCCGGCGAGGTGGTGGTGCTCGACTGCGAGCACCACGCGAACCTGCTGCCCTGGAAGCGGATCGGCGCCCGCGTGGTCTCCGCGCCGCTGTCGATCGAGGGCACGCTCGCGGCCGTCGAGGCCGAACTGTCCCGCCGCCCGGCCGCGCTGCTCAGCGTGACCGGTGCCTCCAACGTGACCGGTGAGGTGCTGCCCATCCGCCGCCTCGCCGCCCTCGCCCACCGGCACGGCGCCCGGATCGCCGTGGACGGCGCCCAGCTGGTGCCGCACCGTCGGATCTCGCTCCGGGACAGCGGCATCGACTACCTCGCCTTCTCCGGACACAAGCTGTACGCCCCCTTCGGCTCGGGCGTGCTCGTGGGCCGGGCCGACTGGTTCGACGAGGCCGAGCCCTACCGCTGCGGCGGCGGCGCCAGCTACGAGGTGATCGGCACTCCGGTCGCGAAGTCCGTCGAGGTGGCCTGGCACACCGGCCCCGCGCGGCACGAGGCCGGCTCGCCGAACGTGCTGGGCGCGGTCGCGATCGGCGCCGCCTGCGAGGCGATCGCCGAGCTCGGCGAGGCCGAGATCGCGCGACACGAGCACTACCTCACCGACCTGCTGCTGGGCTCGCTCAACCGGATCGACGGCGTGCGCCCGCTGCGGATCTGGGCCGATTCCACCGACCGCGTGGGCATCGTGGCCTTCACCGTGGACGGACGAACCCCGCGCGAGGTGGCCGAGTTCCTCTCGTCCCGCTACGGGATCGGCGTGCGCGACGGGAAGTTCTGCGCGCATCCCGTGGTTAACCGATTGGGATGCTACGACGGTGCCGTCCGCGCCAGCCTCGGCCTCGGCACCGGCGAGAACGATGTGCACCGCCTGGTGCGCGCTCTCGAAGACCTGACCGCACAACCGAAGTAACCCTGGAGAACCCGGAGGAACACGATGACCGCGACCGTCTCCCGCCCCGCCCTGGTGATCGCCGTCGACGGCGAGCCCGCCGCCACGGAGCTGACGCGCGTGCGCGCCGCCGATCTGCGGCTCGCCCAGAAGGAGCGGCACTACCTGCGCGCCGAGGCCGAGC
Organism: Tsukamurella sp. TY48; assembly: GCF_019656655.1. Classification (GTDB taxonomy): domain Bacteria; phylum Actinomycetota; class Actinomycetes; order Mycobacteriales; family Mycobacteriaceae; genus Tsukamurella; species Tsukamurella strandjordii. The sequence goes on along the minus strand of NZ_BPMV01000001.1, from coordinate 1,307,111 downwards.
GCGCCGGACGGGAGCCGGGCGCGGTCGCGCTCGAGGTGGACGTGGTGATCGACGAGCAGGCCGCCCAGGCCCGCGCCAGCTACGCCAGCCTCGGCGCCGCCACCGACGGCGTGACCTACGTGGGCACACCGTCGGGCCTGAAGTCGCTGATCGACGACGTCTACGCCGCCGAGGTGGCCGACGCCGTGGTGCTGCGCCCCGTGGGCGGCGCCCGCACGCAGCAGCTCATCGCCTCCCTCCTGGCGGCGTAACCGCAGGTCCGCGGCATACTGGTCGGCATGACCGAGGCCGACCCGACTCCCTTCAGTCGCCGCACCGAGACCGTGCGCACCGCGCTCGCCGCGGCCGGACACCCCGACACCGTGCGGTTCGTCCCCGGCGGCGCCGCCACCGCGGCCGAGGCGGCGGCCGCCCTCGGCTGCGAGGTGGGCGCCATCGCCAACAGCCTCGTCTTCCTGGCCGACGGTGCGCCCCTGCTGGTCCTGTCCAGCGGGCGGCACCGGGTGGACACCGCGGGCCTGGCCGGGCGGCTCGGCTACGGACGGATCGCGCGCGCCAAACCCGACGACGTGGCCGCCGCCACCGGTCAGGTGATCGGCGGAGTCTCGCCCGTGGGACACCCGGCGCCCCTGGTCACCGTGATCGACGAATCGCTGCGCCAGTACCCCGATCTGTACGCCGCCGCCGGGACGCACGACACCATCTTCCGCACCGATTTCGATGCGCTCGTGGCCCTGACCGGCGCCGGAATAGTGCGGACATCGGAGTGAACGGGCGCTTCGCCCGAATCGACGATCGCAGTACATAGTTGTAGGCTGCACGCAGTTTGATGCCGCGGTCGCACAGGTGCGCGGCCCGGGGTGGAAGCTGCGGAGGCGAGATGACCGACGATGAACGGGCGGACCGGATCGAGGATCTGGTCCGCGTGATCTCCGACCTGACCCGACTCAAGGAACGGCACTCCGCGATGACGCGGCACGCCGTGGCGCCCGACGGGGTCGAGCTCGCGGCATACTCGGCGCTGTTCGCTCTGGTCAACGGCGGACCCATGCGGTCCTCCGTGCTCGCCGAGCAGATCCACACCGACCCGTCGACGGCCAGCCGGTACGTGACCACCCTCACCAATCTCGGGTACGCCGAACGCAGCCCGGACCCGTCGGACCGCCGCGCCGCCCTCGTCGCCGCCACCGACACCGGGAAGGCGAAGGTCGCAGCCATCCGCGAATCCCGCAACGAGCGACTGCGGCCACTGCTGGACCAGTGGTCCGACGACGAGATCGACCAGTTCGTCAAGCTGGGCAACCGCGCCCTGCACCAGTTCGAACAAGCCCTCCGACTGATGCGGGAGCCCGGATGACAGCCACCACCGAACAGCCCGTGATCGACGACGCTGCGGCGCCGGGGCTGACGCACAAGCAGATCCTCTACATCCTGGCCGGACTGATGACCGGCATGTTCCTCGCCGCGCTCGACCAGACGATCGTCTCCACCGCGATCCGCACCATCGCCGACGACCTGAGCGGATATCAGCTGCAGGCCTGGGTGACCACCGCGTACCTCATCACGTCGACGATCGTGACCCCGCTGTACGGCAAGCTCTCGGACATCTACGGGCGCAAGCCCTTCTTCATGTTCGCGATCATCGTCTTCGTACTCGGATCGCTGCTGTGCAGCTTCTCGACCTCGATGTACGAGCTCGCCGCCTTCCGCGCCGTCCAGGGCCTGGGCGCCGGCGGCCTGATGTCGTTGGCGCTCACCATCGTGGGCGATATCGTGCCGCCCCGCGAACGCGCCCGCTACCAGGGCTACTTCCTGGCCGTCTTCGGCACCAGCTCAGTGCTCGGGCCCGTGCTGGGTGGCGTCTTCTCCGGCGCCGACTCCATCCTGGGCATCACCGGCTGGCGCTGGGTGTTCCTGGTGAACGTGCCGATCGGCATCATCGCGCTGCTCGTGGTCTCGCGCGTCCTGCACCTGCCGCACACCCGCCGCGAGGGCGTCCGGATCGACTGGGTGGGCGCCTTCACCCTCGCCCTGGGCATCGTCCCGCTGCTGATCGTCGCCGAACAGGGCCGCGAATGGGGCTGGGGCTCCACCAAGTCCATCACCTGCTACGCCGTGGGCGCGGGCGGTGTGCTCGCCTTCATCATCGTCGAGAAGATGATGGGCGAGGACGCGATCATCCCGCTGCGGATCTTCAAGAACCGGATCTTCGCGCAGGGCGTGCTGATCTCGGTGGTCGTGGGCGCCGCGATGTTCGGCGGAATCTCGCTGCTGCCGCAGTACTTCCAGGTGGTCCGCGGCGCCAGCCCCACCGTGGCCGGATTCATGATGCTGCCCATGGTGCTCGGACTCATGATGGGCTCGATCCTGGCGGGCCAGATGATCTCGCGCACCGGCCGCTACCGGATCTACCCGATCATCGGCGCCGTCCTGCTCACCGTGGGCATGTTCGCCCTGCACTACGTGACCGCCGATGTGAAGCTCGGCGCCGTGATGGCGGGCGCCGCGCTCATCGGCTTCGGCCTCGGCAACCTGATGCAGCCGCTCACGCTGGCGATGCAGAACATCCTGCCGCCCAGCGATATGGGCGTCTCGACCGCCGCCGCCACCTTCTTCCGGCAGATCGGCGGCACCCTCGGCGTGGCCGTCTTCCTCTCCGTCCTGTTCTCGGAGATGCCGAAGAACATGCAGTCCCGGCTCACCGACGCCGCATCCGATCCGGAGTACACGGCCGCGCTGCAGCGCGCCGCCGCCGGCCACGACGGTCCGGCCGCCCAGGACTTCGCCACCAAGCTCGCCAACCGCGATTCGAGCGCCGTCAGCGGCATCATGTCCGACACCTCGGCGCTGCAGAAGCTCCCGTCGACCCTGGTGCACCCCTTCAAGGCCGGGTTCGCCGACTCGATGGACACCGTCTTCCTGGCCGTGACCGTGCTCTCCGCGATCGGCCTGGTGCTGGTGCTGTTCTGGAAGTCGGTGCCGCTGCGCACCGGGCCGGCCATCGAGTCGGTGCAGGAGGAGGTCGCCACCGCGGTGCTCGCCGGCGGCCCCGTCGCCGAGGTCGAGACCCCCGCCGCCACCACTCCGGCCGCCGGCGCTCCGGCCGCGCTCACGGGGGAGACGCCGAAGGCTCCGCCGCGTACCGTCGATCCCGTGCAGCCCGACGAAGAACGCACCCGCCCCATCGCTGTCGATCCGGCCATGGCCGAGATCGCCGAGCTGCGCACCCAGAACGCGGAACTGGCGGCCGAGCTCGCCGAGCTGCGCACCGGCTACCGCGCCATCGCCGGGCACACCCGGCTGCGCGCCGTGGGCGCGTCCGACCCCGTCTCCTTCCGAGTGGAGGCCCAGGGACCCGGCGCCGCCCGGATCGGGCGCGTCAGCACCCCGCACGGCGAGATCGCCACGCCCGCCTACCTGCCCGTCGCCACGCGCGGCGCCGTGGCCGGCATCACCCCCGAGGTCCTGGCCGGACTCGGCGTGCAGGCGCTCACCGTGGACCTGCACGAGCTCTACCTGCAGCCCGGCACCGCCGTCATCGAGGGTGCCGGCGGCATCGGCAAGGCCATGGCCTGGACCGCGCCCACCCTGGGCGACACCGGCATCACCGCCGTCGCCGCGGCGAAGAAGACCCGGGTGACCGAGGAGGGCATCGCCTTCCGGAGCCGGCTCGACGGTGGCGCGCACCGCTGGGACCCCGAGGAGGCCGTCCGCGTGGCGCACCGCATCGGCGTCGACATCGCCTTCGCGCTGGCCGATCCGGTGCCCGCGACCGCGCCCCGCGCACAGCTGCAGGCCGGTGTCGACCGCTCCCAGCGGTGGGCCGCCCGCGCCCTCGTGGAGCACTCCTGGCAGACCGCCGACCGCGGCGACCGGCAATCGTTGTGGGCCGTGGTCACCGGCGGCGCCGACGCCGGTCTGCGCCGCGCCGCCGCACGCGGACTGCGCCGCCTCTCCGAACAGGACGTCCAGGCCGGTGGCCTCGGATTCGGTGGCTACCGCATCGACGGCATCGGCTCCGCGTCGGCGCAATCGCTCCAGCTGCGCGCCGCCGTCGAGGAACTCGACCGGGAACGCCCGCGGCACCTGCCCGCCATCGCCACCCCGGCCGACCTGTTCGCCGCCATCGAGGCGGGCATCGACGTGATCGACGGAACCGCCCCCGCGGAGGCCGCCGCCCAGGGGCGCGTGTACACCCGCGACGGCATCGTCGATGTCACGGATTCCGCGCTGCGCACGGACTTCCGGCCGCTCGACCCCGGTGCCGAGCGGCACGGGCCGGCCAACCCGGCCGACGATTTCACCCGCGCCTACGTGCACCACCTGTTCGCCGCGAACGAGGGCCTCGCCGTCACCCTGTGCACCCTGCACAACGAGCACTTCTTCGTGTCCCTCGCCGCCGAGGCCCGGCGCGCGCTCGCCGACGGCCGGTATCCGGCCTTCACCGAGTCCTTCCTGCGGCGCTTCGCTAAGGTCTAACGGATTTCGGTCGTTCCCCGCCCCAGAGGAGATTCCCTTGCGCCGCACCGGTCCGGTTCGTATCAGCTCCGTCGTCGCCGGAGTGGCCGCGGTAGGCCTCGCGCTCACCGCCTGCGGGGGCGGGGGCGAGAGCGCACCGTCGCCGTCCAGCGCCGACAGTGCCTCGCCCGCGGCCTCGAAGGCGCTGGTCCAGGCGGACCTGCCCGAGGGCTACACCGTGACGACGGTGCCCGCCGACAGCGCACTGATGAGCTCGCTGCAGGCGGTGCAGCAGATGAAGGACGTGGAGATCACCCCCGCCGCGTGCAAGGACAAGAACGTGGCCGCGCAGCAGGAGGTGGCCGACACCGTCAAGTACGGGACGCAGCAGAACGTCGCCAAGGGGCAGCAGGTGACCTACGGCGTGAACTTCCTCCCCGGTGAGGCCAAGGTGTCCGTCTTCGAGGCCGCCGGCACCGGCGAGTGCGCCCAGGTGCGCCTCGGGGCGGTCCAGCAGACCACCACCCGCAAGGACCTGCCGAAGGGCACCGGCGCCACCGGCTTCGTGCTGGAGTTCGAGCGGGCCGTGGGCGATCAGAAGGCGGCCTCCGCCAACGCCTACTTCGCCAAGGGCGGAGTGACCGCCATGGTCTTCGCCAACCCCGACGCCGAGGGCAAGGTGGACCGGGCCGGCTTCGAGGACATGATCAAGCGGGTCGCAGCCAAGCTGTAACCGACCCCGGAACGACGAACGCGGCGGCGAGGAGAACCTCGCCGCCGCGTTCGTCCGTCGGAGCAGATCAGCTGTCGATGCCCTCGGCCGCGGCCTCGGCGCGCGCGACCGACGCGGCGATCTCCTTCTCCGCCTCGGCCTTGCCGACCCAGGTCGAACCCTTCACGAACTTGCCGGGCTCGAGATCCTTGTAGTGCACGAAGAAGTGCTCGATCGCGTCGAGCTCGAACTTGTCGATGTGCTCCAGATCCTGAATGGCGTCCCAGCGGGGATCGCCGGCGGGCACCACGAGGACCTTGTCGTCGCCGCCCTTCTCGTCCTCCATCTTGAACATGCCGATGGCGCGGCAGTCCACGATCGAGCCGGGGATCACCGATTCCGGAAGCAGGACCAGCGCGTCGAGCGGATCGCCGTCCTCGCCGAGGGTGTCCTCGATGTAGCCGTAGTCGGTGGGGTAACCGAACGACGTGTAGAGGTAGCGGTCCAGCTTGAGACGGCCGGTCTTGTGATCCACCTCGTACTTGTTCCGCGAGCCCTTGGCGATCTCGACCGTGACCTCGAATTCCACGCTGCAGTTCCCTTCACTCCACGACAACCATGCACGCCGAGGATACCCGGGTCGGACCGGATCCGACCCGCTCGCTCCGCTTCCGGTGTCGTCGTGCCGTTAGGGTGGTACGGTGCCACGCTCGCGGATCCGACGAACCCTGGTGCGCCTGACGATCACCGTGATCGTGCTGGCGCTGGTCGTCGTCGGTGTGCTCGCCGCCGCCCTCGGCTACGCCGCCTACCGCGACGGCCGCGATCTCGACGCGCAGGTCCCGCCCCGCCCGGTGGAGACGGCGTACACCCCCGCGCTGCAGCCCGTGGCGGCCACCGCGGCCCCGACGCCCGCCGGGGTCCGCGCGCAGATCGCCGCCGCCCTCGACAACCCCGACCTCGGCGACTTCACCGGGGTGATCGTGGACGCCGCGAGCGGCACCACGCTCTGGGAGCGCGACGCCACTCGGCCCAGGACCCCGGCCTCCACCACCAAGGTGCTCACCGCGGCGGCGGCCCTGCTCACCCTCCCCGCCGACAAGCGGATCACCACCACCGTGGTCGCGGGCGCGCAGCCCGGCGACGTGGTCTTCGTCGGCGCCGGCGACCCGACCCTGCGCGCCGGCGCGGACTCGATGTTCACCGACGCCCCCAAGATCTCCGATCTCGCCGCCCAGCTGCGCCGCAGCGGCACCAAGGTCAGCCGCGTGATCGTGGACGCCTCGCTGTTCACCGGGAGCGACTTCGCCCGCGGCTGGGAGCGCGCGGACATCGCCGGCGGCGATGTGACGCCCATGCAGGCGCTCACCGCCGACGCCGGCCGCATCCGCCCCGGCGAGGACTACTCGCCCCGCGTCACCGATCCCGCGCTCTCCGCCGGCCGGGCCCTCGCGGCAGCGCTCGGCCTGCCCGCCACCGCCGTCACCACGGGCACCGCACCGTCGGGAGCGGCGCAGCTCGCCTCCGTGCGCAGCGCGCCCCTGGACGTGCGACTGCGCGACGCCATGATCCACTCCGACAACGTGCTCGCCGAGTCCATCGGCCGTGAGGTGGCCGCCGCCGCGGGACAACCCCTCTCCTTCGACGGCAGCGCCCGCGCGGTGACCGGCGCGCTGCGCACCGCCGGATTCGACCTCGCCGGGGTGGAGCTCTCCGATGTCGACGGACTGTCCACCCTCAACCGCATCCCCGCCCGCGTGCTCGACGAGATCCTCACCGCGGCAGCCGGAAACGCCAAGCCGCAGCTGCGTCCACTGCTGGACACGCTGCCCGTCGGCGGCTCCAGCGGCACCCTGTCCGACCGGTACGTGACCGTCAACCGGGCCGGCGCCGGCTACGTGCGCGCCAAGACCGGCAGCCTGTCCGGGGTGAGTACCCTCGCCGGCTACGTCGCCGGCCGCGACGGGTCGATCATCACCTTCACCCTCATGTCCGCCGGGACCCCCGTCGACGTCGCGCGACCTGCGATGGACGCCGTGACCGCCGCGCTCCGCGGCTGCGGCTGCCGCTGACCGCCATGGCCGCCCGTCGGATCCCGCGCGCGCAGGTCGACTGGGCGCTGGCCGCCGCCACCGCCCGCCGGATCACCGGCTCCGGCCCGGCCACCACCAGCTACACCCGCGACCGCGCCGCCGCCCAACTCGCCGAGTTCGCCGCCGCCGCCGAGCGGCACGTGCGCGATGTGACCGGCCTGGCGACCGGCGCCGAGATCCCCGCCGCCCGCACCGTGGACCGCCGCGAGTGGGTCGATGCCGCCGCCCGCTCGATGTCCGCACTGCTCGACGGCGACGCCCCCGGACGCCCCGGCGTCGCGGCCCGGATCTCCGGACTCCAGGCGGGTGGCATGCTCGGTTTCGTCTCCGGATCGATTCTGGGGCAGTACGACCCGTTCGGCACCCCCGACGGTGAGCTGCTGCTGGTCGTCCCCAACGTGCTCACCGTCGAACGCGCCCTCGGGCTCGATCCGGACGACTTTCGGATGTGGGTGTGCCTGCACGAGGTGACCCACCGGGTGCAGTTCGCCGCCAATCCGTGGCTCCGGGAACACATGCGGCACAACGTCGCCGCGCTCACCGGCGAGGGCGGGACCGGTTCCGTGGGCGACCTCATCGCCCGGGTCACCGCGGCGCTGCGCGGCGGCAAGCGCCACGACGGCGTGATCGGCCTGCTCCAGATCGCCGCGCCCGCAGAACAGTTCGCCGCCATCGAGAACCTCCTGATCCTGGGCACCCTGCTGGAGGGGCACGCCGATCACGTCATGGACGCCGCCGGACCCGCGGTGGTGCCCACCGTCGGCACCATCCGCGCCGCCTTCGACCGGCGCCGCGCGGCACCGTCGAACCCGCTGCAGCGGGTGCTGCGCGCCGTGCTCGGTGTGGACGCCAAGATCGCGCAGTACGTGCGCGGCAAGAAGTTCGTCGACGCAGTCGTGGCCGAGGTGGGCATGGACCGGTTCAACACGGTGTGGACCGGGCCCGAGACCCTGCCCCGCGACGAGGAGTTCGACGAACCCGCCCGCTGGATCGCACGCGTCCTCGGTGGACCGACACCGTGAACCGCCCCGGCCCCGCGGCCCTGGAGGTCCGCCGCGCCGTGCAGGACTGGGCCGCGCGGTACGGCGCACCGTCGACGGTGGCGGTGGCCCTGTCCGGCGGCGCCGATTCCCTGGCCCTGCTCGCCGGCACCGTCGCCGCGGGACTGGACCCCGTGGCCCTCGTGGTGGACCACGGGCTGCAGGAGGCCTCGGCCGCGGTGGCCGACCGCGCCGTGGAGCAGGCCCGCGAGATCGGGGCCCGCCGCGCCGAGCGGCTCACCGTCGAGGTCGGCGAGCGGGGCGGCGGTCCCGAGGCCGCCGCCCGCACCGCGCGGTACGCGGCCCTGGACGCCCACCGCGAGGGCCTGCCCGTGCTCCTCGGGCACACCCTCGACGACCAGGCCGAGACGGTGCTGCTCGGCCTCGGCCGCGGCTCCGGCGCCCGCTCGCTCGCCGGGATGGCGCCGTGGGCCGCGCCGTACGGCCGGCCCCTGCTCGGCGTCCGCCGGGACACCACCGCCGCCGCCTGCACCGAACTCGGACTCACCCCCTGGGACGACCCGCACAACACCGACCCCCGCTACACCCGGGTGCGACTGCGCCGGGACGTGCTGCCGCTCCTGGAGGACGTGCTCGGCGGGGGAGTGGCGCAGGCGCTCGCCCGGACCGCCGCATCCCTGCGCGCGGACAACGACGCGCTCGACGCGCTCGCGCCCGCACCCTCGGGACCCGAGCTCCCGGTGGCCGACATCGAGGCCCTCCCGCCCGCCCTGCGCCGAAGGGCGTTGCGGGCCTGGCTCGCCGACCGCGGCGCCCGCGCACTCACCGCCGCACACCTCGCCGCGGTGGACGCCCTGGTCAGCGAGTGGCACGGGCAGGGACCGACCGCGGTACCCGGCGGAAGTGCGGGGCGGCGGCTGCAGGTGTCCCGGGCAGGTGGCATCCTGAGGGCGTGGTGAACGGCACGGGTGAGTTGTACGCGGGAGACATCGCCTCGGTGGTGCTCTCCGAGGACCAGATCAAGGAGCGGACGGCCGAACTGGCCGCGCAGATCGCGGAGCGGTACGCCGACCGCGAGGGCGATTCCGATCTCCTGCTGATCACCGTGCTCAAGGGCGCGGTGATGTTCGTGACCGACCTGGCGCGCGCCCTGCCCGTGCCCACGCAGCTCGAGTTCATGGCCGTCTCCAGCTACGGCTCGTCGACCTCCAGCTCCGGCGTGGTCCGCATCCTCAAGGACCTCGACCGCGACATCGAGGGCCGCGACGTGCTGATCGTCGAGGACATCATCGATTCCGGCCTCACGCTCAGCTGGCTGCTGCGCAACCTCGCGAGCCGGCATCCGCGCTCGCTCGAGGTGGTCACCCTGCTGCGCAAGCCCGACGCGGTGCGCGTGGACGTGGATGTCAAGTGGGTCGGCTTCGACATCCCCAACGAATTCGTGGTGGGCTACGGCCTCGACTACGCCGAGCGCTACCGCGATATGCCGTACATCGGCATCCTGGAGCCCAAGGTCTACAGCGAATGACCCTGCTCACCGCTGCGGCCACCGCCGACGGCGTGCGCGAAGGCCGCCACACCGCGGTCGAGACCACGCGGCAGGCACTGGACCGCATCGGTGAGGACGAGGTCAACGGCTGGCGGGTGGTGCGCCCCGAGGAGGCGCTCGCCGAGGCCGCCGCCGTGGACGCACGCCCCGATCGCTACTCGCTGCCGCTGGCCGGTGTGCCCATCGCGATCAAGGACAACGTGGCCGTGTCCGGCTACCGGGTACTCGACGGGGTGTCCGCCGACTGCGGCGCCGGCCTTCCGGTCGAGCAGACCGACCATCCCGTGGTGAAGCGGCTGCGCGCCGCCGGCGCCGTGGTGGTCGGACTCACCCGGGTACCCGAGCTGTGCCTGTGGGCCATGACCGACGACGCCGAGGCCGTGGTTGCGAACCCGCACCGCCCCGGCCGCACCCCGGGCGGCAGCTCCGGCGGCAGCGCCGCCGTGGTGGCCGCCGGGCACGTCGCGCTGGCGCACGGCAACGACGGCCTGGGCTCGCTCCGCGGGCCCGCCGCGGCCGCCGGGATCGTGGCGATCAAGCCGGGACGCGGCGTGGTGCCGGCGGAGCTGGGCCCCACGAACTGGTTCGGCATGGCCGAGAACGGACCCATGACCCGCACCGTCGCCGACGCGGCGCTCGGGCTCTCCGTGATGGCCGGGCGGCCCGACCTCGCCGAGATCGGCGACGCCGCGGGCCTGCGGATCGGCCTCGGCCTGAACCGGCCCACCCCGGCCACGTTCACCTCGCAGACCATCGTGGACGCGGTCCGCGGAGCAACGACCACACTTGCCGCACAGGGGCATTCGGTGCGTGAGGTGCGCGTGCCCTACCCGGCCTCGCCGCTCCCGCTGCTCGCCCGCTGGGTGGCCGCCGCAGCGACCGATGCCGATGACCTCGTGGCGCGCGGTGCCGACGCCTCCCTGCTGCAAGCCCGCACCCGGCGGCACGCGGCCCTCGGGCGGCTCGTCGCGGACCGGGGTCTCGTGCGCCCCGCCGACGCCGCGGCCCTGGAATCGGTGCTGGAGCGGTTCTTCGCGAACGAGCGGATCGACGTTCTGGTGACGCCCACGCTGGCGCGTCGTCCGGCGCGGGCCCGCCGGTACAGCGCCCTGCCGTGGGCGGCCAGCGCCGCCGCGAGCCTCGGCTACGCGCCGCACCCCAGCCTCTGGAACCTGCTCGGCTGGCCCGCGATGACGGTGCCCGTCCGCGGCGAGGGCGTGCAGCTGATCGCCCGCCCGGGCGGCGAGGCGGAGCTCCTGGCCGTGGCCGCCGAGCTCGAGGTCTGACCCGCTACTTCCTGGCGCGCAGCAGCGGAACATCCTCGAACGGGTTCCAGCTGGTGCTGCCGTAGGCCACGTGCTGGTAGTACGCCCAGTTGGCGGTGGTCGAGTAGAGCACGCCGATCGCCGCGCCGAAGGCCCCCGCGGGGATCGAGATGCCGAAGGCCACCTCGATCATGCCGACCAGGATGCTGATCACGAAGGCGATGCCGAACAGGCTCAGGCCCTTGCGCCACGGGCCCTTGATCGCGAAGTAGATCGGGCCGAAGAAGAAGGCCGGACCGTTGCCCGAGAGCCGGAACCGCTCACCGAAGGACAACTGCTTGAACGCCGCCGTGCCCTGCGGCGAGGCCGACGGGTGCCCGTAGGTGTTGTAGAAGTCGAAACGGCTGCGCCAGGCGGGCGACGGTGCGGCCGCGGCGACCGGGCGCTGCGGGTACTGCGGGGCGCCGGGGTACTGCTGAGCTCCCGGGTACTGCGGGTACTGCGGGTACTGCGCGGGGTCCTGGGGATGCTGGGGATCGGTCACGCGCCGAACCCTATCGGCAGCGAAACGGACATGTTCGCCCAGGGCGCACGGCCGCGCCCGGCGTCCCGTGCACCGCGCACGGTAACCTGGGAAGTCGACCTGCGCGGCTACCCGCGCCCGCCGCTGGAAAAGGACAACGAGCCCGCGAGGCGAAGCGATATGAAACGCAAATCACTCATCCGGACGCTGGCGATCATCGCCGGCTTCGTGCTCCTGATCTGGGCGTTCACCATGGTCGGCGGCAGTAACCGCGACTACAAGCCGGTGGCCACCTCGGTGGTGGTCGAGCAGCTCCAGTCGAAGAACGTCACCGACGTGCAGATCGACGACCGCGAGCAGACGCTGCGCGTGACGCTGGCGAAGGCGGTCGACGGTGCCGACGGCACCAAGATCTACGCCAAGTACCCGGCCGGCACCGCGCGCGACATCCTGGCCGACGTCCAGGACGCCAAGACGCCCGACGGCAAGCCGGTGGCGTACACCACCAACGTGACCCAGGAATCGCCCTGGATCTCGATGCTGCTGTTCACGCTGCTGCCGATCCTGCTGCTGGTGGGCCTGTTCTTCTTCCTCATGAACCGCATGCAGGGCGGCGGCCGGGGCGGGGTCATGGGCTTCGGCAAGAGCAAGGCCAAGCAGCTCAGCAAGGACATGCCGAAGACCACCTTCTCCGATGTCGCGGGCGCCGACGAGGCGGTCGAGGAGCTCTACGAGATCAAGGACTTCCTGCAGAACCCGGCCCGCTACCAGGCCCTCGGCGCGAAGATCCCCAAGGGCGTGCTGCTCTACGGCCCGCCCGGCACCGGTAAGACGCTGCTCGCGCGCGCCGTCGCGGGCGAGGCGGGCGTGCCCTTCTTCACCATCTCCGGCTCGGACTTCGTCGAGATGTTCGTGGGCGTGGGCGCCTCCCGCGTGCGCGATCTCTTCGAGCAGGCCAAGGAGAACAGCCCCTGCATCATCTTCGTCGACGAGATCGACGCCGTCGGCCGCCAGCGCGGCGCCGGCATGGGCGGCGGCCACGACGAGCGCGAGCAGACCCTCAACCAGCTGCTCGTCGAGATGGACGGCTTCGGCGACCGCCAGGGCATCATCCTGATCGCGGCCACCAACCGTCCCGACATCCTGGACCCGGCGCTGCTGCGTCCGGGCCGGTTCGACCGCCAGATCCCCGTGTCCAACCCGGACATGGCCGGCCGCAAGGCGATCCTCGAGGTGCACGCCAAGGGCAAGCCGCTCGCCGACGACGTCGACCTGTCGGGTCTGGCCAAGCGCACGCCCGGCATGTCCGGTGCCGACCTGGCCAACGTGATCAACGAGGCCGCGCTGCTCACCGCCCGCGAGAACGGCACGCAGATCACCGCCCCGATCCTGGAGGAATCCGTGGATCGCGTGGTCGGCGGCCCGCGCCGCAAGAACCGCATCATCTCCGAGCACGAGAAGAAGGTCACCGCGTACCACGAGGGCGGCCACACCCTGGCCGCGTGGGCCACGGACGGCCTCGACCCGGTGTACAAGGTCACCGTGCTCGCCCGCGGCCGCACCGGCGGTCACGCGCTCGCCGTGCCCGAGAACGACAAGGGCATGTACACCCGCAACGAGATGATCGGACGCCTGATCTTCGCGATGGGTGGCCGCGCCGCGGAGGAGCTGGTCTTCGCCGAGCCCACCACGGGTGCATCGAGCGATATCGACCAGGCCACCAAGATCGCCCGCGCCATGGTCACCGAGTACGGCATGAGCGCGCGGCTCGGCGCCGTGCGCTACGGCCAGGAGGACGGCGACCCGTTCGTCGGCCGCGGCATCGGCAGTGGCGCGCAGTACTCCGAGGCCGTCGCCAGCCAGATCGACGAGGAGGTGCGCTCGCTGGTCGAGGCCGCGCACACCGAGGCCTGGGCCATCCTCACCGAGTACCGCGACGTGCTGGACGTGCTGGCCGGCGAGCTGCTGGAGAAGGAGACGCTGGTCCGCAAGGATCTCGAGCGGATCTTCGCGTCGGTGGAGAAGCGCCCGCGCATCACCCAGTTCGACGACTTCGGCCACCGCACGCCGTCCACCAAGCCGCCGATCAAGACGCCCAAGGAGATCGCCATCGAGAACGGCGAGCCCTGGCCGCCGGTCGACGAGGAGGCCGAGCGCAAGAAGGCGGAGCAGGCGGCCCTCGCGGGGGCGGCGGCACCGTCGGGCCAGAACGGTCAGGTCAACGGCCAGGGGCAGCCCTGGCCGGTGCCGGGCCAGCAGGCCGGACAGCCCGCCTACGGTCAGCCGGGCTACCAGTGGGGCGGCGGCCAGCCGTCCTACCCGGGACCTCAGTACCCGAACCAGCCGTACCCCGGCCAGCCCGGCGGCTACCCGCAGCCGAGCCCCTACCCGCAGCCCGGCCAGTACGGCCAGCCCCCCGTGGGCGGCAGCAGGCCGGACTACGGCGCCCCCGCCGGATGGTCCGCCCCCGGCTGGCCCCCGCAGGGGCAGCCGCCGCAGAACCAGCCCGGCCAGGCGCCGCAGGGACAGGAGCCGGGGCAGTCCGGTCCGGACCGACCGAGCGAGCGCTGACGTGGCGGCGGGCGACGGTGCGGCCATCGCACCGTTCGATCACGAACGTGCCGTGGCCGCCGTGCGGGAGCTGCTCATCGCCGTCGGCGAGGACCCCGAGCGGGAGGGCCTGAAGAAGACCCCCGAGCGGGTGGCCCGTGCCTTCGCCGAGGTCTTCGGTGGCCTGCACACCGATCCCGACCGGGTGCTGGACACCACGTTCGGTGAGGACCACGATGAGCTGGTGCTGGTCAAGGACATCCCGATGTACTCGACCTGCGAGCATCACCTGGTGTCCTTCCACGGCGTCGCCCACGTGGGCTACCTGCCCGGCCCCAGTGGCCGGGTCACGGGCCTGTCCAAGCTCGCGCGCGTCGTGGACCTGTACGCCAAGCGGCCGCAGGTGCAGGAGCGGCTCACCGCCCAGATCGCCGATGCCGTGGTGCGCAAGCTCGATCCGCGCGGGGTGATCGTGGTGATCGAGGCCGAGCACCTGTGCATGGCGATGCGCGGGATCCGCAAGCCGGGCGCCAGCACCACCACCTCCGCCGTGCGCGGCGCGTTCAAGGACAGCGCGACCTCGCGGGCCGAGGCACTCGATCTCATCCTCCGCCGGTGAACGTCACCCGAGGCCCCTCCGCGGCCACCTTGATCATGGGCGTGGTCAACGTGACCACGGATTCCTTCTCCGACGGCGGCCGCTACCTCGACCTCGACGCCGCGCTGGCCCATGCCCGCGAACTGGTGGCGAACGGGGCCGCGGTGGTGGATGTGGGCGGCGAATCGACGCGCCCCGGCGCGCACCGCGTGCCCGCGGACATCGAACGCGACCGGGTGGTCCCCGTGATCAGCGCGCTCGCCGCCGAGGGGATCGCGGTCTCCGTCGACACCATGCGCGCCTGCGTCGCCGCCGCCGCACTGGAGGCCGGTGCGGCCATCGTCAACGACGTCTCCGGCGGCCGCGCCGACCCCGCCATGGCGGCCGTGCTGGCCGGATCGACCGCGCCGTGGATCCTGATGCACTGGCGCCCGTCGCCCGGAGCCCCCGGCGCGGACACCTGGAGCGGCATCCACCACGGCGTCACCGACTACACCGATGTGGTCACCGAGGTGCGCGACGAACTGCTGCACCAGGCCGACGCCGCGATCGCCGCGGGCATCGAACCCGAGCGGATCGTGCTCGACCCCGGCCTCGGTTTCGCCAAGAACGGCGATCACAACTGGGCCCTGCTGCACAGCCTGGACGTGCTGCAGGACACCGGTTTCCGGGTCCTCGTGGGTGCCTCCCGCAAACGTTTCCTGGGTGAGCTGCTCGGTGGACGCGCCCCCGGGGGCCGCGAGGTGGCCACCGCGGTGATCTCCGCGCTCGCCGCGCGGGCCGGGGTGTGGGGCGTGCGCGTGCACGATGTCCGCGCCACCGCCGACGCGATCGCGGTGACCCGGGCGTGGCAGCGGGGCGGTGCCTGATGGCCGACCGGATCGAGCTCACCGGGCTGCGGGTCACCGGCAACCACGGCGTCTTCGACCACGAGCGCCGCGACGGCCAGGAGTTCATCGTCGACCTGGTGCTGTGGGTGGATTCGCGGCCCGCCGCCGCGTCCGACGACCTCGCCGACACCGTGGACTACGGGGCGCTCGCGCAGCTGGCCCACGACATCGTCGCGGGGGAGCCGCGCAACCTCATCGAGACCGTGGCCGCCGAGATCGCCGACGGTATCGCGGCCGATCCCCGGGTGTACGCCACCGAGGTCACCGTGCACAAGCCCTCCGCGCCGATCCCGCTGACCTTCGCCGATGTGGCCGTGGTGGCCCGTCGCTCGCGGGCCGGCGCGCGAGGAGTGCCGCAGTGACCCGCGCGGTGCTCTCCATCGGCGCGAACCTCGGTGACGCGGCCGCGTCCGTGCGGTCCGCGATCGACGCGCTCGGACCGGCCCTCGTCGCCGCCTCGCCGCTCTACCGCACGCCGCCCTGGGGCGGGGTGGAGCAGGAGGACTTCGTCAACGCGACGGTGCTGGCCGACGATCCCGCCCGGGACGCCGCCGGCTGGCTCGCCTTCGCCCGCGAGCAGGAGGCCGCCGCCGACCGCGTGCGCGAGGTCCGCTGGGGCCCGCGCACGCTGGACGTCGACGTGATCGCCGTGTGGGACGGCGCGAGCGCCGTGCATTCCGACGATCCGGAGCTCACCGTCCCGCATCCCCGCGCGCACCAGCGCGCCTTCGTGCTCGTCCCGTGGCTGGCCGCCGACCCCGCGGCGGAGCTGCCCGGGCACGGCGCCGTGGCGGGCCTGATCGCCGCGTTGCCCGCCGACGAGGTCGCGGAGGTGACTGCGCTGTGAGTGCACCGTCCGATCCGCGGAAGAAGCCCGACGAACCGCAGGGCTCCGGCGTCCGCTCCACCGGCTGGGTCGAGCTGGCGGCGATCGTGCTGGGCGTGGGCCTGGCCACCTATCTGCTGGTCAAGGAGCTGGTTCCGCCGATCCCCGTGTGGGCCGGCGCGATGCTCTACGGCGTGGCCGCCGCCGATCTGTGGATCGCGCAGCTCATCCGGTCCCGGCTCGCCAAGGGTGAGGTGGGGATGGGGCCCGGTCGCCTGCACCCGATCGCCGTCGCCCGAGCGGTGGCCCTGGCCAAGGCCTCGGCGTACCTGGGCGCGGTGTCGCTCGGCTTCTTCGGCGGCGCGCTGGCCTTCCTGCTGACCGCCGGGAACCAGTTGACCGCCACGCACGCCGACCGGCCGGGTGCCTGGATCGGACTCGTGGGCTCGGTGCTGCTGCTCGCCTCGGCGCTGTGGCTGGAGCGGTGCTGTCGCACGCCCGACGATCCGGACGAGCAGCCCGCCGACACCTCGCCCGCCTGATCCGCCGCACGTCGCGTGTGAAAGCTGGGACAAAAGACGGCGTATGCGACATTCCGAGGTCCATGTGCCGGATCGTGGCCGGTAAACGGTAATGTCACGATCATGACGGATCCCGCCAATCGGAAACGAGTCGCGCGTCGATCGAGCGCCGGTGCCGGGCAGTGGATGCTCGGCGCGGTGATCGTGCTGGCCGTGGCCGGGACCGGGATGTGGGTCTTCTCCGACGACAAGCGCTGGGGCCTGGTGTCCTTGATCCTGCTGATCTGGGGTCTGGTGATCGCCGCCTTCCTGGTGGCCCGCAACCAGCGGGACTTGCGATCGGTGGAGTCGAAGGAGGGCGGTCTGAAGGCCGTCTACGCGCTCCAGCTGGAACGCGAGATCGCCGCGCGCCGCGAATACGAGCTGCAACTCGAACACGATCTGCGCGCCGAACTGCGCGACGAATCCAACGAGGAGCTCACCGCGCTCAAGGCCGAGGTGCTCGCGCTGCGCGCCAACCTCGAGGAACTGCTGGGCCGCGACCTGGGCCCCTCGTACACCGAGCTGTACGCCGCCGCCGAACAGCGGGCCCTGGCCGCGCAGCAGGCCAAGTCCGTCTTCGAGGACGACGACCGGTTCCGCGCGCAGCAGGACTTCGCCGGTGTGCCGCCGCAGGTCCCCGATGTCGACAGCTACTACGGCGCCGCCTCCTCCGTGTCCGAGGTGCCGGGCTTCCCCGCGGCCGAGCAGCCGCCGGTGGACGTGCCGCCCGTCGACGTCCCGCCGGTGGACGTGCCGCCGGCCGCCCCGCAGCGGACCGACGACGATGCGCCCACCGCGGTCTTCCAGGCCGTCGTGACCCCCGAGCCGGCGGCCGACGCCGAACCGGTCGACGTGGAGCACGTGGAGCACATCGACCCGGACACCGACGAGCCCTTCGTGCCGCTCGCCCCGCAGTCCGGCTACCGCCCGCCCTTCCCGCCGCGCCGATTCACACCGGACGCCGCGCAGCAGCAGGCACCGCCCCAGTTCGCGCAGTACGCGCCTCCGGAGCGCGCGCCGCAGCAGCCCTCGCCGGCGGAGCACGTGCAGCAGATCCCCACGGTGCCCCCGTTCCCGACCTCCGCTCCCGCCCCCTCCTCCGCCGCCCACGCGCGGCCGCAGGAGGAGCAGGCGCCGCGGCCCACCGAGGCCGAGGGTGCGGCCGTCCAGCCCGAGGGCGACGGTGCCGATCCCACCCGCGGCCAGCACTCCTCGGGCAGCACCGTGGCCGAGCTGATCGCGCGGATGAACGCCGACACCGAGCGCACCGGCGGCCGCCGCCGCAAGCCGGAGTGATGAGCTAGCTCACACCCGATTGCCCGCGTCGCGCTGCGGGCATAGCCTTTCGGTGACCGTCTGGTACCCGCGCTGCGGGACTGGAACGACCCCTTGGAGGCAGAACTCCCATGCCCGAGTTCCCGGACTCGCCAGATCTGTTGGCGGGCATCCCGAATCCACCCGCGCCCGCGCGGCTCTCCGTGGGCGTGATCTCCGCCGGCCGCGTCGGCTCCGCCCTCGGTGCCGCCCTCGAACGCGCCGGTCACATCGTGACGGCGGCATCCGCACCGTCGGACCGCTCCCGAGCACGCGCCGCACAGCTCCTGCCCGAGGCCCGGATCGCCGCAGCCTCGGCCGTCGCCGAGAAGGCGGAACTGCTGATCCTCGCCGTCCCGGACACGGCGCTCCCGGACCTGGTCGCCGAACTGGCAGCCACCGTGAACCCCTCGGCGATCGTGCTGCACACCTCAGGTGCCCTCGGCGTGGGCGTGCTCGCCCCACTCGCCGAACTGGGCTGCACCACGATCGCCTTCCACCCCGCGATGACCTTCGTGGACGACGCCGAGGACACCGCCCGGCTCGCCTCCTGTTGCATCGGCATCACCGCCTCCGACGAGGTGGGGCACGCCGTGGGCCAGGCCCTCGCGCTCGAACTCGGCGCTGAGCCGGTCCGGGTCCCCGAATCGGCCCGCGCGCTCTACCACGCCGCACTCGCGCACGGCGCGAACCATCTGGTCGCACTGGTCGACGATGCCGTGCTCGCCCTGCGCGCCGCGCTCGCCGCGGGGGTGGGGCTCGACACCGTCGGCGGACCGGCGGACGGGCTGGCGGAACGGGTACTCGCTCCGCTGGCCGGCGCCGCGCTCGACAATGCGCTGCGCAGCGGTGCCGCCGCCCTGACCGGTCCGGCCGCCCGCGGCGACGCCGCCGCCGTCGCCCGGCACCTCACGGCCCTCGACACCGTCGACCCGGCCATCACAGACGCCTACCGCGCCCAATCCCGGCGCGCGGCTGCCCAATCCGGCACCTCCGCAGTCATCGAACCCGTTCTTCAGTCGCACCAGGAGCTTTCATGAGCGCACCCACCCGCCCGTACACCCCCGGTCAGCTCACCGTGCACCACGATCCGGCGCAGCTGACCAAGGTGACCGGCGCCCTCCGCTCCACCGGTCGGCAGATCGCGTTCGTGCCCACCATGGGCGCTCTGCACAACGGCCACCTCGAACTCGTGCACGCCGCCAAGCTGACCGGTGCCATCGTGGTGGTCTCGATCTTCGTGAACCCCTTGCAGTTCGGTGCCGGTGAAGACCTCGACGCCTACCCGCGCACCCTCGACGCCGATGTCGCGAAGCTGCGGGCGGCCGGGGCCGAGCTGGTGTTCGCACCGTCGGTGGCCGACATGTACCCGAACGGCCCTCGCACCACCATCCACCCCGGACCGGCCGGGCTCGGCCTGGAGGCCGACAGCCGGCCCACGCACTTCGCGGGCATGCTCACCGTGGTCGCCAAGCTGCTCAACATCGTTCGGCCCAACACCGCGTACTTCGGGGAGAAGGACTACCAGCAGCTGGTGCTGGTGCGGCAGATGGTCACCGACCTCAACATGGACGTCAAGATCGTCGGCGTCCCCACGGTCCGCGAGCCCGACGGCCTGGCGATGAGCTCGCGCAACGTGTACCTCGACGAGGAGCAGCGCGACGCCGCCACCGCACTGTCCGCCGCCCTGCTGGCCGGTGCCTACGCCGCCCAGGGTGGGGAGCCCGCGATCCTGGCTGCCGCCAATGCGGTGCTGGCCGCGCGCCCCGAGGTGCAGGTCGAGTACCTGGAACTGCGCGCCCCCGACCTCGGCCCCGCGCCGGACAAGGGCGACGGCCGCCTGCTGGTCGCGGCCCGGCTCGGCAACACCCGCCTGCTCGACAACGTGGGCATCGCCATCGGCACCGGATTCCTCGAGGAGGCCGAGTAGCCATGCTGCGCACCATGATGACGTCCAAGATCCACCGGGCCACCGTCACCGAGGCGAACCTGCACTACGTGGGCTCGGTCACCGTGGATGCCGACCTGCTGGACGCCGCGAATCTGCTGGAGGGCGAGCAGGTGGCCATCGTCGACGTCACCAACGGCGCCCGCCTGGAGACCTACACCATCGCCGGTGAACGCGGCAGCGGAGTGATCGGGATCAACGGTGCCGCAGCGCATCTGGTGAGCCCGGGCGATATCGTCATCCTGATCGCCTACGGCCAGCTCGACGAGGCGGAACTGAAGACCTACGCGCCCAGCGTCGTCTTCGTCGACGCCGACAACAAGCCCGTCGAGCTCACCGCCGACGCTGCGCACGTGCCGGACGGCTTCGGCCTGGTGACGGGCAGGCTCTGATGCTCCTGGCGATCGACGCCGGGAACACCTCGGTCACCGTGGGCCTGTTCGCGGCGGAAGACGGTGCGCGCGAGGGCGAGCTGCTGGGTACCTGGCGGCTGCGCAGCGACCCCCGGATGACCTCCGACGAATTGGCGCTGGTGATCCGCGGCTTCCTCACCGGCCACGGACACGATCCGGCGGCGGTGACCGGCGTGACCGCGCTGTCCACCGTGCCCGAGCTGCTCCGGTCGCTGCGCGCCGTGGCGCCGCGGTACTACCCGCACGCGCAGCACGTGATCCTGGAACCGGGCGTGAAGACCGGAGTGCCGCTGCACGTGGACAATCCGCGCGAGGTGGGCACCGACCGGGTGGCCAACGCCGCCGGTGCCTTCGAGGTGTGCGGCCGCGCCGCGGCGGCGCCCTGCATCGTGGTGGACTTCGGCACGTCGACCCGGGTGGACGTGGTGAGCGCCAAGGGGGAGTTCCTCGGCGGCGCCATCGCCCCCGGTGTCGGCAGCGCCCTCGACGCGCTGGCCGACCGCACCGTCGCCCTGCGCCGGGTCGAGCTCGTCCCGCCGCGGTCGGTGGTCGGCAAGAACACCGTCGAGGCGCTGCAGGCGGGCATCATCTACGGTTTCGCCGGCATGGTCGACGCCCTGGTGGGGCGCGCCCTGGAGACGGTGCCGGGCGCCGTGGTGATCGCCACCGGCGGCTACGACGACGGGGTGGCCACCGAGTGCCGGAGCATCACGCACCGTCGGGCCGATCTCACCCTGCAGGGCCTGCGGGCCGTGTACCTGCGGGAAGTGGCCAACCGGGCCACCCGCGCCGAGCGCAAGGCGCACCCGCGGGATTCGGCGCAGCGATGATTGCAATTGTTGCCACGCCGCCGGTCGGGTGCTAATTTCGCTGCCATGAGCCAGGTGCGCAGCTGCATGGAGTGTTGTCGGGTCCGCTAGGAACCCGGCCCCCTTCCGCTGCCCCGAACGCCCCACGCGTTCGCCTCCCGCCTGGAGAATCCCGATGCACCCCGTGCACTTCACCCCCGCTGATGGATCGATCCTCGTCGACCTGCGCGATCAGTCCGAACGCACCCGCGACGGCATCCTGACCGGCGCCGTCGCCCTCGACGCCGCGGCCGTGATCGCCCGCCTCGTGCCCGGCTTGAGCACCAGCCTCGCCGCCGCCGGCCCGGACGCCCGCTGGACCCTGGTGAGCGGCAACGGCGCCACCGCCGCCGCGATCGCCACCCGGCTCCGCGACCGCGGTGTCCAGGCCTCGTCGGTCGACGGCGGCTTCCGCGCCCTCACACTGCGCGCCGCGGGCGGCACCGGAGCGGGATCCGAGTCCTACCGGCGCGCCGTCGCGCAGTTCGCCGCCCACGAGGCGTGAGCCGCCGGTCCTTTCGGCGGTGGTATCGGCGGTAGTATCACGGTCCGTGACCGTAGCCCTGAATGCGCCCCTGGACGACTGGGTGACCCGCCTCGCCGATGAGGCGGTCGCCTTCGCCGAGCAGAACGACACCCCGGTGAAGGTGGCGTCGGGCATCTCGCCGTCCGGCCCGATCCACCTCGGCAACCTCCGCGAGGTGATGGTGCCGCATCTGGTGGCCGACGAGCTGCGCCGCCGCGGCATCGCGGTCGAGCACATCATCTCGTGGGACGACTTCGACCGGTTCCGCAAGGTGCCCAAGATCGACGGTGTCGACGAGTCCTGGGAGCAGCACATCGGCAAGCCGCTGACCCGGGTTCCGGCACCGCACGGCTCCGACGCCGCGAACTGGGCCGAGCACTTCCGGCGCGAGCTGGAGGCCGCCCTCATCGAACTGGGTGTCACCTACCGCGGCATCAGCCAGACGCAGATGTACACCTCGGGCGCCTACACCGACCGCGTGCTGCACGCGATGTCCGAGCGCCGCCGGATCGACACGATCCTCGAGCGCTACCGCACCCTCGACAAGGCGAAGAAGGGCGGCGCCACCGATGCGGACGCAGCAGCGGCCGCCGCGGAGGCCGCCGATGCCGCGTCCGGCTCGGCCGAGGAGGCCGACGGGTCCGGCGATTCCGGTTACTACCCGTATAAGCCCTATTGCTCGGTGTGCGGCACGGATTTCACCACCGTCATCGCATACGACGACGAGTCGACGGCATTGGAATATCAGTGTCGCTGCGGTCACACCGAGACGGTGCTGTTGCGCGAGCACACCGACGGCAAGCTGGTGTGGAAGGTCGATTGGCCCATGCGCTGGGCTTTCGAGAAGATCACATTCGAGCCCTCCGGTGTGGATCATCAATCTCCCGGTTCTTCGTTCGCGGTAGGTAAGGATGTGGCGCCGATCTTCGGATGGCGGCGACCGCTGGGGCCGATGTACGCATTCGTCGGTATCCGCGGAATGGCGAAGATGTCGTCGTCGAAGGGCGGAGTTCCGACGGCCGCGATTGCGCTCCGATACCTGGAGCCGCCCCTGCTGCGCTGGCTGTACGGCCGCAAGAAGCCCAATCAGTCCTTCGATGTGGCGCTCGACGGCGAGCTGCCGCGCACGTACGACGAATGGGATGCGCTGACCCGCAAGGTGAGCGGCGACAAGGCGCAGCCCGGCGATATCGCGGCCTACGCGCGCGCCGCCTCGGTCGCCGATCCGGCCGCCGGCGCGGTCCGGGAGCTGCCGCTCACGCCGCGCCCGATGCCCTATCGCACGCTGGCCTCGGTGGTCGATATCACCACCGGCGACGACGAGCAGACGCTCCGTATCCTCAGCGCCCTCGAGCCCGATGAGCCCCTGACCGGCCTCGATGTACTTCGCCCGCGGTTGGACCGCGCCACCGCGTGGGTCGCCGAGCAGATGCCGGCCGAGGAACGCACCGTGGTCCGGGCGGAGCGGGACGCCGCCGCGCTGGCCGCCCTGGGCGACGAGGAGCGAGCGGCGCTGCGGCTGCTGCTCGACGGTTCCGGGACCCCCGCGCCGGCCGGCCTGGGCCGGCTGGAGGACGACTGGACCCTGGCCGGGATCACCCACCAGGTGTACGGCGTGGCGAAGGTGCAGCGCGGCCTCGGCGCCGATCAGATCGTCAAGGGCGATAAGGAACTCGGTGCAGCGCAACGCGCATTCTTCGTGCTTCTCTATCGCCTGCTGGTGGGCGGGGACACCGGCCCGCGACTGCCCACGTTGTTGCTCGCGATCGGCGCGGAACGTGTACGGGAACTGGTCGGAGAAGACCGGATTCAACCGAATTAGTGCGCCAATGAAATGTGAATCGTTACGGAATCGCTACAAAAAATGACCGACGGAATCGCGGTATTGGCGATTTCGTGTATAGACTCGTGTTTCGGTACGTAATCCGACATTGACACGAGACTAGAAGAGGGCAAAACATGGCGCGCAAGGTCACCGTTACTCTTGTCGACGACGTTGACGACACGCAGACCGCCGACGAGACCGTGGAATTCGGTCTGGACGGTGTCACGTACGAGATCGATCTCTCGGCGAAGAATGCGGCGCAGTTGCGCGAGTCGCTCGACACCTGGATCGCGAGTGCGCGCCGCAGCGGTGGCCGTAAGCGTGGAGCCCGCGCCGCGGCGGCGCCCCGGGGTCGCACCCCGATCGATCGCTCGCAGAGCGCCGCGATCCGCGACTGGGCGCGCGGCGCCGGTCTCAAGGTCAACGACCGCGGCCGGATCAGCCAGGACGTGATCGACGCCTACAACGAGGCGAACTAGAACGAAGCCACGTGGCCCCGGTGCGCACCGCGCACCGGGGCGACGTGTGTTCCGGGCCGGTTCCCGTCCGTTTTCGCTCACGGCGGAACGGGGATCAAAACCCGCCGGGAGTGCGTTTGACCTGGTGTATCCAGAGCTGACGGCGAAGGGGAGCGGACGGCAATGCCGCTCACGGGGCACGCGCCCCAACCCGGCCGACCAGTGAAGAACTACAGTGATAAGACGTCAATTGCAGACGGCTAGCAACGGGACAGGCCGCCAGCCGGTCCCCGTCGTAACCGGGATGTGAGGAAAATGGCCATGTTCGAGAGGTTCACCGACCGCGCTCGTCGCGTCGTCGTCCTGGCGCAAGAAGAAGCCAGGATGCTCAATCACAACTACATCGGCACCGAGCACATCCTGCTGGGCCTCATCCACGAGGGTGAGGGCGTGGCCGCGAAGGCTCTCGAGTCGCTGGGCATCTCCCTGGAGGGTGTGCGCAGCCAGGTCGAGGAGATCATCGGTCAGGGCCAGCAGGCCCCGTCCGGCCACATCCCCTTCACGCCGCGTGCCAAGAAGGTCCTCGAGCTGTCGCTGCGCGAGGCGCTGCAGCTCGGCCACAACTACATCGGCACCGAGCACATCCTGCTCGGCCTCATCCGCGAGGGTGAGGGCGTCGCGGCCCAGGTGCTGGTGAAGCTCGGCGCAGACCTCAACCGGGTGCGCCAGCAGGTCATCCAGCTGCTGTCGGGCTACCAGGGCAAGGAGGGCGGCGAGCCCGCCGGTGCCGGTGCCCGCGCCGCAGGTGGCGGCGAGGCCGGCACACCGTCGACCTCCCTGGTCCTGGACCAGTTCGGCCGGAACCTGACCGCGGCCGCCGCGCAGGGCAAGCTGGACCCGGTCATCGGCCGGTCCAAGGAGATCGAGCGCATCATGCAGGTGCTCTCGCGGCGCACCAAGAACAACCCGGTGCTGATCGGCGAGCCCGGCGTGGGCAAGACCGCCGTGGTCGAGGGCCTGGCTCAGGCCATCGTCAACGGCAACGTCCCGGAGACGCTCAAGGACAAGCAGCTCTACACCCTGGACCTCGGGTCCCTGGTGGCCGGCTCGCGCTACCGCGGTGACTTCGAGGAGCGCCTGCGCAAGGTGCTCAAGGAGATCGACACCCGCGGCGACATCATCCTGTTCATCGACGAGCTGCACACGCTCGTCGGCGCAGGTGCCGCCGAGGGTGCCATCGATGCCGCGTCCATCCTGAAGCCGAAGCTGGCCCGTGGCGAGCTGCAGACCATCGGCGCCACCACGCTCGACGAGTACCGCAAGTACATCGAGAAGGACGCCGCCCTGGAGCGCCGCTTCCAGCCCGTCCAGGTGGGCGAGCCGAGCGTCGAGCACGCGATCGAGATCCTCAAGGGTCTGCGTGACCGGTACGAGGCGCACCACCGCATCTCCATCACCGACAGCGCCCTGGTGGCCGCCGCCACCCTGGCGGACCGGTACATCAACGACCGGTTCCTGCCGGACAAGGCGATCGACCTCATCGACGAGGCGGGCGCGCGGATGCGCATCCGTCGCATGACGGCTCCGCCGGACCTGCGTCAGTTCGACGACAAGATCGCCGACGCTCGCCGCGAGAAGGAATCGGCGATCGACGAGCAGGACTTCGAGAAGGCCGCTTCGCTCCGCGACAAGGAGAAGCAGCTGATCGGGGAGCGTGCCGAGCGTGAGAAGCAGTGGCGCGCGGGCGACCTGGACGTCGTGGCCGAGGTCGACGAGGAGCAGATCGCCGAGGTCCTGGGCAACTGGACCGGCATCCCGGTGTTCAAGCTCACCGAGGAGGAGACCACCCGTCTGCTCCGCATGGAGGACGAGCTGCACAAGCGGATCATCGGCCAGGAGGACGCCGTCAAGGCGGTCTCGAAGGCGATCCGTCGTACGCGTGCGGGCCTGAAGGATCCGAAGCGCCCCTCGGGCTCGTTCATCTTCGCCGGCCCGTCCGGTGTGGGTAAGACGGAGCTGTCGAAGGCGCTCGCGAACTTCCTGTTCGGCGAGGACGACGCGCTCATCCAGATCGACATGGGCGAGTTCCACGACCGCTTCACCGCCTCGCGCCTGTTCGGTGCCCCTCCCGGGTACGTGGGCTACGAGGAGGGCGGCCAGCTCACCGAGAAGGTGCGCCGCAAGCCCTTCTCCGTGGTGCTCTTCGACGAGATCGAGAAGGCGCACAGCGAGATCTACAACACACTGCTGCAGGTGCTGGAGGACGGTCGCCTGACCGACGGCCAGGGCCGCACCGTGGACTTCAAGAACACGGTCCTGATCTTCACGTCGAACCTCGGTACGGGCGACATCTCGAAGGCCGTCGGCCTGGGCTTCACCCAGGGCGACTCCGACGGGGCGAACTACGACCGGATGAAGCAGAAGGTCAACGACGAGCTGAAGAAGCACTTCCGCCCGGAGTTCCTCAACCGCATCGACGACATCGTCGTCTTCCACCAGCTGACGCAGTCGCAGATCATCGAGATGGTCGACCTGATGCTCAGCCGCGTGGCCGTGGCCCTGAAGAACAAGGACATGGAGATCGAGGTCACCGATCAGGCCAAGTCGCTGCTCGCCAAGCGCGGCTTCGACCCGGTGCTCGGTGCCCGTCCGCTGCGTCGCACCATCCAGCGGGAGATCGAGGACAACCTGTCCGAGAAGATCCTGTTCGGCGAGCTCGGCCCCGGCCAGGTCGTCGTGGTCGACGTCGACGGCTGGGACGGCGAGGGCAAGGGCGAGGACGCCAAGTTCGTCTTCTCCGGCAAGCCCAAGCCGGCGCCGGTCGAGTCGGAGTCCTCCGACGACGCGGTGCCCGCACTGGCCGGCGAGTCGTCGCCGAGCGAGTCGGCGTAACCGCCGCGCAGATCGAACGAGAAGGGGCCGCCATCCACATCGGATGGCGGCCCCTTTCTTCGTGTCCCGGTTCTGTCCGGGATTGTCGCGATCGGCGGAGCAGCCCTATTCATCGTGCGCGATTGCAAACACGGGCGTAGCCTCGAAGCATCACATCCGCTGGTCCGAGGTGGAGGTAGACGCCTTGAGTAACCGTACTTTTCGGCAATCCGCGCTGTACTACTTGCGCATATTCGTCTCCCTCTGCGCGGTCACCGTGCCGGGGATGACCGTCGGGCTCGTCCTCGCGGACTGATCCGCGGTCGCGGGAAAAATCGGTCGCGCAGATGTGGGCGTCGATGACACAGTCGGGTGTGAATCCGACTGAGGGGAACCACGTGCTCACCGAGCAGCAGGTCGAGGCCTTCGTCCGCGACGGCTTCGTCCGGCTCGACGCCGCGTTCTCGCCCGAGACCGCGGCCGCCGGGCGCGAGATCCTGTGGGACGACCTCGCGGTCACTGCCGGGTGCCGCCCGGACGCGCCGTCCACCTGGGAACAGCCGGTGGTGCGCCTCGGCGAGCACGGCGAGGAACCCTTCCGGACCGCCGCCACCGCGCCCGCGATCCGCGCCGCCGCCGATCAGCTCGTGGGGGCCGGGCGGTGGCTGCCGCGGATCTCGCTGGGCACCTTCCCGGTGCGGTTCCCGTCCGACGAGGATCCGGTCGACACGGGCTGGCACGTGGACGCGGGCTTCCCGGGCGACGATCCGACCAACTTCCTGCGCTGGCGCGTGAACCGGCGCAGCGACGGGCGCGCGCTGCTCATGCTGTTCCTGTTCTCCGACGTCGGGCCCGACGATGCGCCCACCCGCATCCGCGTCGGCTCGCACCGGCGGATCGCCGACGAGTTGCAGCGCTACGGCGACACCGGCGTCGAGGTCTTCGCGATGAGCGACGAGTACCGGTCCACCGAGGACTGCCCCGAGGTGCGGGCGACGGGTTCGGCGGGCGATGTCTACCTCTGCCATCCCTTCCTGGTGCACGCGGCGCAGCCGCTCCGTCCCGGCGCCGGACGCCTGCCGCGGTTCCTCGCGCAGCCCCCGCTCCTGCCGCGGTACCGCACCGACCTGGCGCGGTCCGACGACGATCACACCCCCGTGGAGCGCGCCATCCTGCTCGGCGCCTGAGCGGCCGGTGGCGAACATCACGATTCCGCGTGCGGGCGAGAATCGGTGCCGGAGTAGGTTCGACATATGACTGCACCGGGGCCGGACGAGCCGAATTTCGATGCACGCACCTTCCGCCACGTCATGGGACAGTTCTGTACCGGGGTCACGATCATCGGCACCACCTCGGCCGAGGGTAAGCCCGTCGGCT
Organism: Tsukamurella sp. TY48; assembly: GCF_019656655.1. Classification (GTDB taxonomy): domain Bacteria; phylum Actinomycetota; class Actinomycetes; order Mycobacteriales; family Mycobacteriaceae; genus Tsukamurella; species Tsukamurella strandjordii. The sequence goes on along the minus strand of NZ_BPMV01000001.1, from coordinate 1,278,503 downwards.
TCGCCTGCCAGTCGTTCGCGGCCCTGTCGCTGGACCCGCCGCTGGTGCTGTTCTGCCCGATGAAGACCTCGCGGACGTGGAAGCACATCGAGACCTCCGGAACCTTCTCGGTGTCCGTGCTGGGGCACGCGCAGGAGTCGGTGAGCGCCGCCTTCGGCAGGTCTGTGGACGACAAGTACGAGGGGCTCGACTGGAGTCCTTCGCCGCTCGGCAACCCCACGATCAACGGCTCGCTGACGTGGATGGACTGCACCCTGGAGAACGTGCTCGACGGCGGCGATCATCACATCGCGATCGGCCGCGTGCACTCGCTCGGCACGGTCAGCGAGGAGAAGCCGCTGCTGTTCTACCGCGGCGCCTACCTGTCCACCGAGCATCCCCGCCTGCACCCCGCGGCGAGCCTGGAGTCCTTCCTCACCTGGGACGCCGGCGCCTGGCTCTGAACCACTGCGGCGGCCCTCACGCCGGCGGCCCCCACGACCGTGAGGTCGAGGGGGCCGCTGACGTTTCGGGGGGGACTACTGACCGTCGGTCTTGTCCCCGTCGGTCTGGGCACCATCGGTGGTGCGGTGCTGCTGGACGCGATCGCTGATGCCGTCGAGACGCTGCGTCACAGCGCCTTCGACCCGGCCGACGGTGGCGTCGATCTTGCCGGTGACATCGTCGACCTTCTGGGCGACCTCCTTCGCCGCGCTGCGCAGGCGGAAGGCTCCCACGATCTCCACCAGGCCGATCGCGATGGCGAAGATGCCGGTCACCAGCATCAGGACCATCATGCTGTCCCACGGGCTGGCGATGAGGACGAAGCCGCCGATCAGCGTGAGAACGCCCGCGATGATGGTCCAGGTGCGATGCGGGAGGTGCTGGCCCGCAACGCCGGCGGTCACGCCCCAGACGCCGCCGAAGATCCAGCTGATGCCGATGAAGACGCCGAGCACCGCGACGGAGTTGGCGATGTCGTCACGGAAGCAGAACGCGCCGAGCACGAGCGCCAGCGCGCCGCTGACGATCGACAGCAGGCGGTTGTCTGAATCGCCCATGATGCCTTCGACGATCTGTACCAGACCGCCGACGATGAGGAAGATCCCGAACATGATTCCGGCGACGAGGGTCGTGGGGCCGGGCCACACCAGGATGACGACGCCGAAGAGGATCGACAGGATTCCGAGCGCGAGCAGCGACCACCAGGCCTGTTTGGTCTTGGTCTCGATGTCCTGACGGAGAGCAGCAGTTCTTGTAGCCATGCCCGCACCATATGCGATCACACCTACCCGAACAATCATGGTTGGAGAATGTGTTCGACAGTCGGTGGGGTCGGAGAACCGCCGGACCTGCCCGGACCTGGTATTTTCGTATCAACGGTAAGTAACAAATGGCGGGTGACCGGAGGGCTCGAGAGCCATGGCGCAGCATCGCGATGACGCACTGACCAGTCCGCTGCGCACCCTTGGCGAGCTCGCCGAGAAGGCGGGCCTCGCCGCGACCGATATCGCGGTGTTGTCGGGAGTCTCCCGCTCGTCGGTCTCGCGGCTGTGGTCCGATCCGCGGTGGCTCGACAAGGCATCGGGATCCATCGCGCAGGCCCTGTCGGCGGTGGTGCCGGGCATTCGTGACTACGCCACGCTCGTCGCGGACACCGTCGCCACCCGGCGCGCCGGTGAGGCCTGCGAGGCCGCGGGCCTCGAACTCGACTGGAGTCTCCTGGCCGACCTCGTGGACGAAGATGGTGCCGTCGGCGTGGTGCCCGCGCTGTTCGGGGCCGCGGCCCTGGCGGGGAACGCCGAGACCGCCGCGCACGCACTCTCGCGGTGCTGGGGTGCGGCGGCGGACCGGGCCTGCGACGCGATCTTCCGCCCGCCGTCTTCGGGTGGAGTCGTCGCCGACCCCGGTGCCGTCGTGGACGGGGCGCGCCGCATCGTCGCCGGTGCGCCGGCCGACGGGGCGCGCGAGGTCATCGGCCGGGGAATGGCGCTGCACCGACTGACCCGCAACTGCGGTCACGACCGCCGCGAACCGGAGCAGAGCAGCAGCGGGTTCCCCCTGTCGGAGGCCTTCCGCTACCGCGGTGCCGCGACCGGCCGGATGATCGCCGGGGACAGCGATGTGCTGCGGCGGTACCGAGCCGTGCTCGTGCGCGAGGCCGCATTGCAGTGGGCGGAGGTGTGGTCGCTGGCGACCTACTCCAGGGATCTGGCGCCGAGGATCTCGGGCCCGATGAAACTGAAGCCGGGCCGCCTCCGCGGCACCGCGGAGCAGGTGCTCGCGGACCTCGATGCGACCACACCCGCCTATCAGGAGTACCTGCTCACCTGCGCCATTCCGCTCCTGGTTCAGGCGGATCCACGGTTCGGGAACCAGGATCAGCAGCTCGTGGCCGTGCTGTCGGACCGAGTGGACTCAGTTCCGGCGGCCCGCACCGCAATGGCTGCGCTCCGCCGGTACGCGCATCGTCCACCGGCCCGCGAACGCTAGCCGTGATCGCGGCCCGAGCGCGCGGGCTACTGCGCGGGCTTGGCCGAGACGTTCAGTACGACTTCGAACTCGAGCAGATCGGCGCCGGTGGCGACGGGCTTGCGGCCCTCGCCGCCGTTCGGATCACGCTCACCCGCATGGGCCTGCCGCGCCGGGCCGTCGCGCCAGGCAGCGAAGGCTTCCTCCGACTCCCACTCGGTGACCACGAAGTAGCGGTCGTCGCCCTTCACGGGGCGCAGCAGCTGGAAGCCGAGGAAACCGGGCGAGTTCTCCACGGCGTGGGCGCGGTTCGCGAACCGCTTCTCGAGCTCGGGTCCCGCGGCCTCGGGGACATGGATGGCGTTGATCTTCACTACCGACATGCGTCCAACATAGCCCGGTAAGTTGGTCTCTGTGGATGAGTGTGTGGGGCTGCGGGATTGGGGTGGCCGTGAAGACGGCCGGCCGATCGTGCTGCTGCACGGCCTGATGGGCCGCGGCCGCACCTGGCGGCGGCAGATCCCCTGGTTGCGGCGTTACGGCCGGGTGTTCACCTTCGACGCCGAATTCCACCGCGGAGCGGGCTTCCCGCTGCCCGCCGGCGACATCTCCACCGAGCGCTTCGTGGCCGATGTCGCCGAGATCCTCACGCTGCTCGATCAGGGGCCGGCGGTGCTCATCGGTCATTCGATGGGCGGCCTGCACGCCTGGTGCACCGCCGCCGAGTATCCCGAACTCGTCGATGCGCTGGTGGTCGAGGACATGTCGCCCGAGTTCACCGGCCAGTCCACCGACACCTGGGCGCCGTGGTTCGCCAGTTGGCCCTCGCGGTTCGCCTCCCAGGAGCAGTGCGAGGCGATGTTCGGCCCCGTGGCCGGGCGCTACTTCTACGAGGCCTTCGACGACGGTGTGCTGCACGGCGATCTGGACACCTTCCGTTCGATCGCGGATCACTGGGGCCCGCGCGATCACTGGGATCAGTGGCGCGCCGTGGCCGCTCCCACCCTGCTGATCGAGGCCGAGTTCTCCGTCGTCCCACCCGGTGTCGGCGCGCGCATGGTGCGTGAGTACACGGGGCCCGACCTGCGGTACGCCGTCTTCGACGGTGCCGGACACCTCGCCCACGACGACGCCCCGGAGCGCTACCGCGGCGCCGTCGAGGCTTTCCTCGCCGGCCTGGACTAGCGATGCCCGAGGGCGACACCCTGCACAACCTGGCCGCCCGGCTGCGGCCGGTCCTCGTGGGGCGGGAGCTCGCCGGCTGTGATCTGCGCGTGCCGCGGTACGCCACCGTCGACCTCACGGGCCGCACCGTGGACGCCGTGACCGCCCGCGGCAAGCACCTGCTGATCGTGCTCGGCGACCGTACGCTGCACAGCCACCTGAGGATGGAGGGCCAGTGGCACCTGTACCGGCCCGGCGAGCGCTGGCGGAAGCCCGGGCACACCGCCCGCGCGGTGCTCACCGTCGAGGGTGCGCAGGTGGTGGGCTTCTCACTCGGCCTTCTCGAGGTGCTCGCCACCGAGGCGGTCGACGGTGCGCTCGCCCACCTCGGGCCCGATCCGCTCGGCCCGGACTGGGACGCCGAGCGCGCCGCCGCGAACCTCGGCGCCGATCCTGCGCGCCCCATCGGCCTCGCGCTGCTGGACCAGCGCGCCCTCGCCGGTGTGGGGAACGTCTATCGCAACGAGCTGTGCTTCGTGCGCGGTACGCACCCGGCGACTCCCGTCGCCGACTGCGGTGATCTGCGGGGCTGGGCCGACGAGGCCGCGCGCCTGCTGCGCGCGAACCTGGGGCGCAGCAGGCGGGTGACCACGGGCGTCGATCGAAACGGGTTGCGCGCCTTCGTCTACGACCGTGCGCGGCGATCTTGTCTGCGGTGCGGCACGGCGATCGTCGCGGGCTCGCTCGGCGCCGTGGGGGAGGCGGAGCGAACCATCTGGTGGTGTCCGCGCTGCCAACCCGACAAGAAATAACTAACTGGTTGGTTGACAAGTGTGGCTCCCGGATCTAATCTTTCAACTAACCAGTTAGTTGAATCGAAGGAGAACGAGATGTACCAGGTCAGCGACCAGTCGGGCACGACCTTCGTGGTCACCGGATCGAACAGCGGAACCGGCAAAGAGGCGACGAAACGGCTCGCCGCCGCGGGCGCGACGGTGATCATGGCGGTGCGCACCCCGGAGAAGGGCGAGAGCGCCCGCGCGGAGATCCTCGCTCAGGTGCCCGGCGCCGATATCGCGGTACGCCGCCTCGACCTCGCGGACCTGTCCTCGGTGCGGGCCTTCGCGGACGGCATCATCGCCGACGGCGTCGCGGTGGACGTGCTCGTCAACAACGCGGGCGTGATGACCCCGCCCGAGCGGTTCGAGACCGCCGACGGATTCGAGTTGCAATTCGGCTCGAACTTCCTCGGCCCCTTCGCCCTGACGAATCTGCTGCTGCCCGTGCTGCTGAAGTCGGCGGCACCGCGGGTGACCACGATGAGCTCCGGAATGGCGAACTTCGGCCGCATCGACTTCGCCGATCCGCAATCGGTGCAGCGCTATTCGCCGTCGCGCGCCTACGCGCAGTCGAAGCTGGCCGATCTGCTGATGGCCAATCACCTGGCCGCCGAGAGCGATCGGCGCGGCTGGGGCCTGCTCAGCGATGCCGCGCACCCGGGCTACACCCAGACCAATCTCCAGACCGCCGGTGCCAGCCTCGGCGCGAGCGATGTCCGGGAATCCATCATCACCCGCTTCGGCGGCAGGCTCCTGCCCTCGCAGCAGCCCGAGCAGGGCGCCGAGCCGCTCCTGTACGCGGCGAGCGATCCGGCCGCGCGCAACGGCGAGTACTACGGTCCGCAGGGACGATTCGGCCTCGTCGGTCCCGCCGGGGTGACGAAGAAGAACGCCCGGATGCGGGACGCCGACGTCGCCGCGCGGCTGTGGAAGTACGCTGCGGAGGTGACCGGAACCGACTTGCCGCGCGATGCCGCCCGCGGCTAAGCAGCAGCGCGACGCTGCCGCCACCAAGGCGCGCCTGCTGGACGCCGCGACCACCGAGTTCGCCGAGTACGGGCTCGCCGGCGCGCGGGTGGACCGGATCGCCGCCGCGGCCGAGGCCAACAAGCAGCTGATCTACGCCTACTTCGGCAACAAGCGCCAGCTCTTCGACGCCGTCATCGAGTTCCGGGTGGCCGATCTGCTCGAGACCGTGCCCTTCACCGCCGACGATCTCCCCGGCTACGCCGTGCGCCTGCGCGGGTTCAACCGGTCGCACCCCGAACTGATGCGACTCGTCCTGTGGCACGCGCTCGAATGCCCGGGCGAGCTCGTGCAACTGGAGTCCACGGCCGGATCGAACGTGAAGAAGATCGAGGCGCTGCAGGCCGCGCAGAAGGCGGGGAAGGTCACGGCAGCCGTCCCGGCACCCACGCTCCTGATCGAGATCCTGGCCCTGATCCACGGCGATATCCTGACCGGCGGCAGCGACGCCGCCGCAGTGGCGATCGACGATGCCGCGCTGGCCGCGGCCGTCGAGAAGCTCGCCGCGCCCTGAATCAGTCGCGGGCGGGCAGCTCGCAGCCGTCGGGACCGCAGGCGGCGGCATCGTCGTCACCGATCACGGTGAGCGGCTCGGGGCGGTCCGCCCACGCGCGATCGAGCGCCTGCGTGAACACCGAGGGCAGCTGTGCACCCGAGACGGCGTACTTGCCGTCGAAGACGAAGAAGGGCACGCCGTTGATACCGATCTTCGAGGCCGTGGCCTCATCGGCGCGGACGGCATCGGCGTAGGCGGTCTCGTCGTCGAGCACGGCGCGGGCGGCGGCACCGTCGAACCCGGCGGACTCGGCGATCGCCACCAGGCGCTCGCGATCGCCGAAGGCCGGGTCGGCCGAGGCGAAGTTCGCCGCGTAGAGGGCGTCCAGGAGAGCCTCCTGGCGTCCGAGCTCCAGCGCCCAGTGCAGCAGCCGGTGCATGTCGAAGCTGTTGCCCGCGTCGCGACCGGATACCTGGTACTGCAGTCCCAGTTCCTGCGCCTGCGCGCCGAGGCCGCGTTCGTTCGCCGCGGCCTCGGCCTCGCTGATGCCGTACTTCTTCGCGATCATCGGGACCACCGGCTCCGATGAGCCCGGCGTCGCCGAGGGGTCGAGCTCGAACGATCGGTGGATCACCTGGACATCACCCGAGTGCTCGAAGCCCTCCAGGGCCTTCTCGAATCGGGCCTTGCCGATGTAGCAGAAGGGGCAGTTGATATCGGTCCAGACGTCCACGCGCATATCGGGTCCAACGCCCGACGGTGCGCCCCCATTCCGCGGGAGGCTCACACCGGGTAGGTGAAGCCCGTCAGTCGCTCGGAGACGTCCCACAGTTCGGCCCACTTCGCGGTGTCCTTCGACTCCGCGGTGGTGGAGCACTTACCCACCCGGCCGCGGGTCTGGAACAGCTGGCTCGGACCCCACCACGGATGCGGATCGAGATCGCGATCGGTGGCGGCCAGCACCAGCGCCTCGGCGGCCTGCTCCGGCGGATTCGACAGCAGCGAGACCGCTTGCCGGGCCACCCGGTCGAGTGGGGTCTCGGTGCGGGTGAACAGGCCCGTGGGCGAGACACCGGGATGCACGTAGTAGGCGCGCTTGTCCGAACCCGCCGCCTCGAACCGGCGCTGCAGCTCGCGCGCGAACATCATGTTCGCCAGCTTGCTCTGGCCGTAGGCCTCGCTGCGCAGGTACTTGCGGTGCTCGTAGTTCGGATCGTCCATCCGCCAGCGGTAGTTCTGCCGGTGCGCCACCGAGGAGACGGCCACCACGCGATCGGTGAGCCGGTCGAGCAGCAGCCCGGTCAGCAGGAAGTGCCCGAGGTGGTTCACGCCGAACTGCATCTCGAAGCCCTGCTTGGTCCGCTTGAGCGGGATGTTCATCAGGCCGGCGTTGTTCACCAGCACGTCGACCTCGCCGACGGTGTCGGCGAAGGCGCGCACGGAATCGAGATCGCCCAGATCGAGCTTGCCGACGGTGACGTCACCGTCGATCCCGTCGGCGATGCGCTGCGCACCGTCGACGTCCCGGCAGGCCATCACGACGCGGCCGCCGGTGGCGGCGAGGCGGCGCGTGACGACCTGGCCGAGGCCGCCGTTCGCGCCGGTCACAACATAGGTAGGAGTGGTCATGGAAACCACACTACGAGGCGCTCGCGCGGCTGTACCGCTCCCGGGCCTGCGCCGGGGTCACGGTGCCGCTGCTGGGCTCGCGCTCCTGGGCGAAATGCCGGCGCAGGATGTCGCCCGTCATCGGGGCCACGAGCGCCCCGAGCCGGACGGTGCCCGCGGCGTGCTGGGCCGATGCGGCACGCACCGCCAGGCGCACGGCCTGCGGGTATGCGGCGTCGACGAGCCGCGGCTGGTCGAAACCGCCCACCTCCCGCATCCACCGCGGCAGGGTGGCGATCGTGGCCGGGGCGATCAGCGATCCACCGACCCGCAACCGAACGCCGCGCTCACGCGGGCGCAGCAGGTAGTGCATGCCGCGGCGGGCGCGCTCGGTGAGGGCGAGGCTCGGCCGCACGCGGTCGAAGTACGCGCGCACCTCCTCCCGCGACGACGGCACATCGGCGGGATCGCAGGTCTGCAGCTCGGCGGCCGTCACGCAGTCGCGCCAGTACTGCGCCTCGTCCTCCGCGCTGAGCGGACCGGGCCCGTACATCTCGTAGCACTTGAGCACCGAGTGCCAGCCGGTCACATGGATCCACAGCTGCGAGGCGGGATTGTTGGCGCTGTACCGCTTTCCGGTGACCGGCTCGATGCCGGTGGCCTTGCGGTGCACGTCCATCAGGTGCTCGGACGCCGCGATCGCCGTGCGTGAATCGGCCGTCGCGACCACCAGGAAGTAGGCGAGCGTGCGATCGAGCCGGCCGAACGGATCGGTGTAGATGCCGGCCGAATCGGCGACCGCGGCGGTGAGGTTCGGATCGAAGTGCTCCAGCACCACGGAACGCTGGAAGCCGATCAGGGCGGTGGGCGCGGCCCACACCCTCCAGGTGGGGGACTCGGGGCCGAAGAATCCCTGGTCGGTGACGCGCAGGGGGCCATCTGAGAGCTTCATGGTGCGAATCTATCACCAATTCCTACATGAGTGTAGAAAAAGTTTCAGGACTCCCCGGCCAGCGCGAACCGGCCGTCGCGGGTCTGCTCGATCAGTCCGTCCACCAGCAACGAATCCAGCGCGCGGTCGCGCTGCGCGGGATCGCGCTCCCACGCCACATCGAGCGCGGCACGGGGAACCGCACCGTCGGCGGCGCGCAGCACGTCTAGCAGGCGACCCCGGGCCTGCCGGTCGGTGCCCTCGTACTTCTGCACCTTCCGCGGCGCGACGGTGCCCTCCGGTGCGCCCGCCGCGAGCCACGCGCATCCGTCAGCGATCGGACAGGCCTCGCATCGCGGCGAGCGCGCCGTGCACACCAGCGCGCCCAACTCCATCAGCGCGGCGGACAGTCTCGGGCGACGCGGCACCGGAACGGTTTCCAGCACCGCCGTCGCGGCGGCGAGATCGCGCTTGGCCGACGGCGCCGCAGCATCCGATTCGCCCGCCTCCGCGCGGGCCAGCACGCGCCGCACGTTGATGTCGACCACCGGGACGTCCTGCCCGAATGCGAAACAGGCCACCGCGCGGGCGGTGTAGTCCCCGATCCCGGGCAGATCCAGCAGATCCTCGACGGAGTCCGGCACCACCCCGTCGAACCGGTCGACGATCGCCTGCGCGCAGGCGTGCAACCGCATCGCGCGGCGCGGGTAGCCGAGTTTGCCCCACGCGCGCACCGCATCGGCACCGGTCGCGGCCGCGAGGTCGGCGGGGGTGGGCCACCGCCGCACCCACTCGCGCCACACCGGCTCGACGCGCACCACCGGGGTCTGCTGCAGCATCACCTCACTCATCAGGATCTGCCACGGCGTCACCCCCTCGGCGCGCCACGGGAGATCGCGCTCGGCTACGTCGAACCAGTGAAGAACCGATGTGAAATCCGATGCGATCTTCGGGCCTGAGTCGTGGTGGCGGTGCACACCAGGCAGTATGAACCCATGCCTACTTCGACACCTCCGGGCGCCTGGCGCGCCCTCCGTGACGGTAACCGGCGATTCGTGGAGGGCGCGTCCATCCACCCGAACCAGGGAGCCTCCCGCGTCGCCGAACTCACCGCAGGCCAGGCCCCCACCGCCGTCCTGTTCGGCTGCGGCGACTCCCGCGTGGCCGCCGAAGTGATCTTCGACCAGGGGCTCGGCGACATGTTCGTCGTCCGCACCGCCGGCCACATCATCGACTCCGCCGTGCTCGGCTCCATCGAGTACGCGATCGAGGTGCTCGGCGTCCCGCTGATCGCCATCCTCGGCCACGACAGCTGCGGCGCCGTCGCCGCCACCGTGAACTCGCTCGACACCGGGACCATGCCCCCGGGGTACATCCGCGACATCGTCGAGCGGCTCGCCCCGTCGATCCTGGCCGGCCGCCGCGAGGGCCTCACCGAGGTCAACGAGTTCACCGCGCAGCACGTGGAGGAGACCGCGCTGCTGCTCCGGGAGCGCTCGCGGATCATCGACGACCACGTGGCGGACGGCCGCGTGGCCATCGTCGGCCTCACCTACGAGCTGGCCGAGGGCAAGGTGCACCTGCGCAGCGTGGTCGGCGACATCGGCGAGGCGCCGACGACGCCCTTCCAGGCCGTCGATCCGGCTTGACTTCTCGACACGCCGCCGCAGGTCAGCGGCCCTAGGTCGCGGAAACGCTACCGTTGAACCGTGCTTGAACCCAACGGACCCCTGCCGCCCGAGATCTACTGGCGCCGCCGCGTGCTGGCCGCTGCTCTCGCGGCGCTGGCGGTGCTCGTGGTGGTCCTGCTGATCGTCTTCGTCGGCGGCGGCAAGGATTCGTCGGACCCCGCCGCGGCGAGCTCCTCGGCGGCCACCACCACCGACCTGCCCACCGGGCAGCCGCCCTCGAGCGGTGAATCGGCGGCGCCCGGAGGCGGTTCGGCGGGCGGGCAGAGCGGTGCGCCCCAGTCCGGCGCGGCCCAGTCGGGTGCCCCGCAGTCCGGCGCCGCCTCGGGCGCCCCGCAATCCGGCCAGCCCGGCGCCGGTGTGCCCACTCCGGGCGCAGTCGTCGCCGGCGGGCCCTGCCCGGACACCAACATCTCGGTGGTCGTCGCGGCCGATAAGCCCTCCTACGCCGTCGGCGAGCAGCCGACCTTCGAGGCCACCGTGACCAACGCCGGCTCGGTGCCGTGCGGGCGCGACATCGGCACCGGCCAGCAGCAGCTGATGGTGCTCACCCTCGACGGCTCGAAGCAGCTGTGGTCGAACTTCGACTGCACCTTCCAGCCGGAGATCAAGAACGAGGTGCTGCAGCCGGGCCAGCAGATCCGGTACAAGCTGCAGTGGGCCGGCACCACCTCGGCGCCCGGCTGCCAGGCGCAGCGCGTTCCGGTGGCTCCCGGCGCCTACCAGGTGGTGGCCCAGTTCGGCGCCAAGCGCAGTGCGCCCGTCACTTTCAACGTGACCAAGCCCGCGCCGGAGCCCGCTCCCGCCCCGGCCCCCGGCGGCTAGTAGCGCTCCACCGAGAGCTCGGACAATCGCGAGAGTCCCTCACGCACCTGACGCGCCCACACGGCGCCCACCCCGGGCACCGCCTGCAGATCCGCGGCCGATGCGGCGAGCAGGGTCTGCAGGGAGCCGAAAGCCGCCACCAGCGCATCGATCTGGTGCCGCTGCAGCCGGGGCACCGAACCGAGCAGCCGGTAGCCGCGCGGCGAGACAGGCTCGTCCTGCGCCTCCACGGTGCCCGAGAACCCCAGGGCCGCAGCCACCGTGGTCGCGGTCAGCAGATCGGCATCGGTGAGTGCATCGATCCGGGCCACCACCTCGCTCACATCCGCATCGCCGGGGAGGTAGTCCCGCAGCACCGGTTCGCGTAGTGAGACGGACTCGCCCAGAAGGTCTTCCAGTTGCAGCGCGATCTGCCGCCCCGAGGTGCCCAGCTCCAGCACCGACTGCTCGATCTCGATCGCCAGGCGCCGCACCAACTCCAGGCGCTGCACCACGTGCGTCACCTCGCGCACCGCCACCACGTCCTCGATCTCGGCGCGCGACAGCTCGCCCAACACCTCGTCGAGCCGGTGCCGATACCGCTCCAGCGTGGCGATCGCGAGGTTGGCCCGCGACAGGATCGGCGCCGCGTCCTCGACCACGTGCCGCACCCCGCCCACGTAGGCGTGCACGATCGACATCGACGCGCTCACCGAGATCACCGGGAACCCCGTCTGCACCGCCGCGCGCTCCGCGGAACGGTGCCGGGTGCCGGACTCCTGGGTGGGGATCGCCGGATCGGGTACCAGCTGCACGTTCGCCCGCACGATCCGCGCCCCGTCGGTGGACAGCACCACCGCACCGTCCATCTTGGACAGCTCGCGCAGCCGCGTCGGGGCGAACTCGACGTCCAGGTGGAAGCCGCCGTCGCAGATCCGCTCCACGGCCTCGTCGTAGCCCAGCACGATGAGGGCACCGGTGCGGCCGCGCAGGATCCGCTCGATGCCGTCGCGCAGTCCGGTGCCGGGCGCCAGCCGGATCACCGTGTCCCGCAGCGCGGTGTTGCCCGCGAAGGCGTCGTCCGCGACGTCGAGGTCCATGCGGCTCAGGTTAACCCTTGCGCAGCCCCGACAGGCGGACGGCGTCCGCCACGGTCGAGGCCTCGGCGATCCGCATATCGCCCACCCGGAGCTTCTCCTGGGAGGGCGGCACGATCGCGTGGGTGAAGCCGAGCCGGTGCGCCTCGGCCAGGCGGCGCTCGAGTCCGGTGACCCGTCGCACCTCGCCGGCCAGGCCCACCTCGCCCAGCACCACGGTGTGCGGGCGCAGCGCCTTATCGGCGTTGCCGGACGCGATGGCCAGGGCCAGCGCCAGATCCGCGGCGGGCTCGGTGATCTTCATGCCGCCCACGGTGGCGGTGTACACGTCCTTCTGCGGCAGGTTCTCGACGCCGCCGTAGCGGGAGAGCACCGCGAGGATCATCGCCACCCGAGCCCCGTCGAGGCCCGAGACCGCGCGTCGCGGCTGGGGGAGCGGGGTGGGCGTCACGAGGGCCTGCAGCTCGCCCAGCATGGGCCGCTTACCGTCGAGCCCGACGGTGACCGCGGTGCCGGGGACGGCCTCGTCGCGATGGTGCAGGAACAGGCCCGACGGGTCGGTGACCTCGACGATGCCGGACTCGCGCTGCTCGAAGCAGCCCACCTCGTCGGAGGCGCCGAAGCGGTTCTTGATGCCGCGCACCATGCGCAGCGTGGAGTGCTTGTCGCCCTCGAAGCTGAGCACCACGTCCACCAGATGCTCCAGCGATCGGGGCCCGGCCACCGCGCCGTCCTTGGTCACGTGCCCCACGAGGATGACGGCGATGCCCGTCGCCTTGGCGAGAGACGTGAGCGTCGCGGTGATCGCACGGACCTGCGTGACGCCGCCGTGGACACCGTCGACGCCCGAGGCGGAGAGGGTCTGCACGGAGTCGACCACCATGAGGGTAGGGGAGATCTGCTCGACGTGGCCGAGGACGGTGCCGAGATCGGATTCCGCTGCGAGGTACAGCTTGTCGTTGAGTGCGCCGGTGCGTTCGGCGCGCAGCCGCACCTGGCCGGCGGATTCCTCGCCCGTCACGTACAGCGACTTTCCGCGGCCGGTGGACGCCCAGCGGTGCACCACCTCCAGCAGGAGGGTGGATTTGCCGACGCCGGGCTCGCCGGCCAGCAGGATCACCGAACCGGGCACGATGCCGCCGCCCAGCACGCGGTCGAGTTCGCCGATGCCCACCGGCAGCGCGCGGGTGGAGTTCGGATCGATCTTCGTGATCGGGACCGCCGGCGTCGTGGGCAACGTGAGCCCCACGTTGGCGGCGGGACCCGAGGCGCCGCCCGCGCGGACCGGGGTGCCCTCCTCCATCGTGGACCAGGCGCCGCACGACGGGCACCGGCCGACCCACTTGGCCACGGTGTGGCCGCATTCGGAGCAGGTGTACTGCACCTTCGGCTTGGCGATGGTGATCTACCTCGGGGTTCTCCGGCCGGTCGCCCGGCCTAGGAGGGCGCGGCTCAGTGGCCGCCGCCCTTGCCGCCGACCTCGGTGTCGCCGGTCACGGTGATGCCCGCGGCCGAGGCGGGAAGGGCACCGGCGTCGAGCGGCACGGCGATCTTCAGCGCGCCCGCCTTCTGCAGGTGGAAGGTGAGCTCGTTGGTGAGGCCGGGACGCCACGAGCCGTCCACCGGCAGGGTCACCTTGAGGCGGGTGACGTCGGAGCTCTCGTCGCTGTTCAGGGGCGCCGAACCGTACAGCGAGGTACCGGCGGGCAGCGAGGTGTCGCCGCTGATGGTGGCGTTGCGGCCGTTCTGATCGGTGATCGCGACGAGGCGGTCGCCGCCGTTCTTGGCGTCGGGGTCGATGTTGCTCAGCACGAAGGCGAGCTTGCCCTGGCCGTTGGTCACCGGGTACAGCACGTGCACGTCGCTCAGGACCTTCTTCTGGTCGACGTAGTTGTGGTTGGCGCCGTTGACGGCGGCCACCTGGTTCGCGGTCTGCGAGATCTGCCCCGCACCGCAGGCGGACACCGACAGCAGGGCGCCGGTGGCGAGCAGGGCACCCGCGGCGGCGGTGAGGGTGCGTCGGGTCGAGACGGTGCGTGCGGACACGATTCCTCCAGTGTTCCCTCCGCGCGGCGGCACCCGCGTGCGGACGAGCTGAGTATGTCACCACGCAGCGTAGTAGAAGGCCGCTTGCGCCGCGCCGCCGGGCACCGGCGGCGGGTTCGCCGGGAGTCCGTCGGCCCCGGAAGGGGCGGGTTTCGGCGTTCGATGATTGCAGTGGAGAACATCCCGGACTGCGTTTGTCAAGCCCTGGATGACTCCTGACCTGCGGTGTTGCCGCGCAGCCCGATATCGCCCCGTGTTATCCTGGTCATATCGAAAGGGGCAAGGATCAGATGATTTTCAAGGTCGGAGACACCGTTGTCTACCCCCATCACGGTGCCGCACTGATCGAAGCTATCGAGATCAAGACCATCGGCGGTCGTGAGCGCGAGTACCTCGTGCTCAAGGTCGCACAGGGTGATCTGACGGTCAAGGTTCCCGCGGAGAACGCCGAGGTCGTCGGCGTTCGTGACGTGGTCGGCCAGGAGGGCCTGGACAAGGTGTTCGAGGTGCTTCGCGCGCCGCACACCGAGGAGCCCACCAACTGGTCGCGCCGGTACAAGGCCAATCTCGAGAAGCTCGCTTCGGGCGATGTGAACAAGGTGGCCGAGGTCGTTCGCGACCTCTGGCGTCGTGAGCAGGACCGCGGCCTGTCGGCGGGTGAGAAGCGCATGCTGACCAAGGCCCGTCAGATCCTCGTGGGCGAGCTCGCCCTCGCCGAGGCCACGGACGACGGCAACGCCGAGTCCCGGCTCGACGAGGCGCTGGCGGCGGCCTCCTGACGGTCGTCGCTCTCGTCCCGGCTGCGGGACAGGGGACTCGCCTCGGCCTGAATCGGCCGAAGGCGTTCGTGGAGTTGCGCGGTCGTGCGCTCCTGTCCTGGGCCGTGGACGGGCTCTTCGAGTCCGGCGCGGTCGATGAGGTGGTCGTCATGGTGCCCACCGACATGCTCTCCGATGCGCGGGCGCTCGTACCGAGCGCCCGCGTCGTCGTCGGTGGGGCCGAACGCACCGATTCGGTGCGCGCGGGTCTCGCCGTGGCCGGCGCCCACGACCTCGTGCTCGTGCACGACGCCGCGCGTCCGCTCACACCGCCCGCGATGATCGGGCGGGTGGTTCAGGCGCTGCGTGCGGGCGCCTCCGCGGTGATCCCGGTGCTGCCGGTGGCGGACACCGTCAAACAGGTCGACGCCGACGGTGCGGTGGTCGCCACCGTCGATCGCGCCCGGCTGCGCGCCGTACAGACACCGCAGGGATTCACCACCGAGGCCCTGCGCGCCGCCTATGAGGCCGCCCCGAACGAGTTGGCCACCGACGATGCGGGTCTGGTCGAGCGGGCCGGTGGCACCGTGCTCACGGTGCCGGGCGATCCGCTCGCCATGAAGATCACCACCGCCTTCGACCTGCGGGTCGCGCAGGCCCTGGCTCAGGAGCAGTCATGATCATTCCCCGCGTCGGCATCGGCACCGATGTACACCCGATCGAGCCGGGCCGCCCGTGCTGGATGCTCGGGCTGCTGTTCGACGGTGACGGCTGCTCCGGCCACTCCGACGGCGATGTGGCCGTGCACGCCCTGTGCGATGCCCTGCTCTCCGCGGGTGGCCTCGGCGACCTCGGTTCCGTCTTCGGTGTGGGCCGCAGCGACAACGTGGGCATCACCGGCGCGCAGATGCTCACCGAGGTCCGGGGGCTCCTCACCGAGGCGGGTTTCGCCGTCGGCAATGCCGCCGTGCAGTTCATCGGCAACCGGCCCAAGGTCGGGCCGCGCCGGGCCGAGGCGGAGCAGGTGCTCGGCGATCTGCTCGGAGCCCCGGTCTCGGTGTCCGCCACCACCACCGACGGTCTCGGGCTCACCGGTCGCGGCGAGGGCGTGGCGGCCGTGGCCACCGCGCTGGTCTACGCCGCGGGCTGATCACTGCCGGCCCAGACGCCGCTGCGGGCTGGAGCGGGTGGGACCGGCCAGGGGCATGTATCGATCTCACGAGCCATGCGCCCCGCGCATACCCAGTAAAATACCAGGTCACGGCAGCTTTCCGCGCACTCGGCCATGCGTGCCGCGCATCGCTCGCGGAGCGCTACCTCGCGGGCTGGCCGGATCGCGCGCGGCGCAACGTCCGCACGGTGTCGACCGTGAGCAGGATCAGCGCGATCCAGACGATCCCGAAACCGATCCAGCGTTCGGGGGAGAGGTGCTCGCCCAGGAAAAGCACCGCGCACAGCAGCTGCATGATGGGCGTCGCGAACTGGATCAATCCCACGGTCACGAGCGGGATCCGGCGCGCTGCGGCCGCGAAGAGCAGCAGCGGCACCGCGGTCGCGACACCCGCGAAGACCAGCAGCGCAGCGTGTCCGGCGCCGTGGCGCGCGAAGTCGAGACCGCCGCCCCACACGGCGATGCCCACGAGCACGGCGGCGGCGATCGGCGCGAGGATCGCCGTCTCCAGCGTCAGGCCCTGCAACGCGTTCAGGTGCACTCCCACCTTGTTCTTCACCAGCCCGTACAAGCCGAACGAGAAGGCCAGGGCCAACGCCGTCACAGGGAAGGTTCCGGCCACCACCGCCAGGTAGACGAAGGCGAGCACGCCGATGCCGACCGCCACCCATTGCAGCGGCCGCAATCGCTCGCGCAGCACCACGACGCCGAGGGCCACCGTGACCAGTGGGTTGAGGAAGTAGCCGAGCGCAGCGTCCGACGTGTGGCCGGACGTGACCGCCACGATGTACACGATCCAGTTGGTGGAGATCAGCAGCGCGGCGATCGTCACCCCGGCCAGCAGTCGCGGCTGCCGCAGGACCGGGCGGATCCAGCCGAGGTCGCGGAGAATCACCAGCGCGGCGACGCAGAGCACCAGCGTCCACAGGATGCGGTGGGCCAGGATCTCCCACGCCCCGGTGGGTTTGAGCGCGTCGAAGTAGAGGGGGAACAGACCCCACAGCAGGTAGGCGCCGATGCCCATGGCGGTGCCCCGGGTCACCTCGGAGACGTCGCGTTCGGCCACCGAATGAACCTACCCATGAGCCGCCGTGGCCGAGAAACAGCTCGTGTGCCGGTCGAGTATGCACGGCACCGTAGAATCAATCGTCGTGACGCTGCGCCTTTACGACTCCCTGACCCGCGAGGTCCGTGACTTCGTGCCCCTCATCGAGGGCAAGGCCGGCATCTACCTGTGTGGCGCAACGGTTCAGGGCGTCCCGCACATCGGCCACATTCGCAGCGGTGTCGCCTTCGACGTGCTGCGCCGCTGGTTGATCGCGAAGGGCCTCGACGTGGCCTTCGTTCGCAATGTCACCGACATCGACGACAAGATCCTGCGCAAGTCCGCCGAGGCCGGCCGCCCCTGGTGGGAGTGGGCCGCCACGCACGAGCGCGAGTTCACCCGCGCCTACGACGCGCTGGGTGTGTTGCCGCCGTCGGCCGAACCGCGTGCCACCGGCTTCATCACCCAGATGGTCACCTACATGGAGCGCATGATCGAGCGTGGGCACGCCTACGCCTCCGGCGGCGACGTCTACTTCTCGGTCCGCTCGCTGCGCGAGTACGGCGCGCTGAGCAGGCAGAAGGTCGACGATGTGCACCAGGGCGAGTCGGTGGCCACCGACAAGCGCGATCCACTCGACTTCACGCTGTGGAAGGCGGCCAAGCCCGGCGAGCCGAGCTGGCCCTCGCCCTGGGGCGACGGCCGCCCCGGCTGGCACCTCGAGTGCTCCGCGATGGCCACCAGCTACCTCGGTGCGCAGTTCGACATCCACTGCGGCGGCATCGACCTGATCTTCCCGCACCACGAGAACGAGATCGCCCAGGCGCACGGCGCGGGCGATCCGTTCGCCAACTACTGGTTGCACAACGGCTGGGTCACCATGTCGGGCGAGAAGATGAGCAAGAGCCTCGGCAACGTGGTCTCGATCCCGGTGCTGCTGGAGCGGTTCCGCCCCGTCGAGCTGCGCTACTACCTGGGATCGGCGCACTACCGGTCCATGCAGGAGTACTCGGAGGGCGCCCTCGGCGAGGCCGTCACGGCGTACGGGCGGATCGAGTCGTTCGTGCAGCGCACCGTCGAGCGGGCGGGCGAGGTCCCGGTTGGTGAGTGGACCGACGGTTTCGCGACCGCCCTCGACGACGATCTCGGCGTACCGTCGGCATTGGCCGAGGTGCACCAGACGGTCCGCGCCGGGAACGCCGCGCTGGAGGCGGGCGATCTCGACGAGGCGCGGCGGCTGGCGGGTTCGGTGCGGGCGATGACGGCGATCCTCGGCGTCGACCCGCTCGATCCGCACTGGGTGGCCGAGTCCGAGGGCGACGGTGCCGCCCTCGACGCGCTGGGCGTGCTGGTGCAGGCCGAGCTGGAACGCCGGGCGAGCGCCCGCGCGGAGAAGAACTGGGCGGAGGCCGACGCCGCGCGCGACCGGCTGCACGCCGCGGGGATCGATGTGACCGACGGTGCCGACGGGTCCAGCTGGACCCTGGCCAAGAAGACCCAGTAGATCCAGGAGACGAGCATGGCGGGCAACTCCCAGCGCCGCGGCGCGGTGCGCAAGGCCGGTACCAAGAAGGGCCAGGTCACCGGTTCGGGCGGTGTGCGACGGCGCGGCCTCGAGGGCCGGGGCGCGACGCCGGCCGCGAAGGACCGGCCGTACCACCCGGCGCACAAGAAGGCCCGGGCCGCGGCGAAGGCCGCCTCGGGTCCGCAGCGGCGGCCGCAGAAGGTGGCCGGACGCGCCGCCGAGGACGGTCCCGAGTACGTCCTCGGACGCAACCCGGTGGTCGAGTGCCTGCGCGCCGAGGTCCCGGCGACGGCGCTGTACGTGGCGCTGGGCGCGCAGAACGACGAGCGCCTCACCGAGTCTGTGCGGATGGCCGCCGATCGCGGTATCTCGATCCTCGAGGTGCAGCGCGCCGAGCTGGACCGGATGAGCGATAACGGTCTGCACCAGGGCATCGCGCTGCAGATCCCGCCGTACAGCTACGCGCATCCCGAGGACCTGCTGCGCCGGGCCGCCGATCGCGGCGAGGCGCCGCTCATCGTGGCCCTGGACAACATCACCGATCCGCGCAACCTGGGCGCGGTGATCCGCTCGGCCGCCGCCTTCGGTGGACACGGCGTGGTGATCCCGTCCCGACGGTCCGCGGCCATCACCGCCGTCACCTGGCGCACGTCCGCGGGTGCGGCGGCGCGGCTGCCCGTGGCGCAGGCACCCAATCTCAACCGCACGCTCGCCGATTACGCGGCGGCCGGCCTGCAGATCGTGGGCCTGGATGCGGGTGGCGATGTGACCCTCGACGACTACCGCGCCGACACCGGTGTGGTGGTGGTCGTGGGCTCCGAGGGCAAGGGCCTGTCGCGGTTGGTCCGCGAGAACTGCGACTCCATCCTGTCCATACCCATCGCTTCCTCGGTCGAGTCGCTGAACGCGTCGGTGGCCGCGGGTGTGGTGCTGGCTGATTTCGCACGACAGCGGCGTACGCGAAGCTGATCCGAAGCTTTCCGACTCGGGGTCTCCACGCGGTGAGCTGCGTTACGCTGACACAATGGATTCGCTCGAGCAACGACAGCATGCTCGTCGTCGCACGATGCTGGACACCGGGGTAGCGCTCCTCGGCGGTCCGGACGGCGGAGCCGTGAGTGTCCGGGCGGTGTGCCGGACCACGGGCATCACCGAGCGCTACTTCTACGAGGCCTTCGGCAACCGCGACGAGTTCGTCCGGGCGGTGTACGACGATGTGAGTGCCCGCGCCCAGGAGGTCCTGGTCGACGCGGTCCGGGGCACCCCCGAGACCAAGGAGGTGGCCGCCGCGGCGGTCGCCGCCTTCGTCGATCTCGTGGTCGACCGGCCCGATCTGGGCCGGGTGCTCCTGCTCGCGCCCTATCGCGAGAGTGCTCTGGCCGAGTACGGCCTCGGCCACATGCCGGGCTTCTTCGCGGTGGTGGGGGCGGCGCTCCCGCCGGAGGTGGACGAGCAGTCCCGCAGGCTGGCGTCGGTGGGCATGGTCGGCGCGATGACCGCGCTGTTCACCGAGTACCTCTCCGGGCGTCTCGAGATCGAACGCGATGATCTGGTGCGGTTCTGCGCCACCATGCTCAGCAGCTATCTGATGCCGCCGATCGACCGGCCGTAGTCACGCGAAGGGCGTGATCGCGGCGCCCGCGCCTTCGAGCACCTGCCGCAACCGGCTCGCCACCTGGACGGCCTCGGGGTTGTCGCCGTGCACGCAGACGGACTCGGCCCGCAGCTCCACCTCGGTGCCGTCGATCGCCTCGACGGTGCCGTCGAAGACCATGCGCACCACCCGGGCCGCGATCTCGTCCGGGTCGTGCAGCACCGATCCGGGCAGCGTCCGGGGCACGAGGGTGCCCTCGGCGGTGTAGGCGCGGTCGGCGAAGGCCTCCGCCACCGCGCGTAGGCCGGACCCGGCCGCGAGCCGCAGGAACGCCGACCCGGCGAGCCCGAGCACGGGCAGCTCCGGTGCGCATGCGAGCACACCGTCGATCACGGCACGCGCCTGCGTCTCGTTCCCCACGATCGTGTTGTACAGCGCCCCATGGGGTTTCACGTAGGAGACGGTGCCGCCCACGCTGCGCGCGATCGCCTGCAGCGCGCCGATCTGGTAGATCACATCGGCGGTCAGATCGGCGGCCGGGACGTCGATGAACCGGCGGCCGAAGCCGCGCAGGTCGGCGTAGCCCACCTGGGCGCCGATCCGCACGCCCTGGTCCACGGCACGTGCGCAGGTGGCGCGCAGCGTGGTCGGATCGCCGGCGTGAAATCCACAGGCCACGTTCGCGGAGGAGACCACGCGCAGGAGGGCGTCGTCGTCGCCGAGGCGCCAGGCGCCGTAGGACTCGCCGCAGTCGGCGTTGAGGTCGATGCGCTGGCTCACGCGGTCCAGGCTAGTGCGCGTGCCGGTGGTCGTGGACGACCTCGGCCGCTTCGGTGCCCCGCCTGCCCCGCTGCCCGACGATCCTGCAGATCACGTAGATCAGGAAGGAGATCGAGGTGACGAAGACCGAGACGGGCAGCGCCGGGGCGAGCGAGAGCACGATGCCGCCGACCGCGGCGGTCATCGCGAACGCCAGCGACAGCAGCGTGGCCTTGCCCGGCGAGCTCGTGACCCGGGCGGCGGCTGCGGCGGGCGTGATGAGCAGGCTCATCACCAGGAGCGCGCCCACGATCTGCACCCCCTGGGCGGCGGCGGCACCGACGAGCATCGCGAAGACCACCGACAGCGTCTTCGTGGGGACGCCGCGGGCCGCGGCCACATCGGGGTCCGTGGAGAGGAACAGCAGCGGGCGGTAGATCACGGCGAGGATCGCCAGGACGACCACCGTGGTGATCGCCATGAGCTTCACGCCGGACATGCCGACGGCCACGATCTGGCCGGTGAGCAGCGCGAAAGCGGTGCCCTGGCGGCCCGGGTACAGCGCCAGGAACAGCACCGACAGGCCGAGGCCGAAGGACATGATCACGCCGATCACGGAGTCCCGTTCGCGGGCGTACACGCCGAGCAGGCCGAACAGCAGGCCGGCGATGAGCGCGCCGGCCAGCGCACCCGAGCCGACGCTCCATCCCATGAGCAGGGCGAAGGACGCGCCCGTCAGCGACAGCTCGGAGGTCCCGTGCACGCTGAAGGCCATCTGCCGGGACACGATGAGCGGGCCCATGATTCCGGCGAGAACCGCGAGCAGTGCGGCGGCGAGCAGGGCCTGCTGCACGAAGGGCTGGGCCAGCAGATCGGCCGTGACGGCGAAGTCGAAGAAGTGGCGCAGGCGGTCCATCATTCGCCCCCCACCACGACGAGGCGGTCGCGCACGTGCAGCACGTCCACCGGGGCCTGGTACAGCCGGCTCAGCGTCTCGGTGGTCATCACGTCGGCGGTGGCGCCGATCTCGAACCGCCCGTCCACCAGGTACAGCACCCGGTCGCAGTGCGGCAGGACGGGGTTGATCTCGTGGGTCACGAAGAGCACGGCGGTGTCGTGTTCGCGGCGGCGGCGCTCGATGAGCGCGACGGCGAGCTGTTGGTGGCCGGGGTCGAGGGAGAGCAGCGGCTCGTCGCACAGCAGGACGGCGGGGTCGGAGGCCAGGGCCTGGGCCACCCGGAGTCGTTGCTGCTCACCGCCGCTCAGTGAGCCGACGGGGGCGTCGGCGAAGGGCTGGGCGTCCACCTGGGCGAGGGCGGCGTCCACGGCGGACCGTCGCTGCGCCCGGCGGCGCAGGCCGATGCCCCAGGAGGCACCGTCGTAGCCGAGGCCCACCAGGTCCCGGCCGCGCAGGGGCACCGCGGCGTCGAGGGCGCGCTGCTGCGGGATGTAGCCGAGGCGGCCCCGCACGTCGACGGTGCCGGCCGACAGCGGGGTCTGGCCGAGCAGCACCCGGAGCAGGGAGGTCTTGCCGGCGCCGTTGGGGCCGAGCACCGCGACGAACTCGCCGGGGGCGATGTCGAGGTCGAGGCCGTCCCACAGGGTGCGGTCCTGGTAGGCCAGCGCGGCGCCGCGCAGGCTGACGACGGGCTGCGTCACGGGCGCGGCTTGAGGGCGTCGGCGAGTGTGGTCACGTTCGCGGCCTGCCAGTCGGCGTAGTCGTCGACGCCCTCGGGCAGCGACTCGGTGATCCGCACGACGGGCACCCCGGCGCTCTGCGCGGAGTTCGCGAAGGCGGTGGTCACGGGGCTCTCGGTCTGGGCGTTGAGCACCACGGCGCGCACCTGCTTGCCGGTCACCAGGGCGGTGGCGGCGGCGATGTCGGCGGGGGCCGGGTCGGTGCCCGATTCGATGGCGGCGGTGTACCGGGGCGGGGTGGCGTCGGTGAGGCCGGCCAGGGCCAGCAGGTAGCCGGCGACGGGCTCGGTGGCGGCCACCTTGGCGCCGGGGTTGGCGCGGCCGATCTCGCGGGCCCGGTCGATCACGCCGTCGAGCCGTCCGTTGAACGCGGCGGCCTTGCTCTCGTAGTCGGCCTTGTTGGCGGAGTCCTTCTCGGACAGCGCCTTCGCCACCGCGGTGGCCACCTTCTGCATGGTGGGCAGGTCGTAGAAGACGTGCTCGTTCTCGCCCTTGGGGTCCTGCTGCGAGACGGCGTCCACCTTGGTGCCCGAGGCGCCGTCGGCGGCCTTCTCGATGTAGGCGTCGTAGTGGCCGCCGTTGTAGACGATCACCGCGGCGCGCTTGACCGCGAGCGTGTCCTGCGCGGAGGGCTCGAACTCGTGGGGGTCGCCGGTGGGGTTGGAGAACAGTGAGGTGACGGTGGCGTGGTCGCCCGCGACGGCCTTGGCGATGGCGCCGTAGACGTCGGTGGAGGCCACGACCGACGGCTTACCGTCGCCGGGCTCCGACGATGCCGACCCGCACGCCGTGAGGGTCAGGGTCGCGACGGCGGTGGCGGCGACGGCCTGGGCCAGGCGGTTGCGGATGCGCACGGGTGCTCCTCTTGACAGCAATGGAAATCGTTGTCAATAGTAGTCGCGCCGGGCGCATCCGCCAAACCGGCCGGGTCAGCTCCGCGTCGCGGCGCCCTGCTGTGCGGCTTCCGCCTGCGCCGCGGCGGTGGCCTCGGCGGCGATCTGCTCGAACTGCGCGGCCATCGCGGCGGAGAGGGCCTGCGCGGCCGAGAGCGGCCGCACCATCACCACGAAGTCGTCGATCTTGCCCTCGTCGTTGAGGTGCAGGAAGTCGCAGCCGTTCACTTCTTTGCCGTCGAGCGTGGTCCGGAAGACGAGCGCGTGGTCGCGACCGTCGGGGCTGGTGATCTCGCGCTCGTAGCGGAAGTCGTCGCCGCCCATCACGCGCAGCACGCCGCGCAGGATCGCGGCGGTGATGTGCCGCCCCTCGTAGGGCTTGAAGGCCACGGGGCTGGTGAATCGCACATCGTCGGCCAGCGTGCGCTCCATCGCCTCGGGATCCTTCGCGAGCACGGCGTCGCGGAACTCCTGCATGACTCCTCCTAGTAAATTTGTTGACTAGGTCGAGTATGCGATGCGCGGCCTGCGGTGTCCAGGCTCGGATAGGCAACTCGGTGAATAAGGTGAACTGCATGGCACTGCGGCACGCGATCCTCGCGACCCTCCTCGTGGTCGAGGAGGCCTCGGGGTACGACCTGACCAAGGAGTTCGACGGTGCCCGCGCCAATTTCTGGACCGCCACACCGCAGCAGCTGTACCGCGAGCTGGACCGGATGGAATCCGACGGTGCGATCGTGGCGCGCACCGTCGAACAGGAGAAGCGGCCGAACAAGCGCGTCTTCCGGGTGACCGCCGAGGGGCGCGCCGAGCTCGCGGCCTTCAGTGAGCGGTCGCCGAAACCGATGGCGATCCGCGACGACTTCCTGGTGATGGTGCAGGGTGTCGAGGCCGGTGATGTGGCGGCCGTCTGTGCGAACCTGCGCGCGCGACGCGCGGCCGCGGCCGCGAAGCTGGCGCACTACGAACGGGTGCGGGCGCGCTGGCTGGACGGCCGCACGGAGCCGGAGCTGCTGGCGGACCAGCGGCTGGGTGGGCCCTATCTGACGCTGGTGCGGGGCCTGCGGTTCGAGCGGGAGAACCTCGACTGGTTCGATCTGGCGCTGCCGGTGCTCGAAGCGCGCCTACCCTGAGGGGGTGCCCTCGCCGCTCCTCGCCGCCGCCGGTTTCGGGCTCGCGGTGCTGCCGATCTGTCTGACGCCGGGGGTGAGCTTCGCGCTGGTCACCGACCGGGCGCTCACCTCGGGGCCGCGGGCCGCCGGCGGTGTGATCCTCGGGACGGTGCTGGGGCTGCTCACCCACGCGGCGCTCGCGGCGGCGGGACTGTCGGCGGTCGTGATGCACTCCGCCGAGGCCTTTCTCGTGGTGAAGCTGATCGGTGCCGCCTACCTGGTGGGGCTGGGACTGTGGATGATCCGGGCCGCGCTGCGGGATGCGCCGGCGGCGCCCGCGCCCACCCGGTTGCCCTGGCGCCGGGGCGGCGATGTCGTGCAGGGCTACCTGGGGAACGTGCTCAATCCGAAGGCGGCCGCGGTGTATCTCACGCTGGCGCCGCAGTTCCTCGATCCGGGGTCGCCGGTCGCTCCGCAGTTGCTGTGGCTGTGGCTGGCCCATGCCGTGGTGGCCTCGGCGTGGCTGGTGCTGTGGGGCGGCGTGGTCACCGCGATGCGCCGCCGGGTCGACGTGCAGCGGTTCCGGCGCCGGATCACCGGCCTCGGCGGTGTGGTCATGGTCGCGCTGGGGGTGCGCTCGGCCGTCACTCGCTGACTGTGTTCGTAGAATGAACATTGATTCGATATGCGAACACGCGCTATGATTGCGGTCACACGACGACGGCAGGAGTGAGCGTGGGCGATGACCAGCAGGCCATCAGTGCGGAGATCGCGCAGCTGAGCGCGGCGTATCTCGCCGGTTCGGCGCCGGAGGGCACCGCGCGGCGCGACTATCCGCCCTACCGCAGCTCGCTGCTGCGGCATCCCACCAAGCGGCTGCAGCCCGCGGACCCCGAGGGCGTGGAGATGCTGTCCCCGGTGTTCGGGCAGCAGGATGTGCATCCGCTCGAGTCCGATCTCACCGTGCAGCACGGCGGCGAGCCGCTGGGCGAACGGATCACGGTGTCCGGCCGCGTGCTCGACGGTGCGGGCCGCCCGGTCGCGGGCCAACTCGTCGAGATCTGGCAGGCCAATGCCTCGGGCCGTTACGTGCACAAGCGGGACCAGCACCCCGCTCCGATCGATCCGAACTTCACCGGGGTCGGCCGCTGCCTCACCGGTCCGGACGGCTCGTACCGGTTCACCACCATCAAACCGGGCGCCTATCCCTGGCGGAATCACCGCAACGCGTGGCGGCCGGCGCACATCCACTTCAGCCTGTTCGGTACCGATTTCACGCAGCGGCTGATCACCCAGATGTACTTCCCGGGAGACCCACTGATCGCCTACGACCCCATCTGCCAGTCCATCGTCGACCCGGCCGCCCGCGACCGGCTGGTCGCGGACTACCACCACGAGTCGAGCGCGCCCGAGTGGTCGCTCGGATACCGCTGGGACATCGTGCTCGCAGGCTCCGCCCGGACCTGGACCGAAAACGAGGCCTTCGGGGGTGCGGACCGGTGACCCCGCAGTCGCGCACTCCCGACCAGACCATCGGCCCCTTCTTCGGCTACGGGCTCTCGCTCCCCGGTGCCGAACATCTCATCGCGCCCGGCCATCGCCGGGCGATCCGGCTGTGCGGCACCGTTTTCGACGGTGCCGGCGATCCCGTCCCGGACTGTCTGCTGGAGATCTGGCAGCCCGACGAGGAGGGCCGCCCCGCGCGGCCGGCGGCGCTCATCCCGCGTGACGATCACTCACTGCAGGGCTGGACCCGCGATCCACACGACTTCGCGGGGTGGGGTCGCACCGCCACCGGGCACACGGGCCGGTACTCCTTCACCACGGTGGAGCCGGGTCCGGCGCGTTCCGGTGCCGCGCCGTTCATCTCGGTCGCGGTGTTCGCCCGGGGCCTGCTCGCCGGGTTGTTCACCCGGGTCTATCCGCCGGAGGCCGCCACCGCTCTCGCGGCCGATCCGCTGCTGGCCTCGCTGCCCGCCGATCGGCGGGACACACTGATCGCCCAGCGCGACGACGACGGCTCCCTCCGCTGGGACATCCGGTTGCAGGGCGATGGGGAAACGGTCTTCCTCGACTTCGACGGCGCGGGGGGTGCGCGATGACGGGCGACTTCGGTCTGCTGGAAACCGTTGCGGCGGGCCGTGCCTGCGCGGCCACCGATGACACCGCCGTAGTCGGGGCGCTGCTGGAGGCGGAGCTCGCGTGGATCGGCGTGCTCGACGGTGTGGAATCGGAACGGGCGGCCGCGCTGGCCGTCGCGGACCGGCGGGCGGCGGGGGCCTTCGATCCCGCGCGCCTGGCGAGCGCGGCCCGCTCCGGCGGCAACCCGGTGATCCCCCTGGTCGCCGAGCTCCGGCAGCACCTCGGAACGGCGATGCCGGTGCACCGCGGGCTCACCAGCCAGGACGTCCTGGACACGGCGCTGATGATGCTCGCGCGCCGCGTGGCCGGCGAGATCGCCGAGGAGCTCGATGGGGCTGCCGCGGCGCTGGCGCGGTTGGCGGAGCAGTACGCGCAGACACCCCAGGTGGGACGTACGTTGGGCCAGTACGCCGTGCCGATCACCTTCGGGGCGAAGGCCGCCGGCTGGCGGCAGGGGATCGACGGTGCGGCGCGCCGGCTGGCCTCCGCTGCGACCCCCGTGCAATTCGGCGGGGCCGCCGGGACGAACGCCGCGGTCCTGGCGATCGGCGTGGATCCCGTCCAGGCCGGCGCGGAGTGGGCGCGGCAGCTGGGGCTGTCGACGTCCGAGCCCTGGCACACCTCGCGCGGACCCGTGGTGGAAGTGGGCGATGCGTTCGCGGCGGTGTGCGCCGCCGCCGGGCGGATCGCGAACGATGTGATCTTCGCGAGCCGTCCCGAGGTGGGCGAGTTGGCGGAGTCCGCTCTCGCCCGCGGCGGCTCATCCACGATGCCGCACAAGCGCAATCCTGTTCTCTCGGTGGTGATCCGATCCGCGGCGATCTCAGCGCCCGGCCATGCGGGAGTGCTTCAACTGGCGGCGGGCCTGGCCGAGGACGAGCGCTCCACCGGGGCCTGGCACGCCGAGTGGCCGGCCCTGCGGAGCCTGTTGCGGCTCGCCCTCGGCGCCGCGGTGAGCTTGCGCGAACTGTGTGAGCACCTGCGGGTGTTCCCGGAACGGATGGCCGAGCGTGTGAGCGGTGCGGCCCCGCTGCTGGTGTCCGAGCGGCTGATGATCACGCTGGCCGGCCGGGCGATGGGCGGTCGCGCCGCCGTCCAGGAGGCGATCGACGCCGCGGTGGCGGCGCCCGCGGGCAGTCGTGCCGCAGTGCTGCGTGACCGGATCGCCGTCGCCGTCCCCGATCTCACCGTCGGGGAGCTCGACGATCTGCTCGCCGTGGACGGCTACCTGGGCACCGCGCCGCAGCGGGCGCACGCCGCCGGGCAGCGGCCCGAGACGAACGGGGAGGGGCGATGATCCCGCAGCTGGTGGCCACGTCCTTCACGAGCCGGCCGCCGGGCCGCCGCGAGATGCTGGTGCTCGGCCCCTCGCTGGGAACGAGCGCGGTGATCTGGGAGGCGGTCGCCGAGCTGCTCGGTGACCGGTACGACGTTCTGGCCTGGGACCTTCCGGGCCACGGCGGATCACCCTCCCCCCGCGGCGGATTCGACCTGGGGGAGTTGGCCGATGCGGTGGTGGCGCTCGTCGACGCCCACGACCCCGGTGCGGCCTTCCACTACGCGGGCGATTCGGTGGGCGGCGCCGTGGGCGCCGAGCTCGCCTTGCGCGCCGCCGACCGCGTGCGGTCGCTGGCCATGGTGTGCAGCGCGGCCCGGTTCGGCGACCCCGGCCCATGGCGCGACCGGGCGGCGACGGTGCGCGCACAGGGCACGGCGGCGATGGTCCCCGGGGCGAGGCAGCGCTGGCTCGCCAGCGATTTCCTCGACCGCTCACCCGGCGTCGCCGAGGATCTGTTCGCGGGATTGGCCCGCGTGAGCGGCGACGGATACGCGGCGGTCTGCGAGGCGTTGGCCGGCTACGACGTCCGGGATCGGCTGCCCTCGTTGACGGTTCCGTTCCTCGCCGTCGGCGGTGATCTCGATGTGGTGTGTCCTCCGCAGGATGTGCGGGCCCTGGCCGAGGCGGTCCCGGAGGGGCGCCACGAGGTGCTCCCCGGTGTCGCGCATCTCGCACCCGTCGAGGCGCCGCGACGGCTGGCCGATGTGCTGGCGGATCACTGCGCGGCGGCGACCGCCCGCGCGGTGCGGACGGCCACGGTCACCTCCCGGCAGCGGTACGACGCAGGTATGGCGGTGCGCCGGCAGGTGCTCGGCGACGCCCACGTGGACCGCGCCACGGTGACGGGATTCGGCTCCGGTTTCCAGGAATTCATCACCCGGACCGCCTGGGGCGATGTGTGGACCGGCACCGAGCTGACCCGGCGCGAGCGCTCCATCGCGGTGCTCACCGCGCTGCTGGCGCTGGGGCACTGGAACGAATTCGCCATGCACGTGCGCGCCGCGCTCCGCAACGGCTTGGGCCGCGACGAGATCGAGGCGGTGCTCATGCAGAGCGCGATCTACTGCGGGGTGCCCGCGGCCAATGCAGCCTTCGGCGTGGCCCGCCGGGTGTTCGCCGCGATCGACGCCGAGGAAGGGGAGAACGCCGATGGCTGAGGCCTTCGTCTACGACGCGGTGCGGACACCGTTCGGGCGGTACGGCGGCGGCCTGTCCGGCGTGCGGCCCGATGATCTCGCGGCACACGTGGTGCGGCGCATCGTCGATCGCGCACCCGGTCTCGCGGCCGGCGACGGAGCCGCGATCGACGAGGTGGTCCTCGGGAACGCCAACGGCGCCGGGGAGGAGAACCGCAACGTCGCGCGCATGGCCGCACTGCTCGCCGGCCTCCCGGTCACGGTGCCCGGCAGCACCGTCAACCGGCTGTGCGGCTCCTCGCTGGACGCCGTGATCACCGGATCGCGGCAGATCGAGGTGGCGGACGCCGAGATCGTGCTCGCGGGCGGTGTCGAGTCCATGAGTCGCGCACCGTGGGTGCTGCCGAAACCGGACCGTGCCTTCCCCTCGGGCGATCAGGCGCTGGCGTCCACCACGCTCGGCTGGCGGTTGGTCAATCCCCGCATGCCCGGGGAGTGGACGGTCTCGCTCGGGGAGGCCACCGAGCAACTGCGGCAGACGCACGGGATCACCCGGGAGCGGCAGGACGAGTTCGCGGCGCGCTCGCATCGGGCCGCCCTGCGTGCCTGGGAGGCCGGGTTCTACTCGGACCTGGTCGATCCGGTGCCCGGAACGGATCTCGTTCGCGACGAGTCGATCCGGCCCGGTACCTCCGTGGAGACGCTGTCCGCGCTGCGGCCGTCCTTCCGCCCGGCCGCGCCGGGACCGGAGGGCGGAACCGTGACCGCGGGAAATGCGTCGCCACTGTCCGACGGTGCGGCGGCGGTCCTGCTCGGATCGGCCGCCGCGGCGGAGACGATCGGCGCGGCCCCGACGGCGCGCATCGCCGGACGGGGCGCATCGGCGGGGGCACCGCAGTCCTTCGGCGCAGCGCCCATCGAGGCGGCCGACCGGGCGCTCCGCCGCGCCGGGATCGAGTGGCCGGATGTGGGGGCCGTCGAGCTCAACGAGGCCTTCGCCGCGCAGTCGCTGGTGTGCCTGGACGCCTGGGGTATCGATCCGGAGATCGTCAACCGGTTCGGAGGCGCGATCGCGCTCGGACATCCGCTGGGGGCCTCGGGCGCCCGGCTGATCGGGACGCTGGCACACACCCTGCGGGTGACCCGGCAACGCTGGGGCGTCGCGGCGCTGTGCATCGGCGTGGGCCAGGGGCTGGCCGTGGTGCTCGAAAACATCGACGCGACAGGTGATCTGTGATGATGGTGGAATTCGCTCCGAGCCCGCTGGATGCGGTGGAAGGGGTGCGCGACGGCGCAACGGTGATGGTGGGCGGCTTCGGCGACGCCGGGCAGCCCTTCGAACTGATCGACGCCCTGCTGGAGACCGGCGCCGGCGATCTGACCATCGTGAACAACAACGCCGGCCAGGGGGATCGGGGGCTGGCGCTGCTGATCCAGAAGGGCCGGGTCCGCAAGGTGATCTGCTCCTTCCCCCGGCAGAGCGATTCCTGGCACTTCGACGAGGCCTATCGCGCCGGCCGGATCGAACTGGAACTGGTGCCGCAGGGCAACCTCGCCGAACGGATCCGCGCCGCCGGCGCGGGGATCGGCGGCTTCTTCACCCCCACCGGCTACGGAACGGTGTTGGCCGAGGGGAAGGAGACGCGGATCATCGACGGCCGCGGGTACGTCTTCGAGACCCCGCTGCACGCCGATATCGCGCTGATCAAGGCGCTCAGGGCCGACCGGGTGGGGAACCTGGTGTACCGGAAGACCGCCCGCAACTTCGGCCCGATCATGGCGGCCGCCGCGCAGCACACGGTGGCCCAGGTGTCCGAGGTGGTGCCCACCGGCGGCATCGATCCGGAGGTCGTGGTGACGCCCGGCATCTACGTGAACACGATCGTGGAGGTGCAGTGATGGAGCAGACGGCGACCACCGGGACCGTGCGCGCGGCGCCCCTCACCCGCCCGGAGATGGCCGCGATGGTCGCGGGGGACATCCAGCGGGGCGCGTTCGTGAATCTGGGGATCGGCCTTCCCACCACGATCGCCGATCATCTACGGCCCGAACAGCGGGTCACCCTGCACACCGAGAACGGGATGTTGGGCATGGGCCCGGCCGCCGTGGGCGATCGGATCGACCCGGACCTGATCAACGCCGGCAAGGCGCCGGTCACGGAGCTGCCGGGGGCCTCGTACTTCCACCACGCCGATTCGTTCGCGATCATGCGTGGGGGACACCTCGACGTGTGCGTGCTGGGTGCCTTCCAGGTCTCCGCCGCGGGCGACCTCGCCAACTGGCACACGGGCGCGCAGGACGCGATTCCGGCCGTGGGCGGTGCGATGGACCTCGCGACCGGGGCCCGCGAGGTGTGGGTGATGATGACCCTGCAGGACAAGACGGGTGCCCCGAAACTGGTGCCGCAGTGCAGCTACCCCGTGACGGGGCTGTCCTGCGTGACCCGGGTCTACACCGAGCGGGCCGTGTTCCTCCTGTCCCCGGAGGGGGTGCGGGTGCGCGAGAGCTTCGGCTGCACCGTCGAGGACCTGCGCGGTGTCGTCGAAGTCGACCTGCTGGACGATTAGGCTGATCGCGGGCCTCGAACCGGGGCCCGTCGCCCCCGAATGCGAGGAGACCGCGTGAGCCCGGACCGGAGCGAGGACGTGCGGCCGCAGGCGGGCGATCAGTACGTGCAGTCGTTGGCTCGCGGCCTCGAGGTGATCCGCGCCTTCGACGCGGAGCATCAGGCGATGACACTGTCCGAGGTCGCATCCCGGACCGGCCTGACCCGGGCCACGGCGAGGCGGTTCCTGCTGACCCTGGTGGAACTGGGCTATGTGCGCTCGGACGGTCGCGATTTCGGTCTCACGCCGCTGGTGCTGCAACTGGGGTACGCCTACCTCGCCGGTCAGCCGCTGCCGGAGTTGGCGCAGCCGATCCTCGAACGCCTATCGCATCGCGAGCAGGAGTCCACCTCGCTCGCGGTGCTCGACGGCACGGACATCGTGTACCTGACGCGCGTGCACACGCGGCGCATCATGACGGTGGGTATCAGCCCGGGGACCCGGTTCCCCGCGTACGCCACGTCGATGGGGCGCGTCCTGTTGGCGGCGGCCGACGAGGACGAGCTCGAGGCGTACTTCGCGAACGCCACGCTGGCCCCGCTGACCCCGCGCACCATCACCTCCCGCGCGGCGCTGGAGGCCGAAC
Organism: Tsukamurella sp. TY48; assembly: GCF_019656655.1. GTDB lineage: Bacteria > Actinomycetota > Actinomycetes > Mycobacteriales > Mycobacteriaceae > Tsukamurella > Tsukamurella strandjordii. Next base: position 1,245,989 of record NZ_BPMV01000001.1, on the reverse strand, counting down.
TCGCGAAGATCCGCACGCAGGGATACGCGATGGTCGACCAGGAGCTCGAGGTGGGCCTGCGGTCGCTCGCGGTGCCCGTCGCCGGGCGGGACGGCCGTCCCCGGGCGGCGATCAACATGGCGCTGTCCGCGCGTCTCGACGGTGCCGACGAGCCGACCGTCGAGCACCGGGTCGCCGCGTTGCGTGACACCGCCGCCGATATCGCCGAGGCGGCCCGGGCCGCCGGCATCGACTGACGCGGCCTCCGAAACCGCAGTTCATCGCGCCTTTCTCAGACTCCTCCGGTAGTCGCTCACCACTCCATCGTGTTCGCATAACGAACACTTGTGCAATCAGCGAACGCGTGGTTAGTATGACGATGCGCCTATGGCGCAGGTCACATTCGATCGTCGATGGAGATCCGATGGCTTCCACACCACTGACCCCGCCCGCGGCGGACGCCGCACTGCGCTCGGTCGGTTCGCCGAGGACCTGGGGCGCACTGCTGTGCTGGATGGTCGTCGTCTTCGAGGGGTACGACCTCGTCTCGCTCGGCGCCGCCATTCCCGCGCTGCTCGACACCGGGCACCTGGGGATGACCGCATCGGATCTGCGCACCGTTGCCACGGTCTCGCTGGTCGGCGTGGGCATCGGTGCGGCGGTCACCGGTGCGATCTCGGACCGCTACGGCCGCCGCGGCCCGCTCGTGGTGTGCGTCCTGCTGTTCTCGGTGTTCACCCTGCTGGTCCCCGTCATGCCCACGGTGTGGGCGTTGGCCGGCGCCCGATTCATCGCCGGCCTCGGCATGGGCGGCTGCATGCCGGTGGCGCTCACCGCGATGCAGGAGGCCGCGCCCGAGCGGAAGTCGAACGCCAGCGCCGTCACCATGACCGGCTACCACGTGGGTGCGGTCCTGGCCTCGCTGATCGCGCTGCTGGCCGGGAACTCCTGGCAGTGGCTGTTCTACGGCGGCGGCATCCTCGGCCTGCTGCTGGTACCCGTGATCGCCCTGCGGATGCCGGAGACCGCCGCCGTGACCGGCGCCGCCGAACCGGTTGCGGCGCAGCGCGCCGCCCGCGCATCGGTGCTGCAGGCGCCGTACCTGCGGACCACGCTCATGCTGTTCGTCGCGGCCTTCCTGGGGCTGCTGGTGGTGTACGGGCTCAACACCTGGCTGCCGCAGCTGATGCGCGGCGCGGGCTACCCGGTGTCCACCGCGCTGGTGATGCTGCTCGTGCTGAACGTGGGCGCCGTGGCCGGCCTGATGATCGGCGGCCGGGTCGCGGACCGCCGTGGTGCGCAACGGGTCACGGTGCTGTGGTTCGCCATGGCCAGCGTGATGCTGGCGCTGCTGAGCATCAAGGTGGCCAATCAGGTGGTGCTCGATGTGGTGATCTTCGTGACCGGCTTCTTCGTGTTCACGGCCCAGGTTCTGCTGTACGGCCTGATCGGCTACCTCTATCCCCGCACGAAGGTCGGCACCGCGATGGGCCTGGTCTCCGCGGTCGGGCGGCTCGGTGCCATCGCCGGGCCCTGGGTCACGGGCAGCCTCGTGGTGGCCGGCGTCGGATACCCCTGGGGCTTCTACTTCTTCGCCGTCGCCGCCGGACTCGGTGCGATCGCGGTGCTGGCGGTGCCGCGGCCCGGCGCGGAGCAGTCGGCGCCGGTCGCCGAGGATGCGGCGCAGCCCGAGGCGGCATGATCCGCACCGTCAAGGACGCCGCGCACCAGCTGTTCGCCCAGCACGGCCTCACCACGGTGTTCGGCAACCCCGGTTCGAACGAATTGCCTTTCCTGGCGGGCCTTCCCGGTGGCTTCCGCTACATCCTGGGGCTTTCTTGCTGAGGCGTACACCCGGCTGGGCCTGATCGGACCCAGCCGGTACCGGCTAGCGAGCGACGTGCGGCATCAGGGCGCCGGGCGGGATGTGGCCGAACTTGCCGGCGTTGTAGTCCTCCATCGCCTGGATGAGCTCGGCCTTGGTGTTCATCACGAACGGGCCGTACTGCACCACGGGTTCCCGGATGGGCCGGCCGCCCAGGATCAGGACCTCCATGGTGGGCCGATTCGAGTCCTGGGACTCGTCGGCGCGCACCGTGATCCGGTCCCCGGGGCCGAGCTGCGCGAGCTGGCCCTCGTGGATCGGATGCCCCACGGGTCCCACGGTGCCGCGGCCGCTGAGCACGTAGACCAGCGCGTTGAAATCGCGGTTCCACGGCAGCGAGGCCTCGGCTCCGGGGGCGATCGTGGCGTGCACGAAGTTGATCGGTGTGCGGGTCGATCCCGGCCCCTGGTGCCCGTCCACCTCGCCCGCGACGATGCGGATCAGGGAGCCGCCGTCGGGTGTGGTGACGAGCGTGGTCTGGCCGCCCTCGAGGTTCTGATAGGCGGGCGTGGTGAACTTCTCCGACTTCGGCAGGTTCACCCACAGCTGGATGCCGTGGAAGGTGCCGCCGGACTCGACCAGCTCGGCGGGCGGGGTCTCGATGTGCAGGATCCCGGAGCCGGCCGTCATCCACTGGGTGGCGCCGTCGGAGATCAATCCGCCGCCGCCGTGGCTGTCCTGGTGCTGGAACAGGCCGTCGATCATGTAGGTCACGGTCTCGAAGCCGCGGTGCGGGTGCCAGCTGGTGCCCTTGGGCTCGCCGGGCTCGTACTCGACCTCGCCCATCTGGTCCATGTGCACGAACGGGTCGAGATCGCGCGGGTGCACGCCTGCGAAGGCGCGCACCACGGGGAAGCCCTCGCCCTCGTAGCCGCGGGGGCCGGTGGTGATCTTCCGGACGGGGCGGTCCGTCTCGCCGGGTGCGGCGGCGGCGATGCGGGGGAGGGTGAGCGTATCGGCGGTCACGGCGGGCATGGTGTCCTCCTGGAAGTGGGCTGCTGAAGCTGACACTACCATCAACCGGACCACGGTCCGATTAATTCCCGCGAGGTCGCGCGGTCACCGGCCACGGCGTTCTCCGAGGGTCGGGATACCGAGAACAGGACGCTCTCCGAATCTGTCCGCCGTGGACACGGTGTCCGCCGCGGACGGAATCCGAGAGGTGTTCGGCGGCGGGTTCCGTGGTCTCCCGGCGCACGCCGAGGAATTCTGGATACCGTAGACGCGATCGCGGATTGCGCAGACGGGAGTGGAATGGGTACGGAGACGATGGTCGAGGAGTTGCAGGAGCTCATCGCGGACCTGGCGCGCGAGCGGGTGCGAGCGGGGGAGGAGGACGGGGACGGTCTCGAGATCCGCCTCGACCTCGATCCGCACGGCCCGGTGATCGCCACCGCCGCACCGGCACCACCCGCGACCGAGGCCGAGATCGCGCAGGCCGAGGCCGCCCTCGGGCGGCCCTATCCACCGGAGCTGCGCGCACTCCTCGGCGTCGCCAACGGATTCCCCGGCTACTTCTACGGCGACACGCTGCTCGGTACGTCCGGGGTGGGCACCGCCGGGGTGGCGGGATACCCCGCGCAGTTCCCGGCATCGATCTGGGGAATCGCGCGGGAGTACATCGACGAGTGGTACGCCGCGGAGGGTGGGCGTCTCGAGTTCAGTCCCGAGGACCCGCTCGACTGCATTCCGCTGGCATCGGACCCCGACGCCTCAGGGGCGGCGTTCGTGGTGGCCGGCAGCGGACCAGGATGGGACGCGGGCACCGTCGTCGAGCTCGAGGGCGGAATTCACCGGTACGAGAACGTGCGCGAGTACCTCCGCGCCCGACTGGCGCTGGTCCGCGAGGCCTGACGGCTAGGGTCGGGGTGTGACTCGCGCATGTGGATTCGCCGTCGGGCCCGACGGCACGGAGATCTTCTACATCGACTACAGCACCGCGTACGCGGGCACCGTCGACCCGACGAAGCCTGCGTACCTGCTGATCCACGGGTGGTCGGCCAGTGGCGACTCGTGGGGCCTGCCGCTGATCGACGAGCTGACCGCCGCGGGACACCGCGTGGTCGCCGTGGACAACCGCGGCCACGGCCGCAGCTCGGTGCCCGCGTCGTTCACCACGCAGGAATTCGCCGACGACGTCAAGGCCGTGCGCGACCGGCTCGGCCTGGACGAGGTGTACCTGGTCGGCTGGTCGTACGGCGGCCTGATCATCGCCGACCACCTCTCCGTGCACGGCACCGACGGTGTGCTCGGCGTGGGCCTGATCGGGGCGATCACCTCGATCGGCGGCGGCAAGCAGGGGCAGTTCCCCGGCGGCGTCACCGGCCCCGCCATGAACGGTGCCCTCCCGGCGGCGTTGTCGGCGAAACCGAGCACCGCCATCCCCGCACTCGCGAGCATCCGGATGCTGCCGAAGGGCTTCGACCAGGAGACGCTCGGCCCCGTGGCCCAGCGTGTTTTCGGCCACTCGCTGTCCACGCCTCCCGCGGTGCGCGGTGGGCTGTTCCGGCGCACCGTCGACCACGACGCCGACCTGGCCGCCTGGACCTTCCCCGTCCTCATCCAGCACGGACGCGACGACGAGGTGGTGGCCCCGGTGACCGCCGAGCATCACGCCGCGGTGCTGCCGCACTCCACGCTGTCCTGGTGGGACGGCGGGGGCCACGCGCCCTTCGTGGTGGACCCCGCGCGCTGCGCCCGCGAACTCCTCGATCTGCGGGGTTAAGCTGGACGGCGTGCCTACTGGTAAGTCAGCGGCCCGCACCACGCCGCGCCGGATCGCGGTGCTGTCGGTGCACACCTCGCCGCTGGCGCAGCCCGGTACCGGCGATGCGGGCGGCATGAACGTCTACATCTGGCAGACCTCCCTCGAACTCGCCGCGCGCGGCATCGAGGTGGAGATCTTCACCCGCGCCACCAGCTCGTCGGACGCGCCGATCGTGGAGGCCGCGCCGGGGATTCGCGTCCGCAACATCGTCGCGGGCCCCTTCGAGGGGCTGGACAAGACCGATCTGCCCGCGCAGCTGTGCGCCTTCGCGGCCGGGGTGCAGCGGGCCGAGGCCCGCGAGGAACCCGGCTACTTCGACCTGATCCACTCGCACTACTGGCTCTCGGGACAGGTCGGCTGGCTGGCCCGCGACCGCTGGGGCGTGCCGCTGGTGCACACCGCGCACACCCTGGCCGCGGTGAAGAACCGCGCGCTCGCCGAGGGTGACACCGCCGAGCCGCAGGCGCGGATCATCGGTGAACAGCAGGTCTCCGACGAGGCGGACCGGCTGATCGTGAACACCGAGGTCGAGGCGAACCAGCTCGCCGAACTGCACAGGGTGCCGCTCGACCGGATCGACGTGGTGTACCCGGGGGCCGATCTGGCCACCTACTCGCCGGGCGACGGCGCCGCCGCACGCGCCGAACTCGGTATCGCCCCCGAGGAATTGGTGCTCACCTTCGTCGGCCGGATTCAGCCGCACAAGGCTCCCGATCTGCTGCTGCGCGCGGCGGCCCCGCTCATCCACGCGCACCCCGAGCGTCGCATCCGGCTGCTGGTGGTGGGCGGACCGTCGGGCACGGGACTGGAGCGGCCGGATGCGCTGATCGCGCTGGCCCGCGAGCTCGGCATCGAGCAGGCCGTGACCTTCGGGCCCCCGCGGCCCCCGGCCGGGCTCGCCGAGGTGTATCGCGCCTCGGATCTGGTGGTGGTGCCCAGCTATTCGGAGTCCTTCGGCCTGGTCGCCGTGGAGGCGCAGGCCTGCGGCACCCCGGTGGTGGCCGCGAACGTGGGCGGTCTCTCGGTGGCGGTGGCCGACGGTGTCTCGGGCCGCCTGGTCTCGGGGCACGACCCGCAGGCATGGACCGCGGCACTCGACGAGCTCACCGCGGATAAGCGACTGCGTGCGGAACTGGCAAGCGGCGCAACCGAACACGCACAGCAGTTCTCCTGGTCCCGCACCGCGGACGGCCTGTTGGAGAGCTATTCGAAGGCGATCGAGGCGCGGCAGGAGGCGACGCAGACGGTGCGCCGCCGCCGGCGCCGGGCAGGGGCGCGGGCATGAGCGAATCGATGACACCGGACCAACTGGAAGCGGCCCTGACCGAGCGCGAGCTGGAGTTCACGCGCAAGGAGGAGACCGGCAAGGACGTGGCCCACTTCATCGTGGAGCTGCCGGGCGAGAAGAAGCTCAAGACCACCACGATGATCACCCTGGGCGCGCACGGCGCGCGGGTGGAGGCCTTCGTGTGCCGGCATCCCGACGAGAACTTCGAGGGTGTCTACCGGTACCTGTTGCGGCGCAACCGCCGTCTGTACGGCGTGGCCTACACGATCGACCGCACCGGCGACATCTACCTCACCGGCCGGTTCGCCGAGTTCACCGAGGACGAGCTGGATCGCGTTCTGGGACAGGTGCTCGAAGCCGCGGACGGCGATTTCAACACCCTGCTCGAACTGGGCTTCTCGACAGCGATCCGCCGCGAGTTCGACTGGAGAGTCGCTCGCGGCGAACCGCTGTGGAACCTCAAGCCCTTCGAGCACCTGCTTCCAGAGTTTCCCGAACCTCCGGAGCAGCCGTAGCCTCGTCGTCCGACGTCTGGGCGCGCGGGATGGCCAGTGCCACCACGGCGGCGACGGCGGCCACGATGCCAGCGATCACGAATCCGGAGGTGAAGGCGTCCTCGGCCGGCAGCGTGATCTCGCGCGGCGTTCCGGCCAGCAGCGTGACCGTGGAGCGGGTGAGGATCGTGGCCATCACCGCGGAGCTGACCGCGGTACCGACCGATCGCATCAGTGAGTTCAGGCCGTTCGCGGCGGCCGATTCGGTATCCGGGACGTTCGCCATGATCAGCGCCGGCATCGCCGAATAGGCCACGCCCACACCGCCGAAGACGATCATCGAACCCAGCGACATCTTCCAGGTGGCATCGGTGAGGCCGAGCAGGGCGAAGTAGCCGATGGCCGACATGGTGGCACCGATCGCCAGGGTCAGGCGCGCGCCGATCCGCTTGGTGAGCAGGGCGGAGACCGGGGACAGGGCCATCATCACCAGGCCGCCGGGCACCATCCACAGACCCGCGTTGAGCATGCTCTGGCCCAGGCCGTAGCCGGTGGCCTCCGGGATCTGCAGCAGCTGCGGCATGGTGAGCATCAGCGAGAACATGGCGAAGCCCACCATGATCGACGCGAGGTTGGTGAGCAGGATCGGGCGGCGCGAGGAGATGCGCAGATCGACGAGGGAGTCGCGGGTGCGGATCTCCCAGAAGCCCCAGGCGATGAGCACCAGGACACCGCCCACGGCGCAACCGATCGTGGCGGCGGAGGTCCAGCCCCAGCTCTGCCCCTTGGTGATCGAGAGCAGCACGCTCACCAGGCCCACGGTGAGGCCGACGGTGCCCACCACGTCGAACTTGCCGGGATGGCGGTTCGGCGATTCCGGGACCACCACGTACACCAGGCCCAGGGTGATCACGCCGAGCGCGAGCGAAAACCAGAACAGCGTGTGGTAGTCGAAGTGCTCGGAGATGTAGGCGCCGAACGGGATTCCGATCGCGCCGCCCACGCCCAGCATCGCGGACATCAGCGCGACGGCGCCGGGGATCTTGCGGGCGTGCAGCTCGTCGCGCATCAGCGAGATGCCCACGGGCACCAGGCCCATGGCGAAGCCCTGGAAGGAGCGGCCCACCACGGTGAGCAGCAGGGTGTGCGAGAGGGCGCAGATCAGCGAGCCGGCGATCAGGCTGAGCAGGCTGGTGAGCAGCACCAGCCGCTTGCCGTACATATCGCCGAGACGGCCGGCGATCGGCATCGCGACCGAGGAGGCGAGCAGCGTGGCGGTGATCACCCACGAAGCGTTGTCGGCGCTGGTGTTCAGCAGGTGTGGCAGTTGCCCGACGATCGGCACCACCAGCGATTGCATGAGCGAAGCGAGGAGGCCGCCGAGGCAGAGGACGGCGATCAGGACGCCGTCCGCGGGACGGCTCCTGCGGAGGTTGTCTGTCATGCCGCTCGACGGTAGTTGTATGTTACAACTTCGGCAACCGATTGCGGGCAGCGTCACGTTCGCAAAGCTGCACTACGGTGAAGGTCATGGAATCCCCAAATCCCTCATCCGCGAAGCCCCGGCCAGGCGCGACGGGGATCTGGGTCGGCGCGGCGATGATGCTGCTCGCCGTGATCGTGCCGGTCGTCGCGACCGTCACCGTCGTCCTCCCGCAGTTCCGGCTCGACATGCAGACCGTGCCCGCCGACGGTGCGCCGCACAGCGTCGCCGTGCCCGCGGACCGGACCTACGCCGTCTTCGCGGAGACCCGGACCACGGTGGGCGCACCGTCGTGCACCCTGACCACGGCCGGCGGCGCGCCGATCGAGCAGCGCGTCACGGGTGGGAACGTGACCGTGTCCAACCGCATGGTGCTCAGCGTCTTCGAGACCGGCGCGGGCGACGTGGTCGCGACCTGTTCGCCCGGGATGCCGGAGGCGGGCGGGGCCGAGGTGGCACTCGGCCGCTATCCGGACATGGGGCTGCTGCTGGGCGGGATCTTCGGGTCCCTGGGCTTCGCGCTCGTGGTGGGCGGCCTGGGCCTGACGGTGTTGATCGTGAGCCTGGTGCGCCGCCGAAAATAGGTTATGACCAGTTCTGCTGATCTGCGGGTATTCGCGCTTCGAGGCGGTATCATGGGCCCATGGAAATCGTGATCCGCCCGACCGCTGCCGACGTTGCGACCACTGCCGCCGACATCGTGGCCGACCACGTGCGCCGTGGTCCCGCCGTGCTCGGGCTGGCCACCGGATCCACGCCGCTCGCCACGTACTCCGAGCTCATCCGCCGCCATCGCGAGGAGGGGCTCAGCTTCGCCGACTGCGTCTCCTTCAACCTGGACGAGTACGTCGGCCTGCCGAAGGGGCACCCGGAGAGCTACCGCGAGGTGATCCGCAAGGAGTTCACCTCGCACGTGGACATCCCGGACGCCAAGGTCGAGGGTCCGGACGGTACCGCCGCCGATATCGCCGCGGAGGCGAAGCGCTACGAGGACGCGATCAAGGCCGCGGGTGGTGTGGACGTACAGCTGCTGGGCATCGGCACCGACGGGCACATCGGGTTCAACGAGCCCGTCTCATCGCTGGCCTCGCGTACCCGGATCAAGACGCTCACCACGCAGACCCGTGAGGACAACGCCCGCTTCTTCTCCTCGATCGACGAGGTGCCGATCCACGTGCTGACGCAGGGGCTGGGCACCATCTCCGAGGCGGATCACCTCGTGCTGCTCGCCACCGGCGAGGGCAAGTCAGAGGCGATCGCCGCCACCGTCGAAGGCCCGGTGGCCGCGATCAATCCCGCATCCGTGCTCCAGTTCCATCCGCACGTGACCGTGGTGATCGACGAGGCGGCGGCGTCCCGGCTGCGGCTGCGCGACTACTACCGGCACGTGCTGGAGAACAAGCCCGCCGATCAGCCCTTCTGATCCGGACCGAACAGGCCCACCATCAGGCCCCGCAGGCTCGCCTCGAAATCGTCACGGCTCGAAGGGGGTACGCGCGCCTGCACCGCGGCGCGCATATCCGGTGCCGAGTTCGCCGGCAGCGTGTCGAGGAGATCGATCATCCACGCCGTGGCCTCGTCGTTCGATTCCGCCACCGCGCGCAGGTGCGTGAGCACCGTCCCGAGCGTGAGGCTCCAGCACGCGCGGTAGGCGCGTAGCGCCGACTCCCGGTCTCCCGTGATCCGGTACGCCGCACCGATCGCCGCATCGCTGATGTGTAGCGCGCCGCGGCCGGACCGCTGCGGGCCGATGAGGGCCTCGGGTACCCAGGGGTGCGCGATCAGCGAGTCGTACACCGTGGTGAGCGCGGCGACGATCCGCTCGCGCGGCTCCTCGGGAAAGGTCATGGCGGCGAAGGGTTCCGCGATCGCGTCGAGGGCCAGCGCCAGCAGCGTCTCCTTATCGTCCACGTGCCGGTACAGGGCCATCGGGCTCACCCCGATCTCGGCCGCGAGCAGCTTCATCGTGACGCCGTGCACGCCGTGCTCGTCGAGCAGGCGCACAGCCTGTTCGACGATCTCCTCGCGCGAGGTGCTCGGGGGTCGCCCGCGTCGCGGTGTGGTCTGGCGCATGCCCCCATTGTTATCCACCCCTCTTGTGTCGGAGTCATGCTAAGGCTAGCCTCAGCCATTATGTTACTCGATACACAAAAAAAGAGCCTGGGTGCGGCGATGTTCCTGGGCGGCCTCGCCCAGTTCCTCGTCGCCTTCGATGCATCGGTCACCAACGTGGCGCTGCGAGCCATCCGCGACGATGTGCACTTCACCCCGCAGGGCCTGTCCTGGGTGGTCAACGCCTATGCGATCGCCTTCGGGGGTCTGCTGCTGGTGGGCGGACGGATGTCCGACCGGTTCGGTCCGCGCGCCGTGCTGCGATTCGGCTTCGCGCTGTTCACGGTGGCCTCGCTCGGCGCCTACGCCTGCACCGAGCCCTGGCAGGTGATCCTGGTGCGGGTGCTGCAGGGCGTAGCCGCCGCCGCCATCGCTCCCGCTGCGCTCACCGCGGTGGCGATCACCTTCACCGAGCCGGCGATGCGCGCGAAGGCCTTCGGGGCCGTCGCCATCGGCGCCTCCGCCGGCGGAGCCGTGGGCGTGGTGCTCTCGGGCCTGATCACCGACGCGCTCGGGTGGCGCACCGTGATCGCCTGCGGCGCAATGGTGTCCGCGCTTGGCATGGCCCTCACGTATGCGGCGCCGGGTCCCGCGCCGGACGCGGACCGTCGCACCGACTGGCTGGGCGGCGTCCTCGCGACCGCGGGCCTGTCGGTGCTCACCTACGGGATCGTCGCGGCCACGGACAACGGCTGGGGGAGCGGCCGGACCCTCGGCTGGTTCGCGCTCGCCGTGCTGCTCCTCGCCGCTTTCGTCGTGGTCGAGACGCGGATGCCCGTGCCGCTGGTCGACTTCCGGGTGATGGCGAAGGGGTCGGTGCTGGTGCCCTGCCTGGTGCTGGCCTTCGTGGTGGCCGGACAGTTCGGCGCCTTCTACTTCGTCTCGCTGTACATGCAGATGGGGCTGGGCTACTCGGCGACCAAGACCGGGATGATGTTCCTGCCCTTCTGCTTCGGCATCGTGGTCGCGATCGCGGTGGCCACGAAGCTGATGCCGAGGATCGGTGCGCGTGCCGTGGTGGTGCTCGGCGCCGCGATCGCCACCGTGGGATTCCTGCTGTTCGCGCCGCTGCCCGCCGACGGCGATTTCCTTCGTGCCGTGTTGATCCCGTCGCTCGTCACCTCGTTCGGCATCGGCATGACCTTCCTGCCGCTTCCCAACGTCGCGACCGCCGCGGTCGCCCCGAGCTCGGCGGGCATGGTCTCCGGTCTGGTGAACACCGCCCGCCAGCTCGGCGGGGCGCTCGGGCTCGCGGTCCTGGTGACCGTGGCCGCCGGTACGGGCGACGGCGGCGCACCGGCCGCTGTGCTCCCCGGCTATCGCGCGGCCCTCCTGGTCAGCGCCGGGCTGGTGGGCCTCGCGGTGCTGATCGCCCTGTTCCTGCCCGGCCGCGCCGAGGAACCGGCGGCGGTGAGCCCCGTCGAGACCGACGGGGCCAGTCGTTAGAATGGCGTAGTGAATACGCGGCGAATCGGATTCGGAGCACTCGCCGGACTCGCGGCGGCCATGGGACTGGGGCGGTTCGTCTACACCCCGATCCTCCCGCTCATGCAGGAGCAGACCGGCGTCTCATCGAGCTCGACCGCCGTGGTGGCCACGGCCAACTATCTGGGCTACTTCCTCGGTGCCGTGGCGCCGGCGATCTGGCCGAGGATCTCGCGCAGCGCGCTGCTCTTCCGGATCAGCCTGGTGGTCCTGGTGGCCAGCGAGATCGCGATGATCGCCGCGGTGGACGTGCCCTGGTGGTCGGCCGTGCGACTGGTGGCCGGCATCGCCAGCGCCATCGTCTTCGTGTACTGCGCCGGGGCGGTGGCCGGAACCGCCGCCGCGGGAACCGCATTCGCCGGTGTGGGCGTGGGGATCGCGGTCTCCGGGCTCCTCGTGGTGGGGCTGGGCGAGGTGGTCGGATGGCGATCGCTGTGGGTGATCTCCGCCCTCGCGACCGCCGCCTTCGGGCTCGCCGCGTGGCGGGTACCGCCGGGCGGCGCACCCGCCACAGCGTCGCCCGACGGTGCTCGGCCCGGCCTCGCGGGCTGGTCGCTCGGCATCAGCTACTTCCTGGAGGGGCTCGGCTACATCGTGCTCGGCACCTTCCTCGTGGTCGCCGTCGCCGTGGGCGGACAGTCCTGGGAGGGGCCCGCCGCGTGGGTGATCGTCGGCCTCGCCGCGGCCGCCTCGCCCATGCTGTGGGCGCGGCTGCGCCGCTACCGATCGGCCGAGTACCTCCTGGTGGTCGCGCTGCTCCTGCAGGTGGTGTCCGCGGTGCTGCCCGCGCTCGTCGGTGGCCCCGTCGCGGCCGGGATCTCGGCCGTGCTGTTCGGTGGCACCTTCATCGGCGCCGTGATGCTCACGATGGAGGCCGGCGCGGACATCGGCATTCCGCGCTCGGCCGCCGTCCTCACCGCCGCGTACGGCATCGGGCAGATCGTGGGTCCGCTGGTGGTCGCGCCGATGCTCGGCGACGGGTACCGGGCCGCCTTCCTCACCGCCGGCGCCGTCCTGCTCGCCTCCGCCGCGCTCGCCGCCGTGGCCGGGCGAGCGCGGCTCGCGGCTGCGGGGGCGTCGGCCCGGCGCCGCGGCTAGCTGCGCTGCCGCAGCGTGCGCTCCGGCAATCGGCTGCCCGCCGCCGAGAGGGCGGTCAGGGCGGCGAGCTGGTCCGCCGAGAGCGCGACGTCCACCGCGCCGAGGTTGTCGGCCAGGTTCTTCCGCTTCGTGGTGCCGGGGATCGGCACCACATCGTGACCCTGCGCCAGCACCCAGGCGAGCGCGACCTGCGCCGCGGTCACCGTGCGGCCCTCGGTCGAGAGATCGGCCGCGATCGCGTCGATCCGGTCGACCAACCGCAGATTCGCCTCCAGGTTCTCGCCCTGCCAGCGGGGGATGGTGGTGCGGAAGTCGTTGCTCTGCAGGGCCGCGACGGTCGCGGCGCGGCCGCCGGTCAGCATGCCGCGCCCCAGCGGGCTGAACGGCACGAGCGAGGCGCCCACCTCGCGGGCCGCCTGCAGCGGGCCGTCCTCCACATCGCGGGTGAAGATCGAGTACTCCGACTGCAGCGCCGAGATCCGGTGCACGGCGGCGGCTTTGCGGATGTCCTCGGCGGAGGCCTCGGAGAGCCCCAGGGCACGCACCTTGCCCGCGGCCACCTGCTCGGCCATCGCGCCCACCGTCTCCTCGACGGGCACCTGCGGATCGACACGGTGCAGGTAGTACAGGTCGATCACGTCGATGCCGAGGCGGCGCAGCGAAGCATCCACGCAGCCCGCGACGCGCTCCGGGCGGCCGTCGAGCCCGATCGGTCGTTGGTTCTCATCGTTGATGAAGCCGAACTTGGTGGCCAGCACCACCTCGTCGCGCCGCGCGGACAGGAAGCCCGCGAGGAACTCCTCGTTGGCGCCGTTGCCGTACATGTCGGCGGTGTCGAGGAGGGTGACGCCGGCATCGACGGCGGCGTTGAGGGTGGCGAGCGATTCGGCGTTGTCGGGGGTGCCGTAGGCGTGGCTCATGCCCATGCAGCCGAGGCCGAGCGCCGAGACGGTGAGGTCGCCGAGGGTGCGGGTGGGGAGCATGTCAATCCTCCTGGGAGTCGGTGGTGGCGGCGCAGTCGCCGAGGGCGCCGCCGTAGGTGGCGATCTTGTAGTCGATCACCGCGAGCGAGTACTTCAGGTCTTCGATCTGCGCGGCGGTCCGGGCCCGGTGCGCCGTGAGTAGCGCGAGCCTGGCCGGCACCGTCTCCTCGCCGGCCTCGACCAGCCGGATGTACTCGGTGATGTCGGCGATCGGCATGCCGGACAGGCGGAGCCGGGTGAGGAAGATGACCCGCGAGATGGCGCGCGGCCCGTACCGGCGGTGCCCGGCACCGTCGCGATCGACGGTGACCAGGCCGATCCGCTCGTAGTACCGCAGGGTGTGCCCGGTGACACCGGTCAGCTCGGCCATCTCGGCGACGGTGAGCGGACCGTCGTTCACCGGACCCGCGAGCAGGTCACTCAGGTCGGGCAACGGCGCGCGGGAGCCGAGTAGGGCGGTGAGTTCTTCGGTGATTGCGACCACGTGAGCAACGCTAGGCCTTCGAGCGCACTCGAAGTCAACAGCTGTGCGCCACTCCGTCGTCGGCTACTCCGAGGGTGGGGTCCAGGGCTGGACGAAGCCCAGGTCACCCATGCCCTCGGCCCCGGCCACCAGTTCGTACATCGTGGCGCCGTCGATCTGCTCGCGGATGATGTCGCCGTGCCCGGCGTGCCGGCCCACCTCCTCGATGATGTGCAGCAGCACCCAGCGCACCGTCCAGCCCTCGAGATCGGGCGGGAACCACGGCGCCTTCGGGGTGGGCACGATCAGGTCGAGGTCGGCGGTGTCGGCCGCGGCGAGGGCGCGGGCCGCCACGGCGTCGTACGCGGCCAGGATCGAGGCGAGGGTGTCGTCGGCGGTCACCACGAAATCGCTGCCGTAGGCGGCCTGCGCGGCCTCCACATCGAGCGGGGGCTCGCCCGGCGCGGCCTCGATCTTCTCGACCCAGCCGCCGACCGAATCGGTGACGTGCTTGAGCAGGCCGCCGATCGTCAGCTCGCTGCGGGCGGGGGAGAGGCGGATCTGCTCCTCGGTCAATCCGTACGAGGTGTGCCGCAGACCGTCGAGCTGCTGGGCGATGAAACCGCGCAGGCCTGCGCGTTCGGTATCGGCGGCGGGGGCGAGGAAGGGCATGGCGTGCTCCTGGGCGTGCGGGGGCCGGTGGTGGTGGTCCCAGTCAACCGCGAACCACCGGCACTGTCCCGCATGCCGAGAAAATTCCCCCGCGGGGCATCCGGAAGCCCCGGTCCTGCGTGCTGCGGACCGTCAGCGTGAGATCGCGGTCCACCGCCCGTGCTGGCGGTCGATCGTGATCGGGTGATCGAAGGCGGCGCTGATCCGCTCGGTGGTCAGTACATCGGCCACCGGACCGGCCGCGGTGAGCACGCCGTCGCGGATGAGCACGGCGTGCGTGGTGGTCACCGGGATCTCCTCCAGGTGGTGCGTCACCAGGATGGACGCCAGCTCGGGATGCGCGCGGCGGGTGCCGTCGACGGAGGTCAACAGTCGCTCGCGGGCGGCGAGGTCGAGGCCGGTGGCCGGCTCGTCCAGCAGCAGTAGATCCGGCTCGCCCATCAGCGCGCGGGCGATGAGGGCGCGGCCGCGTTCACCCTGGGACAGGGTGGGCCACACCGAATCCGCATGCCGCGTCATCCCCAGCGATTCGATCAGCTCGTCGGCGCGCGCCCGCTGCGCCGGCGTGGGGGCCCAGCGCGGCGGGAACTCCGGCGTGTTCGTGACGCCGGTGATCACCACATCGCGCACCGTGAGCGGCACGTCCAGGCGGTGCCGCGGGTTCACGTGCCCGATGTGCGTGCGCAGCTCGCGCATGTCGACCCTGCCGAGCCGCTTGCCCAGCACGTCGACGGTGCCGCGGGTGGGGTGGGTGACCGCACCGCACAGACCGAGCAGCGTCGACTTGCCGGCGCCGTTCGCGCCCAGCAACACCCAGTGCTCGCCGCGGCGAACCGTGAGCGAGACGTCGTCGAGGAGCTTGCGCCCGTTGCGGACCAGATCCACGTGGTCGATGCTCAGAACATGCGGGCTGTCGGTCGAGATGCTCACGCAGTGCACCTTACAACTAAATGATTGGATGATTCTATGACTAATCACCGGTGGGATCCGTCGCAGTACCTCAAGTTCGGTGACGAGCGGACGCGTCCCTTCGTGGACCTGATCGCGCGCATTCCGGGCGATGCGCGCACCGTGGTCGACCTCGGCTGCGGCGCCGGGAACGACGTTGCGCCCCTGCGGGCCCGCTTCCCCGGGGCGGCGATCCACGGAGTCGACTCCAGCGCGGAGATGATCGACCGCGCCCGGTCCGACATCCAGGATCCGAACGTCACCTTCGAGGTGGCCGACGCCGCCGCCTGGCGCCCCGACGGTGCGCGCCCCGACGTGATCGTCTCCAACGCCATGTTCCAGTGGATCGACCGGCACATCGAGCTGTTGCCCGGCATCGCCGACGCGGCCGCGCAGGCCTTCGCCTTCCAGGTTCCGGGCAACCAGGACGCGCCCTCGCACGCCCTGCTGGCGGAGGTCGCCGCGGAGTTCGGCATCACCGGCTACCGCACGGTGGACGTGCGCGACCCCGCGGAATACCTGGCCGCACTGCACCGTCCGGGCTGGACCGTGGACGTCTGGGAGACCACCTACCTGCACGTGCTGCAGGGCGCGGACGCGGTCTTCGAGTGGATCTCCGGCACCGGCGCGCGGCCAGTGCTCGCCCGGCTCGACGGTGCGGTCAAGGACGACTTCGTCGCCCGCTACAAGGCCGAACTGAACCGGGCCTACCCGCCGCAGGAGTACGGCACGGTGCTGCCCTTCCGGCGGATCTTCGCCGTGGCCGCTAGGAACTGATCGCCTCGTCGGACTGGGCGATCGCGTAATCGCGGAAGGACCGCACGGCCCGCGAGAGCGCCACGTCCGGCCGCCAGATGATGCCCACCTCGCGGGTGGGCGCCGGCCCCGACATCGGCACCAGCGACAGCCCCGCAGGCAGCAGGGGGTTGCGGTCCATCGGCAGCAGCGCCACCCCGAGCCCCGCCGCCACCAGTCCGGCGACGGTGAACGACTCCGACGATTCGAAGGTGATCCGCGGACGGAATCCGGCAGCGGCGCAGCGCTCTTCGAGGATGCGGCGCATACCGAACTCCGGGTGCATGGTGATGAAATCGGCGTCGGACGCTTCGGACAGGTGCACCGAACTGCGCCCCGCCAACGGATGGTCGGCGGGTACCGCGAGCGCCAGCCGCTGGACCGTGAGCAGGCTCCACGCGACGGCGCCCGTGGTGGGGCGCGGCGAGACGATCGCGAGATCGGCCTCGTCGGCCAGCACCAGATCGGTGATGGTGCCCGCGGCGAACTGGGAGAGCTCGAAGGTGACCCGCGGCTCGCGCGCCCGGAAGCCGGAGACCAGCTGCGGGACCATCGCGACGCCGAAGGAATGCAGGAAGGCCAGCCGGATGGTGCCCTGCGACGGGCTGCGCAGGTCGGCGATCTGCGCCCGCGCCGCCTCCAGTTCGGCGTGCGCGCGCCGCGCGTGATCGAGGTAGATCTCGCCGCTGGCATTGAGCACGAGGCGGCCGTGCCGCCGGTCGAACAGCGGGGTGCCGAGATCGGCTTCGAGCCGCGCGAGGGTCCTCGACAGGGTCGGTTGGGTGATCCGCAGCAGGGCGGCGGCGTCGGTCATGTGCGCCGTCTCGGCCAGGGTGATGAACCTCACCAGGTCGTCCGCGGTGTTCGCCGCGGATCGCTCACCTGCAACCATGCGTCTTGTCTATCAGAGTCGTCAAAGACATGCATTTCACACATCGACGGGCCGGGGGGCAATGTCGGGCCCGTGACCGCCACCGTCGACCCCGCCACCGCCGCACCGCTGCGCGCCGGGACGCCCGCGTACCGTCGCACCACCCTGGCGCTGTTCGTGGCCGGGCTCACCACCTTCGGATCGATGTACTCGACCCAGGCCGTGTTGCCCGAGCTGACGCGCGTCTTCGGCTCCGCGCCCGCGACCTCCGCCCTCGCCGTCTCGGTGACCACCGGGCTGCTCGCGCTCACCATCATCCCGGTGAGCGCGCTCTCCGAACGGTTCGGCCGCACCCGGGTGATGACGGCCTCCGCCGTACTCGCCGTGCTTCTGGGGCTGGCGATTCCGCTCTCGCCCTCGCTGCCGGTGCTGCTCGGGCTGCGCGCCCTGCAGGGAGTCGCCCTGGCCGGAGTGCCCGCGGTGGCGATGGCCTACCTCGCGGAGGAGGTGGACGGCCGCGATCTCGGTGGCGCCATGGGCCGCTACGTGGCGGGCACCACGATCGGCGGGCTGCTGGGCCGCGTCGTCACCGCAGTCGGCCTCGACGTGCTGCCCTGGCGCGGCGCCATGGAGGTCTTCGCGGTGCTCGCCGCGGTGCTCACCGTGGTGATGATCCGCTCGCTCCCCGCATCCCGGTTCCACACGCCCGCACCGATTTCGGTCTCGACGACGGTGCGCGGCATGGCCGGGCACGTGCGGCGGCCCGCGCTCGCCGTGCTGTTCGTGCTGGCCTTCCTGCTGATGGGCGGCTTCGTCAGCGTGTACAACTTCCTGGGCTTCCGGCTGCTGGCCGCACCGTTCGGATTCTCCGCGGGCGTGGTGGGCCTGGTCTTCCTCATCTACCTCGCCGGAACCTGGTCGTCCGGCGCGGCCGGACGGCTCGCCGACCGGATCGGCCGGCGGCGGGTACTGCTGGCCGCGATCGCCGCCATGGGGATCGGTCTGTTGATCACGCTCCCCGACACCGTCCCGACGGTGCTGCTCGGCGCGGTGGTGCTGACCGCCGGGTTCTTCGCCGCGCACAGCGTGGCCAGCGGCTGGGTGGGCGCGCTCGCCACCGAACACCGCGCGGAGGCCTCGTCGGGCTACCTGTTCTGCTACTACGCGGGCTCGTCGGTGCTCGGCGCCGCCGCCGGCATCGCCTTCAGTGCCGCCGGGTGGACCGGCATCGTGATCGCCGTGGGGGCCGCGCTGGTGCTGGCCGGGGCCCTCGCGGCGGCCGTGCTGCCCGGTTCGACCGGCGAACCGGCGCGGGACTGAGTAGCGTCGAAACCATGCGCATCGGAGTCCAACTTCAGCCCCAGCACTTCACCGAATACCAGCAGCTCCGCGACGCCGTCGCCAAGCTCGAGGAGCTCGGCGTGGACGTGGTCTACAACTGGGACCACTTCTTCCCACTGTCCGGCGATCCCGACGGCACGCACCTCGAATGCTGGACCATGCTCGCCGCATGGGCCGAGCAGACCTCGCGCGTGGAGATCGGCGCGCTGGTCACCTGCAACAGCTACCGCAACCCCGACCTGCTCGCCGATATGGCGCGCACCGTGGACCACATCTCGAAGGGCCGCCTGATCCTGGGCATCGGCTCGGGCTGGTTCCAGCGCGACTACGACGAGTACGGCTACGAATTCGGCACCGCCGGTTCCCGACTCGACGACCTGGCGACTGCCTTGCCGCGGATCAAGGCCCGCTGGGCCGAGCTCAACCCCGCGCCCACCCGCGACATCCCGATCCTGATCGGCGGCGGTGGGGAGAAGAAGACGCTGCCCCTGGTGGCCGAGTACGCCTCGGTGTGGCACTACTTCGTGGACCTGGAGACCTACCGGCACAAGTCCCGGGTGCTCGCGGACGCCTGCGGGGCCATCGGCCGCGATCCGAAGTCCATCGCGCACAACGTGGCCATCCCGCGCGGCTCCAGCGCGGACGAGGCCATCGCCTTCGCCGATCTGCTCGTGGCCGAGGGCGCCACCGAGTTCACCGCTGAGCTCGCCGCCCCCGATTTCGATTACACCGTGATCGAGGCCCTGCTGCGCTGGCGCGACACGCAGTAGATCGCACGGCCCCGCGGGCGGGACGCTGGCAACGTTCGTAGTCGGTTGTAGCCCGCAACGGCGGGGCCGTGTACGCGGAATGGTGAACTGGCCATGATGAATTCGGCCGCCATTCACTTTACGCGGTTAACGATCGCGTTTGTCGCAGGTTGGGTTCAGGTGCCCGCGAGTGCCGACGACGGGCGCCCCGCCTGGAGTCTGCTGGGGACATGCCCAACGAACGAGTGACCCCGAACCTGACCGCCGCCCCCGACGTCCGCACCGACTTCGCCGCCCTGCTCGCCGGCGTGGGGCTCGACGCACGCGATACCGGCGGGGAGGTGAATTTCACTGGGGCCGACCCGATCCTGCCCAGCCGCCACCGACTGGGCGCGATCATGGCGATGGGCATGATGGCGCCCGCCGTGGCCACCCAGATCCTGTACCGGATGCGGGGAGGTCCGGCCCAGGACCTCTCCGTGGACCTGAGACAGGCAGTCTCCCATATCAATCCGATGTACAACTTCACAACCACGGCCGGCGGATACCCCTACTACTCGCCCGTCGCCACCATCGGCAAGGCCCTCGGCTTCGGGATCTACCCCACCAAGGACGACCGGTGGTACCTGCCCACCGCCGTCTATCCGCACATGTACCGCGACTGGGTCGGGTTGCTGCAGACCGGAATCGACCAGGAATCGGTCGCGAAGGCGATTGCGACCTGGAACGCGCAGGAGCTGGAGGACGCCGCCGCGGAGCGCGGCATGGTGGGCACCATGATCCGGTCGCGCGAGGAATGGCTCGCCCACCCGCAGGGCGCCTACCTCGCACAGACGCCGATGATCGAGATCATCAAGATCGGCGACAGCGAGCCCGAACTCCCGCCGCTCGCCGATCCCGCGCGCCCGCTGTCCGGCTTCACGGTGGCCACCATGACGCACGTGATCGCCGGCCCCGTCGCTGCGCGCACCCTCGCGGAGCAGGGCGCGCAGGTGTTGGATCTGGCCCGCCCCGATCCCGAGATCGACCTGATCCTGCTCGACACCCACCTCGGATTCCGCTCCACCTACAGCGACCTGCAACAGCAGTCGTACGTCGACCAGGCCCGCGACCTCATCTCCGGCGCCGATGTGGTGATCGAGAACTACCGCGGACGCAAGATCAGCGACTTCGGACTGTCGGCCGAAGCGGTCGCCGACCTGCGGCCGGGGATCGTGTACGCCTCCGTACGCGGATTCGGCTGGGACGGGCCGTGGTCCGACCGTGGCGGCTTCGACATGGACGCCAACTGCTGCACCGGATACGCCACCTACGAGGGCGGCGACGGCGCACCCAAACTCCCGCCGACGATCATCCTCAACGACTACCTCGCCGGGTACCTCACCTCCCTCGGTGTGCTCGCCGCCCTGAAGCTGAGGGCGGAGCAGGGCGGCAGCTACCACGTGCGTACCTCGCTGTCGCGGTTCTCCATGTGGTACTCGGAACTGGGCCTGTTCGACCAGGCGTACGTGGACGAGACGATCGCGCACCCCGACCACCAGCCGATCGCCCCGGAGGCCTACGACTTCGTGAGCGGCTACGGCAAGCAGCACCGTCTGGCCCCCGGGGTCGCGTACTCGGCGACGCCGGGCCGCTGGGCGATCCCGTCGAACCCCACGCTGGTGCCGCTCGGCGCCTCCGACCCCGCGTGGCTCCCGCCGTACTGAGTGACAGCGCGCGTGCTAACTCCCGAGCTCCGCAGGACACAGGGTCACCACGGCGCTGAAGGGGGCATCGCCGGGGTCCCGGGGATCGGGCTGCGGTCCCGCGGCCAGACGGTGCGCCTGCGGCGTTTCGAACCGGCCGAGGGCCACGGCGGCGGGGAAGATCGGTTCGATCCGCTCTGCCGCCCACCCGCGCTCCTCGAAATGCGCCACCCCGTCCGCGGGCAGGAAGCGCCACGGGGCGGACCTGAGGAGGCCCCGATTGCGCTCGGCCATCAGTGATCCCACGCCCGCGGTGCTGAGGTCGAAGGACCAGCGATCGACTCCGGCTGCCAGCAGGTCCGCCGTCAGCGCGTCCGCCTCGGCGGGGGAGAGGTACATGATCAGCCCCTCCGCGAGGACCAGCGTGCGGGCCGGCCCGACCTCGTCGAGCACGGATCTGAGACCGCCGTCCGCCAGGTCGAGCAGCACGCGCCGCAACCGGCAGCGCGGCACCTCGTCCCGGAGCGCCGCCTCCTTCTCGGCGATCAGCGCGGGCAGATCGACCTCGATCCACTCCAGATCGGCGGGCAGGTCGAGCCGGTACGGGCGGGCGTCGAGCCCCGCGCCCAGATTGACCACCGCCTCGAATCCCTCGGCGACCGCGGCGAGGACCGCGCGATCGAGCAGCACCGTGCGCGCCACGAGGTACCAGCCGTCGCCGCCCGCGGCGGCCGGTGCCGCGGCGGCCCGCTCCGCGATCTCGCGACCGCGACGGCCCGCGAGCCCCGCCGCGAGGTGATCGTGGAACAGCGCGTCCGGCCGGGCGGATTCCACCGCACGCTGATGGGCCACCCAGCGGGCCGTGTCGTCGACGGCGCGCACTTCGATGTCGGTCATGGCACTCCAATCCTCTATGAACGTAGAGTCTCTATAGTTATAGAGGAAGTGCAGTGGCGGCGGAAGGGGTGGGCATGGACGAACGGCGGACGGCGATCTGCGAGGCGGTGCTCGACCTCGCGGCGGACGGCGGCAATCGAGCGGCCACGCACGGCGCGGTCGACCGCGGGCTCGACCTGCCCAAGGGGTCCACGTCGTACTACTACCGGACCCGCTCCGACCTGCTGAGAGCCTCCATCGAGCACCTGGCGACCCGCTCCCGTACCGCCTTCGACCGGGCCGTGCCGAGCACCGTCGACCTCGAGACCGCCGCCGACGTGATGGCCGCCCAGCTCGACCAGCTGCTCGCCGAACGTCGACGCGACGCCCTCGCCCGCTACGCGCTCGCGCCGGACGCCGTCGCGGAGGGGCTCGCCGAGCCGCTCGCCACGTGCCTGTTCTCGACGCCGCTCGCCACCGGACTGCTCGCCGAACTCGGCGCACCGCAGCCCGGCGTCGCCGCCCGCGACCTGATCAGCCTGCTGGAGGGACTGCTGTTCGACCGGCTGTACGGCACCCGATCGATCGGCGGACCCGCGGCGGGAACCCCGGACAGCCGCGCCGACCTCCGCGGGCCGGTGCACCGGCATCTGCTCGCCGCGTGCGGTGATCGCACCGTCGACCCGGCCGGCCGACACCGTCCCCACTAAGCTGACCGCCATGACCTACGGCACCTTGATCCTGCTCCGTCACGGCGAGAGCGAGTGGAACGCGTCCAACCAGTTCACCGGCTGGGTCGATGTGGCGCTGACGGAGAAGGGTCGCGGCGAGGCCGCCCGCGGCGGCGAGCTGCTCAAGGCGAAGGGCCTGCTCCCGGACATCGTCTACACCTCGCTGCTGCGCCGCGCCATCACCACCGCGAACCTCGCGCTGGACGCCGCCGACCGGCACTGGATCCCCGTGGTCCGCGACTGGCGCCTCAACGAGCGCCACTACGGCAAGCTGCAGGGCCTGAACAAGGCGCAGACCAAGGAGCAGTTCGGCGACGAGCAGTTCATGCTGTGGCGCCGCAGCTACGACACCCCGCCGCCCGCGATCGACCCCAACAACGAGTACAGCCAGACCGACGACGCGCGCTACGCCAAGCTGCCCAGCGTGCCGCTCACCGAGTGCCTGCTCGACGTGGTGAACCGCTTCATCCCCTACTACCAGGCCGTGATCGAGCCGCAGGTGGCCGAGGGGAAGACGGTACTCGTGGCCGCCCACGGCAACTCGCTGCGCGCGCTGGTCAAGTACCTCGACGGCATCTCCGACGCCGATATCGCCGGCCTGAACATCCCCACCGGCATCCCGCTGGCCTACGAGTTCAACGCCGACGGCACCGTCGCCAACCCGGGCGGCACCTACCTCGACCCCGAGGCCGCCGCAGCCGGCGCCGCCGCCGTGGCGAACCAGGGCGGCAAGTAACACCAGCGGACCACCGAGGGGCGGTACCGAATTTCGGTACCGCCCCTCAGTATTTACACAGCCATCACCGCCGCCGAGGCGCTAGCGTTGATACATGGCTGACGTGACTGTGACCCACTCCCCCCAGGAGGAGCGCTACGTGCTCACCGTCGACGGCGAGCAGGCGGGCTACCTCGACTACCTCGACGAGGTGGACGTGCGCCTGCTGACCCACACCGTGGTCGATGAGGCGTACGGCGGAAACGGCTATGCGGCACTCCTCACCAAGGCTGCTCTCGACGACGTCCGCGACTCCGACAAGCGCGCCCGCGCGGTGTGCTCGTACGTCGCGAGCTACGTGGAGAAGCACCCCGAGTACGCCACCGTTGTCGAGGTGGCCGCCGACCGGTAACCCCCGGTTCACTCGCCGTTCTCGCGAAATGCAAAGGCGGCGAACCTGGGTACACTATTCGCGTGACTTTGGCCCTCTGTGCGGTGTCCGCCCTGGCGGGCGCCCTGATCGGGTGGCTGGCGCATCGGGTCCGTGAGCGGGTGACCGCGCCGCCGGCCGCATCCCCGAGCCGGATGACGGTGGCCGAGCTCCAACGCGAGGTGCTCCAGGAGTCGCCCACCGGCCTCGTCGTGGTCGATCGCTTCCGCGACGTGATCCTGTTCAACCACCGCGCCGCCGAATTCTCATTGGTCCGCGACCAACTCCTCGACGACCGCGTCTGGGACACCGCCTGCCGGGTTCTCGACACCGGGGCGCCCGGCACCGTCGAGCTCACGGTGACCCGGCGCGCCGACCGGGCCGGCATCGCCGTCCGCTGCCGGGTGGAGCTGATCACCGGCAGCGAGCCCGACGAGCGCTACGCCGTGGTCTACGCCGACGACGACACCGAGAACAAGCGCATGGAGGCCACGCGCCGCGACTTCGTGGCCAACGTCTCGCACGAACTCAAGACCCCCGTGGGCGCGATCGGCCTGCTCGCCGAGGCGCTCCTCGAATCCGACGACGATCCGGAAGCCGTGCGGCACTTCGGCTCCCGCGTGCTCGCCGAATCCACCCGGATGGGCAACATGGTCAACGAGCTGATCGCGCTCTCCCGCCTGCAGGGCGCCGAGAAGCTGCCCGACCTCGGCACCGTCGAGGTCGACGACGTGGTCGGCGAGGCCGTGGCGCGCGCCCAGGTGGCCGCCGAGGCGAACAACATCACGCTCATCGTCGACGAGCCCTCCGGCCTTGAGATCCGCGGCGACGACACCCTGCTGCTCACCGCGCTCGCGAACCTGATCTCCAATGCCATCGCGTACTCGCCGCAGGGCACGCAGGTCTCGATCAGCCGCCGCGGCCGCGTGATCGACGGCGCCGCCTCGGTGGAGATCGCGGTGACCGATCGCGGGATCGGCATCGCCCCCGAAGACCAGGAGCGCGTCTTCGAGCGCTTCTTCCGCGTCGACAAGGCGCGCTCCCGGATGACGGGCGGTACCGGACTCGGACTCGCCATCGTCAAGCACGTCGCTGCCAACCACGGCGGCACCATTAAGCTCTGGAGCAAACCGGGAATGGGATCGACGTTCACGCTGGTGTTGCCGGCGTTGACGGAGTCCGGCCCGGAGAGCTCGGAGCAGGAAGACCACAGCGAGGAAGTACTGCGGTGACACACGTACTGATTGTCGAAGACGAGGAGTCGCTGGCCGACCCTCTGGCGTTCCTGCTCCGCAAGGAGGGATTCGAGACCACCGTCGTCACGGACGGTGCCGAAGCGCTCCGTCATTTCGACTCCGCCGGCGCCGATATCGTGCTGCTCGACCTCATGCTCCCCGGCATGAGCGGCACCGATGTCTGCAAACAACTGCGCGCCCGCTCGTCGGTGCCGGTCATCATGGTGACCGCCCGCGACAGCGAGATCGACAAGGTGGTCGGCCTGGAACTGGGCGCCGACGACTACGTCACCAAGCCCTACTCGGCGCGCGAGCTGATCGCCCGCATCCGCGCGGTGCTGCGGCGCGGCGCCGACACCGCGGGCGCGGACGGTCTGGACGACGGGGTGCTCGAGGGCGGCCCCGTGCGGATGGACGTCGAGCGGCACGTGGTCACCGTCGGGGGAGACGCCGTGACCCTGCCGCTCAAGGAGTTCGACCTGCTCGAGTACCTGCTGCGCAACAGCGGGCGCGTGCTCACCCGCGGGCAGCTCATCGACCGGGTCTGGGGCGCCGACTACGTGGGCGACACCAAGACCCTGGACGTGCACGTCAAGCGCCTGCGCAGCAAGATCGAGGCCGATCCGGCCAACCCGAAGCACCTGGTCACCGTCCGGGGGCTCGGCTACAAACTTGAGCCCTGAGCCCTGAGCCCGGCGGTCGCCCCACCCGGGGCACCGCCATTTCTCCACCCCCGCTGACTTAACAGCGTTATCCGTAGACGAAAGCCCAGGACGCGGTGTGGGCTAACGCTGTTAAGTCAGGTGTGGGGCTCGGGAGTGGGGGTCAGAGCTCGACGTACTTCATGTCGAAGTTCTGGCGCTCGGTGGCGGCGACGGTGGCGGGGTGCACCGCGAGCAGACGGTCGGCGCGGGCCTCGCACTCGCGGGCCAGCACCTCGTAGGCGGCCTCGCCCAACAGCTCGGTGAGCTCCGGGCCGTAGCTCTGCCACACCTGCTGCGCGCCGATGTGCGCCTCCGGCGAGCCGCTGCAGTACCACTGCAGATCCAGACCGCCGGCGCCCCAGCCGCGCCGGTCGTACTCCGTGATCACCGTCTTGAGCACCTGCTCACCGTCCGGCCGCTCCACCCACTCCTGGGTGCGGCGCACCGGAAGTTGCCAGCACACATCGGGTTTCACTGTGAGCGGTTCCACGCCGGTGCGCAGCGCCATGGCGTGCAGCGAGCAGCCCTCACCGCCCGGGAAACCCGGACGGTTGAGGAAGATGCAGGCACCGTCGACCCGGCGGGTGCGGATCGCGGGCTCATCGTCGAGCTCGTCCTCCTCGAGGTAGCCCTTCTTGCCCAGCCCCTTCTTCCGGTACTGCCAATCCGCATCGGTGAGCTTGCCGACCGCCTTCTTCAGGCGCTTGCGGTCGTCCGAATCGGAGAGGAAAGCGCCGTGGCTGCAACAGCCGTCGGTCTCGCGGCCCGGCTCGATGCCGTGGCACGCGGGCGTGCCGAAGACGCACGTCCAGTGCGAGAGCAGCCAGGTCAGGTCGGCCACGATCAGGTGCTCGGGATTCGACGGGTCCGTGAACTCGAGCCATTCACGCGGAAAGTCCAGGGGGACTTCCGGGACAGGAGTCCGCACACCCGGCATGGGAAGGTCGGTCACGGGGTCCACGGTAGTCGGGTCTAGATTGGCAGCGTGAGACTGGGAGTCCTCGATATCGGTTCGAATACCGTGCACCTGCTGGTGGTGGACGCCCATTGGGGCGCGCATCCCACCCCGATGAGTTCGACGAAGGCCACGCTGCGGCTGGCCGAGAAGATCGAACCCAGCGGCAGGCTCAGCCAGCTCGGGGAGGACTCACTGGTCTCGGCCGTGCAGGAGTTCACCACCATCGCGCGCAGCTCCGGCTGCTCCGAGGTGATGGCCTTCGCCACCTCCGCCGTCCGCGACGCCAGCAACACCGATTCGGTGCTCGCGCACGTCAAGGCCGCCAGCGGGGTCGACGTGGAGGTGCTCTCCGGCACCGACGAGTCCCGCCTCACCGCGCTCGCCGTGCGCCGCTGGTACGGCTGGAGCGTGGGCCGCGTGCTCAACATCGACATCGGCGGCGGCTCGCTGGAGATGAGCAACGGCGTCGACGAGGAGCCCGATGTCGCGCTCTCGCTGCCGCTCGGCGCCGGCCGCCTCACCCGCGAATGGCTCACCGAGGACCCGCCCGGCCGCCGCCGGGTGAACATGCTGCGCGACTGGCTCGACGCCGAGATCGCCCCGTCCGCCGCGCGCCTCGAAGCCGCCGGCACCCCCGACCTGGTGGCGGGAACGTCGAAGACGATGCGCACCCTCGCCCGCCTGACGGGTGCGGCACCGTCGTCCGCCGGACCGCGCGTCAAGCGCACCCTCACCGCCCGGGGCCTGAGCCAGCTCATCGCCTTCATCAGCCGGATGACGGTGGCCGACCGCAAGGAGCTCGACGGGCTCAGCTCCGACCGCGCGGGCCAGATCGTGGCCGGTGCGCTGGTCGCCGAGGCCGCCATGCGCGCGATGAAGGTGGAGCAGCTGGACATCTGCCCGTGGGCCCTGCGGGAGGGCGTGATCCTGCGCTACCTGGACACTCAGGCCGGTTTCACGCCCGAGAACGGCACCAAGTCGCACTGAAGCCGCGGCGACGGATCGTTGATCGCTGCGCGCGCCGCCGAAGGCCCGCGTGCACGAACACGTAGAATCTTCGGCAGACCCAGACAGGCGTGGGTGCGGATGGACAATCATCCGCGACCGCGTCGAGGTCCCCACCGGGACCCGGAACAGAGTCGAGGACGGTGACTTCAATGAGTGACGAGCAGAGCATCTCGGTTGCAGAACTGCTCGCCCGCAACGGCGGGTCCGCTGCTCCGGCCGGGGGCCGGCGGCGTCGGCACCGCGGTGGCGAGAACTCCATCACCGTCGCCGAGCTCACCGGCGAGATCCCCGTGGTGCGCGACGGTGCCCCGTCGGCCGAGGCCCCTTCGGCTGAGGCCCCGTCGGCCGAGGTCCCCTCGGCGCCCGCCGCTGCGGCCCCCGCGGCCGCGGCACCGTCCGCCCCCGTCGAGCAGCCTGCGCCCCAGGCCCCGGAGCCCCAGGCCCCGGCCGCCGAGCCGGTGCAGGCCCAGCCGCAGTGGCAGGCGCCGCGCGCGCCGCTGGCACCGGCGGCATCGGGTGAGGCCACCGACACCTTCGAGGCCGTCCACGACGAGCCCGAGGAGGAGCCCGCCAGCTCCGCCTCCCTCGCGCAGGCCGTCGCCGACACCGGCCGCTTCGAGGCGATCGACCCCGGCAACGTGGACGAGTACCCGATCGCGGCTCCCTCCGAGCCCGCTCCGGCAGCGCCGGCCGCCCCCGTCGAGGAGGTGCAGGACGAGGTCGTCGAGACCGTGCACACCACCGAGGGACACGCCGAGGTGAACCACGCCTGGTCGCAGTGGAGCGACGGCACCGCCCCCGGGATGGCCACCGCCGACTTCAACACCGCCCAGGTCCGCGAGCGCCAGGCGCGCCTGCAGGCCGAGGCCGCCGAGGCCCCGGCCGTCGAGACCCCCGAGGTGCCGACCGTCGCGCAGGCCGCCGCGGTGCCGGTGCCCGACACCGCCTCGCTGAGCGTGCAGCAGATCGGCGACGCCAAGGACGACACCCCCGACTTCCTCGCCGACGAGCCCGCACAGGACGTCGCCGAGAAGGACGGCGCCGATGTCGACGACGACGCCCCGCGCACGGGCCGCAGCTGGGCCCTGCTCATCGCCGAGGTGCTCGGCGGCGTGATCGCCGGCGCGGCCCTGTTCTACGGCTTCTACCAGCTGTGGAACTGGGGCGGCGGCACGTGGACGATCGGGCTCACGGTGGTGCTGGCCTTCGTGGTGATCATCGCGATCGTCACCTTCACGCACTACCTGCGCAAGACCACCGACTACGTGACCCTCGGCCTATCCCTGTTCGTGGGCCTGGTGATCACCTTCGGCCCGCTGCTGATGAGCCTGTCCCAGAGCTGACGCGTACCGTCGACGCTGTGAGCGGCATCGAGGTCGGCCTGTCGACGGCCTCGGTGTACCCCGAGAAGCTCGAAGCCGCGTTCCGGTACGCCGCCGAGACCGGGTACGACGGTGTCGAGCTCATGGTCTGGCACGAATCGGCCAGCCAGGACATCGCCCACGTCGCCGGGCTGTCCATGCGCTACGACGTGCCCGTGCTGTCGGTGCACGCCCCCTGCCTGCTGATCAGCCAGCGGGTGTGGGGGAGCGACCCGATGGCCAAGCTCGGCCGCGCGGTGACCGCCGCCGAGGACCTGGGCGCGCGCACCGTGGTGGTGCATCCCCCGTTCCGCTGGCAGCGTCGCTACGCCGAGCACTTCACCGATCTGGTGAACGAGCTCGAATCCGACAGTCACATCGAGATCGCCGTGGAGAACATGTTCCCGCTGCGGTTCGACGCCTTCTTCGCCAGCCGCGGCGAGACCGCCGAGCGACTGATGCGCCGCGCCAAGCCGGTGTCGGCGTTCGCGCCGTCGATCGACCCCACCGATGTCGGCTTCGCGCACTACACGCTCGACCTCTCGCACACCGCGACCGCGGGCGTCGACGCGCTGGAGATGCTGGACCGGATGGGCGGCGGCCTGAGCCACCTGCACCTCGCCGACGGCCTCGGCGCCCCCACCGACGAGCACCTGCTTCCCGGGCGGGGGAGCCAGCCCTGCGCCGAGGTGTGCCGTCGGCTGGCGGCCTCCGGGTTCGACGGGCACGTGATCCTGGAGATCGCGACGGGTTCGGCGAAGACCCCCGACGAGCGTCGTGCGATGCTCACGGAGGCGCTGGAGTTCGCGCGGGAGCACCTGCGCGTCGACTCCGCCGCCTGACGTCCAGTCGCATCGCCGAAGGAGCTTGACAATGGCATTGTTCGCCGACCTCGTCGCGGTGGAGCCCGCGCCCGGCGGATTCACCGCGGACATCGACCGCACCTGGTCGGTGGGGCGCAAGGTGCACGGCGGCGCACTGCTCGCGGTCCTCGCCTCCGCGGGACGGGCCGCCTACCTCGCCGACGGTGGCGAGGCCGGCGTGGAGCCGGTGGTGATCTCGGCCGAGTACCTCGGCGCACCCGACCCCGGCACCGTCGACCTGCGGACCGAGGTGATCAAGCGCGGGCGCACCACCTCGGTCGTGAACGTCCGCGCGGTGCAGGGCGACCGGACCTACGTGCAGGCCGCGGTGACGCTGGCCCGCCGGGACACGGGTGATGAGCGGTACGCCGAGCCCACGCCGCTCGACGGCATGCCGGCGACGCCGCCGTCGGACGCGCTGGCCTGGGACCCCGAGCACCCGGCGGCGAAGGTCTTCAAGGTGGGCCGGGTCGCCGAGGTGCGCTACGACCCCGCGACGCTGCCCGTGCTGCACGGCAAGACCGGCGCCGCCGAGACCCGCGGCTGGGTGCGGCTGCGCGAGGAGCCCGTCTCGGCGCTGTTCGCGCTGCTGGCGACCGATATCTCGCTCCCGGTGGTGGCGAACATCGGCCCCATCGGCTGGGCGCCCACGCTGACGCTCACCGCCGCGGTCCGCCGCGAACCCGTCCCGGGCTGGCTGCGGTTCCGCGCGTCCGCGCCGGTGGTGGGGCAGCAGTGGTTCGAGGAGGACCATCTCCTCGTGGACGAAGCGGGGCGCGTGGTGGCCTCGTCGCGCCAGCTGGCGATGGTGCCCGCGGCCGATCCCGGCCCGACGGCGTAAGGAGAAGGACATGACGGAGAACGTGACGATCGCGCTGATCGGCGGCGGCCGGATCGGCGAGGCCCTGCTCGGCGGCCTGGTGGCCGCGGGCCACGAGCCCGGCCGACTGGTGGTGGCGGAACCGCACGCCGGGCGCGGCGCCGAACTGACCGAGCGCTACGGGGTGCGGACGGTGACCGGGATCGCCGACGCGGTCGACGGTGCCGGCCTCGTGGTGATCGCCGTGAAGCCCGACGTGGTGGCGGCGGTCCTGCCCGAGGTGAAGGGTGCGCTGGCTCCCGGCGCGGTGGTGGCGTCGGTGGCGGCCGGGGTGCCGACCGCCGCCTACGAGGCGGCGCTGCCCCCGGGGACGCCGGTGGTGCGGGTGATGCCGAACACGGCGATGCTCGTCGGACGGTCGATGAGCGGGATCTCCGGCGGACGGGACGCCACGGAGGCCGACGTGGCCCTCGTGCGCGGCGTCATGGAGGCCGTGGGCCAGACCCTCGTGCTGCCCGAATCGAAGCTGGACGCGCTCACCGCACTGTCCGGGTCCGGGCCCGCGTACGTCTTCCTCGTGGCCGAGGCGATGATCGACGCGGGGGTGGATCTGGGCCTCACCCGCGACCAGGCCACCATCCTCGCGACACAGACGATCGCGGGCGCAGGTGCACTAATGGTTGAGACTTCTACGTCGCCGGTCGAGCTTCGGGCGGCAGTGACCTCTCCGGGGGGTACAACGGCCGCCGCGATCCGGACTCTGGAGAAAAACGGCCTCCGACCTGCGTTTTACGATGCGACGAGGGCCTGTGCGGAGCGTTCGGCGGAGCTCGGGAAGCTCTCCTAGAAGCTTCGGTTAGCTCACTCCCGTCGCATTATTCCCATTGGTACCGCTAAGCTGCTCGAAGCACGTGCGTGTCAGGTCCGCCGGAGGGGAAGCCGGCGGCGCGACATGTGCCGGAGGTTAGGGATTACATGGCGTCTGCAAACAAGAACAGCAAGCCCGCCGAGATCGGCGCAACGGCTCAGCCCGCTGCTGCCGGTTCCTCGTTCCTGACGGTGGCCGAAGTGGCCACCTTGATGCGGGTCTCGAAGATGACGGTGTACCGCCTGGTGCACAACGGTGAGCTCCCGGCGGTCCGCGTCGGCCGCTCGTTCCGCGTGCACGAGAAGGCCGTGCACGATTACCTTCAGACCTCGTTCTTCGACGCCGGATAGCCCGTCGCGGGCCCTGAGCCCGTGCGGTGGCCTCGCGGGCGGATCGACGCCCGAGTCCCGGGTGGATTTCGCGTGCGTCGAGGCTACGGGTAGAGTGGAAGCCTGTTGCGTGTAACGCGGGCGTGTCCGTCCGCCCGCCGCGCCGAAGAAAACTTCAGTCACATCGATAGAGAGACGTGAGGAACCCATGGGTTCAGTGATCAAGAAGCGCCGCAAGCGCATGTCGAAGAAGAAGCACCGCAAGCTGCTCCGCCGCACCCGCGTGCAGCGTAGGAAACTCGGCAAATAAGCGCCACGGCGGCTTGGGATCGACTGTTCCACGGCCTCCGCGTCACAATCTCGAAAGAACCCGCCCGGTACCGGACGGGTTCTTTCGTGTTCCGGTTACCCTTCAGTAATGAGTGATTCGGCCACCGCAGGACCCACGGGGCCGCGTGTCGTCATGGTGACGGGCGCGTCCACCTTCCTCGGTGGGTATTTGGTGCGCCGGCTCGC
Source organism: Tsukamurella sp. TY48 (assembly GCF_019656655.1). Taxonomy (GTDB): domain Bacteria; phylum Actinomycetota; class Actinomycetes; order Mycobacteriales; family Mycobacteriaceae; genus Tsukamurella; species Tsukamurella strandjordii. Next base: position 1,213,477 of record NZ_BPMV01000001.1, on the reverse strand, counting down.
CCAGCGTCCGGACATCGAGCGCGTGATCGGTGTGGACGCCGTGCCGCCCACCAAGGCGATGCACCGCCGGATGGAACCCGCCGAGTTCATCCGCGTCGACTACCGCAGCCACATCTTCGGCAAGATCATGGCCACCAACGAGGTGGACACGGTGGTGCACGGCGCCACCTCGGTGATCGACAACCACTTCCCGTCGGCCTCCACCAAGGACGCGATCGTCTTCGGGTCGATGCGGGTGTTCGCCGCCTGCCAGAAGTCCGAGACCGTCAAGCGCGTGGTCATGCGGTCGTCCACGCAGGTCTACGGCTCGCGGCCGCGCAACGCCGCGCTGCTCACCGAGGACCTGGTGAGCGGGATGGCCGCCAACGGGCACCCGCGCGATCTGCTGGACGCCGAGGCCTACGCCCGCAGCATGGCCCGCCGCCGTTCCGATCTGGACCTCACGATCCTGCGCATGGCGCCCATCCTGGGGCCGAACATCGAGACGCTGCTGCGCTCGCTGTTCGAGCGGCCCATGGTGCCCTCGATCCTGGGCCGCGACGCCCGGCTGCAGCTGCTGCACCAGGACGACGCCCTCGGCGCCCTGGAGCACGCCGTGGTGGCCGGCCGTCCCGGCACGTTCAACATCGCCGGCGACGGTGCCATTTCGATGTCGCAGGCCATCCGGCTGGCCGGGCGAGTGCCGATCCCGGTGCTGCGATCGACCTTCGGGCCCACCGTCTCCGCCATCCGCGGCCGCGGCGGCGCCAACGACAACCGGGTGCAGTTGGACTTCCTGACCTACGGGAACGCCTTCGACACCGCGCGGATGCGCGACGAACTCGGCTTCACTCCGCGCTTCACCACCCGGCAGGCAATGGAAGACATCACGCGCCACGGGCCGATAGAACCTACAATCGGGGTGGACTCGATCCTGGCGGTGGAACAGCGGGTGGCCTCACTGGCCCGGCGGTTCGCCGGGATCGATGCACGAGTACGGCACGGCTAGGCGGTAGGGAAGCAGATGACGAACGCTTCAGGCTCACAGCACGCGAAGGTGCTGCAGTTGCCCGTGTCCATCGACACCCAGCGCGCCGGCCGCGAGCGGGCGCAGCAGCGGCACCCGTCGTCGCTCACCGGCGGACCGGCCACCGAAGCACGGTCCGGCAGCGCCACCGTGCACGCCCTCAACCCCGAGTTCATGCCCGAGCCGCCGCAGCCCGCCGAGCCCGGGGCCGGGTGGCGCGAGCGTGCCGCCGAGTCCGTGATCGACGGTGCCGCCTTCGTTCGCGAGCGGCTCACCGGCGACTACGACATCGATCGCTTCGGCTTCGACCCGCACCTCACGGATGCGGTCTTCCTGCCGGCGCTGCGTCCCGTGTACGACAAGTGGTTCCGGGTGGACACCTCCGGTGCCGAGAACCTGCCCCGCGAGGGTGGCGCGCTGCTGGTGGCCAACCACTCCGGCGTGATCCCGCTGGACGGCCTGATGACCTCGGTGGCCGTGCACGACAACCATCCCGACGACCGGCACCTGCGGCTGCTGGCCGCCGATCTGGCCTTCGAGTACCCGGTGATCGGTGAGGTGGCGCGCAAGCTGGGCGCCACCGTCGCCTGCAACGCCGACGCCGAATCCCTGCTCACCCAGGGCGAACTGGTGGCTGTGTGGCCCGAGGGTTTCAAGGGCATCGGCAAGCTGTACCGGGATCGGTACAAGCTGCAGCGGTTCGGACGCGGCGGCTTCGTGACCGCCGCGATCAAGGCGCAGGTCCCGATCATCCCGGTGTCCATCGTGGGCGCCGAGGAGACCTACCCGATGCTGGCCGATGTGAAGCCGATCGCCCGGCTGCTGGGCCTGCCCTACGCGCCGATCACGCCGCTGTTCCCGTGGCTCGGCCCGCTGGGCATGGTGCCGCTGCCGTCCAAGTGGCACATCGAGTTCGGCGAGCCCATCCCCACGGACACCTACGCCGAGGCGGATGCCGACGATCCGATGGTGGTCTTCGAGCTCACCGACAACGTGCGCGAGACCATCCAGCAGTCGCTGTACCGCATCCTCGCCCGCCGGAAGAACATCTTCCAGGACTTCTGATCCCGCGGCTGCTCCCGGAGAGGAGCAGATTCAACGGCAGGTGCACCGTCGAGACTGCGGAAATATCCGCGACAGCGGCCCTCGGCGTACCGAATCGCAGTTTCGACGGCGGGACCGGGCGGGTATGCAGAACCTGCATAACGCGCGAGAACGGCCACACCCCTCGGCGGGGCGGAATCAGTTGTCGCTGAAGTGCTTGATCAGCGCGGCGGCGCCGCCGACGGCCACGCCCACGCCCAACGCGGTGGGGACGCCGATCTTCGCGGCCTTGCGGCCGGTGCGGTAGTCGCGGATCTCCCAGCCCCGCACCCGCGCCACCTCACGCAGATCCGAATCGGGGTTGATGGCCACGGCCGTGCCGCACAGCGAGAGCATCGGCACGTCGTTGTGGGAATCGCTGTAGGCGGTGCAGCGCTTGAGGTTCAGGCCCTCCCGGATCGCCAGCGACCGGACGGCGTGCGCCTTGCCCAGGCCGTGCAGGATGTCGCCCACGAGCTTGCCGGTGAACACCCCGTCCTGCGATTCGGCGACGGTGCCGAGCGCGCCGGTGAGCCCCAGCCGGTCGGCGATGGTCTGCGCCAGCTCCACCGGGGTGGCGGTCACCAGCCACACCTGCTGGCCGGCATCGAGGTGCATCTGCGCCAGCGCGCGGGTGCCGGGCCAGATCTTGTCGGCGATGATCTCGTCGTAGATCTCCTCGCCGACGGCCTTGAGCTCCTCGGTGGACCGGCCGGCGATGAAGGACAGCGCCTTCTCGCGGCCGGCGGCCACGTCGTCGCTGTTCTCCTTGCCGGTGAGCCGGAACTTGGCCTGCGCCCAGATCGCCGACGCCAGATCGGAGTAGCTGAAGTAGTTGCGTGCCGCGAGGCCGCGAGCGAAGTGCACGATGGACGCGCCCTGGACCATGGTGTTGTCCACGTCGAAGAACGCCGCCGCGGTGAGATCGGGTGGAACCGCCCCCTCTTCGCGGCCCTCCTTCTCGAGCAGCAGGGAATGGGCGGCGTCGGCACTCGCCTCGCCCGCCTCGCTCTGCCGAATCTCTTCGGCGCTGGCCTGGTCTGACACTGGCCACCTCCCACTCGCGACTGATGTCTCTCAACCTTAGCGGCGCGCGCCGAGCGCCGGGTGGGACACTCGACACATGGCAGCGTTTCCCACCGTCACCCTGCTCACCCGCGAGGGCTGCGGCATGTGCGCCCGCGCCCACGAGGAGCTCACCGAGCTCCTCGCGGAGCTCGCGCGCGATCAGCGCACCGTCGAATACCTGCAGGTGGACGTCGACGCCCCCGGCAACAACGAGCTGCGCGCCGAATACGGCGACATGCTGCCGGTGGTGCTGCTCGACGGTGAGCAGCACAGCTACTGGGAGGTCGACGCGGCGCGGCTGCGCGCCGATCTCGCGGCGTGAACGCCCGTTAACACCGGGCGTGGGGGATAGGTAAGCCTGCGCGCGTTTTCCCTCAGCGGCCGATCGGGGGTACCGTGCAGGTAACGGGACAAACTACGTTCTGTAGTTCCCGCGTGAGTTCTGCGAAGGAGCAGTCAGGGTGTCGGTTCTGCTGTTCGGCGCGTCGCACCGCAGCGCGCCGGTGTCGGTCCTTGAGCGATTGGCTATCACCGAGACCGATCGCCCCAAGGTGCTGGCGCAGCTCATGGAGTCGCCCCACATCGACGAGGTCATGGTGGTCACCACCTGCAACCGCGTGGAGATCTACGCCGTCGTCGAGGCCTTCCACCCCGCGCTCGAGGCCGTCTCCGACGTCCTCTCGCAGCGCTCCGGGCTCACCATCAACGATCTGAGCAAGCACGCCTTCGTCCGGTACTCCGAGGCGGCCGTGCAGCACCTGTTCTCGGTGGCCAGCGGCCTCGACTCGATGGTCGTGGGGGAGCAGCAGATCCTCGGCCAGATCCGCGGCGCCTACGCCGCCTCCGACGAGCATCAGGTGGCCGGCCGCGTCATCCATGACCTGGCGCAGCGCGCCCTGCACGTGGGCAAGCGGGTGCACACCGACACCGGCATCGACAAGGCCGGCGCCTCGGTGGTCTCCGTGGCCCTGGACCGCGCTCGCGCCGTGCTCGCCCCGCAGGGCGCCGACATCGGCCGCGCCCTCGTCGTGGGCGCCGGGGCGATGGGCGGCCTCGCCGTGGCGCACCTGGCCCGCGCGGGAGCCGCCGACGTCACCGTCGCCAACCGCACGCAGGACAAGGCCGACCGCCTCGCCCAGGCCGCCCTCGACGGTGGCGTCGCCGCCGCCCGCGGCGTGGCCATGGACGACCTCGTGGTGGCCCTCGCCGACGCCGATGTGCTGATCGCGTGCACCGGCGCCGTCGGCAGCGTCGTGAGCCTCGCGGACGTGCACTCCGCGCTGGCGCAGCGCACCGTCGACACCGATCTCGTGGTGTGCGATCTGGGCCTGCCCCGCGATGTGGATCCCGCCGTGGCCGGGCTGCCCGGCGTCACCGTGATCGACATCGACGCGCTCTCCCGCGAGCCCGATACCCAGGCCGCCGAGGAGGACGCCGAGAAGGCGCGCCGGATCGTCCTCGACGAGCTGGCCGAGTACCTCTCGGCGCAACGCTCGGCCGAGGTGACCCCCACCGTCACGGCGCTGCGTCGCCGCGCGGCCGAGGTGGTGGAAGCCGAACTGCTGCGCCTGGATTCGCGTCTGCCGGGCCTCGAGGGAACCGACCGTGACGAGGTGGCGCAGACGGTGCGCCGCGTCGTCGACAAGCTCCTGCACGCCCCCACGGTGCGCGTGAAGCAGCTCGCCGCCACCCCGGGCGGCGACTCGTACGCCGAGGCGCTGCGCGAGCTGTTCGAACTCAAGCCGGGCGCCACGGGCGCCGTCTCCGCAACCGAAGGATCCGACGAGCGAAGTGTCTGACTCCGACACCCTGCCGAACCCGCTCCGCATCGGTACGCGTGGCTCGCTGCTGGCCACCACGCAGGCCGGTACCGTGCGCGACGCCCTGATCGCCGCCGGGCACCCCGCCGAGCTGGTCATCGTGACCACGCCGGGTGACCTCAGCTCCGACCCTGTGGAGAAGATCGGCGTCGGCGTCTTCACCTCCGCGCTGCGCGATGCGCTGGCGAACGACGAGGTCGACGTGGCCGTGCACTCCTACAAGGACCTGCCGACGGCCCCCGACGATCGGCTCGTGCTGGCCGCCGTGCCGCCCCGTGAGGACTCCCGCGACGCCCTCGTGGCCCGCGACGGCATGGTGCTCGGTGAGCTGCCCGCGGGCGCCGTGATCGGCACCTCCAGCCCGCGCCGGGCGACGCAGCTTACAGCACTGGGTCTGGGTTTGGAAATCCGCCCCCTACGAGGCAATCTTGATTCTCGGTTACGCAAAGTCGCGGATGGCGAACTCGACGCGATCGTGGTCGCACTCGCCGGACTCAAGCGAATCGGTCGCCATAACGAGGTGACGGAGGCGCTCGACCCGGTGCAGATGCTTCCGGCGCCCGCCCAGGGCGCGCTCGCCGTGGAGTGCCGCCGAGGCGATGCGAAGCTGCAGTCCGTGCTCTCGGAGCTCGACGATCACTGGACTCGCGCGGCGGTCACCGCCGAACGAGCCCTGCTCGCCGAACTGGAAGCCGGCTGCACCGCGCCCGTCGGTGCGATCGCGGAAGTCGTCGAGTCCCTCGACGACGACGGTCGGATCTTCGAGGAGCTGTCACTGCGCGGCATCGCGCTCGCGGCAGACGGCTCCGATTCGGTCCGAGCCTCCGCTGTCGGTCCGGTGGGCGACGCCGGCGCGCTGGGCATCGCGCTGGCACGGGAGCTGCTCGACCTGGGCGCACGCGAACTGCTCGCGTAGCACCTCGAACGAGCGCCCTGCCCGCAGCGCGCACGCGGTCTTAGGTCACGGCCGCGCGCACGCACCGCTAACAGGACTACTGGGAGCCGATACATGAGCCGCACTGCACAGTCCGCGAAGGCAGCCGACGCCGACACGGTGTCCAGCCGCCCCGCCGCCGCGAAGGTGAGCAAGCCCGCGCGGGGTAAGGCCGCCGCGCCGGGACGCATCACCTTCGTGGGTTCCGGCCCGGGCGACCCCGGACTGCTCACCCTGCGTGCACAGCAGACTATCGCGCAGGCGCGCACCGTCTACACGGACCCCGACGTTCCGGCCGCCGTGCTGGAACTGGTGGGCGTGGAGCTGCCGGCCGAGCCCGTCGAGGCCGACGGTGACGCCGCCGACGCCGATACCGCGAAGGGCCGCAAGGCCGAGCCCGCCTTCCGCAACCCCGCCACCGTCGCGCCCGCGCTGGGCGAGCCGGCCGAGGTCGCCAAGACCCTGCTCACGCAGGCCCGGCACGGCCAGGACGTGGTGCGGCTGGTGGCCGGCGATCCGATGTCCTCGGACGCCGTGCTCGCCGAGATCCACGCCGTGGCCCGCACCCAGATCGCCTTCGAGGTGATCCCGGGCCTGTCGACCGCCACCGCCGTGCCCGCCTACGCCGGAATGGCGCTGGGGTCGGCGCACACCGTCGCCGATGTGCGCGGTGAGGTGGACTGGGCGGCGCTCGCCGCGGCCCCGTCGCCCCTGGTGCTGGGCGCGACCGCCGAGCACCTCGCCGACGCCGCCTCCGCGCTGGTGGAGAACGGCCTGGCCCCGCAGACCCCGGTCGCGGTCACCACCCAGGGCTCGACCTGCAAGCAGAAGACCCTGGACGCCACCCTGGCCACGCTCAACGAGGTCGCCGCCGGCCTGCCGGGCGCGCTGGTGGTCACCGTGGGCAAGGTCGTGGGAACCCGCAACAAACTCTCCTGGTGGGAGTCGCGCGCCCTGTACGGCTGGACCGTGCTGGTGCCCCGCACCAAGGATCAGGCCGCCGACATGTCGAACCGCCTGCGCGGTCACGGCGCCATCCCGATGGAGGTCCCGACCATCGCGGTCGAGCCCCCGCGCAGCCCCGCCCAGATGGAGCGGGCCGTGAAGGGCCTCGTCGACGGCCGCTACCAGTGGGTGGTCTTCACCTCCACGAACGCCGTGCGCGCCGTGTGGGAGAAGTTCATCGAGTTCGGCCTGGACGCCCGCGCCTTCTCCGGTGTGAAGATCGCCTGCGTGGGCGAGCAGACCGCCGCCAAGGTGCGCGCCTTCGGCATCGAGCCCGAGCTGCTGCCCACGGGCGAGCAGTCGAGCCTCGGCATGCTCGAGGTCTTCCCGCCCTTCGACGACGTCTTCGATCCGGTCAACCGGGTGCTGTTGCCGCGCGCCGATATCGCCACCGAGACCCTCGCCGAGGGCCTGCGCGACCGCGGCTGGGAGATCGACGATGTGACGGCGTACCGCACGGTGCGCGCCGCGCCGCCCCCGGCCTCGACCCGCGAGATGATCAAGACCGGCGATTTCGACGCGGTCTGCTTCACCTCGAGCTCCACGGTGCGCAACCTGGTGGGCATCGCGGGCAAGCCGCACTCGCGCACCATCGTGGCGTGCATCGGCCCGAAGACGGCCGAGACCGCGATCGAGTTCGGCCTGCGCGTGGACGTGCAGCCGGAGACCGCGTCGGTGGAGGACCTCGTCGAGGCCCTGGCCGCGCACGCCTCCCGGCTCCGCGCCGAGGGCACGCTGCCCCCGCCGCGCAAGAAGCCGCGCCGCTCGCGGTCCTAGCTGCGGCCCGCGCACTCCGCTTCCCGCGCCGAACGTAGGCTGGTGGCATGAGTTTCCCGCAGGTGCGGCCGCGACGGCTGCGCACCACGCCCGCCGTCCGCAGGTTGGTCGCCGAGGTCTCGCTGGAGCCCCGGCAGCTGGTGTTGCCGATGTTCGTCCGGGACGGGATCGACGCCGCGGTGCCGATCTCGTCGATGCCGGGCGTGCTCCAGCACACCACGGATTCGCTGCGTGCCGCGGCCGAGGAGGCCGTCCGCGCCGGTGTGGGCGGGCTGATGCTGTTCGGTGTGCCCGACGATGCCGATAAGGACGCCGAGGGCAGCGCCTCCTGGGATCCCGACGGTGTGCTCAACCGGGCGCTGCGGGTGCTCCGCGAGGACCTGGGCGATGCGACGGTGCTGATGGCCGACACCTGCCTGGACGAGTTCACCGATCACGGTCACTGCGGCGTGCTCGATGAGCGGGGCCGGGTGGACAACGACGCCACGCTGGAGCGGTACGCCCTGATGGGGGTCGCGCAGGCCGAGGCGGGCGCCCACATGCTCGGACCGTCGGGGATGATGGACGGCCAGATCGGCGTGCTCCGCGAATCGCTCGACGCCGCCGGGCACGAGGACGTCTCGCTGTTCGCGTACACCGCGAAGTACGCCTCCGCGTTCTACGGCCCGTTCCGCGAGGCCGTCGGCTCGTCGCTGGAGGGCGATCGCCGCACCTATCAGCAGGACGCCGCGAACCGCCGGGAATCGCTGCGCGAGTTGGAACTCGACCTGGCGGAGGGCGCCGACCTGGTGATGGTCAAGCCCGCCATGAGCTACCTGGACGTGCTCTCCGATGTGGCCGCCGTCTCGCCCGTTCCCGTTGCCGCCTACCAGATCTCGGGCGAGTACGCGATGATCACCGCGGCCGCGCAGAACGGCTGGATCGACCGTGACGCCGCGGTCCGCGAGTCGCTGCTGTCGATCCGCCGCGCCGGCGCCGACATCGTGCTCAGCTACTGGGCCGTCGAGGCGGCCCAGCGGATCGCGCGGGGTCAGTGGTGACGGGGCCGCAGCAGGGTCCGCAGCAGGGCGGCTGGCCCGGCCCGGTGTGGCCCGGTCCAGGCCCGCAGCCGCCGAGCTGGCCCGGTCCGCCGCCCGCGCCGAAGCCCGAGCGCGGCCCGCGGCCCGACGATGTGACGCTGTCGGTGCAGCTGTGGATCTTCGTGATCATCGCCTCCGTGGTGGCCCGCGTCGCCGAGGCCTTCTCCGTGCGCGGCTCCACCGAACTGCGCCGGGCCTACGACGAGGCCCGCAAGACCGAGGGCTTCAACCTGGACAAGTCGCCGGGGCTGGAGACCTTCGAGAAGTTCGACACCACGCTGTTCGTCATGGCGCTGGTGATCACCGCGCTGGTCGCGATCGGCGTGGCGGTCCTGGTGTACCTGAATTGGCTCGGCCAGTCCTGGACGCGGGTGGCGCTGCAGCTGGTCGCGGGATTCGTGGTGATGCTGGGGATCTGGGCCTTCCAGACCGATCAGGCGACGGTGGCGGTGCCGTCGATCCTGGCCGCCGTCGCCGTGGTGGGCGCGGTGATCGCAGGTAACTCCCGGGAGGCGCTGGCCTACTTCAAGCCCGGGACCGCCGCGTGAGCGAGCTGTACTCCGAGCGCGGACTGTCCCGCGTGTGGCTCTTCATCGCGCCCGTCTTCACCGTCGCGATGATCGTGACGCAGGGCGTGCTCATCGGCCGCTGGGGTGACTGGTGGATGTGGCTGCTGCTGGGCGCGCTGGCCCAGCTGTTCGTCTGGCTGCAGGTGACGGCGGGGCGCACCCACATCAGCGTCGCTCTGACCGCGGAGGAACTGCGCTGCGGCGACGAGACGATCCCGGTCGCGGAGATCGCCGAGATCCTCCCCGGGAAGACGCCCGATCACCCCAAGAAGGCCACGCCGGAGGACTTCCCGGCGTGGAGCTCCGCCCGCACCATGGGCAAACTGGCGGCGGTCCCGCGGCGCCGCTACGGCGTGGGCCTGAAGCTGACCGACGGATCCACCGTGCAGGCGTGGGCGCGCAACGATTACGCCCTGCGGGCGGCGCTCGAACCGCTGCTCACGCGGTAGCGTTCCGGCGCTTCACGAATTCGGCTTCAACTCGATGACGCGGCCGAATACGGGGGTGTGACCTCGTAGAACACGACATCGTGAGCGGTGCCCGTCCACAGCGATGGGTATGAAACCGCCTTTTCTCCACAGCGGAGTTCCAGGGACGAGGTGCGCGGAGGAGCGGGCGGCACGATCGGGAAATGGACACTCTCGATCTGATCGCCCGGCACGCGGATGGCGGCGTCATCTCCCGCCGGCGGCTGCTCGGACTCGGCGCCGATCCGGTCGAGATCAGCAGGCTGCGCCATGCCGGGGCTTTCACCGTGATCCGTCCCGGGTGGTACGCGACATCGACAGCTCGCCCGCAGGTGGTCGCCGCTGTTCGTGCGTTCGCGACGGTGACATGTGTCTCGGCGCTGGCCTTCACGCCGGTGTGGGTGCCACCCGATCGGCGTGTGCATCTGCGGTGGCCGGCGCATCGGGTCGCTCGCGGGGCGCCGTGCCGCGCGCACCGTCCGCTCGCCACTCCCGTTCGGGCGGTCGACCCGTTGCCCCTTGCGCTGCAGTGCGCCGCGAACTGTCTTGCGCCGGACTACCTGGTCGCCGTCCTCGACTCCACGCTCAGGATGCCCCGGCCCTACTCGATCGGTGATCTGCGGCAGTGTTTCGACGGTGCCCCACGCCGGGTGTCCGCGCTTCTGGATGCGCTCGATCCGATGGCGGGATCCGGCACCGAGTCCATCGTGCGGTTCCGGCTGCGACGCGCGCACATGGGCGTGCGGACTCAGGTGCAGATCGCTCACGTGGGGCGGGTCGACCTGCTGGTCGGCGACAAGCTGATCATCGAGTGCGACAGCCGAGCCCACCACAACGACGAGCAGCGCCGGGCGGACAATCGCCGGGACCGGGCAGCGACCCTGGGCGACTACCGCGTGCTGCGGATCGACTACGCCGATGTGATGTTCGATTGGGACGCGGTGTTCGCGGAGATCACCGCGATCGTGCGCACGGGGAGGCACCGGGGCCGGACTCGCTTCACGAATTCGGGCTGAGCGGGGCCACGGCGGCAGATGTGTCTGCGTGCGCCTTCAGAACCCGAATTCGTGAGGTCAGGGCTGCCAGGTGGGGTGGGTGTCGCCGCGCAGGGCGGAGAGGCCGCGGCGGATGCGCTCGGTCTGCCGGACGGACATCGGTGGCAGCGCCTCGGGGGAGAACCAGGCGATCTCCAGCGACTCGTCGTCGGCGACGTGCGCCTCGCCGGAGCGGTAGCGGCACAGGTACAGCAGCGTGAGGTACTGCGCCACATCGCCGTTGGGATAGGTGACCGGCTCGTCGGTGCGTACCGACAGCAGGTCGAGGACCTCGGCCTCCACCCCGGCCTCCTCGCGGATCTCCCGCACGATGGCCTCGGCGGGCTGCTCGCCGGGTTCGAGGATGCCGGCGATCGACGCCCACTCGCCGGTATCGGCGCGGCGGCCCAGCAGGACTTCGCCGGCCTCGTTGACCACCACGGCCGCGACGCCGGGGAGCCAGAGCAGGTCGGTGCCGATCTTGGTGCGGATGCTGCGGACGTACTCGGGGATGGGCATGGCCCCAGCGTAGTTGCTAGATACCCCTAGGGGGTATACCTTCGAGGGTGGAGCGCGCGACGATGGAGGTTCGCGGCCGACGAAGGAGACAACCATGGCAGTCGAGACCACCTACACCGTGACCGGCATGACCTGCGGGCACTGCGCGTCCTCGGTGCGCGAGGAGATCTCGGAGATCGGCGGCGTCACGGGCGTCGACGTGAACGTCGAGACCGGCGCCGTCACCGTCGCCAGCGAGGGGGAGCTGACCCGCGACCAGGTGGAGGCGGCCGTCAAGGAGGCCGGCTACACGCTGGTCTGAGCGGTGCACGGAAACCGCCGCCGCACCCTTTACGGTTGAGACATGTCTGAGCAGGGTTTCGGGGACTTCGAGTTCGAGCGCAAGTTCTTCGTGTCCGAGGTCCCCGAGGCCGCTGCGCTGGACCCCTCTCCCACGCTGATCGTGCAGGCCTACCTCTTCGCCGCCGACGGCTACGCCGTGCGCGTGCGAGTGCAGGGACCCGCGCCGGCGGAACTGACCGACGATCCGGGCGCGCTGGTCGACGCGCTGGGCACGGTGACCACCGGGACGATGGCCGCGAAGGGGCCCGCCGTGGCCGGCACCCGGTACGAGGCCGAGCGCGAGCTGGATCCGATGGTGGCCGGTCAGATCGTGCGCCGCGCCGAGCACGTGGTCGCCAAGGTCCGCTATTCCATGTGGCTCGGCGAGGACGGTTGGATCGTCGACGATTTCCTCGGCGCCAATGCGCCGCTGGTGATGGCCGAGGTGGAGCGCGGCGGCCCCGTGACCGATCTCGCCATCCCGGACTTCTGCGTGACCGAGGTGTCGGAGGACGACCGGTTCCGCAACGAGTACCTCGCCCACGTTCCGTTCGGCGACTGGGCGGAGCCCTACCGCCGCGAACTCGCGCTGCTGGGGCCCCGATTCATGCACTCGCTCGGCGAGAACCGGCTCGGCGGGGTCTGAGGGCGTCGTACCCGGTGAACCGCTCACCCCATTCCAGCAAGCGGGTCACCGGGCTCCTTCCGCGCACCGCGCGGGGTGCGAGGAGTTTGCCCGGTTGAACCATCGCATATCAACCGCGGCTCCTGTAGATGGGAAGCCGAGTTGTGATGAAACAGTGACCGTGCTAGCCCGCCCGGTGTGAACTGCCTCTCATTCCCGGTGCCGGGCGGTTGACGGCCCAGACTTATCGACGTTAACTTAACGGCGATAACACAACTGGTTCGTCGAAGGAGCCGACCCATGATCGACGCCGTCACGCGGTTCGTCGCCCGCCGGGCCCGCCTCGTGCTCGTCCTGGCCATCGTCATCCTCGCGGGCCTCGGACTCGCGGGCGCGGGCGTGGCCGATCGGCTGCAGGCCGGCGGCTACGTCGACCCGCAGGCCGAGGCCATGCGGACCTACGACCGGATGAGCGGCGACTTCCATCGCGGCGGACTGCCCCTGGTGCTCGCCGTCGCCGTCCCCGAGGGCCAGACCCTCACCGACGGTGCCGCCGCCGGGCCCGCCACCGCGCACGCCCGTGCGGTGATCGACACGCTCCGGGGCGACGACCGGGTGGAGAGCGTGGTCGACGGATTCTCCACACCCACCCCCATGCTGCTCAGCGAGGACAAGCGCACCGCCCTGATCGTGGCCTCCATCGCCGGCGGTGAATCGAAGGCGCCGAAGAACTCGAAGGAGATCGTCGATTCGCTTCCCGCCCCGCCGGATTCGGTGACCGTCACCGCGGGCGGCCAGGGCTACAGCTACAACCAGATCAACGAGCAGTCCTCGCGCGACCTGCTGATCGCGGAGGCCGTCGCCATCCCGATCACCTTCCTCGTGCTGGTCTGGGTGTTCGGCGGCCTCATCGCCGCCGCGATCCCGGTGCTGATCGGCATCGCCGCGATCATCGCGACCACCGGAATCCTGCGCGCCTTCACTGATTTCACCGATGTCTCGATCTTCGCGCTGAACCTCACCACCGCCATGGGTCTCGCGTTGGCCATCGACTACACGCTGCTCGTGCTCAGCCGCTACCGCGAGGAGGTGATCGCCGGACGGCTGAGCGGCGACGATCCGGACACCCTGCGCGCGCAAGCCCTGCGCCGCACCATGAACACCGCGGGACGCACCGTGATCTTCTCCGCCGTGATCGTGGGTCTCTCGCTGGCCGCGATGGCGATCTTCCCGATGTACTTCCTGCGGTCCTTCGCCTACGCCGGTGTGGCGGTGGTGCTCTTCGCGGCACTGGCGACGCTGATCCTCACGCCCGCGATCCTCACCGTGCTCGGCGACCGCGTGGACGCCCTGCGGATCGGCCGCACCCGCACCGAACCGGATCCGCAGGCCAGCCTCTTCTACCGGATCACCCGCCTCGTGCTGAGCCGGGCCATCCCCGTCGGCGTGGCCCTCACCGCACTCCTCGTCCTCCTCGGAACCCCCTTTCTCAGCATCCATTTCGGATTCCCCGACGATCGGGTGCTGCCGACATCGGCGTCCTCGCACCAGGTGGGCGACACCATCCGCTCGGACTTCGCCGAGGACGCGGCCGGCCAGGTCACGGTGGTGCTCACCACCCCGGTGGACGACGGTGCCGTCTCCGACTACGCCACCCGGCTCTCGCGGGTCGAGGCCACCGGCGCCGTCGTCGCGCCGACCGGCACGTACCTGCGCGGCGATCGCGTGGCCGAGGGCGACCCCACCGCCCGCGCCGCGAACGGCACCACCCTGTTCACGGTGTCGTCCACGCTGGACCCGCTGTCCGCGGACGCATCCGACCAGCTCGACCGGCTGCACGAGGTCCCGGCGCCCACCGAAGCCTCGTTCGGCGGCTCCGCCCAGCTCAACCGCGACTCGGTGCAGTCCATCCTGGACACGCTGCCCACGGTGCTGTTGGTGATCGCCGCGACCACGTTCATCCTGCTGTTCCTGCTCACCGGCAGCGTGATCCTGCCGCTCAAGGCGCTGGTGATGAACGTGATCTCGCTGGCCGCCGTGTTCGGCGCGCTCGTGGCGATCTTCCAGTGGGGCTGGATCGGTGGTCTCGGCACCACCGTGACCGGGGCGATCATCGCCAACATGCCGGTGCTCATGTTCTGCATCGCCTTCGGCCTGTCCATGGACTACGAGGTCTTCCTGCTCTCGCGGATCAAGGAGTTCTGGGACCACTCGCCGGTCCAGGACCGGGACGCCAACGACGAGGCCGTCGCCATGGGGATCGCGCGCACGGGGCGGGTGGTGACCGCCGCGGCGCTGCTCATGGCGATCGTCTTCGCGGCCATCGGCTTCGCCGGTGTCTCCTTCATGAAGATGTTCGGCGTGGGCATGATGATCGCGGTACTGTTGGACGCCACCATCATCCGCATGCTTCTGGTACCCGCGTTCATGAGAGTGGCGGGAACGTGGAACTGGTGGGCACCGGCGCCGCTGCGGCGCCTGCACGATCGAATCGGCTTGCGGGAGTCCTAGATGACGGCGGAGAAGCGACGGCGTTCCAAGCGCGGTGACGGTGAGCGTCTGGGCACCGATATCCTCGACGCCGCAACGGATCTGCTGATCGAGACGGGCAACGCCGAGGCGGTGTCGATCCGCGCCGTCGCGAACCGCGTGGGCGTCACGCCACCGTCGATCTACCTGCACTACGCCGATAAAGAGGCGCTGCTCACCGCCGTGGTCGCCCGGTACCTCGGGCAACTCGACGAGGAGATGACCGCCGCCGAGGCGGATGCCGCGACGCCGCTCGACGCCGCCCGCGCCCAGGGCCTCGCCTTCGTGCGGTTCGCGCTCGCCACGCCCGAGCTGTACCGGCTCGCGGCGATGACACCCTCGGACTCCGCCTCCGATGTGGACACCGTGCTCAACGCCGCCGCGTTCAGCCATCTCGAGGACACCGTGCGCCGGCTGCAGGACGAGGGCTACTACCCGCCCGGCGATCCGCGACCCATCGCACTGCAGATGCTCACGATCGTGCACGGCGTGGCCTCGCTCCTCGTGGCCAAACCCTTCCTGCCCTGGGGCGACCCGATCGAGTACGCCGACCGGCTGATCGGCGGCGCCTGCCTCGGCATCGCGCTCACCACAGGCCTGGACGAGCTGCCCGCCGGCGCCGATGCGCTCGCGACCGTGCGCGCCCTGCGCGCCCACATCGACGAGCGATAGCGCCACCCGGATCGCTACCCTGAGTCCATGACCGAGCGTCCCGCGGTGAGCCTGTGGCCGAGCACCGACAAACGCGCCGAGTACCGCTGGACCGGCGAACCGATCGCCGACGACCGGCTGCGTGCACTCGCCCTCGGCGCCTACGTCGACCGCGATGCGCACTACGTCGACAGCATCCGCCGCGACTGCCTGCACCACCCGAGCGACCCCACCGGATGCGCCGCGGCGGCGCTGTCGGACTCCTGGGGGATCACCAGCGCGGTCGACCTGCGGCGCACCGTCGCCCGGCTGCTGGACGGGATGCACACCGCCGAGTACGAGGAGGTCTACCCGCTCGCCGAGAAGGCCGGCGCCGCCGTGCGCGACGGGCGACAGCTCCCGGCGCCGCACTCCCGCGACGACCACCGCCGCTTCCTCGCGGTGCGCGAGACGGTCCTCGGGCGCACCCCCGGATCGCTGCTCACCGCCTACGAGGCCGTGTACCGGCTGTTCGCGATGAACCTGGTCACGCACCTCACCGCCGATAAGTACCTGCCGCGGCACATCCGGTCCTGGGACCTGGCCCGCGTGCCGATCGTGGTCCGCTCGGCCGTCACCGTGGGGATGATCGCCGAGGACGAGGGCTGGGAGCTGCTGTCCGCCGCGCTGCGCCGGGCGCAGGACGAGTACCACGACTGGGAGATGTTCTCTGACGGGATCCTGGCCGGCCGCGCCTACTGGCTGGCGCTCGGCGATATCGCCGAGGTCGAACCGGAGGAGAAGCGGCTCTCCCGGGTGATCCACGACCTGTTCGAGGCACCGTCGAGCCCGTGGCGCAGGGTGTCGCTACATCCCTGACCAGCCGGGCTCCGCCGGCGGATCGGCGGCGGCCACACCGAAGACGGCGGCCATCCGCGCAGCCATCTCGGACTCCGGCACCGTGCCCGCGTCGATCTGCGCGCGCAGCGCGGTGTAGGCCTCGAACTGTCCCTCGATCTCGCTGCCGCGCACCGGTTCCGGCGACGGGGCAGGGGAGAGCGGCAGCCTGCTGCGTGCCCACCAGAGCATGTCCAGGAAGCGGTAGTACCAGACGTCCGAGCGCACCCATACCGAGTAGTGGCCGGTGCGATCGACGATCTTCACCCGCACCAGATCGTCCTTGGTCTCCTGCTTCGAGACCCCGATCACCGTGCCCAGCGGCATCTCGTACACCGCGGGCTCCGGCTTGCCGACGGCGCGCAGCAGCCGCCGGTCGGTGACGATCAGCGTGTGCCAGCCCGCATCGGCCTCCAGCCAGATGTCGAACGCGCCGAGCACCAGCTCGTCCTCGCCGATCACCGCGAGCAGCCGACGGTCACCGTCGGGCAGTTCCGGCATCTGCCGGAACCAGTGGAAGGCCGCCTTGATGTCCGGACGGTCCCGCGTGGCCGGGCCGTAGCTCGGCCGCGCGGGCACCTCGGGCTCGGTCATACCGACAGGATAGTGCCGGTCAGGGCGCGGCGACGCTGTTGGCCGGGTTGAGCATCGGCACGTCCAGCGCCACGGCGGGGATGCCGAAGGCGTCCACGAGCGACTCCGCGATCGGACGCGCCTTGCCGCACAGCTCGTTGACGCCGCGGCGGATGGCCTTGGCCCGCTCCACCGAGACCTGGCGGTGCATCAGGTACCAGCCCAGATCGCGCTCCAGCAGCGAGTACACGTACAGGTTGCGCATCAGCTTGAGCGCATCGCGGGTCTCGCGGTCGGTCACATCGGTGATCACGTCCACGAAGGTCTCCAGCACTATGCGCTCGATGTGCGCCTCGCCCACCTTGATCAGGTGGTCCTGGGTCTCGGTGAACACCTCGAGCGGGTCCTCGTCGGGGTCCTTCGCGCGGCGCATCCGGTCGGCGGCGGTGCGCAGCAGGTGGTTCTCCCGGTTGCGCAGCAGGCGCAACTGGGTGCCCGGGTGCGTGAGGTCGCTCTCCTCGGTGTCCTCGTTCGAATCGTCGAGGAGCGTTTGCACCACCTGGCGCGCGGCGGTCTTCTCCAGCACCACATCGCGGGCCATCTCGGCGACGAAACGCACCCAGCCCACGGCGTCGAGGCCCTGGACGTCGGCGGCGTACGCGGTGAGCTGCTCCTTGGCCACCAGCTGGGTGAGCACCAGGTTGTCGCCCTCGAAGGTGGTGAAGACGTCGATATCGCCGCGCAGCAGGGGAAGCCGGTTCTCCGACATGTAGCCGGCGCCGCCGCAGGCCTCGCGGGCCGCGCTGATGGCGTCCGAGGCCAGGCGCGTGTGCCCGGCCTTGATCCCGGCGGCCTTGCCCTCGATCTCGCGGCTGTAATCCGGGTCGATCGTCGCGGGATCGGCGGTCTGCAACTCGTGCAGCTCGGCGGTCAGCTCGTTCTGCGCCAAAGCGAAGGCGTAGGCCCGCGCCACCAGCGGCAGCAGGCGGCGCTGATGGGTGCGGTAGTCGAGCAGCAGCAACTCGCCCTCGCCGCCCGGCGCGTCGAACTGGCGCCGCACCAGCGCGTACTTGGTGGCCAGCGTGATGCCCAGGCGGCCGGCGGCACCCGCCGCCGCACCCACCGTGACCCGGCCGCGGATCAGCGTGCCGAGCATCGTGAAGAACCGGCGGTTATCGGATTCGATGGGGCTGGAATAGGTTCCGTCCTCAGCGACGTCCGCGTAGCGGTTCAGCAGATCGGCGCGCGGGATCCGGACGCGATCGAAGACGATGCGGCCGTTGTCCACGCCCGGCAGGCCGCCCTTGTAGCCGCAGTCGGAGGTGGTGACGCCGGGCAGGTCCTCGCCGTTCTCGTCGCGGATCGGCACCACGAAGCAGTGCACGCCGCGGCCCACCGGCTCCTCGCCCGGACCGCCCGTGATCAGCTGTGCGAACACGGAGGCGTACCGGGCGTGCTTGCCCGCGCCGCCGATGTAGTCCTTGCGGGCGCTGGAAGTGGGGGAGTGGATCTCGAACTCGCCGGTCTCGGGCAGGTAGGTGGCGGTGGTCTCCAGCTCCTGCACGTTCGAGCCGTGCCCCGTCTCCGTCATGGCGAAACAGCCGAGGACGTCCAGGTCGATCAGCCCGCGCACGTACTTGTCGTGGTGGTACTGGGTGCCCAGGTTCTCCACGGCGCCGCCGAACAGGCCCCACTGCACGCCCGCCTTGACCATGAGCGACAGGTCGCCGTAGCCCAGCGTCTCGATCGCGGTGACCGCGGCGCCCACATCGCCGGTACCGCCGTGTTCGGGGCGGAAACCGTCGGCCGGGAAGCCCAGCGGCACCATTTCTTTCATCTGTCCGAGCACCAGTTCGCGGTACTCGTCCAGGCTCAGGCCCGCGCGGGGGACCACGCCCTGGTCCTGGATCTGTCGCCGGACCACGTCCCTCGTCTCGGCCCACCGGCCGTCGAGGATCGCGCGCAGCGCTGCGGTCAGTTCGGGAGACGGTGCCGGATTCGTCATGTTTCCGACACTACCGGCCGGTAACCGGCCTGGCGAGGTCGTCGTCGGGCGAGACCGGTCACTCCGCGGGATCGAGGCGGTCCTGCGCGGGCACCGTGGTGCCGCGCAGCCCCGAGGCCTCCCAGGCGCGGCGCCGCGCACCGTCGGGGTCGTCCTCGATCCGGGACGTCGGGGCGAAGACCATCGTGCGGCGGGCGGCGGCGTCGTACGCGGGCCAGGCCGCGCCCGGGCGGCCCGATCGCGCGAAACTCAGCCAGTGGTCCTGTACCTGCGTCTCGATCCGGCGGGCGGTGGCTCGATCGCCCACGGCGAGCACTCCGGCCCGGCCGCTGTAGGCGCCGAACACCGCCAGCAGCTCGGTCGCGTGGGTGGCGCCCAGGCGGGCCAAGCGCATCGCGGTGGGCACGTAGTCGTAGCGGTACATGAAGGTGGGCGCGAACCGGCTGTGCGCCTGCGCGATCGGCACCGACGGTGCCCAGAAGATCTGATCGCCGAACAGTCGCCGCCAGGCGGCGCGGCCGGGGAAACCCGCGTAGGCGGCGCCCACGGCCCGCAGTTGTTCGACCGTCGACTCGATGGCCCGCGCCATCGTCTCCTCGTCCGGCTTCGCGAGATCCCCACTGCGCGTGAACATCGTGCCCTCGTCGCGGTTCGTGCCGATGATGAGCGGCACGCGGGCGCCGCGACCCGCCGCGATCGCGGCGAGCGGATCCTCGGGGAGGTAGTCACCGTCGATCACCGGCCCGAAGGGCACCACACCGGGCTGCTGCCGTTCCGACTCACGCACCAGCCGATGTGCGGTGCGCGAGAGGGTGGTCGCATCCGTGCCGAGCCGGGACGGGCCGCCCAGCAGGTCGACGAAGGCGCGGCCCCGCGACCGCGCGAGCTCGCGGTCCACGGTGAGCAGCGGCGCGGAACTCTGCGCGATCGCGCGGTGGAACAGTCCGTGCGCGGCGGGTGTCGCGAGCAGCGTGGTGACGGCGTTGGCGCCCGCGCTCTCGCCGAAGACGGTGACATTGCCGGGGTCGCCGCCGAAGGCCGCGATGGTGCGCTGCACCCACTGCAGTGCCGCCACCTGATCGCGCAGCGCCAGGTTGCCGTCGATCGGCCGCTCGGCGGTGGAGAACTCGGTGAGGTCCAGGCAGCCGAGCGCGGCCAGCCGGTAGTTGATCGACACGAAGACGGTATCGCCGCGTTCGGCGAGTGAATTCCCCAGATACAGAGGAGTTCCCGAGCTTCCCATGAGGTACGCGCCGCCATGGATGAAGACCATCACCGGGCGCGGTGCGGCCGCCGGAGCCGCCGGGGTCACCACGTTCAGCGTCAGGCAGTCCTCGTCCACCGGTTGGAACTCGCGCAGGCCCACCGGCGTCTGCTTCGGATGTTGGATGGCCGCATTGCGGAAGTCGTCGGCCTCGCGCACCCCGGACCACGACGGTGCGGGGCGCGGCGCCCGCCAGCGCAGGGCACCCACCGGCGGCGCCGCGAAGGGGATGCCCCGCCACGACAGCACCCCGCCGCGCAGCACACCGCGAACGGCACCCGACTCGGTCTCCACCACGGTGTTCACGCCGCCGATTATGCCCGCGATCGGCTCGGCCCGGTTCTACGCGTGGAACTTCTCCCACGCCCGCCGCACCTCCGGAGCCGGGTCGTATTCGACCCGGCTGCGGTCGTCGATCACCAGCGTGGCGCGCGAGGTGCCGTTGTACGTGGGCCACTCGCCGGCCGGACGGCCGGTGCGCGCGAAGGTGATCCAGTCCCGCTGCATCCCGTCGGAGACCCGCATCGCCACCCGCCGGTCGCCCAGCGCACCCATCACCCAGCCGGTGATCCCGTGGTACACGCCGAACACCGCCATCAGCTCCGTGGCGTGAGTGGCGCCGTAGCCCAACAGGTCCAGCATCTTCGGGGCGAAGTCGTACCGGTAGAAGTAGGTGGGCTGATGCTTCGAATGGGCCTGGCCGATCCGTACCGACGGTGCCCAGAACATGTAATCGCCGATCATCCGGTTCAGCGCGTTCACGCCCGGGTAGCCGGGATAGGACTTCGCCAGCTCGTCCGCCGTGGCCTGGTCCACGCCGAGCGTGTGCGCCACCCGGTCCGCGGACGGCTTGCCCATCCCCGGCATCTTCGTGAACAGCGTGGCCTCGGTGCGATTGGTGCCGATGATGAGCGGGACCTGCGCGCCCCGTCCGGCCGCGATCGCCGCCTCCGGATCCTCCGGGAGGTAGTCACCGTCGACCGTGGGACCGAAGGGCACCACGCCGAGCTGTTCCTGGTTCAACGCGGCCATCAGCCGATTGCCGGCCCGGCCCAGCTCCTCCGTCGACGCGGAGTCGAGATTCGACGCGCCGCCCAGCAATTCGACGAACTGCTGACCGCGGCCACGGGCGAGGGCCGCGTCCACCGTGAGCCCCGGCGCGGAACTCTGCGCGATCGCCCGGTGGAACAGCCCGTGCGCGGCGGGCGTCGCGAGCAGCGTGGTGACGGCGTTGCCGCCCGCGCTCTCGCCGAAAACGGTCACGTTGTCCGGATCGCCGCCGAACTCGGAGATGTTGCGGCGCACCCATTCCAGCGCGGCCACCTGATCGCGCAGGCCCAGATTCCCGTCGATCGGACGCTCATCGGTGGAGAAGTCGGTGAGGTCCAGGTAGCCCAGCGAGCCCAGCCGGTAGTTGATCGAGACGAAGACCACGTCGCCCCGCGTGACCAGGGAGTTGCCGTAGTACAGCGGCGTCGCCGAACTGCCCATCAGGTACGCGCCGCCGTGGATGAAGACCATCACCGGGCGAGGCGTGGTGGTGGGCCGCGCGGGCGTGACCACGTTGAGAGTCAGGCAGTCCTCGTCGGTCGGCTGGTACTCGCGGAAACCGATCAGCGTGTACTTCTTGTTCTGCGGCGCCGCCGCGGAGAACTCGGTGGCCGCGCGCACGCCGTCCCAGGGCTGCACCGGCTGCGGGGCGCGGTAGCGCAGCGGACCCACCGGCGGCTGCGCGTAGGGGATGCCGCGGTAGGTGTGCACGGCGCCCAGATCGAGGCCGCGCAGGGCGCCCGCGTCGATGCGGACCTGCGGGCCGTCGGCCTCGGCGCGGGTGGGATCGTCGGTGGCGGCGCTGGTCATGCGGAGTCTCCGTCGGTCGGGGACGCGGAACCGCCGGCGGCCGCCACGAGCGCCGCGATGTCCTCCTCGAAGGCGCGCACGATCGGCCACGGGTCGGGCACCTGCTTCTTGCAGGCGATCACGCCCACGTTCAGTGTGCCCTCCTGCGAGAAGACGGTGATGTTCAGGCCCGCCCCGTGGAAGACGGGGCCCAGCGGGTACATCGCCTGGATCCGCGCACCCAGGAAGTACAGCGGGAAATCGGGGCCCGGCACATTGGAGATCACCAGGTTGTAGATCGCCGGGTGCAGATCGGGCAGGTTGTTCTCGCCGTACAGCTTCGCGCCCACCCGCATGATCGTCGGCGGGGCGAACTGGGCCCACGAACGCAGCAGGTTGTCGTCGAGTTCGCCGTGATGCTCCTTCGACGTGGCCACCCGGTCGCGGATCGCCTGCAGCCGCCCGACCGGATCGTCGACATCGGTGGTGAGCCGGGTGAACATGCCCGTCACCTTGTTGGTGCCCTCGGTGAGGGTGGCGCCGATCTCCGCCTCGTGCACGGACACCGGGATCATCGCCACCAGCGGCTGCTCCGGCAGCTCGCCCCGGTCGTGCAGGAACCGCCGCAGGGCGCCCGAACAGGCCGAGAGCACCACGTCGTTGACCTTGGTGCCGAAGTGCTCCTTGATCCGCTTCACATCGTCGAGCGGGACCTGGGTGAAGGCGATCGACCGGTGCCCGGTGATCGCGCTGTTGAGCGAGGTGCGGGGCGCGCTGAACGGCGCCGGCATCGCCTCGCCGCGGCGGGCCCGGGTGAACCACTTCACCGGCACCGGCAGCGTGCGGGGGAGCAGCGAGACCAGCGACAGCGGCCGCATCAGCACGTTCTTCGCGCCGGAGGCGGCGAGTTCGAGCAGCGGGGCGCCGCCGGTGGAGCGGCCCACCATCTCCGGGTCCAGCGGGGGCGGCTCGGGGGTCAGCGAGCACAGCTGCGCCATCAGGCCCGCGCCCGTGACCCCGTCGACGCCCGCATGGTGCATGCGCAACATGATGGCGATCCGGCCGCCGGACGCCGGGAGCGGAGCGAGCGGGTCCGATTCAGTGCCGGCCAGGCCCTCCATCACCCACATCTCCCACAGCGGCTTGCTGCGGTCCAGGGGGAGGCCGGCGATGTGCGCACACAGCTCCGCCAGTTCCTCGCGGCCACCCGGCGCCGGCACGGCCACGCGGTGCACGTGCGCCTCGATGTCGAAGTTCTCGTCCTCGATCCACACCGGGTGATCGACGTTCATCATCGAATCGTGCAGCCGCCGACGGAAGGCGGGCATCGCGGTGATCCGCCGGGCCAGCTCCGAACGCAGGTCCTCGAACCGGTACCCGCCGTCCACCGTGCTCGGGTCGAGCTCGAGGATCCCCGAGACGTGCATGAGCTGTGACCTGGACTCCAGGTACAGGAAGGACGCGTCCAACCCGCTCAGGCGCTCCATCGAGACTCCCCTCACTCGCAGGTTCCCCCGATGGAACCTGTTCCAGCATAGTGGCGGCTCCGGCGGTGCCGAACCGATTGCGGTTCCCCGTCCGGATGGCGCAGGTCGGTCGCAATCGGGCGTTCTCCTACACCCTGTAGTTGACGACTTGCTTCGGTTTGGGACACTGGAGGTCGTGAGTTCTCCCCATACCCCCGAAGCGGTCCCGGCCAGCGCCGCGCTCTTCGCGCGCGCCGCACGTTCGATCCCCGGGGGCGTGAACTCTCCGGTCCGCGCGTTCTCCGCGGTCGGCGGCACCCCGCGGTTCATCGCCTCCGCGTCCGGATCGACCCTCGTCGACGCCGACGGCAACCGCTACGTGGACCTCGTCGCCAGCTGGGGACCGATGATCCTGGGCCACGCCCACCCCGCCGTCGTCGAGGCCGTGCAGCGCGCGGCCACGTCCGGCCTGAGCTTCGGCGCCCCCACCGAGGCCGAGGTCGCGCTGGCCGAGGAGCTCATCGCCCGGGTGGCCCCCGTCGAGCGCGTGCGCCTGGTGAACTCCGGCACCGAGGCCACCATGAGCGCGGTGCGCCTGGCCCGCGGCGTCACCGGCCGCAGCAAGATCATCAAGTTCTCCGGCTGCTACCACGGCCACGTGGACGCCCTGCTCGCCGACGCCGGCTCCGGCGTCGCCACGCTGGGACTGCCGACGAGCCCCGGCGTGACCGGCGCGCAGGCCGCCGACACCCTGGTGCTGCCCTACAACGACCTCGACGCCGTGCGCGAGGCCTTCGCGAAGTACCCCGGCGAGATCGCCGCCGTGATCACCGAGGCCGCCGCCGGCAACATGGGCGCCGTGCCGCCGGTGCCCGGCTTCAACATCGGCCTGCGCGAGATCACCCGCGCCGACGGTGCGCTGCTCATCCTCGACGAGGTCATGACGGGCTTCCGCGTGAGCCGCGCGGGCTGGTACGGCCTCGACCCCGTGGACGCCGACCTGTTCACCTTCGGCAAGGTCATGTCCGGCGGTCTGCCCGCCGCGGCCTTCGGCGGCAGCGAGCACGTGATGAACCACCTCGCGCCGCTCGGCCCCGTCTACCAGGCCGGAACCCTCTCCGGGAACCCCGTCGCCGTGGCCGCCGGACTCGCCACCCTCCGTCACGCCACCGACGACGTGTACGCCACGCTCGACGCCAACTCGCAGCGCCTGGGCGGCCTGCTCGGCGACGCGCTCACCGCCGAGGGCGTGCGCCACCACGTGCAGTACGCGGGCAACCTGGTCTCGGTGTTCTTCGCCGACGGCCCCGTCACGAACTACGACCAGGCCAAGGCCGCGGAGACCTTCCGCTTCGCGCCCTTCTTCCACTCCCTGCTGGCGCAGGGCGTGTACCCGCCGCCCAGCGCCTTCGAGGCCTGGTTCGTCTCCGCGGCCCTGACCGACACCGATTTCGAGACCATCGCGGCGGCCCTGCCCGCCGCCGCCCGCGCGGCCGCCGCCGCCCAGCCGCAGAGGTAGAGGCCCCCATGACTGCGCAGCCCCAGACGAACCAGACGATCGTGCACGTGATGCGGCACGGCGAGGTGTACAACCCGGAGGGCATCCTCTACGGCCGCCTCCCCGGCTTCCACCTCTCCGAACGCGGCCGCGAGCAGGCCCAGACCGTGGCCGACGCCCTCGCCGACCACGACATCACGCAGGTCTTCGCCTCCCCGCTGCAGCGCGCGCAGGAGACCGCCACCCCGATCGCCGAGAGCCACGGCCTCACGATCATCACCGACGACGAGCTGATCGAGGCCGGGAACCAGTTCGAGGGCCTCAAGGTGTCCGTCGGCGACGGTGCCCTGCGCCAGCCCAAGCACTGGGCCAAGCTGCGCGACCCGTTCACCCCGTCGTGGGGCGAGCCCTACCTGCAGATCGCGCACCGCATGCTGGGCGTGGTCGACATCGCCCGTGAACGCGCCGAGGGCCACGAGGCCGTGATCGTGAGCCACCAGCTGCCCGTGGTCACGCTGCGCCGCTACCTCGAGGGCAAGCGGCTGTGGCACGACCCGCGCAAGCGGCAGTGCTCGCTCGCCTCGCTCACCAGCCTGATCTACGAGGGCGAGGCGCTGGTCGACCTCGTCTACTCCGAGCCGGCCGGCGCGTCCGACCCGAAGGTGACCGGAGCGTGACGCCCGGCCGCCGAGCGGGCCGGCGGGTAGCGGCCGCCCTGCTGGTGGGGATGCTCGCGCTGTCCGGGTGCACGCAGTACAGCGACCGGTCCGCCGAGGGCGGCGTGATCGCGCCCGGCGGCAAGCTCGAACAGTTCTACGAGCCCGCCAAGCGCAGCACCGTCGGCGATCTGTCCGGCCGCAGCGTGACCGATCCGAACACCACACTGTCGCTCAAGGACTACGAGGGCAAGGTCGTGGTCATCAACGTGTGGGGATCGTGGTGTGCGCCCTGCCGGATCGAGGCGCCCGAGCTGGAGAAGGTGTACGTGGCCTCCAAGCCGCGCGGCGTGGAGTTCCTCGGCATCAACGTGCGCGAGACCGCCGGCGACGACGCGGCCCGCGATTTCATCGACTCGTTCAAGCTCACCTATCCCTCGATCTACGATCCGCCGGGCAAGACGCTGCTCGCGATCGGCGAGCAGTACCCCACCACCGTGGTGCCGATGACCTTCGTCCTCGACAAGCAGCACAGGGTGGCCGCGGTGTACCTCACCACCGTCGGTGAGAAGGAACTCACCGGCACCCTCGACAAAGTCCTCGGGGAGCAGTGATGGGGCAGGCCTTCGCGGACGCGGCCGTCTCCGGCCCGCTGCTCATCGCGCTCGCGGCGTGCGCGCTGGCCGGGCTGGTCTCCTTCGCGTCCCCGTGCATCGTGCCGCTGGTGCCCGGCTACCTGTCCTATCTCGCCGGGCTGGTCGGCGCCGAGGCGCCCGCCGCCACCATTGACGAGGCGAAGGCGGGTGCCCGCGCCGGACGGTGGCGGGTGATGGGCGCCGCGATGCTGTTCGTGGGCGGATTCACCGCCGTCTTCCTGTTGATGACGATGTCGGTGTTCGGGCTCGCCACGTCGATCCGGCTCAACGCCGACGTGCTGATGCGGATCGGCGGCGTGGTCACGATCATCATGGGCCTCGCCTTCATCGGCCTGGTCCCGATGCTCGAACGCGATGTGCGGTTCGCGCCGAAGCAGTGGACCACCCTCGCGGGCGCGCCGCTGCTCGGCGGCGTCTTCGCGCTCGGCTGGACCCCGTGCATCGGCCCCACGCTCGCCGGTGTGATGTCGGTGGTGGTGGGCACCGACGCCGAGCCCCTGCGCGGCGCCGTGCTGATCATCGCCTACTGCGCCGGGCTCGGCCTGCCCTTCGTGATCCTCGCCCTCGGGTCCACGGTGGCCGTGCGCGCCGTCGGCTGGCTGCGCCGTAACTCCCGGCGGATCCAGGTCTTCGGCGGCGTGCTCATGATCGCGGTGGGCGTCCTGCTCGTCACGGGCTACTGGGCCGACCTCGTCGACCTGGTACGCCGCCTGTTCGTCTCCAACACGGTGATGCCGATCTGATGACCACACCCACGAAGCAATCCCTGCCCGGACGGATCGTCGCGACGGTCCGCAACACCTGGCGCTCGCTCACGTCGATGAAGACGGCGCTCGTGCTGCTGTTCCTGCTGGCGCTCGCCGCGATCCCCGGCGCGCTGCTGCCGCAGCGCGACATCAGCCAGTTCAACACCAACGAGTACATCAAGCGGCACGGCTCGCTGGGCCAGCTGATGGACAAGCTGCAGCTGTTCGACGTCTTCAAATCGGTGTGGTTCACGTCGATCTACGTGCTGCTGTTCGTGTCCCTCGTCGGGTGCATCCTGCCCCGCATCCTGGAGCACTTCCGGGCCCTGCGCACCGCGCCGGTGGCCACGCCGCGCAACCTCGGACGGCTGCCGCGGCACACCGTCCGCGAGACCGATCAGGATCCGGAGCAGGCCGCGCAGACGGTGCTCACGAACCTCCGCGGGTGGCGCAAGATCAGCCGCCCCGGCGGGGCGAGCGATCCCGACGGCACCGTGACCGTGTCCGCCGAGAAGGGCTACCTCCGCGAGGCCGGCAACCTGGTCTTCCACGCCAGCCTGCTGGGCGTGCTGCTGGCCATCGCCATCGGACACCAGTTCGGCTACGAGGGCTCGCGCATCGTGATCCAGGGCGACGGCGGTTTCTGCAACAGCCCGTCGAACTACGACACCTTCCGCGCCGGGCCCCTCGTGGACGGCACCGGCCTGACCCCGTTCTGCCTGCAGGCCGATCAGGTCGAGGCCACCTTCCTGCCGAACGCGCAGCCCGACATGTTCCGCACCAAGGCCTCGTACCTCGATAAGGCGAGCATCGACACCAACGCCTGGAAGCAGTACGAGATCGAGGTGAACAAGCCGCTGCGGATGGACGGTGTGCGGGTCTACATGACCGGCCACGGCTACGCCGGCACCTTCACCGTGACCTACCCGAACGGCCAGACCCGCACGCAGACCATGCAGTTCGCGCCGCAGGACAAGATCTACTTCCT
Organism: Tsukamurella sp. TY48; assembly: GCF_019656655.1. Classification (GTDB taxonomy): domain Bacteria; phylum Actinomycetota; class Actinomycetes; order Mycobacteriales; family Mycobacteriaceae; genus Tsukamurella; species Tsukamurella strandjordii. Next base: position 1,185,423 of record NZ_BPMV01000001.1, on the reverse strand, counting down.
CTCGTCCGGCGCGCTGCGGTTCGATCCGCCCGGTGGGATGTACGGCACCGAGGACGAGCGCCGCACCAAGCAGATCGGGATCGAGGGCCTGCTGGCGCCCACCAAGCAGCTCGACGGGACGCTGCTCACCTCGCGGTTCCCCGCCGCGAACGATCCGGCCGTGGCCATCGACATCTACCAGGGTGACACCGGTCTCGATACCGGTAAGCCGCAGAACATCTTCTCGCTCAGCCGCGATCAGATCGACTCGGGTCGCCTGGTGAAGAAGGCGCGCGTGAACCTGGACGCGGGCCAATCGACCACGCTGGAGGACGGCACGCAGGTGCGGTTCGACGGGGTGAAGAACTTCGCGGCCCTGCAGGTGAGCCGCGATCCGGCGCAGATGTGGATCCTGTTCTTCGCGATCGGGATGCTCGGCGGGCTGATCGTCTCGCTCACGGTGAAGCGGCGGCGGGTGTTCGCCCGGCTGACCCCGCGCGACGGCGGCGGTACCGTGGTGGAGATCGCCGGGCTCGCCCGCACCGATCTGGCCGGGTGGAATGAGGACTTCGATGCCCTGGCCGACCGGGTCGTGGGCAGCACGGCGAGGCCGGTCCCCGCGCGGGAGCCGGACGTGGAAAGGGCGAAGTAAATGGGACCCGTTATCGACGAGACCATGGCCGGATACTCCGACGTCATGTTCACCAGCGCCGCCGCGATCTACGCGTTCGCGATGGTGCTGCTGGTGATCGAGCTGGCGACCTCACGGGTGGACAGCAGCGCCGCGCGTGATCGCAGCCGGGAACTGGTGGCCGCGGGCGGCGCACCGATCGCCACCGCCTCGACCCCGGGCGTGGTGGTCGACGACGGTGCGCGGCGCAGCAAGTCCGAGCGGTTCGGCCGGATGGGCTACGCGGTGGCCGCGGTGGGGCTCGTGCTGCAGCTGGCGTCGATCGTCACGCGCGGTATGGCCACGGGCCGCTTGCCCTGGGGCAACATGTACGAGTTCGTCTCGATCACGTGCGCCGGTGCGGTCCTGGTGGGCCTGGTGATGCTGCGGAGCAAGGAGACCCGGCCGATCCTGGTGTTCGTCCTGTTCCCCGTGCTCATCCTGATGTTCGTGGCCGAGGGCGCGCTGTACACGGACGCCGGGCCCGTGGTGCCCGCCCTGAAGTCGTACTGGCTCGCGATCCACGTCACGATCGTCTCGATCGGCTCCGGGATCTTCCTCGTGTCCGGCGTGGCGAGCCTGCTGTATCTGATGCGCCGCCGGTACGAGCGGCCCGACGGTTCGCTGGACGCCCCGGACAACGCCTACGGCCGGCTGCTAGCTGCGCTGCCGTCCTCGCAGGTGCTCGACCGCGTGGCCTACGGCACCGTGATCGTGGCCTTCCCGCTGTTCAGTGCCGGCGTGATCTGCGGCGCCATCTGGGCCGAGGCGGCCTGGGGCCGGGCCTGGGGCTGGGACCCCAAGGAGACCGTCTCGTTCGTCTCCTGGGTGGTGTACGCCGCGTATCTGCACGCCCGCGCGACGTCGGTGTGGCGCAAGGCTGCGCCGTACATCAACATCTTCGGTTTCATCACCATGATGTTCAACCTGTTCTTCATCAACTACGTCGTCTCGGGCCTGCACTCGTACGCCTGACGCCGCCCGGCCGAGAAACCGGAAAGGGCGCCGCCTCCCCGTGGGGGAGCGGCGCCCTTTTCCGTAGCTGTACGACTACTGGGTTGTGTTTTGATTCAGAAGAGCAAAGACCTCGGAGGCGCGGAAGCGACGGTGCCCGCCGGGGGTTCGGACGGAGCCGAGCAGGCCCGCGCCGGCCCATCGGGTGACCGTTTTGGGGTTCACGTTGAACAGCGCGGCCACCTGGCCAGGCGTCATGAGTCGTTCGGCCTGACGCGGCGCAGCAGCACGGGGATCGCCGGGGCGCTGGACGGTGTTCGGGTGTGCGATGGTCATGGTGCCCAGTATGCAGCGATTTGCCCGAGTACTCGAACCTCTATGCAAGTGTCAAGAATTGGTAAAGTCGTATTTCGGACCTGGCGTATCCTGAGGGACGTGACTGACACCCCTGACGCCGCCGGCGCACCGTCGAAGGCGACGACCGACGCCGATGTGCGCAACGCCAAGCGCGCCCTCGCCCGCGACATGGTTCTGTACACGCTGTTCCGGCTCGGCCTGGTGGCGGTGATCGCGGCGGTCTTCTACGGGATCGGCACCCTGGTCACCGACGAGGTGCCTCTGATCCCGGTGTTCCTGTTCGCGCTCGTGGTGGCGATGCCGCTGTCGATGGTGGTGGGCAAGGGCCTGCGCAACCGTGTGGCGCAGAGCGCCGCGGTGATCGACGACCGGCGCCGCGAGCGGCGCGACGACTTCCGGCGGCGACTGCAGGGCGTCGACGAGTGAGCACCGCGGTCTGCGACCGGAGTGAGGACCGCACCTGGGTGCACAACGCGATCCGGCTGATCGAGGCCGATGCGCGGCGCAGCGCCGATACCCATCTGCTCCGATTCCCGTTGGGGGAGTGGGCGCGTGGCGTGCAGCTGTACCTCAAGGACGAGACCACGCACATCACCGGGAGCCTCAAGCACCGGCTGGCGCGGTCGCTGTTCCTGTACGCGCTGTGCAACGGCTGCCTGCGCGAGGGCACCACGGTGATCGAGGCCTCGTCGGGATCGACGGCCGTCTCCGAGGCCTACTTCGCCAAGCTGCTCGGGTTGCCCTTCGTGGCGGTGATGACGCGGTCCACGAGCGCGGCGAAGGTGGCGCTGATCGAGCGCGAGGGCGGCACCTGCCATTTCGTGGATCGTGCCGATCAGGTGTACCTGGAGGCCGCCCGGCTCGCCACGGAGACCGGCGGGCACTACTTGGACCAGTTCACGCACGCGGAGGCCGCCACCGATTGGCGCGGCAACAACAACATCGCCGAGTCGATCTTCTCCCAGTTGGCACTGGAGGATCACCCCGAGCCCGCGTGGATCGTGGTGGGCGCGGGCACCGGCGGCACCTCGGCCACGATCGGCCGCTACATCCGGTACCGCCGGCACGCGACGCGGCTGTGCGTGGTGGACCCGGAGAACTCCAGCTTCTTCCCGGCCTACGACAGCGGTGATTTCTCGGTGGAGACGGGGAAGTCCTCGCGCATCGAGGGCATCGGCCGCCCGCGGGTGGAGCCCTCGTTCATCCCGGCGATCGTGGACCGCATGGTGGCGGTGCCGGACGCCGGTTCGATCGCCGCCGCGCGCGTGGGGTCCGCGATGCTGGGCCGGCACCTCGGCGGGTCGACGGGCACGAATCTGTGGGGTGCGTTCGGTGTGATCGCCGAGATGGTGGCCGCGGGCGTTTCCGGCAGCGTGGTCACCTTGCTGGCCGACGACGGCGACCGCTACCTGGACACCTACTTCGACGATGCGTGGGTCGCGTCGAGCGGTTTCGATCTGATCCCGCCCACTCTCACCATCGAGCGCTTCCTCGCGGACGGCACCTGGCGCGAGTAGCGTCCGTCAGTGCCCGGCGAGGGGCTTGGCGTACCAGCGGTCCGAGTACGGCGAATCGGAGAACGCCGGGACGCGTTGGTAGCCGCTGCGCTCGTAGAGGCGGCATGCCTCGACGAGGTCGGACCGGGTGTCGAGGCGGGCGATCGTGCGACCCCGTACGGCGGCGACGCTCTCCAGGTGATCGACGATCGCAGTGCCGAGGCCGCGCCCGCGGGCACTCGGCTCCGTGTAGATCTTCGTGAGCTCGGCGGTCTCAGCGTCGAAGAACCGGATTCCGCCGATTCCCAACGCCACCCCGTCCAGCTCGATCACCGCGAGGTATCCACCCGGACCGGTGAGATCATCGGCCGGTTCGTCCGCGAGGGCCTGCGCGATCTCCTCGCGCGTGGCGGGGCGGGAGTACCAGCGCGAGGCGACGTCGGTCATGTAGGCGTGCAACTGCGCGGCGGCATCGGGATGCTCGGGCCGCCGCGTCACGATGACGGTGTCCACCCGCAGATTCTCGCAGTGCCAATCGGATCCGAGCACGGATGGTGTGGATTCCTGCCCACTTGGAGCAGGGGTGATGGTGCTGTTCAGAGGTCATGCGTGGCGCGCATGGCTGAGATGTCGCAGGTCAGAAGCTGTTTCGAGCATTGATGTCATGCGTGGGACGCATGGGCGGTATCGAGCGAGCAGTGATGCTCGTCGGGTGGGCTCACGCCACCCATGCGTCGCACGCATGGGTATAGGGCTAAAAATGGCCGCTGAGCTGGTGTTTTACTTCCATGCGTCGGGCGCATGACCTGTGGGTGGAACAGGTCCTTGGAGGAGCGATCGAAACTCGTCGGTGGGCGGCGGTACCGTCTCGCCATGTCCGATATCGAACGTTTGCGGGTGGTGGCGACGGTGGCAGGCACCCACAGCATCATCGAGGCCGCGCGGGTGCACGGCATCGCCCAATCGACGGTGTCCCGGTCGGTGGCGGCGGCGGAGCGGCTCGTGGGCTTTCCCCTGTTCCGGCGGGACGCGGTCGGCGTGCAGCTCGCCGCGGGCGCGCGCCCGGCGATCGTTCTCATCGAACGGATCGTCGCGGAGTTCGATGCGCTGCGCGGTATGAACGAGACGCGGGCGGCGGCGATCAGGATCGCGCACCGGGAGGAGATCACGCTACCGGGCGTGCTCGACTCCGCGGTCGTGCGATGGAACAGGGAGAGCAGCATTCTCGCTCTCCCGGTGGTGCACACCGATCCGATCGCGGCGCTCCGTGCCGGCGATGCGGAGTTCGCCGCGGTGTGGAACTCGGCCGGACTGGTCCAGGGCGTTGCCACCGACGTCCTCACGCTCACGCGCGCAGGGAGGCTCGAGCTCCTCAGCCCGATGGACCCCTCGCCGGAGGGACGCGCATTCCTGCGGTTCGTGCGATGACCGGCTCCGCGAGCCGGGCCTAGCGGTTCCGGGCGCCGGATCTAAGCGCCGGATCTAAGCGCCGAGGAACAGCCCCACCGCATCGCCGATCGACCACACCAGCATCGCCAGGCCGGTCTGCGCGAGGGCGGGGATCAGGGCGGGACCCTGGCCGCCGCGCAGCACCGGCAGCGCTGCGCGCACGGCGAGGGGGAGCGAGAGCAGGCTGAGCAGCGCCCACGGGGTGGCGACGGCGGCGATCGCGAGCCCCAGCGCCGTGGGCACCGCGACCAGGATCCCGAACAGCACACGGGTCTTCGAGTCGCCGAGACGCACGGCGAGCGTGATCTTGCCCGATTCGGTGTCGGTGGGGATATCGCGCAGGTTGTTCGCGACCAGCACGGCGGAGCTGTACGAGCCGATCGCGCATGCCGACAGCACGCCGGTCACGTCGATCCTGCCGGCCTGCACGAACTCGGTGCCGAGCACCGCGACCAGGCCGAAGAAGACGAACACGGCGACCTCGCCGAACCCCTGGTAGCCGTAGGGATTCTTACCGCCGGTGTAGAACCAGGCGCCGGCCACGCAGGCCAGGCCCACCAGAATGAGCCACCACGCCGAGGTGAGGCTGAGGATCAGGCCCGCCACTCCCGCGACGCCGAAGCACGCGAACGCGGCCCGCTTCACCGCCTCTGGCGAGGCCAGCCCCGAACCGACCAGCCGCAGCGGGCCCACCCGGTCATCGTCGGTCCCGCGGATGCCGTCGGAGTAGTCGTTGGCGAAGTTCACGCCCAGGATCAGCGACAACGAGACCACCAGCGCCAGCAGCGCCTTCCACCAGACGGCCTCGCCGAGGTACCCCGCCGCTCCCGTGCCCGCGATCACCGGGGCGATCGCGTTGGGGAGCGTGCGGGGTCGTGCGCCTTCGAGCCACTGCGCCGGGGTTGCCATGCTTGCAACCCTATAGCGGGGCGGTGCCCCGTCGGCCTCGGGGCGGGGCCGGTCCGAGGACCCCGGTCAGAGGACCTCGGTGTCCAAGTCCAGCGTGGTGCGGTCCAGCTTCGCGAGCAGGTCGAACTCGGTGAGCGCCTTGGGCAGCTCATACGCGAAGAAGTACTGCGCCGCGGTCCGCTTGCCACGGTAGAAGGCATCGTCCTTCGCGGTGCCGTCCTCGTCGATCGTGGCCAGCGCCTGGTCCAGCCACAGCCACGCCACCACAACGTGGCCGAGCCCGTCGAGATAGGACGTGGCGTTCGCCAGCGACAGCGCGGGATCGCCGGCGCCGCCCACGGTCATCGTGACCTCCAGTGCCCGGCCCGACGCGGCCCGCAGCTGCGTGGCGAGATCGGCCAGCTCCGGCACCGCGGCGGCGCGGGCGGCGGTGGCCTCGATCCGGCCCAGCAGCGCGCCGAAGGAGGCGCCGCCGTGCTGCGCGACCTTGCGGCCGAGCAGGTCGAGGCCGTGAATCGCCTTGGCGCCCTCATGGATCGCGTTGAGCCGGTTGTCCCGGTACAGCTGCTCCACGTTGTAATCGCGGGTGTAGCCGTAGCCGCCGTGGATCTGGATGGCGTACTCGTTGGCCTTGAGGCCGAACTCCGACGGCCAGCTCTTGATGATGGGCGTGAGGAAGTCCAGGAGTCGTTCGGCGGCCTCGCGGCTGGCATCGTCGGGGGCGGTGTTGGCCTCGTCGATCAGGCGCGCGGCGTACAGCGTGAGGGCGAGCCCGCCCTCGGCGAAGCTCTTCTGCGCCAGCAGCATCCGCCGCACGTCGGGGTGATCGATGATCGGCACCTGCGGACCGTCGAAGGCGGTCACGGGACGCCCCTGCACGCGCGACTTGGCATACTCGAGCGACTGCAGGTACGCGGTGTACGCGATCGAGGAAGCGGTGTAGCCCACCGCGATCCGCGCCTCGTTCATCATCTGGAACATCTGGATCAGGCCGCGGTTCTCCGCGCCCACCAGGTAGCCGGTGGCGCCGCCGCCCGGCTGCGGATGGGTGCCGTCACCGAAGGCGAGCAGGCAGTTGGTGGTTCCCTTGTTGCCCATCTTGTGGTTCAGGCCCACCAGGGTCACGTCGTTGCGCTCGCCCACGGAACCGTCGTCGTTCACCAGGTACTTGGGCACGATGAACAGGGAGATGCCCTTCACCCCGTCGGGCGAGCCCGGGACCTTGGCCAGCACGAGATGCACGATGTTCTCGGTCATCTCGTGATCGCCGCCGGTGATCCACATCTTGGTGCCGGTGATGCCGTAGGTGCCGTCCTCGCGGCGCTCGGCGCGCGCGGTGATATCGGCGAGAGCCGAACCGGCCTCGGGCTCGGACAGGCACATGGTGCCGGTGAACCGGCCCTCCATCATCGGCTCCACGTACAGCCGCTTCTGCTCATCGGTGCCGAACGAGCGGATCACGTTCGCATTGCCCATGGTGAGGCCGGTGTACACGGCGGTGGGCAGGTTGGCGGCGTTGAGCCAGGCGAAGGTGGCCTTCGCGACCACCGAGGGCAGGCCGATGCCGCCCTCCTCGGCGGGGATCTCGCCGGTCAGCAGGCCCGAGTCGAAGATGGCCTTGATGCCCTCGGCGGTCTCGGGCAGCGTCACGACCTTGCCGTCGGGTCCCACGGTGGGCTCGTGGGCGTCGGCCTCGCGGTAGTGGTTGGAGAGCTTCTTCACGGAGACCTCGGCGGCGAGGTCCAGGGCGGCGTCGAAGGTCTCGCGGGAGTGCTCCGCGTACCGCTCGTGCTTGGTGAGTTCTTCGGCGCCGAGCCACTCGTAGACCAGGAAGTCGATGTCACGGGGGTTGAGCAGCGGGGTCTGCGCTGCGATGTTCTGCTTCAACTCGGGGCTCCTGTGGGTGAGTGGACGCCAGCAATTCTACACATTTGTAGATTCCTGTTCCGCCCAGCCGGAGCGCGTGATCTGCTACCGCCGGAGCCAGGCCTGCGACTGCTGCTTCGCGAGCGACACCAGCCGGTCGAGCCCGAAGTTCATGTCGAGCAGGTGGGTGCCGAACAACGGCAGCTCGTTGATCGACTGCGGCACCGTCATGGTGATCCGATACATGCTGTGCCGGTTCACGTATTCGCACGCGCCGGTCCCGCGGCCGCGGCTCACCGTCCAGGTGCTCGCCGAGGTGGGTGTGCCGTCGGGGAAGGTGGTGTAGCCCATGAGGGCCGAGATGATCCCGAAGGCGTAGGGCTCGCTGGGGACCGTGACCCCCACGGGCCCCGTCTCCCCGGACAGTGGCCCGGGGTCGGTGCACGCCACCCGGTACCCCGGACCGCGCGGCAGGTCCATGGTCTGCGAGAGCAGATCGATGTCGGTGTTGCCGAACAGTGAGATCACCGGTGGCACCAGGTCCGTGGAATAGCCCACCACGCAGCCGAACTGGCCGCGGCGCGTGCACAGGGGCAGGTTCTGGAAGTCGCCGCCGGTGGTCGATCCCTCGGCGGTGGTCACGTTCCCGCCGATCAGGAATGCGCCCACCACGCGATCCCGCACGGCGGGCGTGCGATCGACCTCCTCGCGCAACAGTTTGCGCAGCATCATCGTGCCCTGTGAGTGCCCGAGGAAGACCACGCCGCGGCCCTTGTTGTCGCGCGCCAGGTACTCGCGCCAGGCATCGCGCACCGCGGTGTACGCGGTCTGCACGGGCTGCTTGAGCTGCAGCAGCATGGCGGGCGAGAGGCCCGTGATCGTCATCTGCGGATAGATCGGGGCGAACACGCGGCACATGCTCGAGAAGCGCGCCGCCTGGAAGCGCGCGATCGAGTCGACCTCGGGCATGCGCACCGGATTCGCGTTGGGGGCCACCTGATTCGTGACCGTGGGATACACGTAGAAGCAGTCCACCTGCTGGTCCGCGGCGCTCGGCTTCGGCGGCGCGGTCACCCTGCCGGTGCCGAGGTCGGTGGTGTCCGTGGGGAGGGTGCACGGGTTCGCGGTGCCCGGGCGGCACATCCACACGGTCGACGGTGCGCCCTCCGCGACTCCGGCGGCGAGGCTCGTCGCCAGCGCGCAGGTGAGTAGTGCCGCCGCGATTCGCCGTCCGATGCGTGTGAGGGACATGGGTTGATCGTATTCCGGCAGTATCCCGATTCTCTCAGTCTTCGGAGAATCGCGCCGCGAGCGCCCGGCGGTCGACCTTCCCCGGCCCGCGCCGGGGGAGCTCGTCCACGAGGTACACGGCCCGCGGAGCCGCCGTGCGGTCCAGCTCGGCCTCGACCGCCGCGCGCAGCAGTTCGACGGTAAGCGTCGCGCCGGGCGCCCCGGGTGCGGCGACCACGGCCGCGGCCACGCGCTGGCCCAGCCGCGGATCGGGTTGCGCGAAGACGGCGACCTCGGCCACGCCCGGCACCCGGGCGAGGACCGCCTCGACCACCTGGGGGAGCACCGTCAGGCCGCCGGTCGAGATGGCCTCGTCGAGCCGTCCGGTCACGGAAAGCACACCGTCGGAAAGGGTTCCGACGTCATCGGTGCGGAACCAGCCCGGCTCGGCGAACGCGGGGTGCTCGGGTGCGTTGCGGTAGCCGAGGGCCACCGTGGGGCCGCCGAGGACGATGCGTCCCTCGGGGCCGTCGAGCCGCACCCGCACGCCGGGGAGGGGCGCACCGTCGTACACGCAGCCGCCGGCGGTCTCGCTCATCCCGTACGTGCGCACCATCCGCACGCCCGCGGCAAGGGCGGCCTCCCGCACCGGCGGCGGGCAGGCGGCGCCGCCGATCAGGACGCCGTCGAACCGGGCCAGGGCCTGCGTCGCGGCGGGGTCGGCGAGGGTCTTGACCAGCTGTGTGGGAACCAGCGAGACGTACCGGCGGGGCGCGGTCATCGCCGCGTATCCACCGGCGAGATCCGACGGTGCGAAGCCCTGGGACACATCGAGTCCCACCGGCGTCCAGCCGGCGGCGAGCGAGCGGAGCATCACCTGGACCCCGGCCACGTGGTGCGGCGGCATCGCCAGCAACCACTGTCCGGGCCCGCCGAGCCGCTCGGCGGTGCCGGCGGCGCTGGCGGCCAGGTTCTCGCGGGTCAGCATGGCGCCCTTGGGGGTTCCCGTGCTGCCCGATGTGGCCACCACCAGCGCGGCGCGCTCGTCGATGGCGCCGCCCGCGTCGAGCGCCGTGGTCAGCCGTTCGGCCTCGCGCGGATCGCGTGCGGGCACGGGCAGCCATGCCGGGGCGGTGCCGTCGAGGAGGGCCGTCAGGTGCGGCACCGCGGATTCGACGGTGTCGATGGGCAGGGCCCGGAGGCGGTTCACTCCTGGGGCGGCGCGTCGGTCCGCAGCGGATCGTCGTCGAAGGGCCAGCCCTTGCGCTCTAGGCGCTCGCGCACGCGCGCGATGTCCTTCTCCAGCGGCAGCTCGTGGGTGTGCCCGCTGATCGCGACGCCGGCGTCGATCCGGGTGATGGGTTCGACGCCCTCGGGGGTCAACTGCACCTCGTCGATGAGCTCGCGGGTGACCTCCTTGACCTCCTCCTTGGTGAGCTGTCGATCGAGCAGCGCGAGCAGGGGCTGATAGTCGGTGCTGGGCACCCCGTCGGGGTAACCGGCGCGCAGCCAATCGACGATCTTCGCGATGAAGCCCTGACCGGAACTCATCTGCGGATCACCTCCGAAGTCGTACGGCACCATCGGGCGGCCCGGTACGGAAAGGGCCCCCTATCCTGCGACCAGGATAGGGGGCGCCTCGCCGACGATGGTGAACAGAAGGAAAGCGGTCTGTTTCAGTTGCTGGTGAAACCCGTCAGCGGCCAGCCGCCGGCGGCGAGCTTCGAGGCCACCTGGTTGAGGTCCTCGTCGCTGGGCTGAGACTGGGTGACCTTGGCGATGGCCGCCTCGATCTCGTCCTTGTGCACCTCGTCGGGACGGGCCGCCAGCAGGCGCCCCAGCACCGCGTTGACCTCGTCCTCGGACAGCGACCGCTGCAACAGCGCGAGCAGCGGGAAGTAGTCCTTCGGCGGCACGCCCTCGGGGTACCCGGCGCGCAGCCAGTCGAGCACCTGCGTGAGGACGCCGTCCTGGGTGTTCTCGGTGGTCATCGCGCTACTCCTACTTCTTGGTGAACGTGGGGTAGATGTTCTCGAAGCTCATCTTGTAGCCGTAGCCGGACGAGACGACCATGGCCACGGCGAGCACGATCGCGACGATCACGATGAGGAAGGCGATGGCGGCGATCACGTTGCCGAGGGGGTTCGGCTTGTGGACGGTGCCGTCCTCCTGCTCGTGGCCGTTGCCGATGGCGAGGCCGCGGACGCCCACGGCGAACAGGGCGGGCAGGCCGGCGCCGAGGATGAGGCCCACGAGGAGGACCTTCCACACCGCATTGAGGGCGAGGGAGATGGTTTCCATGTCTTAGACCTTCGCAATCTTCTCGTCGGCGGGGACGACCGAGTTGCTGTCGTCGTCCCACTCGGCGTTGACGTTGTTGGAGTCGACCTTCTGCTGCTGTGCGCGCCAGTACATGTAGCCGGACAGGGCGCAGAGGATGAGGAAGGCGACCACCGGGCCGGCCAGGCCGGGGATCTTCGCGGCGACGACCCACATGATCGCGCCGACGAGGGCGGCGGCGGGGAGGGTGATGAACCAGGCGGCCACCATCCGGACGGCCACGTTCCAGCGCACCTTGGCGCCGGGCTTGCCCACGCCGGAGCCGAGGATCGAGCCGGTGGCCACGTGGGTGGTGGAGAGCGCGAAGCCCAGGTGGCTGGACACCAGGATGACGGTGGCCGAGGAGGCCTCGGCGGCCATGCCCTGCGGCGCGCTGATCTCGATGAGGCCCTTGCCCAGGGTGCGGATGATGCGCCAGCCGCCGAGGAAGGTGCCGAGCGCGATGGCGGCGGCGGCCGAGACCTTCACCCACAGCGGGACGCCGTGCGTGTTGTCCCAGAACAGCAGGCCGCCGCGGGCCTCGGGGGTGCCGGCGCTGTAGCCGATGAGGGCCAGGGTGATCACGCCCATGGTCTTCTGCGCGTCGTTGGTGCCGTGCGCCAGCGAGACCAGCGAGGCGGTGCCGATCTGGCCCCAGCGGAAGCCCTCCTCGGTGAACCGCTCGGCCACACCGGCGACGATCTTGAAGATCAGGTAGGTGCCGACCGCGGCCACGAGGCCCGCGACCACGGGGGCGAACAGCGCGGGGAGCACGACCTTGCCGATGACACCGTCGAGCTTGCCCTGGCCGATCCACACCACACCACCGGTGCCGAGGGCGGCCATCGCGGCGCCGATCATGCCGCCGAACAGCGCGTGCGAGCTGGAGCTGGGCAGGCCCAGCAGCCAGGTCAGCAGGTTCCAGACGATGCCGCCGATGAGGCCGGCGAGCACGATGATGAGCAGCGCGCGGCCGTGGTTGGCGGTGAACTCCGCCTTCGGCGAGCCGTCCTTGTTCTGGATCTTGATCACGGCGTTGGTGACGGTGAGCGCCACCTCGACCGACAGGAAGGCGCCGACCAGGTTCAGGATCGCCGAGAGCGAGACGGCGGTCTTGGGCTTGAGGGCGCCGGTGGCGATGGAGGTGGCCATCGCGTTGCCGGTGTCGTGGAAGCCATTGGTGAAGTCGAAGGCGAGGGCCGTCACGATCACCAACAGCAAGATGATCAGTTCGCTGTTCATGGTGAGAATCTTGCGGTCCGAGTGCCGATTCCACCAAACGGGTGAGACGGGGCTGACATCCTCCTGACCTGCAGTTTTCGTACGCCGTGTCCACAGTTCATCGAATGTTCATTCAGGCGGCTCTCAGAATAGGCTCAGCATGTCCGATCTGTCCGATTCACGTGCGTGTCGGTGAACCGGAAGTGGCACCGGATTAGGATTCCCCGCATGGCGTCGTTGGATATCCGAGTGCTGGGCCAGGTCTCGCTGTCGGTGGACGGCGCCGCGAACGAGGTGTCGGGCGTCAAGCCGCGGTCGGTGCTCGCGCTGCTGGTGATGAACCGCGGCCGCGCGGTCACGGTGGACTCGCTCAGCGAGCAGGTGTGGGACGGCAATCCGCCGGCGTCGGCACGCGCGAGCCTGCAGGTGTTCGTGAGCGGCCTGCGCAAGGCGCTGCGCGGGCCCGGCGCCGGTTCCGGTTTGGACGCGCTGCTGGTGACCTCGGGGTCGACCTACCGGCTCGATCTCGAGCCCGAACAATCCGATGTGGGGCGCTTCGACGCGGCCCGCCGCCGCGGCGCGGAACTGGCCGCCGCGGGCCGCTACGACCAGGCCTCGTTGATGTTCGCCTCCGCGCTCGCCGAGTTCCGTGGCGACGCCGTCGCCGATCTGCGCGGCCTGCAGTTCGCCGACAACTTCGCGATCGGGATGGCGGAGGAGCGCGCCGCGGTGCAGTCCGCGATGTACGACGCGGAGATCGCCGCGGGGCGTGCGGGTTCGGTGATCGGCGACCTGCGGCGCCTCGTCTCGGAGCATCCGCTCCAGGAGCCGCTGTGGGGCCAGCTGATCACGGCGTTGTACGTGACCGGCCGCCAGGCCGACGCCCTGGAGGCCGCGCGCGATCTGCGGCGCACACTGGCCGACGAGCTCGGCGCGGATCCCACGCCCGCGCTGGTGGAGTTGGAGGGCAAGGTGCTGCGGCAGGAGCAGCTCGCCTTCGCCCAGGCACGTCCCGCGCAGCCCGGGGGCGGCCGCGCCTTCGAGAAGACCGAGACCGATGCCGTGGTGGAGCCCGGCGGGCCCAAGGGGCTGCTCATCGCGCCCGACGGCACCGAGTACCCGGTGCACGGCGAGGTGCGCCTGGGGCGCCTGCCCGACAACGACATCAGCCTCGACGACACCAAGGTCTCGCGCGAGCACGCCGTGATCACGGGGGCCGTCAGCGGTTTCGCCGTGCGTGACCTGATGTCCTCGAACGGCACTTATGTCGGGGAGCGTCGGGTGGCCGGGCAACTGCCGCTGTCCGACGGTGACGAGCTCACGCTGGGCCGCACGACCTTCACCTTCCGTGTGATCGACGACGAGTAGCCGGCGCGGGAATTCTCCGGCGCGAGGAGTCTCCGGGGGTGGGGTAGTCGGTCTCGGGAGTCATGCGCCGCGCGCATACCCATCCGTTCGGACCGGAGGATCATCCGTTCGGCCGGTCCGGCCGCCGCGGCCCGCTCCGTACGCTGGTCCCATGATTGCGATGGTGAACTTCGGATGGTGATCGTGGCCTGGACCGCCGTGGTGATCACGGCCCTCGTCGTGGCGGAGTCGCTGCGCAGAGTCGTCACGGACCGCCGCCGGGTGACGAACGGGTTGTGGCTGATCGCGGCCACGATGTGCCTGTGGATCACGTGCGCAGTGTTGTTGTACGTGACGGGCCACCCGACGGGCGCCACCGTGCTCGTGCTCGGACCCATCGCGCTCGGTGTGTTCGGGTTGGTGGTGATCGGTGTGGCCCTGCTCGTCAACAGCCTGGTGGTGATTCGGCGCGAGGGGCTCAGCCTGGCCACCCTGGTGCCGGCGGCGATGGGGGCGGCGCTGCTCACCGAGGTGGTCATCGGCGGCTACGTGCTGGTGACCGTGACCTCCGTCGATCCCGGAAGCCCGGTCCGTCTCGTGCTGCTCGTCGCGCTCCTCATTCCCGGGGGCATGGTGGTCTTCCAACTGGCCGCCTACACCGGCTACACCGTGGTGCACCGCCGGCTGCCCGGCACCCGCGACGGCGATGTGGTGGTGGTGCTCGGGTCCGGCCTGAACGGCGATCAGCTGACGCCGCTGTTGCGGTCGCGAATGGACCTGGGGATCACGGAGTTCCGGCGTCTGGTGGCCGAGGGCGGCGATCCGGTGCTGGTGTGCTCCGGAGGCAAGGGGGAGGACGAGCAGATCGCCGAGGGCGAGGCGATGGCGCGGTACGCCGAGGCGCAGGGGGTGCCTCCGGCGCGGCTGTTGCGGGAGGTCCGGTCGACGACCACCGAGGAGAACCTGCGCTTCACCGTCGATCTGCTCGATGAGCGGGGTATCGAGTGGACCCGGATGCTGGTGACCACCAGCAGCTTCCACGCGCTGCGTGCCGGATCGCTGACCCGCAAGCTGGGCCTGCCCGCGACCGCCCTCGGGTCACCGACCGCTCTGTACTTCCGTCCGGCGGCTTTCCTCCGCGAGTTCGTGGCCGTGGTGGTGCACTACCGGCGCGCGAACCTCGTCGTGTGCGGCATGCTCGTCGGGCTGTGGCTGTTGACGGTGGTCGCCGTCCTGATCGCCTCGTATCAGGTGGAACCGGAGTTCAGGGATCTGCTGATACCGGACTAGGCGGTGATGCCCCGGCGCAGCAGCTCAGCGGCATCGTCGGAGGAGCGGGGCTTGCGCCGCACGATCCTCCCGAGGATCGCTCCGCGATCGCCTGCATAGCGCGGAATCATGTGCAGGTGAACGTGATCGACGGTCTGGAACGCGGCGCGCCCGTCGTTGAGGACGAGGTTCGCACCGTCGGCGGCGAGGGCTCCCTCGCGGGCCGCCCGGGCCAGACGGTGCCCCAGCCCGAACATGCGCTCGCCGAGCGGACCGTCGAGATCGCGGAGGCCGGCGGCGTGCCGCCTGGGTACCACGAGGGTGTGGCCGCGGCTCATCGGCCGCGCGTCGAGGAAGGCGATCAGTTCGTCCGTCTCGCAGACCACCGCCGCCGGTGCCTCGCCCGCGATGATGGCGCAGAAGATACATCGCTCCATGGCGTCAGAGTAGACCGCGGAGAAAGAGTGACGATCCCCACTTCCGCATGCGGTTCCGTACTGAAGGTGCGACAAACACAATAGATAGTGCGATAAAGCGCACACGGAGCGGGAGAACAGATGTGACGAAGGACAGCGGGATCGCGGGTCGGCGGGCCGTCGGGGGCGCCGTGGGCGCACTGTCGATGCTGGTAGCGGGGTTGGTGATGGCGGCGCCGGCCGCCGCGGCGCCCTCGTCCGTGCTCGGCGCCGACGAGCTGCCCGGGGGCTACGCGGGGTATCAGAGTCGCGAACAATCGGGGGAGATCGCGATGGTCCCGTCGGGGGATCTGTCGACCGCGTGCCTGAACGCGACCGCGGCCGCCGCGACCGCCACCCGCGGCGCTCGCAGCCAGGAGGCGTTCGCCTCGCGCGGGAGGTACACGCTCACCGTCGCCGTGCTGTCCAAGCCCGCCGCGGTCCAGCTCGGGAATCTGCTGGAGCGGTGTGCGCCAGGGGATTCGGAGCAGGCCTTCGCTGCGGTCGGCGTGCCCGCAGACCTCGTACGCTTCGCTCCTCGTCTGTACTGGAACGCGTCCGGTGAGCAGCGCGTGGCCTACGTGAACGTGCGGCAGGTGACCGTGGTGGTGCGCACCGTCGGGCCGGCGGAGCCGTTCTGGGAGACCCTGCGCAAGCAGGTTGCCAAAGCTGATCGCTGACCTCCGCCCGCGGGCCGCGGTTGTGACAGTTTCGTGAAGGTATCTAGTGATCGGCGGTGGTGGTTGTTACCGTCACCTGAGACGTCGCGAGCGTGGAGAACGCACACCCACATCTGATCAGTAAATCTAATATTTGCAGTGCACACAATAGTTCGCTACTTGCAAAGTTGTACGCATTCACTTAACCTCCTCTTAGGTAAAGCAAGTTTCAACGCGACATCGTCGGGGTCGATCCCGGGGTGGTTACGCGGGGGAGCTCGCATACCCCGCCGGGTTCTCACGGGAGGTGAGGCCCGGTGTCGGCAGCCCCGCCGGTCATCGGCCTGCGGAAGACGGACCGCGCTCGCAGCGCTTGCACGTCGGGCTTCGTTCCACGGGGGGACGCGCCAGTGCAGCGGGCCGAGCCCGTGGGTTGCCGCGTCCGACAACCTGGAGGAAGCAGCACATGCCGTCTCGCACAACACATGCCCTGATCGGTGCGGCCGCGGCCGTCGCCGCGGCGCTCACCATGGCGCCGATCGCGACCGCGGCTCCCAACCCGGCGCCGAAGCCGGCCGCCGATACCAAGCCCAAGCCCGACGACGAGTTCGCCGACAGCTCGCGCACGGTGGTGACCCGCGACGGCTGGAAGATGGTGGTCACGAAGACCTCCGAGGCGTTGCGCTCGGTGCCGCCGCTGAACCGTTCCCCGCAGTCTTTCGAGGCCTTCTCGACCATCGGCGGCGAGGCCACGGTGTCCGTAGCCGATCCCAAGAAGCCGCCGAAGTCCAAGGTGAAGTCCGCGGTTCTCACCACGGGGCTCCAGGTGGGCTGCGCCGTGACCGCGGACAGCCTCACGGTGGGCGGCAGCATCTCGAACGCCACCAACGTGGGCGTGACGCCGTCGGTGACCGCGAACCTCACGGGCACCGCGACGGGGCAGGGCGGCACCACCGGTGGCAGTGGCGGCGGCAGCGTGTCCGCCGGTGTGACGCCGGGGATCTCGGCCACCGTGGGCAATACGCTCACCGAGACCGGGTCGATCTCGGGCGTGATCAAGCCGGGCACCAGCAAGGACATCCCGTACGCCAAGAAGAACCTCGAGGGTCCCGATGCCGCGACGTACACCCGCGAGGTGCGCGTGGCCGTCGACAACTGCATCGGCGGCGTTCAGGTGCGCTCGTACGCGACCATCGCGCTGCAGACCGACCGTACGGACGACTCGATCACCACGTACGGCAAGCCGATCTTCATCACCCGCCCGTAACGCGTGCCATGACGACGATCAACATCTGTGGAGGGGTGGACCGCAATGACTGACATCAATACGGCAGATACACAACAGATTCCGGTGCAGCGGAGCCAGGGCACAGTGGGGGCGCAGGCCGATCCGCAGCCGGCGCAGCAACCGGGCAACGACGAAGCCGAGGCGATGCGGACCCTGGCGCTCAAGGCCCTCGGTTTCGTGATCGGGCTCGCCATGCTGGTGGGCTGCGGATTCGCGGTCGAGCACCTGAACGAATGGGGCGAGCGCTGGACGATGCCGGCCGTCTTCGTCGTGTTCGTCCTGGTGATGCTGGTTGCGAGCCAGCTCGTGGTCGGGGGATTCTCGGCCATCTGGGCAGCGGTTCGCGGCGGCCGCACCTAGTCCAGCCGGTCATGGTGGGCAAGCGCGACCGCAGCGCGGACGAGGAGGTCTTCGCGGCATCGCTGCGGCAGTTGTTCGTGGCGGCGGGCTCCCCGACGGTCGCGCAGGTCGCGCGTCAGGTGGGCGTCAGTGCGGGAACGATCTCGCACTGGCGCACAGGAAGACATTTCCCCAGCGAGTTCGCGACGATCGAGCCGCTGCTCGTGCAGCTGACCGACCGCGCGCACCAACGCATCCGGACCGGTGCGAGCACCGCGCACGAAGCCGGTGTGCTGACGGTGCGCCAGTGGCAGGGCCTGTTCGATGCCGCCGCCGGCGAGGAGGTCAAGGCGCCCGCGCTCGAACAGATCGCCGCGTCCGGCGAGCGCTGGGCGCAGGCCTCTGATGCCGGGGCGGTCGAGGCGGCGAGGACCGTGCTCGTCGGTTGCCTGGAGACCTCCGTCGATGGGGCCGTGGTGCCCCGGGCGTGGGCGCCCGCGCACTCCGGAACCGGCGGCGTGGGTGACGTCGTGGCGGAGCTGATCGACCTGGGCGTCCTCGTGGAGCCCGTTGTTCGTTCGGTCGAGGACGAGGCCCGATCGGGGCACGTCGCTGTGGTGGACTCCGGCCTGATCGAGGCGTGGCCGCGATTGTCCCGGTGGGTTGCGGACGCGTATCCGGCCCTGATCGCGCGGACCGGCCTGGAGCACGATGCGCAGCGCTGGAGTGCGGCCGATCGTCCGCGCGCGTGGCTGTACGACCACACGCGTCTCGAACTGACTGCGGATGCGCTCACAACCTTGGCTGGTGCCGATTCCGGTGATGCGGGCTTCCGATTCGGTGTGGCGACCGGCTCGCAGATCCCGGCGTCGGCGATCGAGTTCTGGGAGGCGTCGCAGTCCGCCGCGGTGTCGGAACTGCGGGTGCATCAGATCGTGATGGCCGTGATCGTGGTGCTGTCGGTGATGGTGCTCGGGCTCGGGGTTGCGCTGGGGGTGGTGGCGTGAGGTCCGGGCGGGTTCAGCAGCGTCGCGGCCAGTGGTCTTGCCCGCGACCTGGGAATGTTGGGATTGATGTAGGAAAGGGAGGGCTCGAATGTGGCTCGTTTCTTTTGATGCAAAATGCTCGGGGCGGATTCTACGACGTTCTGTTGCGGCCTCTGTGGTAACCGCGCTTGCAGGGTGCTCGTTCTCGGTTGGAGACACCCGGTCTGTCGGGCCGTCAGTGGGCGTAACCGTGGGGGCTTCGACTTCGGAAATTTCAAAGGAAGAACTGGAAAGTCGATCTTCTGAAATTCTCGCCAAAGAGGTCGGGGTTACACCAGATTCTGTTGTCTGCGACGGCCCATTGAAGGCCGAGATCGGCAGGTCGCAGAGGTGTGTTATCAACAAAGGTGGAGGTAGTATCGGCATGACTGCAACCATCACAAACGTCCAAGGCGATGAAGCGAAATGGGATGTAAAGGTCGACGATATTCCTGCCGGCAAGTAGTTCGACGATCATCAAGCCGTGCAAGACGACGAGAACCCTATTGGCCGACTCCGAATCGAAAAAGCCTTCTTTATCCGATGAGGTGAAGCTGAGTGTACGAAGACATCGCTAGCTCAAGAGTTGATGACTTAGGGAAGCTCCTGGATGAACCTGTCGACTTTCGGATAAGCGAGCAATTCCCTGGATGGTTGACGGCAGCTGTTGATTCGGGCAGTCGGATCTATGTGCGATGGGGAAGTTCATTTCCGGCTGAAGATCATTGGTCGCTGTGGCTCGGTGACGAATGGTTTGACTTCAACGAGGTTCCACAGAATTGGAGTATCTCCATGGGTGACTCGATATATCCATGGGGAGGAGTTCCTTTGGGCTTCAGGTTTCCTGACAAAGAGGAAGCTACCGAAATCTTGCTCAAAGGAGATGGCTAGTTTCGCGATTGATCAGCCTGTGTTCGGTGAATCGCAAACGTGAGTCACTTCGCGGCTTTCAGTCGGAGCGGGGTCCGAAAGCGTTGGAAGAGATGCTTCGGTCCCGGGAGAGTTGAGGTCGTGATGTTGATTGTGGTCCTGATCGCGGTGTTGGTGTGTGGGGCGATAGTCTTCGCGCTGGGATTCCCCTGGCCGAGGCCTGGGGTGCTCTTGCTGTCGGTCGTCGTGCTTCTCCTGGGGGCGTACCTCACCTACTTCGGTGTGGAGAAGGTGGAGCCGGGCAATGGTCGTGCAACCGCATTTTCTTATGTCGGGTTCGTTTTGGTGGCGGTCTTCAGGTACAAGGTCGGTGTCGAGGAGCCGTCCGCGCGGTTCGAGGAGTGGAGGGACGAGCGCAGACGGCGCCGGGAAGACCGGGCCTCTGAGTCGGGGAATTCTGATCGTGATCGCTGATTCCTGGCGGAGATGATCGATCGGTAGTACTGAGGGGATGGCGACTAGTCGGGGCGCGCTTCTCCTGGCAGGAATCCCGGTCTCGGCTGGGTGCTCTGGTGCCCGCGATTCTTTCTGACATACAAGACGGAAACAGTGACAGCGAGGCAATCGTGTGCGAAACAGTCGCTACGGCAGTTGGAATCGGATCCAGTGTCGCTGATCACTGTGATCGGTGCGGTTGGAGGGGCTATCGTCGGGATGGAGGAACGTCTTGGATTACGGCGAAGGGGATGGACTGGCTTTGGCAGAAGGAAACGAGTCACATTTCGTGTGGACCAACTATTCGAATCAGTGGAAGCCTCTCGCGGGACCGCTTTTAGGTGCGGCGCTCGGAACTCTTGGGCTGATCATCGGCATAGCTGGATCGATGCCGGGAGTGGTGATCTGTAGTATTGGAATGATTCTACTGTTTGTTGGTATGCTTTCTCCCCAGGTTGGATCACGCAACAGCACAATTTGTGTTCATGGGAGCGGTGTTCGAATAGGCCATGCACCGTGGTGGAGAAACTCCGCTACCTATCTTGTCGCAAGCATTGCTGTGCTCGCAGTAGGACTGAGTGTCGGCGCAACTGACGGCACTCAAAGATCTGGGATGGTGCTGCCTGTGGCGCTACTCGGAACTGTAGTTGCGACGGTGATCGCATACATAATTTTTCGGAATCGAGGGGCATTCGTAATCGAGTCGCAGCACGTGATCACCGCGCGCGGTGTAACGATCCCATTCGAGAAACTCAATTACGGACTATTTGAGCCTCCACGAGGCGCCCCATCAGTTCGATTCTCGAGCGAAGATATTGGGAGTGCTTCTGAGTACATGACGGCGTTTGGATATCTCATCGATACCAACAATGTTCTCTCAACCCTAGATGCACTCACTTCCCTACCTGAAGCAGCTTCTCCGCAGCGGATATATTCAATGTTGACCGTGCGTCCGCCCGAAGATATCCCAATTGGATCGAGTGTATCCGTGACGATCTATTCGTGCGCTTGAAGGAAGTTGAGGGATTGAAAGTGGTCGCTGATTCCTGGCGGAGATGATCGATCGGTAGTACCAGGGGGATGGCGGCCAGTCGGGGCGCGCTTCTCCAGGCAGAAGCCCCGGCTTCGGCTGGGTGCTGCGGCCGCGGTGCGCTGGCGCCAAGTGGGGGATCGAGTTCTGGACGAGGCCGGGGCGTCTGGCTGCCGAGTAGCGCGACATGGCGTGTTGTCAGCGATGACCTGGGCATATAGGGGACCGCTATATGCCGTTGAACGGGCTGATGCCGTTCAACCGGGGCGCTATATGAATTGCTCGGATATGTCCCGTGAGCAGCGAATATGCGCGGATCGGAGCGCCAATGCCGGTTGACCCGGTTGTGGATCGGTGGCGAACTGGGTCTATCAGTGCCCGCGTCGGGCGCAATCCCTCTTTCCGGCCTCATGGTCGATGGGGCTGGTGTTCGTGAAGATGGAAGGTGAGTGAGGTCTGTGGCAGCGCATGCTCGGGGGAAGCCCGTTGGTGCCGCGAACGGCGGCACCCGCGACGGTAATGACGGCTCGGTGGCGCAGCAGCGCTTGCAGGGTGCGTTCCTGACGGTGATCGGGTTGGCGGGGATGGTCGGTGGGGTGATGTTCTCCATCGAGGCGCCGCGGTTCACGCCGGTGCCGGTGGTGTTTCTGACGTTCTGGTTGATCATGGTGATCGTCGGGCGGATCTTCTTCACCGGTCTGAGCAAGCTCCGCTCGGCGGGGGTGGGAGCGCCCGCGCCGGAGCAGGTGCGTGCCGCGGCTGCGGTGGCTGGGATCGTGGTGGCGGTCGGGATGATGGGCTTCGCCGCGACCGGTCCGGGTGCGGGGGTTGCTTCGGCGGCGCCGTGTCCGGGTGGTGGTCCGGCGACCTGTGGTCCGGGGCCGGGTCCGGATTTAACGATCACTCCGCCGGCGCAGCAGACGACCGCGCCGGGTGGTCAGCAGGGCAATCAGGGCAGCGGTCAGGACAACAATGGGATCGCGACCTCGCCTGCGGGCAGCGGCGGCAATAGCGGTGACGGTATTCAGGCGCAGACTCCGCAGTTCGGTACGCCGGGTCAGCAGGCGCCGAACATTCCGGGGAACCCGACCGGTCAGGGCCAGCAACCCGGCCAGGGACAGGGGAATCAGCAGCAGAGTCCGGTGCGCACCACCGCGCCCGGTCAGCCCACGCAGTCGGGGCAGCCCACGCAGTCCGGTCAGCAGACGTCGGGTCAGCCGACGGTGACGGTGACCCAGACCCAGTCGCAGTGCCCGGCTCCCGGCGCCGCGGGTAGCGGAGCTGCCCCGGGGAGCGGCGGTTCGGGCTCCGACCATGGCGGTACCGGCCCCGGCGGCGGAGACAGCAAAGGCGGTGCCCCGTCGTGGGCCTACCTAGTTGGTGAGGCGGCCGCCATCGCTGCCGGCCGCCGCAAGCCGGGTGCGGCACCGGGAGTCAACGGAACAGGCGGAGAAGCCGGTCGGGCTGAGCCTGGTGATCACGGTGGTGTTGCTGTCGGGCGACAAGCGACTCCGGCATCTCAGCGAGACGTCGATGGAGTGCCGAGGGCGCAGACATCGCAGCGCGGTGCAGAAGGGGGACAAGATTCGTATGACGATGCGCCTTCTGACGGAATCAATCGTCAGGACGTCTCACTTATGTCAGACACCAGTATGTTTGCGTCCGGCAACAAGGTGACCGACAAGGGGAAAGAAGCCGTGGAAAATGCGGTCAACTTCGCAGTTGACTCAGCTAAGAACATCGGAGCGGATGGCAATCCTATGTCCATTGCCAATTCTGCCCTCACTGCTGCTGCGCCGGCAGCTAAGAAGCTGACCCCGCAAGTGATTGCGGCAGAGCGCGCGGCGAGCCAGAAGGCAACGATGGCGGCGGAAAGGGCTGCACAGAAACCGTGGTACAACCCGACCAAGATCGCCGATCGAGCGTCATCGGCTGTCAACGGCGTTAAGGCCAATGCGCTAGGCAAGGCAGGAAATCTGCTCTCCTCTGCATCTAAGCGTCTGCCTGGAATTGGTGCGGCGACGACCATGTATCAGTCGTATCAAGAGGCCAAAAGCGGCGCGCCGGCAGACAAGGCGTTCGCAAAGGGGCTGGGAAGTCTAGGCGGAGCGGCCGCGGGTGCGGCGATCGGGACGATGCTATTTCCAGGGGTAGGGAC
Source organism: Tsukamurella sp. TY48 (assembly GCF_019656655.1). Lineage (GTDB taxonomy): Bacteria > Actinomycetota > Actinomycetes > Mycobacteriales > Mycobacteriaceae > Tsukamurella > Tsukamurella strandjordii. The sequence continues at coordinate 1,162,038 of NZ_BPMV01000001.1, read as the reverse complement.
TTTGGCCGGCGCGGGAATTGGCGCGGTAGGCGCCGTTATCGGATCTGGCGTTGGTACGGAAATTGTCAATAGAGGGTATGATGGGACGAAGAAGGCTGTCCTGTCGGCAGCGAGTGGAATTGGAAAAGCTGCGTCGAAACTGAAATTCTGGTGAGCCATGATCTCAAGGTCTGAAGCGATTGATTCGAGCTGGCCCGTTGAGTGGCCGGTTTGGAAGATTCGATTGTGTTGGTTCGTTGCAGCAGTTCTGGCGACATTTCTATTGCTAGGTGTTGTGGGATTGACCGTCGAAATCGTCGGGCCAAATGGGTCGCTCGACGACCTAAATGATTGGTTTGCGCTCTCACTCATGGTGACAGGTTTCACGATCGCATTGGCTGGCGTGTGCAATATTCGGGTGCGACGTAACGCGCCCCCGCTAGTTGATTGGACTGCAGCATCTCCGGACCGAGGTCCGGAGATTGCGATACGATCGGCGATCTCGGTTACAAAACTCTTTCCTATGGCAGTCGCAACACTAGTTATCTTAGACGGTTTTCTCGGGGTTGCCACACTCGGAGGCGTAGAAAGCCTAGGAAGCATATTCCTTACGCTATTCTGGTTTTCGTGGATTGTTGGTGGAATGTTGGGTCTATGGAATACTAGCAGAATAACAGACCCTGAATTTATGTTCACAAAGCAGAACCTGTGGGTGCGTAATACAATGGTTCGATGGAGTGAAATAGAAGATATCAGACCCATCCTCCGAGGCGCATATCCGATAGTCGAACTGTTGGTTGATCGAGAGTCTGGCTCAAATTGCGGCACGCAAATCAGGGTTGAAGTGCATCCTGTTCGCTATCACGTAGACAGTGAAGCGATGCTGGTCGCAATTGAGAATTTGTGCGATGACGAAGATACGCGAATTGCCGCGCTTAGTTCACCCGTTGTGGCAACGGAGCTTTTCGCAAGATTCGGAAGGTTTACCTTTGGAGAAAATGAGAACGGGAGTGACAGATGATTTACCAGGAGGCGGGTTTATGAGTGAATCGATCGGTGATGTGCAACCTGCGGCGGATGCGAATGGAGAGACCTCCGGGCCTGTATTGGCAGTCCTCATGATCGTCTCGGGCGCACTCACGCTGACTATGGTTACTATGGCGTACGTAAACTTTGGGAGCATCCCTCAGCGATGGCAATTTGGGTTCGTTGCCCCGGTTTCATTTTTTGCGATTTACTACGGAGTTGTGTGGGTTGTGCGAGGTGTGAAGATGGCGCGATCGCAGCTCATGTGATCGATCTGCACTAGCTTTAACTCTGCACTAGCGTCGGCTAGTAGTAGTAGGGGAACGGTGACCAGTCGGGGGCGCGCTTCTCTAGGAAGGAATCCCGGCCCTCCACAGCCTCGTCGGTCATGTAGGCCAGGCGGGTCGCCTCACCGGCGAAGAGCTGCTGCCCGACAAGTCCGTCGTCGGGAAGATTGAAGGCGTACTTCAGCATTCGCTGCGCCTGCGGGCTCTTGCCGAGGATCTTCGCGGTCCACTCCAGTGCCACGTTCTCCAGCTCGTCGTGATCGACGACTCGGTTCACGGCGCCCATGCGGTGCATGTCCTCGGCGCTGTACACATCGCCCAGGAAGAAGATCTCGCGCGCGAACTTGTTGCCCACCTGCTTCGCGAGATAGGCGCTGCCGTAGCCGGCGTCGAAGCTGCCCACATCGGCATCGGTCTGCTTGAACTTCGCGTGCTCCCGCGAGGCCAGCGTCAGATCGCACGTCACGTGCAGCGAATGCCCGCCGCCGGCGGCCCAGCCGTTCACCAGCGCGATCACCACCTTCGGCATGAACCGGATCAGCCGCTGCACCTCCAGGATGTGCAGCCGGCCGCCCTCGGCCTTCACCCGGGCCTCGTCGACGCCGTCCGCGGTCGCCGCCTCGACATCGGAGTCGTGGCTCGTCGCGTACTGGTACCCGCTGCGCCCACGAATCCGCTGATCGCCACCGGAGCAGAACGCCCACACCCCGTCTTTCGGTGCCGGACCGTTACCGGTCAGCAGCACCGCACCCACATCGGCCGACCGCCGCGCGTGGTCCATCACCGAGTACAGCTCATCCACGGTGTGCGGCCGGAAGGCGTTGCGCACCTCCGGGCGGTCGAACGCGACGCGCACCGTGCCCTGGCTGATGTGCCGGTGGTAGGTGATGTCCGTCAGGTCCTCGAAGCCCGGGACGGGCTTCCACAGCTCGGGATTGAAAGTCACCCGTCCGACTCTACTGTCGGCCGCCACCGGGTGGCGTGAACCGGGGCCGTCCACCCGGAGTACGATTACTTAAGTGATCGAATCAACTTCGATGATCGGCAGCCCGGCCACCGCGACCCGCGGTGCAGCCCGCGCCTGACCTCCCTCACCCATCAGGAGTAGCCATGAACTACGCGTACACCTTCGACGCGATCAAGAACCGCCCCGTCGCCGTGATCGGCGCCGGAACACTGGGCCGACGCATCGCCCTCATGTTCTGCAGCCGCGGTGGCGAGGCCCGCGTCTACGACCCCGACGCCACGCAGGCGCAGGCCGCCGTCGACTATGTGGCGCAGACCCTTCCGGGCATCATCACCGAGCGCGGAACCGGCGCCGTGGGGCGCGCCGTGGCCCACGACGATCTGGCCGCCGCCGTCCGGGACGCCTGGCTGATCATCGAGGCGGTCCCCGAGCGGCTCGACATCAAGATCCCGTTGTGGGGCCAGATCGACGAGGCCGCACCCGCCGACGCGATCTTCGCCACCAACTCCAGCTCCTACGCCTCGCGGCTCATGGACGAGCGGATCACCGACAAGACCCGCTTCCTCAACATGCACTTCTACATGCCGCCCACCGCGAACGCGGTCGACCTCATGTCCGACGGCGACACCTCCCGTGAGCTGATCGACTCGCTCCTGCAGATCCTCCCCGAATTCGGCGTGATCCCGTTCGAGGCCAAGAAGGAGAGCACCGGCTTCATCTTCAACCGGGTGTGGGCCGCCATCAAGCGCGAATCCCTCGCCGTGGTGGCCGAGGGCGTCGCCACCCCGGAAGACGTGGACGGCATGTTCAAGGTCAACTGGCACATGCCCGTCGGCCCCTTCCAGATGATGGACAACGTGGGCCTCGATGTGGTGCTCGACATCGAGAACCACTACGCCGCCGAGAATCCGAACCTGCCCGAGGGCCCGCGCCGCCTGCTGCACGAGTACGTCGATTCCGGCCGGCTCGGTCGCAAGACGGGCGCAGGCTTCTACGACTACAGCGCCTAGCACTCGCGCCCCCTACCCTGGGGGCATGGTCGACGTCGACGAACTCCTCGCCTCCGCTCGCGTGGTCCGGCTGCCGATGCGGGTCCGCTTCCGCGGCATCACCGCTCGCGAAGCCGTCGTCTTCCGCGGCCCCGCCGGCTGGGGCGAATTCGCCCCGTTCGCGGAGTACGACGACGCCGAATCTTCCAACTGGCTGCGGGCCGGCATCGAGGCGGCGTACGAGGGCTTCCCGGACCCGGTGCGCACCGTCGTGCCCATCAACGCGACCGTGCCCGCCGTGACCGCCGCGCAGGTCCCCGAGGTGCTGTCCCGGTTCCCCGGCTGCCGGGTGGCCAAGGTGAAGGTGGCCGAGAAGGGGCAGAGCGCCGAGGACGACGTGGCCCGCGTGGCCGCCGTGCGCGCCGCCCTCGGGCCGGACGGTGCCGTCCGCATCGACGCCAACGGCGGCTGGACGGTGCCCGAGGCGTACGCCGTGATCAGCCAGATCCTGGAGCAGGGGCCGCTGGACTACGCCGAACAGCCCTGCCGCACCGTCGAGGAACTCGCCGAACTGCGCGCCCTCCTCGCCGGCGCCTGTGATGTGGCCGCCGACGAATCCATCCGCCGCGCAGACGATCCCATGCGCGTCGCCGAGCTGGGTGCCGCCGACGTCGCGGTGGTCAAGGTGCCGCCGTTGGGCGGGGTCCGGGCGGTGCTCGACGTGGCGGCCAAGCTCCGCGCCGCCGCCGGCGTACGCGTGACCGTCTCCTCCGCGCTCGACACCGCCGTCGGCCTCACCGCCGGTATCGCCGCGGCCGCAGCGATTCCCGAGGGGAACGCGGCGGGGCTGGGCACCGGCGGCTTCTTCACGGCCGACCTCGGCACGCACCCCGTGGTCGACGGTGCGCTGCGCGTGGCCGCGGTCGACCCCGACGAGGCCACCATCGCCGCCGTCGAGGAGACGGGTGAGCGCCGCGACTGGTGGCTCGACCGCCTGCGACGCTGCGCCGCACTACTTCCAGGGAGCGTGGGCCCAGCCCAGTAGCCGGTGCGGCCGCGGATTCGGCGCATCGATGATCTGGATCTGACTGCCGTCCCCGAGCCCGCGGGCCAGGCCCTGCACGGCGCCGCTGAGGTAGGTGCCGTCGCCGAGCGAGATATCGACGTGGAAGCCGTAATCGCTCTCGGTGAAGACCAGCGCGCCGCGCGGTGCCGGAAGCTCGGGATGCCCCAGCCCCTTGGTGGCGAGCGCCTCGTAGAACGACCGCGCATGATCGCGGGGGATGCCGTTGGCGGTGGTGCGGCCGTAGGCGAAATCGACGAAGTCCTCACAGCCGTACTCGCCGAAGGTATCGGTACCCACCAGTGTCATCCCGCGCGCGATCGCGGCCTCGACGTCCGCGGCGTGCGCGGCCGGGACGGCCCCGACGGACAGGGTGAGCAGCACGAGGAGGGCCGATGCCAGAATTCGTCTCACCTCCCCTTTGTAGCGGTGCCGGTGCCCCGCCACACCCGGAACGGCCGACGAATCCGCCCGCGCTGAGATTGTCGGTGGCGTGGTCTAGGGTCCGGAGCGTGGAGAACCTGATGACCGAACTGAACGCCGCCCTCACCGCGGAGCCGGATTCCCGGAAGCCGAAGCTGGACGCGCTCTGGGCGGAGATCGACCCCGCCGATCACGCCTCCCGCTGCATCGCCGCGCACTTCATCGCCGATCTGCAGGAGGACCTCGACGATGAGGTGGCGTGGGACGAGGTCTCGCTGAGGGAATCGGTGAACGTCTCCGACGCCGATCTCCAGGCCATCCACCCCACCCTCACGGTCGCCGGGTTCATGCCCTCGCTGCATCTGAACCTGGCCGACGGTTACCGCAGGCAGGGCCGCTTCGCCGAGGCCGCCGACCGGCTGGGAACCAGCCGCGAGTTCGACTTCGCGCTCACCGACGGCACCGCCGACGAGAAGCTCTACGCCGATGGAATCCGCGAGGCGCAGGAACGGGTGCAGCGGCTGATCGCCGCCGAGGACCGCACCAAGCTGGCGCCGCCCACGCCCACCGACGACCGCGGCTAGCGGAACCAGGGGAGCCTGCGGCGCGTGGCGGCCGGCTCCTCGGCCGCGTGACCGGCGCACCAGTCCTGCGGCGCGACCATCGCCCGCACCGCGTCGACGTGCGAGCCGCACCCGGCCCAGGTGGTCTTGCCGCACGTACGGCAGGGGACGGCGTGGCACATGGTCTCTCCTCTGGCTCCGGGGCGCCGGCGAACTCGCGGAACACCTCGAAAGCGCGCGCTAGTGAATGGTATCCGCCGCCGCGGCCGGATCACCCGCGTCGTGCGCGAAGCTGATGTCCGGGAGCACCCGCGCCAGGGGAGCGGGGCAGGCCCACGCACGGCGCCCGGTGAGGCGCAGCAGCACCGGCAGCAGGATCAGCCGCACCAGGAAGGTGTCGAGCAGCACCGCGACGCCGAGGATCACGCCCATCTCCTTCGGCGGCAGCGGCCCCGACAGCGCGAAGGTGAAGAACACCGCCACCATCACGCCGCCCGCGGCGAAGATCACCCGACCCGATTGCGCGACCGCGCCCACCATCGCCTGCTCGGGATCGCCCGTGCGTTCCCAATGCTCCTTCGCCGACGACAACAGGAACACCGTGTAATCCATGGCGATGGCGAAGATCATCGCGAAGAAGAAGACCGGTGCCCACGCGTCCAGGAATCCCTGCGATTCGAAACCCAGGAACGATGAACCGAATCCGTCCTGGAAGATCAGCCGGGCCACACCGAAGGCCGCCGCCGTGGACAGCAGGCTCACCCCGGTACCGAGCAGCGCGATGAGCGGCGCCCGCAGCGCCACCACCAGCAGTACGAATCCCAGGATCAGGATGATGCCGATCACCAGCGGTGTCGACCTGTCGAGCTGCTTCTTCAGATCGATGTTCTCGACCGCGGCGCCGCCGACCAGCGCACCGTCGGGCAGGGTGGCGCGCAGCCGGTCGACGGTACCCGCGAGCGCCGGATCGGACGGGTCGACGCCCGGCACCGCGGCGATCAGGCTCAACCCACTGCCGTCGGCCGCGGGCATCGCGGGCATCGCGCCGGCGATCCCGGGATCGGTGCCGAGCACCTGCGCGGCGGCGGGAGCCTCGGCGGTGGGCACCACGATCTGCAGGGTGCCCGGAGCGCCCGGCCCGAAGGCGCGTTGCACCTCGTTGTAACCGACTCGCGCATCGGCGCTCTCGGGAAGCACCGTGATCGAGGGCATCGCTGTGCGGAGTCCGATCACGGGCACGGCCAGCGCGATCAGGACGGCCAGTGCCCCGCCGCCCCACGCCAGCGGATTGCGCCACAACCGCGCGCCCCAGCGCTCGAATCGCGGCGACCGGTGGGTGGCGGCCTGCGCCCACGGAATCGGCAGGTTGTTGATCCGCATGTCGAGGACGAACAGCACCACCGGCAGCAGCGTGAGCGTGGCGGCCAGGATGAACACCACCGACACCATGATTCCGCCCGCCATCGAGCGGAACGACGGGGAGGGCACCAGCATCACTGCCGACAGCGAGACGAGCACCGTGATGCCGGACAGGAGTACCGCCTTGCCCGCGGTATCCATCATCTGTGCGATCGAATCCCGCCGGGACAGGCCCTGTTCCATTCGCGCGGCGCGGTAACGCACCACCAGGAACAGGGCGTAGTCGATGCCCAGGGCCAGGGAGAACATCATCGCGAAGTTCATGGCCCAGATCGACACCGGGACGATCTCGTTGATCAGCACCAGCGAACCGGCCGACGCGACCAGGCCCGCCAGGGTCAGCGCGAGTGGCAGGCCCGCCGCCACCAGCGTGCCGAAGGCGAGCACCAGGATCGCGAGTGTCACCGGCCAGGAGAGCATCTCGGACGTGAGCATGGCGGAGAGGTTGGCGGCGTTGAAATCCGACCACAGCATCGACGAGCCGGTCGGGTTCACGGAGATGTCCGCCGTGGACGCCGCACCCAGCGAATCCTTGAGATCCGTGGCGGCACGCACCATCTCGTTGGTGTCGGCCCCGGCGCCGCCGAGCACGACGGCGGTGCGGCCGTCGGCGCTCAGTCCGGCACCGGGCTGCGGCGCCACGACCTCGGCGATCCGCGCATCGGCGCGCAGGATCTCGGTGACCCGTGCGAGCACCCGCGGACCGTCGCCCTGGTCGAGGGGGGCGCCCGCGCTGCTGACCACCACCTGGATCGCATGACTGGCGTTGCCCCCGAAGTGCGCCTGCGCCAGCTCCCTGGCCTGCACCGATTCCGATCCGTTCGCCTGCCAGCCGGCGCCGGACAGGTTCTTCTCCACGAACGGCGCGAACAGCCCCAGCGCGATGATCGCGAGCAGCCAGGTGACGGCGACCGAACGACGATGGTCGATCACCCAGCCGCCGAGGCACCCGAGCGGGCCCGGGCGCGGCGTTCGCGGGGTGGTGGACGGTGCGGCCCCGTCGGCGGTGTGCGACACGGAAGACTCCTCTCGTATCCCCCCGGGGGGATACGAGGAACGTAGCATCCCCCTAGGGGGTTGTACAATGGAACCGATCTCCGGCCGACCGGCGGCGGGAAGAGGGGAACGGCATGGCGCAGCACGCCCGCACGGTCGCGAACATCAAGATCCTCACCGCGGCGGTGACGCGATGAGGATCCCCGACGAGGGTGCGAAACCCATTGTGACCCGGCTCAAGCGGGCCCACGGACACCTCGCCACCGTGATCCGGATGCTCGAGGAGGGCGAGGAGTGCGAGGACGTACTCACCCAGCTCGCCGCCGTCAACAAGGCGCTCGGCCGTAGCGGCTACGCCCTCGTGGCCACCGGCCTGCAGCACTGCATCGCCACCGAGGGCCCCGAGAACGTGGACCAGCAGAAGCTCGAGAAGCTCTTCCTGGCCCTGGCCTGAGCTACGACAGCTCGTCGACCTTCACGGTGAAGCCCTGCGCGCGAAGGCGATCCGCCAGCGCATCGCCCAACGCGACCGCGGGAGTGAGCACGCCGCCGCGGTCCGGCAGCTTCGCCCCGCCGCGGGCCGCGTCACCGTCGAGGGCGAGCGCGAGGCTGGACTCGCCCAGCATCACGGCCGTGCCGCTGTAGCCGGGGTCCAGATCGGCGCCGATCGTCGACCGGTAGCGCCGCCCACCCGTGGTGCGCGAGTAGACATCGGCGATGAAATTGCCCTTCGCCTGCGACTTCTCGCTGGGTCCCTGGCCCGGCTGCGGCAGGATGCGGTCGAGCACGGGGCGCAGCGGCTTGATCGCCAACGCGCCCATCCCCACCGCGAGCGCACCCTGCACCAGATGCGAACCGACCTTCGAGACCACCGAGGGGCCCGGCACCGCCATCGTCTCGCGGTAACTGAAATCGGGGCCGTACGCGAAGTCCAGCAAACCGTTCGAACGCCGCACCACACGAGTGTTGTAGCTGGCCATGAAGAACGGCGCCAGCGTGCCCGACAGTGACGGATCGACCGAGGCGGCGTTCACCACCGACAGGTCGCCCGGCTGCTGCGGCGCCTCGCGCGTGGGATCCACGCTGAGCGAATGCGGCCGGCCCGCCACCCGCCGCGCCTCGCGGTCCGCGGTCACCTCGTCCGCCAGGCCGATCGCCGAGGCGATGGTGCCGCCGCTCGCACCGCCGCGGATCGAGCGGATCACCAGCGTGGTGGGGCCGAGCGTGCCGGCACCGTCGGACTTGGCGCGCTCGTACACCAGGTACGTGCCCAGATCCGAAGGGATCGAGTCGAATCCGCAGGAATGCACGATCTTCGTTCCGTTCGCGGCGGCCTGCTCATGGAACTTGTCGATGGAGCGGCGCGCGAACAGCACCTCGCCCGTGAGATCGGTGTAATGGGTTCCCGCGTTCACGCACGCGCCCACCACGATCTCGCCGTACTTCGCGTACGGGCCCACCGTGGTGCACAGCACCGTGGTGCGCGCGACCATCGCATCCACCGTGGACGGGGCATCGACATCGGCGGTCACGATGCCCCAGCCGGCGGCGTCGCCACCCAGGCGATCGCGCAGCCTCTCCAGCTTCTCCTGCGAACGCCCGGCCAGGGCCACCTTCACCCCCGCGGGTGCGTGCCAGGCCAGATGCCGGGCCGTGAGCTCGCCGACGAAGCCGGTGGCGCCGAAAACGATGATGTCGAATTCCCTGGTACCCGCAGTCATGGCGCCATGTTAGCAGTGTTCGCGCGGCGCTGCGGGGGCGTTCGCGGTGCACCGCCACCGCTGGTCGGTCGTAAGGTGGTCGCCATGCACAACGCCGCACCCAACCCGTCCACGCTGCAGGCGCGCGTGATCGTGGACGAGCTGGTGCGCGGCGGCGTCACCGACATCGTGCTGTGCCCCGGCTCCCGCAATGCACCGCTCGCCTTCGCCGTGCACGCCGCCGACGTCCGCGGCGACCTGCGGCTGCACGTGCGCATCGACGAACGCACCGCTGGCTTCCTCGCCGTCGGCATCGCCTCCGCCACCCGCCGCCCGGTGGCCGTGATCATGACCTCCGGCACCGCCGTCGCCAACCTCAGCCCCGCCGTCTACGAAGCCAACTACGCCCGCGTCCCGCTCCTGGTGATCAGCGCCAACCGCCCGTACGAGCTGCTCGGCTCCGGCGCCAACCAGACCGTGGAACAGTTCGGCATCTTCGGCACCCAGGTGCGCGCCAGCCTCTCCCTCGGCCTCGCCGAACCCGGCCTCGACCGGAACTCCCAGTGGCGCAGCGCCGTCTGCCGCGCGCTCGCCGCCGCCCGCGGCGCCCGCACCGGCAACGCCGGCCCCGTCCAATTCGACATCCCGCTGCGCGAACCCCTCGTGCCCGACGACCCGTCGCCCGCCCTCGCCCAGGGCCGCCCCGACGGCGGCCCCTGGACCGTGGCCCCCGTCGCCACCCTCGACGTACCGCTGCCCATCGACCTGAGCCCCGACACCGTGGTCATCTCCGGACACGGCGCCGGCGAGAACCCCGCGCTGCGCCACCTGCCCACCGTCGCCGAACCCACCGCGCCCCGCGCCGAGAACCCGCTGCACCCCTGGGCGCTCCCGCTGCTGCGCCCCCGGCAGGCCATCATCTGCGGGCGGCCCACCCTGCACCGCGAGGTGAGCGCACTGCTCGCCGACCCCGACGTCACCGTCTACGCCGTCACCACCGGCCCCCGCTGGCCCGACGTCTCCGGCAACGTCGCCGCCACCGGCACCCGCGTGGTCCCCGTCGGCGACCCCGACGAGGCCTGGCTCGCCCGCTGCGCCGAGGCGGACCGTCTGGCCCGGGCGGCCGTCGCCGACGGACTCGACGCCGAACCCGTCACCGGACTGCACGTGGCCCGCGCCGTGTGCGCAGCCCTGCACCCCGGCGACCAACTCGTGGTGGGCGCCTCCAACCCCGTGCGCGATGTGGCCCTCGCCGGCGACCTCCCCGCCGGCGTCACGGTGCTCTCCAACCGCGGCGTCGCCGGCATCGACGGCACCGTGAGCACCGCGGTCGGCGCCGCCCTCGCCCTGCCCGACCGCCGCACCGTGGCCCTCATGGGCGACCTCACCTTCGTGCACGACGCCTCCGGCCTGCTCATCGGCCCCGACGAGCCGCGGCCCCGCGACCTCACCATCGTGGTCGCCAACGACAACGGCGGCGGCATCTTCAACCTGCTCGAACAAGGGGAGGAGCGGTACTCCGGCGCCGAATACGACGGTGCCGCCGCCCGCGTCTTCGGTACCCCGCACGGCACCGACCTCGCCGCCCTCTGCACCGCCTACGGCATCGAATACCGGCTCGCCGAGATCGACGAACTGGCCGCCATCGCCGCCGAACCCGGCCTGCGGGTGGTGGAGGTGCGCACCCAACGCACCGGCCTGCGCGCCCTGCACGCCGGGATGCGCGCCCGCATCACGGGGGAGGGCCGGTGAGCCGTACCGCCCTGCGGCGCGTGCAGCTCGTGCTGCTGTGGACCGCCATCCTCATCACCGGCCTGTGCGTGGTGCTCGTGCTCGCCGCCTGGCGCGACGACCGCACCATCGAGAAGAACCTCGGCGCCGCCACCGCGGAGGTGCTCTCCGCCGGACCCCGCCGCTCGACCATCAGCTTCTACACACCCGACGGCGTCAACCACAATCCGCCGCTCGGCGTGCTCTACCCCAGCGGACTCACCGTCGGCGACCGGATCCAGGTCGAATACAGCCGCGACGACCCCGAACTCGTGCGCGTCGCCGGACGCGACGCCCACGTCGCGATCCTCCCCGCCGCGTCCGTCGCCGGCGTCACCTGGCTCGTGGTCGGATCGATCATGACGCTCATCGCCGTGACCTACCGGCGCACCGCCGACGCGGAACCGGCCGCCCCGGTGACCGACAGTTCACCCGACGTTCCGACGACCGACAACCGATAGGCCACGTCGCGGCACCGGGTCCGGCCACACTGACCTCGTGCGTATCGCCATCGTCGCGGAATCCTTCCTCCCGAACGTCAACGGAGTGACCAACTCGGTGCTGCGGGTGCTCGAACACTGCCGGCGCACCGGCACCGAGGCCATCGTGATCGCGCCCGACTCCGTCGCCGGCTCGGACCCCGCCCCGCTGGAGCACCTCGGCTTCCCCGTGTACCGGGTGCCCGCGCGGATGCTGCCCGGCATCTCATCGCTGCCCATCGGACAGCCCGGAATGCTCATGGTGGACGTGCTGCGCGACTTCCGCCCCGACGTGGTGCACCTCGCCTCGCCCTACTTCCTCGGCGCCGGCGGCCTCGCCGCCGCCAAGCGACTCGGCATCCCCACCGTCGCGATCTTCCAGACCGACGTCGCGGGATTCGCCGGCTCCTACGGGTTCGGCCCGCTCCAGCGCGCCGCCTGGTGGTGGACCCGGCAACTGCACAAGCAGTGCGACCTCACCCTGGCACCGTCGTCCGCATCGATCCGCGACCTGCGCGACCACCGCATCCCCCGCGTGAAGACCTGGGCCCGCGGCGTGGACGCCGAACGCTTCGCACCGTCGCACCGCAGCGCCGAGCTGCGCGCCCGATGGCTCGGCGATCACCCCGATCGGATGATCGTCGGCTTCGTCGGCCGCCTCGCCGCCGAGAAGCACGTCGAACGCCTCGCCGGACTGTCCGGCCGGGACGACGTGCAGCTCGTCATCGTCGGCGACGGCCCCGAACGCGCGCGCCTCGGCGAACTCCTCCCCGACGCCGTCTTCACCGGACAGCTCGGCGGGGCCGACCTCGGCGCCGCCTACGCCTCCCTCGACGTCTTCGTGCACCCCGGCGAGCACGAGACCTTCTGCCAGGCCGTGCAGGAGGCCCTCGCCTCCGGCGTCCCGTCCATCGCGCCGGACCAGGGCGGACCCCGCGACCTGGTCGCGCACTGCCGCAACGGCTACCTGCTGCCCACCGCCGAATTCGCCGATCTGCTGCCCGGCGTGATCGACACCCTCGCCGATCCCGCCCTGCGCGCCCGGTTCGGCGAGGCCGCCCGCCGATCGGTGCTCGCCCGCACCTGGCCGGCGCTGTGCGATCAGCTGTTCGCGCACTACGAGAGCGTGATCACCGGAGCCCCCGATGTCGCCGTCGGGCGGGCCGTCTGACTTCGTGTAGCTTTCGGGGCATGGGACGAGCATCGCTGGAAAAGCAGGCCGGCGAGGTGGCGTCGATGTTCGACGGTGTCGCCCGTCGATACGACCGCACCAACACCTTGATGACCGGCGGCCTGGACCGCTACTGGCGCCGCCGCACCCGGCAGACGCTCGAGCTCAAGGCGGGGGAGAAGGTGCTCGACCTCGCCGCCGGCACCGGCGTCTCCACCGTCGAACTCGCCCGGTCCGGCGCCTGGGCCGCGGCCTGCGACTTCTCCACCGGCATGCTGCACGCCGGCTCCTTCCGGCCCGTGCCGATGGTGGCCGGCGACGCGATGGCACTGCCCTTCGCCGACGACTCCTTCGACGCCGCCACCATCTCCTTCGGCCTGCGCAATGTGCAGGACACCGCCGCCGGCCTGCGGGAAATGGCCCGCGTGGTGCGGCCCGGCGGCCGGCTCGTGGTGTGCGAGTTCTCCACCCCCACCAACGGCGCCTTCCGCGCCCTTTACGAAAACGTCGCACTCCAGGCCATCCAGCTGGTCGCCCGCGGCTCGTCCAACCCCGAGGCCTACACCTACCTGGCCGAATCCATCAAGAGCTGGCCCGACCAAGCCGCCCTCGCCGACATCATCCGGGAGTCGGGATGGGGCGACGTGCGCTGGACGAACCTCACCGGCGGCATCGTCGCGCTGCACAGCGCCGTGCGCCCGCTAGGCTGAACTCGTGGAGAAGACGGTGACCGGAGTCGACCTCGGGTCCGAGGAGTTCGCGGCGGGGGTCCGTGCCGATCTGGCCCGGGTCGAGCAAGTGATCGCCGACGGCATCGCCGAGGCGAACGGATGCGTGATCGAGGAGGCACTGCACCTCTTCGAGGCCGGCGGCAAGCGGTTCCGGCCCATGTTCACCCTGCTGTCCGGGCGCATCGCGGGCAGCCCGTCCGACCAGGTGATCACCGCCGCAGCGGCGATGGAACTCACCCACCTCGCCACCCTGTACCACGACGACGTGATGGACGAGGCCGACGCGCGCCGCGGCGCACCGTCGGCCAACGCCCGGTGGGGCAACTCGATCGCGATCCTCGCCGGCGACTTCCTGTTCGCCAAGGCCTCCGGATTCGGCGCCGACCTCGGCCCCCGCGCCGTCGGCGTGATCGCCAAGTGCTTCGGCGAACTCGTCACCGGCCAGATGCTCGAACTCAAGGGCGCTGGTGATTCCGACCCGGTGCAGCACTACCTCGACACCATCTGGGGCAAGACTGCCAGCCTCATCGCCACCTGCGGCCTGCTCGGCGCGCTGCACGGCGGCGCGTCCGAGGAGCTGGCGCAGCGCATGTACCGCATCGGCGACGCCATCGGCATGGCCTTCCAGATCAGCGACGACATCATCGACATCAGCTCGGTGGCGCAGCAGTCCGGCAAGACTCCGGGCACCGACCTGCGCGAGGGCGTCTGGACACTGCCGGTGCTGCACGCCCTGCGCGACCCGGGCCCCGACGGTGACCGGCTCCGCGAGATCCTCGTGGGCCCCGTCACCGACGATGCGCTCGTCGCCGAGGCCATCGAACTCCTCGGCCGGTCCGAGGGCATGAAGCAGGCCCGCGTCACGCTGGAGGGCTACGCCGACACCGCGCGCTCCGAGCTCGCGCAGCTGCCCGAATCGGAGGCGCGTCGCGCGCTCGAGTCGCTGGTCACCTTCACGGTCGCCCGCCTGGGCTGACCCGGCACCACCCCCAGTGCACGCCCACGCCAACCAGATCCGCACCGCGCTGCTCATGGCGCTGGTCGCCGGGTTCGTGCTGGCCACCGGCGCCGTTTTCGGGCAGGAGGGGTTCATCGTCGCGATCGTCGGCGCGGCGGGCCTGTGCACCTACCTCTACACGTCGGGACCGTCGCTGCCGCTGCGCGCGATGCACGCCCGCCGCGTCTCCGAACTGGAACACCCGCTGCTGTTCCGGCTGGTCCGCGAACTGTCCACCGCGGCCCGGCAGCCGATGCCCGCGATCTACGTCTCGCCGACCGACGCCCCCAACTCCTTCGCCACCGGCCACAACCCCGCGCACGCCGCGGTCTGCTGCACGCAGGGGCTGCTCGACCGGCTCGACGAACGCGAGCTGCGCGCCGTGCTCGGCCACGAACTCGCGCACATCCACTCCCGCGACACCCTCGTCTCCTCGGTGGCCGGCGCCGTCGGCGCGGTGATCGTGGGGCTCGCCGGGTTCGGCTACCTCCTCGGCTTCGGCGACGGCGGGTCGCGCCGCAGCCGGGTGGTCGACGCCATGCTCTCCGTGCTCGCCCCCATCGCCGGCGGCATCATCCGGCTGGGCGTCTCGCGGACCGCCGAGTACCGCGCCGACCACGACGGTGCCCTGCTCACCGGCGACCCACCGTCGCTCATCCGGGCGCTCCGCAAAACCGCCGCCGGTGTGGTCACCGCGCCCCTGCCCCCCGATCCCGACATCGCCGTCCACGCCCACGCCATGGTGGTCAGCCCCTTCCGCGAGGGCGAGCGCTACGCCCGCGCCTTCCGCATCCATCCGCCGTTGGAGGAGCGGGTCCGGCGGTTGGAGAGTCTCACGGACTAGGCACCCGGCCGCGGTCGTCCCCCGCGCGGCACCGTCGGGCGTGCTCAAGGTGTGGTCCCCCACCTGACGACGTTCCTGCAGTGGGGGACGAAGCCGGATGCGCGCGGATCGGCGCGGCGAGGGGGACGAACAGGGCTGTGGAAACAGCTCCGGCCTGTGGATAACCCCGCAGTCGCGGGACGGCCGCCCAGTTCCGCCGGGGTTGAATTCACGCATGGGGGAGATTCTGTCGAGGGCGTACCTGCTGGCCACCGGGTGGAACAGCGCGGAGATCAGCCGCGCGGTGACGCGCGGCGAACTGCTCAGGCTGGCGACCGGGGCCTACGCCCGCGCGGGGGACTACCCGCCGTGGGCGCTGTACCGCATGCGGGTGCTCGCGGCCGCGCGGTCGTGCAGCGGTGTCATCAGCCACGAGAGCGCCGCGGCGTTGCACGACATCCCGGTCCTGCAGCCGGCCCGCAAGGACGTTCACTTCACGGTCGACCGGCGACACGGCGGCGGCCGCAGGCCGGGTATCCACGTGCACCCGCGGCCGCTGGCGGAGACCGAGATCACGCTGGTCGACGGTGCGCGGGTCACCACGCGCGCCCGCACGGCGCTCGATGTGGCCATGTCGGGCGACCTGGTGCGCGCGGTCGCGGCGCTCGACAGTGTGCGATTGGTCCGCCGATTCCCGACCGCCACGGACCCGGTGCCCGTGAGCATCGGCGAGCTGAGGGCCACGCTCGACGGACTCGGCCGGCGGCGCGGCTCCGCAGTGGCGAGACGCGCGCTGCACCTGTCCGTCGACTGCAGCGAGTCAGCAGGTGAGTCCTGGTCCCGGATGCTGATGCACGCCTGGCGGATGCCGGTACCCCGGCTGCAGACCGGGTACGAATTCGGCGGCCGCACGCACTACGCGGACTTCGAGTGGGGAGCGCTGGTCGGAGAGTTCGACGGCCGGGGGAAGTACGGCGAGTCGGCCGATCGCCGCGCGGCCACACTCGAGGCGGAGAAGGAGCGGCACGCAGCCTTCACCGCGCACGGGATCGAGATCGTCCGATGGGGGTGGCAGGACTTGATCGATGACACCTTGCTCCGCCGCAAGCTCGTCGCGGCGTTCGCCCGCCACGGTCTCGCCGCCGCGTGACGTCCCCCACGCGGCACCGTCGGGCGACTCAAACGTTTCGTCCCCCACCGGACGATGTTCCTGCGGCGGGGGACGAAACGTAGAGCTCGCGGGCTGGCGCAGCGTGGGGGACGAACCCCGCAGCTAGCGGTAGTTGACGAACTGGACGGCGATGTCGAGGTCGGCGTTCTTCAGCAGCGACTGGACGGCCTGCAGGTCGTCGCGGGACTTGCTGGAGACGCGGAGCTCGTCGCCCTGGATCTGCGGCTTGACGGACTTGGGGCCCTCATCGCGGATCAGCTTGCTGATCTTCTTGGCGTTCTCGCTGGTGATGCCCTCCACCAGGGTGCCGGTGATCTTGTAGGTCTTGCCCGAGGCGACCGGATCGCCGGCGTCGAAGGCCTTGAGCGAGATGCCGCGCTTGATCAGCTTCTCCTGGAACACCTCGAGGCCCGCCTTGGCGCGCTCCTCGGCGTCGGAGGTGATCACGATCTTGTCCTCGCCGGAGCTCTCGACCGTGGTGTTGGTGCCGCGGAAGTCGTACCGCTGGCTCAGTTCCTTCGACGCCTGATTGAGGGCGTTGGCGACCTCCTGGCGGTCGATCTTGCTCACCACGTCGAACGACGAATCGGCCATGGGGCTGAAGCTCCTTATCAATTGACCTGCGGGTTTGATCGCCCCAGTGGGGGCGTTGTAGTGTATCGTCCGCTGCCCTTCGGGGAAGCGAAAGGCACGTTGCCCGAGCGGCCAATGGGAGCGGACTGTAAATCCGTCGGCTTATGCCTACGTAGGTTCGAATCCTACACGTGCCACCTGCTCCGGCCCTCGACGATCGGCTCGTCGAGGGCCGGAGCGATAACGGGAGTGACCAGCGGATTTGTTCAAACTCTTCCGCGGTGTGTAGTCTCGTTGAGGCTCTGGAACGCTGTCACGGCGAGCCGGAACCCGCCCCCTTAGCTCAGTCGGTAGAGCGTTTCCATGGTAAGGAAAAGGTCGACGGTTCGATTCCGTCAGGGGGCTCGCTAGACCAGTGCGAAGTGCTGATAGCTCAGGGCGGTGTAGCTCAGCTGGTTAGAGCGCACGACTCATAATCGTGAGGTCGGGGGATCGAGCCCCCCCACCGCTACAACTGATATCGATCGTGAAAGAGGAACCGACGTGGCTTCATCGACAGATGTTCGCCCCAAGATCACCTTGGCGTGCGAGGTGTGCAAGCACCGCAACTACATCACCAAGAAGAACCGTCGCAACGATCCCGATCGTCTCGAGCTGAAGAAGTTCTGCCCGAACTGCGGCTCGCACCAGGCGCACCGCGAATCGCGCTAAGACCAACGACGAAGGGGAGGGCGTCCGCGAGGATGCCCTCCCCTTTGGCATACTGCCTTCAGCCCCAGTACGTTAGGTAGGTTCGACACGTGAGCCATGAGATCGATGTTCCGGGTGGTCCGGTCACCGAGCAGCTCAGCCCGGAGGAAGTGGCGGCCCGTACCGCCGCCGCCGTCGGCTACAACTACGAGTACAAGGACAAGTACTTCGTCAGCCGCGAGAAGGTCCGCGAGTTCGCACAGGCCAGCCAGGCGCACGACCCCATCCACCACGATGTGGAGGCGGCCCGCGCCGCCGGGTACGCCGATCTGGTCGCGCCGCCCATCATGTTCTCGCTGATCGGCATCATCGCGCACCGCCCCCTGTTCGAGGAGGCGATCGTCGGGTACGGCCGCCGGCCCGTGGTGCAGTCCGAGCAGAAGGCGCACTTCCACGCCCCGGTCGTGGCCGGTATGACCCTCACGACGCACGTCCACTTCGACGCTTTCCGGCAGGCCGCCGGCGTCGATCTCATCGTGACGCGCAACGTGATCACGGATCAGGACGGCAACCTGCTGGTCACGTCCTGGACCACCCTGGCCGGACGCTCCGGCGAGGGCGAAGACCCGGCGTTCATGGATGCCATGGAAAAGGTGATGATGTATGGCACTTCGTAACTTCGCAGACGTGACCGTGGGCGAGGAGCTCCCCGAGCGGACCTTCGAGCTGACCCGCGGCGATCTCGTCAACTACGCCGGTGTCACGGGCGACCCGAACCCCATCCACTGGTCGGATCACATCGTGAAGATCGCCGGCATGGACGACGTGGTCGCGCAGGGCATGCTCACCATGAGCCTCGGTTCGAACTACGTCACCGAGTGGCTGGGCGATCCGGGCGCGCTCAAGGAGTACAGCGTGCGCTTCACCGCGCCGGTGTACGTCCCCGCCGACCAGAAGGCCGAGCTGCAGTACGCGGGCAAGATCAAGTCGCTCGATCCGGAGACCAAGACCGGCGTCGTGCTGCTCACCGTGAAGCAGGGCGACCGCAAGATCTTCGGCAAGCCGATCGCCACGGTCCAGTTCGCCTGACCGCCCGTTTTGAGGTGCGGCGCGTCTGTGCCGTACACTGAACTGTCCGCAACTTTGACGGGTGCTTGAACGCGCCCCGAGATAGTCGCGGGTGCAGAACCTCCTGGTTCTGCAAAGGGGTGTAGCTCAATTGGCAGAGCAGCGGTCTCCAAAACCGCAGGTTGCAGGTTCAAGTCCTGTCACCCCTGCAGAGGCGGGCTCCTCGGTTCGCCGGACGACCAGTGGAGGGATTTGCGTGAGCGACGAGCACGACGACGCGACCACCGGCACCGCCGGCGACAGCGCCGCCGAGGACGGCGCCAAGCAGGCCCGCCCCACGGGCAAGCGCGGCGGTCGTCGCGGTGGCACCGCGCTGGCCGAGCAGGTCAGCAAGGACGTCACGCAGTACACGTCCCGCAACGAGCCGGAGAAGCCGCCGCGGCGGAACCCCTTCGCCGCCATCTGGCTGTTCCTGCGGCAGGTGGTCGCCGAGCTGCGCAAGGTCATCTGGCCGACCCGTAGCCAGATGATCAACTACACGATCATCGTGCTCATCTTCGTGGTGGTCCTCACCGCGTTCGTGAGCCTGCTGGACCTCGGCTTCGCCAAGCTGATGCTCTGGGCGTTCGGCTGATATTCCAGGCACGAGAAGACGAGACGGAAGGAACTTCGGCGCTGTGAGCACCCCGGAGCACAACGAGGCAGACCAGAACTCCCCTGAGGACGTGCTGGTCGATGACGCCGCCGCGGCCACCGAGGTCGAGCAGGCCGAGGACGCCGTCGATCAGGCCGACGAGGCCCTGATCGAGGTCGAGGAGAGCGTCTTCGGCACCCCCGAGGAGGACGCGGCCGCCGGTGACGGCGCCGAACTCGTCGAGGAGGAGGCCGAGGCCGAGGAGGTCGACCCCGTCGAGGAGCTGAAGGCGCAGCTGCGCACCGCCCCCGGCGACTGGTACGTGATCCACACCTACGCGGGCTACGAGAACAAGGTCAAGGCCAACCTCGAGACCCGTGTGCAGAACCTCGACGTCGGCGACTACATCTTCCAGGTGGAGGTCCCCACCGAGGAGGTCACCGAGATCAAGAACGGCCAGCAGAAGCGGGTCAACCGCAAGGTGCTGCCGGGCTACATCCTGGTGCGCATGGACCTCAACGACGAGTCCTGGGGCGCCGTGCGCAACACCCCCGGTGTCACCGGCTTCGTCGGCCTGACCAGCAAGCCCTCGCCGCTCACGATGAACGAGGTCGTGAAGTTCCTGCTCCCCGAGAGCGCGCGTCGCAAGCCCGCCAAGGACAAGGCCGGTGCCGAGGGTGCCGCCGCCACGTCGGGCGGTGCGGTCTCGCAGGGTCCCGCGGTCGAGGTCGACTTCGAGGTCGGCGAGTCGGTCACCGTCATGGACGGCCCGTTCGCGACCCTGCCCGCGTCGATCAGCGAGATCAACGCCGAGCAGCGCAAGCTCAAGGTGCTCGTCTCGATCTTCGGTCGTGAGACGCCGGTTGAACTCGCGTTCAACCAGGTCGAGAAGATCATCTAGCGAGAAACAGACTTCCCGCGCCGGTGCAACGGCGTGGGGTGATGAAAAAAGGAAACTGAGGATGCCCCCGAAGAAGAAGAAGGTCGCCGGGCTCATCAAGCTGCAGATCCAGGCCGGGCAGGCCAACCCTGCTCCGCCCGTGGGTCCCGCGCTTGGTCAGCACGGCGTCAACATCATGGAGTTCTGCAAGGCGTACAACGCCGCGACCGAGTCGCAGCGTGGCAACGTCATCCCGGTCGAGATCACGGTCTACGAGGACCGTTCTTTCGACTTCAAGCTGAAGACTCCTCCGGCCGCCAAGCTGCTGCTCAAGGCAGCGGGTGTGCAGAAGGGCTCGGGCGAGCCGCACAAGACCAAGGTCGCCAAGGTGACCTGGGATCAGGTGCGCGAGATCGCCGAGACCAAGAAGGAAGACCTGAACGCGAACGACATCGATCAGGCCGCGAAGATCATCGCCGGCACTGCTCGCTCGATGGGTATCACCGTCGAGTAAGTCGCCGGGACGCCCTGGTGCGTCCCGTGGGAGGGCCGGCTCGGCCCGCAGAACCACTCACTGCCCACTAGCCGGGCAAGAAACGAAAGAGTTTTCATGAGCAAGAACAGCAAGGCCTACAAGGCCGCTGCCGAGAAGGTCGACAAGGACAAGCTGTACAGCCCGCTCGAGGCTGTCACGCTGGCCAAGGAGACCTCCTCCACCAAGCAGGACGCCACCGTCGAGGTCGCCATGCGACTCGGCGTCGACCCGCGCAAGGCCGATCAGATGGTGCGCGGCACCGTCAACCTGCCGAACGGCACCGGTAAGACGGCCCGCGTGATCGTCTTCGCCGTCGGCGACAAGGCCGAAGAGGCCAAGGCCGCGGGTGCCGACGAGGTGGGCGCCGAGGACCTGATCGAGAAGATCCAGGGCGGCTGGCTCGAGTTCGACGCCGCGATCGCCACCCCGGATCAGATGGCCAAGGTCGGTCGCATCGCTCGCGTGCTGGGCCCCCGTGGCCTGATGCCGAACCCGAAGACCGGCACCGTGACGCCCGACGTCACCAAGGCCGTCGGCGACATCAAGGGCGGCAAGATCAACTTCCGCGTCGACAAGGCGTCGAACCTGCACTTCGTGATCGGCAAGGCTTCGTTCACGGAGAAGCAGCTGGTGGAGAACTACGGCGCCGCGCTGGACGAGATCCTGCGCGCGAAGCCGTCGGCGGCCAAGGGCCGGTACCTGAAGAAGGTCACCGTCTCGACGACCACCGGACCGGGCATCCAGGTGGATCCGTCGCGAGTGAGCAACCTCGCGGAGGAGGAGGCCTAGCCTCCGTCCCCATTCAGGGCCTGTAACCACGACAGCCCCCGACCTCACCGGTCGGGGGCTGTCGCGTTTTCCGGACCGGGTCGACGGTGCGCCTCAGGCCACCAGCAGCAGCACCAGGAAGCCGAGGTAGACGAGCGGCAGCAGGGTGCCGACACCGCCGATGATCGCGCCGACCAGGGCTATGGTGTTGCGGTAGCCGCGCCGCTTGGAGTTGTTGAGCGCGATCAGCGAGACGATCAGCCCCGGCAGCCCGCAGAACAGTGCGAGCACCAGGCCGACGATGCCCAGCGTGGACTCGGGATCGTCGAACCGCTCACCGTTCGGCCCGGTGCCGGGCGTGCTCGGACCCGCCGGATAGCGGGGGATCGGGTACGGGGAGACCGCCGGGTCGAGGTCGTAGACCGGTGGGTACGGGCCGTGCGGTGTCGACATGTTTCCCCTCTCCGGCGGTGGATCCGCGATTGCCGCCCAGGCTACGAGCGGCGGCCTGCCGGGCACTTTTCGTTCGCTTGGCCCCGCGGCCTGCCGCCTCGTGTCGGTGCGGGTGGGTAATCTCGCGTCCATGGACGACGACAAGCTGCTCGCCCGGATCGGCGCGCTGCTGCGGCAGGCGGAGGGCACCGACAACGAGCACGAGGCGGCCACCTTCACCGAGGCGGCGCAGCGGCTGGCGACGTCGGCCTCGATCGATCTCGCGCTGGCGCGTGCGCATCAGCGCGGCCGGGAGCGGGCCCGCGCCACGCCGGAGCAGCGCACCGTCCGGATCGGGGAGGCGGGGCGGCGCGGGCTGCGCACCTTCGTCGAGCTGTTCGTGGCCATCGCAGGGTCGAACGATGTGCGCTGCGATATCGCGTCCAACTCCACGTTCGTCTTCGCCTACGGCTTCGCCGAGGACATCGATGCGTGCGAGGCGCTGTACGCCTCGCTGGTGATCCAGATGGTGCGCGCCTCGGACGCGTACATCCGGTCGGGCGCCTACAAGTCGGAGACGGTGCAGCAGCTCTACGAGGATCGGCGCACCCGGCGCCGGTGGGTCGAGACCAAGCCCGTCGCGGGGGTCACGGCGCGGATCAACTTCCAGTCGGCGTTCGCGGCGCGGATCGGCGTGCGCCTCGCGGAGGCGCGGGCGGAGGAGACCAAGGAGCACACCCGGCGCGACGAGCCGGGAACCACGATCGCGTTGCGCGACAAGGAACTCGAGCTGGTGTCCTTCTACGAGGCCGAGTCCACGGCGCGGGGGAGTTGGCGGGGCGCGGCCGCCTCGGCGGGCTACTCCGACGGTGCGCGGCGCGCCGGCGACCGGGCCGGTCGGTCGGCGCGGTTGGGTGCGCACCAGGAACTGCCGGGGGCGCGGGGCGCGCTCCGTCCGGGGGCCGGCCGATGACGGGGCCGTACCCGGGGCCGACGGGGCCGCAGTACCCCGGCCCGCAGAATCAGGGCCCGCAGAATCAGGGCCCGCAGTATCACGGCGCGCAACCGCCGAATCCCTACGCGCAGTACAGCGCGCCCGCCGCCGGTCCTCCGCCGCAGAAGCCGAACCGCACCGTGTGGTGGGTGGCGGGCGCGGCGGTCGTGCTGGTGCTGGTGGTCGCCGTGGCCGCGGTGGCCGTGGTGCTCACGCGGGACACGAAGGGCGGGACCGACGCGGCACCGTCGACCATCACGACGGAGGCGTCCTGCGGCCTGCCCGGGGAGAGCCCCACCGTGCCGATCACCGACCGCGTGGTGGCCGGCCCGCTGTCCTTCCCCGTGTCGGCCGCGCCCACCTGGATCCCGCAGGACTACACCGCCTATGCGCAGAGCGCCCTGGCCCAGGGGCTGCGGGATTCGATCCCCGGGCAGTCCTGGCAGGCGCACGCCGAGATCGGGCTCACCACCTTCACCTCGAAGATCACCAGCGCGGAAGCCGCGCGGCGCATGGTGCCGTGCATCGCCGCCGGCGCGGGCTACGCCCGGTATTCGCCGCGGGTGGAGGGCCTCACCGAACCGCAGGCGGTCACCGTGGACGGGGTGGCGGCGTCCCGCGTCACCGCACGGGTGCTGGTGCAGAAAGAGGGCCTGAATTTCCCGGGCGACATCGTGACTGTGGTGGTCATCGACTCGGCTCCGCAGGCATACTTCATGTCGGATACACCGATCGGCGACGAGGCGCGCGCAGCGGTGGCCCAGCAGATCTTCGACCAGCTGAAGGTGGCGCGAGACGTATGAGCAACCCGCAGGATCCGTACGGGCAGAACCCGTCTCAGGACGGCTACCAGCAGTACCCGCAGCAGCAACCGTACGGCGGCCAGCAGCCCTACCAGCCCTACGGACAGCAACCCGGTTACGGCCAGCAGCCGGGATACTCGCAGCAACCCGGCTACGGTCAGCCCGCGTACGGCTACCAGCAGTACCCGGGGCAGCCCCCGCAGAAGCCGAACCGCACCCCGCTGTACATCGCGATCGGCGTCGCGGTGGTGCTGGTGATCGCGGTGGTCGTGGCGGCGGTCGTGCTCCTCACCGGACCGTCGGGCTCGTCGGATTCGTCTGCGAACCCGAGCGCCGGTGCCGCCACGTCCGCGCCGTCGGGGGAGATCGACTGCGGCCTGCCCGGCACGGGTAAGGCGTCCGACGTGAGCGACCGGGTGGTCTCCGGTCCCCTGTCCTTCCCGATCTCGGCGGCGCCCGGCTGGGTCAAGGAGACGTACACGGTCTACGCGCAGAGCAAGGCCGCCGCGGGACTGCAGCAGGCGATCCCCGGCCAGAACTGGCAGGCGGGCGCCGAGGTGGGGCAGACCAACTTCAGCTCCAAGCTCGACCCGAAGGACGCGGCATCGCGGATGATGCCGTGCATCGCCGCCGGCGCCGGCTACAACTCGACGAACCCGCGGATCACCGATCTGTCGCAGCCCGAGGCGGTCACGGTCGACGGGGTGCCGGCCGCGAAGGTCTCGGCGAAGATCCTCGTCTCCACGCAGGGCGTCACCACCCCGGGCGACATCGTGACCGTGATCGTGGTGGCGTCGGCGCCGCAGACCTACGCCCTGCTGGTGGAGCCGATCGGCTTCCCCGACATCTCGGCCGTCCTCAAGTCGGTCACCGAGCAGCTCAAGGTCGCGAAGGACGTGTGACGGAGCGGGACTCGCAGCGGGCCGCGGTCTACGCGGCCGAGGAACTGATCCGCGGTCTGTTCGAGCACGCGGCCGGCGGGCGCACCGTCGACGTTCTCGGCGTGCCGCTCACGCTGCCGCCCGAGGCGCGGTTCGGCTCGACCGCCTCGGTGCAGGCCTACGTCGACCGGGTGGTGCCGCAGGGTCAGGTGCGGGTGCGCTCCCGGGCGGGCGCCGCCGGGGCGCATTACGAGCGGGGCGCGGGGCGGGTGCCCACCATCGCCGTCCCGGACGGGCGCGACGGTGCCTGGGCCCTGCGTGAGCTGGTGATCCTGCACGAGCTCGCGCATCACCTGGTGGCCGAGAGCGACGGTGACGCCGCGGCGCACGGTGGCGTCTTCACCGCCGCGTTCGTGGACCTGGCCGCGCGGGTGATGGGGCCGGAGGCGGGCCTGGCACTGCGGATCGTCTACACCGAGTCCGGGGTGGCCGTGGGGTAGGTTCCGCCTCGATTTTGTGGCGTGCCACTTTCCGAGTACTCTGGACTCTCGGAATCCGGTGCCAACCGGATCGTTCCACCACAGACCGTCGGTCATCGGGCGCGAGCCCGATCGAAGGTCCGGCCCCGAGCCGGCGACCCACGCAGGAGGACGAGGCTTCCGCCACATGCCCCGGCATGTGTCATACGAACCCCGTGCGCCCTGCGCCGGGGTTCTCGTCGTTTCGGGCCCGAACCTTCTCCGTCGGAAGACACGTAGAGAGGAGGCGAAGTATGGCAAACGCCGAAAAGGTCGCAGCAGTCGCTGAGATCGCCGAGCAGTTCTCCAAGTCCACGGCCACCGTGGTCACCGAGTACCGCGGGCTGTCGGTCGGTTCCATCACTGAGCTGCGTCGTTCGCTCGGGGCGGGGACCACCTACTCCGTCGCCAAGAACACCCTGGTCAAGCGCGCCGCGGCTGACGCCGGCGTCGTGGGCCTGGACGAGCTGTTCGAGGGCCCGACCGCGATCGCCTTCATCGAGGGTGAGCCGGTCGACGCCGCTAAGGCGATCAAGAAGTTCGCCAAGGACAACAAGGCCCTGGTCATCAAGGGCGGCTACATGGACGGCAAGGCGCTGTCCGTGGCCGAGGTCGAGCGCATCGCCGATCTCGAGTCGCGTGAGGTGCTCCTGGCCAAGCTCGCCGGTGCCATGAAGGGCAACTTGGCGAAGGCCGCAGGCCTGTTCAACGCTCCCGCCTCGCAGGTGGCCCGTCTGGCCGCCGCGCTGCAGGAAAAGAAGGCCGCCGAAGAGGCTGCCCAGTAATACCGCTGATCCAGCGAACCCCCGGACGCTCCGCGCCCGGGACCACATCCCTTGCCTCGCGGATCAGCGAGCAAGACTTAACGGAAGGACGCCACCATGGCGAAGCTCACCACCGACGAGCTGCTTGACCAGTTCAAGGAGCTCACCCTGCTCGAGCTCTCCGAGTTCGTGAAGGCTTTCGAGGAGACCTTCGAGGTCACCGCTGCTGCTCCGGTCGCCGTCGCGGCTGCCGGTGCTGCCCCGGCTGCCGGCGGCGACGCCGGTGCCGCTGCCGACCAGGACGAGTTCGACGTCATCCTGGACAGCGCTGGCGACAAGAAGATCCAGGTCATCAAGGTCGTCCGCGAGCTGGTTTCGGGCCTCGGCCTGAAGGAGGCCAAGGACCTCGTCGAGGGCGCGCCCAAGGCGATCCTGGAGAAGGTCGACAAGGAGCAGGCCGACGCTGCGAAGGCCAAGCTCGAAGAGGCCGGCGCCACCGTCTCGGTCAAGTAAGACCGTACGCGTACGCCTGAACGGCCCCGTCGCCTCGTGCGACGGGGCCGTTCTGCGTTTCTGCAGGAGAACGCCCGCGAACCTTTGCGGTAGCGAAACGCAGGTCAGATACCACGGCGCTGTACCACTGAGGTACTGTCGTCGAGAATGTCCGTGTGGCGCGAGCCACACCTTCGGTGCGACGGCGTGGACCGTCGACGGGGTGCGTGAAGAAAGGGCTCGACAGTGGGTGTCGAAGTTACAACCAGGAACCTGACCAAGTCGTTCGGCTCCCAGAACATCTGGACCGATGTCTCGCTCACCCTGCCCGCCGGCGAGGTCTCCGTGCTCCTGGGACCGTCGGGTACCGGTAAGTCGGTGTTCCTGAAGTCCCTGATCGGTCTGCTGCGCCCCGAGGAGGGCGAGATCATCATCGACGGGACCGACATCCTCACGTGCTCCAGCTCCGAGCTGTACGAGATCCGGAAGATGTTCGGCGTGCTGTTCCAGGACGGCGCCCTCTTCGGCTCGATGAACCTCTACGACAACACCGCCTTCCCGCTTCGTGAGCACACGAAGAAGAAGGAGAGCGAGATCCGTCAGATCACGATGGAGAAGCTCGAGATGGTCGGTCTGATCGGCGCCGAGGACAAGCTCCCGGGTGAGATCTCCGGTGGTATGCGCAAGCGCGCCGGTCTGGCCCGCGCCCTCGTGCTGGACCCGAAGATCATGCTGGTCGACGAGCCGGACTCCGGTCTGGACCCGGTGCGTACCACCTACACCAGCCAGCTGCTCATGGACATCAACGCGCAGATCGACTGCACCACGCTGATCGTGACGCACAACATCAACATCGCCCGCACGGTGCCCGACAACATGGGCATGCTCTTCCTCAAGCGGCTCGTCATGTTCGGCCCGCGCGAGGTGCTGCTGACCTCGGAGGAGCCCGTGGTCAAGCAGTTCCTCACCGGCTCGATGATCGGTCCGATCGGCATGTCGGAGGAGAAGGACCAGGCGCAGATGGAGGCCGAGGCCGAGCGCGTCGCGGCCGGCCATTCGCACGGTGGTGTGGAGCTGATCGAGGAGATCGCCCCGCAGATGCAGCCGACGCCGGGTATGCCGGTGCGGCAGGGCGTGGCGCGGCGCAAGGCCCGCGTGCGCGAGATGCTGCCGTCGCTGCCCCCGAAGGCGCAGGCGGCCATCCTCAAGGACCTCGGCGACGAGGACGTGCAGGACGCGCAGAACACGGTGCAGGCGCACATCGTCGCGGCGGGACAGGGCGCGGGCGATACCGCCACCGTCCCGATCCAGACGCAGCAGGCGCAGGTCGCGGAGTACCCCGCGGGTACCGAGTCCACGGGCTACGAGGTGATCGTCCCGCTCGATTCGGATGAGAACCCCACCGATCACCTGCCGAAGGTCGATCCCCAGAACTGACGCCCGTTCCGAACGCCGAGCGCACCCGATGCGGGTGCGCTCGGCGTTCGACTGTCCGGCGCCGTCGAACACGGGTCCGCTCTCACGTGATTTTCGAAGAGAACGGCGGTTTCGCTTGACGTTCGCCAGAATCCGGGTCACAGTTATCGGCAGGACGTGCACCGCGACGTCGGATCTCCATGGCGGCCAGCCCGGAGATCCGATGCATCGGATGTTCGATGGAATCTCGCGCACGGTCCTTGCGTCAGGCCCCATCGGGGCCTAGTGTGGACTGCCCCTTGCAGCCCCAGTCTCTCTCTGCTAATGTTGGACGTTGCGCTGGCTGCCTCCTGCCCATCTGAATATCTGTTCCTCTACGAGGGCGTTTTCTCTGCGGGTTGCCGTCAGCCTTGTTGGCAACGTAACTAGGCACAGCAGAGGACGCATCTTGGCAGTCTCCGTCTCCAGCCAGACTCAGAACGATCAGAACGCCGTGGTCCCGGGGGCCCCGAAGCGCGTCTCGTTCGCGAAGCTCTCCGAGCCCCTCCCGGTTCCCGGCCTGCTCGACGTGCAGACCGATTCCTTCGAGTGGCTCGTGGGCTCCCCGGAATGGCGTGAGAAGGCCGCGTCGCGTGGCGAGGCCAACCCGACCGGCGGTCTCGAGGACATCCTCGCGGAGCTCTCCCCGATCGAGGACTTCTCCGGCTCGATGTCGCTCTCCTTCTCCGACCCGCGCTTCGACGAGGTCAAGGCCTCCATCGAGGAGTGCAAGGACAAGGACATGACGTACGCGGCGCCGCTGTTCGTCACCGCTGAGTTCATCAACAACAACACCGGCGAGATCAAGTCGCAGACCGTCTTCATGGGTGATTTCCCGATGATGACGGACAAGGGCACGTTCATCATCAACGGCACCGAGCGCGTGGTCGTCTCGCAGCTGGTCCGTTCGCCCGGTGTGTACTTCGACGAGACGATCGACAAGTCCACCGAGAAGCCGCTGCACAGCGTCAAGGTGATCCCGGCCCGCGGTGCGTGGCTGGAGTTCGACGTCGACAAGCGCGACACCGTGGGTGTGCGCATCGACCGCAAGCGTCGTCAGCCGGTCACCGTGCTGCTCAAGGCGCTCGGTTGGACCAGCGAGCAGATCCTCGAGCGCTTCGGCTTCTCGGAGATCATGCGCTCCACCCTGGAGAAGGACGCCACCGCCGGTACCGACGAGGCGCTCCTGGACATCTACCGCAAGCTGCGTCCGGGCGAGCCGCCCACCAAGGAGTCGGCGCAGACCCTGCTGGAGAACCTGTTCTTCAAGGAGAAGCGCTACGACCTGGCCCGCGTGGGTCGGTACAAGCTGAACAAGAAGCTGGGCCTGCCCGCGAACCCGGACGGCACCCAGTCCTACGTGCTCAACGAGGACGACATCGTCGCCATCGTCGAGTACCTGGTGCGTCTGCACGACGCTCCGGCGGAGCAGCTGACCTACATGACGGTGCCGGGCGGCGTCGAGGTGCCGGTCGAGGTCGACGACATCGACCACTTCGGCAACCGTCGTATCCGCACCGTGGGCGAGCTGATCCAGAACCAGCTCCGCGTGGGCCTGTCCCGCATGGAGCGCGTGGTGCGCGAGCGCATGACCACGCAGGACGTCGAGGCGATCACCCCGCAGACCCTGATCAACATCCGCCCGGTTTCGGCGGCGATCAAGGAGTTCTTCGGCACCTCGCAGCTCTCGCAGTTCATGGATCAGAACAACCCGCTCTCGGGCCTGACCCACAAGCGTCGTCTCAACGCGCTTGGCCCCGGTGGCCTCTCGCGTGAGCGCGCCGGCCTCGAGGTGCGCGACGTGCACCCCAGCCACTACGGCCGCATGTGCCCGATCGAGACCCCTGAGGGCCCGAACATCGGCCTGATCGGTTCGCTGTCGGTGTACGCGCGGGTCAACCCGTTCGGCTTCATCGAGACCCCGTACCGCAAGGTCACCGACGGTGTCGCCACCGACGAGATCACCTACATGACCGCCGATGAGGAGGACCGTTTCTTCATCGCGCAGGCCAACGCCGCGACCGACGACAAGGGTCGTCTCACCGACGAGAAGGTGCTCGTGCGTAAGCGCGGCTCCGAGGTGGAGTTCGTCCCGGTCTCCGCGGTGGAGTACATGGACATCTCGCCGCGTCAGATGGTCTCCGTCGCGACCGCGATGATCCCGTTCCTCGAGCACGACGATGCCAACCGTGCCCTCATGGGTGCGAACATGCAGCGTCAGGCCGTGCCGCTGGTCCGTTCCGAGTCGCCGCTGGTCGGCACCGGTATGGAGCTGCGTGCCGCGGTCGATGCCGGCGACGTGATCATCACCGAGAAGGCGGGCGCGGTCGAGGAGGTGTCGGCCGACTTCATCACCGTGATGGCGGACGACGGCACCCGCAAGACGCACCGTCTGCGCAAGTTCGCGCGCTCGAACCAGGGCACCTGCGCGAACCAGCGTCCGATCGTCTCCGCGGGTCAGCGGGTCGAGATCGGCCAGGTCCTGGCCGACGGCCCCTGCACCGACAACGGTGAGATGGCGCTGGGCAAGAACCTGCTCGTGGCGATCATGCCGTGGGAGGGCCACAACTACGAGGACGCGATCATCCTCTCGCAGCGCCTGGTGGAGGAGGACGTGCTCACGTCCATCCACATCGAGGAGCACGAGATCGATGCCCGCGACACGAAGCTGGGCGCCGAGGAGATCACCCGGGACATCCCGAACGTCTCCGATGAGGTGCTGGCCGATCTCGACGAGCGCGGCATCATCCGCATCGGCGCCGAGGTCCGCGACGGCGACATCCTGGTCGGCAAGGTCACCCCGAAGGGCGAGACCGAGCTGACCCCGGAGGAGCGCCTGCTCCGCGCGATCTTCGGTGAGAAGGCGCGCGAGGTGCGCGACACCTCGCTGAAGGTGCCCCACGGCGAGACCGGCAAGGTCATCGGCGTCCGCGTGTTCTCGCGCGAGGACGACGACGAGCTGGCCCCCGGCGTGAACGAGCTGGTCCGCGTGTACGTGGCCCAGAAGCGCAAGGTGCAGGACGGCGACAAGCTGGCCGGCCGCCACGGCAACAAGGGTGTCATCGGCAAGATCCTGCCCGCCGAGGACATGCCCTTCCTGCCCGACGGCACCCCGGTCGACATCATCCTCAACACCCACGGTGTGCCCCGTCGTATGAACATCGGCCAGATCCTGGAGACGCACCTCGGGTGGGTCGCCAAGACCGGCTGGGACGTGCGCGACGAGAAGGGGAACATCCCGGACTGGGCTTCGGCGCTGCCGGAGGAGATGTACAGCCAGCCCAAGGACACCAACACCGCCACCCCGGTGTTCGACGGTGCCCGCGACGAGGAGCTGGCCGGCCTGCTCGGCTCGACGCTGCCCAACCGTGACGGCGACGTCATGGTCGGCGCCGACGGCAAGGCGACCCTGTTCGACGGTCGCTCGGGCGAGCCCTTCCCGTACCCGGTCGCGATCGGCTACATGTACATCCTCAAGCTGCACCACCTGGTCGACGAGAAGATCCACGCTCGTTCCACCGGCCCGTACTCGATGATCACGCAGCAGCCGCTGGGTGGTAAGGCGCAGTTCGGTGGTCAGCGCTTCGGTGAGATGGAGTGCTGGGCGATGCAGGCGTACGGCGCCGCCTACACCCTGCAGGAGCTGCTCACCATCAAGTCGGACGACGTGGTCGGCCGCGTGAAGGTGTACGAGGCGATCGTCAAGGGCGAGAACATCCCCGAGCCGGGTATCCCGGAGTCGTTCAAGGTGCTTCTCAAGGAGCTGCAGTCGCTCTGCCTGAACGTCGAGGTGCTGTCGAGCGACGGTGCCGCGATCGAGATGGCCGACAGCGACGACGAGGATCTCGAGCGCGCTGCTGCCAACCTCGGCATCAACCTCTCGCGCAACGAGAATGCCTCCGCTGAAGACCTCGCGAACTAGCCCACGCCAACCGAACGAATAAGGAGAGAAGTGCTCGACGTTAACTTCTTCGACGAACTGAAGATCGGTCTGGCGACCGCCGATGACATCCGTAACTGGAGCTACGGCGAGGTCAAGAAGCCCGAGACCATCAACTACCGCACGCTCAAGCCCGAGAAGGACGGCCTGTTCTGCGAGAAGATCTTCGGACCTACTCGCGACTGGGAGTGCTACTGCGGCAAGTACAAGCGTGTCCGCTTCAAGGGCATCATCTGCGAGCGCTGCGGCGTCGAGGTCACTCGCGCCAAGGTGCGTCGTGAGCGGATGGGCCACATCGAGCTCGCGGCTCCGGTCACCCACATCTGGTACTTCAAGGGCGTTCCCTCGCGCTTGGGCTACCTGCTGGACCTGGCGCCCAAGGATCTCGAGAAGATCATCTACTTCGCCGCCTACGTGATCACGGAGGTCGACGAGGAGCAGCGGCACAACGAGCAGTCCACGCTCGAGGCCGAGATCGAGTCCGAGAAGAAGGTCCTCGCGGACCAGCGGGACGTCGATCTGGAGAACCGCGCCAAGAAGCTGGAGGACGACCTGGCCGTCCTCGAGGCCGAGGGTGCCAAGGCCGACCAGCGCCGCAAGGTCAAGGACGGCGGCGAGCGGGAGATGCGGCAGATCCGCGACCGCGCGCAGCGTGCCATCGACGAGCTCGACGAGATCTGGACGACCTTCGTCAAGCTCGCGCCGAAGGACATGATCGTCGACGAGAAGCTCTACCGTGAGCTGCAGGACCGCTACGGCGAGTACTTCAAGGGCGCCATGGGTGCCGAGGCGATCAAGAAGCTCATCGAGAACTTCGACATCGACGCCGAGGCCGAGATCCTGCGCGAGGTCATCCGCAGCGGCAAGGGCCAGAAGAAGCTGCGCGCGCTCAAGCGACTCAAGGTCGTGGCGGCGTTCCAGCAGTCGGGCAACTCGCCGCTGGGCATGGTCCTGGACGCGGTGCCGGTGATCCCGCCGGAGCTGCGCCCGATGGTCCAGCTCGACGGTGGCCGGTTCGCCACGTCCGACCTGAACGACCTGTACCGCCGCGTGATCAACCGCAACAACCGCCTCAAGCGACTGATCGATCTGGGTGCGCCCGAGATCATCGTCAACAACGAGAAGCGGATGCTGCAGGAGTCGGTCGACGCGCTGTTCGACAACGGCCGCCGCGGCCGTCCGGTCACCGGACCGGGCAACCGCCCGCTCAAGTCGCTGTCCGATCTGCTCAAGGGCAAGCAGGGCCGGTTCCGTCAGAACCTGCTCGGTAAGCGCGTGGACTACTCGGGCCGTTCGGTGATCGTCGTGGGTCCGCAGCTCAAGCTGCACCAGTGCGGTCTGCCGAAGCTGATGGCGCTCGAGCTGTTCAAGCCCTTCGTGATGAAGCGTCTGGTGGATCTGAACCACGCGCAGAACATCAAGTCGGCCAAGCGCATGGTCGAGCGGCAGCGTCCGCAGGTGTGGGACGTCCTCGAAGAGGTCATCGCCGAGCACCCGGTGCTGCTCAACCGTGCTCCCACGCTGCACCGTCTGGGTATCCAGGCGTTCGAGCCGCAGCTCGTGGAGGGCAAGGCCATCCAGCTGCACCCGCTCGTCTGTGAGGCCTTCAACGCCGACTTCGACGGTGACCAGATGGCCGTGCACCTCCCGCTGTCCGCGGAGGCGCAGGCCGAGGCCCGCATCCTGATGCTGTCCTCGAACAACATCCTGTCGCCGGCGTCGGGTCGTCCGCTCGCCATGCCCCGTCTGGACATGGTGACCGGTCTGTACCACCTGACCACCGAGAAGGCCGATGCGAAGGGCGCCTACACGGCGGCCAAGAAGGATCAGCCGGAGACGGGTGTCTACTCGAGCCCGGCCGAGGCGATCATGGCGGTCGATCTGGGCGAGCTGTCGATCCAGGCGCCGATCAAGGTGCGGCTCACGCAGCAGCGTCCGCCGGCCGAGATCGAGGCCGAGCAGTTCGACGGTGCCTGGGAGCGCGGTCAGGCCTGGACGGCCGAGACCACGCTGGGCCGGGTGCTCTTCAACGAGCTGCTGCCGATCGACTACCCGTTCGTCGACGAGCAGATGCCGAAGAAGCGTCAGGCCGTGATCATCAACGATCTGGCCGAGCGGTACCCGATGATCGTGGTGGCGCAGACCGTCGACAAGCTCAAGGACGCCGGCTTCTACTGGGCCACGCGTTCGGGTGTCACGGTGTCGATGTCCGACGTGCTCGTTCCGCCGAGCAAGAAGGAGATCCTCGACCGCTACGAGGAGCGTGCCGACGGTATCGAGCGCAAGTACGCCCGCGGTGCCCTCACCTCCGGTGAGCGTCGCGACGCACTGGTCGAGATCTGGAAGCAGGCCACCGACGAGGTCGGTAAGGCGATCGACGATTACTACCCCGAAGACAACCCGATCACGATGATCCCGAAGTCGGGTGCCACGGGCAACATGACCCAGGTGCGGAACCTGGCCGGCATGAAGGGCCTGGTGACGAACCCGAAGGGTGAGTTCATCCCGCGTCCGATCAAGTCGTCCTTCCGTGAGGGCCTGACGGTGTTGGAGTACTTCATCAACACCCACGGTGCTCGTAAGGGTCTGGCCGATACCGCGCTCCGTACCGCCGACTCGGGTTACCTGACCCGTCGTCTGGTGGACGTCTCGCAGGACGTCATCGTCCGCGAGACCGACTGCAACACCACCCGCGGCATCATCGTGCCGCTGGCGGAGGTGCAGGCCGACGGTTCGCTGATCCGCGATGCGCACGTCGAGACCTCGGCGTACGCCCGCACCCTGGCCGAGGACGCCAAGGACGCCAAGGGCAATGTCATCGTCGAGCGTGGCCACGATCTGGGTGACCCGCAGATCGAGGCGCTGCTCGAGGCCGGCGTCGCCGAGGTGAAGGTGCGCTCCGTGCTCACCTGCACCACCGGTACCGGCGTCTGCGCCACCTGCTACGGCCGCTCGATGGCCACCGGCAAGCTCGTCGACATCGGCGAGGCCGTCGGTATCGTCGCCGCGCAGTCGATCGGTGAGCCCGGCACGCAGCTGACCATGCGTACCTTCCACCAGGGTGGCGTCGGTGACGACATCACCGGCGGTCTGCCGCGAGTCACCGAGCTGTTCGAGGCCCGTGTCCCCAAGGGCAAGGCCCCGATCGCCGAGGTCTCCGGCCGCATCCGCCTGGAGGACGACGATCGGTTCTACACGATCACCATCACGCCGGACGACGGCAGTGAAGAGGTCGTGTACGACAAGATCAGCAAGCGTCAGCGCCTGCGCGTCTTCAAGCACGACGACGGCACCGAGCGGCTCCTGGCCGACGGTGACCACGTGCAGGTCGGTCAGCAGCTCCTCGAGGGCGCTGCCGATCCGCACGAGGTGCTCCGCGTCATGGGTCCGCGTCAGGTGCAGGTGCACCTGGTCAACGAGGTCCAGGAGGTGTACCGGTCGCAGGGTGTGTCCATCCACGACAAGCACATCGAGACCATCGTGCGCCAGATGCTGCGTCGAGTGACGATCATCGATTCGGGTTCCACGGAGTTCCTGCCCGGTTCGCTCACCGAGCGTGCCGAGTTCGAGGCCGCGAACCGTCGGGTCGTGGCCGAGGGCGGCGAGCCCGCGGCCGGCCGTCCGGTGCTCATGGGCATCACGAAGGCGTCGCTCGCGACGGATTCGTGGCTGTCGGCGGCCTCCTTCCAGGAGACCACCCGCGTGCTCACCGACGCCGCGATCAACACCCGCTCCGACAAGCTGGTGGGCCTCAAGGAGAACGTCATCATCGGTAAGCTCATCCCGGCCGGTACGGGCATCGCCAAGTACCGGAACATCCAGGTGCAGCCGACCGAGGAGGCCCGTGCGGCCGCGTACTCGGTGCCGACCTTCGACGATCAGTACTACGGTCCGGAGGGTGCTTTCGGCGCCCCGTCCGGTGCCGCGGTGCCGCTCGACGATTACGGCTTCTCCGACGGTTACCGGTGAAGTAGCTAGCTGAATGCGGCCCCCGACCATTGCGGTCGGGGGCCGCTTTCATGTCCGACGGTGCGGGGGCTCGGGCTGGTCTGGGGCGTCGCCGTTCACTGGGCTTCGCCCACTTCGCTAGCGCTTCGGGGCTGCAGAATCGTTCGCGGCGACGCCCCAGCCCTTGTCCCCGCTGCCGGTAGTGCTGTCCGCGGCCGGTAGCCGGCAGCGGATGAGGCTGGCGGAGGGGAGTGGCCGCGGGTGAGGTGCGGCGACATCGTGCAGCTTTCTGCGGCAGGGGGACCGGCTGCGGCCGCAGCAAGCTGCAAAGATCTGGGCCGGACGACGGTTCGCGGGGTACCCGCTGCCGCCAGTGCCATCCGCGGCCGGTTACCGGCGGCGGATGAGGCCGGCGGAGGGGAGAACCTTGCTGCTGTCCCGGTTAGGGGACGCCTCGCCATTCGTAGTCCATCTGCTTAGCCACCCGTGCTGGCAGATCAGGGGCGATCAAGCCGACGAGGTGGAGCGCGAGGTCCAATCCGGCAGAAATCCCGGCGGACGTGTAGATGTTCTGTGCTCGCACCCAGCGTGGGCCGTCCACCACGGTGAGCCGGGGATAGCGAGCGGCTAGGCCTGCTTGGTCTTCCCAGTGGGTCGTCACTGTCTGATCGATGAGGATTTCGGCCGCCGCCAGGAGGAAGGCGCCAGTGCACACGGACGCGATGACCGGCGTCGAGGCGCGTTCAGATATCCAGGCGATCGTGGCGGGATCGTTCTCGACGGCGGTCGTCACGCCGCCGGGAACGATCAGCACATCGAATTCAGGAGCGTCGGCGATGGTCGCGTCGGCGGTGAAGCGCAGGCCCCCGCGCGCCACGACCTGTGAGCGGTCCGGGTAGGCGGACACCAGGCAGATCGCGATCGGCTCGCCTTCGACTCGGTGCGCATGGAGACGTTTGGCGACCGAGAGAACTTCGAACGGTCCGAACGCGTCCAGAACTTCGACCTCGTCGAATACCAGGATGCCGAATCTCATCCGGCCACACTATTGCCCTCCCGCGACGTTGTGCAGATCGCTGCGGTGCCTCGGCTGCTCCTGCCGCTCTGGCTGCGGAAGGTCGGCTCCGTGCGGAGGGGGCTTGTTCTCGACGACGATCATGTCTACGGTGTGAACATGCAGATGTTCACACCGTGAACACGCGAGGTGAGGAGCCGACGATGGCAACCGGGACCGCTACTGACACCACCGCCGCCAAGCCCTGGGAGGGGCGCTCGAAGTCCTGGATCGCGGGCATGGTGCTCACGGTCCTGATCTGGGCGTTCCTGGTCTTCGACGTGATCGGCAAGCTCACCAAGCCGCAGGCGGTGATCGACGGGACGCTGAAGCTGGGATTCCAGGAGAAGCACATCGTGGTGATCGGCCTGGTGCTGCTGGTGGGCGTGATCCTGTGGACCATCCCGCGCACTGCGGTGATCGGCGCCATCTACCTCACCGGCTACCTGGGCGGCGCGGTGGCGATCAACCTGCGCGCCGAGCAGCCGATCGCCGGTTACGTGCTCTCCGGCGTCTACGTGGGCGTGCTCATCTGGATCGCGATGTTCCTGCGCCGGCCGGACCTGCGCACGGCGGTCCTCGGCTCCTAGACCTGGCCGCCCACGGGGCGGCTTCCTCGCTCTCCCCTTCGTCGCGCGTCCCCCCACCCGCGGCGGAGGGGAGAGCCCGTTCTACAGGCGGTAGACGCGCCCCGCGGTGCCGCCCAGCACCGCGTCCCGTTCGGCGTCGGACGCACCGTCGAGCAGGTCGACGGTGAGCTCCCGCACCTGCTGGTACGACGCCTCCAGGAGGCACACCGGCCAGTCGGAGCCGAACAGCACCCGGTCGGCGCCGAAGGATTCCAGCACGTGCCGGGCGTAGGGTGCGATCAGCTCGCGGCTCCACGGCCGCGGCGGACATTCGGTCACCAGCCCGGACAGCTTGCAGGTCACATTGGGTAGCGCCGCGAGGTCGAGAATCCATGCGGCCCACGA
This sequence comes from Tsukamurella sp. TY48, assembly GCF_019656655.1. GTDB lineage: Bacteria > Actinomycetota > Actinomycetes > Mycobacteriales > Mycobacteriaceae > Tsukamurella > Tsukamurella strandjordii. The sequence continues at coordinate 1,124,081 of NZ_BPMV01000001.1, read as the reverse complement.
GTCCCATTCGCCCGCACCGATATCCGGCTTACCCGCGTGATCGACCACGAACGAGGTTCCCGGCAGGGCGCGCGCCAGGTCCAGCGCCGCGGCGCGCTGCGGTCCGCGTACCAGCAGATCGTAGGCGAGGCCGCGGTCGGTGGCGGCGGACAGTCCGCGGGCGACGTCGGCGCGCGTCAGCCAGCGCGGATCGGGCTCGCCCTGCGCGAGATGCCGCAGCCCGCGCAGCTTCTCGCCTCCCGGGGCGGCGGCAAGGGCGTCAAGGGCGTCGCCGCATGCCTCCGACGTCAGGTCCGCCCACCCGACCACGGCGGCCACCGGGCCACCCGCGGCGAGGAGTTCGCGGGTCTCGGCGGCGGAGTTCAGGGCCTGCACGGCGACCGTCGTCGCAGTGGTCTCCGCGGCGAGGTCGGCCGGCGTGAAGTCGCGCCGGATCGCCTCGAGGCCCGGTGAATCGAGCCAGCCGTGATCGTGCCGGCTCCGGTCCCAGAGGTGGTGGTGCGCGTCGACGATCATCGATCCAGGGGGAGCGCCCACACCAGCGGGATGCCGCGGTCGTCGCCGGAGTAGTCGTCCTCCACCTCGAGCAGTTCGGCCATCCGGGCCTGCCAGGGCACGTTGGCGGGGTGCTCGGCGAGGTGCAGCCGCATGGCGCGGTAGTCGTCGACCTCCACGTGATGGAAAAGGTCGCGGCCGTCGCGCCAGATCCGCCACGAGCGCACGCCGGCTTCGCGCAGCGCACCGTCGAGCTCGGTGGGGATCACCGCGTGCACCCGGTCGTACTCCGCCTCGGCACCGGGCTTGAGCCGGGTGTGCAGGGCGATGGTCTCGGTCACGATCGCACCGCCTGTCCGGGGCGGGGGAGCGGCTGCACGCGCGTGAGCTGGGTGACGTGCTCGGGGCCGAGCTCGTCGAGCGAGTTGGCGCCCAGCAGGCGCATGGTGCGGCGCACCTCGTCGCCGAGGATGGTGATGGCGCGGTCCACGCCGGCCTCGCCGCCCGCCATGAGGCCGTAGAGGTAGGCCCGCCCGACCAGCGTGCTGCGGGCGCCGAGCGCGACGGCGGCCACGATGTCGGCGCCCGACATGATGCCGGTATCCAGCAGGATCTCCGTCGAATCGCCGAGTTCGGCCGCGACGGCGGGCAGCAGGTGGAACGGGACGGGGGCGCGATCGAGCTGGCGGCCACCGTGATTGGACAGGATGATGCCGTCCACGCCGAGTTCGGCGCAGCGTCGGGCATCGTCGAGGGTCTGCACGCCCTTGACCACCACCTTGCCGGGCCACTGCTCCTTGATCCACGCCAGATCGGTGTAATCGACGGTCGGGTCGAACATCGAGTCCAGGAGCTCGCCGACGGTGCCCGACCAGCGGTCGAGCGAGGCGAAGGACAGCGGCTCGGTGGTGAGGAAGTCGATCCACCAGTGCGGTCGCGGTACGGCGTCGAGGATGGTGCGCAGGGTGAGCGCGGGCGGGATGGTCATGCCGTTGCGCTTGTCCCGCAGGCGCGCCCCGGCCACCGGCACGTCGACGGTCACGAGCAGTGTGTCGTATCCCGCCTTCGCGGCGCGGTCCACGAGGGCCATCGACCGGTCGCGGTCGCGCCACATGTACAGCTGGAACCACTGCCGGCCGCGCGCTCCGCCGGGTTGCGCGGCCGCCGCCGAGGCGTCCGCGACTTCCTCGATCGATGCGGTGCCCATGGTGGACAAGGAGAACGGGATGCCGGCGCGGGTCGCGGCGCGGACGCCGGCGAGTTCGCCCTCGGTCTGCATCATGCGGGTGAAGCCGGTGGGGGCGATCGCGAAGGGCAGGGCCGACGGTCCGCCGAGCACGGTGCGTGCGGTGTCCACCTCGGCCACATCGCGCAGGATCTGCGGATGGAACTCGATGTCGGCGAAGGCCTGCCGCGCGCGGGCGAGCGAGAGTTCGGCCTCGGCGGCGCCGTCGGTGTAGTCGAAGGCGGCGCGCGGGGTGCGGCGTTGCGCGATGCGGCGCAGGTCTGCGATGGTCTGGGCGTCGTCCAATCGGGCCGATCGACGATCCAGCCGGGGTGCCTTGACGCGCATGAGGGGCGCGAGGTCCCGCACCTTGGGTACCTGACGGCGCATGATTCCTCCGATCACTGTGAATGCTTGTTCCCGACTGTACGGCCACCACGCCGAGTCGCGCAGCCGGTTGACCAACAGACCTCCGATGTTTAAGGTCTTGGTTTGTGACTCAAGCCACAACACCGCCGATTCCGAAGGCGGTCTATGCGATCGCCGTGCTGGGCGGCATGTCGGGCATCCTGTACGGCTACGATTCCGGCTCGATGTCGGGTGCGCTCCCGCTGATCACCGAGCAGTTCGGGCTCGATGCCGACGGCCAGGGCATGTTGACCAGTATGTTGTTGTTCGGCGCGCTGCCCGCCATCGTGGCCGCGACGCTGGCCGCCCGTCGCTACGACCGCCGGCACCTCCTCATCCTGTGCGGGGCGCTGTTCATCGTCGGTTCGGTCGGATGCGCCTTCGCGCCCGATCTGACCACGCTCACGGTGTCTCGATTCATCCTAGGATTCGCGTGCGGCATCGCCAATCAATTCGGCCTGATCTACCTCAGTGAGCTGGCACCGAAACGGGTGCGCGGCATGCTCACCGCGCTGTACCAGCTGTCGGTCAACATCGGCATCCTCACCGCCTACGTCGTGGGCAGCGCGTTCACCGCGTCCGGGCAGTGGCGGTGGATCCTGGGGCTCGGCGCGGTGCCGGCGCTGATCTTCATGGTGGGCATGGTGATCGCGCCGTCCAGCCCGCGCTGGCTGATCATGCGCGGCGAGACCGAGCGCGCCGAGCGGATCCTCGAACGTCTGCGCGGCGGCCCCGGTGAGGCGGGCCGGGAGGCGCGGGAGATCGGCGACAGCCTGCGCGAGCAGTCGGCGGGGTTCCGCGAACTGTTCAGCGGCACCTATCGTCCCGCGCTGGTGATCGCACTCACGCTCACCTTCTTCCAGGTGTTCACGGGCATCAACTCGGTGGTCTACTACGCGCCGATCATCTTCGAGCACACCGGCAACGGCTCGGCCGGAACGGTGGCCAACTACATGGTGGGCATCGCACTGGTGGTGTCGACGGCGCTGTCGCTGCCCCTGGTCGAGCGGATGGGGCGCAAACCGCTGCTCATCATCAGTCTGCTCGGGCAGGTGCTTCCCACGGTGGGCATCGCCCTCTTCCCGGACGCGCAGGCCTTCGCGATCGCGTGCGTCTTCCTCTACACCTTCGCCTTCGGATTCGGTCTGGGGCCGGTGTTCTGGCTGATCTGCCCGGAGCTCCTCCCGCTGCGCGCGCGGGCGCTCGGCATGGGCATCATCACCTTCAGCCAGTATCTGCTCAACGCCGTCTCCTCCCGGTGGTTCCCCAACTTCCTGGAGGCGGCCGGCACCAAGTCCTTCCTCTTGTTCGCGGCGCTCTCCCTCCTCGGCGCCGCCTATGTCTGGCGCTGTGTGCCGGAGACCCGGGGTAAGTCCCTCGAGGAGATCGAAGATTACTGGCGCGAGAAGGAATCGGCGACCGCCGGTTCGGGCGTCATCAGCACGAAAGGACGTCGATGAGACTGCGACGAGTCGGTGAGGCGGGGCACGAACGCCCGATCGTCTCCACCGGAGATGGACGATGGTTCGACGCCTCGGGCGTGGTCCGCGATTACGATCCGAGCACGATCGCGACGGCGCGAACCCTCCTGCAGGAGGCGCTGTCCGGTGGTCGGCTCCCGGAGGTCGACCCGACGGGGCTGCGCGTCGGCGCACCGGTGTCGCGGCCCGGCAAGGTGGTCTGCATCGGTGTCAACTACCTGGCGCACGCGCAGGAGACGGCGCACGAGACGCCGGCCGAGCCGGTGATGTTCCTCAAGACCTCGGGCACGATCGTGGGGCCCGAGGACGAGGTGCTGATCCCGCGCGGCTCGGTGGCCACCGACTACGAGGTGGAGCTGGCCGCCGTGATCGGCAGCACGGCACGGTATCTCGACGATGCCGCACAGGGCCTGGCCTGCGTGGCCGGGTACACGGTGTCCGACGACGTCTCCGAGCGCGATTTCCAGATGAACCGCGGCGGCACCTGGGACAAGGGCAAGAACTGCGAGACCTTCAACCCGCTCGGTCCGGAGCTGGTGACCGCCGACGAGATCCCGGATCCGCAGGTGCTCGACATCCGGCTCACGGTGAACGGCGAGGTGCGCCAGGAGGCGAACACCGCGCAGATGATCTTCGGTGTGGGTGAGATCATCCGGTACCTGAGCCAGTTCATGGTCCTGGAGCCGGGTGATGTGGTGAACACGGGCACCCCTGCCGGCGTCGCCTTCGGCTACCCGGACCCCAAGCCCTACCTGCGCCGCGGCGATGTGATCGAGACGCACATCGACGGCCTGGGTGGTCACCGTTCCGTTCTCGGAGAGGCCTGAGATGTCCGCGGTGTTCACCGATTTCCGCACGCTGGACGTGCGTTTCCCCACCTCCGTCGATCTCGACGGTTCGGACGCGATGAACCTCGATCCGGACTACTCGGCGGCGTACCTGATCCTGGGCACCGACGCCGGTGACGGCCACGAGGGCCACGGCTTCGTCTTCACCATCGGCCGCGGCAACGACGTGCAGCGTGCCGCGATCGAGGCGCTGGCGCCGTACGTGCTGGGCCGCGATGTGGAGGCGACCCTCGCCGATCTGGGCGGCATGTGGCGCGATCTCGTGTACGACGCCCAGCTCCGCTGGCTGGGGCCCGAGAAGGGCGTCATGCACATGGCGATCGGCGCGGTGATCAATGCGCTGTGGGACCTGCGGGCCAAGCGCGAGGGCCTGCCGCTGTGGCAGCTGCTGGGCGAACTGAGCCCGGAGGCGATCGTCGACCTGGTCGACTTCCGCTATCTCACCGATGCGCTCACCCGCGACGAGGCCCTGGCCATGCTGCGGGACGCGGAGCCGGGACGGGCCGAGCGCATGGCCGCGCTGCGGGCGAAGGGCTATCCCGCGTACACCACCTCGCCGGGGTGGCTCGGCTATTCGGACGAGAAGCTCGAGCGCCTCGCGAAGGAGGCGGTGGCCGAGGGCTTCACGCAGATCAAGCTCAAGGTGGGCGCCGACATCGACGACGATGTGCGCCGCTTCGCGCTGGCCCGTTCGGTGGTGGGCGACGACATCCGGATCGCGGTCGACGCCAACCAGCGGTGGGACGTCTACGAGGCGGTCGCCGCGATCGAGCGGCTCGCACCCTTCAATCCGTGGTGGGTCGAGGAGCCCACGGCGCCCGACGATGTGCTCGCGCACGCCGCGATCCGGCAGCGGGTGTCGCCGGTGCGAATCGCCACCGGCGAGCACGCGCACAGCCGCGTGCTGGTCAAGCAGCTGCTGCAGGCGAAGGCGATCGACGTCCTGCAGCTCGATTCCACGCGCGTCGCCGGAGTCAACGAGAACATCGCGATCCTGCTGCTGGCGGCCAAGTTCGGCATCCCGGTGTGCCCGCACGCCGGCGGTGTGGGACTGTGCGAGCTGGTGCAGCACCTCGCCATGTTCGACTTCATCGCGGTCTCGGCCACCATGGCCGACCGCAACATCGAGTACGTCGACCACCTGCACGAGCACTTCCTCGATCCGGTGCGCATCGTCGACGGTGCGTACGCGGCGCCCGTGAAACCCGGTTTTTCGGCGCAGATCTTCCCGGAGACACTCGAGCGGTACGGCTTTCCCGACGGACAAGCGTGGAAGGAAGCACAATGAGCGGCGGAGGCGAATTCGCGGGGTTCCGGGCGATCGTGACCGGCGGTGCCTCGGGTATCGGTCGGCGGACGGCGGAGGAACTCATGGCGCGCGGAGCGGCGGTGGCGATCCTGGACCTGCAGCCCGACGGTGCGCCGTCCGGATCGCAGGGCTTCGCCTGCGATGTGGCCGATGACGGTTCGGTGGCGGCGGCGGTGGCCGCCGCGGCGGAGGCGTTGGGCGGGCTGGACGGCCTGGTGAACAACGCCGGTATCGGTGCGCAGGGCTCGGTCGAAGCCGGCACGCTCGATGATTGGCGGCGGGTGCTGGACGTGAACGTGCTCGGCACGGTGCGGGTCACCCGCGCGGCGCTCGCGCACCTGCGGGGGTCGGCGAATCCGGCCGTGGTGAACACCTGCTCGATCGCCGCCACCGCGGGGCTGCCCGGCCGCGCCCTGTACAGCGCGTCGAAGGGCGCCGTGGAGGCGATGACGCGGGCCATGGCCGCCGATCATGTGCGCGAGGGGATCCGGTTCAACTGCGTGAACCCCGGCACCGTCGACACGCCGTGGGTGCGGCGCCTGTTGGACGCGGCGGCCGATCCGGAGGCCGAGGCACAGGCCCTGCAGCAGCGGCAGCCCACCGGCCGTCTGGTCACGGATGCCGAAGTGGCGGGGGCGATCTGCTACCTACTGAGCCCCGCTTCGAGCGCCACTACGGGCACCTCGCTCGCCGTGGACGGCGGCATGAGCGGCCTTCGACTCCCGGCTCCGCGGTGACGGCGCCCGGCGGCGCCGTGCTCGCGGCGGATCGCGCCTTCGGGCGCGGCGGGCTCCGCGTGGCGCCGCTGGCCTTCGGGGCGGCGGCGATCGGGAACCTGTACGCGGAGGTCGACGATGCCGCGGCGGCGGAGGCGGTGCAGACGGCCGCCGACGCCGGGGTCCGCTACTTCGACACCGCACCCCACTACGGTCTGGGGCTCTCCGAGCGCAGACTCGGTGCGGCACTCGGCGATCGGGCCGATGTGGTGATCTCCACGAAGGTGGGCCGCGTGCTGCGTCCGGCGGTGTCCGGCGGTTCCGCTGATTCGGAGGGCTTCGCGGTGTCCGCCGATGTCGAGCGGGTGTGGGACTTCAGCCGCGACGGTGTGCTGCGCTCGATCGAGGCGAGCCTGGAGCGGCTGGGCCGGGATCGGATCGACGTGGTGTACGTGCACGATCCCGATGATCACTTCGCGGAGGCGATGGATGGTGCCTTCCCCGCCCTGGACGAGCTGCGCCGCCAGGGCGTGATCACCTCCTACGGCGCGGGGATGAACCAGTCGGAGATGCTCACCCGGTTCGTCCGGGAGACGGATCTGGACGCCGTGCTCGTCGCGGGCCGGTACACCGTGCTCGATCGCAGCGCCGAGGAGGATCTGCTGCCGGCGTGCCTCGAGCGCGAGGTCTCGGTGGCGGCGGGTGGCGTCTTCAACTCCGGGATCAGCGCCTCGGCCGATCCGCGACCGGGGGCGATGTACGACTACGCCCCGGCCACGCTGGGCGTGCTCGATCGGGCCCGCCGGATCGCGGGGATCTGCCGCGATCACGGCACCACGTTGCCGCACGCGGCGGTGCACTTCCCGCTGCGGCACCCGGCGGTGCGCACGGTGCTGCTCGGCATGCGTTCGGCGCAGGAGGTGCGCGACGATCTCGATCTGCTCCGCAATCCTCCGCCCGAGGCGCTGTGGGCCGATCTGGAAGCCGCGTCGTGAGTCCGCGCAGGCGGCCACGCCGGTACCATTGACCGATGTCGACCAACGAGGGTGCCGGGCGGATCTCGCGGACGGACGACGCGATCCTCAAGCTCAAGGCGATGATCACGGACGGCGAGCTGCCCGCCGGGAGTCGCCTGCCGCGTGAGGCGGATCTGGCCGCTCGCCTGGGGTTGTCGCGGAACTCGCTGCGCGAGGCGATCCGCGCGCTCGCCATGCTCCGCATCCTGGACGTGCGCCAGGGCGACGGCACCTACGTCACCAGCCTGGAACCCACGCTGCTGCTGGACACGATGGGCTTCGTGGTCGATTTCCAGCAGGAGGATTCGGTCCTGCACTTCTTCGAGGTGCGGCGCATTCTGGAGCCGGCGGCCACGGCCCTGGCCACGCACAAGATCACCGACGAGAAGCTGGCCGTCCTGGAGGAGACCCTGTCTCTCGGTGGCCCGGACGCCTCGGTGGAAACTCTGGTGCAGCAGGACATCCTGTTCCACCAGACGATCGCCGACGCATCCGGAAATCCGGTGCTGCGGGCCCTGATCTCGGGGCTCTCGGCCCCAACGCTGCGGGCCCGGATCTGGCGCGGCTACGACGAATCGGATGCGCGGGCGCGCACCATCGCCGAGCACCGTCAGATCTTCGACGCCCTGGTGGCGCGGCAGGCGGATGTGGCGTGCGCCTGTGCGACGGTGCACATCTCGGGGGTGGAGAACTTCGTGCGCAAGGCCATGGAGGACGAGGCCGCGAACCGCTAGACCGGCACGATCTCCGAGCCGAGCGGCAGCAGCGACAGCCGGATCATCTTGAAGTTGGCCACTGCCATCGGGATTCCGATGATGGTCAGACACAGGGCGATCCCCGTCACGATGTGCCCGATCGCCAGCCAGATCCCCGCCACCAGCAGCCAGATCACGTTGCCCAGCACCGAGGCCGCGCCCGCGCCCGGGCGGTCGACCACCTTCCGGCCGAAGGGCCACAGGGCGTAGTTGGCGATGCGGAACGAGGCGAGGCCGAACGGGATGGTCACGATCAGCAGGCAGCAGATGATGCCGGCCACGGCGTAGCCCACGGCCATCCAGAAGCCGCAGAAGACCAGCCAGATGATGTTCAGGATCACCTTCATGGGTCCAGTATGCCCAGTGCGATGAAAATTCCTTCGGTACCTGCGTCGCCGCTGCGTAGCCTGGGTGCATGAACCTCTTCCAGCGCACCGCCAAGGTCTTCAACACCGCCTTCACGCCGCTGCTGTCGCTGCCGGTGATCGGCCCTGCCCTGGGCAAGAGCATGGTCACCGTGAGCTACACCGGCCGGAAGTCCGGCAAGCAGTTCTCGCTGCCCGTCGCCTACCAGCGGCGGGGCGACGACCAGGTGGTGATCGGTGTGGCGATGCCCGATCAGAAGCAGTGGTGGCGCAATTTCGTCGGCGAGGGCGCCGATCTCACGCTGCGCTTTCCCGACGGTGACCGCACCGGTCACGCCGTCGCCACCCGCGCCGACGACGGCTCCGTCGCGCTGAAGGTCGCGCTCCGCTGACCCCGTAGAATCCGTGTTCGTGAAGCGCGGGTTCATAGGGGTGATCTTGGTGGTGGCCGGCGTGGTCGTGCTGGTGCTCTGGGCACGCGCGGCGATCGACTCGGGAATCCCCGAGGAGTGGCCGCCGTCGCTGGTGTCGGGGCAACTGCTCGCGATCGGGGCGTGGCTCGCGCTCATCGGCGTGGGCTCGTCGGTGCTGTACTCCGCGGTGAGGTACACGAAGCTCTTCCGGACCGGTGACCGGCTGCACGCTCGGGCGTCGGTGTTTCCCGTCGCCGGATACTCCGCTGCCGCGATCGGCATGACCGCGGTCGCGTGGTCGGCCGTCTTCGACCTCTTCTGGGGCGACGGTGACCGGGCCCTGGTGCCCGCACTCGCTGCGCCGGTGCTCATCGCGATCTGGGTACTCGTCTCGATCAGCGCACTCGCTGGGCGCATCTGGTGGCCCGCGATCGAGGCGGACGCCGAGCGGGTCGTCGTATCGACGGTCTTCGAGCGCACCACCTTCCGTCGAGGGCTGGCGCAGTTCGATACTGACCGCGGCACCACCGTCGTCCACGGACCGCCTCGGCGGCGGGACCGGTCTCCGCTCTCGGTGTTGTTGCGGTATCGCGGAAATTCCGTCCACGTGCCCACCATCCGCCTGCGCCCCGAGGCGCTCGCTGCACTCAACGAGGGCTCCGCGCCCGACGAGTCGCGGCGGTGGGATCCAGGGATCGCAGTCCCTCCCCGCTGACCGTCAGGCGTGGAGAGCGTGTGCCGCGTCGGTCACCCGAGCGCGTAGGGCGTCGACGATCTCGGGAGGGCCGAGCACGGCGACACCGGGGAGCGCCGCCCACAGCACAGCCGCCGCTTGATCGAGGTCCCGGAAGGCGATGGTGCCGGCACCGTCGGGCCCGGATTCGATGTGAGAGGTGAACTGCCGGAATCGCTCCCAGATCTCGTCGGTCGCCCGGATGGTGACGACGAACTCGGCGTGCGCACCCCGGAACGACGCGCGGGAGGCTTCGAACTCGGCCGCGAGATCGACGTCCACGGGGCGTTGTGCGTGCTCGGGCAGTACGGTCACGGCGGAGAATCGGGACGTGCGGTAGGTGCGGCGTTCGCCGTCGCGGAGCGCCAGCAGGTACCAGGTGCGGCCGGCGTGCACCAGGCCGATCGGGTCGAGCACGCGTTCCGACGGTGTCCCGCCGCGCGGTTGGTACACGGCCCGGATGCGCAGTCCGTCGATCACGGCGTGCTGGAGATCGCCGAGGAAGGGATCGGGTTCCGGTGCGCGGACGAAACCGTCGGGGCGCACGTGGATTCGCTGCGCGGCGGCCGCCGCCTCCCGACGGTGCGCCTCCGGCAGCGCCGCGGCCACCTTGCGCATCGCGCTGGCGAAGGCGGGGGACACGGGTGCGCCCGAGAGGAGTGTCTTCGCCTCGTCGAGGGTCAGTCCGGTGAGGTCCGTGCGGTAGCCGGGGAGCAGGCTGATGCCGCCGCCGCGGCCCCGGTCGGTGTACACGGGGATGCCGGCGGTGGACAGGGCCTCGACATCACGGAGCACCGTGCGGGTGGACACCTCCAACTCGTCGGCGATCTGCGCGGCCGTCATCGTGCCGCGGTGGCGCAGCAACATGAGGAGCGAGAGCAGGCGGTCGGCGCGCATGGAACGAACTCTCTCAAACAAACATGACAGAAGGTGTCATGTTCAGCCTGTTGACTGCATTCCATGACCAACACAGCCACAGACCCGCGCCCCTCCTACGCCGCCGTATCCGCCTGGATGCAGTCCCTGCTCGCCGGTATCGCGGACGAGCAACTCGCCCTGCCCACGCCCTGCGACGAGTTCGACGTCCGCACCCTCGCGCAGCACATCAACGCCGTCGGGCTCCGCGCCGTCGCCCTCGCCGAGACCGCCACCGTCGAGGGACAGCCCTTCCTCGCCGCCGATGCCAGTGCCGACGCCTATGCCGCCACCCGCGAGCGCGCTCTCGCCGCGTGGGACGCCGCCCCGCTCGACCGCGAGGTCACCGTGCCGTGGGGCGTGGTCCCCGGCTTCGCCGCGCTCGGCATGTACGTCAACGAGACCCTGGTGCACGGCTGGGACCTGGCGGTCGCCACCGGCCAGTCGGCGGAGTTCCCGGACTCTGCGCTGCCCGAGGGGGTGCTCGCGGTGGTGAAGCAGGTGCTGCCCGCCGATTTCCGAGGCGGCGAGGTGCCCTTCGGCCCCGTCGTCGAACCCCGGGAGGGCGCCGGCGCCACCGAGCGCCTGGCGAACTGGAACGGCCGCAGCTCCACCAACTGGATCGCCTAGCCCGACCGTCGGCGGCCGACGGTAATCAGGACGGAAACTGTCACTAGTGCCGGGTTGACTCATCGCCATGACCAACGCCGCCACCGATCCCCGTTCTCACTACGCCGCCGCCGCCCACTGGGTGCACGCCCTCCTCGGGCACGTCACCGCCGATCAGCTCGATCGCCCCACCCCGTGCGGCGACCTGGACGTGGGCACCCTCGCGCGGCACCTCGTCGCCCTCGGTCTCCAATCCGTCGCGCTGGCCGAGGCGGCCACCGCGGAGGGGCAGCCGGTACAGGCGGACGAGGGTACCGCGGAAGCCTTCGCCGCGGCCCACGAGCGCGCCGTCGCCGCGTGGGCCGCGGCGTCGCTCGATCGGGAGGTCATCGCGCCGTGGGGTCCGGCGACCGGCGCCATCGCGCTCGGGATGTACGCCAACGAGTTGCTGGTGCACGGCTGGGATCTGGCGGTCGCCACCGGTCAACCCGCCGAGGTGCCCGACGGTGCGGTCGCCGCAGCGACCGAGACCGTCGCCCGGGTGGCGCTGCCCGCGGAGCTCCGCGCTATCCCGGGGTTCCCGTTCGGCCCCGTCGTCGAGCCGCGCGACGGTGCCGGCCCCACCGAACGCCTCGCGAACTGGAACGGCCGTGATGCAGCCGCCTGGGTTCGAACCGCGAACCGTTGACATGAAGGGATGTTGAGGTCCTAGCGTCGAGGCATGAGCATCGAACTGAACCACACCATCGTCGCCGCCACCGACAACCTCGAGACCGCGCGGTTCCTCACCGAAATGCTCGGTCTCGAGGGTCCGGTCGATGTGGGCGGTGGCCACTTCCAGCAGGTGCGCCTCGCGAACAGCGTGGTGCTCGACGTGATGACCAGGCCCGCGCCGATCCACCCGCAGCACTACGCCTTCCTGGTCTCGGAGACCGAGTTCGACGAGATCCTCGCGCGGATAAAGCAGCGCGGCCTCGCCTTCCACGCCGAGCCCGACGGTTCCGGTGCGGGCGAGATCAACCACCGCTTCGGTGGCCGCGGCGTCTACTTCCCCTCGCCCGACGGACACGCCCTGGAAGCTCTCACCGCAGCCTGACGAGACCGGGGCATGCGCCGCACGCATGGGCGACGACGCAGAAAAGCCGCTGACCTGGTCGTTCGGGGATATGCGTCGCACGCATGACCATTCGCAACGACCATCCGCCGACCGGCCCGGGGCTCGGCCCGCCCTCAGTTCTCGAACAGCGCGCGAATGTCCGAGGCCGCGAGCCGGGCATCGAAACCGCCCTCGCCGCCGACGACCGACTCGAAGAGCGCGGCCTTGCGCTCCTTGAGCTCCATCACCTTGTCCTCGATCGTGCCCGCGGAGACGAGGCGGTACACCATCACGCTGCGGGTCTGCCCGATCCGGTGCGCGCGGTCGATGGCCTGCGCCTCGGCCGCGGGGTTCCACCACGGATCCAGCAGGAAGCAGTAGTCCGCCTGCACCAGGTTCAGGCCGAATCCGCCCGCCTTCAAGGAGATCAGGAAGACCTGCACCTCGCCGGAGGTGAACTTCTCGATCGCCGCGGCCCGGTCGGTGGTGGACCCATCGAGGTAGGCGTACTCCACGCCCTCCTCGTCGAGCCGCTCGGCCGCCTTGCGCAGGAACCCGGTGAACTGGCTGAACACCAGCACCGCGTGCTTCTCCTCCAGCAGCTCGTCCAGCTTCTCCGCCAGGTAGTCGAGCTTCGCCACGTCTTCGACGGCGAGCTCCTCGTCCACCAGCGACGGATCGAGCGCAAGGCGCCGCAGCATCGTCAGCGACCGCAGGATCTCGAACCGGTTGCCGTCGAAATCATCCAGCAGCCCCAGCAGCTTGGCTCGCTGATCGGCCAGGATCCGGTCGTAGGTGTGTCGGTGCTCGTCGCTGAGCTGTACCTGCACCACCGATTCGGTCTTCGCCGGCAGGTCCTTGGCCACCAGATCCTTGGTGCGCCGCAACATGAACGGCCGCACGCGCCGACGCAGCCGGGACAGGCGATCGTCGTCGCCGCCGCGCTCGATGGGGCGGCGGTACTCCTCCGCGAACCACGTGCGGCCGGGGAACAGGCCGGGCACCGTGAGCGCCGTGAGCGCCCACAGCTCCTCGAGGTGATTCTCCATCGGGGTGCCGGTCACCGCGAGTGTGAACTTGCGGTCCAGCACCGAGACGGCGGCGAAGGCCTTGGAGCGCGGGTTCTTCACGAACTGCGCCTCATCGAGGATCACCCCGGCCCACGAGACGGCCGCGTACTCCTCGGCGTCCAACCGCAGCAGCGTGTAGGAGGTGAGCACCACATCGGCACCGGCCACCACGGACCGGATCGACGCACCGGACTTGCGTGAGGTCTCGGTCACCGTGGCCACCGTCAGATGCGGTGCGAACCGGCGGCACTCGGCCGCCCAGTTGCCCACCACCGAGGTGGGGGCCACCACTAGGAACGGACCCGGTGAACCCAGTAGATCGGGCTCGGCGTTCTCGTGCGCGCGACAGATCAGCGCCAGCGTCTGCACCGTCTTGCCCAGACCCATGTCGTCGGCCAAGATGCCGCCGAAATCGTTGTCCCACAGGAAGGAGAGCCAGTCCAGGCCGTCCCGCTGATACGGGCGCAGCTCGGCCCGCAGCGTCGACGGTGTCTCCTGCCGCACCAGATCGCCCGCCGTCAGCGCGCCCACCCGGCGGCTCCAGTCACCGTCGAAATCGGTGGCGTCGGCAAGATCCGCCAAATCGTCCACCAGGCCCGCCTGGAATCGGCTGATGCGCAACCCGTCCCGGTCGCCCGCGGTGCCACGCGGGGTGCGGCGACCGCCACGGCTGGGCAGATCGCGCGCCTCGCCGATCAGCTCGCGCAGCCGGTCGAACCGCTCACCGTCGATCCGGGCCAGCACGCCGCCCGGCGTCACGATGGTGTCGAGACCACCTGCGACGGCGGTGAAGACGTCCCGGAAGGGAACCTCCTCGCCGTCCACCTCCACGGCCACCTCGAGGTCGAACCAGTCCATCGACGGGGAGTCGGAATCCTCGCCGCGCACCCGGACCGACACCGTGGCCGCCGATTCGGCCCAGCGGAAACCGGGATCGTCGGTGACCTCGACGATCAGCCCGGGCACGGTCCGCAGTACGGGTGCGGCCTCGGCGAGCCACACCGCGGCTTCCGTGCCGCGGTAGAAGCCCTGCGAATGGTCCACGCCCACCTGCGCCTCACGCAGCGCGCCCGCCATGGACCGGGTGATCCGCTGCTGGCCCACCGTGTCGGCGATCCCGGCGGGCTCCGTGCCCACGGCGTAATCGCGGGCCTCGCCGCCCACGCTGTAGCGCCACTTCCAATCGACCTCGAGCTCGCCGGCCTCGGGGTAATACCGTGCGGTGCACACGAGTTCGGGTCCCAGGACCTCGATCTCACCCACCAGCTGCTCGGGATCGCGCACCGGGGCCACCGCCGCCAGGTACGGAAGGTACTTCTCCCGCAGCTGCGGGACCGCCTCCTCGGGCACCCGCACCGGGGTGAACCGGCGCAGCGCGGCCGTGTGTGCGGTGGACAGCGGGGGATCGAGCGGGGCGATCCGCAGTTCGTCGCCGTCCTGCTGGAAGAGGCCCAGCGCGCGGTGCGCGCCGAGCAGCCCGCCGGTGAAGCGCCGCGGACCGTCGCCGAAGTCCACCTCCCGGTCCAGCTCCACCCCGCCGGATTCGGGCCGGGCCACGAGACCCAGCCGCGTGGGGGCGGCCAGGATGACGGTGCCGCGGGGCCGCTTGGTGAGCAGCGGGACACCGGCGTCGCGCACGGCGCGCAGCTGGTCCCACAGCAGCGGGGTGTCGATCATCCCGAGGTCGGCCCACGCGTCCACGCCGTACAGGTTCCACAGCACGAGCTGCGCCAGGGGAGTGAGCGCCTCGCGCTGCGCCGGGGAGACCCGCGGGGCCGAGGCGATGGTGCGCCACCGCACATCGCCCGCCACCCAGGTGCCGTCGCGCATGCCGGGCGTGGCCAGCCGCACCTGCAGTCGCTGGCCGGAGGTCACGCCGCGCTCGTCGACGTCGAACTGCAGGGCCACCGGCAGGGTGGCCACGGTGCGCGGAGTCTCGGGCAGCAGCGCCTCGAGTTGCCGCTCCCACGGATCGGGCTGTTCGACGGAGGCCTCTTCGACGTCCTCCGCGGTGAGTTCGAGCAGCAGCGCCGCGCCGTGTTTGCAGTTCAACGCCACGGGGCAGCTGCACAGGCTGCGCACGGGGCGCCAGCCGCCGCCGACGGGCTCGATCCACACCCGCGCGTCGTACTCGCGGGTGCCCGCCACCACGCCGGTCACCAGGCGCTTCTCGTCGTCCCACTCCAGGTCGCCGATCAGGCCGGTGCCCACGTACTCGCCGGCACGCCGCACCGTCGGTGCGCCGAAGAATCCGGTCAGGTCCTCGGGCGTGAACGAGGGACCGCCGTTGGTAGTCGATGCGCTCATGGTCAAGCGGACAGTCTACCGCCAAACGGAATGGGCCGGCAGCCGCGAAGGCTGCCGGCCCGGCCGTCGGGTGCGGGTCACAGGTTGAGGGGGACCGGCGACCCACCCCTCCGCGGTTGCGCACCGCCCAGCCTCAGCGCAGACCCAGTAGTTCGCCCCGCATCGCATCCACGCGCTCGCGCAGCGCCCCGGCCACGGCGGCCACCTCACGCCGCCGAGCGGCCTCGGGGCGCACCACCATCCAGTACTCCAGGTCCACCGCCACCTCCTCGGGGAGCACCCGGACGAGGTCCGGGTGGGTATCGGCCAGGAAGCACGGGAGCAGGCCCAGTCCGGTGCCGGCGCGGGTCGCCTCCACGTGCACCAGCACGTTGGTCGAACTGAGCCGGTCGGCCATCTCGGGGACCACCACCCGCGCCTGGTCGAGATCGTCCACGGTGAGCATCGACTCGATGAAGTAGACCAGCGGCCGGCCGCCGAGATCGGCGCGGGTCCGGGGTATGCCGGTCGCGGCCAGGAAGTCCTCGGATCCGTAGAGCCCCAACCGATACGGCGCCAGCAGGGTGGGCTCCACCCGGTAGGTCCCGGGCCGTCCGACCACCACCTCGATGTCGACCCCGGATCGGGTCGACGGTGCCCGGCGGGTCACCGTCAGCAGGTCCACCGACAGCCGCGGGTGGGCGCGGCCCAGCCGCGCGATGGCCGGCGCCACCACCCGGGCGCTGAAGCCGTCGGTGGCGGCGATGCGGACCTTGCCGTGCAGATCGTCGTCGGTGTCGGCGTGCAGCCCGAGGAGCGTGGCCTCGATCCGCTCGGCCGCCCCCACCGCGGTGCGGCCGAGGTCGGTGAGTTCCCAGCCGCCGGCCCCGCGGGCCAGCAGCGGCCCGCCGAGCGCGTGCTCCAGGGCGGCCACCCGACGTGATGCGGTGGTGTGGTTGATGCCCAGCAGATCGGCGGCGGCGGTGTAGCGGCCGGTGCGGGCCACGGCGAGCAGTGTGAGCAGGCCGTCGGCGCTGGCCTCAGGACTGTGCACCTCAGGACTGTGCATCGATGCAGATCGGATGGGCGTGAGTGGTCATTGTGTCTGCAATTCTATGCATCCATACTTCCTTCGGTCATGACCTGCATCACATCAGGTGCTCGATCGTGACTTGAGACACGAGGAGTGGGTATGGCGGAGTCCGACCTGGAGAAGCCCAGCGGCTTGCGGAAGATCGTCGCGGCGTCGATGGCCGGCACGGTGGTCGAGTGGTACGAGTTCTTCCTCTACGGCATCGCCGCCACGGTGGTCTTCAACAAGATCTTCTTCAAGGCCGGCGCCAGCGAGTACGACGCGATCATCGCGGCCTTCGTCACCTACGCCGTGGGCTTCGCGGCCCGCCCGGTCGGCGGCATCGTCTTCGGCCACCTGGGCGACAAGCTCGGCCGCAAGAAGCTCCTCCAGGTCTCGATCCTCATGGTCGGCGTCGCCACATTCCTCATGGGCTGCCTGCCCACCTTCGATCAGATCGGCTACTGGGCGCCCTTCCTGCTGGTGGTGCTGCGCTTCATCCAGGGCTTCGCCGTGGGCGGGGAGTGGGGCGGCGCGGTGCTGCTCGTGGCCGAGCACAGCCCGAACAAGACCCGCGGCTTCTGGGCGTCATGGCCGCAGGCCGGCGTGCCGGGCGGCAACCTGGCCGCCACCGTCGTGCTGCTGATCCTCACCAACGCGCTGTCCGAGGCGGACTTCCTCGCGTGGGGCTGGCGCATCGCCTTCTGGCTCTCGGCCGTGATCGTGCTGGTGGGCTACTACATCCGCACCCAGGTCGACGAGTCGCCGATCTTCAAGGAGGCCCAGCAGCAGATCGCGGAGGAGAAGGCCGTCTCCTACGGCGTCGTCGAGGTCGTCAAGCGCTACCCCCGCGGCGTGCTCTCGGCGATGGGTCTGCGGTTCGGCGAGAACATCTTCTACTACCTCGTCGTGACCTTCTCGATCACGTACCTCAAGACGGTCGTGAAGATGGACACCTCGGACATCCTGATGTGGCTGCTCATCGCGCACGCGGTGCACTTCGCGGTCATGCCGCTGGCGGGCGCGCTCACCGACCGTGTCGGCCGCCGCCCGGTGTACTGGGTCGGGGCCGCCCTCGCCGCGACCTGGGGCTTCTTCGCCTTCCCGATGTTCGACACCGGCCACGGCGTGGTGGTGGTCGCGGCGGTCACGATCGGCCTGATGTTCCACGCGCTGATGTACGCGCCGCAGCCCGCGATCATGGCCGAATCCTTCCCGACCCGGATGCGCTACTCGGGCGTCTCGGTCGCCGCGCAGGTCACCTCGGTCGTCGCCGGTTCGCTGGCGCCGATCATCGCGACCAAGCTGCTCAAGGACTTCGGTTCGTCGGTGCCGGTCGCGGTGTACCTCGCGATGGCGTGCGGCATCACCTTCCTCGCGGTCTTCTTCGTCCGCGAGACCAAGGGGATCGACCTCGCCACGATCGACGAGGAGGACCGGGCGGCTCTGCAGGCCGAGCAGGCCGCCGGGGCCCGCGCGTGAGGGCGATGGTGACCGGCGGCGCGGCGGGGATCGGGGCGGCCGTCGCGCGCCGCCTCGCCGCCGACGGTGCCGCCGTCACCGTCGTCGATCGCGACGGTGCCGCCGCGCGCACCCTGGCCGAGGAGATCGACGGGCGGGCGCTGGAACTCGACCTCACCGATACGGCCGCCCTGGCCGGTCTGGCGCTCGATGTGGACATCCTGGTCAACAACGCCGGGGTCCAGCACGTGGCGCCCATCGAGGACTTCGATCCCGCATGGTTCCGGCGGATCACCACGCTCATGCTGGAGGCGCCCTTCCTGCTCACCCGCGCGGCGCTGCCCGCGATGTACGAGCGCGGCTTCGGCCGGATCGTGCACGTCTCCTCGGTGCACGGGCTGCGGGCGTCGAAGTACAAGGCCGCCTACGTGGCCGCCAAGCACGGCGTGGAGGGGCTGTCGAAGGTGACGGCGCTGGAGGGCGGCGAGCACGGCGTCACCAGCAACTGCGTCAACCCGGGCTACGTGCGCACCGCGCTGGTGGCGAAACAGATCGCCGAGCAGGCGGCCGCGCACGGCATCACCGAACAGCAGGTGACCGACGAGGTCTTCCTCGCGCGCCCCGCGATCAAGCGGCTCATCGAGCCCGACGAGGTCGCGGGCCTGGTGTCCTGGTTGTGCAGCCCGGCGGCCGCGATGGTCACGGGCTCGTCGTACACGATGGACGGCGGCTGGACCGCGAACTGACCCGCATCGTGTCGATCGGCGGGAGGCACGCGCGCCGAGTTGGACCCTTGCAGACCCACCGGTTACGGTACCTAGGACCTGTGACCAGGTATTAACTGGCTGTATGAGGGATTCAACTCAGTGAGCGTGGACCGAACCATGAGCGATGGCGTCGAACCGGAGACGGAGGCGCAGAAGCCGCGACGCAAGCGTGGTTACGTCCCCAGCAAGACCAAGGGCGGGCACCTCTACCAGCTCGACATCGTGCGCATCGTCACCTTCGCGGGCGTGATCTTCGACCACTGCGTCTCGGGCACCACGTTCCCGTTCAGCGTCGCGTCGAACGCCGTGCAGACGGTGTTCCACTACACCCGCAACGCCTTCTTCGCGCTCACCGGTTTCGTGCTGGTGTACCAGTACAAGGATCGGCAGCTCAAGCCGTTCGAGTTCTGGCGCAAGCGCTACAAGGCGGTCGGACTGCCCTTCGTGGTGTGGACCGTCTTCTACTGGCTGTACCACATGTACATCATGTGGCCGCCCTCGTTCTCCAACGTCTGGCGCACGTTCGAGACCTGGGAATCGACGAAGACCGCGTTCAAGGTGCTCGGGTACGACCTGCTCACCGGCGACGCCTGGTACCACCTCTACTTCGTCTTCGTGACGCTGCAGGTGTACCTGCTGTTCCCGTTCCTGCTGAAGTTCCTCCGCTGGACCTGGGGCTATCACAAGTACCTGCTCGCGGTGAGCCTGGCCTTCCACCTCGTGCTGCTCCAGTACATGACCGAGGTGCGCCCCGAGATCTTCAACTACGGGCTGCTGGCGAAGCTGTGGAACCACCTGCCCGCCACGTTCATCCCGTACCAGTTCTTCACGCTGCTCGGCTGTGTGGCGGCCATGCACCTGGACGGCGTCAAGAAGTTCATGTCGCGGTTCCGCGGCTGGGTGATCGTGCTCGCCGGCATCAGCATCGCCGTCTCGATCATGTACTACCTGGGCCTGGTGGACGACGGCATGTTCCCGGTGACCGCCGCGAACGTCTTCCGCCCCTTCTACGCCGCGATGTTCGTCCTGATCATCATGGCCCTGTACGCCGCGGGCACCATCTGGTCCGAGCGCCGCACCCCCGGTTCGTTCTGGGACCGGTTCCTCAAGACCGCCTCCGATCGCTCCTTCGGCATCTTCCTGGTGCACGGCTTCGCCCTGCAGGAGTTGGCGCCCACCATCCAGCGGTTCCGGTTCGAGGTGTACGCGCCGATCGTCACCGCGATCACCTTCGTCGTGACCTGCTTCCTCACCGTGGGCATCGCGGAGGTGCTGCGCCGCACCCCGGCCAGCCTGTACACGACGGGGCGCGCGATGATCCCGATGGCGCAGCAGAGTGGGCGCAATTCGCTGCTGATCGGCGGCGCCATGGTCGTGGTGGGTGCGATCGCCTTCTGGCCGCTGGACGTTCCGGCGGGCGCCTCGTCGATGATCTTCGGCGCGATCCTGCTGATCTGGCAGCCGCTGGGCCGCACCGTCTTCGCCGGGCCCGCCGGTGCCCGTCCCGCTGCGGCGGCCGAGCCGAGCAGCCCCGAGGCGAAGTAGCCCGAGACCGCAGAGCCCGAGACGACGGAACCGGGGCCGGCATCGCGCCGGCCCCGGTTCTCGTTTCCGCGTCTAGATCCGTTCGATGACGGTGGCGTTGGCCATGCCGTTGCCCTCGCACATCGTCTGCAGTCCGTACCGCCCGCCGGTGGCCTCCAGGTGGTTGACCAGGGTGGTGAGCAGCCGGGTTCCCGAGGCGCCCAGCGGGTGCCCGAGCGCGATGGCGCCGCCCCGTGGGTTGAGCTTCGCGGGGTCGACGTCGAATTCGGCCGACCACGCCAGCGGGACCGAGGCGAAGGCCTCGTTGACCTCGAAGGCGTCGATGTCCGCGATGCTCAGGCCCGCGCGCTGCAAAACCTTGTGGGTGGCGGGGATCGGGCCACTCAGCATGATCTCGGGATCGGAGCCGACCACCGCGAAGCTGTGGAACCGCGCACGGGGCGTCAGGCCCAGGGCCGCCGCCTTCTCGGCGCTCATGATGAGCGCGGCCGAGGCGCCGTCGGTGAGCGGCGAGGAGTTGCCCGGCGTGATCGACCACGAGGTGATCTCCGGGTAGCGCTCCGCCCACTTCTGCTCCTCGAAGGCGGGACGCAGGCCGGCGAGCCCCTCGGCGGTGGTGCTCGCGCGGACGGTCTCGTCGACGGTGTGCGTCGCGCCGTCCGGCAGAGTGACGGGCACGATCTCGGCATCGAAGCCGCCGGATTCGCGGGTGGCCACGGCGCGGGCGTGCGAATCCGCCGCGTACCGGTCCAGGCTCTCGCGGTCGAGCTTCCAGCGGGCGGCCATCAGCTCGGCGCCGATGCCCTGATGCGGCAGGCTGGGGAAGCGGGTCTCGAGCGTGGCCATCGGGGCACCGCCCACCGAGGTCGAGCCCATGGGCACGCGGCTCATCGATTCGACGCCGCCCGCGATCACGATGTCGTAGGCGCCCGCGATCACGCCCTGCGCCGCGAAGTGCGCGGCCTGCTGCGACGATCCGCACTGCCGGTCGATCGTGGTGCCGGGCACCTCCACCGGCAGGCCCGCGGTGAGCGCCGCGATCCGCGCGATGTTGAGGGCCTGGTCGCCCACCTGGTGCACGCAGCCCGCGATCACGTCGTCGACCAGCGCGGGGTCGAGGTCGTTGCGCTCGACGAGCGAGCGGATCACGCCCGCCAGCAGGTCGGCCGGGTGCACTCCGTGCAGGGCGCCGCCGGGCTTGCCCTTGCCGGATGCGGTCCGGACGATGTCGACGATCACTGCTTCGGTCATGGACTTTCCTCTCGACGGGCTCGGTGCGGCCGATGCCCTGACAGAGGTGTCGGCCGCCGGGCGTCGTCACCCGTGGTGACGACGCCCCTCAACCGACTATAAGTTAGTGACCGTTCTTGGTGGGGGGAACCCCGGAACTGCCGTTACAGGTGCTGCGCGGCCGCCTCGAACAGCCAGGACATCACCAGTGCGCCGGGATCGGGAACGCCCTTGACGGTGTCACCGAGGTAGGAGGCGCGCCCCCGCGAGGCCGCGCTGTCTGCCGTGGCCGCCACGCCCTGCGCCGCAGCCTCTGCGGCCTCGGTGAGGGAACCGCCGCCGTCGAGCACATCGGCGGCGGGGGAGAGGGCGTCCACCACGGTCTTATCGCCCACCTGTGCGCCGCCCAGCTCTTGCACCGCATCGAGTCCCGCGCGCACGCCGGTCACGAATCCGGGCTTGCCGGGCGCGGCCTCCAGGGCTCGGCCGAGCTCGGTGAAGAAGGTGCCGAAGACGGCACCCGAGGTGCCGCCGGCGCGCACCAGGTACGAGGTGGCGACCGCTTCGAGGACGTCACCGTCGGTGCCGCGCAAGGGGATCGGGTAATGGCCGAGCGCGGCCTCCATGTTGGTGCCGAAGTCGCCGTCGCCGGCCTTGCGGTCCAGTTCGGTCAGCTCGTCGACGGCGCCCTGCACCCGCTCCACGAAGGCCGAGATCCAGGCGTTCGGCGCACCGTCGTCGGCGGAGTCGTCGGGCCGCGCGGTGGTGAGCTCGGGCACGGCCGACGGTGCGGTGGCCGCGTGCGGCCAGCCGGGGGCGGCGGTCGGCGCGTCCCACAGGCGGATCCGCTCGTCGTCGAGCGGCACCACGGTGATCGAGGCGCCCGCCATGTCGAGGGCGGTCACGAACCGCCCGACCAGCGAGCGGGCCACCTCGATGCCGCGGTCGGCGAGCTGCTGCACGGCCTCGCCGAACAGCACGCCCAGTTCGAGATCGGTGACGCCGCCGAGGTTGTTCACCACCACCAGGGCCCGGCCGCCGGACTGCAGGCCGGTGCCCGGCAGGATCCGGTCGAGCAGGTGCGCCACCAGCTCCTTCGCCGGCACCGCGTCGCGCTCGTCGCGGGCGCGCTCGCCGTGGATGCCCACACCCACCGCCATCTGGCCGGGGGCCAGCTCGAACGACGGCTCGGTGGCGCCGGGCACCGTGCAGGCGGAGAAGGACACGGCCATCGACCGCGCGGTCTCGGCCACACCGCGTCCCAGATCGGCGACCTCCGTCAGGGAATGTCCTTCATCCGCTGCTGCGCCGCAGAGCTTTTCGACCACGATGGTGGCGCCGGTGCCGCGGCGGCCCGGCCCCTTGGTGTCTTCGGTGGCCACATCGTCGGCCACCAGCACCACATCGGTCCGCACCGCGGGACGACCCTCGTCCTCGGCGCCCACCAGGCGTCGGGCCACGGCGAAGTTCATCACGTCGCCGGTGTAGTTCTTCACGATGTGCAGCACGCCCGCGCCGGTGTCCACCGCGCGCGTGGCCGCCGCGATCTGCACCGCGTTGGGGGAGGTGAACACCAGCCCGGGGCACGCCGCGTCGAGCATGCCCGCGCCCACGAAACCGGCGTGCATCGGCTCGTGCCCCGAGCCGCCGCCGGAGACGAGCGCCACCCCGCCGGTGCGCGGCGTGCGCCGCGCGACGAATCCCTCGGGGTGCCACGCGGCGTCGGGATGGGCGGCGAGGAGGCCCCGCAGCCCGTCGGTGAAGAGTGTCTGCGATGAATTCTCGAACTGCGCGCGTACGGTCACGGCTCCCAGAGTAGGCGTCGCAATCGGTGCGCTACTCGAAACGTGTCTTCGCGACGTCACAGACCTTCCACGTGTCGTCTTCCTTCGTGAGGTACAAGGTCCCTCTACTGACCGGTTCCGACCGAGAGAATTCGACGGCGGCAACGTCGTTGAGGACTTGGACAGACTGGACTTGGAACGGACGAGGGATGAGGCCGACTTCGGCCGACGAGTTGTCGGGGTCGTAATCGTCGTCACTTGTTACTTGGTCTGCTTCCTCGCGGCAGAGCAGCTTGAGCATCGTCGTTTGATCTCGGGTGTCGACAGCGTGAGCGAAACTGCGAGCGGTCGATGCGATCTGAGCTTCCGCGCTCGGACCGAGAAGGCTGCCCCCACGCCAGATGGCCACCGCCATGAGCGACACGGTCACGAGCGTGATGACGGCGATCCCACACAGCAGAAGGCGCCAGCGGCGGCGATTCTGCTCCGGTGTGAGGCTTGGTGGGGTCATTAGGCCTCCCACGCTTGGATCATGAGTCGGTCGAGATGAGGAAGGTACGGAGCGGCAGTATCGAAGTTTCCCTCAGATTCTAGGATTCCTTCCCCGGTTGCGGGTGCCAAGCACAGGAAGAGTGCACCGGAATACTTCGCCGTAACGAGTAGGTCTCCGGTGTTCATCGTTCGGCCGTCGTCGAGGACGACATCGTCGTCGTCTGGAATCCGTGATTCAAATCTGAGTTCGTCGTACTGCTCAGGCGGAAGTATCCCGTTCGACATCCAATCTTCGGCTGTGAACTCGGAGTGGGTGCTCTCAAAGAAGGCTCGTAGTGGTTCGAGCGCCTCAGGTAGATCCTGCTCGCCGGTCGTCGGAATTCTTCCGATCCACACAATAGGGAAGTTCGAGCTAGTTCGACCACAGATGTAGATGAGCGCAGAAATGTTTTCGTTGTCCAGAGTGAGTGTGAAAAGTCGAACGTCGTCGAGGCGGGTTTCAAGATTGTCGAAGTACTGTGGAATTGCTTGCCGGATGGCGGGCCCCCACAGATCCAGAGCGAGTTCGGTTCTGCGTCGGGGATCGTGACTCTCGTGAATCAAGACCCATTGGTCAGGCATGTTGCTATGGAGGACTTCTGAGTCGGTAGCGACTCGGGCGGTTACTGCCTCTGTCGAAAGTGCGTCTTCGATCTCTTCGATACGGTAGGGCATTCCGTCATCCATTCGCTATCACCAGCTTGTCGATTGCATCCTGCAATGCAGCTCGAACGCGATCTTCGAGTGCGACTTGAGCGCGTATCCACCCCGGATCTGGTGGCGGGTTGACGGAAGCGGCACTTCCGGATTGTTTTGATTGGTTGGGCCCAGTGGGTAGCCATTGAAAGTTGATGGGAGTGGTGGAAAGTAGATACATCTGATCAGGGGTGAGCCTCCAGAAATTGTTGAGTTGGACCAGTTCGGCTAGTGAAACGATGTGGTCGGGAGACACGGCGGGAAGACCTGATCTATTGCGACCAATAGTCTGCCCTGGGTAGGCGGGGTTCGGGTCGCCGATCTTGGGCTTCGGTTCGTTTTGGAGAATGACATTTCCGAATTCCTTCGGCTTCTTAGGTGAGGCGCCGCGAAGGGAGTCATAGATCGATCTGAGTGGCGATGTCTTCGGAACCTCGGGTTTTCCTGAGGGCTTCCGACTGATCGGTGGGGTCTGCCAGTTCGGCGGTATTGCTCTCTTACCCGCGTCAAGTTTGTCGCGGATGGCATCTGGTGCCCGTGTCTCCACCGGTGCGCCGCCGGGAACCGTCTTCGCGACCGAGGCTGTAGCTTCTGTGCATGCGATCACCCTCGATTTGAGGGCTGCTTGCTCGGTGTCGAGCTGGGCCTTCTCTGCGTTGTACGCGTTGTACTGCGCCATCTGATCGGGGAGAAGGAACTGGTGTGGCGCCGCATTGTGTGCGGCGATCCTATCGCCCAGCGACCGCATCGCCGCTTCTACGCCTGGGCAGACATCGCCCGGGCCTGCATTGGCAACCGTTGTTGGAAAGACGCTCAGCAGAACCAGGCAGAGCATTCCTGCCACCGCTGCCAGCACACGTTTCACTCGATACACGACATCCCCCAATGTCTTGACCGATGATTCTGCGGCACACTATATGCGAACGATTGCTCGGGCGCGCGGGGTCGGGTGTGTGCCCGGAGCTGCCTGGTCAGCGAGGGATGTGAAGTTCCGCGTGACCATCCTCGACAACCGCGAAGGCGGATGTGGGGAACTTGGTCAGAGTGAAGGTGGGATCGAGCAGCTGCGCCGCATCGGCGACGCCCGGCTCGTGCCCCACCACCAGCACGGTCTCCGCCTCGCCGCGCTCGGCGTCGACGATCGCGAGGATCTCCTCGCCCGACGCGCCGTACAACTCGCCCAGGTACCGCACCGGCGCGTCGACCTCGGTCTGCGCCAGCGTGGCGCGGGCGCGTTCGGCGGTCGAGCACAGCACCAGATCCACGGTGTGCCCGTAGCGGCGGATCGCCGTGCCCGCGAGCTTGGCCTGGCGCAGCCCGCGCGGCGCGAGCGGCCGGTCGTGATCCTTCACCTTGTCGGGGTAGGCGGACTTTCCGTGCCGCAGCAGGATCAGGGAGGCCATATCGGGCATCCTACGGGGTGAAGGCGTCGCGCAACCGGCCCGAACCGGGCGTCACGGGACCGTCGTCCAGGTCGAGTAGCACCACGGTGCCCGGCGCGAACCCGGGCAGCTCGGCACCCGGGTCCAGCAGCGCCGCGGCCTCGGGGAGCCCGGGGAAGTGGCCCACCACGAGCAGCACGGGCACATCGCCCGGCACGCCGTTGATCTCGTCGAGCACGGTCTGCCCGCGGCACTCGTACAGCGCCTCGGTCGCGGTCATCGGACAGTCCAGTTCCGTGGCCCGGAAGGTCTCGACGGTGCGCCGCGCGGCCGAGACGAGCGCCTGCGCCGGGACCAGCCCCTGATCGCGCAGCCAATTCGCCGAGCGGAGGGCCTGCTCGTGGCCGGTCGCGGTGATCGGGCGGGCCTCGTCGGGCACCGACATCCCGGCCTCGCCGTGTCGCATCAGCGCCAGCACCGTCATGCCCCCATCCTGCCCGATATGTGCCGGTACATTGGTGTCATGGCAGGAAAACAGCTGGACCCGGCGCGCAAGCAGGCCGCACTGGAGGTCGTGAAGCAGCACCCCGGCATGGTGGCCGCGATCGCGGCGCCGGCGGCGATCATCGTGGTGATTGGATTCGTCGTCAACCCCGCGATCGGCCTGCTGCTGCTCGTCGCGTTCGGCGTGCTCGGAGCGGTCGGCGTCTCGCGGCTGCTGCGTAAGCGCTAGGCCCGTGCGCGTCGACGCCTGGCTGTGGGCGGTGCGGCTGACCAAAACGCGGTCGGCCGCCGCCACCGCGTGCCGGGGCGGCCACGTGCGGGTCAACGGCGCCACGGCGAAACCCGCCCAACACATCGTGGTGGGAGACGAGGTGCGGCTGCGGCTCGGCGGCCGCGAACGGATCGTGGAGGTGGCCACCCTCATTCCCAAGCGGGTGGGCGCCCCCGTGGCCGCCACCTGCTACCTCGACCGCAGCCCGCCCCCGCCGCCGCGGGAGATCGTGTTGTCGATGCCGCAGCGCGAGCGCGGCGCGGGCAGGCCCACGAAGCGCGAACGCCGCGAGACCGACCGCCTGCTCGGCCGATAGGCCCGATTTCTCCACCGACGTCCGAATCTGGTAGAGCTGAGAAGATCTACTGATACGGAATGTGGTGGCGCGGATGACCGAACTGGCGAGCTGGACCGAGGCGGGCCCGCACGAGGTGGCCCCCGGTCTGTACCGGATTCCGCTGCCGCTGCCCATCACGGGGCTGGTCGCCGTGAACGCCTATCTCGCCGCCGGACCCGACGGTGTGGTGCTCGTCGACCCCGGGTGGGCCACCGACGAGAACGAGCGCGCGCTGACGCAGGCGCTCGGCGAGCTCGGCTTCGGGCTCGACGACATCGCGCTCACCGTGGCCACCCACCACCACGGCGATCACTACTCGCAGGGATGCCTGTGGAGCGACACCCGCGGCACCCCGGTGCTGATCGGGCGGGGTGAGGCGCCGAGCATCCTCGACTACTCGCGGGATGCGCCGGTGCGCTTCCCCGTTCAAGTCGGGCAGCTGCGGGAGGAGGGCGCGCACGAGCTCGCCGACCGGATCGCGGGCAGCGGCGTGCCGAACGTCGAATCCAACGCCCGGATGGCCGCCCCCGACGGCTGGCTCGACCACGGTGACCGCATCGACCTCGCCGACGGCACCCTCGACGTGATCGCCACACCGGGACACACCCGCGGCCACGTGATCCTGCGGCACACCGCATCCGGCGCCCTCATCACGGGCGATCACGTGCTGCCGCGGATCACCCCGTCGATCGGTTTCGAGTGGTCGCCCGAGGAGTCCCCGCTGAGCTCGTTCCTGGCCTCGCTCGACGCCACGCTGGGCCTGGCCGACGGCGTCATGCTCCCTGCGCACGGTCCGGTGCTGCCGGGCACGCACGAGCGGGTGCGGGAGCTGATCCTGCATCACGAGGAACGGCTGGCCGAGGTGCTGGACCAGCTGGGCGACGGCCGGGACACCGCGTTCGCGATCGCCGGGGCGATGCACTGGACCCGTCGCAAGCTCGCCCTCGACGAGCTGCCGGTGGAACACCGGATGATCGCGGTCGGCGAGATCCGCGCCCACCTGGAGGTGTTGCGCGAACGCGGCGATGTCGCCGTGGTCACCGACGACGGCGTGCGCCGGTACGTGGTGGCTCGTCGATAGGCTCCATCGCGTCGCGGGTCCGCGACGCTCGCCGTACAGGAGGAACGCCCATGTCGCCGACGGTCCGCACCGCGACCCCCGCGGACGCCGCCGCGGTCGCATCGCTCGCCGCGCGCACCTTCCCGCTGGCCTGCCCGCCCGAGCTGGAGCGCGAGCACATCGACGCGTTCATCGCCGCACACCTGGGCCCGGATCGATTCGCCGAGCACCTCGCGAACGCGGATCACCGGGTGCTCGTGATCGACGGTGCGCGGGGCCCGCTCGGCTACGCCCTGGTGCTGCACGGCACGCACCCGGAGGGGCCGGAGCAGTGGCGCGAGCGGCCCTCGTCGTACCTGTCCAAGCTGTACGTCGACCCGGAGCAGCACGGCGGCGGCGCCGCGCGGGCGCTCCTCGACGCGGTCCGTGCCGATGCCGAGGCGATGAGAACGGCGGGCGTCTGGTTGAACGTGAACCGGGACAACCTGCGCGCCAAGCGGTTCTACGCCAAATCCGGATTCGTGCGCGCGGGGGAGAAGCCCTTCACCGTGGGATCGACCACCTTCGTCGACGACATGCTGGTGCTCGCGCCGGGAGCGTAGAGCCGGGTGGGCACCTCGCGCCCGCGGAGCGTGACCGCGTCGGTGAAGGCCCAGTGCTGCGATTCGGATTCGCGGGCCGCGGTGATCGCGGCCTCCGCCGCCACCGGCAGTGTGGTGTCGCGCTTGGCCACCTCGGACAGCCGGGCGGATTCGTTGACCGGATCGCCGATCACCGTGTACTCGTAGCGTTCGATCGCGCCCACGTTGCCCGCGACCACCGTCCCGAAGGAGACGCCGATGCCCGCCGTCAGGTCGGGGACCGCGGAGGGCAGCCGGGCGGCGATACCGCGCGCCGCACGCAGCGCTCCGCCGGCCGGATCGGGATGGGGGAGTGGGGCGCCGAAGACGGCGAGCACGGCATCGCCCTCGAACTTGTTGACCAGCCCGTCGTTCGCTTCCACCTCGGTGACGATCACCTCGAAGAAGCGGTTGAGCAGTTCGACCACCTCGGTGGCGGGCTTCTGCCGGGCCAGGGTGGTGGACCCGACCACGTCCACGAAGATCACGGCCACCACCTGCTCGGAACCGCCGAGCTGGACGCCCAGGCCGAGTGCCGCATCGGCCACATCGCGCCCCACGTGCCGGCCGAACAGGTCCCGGAGTCGTTCGCGCTCGGCCAGTCCCGCGGTCATGGCGTTGAAGCCGGCCTGCAGTTCGCCCATGTCGGAGCCGTCGAAGATGCGTACGGAGACGTCGGTGTGGCCGTCGCGCACCTGCCGGATGGCGTTGCCCAGCACGCGCAGTGGCGCCACCAGTGTGTCGGTGTTGAGCAACGTGAGCAGCGGTCCGGTGAGCAGTGCCACGCCGCCGAGGGCGGCGACGGCGATGAAGATGTCGAGCTTGGAGGTGTCGTCGCGGAAGGTGCCGAAGGCGGCAACCAACACGATGCCCAGGATGGGGACGCCCGAGCCGATGGCCCACGCCGTGGCCGCGCGCATGCGCAGCCGGCCGCGGCGCGGTGCACGGAACCCCGCCTCGAGCGCCTGGGCGGCCGCGGGGCGCAGCGCGAATTCGGTGATCTGATAGGAGATCGCGCAGACGACCACACCGCTGAGTCCGGTCACCAGCGCGATCTTGGGGATGAGCTCGGGGTCGATGGAGCCGTACCCGACGGTCATGACCACGGTGCCAACGGCCCACAGCGCGGCCTGCAGCGCGGTGAGCCGCCAGGGCGCGGTGAGTGCGGCCTTGGCCTGGGCGGCGGTGGGCTCTTCGCGCCGGATGGACCAACGCAGCGATTGCACGATCTTGACGGTGCCGATCGTGGCGCCGAGCACGAAGGCGATACCGATGTAGAGCGGCACCACCAGGAAGTTCATCCACCACGCGTCCCACGGGATGGGCGGCTGGGGGATGCCGACCACGGACAGCGTGATCGCCAGGCCCACCCCGATGAGGTTGGCCACGATCACGCCGACCGTGATCACCAGTTGCACGCGCAACCGCGTCAGACGCGAGCTCTCCTCGGTGGAGCCCAGGAGGATCGACCCGTAGTCGGCGCGCAGCCGCGGCAACTTCATAGACCAGAAACTACAGGTCTCCGGCCTCGAGGAGGTCGTCCAACTTGGCGTAGCCGTCGACGATGCCCACCTCCATGCCGCTGGCGAGCATGCCGTCGCGGCTCTCGAAGCTGTCGAGCAGCGAGGTGGAGCGCAGCCGGGTGCGGCCGTCGCCCAGGTCCTCGAAGGTCATGGTCTCCAGGGAGACCGACTCGGGCATCCCGTCGTAGGTGAAGGTCTGCACGATCCGGTCGGGCGTCACGTCGTGGAAGCTGCCGTGGAAGCAGAACTCCTCGCCGTCCTTCTGACCGTGGCGCACGCTGCGGTACGCGTAGCTGCCGCCGGTGCGCGCGTCCCAGTGCACGATCTCGGTATCGATGTCGGACGGGCCGACCCACTTGGTGTAGACGTCCGGATCGGTGTGTGCGCGATGCAGCTGCGCCGGGGTGGCGCGGAAGTCGCGGGTGATGGTGATCGACGGGACGGTGGTCGAGGCCTCGATGCCGGTCTCGGCGTTGGTGGTGGTCATGATGCTGCTCCTCGTTGTTCGGTAGTGGTGGTGGGGTTCTCTTCGTCGTTCATGTCGGCCAGCACGGCGTCGAGGCGCTGGTAGCGCTCCTCGGCGCGGCGCCGGTACCGCTCGATCCACCCGTTCATCAGGTCGAAGACCTCCGCTTCCAGGTGGGCGGGGCGCGCCTGTGCGCGCCGGGTCCTGCTGATCAACCGGGCGTTCTCCAGCACGGTGAGGTGCTTGGACACGGCCTGGATGCTCACGTCGTAGTGTTCGGCGATCTCCGTCAGGGTGGCGTCGCCGTCGGCGAGCCGGGCCACGATGTCGCGCCGGGTGGGGTCCGCCAGGGCGGCGAACGCCTTGGACAGGTCGTCGATGTCGTCGTTCGTGGTCCCGCCTCCTTCGTATTCAACCAATCTGTTGAATACGACGGTACGCCCGCCTCGCGCCTAATTCAACCCCTTGGTTGAAAAAGGTTCGTTGTCCGGGACGGACCCCGCGGTGCTAAGAACAACGCATGCGTGTCACCGCTTACACCGACGATGCCCTCACCGGATTCGACGCCCTCGGGGCCGCGGAGGCGGTGCGCAGCGGGGCGGTGGACCCGCGCGAACTCACCGCCGCGGCGATCGCCCGGGCCCGCGCGGTGGAGGAGCTCGGCGCGGTGGCGTACGCCGCCTACGACGATGCCGAGCAGGCGACGCCCCGCGGCGGGCTCTTCGGCGGCGTTCCCACCTTCGTCAAGGACAACGTGGACGTCGCGGGCATGCCCACCTGCTTCGGGTCGGCGGCCTTCACCCCGAAACCGGTGAAGCGCTCCTCGCCGCCCGCGAAACAGTTCCTGGCACAGGGATTCACGGCCCTCGGCAAATCCCAGATGCCCGAGTTCGGGCTCACCGCCAGCACCGAGTTCGCCGGCGGGCGGCCGCCCGCGCGCAACCCCTGGGACACCGACCGGTCCGTCGGCGGATCGTCCGGCGGCACCGCCGCGCTGGTCGCCGCGGGCGTGGTTCCGATCGGGCACGGCAACGACGGTGGCGGCAGCATCCGCATCCCGGCCGCCTGTGCCGGGCTGGTGGGGCTCAAGCCCTCCCGCGGCCGGATGGAGGATCAGCCCGGTGTGCGCCAGCTGCCCGTGAACCTGGTGACCGAGGGCGTGCTGACCCGGACGGTGCGCGATACCGCGCACTACCTCGCCGCCGCGGAGGCCTACGCCCCCGCGGCGGGCCTGCCCCCGATCGGGCTGGTGCGCGGACCGTCGGACCGGCGGCTGCGGATCGGCGTGATCACCCGCGACATCCGCGGGCGGGAGGTGCATCCCGAGGTCCTCGACGTGGTGCTCTCCGCGGCACGGGTGCTCAGCGACGCCGGGCACACCGTGGAACCGCACGCGCTGTCCATCGACGAGCGGTTCATCGACGATTTCACGCTGTACTGGTCCGCCATGGCCGGCGCCGAGGTGGGGATCTCCAAGGCCGCCAACGGCCGCGGCTTCCGGCCCGCCGAACTCGACCCGATGACCACGGGCCTGCTGGCGATGCTCAAATCGTCGGCGCTGCGGCTCGGTCCCGCGATCGCCCGGCTGCGCCGCACCTCCGAGCTGTACGCCCGCCAGCTCGACACCTACGATCTGTTGCTCAGTCCGGTGCTGGCGACCCCGGCCCCGCTGCTCGGCGAGATGTCGCCCGATCAGCCCTTCGAGGAGCTGATGGCGAAACTGGTGGACTACGTGGGCTTCACCCCGGTGAACAACATCGCCGGCGCGCCGGCGATCGCCGTCCCGCACACCCTGATGCCCTGCGGACTGCCCGGATCGGTGCAAGTGTGGGGCGCGGGCCCCGGCGACGAGGCCACCCTGCTCGACGTGGCCTATCAACTGGAGGGCCTCTCGCCCTTCCCGACTCTCGATCCGAGGACCTGACGATGCCGATGCTCCGGCGCGTGCTCGCCGCGCTGTTCGCCCTGCTGGTGGTGGCCGGCCCGCTGCCCGCGAACGCCGAACCGGCGCTTCCCGATCCGGGTGTGCTGCGGGTGGGCACCGAGGGTGTGTACCAGGTGTACAGCTACCACGATCAGGACGACAAGCTCACCGGCTACGACGTGGAGATGATCACCGCCATCGCCCAGAAGATCGGGTGGCGGGTGGAATTCGTCGAGACCCCGTGGGATTCGATGATGGCCGCGCTGGAGGCGAACCGCTTCGATCTGGTGGCCAACCAGGTGACCTACAGCGACGAACGCGCGGCCAAATACGCCCTCTCCGATCCGTACCTGCAGACCGGCGGCTCGATCCTGGTCCGCAAGGACGACACCTCCATCACCTCGCTCGCCGATCTCAAGGGCAAGACCACCGCCCAGAGCGTCACCAGCAGCTGGTCCGGCGTGGCCGAGAAGGCCGGCGCGAAGATCGAGGCGGTCAACAGTTTCACCGACGCCGTCAACGTGCTGGCCCAGGGCCGGGTGGACGCGGTGGTCAACGACACCGGCGTGGTGCGCAACTACCTCGCCGTGAACCCCGGTGCCCCGGTGAAGATCGCCGCCGAGACCCCCGACAAGTCGCAATCGGTGTTCGCCGCCCGCAAGGGGTCGGCGATCATGACCGAGGTCAACCGCGGGCTCGCGGAGATCCGCGCCGACGGCACCGCCGAGCGGATCTCGCAGAAGTACTTCGGTGCGCAGGCCGAGAGCCGCGCCGCCGCGGGCGGATCGTCGAGCACCTGGGACATGGTGCGCCGCAACCTGGTCCCGCTGGCCGAGGCCACCGTCACCAAGACCATTCCGCTCACCGCGATCAGCTTCGTGATCGGGCTCGCGATCGCCCTCGGGGTGGCGCTGGCGCGGATGTCCAAGCGCCGCGCGGTGAGCGGTCTCGCCCGCGCCTACATCTCGATCATCCGCGGTACCCCGCTGCTGGTGCAACTGGTGATCATCTTCTTCGGCCTGCCCCTCGCGGGGATCTCGATCGATCCGTTCCTCGCCGCGGTGGTGGCCTTCTCGCTCAACGTGGGCGGCTACGCCGCCGAGATCATCCGTGCCGCGATCGGCGCGGTGCCGCGCGGCCAGTGGGAGGCGGCCACCACCATCGGCATGGATTACCGCACCTCACTGCGGCGCATCATCTTGCCGCAGGCCTCCCGGGTCGCGACGCCGCCGTTGGCGAACACGCTGATCTCCCTGGTCAAGGACACCTCGCTGGCCTCGACCATCCTGGTCACCGAACTGTTCCGCACCGCGCAGATCGCCGCCGCGCCCACCTACGACTTCTTCGTCATGTACGTGGTGGCGGCCTGTTACTACTGGGTGATCTGCCAGGTGCTCAGCTTCGTCCAGTCCTCGCTGGAGACCCGATTCGAAAGGTACGTGGCGCGATGACCGACCTGATCTCGGTATCCGGCCTCACCAAGTCCTTCGGCGATGCGCAGGTGCTGCGCGGGGTCGACTTCACCGTGCCCGAGGGCACCGTGACGGTGATCATCGGACCGTCCGGTTCCGGCAAGACCACGGTGCTCCGGTCGCTCAACGCGCTCGAGATGCCCGACGGGGGCACCGTCACCGTCGGGTCCGAGACCGTGGACTTCGACGCCGGCGCACCCGATAAGGCGTCCCTCGCCCGGTACCGCGCGCAGAGCGCCATGGTCTTCCAGTCGCACAACCTGTTCCCGCACAAGACCGCGCTGCAGAACGTCACCGAGGGCCCCGTCGTGGTGCAGAAGCGTCCGGCCGGTGAGGCGGACGCCGAGGCCCGCGAGCTGCTCGCCCGGGTGGGCCTGGCAGACCACGCCGACAAGTACCCGCACCAGCTCTCCGGCGGGCAGCAGCAGCGCGTGGGCATCGCCCGGGCTCTGGCGCTGCGGCCGAAGGTCGTGCTGTTCGACGAGCCGACGTCCGCGCTCGACCCCGAGCTCGTGGGCGATGTGCTGTCCGTGATGCGCGATCTCGCCACCGAGGGCCGCACCATGGTGGTGGTGACCCACGAGATGGCCTTCGCGCGCGATGTGGCCGACCAGGTGCTGTTCGTCGACCGCGGCGTGGTGCTGGAATCCGGACGGCCCGCGGACGTGATCGGGGCGCCCACCCAGGAGCGCACCCGCGAATTCCTCGACCGCATCCTCAACCCGCTCTGAAAGGCGTTTCCGTCGCGGGGGCCGCGCCGCCTATCGTGGACGCATGGAGCACGTCCGTAGGCAGGTGACCACGGAGGTCGAGCTGCGCGAGCTGATCCCGCAGCCGATCGACCGGGTGCGCGACAAGGTCCGCACGGAGCTCACCGATGTGCATCGCGCCTTCCTCGCCGCATCGCGGCTGTACTTCGTGGGCACCTGCGACGCCGGCGGCAACCTCGACGTCTCACCCAAGGGCGATCCGGCGGGGTCGGTGTTGGTGCTCGACGAGCGCACCGTCGCGCTGCCGGACCGGCCGGGGAACCGGCGCGTGGACGGCCTGAAGAATCTGCTGCAGGACCCGCACATCGCGGTGGAATTCGTGGTGCCCGGGCGCGGCGACACGCTGCGGATCAACGGCACCGCGGTGGTGCTCGCGGACGCCGAGTACGCCCCGCTGATGGCGGTGCAGGGCAAGCTGCCGCTGATGATCACCGAGGTGGCGATCGACGAGGTCTTCTTCCACTGCAGCAAGGCCTTCCTGCGCTCGGAGGCCTGGGACCCGTCGAGCTGGCCCACCGAGGACGACGATCACGGGGTGCCCCGCCGCGCCGTGATCGCCAAGAAGCTGGAGCGTCCGGAGGAGCCGATGGAGGAACTCGACCGCTACTACGGGGCCGGGTACGGACGGGACCTGTACTGACATGCACCGCTTCCGACAGGTCGACGTCTTCTCCGCCGAGCCGCTGCTCGGCAACCCCGTGGCGGTGGTGCACGACGCCGACGATCTCACCGACGCGCAGATGGCGGCCTTCGCGCGCTGGACCAACCTGAGCGAGACCACCTTCCTGTTGCGCCCCACCGATTCCGGTGCCGACTACCGGTTGCGGATCTTCACCCCCGGCGGCGAGCTCCCCTTCGCCGGGCATCCCACGCTCGGCAGCGCGCACGCCTGGCTGGAGGCCGGGGGACACCCGGCCGGGGCCGGCACCGTCGTACAGGAATGTGCGGCCGGGCTCGTCCGGCTGCGCCTCGGGGACACCCTGGCCTTCGCGGCACCGCCCCTGCGGCGCAGCGGATCCGTCGATG
The DNA here is from genome assembly GCF_019656655.1 of Tsukamurella sp. TY48. GTDB lineage: Bacteria > Actinomycetota > Actinomycetes > Mycobacteriales > Mycobacteriaceae > Tsukamurella > Tsukamurella strandjordii. The sequence continues at coordinate 1,087,900 of NZ_BPMV01000001.1, read as the reverse complement.
CCGCGACGGTGGCGCGGATCGCCGCCGGCCTGCGGGTGCGGCCCGACGAGGTGCGCGCCGCCCAGTGGGTGGACAACGGCCCCGGCTGGGTGGCGGTGTTGTTGCCCGATGCCGATGCGGTGCTGGCCCTGGACCCGGACTTCGCTGCGATGGGTGAGCTGCAGATCGGCGCCGTGGGCCGGTACCCGGGCGGAGGGGAGTGCGCCGTGGAGGTGCGCGCCTTCTGCCCCGACCTCGCCGTCCCCGAGGACCCGGTGACCGGCTCCCTCAACGCGGGCCTGGCGCAGTGGCTGATCGGTGCCGGCGCGCTGCCGGAGCGCTACATCGCCTCGCAGGGAACCGTTCTCGGACGCCGCGGGCGGGTGCACGTGGAGCGGATCGACGGCGACATCTGGATCGGCGGCGCCACCCGCACCACGATCACCGGCGACCTCGACCTCGCCTGAGTGCAGCCGACCCTCCACAGGGGTGGCGTGTCCCTAGGGAGGCGTCAGACGATCTCGATGCCGGCGCGCAGCACGCGGCGCAGCGCGAGATCGGAGCCGAGCTCCAGCACGTCCGCGCGCAGGCCCGGGGCCAGCTCGCCGCGATCGGTGAGGCCCAGCAGCCGGGCCGGCGTGGTGGCACCGGCGCGCGCCGCATCGGCGAGGGGGACACCGGAATCGCGGACCGCGCGCACGGCGACGTCGAGCACGGAGGCGGTGCCGCCCGCGATGGCGCCGGGCGTGCCGTCGGTGGTGGTCAGGCGCGCGACCCCGCCGCCGACGGTCACATCGAGCGGACCGAGCGTGTACTGCCCGTCGGGCATCCCGGCCGCCTGCATGGCGTCGGAGATCAGGGCGATGTGGTCGGCACCCACGGTCGCGAAGACCATGGCCACCGTGCCCGCCGCCAGGTGCACGCCGTCGCCGATCACCTCGGCCACGGCCCGGCCCTCGCCCGCCACGGCGAGCGCGGCGCCCACCGCGCCCGGATGCCGGTGATGCATCGGGTGCATGCCGTTGAACAGGTGGGTGATGCTCACCGGACCCTGCGGCGCGGTGAGCGCGGCGGCCACGGTGTCGTAGTCGCCGGCGGTGTGCCCCACCGAGACCACGGCGCCGCGCTCGGACAGCAGCCGAGCCAGTTCCGCGAAGTGCGGGGTCTCGGCGGCCACGGTCATCGAGGCGATCCGGCCGTCGGCCGCGTCCAGCAGGCGGCGCAGCAGGTCCGGGTCGCCGTCGATGATGTACCGCGGATCCTGTGCGCCGCACACCTCCTGCGCGAGGAAGGGGCCCTCCAGGTGCAGGCCGGCCACGGTGCCCTCGTCCACGAGCGGCGCCAGCACGGCGATCCGCTCCAGCAGCTTCTCGGGCGCGGCCGAGACGAGCGAGGCGAGCAGCGTGGTGGTCCCGCGCAGCAGGTGGTGCCGCGCGGCCGACCGCGCGCCGTCGGCATCGGAGTCCGGGAAGCCGAAGCCTCCGCCGCCGTGGCAGTGCACGTCGATCATCCCGGGCAGGTACACCAGATCCGACGGTGCGGGGAGGTCGGCGGCGGGGAAGGCCGAGGCCGGTCCGACCTCGGTGATCGTCGGGCCGGTCAGGGCCACGACACCGTCGTCGATGGTCCCGGACGGGGTCACGACGGTGCCGCGCAGCAGCTCGGTCAAGCGGTCACCTCGGCCTCGTCGTCGTCCTCGCGGCCGGGGGTCTTCAGATTCCGCCGCTTGATGATGAAACTGAACGAGAAGTAGTAGATCACGGCGTAGATCAGGCCCATCGGGATGATCCACAGCGGGTTGGTCGCCTTGCCGAAATTCAGGACGTAGTCGATGAATCCGGCCGAGAAGGTGAAACCGTGATGGATGTCGAGCCAGTTCGCGATCAGCAGGGAGCTGCCGGTGAGCAGCGCGTGGATCAGCAGCAGCGGCCAGGCGACGAAGATGAAGGAGAACTCCAGCGGCTCGGTGATGCCGGTGAGGAAGCTGGTGAGCGCGACGGAGACCATGATGCCGCCCACCGTCTTGCGGTTCTCCGGCTTGGCGCAGCGGTAGATGGCGAACGCCGCGGCGGGCAGGCCGAACATCATGATCGGGAAGAACCCGGTCATGAACGTGCCGGCGGTGGGATCGCCCTGGAGGAACCGCGAGATGTCGCCGTGCACCACTTCACCGGTCGACGTCGTGTAGTCGCCCAGCACGAACCAGACCACGGAGTTGATGATGTGGTGCAGGCCGAGCGGGAGCAGCAGCCGGTTCACCGCGCCGAAGACGCCGCCGCCCACCACCGAGTTCTCGGCCACCCAGGTGCCCAGGCCGGTGAGCGCCCAGTTGAACACCGGGTAGGCGAAGGACATGATCACGCCCACCACGATGGCGCCGGACGCGGTGAGGATCGGCACCAGGCGGCGGCCCGAGAAGAAGCCGATGTAATCGGGCAGCTTGGTGCGGTAGTACCGCTGCCACAGCACCGCCGACATGATGCCGATGACGATGCCGCCGAGCACTCCGTAGTCGACCACGGCGGGATCGCCGGCCTTGTCGACCTTGCCGGCGAGCACCACCGGCGACATGGCCTTCTCGACCGCCTGGAAGGAGAGGTACCCGACCAGCGCGGCGAGTGCGGTGGAACCGTCGGCCTTCTTGGCCCAGCCGATCGCGATGCCCACCGCGAACAGGATCGGCAGGTTCGAGATGAGGGCGTTGCCCGCGCCGCCGATCACCGCCGCGACGGTCTTCATCGAATCGAAGCGGCCCAGCATGTCGTCCTGGCCGAGGCGCAGGAGCAGTCCGGCCGCGGGGAGGACCGCGATCGGCAGCATCAGGCTGCGGCCGAGTTTCTGCAGACCGCTCAGATCGAGCCGCCGTGCTGATATACCGGATCCGGATGAGGAACTCATTTTTCGCTCCTGTCGCGTGCAGGCCCACTAGGATGACGACAGGTTATAACCAGTTGGGGCTGCGCGAGTCGCTTTCCCCACAACTCTCGATCAGGAGGCGGCGATCATGGCCACTGCGCAGGACATCGTGGACGGGCTCGGCGGTGCGGACAACATCGAAGAGGTGGAGGGCTGCATCACCCGCCTGCGGTGCGAGGTGAAGGACACCTCCAAGGTCGACCAGGCCGCCCTGAAGAAGCTCTCGCACGGCGTGATGGTGGCGGGGTCCGCGGTCCAGGTGGTGGTGGGACCGACCGCCGATGCACTCGCCGAGGACATCCAGGACCTGCTGTGACGGACGTGCTCGCCCCGGTGACCGGGCGGCTCGTCCCCCTCTCGGCCGTGCCCGATCAGGTGTTCGCGGGCCAGATGGTGGGTTCCGGCGTCGCGATCGAGCCGGCGGACGGTGCCGACGGTGCCGACGTGGTGGTGGTCTCGCCGATCGCCGGAACCGTGCTCAAGCTGCATCCGCACGCGGCCATCGTGCTCGGCGCCGGTGCCGGAATCCTGGTGCACGTGGGGATCGACACCGTGAATCTGCAGGGCGAGGGATTCACTCTGCTCGCCGCCGAGAAGGCGACCGTGGCCGCCGGGGATCCGCTGATCTCGTTCTCGCCCGCACTGATCCGCGAACGCGGACTCAGTGCGATCTGCCCCGTGGTGCTCATGGATTCGAAGCCGGACACGATCGCCGCTCCGGCGGAGCGCGATGTGGCCGCCGGAGATGTGATCTTCTCGGTCTGAACCCGAAAATGCCTGCCGGGGAATCGATCCCCACGTCGACAGCGTCGAATCCGGCGATGCGTGATCGACAGACGGTCCAAACCTCTCACTTCATTGAGTACAGTTGCCCGCGAAGTGTGGTGATTGGCGGTCGGGAATGATTCGTGGGACGGATTGTTTCGCGGTCCGGCGGCGGTACGGAGGATATGTGGTGAGCGGGGCGAAGGCGGTCTACGGACCGATCGGGTGCGCGTGGTGAATTGGCACCTGATCGAGCAGTTGATCACCATTCCGCTGTTCACCGGCATCATCGGTTACATCACCAACTGGACCGGCATTCTCATGCTGTTCGAGCCGAAACGTTTTTACGGCGTCAAGGTTCCCGGGGTGGCCACCCTCTATCCGTTCCTGCCCCGCCGGGTGCAGGTGATCCCGGCCATCCGGGCCGACGGCAGGGTGGGCTGGCAGGGCATCGTCCCCTCCCGCGCCGAGAAGATGGCGAGCATCGCCGTGGACAAGTCGTTGTCCAAGGTCGGAAGCATTGCGCAGTTCTACGAGGTGATGGATCCGGAGTACATCTCCGAGCAACTCACCCGCGCCGCGCTGCCCGAGATCCCGTCCATCGTCGAGGGGATCATGCGGCGCGAGAATCCGCGGCTGTGGTACTCGCTCCCCGAGGACGTCCGCCTTCTCGTGTACCGCCGGGTGGCGGCCTCGTTGCCCACCGACGTCCGAAAGATCACCTCCACCATCGGCGAGAACATCGACGATTACATCGACGCGAAACTGATGGTGATCCGCTACCTCTCGGCGAATCCGAAGGTGCTCAAGGACATCTTCTACAACGTCGGCCGCAAAGAATTGTTGTTCATGCAGAACTTCGGATTCTATTTCGGATATCCGATGGGTTTCGTTCTGGTTGGTCTACTCCATTTCTTTCCCTACTGGTGGCTGCTGCCGGTGGGCGGGATCGTGATCGGCTACGTGGTGAACTACGTGGGCCTGACGATGATCTTCGAACCGCTGCATTCGAACCGCTGGGTGCCGTGGCGCCAGGGACTGTTCCTCAAGCGTCGCCAGGAGATCGCCGAGCAGTACGCCACCGTGATGGCCGATCAGGTGGTCACCGTGGAGAACATCTGCGACGAGTTGCTCCACGGCCCGCGGTCGGACCGCACCCGCGCCACCGTCGAATCCGTGCTCCGCGATTCGGTCGACAAGGCCTCGGGCTGGGCGCGCGGCGTGGTCAAGCTGTCGGTGGGTTACGACACCTACGAGCGGGTGCCGCAGCTGGCCGGAGCGGAGGCCATCAAGGTGGCCGAGCAGACGGTGAGCGATCCGGAGTTCGCCGCCCAGCAGCAGACCAAGGTCCGCGAGTTCGTGGTCGCACGGATGAGCATCCTGCGGCCCGAGGACCTCAGTGAGCTGCTGCGCTCGGCCATCAAACAGGACGAGTGGCTGTTGTTCCTGCACGGCGCGGTGCTGGGCTCGGCGGCCGGGTTCCTCCATCTAGCGATTTTCGGAGTGTGACAGACGTGAGCGAGAAGTCCCGGTCGACCACGACCCCCGCGGCCGACGCCGAGGGGCGCGAACTGGTGGCGCGCGATGCGCAGGTCCCCGAGACCGCGGACCGGCAGGAGGAATCCGGCGGGCTGCTCGGCCTCGTGGGCCGGGCGTCGAACTCGGCGTTCAGCTTCGGCCGCGAGGTGGGCGGCTCGGCGCAGCGCCTCACCCGGCACTTCGTCTCCGAGGCCGAGCATCTGGTGGACGTGGCGCGCACCGTCGAGCAGGTGCCGCACGTGGTGGTGCACGGCGAGGTGGTCGACGACGACGATCCCGACGACGAGCCCACCGGCCCGAGCCGGGACGAGCTGCGGCGCGCCGGCGACCGACTGCTCGCGCGCTCGGCGGCGAAGGCGTGCACCGAGGGGCCGCACCCGGCCTACGCCCACATCCTCGAGCAGATCGCGCCCGACGAGGCCCGCATCCTGCGACTGCTGCACCGCGAGGGCCCGCAGCCCGCCGTGGACGTGCGCACCAACCGGCCCTTCGGGGTGGGCTCGGAGACCGTGGCCGCGGGCCTGTCGATGATCGCCGAGGTGGCGGGCTGCCGGCACCAGGACCACATCGCGGTGTACCTCGGCAACCTGCACCGGCTGGGCCTGATCTGGTTCTCCAAGGAGCAGGTGCAGGTGCAGCGCTACGAGCTGCTGCAGGTGCAGCCGATGGTGGTGGAGGCGATCGGCAACGCCGGACGGTACGCCAAGACGGTGCGGCGGCGGATCGAGATCACCCCGCTGGGAACCGATTTCTGCGCGACCTGCTTCAGTTTCGCCTAGCCGCTACTGGGCCGGATCGGTCACCGTCATCTGCACCCGGTACCGGTCGGATCGGTACCAGGAGTACGAATGCTCCACTCGCGCCGCGCCGGAGAACGAGACGCGGTCGAAGGCCAGTAGGGGAGCGCCGGCGGGCACGTCGAGCAGGCGCGCCAGCTCGCCCTTCGCCGCGATCGCGCCGATCGACTGCTCGGCGTGGTCGATCGGCCGGCCGTACTCGATCCGCAGCAGTTCGTAGATCGACTGCGTCAGTTCGTGTTCCGTCAGGTCCGGCGCCACGAACTCGGGGTACCAGGCGTCGTCCACGGACATCGGCACCCCGTCGGCGATCCGCAGCCGCTTGACGTGGAAGGCGCGGTCGGCCGCGCGCAGCCCGAGGGCCGAGGTGGTCGACGGTGGCGGCACCCGCAGCTCGGTCTGCAGCACCGTGGTGGTGGGGACGCGGCCGAGCCGGCGCATGTCCTCGTGGAAGGATGCGAGGTGCAGGTGCGAGCGCGCGGGGTGATCGGCCACGAAGGTGCCCTTGCCGCGGATCCGCACCAAGGTGCCCTCCGCGACGAGCTGGCGCAGCGCCTCCCGCACCGTGATCCGCGAGACCCCGTACTCCTCGCACAGTTGCCGCTCACTGGGGAGCGCGGACCCCGGAGCCAGCTCCGCGGCGCAGCGCTTCTCGATGAGCGCGCGCAACTGCTCGTGTTTGGGGACCGGGCCGTCCGAGATCGCGACCGTCCGGGCATCGTTCGCGGACATAACCACATCTTGGCACACGAGGTAATGACCAGTATGCGATTGGTGGGGTTGCCCGTCAGCGCACCCCGGCCACCCGGAACTGCACGCTGATCCGGGGCCCCGCATCGGGCACCTTCGGGACGGCGTGCTCCCACGTGCGCTGCGCCGAACCGCCCATCGCGAGCAGATCGCCGTGCCCCACCGTGAGCCGCGTGCTGGCCCCGCCGCCCCGCGGGCGCATCAGGAACGGGCGGGTGGAGCCGAGGGAGACGATCGCGACCACGGTGTCGTGCGTGGCGCCGCGACCGATGGTGTCGCCGTGCCAGGCCACCGAATCGGACCCGTCCCGGTACAGGCACAGGCCCACGGAGGTGAAGGGCTCGCGCAGATCGTCCCAGTACATCTCGGTGAGCCGGTCCCGCGCCGCGCCGAGCGCGGGATGCGGCAGCTCCGCCCCGGTGTCGTAGTAGCGCAGCAGCCGCGGCACAGGAAGCGTGCGGTCGTACATGCGGCGGCGTTCCTCGACCCACGGCACATCGCGGGCGAGCGCGGCGAACAACTCGTCCGGCTCCGGCTGCCAGCCGGTGCGCACGTCCAGCCACGCCCCGTCTTTCAGTTCCCGGCGCTGCGCAGCCACCTCGAACAGACCGTCCTGCATGCCGCCGACGGTACGCCGACCCACTGACAGGTCCGAGCGACATCCGTAGGGTGGACCCGTGCGCTTCGGACTCTTCATCCCGCAAGGCTGGCGACTCGATCTCGTCGGCATCGACCCCGCAGACCAGTGGTCCACCATGAACGGCCTCGCGCAGCACGCCGACGCCGGCCCGTGGGACTCCGTCTGGGTCTACGACCACTTCCACACCGTGCCGGTGCCCACCCGCGAGGCCACCCACGAGGCGTGGAGCCTGATGGCCGCGTTCGCGGCGACCACGAACCGGGTGAAGCTCGGCCAGATGTGCACCGCCATGAGCTACCGCAACCCGGCCTACCTCGCCAAGGTGGCCGCCACCGTGGACCTGATCTCCGGCGGCCGCACCCAGATGGGCATCGGCGGCGGCTGGTACGAGCACGAGTGGCGGGCCTACGGCTACGGTTTCCCCTCCGCGGGCGAGCGGCTCGGCCGGCTCGACGAGGGCGTGCAGATCATGCGCCAGGCCTGGACCGAGGGGTCGGCCACGCTGGACGGCAAGTACTACCAGGTGGACGGTGCGATCTGCGAGCCCCGCCCGCTGCAGGACGGCGGCATCCCGCTGTGGATCGCCGGCGGCGGCGAGAAGAAGACGCTGCGGATCGCCGCGCAGTACGCGCAGTACACCAACTTCGACGGCACCTACGAGGGCTTCGCCCACAAGTCCGAGATCCTGCGGCAGCACTGCGCCGAGGTGGGCACCGATTTCGATGCGATCACCCGCTCGGCGAACTACAACATCGCGATCGCCGAGAACGCCACCGATGTGCAGGCCCGGCTCGACGAGGTGCGCCGCCGCTACTCCGAGTACGCGCCCATCGAGGCCGCCGACGCCTCGATGGGGGCCTTCGCCGGTATGCCCGGCGTGGGTACCCCCGCTGAGATCGTGGACAACCTGCGCAAGCTCGAGGCGCAGGGGATGACCTATGCGATCTGCTACTTCCCCGAGATCGCCTACGACCGTTCGGGTCTGGAGCTCTTCGAACGCGAGGTGATCCCCGCGCTCAGCTGATCCGGTGGGGGAGCGTCGCCAGCCGGCGCACCCCCTCGGCCAGCACATCGGCCTGCTTGCTGAAGGCGAACCGGATCAGGTGCCCCCAGCGGTCGTGGTCGTCGGCGAGCGCACTCACCGGTACCGCGGCCACGCCGATCTGTTCGGGCATCGCGCGGCACAGGTCGCCGGCATCGTCGTAGCCCAGGCTGCGCGCGTCGGCGCACACGAAGTACGTGCCCTCGGCCGGGTGCACGGTGAATCCGTTGTCGCGCAGGGCCGTGGTGAGCAGGTCCCGCTTGGCCTGCAGATCCGGTGCGAGCTGCGCCAGCCAGGCGCCCTCGGTGTCGAGGGCGTACGCCACCGCGTGCTGCAGCGGGGCGGCACCGGTGAAGGTGAGCCACTGCTTCGCGGCCCGGCAGGCGTCCGCCAGCTCCCGCGGCGCCGTGATCCAGCCGACCTTCCAGCCGGTCACGTTGAAGGACTTGGCCGCTCCCGAGATCCGGACGGTGCGCTCGCGCATGCCCTCGAAGGCCGCCAGCGGGCGGTGCACGCGGCCGTCGAACAACAGGTGCTCGTACACCTCATCGGTGAAGCACAGCAGATCGCGCTCCACGCAGAGCGCGGCGACGGCGGCCAGATCCTCGTCGGAGAGCACGGTGCCGGAGGGGTTGTGCGGGGAGTTGACGATGATCGCGGCGGTCTTGTCGGTGACCGCGGCCCGCAGCAGATCGGGGTCGAGGCGGTACCGGTCGCCGTCCTCGATCAGCGGCACCACCACGCGGTGCGCACCGGCCAGCGCCACCGTGGCGGCGTAGGAGTCGTAGAAGGGCTCGATGAGGATCACCTCGCGGCCGGGCTCCACGAGGCCGAGGACGGCCGCGGCGATCCCCTCCGAGGCGCCCACGGTCACCAGCACCTCGCCGTTCGGGTCGTAACTCAGCCCGTAATCCCGCTCCACCTGCGCGGCGACGGCGCGGCGCAGCTCCGGCAGGCCGTCGCCCGGCGGGTACTGGTTGAGGCCACCGTCGATCGCGTCCTTCGCGGCGCGCAGCATGCCCGCGGGACCGTCGGTGTCCGGGAAGCCCTGCCCCAGGTTCACCGCATCGTGCTCGGTGGCGAGTGTCGAGATCTCGGCGAAGATCGTGGACATGAAGGGCTGGAGCCGGTGCACGGTGCGCATGCCCTCACGGTATCGCCGCGCTGGATAGTGTGGAGGCATGACCTCCGCCGTCGTCGTCGGATCCGGACCCAACGGGCTCACCGCGGCCGCCGTCCTGGCCCGCGAGGGCCTGGACGTGACGGTGCTGGAGGCCGCGACCACCCTCGGCGGCGCCTGCCGTTCCGACACGCTGCACGGCACCGTGATCGATCGCTTCTCCACCGGCCACCCGCTCGCCTACGCCTCGCCCGCGCTGCGCGACGTGGGGCTGGACATTCAGTGGGCGACCGCCCCGATCGACGTGGCGCACCCGCTGGCCGATGCGGTGGGCACCCTGGCCGATGTCCCCGACTGCGGCCCCGAGGTGATGCCGGCGTTCTTCGGCCCGCTCCCCGAGGTGCCGCAGCACCCCGCGGCGGCGCTGCGCTGGGGCCCGCGGTTCGCGCTGCCCGCATCGGTCACGGCGCGCGCCCTCGGCCGGGTCGGCGGCGCCGTCTTCGCCGGGGTGGCGGCGCATTCGATCACCCCGCAGCACCTCCCGATGACCAGCTCGATCGGCTACCTGCTGTCCGGGGTGCGCCCCTGGCCGGTGCCGGTCGGCGGATCGCAGATGATCTCGGACGGTCTGGCCCGGATCGTGGAGGGGCACGGCGGCACCATCCGTACCGGCGAGCGCGTGGACCGGTTGCCGGACGCCGATCTCGTGGTGCTCGACACGGGGCTGCCCGCCGCGCGGGAGCTGCTGGGCTCGCACGCGCCCGGGTGGCTGCGCCGCCGCGCCCGACGGTGGCGGTTCGGCCCCGCCGCGTTCAAGGTGGACCTGGTGCTGGATGGCGGGATCCCCTGGGCACAGGAGGAATTGCACGCCGCGGCCTTCGTGCATCTGGGCGGGACCGCGGCCGAGATCGCGCACAAGGAGCTCATGGTCAACCGCGGGCGGATGCCCGAGCGGCCCGTGATGATCCTGTCCCAGCAGTACCTCGCCGATCCGTCGCGGTGCTCGGGGGCACTGGTACCGGTGTCGATGTACGTGCACTGTCCCAACGGTTTCCCCGGCGATCTCACCGAGTCGATCATCGCCGAGGTGGAGCGGCACGCGCCCGGGGTGCGGGAGCGGATCATCGAGGTCCGGTCCGTGGGTCCGGCGCAGCTGCAGGCCTCGAACGCCAACCTGGTGGGCGGGGATATCGCCGCCGGCGCAGCGATACCCACGCAGCTGGTGCGGCGGCCGAGGCTCTTCGATCCCTACCGGCTCACCGACCGGGTGTACCTGTGTTCCTCCGCCGCCGGTGCACCCGGCGTGCACGGCATGGTGGGCTGGCACGCGGCCCGCGCCGCCCTCCGCGCACTGGGGTAGCGGACTACCGCCGGAGCTGGTCGATCACGGCCTTGCTGAACTCGTCGGTGCCCGCGGTTCCGCCGAGGTCGCGGGTGCGGGTACCCGATGCGAGAACCGCTTCCACGCCCGTCATCAGCGCGGTCGAGGCGGCGTTCTCCCCGAAGTGGTCGAGCATCATCGCCGCTGCCCACATCTGGCCGACGGGGTTGGCCAGGTTGCGGCCCGCGATGTCGGGTGCGGACCCGTGCACGGGCTCGAACATCGACGGGTACCGCCGTGCGGGGTTGAGATTGCCGCTGGGGGCGATGCCGATCGAGCCGGCGATGGCGGCCACGAGGTCGGACAGGATGTCGCCGAAGAGATTCGATGCGACGATCACGTCCACGCTGTGCGGCTTGAGCACCAGGCGGGCGGCGAGCGCATCGATGAGCACCTTCTCGACGCTCACCCCGGGAGTGGCGGCGACGACCTCGGCCACCACCTCGTCCCAGAAGGGCATGGTGTGGATGATCCCGTTGGACTTCGTCGCCGAGACCAGCTTCCCGCTGCGTGCGAGGGCTTGTGCCGCGGCGTATTCCGCGACCCGAGTGATGCCGGCGCGGGTGAACACCGCCTCCTGTATCGCGGTCTCCTCGGGACGGCCCCGGTGGAACCGGCCGCCGATCTCCGAGTACTCGCCCTCCACGTTCTCGCGGACCACCACGATGTCGAGTTCCTCGACACCGGCGAGCGGCGAATCGACGCCCGGCAGGATCCGGATCGGTCGCAGATTGATGTACTGGTCGAATTCGCGTCGGATCGGGATGAGCAGGCCCCACAGCGTGACATCGTCCGGGATGTCCTCGGCCCCCACGGCTCCCAGCAGCGTGGCATCGCCGCTGGCGAGCTGGTCGATCCCGTCGACGGGCATCATGCGTCCGTGGGCGCGGTAGTAGTCCGAGCCCCACTCGCGGTGTCGCCAGGTGACCTGGAAGTCGAACCGGGACGCGAGGGTGTCCACACAGTCGATGGCCGCGGGCATGACCTCCAGGCCGATGCCGTCGCCGGCGATGACATCGACGGTGTACGAAGTGGGTGCGGTGCTCATGGACTGGTCTCCTGATCGATTCGGTGAGGGACGGTGCGCCGGCTGCATCCGGCGGCCGGAGGATCTGCTGGGCTCAGACGGTGCCGCGCCGCGCGGCATCGGGATCGCTACTGCGGCGGACCACGAGTTCGGGTTCCATCAAGACCGATTCGGGGGTGCCGCCCGACAGCACCTCGGTGAGCAATCGCATCGCTTGGCGGCCCATCTCGTGCATGGGCGAGCGCACGGTGGTCAGAGCGACGGCGCCGCCGTCCGCGAGCGGGGTGTCGTTGTAGCCCACGAGCGCGACATCGTCGGGAACGCGGATGCCGCGATCGCGGAGCGCGCCGAAGGAGCCCAGGGCGGCGAAGTCGTTGGTCGCGAAGACCGCATCCGGAACCGGGCCGGTCGCCAGGATGCGCTCCATCCCCGCGCGGCCGCCGGCGGGATCGAAACTCGAGTACACGACGCGATCGTCGGGAACGTGGATTCCGTGTTCGGACAGTGCCTGCCGTGCTCCCGAGGTCCGGTCCTGTGCGGTGGACGCGAATTCGAGTCCGGCGAGGATCGCGATATCGCGACGGCCGGTCGAGGCCAGGTGCTCGCCCACGAGGCGTCCGCCCTTGACGTCATCGACGGTGGCCGCCGGGTAGTCCCCGGAGTGCCGGGATGTGAGGACGAAGGGGAGCCCGTGCCGGTGCACCTCGTCGAGGAAGGCGTGGTCCAGATGCGCGTCGCCGAAGATCATCCCGTCGACCCGTCGGTCGATCATCATCTGCGTCCGGGCGCGCTGGTTGTCGATGAGATCGAGCGAGTTGGTGACGAAGGTCGACTGCCCGGATTCGCTGGCGGCCTCTTCGATGCCCTCGTAGATGGTGGCGAGCACGTAGTCCTGCAGGCGGGGAACGAGCACGCCGATGAGCCCGGAGCGGCGGGTGCGCAGGCTGGAGGCCTGCGGATTGGGGGAGTAGCCCTGCTCCTGTGCGAGGGCGCGGATGCGGGCCACGGTATCGGTCGATGCCCAGCGCAGCGCATCGTCGCCGTCGGCGTTCAGCACCCGGGACACCGTCGACGGGCTCACACCGAGCTCGTCGGCGAGCATCCGGAGGGTCAGCGTGCCTCGCCGTGCTGCTTTCACGGGTGCTCCTCCCTGGTCATGGACGCCAACACTACAGACGCACCGCTGGGCGCGAGGCGTTACACAAACGTTTGAGCAAATTTACACAAACGATTGCCGCAATCGTTTGTGACGTGGTTCACTCGTCGTCATGCAAGCACGAGTAGCGGTCATTGCGACCGGCGGGACGATCGCGTCGACGGCCACCGAGGGCGGTGTGGTCGCCAATCGAACCGGCGCGACCCTCCTGGCCGACGCCGGTGTCCGGGACGTCCGCACCGACACCATCGACCTGATGACGGTGGGCTCCTACCGGCTCACTCTCGGGCACATGCGCGAGATCAGTGATGCCGTCGCCGAGGTCTTGGCCCGGGGCGGGGAGGACCGCGTGGACGGCGTCGTGATCACGCACGGCACCGACACCCTGGAGGAGACCGCGATCCTGCTCGACCTGGTGCACGACGATCCGCGGCCGGTGGTGCTGACCGGCGCACAGCGACCGCAGGATGCCGCCGACGGCGACGGCCGGCGCAACCTCGCGGACGCGGTGCGCGTCGCGGCGTCCCCGGACGCTCGTGACCTGGGGGTCCTGATCGTCTTCGCGGGTCGCGTCCTGCCGGCCCGCGGAACTCGCAAGATCCACACCACGGCCCTCGCGGCCTTCGATTCGGTGCTCGGCGCGGGAGTCGGCGAGATCCGCGGCGACACCGTGGTCATCGCCTCGGCGCCGCGCCGGCCCAAACCCCTGCCGCGCCCCACCAGCGACTTCGATCGCACCCGGGTCGACCTCGTCGAGATGTATCCGGGCGCGGACGACGCACTGCTGCGCGCCGCCGTGGCCGTGGGCGCCACCGGTGTGGTGATCGCCGGCACCGGCATCGGCAACGCGAACCCCGATGTGGTCTCCGCGGCCACCGACCTCCTGGCGGCGGGCACCGCGCTGGTGCTGTCCACCCGGGTGCCCGAGGGGCCGGTGGCGGGCGTCTACGGCAACGGCGGCGGGGCCGATCTCGTGGCCGCCGGCATACCCGCCGCATCCGGACTGCCGGCCACCCAGGTCCGGATACTGCTGGCGCTCTTGCTCTCCCATCACATGCTCCGGGCGGACAACGCCACTTCCCTGATCGACGTCTACGCGAACAACCAGGAGGACTGATTCATGACCAAGGAGATCTTCGTCGCCTTCGGCATCGATGTCGATGCCGTCGGTGGATGGCTCGGCTCGTACGGTGGAGAGAACTCGCCGGGCGACATCTCGCGCGGCATCTTCGCCGGCGAAGTCGGTGTGCCCCGGCTCAACTCGCTGCTCGCCAAATACGAGCTCCCCGCCACCTGGTTCTGGCCGGGCCACTCGATCGAGACCTTCCCCGAGCAGTTCGACGCGGTGGTGGCCGCCGGCCACGAGATCGGGCTGCACGGATACAGCCACGAGAACCCCATCGCGATGACCCGCGAGCAGGAATCCGAGATCCTCGACCACTGCATCGATCTCATCCAGACCCGCACCGGCAAGCGGCCCACCGGGTACGTCGCGCCGTGGTGGGAATTCAGCAAGGTGACCAACGAACTGCTCATCGAGCGCGGCATCGCCTACGACCACTCCCTCATGCACCGCGACTTCGAGCCGTACTACGTGCGCGTCGGCGACACGTGGACCCCGATCGACTACGACAAGCCCGCCGCCGCCTGGATGAAACCCCTCGTCCGCGGCGAGGAGACCGATCTGATCGAGATCCCGGCGAGCTGGTACCTCGACGATCTGCCGCCCATGATGTTCATCAAGGGCAGCCCGAACAGCCACGGCTTCGTGAACCCGCGCGATATCGAGCAGATGTGGCGGGACCAGTTCGACTGGGTCTACCGCGAGAGTGACTACGCCGTCTTCACCTTCACCATCCACCCGGATGTGGCGGGCCGCCCGCAGGTGCTCCTCATGCTGGAGCGCCTGATCGAACACATCAGCTCCCACGAGGGCGTCCGTTGGTCCACCTTCGACGCCATCGCCCAGGACTTCCGTACCCGCCGACCCCGCGTCTGAGCGAGCACCCCGTGCCGGCATCCGGCGCACCCCCCTCCCACCTCATCAGAGAGCACGACTATGTCTGAATCAGCCAACCCCCCGGTTCCGGGCCTGCGTCGGGTGACCGGTGCGGAGACCCGGCGTGCGTCGGGAATCGCCTTCTTCGCGTGGACCATCGCGGTGTACGACTTCATCCTCTTCGGCACGCTGCTGCCGCGGATCGAGGCGTCCTTCGGGTGGAGTACCAGCTACGCCCTGCTCATCTCCACCTTCGTCAGCATCGGCACCGCCATCGTCGTGCTGCTCGTCGGCCCGATGGTCGACAAGCTGGGCCGGCGCAAGGGAATGATCATCTCGGTCGGCGGTACCGCGGCATCGTCGCTGGCCACGGCGGCGGCGTTCAACGCGGCCTCCCTGGTCGGCGTGCGGTCCGTGAGCGGGCTCGGTCTCGCCGAACAGTCCGTCAACGCCACCTATCTCAACGAGCTCTACGAGGTGACCGAGGACGAGCAGATCAAGAAGCGCCGGGGCTTCGTGTACTCGATGGTCCAGACCGGCTGGCCCGCGGGCGCCTTGCTGGCGGCGGGATTCGTCGCCCTCGTGACCGCGGTCTTCGGCGTGGACTCCTGGCGGATCGCCTTCCTGCTCGCCACGATTCCCGCCGTGATCGTGGCCCTGGTGTGCCGGACCCTCAAGGAGAGCCCGCAGTTCGAGGCGCAGCAGAACGTCCGGCAGCTGCGGAAGGCCGGCAAGAACGACGAGGCCGACGCGCTCGCCGCGGCCACCGGCACCGTCGAGCAGACCGCCGCACCGCTCAAGCGGATCTTCACCGGTAAGCACCTGCGGAACACCGTGGTGCTCTCGCTCGCGTGGATGCTGAACTGGTTCGCCATCCAGACCTTCTCGGTCCTGGGAACCACGGTGCTCGAGAAGGGCAAGGGCATCGACGCCTCGAGCACACTGCTGCTGGTCGTGCTGTCGAACGTGGTGGCCGTGGCGGGGTACCTCGCCCACGGCTGGGCGGGCGATCGGTTCGGGCGCCGCAACACGATCGCCGTCGGCTGGTCGCTCGCCGGCCTGTTCTTCGCCGCGATGATGCTCGGTCCATCCGACCAGGCCTTCGTACTCGTGACCTACATGATGGGCCTGTTCTTCCTGCTCGGGCCGTATGCGGCGATCATGTTCTTCCAGGCGGAGTGCTTCGATACCGATTGCCGCGCAACGGGGAGTTCGTTCATCGGAGCCATGTCGCAGCCCGGCGCGATCATCGCCGGCATCCTGCTGACCGCTCTCACGGCCGCCTCGGTCGACTACTCCACGGCGGCACTGTGGGTGGGCGCGGCCGGAGCCCTCGCATCGGCGCTGATGGTTCTCGGTGCACGCAAGGTGACAGATCCGCCGGCTCCGGGCGGGACGCGCACGCAGGGCCCTTCCGACGGCGTCGAGGTGGCGGCATGACCGAGCGGCCCGTCGCGATGATCACCGGTGCGGCGTCCGGAATCGGTGCCGCGACCGCGGTGTGCCTCGCCGAACAGGGTGTCCGCGTGGGAATCGGCACGTTCAGTGGTGATCCGCACGATCCCGAGATCACCCTGCGCGCTGTCCGGGAGGCCGGGGGAGAGGGCCTGATCGTCGAGGTCGACGTGTCCTCGACCGAGTCGGTGGACCGATTCGCCCGGACCCTGATGTCGGAGTGGGGCCGGATCGACCACGCGGTCGCGAACGCGGGAATCCTCCGCGAAGCGGCATTCGACTCGCTGACCGACGAGCAGTGGCACGCGATGATGGATGTGGACCTGCACGGGGTGATGCGCACGGCACGAGCAGGACTGCGGCACATGGGGAGTGGTGGCTCGGTCACCGCCATCTCATCGATCGCCGGTGGCGTGTACGGCTGGCAGGAACACGCCCACTACGCGACGGCCAAGGCCGGCGTGATCGGGCTGATCCGCAGCCTGGCCGTCGAATACGGCCCGCGCGGCATCCGCGCCAACGCGGTGATCCCGGGTCTGATCCGCACGCCGCAGTCGAGCGATGCCGTCAATTCTCTGGGGCCCGAGGGGCTCGACCGCGCCGGCGGCTACATCCCGTGGGGACGCGTGGGCCATCCTCGCGAGGTCGGCGAGGTCATCGCCTTCCTGTCCAGTGCCCGGGCGTCGTACGTGAGCGGTCAGGCGATCGTGGTCGACGGCGCACTCACCACCGCCATGCGGGATTGACGAGGAGAACGAGATGACCGATGTCTTGCAGGGGCGTAGTGCCATCGTCACCGGTGCCGCGTCGGGGATCGGCCGCGCCATCGCGGAGGCCTTCGTCGCCGCCGGGGCGGCCGTCACCGTGGTCGATCGCGACGAACGGGTGGTCGCGGTGCGCGACGAGGTCGGTGCGCTGCGGAGCGAGGTGCTCGACGCCACGTCCGAGGCCGATGTGGAGCGGGCGGTGTCCACCGTTGCGACCGCCGACGGCGGCCTCGACATCCTGGTGTGCGCGCACGGCATCCTCACCCAATCGCCGGCGTCCGAGATGACGGCGGCACAGTGGCGCGAGACCCTCGACGTCGATCTGACCAGTGTCTTCCTGTTGAATCGGTCGGCGCTGCGCCCGATGCTCGCGCAGCGACGCGGCCGGATCATCAACATCGCCTCGCAGCTCGCGATCAAGGGAGGGGCCTCGCTCGCGCACTACGCGGCGGCCAAGGCGGGGGTCATCGCGATGACGAAGTCGATCGCGCTGGAGGCGGCACCGCACGGCGTCCTGGTCAACGCGATCGCGCCCGGCCCCATCGACACCCCCATGGTGGCCGGCATCGACGACGACTGGAAGCGCGCCAAACGCGCCGAACTCCCGCTCGGCAGGTTCGGAACGCCCGCGGAGGTCGCGCCGACCGCCGTACTGCTGGCATCCGATCCGGGAGGCAATCTCTACGTCGGACAGGTGCTCGGCCCCAACTCCGGCGACGTGATGCCCTGATGTGCGGCGGCTGCGGTGGAGCACCGCCGGAGTGGGCCGCCGATCGGGTGACCGGACCGCGCAACCGGGCCGCCGTGGCCCGCAGGCTCTCGGGTGTCCTGCACCGGGACGTGGTCCGGCCCATCACGATGGGCTGGGTGGTCAGCGGTCCCACGGGCGTGACCAGCGTGTGCCGCACCTTCGATTCTCTGGTCCACGAGGTGAGCTTCCGCTCGGGGCTGCCGACGGCCGACATCGTGAACGCCGGACTCGCCGAATCGGATTGAGCCGCTCGGCGAGTGGCGCCCGCGACGCTAGTACAGGTCGCGGCGGCGATCGGTCAGATACGGATTGGCCGCCTGCGCCGCGTTGACCGCCTCGGTATCGACGGTGGCGGTGATCAGCCGGGTTCCGCGCCCGGCCGAGGCGAGCACCTCGCCGTCGGGCCCGACGATGCTGCTGCGCCCCACGTAGGTCAGGTCCTGGTCGTGGCCCTCGTGGTTGACGTACGCCAGGTACACCTGGTTCTCCCACGCCCGGGTGCGGACGACCACGTCGGCGACGATGGCGAAGGGCTCCATCTGTGCGGTGGGGACCGCCACCAGGTGTGCGCCGGCATCCGCGGCGAGCCGCACGTTCTCGGGGAACTCCACGTCGTAGCAGATGAACATGGCGATGCGAACCCCGTGGAAGTCAACGGGGTTCACCGCCGTCTCGCCGGGCGCGAACATCGACCGGTCGAGGTCGCCGAACAGGTGCGTCTTGCGGTGCCTCGCCAGGATCTCGCCCTCGGGTGAGAACAGGAAGGCCGTGTTGTAGACGGCGTCGCCATCCGCCTCGGGGAGCACCGCGATCACCCCGATCCCCACGCCGCCGGCGATCCCCGCGACGCGGTCCGCGAGACCGGCGTGGGCGAAACCGCGCATCGGCTCGGGACCCAGAACGTAGCCCGTGGTGAACAACTCGGGAGTGATCAGCAGCTCGCAGCCCGCTTCCCGGGCCTGCTCGGCGGCCCGGGCGATCACGGCGAGGTTCTCCTCCGGGCTTCCGGGAACCGATTCCGCCTGCAATGCGGCGATCTTCACGCTGCTCATTCGATCATCCTGTCAGTTCTCGCCCGCGGAGTCGACGGCCAGGCGGCGCGACGACCGCGTCGCGAATCCGATCACGAAGGCCACCACCGGCACCGCGGCGAGCACCGCGCTCAGCCCCGCGGACTGGCCGGTGACGAGGGTGAAGTTGTCGAGCACGATCACCAGACAGGCGAGCAGTGCCACCACCGCGATCACCGGAAGGACGTAGGTCTGCAGGACCCGGCCCGCTCGATCGTGCGGATGCCGGAAGAAGTAGGCGGGCACGGCGATCGAGGTGATCAGGAGCAAGAGGATCATCCCGACGGTCGACACGCCCGCCATCGGTCCGAAGACCCCCACCAGGGGGCTCACCCCGGACACCGCGAAGGCGGCGACGCAGGCCGCTGCGGTCACCGTCTGGACTCCCGACGACAGGTGCGGCGAACCGTGCCGCCTGTGTACCCGGGCGAGCGGGGCGGGAAAGACGGTCTTCCCGGCGAGGACGAACTGGTAGCGGGCGATGATGTTGTGGAAGGACAGTGCACACGCGAACAGGCTCGTGACCAGGAGCACCTGCGTCACATCGTGCAGGATCGGCCCGAGATAGTCGCGCACCGTGGTGAGCAGCATGCTGTCCCCGCTCGCCAGCGAGGCGTTGGCGACGTCGCGCACCTTCGACGGCCCCCACGCCTCGACGACGGCCCACGCCGAGATCGCGTAGAAGACACCGATGATGGTGACCGCCGCGTAGGTGGCCCGGGGAATGGTGCGCGCGGGATCGCGCGCCTCGTCGCGGAACACGGCCGTCGCCTCGAAGCCGATGAAACCGGTGAGGGCGAACAGGACCGCGATTCCCAGCGGGCCCGAGGTGATCGCGGACGGCGAGAAGGAGCTCGCGCTGATGCCCTCGGCGCCGCCGCGCGCGACGACCACCACGTCGAGCACCACGACCACCGCGATCTCCAGCACCAGCGCGACCCCGAGGACCTTCGCGCTGAGATCGATCTGGCGGTAGCCGAGCGCTCCGACCACGAGGATCAGCCCGGCGGCCCACAGCCACCAGGGCAGTTCCGGCCCGCCGTAGTACCGCATGAGATTGTCGGCCGCCCAGCCGAAGTAGCCGTAGATCCCCACCTGGATGGCGGTGTAGGCGACGAGCGCGGTGTAGGCGGAGCCCAGCCCGGGACGCGGGCCGAGGCCCGCGGTGACGTACGAGAAGAATGCGCCGGCCTCGGCGACGAACGGGGTCATCGCGACGAAACCCACCGAGAAGACCAGCAGCACCGCGGCGGCGATGAGGAAGCCGACCGGCGCACCCGCGCCCGGGCCGAGGCCGATCGCGATCGGGACGTTGCCGGCGATCACGGTGAGCGGCGCCGCGGCCGCGATCACCATGAAGACGATCCCCGTCACCCCCAAGGTGCCGTTGAGGCGAGCACTCGGGCGGGTGGAGTCCGTGGTGTCTGGTGATGGCATCGGTGCAGCCCTCCGGTACGGACCGGTCGTGGATTCCGGTGCGCGGTGGCGCTCATTGTGCCCGACGATGCCCTGCTCCGCTTGCCGATTCATCCTCAGAACGGCGGCGCCCGCGGAGGCTCCGGCGGTGGAATCCCGAGCCGCTGGGCCATGCGCTGTGCCGCTTCGTGGCTCGCCTCCTCGCGCTGGGCCGCGCGCTCGCTCCGGCGGGCGTGGCGGAGGCGACGATGCAGCGCGCGGAGGCGACGGCGCTGCGCGGCCCGGCGGCGGGCGTGGTTCTCGAAACCGTTCGGCGCGGACGATGCTCGCCCGGTGGTGCGGGCAGGCGTGTCCCAGACCAGGGAGCCTAGCCCCGGGATCAGATCCGTCGCGGAGCCCGGCGGCACCACCCACACGGCGCCCGTGGGATGGCGCCACTCGACGCCACCGCCGGGCAGCACATCGGAGATCCACCCGCCCTCCGTCTTGATCCTGTGGTGGAAACCGCAGAGCGGCACCAGGTTCCCGATCTCCGTCTGCCCGCCCACGGCCGGCGCGCGGTGGTCGTACTCGGTGACGTGGTCGATCTGGCAGGCCGACGACGGCACCGAACACCCCGGGAAGACGCAGGTGGGGTAGGTGAGACGCAGCACGAGGAGCTGGTACTGCGTGGGCCGGTACCCGGTGGCGCCGGTGGCGTGGATCTTCCCGGTGGTGGGATCGCGGCGGCCGAGCACCCGCACCGAGGTATCGCAGGTACCGATCAACGCCCGCGCGTGATCGGCGGTGACGGGGCCGGAGAGACCGGGATCGTCGGTGACGACGACGGCGCCTCCGGGCGCGGCCGGGGCAGCCGGTGTCGGCTGCCCGCCGGGCGTGATCGCGGCGGACTCGTTCAGCACGATGACGGCGAGAGCCTTGACGTTCTGCGCGACCGCGCCGGTGCGGGGGCGCGCCTCGCGGTGGGTGCACTCCTCGTTCCCGCATCGGCAGCCCAGCGTCTCGTAGCCCTCGGCGAGCGCGACCAGCGCGTCGACCTGTCGCTCGGCGAGGGTCCGGCCGTCCCGACGGCACACCGTTCGGGCGACGTCGTTGATCGGCTTCGACAGCCGGATCGCTTGCGCCCTGTCCAGCACCACCTCCAGGTCGACCGCTCCGTCGCTCCGGGCATGGAAGTCCAGCCGGGCCGACGGGGCGGTGGGTGGCCGCTCGGGAACCGCATCTCGATCGAGCTCGACCAGGATCCGCGTGGCGGCCTGTTCCACCGCCGGGCCCGTCACCGTGGTGCCCTCGCGCGCGAGGAGCCAGGCGGCGAGCCGCGTGTCGAGTGCCGCGGCCACCTCGTCTTCCAGCACCGCGACCGCCGCGCGGAGCGCCGCCCGCACCTGCACCATGCCGATCGCGCCGCGCGCGAACAGTGCGAACACCCGCGGGAACCGTTCACGCAGGTCCAGGCTGCGATGGAGGGCGGCGGAGGCCGCACCGCGACCGGTTCCCAGGGCGGCACCCGCCTCGGCGACCAACTCGTCCCAATCGTCGACGAACCGACGATCGGACTCCACCCGCACGGCGCGGGCCTCCTCCCGCAGGGCGTAGAGCTGAGAGAGCACCGCGTGCCGTTCGGCCTCCAGACGATTGACCTCGGCGGTGATCCGGCGGAGGCGGGCCAGCGCCGAGGACGGAGTGTGATCCGATGCGCCGGCGATCTCGGCGGGCACGGGGCGTGTGACCCGCCGTCCGAGATCGAAAGCGTCGTCGTAGCTCATATGTTCGATATTACTCCCGATGAGCCTGCATTGCAATGGCATTCGCGAAGCTCTCTCGCTGGTCGCGGCGCCCGCGGCGATTGTTAAGCGAACACACCGAATGGCGGTAGAAATACTCGATGGACCTATCGATTCGAATGTCCGAAGATCGATTCGCATCAGGCGGTGCGCATCGGAAAGGGGCGAGTGTCATGGGATTCCAGGACTGGATCACGAGCGCGGGCGAACTGCTGCGCGCCGCGGCACGCAGCTTCGGCGAGTACCGGCGCACGCACGTCGAGATGCTCGAACGGCATCACATCCTGATGGAGCCCTGGACGCACGACGTCCTGCACTGGGGCGCCGACGGCACTCTGCACGGCACCGTGCTCGCCGACCGTGCGCGCACGCCCGTCACCCGCGGCGGCTGGTGCCCGTGCCGGCCCTTCGACGCTGCGGTGCACCCCGTCCGGATCGATCCGGAGAACCCCGACCTCGCCGATCGCGGGCTCTAGCGCGGAGCCGCCGATCCGCCTGGTCAGTCGGCGGTCTCGCCGATCGCGGGGCCGAGCAGATCGTCGGCGTCCACGATGCGGTAGGCGTAGCCCTGCTCGGCCAGGAAGCGCTGACGGTGCGCGGCGTACTCGGCGTCCAGGGTGTCGCGCGAGACCACCGAGTAGAAGTGGGCGGTGCCACCGTCGTGCTTGGGTCGCAGCAGCCGGCCGAGGCGCTGCGCCTCCTCCTGGCGGGAACCGAACGTGCCCGAGACCTGCACGGCCACCGACGCCTCCGGCAGATCGATCGAGAAGTTCGCCACCTTGCTCACCACCAGCGTGGAGATCTCGCCGCGCCGGAAGGCGTCGAAGAGCGCCTCGCGCTCGCGGGTCTTCGTGGAACCCTGGATCACCGGCGCGTCCAGTGCGGCGCCCAGCTCCTCCAGCTGATCGATGTACGCGCCGATCACCAGCGTCTGAGCGCCCTTGTGGCGCTCCAGGATCGACTTCACCACGGCCGATTTGGCGGGCGCCGTCGAGGCCAGCTTGTACCGCTCCTCGGGCTCGGCGGTGGCGTACTGCATGCGCTGGTTCTCGGTGAGCGTCACGCGCACCTCCACGCAATCGGCCGGGGCGATCCAGCCCTGCGCCTCGATGTCCTTCCACGGCGCGTCGTAACGCTTCGGCCCGATCAGGGAGAAGACATCGCCCTCGCGGCCGTCCTCGCGCACCAGCGTGGCGGTCAGTCCCAGTCGGCGCCGGGACTGCAGATCCGCCGTCATCCGGAAGACCGGTGCGGGCAGCAGATGCACCTCGTCGTAGATCATCAGGCCCCAGTCCCGGGAATCGAACAGGTCGAGGTTCTTGTACTCGCCCTTCGACTTCCGGGTGAGCACCTGATAGGTGGCGATGGTGACGGGGCGGATCTCCTTCTTCTCGCCCGAGTACTCGCCGATCTCCTCCTCGGTGAGGGACGTGCGCGCCAGGAGCTCGCGCTTCCACTGCCGCCCGGCCACG
Organism: Tsukamurella sp. TY48; assembly: GCF_019656655.1. Classification (GTDB taxonomy): domain Bacteria; phylum Actinomycetota; class Actinomycetes; order Mycobacteriales; family Mycobacteriaceae; genus Tsukamurella; species Tsukamurella strandjordii. The sequence continues at coordinate 1,064,074 of NZ_BPMV01000001.1, read as the reverse complement.
GTGTTGGTCACCAGGATCAGCGTGGTGGCCTGCGCACGGGCCATCGCGGCGGCGCCCACCATCGTCTTGCCCGCACCGCAGGGCAGCACCACGACACCGGAACCGCCCAGCCAGAACGAATCCGCGGCGATCTTCTGGTAATCGCGCAGCTCCCACGGGTCGGTCTCCGTGTCCAGCGCGATCGGATGCGATTCGCCGTCCACGTAACCCGCCAGATCCTCCGCCGGCCAGCCCACCTTGAGCAGCAACTGCTTGAGGTGGCCACGCTCCGACGGGTGCACCACCACGGTGTCGTCGTCGATCCGGGCGCCCACCATGGGCGCGATCTTCTTGTGCCGCAGCACCTCCTCCAGCACCGCGCGGTCCAGCGAGACCAGGGTGAGCCCGTGCACCGGGCTCTTCACCAGCTGCAGCCGCCCGTACCGGCTCATGGTGTCGACCACGTCCACCAGCAGCGGCTGCGGCACCGGATACCGCGAGAAGGTGACCAGGGCGTCCACCACCTGCTCGGCGTCGTGCCCCGCCGCCCGCGCGTTCCACAGCGCCAGCGGCGTCACCCGGTAGGTGTGCACGTGCTCCGGAGCGCGCTCCAACTCGGCGAAGGGCGCGATCGCGGCCCGCGCCGCATCGGCCTGCTCGTGATCCACCTCCAGCAGGAGGGTCTTATCGGACTGGACGATGAGGGGTCCGTCGGTCATCTATCCATTGTGCCGCGCGAGACGGAACTCCTGCTCATCGCCGCGGTCGCGCACCACCACGCCCCGCTCGCCGAGCCGCAGCCGCAGGTCGCGGGCGGTGGGTCCGCGCTTCTCCGCGCGGGCCACCGCCCGCTCGCGCAGCAATTCCTCGACCGCGGGCTCCGCATCGCCGCGGCCCTGCACGAAGCGCACGTACTCGGATTCGTACGGGTCGGCGTCGCCGCGCCACGGATAGCCCGCCTCGGTGAGGGCCTGCGCGATCCGGGCCCTCGGCACCCCGTCGGTGCTCGCCGCCGCGAGCAGGCCGCCCCCTCGGTCCAGGATCGTGAGCTCGCCGCCCCGGCCGAGGAAGGCCTCGTTCTGCCACATGCCGACCAGCCCGCGCACCACCAGGCCGAGGGCGGCTCCGGCCGCGGTGGTGGCGACGATGACCGATTGATCAGTCAATGAATTCGGCGGTGGTCACGCGATGCAGGGCGAACCGGCGCGGCGCGTCACCGTCGAGCGCGGCGAGCTGCCCGTGCCGCACCGACTCGGGCACCACCACGTGCCGGGTGTACACCCCGTTCGCATCCACGTACCCCAGCCGCACCGGCCGGCCCTCGCCCGCGGCGGACTGCAACAACGCCATCAACTCGGGCCCCGTGGTCCGCGGCTCACCCGCGGGGGAGTCCTGCCGACGGATCTGCTCCGCCGCCTCCGCCAACTGCTCCAGCGTGGCCTGCGCCGCCGGGGGCCGCGGCCGCGGCATCGGCAACCGGATCGCGCTCGGCCGCAGGTCCACCACCACGCCCCGCGAATCCTCCGCCGCCGCAGCGAAACCCGCCGCCGACAGGCCCGCCACCAACTCCGCCAGCGGGGCCTGGCACACCAGCACCGTCGGGGCCACCGACCGCAGCGCCAGGGCCTGCGCCGCCGGCGAGGCCAGCACGGCCGCGATCAGCGCCGGATCGTCCGAGCGCAGGAACGACGCCGCCATCCCCGCCCGCAGCGCACCGTGCCGCCGCGCCACATCGTCGACCAGATAGGTCAGGCCCTGCGGCACCGGCGTCACCGAATGCGCCACGAAGAAGGCGTGCACCTCCGCCGCCGTCCGCCCCGCATCGAGCGCCCGCCGCACCGAGGCATCCGTCACCCGGTACACCGCCGCCCCGCCCGCCGACTCCAGATCCGCCACCAGCGCCACCGACTCCGCGAACCCGTGCGTCGTGGGCCCCGGGATGGTGAGTGTCAGATCGGCCTGCAACAGGAACTCCTCGACCGGTGCCGGAAGCGCCGCCGCCATCGCCGACTCCAGCTCCGATTCCGCGAGCGCCGCCCGGCCCGCCGCCGTCAGCGCACCACCCGCCACCAGGCCCACCGTCTGTGCCTGCTCGACGATCCCCGCGATCGCCTCCAGCGTGAGCCGCCGGTACCAGGACGGATGCGCGTACCGCGCCGCCGCGTGCAGCTCCGGCAGGGGAGGGGCCACGCCCGCGGGCGCGGTCGCCAACGCCTCCAACACCGCTCGGCGGTCTTGCGGGGCCACCGAACTGCGCGCCGCCCGGTGCAGCGGCCCCACGATCCCGTCCTCGCCCCGCGAGCCGATCAGGGCGGGCTGCCGCCGCAGCTCCAGCCAGGTGCGCGCCAACACCGCCCAGCGGTCCGCCGGCTCCGCCCGCGACCACTCGTCCACGGTCACCGTGGGCGCGAACACCGAATCCTCACTGTCCGCCAGCTCGCCCTCCGCGATCAGTCCCGCGGCCGCCAGCACCTCCAACAGCAACGCCGCCCGCTCCTCGGGCAGATCGGCGGCCTTCGCCACCCGCCGCAACTCCCGGATCCCGATGCCGCCCGCCTTCACCCGCGCCGCCGGGGCCTGTCCCAACACCGCCAAGAGATCGTCGGCGTGCCGCAGCAGCTCCAGCGCCGCGACCGCCCCGGCACCGTCGAGCCCGGGGACCGGCGCACCGTCCGGCACGGGCGGCTTGAGCGAATCACCCAGCGGCAGCTCGCCCCGCAACCGCGCCCGCACCTCCCAGGGCAGCTCGACCGTCTGATGATCGACCCGCGTGAGCAGACCCGCGGCCAACAATCGCTGCACGGGATGCTCGGGCGAGGTGCCGGGCGCCGCCGCCGCGGTCCGGCCCAGCGGCGACCCCTCGGCCAGTCGATCGAGCAGCCCGCGCTCCTCGCTCCCGGGCTCGGGGAGCTCCGCCCGGTCCGGCGCGTCGACGGTGAGCTGCGGCATCCGCCAGGGCATCGCCTCGCGCACCGCGGGAACCGTGCGCAGGTCGGACTCGCCCCAGACCAGCGCGAGGTCGATGAGTGTGGCGACCGACGCACTGACCTGCTTCTTCAGGGCCCGGCCGCGCAGCGCCCGCGCCAGCGAATCGACGGTGCCGCCGTCCGCGAGCACCAGCTCCAACACGGCCAGATCGAGCAGGGTCAGCCGCTCGGCCACCCGGCCGAGCGAGGCGGGACTGAGGAGGCGGGTGGCCAGCACCCCGAAACCCGCCGGAATCGGCGTCGCGACATCGCGCCGCGCATCCAGAAGTGCCGCGATCCACGCATCGTCGCGGCTGCGCAGCCACTCCGCGAGGACGGCCGCCGGGGCCGCCCCGGACGCTTTACTGCTCACCGATACAGCCTAGAGGCCGGGGCATGTCAGAATAGCGACGTGTCTGAGACCACGAACGACAAGAAGAAGGCCGGCTACGTCGACAACGGCTGGCCCGCCGCAGAAGGCGACCACGCGGTGTCCGAGTTCGCCGCCCCGCTGGTCGGCGCGCTCTCGCCCTTCGGTGATGTGCAGTTCCCCGAGGCGCACATCCCCTACGTGCACCCGAACACCCGCATCAATCGCTGACGTGGACCTGACGCACGTCGATCACACGGGCGCCGCCCGGATGGTCGATGTGACCGGCAAGGACGTCACCGCGCGCACCGCGGTGGCGGCCGGCGTCTTCCGCACCACCGCCGAGGTGATCGAGAAGATCGCCGCGAACGCGGTGGCCAAGGGCGATGTGCTCGCCACCGCTCGCATCGCGGGCATCATGGGCGTCAAGCGCACCCCCGACCTGGTGCCGCTGTGCCATCCGCTGCCCGTCTCCGGAGTGCAGGTGGACCTTGAACCCGGCGACGCCGAGATCGCCATCACCGCCACCGTCCGGTGCACCGGACGCACCGGCGTCGAGATGGAGGCGCTGACGGCCGTCGCCGTCGCCGGACTCACCCTGCACGACATGGTCAAGGCGATCGACCCCGCCGCCGTCCTCACCGACATCCGCGTCCTCACCAAGGAGGGCGGCAAGACCGGCCCGTGGTCGCGCGATGACTGACCGCGCCGCGACCGTGGTGGTGGCCTCCACCCGCTCGGCCGCCGGCGAGCGCGAGGACCGCACCGGACCGCTCATCGCCGCCTGGCTCACCGACCGCGGCTTCACCGTGACCGGCCCCGTCGTGGTGCCCGACGGCCGCGAGGTGGGCTCCGCGATCCGCTCCGCCATCCGGCGCCGCGACGCCGTGATCCTCACCACCGGCGGCACCGGGCTCACCCCCACCGACCGCACCCCCGAGCAGACCCGCCCCGAACTGGACCGTGAGATCCCCGGCCTCGCCGATGCGATCCGCAGCGCCGGGCTCCCGGACGTTCCCACCGCGGTGCTCAGCCGCGGCCTCGCGGGCATCGCCGGGGCCTCGCTCGTGGTGAACCTGCCCGGGTCCACCGGCGGCGTCCGCGACGGGCTCGGCGTGCTCGACGGTGTGCTCGACCACGCGCTCGACCAGATCCGCGGCGGCGACCATGGCTGATGTGGTGCTCGCGCAGGTCACCGAGGAACCGATCGACCTGGCCGCGCACGAGGCCGCCGTGATCCGCGCCGAAGCCGGCGCGGTCGTCGGCTTCATCGGCGCCGTCCGCGATCACGACGGCGGGCGCGGCGTCACCCGGCTCGAATACTCCGCGCACCCCACCGCCGCCCGCGTCCTCGCCGAGGTCGTGGCCCGCGAGGCCGCCGCCGCACAGGGAGTGCGCGCCGTCGCCGTTTCGCACCGCGTGGGCCCGCTGGCCATCGGCGACGCCGCCCTCGTGGTGGCCGTTTCCGCCGATCACCGCGGCGCGGCCTTCGCCACTTGCGCGCGCCTGGTGGACGCGGTCAAGGAGGCGCTGCCCGTGTGGAAGCACCAGATCTTCGCCGACGGCACCGACGAATGGGTGGGCAGCGCCTGACGGACCCGGCCGACCGATCTCACCTATAGTTAGCAATGTGAAGATATTGGTCACGGGAATCGCCGGATACTCCCACCTCGTCCCGTTCGTCCTCCCCGCGGCCGCCGCGCTGCGCGCCGCCGGACACGAGGTGACGGTGGCCGTCCCCGCCGACGGCGCCGACCTCGTCACCGGCTACGGCCTCGACGTCCTCCCGCTCGACGGCGTCCCGACGATGGCGCAGATCGCCACCGATCCCGCGCTGCGGGCCGAGGAGTTCTCGGTGGCGGACTACCGGCCCCCGGCCACCCCGTACCCGTTCCAGGGCTTCAGTGCCGCGCCGCAGGGCGCCGCGCGCGCCTTCGTCGGGGTCCTGGGGCACCGTCTGGCCACCGTCCTCCTGGAGGAACTCGACGGTGCCGTCCCCGACCTCATCGTGCGCGACAACACCGAGTTCGGCGGCTACCTCGTGGCGGAGCGACTCGGATGCCCCCGCCTGGACCTGGACGTGGCACCGATGTTCGAGTCCGACGCGCCCGAGGTGATGGCGGTCGTGAACGAGGTGCGCGGGCTGCACGGTCTGCCGCCCGTCGAGTCCGTGACGGACGGGAACCGGATCGCCCAGACCCCGCTCGACTTCTACCCGCCGAGCCACCGCGTGCCCGGACTGCACTGCTTCCGGCCGGGCCCCCGGAGCCACGCCCCGCTCGACCCGCGGATCGCCGACCTCCCCGCGGATCGTCCGCTGGTGCTGGCGAGCCTCGGCTCGGTCGCGCCCGCGCTCGGGGTGAACGGCGGCCTGCTCGGCAGCATCGTCGCCGCGCTGGGCACGCTGGACGTCTCCGCGATCGTCGCCACCGGCGGCGCCGAGATCCCGGCCCCGCCCGCGAACGTGATCCTCACCGATTTCGTCGACCAGCAGACCGTCCTGCCCACCTGCGACGTCTTCGTGACCCACGGCGGCTTCAACAGCGTGCGGGAATCGCTGCAGGCGGGCGTGCCGATGGTGCTGCTGCCGCTGTTCGGCGATCACCCGCCCAACAGCGCGCAGGCCGAAGCGCTGGGCGCGGGCATCACCCTCGACCCGCAGACGGTGACCGCGGGCGAGGTGGCCGCCGCCGTCGAGAAGGTGCTCGCCGACCCGGGGTACGGCCGCAACGCCCGCCGGTTCGCCCGCCGCAGCCGGGCGCTACCCGACCTCACGACCTTCCCCGCGCAGCTCCCGCAGATCCTCGGCCGGAGCGACTAGCGGCGGGTGTCCGCGGGCTTGGTGTCCGGGCACGTGGTCACGCGCGCCGGATCGCACGGCCGCGGCGTGAACAGGGGCACCCCGAGGTGTCCGGGGACCACCGGAATGCCGAGCGCACCGTCCGGCACGGTGGGGCCGGGGTTCGACGGGCGGGCCGGCACGTTCGCCTGCGGGTTCTCCACGCGCGGGTTCGACGGTGCCGGGGTGCCCGCGCCGGGGACGCCCGCGATGCCGGGCACGCCCACGCCGGGGAGGCCGGCGGCGCCGATGCCGAGCCCACCGGGCACGGCGACCGCGCCGAGGCCGGGGACCTCGACGGTGCCGCCCGGTGCGGCCGGCCGGGCCGGTGCCCCGGGGGCCGCCGGACGGGCCGGTGCCGCACCGGGGGCGGCGGGACGGTTCGCCGACGGCGGGTTCACGCCGGGGGCGAGCTTCTTGATGTCGTTCTCATCGATGCCGGGGACGCCCGGGACCGGGGCCGGCTTCGCGGGTGTGGTGGGCACCGGCGAGGTGGAGGGCGAGGCCGACGCGGCGGGCGCGACGAGGGCCATGCCGAGGCCCCCGAGGAGGGCGCCGAGCGCGGCGAGTCCGGTGGCGGAGCGAGCGATCATCGGGAGGTCTCTTCTCGTGCAGGTCGAACGGCCGCGAGTGCGGCCGTTGGCACGGTAGCAGACCGTGTGGGATCGCAAAGGATGTACCGGTATGTCCGGCTCGGGTCGAGGCGGATCGTCGCGGCCCCGAAACGCCGAACGGGCCGACGGCCGAAGCCGTCGACCCGTTCGGATCGTGAAGTGCGTGGGGGTCAGTAACCCTTGGCCGCAGCCTGCTGCAGCATCGCCAGCACGGCGGGATCGACCTGCTGGCCACCGCTCTGCGCCTGCGAGATGACCTGCTGGATGTACTGCGAGTTCACCGACTGGCCGGGCTTGACGGCCGGCTTCTGGGCGGCGGGAGCCTGTGCGGCGGGCTTCTGCGCGGCCGGCTTCTGCTCGACGGGCTGCGCCGGCTTCTGCGCGGGCTTGCCAAGGGCGGGCTTCGCGACGGCGGGCTTCTGCGCGGCGGGCTTGGTGGGCACCTCGGTGGGGACGGTGCGCGGCGTCGAGGCGCCGAGGCCACGGCCGCAGGACGGCCAAGCGCCCTTGCCCTGGCCCGCGAGGACCTTCTCGGCGATCGCGATCTGCTGAGCCTTGCTGGCCTGGTTCGCGGTGGGCGCGTACTGCTGGCCGCCGTAGGAGTTCCAGGTGGAGGGGCTGAACTGCAGGCCGCCGTGGTAGCCGTTGCCGGTGTTGATCGACCAGTTGCCGCCCGACTCGCACTTGGCGACCTGATCCCACTGGGAATCGGGCGCGGCGTTCGCCGCGGGCGCCGAGAAGGCGAGGGTGGCACCGCCCAGGAGGGCGCCGGTGGCGGCGACCTTGGCTGCGGTACGGCCGGTGGTGGACTGCTTACGGTGGCGACCGGACATGCTGAGGGGTTTTCCCATCTCTCGTGCCTGCAAAGGATCTGTTCGGTACGAACGCGGGATGAAACCGTGGAGCTTCATCCGGTCCGAGCTGCTGCTATGACCGTCCGCGACGCTAGCAGAATCCTGCCCGTTGCCCAACCGTTACCGCTTCGTGATTTATGAGTGTGATCGAAGTCACTCGGGCTGTCAGCCGCCCGCGAACGGGGGGAGCACGTCGAGCATCACGCCGTTCGCCAGCGCATTCACATCCCGTACCGCGATCTCGTCGAGCAGGAAGCTGCACCGGGTGAGCACCGCCGCCAGATCCGGATGCCGGTTGCCCAACAGAGCGGCCACCTCGGCCACCGACGCCCCCTCGGGAACGTCCACGATCTCCTCGTCGAGGCCCGTCGCCGCGCGGGCGGCGGCGAAGTACCGGATCTGCACGCTCTAGCCCCCGATCGCGCTCATCGGACGCGGGGGTTGCAGGAAGGTCGGATCATCGATGCCGTGCCCGGCCTGCTTGCCCAGCATCGCCGTGCGCCACGCGTCGGCGATCTCGGCGTCCGAGCCGCCCCCGCGCAGCAGCGGCCGCAGATCGGTCTCCTCCGTCGCGAACAGGCAGGTGCGGATCTGCCCGTCGGCCGTGAGCCGCACCCGGTCGCAATCGCCGCAGAAGGGCCGCGTGACCGAGGCGATGATCCCGACGGTGGCCGGACCGCCGTTCACCAGGTACCGCTCCGCGGGCGCGCTGCCGCGGGGCGCACCGTCGGGCGTCAGCGTGAACTCGCGGCCGAGCTCGCCCAGCAGGTCCTCCGCCGTGATCATCGACGAGCGTTCCCAGGTGTGCCCGGCGTCGAGCGGCATCTGCTCGATGATCCGCAGCTCGTACCCGGCGTCCAGGCACAGCCGCAGCAGCGGCACCGCATCGCCGATGCGGCCGGGACCGAGCACCGCGTTCACCTTCACCGGGGTGAGTCCGGCGTCGGCCGCGGCGCGCAGTCCGGCGAGCGCATCGTCGAGGCGGTCGCGACGGGTCACCTGGGCGTAGGTATCGCGGTCGACGGTGTCGAGCGAGACGTTCACCCGGTCCAGACCGGCCTCGGCGAGCCGCTGCGCGTGCCGCGCCAGGGAGAGCCCGTTGGTGGTGATCGACAGTTCCGGACGCGGCACCAGGGCCGCGGCGTGCGCGACGATCGCCGGGAGGTCGGCGCGCAGCAGCGGCTCACCGCCGGTGAACCGGATCTCGGTGATGCCCAGATCGCGCACGGCGATGCCGATGAGGCGCTGGATCTCCTCGGTGCTCAGCACGTGCGCGGAGGCGAGCCAGTCCAGGCCCTCGGCCGGCATGCAGTAGGTGCAGCGCAGATTGCACCGGTCGGTGAGCGAGACCCGCAGGTCCCGCGCGACGCGGCCGTACCGGTCGACGAGGTCGCCGGCCCGCGGGGAGGTGGATGCCGTCATCGCGACCTCAGTCCTTCCCGATGTTGCCGAGGACCACGCCGACGATCCCGATGATGAAGCCGATCGGCGCCAGCGGAGTGAGCGCGTACACCCATGTCGGGGCCGTCACACCGCCGTCGATCATCGGTGTGAGGAACAGGGCGGCCAGCGCGATCAGGCCGACCGCGAAGAGGATCGCCGCCACCGTCACCACAACCGATTCCCACTTGCCCACACAGCTAGACTAGAACAGTTGCGCCTCGCCCTCGCGGGGCGCGTTTGTTGTTCAGTACGCAGGAGCAGGTGACAAAGTGCCTACCGGCAAGGTCAAGTGGTACGACGCGGAGAAGGGTTTCGGCTTCCTGTCGCAGGAGGGCGGCGAGGACGTGTACGTCCGTTCGTCCGCGCTGCCCGACGGGACCGGGGAACTCAAGCAGGGTCAGCGCGTCGAGTTCAGCATGGCCGCGGGTCGTCGCGGGCCGCAGGCGCTGACCGTCACGGTGCTCGAACCCGCCCCGAGCGTCGCCCGCGGCGCGGCGCAGCGCACCCGTCGCCCGGCGGCGAACCGCCGCCCGGCCGACGAGCTGCACGGCATGATCGAGGACATGATCCAGCTGCTGGACGGCAGCGTGCAGCAGGAGCTGCGCAAGGGCCGCTACCCGGACCGCAAGGCCTCGGAGCAGATCGCCAAGGTGCTGCGCGAGATCGCGCGGGAGCTCGACTCCTAGAGCTCGTCGATCCGCCGCACGTTCGCCCGGTCGGGTGAGGGCGGCGGCGGGTCGTTGAACTGCCGGGCCGGGTTGTTCGGGTCCTGGAAGGGCTGGACGCCACCGCGCCACAGGCCCTTCTTCTTCCGGTAGACCACTACGGCCACGGCGATGATCGGGAGCAGGAAGAGCATCGCGGCAACCGCGACGGTGACCCACTCGGCCTCGTCCACGGCTACACGTTCTGCTTGCTGACGAGCCCGTCGGGCAGGGTGTCGATGCCCCACACGGCCTGCGCCACGAGGTTGCCGAAGGCGTCCTGCACCGTGGACGGAACCCGGATCTCGACGGCGCCGAGGATCAGCTGATCGGTCGACTTGAGCACCAGCGTGGCCTCGGTCGGCCGCACGTGCGTGCGGGTCTCCAGACTGGCCTTGCCGGTGGTGGTGTCGAAGCGCTGGATCGTCACGTCCCAGGGACGGTCGGTGATGTAGTCGGGCAACGAGATCACGAGGGCCTTGCCGGGCTCGACGGCGATCCGGGTGGGCCGGGCCGGGGCGTCGCACTTGGGCTGCGCCACCTCCTCGCAGTACTGCAGCGGGGCCACCTTGATCAGCGCGGTGCCCGAGGCCGCCGAGAGCGCGGGGCGCGGCTTGGGTTCCTGGTTCTTCTTCACGGCCGCGTTGATCGTGAAGGCGAACAGCACCGCCACCGCCACGAGGAAGACGGCGCCGCCGATCACCAGGTTCCGGCTGGGCTTGATCATCTAGTCCCCGTTCGTCGTGGGTGGGATGTGCTCCGGACGCTTGCCGCCGAAGCCCGGGATCAGGGATCCGCCCCGGTAGGTCAGCACCGTCTGCGCCGTGCCGACGGCCATGATCGCCGCTACGGTTGCAAACCCGATCCACAGCGTAGGCGGTAGCAGCACGCCGAGCGCGGCACCGCCCACCCAACCGAGCTGCAGCGCGGTCTCGGACCGGCCGAAGGCAGAGGCCCGCGACTCGTCGGGCAGATCGTCCTGGATCGACGCATCGAGCGAGACCTTGCCGATCGCGGAGGCGCCGGAGGCGATGAACGTGATGACGGTGACCACCACGAGGTTGGACAGGACGGCCGCGACGACGGCGCCGATGGTGGCGGCGATCGTGGCCTGCACCACCACCCGGGCGGGCTTCGGCAGCTGCATGCGGGCGCCGATGCCGTTGCCGATGAAGTTGCCCACACCGGCGGCGGCGCCCACGGCACCGACCATCGCCAGCGCGGTGAAGGCCTGCGCACCGGCGGCCTGCTCGGCCTTGGAGTAGAAGGCGATGAACAGCGTGAGGAAGCCGGTGAGCACGCGGATCGTGGTGTTGCCCCAGATCCCGGTGACCACGTTGCGGCCCAGCGGCACGCGCAGGTTCTTGAAGGCCGCGCCCAGGCTGGCCCGGCGGCCGGCGTCGTCGCGGCGCATGGCATCGGTGTACGACAGCGTGGTGGGCACCTCGCCCGCGGTGCTCTCGACCCACTTGGGGATGCGCATGCACATCACCGCGCCGCCGACCGCGAAGATCATCAGCACCACGATCGCGCCGGGGATGTGCAGCGAGCGGCCCAGCCCGAACTCGGCGGCCGCGGCGATGGCGCCGCCCACGCCGGAGCCCACGACCAGGCCGAACAGCGTGAGCCGGGAGTTCACCCGGGCCAGGTCGATCTGCGGTGGCAGCACGCGGGGGGTGACCGCGGATTTGAGCACCGAGAACGATTTACTCATCACCATCATCCCGAGCGCGGCGGGGTAGAGCACCCACGGATCGAAGTTCACCGTGTTCGCGACCGAGTCGTAGGTGCAGTTGGTGATCAGCAGCACCGCCAGGCCCACGCGGATGCCGAAGGAGGTGGCCAGCGCCACCCGGCGGCCGTGCTGGATGCGGTCGATGAGCGGGCCCATGAAGGGCGCGATGATCGCGAAGGGCGCGATGTTCACCAGCAGGTACAGCGCCACCTTGGACTTGGACTCGGCCTGCGCCGCCGCGAAGAACAGGGTGTTCGCCAGCGCCACCATGAGCGCCGCGTCGACCGCGTTGTTGAGGATCACGGGGTAGGTGAGTGCGGTGAGGCCGGACTTGTCGGCGCCGTCGGCCTTGGTGGCGCGGTGCCACTTGGCGATGCCGGCCTCGGTGATCTCGCGGCTGCGCATGGCCGCGACCCTGGTCACGGTGATCTTGCGCGGCATCTTGCGCCGCTCCTCGTCGGCGGCGCGCCGCTCACCGGGGCTCGGCGTCTCGTCGAGGGGCGGCAGGTGATGGTTGGCGCGGTACTGCGGGCGCGACGGTCCGCGCTCGCCGCCGGTACCGGTCCGGCCCTCGTCGGTGTCCGACGGTCCGCCGCCCACGTGGGCGTGCGGAACCGGCCCCGGGCGTCGCCGGGGCTCGTCGGGGGGATAGTGCTGCTGCCCCGGATGACCGCTCACTCCACCCATTGTTCCGTATGCCGCCGACAGGTGTCGGCACCACCGCCCGCCCCCGGTGCCGATCGGGTGCATCGATACGGCACACTTGAGGTGTGACTTCCGCATTGCAGTCCGGCGCCGCGATCGATCTCGCACGCGCCGCGCTGGAGGCCGACGAGGGCGCCGCCGTGGGCGCGCACGTGGCGACCGTCGTCGAGGACGAGTTCGCCGTCGCCCATTACTTCGAGGCCGATCTGCCCGCGTACCGCGGCTGGCAGTGGTGCGCAGTGCTGGCCGGAACCCCCGGCGGCGAGCTCACGGTCTCCGAGACGGCGCTGCTGCCCGGCCCCGGTTCATTGACCGCTCCCGAGTGGGTGCCGTGGGATCAGCGGGTCCGCGCGGGCGATCTGAGCCCCGGCGATGTGCTGCCCCCGCGGGAGAACGATCCGCGCATCGAGCCCGGCTACCTGCTCTCCGGTGATCCGGAGGCCGATGCGGTGGCGGGCGAGATCGGCGTGAACCTCGAGCGCGTGATGACGCGCGTCGGCCGCCTGGACGCCGCCGAGCGCTGGACCCTCGGCCCGTACGGCCCCGATTCCGAGATGGCGCGCTCCACCCGGTTCCACTGCGGCGACTGCGCCTTCTACCTGCCGCTGGCCGGGGCGCTGCGCGCCTCCTTCGGCGTGTGCGGCAACGAGTACTCGGCCGACGGGCACGTGGTGCACGCGCACTACGGCTGCGGCGCGCATTCGAGCGTGCCGGCACCGTCGGGCCAGGGCAGCCCCGCCTACGAGCCGTACGACGACGGCGCGGTCGAGAAGGTGCCCGCCGAGCGGGCCTAGCGTGCCCCTCGTCGCCGACCCCTTCGGCACCGCCGCGCTGCGGGACGCCGTGCTCGCCGCGTGGCGGGACTCACCCACGCGCGCCGCCGAGGATCTCGCGGTCGAACGCGATCTGGTGACCGTCGGCTACCGGGACCGGGTGCCGGTGGAGCTGGCGCAGAACGCCGCCGATGCCGCCGCCGCTGCCGGAGTCCCCGGCGAGCTGGCGGTGTGGCTGGATGCGGACGGCGTGCACGTGGCGAACACGGGTGCCCCGCTCACGGTGGACGGTGTGCGGTCGTTGTCCGCGCTGCGCGTCTCGCCCAAGTCCGACGGTGCCGCTGTAGGACGGTTCGGGGTGGGTTTCGCCGCGGTCCTGACGGTGACCGACCACGTGCAGATCCGCTCCACCGCGGGCGGCATCGAGTTCTCCGCGGACCGTTCGCGCGCCGATGCCGGTGCGCCCGCGGTCGCGACGATGCGGCTGCCGTACCCGTGCGCGGTGCCGCCGCGGGAGGGTTTCGCCACCGAGGTGGTGCTGTTCGGCGCCGGAACGGAACTGGTGGCCGAGTTCGCCGCGGAGGCCGGGGATCTGCTGCTGGACCTGCCCGCGCTCACCGGGATCACGGTGGCGGGGGAGCGGATCACCGCGCCGGATCTGCCCACGGGCACCGGGCCGCACGCGCGCTGGGTCCGCGGCGCCGATGCGCGGTTCCTGCACTCGCCCACCCGCACCGATGAACCGCTCACCCTCCCGGTGCGGGTGATCGCCGACCTGCCCACCACCCCGGACCGCCGGCACCTGCACCCCGATGCCGAGATCGCCCGGGCCGCGCAGGGGTACGCCGAATTCGTGGCCGCTCAAGCCGATCCGATGGACCTGCTGCCGCCGCGCCGCCCGCCCGCCGGTGCGGTGGACGGTGCGCTCCGCGCGGCGATCGAGGAGCAGCTGCGGTCGTACCCGTGGCTGCCCGGCGGGTTGCGGCCCGATCGCGCCGCGGTGCTGCCGGGGCTCACGGACGAGCTGTACCGGCTGCTGTGCGAGTCGCTGCCGATGGTCCCGCCGGAGTTGTCGGCCGCGCCGGACGCCGCGCGGTTGGAGGCCCTGGGCGCCCGCGGGCTGACCGCCGCCGATCTCGCCGATGCCGTGCCCCGGGATCGCGAACCCGCCTGGTACGCGGAGCTGTACGCGGCGCTCGACGCGGCCCGGCTGCCCGCCGACGAGCTGGGCGCGCTGCCCGTACCCCTCGCCGACGGCCGGGTGGTGACGGGGGCCCGCGGCGCCACCGTGGTGGCCGATCGCGCCGATCCCGCGACGCTGGCGCGGATCGGCTGGGCCCGGGTGGTGCATCCCGAGGCCGCGCATCCGCTACTCGATCGCGTGGGGGCGCGCCGCGCCACCACCGCCGATCTGCTCGCCGATCCGGCGCTGCGTGCCGAGGTGGACCGGATCGACTGGGAATCCGGCGCCACCGACGACGATCTCGCGCTGACCGAGGCGGTGTTGGCGTGCGCGGGGGAGACGGGCGCAGTGGGGCCGGCGTGGCTGGGTGCACTGCCGGTGCCCGACACCGCCGGTGAGCTCGTGCCCGCCGACGAACTGCTGACCGCCGATGCGCCGCTGCGGGCGGTCCTCGGCGACGATCATCCCTACGGCACCGTCGATCCGGAGTTCGCGGCGCGGTATCCGGCGGCGGCGCTGCGCGCGATCGGCGTCGGCTGGACCTTCGGCGTGCTGCGCGAGGAGTACCCGGAGGGGCCCGATTCCACGCTCGACGGCGCCGAGGACTGGTGGGCGGCGCTGGGGTCCGAGCCGGACGAGCTGATCGCGGTGCGCGATCTCGACCTGGTGGAGCACTGGGAGCCCGCGCTGTCGCTGATCGCGGATCTGCCGGGGGTGCTCGACGATCCGGACGGGTACACCGCGTGGTGGCTGCGCACCCGCACCCCGCTGGGGCGGCTGCGCTCGCTCGACGATCCGACCTTCGCGGGTCTGCTGGATCCCTGCGAGCACCCCGACGCCGGACGTCTGCGCTCCGCCCTGTTCGCCGGGGTGCGAAGCGATTCCGACGCCCAGACGATGGCCGACGCCCTCGCCGATCCGCAGCGCACCCCCGCGCCCGGCGTGATCGCCGCGGCCTATCGCGCGCTCGCCGGACGGCACATCGAGGACCTGCCCGCGCGGGTCCGCACGGCCGACGGCGAGCTGGTCCCCGCCGAGGCGGTGACGGTGCTCGACCGGCCGCATCTGCGATTCCTGGGCACTCCCATCGTCTTCGGCGGCATCGAGGAGGCCGCGGCGCTCGCGGCCACCCTCGACCTGCCGCGCACCGGCGAGGTGCACACGGCGGCCGTGATGGGCCGCGGGGCACGGTTCGCGCGCGGCGCGCATCCGGGTGTGACACTCGCGCAGCTGCTCGGCGCGCTGCCCGAGGCGCCCGAAACCGAAGTGCACGAACGACTGACCGTCCGGACGGATTTGGGCGAGCATGCCGTGCCGCACTGGGTCGACGACGCAGGCGTGCTGCACGTCGACGCCGCGGAGGCAGGGGAACGATGACCGATCAGTGGCCCAATCCGGTGGACTCCGGCGTCCTCGACGCCGTGGTGTCGATCCGCTCGGACGCGCTCACGGCGGTGGTCCGTGCGATCACCACGGTGGGAAACACGGTCTCACTGATCGCGATCGCAACGATCGCGGTCCTGGTGTTGCTCCGGCTTCGCCACCGCGTCTGGGCGGCCTACTGTGCGGCGACCTCACTGCTCTCCTGGGGAGTGATGTTCGTCACCAAGATCGCTTTCGGTCGGGAGCGGCCGAGCATCCCGCCCCGGTTGGTGGAGATCGACTCGCTGAGTTTCCCGTCGGGGCACGCGCTCAACTCCGCGGTGGTGCTCGGGTGCATCGCGGTGTCCGCGTGGGCGATCACCGGTCGGCGGTGGCCGCTCGTGGTCGCCGTGATCGCCAGCGCGCTCATCGGACTGAGCCGGGTGTACCTCGCGGCGCATTGGCTCACCGACGTGCTGGCCGGCTGGTCGATCGGTGCGGCGATGGTGGCTCTGGGGCTGCTGGCCACGCGAAAGGCGGTCGCCGCGAAGGGTGCGGGACCGGTCAGGACAGACCGCGCTGCGCTCCGCGATCGCCCCGGCGGGCCGCCCGCCGCTGGGCGGTGAGCACGGCCGCGCCGAGCAGTCCCACACCCACCCCGCAGGCGCAGGTGATCCAGGCGTCGCCGAAGGTCTCGCGGGCGGCGAGGGTCACGATGAGGGAAATGGCGAAGAGCACCGTGCCGATGATCACCACGGGCCGCGGTTCGGTCAGAGAGTGCGGGAGTTCCGGCGGGGTGACCGCTTCTTCGGCGGGTCCCGGCGAAACAGTCATGACATTCTCCTCGGGGTTCATGCGCGCAAAACATTCTCTCGGATGTACTCTAGCGCCGTGACTGACAATGACGACCGTCTCGCCGGTGACCTCTCTCTCGCCACCGTGCGATTCGCGCGCCATCTCCGCGGCCGGCGGCGCGACTCACTGGTCTCGCTGACCCAACTGTCCGCGCTCAACGCCCTCGCGAACGACGGGCCGCTGACGCCCGGCCAGCTCGCGGCGCGTGAACGGGTGCAACCGCCGTCGATGACGCGCGTGATCGCCTCGCTGGCGGACCTCGGCCTCGTCCGGCGTGCACCGCACCCCACGGACGGGCGCCAGGTGATCGTCAGTCTCTCCGAAGAGGGTGAACAGGTGATCACTGGAGAAGCGCGCGCCCGTGAGGCGTGGCTGCGGGGCAAGCTGGACGAGCTCACCCCCGCGGAGCGCCAGACCCTCGACGGTGCCGTGAACATCCTCAACCGGCTCATCGCCGGCGAAGAGTCGCAGTCCTGATTTCCTTCAGTGTGAATATTTGCGCACACCGTGTGAATTCATAGGACGAAAGAGAAAATAGCATCGGACCGAAAAGGCGGTACGCCGGTTACTGATGCGTACCCAATTCGGTGCTGATTGCCATTCCGGGTCAGAAAGCCGTGCCGAGTTCCGGCTGCCGCTCGGTGCGGAACACCGATAGCGCGCGGAAGTCCCCGTCGATCCGGCCGGCCCGCGCCATCGTGCTCGGCGAGGTCGCGCCCAGATACAGGCCCGCCAGCGTGGCCCCTGAGAGCGCCACCACGGGTTCGGCGTCCACCGGGGTGCACCTGGCCGCCCCCGCGGTGATCTGCAGCCGGTACGGCGCACCGTCGACCGCGAGCACCAGATCCGCGTCCCGCTCGTAGGTCCGCGCCTCCAGTGCCGCGGGAACGTCGATGAACTTGAGCCACAGGCGATCCTTGTGCCCGGTCACCGTGACCGACCGGGAATCCACGAGCATCTCGCGAAGCGGGTGGTCGGTGGGCAGGTCTGCGGTGACCGCGTCGAAGATGTCCAGTCCCAGAACGGTCTGCCACAGGTCGGCCGCCGCCTCGTCGGTGAGTGCCTTGACGTCGTCGAGCTGGGCGCGGTCCTTCTCGTCCACCCGGTAGGTCACGTAGCCGTCCGGATGCAGCAGGTAGCGGCGGGCCGAGCCGCCCCACCGGCACCATTGCGGGTCGGCGTGGAAGAGCTCCCACTGCCACTGCGCCGACGCCGAACCCGGGGTGGCGGCGTGCCAGCGTTCGTACAGCTCCTCGATCCGCTGCTTCGCGGCCTCGGCCTCCACGGCGCGTGTCCGGGTGGGGCCGGGCATCGGGGCCCGCAGCCGCGCGGTTCGGCGGTTGATCGTCACCTCGTCGATGAACGTGGCTGTGCCGTAACCGAACCGCTCGTAGATCGTGCCCTCGCTCGCGGTGAGGATCGCCACTGCCGCGCCCTCGGCGGCGTACCGGGAGTGCAGCTCGTCGAGCATCATCCGCAGCACGCCGAGCCGGCGGTGGCTGGGCGCCACCGACACCCAGGTGACGCCCGGAGCGGCGAGCTGCGCGCCGCCCGGCACCGTCAGGGTGAGCGCGAAGGAGCCGGCCACGCCGGCGAGCGTGCCGTCCTCGGTGTCGCGGGCCACCACGAACCGGTCGAGGTCGAGGGTGCGGCGGATGAGGTCGGCGGCCTCCGCCTCGAAGGGGGAGCCGAAGGCGCGGACGTCGTGGGCGAACATCTCGGGCCAGTCGGCCTCGGTGGCGGTACGGATCTCGATCACGTGGATCGATACTAGGCTGGACCCGTGGCGGCGCAACCGAATTATCCCATTCACGATCCGGATGATCAGCGGCTCAATGATTTCCGTGATCTCTCGACGGCCGACAAGCGCCCCGACCTGGCGCGCGGTGTGGTGCTGGCCGAGGGGGTGCCGGTGGTGGAGCGGATGCTCGCTTCGCGGTTCCCACCGCACGCGATCATGGGGACCGCGGGGAAACTGGAACGCCTCGCGGACCGGTCGCCGCAGGTGCCGCGGTACGAGGTGACCGCCGATCTGATGGCCGAGGTGGTGGGCTTCCACCTCAACCGCGGGGTGCTCGCGGCCGCCGAACGCCCCGCTCCGCTCGACCCCGGCCGCCTCCTCGACGAGGCGCGCACCGTGGTCGTGCTGGAGGGGGTCAACGATCATGAGAACCTGGGCTCGATCTTCCGCAACTGCGCCGCCCTCAACGCCGATGCGGTGCTGTTCGGGCCGCGCTGTTCGGATCCGCTGTACCGGCGGGCCGTGCGGGTCTCGATGGGGCACGTGCTGCTGGTGCCCTTCGCGCACCTGCCGGCGCAGAACTGGCCCGAGGCGGGGCTCGGACTGCTGGCCGAGCGGGGCTTCCGGACCGTGGCGCTCACTCCGTCGGGGGAGGCGAGGGTGGCGGGCGCGCTCGCCGGCGCACCCGAGCGGGTGGCGCTGATGGTGGGTGCGGAGGGCCCGGGGCTGAGCCCGGAGGCGCTCGCCGCCGCCGATGTCCGGGCCGTCATCCCGATGTCGCGCGGCACCGACTCGCTCAACGTCGCGACCGCCACGGCCGTCGCCCTGTACGAGCGCATGTCACAGTGAACGGGTGCGATACACACCGGCCTTCACGGGCACCGCGGTGGCGGTGCTGGTCGCGATGCTCGGTGGCACGGTGCTTTCGCTGCTGTTCGTGACGGTCATGCTGGTGAACATGTGGCTGGGGCTCGGGCTCCTGGCCCTCGGCACCGGCGGCGCGGCACCGGTGCTGTACGTCTATCGCCACCGGCCGGTCACGCGCTGGTTCTGCGCCGGCGGTGCCGTCGCGCTCCTGCTCACCTGGCTCTGCGCGCTGGCGGCCATCGGGAACGGCGTGGTCGGATAGGCGGGCGGGGCTTCAGAGTTCGCGCAGCGCGTAGAACTCGTCCCGTTTGAACGGGGCGGCGGCCGTCGCCACGGCCCGTCCGACGTCGGTGAACTCGGCGTCGAGCGGTGCGATCGTGACCCGGACGTGGTCGGTCTCGGGCGTTCCCACGACGAACGGGGTGCCGGGCGCCACCCGGATGCCCTCCGCTGCCAGGTGGATCAGGGCCCTTCGCTCGTCGTCCACGGGGATCCAGAGGTTGAGGCCCTCGGCGGTGGCCGCGGCGGCGTCGATTCCCTCGATCGCGGGGACGAGGGCGTCGCGGCGGCGCGCGTACTCCTCGCGGGCCCGGGCCACGGTGCGTTCCGCCGTTGGATCGGAGAGCAGGTCGTAGAGCAGGCGCTGCAGGATGCGCGGCGTCCAGCCGGGGCCGAGCGCGCGCCGGGTCACCACCCGGTTGATCACCTCGGCCGGGCCGGACATGGCCGCGATCCGCAGGTCGGGGCCGTGCGATTTGGAGAAGCTGCGGATGTGCAGCACCCGTTCGGGGATCCATCGGCCCAGGCTCAGATCCGGTGCGGCCACTACGGAACCGGAGTGATCGTCCTCGATCACCATGCACTGCGCGTTCCCGCGCAGCAGGCGCACTAGTTCCTTCGCGCGGCCCGGTGACATCGAGCGGCCGGTGGGATTGTGCGCGCGGGGCTGGATGATCGCGGCCGACGGTCCCTGCGCGAGTGCCCGCGCGAAATCGTCGGGGCGGATCCCCTCGTCGTCGAGGCCCACGGGGAGCGCGTGCAGGCCGTTGATCTCCAGGAGATCCAGGAACTGGGGGAAGGTGGGGTTCTCCACGATCACCCGGTCGCCGTAGCGGGTGGTGGCGTCGAGCGCGCGGACGACCGCGTCGAGGGCGCCGTCGACGATGGTCAGGGCCTCCGAGGAGGTGGGCCAGGTGCTGCTCAGGAGCGCCCCGAGCTCGGGGACCACGGGGTGCTCGTGATAGTTCGTGGTCTCGCCCCGGCGGGCCACCGCCGCAAGGGATTGCGCGATCTCCGGCAGCAGCCGCGGATCGGGAGCGCCGAGCGAGAGATCCCATCGGACGTCGCCGTGCTGGCTAGCCATGGCGCCCGTCCGCGACGACGAGGCGGGGCGACGGACCGCACCGTCGGCGACGAAAGTTCCACTGCGCCCACGCGATACGACCAGGCCCGAGCGGGCCAGGGCCTGCCATCCGTGGCTGATCGTGGCGGGGGAGACGCTCAACTGCTGGGAGAGGGCGCGCACGGTGGGCAGCCGGTCGCCCGGCAGGAGCTCGCCGGTGTTGATCATGCGTGCGATCGCACCCGCGATCCCGGCCGGTGTGGGGTCGTCGATGTGCAGCGCCGGCGTCGGACGAATCGGGTCGGCCGGAGATTTATCCATCTCGCCTCCTCGGGGGCCGCGGTGCGGCACACTCCGTAACATACTCTCGCGCAACTGAAATATTCGGGAAATGTTTACCCAGGAGAGTATCAGAAGTAGTCGAGACGGATCGGAGGACACGATGACGGTGATCAGGGCGGCCATCACGCAGGCCACATGGACCGGTGACGAGGCGTCGATGGTGGACAAGCACGAGGCGCTGGCACGGCAGGCCGCGGCGGACGGCGCGCAGATCGTCTGCTTCCAGGAGCTGTTCCACGGCCCCTACTTCGGCATCGTCGAGGACGCCAAGTACTACGAGTACGCCCAGCAGGTGCCGGGCCCGCTCACCGAGCGGTTCGGCGCGCTCGCCAAGGAGCTCGGCGTGGTGATCGTGCTCCCCGTATACGAGGAGGAGATGCCCGGCCTGTACTACAACACCGCCGCTGTCCTCGACGCCGACGGCAGCTACCTGGGCAAGTACCGCAAGCATCACATCCCGAACCTCGACCGGTTCTGGGAGAAGTTCTACTTCCGCCCCGGCAATCTCGGCTACCCGGTCTTCGACACCGCCGTCGGCAAGGTGGGCGTGTACATCTGCTACGACCGGCACTTCCCGGAGGGCTGGCGCGAGCTGGGCCTGGGCGGCGCCGAACTGGTCTTCAACCCGTCCGCCACCAAGCCGGGGCTGTCGAACCGGCTGTGGGAGCTGGAGCAGCCCGCCGCGGCCGCGGCCAACCAGTACTTCGTGGCGGCCAACAACCGGATCGGCACGGAGACCGACGAATTCGGCGACCTCGCGGTCACCTTTTACGGCACCTCCTACTTCGTGGACCCGCGCGGCAACCTGGTCGGCGAGGCGGGCTCGACCGATACCGAGGAGATCGTGATCCGCGACCTCGACCTCGGTCTGGTCCGCGAGGTCCGCAACGACTGGCAGTTCTATCGGGACCGTCGCCCGGATTCCTACACCGCGATCCCCGCGCGCTAGGGCGGCCGCCATGACGACGACCTTCATCAAGGGCGGCACCGTGGTCTCGGCCACCGGACGCGGCGCGGCGGACGTCCTGGTCGACGGGGAGCGGATCGTGGCGCTGCTCGAACCGGGCACCACGGTGCTGGGCAGCGACCTCGCGGCCACCGCCGACACCGTGATCGATGCGACCGGTAAGTACGTGATCCCGGGCGGCATCGACGCGCACACGCACATGTCGATGCCCTTCGGCGGCACCAACGCCTCGGACACCTTCGAGACCGGGACGCGCGCCGCCGCCTGGGGCGGCACCACCACCATCATCGACTTCGCGGTGCAGAAGTTCGGTGAGCGTCTGGAGGATTCACTCGCCACCTGGCACGAGATGGCCGGCGGGGAATGCGCCGTGGACTACGGCTTCCACCAGATCGTCGGCGATGTGAACGCGGCCTCACTGTCCGCCATCCGCGGTCTGCAGGATGAGGGCATCACCAGCTTCAAACTGTTCATGGCCTACCCGGGCGTCTTCTACAGCGACGATGCGCAGATCCTGCGCGCGATGCAGGTCTCCGCCGATACCGGGCTGCTGACCATGATGCACGCGGAGAACGGCCCGGCGATCGACGTGCTGGTGGAACAGCTGCTGGCGCAGGGCAAGACCGACCCGTACTACCACGGCATCGCCCGCGCCTGGCAGCTCGAGGAGGAGGCCACGCACCGCGCGATCATGCTCGCCCAGCTCACCGGGGCGCCGCTGTACGTGGTGCACGTCTCCGCGAAGCAGGCGGTCGCGCAGCTCGCTGCGGCGCGGGACCAGGGGCAGAACGTGTACGGGGAGACCTGCCCGCAGTACCTCTACCTCTCGCTCGAGGATCAGCTCGGCGCACCGGGATTCGAGGGCGCGAAGTGGGTGTGCTCCACGCCCCTGCGCTCGAAGCACGAGCACCACCAGGACGAGGTGTGGCAGGCGCTGCGCACCAACGATCTGCAGATGGTCTCCACCGATCACTGCCCCTTCTGCATGAAGGGCCAGAAGGACATGGGCATCGGGGATTTCTCCAAGATCCCCAACGGCATCGGCTCGGTCGAGCACCGGATGGATCTGATGTACCAGGGCGTGGTCTCGGGGAAGATCACCCTGGAACGCTGGGTGGAGATCACCTCGACCACCCCGGCGCGGATGTTCGGAATGTACGGCCGCAAGGGCGTTCTCGCGCCCGGTGCCGATGCCGACATCGTGATCTACGACCCGAACGGGCACACCTCGATCGGGCTCGAGAAGACGCACCACATGAACCTCGACTACTCCGCCTGGGAGGGCTTCGAGATCGACGGCCACGTCGATACCGTGCTCTCCCGCGGCAAGGTGATCGTGGACGACGACCAGTACCTCGGCCGCAAGGGCGACGGCAAGTTCGTCCGCCGCGCGCTGAGCCAGTACCTCATCTAGGAGCTGACCATGGATTTCGGTGTCGTCCTGCAGTGCCATCCACCCGCCGCACGCACCATAGCGCTCACCAAACTGGCGGAGTCGCACGGTTTCAACCACGTGTGGACCTTCGATTCGCACCTGCTGTGGCAGGAGCCCTACGTGCTGTACGCGCAGATGCTCGCCGAGACCCGGCGAGTCACGGTGGGCCCCATGGTCACCAATCCCGCCACCCGGGACTGGACGGTGACGGCGTCGCTGTACGCCACGCTCAACGAGATGTTCGGCAACCGGACCGTGTGCGGTATCGGCCGCGGCGACTCCGCCGTGCGCGTGACGAACGGCAAGCCCACCACGCTGGCCACCCTGCGCGAATCGATCCACGTGATCCGCGAACTCGCCAACTCCCGGCCGGTGGAGTATCGCGGCTCGACGCTCCAGTTCCCGTGGAGCACCGGCTCCGAGCTGGAGATGTGGGTCGCGGCCTACGGGCCGAAGGCGCTGGCGCTGACCGGAGAGGTGGCCGACGGATTCATCCTGCAGCTGGCCGATCTGGACATCGCGGCGTGGATGATCGACGCGGTGAAATCGGCCGCGTCCGATGCCGGCCGCGATCCCGAGGCGGTGAAGATCTGCGTCGCCGCGCCGATGTACATCGGCGACGATCTGGCGCATCAGCGCGATCAGTGCCGGTGGTTCGGCGGCATGGTGGGCAATCACGTGGCCGACATCGTGGCCCGGTACGGCGCCGGCGGCGCGGTACCCGCCGCCCTCACCGACTACATCGCCCAGCGCAGCGGCTACGACTACAACCAGCACGGACAGGCGGGGAACACCCACGCCGACTTCGTCTCCGACGAGGTGATCGACCGGTTCTGCCTGCTGGGCAACGTCTCCGACCATCTCACCAAGATCGAAGCACTGCAGAAACTCGGCGTGCACCAGTTCGCCGGCTACCTGCAGCACGACAACAAGGAGGAGACGATGCGCCAGTACGGCGAGCACATCATCCCCACCGTGAACCGCACCATCACGGCGAAGAAGGACGCCTGAGATGGCCGCCGTGGACACCGCGGACCCGGACCGCCTGGCCTACGAACTGGACCGTGAGTACGTCTTCCACTCCTGGTCGGCGCAGGCGGCACTCGACCCGATGGTGGTCACCCGCGCACTGGGAACCCGGGTGTGGGACGGCGCCGGGCGCAGCTATCTCGACTTCTCCAGCCAGCTGGTCAACGTCAACATCGGGCACCAGCACCCGGCCATGGTGCGCGCGATCGCCGACCAGGCCGCGCGCCTGTGCACCATCGGCCCCTCCACCGCCAACCTGGCGCGCGGCGAGGCGGCGCGCCGCATCGTCGAGCTCGCGCCCGACGGCCTGACGAAGGTCTTCTTCACCAACGGCGGCGCGGACGCGGTCGAGAACGCGATCCGGATGGCGCGCCTGCACACCGGACGCAGCAAGGTACTCAGCGCCTACCGCTCGTACCACGGCAACACCGGGTCGGCCGTCACCGCGACGGGGGACTGGCGGCGGCTGCCGAACGAGTACGCCCAGGGACACGCGCACTTCCACGGCCCGTACCTGTACCGCTCCGAATTCTGGTCGCAGACACCGGAGCAGGAGTGCGAGCGGGCGCTCGCGCACCTGGAGCGCACCGTCACCGTCGAGGGCCCGGACCGCATCGCGGCGATCCTGCTGGAGTCCGTCCCCGGCACCGCCGGGGTGCTGGTGCCGCCACCCGGATACCTGGCCGGCGTGCGCGAGATCGCCGACAAGCACGGCATTCTGCTGATCCTCGACGAGGTCATGGCGGGCTTCGGCCGCACCGGCGCGTGGTTCGCGCACACCCGGCACGGCGTGCGACCCGACCTCATCACCTTCGCCAAGGGCGTCAACTCCGGGTACGTGCCGGTGGGTGGCGTCGTGATCGGCGAGGCCATCGCGAAGACCTTCGACGACCGCGTCTTCCCGGGCGGCCTCACCTACAGCGGCCACCCGCTGGCGTGCGCCTCGATCGTCGCGGCGCTCGACACGATGGCCGAGGAGGGCATCGTCGACAACGCCGCCCGGATCGGGCGCGATGTGCTCGGCCCGGCGCTGCGCGCGCTGGCCGAGGACTGCCCACTGATCGGCGAGGTGCGCGGCGAGGGCGTCTTCTGGGCACTCGAACTCGTCGAGGACCGCGCCACCCGCGCACCGCTGCGCGCCGACCGGATGGGCCGGATCAAGACCGCCCTGATCGCGGGCGGCCTGCTGCCGTTCGTGGCGGACAACCGGATCCACGTGGTCCCCCCGTGCACCGTCACCGATGCCGAGGTCGCCGAGGCGATCTCTATCTACCGCTCCGTTCTGATGTCAGGAGAGATCTGATGACCGTCCCCACCCTCGATCACCTCGTCGCCGGCCGCCCGTGGGCCGGCACCTCCACCCGCACCTCGCCGGTGTACGACCCCGCCGTGGGCACCGTGAGCACGCAGGTGCGGCTGGCCTCGGCCGCCGATGTCGACGCCGTGGTGGCGCAGGCGAAGGCGGCGCAGGTCGAGTGGGGCGAGGCGTCGATCGCCCGCCGGATGGACGTGCTGTTCCGGTTCCGCGAGCTGCTCACCAGCCGCCGCGACGAGCTGGCGCAGATCCTCACCGCCGAGCACGGCAAGGTGCTCGCCGATGCCGCCGGCGAGATCGCCCGGGGGATCGAGGTGGTCGATTTCGCGCTCAGCATGCCGCACCTGAACAAGGGCGAGTTCACCCAGAACGCCTCCACCGGCGTGGACGTGTACTCGGTCCGCGAGCCGCTTGGCGTGGTCGGCATCATCAGCCCGTTCAACTTCCCGGCGATGGTGCCGCTGTGGTTCTTCCCGCTGGCCATCGCAGCCGGGAACGCGGTGGTGCTCAAGCCGAGTGAGAAGGATCCGTCGGCCTCGAACTGGTTGGCCGCCCTGCTCGACGAGGCGGGACTTCCGGCCGGCGTGATGAACGTGGTGCACGGCGACAAGGAGGCCGTCGACGCGCTGCTAGTGCACCCGGGCATCGCGGCGATCTCCTTCGTCGGCTCCACCCCGATCGCGCAGTACGTCTACCAGCAGGCGACCGCGGCAGGCAAGCGCGTGCAGGCCCTCGGCGGCGCCAAGAACCACATGCTGGTGCTCCCGGACGCCGATCTGGACCTCGCCGCCGATGCCGCCGTGAACGCCGGATTCGGCAGCGCCGGTGAGCGTTGCATGGCCGTCTCCGCGCTCCTGGTGGTCGACTCCGTGGCGGACGACCTGATCGAGCGCATCCGCACCCGGATGGCGTCCCTGCGCACCGGCGACGGCCGCCGCGGCTGCGATATGGGCCCGCTGATCACGGCCGCGCACCGCGACAAGGTCTCGGGCTACATCGACATCGCCGCCACCGACGGCGCCACCGTGGTGGTCGACGGCCGGGGCGACGAATTCGACGGTGCCGCCGACGGATTCTGGCTCGGCCCCACCCTGCTGGACCGGGTGCCGCTCGACTCCGCCGCCTACCGCGACGAGATCTTCGGCCCGGTGCTCTCGGTGATCCGGGTGTCCGGGTTCGCCGAGGCGATCGAGATCATCAACGCCTCGCCCTACGGCAACGGCACCGCGATCTTCACCAACGACGGCGGCGCCGCCCGCCGGTTCCAGCGGCAGGTCCAGGTGGGCATGATCGGGATCAACGTGCCGATCCCGGTTCCCGTGGCCTACTACAGCTTCGGCGGCTGGAAGGCGTCCATGTTCGGCGACGCGAAGGCCTACGGCGCCGCCGGCTACGCCTTCTTCACCCGCGAGAAGGCCGTCACCTCGCGCTGGCTGGACCCCAGCCACGGCGGCATCAATCTCGGTTTCCCACAGAACGACTGATCGAACGACAGGGGCTCCGCCATGTCCGAACCGGTAACCGCGCCCAGTGATTCGGCGCTGCTGAACGCAGATCTGGCCCCCACGACCAAGGAGAACGCCACCTGGAAGTCGTGGGACCTGTTCTGCCTGTGGATGACCTCCGCGCACAGCCTGGGCAGCTACGGCTTCGCCGTGGGCATGCTCGCCCTGGGCCTGAGCGGCTGGCAGACGGTGGCGGCGCTGTTCGTCGGCGTCCTGATGCTGTGGGCCGGGTCCAACCTGATCGGCGTGGCCGGACAGAAGGTGGGCGTGCCCTTCCCGGTGTTCGCCCGCGCCACCTTCGGGATCTTCGGCGCCAACATCCCCGCGCTGCTGCGCGGCCTGGTCGCCGTGTTCTGGTACGGCATCCAGACCTACCTCGCGGCGCTGGCGGTGATCGCCCTCATCGTGCGGATCTGGCCGTCCACCGAGGCGTGGACGCACGGCGGCTTCCTGGGGCAGAGCCCGCTCGGATGGGTCGTCTTCATGAGCCTGTGGGTGGTGCAGCTGCTGATCCTGTCCTACGGCATGGACATCGTGCGCCGGGTCTCGGACTTCGCCGGACCCGTGGTGTGGATCGGGATGTTCGCGCTGGCGCTGTGGATGCTGAACAAGGCCGACTGGAGCATCGACTGGAACGCCCGCACCGGTTCGCCGCTGTCCGGGCCGAGCACCGTGGCCGCGTTCGTGGCCGTCGCCTTCCTCATGGTGGCGTTCATGGCCGGCCCGCTGGTGAACTACGCCGACTTCGCCCGGCTCTCACCGTCGACCCGCGCCATCAAGCGGGGTAACGCCCTCGGGATCCCGCTCAACGAGACGGCCTTCGTGCTGATCTCCCTGGTGATCTCGCTGTGCTCGCTGAAGGTCTTCGGGGACAGCTCGAAGGACCCGGTGGCCTTGGTCTCGGAGATCGACTCGGACGTGATCGTGGTGATCGCGGCACTGCTGTTCGCGATCGCCACCGTCGGCATTAACGTGGTGCTCAACTTCGTCTCGCCCTCCTACGACATCAGCAACGTGGCGCCGAAGTACATCTCCTTCCGCACCGGCGGCATCATCACCGCCGTGCTGTCGATCGTGGTGCTGCCGTGGAAGGTGTGGGGCAGCGAGACGGCGGTGGTGTACTTCCTGGGCGGCGTCGGGGCGCTGATGGGGCCGGTGTTCGGCATCCTCGTCGTCGACTACTACCTGATCCGCAAGCAGGGCACGCGGATCGCCGACCTGTACTCCACCCGCCCCGACGGTTCGTACTACTTCGTCCGCGGCGTCAACCCCGCGGCCGTCGCGGCGCTGGCGATCTCCGGGGCCGTGGCCGTGGTGATCGCGCTGGTGCCCACCTCGCAGTACGTCACGGCGCTGAGCTGGCCGATCGGTGCGGCTCTCGGGGCGGTCCTGGTGCTGGTCCTGACCCCGGTGCTCGGCGGTGGCTCGCGGGTCCCGAGTCCGGAGGCGGTCGCCACCGAGAGCTGACGGGGCGGCCCGAAACTTAGGACTACTATTAGAAGTATGCCGAGTGTTTTCGTGTCCCTGCGGACACGGAACTATCGGCTCTGGGCCGGCGGCCAGTCCGTGAGCCTGGTGGGCACCTGGATGCAGCGCGTCGCCGAGGACTGGCTGGTGCTGGACCTGGCGCACGGCCGCGCCTGGGTGCTGGGCGCGGTGATGGCCCTCCAGTTCGGCCCCACGTTGCTGCTGTCCGCGTGGGCGGGACTGCTCGCCGACCGCTACGACAAGCGGCGGGCGCTGATGTTCACGCAGTCCGCGGCCGCGCTGTGCGCCGCCGCGCTCGCGGTGCTCACGCTCACCGGGGCCGTGCAGCTGTGGCACGTCTTCGTGATCGCCTTCGTCTTCGGGTGCACCGCAGCGATCGCGGGCCCGTTCCGGCAGGCCTTCACCATCGAGATGGTGGGACCGGAGCTGCTGCCCAACGCGATCGGGCTCAACTCCATGGTTTTCAACGCCGCGCGGATCGTGGGCCCGGCCATCGCCGGGCTGCTCATCGCGGGCGTGGGCACAGGCTGGGTGTTCGCGGTCAACGCCGTCTTCACCGGCGCCATCGTGGCCGCCCTGGTGGCGATGCGGGTGGGGGAGCTGCACCCGTCGCCGCCGGTGGAGCGGGCGAAAGGCCAGCTGCGGGAGGGCTTCCGGTACGTGCGCCGACGACCCGAACTGCTGCTGGTGATCGTCGCGGTCTTCTTCGTCTCCACCTTCGGCATCAACTTCCCACTGGCCCTGTCCATCCTGGCCCGCAAGGGCTTCGGGCTCGGTGCCGACGCCTACGGCCTGCTGTCCACGATGCTCGCCGTGGGCACCCTCTCCGGCGCGCTGATCGCCGCCAAACGCACCGGCCGGGCGCAGCTGCGCACCTGCCTGCTCGGCGGCACCGCCTTCGGCGTGGCGCAGGTGTTCACCGGTTTCGCGCCCTGGTTCTGGCTGGCGGCGGTGCTGCTCATCGCGGTGGGATTCCTGCAGATGGCCTTCACCACCTCGGCGATGAGCATCATGCAGCTATCAGTGGATCCCGAGTTCCGCGGCAGAGTCATGGGCATCTACATGCTGGCCTTCCTCGGCGGCACCCCACTGGGCGCCCCGCTGCTCGGCGTCATCGCGGATGCCACCACGCCCGCCGCACCACTGATCGTGGGCGGTGTGGTCTCCGCGGTCACCTGCGCGGTGTGCGGGATGTACGCGCTGCGTGCGTCGCGAAACAGCGTCTGAGCGGCCGGCCGAGGACACTATGGCCGCAGGTGCGCGCTGAGCGACAGTTTCGCGATGCGGCCCCGCCGCGGATCAGAAGCCGAAGAAGCTGCGGACCTTGCCGCGGTCCTCATGATTCGGCTCGGGCTCCTCGACCGGTGGCTGCGGCGCACCGTCGGGGACCTGCGGGGGCGCCTGCTGGACCGGCGGCTCGGCGACCGCCGCGGCGGGCACGAAGTCGATCACCTGGATCCGCGCCGGATCGAGATCCGTCGGCTCCAGCGGGTGCGTGAACCGGAAGCCCAACAGTTCCCGGTTGGCCTGCTCGGCGAACTCCATCGGATGGAAGGGGAGCGCGCGCGGATCGGGTTGCACGCCCTCCGCGTAGGTCAACGGATGCTCACCCGCCCAGAACGGGCCCTCGAACCGCTCCGGCAGGCCCTCGTCCTCCAGGATGTCGAGCGGATGCGCCGCGAAAGCGCGCCGCACGGCATCGCCGGTGTGGATGGCGAAACCGCCCACCGCGCGATCCGGATCGGCGATCAGCAGGAAGCTGCGCGCGGCGGGCACCAATTCCCACCACGACGAGGCCAGCTCACTGGGACGGGTCACCCGCAGGCCCTCGTGTGCCACCACCGTCAGCCCGCCGTAGGAGCCTACGTACACGTGCCCCGGCAGCGGATCCGCCGCGCGGGCCAGGGATTCCGGACGCCCCGCCACGGGGCCGCCCAGGATGCGCTCGGCCACCGCACGGGATGCGGCCTCGTCGGGCCGCCCGGCGATGGCCAGGATGCCCTTCGGCTCGGCAACGTCGATGAACCAGATAGTCGCGGCTCTCGCGCCCACGGATCGTCCCCTCCTGTCGAGAAGTGCAGTGCGGCGGTCGGTCCGTCAGCCGTTCTTACCGCCGCGGACGCCCAGGAGCACGTCCTCCCACGACGGCATCTCGGGATGCCGCCGGTCGTGATCGCGGGGCGCCTCGGGGGCCTGCCGCGGTGCCTCCGGTGCCCGGTGGGGCGGCTCGCCGCCCACCGCGCGCAGCGGCTCGTCGACCTCGAAATCGTCGACGGGGGCGGTGCGCTCGATGCTGCGCAGGGCGCGCCGGGCATCGGGATCGAGCAGCTCGCGGGCCGTGTCGTCGATCGGGGTCGCGGTGCCGCCGTGGGCGCCCGGCGCGAACTTGTAGTGCGCCTCGTTGCGGGACTTGCCCACCGTCCACGCGATCCGCACCACCCAGCGGTTCTCGGGGCCCTTCCAGGCGTCCCACTCGGTGGTGTCGGTGTGACCGCGCTCGACCAGCGCGCCGCGGATCACGTCCGCGAGCGCCGTGTGCATCGGGCCGTCGCCCCGCACGGGATGCGCGAGCTGCGCCAGCTCCGCCGCCCGGGCACGCTCCAGCAGCACGGGGCTCGCGAACCGCTTGATCCGGTGCACGGGGGCGCCCGCGAGCGCGGCGACCTCCTCCACGGAGGCGCCGGCGCGGATGCGGGCCTGGATATCGCGGGGCGAGAGCTCCGAACCCAGTTCGAGCTCGGTCTGCACGCCGCGCGTCAGCTCACCGGCCACGGCAGCACGCAAGGTGTCGTCGATCGGCAGCCGGAAACGTCCCGCGGAGCCCTCGCAGACCAGCGACGTCCCGTCGTCGTCCAGCGCTACAACCCGCAGTTCCTGCATGGTGCAAGGGTAGTTGTTCGAACCGCTACGCGTCGGCAGACACGCGCTCGACCACGAAATCGATGCACCGGGTGAGGGCGGTCACGTCCTCCGGATCGATGGCCGGGAACATGCCGATGCGGAGCTGGTTGCGGCCCAGCTTGCGGTACGGCTCGGTATCGACGATGCCGTTCTCGCGCAGGGTCTTGGCCACGGCGGCGGCGTCGATCTTCTCGTCGAAGTCGATGGTGCCGACCACCTGGCTGCGCAGCGCCGGATCGGTGACGAAGGGCGTGGCGAACTCGCTGGCCTCGGCCCACTCGTACAGGCGGTCGCTCGAATCCTTGGTGCGGCCCACGGCCCAGTCCAGGCCGCCGTTGCCGTTGATCCACTCGATCTGGTTCGCGAACAGCAGCAGCGTCGCCAGCGCGGGGGTGTTGTAGGTCTGGTTCTTGCTCGAGTTGTCCACCGCGATGGGCAGCGAGAGGAACTCGGGGGTGTAGCGGCCCGAAGCCTTGATCTCCTCGACGCGCGCCAGGGCGGCGGGGCTCATGAGCGCGACCCAGAGGCCACCGTCGGCGGCGAAGCACTTCTGCGGCGCGAAGTAGTAGACGTCGGTGTCGGCGACGTTCACCGGCAGGCCGCCGGCACCCGAGGTGGCGTCGATCGCGATCAGCGCGTTCTCGCTGCCCGCGAGGCGGCTGATCGGCACCGCGACGCCGGTCGAGGTCTCGTTGTGCGCCCAGCCGATGAGGTCGACCGACGGATCGGCGACCAGCTCCGGCGCGCTACCCGGATCCGACGACACCACGATCGGGTCGCCGATGAACGGGTTGCCCTTGGCCACGGAGGCGAACTTGTTGGAGAACTCGCCGTAGGTGAAGTGCTGGCTGCGCTCGCGGATCAGGCCGAACGCGGCGGCGTCCCAGAAGGCGGTGGTGCCGCCGTTGCCGAGCACCACCTCGTAGCCCTCGGGGAGGCTGAACAGATCCTTGAGGCCGTCGCGCACGCGGCCCACCACGTCCTTGACCGGCTTCTGCCGGTGGCTGGTGCCGAACACCGAGGCGCCCGTATCGACGAGCGACTGCAGCTGCTCGGGACGGACCTTGGACGGGCCGCAGCCGAAGCGGCCGTCGACGGGCTTGAGCGCGGCGGGGATCTCGATCGTCATGCCCTAAATCCTAATGGTGTCCCACCCGGGTACCTCATCCGGCCGCCGGGCCGCGGGGCCGGTGTACTGGGCGGACGGTCGGATCAGCTTGTTGGACCGCTTCTGCTCCAGCACATGGGCGCACCAGCCGGCGGTCCGCGCGCAGGTGAACATCGCCGGCATCATCCGCACCGGGACGTTCGCGTAATCCAGGATCACCGCCGCCCAGAACTCCACGTTGGTCGAGATCGCCCGGTCGGGCCGGCGCTCGGCGAAGACCTGGTTGGCCTCGCGCTCCAGGGCGGCGGCGGCCTCGTAGCGGGGCGCGTCCAGATCGCGCGCCACCTCGCGGAGCACCGCGGCGCGCGGGTCCTCGGCGCGGTACACCCGGTGCCCGAAACCCATGATCTTCTCGCCCCGGTCCAGGCGCGCGGTGACCACCGACCGCGGATCGTCGGTGCGCTCCACCTCGTCGAGCATCGGGAGCACGCGCGACGGTGCGCCGCCGTGCAGCGGGCCGGACAGTGCGCCCACCGCACCCGACAGTGCCGTCGAGGCGTCGGCCCCCGTCGATGCGATGACCCGCGCCGTCAGCGTCGACGTGTTGAGGCCGTGCTCGGCCGCGGCCACCCAGTAGGCGTCGATCGCCCGCACGTGGTCGGGATCGGGTTCGCCGTGCCAGCGGGTCATGAATCGGTGCGTCACGGTGGGGGACCGGTCGATGATGTGCTGCGGCACCGCGGGCCGCTCCAGGCCGCGGGCCGATTGCGCGACGAAGCTCAGCGTCATCACCGAGGCGCGGGCCAGGTTCTCGCGGGCCGTGGCATCGTCGATGTCGAGCAGCGGTTCGAAGCCCCACAGCGGGCCGAGCATCGCGAGCCCGGCCTGCGCGTCCACGCGGACGTCGCCGCTGTGGATCGGCAGCGGAAAGGGCTCGGCCGCGGGCAGCGGGTTGCCCCACTCGCCGTCCACCAGCAGGCCCCACACCTCGGAGTAGGTGACGTGGTTGCGCACCAGATCGGCCACGTCCACGCCGCGGTAACGCAGCACCCCGCCGTCGCGGTCGGGTTCCGCGATCTCGGTGGTGAAGGCCACCACGCCCTCGAGGCCGCCGGGAATGTCACTCGCCATGACGTCGACTCTAGTGAGTAGGTTGGCTCCGTGGACCTGAGTGCGATGCGTGAGAAGTACGACGGCGACGAAACCGACCTGGGGCCCGAGAGCCTCGAGGGCGGATGGGTGCCCGTGTTCCGGGCCTGGTTCGACGAGGCGGTGGCCGCCGGTGCGCCGGAGCCCAACGCGATGGTGCTCGCCACCGTCGACGAGACGGGGCTGCCCGCCACCCGCACCGTGCTGTGCAAGGGCCTCGACGAGCGCGGCGTGGTCTTCTACACCAACTACGGCTCCGACAAGGCGATCGCGATCGCGGTGAACCCGGTTGCCTCGGTGACCTTCCCGTGGATCGCCATCCACCGGCAGGTGCACGTGCGCGGCCGGGTGACGCGGGTGACGGCGGAGGAGACCGCGGAGTACTGGGCGCAGCGTCCCCGGGGCTCGCAGCTCGGGGCCTGGAGCTCCGATCAGTCCCGCCCGGTATCCGATCGTGCCGAGATGGCCCGCCGCTTCGCCGAGGTCGAGGCCCGCTTCGAGGGGCAGGACGTGCCGGTGCCCCCGGATTGGGGCGGCTATCGGATCACCCCGCAGGTGGTCGAGTTCTGGCAGGGCCGCGAGAACCGCGTGCACAACCGCGTCCGCCTCGTGGCCCCCGATTTCACCCCCGTCCGCCTCCAACCCTGACCCCTCCCTGACTTAACAGCGTTAGCCCACACCGTCTCCTGGGGATTCGCCTACACGTAACGCAGTTAAGTCACGGAAGGCGGCGCGGAAGGCGGCGCGGGGTGGGGCACCGAGGGTGCCGGGGTACGTCACAGCGGGAGCCGGGACGGCGGGGACGGTGGTGAGGACGCCGTACGATTTCCTGGTGCCGAGACTCCTCGCGGATACGCGACCGCTGCAGAACCCGGACTACCGGCGACTGTGGTGGACGGGCATCGTCACCGTGATCGGCGCGCAGCTGACCGCCGTCGCGGTCCCCGCGCAGATCTACGCGATCACGGGCTCGTCGGCCTACGTGGGCCTGACCGGCGTCTTCGGCCTGGTCCCGCTGGTGATCTTCGGCCTGTGGGGCGGCGCGATCGCCGACGCCCTGGACCGCCGGCTGGTGATCATCGGCACCACCCTCGGCCTCGCGGGCACCGCGCTGATGCTCGCCCTGCTGCCCGACAACGTGTGGCTGATCCTCGGCGCCTTCGCGTTGCAACAGGCCTTCTTCGGCGTCAATCAGCCGACGCGCTCCGCGATCTACGCCAGGCTCGTCCCGCCCGAGCAGCTGCCGGCGGCGAATTCGCTCAACATGACCGTGATGCAGTTCGGCGCCATCGCCGGACCGATGCTGGGTGCGCCGCTGATCCCGGTGATCGGCGTGCACTGGCTGTACACGCTCGACGCCGCGAGCCTCATGGTCACGCTCTGGGCGGTGTGGAAGCTGCCGTCGATCAAGGCGGAGGACAAGGGGCAGTCGCTGGGGCTGAGCTCCGTGATCGACGGTTTCCGGTACCTCGCGGGCCACAAGGTGCTGCTCATGAGCTTCGTCGTGGACATCATCGCGATGGTCTTCGGCATGCCGCGCGCCCTGTTCCCGCAGATCGCGCACGAGAACTTCGGCGATCCCATCGAGGGCGGCTGGGTGTTCGGTGCGCTGTTCGCGGCGATGTCGGTGGGCGCGGTACTCGGCGGCGTGCTCTCGGGCTGGACCTCGCGGGTCGCCCGGCAGGGGCTGGCGGTGATCGTGATGATCGTGCTGTGGGGCGCCGCGATGGCGGGTTTCGGTGTGGCGGCGCACTTCAGCTGGCTGTGGGCGGCGCTGGTCCTGCTCGCGCTGGGCGGCGCGGCCGACATGTTCTCCGCGGCCTTCCGCACGACGATGCTGCAGGAGGCCGCGACCGACGATGTCCGCGGGCGCCTGCAGGGCGTCTTCACCGTGGTCGTGGCCGGTGGCCCGCGCATCGGTGATGCCTTGCACGGCGCCGCGGCCGCCTCGGCGGGTGCCGCGATGGCCGCGGCGGGCGGTGGCGTGCTGGTGATCGTGTTCACCGTGATCGCGGCGCTCGCCGTCCCGGCCTTCGTGCGGTACCGCGTGACCCGCTGACCTACGCTGTGGTCATGAAGGCGAACCGCGGAATCACTCTGGTACTGATGACTGTCGTCGCGCTGCTCGCGCTCAGCGGCTGCTCCCGATCCATCACCGGGACCGCGGTCGCCGCGCCGTCCACCCCCGGACAGTCCGTCTCCGACGGGGCCGTGAAGGTGGGCTCCGGCGGCCGCGAGATCACCATGTACGTCGACTTCCTGTGCCCCGCCTGCGCCAACCTGGAGAAGCGCGACGGCGCCGCCATCACCTCCGCGATCACGGCGGGAACGCTCACGGTGGCCTACCGGCCGATGGCCTTCCTCGACCGCCAGTCCGCGAGCGGCACCTACTCCTCGCGCGCGATCAAGGCCTTCGCGGCCACGGCGAAGGACTCCTCGCCCGCCATTACCCAGCGCTTCGTGACCGCACTGTTCGCCGCGCAGCCGACCGAGGGCGGACCGTCGGACCTGACCGACCCGCAGATCGCCGACGTCGCCGCGAAGGCCGGGGTGCCCGCCGCGACCGTGGCCAAGATCCGCGACGGGAAGACCGGCGTCGACGCCGCGGCCATCGCCGCCGCGAACCTGAACTCCCTCAAGAGCATCGGCGGCACCGGCACGCCCACCGTGGTGAACAAGGGCACGAGGGTCGACCTCACCGACACCGGCTGGCTGCAGAAGGTGCTCGCCGGCTGACCTCAGATCGGGAAGCTCACCCCGGTGAGCTCCTCGGACACCTGCCACAGCCGCCGCTGCGCCGCGGCGTCGTAGGAGTACTGCGAGGACACGGTGACCTTCGGGTTGCCGCGCCGCTCGCCGCGCCCGTCGGGACCGAAGTACTGGCCGCCGAGCGCGCCCGGATCGGTCGCGGCCCGCAGCTGCGGCAGCGCGCCGCTCGCCGCGTCCTGGTACATCGGCGTGGAGGCCATGATGATGCGCTGCAGGATGGGCGGCAGGTGCCGCCCCGCCTCGGTGTTGGCGACACCCGGATGCGCCGCGAGGGCCACGGTGCCGCGCTCACCCCGCGCCCGCGCCTCCAGGCGGCGCTGCAAGGCGTAGTGGAACAACAGATTCGCGAGCTTGGCCTGTGTGTACGCCGCGACCTTCGGGTAGGAGCGCTCCCACTGCAGATCGTCGAAATCGATCGCGCGGCGGTAGCGGTGCGAATCGCTCGCCACCGTGATCACCCGCGAGCCGGGCACGTCGAGCACCAGGTCGAGTACCTGCGCGGTCCAGGCGAAGTGCCCCAGATGCATGGTGCCGAACTGCAATTCGAAGCCGTCGGCGGTGGTCTGCCGCTCCGGCGGGATCACGCCGGCGTTGTTGATCAGCAGGTCGATCCGGGGCGTGCTCGCGTGCAACTGCTGCGCCGAGGCGCGGATCGCGTCCAGCGAGCCCAGGTCCAGGCTGTGCAGCCGCACCGTGGCATTCGGTGCCGCGGCGGTGATCCGGCGCAGCGCATCCTCACCGCGCGCGGTGTCGCGGACCGCGAGCACCACCTCGGCGCCGTGCTGCGCGAGGACGCGCGCCGTCTCGAATCCGAGGCCGGTGTTGGCGCCGGTCACCACCGCTACCCGGCCGGTCTGGTCGGGTACGTCCCGTTCGGTCCACTTCGTCATGCCGCCTCCTGATCGTGTGCGACTGCAAGACTAGGGCGTGGCGGCGCAGATCACACCGGGAACGTGACGCCGGTCAGTTCCTCCGACACCGACCACAGGCGGCGCTGCAGGTCGAGGTCGTAGGACTGGGCCGACGAGGCGACCACCTTCGGCGCCCCGCGCCGTTCGGCCAGGCCGTCGGGGCCGTAGTACTGACCGCCCAGCGCGCCCGGATCGGTGGCGGCCCGCAACTGGGACAGGGCGCCGTTGGCCGCGTCGTGCGAGAACAGGGGAGCGGCCGCCTGCAGTCCCTGCAGTGCCTTCGGCAGGTTGCGCACCAGCTCGGTATCGGCGATACCCGGATGCGCCGCGATCGCGACGGTGCCGCGCTCACCCCGGGCCCGCTCCTGCAGGCGGCGCTGCAACTCGTAGTGGAACAGCAGGTTCGCGAGCTTGCTCTGGCCGTACGCGGCGACCCGCTCGTAGGAGCGCTCCCACTGCAGATCCTCGAAATGGATCGCGGCGCGGATCCGGTGGGCCAGCGAGGCGACCGTGACCACCCGCGATCCGGGAACGTCCAGCAGCAGGTCGAGAACCTGTGCGGTCCAGGCGAAATGGCCCAGGTGATTGGTGCCGAACTGCAGCTCGAAACCGTCGGAGGTGGTCTGCTTCGGCGGGTACATCACGCCGGCGTTGTTGATCAGCAGGTCGATCCGGGGCGTGCTCTCGCGCAGCTCCGCCGCCGCGGTGCGCACCGAGTCCAGCGCGCCGAGGTCGAGGCGCTGCAGGCGCACCGTCGCGCCGGGGACCGCGGCCAGGATCCGCTGCCGTGCGGCCTCGCCCTTGCCGGTGTCGCGGACCGCGAGCACCACCTCGGCGCCGTGCTGCGCGAGAACGCGCGCCGTCTCGAATCCGAGGCCGGTGTTGGCACCGCTCACGACGGCGACGCGGCCCTCCTGGCTCGGCACGTCCCGCTCGGTC
This sequence comes from Tsukamurella sp. TY48, assembly GCF_019656655.1. Taxonomy (GTDB): domain Bacteria; phylum Actinomycetota; class Actinomycetes; order Mycobacteriales; family Mycobacteriaceae; genus Tsukamurella; species Tsukamurella strandjordii. Next base: position 1,025,884 of record NZ_BPMV01000001.1, on the reverse strand, counting down.
CAGTTGTTCGCCACGATGTCTCCTTCGGTTCCCGGCGATCGGCCGCCGGACTGCCCTCGACGGTAGGCCAGTGGGGCCGGGCGCGGGTTGCACGCGGTTGCGCCCGGGGCGCGAACGGCGCAACGCCCGTACTATTGCGCCCATGTCGGTGCAACCCGGGTTCACCATCGTCGGCGGCGGGTACACCGCCGAGATCGCGCGCACCGGCGGGGCCCTGCGCGGCCTACGGCGCGACGGTGTCGCGCTCACCGAGGAGTGGCCGCTCGGCACGAAGCCGCCCGTCTCGGCGGGCGTCGTGCTCGCGCCGTGGCCGGGCCGCACCGAGGACGGCGTCTACGCCTTCGGCGGCGAGGTGCACCGGCTCACCGTGACCCACGAGGACACCGGCACCGCGAACCACGGGCTGGTCCGCGCCGTCGACTGGGACGACGTCGAGATCGCGACCGACGCCGTGACGCTGGCCGTCGACGTGGGGCGGCACCCGGGCTGGCCCTACGACCTGCACCTGCGCATCCGGTACTCCGTCGGTGCGGACGGCCTCGCCTGTGCCTTCGAGGCGCACAACACGGGCACCGTCGACCTGCCCTTCGTGGTGGGCTTCCACACCTACCTGCGCGTCGGTGAGACCCCGATCGACGAGTGCACCCTGGAACTGGGCGCGCGGCGCTGGCAGCCGCTCGACGAACGGCTGCTGCCCACCGGACCCACCCGCGCCACCGAGGGCACGATCTACGACTACACCGGGCCCGCACCGCTGGCCGGCGTGCAACTGGACACCCCGTTCACCGCCACCGACAACCGGTACACGCTGCGGGCGCCCGACGGACAGGTCGAGCTGTGGACCGATTCCCGTCTGCCCTGGGTGCAGGTGTTCACCGCCTCGGTCGAGGCCGCGCAGGGCTTCCTCGGGCACCCGCCGCAGCGGGCGCTGGCGGTCGAGCCGATGTCCGGTCCGGGCAACGCGCTGCACACCGGGACCGACGTGGCGACCATCTCTCCGGGCGGCTCCTGGGCCTGCTCGTGGGGCATCCGGTAGTGCGCGGAGTGGACGATCTGGCGACCCTGATTACGCGCCTGGCAGCGCGACCGCTAGGTTTCTACCCGGGTAGCCTTTTTATCAGCCGACTACAGCGAGGGGATACGAACATTGTCCACCGATGACAACACCGCGCCGGCGCAAGCTACGGTCACCTACCCCGGTGGCCAGATCGAACTGCCGATCGTGAAGGCGACCGAGGGCAGCGACGGCATCGCCCTCGGCAAGCTCCTCGCAGACACCGGTTACACGACCTTCGACGGTGGTTTCGTGAACACCGCATCGTGCAAGTCGGCCATCACGTACATCGACGGCAACGAGGGCATCCTGCGCTACCGCGGATACCCCATCGAGCAGCTGGCCGAGAAGTCCACCTTCATCGAGGTCAGCTACCTGCTGATCCACGGTGAGCTGCCGAGCCCGGAGCAGCTGGCCGAGTTCACCGCGAAGATCCAGCGGCACACCCTGCTGCACGAGGATCTCAAGCTCTTCTTCAACGGCTTCCCGCGCAACGCGCACCCGATGCCCGTCGTCTCCTCGGCGGTCAACGCGCTGTCGGCGTACTACCCGGACTCGCTGGATCACAACGATCCCGCCCAGGTGGAGCTCTCCACCATCCGCCTGCTGGCGAAGTTCCCCACCATCTGCGCCTACGCGTACAAGAAGTCGGTGGGACAGCCCTTCCTGTACCCGGACAACTCGCTGAGCCTGGTCGAGAACTTCCTGCGCATGACCTTCGGTTTCCCGGCCGAGCCCTACGAGGTCGACCCGGAGATCGTCAAGGCCCTCGACATGCTCCTCATCCTGCACGCCGATCACGAGCAGAACTGCTCGACGTCGACGGTGCGCCTGGTGGGCTCGTCGAACGCCAACCTGTTCACGTCGATCTCGGGCGGCATCAACGCCCTGTGGGGCCCGCTGCACGGCGGCGCCAACCAGGCCGTGCTGGAGATGCTCGACGACATCAAGGCCTCCGGTGGCGACACCAAGGACTTCATGAACAAGGTCAAGAACAAGCAGGACGGCGTGAAGCTCATGGGCTTCGGTCACCGGGTCTACAAGAACTACGACCCGCGTGCGGCCATCGTGAAGCAGACCGCGGACCGCATCTTCGAGCTGCTCGGCGTATCCGACGAGCTGCTCGACATCGCCAAGGGGCTCGAAGACGTCGCCCTGCACGACGACTACTTCATCGAGCGCAAGCTGTACCCGAACGTGGACTTCTACACCGGTCTGATCTACCGCGCGATGGGCTTCCCGACGCGCATGTTCACGGTGCTCTTCGCCCTCGGCCGCCTGCCCGGCTGGATCGCCCACTGGCGCGAGATGCACGAGGATCCGTCGACCAAGATCGGTCGGCCTCGGCAGATCTACACGGGCTACACCGCCCGTGACTACCCCGGTGCATGATGCCTCCGATTCGTCGGGACAACCTGCATCGCCTGATCAAGGGAGATGAATTGAGCAAGCCGGAGATCGAGTTCCCCGAGGGCCCCGCGCCCACCGAGCTCGTCATCAAGGACATCGTGGTCGGCGACGGCGCCGAGGCGCAGCCCGACAGCGTCGTGGACGTGCACTACCTGGGCGTGGAGTACGACTCGGGCGAGGAGTTCGATTCCTCGTGGAGCCGCGGCGAGTCGATCAACTTCCCGCTGCGCAGCCTCATCGCGGGCTGGCAGGAGGGCATCCCGGGCATGAAGGTCGGCGGCCGCCGCCAGCTGATCTGCCCGCCGTCGCTCGCCTACGGTCCCGCCGGTGGCGGTCACCGTCTGTCCGGCAAGACGCTCGTCTTCGTGATCGACCTGCTGGGCGTCAAGTAGGACGACGTCCGCCCGGCACGAGCCCCGCACCGTTCGACGGTGCGGGGCTCTTGCGTATCAGCCCTCGGCCGCGGCGCGGGCCAGGGCGACGGTGGCCTGCCGCAGGTCCGCGGCGGCGTCGATCGGGGCGAGATAGCCCACCCGCGTCACCGACCAACCGCGCGGCGTGTCCACGCGGATGTCGAGGCCGTACCGGTCGGCCCGCTCGCAGCGCGCCGATGTGGCGTCCGGGTAGCCGCCGAACCGTCGGGACATGTTGAGCAGGGCATCGGCGTGGTCGTCGTTGAGGTGGCGCACTGCGCCCGCCGCGTGCGGCGTCACCGGATCCGGTTCGGCGGCGGCGTAGTCCGCGCGCGACGCCGAGTCCATGCGGCCGTAGCCACCCACCCAGCGCACCCGCTCCACGTCGAGCAGCCACAGCGTGAAGTCGCTGTAGTCGATGTAGTACTTCGCCGCGGGCACCGCGTTCAGGTGCGCCTCCCGGGCAGCGGCGAGTTCGTCGCCCTCCGGACGGCGGACGGTGCCGGCCAGGGTGATCCGCGCGTTCGCGAGCGGGTCCGACGGTGCGTCGGGCGCCACGATCGACAGGCTCGCGCGGGGGTCCCGGGCCAGGTTGCGGCCGTGCTCGGCCATGTGCGAGACGCACAGCACCGGGGCGCCGCCCAGCAGCCCGTAGGTCACCAGCGAGGCCCACGGCCCACCGTCCTCGGACAGGCTGCCGAGGGTGGCGGTGTTGGTTGCCGCGGCCACCGTGCGCGCCTCCTCGGCGGCGGAGGGGCGCCGCGGCTGCGTGACGTCCGTGAGGGGCGGGGCGATGGTGGGGGCGTCGCCCGGGTCGCCGTGGTCGCGTGTGGTCATGGCAGCAGCCTAGGGGCGGACGGCGCACCACCCTTCCGCCTAGCAGATTTCGGTTGACCGAAACTCTGTATTTGGATAGCCTTCGAGCGTGCTGACGGACGTGGATGTGCAAAAGGCCTCGCGGGCGCGGAAGGCGATGCTGTTGGGTCCGGCGTTCGTCGCCGCGATCGCCTACGTGGACCCGGGCAACGTGGCCGCGAACATCACGGCCGGCGCGCGGTACGGCTACCTGCTGGTGTGGGTGCTGGTGGTGGCCAACGTGATGGCGGTGATGATCCAGTACCAGTCGGCCAAGCTGGGCGTGGTCACCGGGCGCTCGCTCCCGCAGATGCTGGGGGAGCGGCTGCCCCGTCGCGCCCGCCTCGCCTTCTGGGGGCAGGCGGAGATCGTGGCCGCGGCCACCGATGTGGCTGAGATCATCGGCGGCGCGCTCGCGCTCAACCTTCTGTTTGGGGTGCCGTTGGTGTGGGGCGGGCTCATCGTCGGCGTGATCTCGACGGTGCTGCTCACCCTCGCCGACGGCCGCCGTCAGTACCGGTTCGAGCTGGTCATCATCGCTCTGCTCGCGGTGATCGTGGTGGGATTCCTCGCGGGCCTGGTGGTGGCACCGCCGGACGCGGGCTCCCTCCTCGGCGGCCTCGTGCCGCGGCTGCAGGGCACGGAGACGGTCCTGTTGGCCGCCTCGATGCTCGGCGCCACCGTGATGCCGCACGCGATCTACCTGCATTCGGCCCTCGTCATCGACCGGCACGGCAAGCCCGGCGGTGCCGCCCGCGCGCGCCGTCTCATCCGGATCACCCGCATCGACGTGGTGATCGCGCTGGTCGTCGCCGGCGCCGTCAACATCGCCCTGCTCGTGCTGGCCGCCAGTGCCCTCTACGGACGCGAGGGCACCGACTCCATCGAGGGCGCGCACGCCGCGGTGCGCGACGCGCTCGGCCCGGCCGTCGCGGGCCTGTTCGCAGTGGGCCTGCTGGCCTCGGGCCTGGCGTCCACCTCGGTGGGGAGCTATGCCGGCGGCACCATCATGGCGGGGCTGCTGCACCGCCGGATCCCGGTGCTGGTGCGCCGCATGGTCACCATGGTCCCCGCGATCGGCGTACTCGCGATCGGCGTCTCACCGACCCAGGCGTTGGTCATCTCCCAGGTGGTGCTGAGCTTCGGCATCCCGTTCGCGCTGTTGCCGCTGCGCCGGTACACGGGCGACCGCCGGATCATGGGCGAATTCACCGATGGTGCATTGCTGCGCTGGGCCTCCGCGGCGGCTGCCGCGCTGATCGTGGCGCTCAACGTGGCGTTGATCTACCTCACGGTGTCCGGCAAGGGATAGCGCCTGGATCTCCTTCGGTTTCCGTGGTTTAATCATCGCAAATCATGGAAGCAGTAATGCGGAGTTGATCCGCTGAGGTGGTCGGACGATGGCAGCACGCGGATTGGTGATGGCGCTGGTGGGCGTCACCGGTGCGCTCGCCGTCACCTGGACCCTGTTCGCCCCCACCGGGATCGACGAGGGGCGGGTCGAAGCCGGGACGCTCTCCGAGGTGGGCGCGGACCCCAGCGACCACCTCGACTGCGACGGCGGCCTCAAGGCCGAGGTCGGCTCCGCCCAGCACTGCACCCTCACCAGTGAGGGCGAGAAGTTCTCCGTCCGGCTGCGCGTCACCGGCGTCGACGGCGACAACGTGCGCTGGGACTCGGTGGTCGACGGTGACCCGCAGGCCGGGCGCCGCGTCACCACGGCCCAACTGGAGCGGCACACGAAGTACGTTCTGGCACAGCGTGGCCCGGTCGACACGGTGCGGTGCGACGGTGCGCTGCCCGCCACCGTCGGCGCCGTGCAGAACTGCGCCATGACCGACCGCGGCGTCAGTCGGCCCGTGCGGGCCACCGTCACCTCGGTGGAACCGCAGCGCGTGCAGTGGAGCGTCGTCGTCGGCTGATCAGCGGCGCGTGCCCAGGAACCGGTAGCGGTCCAGGCGCCGGCTGATCCGGATCGAATCGGGGATCAGCGCGAGCTCGGCGAGCGATTCGCGCACCGCCAGCCCCACCCGCCGGGAGAACTCGGTCGGCTCATCGGCCGCGTCCGGGCGCTCGGGGATGATCCGGTCGATCACGCCGTCGGCGAGCAGATCGGCCGACCGGATCCGCTGCTTCGCCGCCATCTCCGGTGCGTGCTCGGTGTCGTGGTACATCACCGCGCTCGCCCCCTCCGGCGGCAGCGGGGCGAGCCAGGCGTGTTGCGCGCACAGCACGCGGTCGGCGGGCAGCATCGCCAGCGCCCCGCCGCCCGTGCCCTGCCCGAGCAGCACCGACACCGTCGGAACGCGAAGGGTCACCAGATCGGACAGGCTCCGTGCCACCTCGCCCGCGAGGCCGCCCTCCTCCGCTTCGGGCGACAGGGCGGCGCCCCAGGTGTCGATCACCAGCACCAGCGGCAGGCCGAGTTCGGCGGCCAGGCGCATGCCGCGCCTGGCAGCGCGCAGCGCCGCCGGACCGAGCAGGGGAGGAGTACCGGCCGAGTCCTCCTGACCGGCCCGGTGAACCGCGTTGTCCTGCCCGACGACGATGCACGGGAAGCCCTGCACCCGGGCGAGCGAGAGCAGCAGCGAGTGATCGGTCTCGCCCTCGCCGGTCCCGGACAGCGGCACCCGGTCGGTCGCGGCGTGCCGCAGGAAGGCGCGCACCCCGGGCCGCCCGGCCTCCCGGCTGATCCGCACCGAATCCCAGGCGGGGGTCCCGTCGCTCGCGGGCACCAGCGCTTTGCTCTCGCCCAGGTCGGGAGCGAGCGGATCGGCATCGGCGGTGCTCGACATCACCCGCAGCGCCCGATGCGCGAGCAGGCGCACGAACCGCAGCGGCACCACGCCGTCGATCAGCCCGTGCGCGAACAGGTTCTCCGCGGTCTGCACGCCCGCGGGGAAGGGTTCGCCGCGCACGGCCTCGTACACGCGCGGGCCGAGGAAACCGATGCGGGCGCCGGGCTCGGCGATGGTGATGTGCCCCAACGATCCCCACGACGCGAAGACGCCGCCCATCGTGGGATCGCGCAGGTACACCAGGTAGGGCAGACCGGACTGCTTGTGCAGGGTGACGGCGGCGGAGATCTTCACCATCTGCAGGAAGGCGACGGTGCCCTCCTGCATCCGGGTGCCGCCCGACGTGGGGGTCGCGAGGAGCGGCAGCCGCAGCGCCGTGGCGCGCTCGACCGCCGAGACGATCCGCTCGGCCGCCGCGACGCCGATCGAGCCGCCGAGAAAGGCGAAATCGCAGGCGATCAGGGCCACCCGCTGGCCGCGGATGCGGCCCTCGCCGGTGACCACGGCCTCGTCGTGGTGCGATTTCTCCCGCGCGCGCTGCAGCGCCGCCGCGTAGTCGGCGTCCGGATGCACGTCCACCAGCGGCCCGTCCCAGGAGGTGAACGTGCCGCGGTCGAGGACCGCGTCGATGAGGTCCTGCGCCGTGATCGCCATACCGACAGGTTAGCCACCGGGACCGTCGCGTTCGGATCGCAGAAGATTCTTTTCCTCGGAGTCGGAACAATCCCGGCGGCCGGTGTCGTTGGATCGAGGTATGACGGTTCCCGACATCACCCTCAATTCCGGCAAGACCATCCCCCAGCTCGGCTTCGGCGTGTGGCAGGTGTCCGACGACGGCGCCGAGGCCGCCGTCGCGGAGGCCCTGCGCGTGGGCTATCGCAGTATCGACACCGCGAAGGTGTACGAGAACGAGGCCGGCACCGGCCGCGCCATCGCCGCCTCCGGCCTGGACCGCGGCGATGTGTACCTCACCACCAAGCTGTGGAACTCGGACCAGGGCTTCGACGAGACGCTGCGCGCCTTCGACGCCTCGCTGGAGCGGCTCGGCACCGACTACGTCGATCTGTACCTGATCCACTGGCCCGTGCCCGAGTACGGCCGCGCCGTGGACACCTTCAAGGCCTTCCAGAAGATCCGCGACGAGGGCCGCGCGAAGTCGATCGGCGTGAGCAACTTCCGCGTCGAAGACCTGCAGCGCGTGATCGACGAGACCGGCGAGGCGCCGGCCGTCAACCAGATCGAGCTGCACCCCGGCCTGCCGCAGGACGAGCTGCGCGCCTTCCACGCCGAGCACGGCATCGCCACCGAGGCCTGGTCGCCGCTCGGCCAGGGCGAGTCGCTCGAAGACCCCACGATCGTGGAGATCGCGGCGGCGCACGGCGTGACCCCGGCGCAGGCGATCCTGCGCTGGCACCTGCAGCTGGGCAACGTGGTGATCCCGAAGTCGGTGACCCCGGCCCGCATCGCCGAGAACTTCGAGGTCTTCGGGTTCGAGCTGACGGCCGATGAGGTCGCGAGGATCACCGCGCTGCCGGGCCGCCGCATCGGTCCCGATCCGGCCGAGTTCAACCTCCGCTGATCTAGTCCCGGCGAGTGCGCCGGGACAGGCAGAAGGCGGCCGCCGCGACGGCGAGCAGGCCCGCACCGGCGAGTGCCGTGGTACGCGGCCGGTCGTCGCGCGGTGGCGGCGCCGGCAGGTCGAGGCTCCCGGCCCTGGTGGCCCCGTCGGGCAGGTCCGCGGTGAGTGCCGCGACCGGGTCGACGATGCCCGCGCCCAGCGCCCCGGCAGGCAATGCGGCGGCGTCGCGGGCGGTGGACAGGATCCGGGCCCGCACCTGGGCCGCGGTGAGCTGCGGGAAGCGGGCGCGCACCAGCGCGGCGACGCCGGCCACGTAGGGCGCGGCGAAGCTGGTCCCCGCGAGCGGGGTGATGCCCTCGCGGGTGGTCTGGCCGTTCACCAGCCCGCCGCCGCGCGGTTCGAGCGTGGTCACATCGGTGCCCGGTGCGGCGACGGCCACCCACGGTCCGGCGAGGGAGAACGAGGCCGCGCGGCCGTCCGGTTCGGTGGCCGCCACGGTGATCACGTGTTCGGAGAACCGGGCCGGGGAGGCGACGGTGACCGGTGATCCGGGTGTCTCGTTCTGCGCCGAGCACGCGCCGTCGCGTCCCACGTTGCCCGCGGAGGCCACCACGACCACGTTGCGGTCGAAGGCGAAACGCACGGCGCGGCTGAGCGCATCGTCGCCCAGGTTCGTTCCCGCGCCGCCGCAGGCCACCTCGGAGATGTTGATGACGGTGGCGCCCAGATCGACCGCGCGGGTCACGGCGTAGGCCATCGTGGTCACGTTCCCGTGGCTGTTGGCGCCGCGGTCCTTGGGCTCGAAGGCCTGGCTGGCCTGCCGGATCGCGATGATCGACGCACCGGGAGCGACGCCGACGAAGGCATCGCCCGGCGCCGGCCGCGCCGCGATGATGCCCGCCACCGCGGTGCCGTGCGCATCGCAATCGTCGCGGCCGTCGCCCGAGGAGACGTAATCGCCGCCGGGGATCACCTCGCCCAGCCGCGGGTGCGGTGTGACCCCGGTGTCGATCACCGCCACCTTCTGGCCCTCGCCGCGGGTGAACTTCCACGCCTGGTCGTAGCGCAGCGAGCGGAGCGCGTGATCGGCACGGGTGTAATCGGTCCCGGGCACGGTCTTGAGGGTGTGGCACTGCGTCTTCTGCACGGTCGGAGCGAGCGGGGCGATGGGGCCCCGCGGCGCACCGTCGGGCGGTGGATCGGAGGCGGGCGGCGCGGCGCCGGCCGGGGCTCCGACGGCCACCAGCAATCCCGCGGTCGCGATCCCGACGAGCGCGCGCCGCATCACAGGTTCCGGACGGTGGCGTACACGTCCCACACCCACCCGAGCAGCGGTCCCGCAGCCGCGATGGTCAGGTACTCACCGAGTTCCGCGAACCGTCGCTGGATGGGACTGAAGGTGATGCGAGGCGCGCCCACGCCGCAGGCCACGGCCAGTCCGGCGATCGCGGCGAGCGTCACCAGGCCCAGCACCGGCCACACGCCGTAGCCCCACGCCAGGCTGGTCGCGGTGCCGATCGCCACCGCGCTGCCGCCGAGGATCACCGAACCGGCCTGAACCGGATCGCCGTGCGTGCGACCGCGGAGGCAGTACGCGATCGCGATCACGGCGGCGAAAGCGATGTGGTGCAAGGGGAGTTCGCGTGCCACCGCTCCCACGAGGAGCGCGGCGATCGACCCGGCCGCCGCGGCGCCCACGGTGATCCCGGAGCACACCTGCTGTGCGTACCCGGTGCGCGGCGGCGCCCCGGCCTCCTCGCTCAGGCCGACAGCGACGGCGCCGACCCCCGCGACGGTGGGCGGCGGCTCGTCGTCGATCGGATCGATCCGTTCGCCCGCGGCGGGCACCTTCGGCAGCGGCAGTCGCGCGACCGATGCGCCGATCCGGGCGGCGAAGGTGATCACGATGTACGCGGCCACGGCCACGGTCGCGGCGATCGCAGCGCGGCGACCGGGCAGCCACAGCGCCGCGAACAGGGCGGGCGCCACCACCGCGGCGGCGGTGATGACGGCGATGTGCACCACCGTTCCGCGGCCGGTGATGCGCAGCGCGACAACGGCGGTCACCGCGGCGGCGACCACCCCGAGCAGGGCGTGCGGGGCGCCGTAGCGGCCGTCCACCCCGAGCGGGACGGCGAGCACACCGGCGGTGGCGGCGAGCACCGTGGCGCAGCTCGCCAGGGCGGTGGGCACGGGCCCCGAGCCGGTGAGGCGTCGCACCGAGGTACCGGCACCGACCAAGAGCAGGAGCGCGGCGCCCGCAGTCCACAGCAGCGCGAAAACACCGTCCACCGCGGGGCGGGCACCGGATTCCCCGCGCGGCCCGAGCCCGAGGCGCAGGCTCACCGCGGCGGTGGCCAGCGTGGCGCCGGCCAGCACGATCAGGCCCACGATCATCGCGGCGCGCTCGTTCCACCGGGTACCGGTCGCGAGATCGCCCGCCGCGGTGTCGAAGACGTCGTCGAACACGGCGGGCGGCGGCGCGGCCTCCGCGACGAACAGCACCAGCAGGTCGCCCTCGGTGATGCCCGCATCCGCGGGCGTCTGCGGCCCGGGCAGCGGTTCGCCGCCCACCGGTGCCAGCCGCCACGGCCGGGCCCATGCGGCTTCCGCGGTACCCGAGATGCGATCGCCGAAGAGCCGGATCAGCTCCGGGATCAACACCTCGGTCGGTGTCTGCAAGGGCAGTGAGACATCGACCTGCGCGCCCCCGCACAGCACCGACACGCGGCTCAGCCGCGCAACCTCCGTCTCCGTGCCCTCCACCAGATCGGTCATAGCGTCCCCCTCGCATGCCGTTCTCCAGGCCCGCGACCGGGCCCGATGTCAATTAGACGCACGAGCGGGCCGATCGGTTCCACTTCCGACGAAGTTCGTCGAAGGGCTCGACGGCGGCGGCCCGGCAGTGCACAGTGGTGGCACGACGGCGCGTGGGGGCGCGCCGCAGGTGTGTGGGGGAGGCCGTTCGTGGCTGACGTGGTGTTCGAGCCGGTCACCGAGGGATTCGCGCGCAAGCAGCGCCTGGCGCCGCCGCGTGCCCCGGGGGGCGAGGTGGCGCTGCAGGCACCGCCCGAGGTGCCGCGCGCCGTGCCGGGCGGCCTGCTGGGCAAGCTGCTGCCGGTGGTGATGGTGGTGGCCGTCATCGGCATGGTGGCGCTGATGTTCACCTCGGGCAGCACCATGATGCAGAGCCCGTTCATGATGATGTTCCCGCTGATGATGCTGATGTCGATGGCCGGCATGTACGGCATGAACGGCAATCGCAACGGGCCCAACGCCGCCGAGCTCAACGAGGATCGCAAGGACTATCTGCGGTACCTGGGGCAGGTGCGCGGTCAGGTGGAACGCACCCGCGGTGAGCAGCGCGCCGCGCTCGAGTGGATCCATCCCGATCCCGCCGCGCTCGCGGGGTGCGTCGGCACCCGCCGGATGTGGGAGCGCCGGCCCAGCGACCCCGATTTCCTGCACGTACGTGTCGGCATCGGGAGCCAGCGGCTGGCCACCCGGCTGGTGCCGCCGGAGACCGGCCCGCTCGAAGACCTCGAACCGGTGTCGACGGTGGCGCTGCGCCGGTTCGTGCGCCGCAACGCGGCGGTGCCGGGGCTCCCGGTGGCGGTGGCCCTGCGCGGTTTCCCCGCGGTCGGGGTCGACGGTCCGCGCGCCGCGGCTTACGACGCGGTGCGCGCCGTGTTGCTGAGCCTGGTGACGCTGCACGGTCCCGATCACGTGCGGATCGCGGTCGCCACCGACGATGCGGAATCCGCCGAGTGGTCCTGGCTCAAGTGGCTGCCGCACGCGGCGCACCCCACGGCATCCGACGCGCTGGGGCCGATCCGGTTGATCTTCGGCTCCGCGGCCGAGCTGGAGGACTCCATCGGGCCCGACCTCGCGGATCGCGGTGCCTTCGCCCGCGCCACCCCGGTGGACCCCACCCGGGTGCACCACGTGATCGTGCTCGACCGCGGCATCGTGGTCACCCCCGGTGGCCCGCTCGACGCCGCCGTCGGGATCGACGGCGTCACCCTCATCGACCTGAGCCCCGAACCCGGGGCGCTCGCCACCCGCAGTGGCCTGCAACTGGTGGTCGACGAGAGCGACCGGCTCGGCGCCCGTAGCGCCGCGGGGGTCGAGTTCTTCGCCCGCCCGGACTCGGTGACAGCGGGCGGCGCACAGGTGACCGCGCGCCGGATCGGCCGCTACCGGCCGGCATCGGTGGCGCAGCTCGTCGACTTCGACGCCGACGCGGGTCCCGGCGATCCGGGGCTTCCCGCGCTGATCGGGCTGTCCGACGCCGCGGCCGTGAGCCCCGAGACCGCGTGGCGCCCGCGCACAGCGCGGGAGCGGCTGCGTGTGCCGATCGGTGTGGGGCCGCGCGGCGAGCCGGTGGAACTGGACCTGAAGGAGGCGGCCGAGAACGGGATGGGCCCGCACGGGCTGTGCATCGGCGCCACGGGTTCCGGCAAGAGTGAATTCCTGCGGACGCTGGTGCTGTCGATGGTGGCCACGCACCCGCCGGAGGCGCTCAACCTGGTGCTGGTCGACTTCAAGGGCGGCGCCACCTTCCTCGGGCTCGAATCGCTCAACCACGTGGCGGCGGTGATCACCAACCTCGAAGAGGAGATCGCCATGGTCGACCGCATGCGCGATGCGCTGTCGGGCGAGATGAACCGTCGCCAGGAGCTGCTGCGCCGGGCGGGCAACTTCGCGAACGTCGGCGAGTACGAGAAGGCCCGCCGGGCGGGAGCCCCGCTGGACCCGATGCCCGCGCTCGTGGTGATCGTCGACGAGTTCTCCGAACTGCTCTCGCAGAAACCGGATTTCGCCGAGCTGTTCGTGGCCATCGGCCGCCTCGGCCGGTCGCTGCACATCCACCTGCTGCTCGCCTCGCAGCGGCTCGAGGAGGGCAAGCTGCGCGGCTTGGACTCGCACCTGTCCTACCGGATCGGCCTGAAGACCTTCTCGGCCAGCGAATCCCGCGCGGTGCTGGGCGTTCCCGATGCCTACCAGTTGCCGTCCACGCCGGGCGCGGGATACCTCAAGTTCGACGCCGATCCGCCCCGCCGGTTCCATGCCAGCTACGTCTCCGGCGAGTACGTACCGCCGCAGGTGGCGGTGGCCGGTACCGCACGCTTCGGTTCCAGCGCCGCCGCGGGGCCGGTGCGGCTGTTCGGGATCGAGCCGGTCCCGGTGGAGCAGCCGCAGCGCACGGGCCTGCCCGACGGCCTCATGCGCATCCCGGCGCAGCCCGGCGATCCGGCGCCGAAGCGCGAGCCCGTCGGTTCGGGGATGTCCGTGCTGCAGACCATGGTCGGCAAGCTCTCCGGTCACGGCCTCCCGGCGCACGAGGTGTGGCTGCCGCCGCTCGACGAGTCGTCGGCCGTCGGCGAGCTGGCGGAGCACCTGCGCCGCGTCGACCAGACGCCCCTGCGGGTGGCCGTCGGCATCGTCGACCGGCCGTACGATCAGCGCCGTGACCTGCTGGTGGTGGACCTGTTCGGCGCCCAGGGCAACGTGGCGGTGGTGGGCGGCCCGCAGTCGGGTAAGTCGACCGCGCTGCGCACACTGATCCTGTCGTCGTCGCTCACGCACACCCCGCGGCAGGTGCAGTTCTACGTGCTCGACTTCGGTGGCGGTTCGCTCGCGGGCCTGTCCGGCCTGCCGCACGTGGGCTCCGTCGCCGGACGGCTCGATCCGGACCGGGTCCGGCGCACCGTCGCCGAGGTCACCTCCGTGATCCGGCGGCGGGAGGCGGCCTTCCGTGAGCACGGCGTGGAGTCGATGGCGCAGTACCGCGACCATCCTGCGGCGCAGCGCGATCCGTTCGGTGACGTCTTCCTCGTGATCGACGGATGGCAGGTGCTGCGCACCGAGTTCGAGGCCCTGGAGCCGCAGGTGAACGCGATCGCCGCGCAGGGACTCTCGTACGGCGTGCACCTGGTGATCGCCGCGTCGCGGTGGGGCGAGGTGCGCCCGGCGGTCAAGGACCAGCTGGGTACGCGGATCGAGCTGCGGCTCGGCGACCCGATGGACTCGGAGATGGGACGCCGCGTGGCCTCGCTCGTCCCGGTCGGGCGTCCCGGTCGCGGCCTCACGTCCGAGCAGTTGCACATGCTGGTCGCGCTGCCCTGCGGCGCACCGTCCGAGGACGTGCCGGTGGCGCAGGCCGCCGCGGTGGCCGAGATCGCCGCGCAGTACGAGGAGCGCGCGCCCGAGGTGCGGATGCTGCCGGAACGGGTGCAGCTGGACCGGATTCCGGCGCGGCGCGGCGCACCGTCGACGCACGCCGTCCTCGGTATCGGCGAGTCCGAGCTGGCCGCGGCCACCCTGCAGTTCGAGTCGCAGCCCTTCTTCCTCATGCTCGGCGAGACTGAGTGCGGTAAGACGGAGGCCCTGCGCACCCTGATGACCTCGCTGATCGCGGCCGGCACGCCGAAGCAGACGAAGATCCTGCTGGTGGACTACCGCCGCACGCTGCTCGGCGCGGTGGAGGGCGAGCATCTCGCCGGTTACGCCTCGACCGCGGAGACGTTGACCACCTTGGTGAACCAGCTCGCCGAGGTGCTCAAGGGACGCTGCCCGGGGCCGGACGTCACCCCGCAGCAGCTCAAGGAGCGGTCGTGGTGGACCGGTCCCGATGTCTACCTGGTGATCGACGACTACGACCTGGTCGCGGGCCCGGCGGGCAACCCGCTCAGCCCGCTGATGGACCTGCTGCCGCAGGCCCGCGATGTGGGCTTGAAGGTGGTGATCGCCCGGCGCAGTGGTGGTCTCGCGCGCGGTATGTTCGAGCCCTTCCTCGCCCGGGTCCGCGACCTCGGTGCCGATGGCCTGGTGATGAGCGGTTCCCGCGACGAGGGCACGGTGCTCGGCTCGGTGCGGATGAGCCAGATGCCGCCCGGTCGCGGCACCTGGGTCTCCCGCGCCCGGGGCACCGAGCTCATTCAGGTGGCCATGGTGCACCCGGACGAGGAGGCCTAGTTGCCCTGTTCGGCGCTGGGCGCGCCCCATTCGTCGTCGGGCTGGATCAGCCGGATCCGGGAGCGGTCGCGCTCCATGAACCGGCGCTCGTAAACACCTTCGACACGCTTGCCGTCGACGGTGGCCGAGACGTACAGCCGTTCGCCGTCCAGCCGGGTGGTCAGGGGCAGCGGCGCATCGCCCTTGTTCTTGCGGAGTTCGAGCACGTCGCCCTTCTGCTCGGTGAGCCAGGCGGTGGTGTAGCCGGACACCTCCTGGGTGACCACGCTGTCGTAGCCGGTGCTGAACATCTTCAGGGTGGCGTTGTCGGCGTTGCCGCGCAGGGTGATCGCGAGATTCGGCCACGGGGCGGGCCCGCGGTCGGTGAGCGCCGCGGGCCGCCCGTCGATGGTGAACGACGTGGCCCGCCAGGTTCCGTCCAGGTCCGAGCGGGGCGTGTGGATCACGTAGTACAGCACGCCGCCCTGCACGATGCCGGTGATCAGGACGAACGCGGTCATGATCGATTTCAGCGAATAGCCGGTGACGCGCACCCACTTCCGCTGCGCTCCGGCGACGGGCAGCGCGGGCACCGGGTGTGCGCCGTCGCGGTTGAAGGCCACCAGCAGCAGCGGCCGCCAGTACCGGGCGGTGAGGGCGACGGCGATCACCAGCAGCTCCCAGGCCACCAGTTTCACCGGCACGTCGTAGAACAGGTCGAGGATCGCGACCTGCGTGGTCGCGACGATCGCCACGATCGATCCGACCAGGGCGGTCCGGCGGAACAGCAGCAGCAAGCCCGCGGCGAGCTCGATCAGCCCGGTCACGATCGAGTAGCCGTCCGAGGCGCCCATGAATCCCCACAGCGTGTTGAACAGGCTGGTGTCGCCGGTGAGCTGGAGCTGATGAGCCGGCAGCTGCATGAAGCCCATCTGGGTGGGGATCGCTTTGGCGAAGCCGTAGTAGAGCATCGAGATCGCCAGGCCGTACCGCGCGAAGATCTCCAGGAGCCCGCCCAGCGATCGGTAGTTCGGGCGATCGCTCTTCCGGGCGAGCGCCGTCCAGACCGCGACGATCACCAGGCTCACCAGGATCCAGCCGAGGTGCATGCACCACATCCACATCTGATCGCCGCCCGAGGCGAGCACCACGTCCACGCCCTCACCGCGGGCGGCGTAGCTGCCGATCTGGGCCAGGGCCCACCAGATTCCGGTGACGTACCAGAGGGATCCGAGTCCGATGTTGCCGTACACCGACAGCAGCAGGAGTCCGCCGCCGGTCACGAACAGCAGCCGGAAGGCGACCTTCTGGCCGTCCGTCCAGCGGGGCTCCGGCGTGGCCGCGTCGGTGTCGGCGACGGGCGGCGCGGGATTCTCGGGTGCGGTCATATCTGAAGGGTAGGGATCGTTCACCACATCTCCTAGTGACAGTTGTCATCGATCGCGACGGTCACGGGAACACCTCGATCGGTCGCTGCGGATCGGGTTCGGGGTGGGTGAACTTCACCTTCTCGGAGTCCCGAAGCATCGCTCGCCGTTCGTAACTCGCCGCGATCCGCTTGCCGTCGACGGTGCCCACCAGGGTCAGGTGATCGGCGTCGGGCTGGCGGTACTCCAGGCGCACGGGTTGATCGTCCTTGCGGCGCTTGATGTCCAGTGTCGTCTCATCGACGGTGAGGAACCAGGGGGTCACCCGGGCGGCGGTGTCCTGGGTGACCAGGTTGTTGTAGCCATCGCCCTCCGACGCGATCAGCCCGGGGCCGCGGTAGGTGATCGCGATATTGGCCCAGGGCAGTCCGTCCTCGTCGGCGCCGAGGGTCGCCTGGCGACCGTCGATGTGGAAGGAGGTGGTGTGCCAGGTCCCGTCGAGGGTGGTGCGCGGGGACTTGATCACGCTCAGCGACAGCACCCCGATCGTCGCGGGCAGCACCAGCATGACCACGGTGACCAGCCCGGCCAGTCCCGTGCCGGTCCGGCGCAGCCAGGTGCGGTCGGCACCGGCGGCCGGCCAGATCGTGGGAGCGGGCCCGGAGGTCTTGCCGAGCACGGCCCGCAGCATGTTCGGCCAGTACGGCGCGAGGATGGCGACGGCGATCACCAGGAATTCGAAGGCCAGGAACTTGACCGGCACGTTGTAGAAGGTGTCGAGCAGGACCACCTGCCCCATGGACACGATGGCGCCGAGCGCGCCCACCGCCCAGGTCCGCCGGGACAGCAGGAGCAGCCCGGAGATCAGCTCGACCAGGCCGGTGACGATGGAGTAGCCGTCGGAGGCGCCCATGAATCCCCACAGCACGTTCATCCGGCTCACATCGCCCGACGGGGTGAGGGCGTAGCTGGGCAGGGCCATCGCGCCCATCTGGGTGGGGATCACCTTCGCCATGCCGTAGAAGATCATGCCGATGGCCAGCGCGAACCGGGCCACCCGCCACAGCAGGCCGCCCAGTGAGCGGTAGTCGGTGCGATTGCGGTCCAGCAGCGACCAGATCGCGGTGATCACGAGCCCGACCACCAGCCAGCCCAGGTGGTACTGCCAGATCGCGAGTGTGTCGCCGGTGCCGGTGATCTGCGGCGGGTTGTAGTCGGTGCCGCTCACGGCGGCCCAGAGCCGGGCGAACACCGCCTGGACCGGCGGCATGATCGGCGCGAGGAACAGGCTGCCGAAGACGGCCAGGATCAGCAGTCCTCCACCGAGGGTGAAGAGCAGCCGGAAGGCCACCTTCTGTGCGGTGGTCCAGGGCTGCGGGGCCGACGGTGCGGCATCGTCGGGGGAGTCGGACGGTAGGTCGGCGGACGGCGTCACCGGTGTGGTCGGAGTGGACATGAGGGAAAGGTAGGACGAGTGATGGCACCGTCACATCGGGGAAGGCCCCGGTTCGTCCCCTGATTCGTCCCCGGGGTGCGTCCTCGCGTTTTGACCTGCACCCCAGGTCCCGCGTACTCTGGTGCGCTGGTGTGTGGCGCCGCGCTGCCCTGATGGGGTGGTGCGGAGTCGAGTCCCGGGTCTCCGTTGGTCGCCGGGAGTGCTCTCGCTGCGCACGGGACCGGCACCGAACCATCGAGCAGAGGACCTCCTGTGCCTACTTACACCCCGAAGGCGGGTGACGTGACCCGCCAGTGGCACGTCATCGACGCTTCTGACGTGGTGCTCGGCCGCCTCGCCGTCGCAGCTGCCAACCTGCTGCGCGGCAAGCACAAGCCGACCTACGCCCCCAACGTGGACGGCGGCGACTACGTCATCATCATCAACGCTGAGAAGGTCGCCCTCTCGGGCGCCAAGCTCACCGACAAGCGGCACTACCGCCACTCGGGCTTCCCGGGCGGCCTGCGGTCCCGCACGATCAGTGAGGTGCTCGGCTCCACGAACCCGGAGCGCGTGGTGCAGAAGGCTGTTCTGGGCATGATCCCCAAGAACAAGCTGGGCAGCGCCATCGGCGGCAAGCTGAAGGTCTACGCCGGCCCGAACCACCCCCACGCCGCGCAGCAGCCGGTTCCCTACGAGATCAAGCAGGTGGCTCAGTGAGCGACGCGATCGAGACCAACGAGACCGACGCCGAGGTCGTTCCCAACGAGTACACCTCGGAGACCCCTGAGGCTTCGGCCGAGACCCGCGCCCCCCGTGGCCCGGTCGTCGTCGAGCGCCCCATCCAGACCGTCGGTCGCCGCAAGGAGGCCGTCGTGCGCGTGCGCCTGACCGCCGGCACCGGCAACTTCGTGCTGAACGGCCGCACCATCGAGGATTACTTCCCCAACAAGCTGCACCAGCAGCTGGTGAAGGACCCGCTGGTCACCGTTGAGCGCCTGGAGTCCTTCGACATCGCCGCCAACCTCTCCGGTGGCGGCCCCTCGGGTCAGGCCGGCGCCCTGCGCCTGGCCATCGCCCGCGCGCTGATCGAGGTCTCGCCCGAGGATCGCCCCGCGCTCAAGCGCGCCGGCTTCCTCACGCGTGACCCGCGTGCCGTCGAGCGCAAGAAGTACGGCCTGAAGAAGGCCCGTAAGGCTTCGCAGTACAGCAAGCGCTGATTGCAGGCTCTTCGCACAGGGCAGGCACTCGCATTCGTGCGAGTGCCTGCCCTGCCGCGTTTCTCCACCACTTCTCTGCAGTGAGGAATTCTTCATGGGGCGTCTGTTCGGGACCGACGGTGTGCGCGGCCTGGCGAATAAGGACCTGACCGCCGATCTCGCACTGCGGCTGTCCGCCGCCGCGGCGGCGGTGCTCGGTGCGCACGATCCGGACGGCACCGACCGTCCCTTCGCCGTGGTCGGCTGGGACCCCCGCGCCTCCAGTGAGATGCTCTCCGCCGCAGTCTCGGCGGGCCTCACCAGTGCCGGTGTCGACGTGCTGCTCGTCGGCGTGATGCCCACGCCCGCCGTCGCGCACCTCACCGCGGAGTACGACGCCGCACTCGGCGTGATGATCTCCGCCTCGCACAATCCCATGCCGGACAACGGCATCAAGTTCTTCGCCCGCGGCGGGCACAAGCTGGAGGACGCCCAGGAGGACGCGATCGAAGCGGCCCTGGACGATCCGGCTCCGCCGCGTCCCACCGGCGCCGGGATCGGGCGCGTCAAGCGCGCCTTCGACGCCGTCGATCGCTATGTGGCGCATCTGGAGTCGGCCGTGCACCGGTCCCTCGCCGGACTCACCGTGGTGGTCGACGCCGCCAACGGCGCCGCCGCGACGGTGGCCGCCAAGGCCTACCGCGATGCCGGTGCCACGGTGATCGCGATCCACGACGTGCCCGACGGCCTGAACATCAACCGCGACTGCGGTTCCACGCATCTGGAGAGCCTGCAGGCCGCGGTGCTCGCGCACGAGGCCGACCTCGGACTCGGGCACGACGGTGACGCCGACCGCTGCCTCGCGGTCGACGCGTCCGGACGGATCATCGACGGCGACGCGATCATGGCGATCCTCGCGATCGCGATGGACGAGGCCGGCGAGCTCACCGACCACACGCTGGTCGCCACCGTGATGAGCAACCTCGGCCTGCATCTGGCGATGCGCGCGGCGGGAATCACCTTGCGCACCACCGCCGTCGGTGATCGCTATGTGCTGGAGGAGCTGCGTTCCGGTGGCTACGCGCTGGGTGGCGAGCAGTCGGGGCACGTGGTGCTCCCGGGCTTCGGTACCACCGGCGACGGTGTGCTCACCGGGCTCAAGCTGATGGAGCGGATGGCGCAGACGGGACGCTCGCTGGCCGAGCTCGCCGCGGTCCTCACGGTGCTGCCGCAGGTACTGGTGAACGTGCGCGTGATCGACAAGGCCGCCGCGATGGCGGCGCCGGCGCTCACCGCCGCGCTCGCCGCGGAGGAGGCCGCCCTCGGCGAGGAGGGGCGCATCCTGCTGCGTCCGTCGGGGACGGAGCCCCTGGTGCGCGTGATGGTCGAGGCCCCCACGGAGGAGGCCGCCCGCAGCACCGCCGAGCGGCTCGCCGGCCTGATCGGCTGACCCACTGGTCGAAACGTTTCGATTGGCGGTAGCATCGGGCCCATGACCAGTTACCGCGGCGTGCTCTTCGACTTCTCCGGGACCCTCTTCCGGCTCGAACCCGACCCGCAGTGGTTCGCGGGTCTCGCCGGTCCGGACGGTCATCCGCTCGACGACGCCGCGCAGAGCGAGCTGCTGTACCGGATGACGGTGCCCGTCGGCGTGCCCGTCCCGATGGACGACGATGCCCTGCGCACCTGGCACGCCCGCGACCTCAGCTCCGAGGACCACCGCAACGCCTACCTGCACGTCATGGCGTCCTCCGGGGTCACCGACGCGGACGAACGCAGCCGGCTCTACGGCGAGTTCTCCGATCCGCTGAACTGGACGATCTATCCCGATACGGCGGCCGTGCTGCGGGCGGTGCGCGATGCCGGTCTGAAGGTGGGGGTGCTGTCCAACATCGGTTACGACATCCGGCCCGCGTTCGAGCGCGAGGGGATCGACGGGCTGGTCGACGAGTTCGTCCTCTCCTTCGAGGTGGGCCACGTGAAGCCCGACGCCGAGATCTTCCGGGTCGCGTCCGCCGCGCTGGGCCTGCCGCCCGAGGAGGTCCTGATGGTCGGCGACAGCGCCGAGGCCGACGGTGCCTCGCGCACCATCGGCTGCGGCTTCGCGCAGGTCGACCCGGTCCCCGTGGCACAACGTCCGGACGGACTCCTCGTCGCTGTCCGGGGTGCCGGCGCCATCGCCTGAGGTCGGGCGGAACCGATCCGCCCGCTGATGCGTCCAATGGGTGTAGGGGACCTACGGGCGATGGGGGATCGCATGGCCGGAACCGAGATCGATACAGCCGTAGTGGCCGGGGCGGGTGGCAAGTACTCGACGGTGGCGGACAACCTCGGGACCTCTGCCACTGCCTTGCGTGCGGGCTCACTGTCGTCGGACAAGTTCGGACGCGAGTACGCGGACGAGGGCGAGAAGTGGAATGCGGCGATCACGGCTCTTGCCGCCCGTACGGACGCCTGGCGGGATGCGGCGCGGGCGATGGGAGTGGGACTGAACGCGTCGGCCGCCGCGCACAAGACCACGGATACCACCGGTGCGGCCGATGTGAAGGGCGCTGGGCGTGGCTGATCGCACGATCGATTCGATGCTCGACCTCGGCGCCGCGCCCTTGCAGTACTTCCGGATCGTGTTGAACGTGGCCTCGATGATTTCCGCGAAGCAGTGGCCGGACTGGCGTGATCACTTCTGTCGGGCCTACGACAACGAGCGAGGTACTGACCTCGAAGCCTTGCGCTCCGATGCGGCGAAGCTGCGCAAGGCGGCGTCGGTTGCGCGGCAGGCGGCCACGGACCAGTCCGCCGCACGGGGTGACGTCGACCGCGGATGGCCGGATTCGGCCGGGCGTTCCGCGTTGGTCACACTCGACGCCCACCAGAAGCTGAGTACCCCCATCGCGGATTCGCTGGAGGCTTCCGCCACCGCGGCGGATGCAGCCGATGGCGCGGTCGTTGCGGCGGTCGCGCAGAAGGTCGCCAAGCTGAATGCCGAGTTCACCGCGGCCGAAACGGAGACGCTCTCCCAGCAATTCGAGACCATGCCTCGCGGGATGCTGCTCGACGCGGAGTTCGTCGCCAATTTCGAAGCGCGGCTTAGCCAAGACGTGGAACTGTTCGATTCGATCATCGCGGAGGCGCGGACAGCGATCGAGAAGGCGTACGCAGCGGTACCCGCCGCAGCGAAGGTGGATACCTCCGCTTTCCCCGCCCCACAGTTCGATACGTCACCGGGCGGTGGCTCGACGAATGGCGGCACGACGAACCCCGGCGGCACCTCACCCGGTGGCGGCGGCACCACATCGCCGGGCGGTGGCGGGACCACCTCGCCCGGTGGCGGGTCCACGGGAGGCGCCGGCACCGACGGCTCGACCGGAGGATCGACAGGCGGGAAGACCGGCACCACGTCACCGTCGGGCCTCACCACCGGCACCCCGACGGCGACGACGCCCACAACCGGGATCACGCCGGCCAGTACGACGCCCGCATCGGCGACACCGTCGTCGACCAACCCGCTGTCCGGGCTGAGCGGATCGTCGGGGAGCGGCGGCATGCCCTCGTGGCTGTCGCAGCTGGTACCGAAGATCGCCGAGCAGCTCGGCCTCGGGAAGACCGACGACAAGACCGATGCCAAGGACGGCAAGGACGGCAAGGACGAGGCCAAGGGCAAGGACGACAAGAACGGCACGTCCGGGACGAAGGACGCGCAGGGCAACACCGTGACCGCGAAGCTCAGTCCCGACGGCAAGACCGTCGACGTCACCGTCACGAAGCCGGACGGCACCCAGGAGAAGGCCACGCTCAAGGTGGGCGAAGACGGCAAGCTCACCCTCGACGATGCGAAGGACAAGCCCGCGGGCACCGTCCCCGCGGGAGCGACGCCGAGCGATAAGCCCTCCGCCGGCACCGCAGGTGCTGGAACCCCCGGGGGCGCTGGAACCACTGGCGCCGGAACCACTGGCGCTGGAAACCCGGGCGCCGGAACCACAGGCGGCGCGGCGAACACCGGTACTCCCGGAGCATCCGTCGGCGGAGCGTCCCAGGGCGCCACGCCGTCGGCGTCCACGGGCCCCGATCCGGCCGCTGTCTCCCCGGCGCCGGGACCGAAGTCCGGCGCACCGCAGCAGGGGGATCAGACCCCGAGTGCACCCGCCGAGGAGCCGTGCCCGCCCGAACAGCAGGGCAGCGGCGCCGAACTCGCCGTCACCGTCCCCTAGGAGGCCCGATGCTGCCCGACGAGACGCCCGAGGAGGCGCACGCCCGCGCGATCCGCGCCGCGGAACGCCAGGACATGTTCGACCACCTCATCGAGGCCTTCGGTATCGAGGTTCCGGCCGAGCCGATCACCCGGCCCATCCCGGTGATCCGCGCCGACGACGAACACGATTCCTGGCTCAGCGCCGGCTGACCGCCGCGGGGCGCGGTCGTCAGGCGGCGCTGCCGAGGGCGAACACGAGGCAGGCGAAACCGAAGCCCACCACCGAGATCAAGGTCTTCGTCACGCTCCACGTCTTGAACGTGGTGGGCACGTCCATGTTCAGGATCCGGCCGATCATCCAGAAGCTGGCATCGTTGACGTGCGGGAAGATCGACGATCCGGCGGCCAGGGCGAGGATCACCGCGGTGGTCTGCACCGGGTTCAGGGCCGCCGCGGTCACCGAGGCACCCAGCAGCCCGGCCGATGTCGTGATCGCCACCGTCGCGGTGCCCAGCGCGATGCGCAGGATCGCGGCCACGATGAACACCGAGACGATCAGCGGCAGACCGATACTGCCGAGCACCGACGACAGTGCGCCACCGATCCCGCTGGCCAGGAAGATGCCGCCGAACATGCCGCCCGCACCGGTGATCAGGATGACCGGCGCCACCGGCCGCAGCGCCTGATCGAGGAGGTCCTCGATCACCGACGCCGATTTCCCGCGCCGCACACCCAACACGGCGATGGCCACCAGGAGCGTGATCAACAGCGCGATCGGCGTGGAGCCGAAGACCGATGCCAGCGCCGGGTAGGTGTTGTCCTTCGCGAGCGTGCCGGTCTTCACCAGCGTCGCGAGCGCCGTGTTGGTGAGGATCAGGACCAGTGGCAGGAACAGCAGCGCCAGGATGATCCCGGGCCGCGGCGGATTCTCGACCCGCTCGGTCTCCTTTCCGCCGCTGAGGAAGTCGGGGACGGGGATGAAGATCTTCTTGCCGATGAAGATGCCGTACAGGTAGCCCGCGATGAACCAGGTGAGCACCACCACGGGCAGGCCGATCACGATCACCAGGCCGATGTCGCCGCCGAGCAGCACGGTCGAGGCCACCGCGCCGGGGTGCGGCGGGAGGAAGACGTGCATCGCGGACAGCGCTGCCGCCGAGGGGATGGCGTAGGTCAGGACGCTGCCGCCGAGCTTGCGGGCCACGGCGAAGATGATGGGCAGCATCACCATCAGGCCGGCGTCGAAGAAGATCGGGAAGCCGAACAGCAGCGATGCGACCCCGAGGGCGAGCGGCGCTCGCTTCTCACCGAAGACGCGGATCATGGTGTCCGAGAGGGATTGCGCCGCGCCACTGCTCTCGGCGAGGCGGCCGAACATCGCGCCGAAGCTGATCAGGAGGGCCACCTCGCCGAGGGTCTTCGCGAGCCCGCCCTCGAGTACCTTCATGATCGCGCTCACCGGGATCCCGGTGGCGAAGGCGGTCGCGATCGAGGTCACGCTCAGGGCCAGCAGCGGGTGCAGCTTGAACCGGAGGATCAGCACGAGCAACCCTACGATCGCCACCAGCGCAATGCTCAGCAGCATCGCCGTGGGCATGGTCTGTTTCCAACCGTCGATCATCGGGTTCCTCCGGGTTGTCGGTGTGTGGATGCGTCATCGGGCGCTCGCGGGCATGCGAGAGCGCCGGGCGGCGAGATGAGTGGAAAGAAGGGGATTCGGAGGGCAGGGATCTCAGGTCCGGCCGAGATCGCGGAGGGCCTTCGCCACGCGCTCCTCCTGCTGGGCGAGGAACTTCTCGAAATCGGTGCCGGTCGAGAATTCGTCGGTCCAACCGTTGCGGCGCAGCGCTTCCTGCCACTGCGGCGAGGACCGCATGCGGGCCAGCATGTCGACCAGGGCCCGGCGCCGGCCGGGTGTGATGCCCGGCGGCGCGAGCACGCCGCGCCAGTTGTTGAAGGTTAGGTCCACTCCGGCCTCCCGCAGTGTGGGGGCGTCGATTCCGGGAACCCGTTCCCGGCCCGATACGGCGAGCACGCGGAGACCGCCGCCGGCGATCTGGCTGCGGTACTCCCCGGTTCCGGAGACGGCGGCGTCCACCCGCCGGCCGAGGAGCGCGGTGAGCAGATCACCGCCGCCGGAGTACTGGGAGAAGTCCACGCGGGCGGGGGCGATGCCGAGTGTCCGGGCGAGCTCCATCGGGAACAGGTGGTCCGGGCCTCCGGTGAACGATCCGCCGCCGATCCGCACGGCGCCGGGGTCCTGCCGCCATGCGGACAGGAAATCGTCGACGGTGCGGAACCGCGACTGCGCCGGCACGACGATCCCCTCCTGATCGTCGATGAGCCTCGCGAGCGGTGTCGCATCGGTGGCGCGGTAGGTACTTCGGACTGCGGAGCACGCGCCGATCACGCCGAGCCCCATCATCATGATGAGCGAGCCGTTGCCGCGCTCGTTCATCAACCGCGCCATCGCGACCGTGCCGCCCGAGCCGATCACGTTGAAGGCGTCGCACCGGGCCACGGCCTTCGTGTCCTCCAGGGTGCGTGCCGCCGTCCGTGCCGTGAGGTCGTAGCCGCCGCCGGGGCTGTGGGGCACCATGAACCGCAGATCGCGCGGCGCCCCGTCGGCCGCCCGCCCGCATGCCGACGATGCCCCGGCCAGCGCCAGGCCGGCTCCGACCACGAAGGCGCGGCGGCCGATCGGCCGCGCCGTCGCGTTGCGGATTGCGAGAGTCATCGTCACACCGGTAATACTGGACTACGACGTGATCTGCATCACGTATGTGAAAGAAACGGAAGTATTGAACGTTGTGGTCATGGGCGTCCGGCGCGGTCGGGGCGGCGGCACGCCGGTCCCGGAGCATGGCTGCGCAGTTCCTCGTGCTCCAGCTCGCGGTGATCGCCGCCGTCCTCCTGGTGGTGTCCGTCGCCTCGGTCCACCAGTCGACCAATGAGTTCCGCGCGATCCGCGGGCAACGGCTCTCCGCCGCGGCGGAGAATCTCGTCGCCACGCCCGTGGTGCGGGACGGGATCGACGACCCCGCGCGATCCTGGGTGCTCGCGCCCGAGGTCGATCGCGCGGCCGCCCTGTCGGGGGCGCGGACCGCGGAGATCATCGCCCCGGACGGCACCGTGATCGCCTCGACCGACCCGCGCCGCGTGGGTACCGTCACCGGATTCGGTCCGAGCGATGTTCTCGCGGGACGCGGCTGGTCGGGCGACCTCGACGTGAGCGGGCAGCGATCGATCGCCGCGCACGTCCCGGTCCTGCGCCCCACGGGGGAGGTGGTGGCCGTCGCCGCGGTCAGCGAGGCCTATCCCAGCCGGTTGTCGCTCCTGCGGGGCGCGAGCGGACTGCTCGTGCTGTACCTCGGGCTGGGGGCGGCCTTCGGACTCGTCGGGTCCTGGCTGCTCGCCCGCAGGATCAAGCGGCACACGCGCGGCCTGGAGGTCGACGAGATCGCCTCCCTCGCCGACCATCGCGAGGCACTGCTGCACAGCATCCGCGAGGGCGTGGTCGCCGTGACCGACGACGGGGTGATCACCCTCGCGAACGACGGGGCGCGGCATCTGCTCGCGCTCACCTCGGATGCGCTGGGGCGCACCGTCGACGAGGTCCCGCTGGAGCCCGCCGTGCGGGAGTTCCTGCGCGCCGGACCGATGGAGACGGACGTCGTCCTGGTGACCGCCGAGCGCGTCCTCGTGCTCAACCGGCGACCGGCATCGAGCCAGGGGAAGAGCATCGGCTCCGTGACCACCATGCGCGACAGCACCGAGGTGGCCGATCTGCAGAACCGCCTCAGCTCGCACAAGGGCGTGACCGACACGCTGCGGGCGCAGACGCACGAGTTCGCGAACCAGCTGCACACGATCTCGGGGCTCGCCGAACTCGAGGAGTACGCGGCGGTGAAGGATTTCGTGGCGGTCCTCACCCGGCGGCGCGCGGCGATCAGCGACGCCGTCACCTCCCGCATCGACGATCCCGCAGTCGCCGCGCTGCTCATCGCCAAGGTCTCGCTCGCGGCGGAATCGCTGGTGACACTCGAACTGACGGAGGATTCCGCACTGCCGCAACTGGATCCGGCACTGTCCGCCGATGTGATCACGGTGCTCGGCAACCTGGTGGACAACGCTCTCGACGCCTGCGTCGGCGGGCCCGACGCCCGGGTACTGGTGCACATCGAGGACGACGAGGAGGAGGGGATCGTGATCGAGGTGCAGGACACGGGGCCGGGGGTTCCGGAGGAGCTGCGGTCCCGATTGTTCACGCGCGGAGTCACATCGAAGGCCGCCGATCTCAGTGGCCGCGGCATCGGACTGGCGCTGGTCCGCATCGTCGCGCACCGGCACGGCGGTACCGCCGAGGTGGTGGACCGGAGCTCCGGCGGTGCACGGTTCCGGGTGCGCCTGCCCGGGCACGGTCCGGATCGCGCCCCAGCGGTGCGGAGCCGAACATGACCGAGGCCGTCCCGGACCTCCGGGTACTGGTGGTGGACGACGATTTCATGGTGGCCGAGATCCATCGCCGTTTCGTCGATGGGACACCGGGATTCCGGTCGGTCGGGATCGCCAGTACCGCCGAGCAGTGCTGGGAGCGGATCGCCGAGCTGGAGCCCGATCTGGTGCTGCTCGACGTGTACCTCCCCGACGGATCGGGACTGGATGTGCTGCGCCGGATCCGGGCCGAGGGCCGCGATGTGGGCGTCATCATGATCACCGCCGCGCGGGAGGTGGATGCGGTCTCGGCGGCGCTGCACGGCGGCGCCAACGACTACCTCGTCAAGCCCTTCGACACCGCCCAGCTGCGTCGCAAACTCGAAGGATTCCGTTCCCGGAAGCGGATTCTGGAGGCGACGGAACACACGGATCAGGGCACCATCGACGCGCTGTTCGGCGGCACGCGGTCCGCCTCATCGCCCATGCCCAAGGGGCTCAGCACCGAGACGGGCGCACTGGTGCTCGAGGTGGTGCGCGCGCGGGGCGAGGTCTCCGCAGCCGAATGCGCGGACGGTGCCGGACTGTCCCGCGTGAGCGCGCGCCGCTACCTCGAGCACTTCCTCGTCACGGGCGCCGTCGACATCCGGTTGCAGTACGGCCGGGCGGGCCGTCCGCAACGGCTGTACCGCGCCGTCTGACCGGAGTCCTCAGACCAGGCTGCGGAGCCGCTCGCGCATGCTCGGCTGCTCGGGCTCGGCGTTCGGATCCCACACCACCGCGAGATCTCCGAGATCCGCGTCGCGCTCGGCGAACACCTTGTACTCGTCGTCGCCGCCCACGGTGGCCAACAGGAAGCCGGTGAGCAGGGCGCGCACCGACTTCTGCGTGTTCTTGTCCGATCCACCGGCCCCGAGTGCACCGCGCACCGAGATGCCCTCGGCCAGGCCACCGGCCTCCGCATCGGGAACGATGCGCAGCTCCGTCGGACCCGTGTACCGCAGCGACAGCGCCGCGGCGTTCGAGGTCATCGACTGCTCGTCACCCGGCGCCGCCACGATCAGCGCGGGCGCGGTGGTGCCGGTCGCGGCCTGCTCGGCCTGCGGCGACGTGGGCGAGGGGAACAGCGCCGCCACCGCCTCCACCCGGCGGTCGGCCGCGGCGGCGATCAGTGCGGCGCCCACACCGAAACCGTCGCCCACCACCGAGCGGCGGGCCTTGTTCACCGTGATGTCGCCGTCGCCGAGCCGCACCTCGGTGATCACATCGAGTGCGGTTCCCAGGTCGATCGCCAGCCGGGAATCGGAGGGCATCACACCGCGCTCGGTGTCGGGCGCCGCCACCACCAGGCCCCACGAGGCCAGGTGCTCGAGCGTCTTGCGGTACCGCTTCACGGGCGTCAGCCAGTCGTGCGCGAAGGCCACCGCGGGCAGGTTCACGCCCGCCTCGGGGGTGTAGATCAGGCCCGGCACGCCGGCCACGCCCAGATCCCCCTTGAGCACGCGGTGCGGTCCGCGACGCTTCAACTGCTTCACCAGCTTGTTCGCATCGGTCACGCCGCTCACGTTAGTCGATCTGACGTACCGTGGCCCTCGTGCGGCACTACCACCTCCCCGACACGGTCCGCGACGCCGAGGCGCCCCTGCTCAGAACGCTGCCCGACGGTGCGCTCATGCGGCGCGCCGCGTACGGCCTGGCGCGGGTCTGCGCCGACGAACTCACCGACCGCACCGGTGGCGTCTCCGGCCGCCGGATCACGCTGCTGGTGGGCTCCGGCGACAACGGCGGCGACGCCCTCTTCGCCGGTGCGTACCTGCGCCGCCGCGGTGTCGCGGTCGAGGCGATCCTGCTCGATCCCGGGCGCGTCCACGACGCGGGAATGGCCGCCTTCCGGCGCGCCGGGGGCCGCGTGGTCACCGCACCGGGCCGCCCCGATCTGGTGATCGACGGCATCGTCGGGATCAGGGGCCGCGGTGCGCTGCGGCCCGAGGCGGCGCGCCTGGTCGAGGAGATCGATGCACCGGTCGTCGCGGCCGACACTCCGTCGGGCGTCGGCGTGGCCACCGGCGTGGTGCACGGCCCGGCCGTGACCGCCGCCGTGACCGTCGCCTTCGGGGCGCTCAAGCCCGTGCACGCCCTCGCGGCCGCACAGTGCGGACGGGTCGAGCTGATCGACATCGGCCTGCGGCCCGGCCCCGGTGAGCTGGTCTCCTTCGAGGACGCCGATGTCGCGGCCCGCTGGCCCGTCCCCGGCGCCCGGGACGACAAGTACACCCTGGGCGTGGTCGGCGTGCTCGCGGGCAGCGCCACCTACCCGGGGGCGGCGGTCCTCGCCACGGGCGCGGCGGTCCGCGCCACGTCCGGCATGGTCCGGTACGCCGGCACCGGCCGCGAGGCGGTGCTCGCCGCCTGGCCCGAGGTGGTCGCGACCGATGAGCCGTCGGATGCGGGCCGGGTACAGGCCTGGGCGGCCGGGCCCGGCATGGGCACCGACGGTGCCGCCGCGGACCGTCTGGCCGCCGTGCTCGGCCGGGACCTGCCGACGGTGCTCGACGCGGACGCGCTCACCCTGCTCGCCGAGCATCCCGGTCTGCTGGCCGATCGCACGGCACCCACGGTGCTCACCCCGCACGCGGGGGAGTTCGGCAGGCTGGCCGGGCCGGTGGGGAACGACCGGGTGGCCGCGGCCCGCGAGCTGGCGGCCTCCTTCGGGGTGACGGTGCTGCTCAAGGGGCATCGCACCGTGATCGCCGCTGCCGACGGCGCCGCGGTCGTCGACACCGCCGGATCGAGCTGGGCCGCCACCCCCGGGTCCGGGGACGTACTCACCGGCATCGTCGGCGCCCTGCTCGCCTCGGGGCTCGACCCGCTGGACGCCGCCGCGTGCGCAGCCCGGGTGCACAGCCTCGCCGCGGACCGCGCCGCCGACGGTGCGCCCACTCACGCCGCGGCGATCAGCGCCGCCCTCCCGCACGTCCTCGCGGCGATCCTGCGGGACTAGGCTGATGCCCGTCATGACCGAGATCCCCGGTCGGCTGGACCGACCCACCGCGCACATCGACCTGGGCGCCGTGACCCACAACGTGCAGGTCGTGGCGCAGCACGCGCCGACCGCCGAGGTGATGGCGGTGCTGAAAGCCGATGCCTACGGTCACGGCGCGCTGCCGGTGGCGCGGGCGGCGCTCGCCGGCGGTGCCACCGAACTCGGCGTCACCACGGTCGACGAGGCGCTCGCCCTGCGCGACGCCGGGATCACCGTCCCCATCCTGAGCTGGCTCAGCACTTCCGGCTACGAACGCGCGATCGCCGCGGATGTCCGGCTCGGGGTCAGTTCGCCGCGGCAGCTCGCCGAGGTCGTCGCGGCGGCGCGCAGCGTGGGCAGGCCCGCGGTGGTGCACGTCAAGGTCGACACCGGACTCAACCGCAACGGCGTCGCCCCGCACGAATGGGCCGCCACCCGCGACGCCCTGGTCGAGGCCGAGCGCGCGGGCACCGTCGAGCTGCAGGGCGTGTTCACCCACCTCGCGCACGGCGACGAGCCCGGGCATCCGTTCCTCGACGTGCAGCGCGACGCCCTGGCCGCGGCGGCCGCCGACGCCCGCGCGCACGGCCTGCGACCCACCCGGGTGCACGCCGCCAACTCGGCCGCGGCCCTGACCCGGCCCGATCTGCACTTCGACCTGGTGCGCCCGGGAATCGCGATCTACGGCGGAATCCCGGTGCCCGGCAGGGACTTCGGGCTACGTCAGGTGATGACCTTCGCTGCGCCGGTGATCCTGGTGAAGCCGCTCGCCGCGGGCGACGGTGTGAGCTACGGGCACACCTGGATCGCGCCGCGGGACACCGTTGTGGGGCTGATCCCGGCCGGGTACGCCGATGGCGTGTGGCGCCCGCTGAGCGGCCGGTTCGAGGTGGCGATCGGCGGCCGGCGGTTCCCCCAGGTGGGCCGGGTGTGCATGGACCAGTTCGTGATCGACCTCGGTCCCGACGGTGGCGGGGTGACCGAGGGCGATACCGCGGTGCTGTTCGGGGACGCACCCGGCGCCGCCCGCGCGTCCGACTGGGGCGAGCTGCTCGGCACCATCGACTACGAGGTGCTCACCGCCGTGCGCGGCCGGGTGGCCCGCGAGTACACGGGGGAGCGGTGAAGGCGTCCGGCGCCGGACGGCATCGCCCCGGCCCCGCGGTCCTCGCCGGTCTCGGCACGTCGGTCGCTGTCGCCACGCTGACGGGACTCGCCGCCGCCCGCCGCGCGCTCGGCGTGCGGGTCGACGACGACCCGATCAGCGCCGACGACCTCACCTTCCGGTCCGACCGGGAGACGATCGTCATGAGCTCCGACGGTGTGCCGCTGCACGTCCGCGAGGTCGGCCCGCGCGATGCCCCGATCACGGTGCTGTTCATCCACGGGTTCACGCTCCGGTCCGCGAGCTGGGTGCTGGTGCGCAACGCCCTGCAGAGGCGCTGGGGCGACGGGGTCCGGATGGTCTTCCCGGACTGCCGCGGGCACGGCGACTCGGGCTCGTGCACGCCCGAGCAGAGCACCGTCGCACTGCTGGGCGACGACATCGCCACCGTGATGGACGCCCTGGTGCCGACCGGCCCGGTGGTCCTGGTGGGGCACTCGATGGGCGGCATGGCGATCTGCGCGCTCGCCACCGGGCACCCGGACCTGATCGGTTCCCGGGTGGTGGGAGCGGCACTCCTGGGAACCGCCTCGCATGCGCTCACCGACTCCGGTCTGGCTGCCGCGCTGCGTAATCCGGTGCTCGACATGTTCCGCGCCGCGGTGCGGTTCCTGCCCTCGGTGGTGGGCCGCGGACGCGACGCGGTCAAACCGCTGGCCGAACCCTTCGTCACCGCCGGCGCCTACGGTCGCGGCGACCGCAGCGCCACCATGACCCACTTCTCGTCGACGATGAGCCTGTCGGCCCCGCTCGACACCACGGCTGGATTCATGGCCGCCCTGGAGAGCTACGACGAACAGGACGCGCTGCCCATCCTGCGCGACATCGCGACATCGGTGGTGTGCGGCGATCACGACTGGATGACCCCGCTGCGCAAGTCGAAGGCGATGGCCGAGGAGCTGGACACCGAGCTGATCGTGCTCGCGAACACCGGGCACATGCTGATCCTCGAGGCCGCCGACCGGGTGGCGCTCGCGGTGGCGGCGCTCGTCGACCGGGCGGTGCCGCGATGACCGGCGAAGAGCGGACGCTGCCCGAGGTGGAGGACACCGAGGCGCTGGGCCGGGAACTGGCGGCCGGCCTCGCCGCGGGCGATCTGGTGATCCTCGACGGTCCGCTCGGCGCCGGTAAGACGGCGCTGACCAGGGGGATCGCCGCCGGACTCGGCGTACAGGGCAGGGTCTCGAGCCCCACCTTCATCATCGCTCGCGAGCACCGTCCGGGTGCGCCGGGCAGGCCCGGTCTGGTGCACGTCGACGCCTACCGCCTGGGCGGGCTCGACGATCTGGACGCACTCGACCTCGATACCGACCTCGAGGACTGCGTCGTCGTCGTCGAGTGGGGCGAGGGTGTGGCCGAGCGCCTCACCGATCGGCACCTGATGGTGCGGCTGCGTCGTGCCGAGGGCACCGATGTGCGCACCGCGCAGTGGCGGTGGGTCGAGGCCTGAACCGCCTCGGTACCCGCGCCGAGGCAACCGTACGGCCAACGACGTATGACCTCTGAATGTCGCGTCGGGACAGTTTTGTCGCAGTTCACGTTTCCTGCGGTGATATGTCCTATTCGGGGCTGCAAAAATCGGAAGTATGGGTAAAGTCTATCTTCAAGTCTGTGTAGTAAAGGTTGCAGAAGATGACTAAGTCGCGGGCAGTAGTCGCAGGTGTCGCCGTCGTGGGTCTGATCACCGCAAGTGCGTGTGGGACCAACGGCGGGAATCAGAGCACGGCGGACGGTGATACGCGAAACGCGCCACCGACCGCGGCCACCGACCAGGCCGGCCCGGCGGCCGGTTCGGCGGCGACCGGTGCGGGCCAGGGCGGGAGTCCGGCCACGGCCGGCGCCACCGGGGTCGCGAACGGCGGGAACGGTGCGGGACCGCGCACCCCGGCCCCCGGCGGCAACGGCATCACCGAGGTGGTCCCGGGCTGCTACGTCAAGCGTCCCGTACAGCCCGGCATCAGCCCGATCCTCAGCCCGATGGAGATCGACTGCACCAGCCCCAAGGGCGACTACGACGGTGCGCTGGGCCCACGCGTCATCGGCATCGGTGCGATCAGTGCCGTGATCGACGGCCGCCCGGTGGATCCCGTCGGTCCCCGGATCGCGGACTACACCCTGATCGCGCGGGCGAACGCCATCGCAGCTCGCATCGCGGCCAACAGCGCCGCCGCCGACGCCGAGCGCGCCCGCGCTGCCGCGGATGCGGCCAACAAGAGCTCGGACGCCGCAGCGCAGAAGGCAGCCGACGCCGCCCGCCGTTTCCTCGATGCGGACAAGGCTGCGAAGGACGCGGAGGCCGCCGCCGAGAAGGCCGCTGCCGATCAGGCCGCTGCCGAGAAGAACGCGGCCGAGAAGGACGCCGCCGCGAAGAGCGCGGCGGACGATCTCGCCGCGGCCAAGGATGCCGCCGAGAAGGCCTCCGCCGCTGCCGAGAAGGCGGCCTCGGACAAGGCAGCGGCCGATAAGGAAGCAGCCGACAAGTCGGCGGCCGCGAAGGAGGCGGCGGACCGGCTTTCCGAGGCGCAGGCGGAATCCGAGAAGGCCTCCGCCGCAGCGGAGAAGGCTGCCGCCGACAAGGCCGCGGCACAGAAGGAAGCCGCCGATCGCGCCGCAGCGAAGGATGCCGCGGACCAGAAGGCCGCGGCCGATAAGGCCGCTGCGGACAAGTCCGCAGCGGATAAGGCGGCGGCGGATAAGGCCGCGGCCGATGCCGCCGCGGACCGCCAGCGCGCGGACGATGCCGAGAAGGCCGCCGCGGATAAGGCGGCCTCCGATAAGGCGGCGGCGGACAAGTCCGCGGCCGCGGCCGAGGAGGCGGCGAAGGCCGCCGAAGCGGCGCAGAACGATCCGAAGCACGAGGAGGCCGAGAAGGCCGCCGAGGCAGCCTCCGAGAAGGCAGCGGCGGATAAAGCCGCCGCAGATAAGTCCGCCGCCGAGCAGGCGGATGCGCAGAAGGCTGCGGATGCGGCCGAGAAGGCTGCCGCGGATAAGGCGGCCGACCAGAAGGCCGCCGACGATAAGGCCGCCGCCGACAAGGCCGTGGCGGATAAATCCGCGGCGGAGCAGGCGGATGCGCAGAAGGCTGCGGATGCGGCCGAGAAGGCTGCCGCGGATAAGGCGGCCGACCAGAAGACCGCCGACGATGCGGCAGCCGCGTCGAAGGACGCCGCCGACAAGGCCGCGGCGAACAGCGATGCCGCGACCAAGGCGCGCGAAGACGCGGACAAGGCGGCCGCGGACAAGGCCGCGGCCAGCACCGACGCCGCGGCGAAGGCCGATGCTGCGGAGGCTGCTGCACAGAAGTCCGCCGACGATGCGTCGGCGGCGCAGAAGGCGGCGTCGGACGCGGCGCAGGCGAGCGATCAGGCGGAGTCCGCCGCGAAGGCCGCCTCGGACAAGGCGGCCGCCGATAAGGCGGCGGCGGACCAGGCACAGGCGGATAAGTCCGCCGCCGACAATGCGAAGGCGCAGGCCGATAAGGACGCGGCCGAGAAGAACGCTGCCGCAGCAGATGCCGCGAGCAACTCGGCCGCTGCGGCGGTCACGGCGGACGCGACCGCGAAGGCGGCGGAGGAAGCCGCGGCGAGTAGTGCGGCGGCGGCGGATGCCGCGGCGCAGAAGGACGCCGCCGCGAAGGACGCGGCCGACAAGGCCTCCGATGCCTCCGCCGCGGCCGATAAGGCTCGGGCGGCGCAGGAGGCGTCGGAGAAGTCGGCTGCGGAGGCGGCGAAGGCCAGGTCCGATGCGGATGCGGCGGCGAAGGCGGCGTCGGATAAGGCTGCGGCGGATCGTGCGACGGCGGACGGCTCTGCGGCGGCGAAGGATTCGGCTGCCAAGGCGGCGGCGGATGCGGCGTCGGTGGCCTCGGATAAGGACGCCGCTTCGAAGGCCGCGGCGGATGCCGCCGCGGCGGCGAAGGACACGGCGGACAAGTCTGCCGCCGATCAGGCGGCCGCGGAGAAGGCGGCCGCTGACGCCGCGAAGATCGCGCAGGACCGCGATGCGGCGGCGAAGTCCGCCGCCGATGAGGCGGACCGCAAGCAGGCGGCCTCGGATAAGGCAGCCGCCGATCAAGCAGCTGCCGAGAAGGCCGCCGCGGACGCCGCCGGCAATCAGTCCCAGGCGGATGCCGCGGCGCAGGCGGCCTCGGACACGGCGAAGGCGGCCGCTGATAAGGCGGATCAGTCGGCCCAGGCGAAGACTGATGCGGATGCGGCCAAGGCCGCGGCCGACGATGCCGCCGCCGCCAAGACTGCGGCGGATGAGGCCGCGGCGCAGGCGGCCTCGGATGCCAAGGCGGCCGCAGACCAGGCGAACGCCGAGAAGGCGCAAGCGCAACAGGCCAAGGACGCCGCGGATAAGGCCGCTGCTGAGAAGGCCGCGGCCAGTTCGGACGCCGCGGACAAGGCGAGCGCAGCGGACGCCGCAGCGCAGAAGTCTGCGGCCGATGAGGCGGCGGCCCAGAAGTCCGCCGCCGATGCGGTGACGATTCGGGACCAGTCGGAGGCCTCGGCGAAGGCCGCCGCCGATAAGGCGACTGCTGATCAGGCAGCGGCGGAGAAGTCGCAGGCGGACAAGGCTTCCGCCGATGCCGCGAAGGCGGCTGCCGACAAGAACGCGGCGGAGACGGCGGCTGCGGCGGCAGCGGCGGCGAGCAACTCGGCCGCCGCGGCGGCGTCCGCGGAGTCTGCCGCGAAGGCCGCCGAACAGGCATCGGCGAGTAGTGCGGCGGCGGCGGATGCCGCGGCGCAGAAGGATGCCGCCGCCAAGGTGGCCGCGGACCGGGCGAGCGAGGCGGCAGCAGCCGCCGATAAGGCTCGGGCGGCGCAGGAGGCGTCGGAGAAGTCGGCTGCGGAGGCGGCGAAGGCCCGGTCCGATGCGGATGCGGCGGCGAAGGCGGCGTCGGATAAGGCTGCGGCGGATCGTGCGACGGCGGACGGCTCTGCGGCGGCGAAGGATTCGGCTGCCAAGGCGGCGGCGGATGCGGCACAGGCCGCGTCGGATAAAGCTGCTGCAGCACAGGCGGCCGCGGACCGGGCCGCGGCGGCGAAGGATGCCTCGGACAAGTCCGCTGCGGATGCCGAGAAGGCTCGGCAGGACGCCGCCGATGCGGCGCAGGCGGCCAAGGACCGCGAGGCCGCTGCTCAGGCCGCTGCGGATAACGCCGCGCGGCAACAGTCCGAGGCGGATGCCGCCGCCGCATCGCAAGCCGCGGCGGAGAAGACCGCGGCCGATGCGAAGCAGGCGGCCGATGACAAGGCCG
The DNA here is from genome assembly GCF_019656655.1 of Tsukamurella sp. TY48. Classification (GTDB taxonomy): domain Bacteria; phylum Actinomycetota; class Actinomycetes; order Mycobacteriales; family Mycobacteriaceae; genus Tsukamurella; species Tsukamurella strandjordii. The sequence continues at coordinate 988,744 of NZ_BPMV01000001.1, read as the reverse complement.
CCGCCGCTCAGGCCGCGGGCGACAAGGAGAAGGCCGCCTCCGACAAGGCGGGCCAATCGGATCAGGCGAAGTCCGACGCGGATGCGGCGAAGGCCGCGGCGGACGAGGCCACTGCTGCGAAGACCGCCGCAGACCAGGCGGCGGCGCAGGCCGCTGCGGATGCCAAGGCCGCAGCGGACACGGCGAGCGCCGAGAAGGCCCAGGCGGAGCAGGCGAAGGCGGCGGCGGATAAGGCCGCTGCGGATAAGGCCGCGGCGAGCTCGGACGCCGCGGGCAAGGCGAGCGCAGCCGAGGCCGCAGCCCAGAAGTCGGCCTCCGATGCGGCAGCGCAGAAGTCGGCGGCAGACGGGGCAGCGGATCAGCGCGCGGCGGCGGATGCAGCGGCGAAGACCGCCGCCGACAACGCGGCATCGAGCCGCGCGGCCGCCGACAAATCGGCCGCCGACGAGGAGAACGCCAAGCGCGCGGCGGATCAGGCCGCGCAGACCAAGAGCGAGACCGAGGCAGCGGCGAAGACGGCCGCCGATAAGGCTGCAGCCGATAAGGCGACGGCCGATCAAGCGGCCGCAGACAGTGCGACCGCGCAGGCGACCTCCATCGCGGCCAACAAGGCGCTGGACGATGCGCAGACGGCAGCGAAGGCGGCATCCGATAAGGCCAGCGCGGATCAGGCCGCATCGGACGCGGCGAAGGCGCAGCAGGAGGCTCAGGCGCAGGTCGCGGCCATCGAGCAGGCGAAGGCCGCCGCCGCGGAGGCGGATGCGAAGGCCGCGGACGCGGCTAACGCCAGCAAGAAGGCCGACAGCGACGCCAAGGCGGCCCAGGATCTGGTGGACCAGCGCCAGAAGGAACTGGACGACGCCGAGAAGGGCCTCATCTACAACGCGCTCGACAAGATCCTGCTGCAGCGGATCAAGAAGGCGCAGTCCAACCTCGATGCGGCCAAGAAGGCGCAGGACCAGGCCGACGCCAATGCCGACGCCGCGAAGGCGGCCTCCGATAAGGCCGCGGCCAACCAGGCCGCGGCGGACAAGGACCGGCAGGCCGCGATCGCCGCGGAAGCCGGCGCGCGCGACGCCCTCGACAAGGCGAACAAGGCGAAGGATCAGGCTGATAAGGCCGCCGCCGATGCGGCCGACAAGTCCGCCGCCGCGGATAAGGCGGCGGACGCCTCCGCTGCGGCCGTGGGCAATGTCGACTACGACGACACCGCGGTGAAGGCGGCCAAGGACAAGGCCGCTGCGGCTAAGGACAAGGCGGACAAGTCCGCCGCCGATGCCGCGAAGAACCCGAACGACCCCGATGCGGCCGCCCGGGCCGCGGCGGACAAGGCAGCCGCGGATCAGGCCGCCGCCGATGCGACGAAGGCGGAGCGCGAGGCCATCGCCGAAGCCGCTGCTGCGGCGGATAAGGCTGCTGCGGATGCGGCGGCGAAGGCGAAGTCGGAGTCGGATGAGGCTGCGGCGGCGAAGGATGCGGCGGATAAGGCTGCTGCGGATGCTGCTGCGGCGCAGGAGCAGGCGGATGCTGCTGCGAAGGCGGCGTCGGAGAAGGCTGCTGCTGATAAGGCGGCGGCGGATGAGGCTGCGGCTGCGAAGGATGCTGCGGATAAGGCTGCGGCGGATGCTAAGGCGGCGCAGGAGCAGGCGGACGCTGCTGCGAAGGCGGCTGCGGATAAGGCTGCGGCGGATAAGTCGGCTGCGGATGAGGCGCGGGCTGCGGCGGATAAGGCTGCGGCGGAGGCGGATCAGGCGCAGCGGGCGGCGGATGCTGCGGCGGCTGATGTGGCCGGTAAGACGGATGTGGATGCTGCGGCGGCGCAGAAGGCGGCGGATACGAAGGCTGCGGCGGAGAAGGCTGCTGCGGAGCGTGATGCTGCGGAGAAGGATGCTGCGGCGAAGGCGGATGCGGCGTCGAAGGCTGCGGATCAGGCGGCGTCGGATCGGGCTGCGGCGGATAAGGCTGCGGCGGATAAGTCGGCGGCGGATCAGGCGGCTGCGGATGCGGCGAAGGCCAGTTCGGATGCGGATGCGGCGTCGAAGGCGGCGGCGGATCGGGCGGCGGATGCGAAGGCTGCTGCTGATAAGGCGGCGGCGGATAAGTCGGCTGCGGATAAGTCGGCGTCGGATGCGGCGCAGGCTGCGTCGGATGCTGCGGCTGCGCGGGATGCTGCGGAGAAGAAGGCTGCGGACGATAAGGCGGCGTCGGATCGGGCTGCGGCGGATAAGGCGTCGGCGGATAAGGATGCGGCGGATGCGGCGAGGGCTGCGGCGGATGCTGCTGCGGCGTCGGATGCGGCGTCGAAGAAGGCTGCCGACGATAAGGCTGCTGCGGATAAGTCGGCTGCGGATAAGGAAGCTGCGGATAAGGCGGCGGCGGATAAGGCCGCGGCTGATAAGTCGGCGGCGGATAAGGCGGCTGCGGACAAGGCGGCGGCGGATAAGGCCGCTGCGGATGCGGCGAGTACGAGCGATGAGGCTGCGAAGGCGCGTGATGCTGCTGCGGCTGCCGATAAGGAGGCGGCGGAGAAGGCGGCGGCGGATAAGGCTGCGGCGGATGCGGCGGCGAAGGCGAAGTCGGAGTCGGATGCGGCTGCGGCGGCGAAGGATGCGGCGGATAAGGCTGCTGCGGATGCTGCTGCGGCGCAGGAGCAGGCGGATGCTGCTGCGAAGGCGGCGTCGGAGAAGGCTGCTGCTGATAAGGCGGCGGCGGATGAGGCTGCGGCTGCGAAGGATGCTGCGGATAAGGCTGCGGCGGATGCTAAGGCGGCGCAGGAGCAGGCGGACGCTGCTGCGAAGGCGGCTGCGGATAAGGCTGCGGCGGATAAGTCGGCTGCGGATGAGGCGCGGGCTGCGGCGGATAAGGCTGCGGCGGAGGCGGATCAGGCGCAGCGGGCGGCGGATGCTGCGGCGGCTGATGTGGCCGGTAAGACGGATGTGGATGCTGCGGCGGCGCAGAAGGCGGCGGATACGAAGGCTGCGGCGGAGAAGGCTGCTGCGGAGCGTGATGCTGCGGAGAAGGATGCTGCGGCGAAGGCGGATGCGGCGTCGAAGGCTGCGGATCAGGCGGCGTCGGATCGGGCTGCGGCGGATAAGGCTGCGGCGGATAAGTCGGCGGCGGATCAGGCGGCTGCGGATGCGGCGAAGGCCAGTTCGGATGCGGATGCGGCGTCGAAGGCGGCGGCGGATCGGGCGGCGGATGCGAAGGCTGCTGCTGATAAGGCGGCGGCGGATAAGTCGGCTGCGGATAAGTCGGCGTCGGATGCGGCGCAGGCTGCGTCGGATGCTGCGGCTGCGCGGGATGCTGCGGAGAAGAAGGCTGCGGACGATAAGGCGGCGTCGGATCGGGCTGCGGCGGATAAGTCGGCTGCGGATAAGGATGCGGCGGATGCGGCGAGGGCTGCGGCGGATGCTGCTGCGGCGTCGGATGCGGCGTCGAAGAAGGCTGCCGACGATAAGGCTGCTGCGGATAAGTCGGCGGCGGATAAGGAAGCTGCGGATAAGGCGGCGGCGGATAAGGCCGCGGCTGATAAGTCGGCGGCGGATAAGGCGGCTGCGGACAAGGCGGCGGCGGATAAGGCCGCTGCGGATGCGGCGAGTACGAGCGATGAGGCTGCGAAGGCGCGTGATGCTGCTGCGGCTGCCGATAAGGAGGCGTCGGAGAAGGCTGCGGCGGATAAGGCTGCTGCGGATGCGGCGGCGAAGGCGAAGTCGGAGTCGGATGAGGCTGCGGCGGCGAAGGATGCGGCGGATAAGGCTGCGGCGGATGCTGCTGCGGCGCAGGAGCGGGCCGATGCCGCACGTAAGGACGCCGCCGATAAGGCCGACGCGGCCAAGGCTGCCTCGGATCAATCCGCCGCAGAGAAGGCCGCAGCCGATAAGGCGGCCTCGGACGCGGCGAAGGCCAGCTCCGATGCGGACGCGGCCTCGAAGGCCGCCGCGGACAAGGCGGCCGCTGATCAGGCTGCCGCCGACCGGGCCGCCGCCGATAAGTCGTCCGCTGATCAGGCCGCCGCCGATGCGGCGAAGGACGCCTCCGATAAGGCCGCAGCCGAGAAGGCTGCCGCGGACGCGTCCAAGGCGGCGTCCGATAAGGCGGCGGCGGACAAGGCCACTGCCGATAAGGCTGCGGAGGACCGCGCGGCGGCGGATAAGGCGGCCGCGGAGAAGGCCGACTCGGCCAAGAACGCCTCCGATAAGGCTGCCGCGGATAAGGCCGCAGCAGACCAAGCGGCATCGGACGCGAGCAAGATCGCCGACGAACGTAAGGCCGCCGATAAGGCCGCTGCGGACGCCGCCGATGAGGCCAAGGCCGCATCCGAGAAGGCCGCCGCCGATAAGGCGAAGGCCGACGAGTCCGAGCAGGCCCGCGACGCCGCTGAGAAGTCGGCCGCGGACAGCACTGCGGCACAGGATAAGGCCGCCGAGAAGGCGAAGGAAGCGCAGGACAAGGCGGCTGCCGACCAGGCGGCGGCGGACAAGTCGGCCGAGGCGCAGAAGGCGGCGGAGAAGTCGTCCGCCGATGCCGCTGAGGCGCAGAAGCAGGCGGACGCGGCCGCAGCGGACGCCACGCAGAAGGCGGCTGCCGACAAGGAAGCGGCGGACCGGTCCGCCGCAGCAGCCGACGAGGCGCGGGCCGCCAAGGACAAGGCGGACCAGGCGCTGGCCGACAGCTCGGCCGCCGCGGATCGCGCCGCGGAAGCGAAGGACGCCGCGGCTGCGAAGGAGGCCGCAGCGGCACAGCAGGCAGCGGCGGCGAAGGAGTCCGCGGATAAGGCGAACGCAGACAAGGCTGCGGCGGATAAGGCGGCTGCGGATTCGTCGGCGGCGGCGAAGGAAGCCGCTGATAAGGCGGCAGCGGCGGAGGCCGCGGTCGAGAAGGCGAACACGGATAAGGCTGCGGCGGATAAGGCGGCTGCGGATTCCTCAGCGGCGGCGAAGGAGGCTGCGGATAAGGCTGCGGCCGAGCGCGCCAATGCCGATAAGGAAGCCGCCGAGCACGCTGCCGCCGATAAGGCCGCCTCCGATGCCGCGCGGGACGCCGCTCAGGCCGATGCGGAGGCCAAGGCCGCCGCGGCCGATGCGGCCAAGGCCAAGGATGCCGCGGACAAGGCGGCCCAGGAGGCGTCGAAACCCCCGGTGGACCGCGACGGTGCGGAGCGCTCCGCTGCCGACCGTGCGGCCGCGGAGAAGGCCGCGGCCGATGCTGCCGACCGGGCCGCGGCTGCGGAGAAGGCGGCGAACGATGCGGCTCGGGCCGGCGGGGCGGACAAGCCCACGACACCCGCGGACAGCACGCAGCGAGAGGCGCCGACCAAGTCCGACACCGGCGGCAGCACCGACAAGGCTCACGACGCCACGACGGCCGACCCGAGTGTCGCCGATCCGCCCAAGTCGCCCACCGGCAGTTCGGGCGGAGTCACCCCGGGTGGAAGCAGCCCCGGCAAGGGCAGTGCCGATTCGAGCACCTCGGGCAGTGGTTCCACGAAGGCCGTCCCCAAGGACGACACCCCGGACGCCGATCCCTTCGACCACAAGGAGGAGCCGGCGCAACGGGACGATCTGCGGACCGCGGTCGTGGATACGACCGAGTGAGCAGGGCCCCGGTCAGTCCCGCCCGGTCACGGTGCAGATGCAGGCGTGATTGCCGTCGGGGTCCGCGAGCACCCAGAACGACGGTGCGTAGGCGTCGGTGACCAGGCGCCCGCCGGCCGCCAGCGCGGCGGCGATCCGCGGCTGCGCCTCGCGTGGATCGACCCACACGTCCAGGTGGAACCGCTGCCGCGGTGGGTCGTGCGGTTCGGTGCCCTGGAACCACAGCACGGCGTCGGCGTCATGCGCGCGGATCTCGAACTCCTCGTACTTCCCCTGCTTCGCCTCGAGCCGCAGTACGGCCGCCCAGAACGGCGCGATCACCGCTTGGTCCGCCGTGTCGAGGCCGAGCTCGACGACGGTGAGGGCCAGCGGCTCGGCGGGGACGGAGCGGGCGCGCGCCAGCTCTGAGTACCGCGCCGCGAGGGTGCGGTCCCGATCGGTGACCCGGCCCGCATCGTGGCTGTAGAGCAATACGTCCACGTGGCCGTAGGTGAGCGTGAGATCGGGATGGTGGTTCGCCTCCTCCGCCGCGGCGGCGAACTCGGTGACCAGGGCGAGGCCGGTGGCGAAATCGCCGGTGCGGAAGCGGGTGCGCAGGCCCCGCACGAGCGGAGCCCAATCGTCGAGGGATTCGTTGCTCATGTCCCCATCGTGCGCCCCTCCACTGACAGTGTCAGCCGGTCCAGCGAGACGAAGGTGGGCGCACCGTCGACCCGAACGAACCGGATGCCGCCCAGCTCACGGATTCGGGGCGGGCGGCCCCGAGGCGGTAACCTGCACCTATGTTCGTGCTCGCCCTCGATACCGCCACACCGGCGCTCACGGTGGGCATCGTCGACCTCGAATCCGGCCGGGTACTCGCTGAGCGCGGACAGACGCACTCCCGCGGTCACGCCGAGGTGCTCACCCCGTTCATCCTCGAATGCCTCGCCGAATCCGGGCTGCAGCGCTCCGATCTCGGCGCCGTGATCGTGGGCTGCGGCCCGGGACCGTTCACCGGACTCCGCGTCGGTATGGCCACCGGCGCCGCCTTCGGCGATGCGCTCGGCATCGAGGTGCACGGTGTGTGCAGCCTGGACGCGATCGCGCACGGGCATCCCGGCGATGTCCTCGTCGTGACCGACGCCCGCCGCAAGGAGGTCTACTGGGCCCGCTACCGCGACGGCGAACGCACGGAGGGGCCGGGCGTGATCAAGCCCGCCGAACTGGACGCTGCGGGTGCCACCGTGGTCGAGGGCTCGCCCACACCGCAGACCCTGGTGGCCGTGGGGCGCCACCTGATCGGCACCCCGCCGCAGCCCCTGGTGCCGCTGTACCTGCGCCGGCCCGACGCCGTGGAGATGGCCTCGCGTGGCTGACATCGTGATCGATGCGCTCCGCGCCGACGATGCCGAGCGCTGCGCCGACCTGGAGAAGATCCTGTTCCCCGGCGACAATCCCTGGCCCGCTTCGGCGTTCCGCTCCGAGGCGGATCACAAGGACGTCCGGTTCTACGCCGCTCGTGACGGCGGGGAACTGATCGGCTACGCCGGACTCGGCCTGCTGGGCAACACCTTCTTCCCCGAGTCCGAGGTGCACACCATCGGGGTCGATCCGCGGTACCAGGGCCGGGGCATCGGCTACGCCCTGCTGCGGCGACTGCTCGACGATGCCGACAAGCACGGCGGCGCCGTCTTCCTGGAGGTGCGCACTGACAACGACACCGCCCGAAACTTGTACGAGCGCAACGGATTCGTCACCGTCGGCACGCGGAAGAATTACTACCGGCCGTCCGGTGCCGATGCGTACACCATGAAGAGGGAGCCGATCCGATGATCGTGATGGGGATCGAGAGCTCGTGCGACGAGACCGGCGTGGGCATCGTCGATTGGGACGCCGGAACCCGCACCGCCACCCTGCTGGCCGACGAGGTGGCATCGTCGCAGGACGAGCACGCCCGATTCGGGGGAGTGGTGCCCGAGGTGGCCTCGCGCGCGCACCTGGAGGCCATCGTCCCGACGATGCGCCGCGCCCTCGCGACCGCCGGCGTCGAGCGCCCGGACGCGCTGGCCGTGACCATCGGCCCAGGGCTGGCCGGTGCGCTGCTGGTGGGTGTCGCCGCCGCGAAGGCCTACGCCGCGGCCTGGGACGTGCCCTTCTACGGCCTCAACCACCTGGGCGGACACGTCGCCGTCGACACCCTCGAACACGGGCCGATGCCGCCCTGCGTCGCGCTGCTCGTCTCCGGCGGGCACACGCATCTGCTGCACGTCACCGATCTGGGGGCCCCGATCACCGAGCTCGGCACCACCGTCGACGATGCCGCGGGGGAGGCCTTCGACAAGGTCGCGCGGCTGCTCGGCCTCGGCTACCCGGGCGGACCCGTGATCGACGAGCTGGCGCAGCGCGGTGACCCGAACGCGATTCGCTTCCCGCGCGCCATGACCCGGCAGCAGGATGCCCGCCACGACTTCTCGTTCAGCGGTCTCAAGACGGCGGTGGCCCGGCACGTGGAGGCCGAGAAGGCCGCGGGGCGCGCCCTGCAGGTCGAGGACATCGCCGCCTCTTTCCAGGAGGCCGTCGCGGACGTCCTCACCTTCAAGGCGATCCGTGCGGCGCAGGACACGGGCGTCGAGACGCTTGTGCTCGGCGGCGGCGCCACTGCGAACTCGCGTATCCGTTCGCTCGCTCAGGAGCGCTGCGACGCTGCGGGTTTCGAGCTGCGCGTGCCGAAACCGCGCCTGTGCACCGACAACGGCGTGATGATCGCGACCCTGGGTGCGCACGTGATCGATGCCGATCCCAGGCCGACGGACCTGCGCGCGGCCACCGATCCCGGCCTGTCGGTGCGCCGCAGCAAGGTGTAGCGGATCAGCCCCGCCCGCTCCGGGATTCGAGCGCCGCGTTGAGGGCGACCAGGCTGGAGATCAGGGATTCCCGATGCTCGGGGTCGAGGTCACCCAGGATGCTCGCGATACCCCGCAGCTTCACCTCGCGGTCGCGCTGGAAGGCCTCGTCGCCCGCCGGTGTGGCGCGGATCAGCCGGGGCCCCGCCTCGGCGGTCACCGATTCCAGCAGGCCGCGATCGATCGCGCGGTTCACCTGCCGGTTCACGGTGGACTGCTCCAACTCCATCGCCGTCGCGATCTCCTTGAGCGTCTGCGGGCCGTTGCAGTCGAGCAGGAGCAGCACGAGGTAGGCCGAGCGATCCAGGCGCAATTCCATCGACTTCGGCCGCGCACGCAGATGCTGCCCGAGTGTGTTGATCTCGCGCTCCAGGCGCCGCGCCGCGTCGTCCATATCAGCTCCGATTCTGCCCGCAGTCCGGATCGTCCGTGTTGCACGCCGCCCGTTCCGGGGCATATGGTTGCAGGCAACAACAATATGTATGTTACACACATGCATGTGGAATCGTCCGAAGGACTGCCCTGTGACCAGCAATGTTTCCGCCGCGGCCCAGTCCGCTGCGCCTGATTCCGGCGCTTCCCGCCGCAATCACCCCCTCGTGACCGTGATCATCCTGTGCTTCGGCGGCATGGTGGCCGCGCTCATGCAGTCGCTCGTGATCCCCATCCAGCCCGAACTGCCTCAGTTGCTGAACACCTCGTCGGCGAACGCCTCCTGGGTGATCACGGCGACCCTCCTCGCGGCCGCCGTCGCCATGCCCGTGGGCGGCCGGCTCGCCGACATGATCGGCAAACGCCCCGTCCTGATCCTCACCGCTGTGCTCCTGGTGGCTGGCTCGCTGGCGGCGGCACTGTCGGACGGTCTGCTCATGATGCTCGTCGGCCGCGTACTGCAGGGCCTGGCGATGGCCTTCATCCCGGTGGGCATCAGCATGATGCGCGAGGTGACCCCGCCGTCGATGACCGCCACCGCCGTGGCCGCGATGAGCGCCACCCTCGGCGTGGGCGGCGCCATCGGCCTGCCGCTCTCCGCCTGGATCGCGCAGACCTACGACTGGCACATGCTGTTCTGGGTCTCCACCGGCCTGGCGCTGCTCATCCTCGCGGCGGTGGTCTTCGTGCTGCCCAACGGCGCCCCCGGCGTGGGTGGCCGGATCGACGTGATCGGCACCCTCGGTCTGGCCGTGGGACTGGTCGGCACGCTCGTCGCCATCAGCAAGGGCAACGACTGGGGCTGGACCTCGGTCGGCACCCTCACCCTGGGGATCGGCGGCGTCCTGGTGCTGTTCGCCTGGGGCGCCTACGAACTGCGCCACGACGATCCGCTCGTCGACCTGCGCACCTCCGCCCGTCCGCGGGTGCTCATCACCAACATCGCGACCATCACCATCGGCTTCGGCATGATGGCGATGATGCTGGCGGTACCGCAGATCATGGAGTACCCCACCGCCACCGGATTCGGACTCGGTAAGTCGCTGCTCGAGGCCGGCCTGTGGATGATGCCGGGCGGCATCATGATGATGATCTTCGCGCCCGTCTCCAGCATCCTCATCCGCAAGATCGGGCCCACCTACACCCTGGCGATCGGCGCCCTGGTGGTCTCCTTCGGCTACGTGCTGGCGTACCTGATGATGGACGCCGCGTGGAAGCTGTCGTTGGCCAGCGTCGTCGGCACCGTGGGTGTCGCCATCGCCTACGCCGCGATGCCCACGATCATCATGTCGGCCGTGCCTCCGAACGAGACCGGTGCGGCGATCGGCCTCAACGCCCTGATGCGCTCGCTGGGCACCACCATCTGCTCCGCCGTCGCCGCGGCCATCATCTCGGCGAAGTCGGTCACCATGGCGGGCCATGTGATCCCCACCGCCGGCGCCTTCCAGACCATCTTCGTGGTGGCCGCCGTCGCCGCGCTGGTGGCCGCCGTCATCGCCGTCTTCATCCCGCGTGGCGATGCCGCCGACCAGGCGCAGGAGAAGGAGTTGGCGGGAAGTACCCCGCGCGACTGAGTAGTCGTACGCATCCGGCGGCGGGCCGGGTCCGGGATCGTTGAGGCATGACCGCAACCGACTCCCGGATCGCCCGGCTCGCCACCGAGCTCGATATCACCGTGCGCCGCCTGCAATGGATGCAGGTGGAGCTCGGCGAGATCGCCCGCGACCCGCGCGGCACCGTCGCCCCTGTTCCCGCACAGGTCCCGGCCCGGCCGCTCCCGGCGCCGCTGCCCGCTCCCCGGCCCGTGCCGCCCGCCCGGCCCATCATCGGTGTGTCCGGCCCCGTCTGGACGCCGGGCCCCGGTTCCGCGCCCGCGCCCGCGGCGACGCCGAGCGCGGCCTCGCCCTTCACCGTGGGGCGAGTGCTCGCCGGCGCCGGGGTCCTGGTGACGCTGGTGGGCGTCGCGCTCCTGCTCGTGCTCGCCGCCCAGGCCGGGCTGCTCGGCCCGGCCGTGCGCGTGGGCCTCGGCACCGCACTGGCCGCGGGACTGCTCGGCACCGCGCTCTGGCTGCACCGCCGCCCGGGCGGGACCGTGGGGGCCAGCGCCCTCGCCGCCACGGGTGTGGCCGCCGCCTACCTCGACACCGTGGCGATCACCGGTATCTACCACTGGGTGAATCCGGCCGTCGGCCTGGCGCTCTCGGGGCTCATCGCGCTCGGCGGGCTCTGGCTCGCGTCGCGGTGGAACTCGCAGTGGCTCGGTATAGCCGTCTTCGCACCGATCTATCCGCTGGCGCCGCCGCTCGCGGACTCCGGGTACCTCCTCGGCGGATTCACGGTGATCCTGGCGATCGCCTCGATCGGGGTGCGTCGCCCCGCGGATTGGCAATGGCTGCACCTGGTCCGCTCGGTGGGAACCTCCGGCACGCTCGCGGTGCTCGCCCTGGCCGCCGATTCGGCCGAGGCGCTCCCCGCCCTGGGTGCGGCCGTACTGGGCGCGACCGTGGGCCTGCTCGCCGCCGCCGATCCGCGTGCCCGTGACGGTCGCGCCCTGCCGCTCGTCGCCGGCGGCATGATCGCTGCTCTGCCCGTGCTCGTCGCGCTCCCCGGGGCGCCCGCGTGGGCCGCGGCCGGCGGGGTGGCCGCCCTCATCGCCGGCGCGGTGGCGATGGGTCTGCTGCCCGGCACCGTGATCGGGGTCCGCGCCGCGTGGTTCGGCACCGCCACGGTCGCCGCGCTGGCGGGGATCGCGGTCCTCGTGCCGACGGTGTGGATTCCCGCCGCGCTCCTGGGTGCGGGCACCGTGGCGCTCTCGGCCGGCGCGCGCGACCGGGTGGCCATGACGTGCGGATGCATTCTCGGTGGCATCGGAATCCTGCTCGGTGTAGGGACTTTCGGCGCCACCGTGCTCGCCACATCGTCCGAGACCGTGCGCTACGCGGGATCCGCCGGCGTCCTGGTCGCGTCCGCACTGGGTATCGCCTTCGGCGCCGTCCTGGTGTGGCGCGGATCGGGCGCGGTGCCCGCCGAACGGCGCACCGCCATCCTCATCGCCGGTGGCGCGATCATCCTCGGCTCCACCACCGTGCTGCTGGTCAACGCGGGCTGGGCCGTTGCCGGCCCGGCCGGCATGCGCTGGGGCCACGGCCTCGCCACCGTCACCTGGATGGCCGTCGGCGCCGCAGCCGTGCTCGTGCGCCGTCCGGGCACGGGCCCGGCGACCACCGTCGCCGGACTGGTGATGATCGGCGCGGCAGTCGCAAAGCTCTTCCTGTTCGACCTGGCCTCGCTCGACGGTGTGGTCCGGGTGATCGCCTTCCTCGTGGTGGGCGTGGCACTGCTGGCAGTGGGTGCGGTCTACGCCGCGCGCCCGGACCGGGCGGACGACGCGCCGCGCTAGCCGTCCACCCCTGTGCGCCAGCGACGCGGCGACGCGCCGTACCGCCGTGAGAAGGCCCGGCTGAAGCCCGCTTCCGACCCGTAGCCCACAGCGCGCCCGACCTCTCCGACCGGCAGATCGGATTCCCGCAGCAGCTCGGCCGCACGGTCCAGCCGCCGGTCGGTCACGTACGCCGCCGGTGCCACGCCGAGCAGCCGGGTGAACCTCGCCGCGAAGGCCGATCGGGACAGCATCGCGACCTCGGCGAGCTCCGCCACCGTCCACGGCCGGTCCGGATGCGCGTGCACAGCCGTCAGGGCCGGTCCGATGCTCGGATCCATCGCAGCGGTGAGCCAGCCCGGATTCGATTCGGAACCGGTTGCGGCCCAATGGCGGAGGGCGTGGATGAACAAGAGTTCCAGGATCCGGGACGACATCACATCCCCGCCGGGACGCGGGTTCTTCGCCTCATCGAGCAGCAGGTACAGGCTCAGCGGAAGCCATTGCGCGCCGGGGTCGTCGGCGGCGCAGCGGATCAGCGGGGGAAGGACGGACAGCACCGGGTCGGCCACGGCGGAGTCGACGTCGAATTCGCCTCGCACCCACTCGGTGGCTCCCGTGCCGTGGAGCAAGTGTTCGTCACCGCGGGCGAGCAGCACCATATCCGCCGGCGCGAGGGGGACATCGGCATCGCCCACCCGAACGGTGAGCCCGGCGGAGACGGCGAGATAGACCAACCGCCGGTCTGCGACGTGCTCGCTGAAGGGTCCCTCGGACACGTATCGTGCCGCGCGAACGCCGTACAGCCGCACCGATCGGAGGAGTTCCGACAGGGCATCAGGGCGGGAGACGTCTGGACGATCTGCAAAGAAATACGTCGATTCAGGCATGTTGTTTGACTGAACATCCTTCTACTCTGGGTCGTGCACAGCATAGTTCGCATCACCGGAAGGGCACACGCAATGACTGACAAGCCGACCATCGTCCTCGTTCACGGCTTCTGGGGCGGCGCCGCCCACTGGGCCGGAGTGATCGTCGAACTCCGCAAGCGCGGCTACCCCGAGCTGCGCGCCGTGGAGAACCCGCTCACCTCGCTGGCGGACGATGCGGAGCGCACCCGCAAGATGGTGGCGCAGGTCGACGGGCCCGTGATCCTGGTGGGCCACTCCTACGGCGGCGCCGTGATCACCGAGGCGGGTAACCTGCCCAATGTCGTCGGACTGGTGTACGTCGCGGCCTTCGCCCCCGATGCGGGGGAGAGCCCCGGCGGCATCACTCAGGAGAACCCGCCGGCCGGTGCGGCGGCACTGGCCCCTGATTCGGACGGCTACCTGTGGATCAAGCAGGACGAGTTCCACGCCAACTTCGCCCAGGACCTCTCCGCCGACGAGGCGCTGGTCATGGCGGTCACGCAGAAGGCGCCGCTGGCATCCACTTTCGGTGATGCGATCACCGAGCCCGCGTGGCGGCACAAGCCCAGCTGGTACCAGGTGTCCACCGAGGATCGGATGATCCACCCGGACAACGAGCGTCGGATGGCGGAGCGGATCGCACCCCGCGGCGTGATCGAGCTCGAGGCCAGCCACGCGTCGCTCGCCTCGCACCCCGCGGAGATCGCTGATCTGATCGACGCCGCCGTGGCCGGGACTGCGAGCTAGTTCGCGGAATTCTCCTCGCCGCACAGGTATTCGCCCACCCGGCAGGTGGCGACCTCCGCGCGGAGCACGGACCGCTGAGTGGGGCGGGCGTCGGCGTAGCGGCGCCCGCCCTCCTCGGTGATGGTGGTGAAAACCGAGCGGCGATCGCTCGAGCACATCGAGCGGGCGGCGAGGCCGTCCCGTTCCAGTCGCGCGACGAGTCGTGAGAGTGCCGACTGCGACAGGTGCACGCGCTCGGCGAGATCCGCCATGCGCAGGCCGTCGGTGCCGGCCCGGGCGAGCTGCTCCAGGACCTCGAACTCCGACGAGGTGAGGTCGTGGGCGCTCAGAGCCCGGTCGAGCGCACACGACATGCGCGCGTAGTCGCGCATCAGCTGGTGCCACTGCGCGGCCAGCGCCTCGTCGGCCTCGGACTCGGGGCCCGCCTCCGCCGCCGGCGCGATGTCGCCTTTGACCGTCATGGCCACATGCTACACCGGGCGCGCGCAAAATATTCCTAAGAAATAAATGTAGACACATTGAATGCATGCGCATAGAGTTCTCGCTCGTGACCACCACACACGAGAACCCGACAGCGCCCACCGGGTCCGACGCACCGTCGCTCCACGTGACCTCGCCGACCGGATGGACCTCCCGCACCTGGCTCCTGTTGCTCGTCCTCTGCGGCGCGCTCTTCCTGGACGCCCTCGACATCTCGATGGTGGGCGTGGCACTGCCCTCCATCAAGGCCGCCCTCGGCATGGAACCCGCGGCCCTGCAATGGATCGTCTCGGGCTACGTGCTCGGCTACGGCGGTCTGCTCCTGCTCGGTGGCCGCGCCGCCGACCTGCTGGGCCGCCGCCCCGTCTTCCTCGGCGCCGTGCTCGTCTTCGGTATCGCCTCCGTCGCCACCGCCTTCATCGACGTGCCCGCCGTGCTGATCGCGCTGCGCTTCATCAAGGGCGTGGCCGCGGCCTTCACCGTGCCCGCCGGACTGTCGATCATCACCACGACCTTCGCCGAGGGGCCCGCCCGCAACAAGGCCTTCTCCATCTACACCGTGTGCGGTGCCTCCGGCTTCTCTCTCGGCCTCGTCTTCGGCGGCCTGCTCACCGAGGTCTCCTACCGGCTCACCCTGCTCTTCCCCGGCCCGATCGCTCTCGCGCTCGTGGTGCTCGGCTGGAAGGTGATCCCGAAGGCCGCACCGTCGGAGAAGTTCGCCCTCAAGCGATTCGATGTGGCGGGCGCGCTCACTTCCACGGGTGCCCTGCTCCTGCTGGTGTACACCGTGGTCCAGGCGCCCGGCCTGGGCTGGACCTCCGCCACCGTGCTCACCCTGTTCACCGTGGCCGCACTCCTGGCCGTGGCCTTCGTGGTGATCGAGCTCAAGCACCCGCACCCGCTGGTGCGCCTGTCGATCCTGAAGTCGGTGCGGCTGGTGCACGCGAACCTCGCCGGATTCGTGATGTTCGGCGGCTACGCGGCCTTCCAGTTCCTGGTGACGCTGTACGTGCAGGATTCGCTCGGCTGGAGCCCGGTGGCGATGTCGCTCGCCTTCCTACCTGCAGGCCTGCTCGTGGTGGCCTCGGCCACCAAGATCGACGCCGTGCTCGACCGGGTGAACAGCACCGTGCTCGTCGCGGTGGGCCTGCTCGCCTTCCTCGGCGCGTACGCCTGGTTCCTGCGCGCCGAGCCCGGCGCCAGCTACTGGGTGTTCCTGTTCCCCACCATTCTGCTGCTGGGCGTGGGCTTCGCACTCACCTTCCCGGCGGTGAACTCGCAGGCCACCGCAGGTGTCGACGACGATGAGCAGGGTCTGGCCTCGGGCCTTCTCAACACCTTCATCCAGGTGGGCGGCGCGGTGATGATGGCCGTGGTCACCGCGATCACCACCAGTGGGCACGTCGCCGCCGAGCCCGGGCAGCTGTTGCCCGGCATGACCACCGCCATCACGGTGATCGTGGGCCTGACCGTGGTCGGGATCGCCGGCACCGCCGTCGTCCTCGGGCTCTCCCGGCCGCAGGCCCAGGCCACTCCGGCTCCACAGCTGGTCGACTGACGCCCGATAACGCTGCGCGCCCCCGGCTTTCGAAGCCGGGGGCGCGCGTCGTCGAGCTAGCGGGGAGGCTCGCCGTCGGCGGTGACCCACTGCACCAGCTGATAGACGACGCCGTTGGGGTCGGCGGTCTGGAAGTACCGCTCGCCCCAGGGCTCGGTCTCGATGGCCGTCACCACCGGCGCCCCGGCAGCCCGCAGCCGCTGGTACTGCGTGTCGATGTCGTCCACGGTGAACACCACGAGTAGGCCGGTCGCTGAACCGGCCTGACTCTCGGGCTTGAACGTGGACAGGCCCGTGCGTAGATACACGATCGACGGTCCGCCGTCCGGTGCCGCCACCGATTCCACACCGTCGAAGCTCATCTGCGGGGTGTAACCGAAGTGGCGGCGGACGAACTCCGCGGAGGCGATCGGGTCGGCGACGTTGAGCGAAAGGGTGTGTGAGGTGATGTTCATGGGCTCTCCGATGCATAATTAGCGGACAATGACATGAGTTTAACGCGTGGGGTGGCAGGATTGTTCCCGTGACCGAATCCGACGCCGCGCGCTTCGTCCGGCTGCTGTGGCGCGTGCCCGAGCCGTCGCGCCGCGGGCCCAAGTCCCGGCTCGACGTGGACACCGTGGTCGCGGCCGCGATCCGGATCGCCGATGCCGAGGGCCTCGCGGCCGCCACCATCCGCCGGATCGCCGAGGAGGTCGGCGCCTCACGGATGGCCGTGTACACCTACGCCGACGGGAAAGAGCGCCTCCTCGACCTCATGACCGATGCCGTCAACGCCGAGGTGCACGCGGCCGGACCCATCGATCAGCCCTGGCCGCAATCGGTGCGCGAACTCGCCGACCGCAACCTGGCCGCCCACCGCGCGCACCCCTGGCTCACCGACGCGCCGCTTGAGAGTCCCGTCCTGGGGCCCGGCACCGTCGGGAAGTACGAGACCGAACTCGCCGTCTTCGACGGGCTCGGGCTCGACGACGTGCCCATGGACCTGTGCCTGAACCAGGTACTCGGTTTCGTCCGCGGGACAGCGCGCGACGAGGCCGCGCGCCGACCGGATCCCGCGACCCCGGCGCAGTGGTGGGCCGACTACGGCGCAGCCCTCGCGGCGGTCATCGACCCCGCCGACTATCCGCTCGCCTCCCGCGTCGGCACCGCCGCGGGCGAGGCGATGGGTGCCGCCCACGACGGTGACGCCGCCTACGTCTTCGGGCTCGACCGGCTCGTCGACGGCCTCGTTCGGTACGTCGACCAGGTGCGATCCGAGTCCTCCTAACCGGCCCCGGGGGCTGCGCCGCGTGCGTACTGTGTCGCCATGCAGTCCTGGGCAGCGATCACCGCCGACCTGCAACGGAATTGGCCGATCTACGCGTCGATGCCGATCATCGCCGCGCTCATCGGCTGGGGCACCAAGATCGTTGCGATCCGAATGATGTTCCGGCCGCAGCAGTTCAGGGGCATCGGCAAGCTCGGCTGGCAGGGCATCATCCCCAAGCGCGCCCCGCAGATGGTCGAGGTGCTGTGCGACACCCTCACTGACCGCCTGGTCTCCGCCTCCGAGATCCTGGAGAAGGTCGATCCCGAGGAACTCGGCGACCGGATGGAGCGCGCCCTGCGCCGCGAAGTCGCCCGCATCGTGCCCGTGGTAGCCGCCGAGTACCAGCCCGCGCTGTGGAACCTGCTGCCCGGCACCGGCCGTGACCTCGTGGTGCAGCGCGCACAGGTGATCGCCCGGTCGCTCGTGCCGCAGCTCGTGGCCGCCATCCGCGACAACCTCGACGAGGTCTTCGATCTCAAGGAGATGGTGACGCGGGAGGTGCTCGCCGATCCGGACCTGCTGGAGAAGATGTTCCTCGACGTCGGCCGGCGCGAGTTCGCCTTCATCCGGCGCAGCGGCCTGGTCTTCGGCTTCCTCATCGGCATCCTGCAGGCCGCCGCCTGGGCGGTGTTCCGCAACCCCTGGGTGATGCCGCTGTTCGGCCTCTTCACCGGCTGGTTCACCGACTGGGCCGCGCTGCGCCTGATCTTCAACCCCAAGGAACCGAAGCGCTACCTCGGCCTCGTCGAATGGCAGGGCCTGTTCCTCAAGCACCGCATCGCGGTCTCCGAGGAGTACGGCAGCCTCATCGCCGCCCGCGTGCTCACCTCCGACCGGCTGGTCCGCTCGCTGTTCACCGGTCCGCACCGCGACCAACTGGTCACCGTGGTGGCCGGCGTGCTGCGCGAGGCGATCGAGGAGGAGATGCCGAACATCGAGAAGGCGCTGCGCCGCAGCACCGGGCTCGACGGCATCGGCGTCGGCCCCGTCACCGTCGGCGCGCTGGTCGGGGTGGTCGCCGACGCGGTGGGCGCCGTGGGCAGCGCGGTCGGCGGCCCCGTGGGGAAGGTCGCGGGCGGGCTCGACATGACGCAGATCGGCCCCATGTCGCGGGCGGGTGCCGACGACTTCGTCACCGCCCTGCCCGTGATCCTCGGCGAGGCCACCGACTACCTCGACGCCAAGCTCGACATTCGCGCCACGATGATCGAGAAGATGGCCGCGATGACACCCGAGGAGTTCGAGGGCGTCCTGCGCCCCGCGTTCCAGGCCGATGAGAAGACCCTGATCATGGTGGGTGCGATCCTCGGTTTCCTGGTCGGTGAGCTGCAGGTGCTGATGGTCGAGAACCTCACCCACTGACATCTCGCAGGCCGGGCCTTGAAGCGCTAGCACTCCCATGGGTAGAGTGCTAAGTGGTTCGTGTGTCGAGGCGACTCGGCACACAAGGTGACGCCGGCACCCGCGACGACGGCTGTGACTTTCGGGCCAGACAAATGACACCGATATCCACACATGGAGGCGAACTGTGGCAAGCGTGAACATCAAGCCGCTTGACGACAAGATCCTGGTCAAGGCCACCGAGGCTGAGACCACCACTGCTTCGGGTCTGGTTATTCCGGACACCGCCAAGGAGAAGCCGCAGACCGGCACCGTCGTCGCCGTGGGCGAGGGCCGCGTGACGGAGGCGGGCAACCGCGTCCCCACCGGCATCAGCGAGGGCGACACCGTGCTGTTCAGCAAGTACGGCGGCACCGAGTTCGTGTACGGCGGCGAGGAGTACCTCGTGCTCAGCTCGCGCGACGTGCTCGCCGTCATCGGCAAGTAACAGACCAAGCCGTGCGAATTCCGGACCGCCCCGCCCCGGCGGGGCGGTCCGGAGTCGTTTCATCCGAGCCCAGGAGCTTTACATATGGCTAAGCAGATCGCATTCGACGAGAGCGCACGCCGCAGCCTCGAGGCCGGCGTCGACGCGCTCGCCGACGCGGTGAAGGTGACCCTCGGACCCCGCGGCCGGCACGTGGTGCTGGCTAAGGCCTTCGGCGGACCCACCGTGACCAACGACGGCGTGACCATCGCCAAGGAGATCGAGCTCGACGATCCGGTCGAGAACCTCGGTGCCCAGCTGGTGAAGTCCGTCGCCACCAAGACCAACGACATCGCGGGCGATGGCACCACCACCGCCACCGTGCTCGCCCAGGCCATCGTCAAGGAGGGCCTGCGCAACGTCGCCGCCGGCGCCAACCCGATCGAATTCGGCAAGGGCATCGGCGCGGCCGCCGACAAGGCCTCCGAGATCCTCATCGCGCAGGCCACCCCGGTGAACGGCGAGAAGGCGATCGCCCAGGTCGCGACCGTCAGCTCGCGCGACAGCGAGCTCGGCGACATGATCGGCGCCGCGATGACCAAGGTCGGCGCCGACGGCGTCGTCACCATCGAGGAGAGCTCCGGCGTCGAGACCGACGTGGTGGTCACCGAGGGCGTGCAGTTCGACAAGGGCTACATCTCCCCGAACTTCGTGACCGACCTCGAAGCACGCAAGGTCGTCTTCGACGACGCGCTCGTGCTGCTCTACCGCGACAAGATCACCTCGCTCCCGGATTTCCTGCCGCTGCTGGAGAAGATCCTGGAGACCGGCAAGCCGGTACTGATCGTGGCCGAGGACGTCGAGGGCGAGCCGCTCTCGACGCTGGTCCTCAACACCCTGCGCAAGACCATCAAGGCCGTCGCCGTGAAGGCGCCGTTCTTCGGTGATCGCCGCAAGGCCTTCCTCGAGGATCTTGCCATCGTGACCGGTGGCACCGTGATCAACACCGATCTGGGCCTGAGCCTGGCCACGGCCGGCATCGACCTGCTGGGCAGCGCCCGCCGCGTCGAGGTCACCAAGGACTCCACCACCATCGTCGACGGTGGCGGTTCCAAGGAGGACGTGCAGCAGCGCAGCGCGCAGATCAAGGCCGAGATCGAGAACAGCGACTCCGACTGGGATCGCGAGAAGCTCTCCGAGCGCCTCGCGAAGCTGGCCGGTGGCGTCGCCGTGATCCGCGTGGGGGCCAACACCGAGACCGAGCTCAAGGAGCGCAAGTACCGCGTCGAGGACGCGGTCTCCGCTGCCCGCGCCGCGGTCGAGGAGGGCATCGTCTCCGGCGGCGGCACCGCGCTGGTCAAGGTCAGCGCGCAGCTGGCCGACCTGGAGGACTCCTCCGAGGGCGACTTCAAGCTGGGCGTGCGCGCCTTCCGTCGCGCCCTCACCGCACCGCTGTTCTGGATCGCCAGCAACGCGGGCGAGGACGGCGCCGTCATCGTCAACCAGGTGACCGAGACCGGCAAGGGCTTCAACGCCGCCACGTTGGCCTTCGGCGATCTCATCGCCGATGGCGTCATCGACCCCGTCAAGGTGACCCGCAGCGCCGTCGTGAACGCCGCCTCGGTGGCGCGCATGATCCTCACGACCGAGGCCACCGTGGTGGACAAGCCGGTCGACGAGGCCGACGACGCGCACGCCGGCCACGGCCACGCGCACTAGGCACCACCCGCACCGCTTCGGCGCCCCCGGCCCTTCCGGCCGGGGGCGCCGTCGTATCCGCTGCACGTGTCGGTGGACGGGGCTACGGTCGGGACATGCGGTACGGGATCGTGGTGACGGACCGGGACCCCCGGCGGTTCGCCGACGCGGCACGGGCCGCGGAGGAGGCCGGGTGGGACGCCGTCTTCTCCTGGGAGTCGGTTGCGGGGCTCGACGCCTGGGTCGCGCTCACGGCGGCCGCCGTCGCCACGGAACGGATCCGCCTCGGCACGATGCTCACCCCGCTGTCGCGCTGGCGGCCGTGGGATCTGGCCCGCGTCACCACCAGCCTCGACCTGCTCTCCGGAGGCAGGGTGATCCTGCCGGTCGGGCTCGGCGCGGTGTTGGAGGAGTGGACGGCCTTCGAACCCGATCAGGGGCGCAGGACGCGCGCCGAGCTGTTGGACGAGAACCTCGACGTGCTGTTCGGGCTGTGGTCGGGAGAACCGTTCTCGTACGACGGGCGCCATCACACCGTGAAGGCACTCGATCCGGGTCCTCTCGCCGCGCCGCCCTCTGTCCAGCGGCCGCGCATCCCCGTGTGGTGCGTCGGCCTGGCCGGGGCGCGGAAGTCGATGGCCCGCGCCGCGCGGTGCGACGGGCTGCTGCCCAACTTCCGACCGCCCGCCGGGGTGGCACCGGAGACCTACGACGCCACCGTCGACGAATACGCGGCCATCGCGCGCGAGGTCCTCCAGCTCCGGACGGAGGCGGGATTCACCTCTCCGTACGACCTGGTGGGGGAGGCGGGCTATCCGATCGCCGAGCGCTCCCGTTCCGTGGAACGGGCCGCACAGCTCGCGGACGTCGGCTACACGTGGTTCGTCGATTCGTACTGGGACGATCTCGGCGCCCCCGACGAGGCCGCGCGCACTCGGGCGCGGATCGATCAGGGGCCGCCGGTGGCGTAGGCGAGAGGGTCAGCCGGCGATCGGCCGCCGGGCGTCCCGCTTCATGAGGGTGGCGCGTTCGGACTCGGACAGTCCGCCCCAGATCCCGTACGGCTCCGCGACCGCGAGCGCGTGGCTGCGGCACTGGACCAGCACGGGGCAGGTGTGGCACAGCTCCTTGGCGCGCCGTTCGCGCTGGGCGCGGGCCCGGCCCCGTTCACCGTCCGGATGGAAGAACACCGAGCTGTCGACGCCACGACACACACCCCGCATCTGCCAATCCCAGAAATCGGCATTGGGCCCCGGGAGCTCATTAGGCTGAGGCATCGCATTCTCCAAACGCTCGGCGTCGTCTTCGCTGGCATCGAAACGTCGTTGTTCCGCTGCGCTCACCGTATGCAGTTAGCGAGAGGAAGGTCAACCTCGTGAGGGTATTCCGACCGGACCACGAATCACGTCGAGATTTAACATTGCGTTCATTGTCGGCACCCCTCACGTGCCAATTTTGCGACAGCAAAATGCTACCGAGAGAACCGCTGGAGTGCTGGCCAACGGTGTAAGAAAGACTATTTCCACGGCGTGGATTGAGTGTGAATCTGCGACATTGTCGCGGTGTCCGACTTTACCGTCAGGTAACATTCGCGTGAGAATCGGCAGCCTTGGGGTCGCGGTGAGCGCGCAAAATTCGAGAGGTTAAATCTTTGGAAACGGGGATCCCGGGGTCGCGGGCGACGCCGGAGCTGGACGGTGCGCTCGTGGCGGCCTTCGGGCTGGGCGCGGGGGCCGGGGCGGCGGCCGGAGACCCCGAGGGTCGCGCCTGGCTCCGCGCGGTCGCGCTGGCCGGCCGGGGACGATTCGCCGCGGCGCGGGCGCTCTCCGCCACCATCCGTACCGGGGCCTTCGGGTCGGCGGCGCGGTGCCTGGAGGCGTCGATGCTGCGCCAGTCCGGCGGGCACCGTCGGGCGTCGGGAAGCGACGGTGCCGCGTGGTCCCTCGCGGCGGGACTGCCCGGCGACGATGCGGGGCTCGCGGTGGCGGTGCGGGTCGACGCCCTCGTCGGGCTCGCGGCCGACGCGCTCGGCGTCGGTCGATTCGCCCTGGCCGCGGCGATGCTGGCCCGTGCCGACACGGAACTGGAAGCGGCGGACGCCGGCGTCGAGTCGCCCTGGTGGACGGTGTCGCGGGCGGCCCTGCGACGGGACTGGGTGGCGGCCGAGCTGGCGATCTACTCGGGCGATACCGCCGGAGCCGGCCGCTCGCTGACCGCTCTGATCGACGGCGATCCGGGGCCGGCGCACCCCCGTCATCATGCGAAGACGCAGCTCATCGCCGCTTCCGCGGCGGCCGCGTCGGGCGATGTGGGACGCGCGACCGAGCTGGCCCGTACGGCGTATGCGATCGCCACCGAGGGTGGGTTCGATCCTCTACAGTGGGCCGGTGCGAAACTGATGACCGCGTTGTCAGATGAGGTGCGGGGGCAGCGTTTCGCGCGGGAGGCCGCGACCATCGAGGCGAAGTGGATTCGCGATGGCGCGGAAATGGGAAGACTGTAACGGCAGGATGCAGGCTGGCGATGATTCTGACAGGTGAGGAGCTCGACCGGGCCGTGCGTGAAGCCGCACGCGGCGACAGGTCGGCGCTCGCGGACGTTCTCGATTCCATCCGGCCTCTGGTCGTGCGGTACTGCCGTGCGCGGGTCGGTGGTGGTGAGCGTCACTCGCTGTCAGCGGAAGACATCGCGCAGGAGGTGTGTATGGCGGTCATGATGGCCCTGCCCAGGTACGAAGACCAGGGTCGCCCGTTCATGGCATTCGTCTACGGCATCGCCGCGCACAAGGTCGCCGACGGCTTCCGCGCCGCCACGCGTAACAAATCCGATCCCGTGAGCGAGATGCCAGAGAGAGCGTCGCTGGAAGGCGGCCCCGAGGTCACCGCACTCGAGTCGGAGGCGAACCAACGGATGGCCCGCCTGCTCGGCACGCTCCCGGAGAAACAGCGCGAGATCCTGATCCTCCGCGTCGTCGTCGGCCTCTCGGCCGAGGAGACCGCGGAGGCGGTGGGCGGTACCGCAGGTGCCGTCCGCGTCGCTCAGCATCGCGCGCTGGCGAAGTTGAAGAACCAGATCGAGAAAGAAGGTGAGATGTAATGGCCGGCAACGATCCGCGGAATCCCCGCGATGGGGCGACGGGGGATCCTCGTGATCCCGAACGCACGGCCGCTCACCGTCTGGGCCCGCCGATGCGACCGATGCGTCCCGGTGGCACGCCCGACAATCGCAACGCCGACACCGGCTTCATCGACCGGGTCACCGACGACGGTGCGCCGGTCGACGTCGCCGCGGTTCGCCGCGACGACGAACTGATCGAGGCGCTCGCCGCCGGCGGTGCCGTCAGCACGTCCGATCACACCGAGTTCGCACTCGCCTCGTTGCTCGCCGACTGGCGCGACGAGATCGTCACCACGCCCGTCGCCGCGGGACCGTCCGTCGACGAGTTGATGGCCGAGGCCGAGCGGCGCAAGGCCGGTGGCGACGGTGCCGGTGTCACCTCGCTGGCCGACGCCCGCAATGCCCGCCGCAGCCGCAAGCTGGGGCTGGCCATGGGCTCCGCCGCAGCCGCGGTCGCGATCCTGGGCGGTGGCGGTGTGCTGGTGAACGCCGCGAGCCCGGGCGACGGTGCGCTGTGGAGCGTCAAGGAGGTCGTCTTCTCGGACGCCGCCTCGCAGACGCTGGCGACCTCGGAGGCGAAGGCGCAGATCGAGAGCGCCGATCGCGATGCCTCGTCGGGTGATCAGGCCGCGGCGCAGTCCGCCCTGGTCAGTGCGCGGCAGCAGGCCGCGAAGGTGAAGAACGACAAGCAGCGTGCGGCCCTGGAGGAGCAGATCCGTCAGGCCGAGGCGCGGGCCGGGCTGCCCGTCGGGTCCACCGATCTCGGTGCCACGACCTCGGCTTCCGCCTCGGCGACGGCGCCGGTCACGGTGCGTCCGCCGGATCCGCGGTCGTCCACGTCGGTCCCGACCACGATCCTGCCGACGCCGCTGCCCACGACCACGGTGCCGTACCCCACTACGACGACGCCGCATCCGACGACGACCACCCCGCCGACGACGAGCACGACGACGGAGCCGACCACCACGGACCCGGCCACCGCGACGACGACCACGGGGTCGCCGGTGACCACCACGACGACGGTCCCGCCGACCGCCACCCGGCCGCCGGTGACCACCACGACGACGGTGGCCTCGAGCCCCACGTTCACGGTGGAGCGCCCGGGTCAGCTCCCCGGCTGACGGTTCGATCCCACGAGAAAGCCCCCACCGATCAGGTGGGGGCTTTCCTCGTCGAGGGGCTTACTCCTCGCCGGCGAGGTTCATCGCCGCATCGGCGTAGCCGCGGCAGTAGTCCCAGGTGACGTAGGCGTCGGGCGCCGGATCGTAGGCCGGCTCGTGCGGCCGGACGGTGCCGTCCACCAGGAGCTGCAGCAGGTTCGCGCGCAGCATGTCCCAGTCGTGGTAGTGGTCTTCCTGGCAGTCGTCGCAGCAGATCACCAGGCCGCGGATGCCGCGGTGACCGAGCAGTGCCTCGTACACGGAGAGATCGGCGAGGTCTTCCTCGACCGCGAGCCGCTCCGCGGGATCGAGCGGCTGTCCGGGATCGAGCGAGTCGAGAGCGGCCGTGGGGTCGCTCGGATCGTCGGCGAACGGGTCCGGGGGAAGCCCGGGAGGAAGATTGTTGCGCACACCCCCACGGTACGCAGCGGCCCGCCGTTCGGCCAGCCACACGCCCGTCGCGAGCACAAACCTTCCCCGCGTACCATGGATACATGACGCGTACCGGCACTTCCGCGCCCGATTCCACCGGCTCTGTTCGTATCGGGGGTGACGATCCGTTCAAGGTCGCCATGCTCGGCTTGACCTTCGACGATGTCCTGCTCGTTCCCGCCGCCTCCGACGTGGTTCCGTCGGGCGTCGATACGTCCACCAAGCTCACCCGCGAGATCACGCTCAAGGTCCCGCTCATCAGCTCGGCGATGGACACGGTCACCGAGGCGCGGATGGCCATCGCGATGGCCCGCAACGGCGGCATGGGCGTGCTGCACCGCAACCTGTCGATCGAGGGTCAGGCGCAGCAGGTGGAGACCGTGAAGCGGTCCGAGGCCGGCATGGTCACCGACCCGGTCACCTGCAGCCCGTCGAACACGCTGCGCGAGGTCGACGAGATGTGCGCCCGGTTCCGGATCTCCGGCCTGCCGGTCACCGACGAGAAGGGCACCCTGGTCGGCATCATCACCAACCGGGACATGCGCTTCGAGGTCGATCTCGATCGGCCCGTGGCCGAGGTGATGACCAAGGCGCCGCTGATCACCGCGCAGGAGGGCGTGACCGCCGAGGCCGCGCTGGGCCTGCTGCGTCGCCACAAGATCGAGAAGCTCCCGATCGTGGACGGCAGCGGCAAGCTCACCGGCCTGATCACGGTCAAGGACTTCGTCAAGACCGAGCAGCACCCCAACGCCACCAAGGATTCCGACGGTCGGCTGCTGGTGGGCGCCGCGGTCGGCGCGGGCGATGAGGCGTGGGCGCGCGCGATGGCGCTGCGCGACGCCGGTGTCGACGTGCTGGTGGTCGATTCGGCGCACGGTCACTCGAGCGGCGTGCTGAACATGATCGAGAAGCTCAAGCTGGAGCTGGGCGACGATGTGCAGATCATCGGCGGCAATGTCGCCACCCGCGGCGGCGCCGCGGCGCTGATCGAGGCCGGCGTGGACGGCGTGAAGGTGGGGGTGGGCCCCGGCTCCATCTGCACCACGCGCGTGGTCGCCGGTGTCGGCGCCCCGCAGATCACCGCGATCCTGGAGGCGAACGCCGCGTGCGCCGCCGCCGGTGTCCCCGTGATCGCCGACGGTGGCCTGCAGTTCTCGGGTGACGTGGCCAAGGCCCTCGCGGCCGGCGCCTCGACGGCGATGCTGGGTTCGCTGCTGGCGGGCACGGCGGAGTCGCCGGGTGAGCTGATCCTGGTGGGCGGCAAGCAGTTCAAGAGCTACCGCGGCATGGGCAGCCTCGGCGCCATGCAGGGCCGCGGCCAGGCCAAGTCGTACTCCAAGGACCGCTACTTCCAGGACGATGTGCTCTCCGAGGACAAGCTGGTCCCGGAGGGCATCGAGGGCCGGGTGCCCTTCCGTGGCCCGCTCAGCTCGGTGATCCATCAGCTGACCGGTGGCCTGCGCGCCGCGATGGGCTACACCGGCAGTCAGACCATCGCCGACCTGCAGCGGGCGCAGTTCGTGCAGATCACCGCGGCGGGTCTGAAAGAATCGCATCCGCACGACATCACGATGACGGTCGAAGCGCCGAACTACGCGAGCCGCTAGAGCTCCGCGGGGCTCGCCCGTCGAGGGAGAGTCCCTACCCCGTCCCGGAAGGACCGAGCGCGTTGCGCGACATGGTTGAGATCGGCATGGGCCGCACGGCCCGACGCACCTACGAGCTGCAGGACGTCAACATCGTCCCGTCGCGGCGCACCCGCTCCTCGAAGGAGGTGTCCACCGCCTGGCAGCTCGACGCGTACCGCTTCGACACCCCGATCCTGTCGCATCCGACCGACGCGATCGGTTCGCCGGAGTTCGCGATCGAGCTGGGCAAGCTGGGTGGGCTCGGCGTGCTCAACGCCGAGGGGTTGTTCTCGCGGCATCGTGACGCCGAGGCGAAGATCCGCGAGGTCGTCGAGCTCGCGGCGTCGGACATCACCGGTGTGGCCGCGATCCGCAAGCTGCAGTTGCTGCACGCCGCGCCGGTCGACCCGGAGCTGCTGGCGGCGGCCGTCACCCGGGTGCGCGACGCCGGGGTCACGGTGGCGGTGCGGGTCTCCCCGCAGCGCGCGCGGGAGCTGACCCCCACGCTGCTGCAGGCGGGCATCGACCTGCTGGTGATCCACGGCACGATCATCTCGGCCGAGCACGTCTCGGCGGAGGAGCCGTCGGGG
Organism: Tsukamurella sp. TY48; assembly: GCF_019656655.1. GTDB lineage: Bacteria > Actinomycetota > Actinomycetes > Mycobacteriales > Mycobacteriaceae > Tsukamurella > Tsukamurella strandjordii. The sequence continues at coordinate 961,014 of NZ_BPMV01000001.1, read as the reverse complement.
GAGCCGCTGAACCTGAAGACCTTCATCGGTGATCTGGACGTGCCCGTGGTCGCGGGCGGCGTGAGCGATCACCGCACCGCGCTGCACCTGATGCGCACCGGTGCGGCGGGCGTCATCGTGGGCTACGGCTCGGCCGAGGGCGCCACCACCACCCGCGAGGTGCTCGGCATCGGCGTGCCGATGGCCACCGCGATCGCGGACGCCGCGGCGGCCCGTCGGGACTACCTCGACGAGACCGGCGGCCGCTACGTGCACGTGATCGCCGACGGCGACATCTACAGCTCGGGCGATGTGGCCCGCGCGATCGCCTGCGGCGCCGACGCCACCATGCTGGGTGCGCCGCTGGCCGTGGCGGCCGAGGCGCCGGGCAAGGGCTGGTACTGGCCCTCGGTGGCCGCGCACCCGTCGATGCCGCGCGGCGCCGTGGCACCGGCGCAGCTGAGCGGGCTCGACGCCCGCGACGGTGCGGCCCCGTCGCTGCAGACCATCCTCACCGGTCCGTCGGTGGAGCCGAACGGCCAGTTGAACCTGGTCGGCGGCCTGCGTCGGTCGATGGCCAAGTCGGGCTACAGCGAGCTCAAGGAGTTCCAGAAGGTGGGCCTGAACGTCGCGAACTGAGGTTCGCGAATCCGCTCGGGTCGGACCGTGGAAGCCGCCGAAGCACTGTTATTGAGTGGTGTTTAGTAGTACCGTTACCCGTCAGTAGGGCCGTTTCAGCCGCGGCCCGGTGACACATGTCCGCGCAGGACGGGTGATAGGGGAACTGCAATGGTCAAGCAGAAGACGGGCGACCACTTCGACGTCCTGGTGATCGGCTCCGGGTTCGGCGGCAGCGTCACGGCGCTGCGGCTCACCGAGAAGGGCTACCGCGTGGGCGTCCTCGAGGCCGGACAGCGCTTCAACGACGAGGACTTCGCCGAGACCACCTGGAACCTCAAGAAGTTCCTCTGGGCGCCGAAGCTCGGCTGCTTCGGCATCCAGCGCATCCACCTGCTCAACGACGCCGTGGTGCTCGCGGGCGCCGGCGTGGGCGGCGGCTCGCTGAACTACGCCAACACGCTGTACAAGCCGCCGGCGCCGTTCTTCAACGACCCGCAGTGGAAGGACATCACCGACTGGGACGATGAGCTCAGCCCGTTCTACGACCAGGCCCGGCGCATGCTCGGCGTGGTGAAGAACCCGCACGAGACCCCGTCCGACCGCGTGATCAAGCAGATCGCCGACGAGATGGGCGTGGGCGATACCTATGTCGCCACCCCCGTGGGCGTGTACTTCAACCAGCCCGGCCGCACCGACGCCGATCCCTTCTTCGGCGGCGCGGGCCCTGCTCGCACCGGCTGCACCGAATGCGGACAGTGCATGTCGGGCTGCCGGGTGGGCGCGAAGAACACCCTGATGAAGAACTACATCCACCTCGCCGAGAAGGGCGGGGCCCGGTTCATCCCGATGACCACGGTGACCGGCGTCCGCGAGGGTCGCAAGGGCGTGTGGGAGATCGACACCGAGCGCACCGGCGCGATCGCGCGGAAGAACCGCACCGTGTACACCGCGGACAACGTGGTCTTCGCCGCGGGCACCTGGGGCACGCAGACGCTGCTGCACCACCTCAAGGACACCGGCGCCCTGCCCGAGCTGTCCGATCGGCTCGGCGTGCTCACCCGCACCAACTCGGAGTCGATCCTGGGCTCCGCGCGCACCGTCGCCGATCCGAACGAGGACCTGTCCAAGGGCGTGGCGATCACCAGCTCCTTCTACCCGCGCCCCGACACCCACATCGAGCCGGTCCGCTACGGCCCCGGCCGCAACGCCATGGGCCTGCTGCAGACCCTTCTCGTGGACGGTGACGAGAAGCGCACCCGCCTCGGCGGCTTCGTCAAGGGCCTGGCGCGCAAGCCCTCCGATCTGAAACTGCTGCTCACCCAGAAGAACTGGGGTCAGCGCGTGCTGATCCTGCTGGTGATGCAGAGCCTCGACAACTCGATCACCACGTACACCAAGAAGATTCCCGGCTCGAAGAAGCGGCGCATGGTCTCCAAGCAGGGCCACGGCGCGCCGAACCCCACCTGGATCCCGGCGGGCAACGAAGCCGCGCGGATCGGCGCCGAGAAGCTGAACGGCGTGGCCGGTGGCACCTGGGGCGATATCTTCAACGTCCCGATGACGGCGCACTTCCTCGGCGGCGCAGCCATTTCCGAGACGCCGGAGCAGGGCGTGATCGATCCGTACCACCGGGTGCACAACTACCCGTCGCTGTTCGTGGTCGACGGTGCCGCCATCTCGGCCAACCTCGGTGTGAACCCGTCGCTGTCGATCGCCGCGCAGGCCGAGCGCGCCGCCTCGCTGTGGCCGAACAAGGGGGAGAAGGACGCCCGCCCCGCGCAGGGCTCCGGCTACCAGCGGATCGTGCCCACGGCGCCGGTCTCGCCCGCCGTGCCGGAGGGGGCGCCCGGACAGCTGCTGCTGCCGCTGCCCAAGGTGCGCCCGGCGCAGGACGCACAGCCCCAGGTCTGATCCGGCTTCACGAATTCGGGTTCTGCGACGGTACTCGGCAGAATCTTCCCGTCTGTGCCCGCAGAACCCGGATTCGTGAGCGCTACCCTCGGGACATGACCGTCGACGAGGCGCTGGCCGAGCTCGCCGCGCTGGAGGACCCGAAGGCGCGCGCCGTGAACGAACGGCACGGCGACCCGCACGGCGTGAACCTGACGAAGCTGCGCGCACTGGCGAAGTCGATCGGCACCGATCAGGAGCTGGCGCGCGAGCTGTGGGCCTCCGGCGATGTCGCGGGGCAGTTGCTGGCGTTGCTCATCGCCAAGCCGAAGCCCTACTCGGCCGACGAGCTCGACACCATGCTCCGCTCCACCCGCAGCGACAAGGCGCACGACTGGCTGCTCAACTACATGGTCGCGAAGTCGCCGCACGCCGACGCGCTGCGGACGCGATGGTTCGACGATGCCGACCCGCGGGTGCGCGCCGCGGGGTGGGCGCTCACCACGCGCGCGGTGACGAAGACCGACCTCGACCGGGACGCCCTGCTGGACCAGATCGAGTCCCAGATGAAGGACGCCGCGCCGAAGCTGCAGTGGGCGATGAACGAGACGCTGGCCACCATCGGCATCGAGGACACCTCCCGCCGCGCCCGCGCGATCGGCATCGGGGAAGACCTGCAGGTCCTGGCCGACTACCCGGTGTCGAAGGGCTGCACATCGCCCTTCGCCCCGGCGTGGATCACGGAGATGGTCCGCCGTCGCGAGGCCTGACCGGCGACCACTAGACTGTCCCGGGTGACGGATTCCTCGCCCAGCAGCGTTTCGCCCGCCCAGCCCGCCCCGGTTCTGGTCGTCGACTTCGGCGCGCAGTACGCGCAGCTGATCGCCCGCCGCGTCCGCGAGGCGCGGATCTACTCCGAGGTGGTGCCGCACACCATCACCGCCGACGAGGTGAAGGCCAAGAATCCCGCGGCCATCGTGCTCTCCGGTGGACCGGCGTCGGTGTACGCCGAGGACGCGCCGAGCCTCGACCCCGCCGTCTTCGACCTGGGTGTTCCCGTTTTCGGCATCTGCTACGGCTTCCAGATGATGGCCCGGGCGCTCGGCGGCACCGTCGCCAACACCGGTGGGCGCGAGTTCGGCCGCACCACGCTGACCCCCGAGGGCGACGGTGTGCTGCACACCGGACTGCCCGCCGAGCAGCCGGTGTGGATGAGTCACAACGACGCTGTGCAGATCGCGCCCGAGGGCTTCGCCACCGTCGCATCCACTCCGGGCGCGCCGGTCGCCGCGTTCGAGAACGTCGACAAGCGGATGGCCGGCGTCCAGTACCACCCGGAGGTGCTGCACAGCCCGCACGGCCAGGAGGTGCTCACCCGCTTCCTGTACGAGATCGCCGGCTTGCAGCCCACCTGGACCGCTGCCAATATCGCCGAGCAGCTGATCGAGGACGTGCGCGCGCAGGTGGGCGACGGCCTGGCGCTGTGCGCACTGTCCGGCGGCGTCGACTCCGCGGTGGCCGCGGCGCTCGTGCAGAAGGCCATCGGTGACCGTCTGACCTGTGTCTTCGTCGATCACGGCCTGCTGCGGCAGGGCGAGCGCGAGCAGGTGCAGACCGACTTCGTCGCCTCCACCGGTGCCCGCCTGATCACCGCCGACGCCGAGGACACCTTCCTCGGGCACCTCAAGGGCGTCTCCGACCCGGAGGAGAAGCGCAAGATCATCGGTCGCGAGTTCATCCGTGCGCTCGAGGCTGCCACTTCAGAGGCGCTGGGCGAGCGTGCGGCTGAGGGCCACACGATCGATTTTCTGGTGCAGGGCACCCTGTACCCGGACGTCGTCGAGTCCGGCGGCGGCGCCGGCACCGCGAACATCAAGAGCCACCACAACGTGGGCGGCCTTCCGGAGGATCTCGAGTTCACCCTGGTCGAGCCGCTGCGCCTGCTGTTCAAGGACGAGGTGCGCGCCGTGGGCCGCGAGCTGGGCCTGCCCGAGGAGATCGTCGGCCGCCAGCCCTTCCCCGGACCGGGCCTGGCGATCCGCATCGTCGGCGAGGTCACCAAGGATCGGCTGGAGCTGCTGCGCAAGGCCGATGCGATCGCGCGTGAGGAGCTCACCGCCGCGGGTCTGGACGGCACCATCTGGCAGTGCCCCGTGGTGCTGCTCGCGGACGTGCGCAGCGTGGGCGTGCAGGGCGACGGCCGCACCTACGGTCACCCGATCGTGCTCCGGCCGGTCAGCTCCGAGGACGCGATGACGGCGGACTGGACCCGCGTGCCCTACGAGACGCTGGAGATCATCTCCACCCGCATCACCAACGAGGTGGAAGAGGTCAACCGCGTGGTGCTCGACGTGACGAGCAAGCCGCCGGGGACCATCGAGTGGGAATAACGGTCACCTTCTGACCGGTGCCGTCGGTACCGTCGTGTCCATGACGATTCTGGTGACGGGTGCGACGGGCAACATCGGACGGAAAGTGGTCGACGAGCTGGTGGCCAGGGGAGCGACGGACATCCGCGCGCTCACCACGAACCCCGCCAAGGCGGATCTGCCCGCGGGCGTGGAGGCCTTCAACGGTTTCATCGGCAAACCCGAGACGCTCGACGGTGCCTTCGAGGGCGTCACAAGCATGTACCTCGCCCCGTACGAGCCCACCGCGGCCGAGGTGCTGCAGCGGGCGAAAGACGGTGGCGTCCAGTACGTGGTGGCCACCTCCGGCAGCGCGCACTGGCAGGCGCTCACCGACACCATCCTCGCGAGCGGGCTCGATGTGACGGTCCTCGGACCCGGGGAGTTCATGGAGAACTTCGCGGGCTGGGCGGGCCAGGTGGCCGAGGGCGTGGTCCGCGAGCCGTACCCCGATGCGGGGAGCGCCCCGATCTCGATGGGCGACATCGCCGCCGTCGCCGCGGCGCTGCTGACGGCCGCGGATCGTGCGCCGCACGTGGGCGAGGTCTACGAGCTCACCGGACCGGCGTACCTGAACCGGGTGGCGATGGCAGAGGCGATCGGCGAGGGGATCGGTCGGCCGGTGCGGTTCGAGCAGATCACCCGCGAGGAAGCCGAGGAGCAGCTGCGCCCCACGATGGGTGATATGGCCTCCTGGTATCTCGATCTGCAGAAGTCGTCGATCGAGTGGAAGCAGCAGCCGAACGAGCTGGTGCAGCAGCTCTCGGGGCGCCCGGCCACCAGCCTGGCGCAGTGGGCGGCGGCGAATCGGGAGTTGTTCTCCGCCTGACCTTTCCCGGAACAGGGAAAAGCCCGGGGCGCGCGGGTGAGGGAGCGCGCCCCGGGCTGGTCGGGTCGCCGGTTACGGCGAGTCGGTGTGAGTGCCCTTGGTGGGCTTGATGATCAGCATCAGTCCGGCCACCGCGATGGCACCGATCACCACGACCGCCAGGAGTGTCTCGGCGCTGATCAGGTTCGGGCCTCCGGCCGCTCCCCACAGTGCCACGGTGAGCGCGATCAGCCCGGCGACGAGCAGAGCGGGGGAGAACCGGCGGCTCTGCGGGGGTTCGGTCGTCGTTGTGCTCGTGGTGTTCTCATCAGCGGACACGGTTCACCTCCACGCTGCCGACGTTGCCGCTGGCATCGATCTTCAGGGTCGGGGCGTCGGGCTTGGCGCCGACACCGACGAGTGTTCCTTGGGGGCACCGGGTGTCGCCCACGTTCACGGAGCAGGTCACCTCGACGTTCATCGACTCGGGCACCGTGATCCGGGTTTCCCCCGCGGCCACCCGGGTCTTGAGCTTGCGGTCCTCGTCCAGGGTCATGCCGCGCAGATCGAGGGTGAGCGTGCCGGCCTGGAGCTTGAACTCCTCCGGCATCGTCGTCGGGTCGGTGAGGACGTACGAGCGGTCACCGCGCGGCGCGTCGACGTAACCGCTCATCACGTTCTGCGCGGTCGCGGCGATCACCACGAATCCGGCGAGCGGGATCGCCGCCACCAGGAGTCCGTAGCCGGCTTTCTGGAACGCCCCGAAGAGCAGCCCTCCGGCGATCACGCCGAGTACGAGCGATCCGGCCAGCACGGGCGAGATGGACGCCAGCCCGGTCACATTCACGGCGGCGATCGCCGCGGCGGTGAGCAGCGCGATTCCCAGCGTGACCGGGGTGATCCGCGATCGTCGGCGGGGAATCGGTGCGGGTGCCTGGGCCTGTGCCGGCTCCGGGAGATCCCACGCGAAGGGGGCGGCGCCCAGCGGATCCCAGCGCGGCGGGCGGATCTCCTCGGTCACCTGATCCCGGCGCTGCGGCTGCTGTGACGCCTGCGCCTGCGGATGAGCCTGTACCGCAGGGGCACTCGGCGCGTCCGCGCCGGGCTTGCGGTCCTGCGTCGTGCCCGTGGCGTGCGCCTCGGCCTCGGGGCGCGCGCCGGGGTGCGGTTCCGCCGGCGCGGCGAAGGTGCTCGGATCGGTGCCGGCGGGCGGCTGCCACGCGGGCTGCCAGCGGAACGGGGCCGCGGGCGGCTGCCAGGCGCCCACCGGTGCGGGACCCGCGTCCACGAACTGCGAGGAGATCGCCGTGCCGGGAGGCGCGACCGGGGTGCGCTGGTGCAGCGCGTACCAGCCGACCAGCAGCAGTGCCGCGCTGATCAGCCCGGAGCCGGGCCACGAGGAGCTCATTCCGCTGCCCATGGTCACCGCGATCCCCGCCGCGATGATCAGCACGAAGGGCGGCGGGCCGCTGCGCTCGGGCCGGTACTCGCGGTAGGGCTCCTTGGGCATGACGAAGATGGCAACGATGTAGGCGAGCAGCCCGGCGCCGCCCAGCAGGGCCGCACCGAGGAAGGCGGCGCGCACCAGCGCGACGTCCACCTGGTAGCGGCGTGCGAAGCCGGTGCACACGCCGGCGATGGGCGCCCGCCGGGCCCGCAGGGGCCGGGTGTCCCACATCTGCCGGATCTGGCTGGAGAGGGTTGCTGTGTCCATGCCATCGATACTGCTGGCCCGTGCGGCCCGCGACCATCGGGATCTACCCTGAATTCCCGGACGTCCCGCCTCGGGGTAACCGCATCGATCCGGGTGCGAGTGGGGGAGTTCCCCGATGCGCGGTGGCGCACCGTCGTGCCACCATCGAGAAACGATGGCACGACGATCACAACGCGCTCGGCGCGCACGCAACTCCTGGGCGCAGTACCAGGCCTGGGCCCCGGTGTACCCCCGGTACCCGGGCGCTGCGTCGTATCCCCAGCACAGCACGCCGGTCGCGCAGACGCCCGGCCCGCCGACCCCCGGTCCGCAGGTCGCACCCGCGGAGGTGGGGCCCGGCTACCCGCGGATGTACCGCCGCAACGGCGGCGCGGTGATCGGCGGCGTGTGCGGCGGAATCGCCGACCACCTCGATCTCGACGTCACCCGGGTGCGCATCGCCTTCACCCTGCTCGCGCTGCTCGGTGCCGGCGTCGTCATGTACGCCCTGCTGTGGTTCTTCTGCCGGCCCGGCACCGATACCGAGAAGCCCGATCCGGCCGAGCGGCGCCGCGGCCTCGCCCTGGCGGTCCTCGGCGTCGTAGGGGCGGCCACGCTCGCCGCGGTCGCGAGCAACTCGAACACCGGATTCATCGTCCCCGTGATCGTGATCGGTGTGGGTGCCGCCCTGGTGTGGCGCGAGGCCGATTTCGCGGCCCGCGCACCGCATACCGCCGGGCCCGGCGGCTCGCGCCTGCTCACCTGGCTGCGCATGCTGGGCGGTGTCACCCTGGTGATCGTCGGCCTCGCCGTGGTCTTCCTCGGCCGTGTCGACGTCTCCGCCCTGCCCACCGCGCTCGCCGCGGTCGTGCTCACGCTCGTGGGCGTCGCGCTGCTCACGGTCCCCGTCTGGGTGCGCATGTGGCGCGACCTCGGCGAGGAGCGCGCGGCCCGCGTGCGCACCATCGAGCGCGAGGAGATCGCCTCGCACCTGCACGATTCGGTGCTGCAGACCCTGGCCCTCATCCAGAAGCAGTCGTCCGACGGTGCCGCCGTCAAACGGCTGGCCCGCAGTCAGGAGCGCGAGCTGCGCGAGTGGCTGTTCGGCGGCACCGAGGCTCCCGCGAGTTCGCTGGCCGCGGCGCTCAAGGCGGCCGCCGCCGATGTGGAAGACGGGCACGGGGTGGCCGTCAACGTGATCACCGTGGGCGATGTGGAGGGCGACGAGCTGGGTGTCGACGATCGCTTCACCGCGCTGATGGGCGCGGTCAAAGAGGCGATGGTGAACGCCGCCAAGCACTCCGGTTGCGAGACCGTGGACACCTACGCCGAGGTCGACGCCGAACAGGCGGCCGTCTTCGTGCGCGACCGCGGCATCGGATTCGACCCGGACGCGGTACCGTCGGATCGGCAGGGGTTGGCGAAGTCGATCCGGTCCCGCGTGGAGCGTCGGGGCGGCACCGTGGAGGTGCGCTCGGCGCCCGGGCGCGGTACCGAGGTCCGGCTGTCGGTGCCCCGGCCGGGTTCCGACGCAGCCGCGGCGGAGCCGGCGGACTCGATCGCGGAGGAGAGTGCGTGAGCAACCGGGTGTTCCTGGTCGACGATCACGGGGTGTTCCGTTCGGGCGTGCGCGCAGAGCTCGCCCGTGAGGCCAGCATCGAGGTGGTGGGCGAGGCGGGCACCGTCGCCGAGGCGGTGTCCGGAATCCTCTCCGCCGCACCTGATGTGGTTCTGCTGGACGTGCACATGCCCGACGGTGGCGGAGTGGCCGTGCTGCGCGGCGTGACCGACGGTGCGCCGCGCGCCCGTCTGGACAAGACGCCGGTCTTCCTGGCGCTCAGCGTGTCCGATGCCGCGGAGGACGTGATCGCCACGATCCGCGCCGGTGCGCGCGGCTACGTCACCAAGACCATTTCCGGTCCCGAGCTGGCGGATGCGGTGCGCCGGGTGGCCGACGGTGACGCCGTCTTCTCGCCCCGGCTGGCCGGTTTCGTGCTCGACTCCTTCACCGGGCGTTCGCCGGTGCCCGAGCCCGCGCTCGATCCCGAGCTGGACTCGCTGACCCCGCGCGAGCTCGAGGTGCTGCGCCTACTGGCCCGCGGTTACACCTACCGGGAGATCGCCGAGGATCTGTTCATCTCGGTGAAGACGGTGGAGACGCACGCCTCGAACGTTCTGCGGAAGACGCAGCAGAGCAACCGGAACGCGCTCACCCGGTGGGCGCACACCCGGCACCTCGCCGACTGATCGCCCGCCGGTGCGCGGCTATCCGAGCAGCAGGATGACGCCCGCGACCACCGCGGCGAGCACGACGAAACCCAGGATGATCCAGGCCGCGAGCACGGTGTTCGACATCCCGGACGGCGGGGCCACCGGCGGCGGCGTGTAGTTCGTCGCGGGCCGCGGCGCGGCCGGCCGGGGAGTGCTGCCCGACGGCGTCGTCCGCGTGGCACGGGGCTCGCGGGGCGAACGCTCCCCGGCGGTGCGCCGCATCCACACCGCCGTGCCGCCCTCGCCCGGCTGCAGCGGCGAGGCGAGCACCGCGGCGGTGTTGCCGCCGGCCGCGGCCACCTCGGCCAGCCGATCGCGCGCCGCCTCCAGGGAGGGGCGCTTGGTGGGGCTCGGCTGCAGCATGTCCAGGATCACCGCGGTGAGCGGGCCGGTGTGCTTCGGCGGATCGATCTTGCCGCGGGCCACCTTGTGCAGCAGCGACATCGAGTCCTCGTCCACGCCGAAGGGCGGCGTGCCCTCGAGCGCGGTGTACAGGGTGGCACCGAGCGAGTACAGGTCGGAGGCCTCCGAGGGTTCGCCGCCGCGGGCCACCTCGGGCGCGAAGTAGGCGGGAGTCCCGGTGATCACACCCGACTGGCTGGCGGGGCTCTCGTCCTTGATCCGGGCGATGCCGAAGTCGGAGAGCTTGACCGTGCCGGAGGCGCGGCCGCGGTTGGCGATCAGGATGTTGCCGGGCTTGATGTCGCGGTGGGTGATCCCGGCCTCGTGTGCCTCGATGAGGGCGTCGGCCACCTGCGCGCCGATCTGGGCCACCTGCCGGTCGGGCATGCTGCCCGTCATGTGCAGGACCTGCGCCAGCGAGCGCGAGGGGAGGTACTCCATCACCAGCCAGGGCTCGCCGCGGTCGATGGCCACGTCGTACATCGAGATGGCGTTGCGGTGCTGCAGGCGGGCGGCGATCCGGCCCTCGTGCAGGGCGCGCCGGCGCAGCTCGTCGGCCTGCTCGTCGGTGAGTCCCTCGGTGGAGATCACCTGCTTGGCGGCCACATCGCGGTCGAGGCGTTCGTCGCGGGCCAGCCACACGGCGCCCATGCCGCCGCCGCCGATCTTCGACGTCAAGCGGTAGCGTCCGGCCACCAGGTAGTCGGGCCCGGGAACGCCCCGCGTCGTCCCACCGGTTCCCGTCGATTCCGTCACGGGTCGATACTAGAGCTCAGGCCCGACGCGCGCGGTACGCGGCTACATTCAGCCGGTTGTTGCAGCCGTCGTCGCAGTACCTGCGCGAGGAATTGCGCGTGAAGTCCACGAGCACCCCCGCGCAGTCCGGTGCCGAGCACACCCGGAGCCGGTCCAGAGCGTCTGCGCGCACCATGTCCACCAGGCCCATCGCGGGTTCGGCGAGGAAGCGTTCGGCGATCGGCGTCTCGTCCGACCATCCGTGCAGGTGGTAGGGCCAGTCGTCGTGGCGGGCCAACTGCGGCAGCACCTGGGCCTCGCGGAGCATCCGGTTGATCAGGGGTACCGCGCGCGATTCCTCGCCGGCGGCGTCCCACAGTTCGCGCAGCAGGGCGCGCACCGCGTACACCCGCTCCAGCTCGTCGTCGCGGATCGGGATCGGCCCGGTCCAGCCCCATCGCGCCACGAACTCGCGCAGCGCGGCCTCGTCGGGCAATCGCTCGACGCGACCGGTGTCCGCATCGGGCGCGGTGTTCACCAGGTCGGCAGCGCTCGCGAGCGCGGATTTGGTGTCGTACGAGAACATGTTGGACGAATGGTAGTCGCCCGTAACAAAGGGTCGCTACTCTCATCGGGTGTCCAGCCCGCTTGGAATCACCCCCGACCCTGCGCTTCGCAAGGGACTGCAAACGCGCCACATCAGCATGATCGCGCTGGGCGGTGCCATCGGCACCGGCCTGTTCGTGGCATCCGGCGCCACCATCAACGCCGCCGGCCCCGGTGGTGCGCTCCTGGCGTACGCGCTCATGGGCGTGATGGTCTTCTTCCTGATGCAGAGCCTCGGCGAGATGTCGGCGTACATGCCGTGCAGCAACCCGTTCGAGGAGTACGGCACCAGGTTCGTCAGTCCGTCGTTCGGCTTCGCCGCCGGATGGAACTACTGGTTCAACTGGTCGATCACGCTGGCCGCGGAGGTGGTGGCGGGCGGGTTGATCATGCGGTTCTGGCTGCCCGACGTGCCCTCGTGGGTGTGGTCGCTGATCTTCCTGGGTGGCTTGCTCGCGCTGAACCTGTTCGCGGTCAAGGCCTTCGGTGAGGCCGAGTTCTGGTTCGCCTCGATCAAGGTGATCGCCGTGGTGGTCTTCCTCATCGTGGGTGTGCTCATGGTCCTCGGTGTGATCAATGGGCCGTCGCCGGGCTTCTCGAACTGGACCATCGGTGATGCGCCCTTCGTGGACTGGCCGCTCGGCATGCTCTCGGTCTTCCTCATCGCCGGTTTCGCCTTCCAGGGCACGGAGATGATCGCCGTGGCCGCGGGCGAGGCGTTGGAGCCGCGCAGCGCCATCCCGAAGGCCGTGCGCACGGTGTTCTTCCGGATCCTGCTGTTCTACATCGGCACGCTCACGATCATCGGCTTCCTCATCCCGTACACCAATCCGGAGCTGTTGGACGCGTCGGACCAGAATGTGGCGGTGGCCCCGTTCACCTTGGTCTTCAAGCTGGCGGGCATCGATGCTGCGGCGTCGATCATGAACGCGGTCATCCTGATCGCCATCCTGTCGGCGGGCAACGCCAGCCTCTACGCCGCCACCCGCGCGCTGTACGGCCTCGGCGTCCAGGGCAGCGCCCCGAAGATCTTCGGCAAGGTCAGCAAGTCGGGCATCCCCGCGGCGGCCGTCGCGGCCACGGCGGCGATCGGCGCGCTGTGCTTCGTGGCGAGCAAGGTGGGCGACGGCAAGGCGTACACGGTGCTGGTGACGGCGTCATCGGTGGCCGGGTTCGTCACCTGGATCGGTATCGCGTGGGCGCACTACCGATTCCGCCGGGCCTGGAACCTGCAGGGTCGCTCGCTCGACGAGCTGCCGTACAAGGCGTGGCTGTACCCGGCGGGTCCGGTGGTGGCCCTGCTCATGTGCGTCGGCGTCATCGCGGGCCAGTACTACGTCTCGGTCCGCAGCGGTTCGGAGGGCGGCCTGGAACTGGTGCTCACCTCGTACGCCGCGCTGATCCTGTTCCTCGGGCTGTGGGCCGGGCACAAGCTGGTCAAGCGCGATCCCACCGTGGATCTGCGCACGGCCGACCTGACGCCGATCGCCGCGGCCTCGGCCCACCGCGACCCCGATCCCGTGGCGTGACCCACCCGGCCTGATCAGGCCCGTGATCTCCGGCCCCGCGGCATGCGCCGCGGGGCCGTTCGCGCTCTCGGCCCGGGGCCCGGCCGGTTACGTTCACGTTTCACCTCCGCATTCCGTTCGGTTCCGCGGGTTTTTGCCGCTAAGATCGCGTTAAGAGTTGTAAGAGGTAAACGATGGGAACGACTATGTCTGATGTCACCGTCTTCCCCCGCGTGCAGGTCGAACAGGCCCGAAGCAGCGCGTGGGCCACGACGATCGAGCGCGCCCGCGAGATGCTCCCGGTGAACCCGGAGGATGCCAGCCTCGCCGTCGCGGTGGACGCACTGCGCCGCCGCGGCATGACCGTCACGGATGCGACGGCACCGCAGGTCACGGTGGACGCGCTGCGCGCCGCCGATGTCTACGTGATCCCCCATCTGGCGCGCGCCGGCGTCGAGCGCGTCACCGGTGACCTGCCCCCGGTGTACGCGGATGCCGAGCTCGACGCGATCGAGCAGTACGTGCGCGGCGGCGGCGGCCTCGTGGTGCTCGCCGAGTGCGATACCGCCACCTCCGGAAGCAACCTCGCCGACCTGCTCGCACGCTTCGGCGTCACGGTGGAGTCGCTGGTGGTGCAGGAGGCCACGGGCGATCGCCGGTTCGGCGGCAACGCCACCTGGATCCGCTCCGTGATCGCCCCCGAGCTGCGCGGACAGGGCCTGGTCGCCGGTGTCGACGAGGCCTGTTTCTACCGCACCGGCGTGCTCGACGTGGGCCCTCCCGGCACCCCGGGCGTCAGCGTCCTGGCCCGCACCAGCGAGAGCGCGTCGCCCGCCGGACGGCCCCTCGCAGTAGCCCTGCAGGTCGGCCTCGGACGCGTCGTGGTCTTCGCGGACTCCGATCTCTTCGGCGACGATTCGATCGATGATTTCGATCAGCGCACGCTGTGGACCAACGTGGTCACCTGGGCCTCGGGCGCACACGGCGACCGCGGCGCGCGGTCCGTCTCGGCCGCCGCGCAGAGCGCCGACTGGGGCGCCCTGAAGGCCGCCGTCAACGAGCTGCGCGCCCTTCAGGAGGCCGACGGCTCCATCGCCGACGCCGCGGATCACGCCCGGGCCGGAGCGCTCGTGGACACGATCGTGGCCCGGATCGCGGCGCTCGCACCGCTGTTCGCGCACGACGCCGAGTACCTCGCCGCGCTGCCGCGCGACTTCCAGCGCTGGGTCGACGGCGGCTTCGGCAAGCCCCTGTTCGACGAGTCGCTGGCCGCCTTCCGTCCCGACCTCGACCGGGTGGACGGCGCGGAGCACCTCGTGGTCTTCCCGATGTACACGCAGAACGGCAACGCGGGCAAGGTCTTCGAGGCCGTCTTGCTCTCCGTGGTCTGGCCCACCTGGCTGGCCGATGTCGAGCAGCGCTTCGACAACGGCAAGTTCCTCGCGGTGGCCTTCGAGGACTTCACGCCCGGCTACGACACCGATTCCGCGGTGCTCTTCCCCGAGACGGTCACCGTGGAGAAGACCCCCGAGTTCCACTGGGGCGCCATCTTCTGCGACCGTGAGGCGGCCCGCTTCCGCCGGGTGACCGGCGCGGCCTCGGAGGTGCTTTCGCTGCAGCTCCCGCCCGACGGTGAGCGGCTGGTGGCCTCGCAGGCCCTGGCGCAGTCCACGTTCGCGATGTGGGATCTGATCCACGATCGCACCCACAGCCGCGGTGATCTGCCCTTCGATCCGTTCATGATCAAGCAGCGGATGCCCTTCTGGCTGTACGCGCTCGAGGAGCTGCGCTGCGATCTCACCACCTTCCGCGAGGCCTACGGCCTGCAGCAGGAGGGGCATCCGTACGGTCTGCCGGTGCAGCTGGCCATCCTGTGCGATCGGCTCTTCCGCTTCCCGATCACCGGCAACCGCGTGCGCAACTACGACGGCCTCGGCGGTCAGCTGCTGTTCGCCTACCTGCACCGTCACGGCGCGCTGCGCTGGCGCGACAACCGGCTCTCCTTCGACTGGAAGGAGCTGCCGCTCCAGGTGATCCGGCTCGCCGAGGAGATCGAGGAGCTCTACCGCACCGGCATCGACCGGTCGAAGGTGGGCCAGTGGCTGGCCACCTACGAGTTCGTCTCCTCGTACGTGGTGCCCGCTCCCGGGTCCACCTGGGCGAAGGGCGCGCAGGCGTTGCCGCTCGACGGTGAGCCGCGCGGTCTGGTGGATCTCGTCCTGCCGGACGAGTTCCCGCTGAACGTCTTCTTCGAGGCTCTGCGCCGCAAGATGGGTGCCGTCGTCGATTCCACCCGCGGCATCACCGCCGACGCCGAGCAGGTCGGGGCCGGGGCGTGACCGGGGTCGCCGGGCGCACCGTCGTGGTGACGGGCGCGAACGGCGCCCTCGGACAGGCGGTCACCGCGCTGCTCGTCGAGCGCGGGGCACGGGTGGCCGTGATCAGCCGGGGCGAGGCGGATTCCGCTCTCACCGCGCTCGACGGCGTGCGGGCCTACCGGGCCGATCTCAGCGACGATGCGGCGACCGCCGAGGCGGCGCGGAGCATCGTCACCGATCACGGCGGTATCGACGGTGTGCTGCACCTGGTGGGCGGCTGGCGCGGCGGTGTCGCGATCGAGGAGTCCGATCCGGCCGATTGGGATTTCCTGGACCAGGGCCTGATCCGCAGCCTGCAGTGCGTGACCCGGGCGTTCTACGCGCCGCTGGCGGCGAGCTCCGATGCCCGGTTGGCGATCATCTCCTCGACCGCGGTCGCGAAGCCGACCGCCAAGAACGCGATGTACGCCTCGGCGAAAGCCGCCTCGGAGGCCTGGATCCTCGCGCTCGCCGATGCCTTCGGCGACGGGGCCGCTGCGGCCACCGCGCTGCGGGTGATGGCGCTGCTCACCCCGCAGATGCGGGAGGCCTCGCCGGAGCGGAAGTTCCCGCGGTACACGCCGATCGAGACGGTGGCGCAGCGGCTCGTCGGGCTGTGGGACGTTCCCGCGGCCGAGCTGAACGGCACCGTGCACACCCTGATCCCCGGTGAGGAGAACACCACCGCATGACACAGCTGCACGATCCCGCCAAGCGGGGTTTCGCGAGCGACAACTACTCCGGTGTGCTGCCGGAGGTGCTGGCCGCGATCGGCGAGGCCAACCTGGGGCACCAGGTGGCCTACGGCGGAGACCAGTACACCGCCGCACTGGGGGAGCGGGTGCGCGAGCTGTTCGGTGAACGCGCGCAGGCCTTCCCGGTGTTCAACGGCACCGGCGCGAACGTGGTGGCGCTGCAGGCCGTGAGCGACCGCTGGTCGGCCGTGGTGTGCGCGGATTCCGGGCACATCCACGTCGACGAGGGCGGCGCGCCCGAGAAGGTGGCCGGCCTCAAGCTCTTCGTGGTGCCCGAGGTGGGCGGCAAGCTCACCCCCGAGGCGATCTCGGCGGCGGTCCCGGACCGGGCCGGCGATGAGCACTGGGCGCAGCCGCGGGTGCTGTCGGTGGCGCAGTCCACCGAGCTCGGCACGGTGTACACCGTGGATGAGCTTCGTGCACTTGCCGATTACGCGCACGAGCGCGGCTGGCTGCTGCACATCGACGGTTCCCGGCTGGGTAACGCCGCGGCGAGCCTCGGTGTGGAACCGCGGGCGATCACCACCGACATCGGCGCCGACATCGTGAGTGTGGGCGGCACCAAGAGCGGTCTGCTGGGCGGCGAGCTGGTGCTGGTGCTCAATCCCGAGGCCACCAAGGGGATCGAGTACGTGCGCAAGCTGTCGATGCAGCTCGCCTCGAAGCAACGGTTCATCGCCGCGCAGTTCCTCGCGCTGTTCTCCGACGGCCTGCACCTGCGGGTCGCGGGGCACGCGAACGCGATGGCCACGCTGCTGGCGGAGCTGGTGGGCGAGATCCCCGGCGTCGAGCTCACCCAGCCGGTGCAGTCCAACGCCGTCTTCGCCGTGCTCCCGCACGCCGCCTCCGAGGCGCTGATGCAGCGGGTCCCGTTCTACTTCTGGGACGAGGCCCGCGGTGAGGTGCGCTGGATGTGCTCCTGGGACACCACCGAACAGGACGTTCGCGATTTCGCCGAGCTGGTGCGGAGCGAGCTGGCCTCGTAGGTCCGCTCTGGCGGTACCGGAGGCCCCGCTCGGTGCGGCGGGTTCCGGCCGCCCGCCGACGGTCGTCATTCCCGCTCCCGTTTCCGCTTCCCGCTCCCTTCGTATCAGGAGCGGGACGCGGAAACGGGAGCGGGAACAGCTCTCTTGACGCCGATCGGCACCCGGTCGTACTCTTGAATCAATCGAAAACAGTTTCGAGTCGCGTCTTCCCCGCGGCTCCGCCGAGGGTGGTGAACCTCCGGCGGAAGAGAACCTAGGGGAGGGGTGCGACAGGTGATCAACAGGCTTTCCGCGGTGGATTCCGGCAGTCGCGAGGAGAAGCTGGCGGAGCTGCGCAAGCGGCTCGCGGCGCTTCCGGAACGACATCAGCCGGCCGGTTCCCGCAGGCTCGCCGCGGCATCTCAGGAGCCGGAAGCGGGCTCATCGCACCAGTTCACTCAGGGTGTGCTCCCGGTGCATCCGGAACTGGCCCGGCTGCTTCCGGGTGGTGGGCTGCCACGCGGCAGCGTGGCCACCGTCGAGGGCGCGGCCTCGCTCGGCGTCTCCCTGGTGGCCACCGTCACCGCGGCGGGGGCGCGCGTCGCGCTGTGCGGGGTCACCGGCTTCGGCATGGCCGCGGCACTCGAACAGGGGGCCGATATCGAGCGCATCGCGCTCATCGAAGGCCCGCTGGCCGATCCGGTCTCCGTGGCCTCCGTGCTGCTCGACGGTGCCGATGTGGTGCTCTGCGGGCTCGGCGGTATCGCCGTCCCGCCCAGCCGCGGCCGGGCGATCACGGCGCGGGCCCGCTCCAAGGGTGCGGTCCTGCTCGTGACGGGCGGCCGCTGGGAGGGCGCCGCCCTGCACCTCGGTGCCCGCGTACAGGGCTACGCCGGGCCGGGCGGCCAACCGGGCCGGGGACGCATCCGCGGCATCGACCTCGCCTTCTCGGCGCGCGGCCGCGGCTGCCTGAACCCGTACCGCGGCCTGTCGGAACCGCGTGCGGCGGTGGCGCGATGAGCGAACGCGAACAGCGGATACTGGCGTTGTGGTGCCCGGACTGGCCGGCCGCGGCCGCCGCGGCCGATGTCGATCTACCGCCCGATCACCCCGTGGCGGTCCTGCACGGTAACCGGGTGATCGCGTGCAACGCCGCCGCCCGTGCGGACGGGGTGCGGCGCGGTATGAAACGCCGGGACTCGCAGGCGCGCTGCCCGGACCTGCACGTGACGGCGGCGGACCCGGGGCGCGATGCGCGGCTCTTCGAACCGGTGGCGGGTGCGGTGGCCGCGCTGATTCCGCTCATCGAGGTGCTGCGTCCCGGGTTGATCGTGATCCCGGCCCGCGGCGCCGCCCGCTTCTTCGGCGGTGAGGAGCAGGCGGCGGAGAAGCTGGTGGACGCCGCCTCCTCGGTGGGCGCCGAGTCCCTCGCCGGGGTCGCCGATGAGGTCTTCACCGCGGCGCTGGCCGCCCGCACCGGGGTGATCGTCCCGCCCGGAGGCTCGGCGGAGTTCTTGTCCCCGTTGGCCATCGCCCAGCTCGGTGCCGAGCCCGCGCTGTCCGCGGAGGACCGCACCGAGCTGATCGACCTGCTGCGCCGGTTGGGTGTGCGTACCCTCGGCGCCTTCGCCGCGCTCTCCACCTCGGACGTGGCCACCCGCTTCGGTGTGGACGCGATCGCCGCGCACCGTCAGGCCCGGGCGGTCGCCGATCGGCCGCCGTCCACCGCGCCCCTGCCGCCGGGCCTCGAGGCGGAACTGCAGCCCGATCCGCCGATCGACCGGGTCGACGCCGCGGCCTTCGCCGGCCGCGCGCTGGCGGCCGAACTGCACCGGAAGCTGTCCGCAGCCGGGGTGGCCTGCCTGCGGCTGGAGGTCTCGGCCGTCGCCGAGAACGGGGAGCGGCACACCCGCATCTGGCGCTGCGCGCAGCCGCTGACTCCCGACGGCACGGCCGACCGGGTGCGCTGGCAGATCGACGGCTGGCTCACCGGTGGCCGCGGCCGCTCGGGCGGCCCGGGCGCACCGATCACGCTGCTGCGGCTGGAACCGGTCGAGGTGGTCGATGCCGGGGCGCTGCAGGCCGGCATGTGGGGCGACGAGGGCGACGGTGCCGCCCGCTTCCGCCGGGCACTGGTGCGGGTGCAGGGACTCCTCGGCGGGGAGGCCGTGCGGGTGGGGACGCGCAGCGGCGGCCGCGGTCCCGCCGAACAGGTCACCTGGACTCCGCTGGGCGACGAGGCGGTGCCCGCCCGAGACCCTGCGGCACCCTGGCCGGGCCGCATGCCGGAGCCGGCACCCGCGGTGCTGCTGTCCGGGGCCGCGGTCGCGGTGACCGATGCGGCGGGCTCCCCGGTGCGAGTCACCGAGCGGGGCGCCTTCACCGCCGAACCCACCCATCTGACCTGGGGTAGCCGCGGGTGGACACTGCGCTGGTGGGCCGGGCCGTGGCTGGTGGACGAGCGGTGGTGGGAGCCCGGCGCCGGAACCCTGCGCGCCCGCGCCCAGGTGCTGCTGGAGCCGACCCCGAACAGGGACGACGGCCGCGCCCTACTGCTGCGCTACGCCGACGGTTGGGAGGTGGAAGGAGTGTACGAGTAGAGCTAGCTCGAACTGCCGGAGATCGATACCGACAGCCACGGATTGGTATCGGTGGAACGGTCGATCGCGAAACGTCGCCGGCCGGACTTGCTGCGCTTCCCCGGCTGGTCCGTCGCCTCGGCCTGGGTCTCGTTATCGGAGTGCGACTGTGCCGCAACGCCTGCCAATGTCGCATCAGCCGGCGGTGCCACGCGCCGCGAACCGGTCGGCTGCTCGTCGGCCTGCGCCTGATCGATCGTGAAGATGTCGCCCGATGTGGTCGCCGCCGCGAGTGCGGGGAGGGGGAGGCCGCGGGGCGTGGTGTCGGGTGCGGTCTCGGCACCGCCCGGATCGGCCGCCTCCGGTTCTCCGGCGGCAACGTCGTTGAGAGCGCCGTCGTTGAGAGCGCCGTCGTTGAGAGCGCCGTCGATGAGAGCGCCGTCAGTGGGTGCCGCGTCGGTCAGGGTCTCGTCGGCTGCGGCGCGGCGGGCCAGACGGTGCGACAGGGCGAGCGAGAGCAGGTAGGTCAGGATGCCGGCGATGCCACCGACGATGAGCGCCCACGCCAGGGGCCGGGCGGTGCCCGGGTCCGGAGCGGGGGCGGGAGCGTCGGTCACCGACCGCAGGCGGGTCTGGGTGAGGGCGAGCTGCCCGTCGATCGCGCCGAGCGCGGTCTTGAGCTGGCCGACGCCCGTGGTGAGGTTCGCGACCGACTCGTTGACGTCCTTGCGGGCGCTCGCCAGTTTCCCGAGACCGTCGCGTAGCTGCCGTGCCGCGCTGCGCGCTGAGGCCAGCGACGAGTCCGCGTTGGCGGACGCACTCGACAGGCTGGCCGACATCGAGGAGAGCGTGCCGCGCAGCCCGGCCACATCGTTGAGGGCGCCCACGCCCTGGGAACTGCTCAGCGCGCGGTCGAGCTGCGCCACTGCCCCGGCCGAGCCGGGCGACGGGTTCTCCACCAGCCGCTGCCGCAGCACCACCAGCGTGCCCCGGGTGCCGGCCGCCACCTGCTGCAGGCCCTGCGTGCGATCGAGAGCGCCGCCCAGCGCCACGGACGCGCGGCTCACCTGGTTCAGGGCCACCGACAGTGACGATGCCTCGTCGAGCCCCGTCACCAGCTGGTCGGCGCCCTGCTTCGCGGTGTCGATGCTGTCGAAGATCTGCGGTACCGCGCCCGCCGAGGTGTTCAGTCCCGCGCTCGCGGAGGTGAGGCCGTTGGACACGAGGCCGAACAGGGCCCGTGACTCGTCGGCCGCCTTGAGTGCCACCCGCGTGTTCTCGGCGTTGACCCGTTCCTGCTCCGGCGCGGGAGGCTTGGTGCCCGCGGCCACGAGGAAGGCGGTGCCGCCGGCGACGAGCGCCACCATGACGGCGAGGAGCGCGGTGCCGGTGAGGGCCCAGGCCGAACGAGCCGCAGCGCGAAGCGCGCGGGTCCAGGTCGAGGTCATGACCTCAACCTTAACCTGAAGTGGAGGGTTTAGCGAAAGATTAATCCGGGTAGACTTTTTGGAGACCGAATCTGCGCTCGCCGAAGGAACTCAGGACCCGGGGCGGTTCACCGTGCCCATGAGGAGGGAGAGCCCGGTGGCCGTGTCCACCACCGCGTAGGCGAACGCACGATCCGCGACGAAGGGCGCGGGACCGGGCGGCGGATCGAGTGCGGCGGATGCCGTAGCCGAGTCCGACGCCGTTCCCTTCTCGCCCACGGTCAGCACCGCGGCCGCGCGGGCATCGGTGAGTGTGGGCGCACCGTCGGCGATCCCCGTCAGTCCGTGTCCGCCCGGGAGTACGCCGGTCACGCCCAGCGCGCGCAGCGGCTCGGCCAGGCCCGTCCACGACGTGCTGCGCCACTTGGGGAGCGAGACCTCATGCGCCGCCACAGGCGCCGCGGCCAGCGCCAGGCGCGCCGCGGTGAACCGCGATTCGGCGGTGATATCGGCGAGCGGGACGCCGGGGTTGGGCAGCAGGATCTGCAACGCCAGCGTGCCCACGCCGTAATCGAGTTGCAGTGCGGTGAAGCCGTCGCCACCCGCGACCCGGGCGGGAACGGTCCCCCGCATGGTGGGCAGTTCGACCACACCGCCGTCGACCGCGGTGAAGGGGCGCGGCCGGGTGTTCGCCGCATCGAACGGATACCGCCACGCTACCGCGAGATAGGCGGTGGTGGCCGCAGCGAGCCGGGTGTCGTGATCGGTGCGCAGCGGCGACGAGGTCAGCGTGCTGCCCGTGTTCACCGCCACCCACTCGCCCAGGGGCGCCCCCACTCCACGGTCGAAGTCGACGGGGTACACACCCGTCCCGTAGTTCGTGGCGAGGGCCTCCAGGTACGACTCGCGCACTGCGGGTTCCTTCGCCGCCAGCAGTGCCACCTGCGATTGGAACAGGGGTGCGGCCGGCGGCGATCCCGCCGGCACGGTTCCCGGGTCGCCCGCCCACTGCGCGGTCTGCCCCGTGAGGGCCGCCATCGCGCGGGGCAGATCCCGTGCCGCACCCAGGCCCGCCGCATCGAGCTGGGCCGCCGTCGCACCGTCGGCTCCGGCGCGGAGCATCCCCAGCAGGGACAGCGCCCCCCACGGGGAGACCGCGGTGGCGCTAGCGCGGGGATCGGGTTCCGCGAGCCGGGCGCCGATCCGGGTGGCCGCGTCCACCAGCGCGGCCACGTCGGTACGGGCGTCGTCGATGCCCACCTGGTTGAAGGCCGCCGTCGAGCGATCCAGGGCGAGCGGACCGGGCTCCGGCTGCGCGCCGCTGCACGCCGTGAGGGTGCCCGCCGCGAGCAGCGCGATCGCGGCCCGTCGGATGTGCATGCGCCCATCGTATCGACGGAGCTCCGCCGGGCCCCGGCCGCGGCACCGCGTGGTGCTCACCCGTCGTGCCCGAGCAGTCTCCGCCCGTTGTGCCACAGCACCTTGCGCATCCACTCGTCGCCGAGGTCGAGGCGCGCGAGACCGAACAGCTGATGCGCGTACTGATAGGGGATGTTCGGGAAGTCGCTGCCCAGCACCACGCGATCGGCGAGCCCGGCGAGCCGCTCCCGGTAGCCCGGCGGCATCGGCGCGAGTTCCTCCGTGAAGTCCGTCGCCGCCATCGTGGTGTCGAGGTGGACGTTCGGGAAGCGTTCGGCGAGATCGGCGAACTGGTCGTACTCCGGCATGCCGAGATGGGCGATCACCAGCGTCAGCTCCGGATGCCGGCGCAGTGTCTCGGCGACGTGAGCCGGCCCGGTGTACGGACCCTCCATCGGACCGGACCCGGCGTGGATCACCACGGGCACCCCGGCGTCCGCGAGGGCATCCCAGGCCGGATCGAGCAGCGGATCGTCGGGGGCGAAGACCCCCACCTGGACGTGCATCTTGAACAGTCGGGCACCGTCGGCCAGCGCGGCGGCCACGTAATCGCCCACTCCCGGTTCGGGATACAGGGTGGCGCAGTGGATCCCATCGGGAACCCGGCGGGCGAAATCGGCGCACCAGGCGTTGAGCCACTGCGCCATCCCGGGCTTGTGCGGGTAGCACAGCGCGGGGATCTCACGCACTCCCATGCCGCGGATCAGGTCGAGCCGGGTGTCCTCGTCGAACCGGTACGTGACCGGCCACTCCCGGCCGTATTCGACATCGGCGCGGTCGAAGAAGTCCCAGACCTTCGCCAGCATCGGCTCGGGGAGGAAATGCACATGGATATCGGCGAGGCCGGGGAGGCCGAGCGCCTCCAGGTACGCCGGGATCTCGGCGTCGGTCCGGGGTCCGGGGGTGGTCTGAGAGCCGCTCACCGATGCCAACTTACCGACCGGTCCGAACCGCTGTCCGGCGAATCCGCTCGCGGCGATCGGGCGATCAGCGACGTCGAATCGATGCTCGTTTCCGGCTCGCGGCGGCGTATACAGTGGGGTCACGCGTCATTCGAGAAGCGCGGTGACGCCGATCATTCATGGGGGTGAATCATCGTGGGCCCGACCGACGACGTGCGATGGCTGTCCGACGCCGAGATGTCGGCGTGGCTTCCGCTGATCAACATCGCGATGCAGTTGCCGGCGAAGTTGGACACCCAGCTGCGGACCGACTCCGGTCTCACGCACTACGAGTTCATGGTGATGGCGCAGCTCTCCCAGGCGCCGGGGCGGCGGATGGGCCTGTCCGCGCTGGCCGAGGCCGCCAACTCCTCGCCGTCGCGGCTGTCGCACGTCCTGCGCAAGCTCGGGGAGTCGGGCTGGCTGGTGCGGCACGCGGCCGGCCGGTCGGCCTCCGCGGAACTGACCGACGCCGGTTTCGCGGTCCTCGACTCCGCGGCCCGCACGCACGTCGCGGAGGTGCGGCGCCGCGTCTTCGACGACCTCGACCCGGGTGATGTGGATGCCCTCGCCCGGATTCTGCCCAAGGTCAGCGCTGCCCTGGTCGATCGGCCGGAGAGCTCAGGCGACAGCGGCGATCCCGCGCAACAGTAGATCGCGCGGCGCACGCAATCTGCTGGTCAGCGCGGTGTAGCGCATCGCCCGTGACAGCAGCATCGTCCGTTGGCCGGCGAGCCTGCGGGCGCGTTCGTAGCCGGCCAGGGCCGCCGACGCGTCGCCGGAGAAGGTGTCGGCCGCACCGAGCGCATCGGCGAGGGCGGCGGCGTCGAGCAGCGTCTCGCACGCGCCGCGGCCGAGGTTCGGCGCCATCGCGTGGGCGGCGTCGCCGATCAGCGCCACGTTGTCACGGACGATCCGGGGCAGCCGGGGCAGATCGCGGGAGCGGTAGTGCAGCGCCGACTCGACCTCGATGCCCTCGATCGTCTCGATCACGCGGGGGTCCCAGCCGCGGTACGCCGCACGGAGGAAGCCGCGCGGGTCGGCGTCGGGATCGGGACATGCCGCCGGTATCGCCGCCGGATCGAACTCGGCGTACCAGTTGATGAAGCCGCCGTCGCGCGGTGTGACACCGAACAGTCTTCCGGGGCCCCAGTATTCGGTGAAGACATCGGTGCTGCCGGGGCATCTGCCGATGAGCACGTCCACGCCCAGCGGGCGCGGCTCCACCACGTGTCCGAGCACGTGCGTGCGGGTGATGCTGTTGATCCCGTCGGCGCCCACGATCACGTCGTGATCGAGCCCGTCGAGATCGGTGCGGCGCTCGCCGAACCGGACGGCGGGGGCGGCCGCGGCGAGGGATTCCAGCAGCCGCGGACGGGAGATGATCACGGTGGCGCCCTTCGCTTCGACCCGGGAACCGAGGCGGTGCCCCTCCGCGCTGCGGATCTCGGCGAACCGCTGATCGATGCCGATCTCCCGCACGCGCTCCCCGGCGCCCGCCCGGTCCAGGACGGCGAGCGCCTCGGGCCACATCCCCAGTGCGGTCCCGGTACCGGGCAGTGACGGTGCCCGCTCGAAGACCTCCACCTCCCAGCCCTGCTCGGTCAGGAGTGCCGCGGTGGCGAGTCCGCCGATGCCGCCGCCGATGATCGCTGCTGTTGCCATGGATCCAACGTACTACAAATGTAGTGACGGTACTGTCGGACCGCATGGGACGACGGGAAGAGGTGCTCGACGCGGCGATCGAGGTGGTGGGCACCCGCGGGTTGCGCGGCCTCACGCATCGCGCCGTCGACGGTGCCGCCGGTGTGCCGGCGGGCACCACGTCGAACCATTTCCGGTCGCGAGCTGCGCTGGTACGCGGGATCGTCGACCGGATGGTCGAGCAGGACCTGGCCTTCTGGGAGGGCTTCGACGGAGGCGTCGATCTCCCGGTCGACGAGGTGACCGAGCGCCTCGTCGACTACGTGCGGTGGTCGGTCGGGCCCGGCCGGGTGCGCGGCGTCGCGCGCCTGAACCTGTTCGCGGCGGCGGCCGTCGACCCGGAACTGCAGGAGCCGCTCCGCCGCGGGCGCGCCGCCGTCGAGGCGGTGGGGATGGCGATCGGCGCGAGCCTGGGGCTCGACGGTGCCGCCTCGGCGCTGGTGATGGATGCGACCGACGCGGTGGTCATCCGGCAACTGGCGCTGCCGGCGGAGGATTTCGATCCGCAGCCGCCGCTGGCCCGGCTCATCGCCTCCCTGCGCGCATAGCGGGCCGGTCCCGGTTGCTGGGGATCTCGTAGATCAACTCCAGCCCGTCTTCCTCGTCGATCTGCGAGCCCACCTGGGCGAACCCGTACTGGGCGATCAGTGCCGACGATGCCGTGTTGTCCGGTGCCACGGTGGCGCGCACCGTCCGGACCGACGGTTCCCGGGCCGCCCGGTCGAGAAGGAATTCGAGGGCGCCGCGGGCGTATCCGCGGCGGCGGTACTCCTCGTCGACGGCGTATCCGATCTCCACGGTGCCCGCGGCGTTCGGCGGCGCGTGGTAGCCGGCGCGCCCCACCACGAGACCCAGATCGCCGTCCACGATCGCCCCGGTGATCCAGTCCGCGCTGGCCGGGTCGTCACTGATCTGTCGGTCGCGTAACCGCCACAGGCGCACCGACTCCGGTGTGATGAACGAGGCCGGAAGGTGGTGCTCGCTGAACCGGTTCGCGCGCCGCAGATCACCCGCGGCGAGCGCCGATACCGTGCGGGGGTCGAGTTGTTCGACCAGGACGGCCGCGAGCGGTTCAGCGCGGCGCATACATGATCACCGCCACGCCGACGAGCGCGATCAGGGCGCCCGTCACGTCCCAGCGGTCGGGGCGGAAGCCGTCCACCGCCATCGCCCACAGGAGTGAACCGGCGATGAAGACGCCGCCGTAGGCCGCCAGGATCCGGCCGAAGTCCGCGTCCGGCTGCTGCGCCGCGACCACCCCGTACAGGCCGAGCGCGATCACGCCCGCGCCGATCCACAGCCACCCGCGGTGTTCCCGGATGCCCTGCCACACCAGCCATGCGCCGCCGATCTCGAACAGCGCGGCCACTCCGAACAGCAGGATCGACTTGGTCACCGTCACGGTGTCCACTCTAGGTGGGGAGCCCCTCGCGAGCGACGTTCGATACGAAGTGTGAAATCGAACATGTGAGCGTATGCTGAAGGGGTGGGTTGGAGTAACGGGCCCAGCTGGGCGGAGATGGAGCGGGTGCTCTCGGGGCGCGCGCCGGCGCGGCGGGAGGAGCCCCCGGGCGACGGTGGTGATTCGCCGGCCTGGTCGCGCAAGCGTGAGCCCTACGTGCCGGGCGAGCGGGGGCCCGGCGTCTCCCGGGTGCCCTACGCCGAGCTGCACGCCCACACCGCGTTCAGCTTCCTCGACGGCGCCGCGCAGCCCGAGGAGATGGTGGAGCAGGCGCACGCCCTGGGGCTGAAGGCCCTCGCCGTCACCGATCACAACGGCTTCTACGGGGTGGTCCGGTTCGCCGAGGCGGCGCTCGGCCTGGGCGTGCCCACGGTCTTCGGGGCGGAACTCTCGCTCCAGCACGATGCGGAGCGCACCGGCGCGGAAGACCCGGACGGCGAACACCTGCTGGTCCTCGCGCGCGGGCAGGAGGGCTACCGCCGCCTGTCCCGCGCCATGGCGCAGGCGCACATGGAGGCGGGGGAGAAGGGGCTGCTGCGCTTCCATCCGGACCGCCTGGCCGAGTGGTCCGGCGGGCACTGGCACATCCTCACCGGCTGCCGCAAGGGTGCGGTCCGGCGCGGGCTCGACGCCGCGGGGCCCGACGGTGCGGCGGCCGCCCTGGCGCAGCTCCTCGACCGGTTCGGTCCCGACCGGGTCAGCATGGAACTCACGGTGCACGGCGTCCCCGAGGACGATGAGCGCAACCACCTCCTCGCCGGGGTCGCCGCCAGGATGGGGGTGGGCACCGTCGCCACCACGGGCGCGCACTTCGCCCGTCCGGACCAGCGCCGCCTCGCGGCCACCCTGGCCGCGATCCGCGCCCGGCGCAGCCTCGATGAGCTCGACGGCTGGCTGCCCGCGGCCGGGGGTGCGCATCTGCGTTCGGGCGACGAGATGGCGCTGCTGCTGCCGGAGCATCCGGGCGCGATCGCGGGCGCCGTGGAACTGGCGGCCGAATGCGCCTTCAACCTCAGGCTGATCGCGCCGAACCTGCCGCCCTTCGACGTTCCCTCCGGCCACACCGAGGCCACCTGGCTGCGCGAGCTCACCCGCCGCGGAGCGCTCGGCCGATACGGTCCGCCGGAGTCGAATCCACAGGCGTACCGGCAGATCGAGCACGAGCTGAACGTGATCGAGGCCCTCACCTTCCCGGGCTACTTCCTCATCGTGCACGACATCGTGAGCTTCTGCCGCGATGCCGACATCCTGTGCCAGGGCCGTGGCAGCGCCGCCAACTCCGCCGTGTGCTTCGCGCTCGGGATCACCGCGGTCGATCCGGTCCGTAACGAGCTGCTGTTCGAGCGTTTCCTCGCCCCGGAACGCGACGGTCCACCCGATATCGATATCGACATCGAGTCCGACCGTCGGGAGGAGGCGATCCAGTTCGTCTACCGCAAGTACGGCCGCGCGTACGCCGCGCAGGTGGCCAACGTGATCACCTACCGCGGACGGTCCGCGGTGCGCGACACCGCCCGTGCCCTCGGCTATTCCCAAGGGCAGCAGGACGCCTGGAGTAAACAGGTCTCCAGCTACGGCTGGCGCAACGACCCGGTGCCCGACGGGGTGCCCGGCCGCGTGATCGATCTGGCCACGCAGATCGCCGATCTGCCGCGGCACCTCGGAATCCACTCCGGCGGCATGGTTATCTGCGACCGCCCCATCGCCGATGTCTGCCCCACCGAATGGGCCCGCATGGAGAACCGCAGCGTGCTGCAGTGGGACAAGGACGACTGCGCCGCCGCGGGGCTGGTGAAGTTCGACCTGCTCGGTCTCGGCATGCTCAGCGCCCTGCACTACGCGCAGGATCTGCTCAAGCAGCACAAGGGGATCGCCGTCGATTTCGCCGAGCTCGACCTCACCGACGACACGGTCTACGCGATGCTGCGCCGCGCCGATTCCGTGGGTGTCTTCCAGGTGGAGTCCCGGGCCCAGATGGCCACCCTCCCGCGGCTCAAACCGGAGAACTTCTACGACCTGGTGGTGGAGGTCGCGTTGATCCGGCCCGGCCCCATCCAGGGCGGTTCGGTGCACCCGTACATCCGCCGCCGTAACGGGAAGGAGGAGCCGCACGTGGAGCATCCGTCGATGTGGAAGACGCTCAGGCGCACGCTGGGTGTGCCGCTGTTCCAGGAGCAGCTCATGCAGCTCGCGGTGGACGTCGCCGATTTCACCCCGGCCGAGGCGGATCAGCTGCGCCGCGCCATGGGGTCGAAGCGGTCCACGGAGAAGATGGAACAACTGCGCGACCGGTTCTACGCGGGGGCGAAGCGGCTGCACGGCATCGAGGGGGAACTGGCCGACCGCATCTTCGAGAAGCTCGCGGCCTTCGCGAACTTCGGTTTCCCCGAGAGTCATTCGCAATCGTTCGCCTCGCTGGTCTTCTACTCCTCGTGGTTCAAGTGCTATCACCCGGCGGCCTTCTGCGCCGCCCTGCTGCGGGCGCAGCCCATGGGCTTCTACTCCCCGCAGTCCCTGGTGGCCGATGCGCGGCGGCACGGGGTCACCGTGCACGGTCCGGACGTGAACATCAGCCTGCCCTGGGCGAACCTGGAGAACGCCGGACTGGAGGTGCGGCTGGGTCTGGCCGCGATCCGCACCATCGGCGACGAACTGGCCGAGCGGATCGTCGCCGAACGGGACGCGCACGGTGCCTACACGCGGCTCACCGATCTCACCTCCCGGGTGGAACTCACCGTGGCACAGGCGGAGGCGCTCGCCACCTCGGGGGCGCTCGACTGCTTCGGCCGCGACCGCAGGCAGGCGCTGTGGGAGGCCGGGGCGGCGGCGCGTGAGCGACCGGACCGTCTGCCGGGCACCGCGACCGCGGGCGCCCCGCCCACCCTGCCCGGCATGAGCGAGACCGAACTCGCCGCCGCAGACGTCTGGGCCACCTCGGTCACCGTCGGGAAGTACCCCACGGAGTTCCTGCGCCCGAAGCTCGACGAGCTCGGGGTGATCACGGCCGATCGCCTGCTCTCCCTGCCCGACGGTGACCGGGTCCTGGTGGGTGGCGCCGTGACGCACCGGCAGCGCCCCGCCACCGCGGGCGGCGTCACGTTCATCAATCTGGAGGACGAGACGGGCATGGTGAACGTGGTGTGCAGTCAGGGCCTGTGGGCGCGCTACCGGCGGCTGGCGCAATCCGCGCCCGCGCTGCTGATCCGCGGCAAGCTGCAGAACGCCGAGGGCGCGGTCACCGTGGTCGCGGATCGGCTGCAACGCATGGACCTGACGGTGCCCTCGCGTTCGCGCGACTGGCAGTAGGCGTCACAAGGTCCGCTTGTGGGTATCTCGACACCGCGAGTACATAGGTATGGCGAACCTGAGTACGGTGGGAGGCACCCGACGATTGGAGTGAACATGTCAGACGTCACCGTCCCCGAACCTGTCGCGACGTTCATCGCCGCCGTCAACGCCGGCGACGAGCAGGGCTTCTTGAACGCCTTCACCGACACCGGATTCGTCGACGACTGGGGTCGGGTCTTCCCCGACCGGGCCGCGATCAAGAAGTGGAGCGACGGGGAGTTCCTCGGCGCCAAGGGCGTCCTGACACCCGAAAAGGTGACCGTGGACGGATCCACCGTCGTGGTGATCGGCGACTGGCGCAGCACCCACGCGAACGGTCTCAGCGAGTTCACCTTCGCCGTGGACGGCGACAAGATCGCCTCCATGACGATCCGCGAGGGGTGACCGCGCTCGACCCGCGGGACATCGAGCGCGAACCGGATCGCACCACGGCGCGCGAACTGCGCGAGGTCCTCGAGGACCTGCGCCGTCGCGAGCCGATCTTCCACCGCCCGGAGTGGGGAACCACCCGGGAGGATTTCCTCGCCCTCACCGCCCCCGACTTCTGGGAGGTGGGCGCGTCCGGGAAGCGGTACAGCAGGGACTACGTGTGGTCGGTGCTCGAACAGCGATACGCAGATCCGGCGCTCGACGACTGGGAGACCAGCGACTTCCAGGTGCGCGCCACCGGTGCCTCGACCTACCTGCTCACCTACACCCTGATCCAGGGCGACCGGGTCACCCGCCGCCTCACCGTGTGGAAGCGCCGCGAGAACCGGTGGTCGGTGCTGTTCCACCAGGGCACACCCGTCGCCGCCGACTGAAATCAACCGCGATAGCGGCGGAGGGCGTTCTCACGGTCGATCATCCGAGCCGATTCGCGGTGTGCCGGTCCTGCGGCGGAGAGCACGTCCATCGCCGCAGCCCGGCCGAGCTCGACCGCGCGCGAGATGACCGCACCGTCGCGGGACAGGCGCCCCACCTCCGGGCCGTCAGCGGGTGACCAGATCTGCAGCACGGCGTGCTCGGCGATCCGGGCCGCCGGAGCATCGAAACCACTGGGTGCCGCGCGGAAGCGGCGCCGCGCGGCGAAATAGGCGTCCAGGATCAGTGTCTCGCCCCGCGAGGCGCGGGGCGGTGCGGACTCGGGAACCGTCCGCAGCATCACCAGATGCGTGGCGCCCTGCGCGAGCGGCGTCGCGAACGGCACTTTCTCGGCCAGGCCACCGTCGAACCACTCCCGCCCACCGAGCCGCACCGGCGGACCGGCGAGCAACGGCAGCGCAGTGGTCGCCCGCAGAGCGGACCGCAACGACGCGTGGTCGGTGATCAGCGGGGCGAGATCGGCCGCCTGTCGGGTGGCGGCATCCACGGCGAGTGGGTGCAGGGTGATCGGATTCGCCAGGATTGCATCGAAGTTCATCGGCGTCACCGCCGAGTACACCCGCTCCACCAGGTGCCGGGTGTCCACCACGACGCCACCGCGCAGCACGCGGCGCGGGTGCACCACCCGCTCGGCCAGCACATCGTCCCACCCCCACGAAGGCAACCAGGCCGAGCCTTCGCCGGACAGCAACCACGCCGCATTGAGCCCGCCGCCGGACGTGCCGTACACCGCATCGAAGGCGGGGAGCAGACCCAGCTCCTCCACGGCCATCGCCATTCCCGCCGAGTACGCCGAGCGCGAGCCGCCACCCTCGATCGACAGCGCGATCCGCTGCCCGTCGGACCGTTCTCCGGGCCGGCTGCCCTCCGCGATGCGCCTGCTCAACGCGGTGATGACTGAGCTCACCGAACCGGGATCCCATAGCCCACGACACCGGCCGTGTCGGCGTGATCGAAGGTCAGCGCCGTGATCCCGCCCGGCTGGTTACCGCCGACGGTGGTGACCACGCCATCGGCCACCGCCACCACGAAGTTGGTGTGCTGGCCGAACCGATGCTCCGGTGCGTAGAGGACGACGTCGCCGACCGCGGGCACGTAGCCCGCGGGACGGAATCTCCCCTCGCGCTGGAAGTACTCCGTCAGCGTGTACACGCCGGGGATCCTCCACGTGCCCGAATTCGGGTTGCGCACCGCGAGACCGGAATCGCGCAGCACCGTCGAGACGAAATCGGCGCACCACGGCTCGACCACGCCCTCGGAGAAATCGGTGCCCGGCCGGTTCTGCGCGAACTCGCGGCGGAGGTTGTCGACGATCCGCACCCGTTCGGGCGCCAGCCCGTCCGTCTGCACCACGGGGAACACCCGCGGCCGCAGCTCGGCGGGCAGGTGGCGGGTGAGCGGGGTCTCGCGCACCGTCGACAGCCAGAGCACACCGCACGCCAGCAGCACGAGGGCCAACGCCGCCGAAGCGGCGCCGATACCGATTCTCCGCATCCCCATGCGACCACGGTACCGACATCGGGACCTGAGACGATGTGCGCATGAGCCCGCGCATCGTCACGTGCACGATCAAACCCGGGAGCCGTCGTGGCCCCGCGGTCGAGATCGCCGACGACGGTGCGCTCACCCTCATCGTCCGAGAGCCCGCCACCGAGAACCGCGCCAATCAGGCCGCCGTCCGGCTGCTCGCCGATCACCTCGGGGTGCCGAAATCGCGGATCCGGCTGGTGGCCGGACACACCAGCCGTACCAAGCGCTTCGCCGTGGACGACTGAACCACGACGCGGTCAGCCCTCGATCACGGCCACCAGATCGCCGCCGTCCACCTGGGTGGGTCCGGCGAGCGCGACCCGGGAGACGGTGCCGGTCACCGGCGCGGTGATCGCCGCCTCCATCTTCATCGCCTCGATGGTGGCGATCTGATCGCCCACCGCCACCGTCGATCCGGCGTGCACCGTGGGTGTCACCACCCCGGCGAACGGGGCGGCCACGTGGCCGGGGTTCGCCTTGTCGGCGCGCTCCGCGGCGGGCACATCGGCCTGGACCGCACGGTCGCGCACGGCGACGGTGCGCAGCTGTCCGTTGAGCGTGCACACCAGCGTGCGATTGCCGTGCTCATCGGGTTCGCCCACGCCGTCGAGCTTGATCAGCAGTTCCTTGCCGGTCGCGAGCTGCACCCGGTGCTCCTCGCCCTGCCGCAGCCCGTACAGGAACTGGTTGGTGGAGAGCTTGGAGACGTCGCCGAATTCCGCCAGATGTTCGGTGAATTCGCGCATCGGCCCGGGGAACAGCAGGCGGCTCAGTGCCGCTCGCCGCTGCTCGGACGAAGCGGCGAGCTCGGTCGCCTCGGCCTCGGGTACTTCCGTGACGGGCGTCGCCTCCGCGCGCCCTTGCAGGGCGCGGCTGCGCAGCGGCTCCGGCCACCCGCCGGGCGGCGTGCCGAGCTCACCGCGCAGGAACCCGATCACGGAGTCGGGGATGTCGTAGCGCGCCGGATCGGCGGCGAACTCCTCGGCGGAGACGCCCGTGCCCACCAGGGCCAGGGCGAGGTCGCCCACCACCTTCGACGACGGTGTGACCTTCACCAGGCGGCCCAGCATGCGGTCGGCGTCGGCGTAGGCGTTCTCGATGTCCTCGAAGCGTTCCGCGAGTCCCAGGGCTCCCGCCTGCTGCCGCAGGTTCGACAGCTGACCGCCGGGGATCTCGTGGTGGTAGACGCGACCCGTCGGGGCCTTGAGTCCCGATTCGAAGGGTGCGTAGGCGCCGCGGACGGCCTCCCAGTAGGGCTCGAGCGCGCAGACCGCGGCGAGATCGATGCCGGTGTCGCGCTCGGTGTGCGCGGTGGCGGCCACGATCGACGACAGCGAGGGTTGACTCGTGGTGCCCGACAACGGCGCCGCGGCACCGTCGACGGCATCGGCCCCCGCGTTCCACGCCGCCAGGTAGGTGGCGAGCTGTCCGCCCGGGGTGTCGTGCGTGTGCACGTGCACCGGCAGGTCGAACTCGCTGCGCAACGCGCGCACCAGCCTGTCGGCCGCGGCGGGGCGCAACAGCCCGGCCATGTCCTTGATCGCGAGGACGTGGGCGCCGGCCCGGACGATCTTCTCCGCGACGCCCAGGTAGTAGTCCAGCGTGTACAGGGTCTCGGCGGGATCGGCGAGGTCGCCGGTGTAGGAGAGCGCCCCTCGGCGACGGCGGTGCCCGTGGCGAGCACGGCCTCGATGGCGGGCCGCATCTGCTCGACGTCGTTGAGGGCGTCGAAGATCCGGAAGATGTCCACGCCGGTCGCCGCGGCTTCGGCCACGAAGGAATCGGTCACCTGCTGTGGATACGGCGTGTAGCCCACCGTGTTCCGGCCGCGGAGCAGCATCTGCAGGCAGATGTTCGGCATCGCCTCGCGGAGGGTGGCGAGCCGCTCCCACGGATCCTCGTGCAGGAAGCGCAGCGCCACATCGTAAGTCGCGCCGCCCCAGGCCTCCACCGACAGCAGCTGTGGTGTGAGGCGCGCCTCGTAGGGCGCGATCGTGGCGAGGGCGGAGGTGCGCACGCGGGTCGCGAGGAGCGACTGGTGGGCGTCGCGGAAGGTGGTGTCGGTGACTGCGAGTGCCGTCTGTGCGCGCAAGTCGGCGGCGAATCCCGCCGGGCCGAGGGCGGTGAGGCGCTGTTTGGAGCCGTCCGGTGCGGGCGCCGACAGATCCACGGGCGGGAGCTTGTCGGTGGCGTACACCTTCGTCGGGCGCACGCCGTGCGGCTTGTTGACGGTGACATCGGCCAGATAGCGCAGGATCTTGCTCGCGGTATCGGAGGAACCGCGGGCGGTGAGCAGTTCGGGGCGCTGCTCGATGAAGGACGTGGTCACCTTCCCGGCCACGAAGTCGGGATCGGCGAGCACGGCCTGCAGATAGGGGATGTTGGTGGCCACGCCGCGGATCCGGAACTCCGCGAGTGCGCGGCGGGCGCGCACGATCGCCGTCTGCCGGTCGCGACCGCGCGTGGTGAGCTTGACCAGCATCGAATCGAAGTGCGGGCTGATCTCCGCGCCCACCGAGGTGCCGCCGTCGAGCCGGATACCGGCGCCGCCCGGGGTGCGGTACGCGGTGACGCGGCCGGTGTCCGGACGGAATCCGTCGGTGGGGTCCTCGGTGGTGATGCGGCACTGCAACGCGGTGCCGTTGAGCCGGATCGCGTCCTGGGTGAGTCCGAGCTCCGGGAGCGTGGCTCCCGCGGCGATGCGCAGCTGCGCGGCCACGAGGTCGACGTCGGTGACCTCCTCGGTCACGGTGTGTTCCACCTGGATCCGCGGGTTCATCTCCATGAAGACGTGGCGGCCCTGCGGATCGACGAGGAATTCGACGGTGCCCGCGCAGCTGTAGCCGATGGACGTCGCGAAATTGACCGCATCCGTGCAGAGCCGCTCGCGCAGCTCGTCCGAGATGTTCGGCGCCGGCGCCATCTCGATCACCTTCTGGTGCCGGCGCTGCAAGGAACAGTCCCGCTCGAACAGGTGGATCACGTTGCCCGCGGTATCGGCCAGGATCTGCACCTCGATGTGGCGCGGATCGATCACCGCCTCCTCCAGGAAGACGGTGGGATCGCCGAAGGCGGATTCCGCTTCCCGCGAGGCGATCTCGATCGCGTCACGCAGATCGTCGAGCTCGGCCACCCGGCGCATGCCGCGGCCGCCACCGCCGGCGACCGCCTTGACGAAGACGGGGAAGTGCATGTCCTGCGCGGCAGTGAGCAACTCGTCCACATCCGCCGACGGCGCGGACGAGGTGAGTACCGGCAGGCCGGCCGCCCGCGCCGCGGCGATCGCGCGGGCCTTGTTGCCGGTGAGTTCGAGGACCTCCTTCGGCGGGCCCACGAAGGTGATCCCCGCCTCGGCGCAGGCGCCGGCCAGCTCCGGGTTCTCGGAGAGGAATCCGTAGCCCGGATACACGGCGTCGGCGCCGGCGTGCTTGGCGATCCGGATGATCTCGTCGACGCTCAGGTAGGCGCGGACCGGATGGCCCTCCGTACCGATCTGGTACGCCTCGTCGGCCTTCTGCCGGTGCGGGGAGTTGCGATCCTCGTACGGGTACACCGCCACGGTCTTGGCGCCGCTCTCGACGGCGGCGCGGAATCCGCGGATCGCGATCTCGCCGCGGTTGGCCACCAGGACCTTGTCGAACATCGTCACGGCCGGGCCATCGGTGGCTGTCACTGGGGTGCTCCCGTCGTTGTGCGGTGGGGTCGATGCCGGTGCCACGGAGTTCGCTGCGCCGCCATGCCGAGTCTCACGCGTAGTGGGCGAGAGACCCGATCAATGTTATCCCGCCGATCGTGGATTGCTGGGCCGATCCCGCATTTGCTGGTCGCAAAGAATGCCCTGGCTAGCTAAACATCCGATGAATAATGATGGCGACCGGTTGCTTCGGATCCGCGATCGGGCGCGTGACCAGCGTAGGGGCCGGGATCAGTTAGGCCACCACCGGGCGCTGCGGGACGCCGACGTACTCGGAGAGCGGACGAATCAGCGCATTGGCCGCGGTCTGCTCGATGATGTGGGCGGTCCACCCGGTGATCCGCGCCATCACGAAGATGGGCGTGAAGACCTCGGTCTCGAAGCCGAGCAGGTGATAGGCCGGACCGGTGGGGAAGTCGAGGTTGGGCTTGATCCCGGTGGCCTCGTCCATGGTGTGCTCCAGGACGTCGTACATCCGCACCCAGACCGCGCCGTCGGTGTGCTCGGCGATCTGATGGAGCGCCGCCTTCATGGTGGGGACCCGCGAGTCGCCGTTCTTGTAGACGCGGTGCCCGAAGCCCATCACCTTCTCCTTGCGGGCGAGCTTGCCCCGCAGCCAGGCCTCGGCACGGGCGGGATCGCCGATCTCCGTCATATCGTGCATGACCGCCTCGTTGGCGCCGCCGTGGAGCTTGCCCTTGAGAGCACCGATCGCCGCGGTGACGGCGCTGTAGATGTCCGAGGTCGTGGAGGTGACCACGCGGGCCGCGAAGGTCGAGGCGTTGAAGCTGTGCTCCGCGTACAGGATCAGCGAGACCTCGAAGGCCCGCACCAGCTCGGGTGCCGGAACCTCGCCGAAGCTCATCCGCAGGAAGTTCGCGGCGAAGCCGAGCGACGGGTCCGGTGCGATCGGCGGCAGCCCGCGCCGGCGCCGCAGATCCGCGGCCACGATCGTGGGCAGCACCGCCATCATCCGCAGTGCCTTGTCGTGGTTGGCCTCGGGTCGGGTGTCGTCCTCGAAGGGATCTTCGGCGCCGAGGTAGCTGACCGCGGTGCGCACCACGTCCATCGGATGGCAAGTGACGGGATGCCCGGCGATCAGTTCGAGCAGCGAGCGATCCGCCACCCGCGCTGCGCGCTCGGCGGACTCGAACCGGGCGAGCGTCTCCGCGTCCGGGAGCTCGCCGTTCCACAGCAGGAAGGCCACTTCCTCGAAGCTGCACTTGGCCGCGAGGTCCTGGACGGCATAGCCCCGGTAGGTCAGGGAGTTGGTCTCGGGCACCACCTTCGAAACGGCGGTGGTGTCCACCACCACACCGGCGAGGCCCTTGAAGATCGTGGCGCGATCGGTCATCACTGACTCCTGGAGAGGGTGAAATTGAAGATGCCGGAATCGAAATCGTTGTAGCGCTCGTACTGCAGCAACTCGTAGAGCCGGCTGCGGTGCTGCATCCGGTCCAGCAGGTCCTTCTGGGTGCCGGTGGTGGCGATGGCCCGCAGGCCCTCCTCGGCGGCGAACATCGCGAGCCGCAGCGTGGTCACGGGATAGATCACCGCGTTGTAGCCGATCGATTCCAGGGTCTGTGCGTCGATGAGCTCCGACTTGCCGAACTCAGTCATGTTCGCCAGCAGCGGGGCATCCACCGCGGCGCGGAAGCGCTCGAAATCCGATGGGGTGTACAGGGCTTCGGTGAAGATGAGGTCCGCCCCGGCATCGGCGTAGGCCCGAGCCCGCCCGATCGCCGCGTCGATTCCCTCGATGCCCGCGGCATCGGTCCGTGCGCAGATCACGAGGTCCGGATCGCGCCGGGCGGCCACGGCGGCCCGGATCCGGCGCACCGCCTCCTCGGTTGGCACCACGGCCTTGCCGTCGAGATGTCCGCAGCGCTTCGGGTTCACCTGGTCCTCCAGATGGAGCCCGGCCAATCCCGCATCCTCCAGCACGGTCACGGTGCGCGCCGCACTCATCGGTTCGCCGAAGCCGGTGTCGGCGTCGACGAGGGTGGGCAGGTCCGTGACCCGCGCGATCTGCTGCGCCCGGGTGGCCACCTCGGTCAGAGTGGTCAGCCCGATATCCGGCAGCGCGAGATCGGCGGCCACCACCGCGCCGGAGACGTACACGCCCTCGAACCCGATCTCCTGGATGAGCTTGGCGGTGAGCGGATTGAAGGCGCCCGGTATGCGGACGATCCGATCCGAGGCCAGTCCGGCGCGCAGTGCCCTGCGCTTGTCGTTCGCCGACGGAGCCGCCGCCAACAGGCCCGAGATGTCCGTGCTCACCGGAACAGCCCACCGGGAAGCTGCGGAGCGCGGGCGAGCACCTCGTCGGTCACGGTGAACGTGAGCAGATCCAGTTCTCCGGCCCCGAGGCTCGCGGTGGCCTGCGCCGCCTCCAGGAAGCGGTCCTGTTCGTCCTTCTCGATCACCCCGTCGGCGAGGATCCGGAACTTCTGGATGTACTGCTCGCGGGCGAAGGGCCTGGCGCCCAACGGGTGCGCATCGGCTACGGCCAGCTCGTCCACGATGACCTCGCCGGACGTGAGGGTGACCTCCGCGCGAGCGCCGAAGGCCTTCTCGGCCGGGTCCGTCGAGTGGTATCGCCGCGTCCATTCGGGATCCTCGGCCGTGGAGATCCGGCGCCACAGCTCCACCGTGTCGGGCCGCTGGGCCCGCTCCGGCGCGTACGACCGCTCGTGGTGCCAGCCGCCGTCCTGCAAGGCGACCGCGAAGATGTACATCACCGAGTGGTCGAGGGTTTCGCGGGAAGCGCGTGGATCGAACTTCTGTGGATCGTTCGAGCCGGTGCCGATCACGTAGTGCGTGTGATGGCTGGTGTGCAGCACGATCTTCTCGATCTGCGTGAGATCGCCGATCCGCTCGCGCATCCGGCGTGCGAGGTCGATCGGCGCCTGGCTCTGGT
This sequence comes from Tsukamurella sp. TY48, assembly GCF_019656655.1. GTDB lineage: Bacteria > Actinomycetota > Actinomycetes > Mycobacteriales > Mycobacteriaceae > Tsukamurella > Tsukamurella strandjordii. The sequence goes on along the minus strand of NZ_BPMV01000001.1, from coordinate 922,128 downwards.
ACTCGGCCGAATGCTCCTTGGTGTACGAGTCGAGGATCGCCCGCTTCGCCTCGCCGGGAGCGGGGAGCGGCACCTCGTACTGCGCCTCCGGACCGCCCAGCAGCCAGGCGATCACGCCGTCCTCGCCCTCCCAGATCGGCGACGGTGCGCCCTCGCCCCGCATCGCACGATCGACGGCCTCGACCGCCATCTTCCCGGCGAAGGCCGGCGCGTAGGCCTTCCACGAGGAGATCTCACCCTTGCGGGACTGGCGTGTGGCCGTGGTGGTGTGCAGCGCCTGCCCGATCGCCTGATAGATCGTCTCGGCGGGCAGGTGCAGCAGGGCGCCGATCCCGGCCGCGGCGGACGGGCCGAGGTGCGCCACGTGGTCGATCTTGTGTTCGTGCAGGCAGATCGCACGCACCAGATCGATCTGGATCTCGTAGCCGGTGGCGAGACCGCGGATCAAATCGGCGCCGTTCGCTCCGGTGTGCTGCGCGACCGCGAGGATCGGCGGAATGTTGTCCCCGGGGTGGCTGTACTCCGCGGCCAGGAAGGTGTCGTGGAAGTCGAGCTCGCGCACCGCGGTGCCGTTCGCCCACGCCGCCCACTCCGGCGAGAACCGGCCGGGCACACCGAACACCGTCGAACCCGGCGCGTACGGGTGCGCCACCGCCTGGGCCCGCGCGTTCGCGACGGGCCTGCGCGCCAGCGAGGCCGCCGCGACCGCGGCGTTGTCGATGATCCGATTGATCACCATCGCCGCGGTGTCCTCCGGCACGGCCACCGGATCGGCGGCCACCTGCGCAACCTTCCAGGCGAGGTGCTCCTCGCGGGGGAAGTTCTCGGCCGAGCGGTGGGTGCGCACGGAGTGGGTCTGCACAGTTGGCTCCTCTTCACGGACGGGACGGTTCCTTCACACGCTATGCACGACGCCCAGCGCGCGAAAGATGTTGCAGATGTGTATCTGTGCGAACCGCACCGACGAAGATTGCGAAAGTTGCGAAAGCCGGTGGTGCTAGATTCCGACCATGCAGAGGCTGTACGTGGGTCCGCGCCTCAAGCGCCTGCGGGACGAGCGGGGCCTCACCCAGACGGCCCTCGCGAAGGCGCTGGGGCTGTCGGTCAGCTACATCAACCAGCTGGAGAACGATCAGCGGCCGCTGTCGGTCCCCGTGTTGATGCGGCTCAACACCACCTTCGACCTCGATATGGCCTTCTTCGCCGCCGAATCGGACGCCCGGTTGGTCGCCGACCTGCAGGATGCGCTCGTCGAGAACGGCGAGGCGGGAGACGTGGGGCCCGCCGAGCTCGACGATCTGGTGGCCCGGTCCCCGGCGGTGGCGCGTGCGATGGTCGCGATGCACCGGCAGCTCCGGGGCGCGACCGAGCAGGTGGAGCGGCTCTCGACGGGCGTCTCCGCGGGAGGTGCCGGGGGAGCGGTGTCGACGCCCTACGAGGACGTGCGCGACTTCTTCTACGACCACCGCAACCACATCCCGGTGTTGGACATCGCCGCCGAGGAGCTCTTCGACAGCCGCGGGCTCACCGTGGGCGGCCTGGACCTGCAACTGGCGCGGCTCCTGCGCGACGAGCACGGCGTCACCGTCCGGATCGGGGAGGGCGAGCCCGACCGGCCCGGCCCGCGTCGCAGTTTCGACGCGGAATCCGGCGTGCTGACCCTCGCGCGCCGGCTCGATCACGGGCAGCGCGCCTTCCAGATCGCCACGCAACTCGCCTTCCTCACGCAGGCGGACGCGATGGAGGGCGTGATCGGCGAGGCCGGGTCCCTGCCGACGCACTCGCGGGCGCTGGCGCGGGTGGGACTCGCGAACTACTTCGCCGGGGCGCTGGTCCTGCCCTACGAGCGGTTCCTGCGCGCCGCCGAGGAGCTCCGCTACGACGTGGACCTGCTGGGCGCCCGATTCGAGGTGGGATTCGAGACGGTGTGCCACCGGCTCTCCACCCTGCAGCGTCCCGGCCGCCGCGGTGTCCCGTTCTTCCTCGTGCGCACCGACCGGGCCGGCAACATCTCGAAGCGGCAGTCGGCCACCGCTTTCCACTTCTCCCGCGTGGGCGGGAGCTGCCCGCTGTGGGTGGTGCACGACGCCTTCGCCACGCCCGGGCGGATCCGCACGCAGGTCGCCCAGATGCCCGACGGCCGCAGCTACCTCTGGGTGGCGCGCACCACCTCGGACGCCGGGGCCGGTTACCTCGGTCAGGGGCGCGACTTCGCGGTGGGACTCGGCTGCGATCTCGCGCACGCCCACCGCCTGGTGTACTCCCGCGGGCTCGCGCTCGACGACCCGGAATCGTTCACGCCGATCGGTGCGGGCTGCAAGGTGTGCGACCGTCCGCGCTGTGCGCAGCGCGCCTTTCCTCAGCTGGGCAGACCGATCGCGGTGGACCCGAATCGGGCGGAACCGATCCCGTACACCTTTGCAGGCGCAGCGGCCGAGGACGGGGCATGATTAGCTAGCTCCGATACGGGACAGTGAACCAGGAGGTCGCATGAGCAAGGTCGACGAGTCGCCCGACGAGCCGAGCGGGTCCCGCTCGGCAGAGCAGGCCGCAGCCGACGCTCCGAAGGTGGTCGCAGCACCCCAGGTCGGCAAGCACGAGGCCGCGGAGGCGACACCCGCCGATACCGCGCCCGCGACCGCCGACGACGCGACTCCCGCGACCACCGACGACGCGACTCCCGGGGCCTCCGACGATGCGGCGCCCGCGGCCTCCGACGATGCGGCGCCCGCGCCGGCGACCGCGGTCGCCGCGAAGGAGGGGAACCTCCTCACCCGCTTCGGTGCCTGGTGGAGAGGCCGCTACACCTTCACGGGAACCGCGGTCGGCCTCGTCTTCATCTGGTTCTCCCTGACCCCGTCGCTGCTGCCCCGCGGCCCCCTCTTCCAGAGCCTGGTGAGCGGCGGTTCCGGCGCGATCGGTTACGGCCTCGGCGTCTTCGCGGTGTGGCTGGTGCGATTCATGCGGTCGCAGGACAGCAGCCCCAAGCCTCCCGCCCGCTACTGGCCCGTGCTGATCGGCGTGGGCGTGGTCGGCACCATCGGCATGGTGATCTGGTTCGACCGCTGGCAGGACGAACTGCGCGACATGATGGCCACCGAGCACCTGGTGCCGATCGACTACGTCGAGATCGCCGTGCTGTCGGTGGTGATGCTGTACATCCTGGTCGAATTCGGCAAGGCCATCCGGTGGGTCGTCCGGTGGCTCATCCGTCAGCTCGAGAAGGTCTCGCCGCCGCGGGTCTCCGCCGTGGTCGCCGTCGCCCTGGTCCTGCTGCTCTCGGTGGGCATCATCAACGGCGTGGTCGTGCGCGGCGCGATGGACGCGATGAACACCACCTTCTCGAAGGTCAACCGGGAGGGCGGCAACGACCGGCCCGAGCCGACCAGCCCGCTGCGCTCCGGCGGACCGGGATCGCTCGTCAGCTGGGCCTCGCTGGGCAAGCAGGGCCGGATCTTCGTCTCCAACGCCCAGACGGTGGAGCACCTCACCGCGTTCAACGGGACCCCGGCGATGGAGCCGATCCGCACCTACTCGGGTCTCGGTTCCATCGATGCCTCGGACCCGAACCGGTACAAGGTGATCGCCGAGAAGGCCGCCGCCGAACTCGAGCGCACGGGCGGCCTGCAGCGCAAGATCGTCGCCGTCGCCACGACCACCGGCACCGGCTGGGTCAACGAGGCCGAGGCCGGCGCACTGGAGTACATGTACAACGGCGACTCGGCCATCGTGAGCATGCAGTACTCGTTCCTGCCGAGCTGGCTGTCGTTCCTGGTCGACAAGCAGAACGCGCTCCAGGCCGGACAGGCCCTGTTCGAGGCCGTCGATAAGAAGGTCAAGTCGCTGCCCGAAGGTCAGCGGCCGAAGCTCGTGATCTTCGGTGAGAGCCTGGGCTCGTTCGGTGGCGAGGCTCCCTTCCTCTCGCCCAACAACATCCTGGCGCGGACCGACGGTGCGCTGTTCTCGGGTCCCACGTTCAACAACGAGATGTGGGTGCAGATGACCCGGCAGCGCGACGCCGGCTCGCCCGAGTGGCTCCCGGTGTACCAGCAGGGCGCGAACATCCGCTTCGCCGCCAACGCCGAGGACCTCACCAAGCCCGAGCAGCCGTGGAGCTACCCGCGCGTGGTGTACCTGCAGCACGCGTCCGACCCGATCGGACGGTGGAAGCCCGAACTCGCCTTCAGCAAGCCGGACTGGCTCCGGGAGAAGCGCGGCAACGACGTGCTCTCGTCGGTGTCGTGGGTGCCGATCGTGACCTTCCTCCAGGTCTCGGCCGATATGGCGGTGGCGGTGAACGTGCCCGACGGCCACGGCCACAGCTACGTCAAGGCGGCCGCGGACGCCTGGGCGGCGATCCTGGAACCGCCCGGCTGGAACGCCGAGAAGACGGCGCGGCTGCGCCCGATCCTCAACAGCCAGACCGGCTACAACGAGCCGAAGGAGTAGTCAGACGCCGCCGTCGAATCCCTGCTGGCGCCAAGCCTCGTAGGCGACCACGGCGGCGGCGTTCGACAGGTTCAGCGAACGCCGCGAGGGCAGCATCGGGATCCGCACCGACTCGGTGACGTGCGGATCGCCGAGCACCTCGGGCGGCAGGCCCGTGGGCTCGGGCCCGAACAGCAGGACATCGCCCGGTGCGTACTCGATCTGGTGATGGAATCGCTGCGCGTGGGCGGTGAAGGCGAAGACGCGCTCGGGACGCAGGGCGGTCCATGCGGCGGCGAGATCGGCGTGCACCCGCACGTGCGCGAGGTCGTGGTAGTCGAGTCCCGCGCGCCGGAGCTTGGGCTCGGAGAGGTCGAAGCCCAGCGGCTCGACGAGATGCAGTTCGCACCCGGTCACCGCCGCGAGCCGGATCGCGTTGCCGGTGTTGGGCGCGATCCGGGGTTCGAAGAACAGAATGCGGAACACGGGTGACGATCCTGTCACCCGTGTTCCGCATTCACCACTGCTGGGGGTGGTCAGCTCACGAAGTCCGAGACCTTCTTCTCGAACTTGCCGGCCGCGCTGCGCAGCTGGAAGGCCGCGACCACCTCGACGATGCCGATCGCGATCGCCCAGATGCCGGAGATGAGCACGAGGATCTGCACCTCGTACGGGTAGGAGACGAGCACGAAGCCGCCGATCGCGGTGAGGATGCCCAGGATGATCACCCAGACCCGGTTCGGCAGCGACTTGTTGGCGAAGCCGATGGTGATCGAGGTGATGCCGAAGAAGATCCAGCTGATGCCGATCCAGATGCCGAGCACGGTGATCGAGTTGTAGACGTCGTCGCGGAAGCAGAAGACGCCCAGGATGAGCGACAGTGCGCCGCTGATCACGGCGAGCACCCGGTGCTGCGATTCACCGACCAGGCCCGAGATCACCTGGAAGATGCCGGTCAGGATCAGGAAGACGCCGAACAGCACGCCGACGACCAACGTGGTGGGGCCGGGCCACGCCGCGATGATCGCGCCCATGACGATCGACACGATGCCCAGGAACAGCGTCGTCTGCCACGTGCTCTTGATGCCCTGCTGCAGGGGATTGTTGGTAGTCATGCTTTCAGTATCGAACGAAGTGAGGCCGAGCGCTCATCGAATCGGCTGAATGTGTTGTGCGCAGCTCGAATGGATAGACTGCTGGTCGTGACCGCACGTGTTCTGGATGGCAAAGCGACCCGCGACGAGCTCTTCGAGCAGTTCCGAGGGCGCGTGGACGCGCTGCGCGCCCGCGGTGTGGCGCCCGGGCTGGGCACCGTGCTGGTGGGCGACGACCCGGGTTCGCACTCCTACGTCAAGGGCAAGCACGCGGACTGCGCCAAGGTGGGCATCGAGTCGATCCGCCGCGATCTGCCGGCCGACATCTCGCAGGCCGAGCTGGAGGCCGTGATCGATGATCTCAACGCCGATCCGGCGTGCACCGGATACATCGTGCAGCTGCCCCTGCCCAAGCACCTCGACGAGAACGCGATCCTGGAGCGGATCGACCCCGCCAAGGACGCGGACGGCCTGCACCCGACCAATCTCGGCAAGCTGGTGCTCGGCGCCGAGGGACCGCTGCCCTGCACCCCGCACGGCATCGTCTACCTGCTGCGGCGGTACGGCGTGGAGATCAACGGCGCGCACGTGGTGGTGATCGGTCGCGGGGTCACCGTGGGCCGGCCGATCGGCCTCCTCCTGACCCGTCGCACCGAGAACGCCACGGTCACGTTGTGCCACACGGGCACTCGTGACCTGGCGGCCGAGGTCCGGCGCGCCGACATCGTGATCGCCGCCGCCGGTGTGCCGGGGCTGATCACCGCCGACATGGTCAAGCCCGGTGCGGCCGTCCTCGACGTGGGCGTGAGCCGCACCGCCGACGGGCTTCGGGGCGATGTCGCCCCCGAGGTGGCCGAGGTCGCCGGGTACCTCTCGCCCAACCCCGGTGGGGTCGGCCCCCTGACCCGGGCCTTCCTTCTGTGCAACGTGATCGACGCCGCCGAACGCGATCTGGCGCGTGCGGACGGGGCCTGAGTGACCGAGTCCGAGGTCGTCCGGTACCGCCGCGCCCGAGTGGTGCGGTCGGTGGTGGCGAACGCCGGATACGCCTCGGTGATCGGCGTGCTGACGGTGGGCATGGTCCTCGTGGGGCTCGAGTACTGGCGGCGAGGCCTCGTCGTCTTCGGTGCCGGTACCGGACTCGCTGCCGTACTGCGGGCCACCCTGCCCGATCGCCGGCAGGGCCTGTTGCGCGTCCGCAGCCGCTGGTTCGACACCACCGTACTGGCGCTCGCCGCGATTGCGATCCTGGTCGTGACCTGGAAGATCAGCCCGCTCGGAACGAAGTAGACGCCGCGCGGCACACGTCGTCTGCGGTCATCGCATTTCATCCTTCAGGATGACGTATGTAACGATTTCGTATCGGGTACGATGTGACCAGATAACGGACTAATGCGACGTGATCGGAGGTGCCCATGACCACCACGTCATTCGGCGCTTCCATCGGTCGCGGCCCGGTCCACTGCGTGTTGCTCGAATGGGAGGACGGCGAGGTCGTCGGTCAGCAGACCCGCACCATCGACCCCGGCCCCTACCGTCTGGGCCGCCGCAGCGACCTGCTGGCCTCGGGCTTCGACCTGCTCGCCGCCCGCGCCGAACGCCCCGTCGATGCCTCCGCCGTCGCCGTGCGCACCCGCCGCGATCTGCTGGCGGCGCGGTTCGGCATCCGCGGCGAACTCCGCGCCGCCGAGGTCGTGCGCGAGACCGATGCGGTGCTCCGCGCGCTCGACGACAGTGGAGCCATCGCCCGCTATTCCGTGACGCTGATCGCCGATATCGGGGCCGGTGGGATGCGGGTGCACACCGTGACCGACGGTGCCGTGACCGCGACCGCCCGCACCACCGCGGTCGCCGTTTCCGGCACCGAACCCGGATTCGATACACCGCGCGCCGCAGCGGAATTCGTCCGCGGAGTGGTCGACGGGGCCGGTACCCCGCCCGAGGCGCTGGTCCTGATCGGCGGTGGCGCCCAGCACGCCGCGATCCGCGAGGCGATCTCCGGTGTGGCCCGTACCTCTCACATCGAGACGGTGGACGTCGACGAGCCGGAAGCGGTCGCGGCCACGGGCGCGGCGCTCCTGGCCGCCGATCGGACCGCCGGCGCCGCCCCTGCGGGCACGGCCCGCCTCGGCTCCGGCTTCGGCGCCTTCGGTGGGCACAGCGTGCGGCTCACTGCGACCATCCTCCCGGTACTGGTGGTGGCGGCGCTCGCCTTCGCCGTCCTCATCACGACCTACGCGACCGGCCTCATCGGCCCCACTGGGGACAGCACCGACCGGTTGCCCCTGGTGACCGATGCCACGACGTCGGATGCGGTGCAGGGCAGCACGACTCGTGAGGAGTTCACCTCGACGACCACCACCTTGGCCGGCGGCGAGCTGGTGGTGCCGACCAACGTGCCCCGCGATCATCCCCGCGACGAGGTCACGGTGCCGCCCGTGATGACGACCTTCGCTCCGCCGCCCACTGCGCCGCGGACGCGAACCCCCGGCCGCACCGTCGGGCCGCTGCCGACGACGCCCACCGTCCCATCCACGCCGGGTACCGGTTGGCCCACGATCCTGTTGCCGACTCCGCCCACCGGCAGCCCGACGACGGGCACCCCGAGTCCGACCAGTCCCGGCGTGCCCACGACGGGTGGCACCGGAACGCCGACCGCGCCGTCGCCCACGTCCGAGCATCCGCCGCTGCCGATCGTGGGCGGTGGGGCACACCTTCCCGAGGGTGCCTCCGGGCCGGACGTACCGCCCGCGCCCGTGCAGCCATCGGCGGGGGAGCAGGCGCCCGAGTCGCCGACCGTGACCACGCCCGCGGCGTAGCGCTTGCGGCTCAGCGTGGTCGGCGGGCCAGTTCCATCGTCGCGGTGAGTAATTCGGCTACCGCATCCCTCTCCGTGAGGAAGCCGTCGTGGCCGTCGCGGGAGTGCACGACGCGCAGCCCCTCGCAGCCGGGGAGCAGATCGGCGATCTCCTGCTGCAGGCGCAGCGGGTAGAGGCGGTCGGAATCGATGCCGCCCACCACGGTGGGCACGGGGCAGCCGCGCAGGGCGGCCTCGACGCCGCCGCGGCCCCGGCCGACGTCATGGTGATTGAGTACCTCCGACAGCACCACGTAGCTGCCGGCGTCGAAGCGCTGCACCAGCTTCGACGCCTGGTGATCGAGGTAGGAGGTCACGGCGTACCGTCCTCCGTTCAGTGGATCCTCTTCGCCCTGAGGGTGATTGGCGAAGCGCGAGTCGAGTTCGATCTCGGTGCGATAGGTCAGGTGCGCGATCCGGCGGGCGATGCCCAGGCCGGCCTCGGGCGCGGGGCCGGAATCGTGGTAATCGCCGCCGCGCCAGTTCGCATCGGAGGTGATCGCCTGGATCTGCGTTGTCTGGGTGCCGATCTGATCCGCCGTGGCCCGGGCGCCGACGGCGAGCACCAGTGCGGCGCGCACCGAATCGGGATGGCTCACGGCCCACTCCAGGGCCCGGGCGCCGCCCATCGAGCCGCCGGCGACCGCGGCGATCTCCCGGACGCCGAGAGCTCGCAGCAGCTCGCGTTCGGCCTCCACCTGGTCGCGCACGGTGATCGTCGGGAATCGCGAGCCGTACCTGCGGCCGTCGGCGGCCACCGACGACGGGCCGGTGGACCCCGAGCATCCGCCCAGGACATTGGCCGAGACCACGCACCACTCGTCGGTGTCCACCGGTGCACCGGAACCGATCAGTCCGTTCCACCATCCCGCCTGGCCGTGCTCGCCGTCGGCGGGGCCGGCCGCGTGCGAATCGCCGGTCAGTGCGTGCAGCACCAGCACGATGTTGTCGGCGGCCTCATTGGGCGCCCCCCAGCGCTGGAAGGCGATCGTCACATCGTCGAGGACCTCGCCCGATTCCAGCCGGAAGGCGCCGATCCCGACCGATTGCATCGCACCGTCGGGAACCCGCGCCCAGTCACCTGCGTGACTGCGATCGGTCCTGCCTGCGGGAATGCTGATGGTCACCGAACCTCTTCTCGCGTTTGCCGCCCGGCGCGGCTGTCCGCCGGGAAACCTGGTCATCACCCGGGGCACCCCACCGCGGCGGAGGGTTGCCGGTCAGCGAGCCGGGGCTTGACGCTGACACTCATGACCTGGCCTGCATCATAACCGACCGGATTCGGGCGGCAGGGGTAGCGGGGAAGGCCCCGCCCTGTGAAGGAGTTCACAGGCGCGATGGGGAACCAATCGCGCCCGCGCGGTGTTGCACCGGCGTGTGAACCCATCCACGCGCATCAGTCTTGCCGTCGGCGCGATGGCCCTCGGAGGCTTCGGGATCGGCACCACCGAATTCGCGGCGATGGGTCTGCTCCCCGACATCGCGGCTGATCTCGGCGTATCGGAACCGGTCGCCGGCCATGTGATCGCCGCCTACGCCCTCGGCGTAGTGGTGGGCGCTCCGCTCATCGCCGCGGCCTTCGCCCGCGAGCAGCGCCGCACCCTGCTCGTCGCGCTGATGGTGGCCTTCACCCTCGGCAACACGCTCTCGGTGATCGCGCCCAACTACGAGACCCTGATGGCCGCGCGCTTCATCGCGGGCCTGCCGCACGGCGCCTTCTTCGGGGTGGCCGCGCTCGTCGCCGCGCACCTCGCCGGACCGGCGGGCCGCGGGCGCGCCGTCGGCCAGGTCCTCATGGGCCTGTCCGTGGCCAACGTGATCGGAGTCCCCCTCACCACCTGGCTCGGCGACGCCTTCGGCTGGCGGTACGCGCTGTCGGTGGTCGTGGTGATCGGCGCCGCCACGGTGATCGCGCTCCTGGTGTGGCTGCCCGCCGTCGACATCCCCGTCACCAACCCGCTCACCGAGCTCGGCGCCCTGCGCCGCCCGCAGGTGTGGTTCGCGCTGCTCACCGGTGTGGTCGGGTTCGGCGGCATGTTCGCGGTCTACACCTACATCAGCACCACTCTGACCAGTGTGTCCGGGCTGGAGAAGTCCGCGGTGCCGTTCGTGCTCGCGGTGTACGGCGTGGGCATGGTGATCGGCAACGTGGTGGGCGGTCGTGCCGCCGACTTCTCGGTGAACCGGTCGATCGTCGCCACGCTCGCCGGTCTCGTGGTGCTGCAGGCGCTGTTCTCGGCGTTCGCGCCGGAGCCGGTCGCCGCGATCTCGCTGTTCTTCCTCATCGGCCTCACCGGGTCGGCACTCGTCCCCGCGCTGCAGACGCGCCTGATGGACGTCGCGGGGGAGGCGCAGACCCTGGCCGCCACCCTCAACCATTCGGCGCTCAACATCGCCAACGCTCTCGGTGCCTTCCTCGGCGGTGCCGTGATCGCCGCAGGCTACGGCTACACGGCACCGGCGCTGGTCGGCAGCGGCCTGGCCGTCGCGGGCCTGGGCGTCTTCGGCATCGGCCTGCTGGCGGCGCGCCGCGCCCCGGAACCTGTCGGTGCCCGCCGGTAGGGTCGGGCCCATGCGAAGGATCCTCGCGCTGTGCGCGATCACCCTGCTCGCGGTGTTCGGTCTCACGGCCTGCGGTAAGTCGAGCCAACCGGCGGCGGAATCCGCGGGCGCCACGTCGGCGGCCGCCAAGGCCCCGTCGGGCGCCTCGCGCTCGGTCACCGCCAAACCCGGTGCCCCGTCCCGCTCCGCGGCCAACACGGCCGTACCCCAACGGGTCTCCGACACGCTCGCCAAGATCGACGCCGGCACCTGGCCGCCGAAGGACGGCTCCGGAACGCAGGGCGGCCGCAACTTCGGCAACTTCGAGAAGCGGCTGCCGGCCACCGGTGCGGACGGCAAGAAGGTGCGCTACACCGAGTGGGACGTCAACATCAAGAAACCGAACCGCGGCCGGGATGCCGAACGCATCATCACCGGCTCGGACGGCAGCGCCTGGTACACCCTCGACCACTACGAGACCTTCACGAGGATCCGATGAGCACTCTTCCGCAGTTCCTGGCCTCCGGCTCCGGGGCGGCGCTCACCAGCGCCGATCTCGACAGCCTCAAGCAGCGCGAGCGGCCCCGCGTGCTCGTCGCCCGCGGCAGCCGCATGCGCGCCAAGGCGGCGCTACTCGACGAGTTGTCCGCCGTCCTGCAGTTCCCGCTCGACTTCGGTGCGAACTGGGACGCCCTCGCGGATTGTCTGGGAGACCTGGGCTGGCTGGGCGGCCCGGCCCTGGTGGTGGTCGCGATCGCCGAGGCCGAGCAGGTTCTCGCGGATGAGGCGGATTCGTTCGACGTCTTCGTCTCGGTGCTCGCCGACCGGGGCGTCCAGGTGCTGCTGAGCACCGGCCCCGATGCCGACGATGCTGCTGTCCGCGCAGCCTGGTCCGATGCCGGTCTCACCGTGGCGGCGCTCGCATGATCATCACGTCGATCAACGTCAACGGCATCCGCGCCGCGGTCAAGCAGCGGTCCGAGGAGAACCTCGGGATGCTGCCTTGGCTGCATGCGACGAAGGCCGACGTCGTCGCCCTGCAGGAGGTGCGTGCCACGCACAAGCAGACGCTGACCGCGCTCGCGCCCGCTCTCGACGAGGGGTGGCACGTCACCGCGGCGGAATCGTCGACCGCGGGCCGCAACGGCGTCGCGATCCTCTCGCGCCGCGAGCCCGATGCGGTGCGCATCGGCTTCGGCAGTGCCGAATTCGACGAGGCGGGCCGATACCTGGAGGCGGACTTCGGCACGCTCACCGTCGGCTCGCTCTACCTGCCCTCGGGCGATGTGGGCACCGAACGCCAGGACGAGAAGGACCGCTTCCGCAAGGAGTTCGGCGAGTACCTCACCAAGCTCGGACGCCGCCGGCGCGACGTGGTGGTGTGCGGTGACTGGAACATCGGCCACACCGAACTGGACATCAAGAACTGGAAGGGCAACGTCAAGAACTCGGGCTTCCTCCCCGAGGAGCGGGAGTGGATGAGCACCTACATCGGTGCCGGCCGTCCCTTCACCGACGTCGTTCGCGAGCTGCATCCCGATACGCCGGGCCCGTACGCCTGGTGGTCGTGGCGCGGCAAGGCCTTCGACAACGACTCCGGCTGGCGGATCGACCTGCAGATCGCGAACAACGCCCTCGCCGCCCGCGCGACAGCAGCGCGGGTGGAACGCGCGGACACCTACGCCCTGCGCTGGTCGGACCACGCGCCGGTCACCGTCGAGTACCGCGACTAGCGGCGACGAGCGGGCTGCCGCACGGGGAGGCGGATCGCGTGTCCCGCCGGCGGCAGCCACTCGGGTACGCGGCGGCGGCAACGGTGGCGAAATGCCGGCGACCGGGCCGGGCGGTGCCGCCCCTGCTCCCGTCGGTGCACCGGCCGACCCGATACCGACCGGATACTGAAGAGACGTGGCGAGCGGCGGTCGATAGACTCAACGATCGTGACTGAGACCGCCCCCACCCCCGCGAAGCGGCAGCGTGCGCTGTCGGGAATCCAGCCGACGTCGGACTCGTTCCACCTCGGCAACTACCTCGGCGCGGTACGGCAGTGGGTGGCCCTGCAGGACGAGTTCGAGACCTTCTACTTCATCCCGAACATGCACGGCATCACCACGCCGCACGATCCGAAGGCGCTGCGCGAGCGCACCGTCTTCGCCGTGGCGCAGCTGCTCGCGCTCGGGGTGGACCCCGAGCGGTCCACCATCTTCGTCCAGTCGCAGATCCCGGAGCACGCGGAGCTCACCTGGGTCCTCAGCTGCATCACCGGTTTCGGCGAGGCCAGCCGGATGACGCAGTTCAAGGACAAGTCGGCCAAGAACGGCACCGACAGCTCGTCGGTGGGACTGTTCACCTACCCGATCCTCATGGCCGCCGACATCCTGCTCTACCGCCCGCAGGTGGTGCCGGTCGGCGAGGACCAGCGCCAGCACCTCGAGCTGACCCGGAACCTGGCTCAGCGCTTCAACACCCGGTTCAAGAAGACCTTCGTGGTGCCCGAGCCGTACATCGTCTCCGGCACCGCCAAGATCTACGACCTGCAGAACCCGACCGCGAAGATGAGCAAGTCCGCGGAATCGGATGCGGGCCTGATCAGCCTGCTCGACGATCCCAAGGTGATCGCCAAGCGGGTCAAGTCCGCCGTCACCGACACCGAGCGCGAGATCCGGTTCGACCGGGAGAACAAGCCCGGCGTCTCCAACCTGCTCACCATCGAATCCGCCTTCACCGGCGCCACCATGGAGCAGCTCGAGACCAAGTACGAGGGGAAGGGCTACGGCGAGCTCAAGACCGATGTCGCCGATATCCTCGTCGACTTCACCACGCCGCTGCGCGGGCGGGTGGACGAGTACCTCGAGGACCGCACGGAGCTCGGCCGGATCATCGCCCAGGGCCGCGAACACGCGCGGGAGATCGCATCCCGCACCCTCGCGGATGTCTACGACAGGGTAGGGTTCCTGGCGCCCTAAGCGGTTGCAAAGCAGGAGGTCGTCCGGGGATGCTCGACAAGTATCGGCAGCGCTGGCCATGGTTCGATCACCTCATGGCCGCCGCCGAGCGGTACCAGGACAAGAAGGGCGACTACTTCGGCGCGGGTATCACCTACTTCAGCGTCTTCGCGCTGTTCCCGCTGGCCATGGTCGCCTTCTCGGTCGGTGGTTACGTCCTGATCAACGACGCGGACCTGCTCGCCGAGCTCAAGCTCACGATCAATTCGGCGATCAGCGACGAGAGCCTGCGCAAATCGGTCAACGACCTCATCGATCAGGCGATCGGCTCGCGCGGCACCGTCGGCATCGTGGGCCTCGCGGGTGGACTCTGGGCCGGTCTCGGGTGGATGTCGAACGTCCGCGCCGCGCTGACCGCGATGTGGGACAGCGAGGTCCCCGAGCAGAACTTCGTCAAGACCAAGCTGCAGGACCTCGGAGCCCTCATCGGCCTGTTCGTGGTGATCGTGGCCTGCATCGCCCTCATGGCGGTCGGCAACAGTCCGCTCACCTCGAAGATCCTCGACGCGCTCGGCCTCGGTGACGTTCCGGGCCTGCAGGGGCTGGTCACCACCGCCACGATCATCGTCACCATCCTGGCCGGCTGGGCCCTGTGGACCTTCGTGATCGCCAAGCTTCCGCGGGTGCAGTTCCCGTGGCGCAACGCCCTGCGCGCCGGGCTCCTGACGTCGATCGTCTTCTACGCCTTCATGCAGGTGGCCGCCCTTCTCATCGGCAACACCATGAAGGGGCCCGCCGGGGCGACCTTCGGGCCGATCCTCGGCATCATGCTGTTCATCTACTTCACGGCGCGGATCGTGCTGTTCGCGACGGCGTGGGCGGCGACCGACCCGCGCAATCAGCAGTACGTGATCCCCGCGGTACCCGACCCGGTGGTGATCTCGCCGGTGATCCGGCAGGAGTCCGATCCCGGCCGCAGCGTGGCGGCGGGTGCGGCGGGCCTGGTCGCGGGGATCGGCCTCGGCGCGCTGGTGCGCCGCCGCCGCTGATCCGCCGCCGTTGAGTCGTGGTTGTTGACCCGTGGTTGTTGACCCGTGGCAGTTGGCCGGTGGCCGAGGTCACCGCGGGCGTGAAGGATTCATGAAAATCCGTTGCGGGGAGCGGGTTACGGGTTCCGCGCCGCCGCTGACCGGACTACGGTCCAGATAGTGACCGGAAGAAGGGACCAGATGACAGTGAGTAGACGAGCCGTGATCGCCGGCGCAGGGGTATCTGCCGCCGCGGCGGCAGCGGCGGTGGCCGGTGGTGCGTCCGCGGCGCCGAATGACCAGGGCCAGACGGGCATCGAGGAGCACGGCAGTGCGCCGGCGCCGTTCGAGGCGGGCCGCGCCGTGGTGGTGTCCATCCTGCTGTACGACGGCATGACGGCCCTCGACGCGGTGGGACCCTACGAGCTCCTCAATTACGTTCCGGGCGTCACGATGCAGTTCGTCAGTGAAGACGGTGCGCCGGTGCGGATGGACTCGGGTCTGCTGCGGCTGCCGGCCACGCACTCCTTCGCCACGGCGAAGCCCGCCGATGTGCTGCTGGTGCCCGGCGGACCGTCGGCCGATGACACGGGGCGGCGGACAGTGCTGCGGGACTGGGTGTCCCGCACCAGCGGCCGGGCGACCTGGACGGTCTCGGTGTGCACCGGCGCGCTGATCCTGGCGCACGCGGGCCTGCTGGCGGGACGTCCCGCCACCACCCACTGGATCGCGATGGACCTCCTCGGATCACTGGGGGCGAAGCCCCGGCCCGAGGCCCGGATCGTGCGATCGGACCAGTTCGTCAGCGCCGCCGGGGTATCCTCCGGGCTCGACTGCACGCTGTGGCTGATCTCGCGGATCCGAGACCGCGCGACGGCCGAGGCGGCGCAGCTGAGCATCGAGTACGACCCGCAGCCGCCCTTCCGCAGCGGCCACTACAGCACTGCCTCCGAGACCACCCGCAAGACTGCGCGCACACTGCTCAAGGGTGCCCTCAAGCGCTGATTCCTCAGCGCTCCGCAGCGTCCCGCGGGAGGGTCACGCCGCGGAAGAAGGCAGGCCGGTGGACGGCGCACGCGATCATCAGCGGGATCCCCAGCACCAGCATGCCCACGCCCAGTACGAAGACGCCGCCGATCCCGCCGATGGTGGTGGCACCGTAGTCGGGCGCGATCATGTCCACGGCGCTCTGTCCGAAGGCCCACACCATAGTGAGCCCACCCAGGAGCGGGAACAGCAACCGCAGCACGAAGTTCCGGGCCGACCGCAACAGTGTGCGGCGGAAGTACCAGACGCACGCGAAGGCCGTGATCGCGTAGTAGAAGGCGACCGCCAGGCCCAGCGACTTGATCGAGTCCTCGAGCGCATTGCGGCTGACCACGGACAGCGTCAGGTAGAACAGCAGGGCGGAGGCGCCCATCACGACCGTGCCGAAGGACGGTGTCAGGTACTTCGGATCGACCCGCGCGAATCGGTCGGGCACCGCCTTGTACACCGCCATCGCGAGCGTGCCGCGGGCCGTGGGCAACACCGTCGACTGCGTCGAGGACAGTGCCGAGATCGCGACGGTCAGCAGCAGTAGTCCGGCGAGCACGGCGCCACCCACGGGTGCGCCGAGCACGGTGAGTACGTCGTCGCGGTTCTCGGGATTGTTCAGGCCGATCCCGGTGGTGCCGAAGCCGGCGTAGGCCTGCACGGCCACGGCGACGAGCACGTAGGTGCCGAGGAGGACGACGGTCGAGAGCACCGCCGCCCGTCCGGGTGTGGTGGCCGAGCCCTTCGTCTCCTCGCCCACTGCGAGGCAGGCGTCCCAGCCCCAGTACAGGAAGATGCACAGGATCACCGCCGCGGCGATCTGCGAGGCGCTGAGTCCGGCCGGATTGAGCCAGGACCAGCTGGGGCGCACCGCCTGTGCTCCGGCCCGGCCGGAGTACACGAGTACCAGGGCCGCCACCGCGGCGAACACCAGGACGGCGAACTGGATGGCCATCAGCACGTTCTGCAGGCGTTCGGAGACCACGATGCCGCGGTAGCTCACCCAGGTCATCGCCACGATCAGGGCGCACCCCAACCCGGTCACCAGCCAGCGCGAATCCGCCAGCTCGGGCATGCCGAGGAAGCGGAACAGGTACACGCCCGAGATCTCGGCGACGTTGGCCAGCACGATGATCGCCGAGACCGCGAGGCCCCAGCCGCCCATCCAGCCCACCCACGGGCCGAAGGCCTTGCTGCCCCAGGTGAAGGTGGTGCCGCAGTCGGGCACCGCGTCGGCCAGCTCCCGGTAGGCCACCGCCACCATGAGCATCGGGATGAACGCCAGGGCGAACATGGCGGGCGATTTGTCGTGCACCGTGGCCACGACGTAACCGAGGGTGGCGGCCAGGCTGTAGGCGGGCGCCGTGGACGACAGGCCGATCGCCATGTTGCCCAGCAGACCCAGGGAGTCCGAGCGCAGTCCCTTGTCGGGCACGGGTTCCAGGATCGAGGAGGTCATCTCAGCGCCCCCGGCTGGTGCGCATCGCGGCGCCGACGAGCGCACCGATCACCACCAGACCGCCGAGGCCGATCGCGATCCGGGTACCCGTGCCCATACCGCCGGAAGCCTCGGATGCGGTGGTCTCCGGCACCGCGGGCCGCTCGCGGGTGGCGCCGGCGGCGGGGGAGACCAGCGTGCCCACCGAACTGCCGCGCAGCCCGACGCCGTAGTCGAGGAGGCGCCGGAACTGATCCCAGTAGGTGTTGCCCGTGTACGCCAGGCCGAACAACTGCACCACCACGTACCGGCGGCCGTCCCGATCGACGGCGCCCACGTAGGTCTTCTTCGCATCGTCGGTGAAGCCGTTCTTCCCCGCCACCGCACCGGGGACATCGGTGAGCATCCGGTTCTCGTTGACGATCGGATACGGCGCGACGGAGGTCGGTGCCGGGGGCGGCGTTGCGCCGGGCGGCAGCGGTGTGGGCGGCGCGGTGGTGGGCACCGGCGGATGGCCGGGGAAGGTGATCTGGCGGGTGGAGGCGATCTCGGTGAACCGCTTGTCGCGCAGTGCGTTCTGCAGGATCAGCGCCATATCGTAGGGGCTGGTGGTCTGGCCCGGTCCGTCCAGGCCGGACGGTGTGGCGGCGCGGGTGTCGCGCGCCCCCAAGGACTTCGCCAGGTCGTTCATCTTCGTGACCGCGGCGTCGACCCCGCCCAGCTGGCGGGCGAGAGCGTGCGCGGTGTCGTTGCCCGAGATGAGCATCAGCCCCTCGATGAGCTGCCGTACCGTGTACCGGCCTCCGGGGGCGACGCCCGCCGAATCACCCTCCTGCGCGGCGTCTTCGGCGGTCCCGTCGACCACGGTGTCGAGATCGAGGTCACGCAGCGCCACTTGGGCGAGAAGGAGCTTGATGGTGCTGGCCGGCCGGTACCGCCCGTGCGGATCCTTGGCGGCCAGCACGGTGCCGTCGGTGAGGTCGGCCACCAACCAGCCGGCCGAGTCGATGCCCTGCGGTGCGGGCGGCGCACCGTCGGGCGCGACGACGCCGCAGCCCGACAGGCGTTCGCCACCCACCGGCGGCTTCGGGACCGGCAGCGGTTTCGGGGCGGGCTTCCCAGGGGCGGGCACCTCGGAGGCGTCGACGGCGGGCGGCGCCACCTGCTTGTGCGGACAGGAGTCCGTGTTCAGCGTGGTGACCGCGGGGACGGTGGTAACGCCGGGCGTGGGCGGAGGAGGTGGGACGGCGGCAGCGAGGCCGGGGGCGGCGAGGCCCCCGACCAGGCAGGCGGCGAGCGCACACCGGAGAAGTCGAGCTGTCATCGGCTCGAATCGTATCCGGCGGGCTCCGTCATTCCTGCAAGCGGCGAAGCATGTCGGCGAGGGCGCCCAACTCCGTGGGCGTGAACTCGCGCAACGGCGCGGGAGCGGGATCGGGCGTATCGGCGACGAGGGCCACGACGGCGCGGCCCGCATCGGTGAGCGTCACCAGCTTCGCGCGGCGGTCCGCGGGATCGGTGTCCCGCACCACGAGGCCGCGCTCCTCCAGGTCGTTGACGGTGACGGTGGTCGCCGGCGGGTCCATCGTGGCGGCGTGCGCGAGCTGCTTGAGCGTCATGGGCCCGGATCTGGCGAGCCGCGTGAGCGCGCGGATCCGGCTGAACGGCAATCCGGTCCGCTCCACGACGGCCCGGCGCCAGCCGTCGCGGCCGTCGAAGGCCACGCGGACCAGGGAGCCCCAGACCTCGTCGGGATCGGGCCGGGTGACGGGTTCAGCGGGCATCGGCGCCCTCGCGATCCTCCAGCAGGGGCGCGATGCGCTCGATCGAGCGTGCGGCGGCCGGACCGGTGGAGACCACGCCGAGTGCGAGCACGCAGCTCGTGGTGCCGGCCACGATCCACCAGAGCTGAGCGCCGGCGGACAGGCCCGCCAGGGCCACGCCGATGCTGACGCCCACCTGGCGGCTGGTGGAGGCGAGCGCCGCCGCGGCGCCGGCCCGGTCCAGCGGCATGCCGTTCACGGCCGAGTTGGTGATCGGTGCGTTCACCAGGCCGAAGCCGGTCCCGAAGATCGCGAAGATCACCGCGATCAGGGGCAGCGGGGTGTCCGGATGGATCGCGGTGAGGAGCACGGCGCCCGTGGTCATCAGCAGCCCGGCACCGAGCAGCGAGGGTCGCGCGCCGTAGCTCGCCACCAGCCGGCCCGAGATCGGCGAGCAGATGAGCACGGCGAGCGCCATCGGCAGGAACATCAGGCCCGCGTGGACGGCCGAGAGGTGCCGCGTCTCCTGCAGGTACATCGACATGGTGAACAGGAAGGCGCCGAAGGCGGCGAAGGCGCACACCGCGGTGAGTGTGGCCGCCGAGAACGGGATGCTGCGGAAGAAGCGCAGGTCCAGGAACGGGGACGGGTGCCGGCGCTCGTGCAGGACGAAGGCGGCGAGCGCGGCCGCGGTGCCGAGGAACACCAGGGGTTGCTCCTCGATCAGGCCGAAGACCAGGGTGAACACCACCGCCACGGCGAGCACGAGGCCCCACGGATCGACGGGCCGGATCCGGGCCGCCTTCGACTCGGGGACCACGAGGAAGGTGAGGACCACCGCGAGCGCACAGATCGGCAGGTTGATCCAGAACACCGAGCGCCATCCCAGCGATTCGATGAGGATGCCGCCGACGAGTGGGCCCAGCGCAGTGGAGATGCCCACGACGGCGCCCCACACGCCGATCGCCCGCGCGCGCTCGGCCCGGCCGGTGAAGGTGGCGGTGATGATCGACATGGCCACCGGATTGAGCATGGAGCCGCCGACGGCCTGGGTGAACCGGGCGGCGATGAGGACCCCGACGGTGGGCGCGACGCTGCACAGCAGGGAGCCGACCGCGAAGGCGATCAGGCCGATCCGGAACACGCGGCGCCGCCCGAAACGATCGGCGGCGGCGCCCGCCAGTACCAGCAGGCCGGCGAGGGTGAGGGTGTAGACGTCCACCACCCACTGCAACTGCTGGACCGAGGCCGCCATATCGGTGCGGATCGACGGGAGCGCGACGTTGACGATCGTGGCGTCCATCGAGACGATCAGCAGGCTGAGGCTGCACGTGAGCAGGACCAGCTGCTTGCGCCGGGCCCTCGGCTCCGAGATCGTTGTAGACACACAATGATTGTAAACATACAATTGATTCATGCACCAGACTCCTCGCTGCTCGGACTTCGTCGACGAACCGCTGCCCGGTACGGCGACGCAGGAACCGGGCTGGCTGTGCATCGAGAACAATGCGGGCTGGGGGCGGGACCCGTTCTCGGGCGAGACCTTCGCGCCGGAGATCGGTGCCGCCATCGAGCGATTCGCGGAGGAGCGCGGCCTGCGCGTCCTGCTGATCCGCCGTCCCGGCCGCGCCGACGGGCCCCGCGGCCCGCGCCGGGTGTTCGTGGCCCGGAGCGAGGCGGGACGGACCTCCTTGCGCGCCTTCGTGATCGACGACGACGCGCAGATCCCCGCGCTGGCAGTGGACGATCCCGCCGCCGGCGCGCCGGCGGAGCCGATCGCATTGGTGTGCACGAACGGCAAGCGGGACGTGTGCTGCGCGGTGCGCGGCCGCCCCCTGGCGGCCGAACTCGCCGCGCACTATCCCGATCCCGTGGTGTGGGAGTGCTCGCACACCGGCGGTCACCGCTTCGCCCCGGTGCTGATCGTGCTGCCCACCGGCTACACCTACGGGCGGTTGTCCGCCGGCGAGGCGCAGGAGGTCTTCGATGCCGCGCGCGCCGGCACCGTCTCGACGGTGGGGCTGCGCGGCCGCTCCTCGACCCCGTCCGTCGGTCAGGTCGCCGAGGTCGCGGTGCGGGAGTCGATCCCGCCGTGCGATCCGGACGCGCTCCGGGTCACCGTCGAGACCGGGCCCGTGCCGAAGCACGGTGCGGCGAGCGGTATCGCGACGGTGCACCACACCGACGGACGCGCGTGGCGGGTCGCCGTGGCGGCCACCGAACTCGAGCCGCGGACGGCGTCCTGCGGGAAGTCGCCGTCGCCCGCCCGGGCCTGGCGGGTCACCGACATCGCGCAGATCTAGGCGTTCCCGCGCGGAGCGGTCAAGAACCGCGATCAGCACACACCTCGACCATCCCGCGAGGGTGGTTTCGGCCGGTATGGGCGGTAATTCCACTCCAAATATTCCACTTGGAGTAATCGTGGCGTAGCGTTGCCGGCGGTCGCGGATGGGAGGTGGAAGATGGCGCGGAATCGGCCCCTGACGCCCCTGGCAGTGGCGGCTCTGGCCCTGCTCACCGAGCGGGATATGCATCCCTACGAGATGTTCACCACGATGGTGCAGCGGCACGAGGACCTGGTGGTCAAGCTCCGGGCCGGATCGCTGTACCACACCGTGAACCGCCTCGCGGACGACGGACTGGTGTCCGCCCAGGGCGTCGATCGCGAGGGCAACCGTCCCGAGCGCACCACCTACACGATCTCGCCCGAGGGCCGGGACCGCTTGCAGGCCACCGTGGTCGACCTACTGGCCCGGCCGGCCGAGGAGTACCCGCAGTTCCCGCTCGCCCTCGCCGAGGCGCACCGCCTGGACCGCGACCTCGTGGTGGACCTGCTCGGCGCGCGCCTGCATCAGACCGAGAGCCGGGCCGCCGCACTGCGGTCCGGCCACGCCCGCGCCACGACCCATGTGGCGCAGGCGCACCTGCTCGACATCGACTACCTCGCCGCGATGGCGGAGGCCGAGGCGGCCTGGCTGCGCGGCCTGCTCGACCGGCTGAACAACGGAACCCTGGAATGGAAGGTCTCCTGTGACGACGACTGACGACCGCCCCGCCGGCGGCGGACTCCCCGCGAACTACCGTCCGTGGCCCGCGCTGTGGGCCATGGTCATCGGCTTCTTCATGATCCTGGTGGACTCCACCATCGTCTCGGTGGCCACCGACTCGATCATGGTGGGGCTCGGAACCGATCTCAACAGCGTGGTCTGGGTGACCAGCGCCTACCTCCTGGCCTACGTGGTGCCGCTGCTGCTGGCCGGACGGCTCGGCGACATGTACGGGCCCAAGAACCTCTACCTGATCGGCCTGGTGATCTTCACCGCCGCCTCGGCGTGGTGCGGCCTGTCCGGCACCGCCGGAATGCTGATCGCGGCCCGCGTGGTGCAGGGCTTCGGCGCCGCCCTGATGACGCCGCAGACGATGGCCGTGATCACCCGCACCTTCCCGGCGGACAAGCGCGGCAGCGCGATGGCGCTGTGGGGCTCGGTGGCGGGCGTCGCGATCCTCGTCGGGCCGCTGGCCGGCGGCGTCCTGGTGGACCGCCTCGGCTGGGAGTGGGTGTTCTTCGTCAACGTGCCCGTGGGCGTGATCGCCTTCGTACTGGCGATGCGGCTCGTGCCCTCGCTGCCCACGCACAAGCACCGGCTCGACATCCCCGGCATCGTGCTGAGCGCCGCGGGCCTGTTCCTGCTCACCTTCGGCCTCCAGGAGGGACAGAAGTACGACTGGGGCACCATCTGGCACCTCGGCCCGGTGCCGATCGGCGTGTGGACCCTGATCATCTCGGGTGTGGTGCTGTTGGTGGTGTTCGTGTGGTGGCAGACCAAGGCGCCCGAGCCGCTGATGTCGCTCACGCTGTTCAAGGACCGCAACTTCTCGCTCGCCAACGTCGCGATCGCCACCATGGGATTCTCGGTGACGGGCATGTCGATCCCGCTCATGCTGTTCGCGCAGAAGTCGATGGGACTCACTCCCACCCGCTCGGCGCTGCTGCTGATCCCGCTCGCCGTGATCTCCGGCGGCCTGGCGCCCTTGTCCGGCAAGCTGATCGACCAGGTGCACCCCCGCTACCTCGCGGGCTTCGGCTTCGCCTCGAACTCGATCGCCCTGTTCTGGCTCGGTGCGGTGGCCTCGCCGACCACGCCGGTGGTGGGGATTCTGGCGCCCATCGCCCTCATGGGCGTGGGCAATGCCTTCATCTGGGGGCCGCTCGCCACCACCGCGAACCGCAACCTGCCGCTGCCGCTCGCCGGTGCCGGATCGGGTGTGTACAACATGACCCGCCAGGTGGGTGCCGTGCTGGGCAGCGCCGCCGTGGGCGTGCTCATGCAGAACCAGTTGCAGGCCAAGCTGACCCCGGCGTTCCCGCCGGGTCAGGCGCCGTCACAGGACGCGCTGAGCACCTCGGTGGGACCGCTGCCGGACTTCCTCAAGGGGCCGTTCGCGGATGCGATGGGCAACAGCATCTACCTGCCCGCCACGGCGCTGATCTTCGGTTTCATCGCCGTGATGTGCTTCGCGACGCCCGTGCACCTGCGCAAGGATCAGGACGCCGTCAGCAGCTAGCCGAGGAACGCAGACCGCTGCGCCGCGTGCGGAGGGCACGCGGCGTAGCGGATCACGGGATCAGCTGATCTTGCGGCGGTACACGATCATCGCCACGGCGTAGGCCACCACCAGGATGCCGGTGCACCAGGCGAGGGCCGAGACCAGATCGGATGCCACCACGGGCCGCTCGGCGAGCAGCGCGGAGATGGTGTTGACGATCGAGGTGACGGGCTGGTTCTCGGCGAAGGCGCGCACCGGGCCCGGCATGGTGTCGGTGGGCACGAACGCGGAACTGATGAAGGGCAGGAAGATCAGCGGATAGGAGAAGCCGCTGGCACCGTCGACCGTCTTGGCCGAGAGCCCCGCGATCACCGCGATCCACGTGAGCGCCAACGTGAACAGCGCCAGGATGCCGAAGACGCCCAGCCAGGCGAGGGGGCCGGCCGAGGACCGGAAGCCCATCAGCAGCGCCACGCCGATGATGATCAGTACGGTGATCGCGTTCGAGACCATCGACGTGAGAACGTGCGCCCACAGCACCGACGAGCGCGCGATCGGCATCGACTGGAAGCGCTCGAAGATGCCGCCGTGCATATCGTTGAACATCCGCAGCGCGGTGTACGCGATACCCGACGCGATCGCCATGAGCAGGATGCCCGGCAACAGGTAGTTGACGTAGTTCTCCGACCCCGTGCTGGTCTTGATCGCGCCGCCGAAGACGTACACGAACAACAGCATCATGGCGATCGGCGTGAGCGCGGTGGTGATGATGGTGTCGGCGCTGCGGGTGATGTGTTTGAGCGAACGCCCCAGCAGGGCATTGGTATCGGAGACGGCGTGCGTGGTCATGATCGGCCTCGGTTCTCGGGACGGGCTTCGGTGGGGGTGCCGGTGAGCGCGAGGAAGATCTCCTCGAGCGTGGGCTGCTTCTCGACGTACTCGACCTTCGCGGGCGGCAGCAGCTGCTTGAGTTCGGCGAGTGTGCCGTTGGCGATGATGCGGCCGTCGCGCAGGATGGCGATGCGGTCGGCGAGCTGCTCCGCCTCCTCCAGGTACTGGGTGGTGAGCAGCACCGTGGTGCCGCGCGCCGCGAGATCCTTGACCACCTCCCAGACGTCGATGCGTGCTTCGGGGTCGAGGCCGGTGGTGGGCTCGTCGAGGAAGATCACCGCGGGGTCGCCGATCAGGCTCATGGCGATGTCCAGCCGGCGGCGCATGCCCCCGGAGTAGGTGCCCACCTTGCGGCCGCCGGCATCGGTGAGCCGGAACCGGTCGAGCAGGTCGTCGGCCACCGCCTCCGGGTCGGCCTCGTGGCGCAGCCGGGCGATGAGGATCAGGTTCTCCCGGCCCGTGAGGACCTCGTCGACCGCGGCGAACTGCCCGGTGAGGCTGATGGATTCGCGGACCTGCTGCGGATCCTCGCGGACGTCGTAGCCGTGCACGATCGCCGTGCCCGCATCCGGGCGCAGCAGCGTGGACAGGATCCGGACCAGGGTGGTCTTGCCGGCGCCGTTGGAGCCGAGCAGGGCGAAGATGCTCCCGGTGGAGACGTCGAACTCGACGCCCCGCAACACCTGTAGATCCTTGTAGGCCTTCTCGATCCCGCGCACCGCGATCGCGGTGTCGGTGGTGGTGATGGTCATGGGGTGTCTCCTTCTTCGGGGCGGCGCGCTCAGCGGGCGCGTCGGATGGCGATGTCGCCGTACTTGGTCCGGGCCATGACGGACACGGAGTTCTCGAGGTCGGACGGGGACTCGTCACCGTCGAGCTCGTTGCGGACGCGCCCCTCCTTGGAACTGAGGTCGAGCCAGGCGGGGGTGCCCGCGCTCACGCCGACGGTGACCTGGCCGTAGCCGCTCTCCACCTCGACCGAACCGGAGACCACCTCCTGCAGCGTGATCGAGCCGTAGGCGGTCTTCGCCGTCACCGATCCGAGGGACCGGGTGATGTCGAGGTCGCCGTACGAGAGGTTCGCCTCGACGGCGCCGCCCGTCTCCTCCGCGCGGACGCTGCCGTGCGAGGCCTTGAGCCGGGCGTCGCCGGCGATCCGCCCGACTCGGATCTGGCCGTGGTCGGCGGTCACCTCGGCGGAGCCGTCGACATCGCCGATCGTGGCGTTGCCGTGGCCGGCCCGCACCCACAGGGCGCCGGTGTCACCGAGCTCGACGAGACCTCCGGGGTTCTTGATCCGGGTGGCGCCGAGGCGGCCCGTGCTGCGGGTCCCGCCGTACGCGACCTCGGCCGTGAGCCGGGAGCCGGCGGGGAGCTCGACCCGCACATCGACGGACTCGGACGGGCCGAACAGGCTGAACTTGGGCTTGGGGGCCACCACGGTGACCCGTGCGCCGTCGAACTCGACGCGGGTGCTCTCGGCCGCGCGCCGGTCGGCCTCCTTGGAGGGGGAGGTCGGGGTGACCGTGACGACGGTGTCGGCGCGGTCACCGGCGACGACCTCGAGGTCGCCGACCTGCAGGTTGACGGCGAGGTCGATGGGGGAGGGGGTATCGAAGGTGGGCATGAGTTTCCTTTCGGGAGACCGTTTTCGGGTGTGGTCGGCCCGCCCCGCGGGGTTCGCGGGGCTGAGCAGGTGATCGAAGGGGGCGGGGGAGGCGGGTTACCTCGCCCAGCCGGCGAAGTCGTCGCTGGTGCGCAGGGGGCGTGGTGAGGACCGTCGCTGCTTGGGGGCGACGGCCGCGGCGACCGCGCGGACCAGCCAGGTGTTCACCGACAGCCCGTCGGCCGCGGCGGCCTCGTCGACGCGGGCCTTGAGCGCGTCCGGGAGGCGCAGCGTGGTTCGGGTGGACCCGGTGTCGTCCAACGGGATTCCGGGCGCCGCGGCGACCGCCTCGGTCGCACCGCCGTCGACATCGCCCTGCGGCTGCGTGACGACGAAGTCCACCTCGCGGCCGCGGAGCCGAAGGTCGACCGAGCCGGGCGCCAGGTCGCGGGTGATGGACGCGGTCGCTGCGGACAGCGCGTCGAGCAGGACGAGCCGCGTGGCGGCGTCCAGGCTCGCGGCGAGCCGCTCGGCGGCCTCGCGCGGATCGTCGACACCGTTGTCGGCGGCGTCGGACAGTTCGCGCTCGGCCGGGCCGGCCAGCTGTCGCTGGAGTTCGTTGACGAAGGGCGTGAGGTCCATGACATTAGAGTGACACCACTGTGGTGTCATGTCAAGGGATTGGTGTCAGAAATGGAAGAAATGCCAGCTCACACGTGATGCATGGATGGTGTCACTGAGCGAAAACGCCGCCCGCTCCGAAGACCGTCGCGCCGAACCGGGTACCGATCAGCCGGTGTGTGGCACCGTCGGGATGCAGTGCATCGGGCAGCGGCAGGCGATCGTGGTCCTGTGTGCCGTACAGGGCTCGGCCGTCGAGCAGGTGCAGGTTCGCATCGTCGGCCGCGCGGTTCGCCACGATCCGCGCGAGCTCGTCCCGGATCACCGTGAGCGTGAGCCGTCCGAATCGCACCTGCTCCGGATCGCCCGTCGCCTCGAACCGCAGGCCGTCGCCCGTGGGGACGGGCATCACGGGCCCGGGGGTGTGCTCCTGGATCGGGCACAGGATGGGGGAGACGAGCAGTAGGGGGGTGGTGGGGTGACCGTCGCGGATCGTGTCCAGGAAGCCGTCCACGGCCGCGGTGAAGGCGCGCAGGCGCATCACGTCGCCGTTGGTGATGTTGATGCCGATCTTGAGACTGATCAGATCGGCCGGGGTGTCCCGGATCGCGCGGGCGACGAACGGATCGAGCAGCGCGCTACCGCTGAATCCGAGGTTGATCAGGTCGACACCCGCTGCGGCCGCCGCGATCGCCGGCCAGCTCCCCGTGGGGTGAGTGGCGTTGGAGCCGTGGCTGATCGAGCTGCCGTGATGCAGCCAGACCCGGGGGCGATCACCGTCCGGCGCGATCGGTGCGTCCGAGCGCAGCGCGACCAACACGGTGGCCTCGTTGTGCGGCAACCAGATCTCCACGCGCTTGTCACCCGCCGGAAGGTCGGTGAATCGTGCTGTGCCGGAAGGACCCTCGGTGTGCTCGGTCTCCTGCGTCGCCATATCGACCACGGTGTCCACATCGCCGCCGGGAACCGTCGCCTGCGCCACCGGGTGACCGTCGACGACGAGGTCGTAGACACCGTCGGGTCGCGGCGGGAAACCGGCGTACACGCGCTTGGTGGGGATCGTCTCGAGCTCGACGACGGTGGCCGCCGTGCGGAAAACCAGCCGCACGCCCGCGGGTTGCGCCTCCGCGGAGGCGAGCCGCTCGTCGGGGATCCGGCGGCGCGCGGCGGGCGGAAGCCGATGCGGCAGAAGACCCCGTGCCGTGTGCTCCAGGTCGAGGTGGCCGCGCAGCAGGCCGCCGTCGATCGGGGTGGTGATCAGTGCGTCATCGGCGGTCACGGCGATCCTCTCGGCGGATACGAGAACGCCCCGGACCTCGTGCGAGATCCGGGGCGCCTCGGGCTGCAGTAATGGCTAGCGGCTGAACAGGAGGGCGCGCTTGACCTCCTGGATGGCCTTCGTCACCTGGATGCCACGGGGGCACGCGTCGGTGCAGTTGAAGGTGGTGCGGCAGCGCCACACGCCGTCGACGTCGTTGAGGATGTCGAGACGCTCGGCGGCGCCCTCGTCGCGGCTGTCGAAGATGAACCGGTGAGCGTTCACGATGGCCGCGGGGCCGAAGTACGAGCCGTCCATCCAGTACACGGGGCAGCTGGTGGTGCAGCACGCGCACAGGATGCACTTGGTGGTGTCGTCGAAGCGCTCGCGATCGGTGGGCGACTGGATGCGCTCGCGGGTGGGCTCATTACCCGAGGTGATCAGGTAGGGCTTCACGGCGCGGAAGGCGTCGAAGAAGGGCTCCATATCGACCACGAGGTCCTTCTCCACGGGCAGGCCGCGGATCGGCTCGACGGTGACGGTGATCTCCTTGCCCTCCTGCAGGAAGTCCTTCATCAGCATCTTGCAGGCGAGCCGGTTCACGCCGTTGATGCGCATGGCGTCCGAGCCGCACACACCGTGGGCGCAGGACCGGCGGAAGGTGAGGGTGCCGTCCAGGTAGCCCTTGATGTACAGGAGCAGGTTCAGGAAGCGGTCCGAGGGGAGCGCGGGGACCTTGTAGCTCTGCCAGCCGGCCGCGTCGGGATCCTCCGGGTTGAACCGGTAGACCTTGATCGTGACCATGGTCGACCCGGGCGGGACCGGCGGATTGACGGTCGATGACGGGAATTCAGCGGTGGCGGTCATCAGTACTTACGCTCCATCGGCTCGTAGCGGGTCTGCACGACGGGCTTGGTGTCGAGACGGATCCCGGACTCCAGGCCCTCGCCCTCCTTGTACGCCATGGTGTGCACCATGAAGTTCTCGTCATCGCGGTTCGGGTAGTCCTCGCGGGCGTGGCCGCCGCGGGTCTCCTTGCGGTTGATGGCGCCGACCACGGTGACCTCGGCCAGCTCCAGCAGGAAGCCCAGCTCGATGGCCTCGAGCAGGTCGCTGTTGAAGCGCTTGCCCTTGTCGGTGACCGTGACGTGCTCGTACCGGGCCTTGAGGGCGCGCACGTCCTCGAGGGCCTGGGTGAGGGTCTTCTCGGTGCGGAAGACGGCGGCGTTGTTGTCCATCGTCTGCTGCAGCTCGGTGCGGATGGCCATCACGTTCTCGTTGCCGTGATCGCTGAGCATGTTCGCGACCCAGTTCTCGACCATCTCGGCCGGGTTCTCCGGGAGCGGGACGAAGTCGTGGGTGTTGGCGTACTCGGCGGCGGCGATGCCGGAGCGGCGGCCGAAGACGTTGATGTCGAGCAGCGAGTTGGTGCCCAGGCGGTTGGCGCCGTGCACGGAGACGCAGGCGCACTCGCCGGCGGCGTACAGGCCGGGGACCACGTGCTCGTTGTCGCGCAGCACCTCACCGTGGATGTTGGTGGGAATGCCGCCCATCACGTAGTGGCAGGTGGGGTACACGGGCACCAGCTCGGTGACCGGGTCGACACCGAGGTAGGTGCGCGAGAACTCCATGATGTCCGGCAGCTTGGCCATCAGGGTCTCCTCCGGGATGTGCGTGACATCCAGGAGCACGTAGTCCTTGTTCGGTCCGGCGCCGCGGCCCTCGAGCACCTCGAGCACCATCGACCGCGCGACGATGTCGCGGGGCGCGAGGTCCTTGATGGTGGGGGCGTAGCGCTCCATGAACCGCTCACCGTCGACGTTGCGGAGGATGCCGCCCTCGCCGCGGACGCCCTCGGTGATGAGGATGCCCAGGCCCGCGAGGCCCGTCGGATGGAACTGGTGGAACTCCATGTCCTCCAGGGGCAGGCCCTTGCGGAAGACGATGCCCATGCCGTCACCGGTGAGGGTGTGGGCGTTGGAGGTGGTCTTGTACATGCGGCCCGAGCCGCCGGTGGCGAAGATGATCGCCTTGGCGTGGAAGACGTGCAGCTCGCCGGTGGCCAGCTCGTAGGCCACGGCGCCGGTGGCGACGGGACCGTCCTCGGTCTCGGTGAGCGCGATGTCGAGCACGTAGAACTCGTTGAAGAACTCCACGTCGTGCTTGACGCAGTTCTGGTACAGCGTCTGCAGGATCATGTGGCCGGTGCGGTCCGCGGCGTAACAGGCGCGGCGCACGGGCGCCTTGCCGTGATCGCGGGTGTGACCGCCGAAGCGGCGCTGGTCGATCTTGCCCTCGGGGGTGCGGTTGAAGGGCAGGCCCATCTTCTCCAGATCGAGCACCGCGTCGATGGCCTCCTTGGCCATGATCTCCGCGGCGTCCTGGTCGACGATGTAGTCGCCGCCCTTGACCGTGTCGAAGGTGTGCCACTCCCAGTTGTCCTCCTCGACGTTCGCCAGGGAGGCGCACATGCCGCCCTGGGCGGCACCGGTGTGGGAGCGAGTGGGGTAGAGCTTGGTGAGCACCGCAGTGCGGGCGCGAGGGCCGGCCTCGATGGCCGCGCGCATACCGGCGCCGCCGGCGCCGATGATCACCACGTCGTAACGATGTTCCTGCATGATGCGGGTGAGTCCTTCCTGGCGCTACTGCGCGGTGGGCACGGAGGCCGGTTCGAACGTGAGCAGCGCGTACGAGCCGAGGCCGACCACGAGGATCATCGACAGGACGAGCAGTGCCTTGAGCCAGAACCGAGTGCGGTCCTTGCGGGCGTAGTCATCGATGATCACGCGCAGGCCGTTGCCGCCGTGCAGCTGCGCGAGCCACAGCATGGTGATGTCCCAGATCTGCCAGAACGGGCTGGCCCAGCGCTGGGCGACGAAGGCGGCGTTGATGCGGTGCACGCCCTCGCTGTCGAGCGCCAGCATGATGAAGACGTGGCCGAACACCAGCACCAGCAGCGCGATGCCCGAGAAGCGCATGAACAGCCACGCGTACTTCTCGAAGTTGCCGCCGGTGGGACGGTGCGGGGAGCGGGGGTTGTCGAGCGAAGCCGGGCGGTCGTACTGCTTGAGCAGCGTCTTCGCGAGCTTGGGCTCGTTCGCGGTGGTCATGTATCGGCCCCCTAGTTCGTGAACATGATGTAGAGGAGACGGGCCGCCATGCCGGCGCCGGTGATCAGGAAGACCACCCACACCGCGATCGACATGGCCTTCTGGTACTGCACGCCCTTGCTCCAGAAGTCCACCAGGATCACGCGGACGCCGTTGAGGGCGTGGAACAGGATGGCCATGACGAGGCCGATCTCGAGCAGACCGATGAGCGGCGTCTTGTACGTCTTGATGACGGCGTCGTAGGCCTCGGGATCGATGCGGATGACCGCCGTGTCGAGGACGTGGACGAACAGGAAGAAGAAGATGGTGACGCCGCTGATGCGGTGCAGCACCCAGTTCAACATTCCCGGGTCGCCCTTGTAGAGGGAGACGCGGCGCGGCTCCTTCGCCGCCACCACCTCAGTAGTACTGCTCATCGAGCCCTGCCTTCGACATCATCGTTGATGGACGCGGCGGGAATCGGCACCTCGGGCAGCTCGTCAGCCCGGACGGCGCCTCAATCCCGACGTGTACCTGAACCCACGCCTTGACCTTAAACCCACGGGAATGTGGAATCGAAACCACGGTCCCGATCCGTTGGGGCCGAATAGAATTAGTTAGGTTTGCCTGACATAAATTGATTCATCGTCAACAGTGTTTCGGAAGGGTGTGGTCCACGGTGCCGGAGATCGACTGGGAGACGTTGCGGCGCACCGCCGTCGAAGCCATGGGACGGGCCTACGCACCCTATTCCCGCTATCCCGTGGGGGCCGCGGCTATCACCACCGACGGCCGGCTGGTGTCGGGTTGCAATGTGGAGAATGTCTCATACGGGCTCGGACTCTGCGCGGAGTGCGGACTCGTGAGTGCGCTTCACAATTCCGGCGGCGGCCGACTGCTCGCCTTCAGCTGTACCAACGCCAACGGCGACATCCTCATGCCGTGCGGCCGGTGCCGGCAACTTCTCTACGAACACGGCGGGGGAGAGCTCCTCGTCGATCACCGCTCCGGCCCCGTGCCGCTGAGCCGCCTGCTGCCCGATGCCTTCGGGCCCGACGATCTGGAAGAGGTCAACCGATGAGTTCCGATTCGACCGAGGTGTTCGACGCGGTATCCGTGATCGCCGCGAAGCGCGACGGGAAGGCCCTCACGGACGGCCAGATCGACTGGATCATCGATCGGTTCACCACCGGCGAGGTGGCGGACTACCAGATGTCGGCGCTCGCGATGGCGATCTTCCTCAACGGCATGGACCGCCGCGAGATCGCGCGCTGGACCGCGGCCATGATCGCCAGCGGTGAGCGCATGGACTTCTCCGGCCTGCGCCGCGACGGCGCGCCGCTGGCCACCACCGACAAGCACTCCACCGGCGGCGTGGGCGACAAGATCACCCTCCCGCTCACCCCGCTCGTCGCCTCCTACGGCGTCGCCGTTCCCCAGCTCTCCGGCCGCGGGCTCGGCCACACCGGCGGCACCCTCGACAAGCTGGAGGCCATCCCCGGCTGGCGCGCCGACCTCACCAACGAGCAGATGTTCGACCAGTTGGAGAAGGTGGGCGGCGTGATCTGCGCGGCCGGCTCCGGACTCGCGCCCGCCGATAAGAAGCTCTACGCACTGCGCGATGTGACCTCCACCGTGGAAGCCATCCCGCTGATCGCCAGCTCGATCATGAGCAAGAAGATCGCCGAGGGCACCGCGTCGCTGGTGCTCGATGTGAAGGTGGGCAAGGGCGCCTTCATGAAGACCCACGAGCAGGCGCGCGAGCTCGCCGAGACCATGGTCGCGCTCGGCCACGACTCCGGCGTGGACACCGTCGCGCTGCTCACCGACATGTCCACCCCGCTCGGCCGCAGCGCCGGCAACGGCCTCGAGGTGGCCGAGTCGCTCGAGGTGCTGGCCGGGGGCGGACCGTCGGACGTGGTGGAGCTGACGCTGGCGCTCGCGAAGGAGATGCTCGCCCTCGCGGGCGTCGACGCCGACCCCGCCGAGCACCTCGCCAACGGGAAGGCCATGGACAGCTGGCGGGCGATGATCGCCGCGCAGGGCGGTGATCCCGATGCGCCGCTGCCCGTCGCGAAGCACACCCGCACCGTGGCCGCGCCGGCCTCCGGCGTGCTCACCGAGCTCGACGCGATGGGCGTCGGCATCGCGGCCTGGCGGCTCGGCGCCGGCCGGGAGCGGCAGGGCGAGCCCGTGCAGGCCGGGGCCGGCGTCACCTGGCATGCGAGCGTCGGCGACACCGTCACCGAGGGCGAGCCCCTGTTCACCCTGCACACCGACACCCCGGAGAAGTTCGACGGTGCGGTCGCCGCGCTCGACGGGGCCGCCGTCATCGGCGGGACCGCGAGCCCGCGGGGTTCGCTCGTGCTCGACCGGGTGACCGTCTAGGGATTCATGACGCGGACGGGCGTGCCCGCCAGGAAGGCGCGCACGTCCTCCGCGGCATCGCCGTAGAAGACCCGGTACTGCTGCTCGGTGACGTAGCCGATGTGCCCGGTGAGCACCGAATTCGGCAGCTCGCGCAGCGGATCGCCGGCGGGCAGGGGCTCGGCGTCGAAGACGTCCAGTGCGAGCCGGATGTCGCCGCGGCGGGCCGCTGCCGCCGCGGCGGCCGTGTCGAGCACGCCCGCCCGGGAGGTGTTGACCAGCAGCGCTCCCGGCCGCATCCGCGCGATGTCCTCGGCACCGACGATGCCGCGCGATCGCTCGGAGAGCACGTAGTGGATCGAGAGCACGTCGGCGCGCGCGAACAGCTCCTCCTTGCTCACCGCGGTCGCACCGGCCTCCGCGGCGCGCGCCGGGTCCAAGTTCGACGACCAGGCCAGCACCTCCATGCCGAAGGCCGCGCCCACCCGGGCCACACGCCGCCCGAGGTTGCCCAGCCCGACCAGGCCGAGCACCGCACCGTCGAGCTCGGTGCCGACGGTGCTCTGCCACCGTCCGGCCCGGATGTTGCCGTCCTCCTCCGGTACGTGCCGCAGCGCGGCGAGGATCAGCGCCCAGGTGTGCTCGGCCGCGGCGGCGGGACGGTACCTGGTGTGGCACACGGTGATCCCCGCCTCGGAGGCCGCTGCGAGATCGATCGCGGCGTTGCGCCGCCCGGTGGAGACCAGGAG
Source organism: Tsukamurella sp. TY48 (assembly GCF_019656655.1). Classification (GTDB taxonomy): domain Bacteria; phylum Actinomycetota; class Actinomycetes; order Mycobacteriales; family Mycobacteriaceae; genus Tsukamurella; species Tsukamurella strandjordii. The sequence continues at coordinate 887,870 of NZ_BPMV01000001.1, read as the reverse complement.
CCTCAGATCGGGCAGCGCGCGCAGCACCTCCGCCGGGAACCGGGTGCGCTCGCGCATCGCCACCACCGCGCCGAACCCGGCGAGCTGTGCCGGAACATCGGTGAGCGGTTCGGTGAAGACGGTGACGTCGAGCCCGGAGAAATCGCCGTACTGCAGGGCCACGCCCTGGAAGTCGTCGAGGATCGCGATGCGCATGTCCGTCACGCTAGCCGCCCGAGGGTAGTGCTGGCACCACCCCGGATCGGGGCCCGCGCTCCCGTGTGCGGGGCTCGACGCCGCCCTAACGTCTCGGGCATGATCGAAACCGCCATGACCCCCACCGGCCCGTACCCGCCCGAAACACCCCGGCGTTCCGCGCTGTTCGCGCCGCTGCGGACCCCGAGTGAACTGCTGGGCTCGTCGGCCTCGTGGCGCGGGCTGGCGTACCTGATCTGCTCGCTGGCCATCGGCTGGGTGCTCTTCCTCCTGTACGTGGTGATCGTGCTGCTGCCGCTCGCACCGGTGTGGTCGTACTACACCGCGAAGCTGGAGCGATGGCGCGTGACACTGATGCAGGCGGCGCCGATCGCCGACCCGCACCCGCCGCTCGACGGTTCGGTCACCGCGCGCGCCGGGCACCGGCTCGGCGAGGCCGCGACCTGGCGCGAGGTGGTCTACGGGCTCATCCTGGCCGCCTTCGGACCGCTGATCTCGCTCGGCGTGATGGTCTACGGCGCCCTCGTCGGCGGACTGATCCTGGCGCCCTGGCTCGCGGAGACCGAGCAGTACAACGTCTTCGGCTGGACCATCGACAACCAGCTCAGCGCCCTCGCCCTGTGCGCGGTGGGGATCGCGCTCGGCGCCGTCGGTGTGTACGTCGCCTACGCGGTATCGGCCGTGAACGTGGCCCTCGCGCAGGCACTGTTGAGCCCGCGCGAGGAGGAGCTGCGGCGGCTCGTCGCGCGGCTGCAGGCCTCACGGGGCGTACTGGTGAACTCCTTCGAGGGGGAGCGGCGCCGCATCGAGCGCGACCTGCACGACGGCCCCCAGCAGGACCTCGTGAGCCTGTCGATGCAGCTGGGGATGCTGCAGCAGTCCGTGGAGGACGAGGCCGTGCGCGGCGAGGTGGCCCAGGCCCAGGCCCGCCTGGAACGCGCGATGGCCGGCCTGCGCGACACCGTCCGGGGCGTGCACCCGCAGGTGCTCGACGATGCCGGGGTCGAGGCCGCCTGCGCCGAACTGGGTGGCCCGCTGCGCGTGGAGGTCATCGCCGGTGAGGGCTGGCCGCACGGCCGGCGCCTGCCCACCGAGGTCGAGCGCGCCATGTACTACACGGCCAGTGAGGCCGTCACGAACGCGATCAAGCACGGCGGTGCGACCGCGGTGCGCATCGTTTTCACCGGCGAACCGCCCGCGATGACGGTGACCGACGACGGCTCCGGCGGCGCGGATGTGGCCGCGGGCACCGGGCTCGCCGGCCTGGTGGAGCGAGCCGAGTCGATGGGTGCCACCCTCACCGTCCTGAGCCCCGTGGGCGGCCCCACCACGCTGCACTGGTCCCTGCCCTGATCCGCTGCCGCTAGCCTGCAGGGCATGCGCATCGTGGTGGCCGAGGATTCCGTGCTGCTGGCCGAGGGGCTGCAACGCATCATCGAGCGGGCCGGTCACGAGGTGATCGGCCTGCTCGGCGACGCCGATGCGCTCCGGGCGGTGGACACCGGCACCGTCGACCTGGTGGTGACGGACGTGCGGATGCCGCCCGGCCACGGCGACGACGGCCTGCGCGCCGCACTGGAGCTGCGCTCCGCCCGCACCGAGCTTCCGGTGCTGGTGCTCTCGCAGTACGTGGCCGCCGCGTACGCCCGCCGCCTGCTGGACACCGGCGGCGCCGTGGGGTACCTGCTCAAGGAGCGAGTGGGCCGGGTCGGCGACTTCGTGCGCGCGCTGGACACCGTGGCCGCGGGTGGCGTGGTGGTCGATCCCGAGGTGGTGCAGAAGATGTTCACCACCACCGTGCTCGACCGCCTCACCCCGCGCGAGGGCGAGGTGCTCGGCCTGATGGCCGAGGGGCGCAGCAACGCCGAGATCGGCGCCGCCCTCGTGGTGTCCGATGCTGCGGTGGCCAAACACGTGGCGAACATCTTCGCCAAGCTCGACCTGCCCCCGGAGGAGGGGAACCGGCGGGTCCGGGCCATCCTCACCTACCTCGCGGAGCGCTAGCCGGGTAGCGTTGCGGCATGGCTAATCCGGTCGGACCCACCCCCATCGATCTGTCCTCCCTGCGCCGCGCGCCCAAGGTGCTGCTGCACGACCACCTGGACGGCGGGCTGCGGCCGCGCACCGTCCTGGAGCTGGCCGAGGAGACGGGCTACCAGAACCTCCCGGCGAGCACCGAACCCGAGCTGGCCACCTGGTTCCGTGAGGCGGCCGACTCCGGCTCGCTGGTGAAGTACCTCGAGACCTTCGAGCACACCGTCGGCGTGATGCAGACGCCGGAGGCGCTCGCCCGCGTGGCCCGCGAATGCGCGGAGGACCTCGCCGAGGACGGTGTGGTCTACGCCGAGGTGCGGTTCGCGCCCGAACAGCACACCGAGCGCGGCCTCTCCCTCGACGAGGTGATGGAGGCGGTGCTGTCCGGCTTCGCGCAGGGCGAGGCCGCCGCTCGCGAGGCCGGCCGGCCCATCGTGGTGCGCTGCCTGGTGACCGCGATGCGGCACGCCGCCCGGTCCCGGGAGATCGCCGAGCTCACCGTGCGCTGGCGAGACCGCGGCGCCGTGGGCTTCGACATCGCCGGTGCCGAGGCGGGCTTCCCGCCCAGCCGGCACCTCGACGCCTTCGAGTACATGCGGGATCACTCGGCGCCGTTCACCATTCACGCCGGTGAGGCCTTCGGTCTGCCGTCGATCCACGAGGCGTTGGCCTTCTGCGGCTGCGACCGGCTGGGACACGGCGTGCGGATCGTGGACGACATCACGCTCCCCGCGGGCGTCGGCCCCGATTCCAAGGACTTCTCCGGCGCCGAACTGGGCCTGGTGGCCGCGCGGGTGCGCGACGCCCGCATCCCGCTGGAGCTGTGCCCCAGCTCCAACGTGCAGACGGCGGCCGTCGCCTCGCTCGAACAGCATCCGTTCAACCTGCTGGCGCAGTTGCGATTCCGGGTGACCGTGAACACCGACAACCGGCTGATGAGCGACACCTCGATGAGCCGCGAGATGCTCAAGCTGGTGCAGACCTTCGGCTACGGCTGGTCGGACCTGCAGCGGTTCACCATCAACGCGATGAAGTCGGCCTTCCTGCCCTTCGACGAGCGGTTGGCCATCATCGACGATGTGATCAAGCCCGGCTACGCCGTGCTGATCGGCTAGCCGCTACTTCTTGGTGAGGCGGTCCTCGAGATCGTGCTCGAGGGCCCGCCACGCCTCCGCCTCGTTGTCGAACGGGCCCGACGGGGCCAGGCGCCGCGGCTGCGGATCCAGCGCGTAGGAGACGAAGAATCCGAGCGGGGTGGTGGGGCGCAGCGCGTCCCGCACCGAATCGTCGTCCGCGAAGTCGGCGGAATCGAGCAGCAGCTCGACCGCGAGGTCCAGCTGGTCGCGGTCGATGCGCCGCGGACCGTCGGCGATGTCCTCGCCGATGCCGGGCAGCACGTAGACGTTCTCGTCGAGCACGTCCACCTCCAGCGAACCGTCGGTGGCGGCCACCTGCACCTCGTCGAAGGTCGACACGGCCGACAGGTCGCTGTCCGCATCGTCCGCGAGGTAGCGGGCGAGCGCACCGGGGGAGTCGAAGACGTAGATCTTGCCCTTGCGGCCCAAGAAGATCGGGCTGTCGTCGAGGTAGCAGCGCAGCGTGTAGTACTCGCCGTCCGAGGTGATGATCTTGATCGGGTCGATCCCCACCTGGCCCCAGAACGAGTCGTCCTCCTCGAACTCCTCGTCGTCCTCGTCCTCGCCGTCGGCTTCGGCCTCGTCGGCCTCCGTCTCGTCGTCGAGATCGGTGTCCAGCTCGTCGTCGAGGGTGTCGAGGTCGTCGTCCTCGAGCTCGGCGTTGTCGGCGGCGAGGGCGGCGGCCTTCTCGGCGGCCACGGCCAGCTCCTGCTCCGCGGTATCGGTGGCCGAGGCGGCGACCTTCGGGGCGCTCACCACGGTCTCGATGGCATCGACCACGTCGTCCCACTTGCGGCTGATGATCTGGCCCACCTTGTGCCACATCTCAGCGCCCTCGCGGCCCTCGAAGTTGCGGGTGCCGATCCGGACGGTGCCCAGCACGGGGTTGCCGTTGAAGAACTTGGTGACATCGATCAGCTCGCACACCTCGCCGATGAGGCCCACGATCTCCAGGGTGTCCTCGAGCTCCGCGATCACCTCGGGAGTCGGCTCCTCGGCGGCCAGCTCGGGCACCGAGATCAGGTCGAAGCTGCGGTCCTCGCGGGGGAGGAAGGCCTCCGCGGGCAGCGTGGTGAGGGCCTCCCACGCCGGGTGATCATCGAGGTCGTTGGCCGCGCCGCTGCGGGCGAAGGCCACCAGCTCGGCCACGGAGGAGAAGCCGTACAGATCCTCGTCGAGACCGAGGAAGGCCTCCCATTCGTCCTCGCCGTCCCGCCAGCGGGGAGCCCACAGGGTGTACACCGGGCCGTCGGTGAGGCCGAGTTCGATCGGGACGATGTCAGACGCCATGGCGCCCACACTAGTGCACCGCACCGTCAGCCGGTGGGCCGCCAGAAGCCATGGAATCCCTGGCCGATGTTGTCGGTGCGGATCGAGGAGAGCTGCACGGGGTCTCCCGCCTCCACCATCATGCCGTTGCCCACCACCATGGCGACGTGGCCGTCCCACACCGCCAGATCTCCCGGCTGCAGATTCGATGCGCTGACCTGGGAGCCCACCACCTGGTCCACCGCGATCCGCGGCAGTTCGAGGCCCGCCTGCCGGTAGGCCCACTGGGTGAGGCCGCTGCAGTCCAATCCGACGCCCGGCGCGGTCCCGCCCCACGCATACGGGACTCCGATCTGCGTGAGCGCCGCCTGGACCGCCGCGGCGGCCTTCGCGTTCGGTGCCTTCACCACCGAGCCGTCGGGCAGCCGGATCGACACCCCGCCCTTCGCGTCGGTGGTGGTGGCGCTCCCCTTCGTGCTCTTCGCGCTCGTCGCCTGCGCCTTCGACCCGCCCGTGCCCCGGCCGGAGCCGCCCGACGATCCCGTGAGCGCGGCCGGCAGCGTGCTCAACCCACCGCCCCCGGACGAACCCCCACCGCCGGTGCTCGCGCCGCTACCGGGCGAGGCGGTGGCGGCCGGGGCGGTCCCGGTGGCCGAGGCCGGCGTGGTGGCCGCACCACCGCCGTCGACGGTGCCGGGTGCGGTGGGCGTGCTGGACGCGAGTTCGTTGACCTTGCCGGTCTCGCCGTCGAGCTCGCCGCGCACCCGCTTGAGCACGTCGAGCGCCTGCTGCAGATGATCGGCGGCCAGCGTGAGCACGGCGATGAGCCCGGTGGGATTCGCCAGCGACGGGTTCGCCGCCTCGGCCTGCTGGACGAAGGAGTCGAGGATCCGCTGGAGATCGGCCTGGCCGGTGCGCACCTTCTCGGCGGCCACCGTGACCGACTCCTTGAGGGCCCCGGTGTGCTGCGACAGGTCACCGGCCGAGATGCCCCCGGTGCCGATGGTGCGCTGCGCCGCGCCGGCGTCCACGCCCGTCCACGCCTGTCCCACCGAGACGTTCGTGGTGCGGGTCTGCGCGCTGATGCGGTCCAGCTCCGTCTGGATCGCCGTGATCGCCGCATCGACCCCGGCGGTGGTCAGATCACCCGTGCCGAAGGCGTCGAGGAGGGAACGCAGGGGCGCCGCGAGCGCCTGCACGATCCCGTTCACACCGCGCCGCCGATCACGCCGAGCAGCGATGCGGTCCCGCCGGCCTCCGTGGCCGCCGCCGAGGCCACCGTCTGCGCCGCACCCGCCGCGGCGGAGGCGTAGAACGCGGCCAACCGCGCCAACTCGGTATCGGTGGCCGCGACCGCGCCCAGCAGGCCGGCCAGGTAATCGCCGCCCACCACGCCGAACACCGGGGTGAGTGCGGCCCCCGTCGCCGCGCCCGCGCCGGTCACCGCGGTCACCGCCGTGGCGAGCGAGCCCAGCGCGCCGCCGGCGCTCACCACCGACGGCAGATCCATCTGGAATTCCTCCATGCCCGTACCCCCTCATCAATTGGACGGTCCAGATGCCCGCGGGGTTCCCGATACGCTTGCCCCATGCAGATCACCGTGGTCGACCACCCCCTGGCCGCCGTCCGGCTCACCGCCCTCCGCGCGGTCTCCACCGACAACGCGTCGTTCCGGGCCGCCCTCAAGGAACTCACGCAGATGCTGGTCTACGAGGCCATGCGCGATGCGGCCGTGGTCGCCGAGCCCGTGACCACCCCGCTGGAGGTGACCGACGGTGCGCGGCTCGCCGCACCCCCGCTGCTGGTACCGGTGCTGCGCGCCGGGCTCGGCATGGTGGACCAGGCGCACGCGATGCTGCCGGAATCGCAGGTGGGCTTCGTCGGGATGGGGCGCAACGAGGAGACGCACGTCCCCGAGCCCTACTTCCAGTCGCTGCCCGCCGACCTGGCCGGGCGCCCGGTGTTCGTGCTCGACCCGATGCTCGCCACCGGCGGCTCGATGGTGGAGACGCTGGGACTGCTCGCGCAGCGCGGCGCCACCGATGTGACCGCGGTGTGCGTGGTCGCGGCGCCCGAGGGCGTGCAGGCGCTCGCCGATTGCGGCCACCCGGTGCGGCTGGTGACGGCCGCCGTGGACCGCGGGCTCAACGAGAACGCGTACATCGTGCCGGGCCTCGGCGATGCGGGCGATCGCCAGTTCGGCCCCCGCTGGACCTGATGCCTCAGCCGGCCCAGAATCCGGTGGCCGGTTCGGTGAATTCGCCCGTGGCGGTGGAGATCACCAGCCCTTGCGGGGTGATGTTGATGGTGGCGTCCGGTGCGCGTGCCACCCAGCCGGGCCCGGCGGGCAGCACACCGTCGATGCGGGTGCCCACGCCGGTGTCCGAGCGCCAGCCCGCGTAGTACAGCGCATCGCCGCGGGCGCACACCACCGCCTGCGAGGTGGCGGTGAGCACGATCATCCGGGCGGGATCGGCATCCGCGCACCGGGCCGGTGTGCCGATGAATCCCTGCCGGTCGGTGCCCGGGACCGTGGGCGCGGGCGGCTCGGGGGTCGGCACGGCCGGGCTCGTCGACGCGGTCGACGGTGCCGCCTGCACGGCGGAGGACGACGACGGTGCCGCGGTCGGCGCGCTGTCCTCCCGGCCGTTGACGAAGGCCGTCGCACCCGCGGCGGCGGCCACCACGATCAGCACGCCGACCACCACGGCCACCGCGATCACCCGGGTGCGGCCGGAATCGGAACCGCGCGGCCCGCTCACGCGAGCTCCGCCCAGCCGCGCACCGTCTCCGTGACGGCGGACAGCCGCGCCCGCGCACCGTCGACCGCGGCATCGACCCGGTCGTCCGACACCGGCTCGACCACTTCCAGGTAGAACTTCGCCTTCGGCTCGGTTCCCGAGGGCCGCACGGTGACTCGCACCCCGTCGCCGCGGAAGACCAGGGCGTCGGTGGCCGGACGGGCCTGCTGCAGATCCTCGCAGGCGACCGGGGTTCCGGCCACCTCGGTGGGGGGATCGGCGCGCAGCCGGGCCATGATCGCGGCGATCCGCGAGACGTCCTCCACGCGCAGCGAGTACTGGCTGGTGAGGTATACGCCGTGCCGGCGGTACAGATCGTGCAGGGCGTCGAGCAGGCCGCGGCCGGCCGCCTTGAGCGACGCCGCGTAGGAGGCGGCGACCACGGCCGCCGAGATGCCGTCCTTATCGCGCACCGCGGCCGGGTCCACGCACAGGCCCAACGCTTCCTCGTACGCGAAGACCAGACCGGACCCGGCGCGAACCAGGTTCTTGAAGCCCGTCAGGGTGCGGGCGTACCGCGCTCCGTGGCTCTCCGCGATCGCGCCGAGCAGTTCGGAACTCACGATGGTCGTGGCCACCAGCGCATCCGACGGTGCGCCGGGCAGCGGCGAGGCGAGCAGGTGATCGCCGAGCAGCGAACCGGATTCATCGCCGGTGAGCATCCGCCAGCCGTCGGGGCCGCGCACGCCGAGGGCGCACCGGTCGGCGTCCGGGTCGAGCGCGACCGCGAGGTCGGCCTCCACCCGTTCCGCCAGCGCCAGCAGCAGGTCGGCCGCGCCCGGCTCCTCGGGATTGGGGAAGGTGACCGTGGGGAACTCGCCGTCCGGGACGAACTGCTCCTCGACCACGTGCACATCGTCGAAACCGCTGCGCCGCAGCGCCTCCACCGCGACCGCGCCGCCCACCCCGTGCATCGGCGTGAGTGCGATCCGCAGCGGCGCCGCCGGTGCGCCGGTGAGCGAGGCGACCCGGTCCAGGTACGCGGCGATCACCTCGGTGGCGCGCGGATCCTGCGGCACCGCAGCGCGTTCGATCGAGGATGCGCCGGGCGCACCGTCGATCAGCTTCTCGATCTCCGCATCCGCGGGTGCCACCAGCTGGGCGCCGCCGTCGAGGTACACCTTGTAGCCGTTGTCGGCGGGCGGATTGTGCGAGGCCGTGATCTGCACGCCCGCGACGGCGCCGAGCGCCTTGGTGGCGAACGAGACCCACGGCGTGGGACCGGGTTCGGGCAGCGCGACCACGGCGAAGCCCTGCGCCGCGAGCACCTCGGTGGCCGCCGCGAAGAAGGCCTCACTGCCGCGCCGGGCGTCCCGGCCCACCACCACGGTGCCGCCGCCCAGGCACTTGCCCTTGAGCCATTCGCCGAGTGCCCAGGTGGTCCGGGTGACCACCGCGACGTTCATCCCCGATGGTCCGCCGCGCACCGGCCCGCGCAGCCCGGCGGTGCCGAAGGTGAGCGGCGCGGCGAAGCGCTCCGCGAGCTCCTCGGCGCCGAGCGCCTCCAGCTCGGCACGGGTCTGCGGATCGGGGTCGGCGGCGATCCAGGCCAGTGCCTGCGGCGTGCTCACTACATCGCCTCGATCACGTCGGCGAGCAGGCCACCCATGCGTGCCGCCGCCTCGCGGCCCGCCTCCAGTACTTCCTCGTGGTTGAGCGGTTCGCCCGTGATCCCCGCCGCCAGGTTGGTCACCAGCGAGATGCCCAGCACAGCCGCATCGGCCGCGCGGGCGGCGATCGTCTCGTGCACCGTGGACATCCCCACCAGATCGGCGCCCAGCGTGCGCAGCATCCGGATCTCGGCGGGCGTCTCGTAGTGCGGGCCGGGCAGACCCGCGTACACGCCCTCCTTCAACGTCGGATCGACCGTGCGCGCCAACGCCCGCAGCGCGGGGGAGTAGGCGTCCACCAGGTTCACGAACTCCGCGCCGACGAGCGGCGAACGGGCGGTGAGGTTCAGGTGGTCCTCGATGAGCACGGGCTCGCCGACGAACATGCCCTCGCGCAGACCGCCCGCTGCGTTGGTGAGGATCACCGTGGTCGCTCCGGCCGCGCAGGCCGTGCGCACGGGGTGCACCACGCGGGACAGGTCGTGGCCCTCGTAGGCGTGGGTGCGGCCCAGCAGCACCAGCACTCGCTTACCGCCCACGGCCAGCGCGATCGCGGTGCCCTTGTGACCGGCGGCGCTGGGCGGTGCGAAGTGGGGGAGATCCGCCATCGGGACGGACCCGATCGCGGTGCCGCGCGCCGTCAACGCCTCCGCCGCGGGCGCCCAGCCGGAGCCGAGCACCACCGCCACATCGAAGGGTTCACCGCCCGTGGCGGCGGTGAGCGCCGCGGCCGCTTCGCGGGCCGCAGCGGAGGGATCGTCGATGCCGGAGTCGCGTGCCGAGTGCAGTTGCGCCATGGCCCCAGATGCTAGCGGCTATCGTGATGTCCATGCCTTACGTCACGCGGACCGACGACGTCTTCACTCTGTTCCTGGGCGATGAGGGCGTCGAGCTCTCGGAGACCAACCCGGAGAACCGCTTCTCCCCGGACTGGGTCGATGCGGTGCACGCCCGCCTCGATGAGATCGAGGCGCAGGCGGCCGGGTCGCCCGCCGCGCTGGTCGTCACCGCCACCGGCAAGTTCTTCTCCAACGGTCTCGACGTGATGTACATCCTGGCCAACGTGGGTGAGCTCCCCGCCTACCTGGACCGGGTGCACACCGTGTTCAGCCGACTGCTCACCTTCCCGATGACCACCGTGGCCGCGGTGAACGGCCACGCCTTCGGTGCGGGCGCGATGCTCGCCCTCTCCTGCGATTTCACCGTGATGCGCGAGGATCGCGGATTCTTCTGTCTCCCCGAGGTGAGTCTCCAGATGGGCTTCACGGTGGGCATGGCCACGCTGCTCCGTTCGCGACTGCCGTACCAGACCGCCGTCGAGGCGATGACCACCGGACGGCGCTACGGCGGCGGCGACGCGGTGGCCGCGGGCATCGCCCAGGCGACCGCCTCGGAGGCCGAACTGCTGCCTTCCGCGACGGCGCGCGCCGCCGCGAACGCCGCGGCCGACGGCCCCACGCTGAACAAGATCAAGAACGATCTGCACGCGCCGCTGATCGCCGATCTCGCGGTGCCCACGACCGAAGTCAAGTTCGGCTGACGGTGCCGGTGCCCGTCACCTCCACCCTCGCCCGCCTGACCGAGACGGTCGACGCCGCAGCGCCCGAACTGGTGGCGCTCAGCCATGCCGTCCACGCGCGGCCCGAGCTGGCCTTCGAGGAGCACTACGCCTCGGGGCTGGTCGCGGATGCGCTCGCCGGGCACGGCTTCGCGGTGACCCGCGGCATCGCCGATCTCGAGACCGCCTTCGTCGCGCGCAGCGGCTCGGGGCCGCTCCGGGTGGCGGTGTTCGCCGAGTACGACGCCCTCCCCGGCATCGGGCATGCGTGCGGGCACAACATCATCGCCGCCGCGGGCGTCGGCGCGGGCCTCGCGCTCGCCTCCGTCGCCGACGAGCTCGGGCTCACCGTGGAGGTGTACGGGACTCCGGCGGAGGAGTCCGGCGCAGGCAAGGTGCTCATGCTGCGGCGCGGCGCCTTCGACGGTGTCGCCTGCGCCGGGATGGTGCATCCCGCCCCCTTCGACGTGGTGCGCACGCGCACCCTGGCGCTCGCCGACCTCGCGATCGCCTTCACCGGACGCGAGGCGCACGCCTCCGCGGCCCCCTGGGCGGGGCGCAATGCGGGCGACGCCGCGACTGTGGCCCAGGTGGCGCTGGGGCTCCTGCGCCAGCACCTGGAACCGGGCCAGCAACTGCACGGCTTCGTCAGCGAAGGCGGCACCGCGCCGAACGTGGTACCCGCCGCGACCGAACTCCTGTACTACCTGCGCGCGGAGACCGCGGAATCCCTGGAGCGGCTGGCCGCGCGGGCGGACGACTGCTTCGCGGCGGGGGCGCTGGCCACCGGCTGCACCCACGAAGTCCGCGAGGTCTCGCCGAGCTACTCCGAGCTCCGCAGCGACGACGCCCTGGCCGACGCGTACCGGGCCGCGGCCATCGCGATCGGTCGCGATCCGGTGGCGCCCGAGTACGAGCGGGCGGTGCCCCTGGGGAGTACCGACATGGGCAATGTGAGCCACGCTGTACCGTCGATCCATCCGCTGATCGGCCTGGAGACCGACGGTGCCGTGACCCACCAGCCCGAATTCACGGCCGCCGCCGCGAGTCCCTCGGCCGACCGGGCCGTGCGCGACGGTGCGCTCGCCCTGGCCGCCGCCTTCGCCGCGGTCGCGGAGGACGAGACGGAGCGCGCACGGCTACAGGACGGGGCCGAGCGCCGGGGAAGGAACGGCGGACAGTGAGCGGCACGACGGGCGCATCGGCCCGGGTCGACGAGTGGTTGCAGCGCAAGAGCGACTGGCTGCGGGACTTCCGCCGCGATCTGCACGCGCACCCCGAGCTGTCCTGGCGCGAGCAGCGCACCACGAAGGTCGTCTTCGAAGCACTCACGGCCGCGGGCCTGCACCCGCGCAAGCTCTCCACCACCGGGCTGGTGTGCGACCTCGGTCCCAGCACCGGTGAGCGGGTGGCGCTGCGCGCTGATATGGACGCGCTGCCCATCCACGAGGCCACCGGCCTGGACTTCCAGTCGGGCAATCCCGGTGTCTCGCATGCGTGCGGACACGATGCGCACACCACGATCCTGCTGGGTACCGCGCTCGCGCTGGCCGAGGCCGATGCCGCCGGCGAGCTGCCGGTGGGGGTGCGGCTGATCTTCCAGCCCGCCGAGGAGGTCATGCCCGGCGGTGCGCTGTCCGCCGTCCGCGACGGCGTGATGGACGGTGTCTCCCGGATCTACGCGCTGCACTGCGACCCGCGGATCGAGGTGGGGAGGATCGGCGTGCGGTCGGGTGCCATCACCTCCGCCGCCGATCACGTCGAGGTGATCCTGCACTCACCGGGCGGTCACACGTCCCGTCCGCACCTGACCTCGGACCTCATCTACGGGATGGGCACCGTGATCACCGGGCTGCCGGGCGTGCTCTCGCGCCGGGTGGACCCGCGATCGGGAACGATCATGGTGTGGGGAGCGGCGAACGGTGGCTCCGCGCCCAACGCGATCCCGCAGATCGGTGCCCTGCACGGCACCGTGCGCACCGGGGAGCATCACATCTGGGCCACGCTGGAGCCGCTGGTCCGCGACATCATCGACGGGCTGCTCTCGCCGCTGCGGATCAAGTACGAGGTCAACTACACCCGCGGCGTGCCGCCGGTGATCAACGAGGAACGGGCCACCGCGATCCTGTCGGCGGCGGCGCTCGCCGTCTCGCCCGACGGCGTGACCGACACCCCGCAGTCCGGCGGCGGCGAGGACTTCTCCTGGTACCTGGAGGAGTCTCCCGGCGCCATGGCCCGGCTGGGCGTGTGGTCGGGCGAGGGACGCCAATACGACCTGCACCAGCCGGATTTCGTGCTCGACGAGCGCGCGCTGGAGATGGGTGTGAAGGTGCTCACCAACGTGGTCTTCGGCTCGGCGGAATAGTCTTCCGCGGAGTTCCGGGCGCGGCTTCGGAGCTCTAGGGGTGAGGGGCGTTCGTCCCCCGCGCCGCGCCGATCCGCGGTGAATTCACTCCGACCCCCATCGGAAGCACATCGTGCGGTGGGGGAGGCGAGGTTGCGTGGGGGAGGCCGTCGTCCCCCACGCGGCGATCATCGGCGGGTGACGAGGGCGTCCCCGATCGCGGTGCGCCGGTACAGGACCCGGCGGCCGTAGCGAGCACTGTCCACGATCCCGTTGGCGCTGAGCACCTTCAGGCTCTGCGAGATCGCCGACGGTGACACCCCCAGAACGCGAGCCAACTCACTGACCGCCGATGGTTCCTCCAGTGCCACCAGCAGGTCCGCCTTCGCCGCACCGATCAGCTTGCGCAGCGCGTCGGCGGCGACGGGCGGTGCGGATTCGGTGAGCGTGGCGGAACCTCTTGCCGGGTAGGCGATATGAGGTGCGGCGCAGTTCGGGTCGTGGGCGGCACCCACGCCGCCGATGAAGATGCTGGGAACGAGCGACAGGCCCCGGCCGTCGGAGGCGAATTCGCCGCTCGCCGATGCGCAGGACACATCGATCCGAAGTTCTCCCGTGCGGTTCCACGCCACCCGGGGCGTCAACGATCGGAACAGCTGTGCCGGACCTCCCGCTGCCAGCTCGCGTCCCCGATAGGTGATATCCGACTCGAGGATGCGTTCGATGGCCGGCCAATGGGGGTGAATCGCCGCGCGGTGGTAGTCCGCGAGTACATCGGCGATGTGCCCGGCCGGGTCGGGGTCGCTGAGCAGCGTCTCCAGGACGGGGCTCACGGGAGCGCCCTCGCCGAGCTGCACGAGCTGCTGCCGCACTGCGTCGGCATCCGCGCTCGCGACGAGGCGCACGTGCTCGTCGAAACTCGGGCGCGCGTTCCCCGCTGGCGGCGGAGTCAGGAAGTCGGGTATCTGCGCGCCGGAAGGGGAGACCAAGGCCGTGATGGTTGCGTGGTCGAAATGGTCTCGACGGGCGAGGGCGTCGTGGCGCCAGCGCGCCAGGTGCGGACCGAACGAGAGATCGGAGCGGAGGTGGAACAGGCTGAGCGCGGTCTCGTTCAAGGGGGACAGCACGAATCGGGCGTCGGCCAGATCGCCGACGTCCAGCACGTAGGTCAACATGTAGGCGCCACCTAAATCGTTGGAACCTTCGCCGCGGTTCGCGTGTACTCGGGATATGAGCGGATATCGAGAACACTGGAACCTGACATCGGATCCACCGGTAGCAGCAGTCTATGCCCGGCTGGCGGATCTGCACGACGAAGCGACGACACGGCACCGCGAGGATCGTCCGCGGCCCGGGCTGCGGCTCACCGTCGCCGGTGCGCTGCGGCGCCTGGCGGCGGCCATCGAGCCGGCCCCGTCGGCGAAGGCCTGCGGCCCCGAGGCCGCCTGACCTCGGTCGTACGCGCGATCACAAGCGTCCGGCAATCGTGCCTTAGGCGCGCCCGCATAGCTTTCGGGCATGACAGCAGCACCCTCCGCCATCAGGATCGAGCTCGACCGAGTGCTGGGCGCCGTGCCGATGGTGGTGGTCGACGGCATGATGCAAACCGCGAACCTGAACTGGCTGGTGGTTCCCGTCACGCCCGGGGTGCATCGCGTGGCCGTGACCGAGACCTATCCCACCACGCAGGGCTGGGTGAATCTGGACGTGCCAGTGGCACCCGGGCAGATGGCCACGGTCTACTACACGAGCCCGCACATGGGCATGGGGTACGGGCGGATCGGCCTGGTGCCGCAGTCGCGTCCCGGCGCGGGCACCGCCACGGTGGTCTGGAGCCTGGCCGCGATCCCAGCTGTGATGCTCCTCGCGGTCATCGCCATCGCGCTGTGGATCGTCCTGGCCTGACTCGTCGGCGGGCGGCCCCCACCGACCTCCGGAGCTGACTGACGTCAGGCCTCCGGCGCACCGTCGGCGGCGGCGCCGGGACCGGGGCCCACGTTGCGGGACTCGCGGGTGCGGATGTCGAGGACGTACTCCTGCGGCGCGCCGGCGATGTACGCGGCGTCGGCCATCACACCGAGGTAGCGGGCTGAGGGCAAGCCGCCCTCGAAGGCGTCCACCACGTACAACCAGGCGAGCACGGAACCCCCGTCGGTGAGCTCCACCCGCACCTTGAGTTTGACGTGAATACCCAGCTCGGAGCCCTCCCAGCGGTCGAGGGAGACCTCGTCGTCGGTGGTCACGTCGTAGAGCACCACGAAGACCTTGGCGTCCGGATCGGACGGGTCCTCGGTGACGGTGGCGAGCGCGCCCTCCCAGCCGATGTCCTCGCCGGAGAAGGTCAGGCGCCAGCCGTGGATCCACCCCGTGCCGTACATCGGCGAGTGCGGGGCGCGCTCGGCCATCTGGTCGGGGTGCATGTTGGAGCCGTAGGCGGCGTAGATCGGCACAGGTCAGACTTTAGCGCGCCGGCCCGGGTGGGCGGTCGGGTGCGATGGTGCCCGCACGCGTCGCGGCGGCGGACGATAGCGTTGGACCCATGACGAACATCGTGATCATCGGCGGCGGTCCGGCCGGGTACGAGGCGGCGCTCGTGGCGGTGGCGCACGGCGGCGACGTGACCGTGATCGAGGCCGACGGCATCGGCGGCGCGTGCGTGCTCTACGACTGCGTGCCGTCGAAGACGTTCATCGCCTCGACGGGCATCCGCACCGAGACCCGGCGCGCGGTGGACTTGGGCATCGAGCTGCACTTCGAGCGCGTCGAGATCGACGTCGAGCGGATCAACAGCCGCGTCAAGGACCTGGCCGCCGCGCAGTCGGCCGACATCCGCGCCCGGCTCGCGGGGGAGGGCGTGCGGATGATCCGCGGCCGCGCCTCGTTCGCGCCCAGCAGCCCGGGCATGGCGCAGCACGTGGTGAACGTGGTGACCCCGTCCGGCGGGGAGCAGACGCTGGAGGCCGATGTGGTGCTCGTCGCCACCGGCGCGTCGCCCCGCGTGCTGGAGTCCGCACAGCCCGACGGTGAGCGCATCGTCACCTGGCGTCAGCTCTACGACCTGGAGGAGCTGCCCAGCCACCTGGTGGTGGTGGGCTCCGGTGTGACCGGTGCCGAATTCGTGCACGCCTACACCGAGCTGGGCATCAAGGTGACCCTGGTGAGTTCGCGCGACCGCGTGCTGCCGCACGAGGACGAGGACGCGGCGCTGGTGCTGGAGGACGCGCTGGTCGATCGCGGTGTCTCGCTGGTCAAGCGCGCCTACGCCGACAAGGTGGAGCGCACGGAGGACGGCGTGATCGTGCGGCTCACCGACGGGCGCACCGTGGAGGGCTCGCACTGCCTGATGACCGTGGGATCGATCCCGAACACCGAGGGCATCGGCCTCGAGGACGTGGGCATCGAGCTGAACAAGGGCGGCTACATCCCCGTGGACCGCGTCTCGCGCACCAAGGTGCCGGGCATCTACGCCGCCGGCGACTGCACCGGCGTGCTGCCGCTGGCCTCGGTGGCCGCGATGCAGGGCCGCGTCGCGATGTACCACGCGCTCGGCGAGGGCGTCTCGCCCGTCAAGCTCAAGACCGTGAGCTCGGCCATCTTCACCCGCCCCGAGATCGCGACGGTGGGCGTCTCGCAGGCCGCCATCGACGAGGGCACGTACCAGGCCCGCACCGTGATGCTGCCGCTCGCGACCAACCCGCGCGCGAAGATGTCCGGCCTCAAGCGCGGTTTCGTGAAGGTCTTCTGCCGTCCCAACACCGGCATGGTGATCGGTGGCGTGGTGGTGGCGCCGAACGCCTCCGAGCTGATCCTGCCGCTCACGCTGGCGGTGCAGAACGGACTCTCGGTCGACGATGTGGCGCAGACCTTCTCGGTGTATCCGTCGCTCGCGGGTTCGGTCACCGAGGCCGCGCGTCAGTTGATGCGTCAGGACGATCTGGCGTAGCCGCCCGTGCCGGACACCGCGCTCGACGCGTTCACCCGCGCCCGCCCGCGGCTGTTCGGCATCGCCTACCGCATCCTCGGCTCCGCACCGGATGCCGAAGACGTGGTGCAGGACGCGTGGCTGCGCTGGGCGGGCGGTGACCGCACCGACGTCCGCGATCCCGAGGCCTTCCTCGTGGTGACGGCGACGCGGCTCGCGCTCAATCTCGCCCAGTCGGCGCATGCGCGGCGCGAGGCCTATGTGGGTCCCTGGTTCCCCACCCCTGTGGACACGGAGTCCGATCCGCAGCTCGGGGCCGAGCGCCGCGCTGCGCTGGAGCTGGCGGTGCTGCACGTGCTGCAGCGGCTCGGTCCGGCGGAGCGCGCGGCGTACGTGCTGCGGGAGGCCTTCGACTACCCGTACGACCGGATCGCCGAGATCCTGCAGATGCGCGAGCCCGCGGTGCGGCAGGTGGTGAGCCGCGCGCGCAAGCGGGTCGACGGTGAGCGGCGCACCACCGCCTCGCGCGACCGGCTGCGCACGCTGCTGGACGCCTTCCTGGCCGCCGCGCACGCGGGCGATGTCGCCGGCCTCGAAGCGGTACTGGCCGCGGACGTGGTGAGCGAGACCGACGGCGGCGGTGTGCGCCGGGCCGCGCGCCGCACGGTGGTGGGCGGCAACGACGTGGCCCGGTTCGTCGCGGGATTCTCCACCCGGTTCTGGCCGGACGCACAGGTGCGGATCGTGGAGGCCAACGGCCAGCCCGCGGCGCTGTTCCTGCACGACGGGCGGCCCTCCGCGCTGCTCTGCGTGAGTGCCGACGACAGCGGGATCTCGCAGCTCATGTGGGTCATGAACCCGGAGAAGCTCACTGATTTCGGCTGAGCTGTCACAGACCGCGGCGCTGTCCGGTCCTTGATGCAGAGCCCGCGGACGTCGGGCCGGCACAGAAGGAGAAGCGAGATGGCGAAGTTCGTGGTGATCGGCGGTACCGGACTCATCGGTTCCCAGGTGGTGAGCGTGCTGCGGGGCGACGGACACGAGGTGATCGTGGGGGCGCCGAGCACGGGGATCAACGCCGTGACGGGGGAGGGGCTCGCGGGCGCGCTCGACGGTGCCGATGTGGTGATCGACGTGGCCAATTCCCCGTCGTTCGAGGACGACGCCGTGCTGGAGTTCTTCACCGCATCCACCGGCAACCTGTTGGCCGCGGAGAAGGCGGCGGGAGTACGGCACCACGTCGCGCTCTCGGTGGTGGGCACCGATCGGCTCGCGGAGAGCGGGTACTTCCGCGGAAAGATCAAGCAGGAGGAGTTGATCCGTGACGGTGGTGTGCCCTACTCGATCGTGCGGGCCACCCAGTTCTTCGAGTTCGTACCGGGCATCGCCGCCGCGTCGACCGTCGACGGTGTGATCCGCCTGCCGGGCGCGGGCATCGCGCCGATCGCCTCCGCGGATGTGGCGGCCGCGGTGGCCTCCGCCGCCACGGCCGCGCCGCTGGGCCGCTTCGCCGAGGTGGCCGGGCCCGACACCTTCGCCCTCGACGAGCTGGTGCGGCGCGCTCTTGCGGCGAACGGCGATGAGCGCGAAGTGGTCCGCGATCCGCAGGCCACCTACTTCGGCGCGCACCTGGACGAGGACACCCTGCTCCCCGGTCCCGACGCGGCCCTCGCGGGCACCAGGTTCTTCGGCTAGGGGCTTTCTGGCGGCGACAGGGCGGCGCAGAGTCGGGCGAGCCGCTCGTCGGGCCGGCCCGTGACCTCGACGACCCGGGTGCTCCCCATGAGGTCGGGATCGTCGACGAGGTCGAGGAGCGCGGCATCGGTCGCGGCTCGAAGCTCCCGGTCTTCGTCCGCCGAGACCGTGATCGGGTCGCGGTGCTGCAGCGGGAGCAGGACGAGGAGGTCCACCGAGGTCATCGCCTGCGCCGTGGTTACGGCGCCGCGCTCGATGTATCCGGCGGACCGGCTCGGCCTTCCCAGATCGCGAAGGGCGTGGAGGTAAGCGAGGAAGTCGATGGGGCCGCGTTCGGCGATCACCCGGTCGCCTCGCCGCCGTCCGCGCAGCCGGTCGGCGGCGATCACGAGCTGGGAGTAGAACAACCCGGCGTCTACCTCGAGTGCCTGGTCCGCGAGAGCGTCGAACGGGTCGGGCAACACCTCGTACTCGGGGTTCACTCGGACGAAATCGTCGATCAGCGAACTCTTTCCGCTGGCATGGGTACCGGAGACGACGATGCGCATGACTCGGACACTAGCCCGACGGAGGGCGATACACCTCCAACGATCTCATTGAATGAGATATGAATCTCGCATTGTGAACCGCGCTGTGTCAGAGTCTTCGCATGACGACACACGGAGAACTGGGGTCGGCGGCCGTGCGCAATGTGCGCGGGTCGGCGATCCGTGACCTACTCGCGATCACCGACCGGCCGGGGGTGATCTCGCTCGCAGGTGGCCTGCCCGCACCCGAATTGCTTCCCACGGAGCGGATCGCCGCGGCCGCGGCGCGGGCGCTGGCGGCACCGTCGAGCCTGCAGTACGGATTGACGACGGGCGCACCCGCGCTCCGCGAGGTGGTGCACGCCCGCGAATCGGCGGCGATCGGGCGCGATGCCGGCTCGGTGGTGATCACGCACGGCTCGCAGCAGGCGCTCTCGCTGTTGGCGCAGGTGCTGCTCGATCCCGGCGACACGGTGGTCGTGGAGGACCCGGGGTACACCGGGGCGTTGCAGGTGTTCGCCACCGTGCGAGCGAACATCGAGGCGGTGCCGATGGACGGCGACGGCATGTGCGTCGACGCGCTGCGGCCCATCCTCGAACGCGGCGGTGTGCGGGTGGTGCACACGGTCTCGAACTTCCACAATCCCGGTGGTGCCACGCTCTCGGCCGAGCGACGCGCGGAACTGGCAAGGCTCGCGGACGAATTCGGGTTCTGGATCATCGAGGACGATCCGTACGGCCGTCTGCGGTTCCGGGGTGACGAGGTGGCGCCCGTTGCCGCGCACACCGACCGGGTGATCCGGCTCTCGAGCGCATCGAAGATCATCGCGCCGGCGTTGCGCGTGGGGTGGATGCACGGCGATCCGGCGGTCCTGGCACTCGTCGAACGGATCAAACAGGGTGCGGACCTGTGCGGCTCGAGCCTGACGCACGCGATCGCCGCCGATGTCCTCGCGGACGAGCCGTGGCTCGACGCCCACGTCGCGCGGATCCGCTCCGTCTACGGCGAGCGCGCGCAGGCCCTGCACGCAGCGCTGACCGAGCGGTTCGGTGACCGGCTCACGCTGACCGAACCCGCTGGGGGCATGTTCCTCTGGGGCGAGTTCGGCGACGGCACCGACACCGCTGCGGCGCTCCCCGCCGCGGCCGACGCCGGAGTCGCGTACGTCCCGGGTGCCGCGTTCGCCGTGGTGGGAGGGCATTCGACGGCGCTGCGGTTCTGCTTCACCACGGCCGAGCCGGAGGTGCTGTTCGAGGCCGTGAAGCGTCTTGCGACCGTTCTCTGACACTTCTGCCGCACAAATTCAAACAATCTTCATCGTTCCAGTGTTTGAGCCTGTTAGATTCCGTGGACTCATTGCTGCGACTGAAGGGGACTATCGGCCATGAACCTGGCGATGGACGCTCCGCTCCGACTGAACGTCGGATTCCTCGATTACTGGTTGATCGCGATCTACTTCGTGTTCGTGCTGGGAATCGGCTACCTGGCCCGGCGGCAGGTGGCATCGAGTCTCGACTTCTTCCTGTCCGGGCGGCGGCTCCCCGCATGGGTCACCGGCATCGCCTTCGTGTCCGCGAACCTCGGCGCCGTCGAGATCATGGGCATGTCGGCGACCGGCGCCCAGATCGGCATGTCGACCTTCCACTACTACTGGATCGGCGCCGTGCCGGCCATGGTCTTCCTCGGCCTGGTGATGATGCCGTTCTACTACGGCTCGAAGGTCCGCAGCGTCCCCGAGTTCATGCGTAAGCGGTTCGGAACAGGTGCGCACCTGGTGAACTCGATCAGCTTCGCCGTGGCACAGGTGCTCATCGCCGGCGTCAACCTCTTCCTGCTCGGCACCGTGATCAATGTGGTCCTCGGCTGGCCGCAGTGGGTTTCGCTGCTCGTCGCGGCCGCGGTGGTGCTCACGTACACCGTGCTCGGCGGTCTCTCGGCCGCGATCTACAACGAGGTGCTGCAGTTCTTCGTGATCCTCGCCGCGCTCGTCCCGCTCACGGTGATCGGCCTGATCAAGGTGGGTGGCTGGAGCGGCCTGCGCGAGAAGGTGATCGAGACCCGCACCGACAAGGGCGTCACCGCCACCGTCTCCGAACAGTTGCACACCTGGCCGGGCCAGGCGCTCAGTGGATTCGAATCCCCGGTGTGGTCCGTGGTCGGCATCGTCTTCGGTCTCGGCTTCGTGCTCTCCTTCGGCTACTGGACCACCAACTTCGTCGAGGTCCAGCGGGCCATGGCATCCGATTCGATGTCGGCCGCCCGCCGCACTCCGATCATCGGCGCCATCCCGAAGATGTTCATCCCCTTCGTCGTGGTGGTTCCGGGCATGATCTGCGCCGCCGCGATCGGCGACATGATGAATCTCAAGAACAACGGTGCGGCCGAAGGAGTCACGTACAACGACGCGATGTTGCTCATGATGCGCGACATCCTGCCCAACGGCCTGCTCGGCGTCGCGGTCGCCGGCCTCATCGCCTCGTTCATGGCGGGCATGGCGGCCAACGTCTCCGCCTTCAATACCGTCTTCAGCTTCGACCTGTGGCAGCAGTACGTGGTCAAGGACCGGGAGGATTCGTACTACATCAAGGTGGGACAGGTCGCCACGGTGATCGCCGTGTTGCTCGCCGTCGGCACCGCGACCATCGCCGCCGGGTACTCCAACCTCATGGACTACCTCCAGACCCTGTTCGGCTTCTTCAACGCCCCGCTGTTCGCGACCTTCCTGCTCGGCATGTTCTGGAAGCGGATGACCCCCACCGCGGGCTGGGTGGGCCTGGTGGCCGGCACGTTGGCGGCCATCACGGTGTTCATCCTGCAGAAGACCGGGGTGATCGACCTCCCAGGCCAGGGCATGGCCTTCGTCGCCGCCTCCGCGGCGTTCGTGGTGGACATCCTGATCTCGGTGGTGGTCTCGTACTTCACCATGCCCAAGCCCGAGGCCGAGCTCAACGGCTACGTGTACTCGCTCACCGATAAGGCGATCCTGCGCGGTGCCGAGGAGTCCGATGCGGTCGCTCCGTGGTACGCGCGTGCCGTTCCGCTCGGCATCGCCGTCCTCGCCACCACCCTGGTGCTGGGCATCATCTTCCGCTGATGAGCCACAATGACTTCGACGACAGGAGCACATCGATGACCGATTCCTCCGGTACTCCCAAACAGGGACTGCTGACCCGACTGTTCGACATCCGCAACGTGATCGCAGCCCTCCTCGGCCTCTACGGGATCGGCCTGCTGATCGCGGGACTGCTTCCGAGCGTCGCAGAGGCGGGCGCCGGCCAGGCACAGCGCGGCCAGAATCCCATCGACATGGCCGCCGGTAGCTCGGCGAACCTGTGGGTGGGGGCGGGGATGCTGTTCTTCGCCGCGGTGTTCGCGACCTGGGCGGCGCTCAAGCCCCCGCGCGACGACTCCGCGCAGGGCTAGCCGCGAGTGCTCGCAGCGGAGCGACGACGACACATCCTCGCCGCGGCGATCGCGCACGGCGCCGTGCGGGTGAACGACCTCGCCGAGGATCTGGGCGTGTCCGAGATGACCATTCGCCGCGACCTCGACCGGTTGGAAGAGGGCGGCGAGCTCACGAAGGTGCACGGCGGAGCGGTCCGCACCGCCGGCGCCCCGTCCGGACGGGGCTTGGAGCCGACGTCCGCGCTCAAGGCCGAACGCGCCACCGTCGAGAAGCGGGCCATCGCGAATGCCGCCTCGGCACTGATCGAGGACGGGATGACGGTGGCCCTCGGTGCGGGAACCACCACGCTGGAGCTCGCCCGGCTGCTCCGCGGGCGGGCCATCGCCGTGGTCACCAACTCGATCTCGCACTTCCACGTGCTCACCGATCCCGCCCCGGACCTCGTTGCCGGGGGCGCCGTGCAACTCACCGGCGGCCAACGCACACCGTCGGATGCCCTGGTGGGCCCGGTGGCCAACGCCATGCTCGAACGCGTGCGCTGCGATATCGGCTTCCTCGGTTGCCACGGCATCGACCCGACCGCCGGATTCACCACCCCGAACATCGGCGAGGCGGAGACCGACCGGCGCCTGATCGGGGCATCACGGAACACCGTGATGCTGGCCGACCACACCAAATTCGGTGAGATCGGCGCGCACCTGTTCGCGGAGTTCTCCGCGGTCGACCAACTCATCACCGACGGCGGTCTCGGACCAGCCGCGCGCGAGGCGCTGTCCGGCGTCGTCGCACTCACCGTCGCCGAAGGAGGCGTGTCATGACCCGATCGCTGCCGGACCCGACCGTGGGGCATCTGGCGGACGGCCGGGAGATCCTGCTGTTCGAGTTGCCCGACGGTCCGCGGCCGGTGCTCGGAACCGATCGGCGGGCCCTCGCGCCGCGGCCGGACGGCCCCGTCACCACCGTGCGCCGTGATCCGCAGACCGGCGATCGCGTGATCGTGGCGCCGGCCCGCCAGGACCGCACGTACAAGCCGCCCAAGAAGATGTGCCCGCTGTGCCCGGACCCCGAGGGCCGCTCCAGTGAGCTCCCGGTCCAGGACTACCGCGTCGCCTCGTTCGAGAATCGATTCCCCTCACTGTCCGGCGCGGTCGCGACCGCCGTCGATCACCCGGGCGGGAGCCTGCGCGTGGAGGATCCGGGCGTCGGGCGCTGCGAGGTGGTGTGTTTCACCAGCGCGCACGACGGCGCGTTCGCCCGGCTCACCGAAGAGCACGCCCGCCTGGTGGTGGACGTGTGGGCCCACCGGACCACGCAGCTGCTGGAGCGCGACGACGTGGCGGAGGTGTTCTGCTTCGAGAACCGCGGCGAGGAGATCGGTGTCACCCTGCCGCATCCGCACGGTCAGATCTACGCCTTCCCGTACCGCACGCCGCGCACCGAGGCCATGCTGCGCGAGGCGGCAGCGCACCGTTCCCGCTCCGGCACAGATCTGTTCGAGGACATCCTGGCCGCCGAGATCGCCGACGACGAGCGGATCCTGGTGCGCACCGAACACGCCACCGCCTTCGTGCCCTTCGCGGCGCGCTGGCCGGTGGAGGTGCACGTGTACCCGAATCGCCACGTGCACAACCTCGCCGAGCTGACGGCCGCGGAGGCCGACGATCTGGCCCGGGTGTACCTCACGGTTCTCCGCGCCTTCGACTCGCTGTACGGTTTGCCGTTGCCCTACATCGCCGGGTGGCACCAGTTCCGGTCCGGCTCCGACGAGGGCTACCTGCACGCCGAACTCTTCTCGATCCGGCGCAGCGCCGACAAACTGAAGTACCTCGCCGGTGCGGAGTCGGGACGGGACGCCTTCGTGACCGATAAGACTCCGGAGACGATCGCGCAGGAGCTGCGGCAGGTGATCGAATGACGGTGCGCGCGTACGCCCCCGGCCGCATCAACCTGATCGGCGAACACACCGACTACAACGACGGCTACGCGATGCCGATCTCGCTGCAGGTGGGAACCTCCGCGGTGTTCGAACCGGACGGTGGAACCCGGCTCACGGTGAGCTCCGACGGTGAGAGCGGCACGGTCGTCATCCCCCTCGACACCGCGCCGGGCGATGTCGAGGGCTGGGCCGCGTACGTCGCGGGATGCATCTGGGCGCTGAGGGATCACGGCATCACGCCGCCGGGCGGACGGATTCACCTGACCTCGCAGGTCCCGGTGGGCGCCGGCCTGTCCTCCTCTGCGGCGCTGGAATGCGCGGTGCTCGGTGCCCTGATCGAGGCCGGTGGCACGCCCGCTCCCGACCGGACCACCGTCGCCCGCATCGCGCAGCGCGCGGAGAACCACTACGTGGGTGCCCCCACAGGACTACTCGACCAGATGAGCAGCCTGTACGGCCGCGAGAACGAGGCGATGCTGCTCGACTTCCGATCGCTCGAAGTCGGCCGCATCCCGCTGGAGTTGGAGCACGACGTGCTGCTGGCGATCGATTCCCGTGCGCCGCATCAGCACGCGGGCGGTGAGTACGGCAAGCGCCGCGCGGCGTGCGAGCGCGCCGCCGCCGAACTCGGCGTCGCCTCGCTGCGCGATGCCGCCGACGATGCGTGGGAGCGGCTCTCCGACGACGAGACCCGGCGCCGTGCGCGCCACATCCTCACCGAGAACCGCCGGGTGCTCGACGGCGCCGCCGCGCTACGGAACCGGGATCACGCCGCCTTCGGTGTGCTCATGACCGCCTCGCACGCCTCGATGCGCGACGACTTCGAGATCACCGTTCCCGCGATCGATCTCATCGCAGCGACGGCCGAGGAACTCGGAGCGTACGGCGCCCGGATGACCGGTGGCGGCTTCGGCGGCACGGTGATCGCGCTCGCCCCGCGCACCGCCGCCGACCGGATCGCGGCTGAACTGCCCGGGTCCGTCGAGGCCGCCGGGCACCCGCGCCCGGAGGTCACCGTCATCCGCCCGGGCGAGGGCGCGCAGGCGCGCACCGTCTGAGCGCTACGCCCAGTTGAGGGTGCGCTCCACCGCGCGGTTCCAGTCCGAGTACAGGCGGGCGCGTTCGTCCTCGGGCATCTGGGGGAGCCAGCGGGCGTCCTCGGCCCAGTTGGTGCGGATCTCCTCCAGCGTCCACACGCCGGTGGCGTACCCCGCGGCGTAGGCGGCACCGAGCGCGGTGGTCTCGATGATCCGGGGGCGGATCACCGGGACCCCGAGCACGTCGGCCTGGAACTGCATCAGGGTGTCGTTGACCACCATGCCGCCGTCCACCCGCAGCTCGGTGAGGGGGATGCCGCTGTCGGCGTTCATCGCCTCGATCACCTCGCGCGACTGATAGGCGGTGGCCTCCAAGGCCGCCCGTGCGATGTGCCGCTTATCCGAGAACCGGGTCAGACCCACGATCACGCCGCGCGCGTCGGGGCGCCAGCGCGGTGCGAACAGGCCCGAGAACGCGGGCACCACGTACACGCCGCCGTTGTCGGGGACGCCGGTGGCGAGGTCCTCGATCTCGGGCGCCGTCTTGATGATGCCGAGATTGTCGCGAAGCCATTGCACCAGTGAGCCGCTCACCGCGACGGAACCCTCGAGGGCGTACACGGTGGCCTCGTCGCCCAGCTTGTAGCAGACCGTGGTGAGCAGCCCGTGCTCGCTGAAGACGGGCCGTTCGCCGGTGTTGATCAGCAGGAAGTTGCCGGTGCCGTAGGTGTTCTTGGCGGCGCCCTCGTCCAGCGCAGCCTGTCCGAACATCGCGGCCTGCTGATCGCCGAGGATGCCGGCGATGGGGACTCCGCCGAAGACGCCCCGCTCGCGCACCTCGCCGTAGACCTCGGCGCTGGAACGGATCTCGGGCAGCATCGACATCGGGATGCCCATCGCCGCACAGGTCGCCGGGTCCCACGCGCCCTCCGCGAGGTTCATCAGCATGGTGCGCGAGGCGTTGGTGATGTCCGTGATGTGCATCGGGCGGCCGGGGCCCGAGCTGGCGGCGTCGTCGGTGGTCAGGTTCCACACCAGCCACGAGTCGATGGTGCCGGCGCAGAGTTCGCCGCGCTCGGCACGTTCGCGGGCGCCCGGCACGTTGTCGAGGATCCAGGCGATCTTCGGGCCCGAGAAGTACGAGGCGAGCGGCAGGCCGCAGGAGGGCTTGAACCGGTCGCGGTCGGGCGTCTCCAACCCGACGGAGGCCAGTTCCTCGCACATCGCCTCGGTGCGGGTGTCCTGCCAGACGATCGCGTTGTGGATCGGTTCGCCGGTGGCGCGATCCCACACCACGACCGTCTCACGTTGGTTGGTGATGCCGACCGCCGCGATATCGGCGGCGGTGAGGTCGGCGGTCGCGAGCGCCTGCGCGCACACCTGGCGCGTATTCACCCATATCTGCGTGGCGTCGTGTTCCACCCAGCCGTTACGTGGGAAGATCTGATCGTGCTCCCGTTGCTCGGCGGCCACGATGGTGCCACCACGATCGAAGATGATGCACCTGGTGGAACTGGTGCCCTGATCGATCGCGGCGACGAATTGCGGGTCACGATGTGAAACTGCCACGAACGAATACTGACATGGTGATGCCCGATGAATGCTGCCAACCCTGAAACCGTCACAACTCCGGGTGCTCTCGGAGGGCTGTCCTCGGCCGCGACGCTGCTGTCGCCGGCCTACCGGGCACAGGCCTGGGAGAAGCTGGGGACCGACGAGTTCGACGTGGTGGTGATCGGCGGCGGCATCGTCGGAGTCGGTGCGGCCCTCGACGCCGCCACCCGCGGCCTCAAGGTGGCCCTGGTGGAGGCCCGCGACTTCGCGTCGGGCACCAGCTCGCGCAGCTCCAAGATGTTCCACGGCGGCCTGCGCTACCTGGAGCAGCTGGAATTCGGCCTGGTCCGCGAGGCCCTGCACGAGCGCGAGCTCTCGCTCTCGACACTGGCGCCGCACCTGGTCAAGCCGCTGCCCTTCCTGTTCCCGCTCACCAAGCGCGTCTACGAGCGGCCGTACATGGCCGCGGGCATGTTCCTCTACGACACGATGGGCGGCGCGAA
Source organism: Tsukamurella sp. TY48 (assembly GCF_019656655.1). GTDB lineage: Bacteria > Actinomycetota > Actinomycetes > Mycobacteriales > Mycobacteriaceae > Tsukamurella > Tsukamurella strandjordii. The sequence goes on along the minus strand of NZ_BPMV01000001.1, from coordinate 860,342 downwards.
GTCGGTGCCCGCGCAGAAGCACCTCACCCGGTCCGGCGCGCTGCGCCTGTCCCCGGGGCTCAAGCGGGACGCCCTCGTGGGCGGCATCCGGTACTACGACACCGTGGTCGACGACGCCCGGCACACCATGACGGTGGCCCGCACCGCTGCGAACTACGGCGCCGTGGTGCGCACGTCCACCCAGGTGGTGGACTTCCTGCGCGAGGCGGACCGGGTCTCGGGCGTAGTGGTCCGCGACAGCGAGACCGGCGAGACCACCGAGGTCCGCTCCACCGTGGTGATCAACGCGACCGGCGTGTGGACCGACGAACTGCAGGCGCTCTCGCACCAGAAGGGACGCTTCCGGGTGCGCGCATCGAAGGGCGTGCACATCCTGGTGCCGCGCGACCGGATCGTCAGCGATGTGGCGCTCATCCTGCGCACCGAGAAGAGCGTGCTGTTCGTGATCCCGTGGGGCATCCACTGGATCATCGGCACCACCGACACCGACTGGAACCTCGATCTCGCGCACCCCGCCGCGACGGCGACCGATATCGACTACATCCTCGATCACGTCAACAAGGTGCTCATCACCGAGCTGACCCGGGACGACATCACCGGCGTGTACGCCGGGCTCCGGCCACTGCTGGCGGGGGAGTCCGACGAGACCAGCAAGCTGTCCCGCGAGCACGCCGTGGCCGCGATCGCGCCCGGACTGGTGACCATCGCGGGCGGCAAGTACACCACCTACCGGGTGATGGCCGCCGATGCCGTGGACGCGGCCGAGGCCTACCTGCCGCACAAGGTGGCACCGTCGTGCACCGAGAAGGTGCCGCTCGCCGGGGCCGACGGCTACTTCGCGCTGAGCAACCAGACCACCTCGATCGCGGCGGAACACGATGTGCACCCGCACCGGGTGACGCACCTGCTCAACCGGTACGGCTCGCTCATCGGCGATGTGCTCGCGCTGGCGGACAGCGATCCGGGCCTGCTGGAGCCCCTCGCCGGTGCGCCGCAGTACCTGCGCGTGGAGGCCGTGTACGCCGCGCTGGCCGAGGGCGCGCTGCACCTGGAGGACGTGCTGGCCCGCCGCACCCGGATCTCGATCGAGTACCCGGATCGCGGGCTCGAAGCGATGTCCGAGGTGGCCGAGCTGATCGCGCCCGTGCTGGGGTGGTCGGACGCCGACGTGGCGCGCGAGCTCGACACCTACCGCGCCCGCGTGGACGCCGAGGTGCGCTCGCAGGAGATGCCGGACGACGGCAGCGCCGACGCACTGCGTGCCGCGGCCCCCGAGGCCCGCGCGGAGATCCTGGAGCCGGTTCCCGTACCGGGACAGGACGCCAAGGCGATCTCGTAGTCTCCGGGCCTCGGTAGCCTGCTGGCATGTCTGCTCCGCCGCCGTTCAGCCCCACGATCATGCTGCTCACCCTGGGGCGCACGTGGGACGCGGAGTACGCGGAGGCGCTCAAGCCCTTGGGGCTCACGACCCGGAAGTACGGTCTGCTGGGGCACATCCGGGCGGTGCCCGACATCTCCTTCAGTGAGCTGGCGCGGCGCTCGCGGATCACGGTGCAGAGCGTGCACACCGCGGTCGCGGGATTCGTGGCGGCCGGTCTGGTGGGGGACGGCACGGCGCAGGCGGGGTCGGCCTCCACCCTGCGGATCACCGCCGCCGGCGACGATCTGCTCAACCGCGCCGCGACCGAGGTCGCGCGCCTCGACGCCGATTTCGCCGATCGGTACCCCGAACTGACCGCGGCCTTCCGGGCCGAGATGGCCCGGGCGTGGGAAGCCGCCCGCTAACCTTCAGTTAAACTGAAGGTATGGAATCGCTGCTGTTGTCCGTCCACATCGTGGCCGGGATCCTCTTCGTCGGCCCCGTCGCGGTCGCGGCGAGCCTGTTCCCCCGCTTCGCCCCGGTCCCGGCGGCGGCCGGCGCACCGTCGCCCGACGGTGACGAGCGCACCGCCCGGCTGCTGCACCGGATCACCCGCGGCTACGGCCTCGCCGCGCTCGTGGTGCCGGTACTCGGCCTGGTGCTGGCCGTGGTGCAAGGCCGCGCCACCGACGTCTGGGTGATCGTGGCGATGGCGCTCACCGCGGTCGCCGGGGCGCTGCTCGCCCTGCAGATCGCGCCCTTGCAGGCGGAGGTGCTCGAGTCCGGCGCCGATCACCTGCGGCGCCTGGGGATGCTCACCGGGCTGTTCAACGTGCTCTGGGTGATCGTGGTCGTGCTCATGGTGGTGCGTCCCGGAGCCGTCGCGTGAGCGCCCCGATCCGCGCGCTCGGCGCCCTCTCCGCGTTCGAGACCGTCAGCGTGGCGATCCTTCTGGTCAATCTCGTCACCGTCCACGATCCGGGCATCACGCGGGTGCTCGGTCCCACACACGGCGCCCTGTACCTCGCCGTCGCGGTGACCGCCGCGTTCGCCCGCGGCCTCAGTCCCGTCACCCGGATGTGTGCCTTCCTGCCGGTGCTGAGCGGACCGCTCACCGTCGTCAACCTGCGCCGAGAGCGCGCCCGCGCCCGCTGAGCCCCCTCATCCGTTCGGCCGAGGCGGACGGGAAGGGACCGGCCGTTCGCGGGATTCGGCGGGCGGCGATCCCGGTCATCGTGGAGGCATGAGATATCGCTTCCTCGACAGCCTGCGCGGCTTCGCCCTGCTAGGCATCCTCCTGGTGAACATCGTCGACCTGGTCGGCACCGCACAGGATGCGGCGGGACGGTCGGCGCTGGACCTACTGGTCCAATCGCGGTTCGTCCCGATCTTCACCCTGCTGTTCGGCGCATCGCTCTACCTGATCGCCGACGGTGCGCGGCGCCGTGGCACGGCGGGCTGGGTTCCGCTGGTGTGGCGGATGGCGGGGCTCGGGGTGATCGGCGTCCTGCACTCCCTGGTCTACGACGGCGACATCCTGCGCATCTACGCAGCGATCGGACTCTTCGTGATTCCGCTGGTGGTGTGGCTGTCGCCGCGCTGGGTGCTGCTGATCGGCGTGGCGCTCACCATCGCCTCCTTCACGCTGGGAGCGGGAGCGACCGACTCCACGCCGGGGCTGATGCTGGTGGGCGCCGGCGCCGCCGGCATCGGCGTGCCCGCCCGGCTGGAGCGCTCGCCGAGGGCGGGGCTGTGGCTGGCCGGAGTGGGAATCCTCGCCGCCGTGCCGCTGCTGCTGGCCTACTCGTCGATCGGCGGCGACCCGCGGTACTCCGTGGAAGGGACGCGTGCGGGAGTCGCGGCGGCGATCGTCTACATCGGCGTCCTCGCGATCGCCTGGCACTGGCGACCGGCCCGGGCGGCACTGCGCGCCGTCTTCGAACCCCTCGGCCGGATGTCGTTGACCAACTACGTGACCGCCTCGGTCATCGTGGTCGTGCTGAAGGCCGTGGGCGTGCTGGGGCCGCAGACCCCACTGGCGACGGTGCTGGCGGTCGCGGTCGCGATCATCGCGGCGCAGTCTGTGGGGAGCCGGGTGTGGCTGTCCGGGCTGCGCTACGGTCCACTGGAATGGGTGCTGCGCGCGGTCACCTGGCGGTCGGTGCCGCCACTGCGTCGCGAACGGCCCGCTGGGCGCGACTTCGACAGGGGTGGAAGCCGGATGACGACGTGGTCATGACGCGAGCGAACCAGATCGTGGTGATCGGGCTGCTCATCCTGGGATGGGCCGTCGGCACGCTGCTCTCGATCGCCTCGACGTCGTCGGACCTGGGACTGCTCGTGAACGGCGTGGGGTCGGTGGGTGCCCTCATCACGGTGATGGCTCTCCTGCGCCGGGCGCCCGCCGCCGCGGCCTGGAGCGGGATCGTGATCGCGGCGGCCGCGTTCGTCGCGGGCGCGGTGGTGGCGCCGGACCCGATCTGGCCGGCGGGGGTGTGCTGGGCGTTCGTGATCGCCGCAGGGCTCGCCGCGGCGCAGGCCGACACCGCGGCCGACGGTGCGCTCGAGGCCGTCGCGGCCCTGCTCGCCGTGCTCCCCGTGGTGCCGGTCGCGCTGCAGGACACGGGCATGTGGCTGATCGCCGTCCTCGCCGCCGGTGCGGTGTACGTGTCGATCATGTTCGGGCACAAGCACAGAACAGCGGAGCGACGACTCGAGCAGACCCGATCGGAGGTTCAGATGACGGAGCGAACGGCGATGGCGCGCGAACTGCACGACGTGATCGCCCACGAGGTGACGGGCATCGTGGTGCTCGCCCAGGCCGGGATCGCCGCGGGCGCGGACGCCGACGGCACGCTGGCCCGCATCGAGCGCAGCGGTTCGCGCGCCCTGGCCGACATCCGAGCCATGGTCGGCACCCTGCGCGAACCGGGCGAGGCGCCGCCGCCGCTGGCCCCGTCCGCCTCCGGATCGGAGCTCTCGGCCTCGCTCGGCGATCTGGCCCAAACCGGCGTGGACGTCACCGTCGATCCGGCGGTGGACACCGACGACGTGCCCGACCTGCTGCGTCTGGTGGCGCACCGGGTGGTCGCGGAGGGACTCACCAACGCCCGCAGGCACGCACCCGGCAGCACCGTGCGGGTCACCGTCGGGCGGGTCGACGGTGACCTGCGGGTGGACGTGGTCGACGACGGTGCCTCCGCCGACGCTCCGCCCGGCCCCGGACCGGGCGGTGGCACCGGACTGATCGGCCTGGCCGAGCGGGCGGCCACCGTCGGGGGCACGGTGACCTCCGGCCCCGATGGACCCGAGGGCGCCGGCTGGCGCCTCACCGCACACCTGCCGATCGATGGAGGTTCCTGATATGCCGATCACGGTGGTGCTCGCCGACGATCAGGAGATGGTGCGGATGGGGTTCGCGATGATCCTGGGGGCCGCTCCCGACATCGAGGTGGTCGGTCAGGCCGCCGACGGTGCCGAGGCGATCTCGGTGATCGCGCAGACCCGGCCGGACGTGGCCCTGCTCGACATCCGGATGCCCCGGCTGGACGGTATCGAGGTGTGCCGCCGGGTGACCGAGGCCGGCACCCGGGCGGTGATGGTGACGACCTTCGGCGAGCCGGACTACGTCGACGATGCGCTGGCCGCGGGGGCGTCGGGCTTCCTGCTCAAGGACGCGGGGCCGGAACTACTGGTGGCAGCCGTCCGCGCCGCCGCCGAGGGCGATGCCTTGATCAGCCCCGAACTCACCGTGGATCTCCTGGCCCGGAACCGAGGAGCGGGCTCCCGGGGCGCGGCCGCGGACGCGATCGCCGGACTCACCCCGCGCGAACGCGAGGTGGCCTCCTGCGTGGCCCGCGGACGCACCAACGCCGAGATCGCCGACGAACTGGTGATCAGCCTGGGCACGGTGAAGACCCACCTCAGTGCCATCGGGCAGCGGCTCGGCGCCCGCAATCGGGTGGAGATCGCCGCGGCCATGTGGGCCGCGGGCGCGATGGACTGAGCTAGCGCGCCGCGGCGGTGGTGGTGGTCGCCGGTGCCGCCGAGCTGGTGGCCGTCGGGGCCGCGCTGGTGGCGGGCAGGGTGCTCACCGACGGAGCGGCACTCGCCGACGGGGCCGTCGAGGCGCCGGAACCGGTGAGCACGAAGGTCCAGGTGCGGTTGTTCGCCGCATCGGTCAGCACCAGCTCGGAGCCGGAGCGCGACCACTGCCGCAGGCCGGTGAGCGCCTCGCGGATGGCGGTCTGAGTGCCCTTGGGATCGGGGCAGTACTTCTGGGTGCTCGCGACGCCGGCGCCGAAGTCCACCTTGTCGGCGGCGTTGGTCAGCGCGGTCGCGGTGCCCGAGAAGGCGTTGCAGGAGTCGTTGCCCGAGATGTTCGAGCCCTGCACGCGGAACCATGCGACGGGGTCGCTCTTGAAGCGCCACTGCGAGCCGACGATCGAGCCGGGCTTGGCGGGGGCCTTCGCGGTGGTGGGGGCGGCCGAGCCCGACTTCGACGGTGTCGCGGGGTCGGCTCCGGCGTAGCCGGCGCACCCGGCGGTCAGCAGTGCGGCGCCCGCGACGAGCGGGGCGATGAGGGAGGCGGTCTTGCGCGTCATGCGCCCAAGTATGCCGCCTCCCTCGTCACAATGGAAACTTCAGTAACACCTCAGTTGGTCTTTTCGCCCGCCGGTTCCATGTCGAGCGTGGTGCGCAGCGGCCGGTTCGGCAGCAGCGCCACCGCGATCAGGGTGACCACCGCACAGGCGGCGGCGACCAGGAAGATGCGGCCCGTCGCATCGCCGTACGAGGCGCGGATGATCTCCTGGATCGGGCCGGGGAGCGCCGTCAGGTCGAGCTGCGCGCCGCTGCCCGAGCCGCCCGCCGGAGCGTGGATGCCCAGCTTGGCCAGGCCGCTCTGGGTGAGATCGGAGACCCGCGAGGCCAGCACGGCGCCCAGGGCGGAGACGCCGATCGCGCCGCCGAAGGTGCGGAAGAAGGCCACCGAGCTCGACGCCGAGCCGATGTTCTGCACGCTCACCGTGTTCTGCACGGCCAGCACCAGGTTCTGCATGAGCGAGCCGACACCGAGGCCGACGATCGCGATGTACAGCATCACGGTGCTCAGCGGGGTCTCGTGGTCGATGGTGCCCAGCAGGGTGAAGCCGATGACCATGATCACCGCGCCGCCCACGACGAAGGGCTTCCACTTGCCGGTGCGGGTGATGAGCTGGCCCGAGGCCACCGACGAGACCAGCATGCCCAGCACCATCGGGATGGTGAGCACGCCCGCCATCGTGGGGGTGTAGCCGCGCGAGGTCTGGAAGTACAGGCCCAGGAAGGACGTGGCGCCGAACATGCCGACACCCACGGCGATCGAGGCGATGATCGCGAGCGCGGTGGTGCGCTCGGTGATGATGTGCAGCGGAATGATCGGATCCTTGGCCCGCGACTCGACGTACACGGTGAGGCCCAGCAGTAGGAAGCCCGCGATCAGGTAGGCGGCCGAGGTGCTGGAGATCCAGTCGTAGTTCTTGCCGGCGAACGAGACCCAGATCAGCAGAACCGAGACGCCCGCGGTGAGCAGGGTGGCGCCGAGCCAGTCGATCGAGACGTCGTTCTTGCGCTGGGTGGGCAGGTGCAGGGTGCGCTGGATGAGGATCAGTGCGCCGACGGCCAGCGGGACGCTCACGTAGAAGCACCAGCGCCAGCCGATGTGGTCGGTGATGACGCCGCCCAGGATGGGTCCGCCCGACATCGAGACGGCCATGACGGCGCCCATGTAGCCGGAGTACCGGCCGCGCTCACGCGGCGGGATGATGCTGCCGATGATGGCCACGACCAGGGCGGTGAGGCCGCCCATGCCGATGCCCTGGATCACGCGGGCGCCGAGGAGCACCTCGACGTTGGGCGAGGCGCCGGCGATCACCGAGCCCGCCACGAAGATGACGATCGCGGCCTGGACCAGGACTTTCTTGTTGAACAGGTCGGCCAGCTTGCCCCAGATCGGGGTGGACGCGGCGTTGGCCAGCAGCGCGGTGGTGATGACCCAGGAGAACGCGGTCTGCGAGGCGTGCAGGTCGGCGATGATCCGCGGGAGTGCCGTGGACACGATGGTGGTGCTCAGCAGCGCGGTGAACAGTGCGGCGAGCAGCCCGGCCATGACCTCGAGGATCTCCCGGTGGGTCATGGGGGCGGACGATGACTGATGTGGGGGTGCCTCCACGGTGTCCGACATCGCTACCTTCTTCCTTCAAGTTTCTAAGCAATAACGTGCAGGGTGCAACTGTAACGTTCGCGAAGATATTCCTCAAAGGAAACGACTGTGACTCGGGTCGCAGTAGTGAAACGTGTTCTAGATTGGTGCGCATGGCCTTCGTCATCGACCACACCCGCGAGATCGCCGCCCCCGCCGCCCTGGTGTGGCAGGCGCTCACCGACTTCGACAGCTACGGCGAATGGAACCCCTTCGCCGTCTCGGCCCGCTGCGATCTGCGGCCCGGCGGCGTGATCTCGATGCGGGTCGCCCTGTTCCCCGGCCGGGTGATGACGCAGAACGAGATCGTGGTCTCCGTCCAGGAGGGCCGCGGCTTCTCGTACCGGATGAAACCGGCCCCCGCGGGGCTGCTGCGCAGCATCCGGGACCAGCGCATCGACGATCTCGGGGACGGCCGCTCGCGGTACACGTCCCACTTCCAGCTCGACGGTCCGCTCTCGCCCGTGGTGGGAGCGCTGCTCGGGCCGAGCCTGCGGCGCGGCTTCGACGGCAACGTCGACGGGCTCGTGGGCCGGGCGGAGCAGCTCGCCCGCTGATCCGGACCGCTACTTCGCGCGCGCCCGCCGGTTGAAGCGCGCGGTGGCGCGGGCCACGATCTCACCCGCGGGATCGGTCACGCGGACCACGAAGATGTCCTCCTTCGGCAGCCGCTCGGCCACCGATGCATCGGCGTGCAGCGTGTCGCCCAGGCGCGTGGGGCGCAGGTAGTCGATGTGGATGGAGCTGGCCACACCGGTGTGCTCGTCGTCGTTCGCCGCCGCGGCCACCGCGGTGCCCACCACGGCGAAGACGAAGGCTCCGTGCGTGGTCTCGTGCGGATTGAGGTGATCCTCCGTGACGGTGACGGTGGCCTCCGCGCGGCCGCCGCCGTGGCCGGTCACCTCGATCCCGAGATGCTGGGCGTACCGGTCGACGGGAGGCTGCGCGCTGCTCATGCCTCCATCCTCCCCGACGCGGATCAGCGCACGCGCAGCCCCTTCGGCGTCTTCGCGAATCCGGCGGCCGCCAGCGCGGCGGCCAGGGGCGAGGTGAGGGCCGGCGCACCGTCGACCTTCTCGATGGTGAGCCCGCCCAGCCGCGGCACCGCCTCCGCGAGCGCAGCGAAGGCCGCCTCGGGAGCGTCGGTGAAGGTGAGCAGCGTGCGCCCGCCCCGCTCGACGAAGGCGGCCAGCGCACCGTCGGCCAGCACCACGACGGCTCCGGGCTTACGGCCGGGCCGCGCCCCCGGGCCCTCGCCGGACGACGGGCGTTCGGGCCACGGCAGGGCGGCGCCGAACGGATTGGCCGGATCGGTGGCCGCGAGTACCAGCGGCGGCGCGGGCTCGCCGCGATCCTCCGCCTGCTGCAGCGCTGCCGCCGCCTCGCGCAGCGCGTCGACGGTGCCGTTGCGCGCGAACTGGGCCGCCCCGAGCCGCTCGATGAAGTAGCCGCGCCGCGCCTTCCCGGATTCCTCGAACGCGGCCAGGGTGCGGTACACCCGGGCGAAGCCGCCCTCCACGTGCTCGGCCATCACGGACCCCCGGGTGACCACGCCGTACCGCTCCAGGAGCTGCTCGGCGATGGTGTGCGAGCGGACCGTCGGATCGTCGGCCTCCGGCGGTGCGGGCGGCAGCGACCACCGGCCCGCGACCATCGGCGGCGACTGCTCCACCGGCATCCGGAACCGCGCCCGCGGCGGACGGCGGGGGGAGCGGTGCGCGGTGGCGCGACGGCCGCCCGCGAGCCGGGCCCGCACCGGCGCGAAGGTGTCGCCGGAGAGGCGGCCCGCCCACACCAGGTCCCACAGCGCGTCCGGGGTGGCGCCGGTGAGCTGCCGGTACAGGTAGGCGCCGCCGCCGCGCACCGCGTCCTCGATCGCCTCGTGCGCGGCGGTGAGGTCGAGCTCGTCCGGCGGCGGGACGGTGAGCGGTGCGAGATCGGCGGGATGCAAGGCGATCCAGCCGTCCTGGGCGCCGATCGCGCCGTGGCCGGTCCACACCACCTCGCCGGAGGTGGTCAGCTCGTCGAGCATCGCGGGCGAGTAATCCCGCACCCGCTGCGGCAGGATCAGCGATTCCCACGCCGACGCCGGGATCGGAACGCCCGCGAGTTGATCGATCACGGTGGCCACGCCGTCGATCCCGCGCAGGGGCGACCGGAGGTGGTGCCAGCCGGCCAGGAACTCGCTGTAGGCGCGCTCCGGCACCGGCTCCACATCGTGCCGCAGCCGCGCCAGGCTGCGCTGCCGGATGCGCCGGAGCACCTCGGCATCGCAGAACTGCGGCGCATCAGCGGCATCCGGATCGTCGATCGTGATGAAACGACCCTCCACCACGCGGCGCGCCCGCACGAGATCGGTGAGGGTGCGGTGCACCACCGCGACACCGAGCCCGTACCGCTGGGCCACCTGCGCCGCCGTGAACGGACCGTGGCGGCGGGCGTACCGCGCGATGAGATCGCCGATCGGATCGGGAACCGCCTCGGTGAAGACCTGCGCGATACCGGGCTGCAGCGGTACGCCGAGGCCGTCGCGCAGACGGGCCGCATCCTCCACGGCGGCCACCCACTCGTCGCCGTACGCGAATGCCCTTCCCGCGTCGATGAGTTCGTCGACGGCGTGCCGGGCGTCGACACCCTCGGACCGGTCGGCGATCTCGGTGCGCGTGAGCGGCCCGAGCTCGCGGATCAGATCGGCCACCTGCTCCAGGGTGCGAGCGCGGTACCCGGATGCGGTGCGCTGCAACTGCGACGCCACCTCGGCCAGGATGTCGGCGTCCAGCAGCTCGGTCAGCTCGACCCGGCCCAGCAACTGGGACAGCACCGCCGGATCGAGGCTCAACACCGCCGCCCGACGCTCGGCGAGCGGCGCATCGCCCTCGTACATGAACGCACCCACGTAGCTGAACAGCAGCGATGCGGCGAAGGGAGAGGGGGAGGCGGTCTCCACCTCGGCGATCCGCAGCGATCGTGATTCGAGCGAGCGGTGCACTGCGATGAGCTCGGGCACGTCGTACACGTCCTGCAGGCACTCGCGCACGGCCTCCAGCACGATGGGGAACTGCGGGTAGCCGCGCGCCACCTCCAGCAATTGGCTGGCCCGCTGCCGCTGCTGCCACAGCGGCGAACGCTTGCCCGGATCGCGGCGCGGCAACAGCAGGGCGCGGGCGGCGCACTCGCGGAACCGGGAGGCGAACAGCGCGCTGGACCCCACGGCCTCGGTGACCAGGCCATCGATCTCGTCGGGGTCGAACCGGAAGAGTTCGGCGCCGGGCGGCGCATCGTCGGTATCGGGCAGCCGCACCACGATCCCGTCGTCCGTGGCGGTGACGGCGCCGCTGAGCCCGAGCCGCTCGTTCAGCCGGGCGCCGACCGCCAGTGCCCACGGCGCGTGCACCCGCATGCCGAGCGGGGAGTGCAGCGCCACCCGCCAGTCGCCGAGCTCGTCGCGGAAACGTTCGACCACCAGCGTGCGATCAGTGGGGAGCACCCCGGTGGCGTCCTGCTGCTCGTCGAGCAGTGCCACCAGGTTGTCGGTGGCCCACTCGCCGAGGCCCACGGCACCCGCCCGCGCCGCCCGTTCCGGCCCGGAGAGCGCGGTGAACTCGCGCGTGAATCTGCCGATGGCGCGGCCGAGTTCGGCCGGACGGCCCACGGTGTCGCCCACCCAGAAGGGCAGCCTGCCGGGCTGGCCGAAGGCGGGGGAGACCAGCACGCGGTCGTGGGTGATCTCCTCGATCCGCCAGCTCGTGGCGCCCAGCGCGAAGACATCGCCCACCCGGGACTCGTACACCATCTCCTCGTCGAGTTCGCCCACGCGGGAAGCGCGTTCGCCCACCATGAAGACGCCGAACAGGCCGCGATCGGGGATGGCGCCGCCGGAGGTGACGGCGAGCCGACCGGCGCCGGGGCGGCCGGTGAGCGTTCCGGCGTCCCGGTCCCACACCAGCCGCGGGCGCAGCTCACCGAAGTCCTCCGACGGGTACCGCCCGGAGAGCAGATCGAGCACCGCCTCGTACGCCGAATCCGGCAGCGCGGCATAGGGATGGGCGCCCCGCACCAGGGCCAGCCACTCGTGCACGTCGAGCACGTCCATCGCGGCCGCCGCCACCGTCTGCTGGGCCAGCACGTCGAGCGGATTGCGCGGCACGGTGAGCTTCTCGATGGCGCCCTCGCGCATGCGCTGCACGGTGACGGTGCTGTGCAGCAGGTCGGTGCGGTGTTTGGGGAAGAAGACGCCGCGGCTGGGCTCGCCCACCTGGTGGCCGGCGCGGCCCACCCGCTGCAGGCCGGCGGCCACCGAGGGCGGCGCCTCCACCTGGATCACCAGATCGACCGCGCCCATGTCGATCCCGAGTTCCAGGCTGGACGTGGCCACCACGCAGCGCAGCCGCCCCGATTTCAGATCGTCCTCGATGATCGCGCGCTGTTCCTTGCTCACCGAACCGTGGTGGGCCCGCGCCAGCACCGCCTCGGCCCCGTGGGTCTGCCCGCTCGCGAGGACCTGGGCGGGGGCTCCGCCGGCGACGGCGGGATTGGGGCCACCGGCGCTCACCCCCGCGGCCAGTTCGTTGATCCGCGCCGTGAGCCGCTCCGCGAGCCGCCGCGAGTTGGCGAAGACGATGGTGGAGCGGTGCCGATCGATGAGGTCGACGATCGCCGATTCCACGTGCGGCCACAGCGACCCCTGCTGCACGGGCTCTTCACCGTCGCCCGCGATCACGTCCAGCTCCGTCATGTCCGGGACCGGCACGGTGACGGTGAGCTCGAACTCCTTCTCCGACGGCGGACGCACCACGGTGGCCGGGCGCGGACCACCGAGGAAGGCCGCCACCTCCTGGGCCGGTTCCACCGTGGCGGACAGGCCGATGCGCTGCGCGGGCCGCTCCAGCAGGGCGTCGAGCCGCTCCAGGGAGAGCGCGAGGTGCGTACCGCGTTTGGTGCCCGCGACGGCGTGCACCTCGTCGACGATCACGGTGTGCACGCCCGCGAGGGTCTCCCGGGCCTGCGAGGTGAGCATGAGGAACAGTGACTCCGGCGTGGTGATCAGCACGTCCGGGGGAGTGCGCACCAGCTGCCGCCGCTGCTGGGCGGGGGTATCGCCGGAGCGGACGCCCACCGTGATCCCGGGCGCCGGCTCGCCCCGCCGCTCGCGGACCCGGGCGATCCCGGTGAGCGGTGCGCGCAGGTTGCGCTCGACATCGACGGCGAGGGCCTTGAGCGGGGAGATGTACAGCACGGACGTGCCGGCCGGGCGGTCCGACGGTGCCGTATCGGCCAGCCGGTCCAGCGCCCAGAGGAAGGCGGAGAGCGTTTTGCCCGATCCGGTGGGCGCGACGACGAGGGTGTTGCGGCCCTTCGCGATGGACGCCCAGGCCTTGGCCTGCGCCGCGGTGGGGGCGGCGAAGGATTCGGTGAACCACTCGGCGGTGGCGGGCGTGAACGCCCGGAGGACGTCCGGCATGGATCCATCATGGCGCAGACGTCCGACAGATGAAGTTGTCCCCGTTTGTCCCGGATCGGCACTGGTTCGGCCGCAAGCCACGATGCTGTGCCGCAACTGGTGATTGAATCGCAAACGACAGAGTCCGAACGGGTCGACCCGTACTACGGGCGGCCCTCGTGAAGGTGGTGGAGATGGGCGAGCCCAAGGTCGAGTGTCCGGCCGGCGAGATCAGCGGTGCAGTGGTGGGAGGTGTCGCGCGGTACCTCGGGATCCCGTACGCGAAGCCTCCGGTGGGTGAGCGCCGGTTCGCCCTGCCCGAGCCCGTGGATCGGCTGCCGGGCGTCTTCGAGGCCACCGCGTTCGGGCCGACGCCGCCCGCGTCGATGGAGCTGCCCGCGCCGTACACCTATCCGGTGATCGAGGGTGACGACTGGCTCACGCTCAACGTGTGGACCCCGCCGGACGCGCAGCCCGGCGCGAACCTTCCCGTGTACGTGTGGTTCTACGGCGGCTCGTTCGCGATGGGCAGCACGGCGCAGTCCCTGTTCGACGGCACCACCTTCGCGCGGGACGGCGTGGTGTACGTCTCGGCCAACTACCGCGTGGGCCTGGAGGGCTTCACCCATCTGCCCGACGCACCGGACAATCGCGGCCTGCACGATCAGATCGCGGCACTGCAGTGGGTGCAGGCCAACATCGAGTCCTTCGGCGGCGATCCCAAGCACGTCACGATCGGTGGCGAGTCCGCGGGCTCGATGAGCGTGTCCACCCTGGCCACCACGAAGTACGCGGGAAGCCTGTTCCATCAGGTGATCTGCGAATCGGGTATCGGTGTGGCGGCGCCCGTGGAAACCGCCAAGCAGGCGGCGGAGCCGCTCAAGCCGGCCCTGGGCCTGCACCTGACCGCGGCGGCGCTGCGCGATAAGGACCCGCGTGAGCAGGCGGCGGCGGTGGCGAAGGTGATGCGCAAGCTGAGCCCGCACAACGTCCTGACCCTGTTCCCGCCGGTGGTCGACAACGATCTGGTGCCGGTCAATCCCGTGAGCCGGCTCAACCGCGGGCCGGTGCCGGTGCGCATGCTGATCGGCAACAACCAGAAGGAGTCCGACTTCTGGCGCGTCTTCGGCGAGTTCGTCCCGGGGGAGCACACCCTCAAGACGCTCGATGTGCTGCTGCGGCCGCTCGGGGTCACCGAGCCCGTGGTCACCGCCTACAAGAAGGTGTACGGGGGCACGCTCACGGCGGGCGAGATCTTCCTCGAGCTGCTGTCCGACGGTGCCTTCGGCGGACCCACGTACGCGGCGCAGACCGGCCAGGCCGAGAACTGCTACGCCTACTACTTCACCTGGCCGTCGAGCATCCACACCAAGACGCCGATGCACACGCTCGACCTGGGCTTCGCCTTCGACAACATTGCCGATCCCGGTTTCACGATGTACGCGGGCGATGCTGCGCCGCAGGCGTTGGCCGACGACATCCACGGCCGGTGGCTGCAGTTCATCAAGACCGGTGTCCCCGGTGACGACTGGAAGCCCTTCGGGTCGGAGGACGATGTGCACGTCTTCGGCCCGCCGGCGGCCCGCAACACCGAGGCGCTCAAGGCGTGGTCGTACTGATCGCCTGAGCGTCACCCGGATCGAACCGGCCCGAGGGCGTGTCGGTGGTGCGCGTCACCGCCGACACGCCCTCTCTTATTGTTGCCTGTGTGACTCATGTGATTCATGATGAATGTGAGGTTGAAACTAAGGAGTAGGCATGACTACGCACGCCACGCATCTCAGCCAGCGCCGCACCGCCCTGCGGGTCGCCGTCGCTGCCGCCGCCCTCGCCGTGGGGATCAGCGGCACCGTGACCGCCGTCGCCAAGGCGGATCAGCAGGTGGGCCGCTTCCTGGTGAAGGGCCAGATCGAGGTCTCCTACTTCGCGACCGGCGGCTGGGCCCGCTGGGGTGTGCCCCTGATCGCCGAGTCGAACGCCGCCCGCGGCGGCAAGTTCCAGACCTTCAAGGAGAACACCTCCTTCTACTGGCACCCGAGCGTCGACGGCGGCAATGCTCACCAGATCGGCGGCGCCATCCGCGCCAAGTGGGGCGAGAACCGCTGGGAGAACGGCCCGCTCGGCTACCCGATCACCGACGAGATCCAGGCACGCGGCCCGTTCAACAGCGTGAGCGGCGCCATGAACGCCTTCCAGGGCGGCGTCATCTACTGGTCGCCGACGAGCGGCACCTGGCCGGTGTGGGGCGAGATCCTGGTGAAGTGGAGCGCCGACAAGCGCGAGTCCGGCAAGTACGGCTACCCCACGGGGCCGGAGATCCGCACGGGCAACAGCTTCTCGCAGACCTTCCAGCGCGGTGTGATCACCTGGCCGTGACGCCGTCCGGCTCCACCCGGCGGGCGTGCCAGCCCGCGGCGGCCACGAAACCGATGAGCAGGGCGAGCATGATGCCCGCCGCCAGCACGAGCGGGACCTTCGTGAGCACCACGACCACGGCGAGCACCGCGGTGATGCTCAGGCCCACGTAGACGATCACGCGCTCGGTGCCGTCGATGCCGCCGGTGAGGTACACGAACAGCGTGAGACCGACGAGGTAGAGCAGCGGGCCACCCACGATCGCCGTCCCGGTGGCGAGCCGGGTGGCCTCACCGGGGTGCGCCATCATCAGTTCGGTGCCCACCGCCGTCACCAGGATCGCGCCCACGATCAGCGCGTGCGAGTAGGCGTAGCCGTGCAGGCCCATCCGGGTCATCTCGGACGAGCCGCGCATCCGGTCCAGCGCCTGCGCGGAGTGCCGGGCGAAGTACAGCCACCACAGCGCGCCGCAGGTCACGAAGCCGATCACGAGGGTGCCGAGCGTGCCCCATCCGGGCTCCAGATCGGCGTAGGTGCGTCCGGCGGAGAGCACCGCCTCGCCCAGCGCGACGATCACGATCAGCCGGCACCGTTCGGCCAGGTGCCCCGGTGCCACGGGCCAGGATTCGAGCGGTACCGCGCCGCGGCCGGGAAGCCGGAACCGGAAGATCGGCCCCGCCAGTTCGATCGCGATCGCGCCGCCCCACAGGGCCAGGCGGGCACCGTCGTGCTGGAAGGCCCCCGCGATCCACAGCGCTCCGGCGACGATCGACCAGACCGCCAGGCTGTGGAAGTACCTGCCCTCGGGCCGGTTCCGCAGCGCCACCACCATGTAGGCGGGCCGCAGCACCTGCATCGCCGTGATGGCGATGGCGAACTCCAGCCCGCGGGATTCGAAGGCCTCGGGGATCGCCGACGCCATGATCAGCGTGAGCAGCATGAGCGTGAGGAACAGGCCGCGTACCGGGAGCGCCCGCGGATTGAGCCAGACCGCGGTCCAGGTGGTGTAGTTCCACGCCCACCAGGCGGCGGCGAACATCACCGTGGCCTGCAGCGCGCCGATCCCGGTGAGGTTCTCCACCAGGAACTTGGCGAGCTGGATGGCGACGAAGACGTACACCAGGTCGTAGAACAGCTCCGTGGAGCTGACCTCGGGATCGTCCTTCTCGCGCCGCAGTGATCCCGTCACCGCCGCCAGGTGTTTGCTGCCCACTCAGCCGATCTTAGGGGTGACACGGTCGATCAGCGTGCCGATGTCCAGGCCCCGCGGCAGGGTGCCGAAGACGCCGCCCCAGTCCGCGGCGAGGCGGGTCGCGCAGAAGGCGTCGGCGGCGGCCTGTTCGCCGCGGGTCACCAGCAGGGCGCCCTGGATCGCCAGCGCCGCGGCCTCCACCACGCGTCGTGCGCGGAATTCGAGCTGATCGACGTCGGAGAGTTCCGCCTTGAGCCGGGCCACCGCCGCGTCGAGCCGCTCGTCCGCGCCCGCCGCACCGTCGAGGAAGCCGAACAGCGCGGCCACGCTGGCGGGCTGGCGCGCAGCGGCCCGCAGCACGTCGAGCGCGGCCACGTTGCCCGAGCCCTCCCAGATCGAGAGCAGCGGCGCCTCGCGGTAGAGCCGCGGCATGCCCGACTCCTCCACGTAGCCGTTGCCGCCGAAGCACTCGATGGCCTCGGCCGCGTGGATCGGCCCGCGCTTGCACACGTGGAACTTGCTGACGGCCAGGGCGATCCGCCGCAGATCGGCGGCCGACGAGCCGTCGGGCATGGTGGCACCCGCCTGGGCGAGGTCGGTGAGCTCGGCCAGCCACATCGAGACGGTGGTGGCGGCCTCGGCCTCGGTGGCCAAGTCGGCCAGCACGTTCCGCATGAGCGGCTGGTCGATCAGTGCCGCCCCGAAGGCCTGACGGTGCGCGGCGTGGTGCGCCGCCTGCTGGGTGCCGATCCGCATGAGGGCTGCCGATCCGATGGTGCAGTCGAGGCGGGTCATGTTCACCATCTCCACGATGGTGCGCACGCCCGCGCCCTCCTCGCCCACGAGATGGCCCACGGCACCGTCGTATTCGATCTCCGAGCTGGCGTTGCTGTGATTGCCCAGCTTGTCCTTGAGGCGCTGCAGGTGGAACTGGTTGCGCGTGCCGTCGGGCAGGATGCGGGGAACGAGAACGCAACTCAGGCCGCCCGGCGCCTGTGCGAGGGTGAGGAACATGTCCGACATCGGGGCGGAGGTGAACCACTTGTGGCCGGTCAGCAGGTACGTGCCGTCGGGCTGCGGGACCGCCCGGGTGGTGCCCGAGCGCACATCCGAGCCGCCCTGCTTCTCGGTCATCGACATGCCGGCGGTGAGGCCGGGCTTGGTGGAGGGCACGCGCAGCACCGGATCGTAGACGCGGGTGCTGAGCAGCGGCTCGTACTGCGCGGCGAGCTCGGGGGCGTGCCGGAGGGCGGGAACGGCGGCGTAGGTCATCGAGATCGGGCAGGTGTGTCCCGCGTCCACCGCGGTCCACACGGAGAACTTCGCGGCACGCGTGAGATGGGCGTGCGGCGAGTCGGACGCCCACGGCGCGGCGTGCAGGCCCTGATCGATCGCGGCACTCATCAGCTGGTGATAGGCGGGATCGTACGTCACCTCGTCGACCCGGTTGCCGAACCGATCGTGCGTCTTCAGCACGGGCGGATGGGCATTGGCCAGCTCGCCCCACTCGATCGCCTCGGCGCTGCCCGCGCGCCGCCCGGTCGCGTGGATCTCCTCCAGCGAATCAGTGGCTCCGGCGGACCGCACCGCGTCCAGCAGCGGCGGGTACTGCGCGGCGTCGTAATCGACGAGCGGGGTGGCCTGATTGAAGACGTCGTGGGTGGCGGGCATGGGAATCATCTCCTGGAGCGGTTATTCGGGGGTGGCGCCGACGGCGCGAAGACAGAAGGCGATCGCCTCGTCGATGGTGTTCTCGGGCGGCTCCGCGGCGGCGCCGGGGGACAGGGGGCGCACCAGGGTCTCGGCGATGGCGCCGACGATCGCGGCGCCGGTGACGCGCGCGTCCTGGGCGGGGAAGTGGCCGGAGGCGACCCCGGCCGAGATCCGCTCGGCGGCCAGCGCGGCGTGCCCGTCCCGGTAGCTGCGGCGCAGCTCCTCGATGACGGTGCCGGCCGGTTCCAGCAGCAGGGCCCAGGCCAGGACGGGGGCGCGCAGCGCGCGCGTCCCGAAGCCGTGGACCTGGGCGATCACGGCCTCGCGCGGATCGTTGGGCTCTCGCAGATCAGCTGCGGTGCGCTGCAATTCGCGTTCGGCGAAGACGGCGAAGACCTCGGCGTGCACACCGTCGATGCCGTCGAAGTGGCTGTACACCGAGCCCACGCCCACGCCGGCGGCCTGTGCGATGGCGCCCACCTTGGCATGGCCGAAGCCGCCCTCGGCCACCAGGCGGCAGGCCGCATCCACGATGTCGGCGCGGCGCTGCGCGAGCCGCGAGGCCACGCGCTCCGTCTGCCGGTAGGCCATCGATCCTCCAAGTTTCGAATTCGGATTCAGAGTATCGCGTGGCGCGGGTCACACACAAGAGTCCGGTGGCGAGTTGAGACCGATCCGTGACCGAGTAGGGGCGGTTGCTTCCTACCGTCGGCGACATGTGGATGGACAGGACGAAGAAGGCGGGGCTCGCTGCGGCGGGTCTCATCACGGTCATCGCCGCGACGGCGGGATGTTCGGGGGCTCGATCGGATACGCCGGAACCGGGCGCTCGATCCGCGGGCGACCCCCTGGTCTCCTACCTCGGCAACGGTGGATACGACGTGGCCTCCTACGAGGTCGGCTATGACTTCCGGCCGGGCGAGACGACGATGGCATCGTCGGTCACGATCAAGGCCACCTCGCTCCAGGCGCTCTCGGAGTTCTCGCTCGACTCCGCAGGCCAGAAGATCACGCGAGTGACGGTCGACGGGGTGCAGGCCGGACACCGTAGCGAGTCCGAGAAGCTGATCATCAGCCCCGCCGCGCCGGTCGCCAAGGGGACCGAATTCCGCGTCGCGATCGATTTCGTCGCCGATCGACAGGCGAGGCCGCAGAGCCCGGCGGGCGACACCGTGTCGAACCTGAAACAGTGGATCAACTTCCCCGACGGCTTCGCACTGTTCGGCCAGCCCGACCGGGCGCATCTGTTCTTCCCGATGAACGACACCCTGCAGGACAAGGCGCGGATGACCTTCAAGATCAGCGCTCCCGCCGATCTGCAGGTGGCCGCCAATGGTCGCCGCACGGAGCGCGTGGAGAAGGACGGCCGGGCCACGTCGACCTTCACCACGCGTGATGAGATCTCGACGCAATTCGTCCAAGCCACCGTCGGCCGGTACGACGAGTTCACCGGGAGCACCGCCACCGGGATGCCGCTACGAAGCCTGATCGACACGAAGGTCGGCGCCCGCGCTCGGCCGTCGGTCGACCTGGCGGGCGACCAGGTGGCGTGGATGGAGAAGGAGACCGGTACCGCGTACCCGTTCGAAGTCTTCGGACTGCTGGGGGTGGACGCCGCCAGCGCGAACGGGGCGGCGCTGGAAACGGCGACGATCCCGATCTACAGCGCCGAAGGCCTCACCGACCCGAGTCGAACCCCGTTGGTGCACGAACTGGCGCACCAGTGGTTCGGCGCAGCCGTGACGCCGAAGACCTGGTTCGACAACTGGATCAGCGAGGCGAACGCATCCTTCTACCAGTACAAGTACTTCGATGCGGTGGGCACGAAGAAGTTCCAGGACAGCATCGCCAACGCCTATGCGCAGGACGCCGAACTCCGTTCCGACGGCGGCCCGGCGGCCAAGCCGAAGGACGTCTTCGCCGCGATAGGGCAGTCCTACGGCGGTGGGATCATCATGCTGTACGGGCTCGAGAAGAAGGTCGGCGCGGAGAAGTTCAAGCAGATCCAGAAGACCTTCTTCGAGAAGTACCGGTACAAGTCGGCATCCACCCGCGACTACATCGATACCGCGAACGCGGTCTCGGGCGAGGACCTCACCGGGTACATCGAGTCGTGGTTGTACTCGCCGACCGCGCCGCCGATGCCCTAGACGCGGGCCGGTGGACGTGGGTCGGCGCGCGGGACCGGTGGGTGGATTACCGCGCGCCGGCCCGGAGGTAGTGACCGGTCTGCTGGTCACGACCGTAGCCCGGGACGAACTCGCCGAGCCGGAACACCACGCGGCCACCGATCGCGGTGGCGACCACCGTCGCGTCGTTGCGGTTGACCATGCGCGAGAGACCGTCGAAGAACGGAGCGGCCGCCTCGTTGTAGGCGTCCACGGCATCGTCGAGCTTCGCCGGATCGATGATCACGAAATCGGCTCGGTCTCCCTCGCGCAGGTGGCCGGCATCGAGGCCGAACCAGCCGGCGAGCTCGCCGGTGAGGCGGTGCACGGCGCGCCCCAGCGGCAGTACCGTGGCACCCCGCTGTTCCGCATCGCGCATCCGCTTGAGGAAGCGCAGCGGGAAGTTGTAGAAGGCCATGTTGCGCAGGTGCGCACCGGCATCGGAGAAGCCGAGCTGGAAGTTCGGGTCCTTCGCCATCTCGTCGAGCACCGCGGGGCGGTGATTGCCCACGGTGGTGGTCCACCGGACGTTCTTCTCGCCGTTCTCCACGAGCACGTCCAGGAAGGCGTCCAACGGGGCGATGCCGCGCTCGTCGGCGATCTGTGCGAAGTTCTTGCCGATCAGTGACGCATCCGGACAGTCCACGATGACCGCATCGCGGAAGTCCTTGTGCCACAAGCCGGGCTTGTGCTTCTTGAGCGCGAACTCGCGGCGGAACCGGCGCCGGTACTCGGTATCGGCCATCAGCTCGTTGCGGTCGAGTTGATCGCGGATGTGCAACGCCGCGGTGCCCGCGCCGAACTCCTCGAAGACCGGCAGATCGATGCCGTCGGAGTACAGGGTGAAGGGGAGCGGCAGATGCTGGAACTTGATCTTCGAGCGGAAGATCCGGTTGCCGAGCGCCGCGCCCAGGCTGAGCACGCGGTGGGCGCCCTTGGCGGACTTGGAATCCGCCGCGACCAGCAGGCTGACCGGCACGGTGCGGCGGCGGGAGAACAGCCGGTTACCGGAGGCCAGGAAGAACATCACCACGGTGAGCGGGTTGTTGATGTTCGGTGCGCTCTGCAGGATGCGGCCGCGCTCGCGCAGCACGTTGATCAGGCGCCAGCGCTCGTGCCACCAGGCATAGGTCGAGGGCAGGGCGCGGGAGCGGTAGCGGTCACCGTCGAGCTTGTCGATCGGCGCGTCCATCCCGGACATGCCGAGCATCCCGGCGTCGAGCGCCCGGTCGAGCATCTGCGCCATCCGGTCCAGTTCGGCGCGGCTGGGCAGCGACCTGTTCTCGGTGGCGCGACCCAGGCCCATGACGGCGGTCCTCAGGTCCGAATGTCCCACGAAGGAGGCGATGTTCGGGCCCAGGGGCAGGGAATCGAGGCGCTTGATGTAGCCCTCGGGATCGGTCCAATCTCGGAAGTCCTCGAGCGCGGCGATCACGTGCTTGCGGGGCACGGCCTCCACGCGGCTGAACAGATCGGCGGCGTCCTCGGAGGTGGCGTACACCGTGGACATCGAGCAACAGCCGAGCACCACGGTGGTCACGCCGTGCCGGACCGATTCGTCGAGGCCGGGGTTGAGCAGCACCTCGGCGTCGTAGTGGGTGTGGATGTCCACGAAGCCGGGCATCACCCACCTGCCGGCGGCGTCGATCACCTCGGGGCACCCGGCCTCGTCGAGCGGTTCGGCGGAGACCGAGGCCACCCGGCCGTCGCGGATGCCGAGGTGCGCGCGCCGGGGCTCGGCGCCCGTGCCGTCGAACCAGAGCCCGTCACGGACGATGAGATCGAAGCTCATGAGGCCCCCTTGTCGCCGATACGATTAGCAGTGTAATCGATCGGCGGGGTGCGCGTCGGGCCTCGGGATCGGCGCCGAGGCCCGACGACGCTGCTAACCCAGGTTGCGCGCGGTGGCGGCGGTCAGCTCGTCGAGCACGCCCTGCAGCTCGGCCTGGCGGCGATCCAGCGGTGCGAAGTTGCCCTCGCCGTCGAAATCGGTGAACAGGCCCAGGCTCACCTGCGAGCGGGCATCGACCATGGAGAAGTTGGCGGTGATCTGGCGCCAGTGCTCCACCGCACGCACGCCGCCGTCGGCGCCGTAGGCCACGAAGGCCACGGTCTTGCCGGCCCACTCGGGTCCGATGGAGTCGAAGGCGTTCTTGAAGGCGCCGGGCACCGAGTGGTTGTACTCGGGGGTGACGAAGATGAATCCGTCCTGCGCGTCGACGGCCTGGCCCCAGGCGGTCACGGCCGCGTTGTCGTACTGACGGTTCGCGGCACCCGGCACGGTGGCGGAGGTGAGCAGCGGGACGTCGTACTCCTTGAGGTCGAGGACGGTGACCTCGACGCCCTCGCGTGCGCCGGCTGCGGCGGCGACCCACTGCCCGATCTGCTCGGCCTTGCGTCCGTCGCGGATGGAGCCCTCGATGACACCGATCTTCATGGGAAGTCCTTTCGTGTGCTCAGCCCGGCCGGTCCGGGCGACTCCACCACGGTAGCGTAACGGACCGCGGTCCGCTAGGCGAGGTTCCGGCAAACCCGATTGCCGAGTCGGCACAATGGAGATATGACCGAAGCGACCGATCCGGTACTGGCCCAGGTGGGTCCGCGATTGCGCGCCATCCGCCAGGAGCGCGATATCACCCTCACCGCCGTCGCCGAGGCCACCGGGATCTCGGTGAGCACCCTGTCCCGGCTGGAGGGCGGCTCCCGCAAGCCCACCCTGGAACTGTTGCTCCCGCTCGCGCGGACCTACGGACTGCCGCTCGACGAGCTCGTCGACGCCCCCGAGACCGGCGATCCGCGCGTGCGGCTCAAGCCCGTCCGGCACGGTGACCGCACGATCGTCCCGCTCACCCGCCGGGCCGGCGGACTGCGCACGTTCAAAGAGGTGATCCGGCCGCAGCCGGGCACGCGGACCCACACCCAGGTATCGCATCCGGGCTATCACTGGGTGTACGTGCTCGACGGGAACCTGCGCCTGATCCTCGGCGAGAAGGACATGATCATCAAGCCCGGCGAGGTGATCGAATTCGACACCCGGCTACCGCACTGGTTCGGCAGCGCCGACGACAAACCCGTTGAGTACCTGGGTATCTACGGGCCGCAGGGCGAGCGCGCCCATCACGTCTGGGGGGAATGACGGCGCGCTTGCAGCCGTTCGTCCGAGATAACCGTGTCTCGGTCGCAGTTTCGTCTCAGCACTGCCGAGCCGGTCATGTTCGGGCACAATCAGATCAAGGAGCCCGCGACTGCATCGTCGCAGCGCGTCCAACCGGTTCAGCCGACCGGGCGGAGCGGGTGACTGGCCGTGCGCCCAGCGCTGTGCGCGACGGAATCACTACCGATGTCGATGTTCTCGGGACCACGGAAGTGCGCATCAGCGATCGCGCTCCCCGCGCTCGAGTGTTCGTGCTCGCGCGTTCGTGCCCGCGCGAGGGACTTCGTCCCGGAACCACCTGCAAGGAGGCCCCATGACGCTTTCGCGACGCAGCCTGTTCCCCGCCGCCCTCACGGTCACCGTCGCCTCGGCATTCGCAGCGACCAACCCCGGCGCCGTCTTCGCGGCTCCCTCGTCACCGCGGGTTCGCGACGCATCGGCACTGTCGGGTGCAGATCGTGCGTACCACGAAGGTTTCATGCGCCAGGCGGTCGCCGAAGGCCGGAAGAACGCCAGCTATCCCTTCGGCGCGGTCATCGTCGATCGACGCACCGATGCGGTGGTGGCGCGCGGGGCCAACTCGTCGAAGACGAACCCGATCCTGCACGGCGAAATAGTTGCGATCAACGACTACGCCGATCGAGGGCTGAGCGGGTGGGCCGACACGACCCTGTACACCACGGGAGAGCCCTGCTCCATGTGTATGAGCGCCATGGCGTGGTGCGGCATTCGGACCATCGTGTGGGCCACCTCGATCGCAGGCATCCGAGCGGCAGGCATCTCGCAGATCGACCTGGACGCGGTCGATGTCGCGAGTCGATCCGCCGAACTCAATCCGCGTGGTTTCGATCTCATCTCGGGAGTCCTCCGAGAGGAGACGGATGTCATGTTCCTCCAACGGAAACGGTGAATCGAGCACCGACGCCGCCCCGAACGGGCCGCGAGTCGCTCAGTCGTTGCTGAGGCCGGTGGCCTTGCGGAGGTGACTGACGCCGGGGAGCTTGTTGACGCCCTTCTGGACGTCGGTGAGCTTGTTCGTGACCTCGACCAGGGGCGGGAGCACCGCGTCGAGGGTGTTCAGCGCGGGATCGGCCACCGCGGTCATCCGCTCGACCCGGTCGATCACGTTGTTCGCGCGCTCGATCATGTCGGCCATCGCGAGCATCATCTTCGGCAGCTCGGAGATCAGCTCGATGGTGTCGGGCGGGACGGTGCTGAGCTTGCCCACGCTGTTGACCGTGCGGCCGGTGTTGTCCATCGCGCGGGTGGCCGCGGAGCGCACCGAATCCACCAGACCGGTCATCGAGTCCGAGATGGACGGGGGAACCTTCTCGGGTTCCTTCTTCTTCGCCATGCACAGATCATCGCTCGGCGCGGGGCCGGGCGGGGCGATTTCGCTAGAGCGAGGCGCCGAATCGCGTCACCGCATCGCGCGCGGTGCGCAGGCCCTCGGAATCGGGGCCGTCGACGGTGACCTCGCCCGACGGGTGCAGCGTGACCTCGCCGATCGAATCACCGGTGGTGTTCACGCGGACGGCCCAGGCGTAGGCCTCATCGGCCAGCCAGGCGTCGGGGCGCAGTTCCGTGAGGTACCACGCCCCGACGTTGAGGCCTATCGGATCCACGATCCGGTTCTTCCAGCTACTCCGCGGACTTCAGCTCGAGGAGCACGGTGCCCTGCGTGACGGCGGTGCCCGGCTCGACCGACAGGCCGGTCACGACACCGTCCTTGTGCGCGGCCACCGGGTTCTCCATCTTCATGGCCTCCAGGACCACGACCAGCTCGCCGGCCTTGACCTCCTGGCCCTCCTCGACGGCCACCTTGACGACCGTGCCCTGCATCGGAGCGGTCACCGAGTCACCGGTCGCGGCCACGCCGGCGCTCCGGTCACGGGTGCGCGGCTTCGGCTTGCGGCGGATCACACCGGCGCCACCGGCGTTGCCGCCGCCGCCCAGCGACAGCTCGCCCGGGAGCGAGACCTCGACGCGGCGGCCGTCGACCACCACGACCACGTTCTGGCGGGGGAGCGAGTCGTCCTCCTCGATGGCCTGGCCACCGGCGTAGGGCTCGATCGGGTTCTCCCAATCGGTCTCGATCCACTTGGTGTAGATGTCGAACTTCTCGCCGTCTCCGATGAAGGCGGGGTTGGAGACGATGTGGCGGTGGAACGGGATGACCGTCGCGAGGCCATCGACCTCGAACTCGGCCAGCGCGCGCCGCGAGCGCTCCAGCGCCTCCTGGCGGGTCGCGCCGGTCACGATGAGCTTGGCCAGCATCGAGTCGAACTGGCCGCCGATCACATCGCCCTGATCCACGCCGGAGTCGACGCGCACGCCGGGGCCGGTGGGCTCGCGGTACACGGTGATGGGGCCGGGGGCGGGCAGGAAGCCGCGACCGGCGTCCTCGCCGTTGATCCGGAACTCGAAGCTGTGACCGCGCGGAGTGGGATCCTCCGTGATAGTCAGCTCCTTGCCCTCGGCGATGCGGAACTGCTGGCGCACCAGGTCGATACCCGCGGTCTCCTCGGTGACCGGGTGCTCCACCTGCAGGCGCGTGTTCACCTCGAGGAAGCTGACCAGGCCATCGGCGGCCACGAGGAACTCCACGGTGCCGGCACCGTAGTAGCCCGCCTCGCGGCAGATGTCCTTGGCGGACTGGTGGATGCGGGCGCGCTGCTCGTCGGTGAGGAAGGGTGCGGGCGCCTCCTCGACCAGCTTCTGGAAGCGGCGCTGCAGCGAGCAGTCGCGGGTGCCCGCGACCACCACGTTGCCGTGCTGATCGGCGATGACCTGCGCCTCGACGTGGCGGGCCTTGTCCAGGTAGCGCTCCACGAAGCACTCGCCGCGACCGAAGGCCGCCACGGCCTCACGGGTGGCCGACTCGAACAGCTCGGGGATCTCCTCGATGGTGTACGCGACCTTCATGCCGCGGCCACCGCCGCCGAACGCCGCCTTGATGGCGACGGGCACGCCGTACTCCTTGGCGAAGGCGACGACCTCGTCGGCGTCCTTGACCGGGTCCTTGGTACCGGGGGCCATCGGCGCGTTGGCGCGCTCGGCGATGTGCCGCGCGGTCACCTTGTCGCCCAGGTCACGGATCGACGACGGCGACGGGCCGATCCAGGTGAGGCCCGCGTCGATCACGGCCTGCGCGAAGTCGGCGTTCTCCGACAGGAAGCCGTAGCCGGGGTGGATCGCATCGGCACCGGACTTCGCGGCGGCGTCCAGGATCTTGTCGAAGACCAGGTACGACTCGGCGGAGGTCTGGCCGCCCAGCGCGAAGGCCTCGTCGGCCAGGCGCACGAACTTGGCGTCGGCGTCGGGCTCGGCGTAGACGGCGACGCTGGTCAGGCCGGCATCTCGCGCGGCCCGGATCACGCGAACCGCGATCTCGCCGCGGTTGGCGATGAGCACCTTCTCGATCTTCTTATCGGCGTGCGCTGCCACTCAATCTCCTCGTTCCAGGCTGCGCGAGGGTGCGCGCGCAGCCGTCTGTGTACACCCGTTGTCGGGCCAGGCTCCAGACGGAGTCTATGCCTCACCCGCTGTGGCGCACGCGACAGTCCCCCGCGAATGGGTTACCCGCGAGTAACCGTTGCGTCGCCGATCTCGGTCAACATCGACCGTAGCGCGCCGAGGTACAGCGTCATGCTGCGGCGCGCGGTGTCGAAGCCCGGGAACCGCGCCGCCACGTGCAGTCCGGTGGGCGTGCGCAGCATCCACAGATAGACGTCCTCCAGCGAGTAATCGCGCGAGCGGAGCGCACCCGCGCCACCCGCGTCGTTGACCGCCGAACCGGGCGCCGAGCGGGTGTCCATGAACGAGACCACGAACCTCGGCGGGGGCGCGGAGCCCAGCACCTCGCCAATCCGCAGGTAGGGCAGGGTGCTGCCGACCTTCGAGTGCCGCCACTGCTCCTGCGAGCGCTGCGCCAGCTCGCCGAAAGTACGGGTCCCCGTGGTGTCCAGCCGGAAGGGGGCGATGCCCACGAACCAGCCGAGCGCCGCGATCCACTGCTCCGCGTCGCGGGTGTGCCGGGTGACCGCGCACCGGAACACCGGGCCGAAGCCCAGATCGGTGTTGATCTTCGCCATGCACGCGAGCACGCCGGTCACCAGCGTGGCGCCCGCCTCGGAACACACGCGGGTGAAGTTGTTGGCCCGCTCGTCGTCGAGCAGATGGAAGTTCAGGGCGTTCTGCGGCATCCGCGGCACCCCGTCGGGGTCGAGGCTGAGCGCGGCGAGCGTCTCGTCCGCCAGCACCTTGGCGCTCGGCGGCAGCAGCGGCATGGGGAACGGCTCGGGCTGGAAGGAGGTCTCGGTGAGGTACTCCTCCCACATCACCGCCGCCGGATGATCGGCGGTGGCACGGTCGGCGGACTGCCGGTCGGTATCGGAGTAGTTCACGTAGCTGCCGGCGGGGATCAGCCGCGGCTCGTCGCCGTGCACCGCCTCGCGGTACAGCTCGCGCAGCTCGTACGGGCTCAGGATCAGCGAGTAGCCGTCCAGCAGCGAATGATCGGCGGCGAAGAACAGCGTGAACGAGTCCTCCCGCGCCACCGTCGAGAACATGTACGCGGGCCAGGTGAGCGGCGCCGTGGCCCTATCGAACTCACCCAGCAACTGCTCGGCCAGGGGCTCGGTGCTGCTGTAGGTGCCCACCGTCTGGACCTTGAGATCCACGGTGTCCGGCAGCGCGCTGCGCCGCCGCGGAACGCCGTCCTCCAGGAAGACGTGGGTGCGCAGCACCTCGTGCCGGTCGATCCAGGCCCGCAGCGCGGTGCGCAGGCCGGGGATGGACAGCGGCTCGTCGAACTCTATCCCCAGGCCCAGCCAGGACTCGCGACCGCCGTCGATGTGCCGGCGCTGCAGGATCGACAGCGCGCCGCGCAGGTGCGCCTCGTGCACGTGCGAGGTGGCGCGCGGGTCGTCGCGCCACCGGGAGGCCGGGCCGGTGGTGGGGATCCAGTTGCGCAATTCGCCGGGGCGAAGCGGATACGTGGCCAGCTCGGTGAACTGCATGGCGGCTCGCTACGCCGCGAGGCGACGCTTGATCCGGGACAGCATGGCAGACATACCGCGCAGCCGTAGCGGACTGACCACGGAGTCCAACCCCAGCGCGTGGTGGAAATCGTCGGGGACGGCGGCGATGGCCGCCGCCGACTGGCCGTCCAGACCCTGCGCCAGGATCGACGCGAAACCGCGGGTGGTGGGCGCCTCCGGCGGCGCGCTGAAGTACAGCCGCACCGCGCCCGGATCGGACGCGTCGACGTCCAGGAACAGCGGCGATTGGCACTCGGGCACCGGCTCCATGGCCGCCGCGGTCAGGTGCTCCGGCAGGTCGGGCAGCTCGCGGGAGAACTCGAGCAGCAGTTCTAGCCGGTCCTGCTCGCCCAGACCGGCGAAGTCGTCGACGATCTCCGCGAGCGGCGCGGGCAGGCTGCTCACGCGCTCGGGACGGGGCCCGGCTCTTCGCCGCGCGCGATCGGCGCACGCACGGTGTTGCCCCACTCCGTCCAGGAGCCGTCGTAGTTCTTCACATCCGCGAAGCCCAGCAGATGCGTGAGGACGAACCAGGTGTGGCTCGACCGCTCGCCGATCCGGCAGTAGGCCGTGACGGGCGCCTGCGGATCGAGATCCGCGTAGACCTCGGTCAGTTCGGCGTGCGGCAGGAACCGGCCGTCCGACCGCGCGGCCTTGGCCCACGGGATCGACACCGCGGTCGGGATGTGCCCGCCGCGCAGGGCGCCCTCCTCCGGGTAATCGGGCATGTGGGTGCGCTCGCCGGTGTACTCCTGCGGCGAGCGCACATCGACCAGGGCGCGGGTACCGAGATCGGCGCGCACCTCGTCGGCGAAGGCGCGGATCGCGGCGTCGTCGCGCTCGACCACGGGGTAGTCGCTGCGCGGATAGTCCGGGCGGTCCAGCGAGACATCGCGGCCGTCGCTGATCCACAGATCACGGCCACCGTCGAGCAAGCGCACGTCCGGATGGCCGAACAGGGTGAACACCCACAGCGCGTAGGCGGCCCACCAGTTCGACTTGTCGCCGTAGATCACCACGGTGTCGTCGCGGCTGATGCCCTTGGCGCGCATCAGTTCCGCGAACGCCGCGCCGTCGATGTAGTCGCGCGTGACGGCGTCGTTGAGGTGCAGGTGCCAGTCCACCTTCTGCGCGGTCGGGATGTGCCCGATGTCGTAGAGCAGCACGTCCTCATCGGACTCGATCACCTTCAGGCCCGGCACACCGAGGTGCCCGCTCAGCCAATCGGCGGTGACGAGGCGTTCGGGGTGCGCGTAGTCCTGCAGCTCGGGGCTGGGATCGGTCTCGATGGCCACGCGGCAAGCCTAGCGGTCGCGCGGGACCGGTGTCGGCTCAGACGGGGGAGCGGTGCACCAATTTCGCCACCGCATCGTCGACGACCCCGGGCAGATCCTCCGCCGTCGCCAGGTTGGTCGCGGCGAACACGGACATCTCGTCGTCGGTTCCGGTCCAGCCCACGTACAAGTACGGCGGACGCGGTCCCGTCTCCCGCCCCGGCAGATCGGACCAGGCCAGGCGGAACCAGGCGCGGTCCGCGGGCGTGCCGTCCGGCGAGCGCACGGGGGCGGGCAGCGCCCCCACCCCGGCGCACGTGGTCACCGGGCGCGCGGGGTCCGGTGGCGCGTCGATCAGTGCGGCGAGCGTGCGGCGCGGCAGCAGCGTGATCAGCGGGCCGAAGACGTCGAACCGGCCTCCGTCCCCGAGCCCGGCCAGCAACCGCTTCACGGTGCCGCGCAGCGCGGCGATGCCCTCGGGGCCCGCGGCGGGGTCCACGGTGAGCTCGGCGTCGACGATCGCGTTGCCCCGCAGGTCCCCGTCGGTGCGCCGGTTCACGGACAGGCCGAGGACGGCGGCGCCGTCGGCGGGTTGTACCCAGCCGAGCGTCGAGGCGATCGCCGCGGTGACCCCGAACAGCAGGGTGGTCTCGGTGCCGCCCAGCGCCTCGGCCCGCTCGGTGAGCAGGGCGCGGTCCAGGTGGGCGACCGTCCACCGATCGGGCCCGACGGGGTGCGGTTTCGCGGTGCCCGTGGGCGCCAGCCGTCCCTTCGCCAGCCGGGACGCGGCCGCGGCGGCCCGGATCGCGGCCGGGATCTGCCGGGCGGTCAGGGCGGCATCGCGGGGGATGGACCGCCACAGCGGCGGAGCCTCCCGCGGGTAGGGGAGCTCGCGGGCGGCGCCCAGTGCGGCCTCGGCGGCGGCGGTGGCGGCGCCGACACCGTCGGCGAGGACGTGCGAGACCACCAGCGTCACAGCGGATCCGCCGTCGGTCAGCGGGAGGACTCCGAGGTGCCAGCCGGGGCCGGACCACGGGTCGATGGGTACCGCGGCGCGCCGGTCCACCCAGGCGTCGATCTCCTCCCGCGGACGGGGCTGCGCGGCCACGGAGATCTGCGCCGCCGCGGTGCTGGCAACCCAGCGGTCCCGCCCGAAGGGCAGGGGCGATGCCGTCACCCGGCGGCCCAGCAGGCCGCGGGTGAGGGACCGGCGGAACTCCTCCAGGCCTTCGAGGTTCACGCCGTGGTCGTACACCCAGACGATCTGGATCAGGGAATTGCGGCCGGTGGCGCGGGTTCCCGCTGCAGCGCCCTGATCGACGAAGGCGAGCAGATCGGCGGAATCGTCGGTCATGCGGCGGCTCCGACGGGTGCGGTGAGTGCGGCCTCGATGCGGGTGCGGATGCGCTGCACCGCCTCCGGGCTCAGGGTGCCCGGGGCGTAGCGCAGCTCGATCGAGAGGCGGCCACCGAAGGTGAGGGCGTGGTAGTGCAATCCGACGAGCGGGGCGAGCGCCTCGGGCGGTGCGCTGTGTACGAGCGCACGCACCCGGTCGATATCGACCTCGGAGCTGGTGTGGAAGTCGAGCACCGTGACCTCCTCGGGTGCGGCGGGCGCGGGGATCGCGCCGATGTTGCTCAGCCGCACGGGCGCCCCGCCCGTCACCTGCACGCCGGCCGCGCCGGTGAGGGCGGCGACCACGGTGCCGTCGGCGAGATCGGACTTGAGCCGGTCCAGCACGATCCGGCCGATCTCCTCCGGGGCGGCATCTCCGCGCACCGCGACCGGTGCGGTCGAGGAGCCGGCGAAGTTGGTGACCGCGGCGGCCTCGACGGGCGGATCGCAGCGCCCGCGCAGGTCCACCGGGCTGAAGACGGCCATGCTCACGGCCTCGTCGGTGGGACGGTCGAGTTCGGCGCGTTCGGCGGTCACGATGAGTCCGGCGAGCAGGCCGTGCACGCTGACCCCGGCCGCCTTGGCGCGCTGCCGCACCGCGGCGGTGGCGGCCTCGTCGATCCGGATCCGCTCGAACCCGAATATCCCGTCGTCCACCGCCGCGGGGGTGGGCACGACGCCGGCCGACTCGACGGCCACAGCGGTGAACTGCCCGGGTGCGCCCGAGGTGCCCAACCGGTCCGCGAGATCGAGGGGGCCGGCCGGAAGATCAGTCACCGGGCCCGCGTACGCGGCGGGATCGGTGTACAGCTGCCACAGGCGCAGATTCAGGAACAGCGCGTGCGCACCGTCGGCCACGGCGTGGTTCACCCCGAGGGTCACCCGGTGCAGGTCGCCGTCGGAGACCAGTTGCACGGCGGCGAGCGCCTCGTCGGGCTGCACGCCGAGCGCCACATCACCCGCGGCGAACGGGCGCTGTTCGACGATCACCGGGGCGCTCGCCTCGTCGAGCGGTACATCGGGTGTCACGAGGTCGAAACCGAAGGCCGTGGCCTCGATCCGGCCGGTCAGCTCGGGGTACTCGCGGCGCAGGGCCGCGTACGCCGCGGCCAGCCGATCGGCGTCGATCGGCCCGCGGGCGATGAAGCTGCCGCTGGAGGTGGTGTTGGTGACGACGTACGGCACCTCCAGCGGAGTCAGTGCACGACGGGACATCTCACACCTCCATGGCTTCCAGCGGCAGCGCCGCCGGGGCGGCGAAATCGACGGTGGCGGGGGCGGAGATGGTGTCCACCAGCCGGCCCGTCACATCGACCCCGTCGTCCTCGGCGATGGACTCGATGATCAGCGCGGCCCGGCGGGCGGGGATGTCGCCCAGGTCGATCAGCGACGAGGTGCGCTGCGCGCGCCGCCGGGTCGCGGGATCGAGCAGCTTGTCGAAGGCCGCGTGCAGGCGCTCCGGGGTCATGCTGCGCATCGGCAGGCACGCGCCCACGCCCAGATCGGTGACCCGCGCGCCCCAGAAGGGCTGATCGGCGAGCACCGGGCAGATCAGCGTGGGCAGTCCCGCGCGCAGCGATGCCGCGGTGGTGCCGGCGCCGCCGTGATGCACGGCGGCGGCGCAGTGCGGCAACACCTCCGAGTGAACGACCTCGTCGACCACGCGGATGTGATCGCCGAGATCGGCGCCCTGGAGATCGCTCCACCCGGCCACGATGAGTCCGCGGCGGCCGCGTTCCTTGCACACCTGCGCGAAGATGCGGGCCTTCTCATCGGGGTCGGCGATGCGCATGCTGCCGAAGCCCCAGTAGATCGGTGCGTCGCCCTCCTTGATCCAGCGCATCAGGTCGGCGTCGGTGCGGGTCTGCTTGCCCTCGCGCAACCACGCGTCCGACGGGACCTCCAGGAAGCCGAGCATCGGCCGGGTGCGGCTGAACTCGGGCACCAGATCGGGCGTGAGGGCGGGATCGTAGAGCTGCAGGTCCACGATCTCGTTCGCGTCCCGGTTCTTCGCGCGACGCGACCGGTACGGCGCCTCGCCGATCGACATGCGGTGGAAGTTCACCGCGTGCCGCACGTGCGTCCAGGTGAAGGAATCGCCCAGGGCCCAGGTGGCGCGCTTGACCATCCGCGGCGACCGCGAGAGCACATCGCTGGTGAGACCGGCGGGCGTGTACTGGGTCATCGGGTACACGCTGTTGGTGGTGCCCGGGAAGAACCGGTAGCTGATGATCGAGGCGCCGGTGCGGCGGGTGACGGGCAGCGCGAAATCCACGGCGTCCGAGTGGGTGAGCACCACATCGGCGTCTCGGCACACGGTCTCGATCTCGTGCGAGATGGTGGCGATGTTGCGCACCAGGAAGCGGCCGTAGGCACGCATCCGCTCCACCGGCCGGTGGATCACCTCGCGGTAGTCGTCGTCGTAGTCGGGCACGATCTCGTTGAGCCGGTGCCCTTCCAGGCCCGCGGAGCGGATCAGCTTCACCAGCGGATCGCCCATGGCGGCGATCGTCACATCGTGTCCGCGATTCTTCAGGGCAAGCCCGATCGCGATCGTCGGCTGGACATCGCCTCGGCTGCCCATGGCGAGGATGCACACCTTCATGATCGGTTCGTCCTTTCGACGTTCTTCGGTGACGGGGTCAGGGGACGGTCGGGGGTTGCCAGCGCAGCCCGGACGGGGCGGAGCAGCAACAGGGTGATCGGCGCGATCGGCACGGCCACCAGCAGGGGGATCAGCTGACAGGCGACCACCGCGTAGTCGATCGGCAGGGCCAGCGCCGCGGTGACCGAGGCGCCGGTGCTGACGGCCACGGCCACCAGCCACAGCGGATCGATGGCGGAGACGGCCCGGACAGTGGTGGGGGACACCCGCACCCGGCGGTTCCAGGCCTGGGCGCGCTCGGCGTCGCCGCGGACGGTGAGCCGCATGATCAGGGTGGCCACCGCGCGGCGGCGCAGCACCAGCCCGGCGACGATCGCCACGAACATCAGCCCGCCGATGCTGGTCTCCACCAGCAGGATCACCCGCGGGCTGCCGGAGACGGCGGCGGCGATGATCGAGCAGGTGAGCAGCGAGAGGGTGAAGATCTCCAGCGGATCGGTGGCGCGACGGCGGAAGGTGCGCACCAGGATCCGGGTGGCGACCAGCGCGGTGCCGGTGACGAGGGCCACCAGCTGGCCCGCGCCCACCAGGTAGCGGAGCGTGAAGTACACACCGAGCTGGATGGCGACATCCACCAGCAGCGCCACCGGCGGGGCCGGCGGCGATTCGGTGTCGGCGAGGGGCACGCTCATGCGGCCGTCCCGAGTTCCAGTAGCGCGTGCGCGCCGGCCTCGATGCGGCGCAGGATCCGGGTCCGGGCCTCGTCGCCGAGAGTGCCGGGCAGCACCCGCATCTCGATCGAGAGCCGGTCGCCGAAGGTGGAGATCAGGTACGACGAGCCGATCGGGACCGGCGCGGCACCGTCGCCCTGCCAGGTGGCGGCGTGCTCGCGGATGCCTGCCGCGCTGCGCACGATCTGCGAGTGGAAGTCGAGCACCTCCAGGGCGGCGGGCACGGGGAGGGCGGGGAATTCGCCGAGGTTGCTGATCAGCACCGGCGGGCCGTGGCGGCGGGTGGCCAGGTCGGGCATCGGGCTCACGGCGGTGCGCAGCACGGTGCCGTCACGGACGTCCGAGCGGATGGTGTCCGCCACGATGCGGGCGATCGCCTCCACCGCATCGTCGCGCACGGCCACGTAGGAGAACCCGCACAGGGCGGTCACCGAGCGCAGCGGGATGGGCGGCTCGATGCGGCCGCGGAAATCGACCGGCGTGAGCAGGGCCAGGGCCGAATCGTCCTCGGATTCGGCCAGTTCCGCACGGGCGATGAGACCGCTCACCAGGGCGTGGATGGAGAAGCCGTGGGCCCGCGCGGCGGCGGCGAGGGCGGCGGTGGCGGCGGCGTCGAACCGCACGCGGTGCGCATCGTCGGCGTCCGGAGCGTCGGGAGCCTCGTCCGCCGGGGCCGGGACCGCGCCGTGCCAGCGGGTGCCCGCGAGACGCTCCTCGTAGTCGAGCTCGCCGGGCATGTGACCGCGCGCCGCCATCACCAGATGCGGCTCGGCCGGGAAATCGCGGGCGGGCCGCACGATCGGCGTCGCCCCGCTGGCGAACGCCGTGTACAGCTCGAACAGCCGCACCGAGATCGCGACGATGCCGGAACCGTCGGTGGCGGCGTGGCTGGCCCACAGGGTGAGCCGGTACCGCTCGCCGAGGCCGGTCAGGGTGAGCGCCGACAGCTGCTCACTGCCGACGAACCACGGCGGCGTCTGGTCGTAGCCGGACCACGGGGCGGAGACGTCCTGGAACCCGATGGCGGCGGCCACGGCCGCATCGCCCGGCGCGAAATGCGGCTTGCCGCCGAGGGTCACGATCCGCGCCGACAGCACGGGGTACTCCTCCAGAAGCGCGCCGTACGCGGCGCGCAGCGCGGTGGTGTCCACGGCGCCCCGCAGCTCGAACGAGGTGCCGATCACCTCGCGGGAGGTGGGCCGCACGAAGGAGGCCTCCGAGAAGGTGAGTGCGCGGTAGGTCTGCATGACGTCTCCTGGTTCGATCCGGTCAGGCCGCGGGGGCGAGGCGGGCGGCGGCGTGGACGAGGGCGGCGATCCGGTCGGCGACCGCGGACCGCGCGGCGGGGGAGGCGGTGCCGCCCAGCGTGATCGCCTCGATGCCCAGGCGGCCCTGGAAGGTGGAGGCCTGGAAGATCGTGGCCGAGGGCGATGGTCGCCGTTGCCCGGCGGGGCCGTGCAGTCCGGCGGAATCCATCGACATGAGCGGGCGCAGGTGCTCGGCCTCCACGGTGTCGGGAAGGTCCAGGGCGAGGGCGCCGAGGTTGCTGAGCACCACGGGCGGCTCCGCGGGGCCGGGGGGAGCGGGTGCGGCGAGCACGGCCAGGCTGCGTCCCGCGGCGACATCGGCGCGCACGGTGTCGGCGATCGCGGCGCCCACGGCGATCGGATCGGCGAGGGCGGTCAGCTCGGGCGCGGCGAAGGACGCCCCGACGAAGTTGGTGACCGCGGTGGCCGCTAGCGCCGGCTGGATCCGGCGTCGCATATCGGCCAGGGTCATCGCGCCGATCCGGATCGACTCCGCCGGATCGGCGTCGAGGAATCCGACCCGCTCGGCACACAGCAGCACACCGGAGAGCAGTGCGTTCATGCCCACGCCGCTGGCCGCGGCCGCGAAACCGGCGGTCACGTCCTCGGAGAAGCGGAGCGAGGCCACCTCGGGCAGGCGCGGCGCGGCCGGCGCACCGTCGGCGTCCAGCGTGGGAGCCGCGCCGTACCAGCGGATGCCGTCGAGCCGCTCGCGTCCGGTATCGGCGACGGTGGCGACCTCACGCAGGATCTCCTGCGCCGAGGACGGGAACTCCTGCGGGCGGGCCGCATCGAGGCCGCCGGTGCGGACCAGGGCGGTGTAGTGCGCGAACAGTTGCGAGAACAGGGTGAACAGGTAGGTGCCGTCGCCCAGCGCGTGGTTGATCGCGAGCGAGACCCGGTGCCGGTCGCCCGCGGTCACCACGTGCAGCCGGCCCAGGGCCACCCCCGGGTCGACCAGCGGCGGCACCGCGATCTCCGGGAGGGTGTCCACCCGGTCCACCGTGAGCGCCGCACCGGTCGCCTCCGCGGGCACGACGAAGGCGAAGTCCGCGCCGTCGGCGACCACGGCGGCGTCGAGGGCGGGGTGAGTGCCGCGCAGCGCGGTGAGCGCATCGCTGAGGGCGGCCAGATCCAGATCGCCGCGCAGCGTGAGCTCGAAGGCGACCGTGGTCGGGTACGGGCCCACGAAACCGCGCTCGGAGAGTGCGAGCGGGCGAAGCGTTGCGTTCATGCGCGGTTCCTACCTGTGGGCGGTTACCTGGTTCGCCATGAACGCTAAAGGCCTGTCCATTCCCTTCGCGAGCCGAAGGAGTGGTGTCGATCGTCACTGTGTTGCACCCTTGACCGGGGTTGCGTTAACCGGCGCGCGTGCTGGGTTCGGTGAAACTTCGCTGACTGAACGGTGTTTTGTTACTCGCGAGTTGCCATGGGTTCCGAGCTGGGGAAACGTTCCGCTTCCGTGGAGTTAACGCAATGCTTACGCGCAGAACACGCCGAGAATGTGACGTCGGACACCCGCAGCTCAGGTTGTGCGCGGCGATCCCGCCCACAGCGAGACCACATCGCCGCCGAGATCGCAGAGCAGGCTTCGCATCAATGGCAATGAAATGCCGATCACCGAACTCGGGTCGCCGTCGATCCCGTCGATGAACCAGCCGCCGAGGCCGTCCAGAGTGAAGGCGCCCGCCACCTCCAGGGGCTCGCCGGTCGCGACGTAGGCGTCGATCTCGGCGTCCGACGGTGCGCCGAAGCGCAGCACCGTATCGCCCGTCCCGACGGCCTCGTGGGCGAGCGCACCGTCGACCAGGAGCAGCGCGCAGTGCCCGGTGAGCAACCGCCCGGAGCGGCCCCGCATCGCGTGCCAGCGCTCCCGCGCGACCGCGGGCGTGTGCGGCTTACCGACCAGGGCGCCGTCGATGGAGAGCATCGAGTCGCAGCCGATCACCACCGAGGTGCGCCCGCGCTGCGAGGGCTCGCCGACGAGACGGGCGGCCACGTCGTGCGCCTTGGCGCGGGCCAGCGCGGTGACCGCATCCTCGTGCGGCACAGTGCTTCCGAGGTCGGCGAGGATCGCGTCCTCGTCGACCTGCGAGACGATCACCGTGGGCTCGACCCCGGCGGCGCGGAGCACACCGAGCCGCGCCGGCGACGCCGACGCGAGGACCAGCCCGACCGGGCCGGTTACGAGCCCTTGGTCCAAAAGACGGGGGTCTGGCTGGTGAAGGCGTTGGGCCCGTTGAAGTACTGCGGGCGCATCCGTTCCTTGTTGTTGCCCCACAGGGAGTTCAGCGGAGCGCCGGCCTGCGGCGCAGAGCTCGACGCGGCGGCGAGCACCGTGACGATCGCGGCGACATCGGCGGCCGAGGGGTTGCCCTTCTCGAACCGGATCGCGGCGCGCAGCTTCTCCGCCTCGGCCTCGGGAACCTTGGTGGCCTCCACCGGCTTCTCGGCGGCGCTCACAGCGGGATGTTCCCGTGCTTCTTGGGCAGCGTGATGGCCACCTTGCGCTCGAGCATGTTGAGCGCCGTGACGATCTGGCCGCGCGTCTGCGAGGGCGGGATCACCGCGTCCACGTAGCCGCGCTCGGCGGCGACGTACGGGTTCACCAGGGTGTCCTCGTACTCCTCCTGGAGCTTCAGACGCAGGGCCTCGACGTCCTCACCCTTCTCGGCCGCCTCCGCGAGCTCCTTGCGGTACACGAAGCCGACGGCGCCCGAGGCGCCCATCACGGCGAACTGGGCGGTGGGCCACGCCAGGTTGATATCGGCGCCCATGTCCTTGCTGCCCATCACGCAGTACGCGCCGCCGTAGGCCTTGCGGGTGACCACGGTGATCTTCGGGACGGTGGCCTCGCCGTAGGCGTACAGCAGCTTCGCGCCGCGGCGGATGATGCCGTCGTACTCCTGGCCGGTGCCGGGCAGGAAGCCGGGCACGTCGACCAGGGTGATGATGGGGATGTTGAAGGCGTCGCAGAAGCGCACGAAGCGCGCGGCCTTCTCCGAGGCGTCGATGTCCAGGCAGCCGGCCAGTTGGGTGGGCTGGTTGGCCACGATGCCCACGCTGCGGCCGTCGATGCGGCCGAAGCCGTTGATGATGTTCATCGCGCGCTGCGGCTGGATCTCGAGGAACTCGTCGTCGTCGAGCAGGCGACGGATCACCTCGTGCATGTCGTAGGGCTGGTTCGGCGAGTCCGGGATCAGCGAATCCAGTTCGCGGTCTTCGTCGTTCACCGACTCCTCGATCGACCCGGTGAGCGGATCGGTGGGCACGAAGCGCGGCGCCTCGGTGCGGTTGTTCGACGGCAGGTAGGTCATCAGCTCGCGGACGTAATCGAGCGCGTCCTGCTCGCCGGACGCCACGTAGTGCGCGGTGCCCGACTTGCTCATGTGGGTCTGGGCGCCGCCCAGCTCCTCCTTGGTGACCTCCTCGCCGGTCACGGACTTGATCACGTCCGGGCCGGTGATGAACATCTGGCTCTCGTGGTCGACCATGACCACGAAGTCGGTGAGCGCGGGGGAGTACACGTGGCCGCCGGCGGCCGCGCCCATGATCACCGAGATCTGCGGGATGACGCCCGAGGCCTGGGTGTTGCGGAAGAAGATCTTCGAGTACAGCGCGAGGGAGACCACGCCCTCCTGGATGCGGGCACCGGCACCGTCGATGATGCCGACCAGCGGGCGGCCGGTCTTGGTGGCCAGGTCCATGACCTTGACGATCTTGTCGCCGTAGACCTCGCCGAGCGAGCCGCCGAAGACGGTGGAATCCTGGCTGAAGACGCACACCTCGCGGCCGTCGATGGTGCCGTAGCCGGCCACCACGCCGTCGCCGACCGGACGCTTGGCGCCCATGCCGAAGTTGGTGGAGCGGTGCTGCGCCAGCTTGTCGAGCTCGACGAAGGAGCCCTCGTCGAGCAGCGCCAGGACGCGCTCGCGGGCCGTGAGCCGGCCCTTCTCGTGCACGCGGTCGATCGCGGCCTGACCCATGGGGGCCAGGGCCTGCGCATCGCGCTTACGGAAGTCGGCCAGCTTGCCAGCGGTGGTGTGGATGCTGGGCTCGGCGCCAGCGGCGTCGCTGCCGCCGGCTGCGCCGTCGGTGGTGGAGGCACTCGTCATACCCCCGACTCTAACCAATAGAGTCGGTGTCGAACTGCAGGGTCGCCCCAGTGGCCGACACACGTGATCCTGCCCGGGTGAAGGAGAGGGCCCCGATGCTCCCCGATCAGGCGGCGATCGCCGCGGCCGTGCGCGGCACGCGCTGGTACGACGTGGCCGTGGTGGCCAGCACCGGTTCGACCAACGCCGACCTGGCCGACGGGGTGCGCGCGGGCGACGAGCCCGGGCGCGTGCTCATCGCCGACGTCCAGACCGCCGGCCGCGGCCGGCACCTGCGCCCGTGGTCGGCACCCGCCGGCACCCAGCTCTCCATCTCCGTCACGGTGGCCGTGCCCGCCGCGGCCGCCCCGCGCGCAGGCTGGCTGTCGCTGGTGACCGGGGTCGCCGCCGTCCGCGCGGTGCGCGAGGTGACGGGGCTGCAGGCCGGGCTGAAGTGGCCGAACGACGTGCTGCTGACCCCCGAACCGGGCAGGCGCGGCGGGAAGACCGCCGGCATCCTCTCCGAGCTCGCGACCGATCCGCACGGCGGGCTCGTCGCCGTGATCGGCACCGGACTCAACACCACGCTCGCCGCCGCCGATGTGCCGGTCGAGACCGCCACGTCGCTCGAACTGGCCGGTGCGGTCGACCCGGACCGCACCGCGCTCGCCGTCGCCTACCTGCGCCACCTGGACGCGGGACTGACCACGTGGGCCGGCGATCCCGCCGCCGCGCGCACCGACTACCTGGACGTGTGCGTCACCGTCGGGCAGCGGGTGACCGTCTCGCTCCCGGGTGACGAGGTGCTCACCGGCACCGCCGTCGACGTGGACGTGGAGGGCCGGATCGTGGTGGCCGACGACGCCGGGCAGCGGCACGTGCTCTCGGCCGGCGATGTGACGCATCTGCGGCCCGCCCGGACCGACACCTAGGCTGCGCGCATGGGCTTCCCGGACAAGGTGCTCGTCGACGACGAGCAGGTGCTGCTGCACACCCGTCCGCACGCCAAGCGGATGATCACGCCGGTGCTGGTGCTGTTCCTGGCCTCCGCGCTCGCCGGCGTCGCGGGCGGCCTGGTGACCCGGTCGAACGTCTCCGGCCAGACCGCGGGCTGGCTGACGCTGGCCATCGTGGCGGTGTGGGCGGCCGTCGTGGGGTGGTGGACGGTGCGCCCCTGGGCCGTGCGCCGGGCCACCCACCTGGTGGTGACGGACCTGCGGATCATGTTCCGCGCGGGCCTCCTGCGCCGTCGCGGCATCGACATCCCGTTGCGGCGCATCAATTCCGTGCAGTACCACCAGCGGCTGGTCGACCGGATGCTGCGCTCGGGCGTGCTCACCGTGGAGTCCGCGGGCGACGATCCGCTCGACTTCCCCGACGTTCCGCGGATCGCCGCGGTGCACGCGCTGCTGGTGGACGCGCTCGACGATGCCGCCGATCAGGGCTCCGCCGAGTACGACCGCCGCGGCGAACGGTGGCGGGCGGAGTAACCTGGGCGGTCATGACCACACGGGTTCTGCTGGCCGAGGACGATGAGGCGATCGCGTCGCCGCTGGCGCGCGCGCTCACCCGCGAGGGATACGACGTGACTGTGGCCGCGACCGGCACCGATGCCTTGCGCCGCGCCCTCGACGAGGAGTTCGCACTCCTCATCCTCGACCTCGGGCTGCCCGAGGTCGATGGGTTGGAGGTGTGCCGCGAGGTGCGCGCCGCGCGCCCCGAGGTGGCGGTGCTCATGCTGACCGCCCGCACCGACGAGATGGATTTCGTGGTGGGTCTGGATGCCGGCGCCGACGATTACGTGGGCAAGCCCTTCCGGATGTTCGAGCTGATGGCCCGCACCCGCGCCCTGCTGCGGCGCAGCGCCCCCGTCGCCGATGCGGTCGATGTGCTCGACGCCGGGGGTATCCGGCTCGACGCCAAGGCCCGGCGGGTCACCGTCGACGGGGCCGACGTGTCCCTGGCCAACAAGGAGTTCGAGCTGCTGCGGTTCCTCATGGAGCACGCGGGCGAGCTGCTCTCCCGGGAGGCGATCCTCGCCGATGTGTGGGGCGATTCCGACCTGCGCGGGTCGAAGACCCTGGACATGCACATCTCCTGGTTGCGCCGGAAGATCGGCGACGACACCGGGCCGCACGGTCCGCGGCGCATCGTCACCGTGCGCGGTGTGGGTTTCCGCTTCGACGCGGAGTAGTGCGACCGGAGTAGTTCAGCAGCTCAGCGGGGTTCCGGTTCCCGCGGGGGAGCGGCGGGCGGCTCGTCGGGATCGACGGTGGGCAGGAAGATCGCGAAGGTGGTGGGGCGGCGGCTCTGCAGTTGCAGGCGGCCACCGTCGCCCTCGATGAAGGCGCGGGCCAGTGCCAGGCCCACCCCGGTCCCGTCGCCGCCCGAGACGCCGCGACGGAAGATCCGTTGCGCGTCGGCGTCCGCGATGGCCGAGCCCTCGTCGGCCACCGTCACCAGCACCGTGTGCGCCCCGGCCGTGCCGAGGGTGACCGTGGCCGTGCCGGTGCCGTGTTCGAGCGCGTTGTCGATGAGCACCGCCGCGGCCTCGCGCAGCCGGGCCGCCGTGGCCCACGCGATCAGCGGACCGTCGGCGCGGTCGGCCAGCTCCAGCCGGCGCCCGGCGAGCGCGAAGGACGGTGCCAGATCCGCGACGAGCGGTTCCAGCTCGCCGCGGACGTCGACCTCGGTGCGCGGATGCGAGACCGAACGCGAGGCCTCGACCATCTCGGTGACGGAGGCGGTGAGCCGATCGACCTGATCGAGCGCGGCCTGGGCCTCGGTGACCACATCGGGGTCGGCGTGCAGGGTCAGCTCGTCGAGCCGGATGTGCACCGCGGTGAGCCGGCTGCGCAGTTGGTGCGAGACCTCGCCCACGATCTGCCGCTCGCGTTGCAGCCGGTCGGCGATCTCCACGGTGGCGGCGTCCAGCACGTCGAGCACCCGGTCGAGTTCCTCGACGCCGTGCCTGCGCGGATCGGGCCGGAAATCGCCCCGGGCGAGGCGCTGGGCGCGGTCGGCGACCTCCTGGACCGGGTCGGCGATGCGGCTGGCGGTGATCGCGGCCACCACGAAGCCGGCCGTGAGGGCGAGCGCGATCACGACCGCCTCGATGGTGAGTGCCTGGTACTGCTGGGACCGGACCTGCGACATGGGCTTCTCGATGCGGAGCGTGCCGGCCTCGCCGAGGTTCAGGCTTTCGACCATGGGGTCCGCGACCCGATCGCCGATCGCGAATTCGAGGGGTTCGCCGTCGGCGTCGCTGTAGCTGAGCACGAGCCGGCCGCCCTCGGGAACCAGCAGCCGGAGTCGGTCTGCGGGTGGCGCTCCGACGCGACCGGACTGTTCCTGCGCGAGCACGTCCGAGGAAGCGCGCTGGACGCGGTGCTGGAGGTCGGTGCGGGCGGAGTCACCCAGCCACAGCCAGGTGGAGACCATGAGCGGCACGCCCAGGAACAGGACCGTGACTGCCACCACGGCGATGGTGGAGCGGAGGATGCGCAGGCGCACGGGGATTCCAGCCGGCGGGGCCGGCTGCTACCGCTCTGCGGCGGCGTCCCGCTCGGCGTCCTGCGGGTCCGCCGGGATGGACTCCTGCTCGGGGGCGTTGCTCATGTCCTCGGGGAAGGCCCAGCGGCGCAGGGCCCAGAACCGGAAGGCCATCTGCAGCAGGTTGCCCACGATGTAGTTGAGCACGAAGTCGAGCACGATCAACGTGGTCTTGGAATCGGTGGCGCGCAGGTTGAAGACGTTGTTCGCGATGAAGATGGGGGCGGCCATGATGAGCACGCCGATGCCCGAGATCACGAAGAACAGCAGCGCCTCGTGGTGCCGCTCGCGGCCGCCAC
Organism: Tsukamurella sp. TY48; assembly: GCF_019656655.1. Classification (GTDB taxonomy): domain Bacteria; phylum Actinomycetota; class Actinomycetes; order Mycobacteriales; family Mycobacteriaceae; genus Tsukamurella; species Tsukamurella strandjordii. The sequence goes on along the minus strand of NZ_BPMV01000001.1, from coordinate 816,420 downwards.
GGTTCTTGAAGCTCCACTCGCGATTGAGGATGTAGGAGAGGATCACGGCGCAGACGCCGGAGAAGATCTTCGCGACGGTGGGCTTCTCGTCCAGCACGGTGAAGACGAGGGCGTAGTAGATCGCGAGGTCGAAAACGCACGTGGTGGCACCGACGATCGCGAACTTGATCAGCTCGTGATGCTGCATGACAAGTCCGCGCAGGGGTGCCGGGGTGCGATCCATGATCGACTCGATGAAAGCCACGACGGCCAGTCTAGCGGAACTACTGAGCATACCTTTGGGAGTGTGACCAGGTCGTGAAGGGGGCGGTCCAGCGCGGCGCGCGCCCGGCGGCCTGCGATTATGGACCCATGGTTGGTGCACGCAGGCCCGTGGTGGCGATGGTGGGCGGCGGACAGCTCGCCCGGATGACGCATCAGGCGGCCGTGGCGCTGGGCCAGAGCCTGCGGGTTCTCGCCGCTTCGCCCGACGAGCCCGCGCCCCAGGTGGCCCCCGATGTGGTGCTCGGCGATCACGATGTGCTCGACGACCTGCGCCGCGTCGCCACCGGCGCGCACGTGCTCACCTTCGATCACGAGGGCGTGCCCACCGAGCATCTGCTGGCGCTACAGGCCGAGGGCGTCACCGTGAACCCGCCGCCGCAGGCGCTGCTGTACGCGCAGGACAAGCTGGCCATGCGCCGCCGTCTCGCCGAGCTGGGTGCCCCGGTGCCGGGCTACGCGGAGATCGAGTCGGTCGACGATGTGCGCGACTTCTGGGAGCGGTTCCCCGGCGCCGTGGTGCTCAAGGCCGTGCGCGGCGGGTACGACGGGCGGGGCGTGTGGCTGCCGGACACGCTCGACGAGGCGCTCGCCGTGGCTGCCGCGCAGTTGGAGGCCGGGGTCTCGCTGCTGGCGGAGCAGCGGGTGGAGTTGGCGCGGGAGCTGTCGGCGATGGTCGCGCGGTCGCCCTTCGGGCAGGGCGCGGCCTGGCCCGTGGTGGAGACGGTGCAGCGGAACGGGCAGTGCGCCGTGGTGCTGGCCCCGGCGCCGAACCTGTCCGACGAAGACGCCGCCTTCGCCGAATCGCTCGCGCTGCGGTTGGCGAACGAGCTGGGCGTGGTGGGTGTGATGGCCGTGGAGCTGTTCCAGACACCGTCGGGCGAGCTGTTGGTGAACGAGCTGGCGATGCGGCCGCACAACTCCGGCCACTGGTCGATGAACGGCTGCGTCACCAGCCAGTTCGAGCAGCACCTGCGGGCCGTGCTCGATTACCCGCTGGGCGGCACCGCCGCGACCGCGCCGCTCACGGTGATGGCGAACGTGCTGGGGGCCTCGGTGAATCCCGAGATGAGTGTGGACGAGCGGCTGCATCACCTCATGGCGCGGATGCCCGAGGCGCACGTGCACATGTACGGCAAGGAATTCCGGCCCGACCGCAAGGTGGGGCACATCAACATCGTCGGCGGGTTCGACGGTGACCGGAACGATCCCGATTACGTGGCGGAGCTGCGGGAGCGGGCGGAACGCGCGGCGCACTGGATGGCGACCGCGGAGTGGACCGATGGATGGAGTGTGCATGGCTGAGACTGCTGGCGCCCGATCGGCCGGCCCCAGGGTCGGGCTGATCATGGGCAGTGATTCGGACTGGCCCGTGATGGAGGCCGCCGCCGAGGCGCTGGCCGAGTTCGGGGTGCGGTTCGAGGTGGGCGTGGTCTCGGCGCATCGCACGCCGCAGCGGATGCTCGATTACGCGTCGTCGGCTGCGGGTCGGGGCATCGAGGTGATCATCGCCGGTGCCGGCGGTGCCGCACACCTGCCCGGCATGGTCGCCTCCGCGACGCCCTTGCCGGTGATCGGCGTGCCCGTGCCGCTGAAGTACCTCGACGGCATGGACTCGCTGCTGTCGATCGTCCAGATGCCCGCCGGGATTCCGGTCGCGACGGTGTCCGTCGGTGGCGCCCGCAACGCGGGGCTGTTGGCAGTGCGGATCCTCGGTTCCGCCGATCCCTCGTTGCAGCAGCGGATGGTCGCCTTCCAGGACGGCCTGGAGAAGATGGTGCTGGAGAAGGACGCCGCCCTGCGGAAGAAGCTCCTGGAGGACTGAACGCGACTAGCCTGAGTCCGTGACCGGACAGGTGCGCGTACACAACTTCTCGATCTCGCTCGACGGCTTCGGCGCGGGCGAAGGCCAGACCCAGGAGGCTCCGTTCGGCCACGCCGGCGGATCGTTGCTGAACTGGTTCTTCGGCACCCGGATGGGCGCCGCGATCCACGGCCTCGAACCCGCCGCCCTCGGTGTGGACGATGCCTTCGCCTCCGCCTGGGGCGATGGAATCGGCGCCGAGATCATGGGCCGCAACAAGTTCGGCCCCCAGCGCGGACCGTGGGAGGACGAGTCGTGGCGCGGCTGGTGGGGCGAGGAGACGCCCTTCAAGACGCCCGTCTTCGTGCTCACCCATCATCCGCGGCCGTCCATCGAGATGGGCGACGGCACCGTCTTCCGCTTCCTCGACGCCACGCCCGCCGAGGCGTTGGCGCAGGCCCGCGAGGCCGCCGACGGTTTGGATGTGCGGATCGGCGGAGGAGTGGCGACGGTGCGCGAGTTCCTCGCCGCCGACCTCATCGATCACATGCACCTGGTGGAGGTGCCGATCGTGCTGGGCCGGGGCGAGCGGCTGTGGGACGGACTCGAGGGCGTGCAGGAGCGGTTCACCGTGGAGTCGGTGGCGAGCCCGATGAGCGGTGTGGTGCACCGCAGCTTCAGTCGGCTACCGCGCTGACCTGCGGCCGATCGTTCTCGAGCGTCACGCGGAAGGGTGCCTGCTCGGTGAAGTGCGCGGGCAGGAGGAGCAGGTCTTCCGTTGCGCACCGGCGGAGCAGGGCATCGCGGGTGGTCCGCGCCGCGTGCGGGTCCGCATCGCCGCCCTGAACGAGGTCGGGGTGGAGCAGCTGGATGGGGTGATGGATCGCATCGCCGGAGATGATGGCGCCGCCCTGTGGGCTGGTGATCTCGACGGCGAGGTGTCCGTGGGTGTGGCCGGGCATCGCGAGCACGACCACCTCGGTGCCGTCGTATGCGGCGATCGCCTCACCGTCGGTCACGGCGCGCCAGTGGCCCTCGCGGAGCACCGGACCGACGCTGTCGAGATAGGTGCGGGCGAGATCGGCCTCCACACCGTCGAGGTCGCTGGTGTCGGCGAGCTCGGCGAGGGCGTCGAGGTCCGACTGCGCGAACAGGTAGGTGGCGTACGGGAATGTCGGCACCCACTGCCCGTCCTGCAGGCGCGTGTTCCAGCCGCAGTGATCGGGGTGCAGGTGGGTGCTGATCACGATGTCGACCTCATCCGGGGTGACGCCCACTGCGGCGAGACGATCGAGGAAGTCGGTATCGAACATGTGGTGCGGCAGCAGATTCGGCCGCTGCTTGTGGTTCCCGTTGCCGGTATCGGCGATGATCACCGTGTCGCCGAGGCGGATGACGTAGGTGTGGATCGCGAGCAGCAGATCGCCGTTGTCCGGATCGATGGAACCGTCGCCGAACTCACCCTGCGCCTGCGCCGCCACCCCGTCCGGGATCGCCGGGAACAGGCCGGCCGGTGGAAACGCCCACCGCTCCAGCTCCGTCACCTGATCCACCCGCGCACTACCGACCGAGATCGTGAACGTCATGCACGCATTGTCGACCGCACACCTGCTGGGCGCAGCGCAACTCCCCGTCAGGCCGCGGGGCGGAGGCCGTCGGGCGCCGGCGATCGCCACGCATCCTCGGCATCGTGTTCGGCGAGAAGCGCTTCGAGCAGGGGCGGACCGTGCGGACCGTCGAGCAGGGCGTCGATATCGGCGTAGGCCGACCCGATGCGGTCCTGGTACTGGACCCGCAGATCCTCCGCGCGCCAGGTCCGCCGCATCTCTTCCCGGCGGCGCTGCCAGCGCTCCAGCGCCTCCCGATACAGCTCCGCGGCGTGGTGGGAGTGATTGACGCGGTGGCCACCCGAGGCGTCCGCCCGGCGGCGCCAGCCGATGCGGCCAGCGAACTCGCCGGTGGGCACCACGATGGTCTCCATCCCGGTCGGCGTCGGAGTGACCTTGCTGTGGTGGGCATCGCAGGCCAGGGTCAGCCCGGTGATGTCGGTACGCCCGCCGCCCGCCCACTCCGTCACGTGATGCACCTGGGTGCGGGTAGCGGGCGCATCACACCCGGGGGCGGAGCAGCCCTCCTCACTGCCGTACAACGCGATCCGCTGATCTGTACTGGCGAGCCGCTTCTCCCGGCCGAGGAACAGCGGCCGCTCCGCGAGATCCAACAGCAGGAAGTAGCGCGGGTTCGTACCGGCCATGCGCACCGCGTCGGCGATCGGGAGCCGGCCGCCGGTCGCGGTGGTGGCGATCCCGGTCTCCGACTCCAACTGATCGATCCCCATCGTGATGATCGGGACGCACAGCACGCCACGGTGCTGCCCGAGTGCTCCCGACCCGACGGCGATCCGCAGCGCCGCCACGAGCGCGTCGTGATTGCGCTGGGCCGCGGACCGTCGATCCCGTTCCGCTGCATCGGCGAGCGCCTCGGCCGAGGCACCCTCACCCGGGCACTCCGGATCGTCGGGATTGTTCACGCCCGGCCGGGCGAGCTTGTCGAGCACCGCATCGAGCAGAGCCCGCCCCTCGGCCGACAGGCTGCCGCCGAACTCGGACATCAGATTCGCGTCCTGCCGGCCGATCTCCAGTCCGCGCGAGCGGCGCGCCTTCTCCGGATTAGGCTCGGCGCCATCGGGATCGAGCAGTTCGACGGCCCGCCTCCCGATCTTCGCGACCTCCTCCGGCGTGACCTCCCGCGCCGCGGTGACGAGGATGTCCTCCAAGACCTCCGGCTCGGAAAGACTCGGCGGGCAGTGGCGGAAGACCTGCTCGACGGCCAGGGCGTGCCGTTCGCTGATCGCGCCCTCACGCTGCGCGGCCGCCGCCACCGCGAATCGCGGCGCAGCCACCCCGGACGGGAGGTGCTCGACCGCCCGGTTCCTCGCGCCGTGAACACGGTCTCGCGCTTCGGTTCCGGCGAGCCGCAGCTGATCGGTCAGCAATTCCTTCATCCCGGTGTAGCCGAGGCTGCCGGGCAGGCCCTGCTCGTGCGCGACCTGCGTGAGCGCGTGCTGTGCGGCCGGTACCTTCCGGGCGGCGGCCTCCAACCGGCGCAGCCCGCCGAGCACCTCGGGTGACGACAGCAGAACCGGATCGGCATCGGCCAGGGCATCGGCGGCGTGTTCGAAAGCGGCGAGCGCGGCGAGGTATCCCTCCGACGTGCGGATTATCGCGTTCATCGCCGCCTCCCTTCTCCTTCGATTGTACCGAAAGATTCGAGAAAGCAACACTATTCGAACACTGTTTCTACAGTGCCGGATGGGGCGTATGGAGGCCGACGGTGCGGCCGTGACGACGGCCTAGTCGCGCCGGCAGAGACGCGCGACCGCGGCGAACCGTTCGCCCCATTCCGGCAAACGGGCCGCCGCGGCCGCGGACGTCGATGCAGCGGACGAACCCCGGCCCCGCAGGGGTGCGGCAGGGCCGACCCATGTCTTTCGAGTGGGTAACGTCCGTCCGGTCAGCACGCTACAGCAAGTTGCGAGAGAGATCTACCGAGGTCCCCGGCGTGGGCTCCACGATCGACAACACCGGCACTCTGTAGACTCGCTACACGCATCCGGTGAGAAGCCACGAGGGGAGGGCCGGCATGAGCGAGACACCGTCGTCATCGAGGCCGCTCTCGGAGCGGCTGAGGTTCCTCTTCGAATACGTCTACCCGCGCGGCCGCGAACCCTTCACCCCCACCGAGGTGGTGGACGCGATCCGTCGCGAGGGCGGCTCCATGACCACCGGTCATCTCAGCCAGCTGATGTCCGGCAAGCGATCGAACCCCGGGCTCGGCGTGCTCCTGGAGCTCGCCGGATTCTTCCACGTTCCCCTGGACTACTTCGCGGACGACGAACTCAGCGAAGAGATCCGGTCCGACATCATCGCCGGTGCCGCGGTGCGCGATTCCGGGAACCCCGGCATCGCCGCCCGCCGCTACGACCCGTACCGCCGCTACGCGGAGTGGACCACCGGCTCCTAGCGCATCACAGGATCGGCAGTGCCGCCGCGGCCGAGACCAGACCGCAGACGAAGCCGACCAGCACCTGCATCGGCGTGTGGGCGCCCAGCTTCACCCGCGACCAGCCGATCAGCACCACCCACGCGAACAGCAGGAGCCACAGCCAGGACCCGTCGGCGAGCGCCAGGAAGGCGACGATACTGGTCGCGACCGCCACGTGCAGGCTCACCTTCCACTTCAGCGCCGCCGTGATCACGCCGGTCACCACCAGCGTGACCACGCCGACCACGGTGAACGCGACCACCACCGTGGGCGCCCCGACCGCGACCTCCACGACCACGCCGACGATCTGAATCAGCAGGATCAGCAACAGGATCAGTGGGCGCTGCGACCGATCGGAGACGTGGTGATCGCCACCGCCGCGCACCTTCATCGCCGCGAAGATCAGTGCCATCGGCAGGATCGCCGTGAGCAGCACCAGCACGACGCCCCAGACGACCGACCGAGCGAGTACGCCGACGGCGATGCTGCCCAGGATGTTCGACACCCACGGCGCACCGATCTCCGTGATCGCCTTCGCGAACCGCACCGATGAATCCGGCTGCGCCACCGTACCGTCCGTCACTGCACACTCCATTCGTCGGCGATGCTCTCCACCCAGTCCAGCGCGTCGGTCCCCTCCGGTGCCGCGAGCGCGTCGATCGACATCGCCTCGGAGCCGGAGGCCGCCAGCCACGCGGCCACCTCACCCGGGGTGCGGCGCGGGCCGGCCGCCGGGATCCCGCGCGAGCGCCCCTCCATGTACAGCGCGTCCAGCACCTCCACCGAGCGGTCCTCGACCTGCTCGATCCGGGTGGCGCGCTTCCACGAATCCCGCTGCACACCCGGCCACAGCGCCACGAGGTAGTCGTGCAGCCCGCCGATCCGCCGCCGCGCGCCGGTGGCCCGGATCCAGTCGTACACCGTCGAATAGATCACGCCACTCAGCAGCCCCAGCGCACCCACGTAGGCCAGGATCGGGGTGATGTCGTAGACCACCTGGGCGTCGCCGTGCAGGTACGGCGCCGCCAGCGCGTAGCCGCCGCGCAGGGCCGCGTACACGGTGCTCACCCCGGCGCCGACGCAGAGGAGGATCACGCCGTAGTCGCGCGGCGAGCGCACCATTTTGAGCAGCGGCACGAACACCAGGAAGATCGCGAAAGCCGCGAGGAACGGATAGATCTCGGACACCGCGTACGACAGGCCGTACGGGCCACCCTGCCGCACCGCGACCCGCTCGAAGATCGCGTCGTCGAGCACCGGAAGCCGCGGCCGCGCGGCGAAGAAGAGCGCCGTCGCTCCGAGGAATCCGGCGGTGGCGAGGCCGACATGGATCGCGATCCACCGCCGCGACTGCCCGACGAACGCCGGAACCGCCGCCGAGGCCACGATCGCGGCACCCATCGCGGCGGCACCGTCGGAGGCGAACTTCATCGGCACCGTGCCGTTGCCGATCACCCCGTGCAGGGCCGCCTCGACCGCGGGGATGTTCAGGGTCACGTGTGCGGCGAATCCCCAGTACAGGATCGCCTGGCCCAGCACGACCGGGGAGTACCGCCCCGTGGACAGTCGCCAGAACCGTTGCGCCCCCACCGCCCACAGGACGGTGGCGAAAACCATCGAGAACATGACCTACCTCAGGAAATCGCTCAGCAGAATGGCGGACCGCGGGTCGGCGACGCGCTGCGTCCGCCGCAGCCTGCTCAGCAGGCGCCGGGCGAACATCTCCGCCGCCGCCTCCTCGGCCACCGCACCCTGGTCGGACTCCCGGCACAGCATGAAGTTCACGACCTCGGCCGAGGGCCGGTCGCTCCCGAGCAACTCGGTCAGGTCCGACCCGCCGCGGTGGCCGAGCAGCACATGGCCCAGCTCGTGCGCGATCGTGTGCGCCTGCGAGGGCAGCCCCGGCGGGACCACGATCACGTCGTCGTCCGCCTTCGCCAGCCACCAGCCGAAGACCCCGGCGGGGAGGTCCTCGTCGAACTCGATGGAGAGCGGGCGCTCCCGCATCCGGGCCGCGGCTGCGACCAGCCCGGGCAGGGTGCGCGCCTCATCGGCGCTGCTCACCGCGAGCAGCCCGTTGAGAGCGGCGTCGACGTCGCTGGGGGAGCAGCCCTGTGCTCCGCGTCGCCCTCGGCTTCCGGCCATCACCAGCCCTTCCGTGAATGTCAGATAGCGATCGTAGCTAACGAATAGCGGAATCGCGTCCGCACCATCGCGACGAATCGGGCATCGGACCGCACGTTGTTCCCGGGAACAACGGAAAGGCGCTTCTCTAGTTACGGGCGACTAACTGACCCCCGCACCGGCCCGGATAGAATGATCAGCGGAAACGACCCGTACTTGCTGATGGAGGCCGTCAATGGCAGGCAATCCCGACTTCGATCTGTTCCAGCTCCCCGAAGAGCACGAGGAGCTGCGCACGGCGATCCGGGCGCTGGCGGAGCGCGATATCGCGCCGCACGCCAAGGACGTCGACGAGAAGGAGCGCTTCCCGCAGGAGGCCCTCGACGCCCTCGTCGCCAGCGGTTTCAACGCCATCCACGTGCCCGAGGAGTACGGCGGCCAGGGCGCCGATTCCGTGGCCACCTGCATCGTGATCGAAGAGGTCGCCCGCGTCTGCGGCAGCTCCTCGCTGATCCCCGCCGTGAACAAGCTGGGCACCATGGGCCTGATCCTCAACGGCTCCGAGGAGCTCAAGCAGCAGGTGCTGCCCTCGCTCGCCAACGGTGAGGCCATGGCCTCCTACGCCCTCTCCGAGCGCGAGGCCGGCTCCGACGCCGCGTCGATGCGCACCCGCGCCCGCAAGGACGGCGAGGACTGGGTCCTCAACGGCTCCAAGTGCTGGATCACCAACGGTGGCAAGTCCACCTGGTACACCGTGATGGCCGTGACCGACCCCGAGAAGGGCGCCAACGGCATCAGCTCCTTCATCGTCAACAAGGACGACCCCGGCTTCTCCGTGACCGGCTACGAGCACAAGCTGGGCATCAAGGGCAGCCCCACCGCCGAGCTGGCCTTCGAGGAGTGCCGCATCCCCGGCGACCGGATCATCGGTGCCGAGGGCACCGGCTTCAAGACCGCGCTGCAGACCCTCGACCACACCCGCCCCACCATCGGCGCGCAGGCCGTGGGCATCGCGCAGGGCGCGCTCGACGTGGCGATCGACTACATCAAGGATCGCAAGCAGTTCGGCAAGTCGATCTCCGAGTTCCAGGGCATCCAGTTCATGGTGGCCGATATGGCGATGCGCCTCGAGGCCGCCCGCCTCATGGTGTACACCGCCGCCGCCCGCGCCGAGCGCGGCGAGAAGAACCTGGGCTTCATCAGCTCCGCGTCGAAGTGCTTCGCCTCCGATGTCGCGATGGACGTGACCACCGACGCCGTGCAGCTGCTCGGCGGCGCCGGCTACACCCGTGACTTCCCGGTGGAGCGCATGATGCGCGACGCGAAGATCACCCAGATCTACGAGGGCACCAACCAGGTGCAGCGCCTCGTGATGAGCCGCCAGCTGCTCCGCTGAAAGATCAGGAAATCTCATCACATAAATACATTGCAATTACATAACGAGTCGTGCCGGGGGTCCGGCGCGTCCGTAATGTCGCATGTATGACGTTTAGCAAATCCACTCTTGGTGATCTCAAGACCGCGGCCGCGGTGACGGCCACGGTGCTGGCGCTCGGCGGCACGCTGGTCGCCTGCGGCAACGAGACGAAGAAGGAAGCGGCACCGTCGACGTCCAGCGCCGCCGCCAGTCCGGCGGCGGCGGGCGTGACCGGTGCTCCGGTGACGGCGACGGTGACCGCGGCACCCCAGGCCCCGGCGGCCGGCGGCGCGCCCGCCGGCGGTGCCGCCCCGGCCTCGGGTCCGACGATGCTCTCGGACCTGCGGACCGGCCGCAGCGACGATGCCGATCGTCTCGTCCTGCAGTTCACCACGGCGGTGCCCAAGTACACCGTGGTCCGGCAGTCCGGTCCCATCCAGGACTGCGGATCCGGGGCCGCCGTGGGCGATGCCGGCGAGTACCTCGTGGTGAAGGTCGAGCCGATCGCGCTGTTCGACGACAACGGCAATCCGGCCTACAAGGGCCCGAACAGCATCCCGGGACCCGGCGGCGGCGCGATCGACCGCGCGACGATCTCGTGCGCCTTCGAGGGGCAGCTGCAAGTCGCCGTGAAGCTCGCGGACGGCAAGGGCGCCAAGCCCTCCAAGGACTTCACGCTCACCGGTCCGAGCCGGATCGTGCTGGACGTCAAGGGCTAGCGGCCTGGCGCCTCACGTGCCGCCGCAGGGCGGCCGCGCACCGCTCACGCGAGCCGCGCGGTCGCCTTCTCCACGGAGAACTTCTCCATCAGCTTGTCCGCGTCCGGATTCGACACGTGGATCACCGACGCGGGCGCCGCGAACGGGGCCAGCAGGCCCGCGTAGACATCGTCGACGGTGCGCCACTCCCGCGTCGAGAGCACCCGGTCGCCCTTCGCGTACCCGGCCGAGGCGGCGAGCGCGGTGGACCGGGCCACGACGATCTCCACCGGATCGCCGTCGAAGACAGCGATGTCCGATCCCGCCGGCCCCGGAATGAAAGCGTCGCCGTGCCCCCGGACCTCGGTGGTGTAATCGTCGATACCGGGCGGCAATTCGCGCACCGGCTGGCCGAAAGCGTCCAGTCCCACGGCGAGGATCTCGTCGCCGTCGGCGTCGTCGATCAGGTCGGGGGAGACGAAGGTGACCGACCCGGACTCGCCGAACCGCACCTCGCACCCGGCCCACCACGCGCCGAACAGGATGCCCGCGGTCTGCCAGTGCGCGGGCAGCAGCACGCCCACCGGATCGCCAGGACCCAGGCCGTACTGATCGCGCAACAGGTTGCCGCACTTGGCCGCCCAATTGCCCAGCGTGATCGCCGACAGGCCCATCCGGGCGCCGGAGGCATCGTCGTACCAGGTGAACCGCGGCGTCGACGGATCGGCCTGAACGATCGGCACCAGCAGCTGATCGGTCACCGTCAGTCCACGCACGGCACGCCCCCGTCCTGCGATGCGGTGTACCCCGGCCGGTTCAGCAGCGAACTCACCCGCGCCGCCTCGCTCGGGTCCATCGCCTCCGTCATCCCCGGCGGGATCGACGTGGTGGTCGAGGCGCCCTCGTTATCGCTCGACGAACCGGGGCCCTTGTAGCCGTCCTTGAGCAACACCTTCACGTGCCCGGACTGCACCGACGAGTTCGCCACCACCGGCAGGCCGCCGAGCAGGGCCGCGACGGCCTTCGCCGACTGGTCGTTCGCGGACGAGGCCAGCACCGCGCTCTTGCTACTGGCCGAGGAATCCGACGAGCTCGCGTTACCCGTGGTGCCCTGCTGGAACTTCTCGCCCGTGAGGAAGGTCGAGACGCTGCTGGCCAGGCCGGGCGTCGAGCCGGCGTTCACCACATCGACGGTGGTGGCCGAGCGGTTCACCGACGGCACCGCGGGCGCGCTGCTGCTGGGCTTGGCGGGGGTCGAGGAACCGGGCTTATCGCCGAGCAGCGAGCGCACGTACGCCTGCACCTGCTTGGGATCGACCACCACCACGGACTGCTGGCCGTCGTCGCTCCAGCCGTCGTCGCGCACCACGGGCACGGTCGCGAACTTCACGCTGCCCGCCGAGAGGTTCGCGAGCTCCTTGGCGAAGTTCATCACGTCCCAGTTCGCATCGAGCGTGACCGAGGTGGTCACCGCGCTCTGCAGCTGGTTCACCTTGCTCGGGTTGGTGAGCGTGCCCGCCGAGAGGATCTTGTTCGCCAGCGAGGCCATGAACACCTGCTGCCGGGTGATCCGGTCCAGATCGCCGCGCGGCAGGCCGTGTCGCTGCCGCACGAAGCTCAGCGCCTGCGGGCCCTTGAGGGTCTGCTTCCCGGCACGGAACCGGGCACCGGAGAAGGAATCGTTCACCGGCCGCTTGAGGCACACCTCCACGCCGCCCACCGCATCGGTGAGCCGGGAGAAGCCGACCAGGCCGATCTCGGCGTAGTTGTCCACCGAGACGCCGGTGAGGTTCGCGACCGTCTCCTGGAGCGCCTTGCGGCCCTCCTCGTTGCCGGCCTGCACCGCCTCCTTCTCGGGCTTCCCCTCCGCGATCAGCTTGTCGCGGGTCACGTTCGCGGCGCCGGCGAAGGCCGAGTTGATCTTGCCCTTGCCCTGATCCGGAATCGCGACGTAGGCGTCGCGGGGGATCGAGATGGCCGTGGCCGACTTCCCGTTGTTCGGGATGCGGATCAGGATGATGGTGTCGGTGTTGAGCGTGCCGTCGTCGACGCCCGCGTTCAGCCGCGCCAGCTCCTGCTGGGTGAGCGGATTGCCCTTGGCGTCGGTGCGGGAATCGGTGCCCACGAGCAGGATGTCGGTCGCGCCGTCGGGCTGCTTGTTCGACAGTCCGCCGGTCCGCGCGATATCGCCGCCGAGCTGGTAAAACTGCGTCCACGCGACACCGGTCGTGACCAGCACGACAGCGGCCAGCAACGCGATCGTCGTCTTACCGGTCCGCGTGATCCGGGCACGCGTCTGATCCGACAGATCGGCCGCACCGGGCACCCGTGACCGGGTGCCGGACTCGCCGGTCGAGGCCGCGCCCTCGTTCTCCGCGCGCACGCTGCGCCGGGGCGGCTTACCGCTGCCACGGGAATGCCGGGCTCCGCGGGGACCAGGGCTGTCGCTCACCAACTCTCCTTCTCGCACACGACGGTCGACACACCAGTATCGCAGGGCTCGGCCCCGCCACACCGTGGGTCACATTCCCATAACGGTACCGACCCGCCGCGCGATCCTGCCGCAGCGCGCCGTCGCGTAGCCTTGTGCGACGTGAACGTGGTGATCACCGGAGCCGCCGGTCAACTCGGATCCGCCCTGGTGGCGGCCGCTGCCGCCCGCGGCATCACCGTGCGCGCGCTGACCCGCACCCAACTCGATGTGACCTCGTCACATCAGGTCGGCGCCCTCGACCTCGACGCCGACACCGTGCTGATCAACTGCGTGGCCCACACCGCCGTCGACGCCGCCGAATCCGAACCCGAGGCCGCGGCGGCCCTCAACACCGACGTCCCCGCCCGCCTGGCCCGACGGTGCGCGGAGACCGGCGCCCGGCTCGTCCACGTCTCCACCGACTACGTCTTCGGACCCGCACCGACCCCGCCGCGCCCGTGGGAGCCCACCGACCCGACCGGTCCCGTCGGCGTCTACGGCCGCACCAAACTGGCCGGCGAGCAGGCCGCCCGCGAAGCCGACCCGCGCACCGTGGTGGTGCGCACCGCCTGGGTGTACACCGGCCGCACCCCGGACGGGGCCTGGGCCCGCGACTTCGTCGGCACCATGGGCCGCCTCGCCGACGACGGCGTGGACCCGAAGGTGGTCGCCGACCAGACCGGCTCGCCCACCTACGCCCCCGACCTCGCCGCGGGACTGCTCGACCTCGCCGCCCTACTCGCCGCCGGACCCGGCCGGCCCGGCACCGTCCTGCACGCCGCCGGGGGCGGGGCCGCCACCTGGTTCGACGTGGCCCGGGGCGTCTTCGCCCGCACCGGTGCCGACCCCGACCGGGTGACGCCCTGCACCACCGACGAGTTCCCGCGCCCCGCGCCCCGCCCCGCGTACTCGGTGCTCTCGCCCGCCTCCTGGACCGCTGCGGGCCTGGCGCCCCTGCCCGACTGGCGCGACGCGCTGGACCGGGCGCTCGGGGCGGTCGCAAACCCCGACCCGGTAGCCTGACCGCGTGCCCGGTACCGACGACTCGACCCCCGCGCGTGACATCACCCTCGCCGTGGTCACCGTGACCTACTCGCCGGGCGAGCATCTCGAAAACTTCCTGAACAGCATCGACGGCGCCTTCTCGGGGGCCACGCCCCGCGTGATCATGGCCGACAACGGCTCGACCGACGGCTCCCCGGAGGCCGCCGCACAGGCCCACGACGAGGCGGAGCTGCTGCGCACCGGCGCCAACCTCGGCTACGGCGGCGCCATCAACTACGCCGTCGCCCGGGTCCAGGACGACCCCGACTTCCTGCTCATCAGCAACCCCGACGTGGTCTTCGGGCCCGGCTCGATCGACGAACTGATCGCCGCGGCCGGACGACACCCCGACGCGGGCTCCCTCGGGCCGCTGATCCACGACCCCGACGGCACCGTGTACCCGTCCGCCCGCAGCGTGCCGAACATGGTCTCCGGCATCGGCCACGCCCTGCTCGGCACCGTGTGGAAGTCGAACCCGTGGACCCGCGCCTACCAGCAGGCGCAGGCCGAGATCACCGAGCGCGAGGCCGGCTGGCTGTCCGGTTCCTGCCTGCTGGTGCGTCCCGCCGCCTTCGAGTCCATCGGCGGCTTCGACGATCGCTACTTCATGTACATGGAGGACGTGGACTTCGGCGATCGTCTCGCGCGGGCCGGGTGGCGCAACGTGTACGTCCCGTCGGCGGAGATCGTGCACGCCAAGGGACACGCGGCAGGGAAGGTGCCCGAGCTGATGCTCCCGGCGCACCACGAATCCGCCTACCGGTTCTTCGCCGACCGCCACCCCGGTCGGGCGGCCGCACCGCTGCGTGCGGCGATGAAGGTGGGCCTCGCCGTGCGCTCGAAGATCAGCGTGCTCGCGGCGGTCCGCGCGCGTGGAACGGACAAGGGGGAGTAGATGACCGAACCGGTGCAAGACCTCAGCGACGTCGAGGCGGTGATCCTGGTCGGCGGCAAGGGAACCCGGCTCCGGCCGCTCACCCTGTCGGCGCCCAAGCCGATGCTGCCCACCGCGGGCAAGCCCTTCCTGACCCACCTGCTCTCCCGGATCCGCGACGCCGGCATCCGGCGCGTGGTGCTGGGCACCTCCTTCAAGGCGGAGGTCTTCGAGGAGTACTTCGGCGACGGATCCGAACTGGGACTGGAACTGTCGTACGTGGTGGAGACCGAACCGCTGGGCACCGGCGGCGGCATCCGCAACGTGCTGCCCGCGCTGCGCGCCGACAACGTTCTCGTGTTCAACGGTGATGTGCTGGGCGGCAGCGATATCCGCGCCGTGGTGCAGACCCACCGGGACAAGAACGCCGACGTCACCATGCACCTGGTGCGGGTGCCCGACCCCCGCGCCTTCGGCTGCGTGCCCACCGACGCCGATGGTCGCGTGACCGCCTTCCTGGAGAAGACGCAGGATCCGCCCACCGATCAGATCAACGCCGGCTGCTACGTCTTCAAGCGCTCGGTGATCGAGGAGATCCCCACGGGCCGACCGGTCTCCGTGGAACGCGAGGTCTTCCCCGCCCTGCTCAACGAAGGCCGCAAGCTGTACGGCCACGTGGACTACGGGTACTGGCGCGATATGGGCACGCCCGAGGACTTCGTGGCCGGCAGCTCCGATCTGGTGCGCGGCATCGCCCCGTCGGCCGCCCTCGACGGCGCCCGCGGCGAATCGCTCGTGCACCCCGGCGCCTCGGTGGCGCCCGGCGCCCTGCTGATCGGCGGCACCGTGGTGGGCCGCGGCGCCGAGATCGGCGCGGGAGCCCGGCTCGACGGTGCCGTCATCTTCGACGGTGTGCGGGTGGAAGCCGGTGCCATCGTGGAACGCTCGATCGTCGGCTTCGGCGCCCACATCGGCCCGCGGGCCCGCGTCCGCGACGCGGTGATCGGCGACGGCGCATCCATCGGGGCACGCTGCGAGCTGCTCGACGGGGTGCGGATCTGGCCCGGTGTCGAGCTGCCCGACGGCGGAGTGCGATTCTCGACCGATGTCTGAGCACCAGCGGGCCGATGTCTGAGTACCAGCGGTACGTCGCGATCGGTGACTCCTTCACCGAGGGAGTCGGCGATCCCGATCCGACGGGCACCCACGAGTACCGCGGCTGGTCGGACCGTGTCGCCGAGGTAATGGCCGCGCGCGACCCCGGATTCGGCTACGCCAACCTCGCGATCCGCGGCAAGAAGATGGACCAGATCGTCGACGAGCAGCTCGACGCCGCGCTCGCGCTGCAGCCCGATCTCGTGACCGTCTACGCCGGTGCGAACGACCTGATCCGCCCCTCCGTGGACGTCGACGCCGTCGTGCAGACCTACGACGCCCTGATCGCGCGCCTGATCGACGCCGGTGCCACCGTGCTGATGTGGACCGCCGCCGACAGCCACGGCAGCGGCATCTTCGGCGCGCTCCGCGGCCGCTTCGCCGTCTACAACGAGCTGGTGCGCGAGATCGCCGACCGCCGGGGCGCGCTGCTGCTCGACTACTGGCGCATGAAGGAGTACCGCGACCTGCGGATGTGGGAGTTCGACCGCATCCACATGTCCGAACCCGGCCACCTGCGGATGGCGATCGAGGTGCTCGACGTGCTCGGCGTGCCGCACACCCTCCAGGTGCCCGACCTCGGTCCGGCCCCCGAGATCAGCGCCGCCGAGGACCGCGAGATCAAGCGCAAGTGGCGCCGCGAATTCGCCTACCCGTGGGTGGTCCGCCGCGTGCGCGGCATCTCCACCGGCGACGGCCTGCCCCCGAAGTACCCCACGCTCATGCGGCCCGTCGGTGTGGAGCAGGAACGCTCCGCGCCGTAAGTTCTACGCCTCGTCGGGGACGAAGGCCTTGGCAGCGGCCACCAGGCCGCCGGCCAGGGGGAGCACCACCGGTAGCAGCGACTCGTCGGCCGCGATGAGCTGCGTGGCCTCGCGGGCGGCGATCGCCTCGTCGTCGACCGCGTTCGGATCCGGCACGCGGTAGCCCGCATCGCCCAGGTTCACCACGAGCACCCCGCCGGGACGCAGCAGACGCACCGCGTCGGCCACGTAGCGCGGATGATCGACGGGCTCACCGTCGATGAAGATGAGGTCGTAGGCGGCGTCCGCGAGCCGCGGCAGCACGTCCAGCGCGTGACCGTTGATGAGCCGGGTGCGATTCGGCGCCACCCCGGCCTGCTGGAAGCCGATCTTCGCGGCGGCCTGGAACTCCGGCTCGGTCTCGATGGTGGTGAGCACCGAATCGGGGCGCATGCCCGACAGCAGCCACAGGCCGCTGATCCCTGCGCCCGTCCCCACCTCGACCACGGACTTCGCTCCGCCAGCCGCGGCCAGCACCGACAGCAGGGCCCCCACCGAGGGCGCCACGGCGTCGACCCCCAGGTCGGCGGCCCGCTCGCGGGCGGATGCCATCGCCTCGTCCTCCACGATGGCATTCTCGGCGTAGGTCACCAGGGCGGATGTGGCGGCGGCGTTCGAGTCGTTGGACACGGGAAAAGCCTAACCGGTCGCCCGCCGGTAACCGGGCCGTGACTCGATCGTTAGCGACCGCGAAGGATGCACAGGCAACACTCAGGGAGGAATCAGCACTCCCACACTCCGCCAGGGAAAGGTATCGGTCAGTGAAGAACACCCGTCGCCGGGTTCGAGAAGGAACAAAACGGGCGGGCGGTCGGTTCTTCTGTAGGACCCCAGCCGAGCGGCCGGGGCACGAGGAGGAGAGCAATGGCCCTGGCCCGAAAGGCCGGACCCCAGCAAGAGCCTGAGCAGACGGCTCGGTACGCGACGTTCGACGATGAGCGCGCGGCCGATACGACGGGCACCGCCGCCTTCGACGCGACGGGTGACCGCTCGGTCATGCCGTCGTGGGACGAACTGGTCCGGGAGCACGCCGACCGTGTGTACCGGCTTGCCTACCGCCTCTCCGGCAACGCGCAGGACGCCGAGGACCTCACGCAGGAAACCTTCATCCGCGTCTTCCGCAGCCTCCAGAGCTACGAGCCCGGCACCTTCGAGGGCTGGCTGCACCGCATCACCACGAACCTGTTCCTCGACATGGTCCGCCGCCGCAACCGCATCCGCATGGAAGCGCTGCCCGAGGACTACGAGCGGGTTCCGTCCGACGATCCGGACCCCGGCCAGATCTACGCCGACGCCAACCTGAACCCGCAGCTGCAGACCGCGCTCGACGCGCTCTCGCCCGAGTTCCGTGCCGCGGTCGTGCTCGCCGACATCGAGGGCCTGTCCTACGAAGAGGTCGCGGCCACGCTCGGCGTCAAGCTGGGCACCGTGCGCTCGCGCATCCACCGCGGCCGCAAGTCGATCCGCGAGGCCCTCGAGAATCAGGGCCTGACCAGCAGCGCCTCGCTGTCGTACTGACGCGCGCCGAGCACGTCACACCAGGGAACCGTGGCTCCGGTCCGTTCGTTGTCCGTACAGTGGCAGGTACCCTGAGAACAGGGTCACGATTCCAGCGATACGGATAGAGGGGAGGCGCGATGGAGCACCTCAGCGGCAGCTTCAAACGGGCCTTCGCCCGTCGCCCCGGCGAGTTCTCGTCCACCGAGCACCTCGCCTTCGAGGCCGTGGTGGCCTTCGTCGACGGTGAGCTGCGGATGAACGCTCACCTGCGCGCCGGCACCCACATCGCCCAGTGCCCCATGTGCGCGGCCGAGGTGGACGCGCAGCGCCAGGTGCGTAACACGCTCCGCGAGTCCGGCGAGATCAGCGTGCCGAACCGGTTGCTCGGCCAGCTCGCGCAGATCCCCACCGAATGCTGCGGAGACCAGGCCGGTCCCGCCCCGTTCGAGGGATTTCCCACGTTCAACCCCGAGTCCTCGCGACGCGACGAGCGCAACAAGCGCGGTCGGCGGCGGAACGCTCGGTAGATTCGAGCCGTGACGTCCGACCCGAGCGACCAGTCTCAGCCCGCGAGCGATGCGGCGCGCCCGCGGCTCGAGCCGCGCCCCACGCACCGTCCCTCCGTCTCCGAGGGCGAACAGGTGGTCTTCGGCCGGCCCGACGGGCTGTCCGGCTCGTTCGAGCCCCGGTCCGCCCGGAACGGCGACGGTGCGCGGCCCCAGCCCCGCGCGGCGGCCCCGGACCCCGTGCTGACCGAGGCCTTCTCCCGGCCCCCGGGCAGCGTCGACACCCTGCAGCGCGATCCCTACGCGGCCTCGCTCGACCCGGAGAAGCCGGAGCAGCCCGCAGACCCCTGGCGCGATACCGACAGCCCCGCCGCCCTGGGTGATCCGGGACTCGACGCGCCGCCCAAGCCCGAACCGAAGCCCGATCCGGGCAAACTCGGCGTGAGCGATGTGCTGTTCGGCCGCCGGATCGACAACCGCGCGCTCATCGTCCTCGGATCGATCGCCCTCGTCATCGGCCTCGTCGGCGGACTGCTGGGCGGCGTCATCGGCCGGGTCACCGGCACCACCGTGCAGCAGCTGACCGATAAGCGCGTCGCGCTGCCCGTCGACGATGCGAAGGTGCCCGACGACGGGGCCTACGCCGCCCTCGCCGGCTCGGTCGCCGCCAGCGTGGTGACCCTCGAGATCTTCACCAAGACCGACGGATCGCAGGGCTCGGGTTCGGTGATCGACGCCGGCGGCGGCTACATCATGACCAACAACCACGTGATCGACCTGGCGCAGCAGAACAAGGACGCGAAGATCGAGGTGGTCTTCTCCAGCGGTCAGCGGGTGCCGGCGAAGCTGGTCGGCGCCGACCCCGCGACCGATATCGCCGTGGTCAAGGTGGCCGTCGACGGCCTGAAGCAGATCACCATCGGCGACTCCGACAAGCTGGTCCCCGGGCAGCCCGTGATGGCCGTCGGCTCGCCGCGCGGCCTGCGGCAGTCGGTGACCACCGGCGTCGTCTCCGCCATCCACCGTCCCGTGCTGGCACCGCCGCTCGGTCCGAACCCGCCCGCCGTCTTCGACAGCGTGCAGACCGATGCGTCGATCAACCCCGGTAACTCCGGTGGCCCGCTCATCGACCTGCAGGGCCGGCAGATCGGCATGAACACCATCATCCGGTCGGCGTCCGGCGGGTCGGAGGGCCTCGGTTTCGCCATCGCCTCCAACGTCTTCCAGCCCATCGCGCAGGCACTGATCCGCGGCGACAAGATCGTGCACGCGGAGATCGGCATCAACGGCCGAGAGGTACGCAACGAGACCGCGCAGGGCGTCCAGGTGGAGAACGTGAAGAAGGGCGCCGCCGCCGAGAAGGCGGGCATCCGCGAGGGCGACGTGATCACCAAGGTCGGCGACAAGGAGATCGACGATTCCGCCGCGCTCGCCGTGGAGATCCGCGCCGTGGGTGTGGGCAAGGAGACCACGGTGACGGTGGTGCGCGACGGCCGCCAGGTGCCGATCAAGGTGACGCCGACCGCGGCCTGACACCGGACCCGGCTACCATGGCAGGGTGTTCTCGAATCTCGGTATGGGGGAGATCCTCATGCTGGTCGTGGTGGGCCTGGTGATCCTGGGTCCCGAGCGACTGCCGGGTGCCGTGAACTGGTTCTTCACCGCGCTGCGCCAGGTGCGCGAGTACGCGACCGGCGCCACGCAGCAGCTCAAAGACGATATGGGTTCCGATTTCGATTCCCTGCGCGAGCCGCTGCAGCAGATCCAGAACCTGCGCGGGATGACGCCCACCGCCATCGTCACCAAGCACCTGCTGGACGGCGACGACACCGTGATCCGGCAGATGGGGGATCAGGTGCGGTCCACCGCCGATTCGCTCAACGTCTCCAAGATCATCAACGGCACGGAGCAGGTACCCGCCGCCGCGGTCGACGCCGCGCCCCTCGAGGTGCCGCCCGGTCCGATGCCGACGATGCCCCGCATCCACGAGCCCCTCACCCCCGGCGAACGCCCACCCTTCGATCCGGACGCCACATAGCCCTGCTGCCGCGGCCGGCAGTCCCATCCGCTGCCGGTGGTGCGATCCGCGGCCGGTAATCGGCAGCGGTTGCAGCTCCCGGAGGGGGCTGTCCCTGTGGATAACGCCGATCCTGTGGATGGACGGCCGCCGAGCACCCTGTCCGGAGCACGGCATCGAGTTCACTGGGTGCATGGGGCGGATCTGGACGCGGCAGCAACTCAAGCTGATGGGGTGGAGCGACGCCCGGATCGCTCGCGAGACCGGCGCGGGCATCCGGCGCCTGGCGCACGGCGTCTACGGACCGAACACCGACGCCCCGGCATGGGAGCTGTACCGCGAGCGCATCCTGGCCGCCGCCACAACCTGCGGCGCCGTCGTCAGTCATCAGAGCGCCGCCGCCCTCCACGGCATCCCGGTGCTGCATCCGGACCGCAGCCTCGTCCACTTCACGGTCGACCGCATGAGCGGTGGCGGGAGACGACGCGGTCTGCACATCCACCCCCGGCCGTTGCCCGCGGATCAGGTGACCGTGGTCGACGGTGTCCGCGTGACCACGCGATGCCGGACGGCGATCGACGTCGCCATGTCGGGCGATGTGGACCGCGGTGTGTGCGCGATCGACGCCGTGCGGTTGATCCGGCGCTATCCGAGCCCGATCGACCCACCGCCCGTCGAGCTCGCGGATCTGACGCAGTGCCTCGCCCTGCTCAGCGGGCGGACCGGGGCGTTCGTGGCGCGCAGGGCAGTGGAACTCTCCGTCGACCGCAGTGAATCGGCGGGCGAATCGTGGTCCAGGATGCAGATCCTGGCCGCGGGTCTGCCGATGCCGCGACTTCAGGTGCCGCGCACGATCGAGGGTGAAACCTACGTCGCGGACTTCGATCGGGGACCGATGACCGGCGAATTCGACGGCCGCGGCAAATACGGGGCCGATCCGGCCGAAGTCGACAGCGCGCTCGCCGACGAGAAGCGGCGCCATGCCGCATTCGCTGCCTCGGGCGTTGAGGTGGTGCGCTGGCAGTGGCGGGAACTCGCGGCGCCGAACCGGCTGCGGGACATCCTCACCCCCGCACTGGTGCGGAACGGCCTCCTCGCCGTCGCCTGAACTATCCCCTCCGGTAGTGCGATCCGCTGCCCGCTACCGGCCGCGGATCGGACTATCGGGCGCGGATCGGACTACCGGCCGCGGATCGGACAACCGGAAGGCTAGACGGGAAGCCGCATGCCGAGGCTGTGCGGTGCCGTCTCGACGAAGCCGAGCTTGCGGTACAGCGGGCGACCGGGACCGTCGGCCATCAGCGTGATGTACGGATCCGCGGGCGCGTGGGTGCGGATCTCAGCGATCAGCCACTCCAGGATGGCCCGCCCGATCCCGCGGCCCTGATACGTGGGCAGCGTGGCCATATCGGCGATGTGGAAGTACCAGCCGCCGTCGCCCAGCACCC
This sequence comes from Tsukamurella sp. TY48, assembly GCF_019656655.1. GTDB lineage: Bacteria > Actinomycetota > Actinomycetes > Mycobacteriales > Mycobacteriaceae > Tsukamurella > Tsukamurella strandjordii. Next base: position 794,252 of record NZ_BPMV01000001.1, on the reverse strand, counting down.
GGCCCATGCCGACCACCGCACCGTCGGACAGCACGTGGCACCAGCGCCAACTGTTCGCGAGCGCACCCGCGGCCTGCTCCTCCGATTTCGGCGACAGCCCCGAATCCGCCCGCAGCCGAACGTAGTCGGCGAGCGGCGGCGGACCGACGACGAGCTCGAAGCTCACAGGTGACGCGTGGTGTCGATCCCCAGGCTCATGCCCGCGAGCCCGCGCTTGCGCACGGCCAGCTTGTCGGCGATGGCGCGCAGCGCCGTGCCGGTGGGGGATTCGGGATCGGACAGCACCACCGGGGTACCCGCGTCGCCCGCCTCGCGCAGCTGCGGATCGAGCGGGATCTGGCCCAGCAGTGGCACATCGGCGCCCACGGCGCGGGTGAGCCGGGCGGCCACCTGCTCGCCGCCGCCGGAACCGAAGACGTCCAGCACCGTCCCGTCGGGCAGGGTGAGACCGGCCATGTTCTCGATCACGCCGGCCACCCGCTGACGGGTCTGCAGCGCGATGGCACCGGCCCGCTCGGCCACCTCGGCCGCCGCCGTCTGCGGCGTGGTGACCACCAGGATCTCCGCGCCCGGGATCAGCTGCGCGATCGAGATCGCCACATCACCGGTGCCGGGCGGCAGGTCGAGCAGAAGCACATCGAGATCACCCCAGAAGACATCGGCCAGGAACTGCTGCAACGCGCGGTGCAGCATCGGGCCGCGCCACACCACGGGGGTGTTCCCGCTGGTGAACATGGCCACCGAGATCACCTTCACGCCGTGCGCCTGCGGCGGCATGATCATCGAATCCACCTGGGTGGGCCGCGCCTCGGTGCCCATCATCCGCGGCACCGAGTGGCCGTAGATATCGGCGTCCAGCACACCCACCGAGAGCCCGCGCGCGGCCAGCGCCGCGGCCAGGTTCACGGTCACCGAGCTCTTGCCCACGCCGCCCTTGCCCGACGCCACCGCGTACACGCGGGTCAGCGACCCGGGCTGGGCGAAGGGGATCACCGGCTCGGCCTTATCGCCGCGCACCGTCTTGCGCAGCTCCGCGCGCTGCTCGTCGTTCATCACGTCCAGCTCGACGCGCACCTCACCCGCGCCGGGGACGTCCGCGACGGCGGTCCGCACGCGGTCCACGATCTGGCTGCGCATGGGGCACGCCGACGTGGTCAGGTACACCTCGACATCGACCGACGAGTCGGGTTGCACCGCGACCGACTTCACCATCCCCAGATCGGTGATCGGCTTCCCGATCTCGGGGTCGTTCACGGTGGCCAGGGCCGACCGGATCGCGTCTTCCGTTACCGCAGTCATAGCCCCTCCATCGTATCCGGGCAGGGAAATCGGCCGAGCGCGGCCGCACCGGGACCGGGGGCCGGCCGGCTCGACGCGGCCGGCCGGCTGCTCGACGGTGGGCCGCAGGGCACGCTGCGCCTGCAGTGACTTCTTAGGAAGGGTCCGCGATCGCGTCGGCCAGCAGCTCCGGGGCATCGTCGACCCCGTGCACCCGCCACGGCGACACCCACCCCGCCGCGGCCAGCCCGGAGTACACCGCGCCCGTGCGGACCTGCAGGTCGGCGTCCCGCTCGTAGGCGTCGCGGGTGCGCGAGGCGTCGGCCGCCTCCCGGGAGCGGGCCCGCTCGGCGGCCACCGCCACCGGCACGTCCAGGTACACCTGCAGATCGGGCACCGGCAGGCCGAACCGCTCGAACTCCAACTCGCGCACCCAGGCCGCGGCGGCACCGTCGGCCGACTCGCCCAGGCGGGCCGCGCTGTACGCCGCCGACGATGCGGCGTACCGGTCCAGCAGCACCACGTCGTGCGCGCCGAGCAGGCCGCGGATCTCATCCGCCGCGTCGCGCCGGTCCAGCGCGAACAGCAGGCCCATGCCGTACACCGACGCCGTGGCGTCGCCGTGCCCGCCGCGCAGCGCCTCGGCCGCGAGATCGGCGTGGATCGAGCGCCCGTACCGCGGGAAGGCCAGCGCCTCCACGGTGAGACCACGGCCGGTGAGCCGCTCCGTGACCGCCCGGGTGAGGGTGTTCTTGCCCGCCCCGTCGAGCCCCTCGATCGCCACCAGAGTTCCCATAGGCGGCAATGCTAGGTGTCGTAGCGGCGCGAACATTGTCCGCGGTGACAATATGGACAGTATGAAACCCCGCATCCTGGTGATCGACGACGATCCGGCGCTGGCGGAGATGCTCACCATCGTGCTGCGCAACGAGGGCTTCGACTCGATGGTGGTGGGCGACGGCACGCAGGCCCTCGGCGCGGCCCGCGAGTTCCGCCCCGATCTCGTGCTGCTCGACCTCATGCTGCCCGGCATGAACGGCATCGACGTGGCGCGCGTGCTGCGCGCCGACTCCAACGTGCCGATCGTGATGCTCACCGCCAAGGCCGACACCGTGGACGTGGTGCTGGGCCTCGAGTCCGGCGCCGACGACTACGTGATCAAACCCTTCAAGCCCAAGGAGCTGGTGGCCCGCGTGCGCGCCCGGCTGCGCCGCACCGCCGACGAGCCCAGCGAGCTGCTCTCGATCGGCAACGTGATCATCGACGTCCCGGCGCACAAGGTGACCCGCGACGGCGAGGTCGTGCCGCTCACCCCCACCGAGTTCGACCTGCTGGTGACCATGGCCCGCAAACCGCGCCAGGTGTTCACCCGCGACGTGCTGCTCGAACAGGTGTGGGGCTACCGGCACCCGGCCGACACCCGGCTGGTCAACGTCCACATCCAGCGTCTGCGCGCGAAGATCGAGAAGGACCCGGAGAACCCGGAGATCGTGCTCACGCTGAGGGGAGTCGGCTACAAGGCCGGCCCGGCGTGAGGCGCATCGTGAGCGCCGCATGGTGAAGCGTCCCCGCCTGCAGGACCTGCGCGACCTGCCGCGCGACCCCCGTGAACTGCTCACGGGGGTCGCCCGGTTCGCCGGACAGTCCCTCACCTATGCCGGCCGGGTGTGGCGCCGGTCCCTGCAGTGGCGCGTGGTGACCTCCACGCTGGCACTGAGCCTCGCGGTGCTGCTGCTGTTGGGCTTCGTGCTCACCTCGCAGCTCGCCACTCAGCTGGTCCAGGCCAAACTCTCCGCCGGTGAGGAGGAGACGGCGCGGGTCAAGCAGGTGGTCGAGGTCACGCTGAGCCGCAGCGAGGCCCGCCCCGAGGGGGTCGAGACCACGCTGCGGCAGGTACGCGCCAACCTCGTGACCCAGGGCTCCGACGTGGCTCCGTCGGCGGCCCGGTCGGGCAGCTACGACCCGGTGCTGATCGTGCCGCACGGCGCCGGCCGGGCGCCCACCGTGGTGGGCGCCGAGAGCGAGGTCCCGCAGTCGCTGCAGACCTTCGTGCGCAGCGGGCAGACCGCTTATCAGCACGCGACGGTCACCGACAGCACGGGCCGCTACGGCAAGGTGCTGGTGATCGGCACCCCCGTGCAGTCGTCCGTGCAGGGACTGGAGCTGTACCTGGTGTTCCCCCTGACCCAGGAGGAGGACACCCTCAACCTGATGCAGCGCACGCTGGTCACCGGCGCCGCGGTGCTGCTGGTGCTGCTGGCGGCGGTGAGCCTGCTGGTGGCCCGGCAGGTGGTGCTGCCCGTGCGCTCGGCAGCACGGATCGCGGTGCGGTTCGCCGAGGGGCGGCTCAAGGAACGGATGCCGGTGCGCGGCGAGGACGACATCGCGCGGCTGGCGATGAGCTTCAACGACATGGCCGAATCGCTGTCCAAGCAGATCAATCAGCTGGAGGAGTTCGGCAATCTACAACGCCAGTTCACCTCCGACGTCTCGCACGAACTGCGGACCCCGCTGACCACCGTGCGGATGGCCGCCGACATGATCGCCGACTCCGCCGACGAACTCGATCCGGGCCTGCGGCGCACCACCGAGCTGATGGTCACCGAACTGGACCGGTTCGAGCTGCTGCTGGCCGAGCTGCTGGAGATCTCCCGGCACGACGCGGGCGTGGCCGAACTGCACTCGGAGAAGATCGACATCGATGTGCCGATCAACGCCGCCGTCAGCACCGTGCGCCACCTCGCCGACGAGTCCGGCACCGAGCTCATCGTGGACCTGCCCGACGATCCGGTGATCGTGGACGCCGACGCCCGCCGGGTGGAACGCGTGCTGCGCAACCTGCTCGCGAACGCCATCGACCACAGCGAGGGGAAGCCGGTGATCCTCACCATGCGCGCCGACGACGACGCCGTCGCCGTGACGGTGCGCGACTACGGCGTGGGGCTGCGGCCGGGTGAGGAGAAGCTGGTCTTCAACCGGTTCTGGCGCTCGGACCCGTCGCGCGTGCGGCGCTCCGGCGGCACCGGACTGGGCCTGGCCATCAGCATCGAGGACGCCCGGCTGCACAGCGGCCGGCTGGAGGCGTGGGGCGAGCCCGGCAACGGCGCCTGCTTCCGCCTCACCCTGCCCCGGGAGCGCGGCCACCGGATTCTGGTGAGTCCGCTCCCGCTCAAGCCCACCTTCCGCAAGCCCGCGACGGAGGGGGACGACGATGCGTGAGTCCCGGTGCGCGCGACTGCTGATCGCGCTGCTCGCCCTGTCGCTGGCGCTGGCGGGATGCGCCACCATTCCCGGCGATTCCCGGCCCAGTGTGATCGGCGACCTCGGCGGTAAACAGTCGGTCGATCGGAACATCACCCCGCAGAAGGACGCCCCGCCGGAGACGATCGTGCGCGACTTCCTCAAGGCGAACGCGATGGCGGACAACAACTACGCCGCCTCGCGCAAGTTCCTGGTGGCGGCGGGCGCGACCACCTGGCAGGTGCCGCAGCGCGCCGTGGTGGTCAAGAACATCGACGTGCTGCCCACCGAGCGCTCCTCCGATCTCATCAAGGCGACCATCCGCGCGCAGGCCACCGGATTCTTCGGCGCCGACGGCACTTTCGAGCCGACCAGCCAGTCGATCACCCAGAACCTGCAACTGGTGCAGGTCGAGGGGCAGTGGCGCATCCAGGGGCTCAGCGATGTGGGTGCCACCCCGATGCTGGTGATCGACACCCAGCAGTTCCGCGCCGTGTACAGCCGGTACGTGCTCTACTTCCCGGACCCCACCGGCCGCACCCTGGTGCCGGATGCGCGATGGCTCGCCAGCCCCCGCGCGAAACTCCCCGCCGATCTGCTGATGCTGCTGGTGCGCGGCCCGCGGTCGAGCCTGGTGGGCGCCGTCTTCAATCCCTTCGGCAGCACCGCGTCGGTGCGCGGATCGGTGACCGATGCGCAGGGCGCCGAACGCGACCCCGGGGTCGGGTACGCGGGTGTCCGCGTCGATTTCACGGGCCTGCCGCGGATGGACCCCGATGTGGGACGCCTGCTCGCCGGGCAGGTGGTGTGGACGCTGGCCGGCGCCGAGGTGCAGGGACCGTACGTGATCACCGTGGACGGCACGCCGCTCGACGATAAGCACGTCTCGGGCTGGAACCCGAACGACGTGGCCTCCAGCAGCCCGAACGCCTCGTCCGATCTGGCGGTCGGCCTGCACGGCGTGCTCGACGGCCGGTTCGTCAAGGTGTCCGGCGCGGCCGTCACCCCGGTGGCCGGGCCCTTCGGCGTGAGCAATTCGATCCGGTCCGTGGGCCTGTCGGCCTCGGGCCGGCAGGTGGCGGCCGTCCTCGATTCGGGTCCCCGCGGCGGCCCCGGCACGGCACTGTCCATCGGCCCGTACGGCGGCGTGCCCACCCAGGTGCTCACCGCGGGCTCGATGACCCGCCCGTCCTGGATGCCCGACGACGCCACGGTGTGGACGGTGCTCGACGGCACCCGGGTGGTGCGGCTGCGGCAGGACCAGACCACCGGCGAGGTCACGCCGACCGATGTGGATTCGGCGGAGGTCGCCGCCGCGGCACCCGGTCCGATCACCGAACTGCGGCTCTCCCGTGACGGGGTCCGGGTCGCGCTGATCGCGGGCGGCAAGGTGCTGGTGGGCGTGATCCTCACCAAACCCGACGGGCAGCCCACCATCTCCCGGTTGCAGCCGGTGGAGACCGACCGGGACCTGGCTCCGGCCTCGGTGGACTGGCAGACCGGCGACACCTTCGTGGTGGGCCGCAACACCACGGAATCGCCCGTGCTGACGGTGCGCTACGACGCGGGCGATGTCATCGCGCTGCCCAGCCGCAACCTCTCGCCCCCGGTCACGATGGTCGCGGCCTCGCTGAACACGATCTACGCGACCGATTCGTCCGGGGTGTGGAGCATCGCCATCGGCGCGGACAGCGGCGCGCAATACTGGAGCCAGGTGGATCGCCTGGCGGGGGGCCGGGCGAACCCGGTGATGCCGGGCTAGCGCGCCACCGCCGGCGATCGGGGGAGCCGATGCGGATCGCACGTCACCTGGTGGGCGCCGTCGACGATCTCGTCGACCTGGCGATCCCGCGCACCTGCGGCGGCTGCGGCGCGCCCGCGGTGCGCTGGTGCGGCCGCTGCGAGGCGGCGCTGCACGACGTTCCCGCGCGCATCCGCAGCACCGTCGACGTCGGGGTGCCCGTGTGGACGCTGGGCCGGTACGACGGTCCGCGGCGCCGCGCCGTCCTGCAGCTCAAGGAGCGGGGCCGCGGCGATCTGGCGGTCCCGCTGGGCCGCGCGCTGGCGCACGGCCTGCTGCGGCTGCGGGCGTGGCACGAACTCGACGATCCGGTGGTGCTGGTACCCGCGCCCACCACCCGGTGGGCCGCGCGGCGCCGCGGCGGCGATGTGGTGACGGCGATGTGCCGGGCCGCGGCGGAGGCGGCCGGGCCGGTGTCCCGGGTGCGCGTCGCCCCGGTCCTGCGCTCGGCGGGACGGCCCGATTCCGTGGGGCTGAGCGCCGCCGCCCGGGCGGACACGGTGGCCGGCACCGTCCGCGTGCTCGGGCCCCCGCCCGACTGTGCGCTCGTGCTGATCGACGACGTGGTGACCACCGGCGCCACCCTCGCCGAGTCGGTCGCGGCCCTGGCGCGGCGCGGCGTGCGGGTCTCGGCGGCGCTCACGATCGCGGCGGCGTGAGGGTACGCGAACCCGGCGCGTGACGACACGGTGAACTCAAGGTGCGCAAACGGTGGCGGGCGAGCGGCGGCCGGGCTATCTTCGGGTACTACCAGCGGGCTCGTGAAACGGTGCCCGACCGGTTCCACGGATCGGAGGTGATGCGACACCCTCCTGGCGCCCGGCAATCCGCCCGGCGCAGAAGATCTGAGCCCGAAGACGCGCGCGCAGCAAAGACGGCGGACTGGTGATCCGGCCGGAGTGCACCCGTCGGGGCCCACACGAAAGGCATCTTCTATGACCCTTCTGTCCTCTCGCGATACCAACCGCACCGGTGCCAGCACCGTCGAGGTGGATCCGTTCCGCGAACCCGGCCACGTGGCCGACGAGCGCGACAAGGAGTACCTGACGCCCAACGCCCCCCTGACCATCGACGGTCGGAACGTGGAAGTGCCCGAACACTTCCGCGTCTACATAGGCGACAAGCTGGCGCGGCTCGAACGATTCCGGTCCACCATCACCCTCTTCGAAGTGGCACTGCTCCACGAACCCAATCCGCGGCAGTCCAAGTCGTGCCAGAAGCTCGAGCTCACGGTGCGCGGCAAGGGCGGCGTCGCCCACGCGGAGGCGTCCGCGGACAACTTCTACGCCGCGTTCGAACTGGCCCTGTCGAAGGTGCAGTCCCGCATCCGCAAGGCCTCGGACCGCAAGAAGGTGCACTACGGCAACCGCACGCCGGTCTCCGTCTCCGAGGCCACCGCACCGTCGGCCCTGCCGGACGCCTCCGACGCGACGGACGACGATCCGTACGCGGCGCTCGTCGAGGATCACCTGCCCGGTCAGGTGGTGCGCATCAAGGACCATCCGGGCACGCCGATGACGGTCGATGATGCGCTCTACCAGATGGAGTTGGTCGGTCACGACTTCTTCCTGTTCTTCGACAAGGAGACCGAGAAGCCCACCGTGGTGTACCGACGGAAGGCTTTCGACTACGGCCTCCTCCGCCTGACCTGACGTTTCGCCTACGATGGATCCCGGTCGCCGTGACGGCGGCCGGGATCTTCCGCTTGCGGGATCTTCCGCGTACGAGATTGAGGTTGCTCAGTGGTTCTCTCCAAGGTGCTGCGATTCGGCGAAGGCCGGATGGTCAAGCGGCTCGACGGTCTGGCCTCCTACGTGGAGAGCCTGAACGACGAGTACGAGGCGCTCTCCGACGAGAAACTCCAGGCCAAGACCGCCGAGTTCAAGAAGCGACTCGACGACGGCGAGACCCTCGACGACATCCTCCCCGAGGCCTTCGCGACCGCCCGTGAGGCGTCCTGGCGCGTGCTCGGGCAGAAGCCGTACCACGTGCAGATCATGGGTGCGGGCGCCCTGCACCAGGGCGACATCGCCGAGATGAAGACCGGTGAGGGCAAGACCCTGACCTCCGTGATGGCCGCGTACCTCAACGCGCTGTCCGGCAAGGGCGTGCACCTGGTGACCACGAACGACTACCTCGCCAAGCGCGACGCCGACTGGATGGGCCGCGTGCACCGCTTCCTCGGCCTCGAGGTGGACTGCATCCTGGCCGGCCAGGACCCGGACCGCCGCCGCCAGGCCTACGCCGCCGACATCACCTACGGCACCAACAACGAGTTCGGCTTCGACTACCTGCGCGACAACATGGCGCACAGCATCGAGGAACTGGTGCAGCGCGGCCACAACTACGCCATCGTCGACGAGGTCGACTCGATCCTCATCGACGAGGCCCGCACCCCGCTGATCATCTCGGGCCCCGCGGACGGCTCCAGCAAGTGGTACACCGAGTTCGCCCGGATCGTGCCGCAGATGGACAAGGACGTCCACTACGAGGTGGACATCCGGAAGAAGACGATCGGCGTGAACGAGGCCGGCGTGGAGCTGGTCGAGGATCAGCTGGGCATCGACAACCTCTACGACTCGGCCAACTCGCTGCTGGTGAGCTACCTCAACAACGCGATCAAGGCCAAGGAGCTCTACGAGCGCGACAAGGACTACATCGTCCGCTCCGGTGAGGTGCTCATCGTCGACGAGTTCACCGGCCGCGTGCTCGCGGGCCGCCGCTTCAACGAGGGCATGCACCAGGCCCTGGAGGCGAAGGAGAACGTCGAGATCCAGGCCGAGAACCAGACGCTGGCCACCATCACGCTGCAGAACTACTTCCGGCTCTACGACAAGCTCTCGGGCATGACCGGCACCGCCGAGACCGAGGCCGCCGAGCTGCACCAGATCTACAAGCTGGGCGTCATCCCGATCCCCACGAACAAGCCGATGATCCGCAAGGACCAGACCGACCTCATCTACAAGACCGAGGAGGCGAAGTTCGCGGCGATCGTCGACGACATCACCGAGCGGCACGAGGCGGGCCAGCCGGTGCTGATCGGTACCACCTCGGTGGAGCGGTCGGAGTACCTGTCGCGGCAGCTGGAGAAGCGGAAGATCCCGCACACCGTGCTCAACGCGAAGTTCCACGAGCAGGAGGCGGCGATCATCGCCAAGGCGGGCACGCCCGGCGCGGTCACGGTGGCCACCAACATGGCCGGCCGCGGCACCGACGTGGTGCTGGGCGGCAACCCCGACATCATCGCCGACCTGCAGCTGCGCGAGCGCGGCCTCGACCCGGTGACCACGCCGGAGGAGTACGAGGCGGCGTGGGACGAGACCATCGAGCAGGTCAAGAAGGAGTCCAAGGCCTACGCCGAGGACGTGCGCGAAGCCGGCGGCCTGTACGTGCTGGGCACCGAGCGGCACGAGTCGCGGCGCATCGACAACCAGCTGCGCGGCCGCTCCGGCCGCCAGGGCGATCCGGGCGAGTCCCGCTTCTACCTCTCGCTGGGCGACGAGCTGATGCGGCGCTTCAACGGCGCGCAGATCGAGGCGTGGATGAACCGCGTCAACCTGCCCGACGACGTGCCGATCGACAACAAGTTCGTCTCCCGCGCCATCCGCAGCGCGCAGACGCAGGTGGAGCAGCAGAACTTCGAGATCCGTAAGAACGTGCTCAAGTACGACGACGTGCAGAACGAGCAGCGCAAGGTGATCTACGACGAGCGCCGCAAGATCCTCGCGGGCGCTGACCTGTTCGACCAGATCAACCACATGACCGACGACGTGGTCTCGGCCTACGTGGACGGCGCCACCGCCACCGGCTACGTGGAGGACTGGGACCTCGACGAGCTGTGGGAGGCGCTGCGCACGCTGTACCCGATCGAGCTCGACTGGAAGAAGGTCGTCGGCGAGGACGAGAACGGCGACCGCGACGAGATCACCCGCGAGGAGCTCAAGACGGTGCTCCTCGACGACATCCACGACGCCTACGACAAGCATCAGGAGCGGATCGAGACGGCGGCCGGCGAGGGCACCATGCGCCAGGTCGAGCGGTCGGTCCTGCTGTCGGTGCTGGACCAGAAGTGGCGCGAGCACCTCTACGAGATGGACTACCTCAAGGAGGGCATCGGCCTGCGCCAGATCGCCCAGCGCGATCCCGTGGTCGAGTACCAGCGCGAGGGCTACGACATGTTCAACGGCATGCTCGAGGGCCTCAAGGAGGAGTCGGTCGCGACCCTGTTCAAGGTCCAGGTGCAGGAGCCGGAGAACGACGGCGAGGCCGGGACCCCCGCGGGCAGCACCGCGCAGGTGAACGCGCCGATCGCCGAGCCCGATCCGGAGAAGATCACGCTGTCGGGCCCGTCCGAGCAGGGCGATGCCACGGATCTGTCGCAGGCCGCTGATGAGCCGGGCGGTACCCGCGCCGAGCGGCGGGCCGCGCAGCGCGAGGCCGCCAAGGCCGCGAAGCCGGCGCCCGCGGGGCGCCGCCCCAAGCACCGCCGCAAGTAGGCGCGGCAGCACCGGACCCGGCGGCTACTTGCCGCCGGGTTTGGCGTAGGCGGGCACCTGTTCCTGGCCGCTGTGCTTGGCGAGCACGGCCATCAGTTCGTCGGTGGCGCGCCGCACCGAGGCCTCGTCGTCGAGGCTCGCATCGCTGAGATCGAGCGGCGGCAGCACCTCGACGGTGACGGGTTCACGCTTCCAGAAGTTCTTCAGCGTGCGGTCCTCGGTGTTGCGCAAGGCGATCGGGACGATCGGGGTGCCGGTGGCCAGCGCCACCCGCACCGCTCCGGTCTTGCCCTTGTACAGCCGACCGTCGGGCGAGCGGGTGCCCTCGGGGTGGATGCCCCAGGCGCCGCCGTCCTGCACGATCTTCGTCGCCGCGTCCAGCGCGGGGGAGGAGGCGGTGCCGCCGCTGCGGTCCACGGGGATCTGCCCCATGCCGGAGAAGAAGATCTTCTTGAGCTTGCCGCGCAGGCCCGGCTGGGTGAAGTAGTCGGCCTTGGCGAGGAAGCTCACGGGCCGCCGCGCGCTCTGCACCACGTAGAAGGAGTCGGAGATCGCCAGGTGGTTCGCGGCGAGGATCACCGGACCGGTGCGCGGGATGTTCTCCAGGCCGGTGAACTTCGGCCGGCCCCAGGCCCACAGGCCGGGGCCGATCAACAGGTGCCTGGCCACCCGGTAGCGGAAGGCGGCGCGCAATTCGCTGATGGACATGCCCTTGTGTACCGCGGTTCGACGCCGGGCGGGCGGATTCGGGCGAACCGTTGCCGCACCGCTACCGGCTTCGCCCCGCCGGTTCACGCGGCCGCCTCATGCCGCCATCGCATGCCGCACGCTCATGCGGCCGTCTCATGCCGCCGTGGTGAAGGCGACCCACCGCCACCGTCCGGCCGCGGCTTCCACGCGGCCCGCGGCGGCGAGCGTCCGGCCGCCGCGGCTGTAGGTGAGGAAGACCTCCGCACCCACCTCCGGATCGTCGGGACGGGGCCGCAGCCGAGGGGTGAGGGCCCGCGGCGAGGCCACGTGCACCCGACCCCAGCCGGTCACGGTGAGCCCCGTCCCGGAGTCGGCGAGCACGCGCAGGACGTCCACCACGGTCGCGGACGCGATCGCGGTGAGGTGCCGGGCCGGCCGGCGACGATCGAGCACCTCGAACAGCGGGCGCAGTGTGGACAGCACGAAGCGCTGGGCATCGGGGTGCACGGCGGTCACCGGCCCGTCGCCCGACGGAGCCGGCGCGGCCGACGGCGGTGCGGGCTCGGGGACCGGCGGCGCATCGCGGTGCGGGGTGCGGGGCCGGCGCAGCGGCAGCGCCGCGGGTTCGGCGTTCGGCGCACGGAGAATGGTGAATCCGCACGGCGCCGGACCGGTCGGTGGGACCGGCGGATGCAGCGGTGAACGCGGTGTGCGACCTGGCGCGACGACGATTGCCCCCATATCGGTTAGACGCATCAGGGCGGCGTCAGGATCCCTCCGGTCGGTCGCGGTGTCAGCGTATGCTGACGCGGACATCGCGACATGGCATTGCAACGGTGGGGAGGCGTGGATGAAGGGCAGGCTCAGCCAGTCCGATGCGGAGTTCTACGCGCTGGAGGACTCGACCACGCCCACGCACGTCGGTTCGCTGGCGATCGTGCAGCGGCCGGCGGAGGGGCTCGAGTACGAGCAGTTCCTGGCGGCGATCGAGGAGCGGCTCGCGGAGGTCCCGCGCTACCGGCAGAAGGTCCGGACGGTGCCGCTGGGCATCGCCCGCCCGGTCTGGGTCGAGGACCGCGATTTCGACATCACCTATCACGTTCGGGTGTCCGCGGTGCCGCAGCCGGGCAGCGACGATCAGCTGCACGATCTGGTGGCGCGGTTGAATTCTCGCCCGCTCGACAAGGAGCGGCCGCTGTGGGAGGTGTACCTCATCGAGGGCCTCGGCGGCGATCGGCTGGCCGTGTTCACCAAGACCCACCTGGCGCTCGTCGACGGCCGCGCCAACGTCGATCTGATGCAGCTGCTGCTCACCGCCGATCCGCGCCTGCCCGAGCTGCCCGAGGACCTGTGGATGGGGCAGCACGAGCCCAGCGACGGCGAGCTGGTGATGGGCGCCGTGATCGACATGCTCTCGCGGCCGGCGCGCACCGCGTCGATGATCCAGGGCGTGGTGGGCGAGGTCGCCGAATCGATCACCGGCCTGCAGGCGAACGCCGCCGATGTGATCGAGCGGGCCTCCTCGCTGGTCCGTGCGCGCACCGCGGTGACACCGGTGCGCTCGCTCAACGTGCCCATCTCGCGCAGCCGGCGGTTCGCGGTGGTCGCCATGGATCTCGAGGAGTTCCGCCGGCTCCGCGCGGCCTACGGCTGCACCGTGAACGATCTGTTGCTGTCGGTGGTGGCGGGCGGCCTGCGCACCTGGCTGATCTCGCGTGGCGAGCCGATCAGCGCCGGCACCGAGGTGCGGGTGCTGGAGCCGATCGCCGTCGACGATGTGGGCCTGGGCGTGGGGGAGCAGGTGCGGGCGTACATCGTGCGGCTGCCCGTGGCCGAGGGCAACGCGGTGGTGCGGCTGCGGCAGATCGCGCACGGCGCGGCGGCGCAGGTGGACCGCAACCGGCAGGTGGCGGCGCGGGCGCTCGCGACCAGTGGCGGGTTCACTCCGCCCACGCTGCACGCGCTGGGCGCGCGGACCGCGATGAGTGTCTCGCCGCGGTCGTTCAACATCCTGGTCACGAACGCGCCGGGGCCCCAGGCGCCGGTGTACCTGGCCGGGATCGAGGTGCAGCAGGTGTACCCGGTGCCTCCGCTCATCGCGAACCAAGTGGTGTCGATCGGGATCACGTCGTACAACGGAAAGGTGTACTTCGGTCTCAACGCCGACCGCGATGGCATGTGGGACGTGATCTCGATGACCGAGTTCCTGTACGAGGCGCTGGACGAGCTGGCGTCCTCAGCGAAGGGAGATCGATGACAGTCCGGGTGTACGTGCCCTCCACTCTGGCCGGCCTGCAGGTGCTGCAGCGCGATGGTCAGCTGTTCCCGTTGGGCGGCACCGTCTTCGGTGTGACGCCCGCGCTCCGCGAGGCCTACACCTCCGGCGACGAGGAGGAGCTCGCCGAGGCGGCGATGCGGCACGCCGCGCGCGCCTCGCTGCGCCTGCTGGCCGTCGACGACGATGCCCCGGGCGCGACCGCGGAGCCCGAGGAGGGCGCCGCCGAACCGGATCCCGTGCGGCGCGTGGTGATCACGGTGGACGTCCCGGAGGCCAAGGAGCGTCCCGATCTCGACGATGCGGTGCTCAAGGTGACCGAGCCGATCCAGCTGTCGAACGTGCTCTCCGTGCACGTGGACGTCTCCGAGGCGGAGGAGGCGGTGGTCCGGGCCGCGCAGGTGGTCGACGCCGCGGACCTGGGCGACGAGGACGCCGAGCTCGCCGTCGGCGATGCCGAGGACCACGATCTGGCCTGGTACGCGACCCAGGAACTGCCCTTCCTGCTGGAGCTGCTGTAGCGCTCCGTGACCGGGACCACGACTGGGACAAGATCACTGGAATTGTCCCATCGGGTTGCGGCCCTCTAGTCTCAGGGTCATGAGCAACTCGTTCCGTGCCTTCCGTGACTGGCTCGAAGCCCCGGCCAAGAACGTCTCCGCCGAGCACCCGCGCACCAATCTGGTGCGCGGCGCGGTGGCACGGCTGACCACGCCGCTGCTGCCCGACGATTACCTGCACCTGATCAACCCGCTGTGGTCGGCGCGCGAGCTGCGCGGCAAGATCGTCGGCGTCCAGCAGGAGACCGACGAGTCGGTCACGCTCACCATCGAGACCGGCTGGGGCTTCAACACCAAGTACGAGGCCGGCCAGTACGTGGGCATCGGTGTGCTCGTCGGCGGCAAGTGGACCTGGCGGTCGTACTCGCTGACCTCCGTGCCGGACATGGGCGAGGGGCGCGGGCCGCGGCTGGTGTCCATCACCGTCAAGGCGATGACCGAGGGCTTCCTGTCGAACCACCTGGTCACCGGGGTCTCCGAGGGCACGATCGTGCGGCTGCAGGCACCGTCGGGCGATTTCACCCTGCCGAATCCGCTGCCGCCCAAGGTCCTGTTCCTCACCGCGGGCAGCGGCATCACCCCGGTGATGGCCATGCTGCGCACGCTGGAGCGGCGCGGCATCCCCGCCTCCACCGACATCGTGGCGGTGCACTCGGCCCCGAGCGCCGATGCGGCGCTGTTCCGGGACGAGCTCGAGGCCTTCGACGCCAACCACGACAACGTGACCGTGCAGCTGCGGTACACCCGCGACGCGGGCCGGCTCACGCCGCAGAACCTCGACGAGGTGGTCCCGGACTGGCAGGAGCGCCAGACCTGGATCTGCGGCCCGGGCGTCTTCCTCAACGACATGGAGGTGGCCTGGAAGGAGCGCGGCATCGAGTCGCGCCTGCACCAGGAGCGCTTCACTATCGAGCGCGCCGATGTCTCCGCCTCGGGCGGTGATGTCACCTTCCTCAAGTCGGGCAAGACCGCCGAGGTCGACGGTGCCACCACCCTCCTGGAGGCGGGCGAGGCCGCGGGCGTGCAGATGCCCTTCGGCTGCCGTATGGGCATCTGCCAGACCTGCGTGGTGCAGCTGGCCGACGGCCAGGTGCGCGATCTGCGCAGCGGTGATCTGCACACCGAGGGTGAGCGCATCCAGACGTGCATCTCCGTCGCGGTGGGCGACTGCACCCTGGACGTCTAGTCCGGTACCGCCCGGGCGGGCTTCCCCGCCGGGTCCGTCACATGCGTTGACAGCCTACGACCCCGTAACTTACGGTTGCGTAGGTTAGAGACGGCTTCGATGGATCACGAAGGGCGGCACCCCGCATGGCGATCACCGACATCCCCGAGTACGCGCACCTCACGGACGCGGACGTGGTGGCGTTGGGCGCCGAACTCGATGCCATCCGCCGCGATATCGAGGCCGTCCGCGGCGAGTCGGACGTGCGCTATCTACGCAAGACGATCGCGGCTCAGCGGGGGCTCGAGGTGGCCGGTCGCGCGATGCTGCTCGGCGCGCACAAGCGCGGATTCTGGTGGGGCTCGGCGGTATCGCTGGGCGTGGCCAAGATCATCGAGAACATGGAGCTCGGGCACAACATCATGCACGGGCAGTGGGATTGGATGAACGATCCCGAGGTGCACTCGACCACCTGGGAGTGGGACAACGCCGGCACCTCCCGGCTGTGGAAGCACACCCACAACTACGTGCACCACAAGTACACCAACGTCCTGGACATGGACGACGACGTGGGCTACAAGACGCTGCGCGTCACCCGGGATCAGCCGTGGACCCCGTTCAACGCCGGAAACCTGGTCTACAACACGCTTTTGATGATGCTCTTCGAGTACGGCGTGGCGGTGCAGCACCTGGAGATCGGCCGCGCGGTGCAGAAGTGGAACAAGCCCTGGTACGACCAGGCCAAGTTCAAGGCCGACGCCTCGGACGTGGGCCGCAAGATCGGCCGGCAGGTGCTCAAGGACTACGTGGCCGCCCCGCTGGTGGGAATCCCGTTCGGCGGCAAGCGCGGCTGGCGCAAGGCGCTCACCGCGACGATCACGGCGAACGTGATCCGCAACGTGTGGACCAACGCGGTGATCTTCTGCGGCCATTTCCCCGACGGCGCCGAGAAGTTCACCAAGCAGGACGTGGACAACGAGACCCAGGCGGAGTGGTACCTGCGGCAGATGCTGGGCAGCGCGAACCTGTCCGGCGGCCCGGTGATCGACTTCCTCTCCGGGAATCTGAGCTACCAGATCGAGCATCACCTGTTCCCGGACCTGCCGTCGAATCGGTTGTCGGAGATCGGTGTCCGGGTGCGCGCGCTGTGCGAGAAGTACGATCTGCCGTACACGATCGGCCCGCTGCACGTGCAGTACTACAAGTCCTGGCGCACCATCGCCAAGCTCTCGCTGCCCGACAAGTACCTGCGCGACACCGCCGACGACGCGCCCGAGACGGCGAGCGAGGCGATGTTCGCGGGCACCGAGTTCGCGCAGCCCCGGGTCGATGAGCGCACCGGCCGCCGGTTCGGTCTCAAGGCCGCGCGTGCGGCCGTGCACGCACGCCGCCGCCGTCGCGCCTGACGGTCGCGACGGCGGAAGGCGCTGCGGCGGTTACTTCGTGCCGAACTTCGCCTCGAGCTCCTTGAAGTCCTGATCGGCGGAGCCGCCGGCCCGCGTGCCGGCGTCGGTGTTGATGAGCGCCTTGCGCTGCTCCAGCGTGAGGCCGGGCTCGGTGAACGGGTCGACCGACAGGCAGCCCTCCTTGGGGGCGTCCTTGAGCGAGCCGTCCGCGTTGATGTAGGCCGTGCACTTCTGCAGGTTCTCCGTGCCGGTGGGCTCGGCGCCCGCGGCGCCGGCCGCGGCGAAGCCTCCGATGACGGCGCCGGCGGCGACGGCGGTCCCGGCCACGGCGGTGAGGATGCGGGTACGGGTCGAGGTGACGGTGGTACGCATGCTGCGTTCTCCTTCGGTAGGTGACTGCCGCACGGTGTTTGCGACATCACCCACGGTCCCCACGCCATGTCCCGGAACCGTCTCAACGCCGCCTCGGCCCGTCACCGTCTTCGCCGCAGGGCTGTGACGGGGCCGAGGTGTGACCTGAGCCCCACGTGGGACAACAATCGTGATTTCGTCCCACGGGCCTGTTACTCTCGATACCGTTCAAAGACGACGGCCGCCGCATGCGGTCTGACCGATTGGGGATCGCCTCGTGGCTATCACTGACATCGCGGAGTACGCGCACCTCACCGACGCCGATATCGAGGCGCTCGGTGCAGAGCTGGACGCGCTGCGTCGTGAGATCGAGGAGAGCCGCGGCGAGGAGGACGCCAAGTACGTCCGCCGCGTGATCAAGAGCCAGCGCGTCGCCGAGGCCGCCGGCCGCGTCTTCGGCCTGGCCGCCGGCATGAAGGGCTGGAAGGGCAAGGCCGCCTGGGCCGCCTCCGCCGCGTGCCTGTCGTACGCCAAGGTGATCGAGAACAACGAGCTCGGCCACAACATCATGCACGGTCAGTGGGACTGGATGAACGATCCGGAGATCCACTCGACCAGCTGGGAGTGGGACTCGGCCTCGGACGGCAAGTTCTGGCGCCACACCCACAACTACATGCACCACAAGTACACCAACGTCACCGATATGGACGACGACATCGGCTACGGCATCCTGCGCGTCACGCGCGATCAGCCGTGGGAGCCGTACATGCTGTTCAACCCGGTGTACAACTTCATCCTGATGACCGGCTTCCAGTACGGCAAGGCCGTGCAGCACCTCGAGCTGATGAACGCCATGAAGGCGATGTTCAACGGCGGCGAGCAGTACGCGAACTACGACTGGGAAGAGTTCCGCAGCCGGCTCAAGGTGGTGCTCACCAAGATCGGTAAGCAGACCGCCAAGGACTACGTGCTGTTCCCGGCCATGGCCGTGCCCTTCACCGGCGCCCGCGGTTACAAGAAGGCCGCCTCCGCCAACTACGTGGCCAACACCGTCCGCGATGTCTGGGACCACATGACCATCTTCTGCGGTCACTTCCCGGACGACGCCGAGAAGTTCACCATCGAGGACATCGACAACGAGACCCTCCCCGAGTGGTACCTGCGCCAGATGCTGGGCACCGCGAACTTCGAGGGCAGCAACGCGCTGCACTTCATCACCGGTCACCTGGGCCGCCAGATCGAGCACCACCTGTACCCCGATCTGCCCTCGAACCGGTACAACTACCTCGCCGCCCGCGTGCAGGAGATCTGCGAGAAGTACGACCTGCCGTACAACACGGGCCCGATGTGGAAGCAGTACGCCGAGTCCTGGCGCACCGTGATCAAGCTCTCACTGCCCGATCGGTTCCTCAAGGCCACCGTCGATGATGCGCCCGAGACCCACTCGAACAAGCGTTTCTACGACGAGACCGGCACGTCCACCGTGGTCAAGGGCGAGATCGACGCCGAGGGCAACCGCCGTGGCCTGCGCAGCCACGTCGAGGAGCTGGCGGCGAGCAAGTAGCGGGAGAGATCACCGCGCAGACGGCGTAGCCTTAAAGACGTGGCTATCACAGATGTCGGCGAATACGCACACCTCGATGACGCCGACATCGAGCAGCTCGCGCGGGAACTCGACGCGATCCGGGCCGAGATCGAGGCGTCGCGCGGCGACCGGGACGCGCGGTACATCCGCGGCGTGATCCGGGCGCAGCGCGCGCTGGAGTTCTCCGGCCGTCTGGTGCTGCTCGGCGCCAAGAACCGCTGGCTGTGGAGCGCGGGTGCGGGCATGCTCGGGGTCGCCAAGATCATCGAGAACATGGAGCTCGGGCACAACGTGATGCACGGGCAGTGGGATTGGATGAACGATCCCGAGATCCACTCCACCAGCTGGGAGTGGGACATGGCGTGCCCCGGCGCCCACTGGAAGCACTCGCACAACTTCCTGCACCACAAGTACACCAACGTCGTGGGCAAGGACCTCGACGTGGGCTACGGCGTGCTCCGGGTGACGCGGGACGAGCAGTGGCAGGCCAAGCGCTCCGCGCAGTTCCTCAACAACCTCTTCCTCGGGCTCACCTTCGAGTGGGGCATTGCCCTGCACGACATCGAGCTGGCGCAGGCCTTCGCCGGCAACAAGCCCTGGCCGCAGACCCGCAAGCAGCTCCGCGAGATGGGCACCAAGGCGGCCCGCCAGCTGGGCAAGGACTTCCTGATCTACCCGGTGCTCAGCAAGGCCGTGGGCGGCTCCTTCGGGCGCACCATGAGCGCGAACCTCACCGCGAACGTGATCCGCAACGTGTGGACCTACGTGGTGATCTTCTGTGGCCACTTCCCGGACGGCGCCGAGAAGTTCACCACCGAGTCCATCGTCGACGAGACGCCGGGCGAGTGGTACCTGCGCCAGATGCTGGGCAGCGCGAACATCTCGGGCGGCCGCGCCATGGATTTCATGACCGGCAACCTGAGCTACCAGATCGAGCACCACATGTTCCCGGACCTGCCGTCGAACCGGCTGGCCGAGATCAGCGTGAAGGTGCGCGCGCTGTGCGAGAAGTACGACCTGCCCTACACGGAGGGGCCGCTGCTGCGGCAGTACTACCTCTCGCAGCGCACCATCGCCAAGCTCTCGCTGCCGGACCGCTGGCTCCGGGCCACCTCGGACGACGCCCCCGAGACGGCGTCCGAGCTGCGGTTCGCCGCGGCCCGCGAGCGCCTCGCGCAGGCCCAGGAGGCCGCGCACGAGCGGTTGGTGCACGCCCAGGAGAACGCGCACGAGCGCTTCGTGCACGCGCAGGAGAACGCGCACGAGCGGCTGGTGCACGCCCAGGAGGCGGCACAGGCCGCGCAGGAGACGGTGCAGCGGGTGGGGCTGCGCACCGCACTCGCCGAACTGGGTCGCAGGCGCGTCGAGGAGCGGCGCGAACGTCGCAGCCGCAAACGCCGCCGCGTGTGACGTAGACTGCCGACTTTGGGTAGCCCCCGGGGCGCTTCTGGGGACGGGTCGTTTCAGGAGTACGTGGATGAAGCCGTTGCGCGTAGCGATCGTGGGTTCCGGGCCGTCGGGATTCTTCGCCGCCGGGAACCTGCTCGAACAGGACGACATCGAGGTCACCGTCGATGTCTACGACCGGCTTCCCACACCGTTCGGACTGGTCAGATACGGTGTCGCGCCGGATCACCCGGCGATCAAATCGGTCACCAAGATCTTCGACCGCACCGCCCAGCACGAGAACTTCCGCTACTTCGGCAATGTCGAGGTGGCCACCGATGTCACCGCCGCCGAGCTGGCGCAGTGGTACGACGCCGTGATCTACGCGATCGGCGCGTCCGGCGGCCGCCGGCTCGAGGTCGACGGGGCCTGGCTCCCCGGTAACCACCCCTCCAGCGACTTCGTGGGCTGGTACAACGGCCATCCCGACCGCTGCGACCTGGACGTCGACCTCGGCGTGGACCGCGCCGTGGTGATCGGCAACGGCAACGTCGCGCTGGACGCCGCCCGGATCCTGGTCACCGATGTCGAGAAGCTGGCCGGCACGGACATGGCCGATCACGCGCTCGAAGCCCTCCGCCGGTCCGCGGTGCGCGAGGTGGTCGTCCTCGGCCGCCGCGGCGCCGAACACGCCGCGTTCACCCCGTCCGAGGTCGCCGAGCTGGGCAAGCTCCCCGGCGTCGACGTGATCGTCGACCCGGCCGACGTCCCCGTCGAGGACAAGGAGCGCGATAAGGCGCGCCCGCCGGTCGAGCGCAACAACCTCAAGCAGCTGCGCAAGCTCGCCGCGCAGGAGCCGACCGGTGCGGACCGCCGGATCGTGCTCAAGTTCCTCCGCTCGGTGGTCGGCATCGGCGGCGGCGATCGGGTCGGCACCGTCTCGGTCGCCACGAACGAACTGGTCGAGGGCCCGGACGGCACCGTCGAGGCGCAGCCCACGGGGACCGTCGCCGAACACGCTGCGGGCCTGGTCATCCATGCCGTGGGGTACCACGGCACGCCGATCCCCGGCATCCCCTTCGACACCGAGCGCGGCGTCTTCCGCAACGCGGACAGCCGGATCGTGGGCTACGACGGTGCGCCGCTGCCCGGCCACTACGTGGTGGGCTGGATCAAGCGCGGACCGTCGGGCGTGATCCCGACCAACCGGGACTGCGCGCGCGACACCGTCTCGGTGCTGCTCGCCGACGCCGCGGCGGGGAAGCTGGAGCGCAGCGACTTCGACGGTGCGCGGGTGGAGGCGATCATCGCCGAGCGCGTGCCGAATCTCGTGGAGTACGACGGCTGGGTGGCCATCGACGCGCACGAGACCGCGCTCGCGGAGCCCCTGGAGCGGCCCCGGGTGAAGCTCACCAGTGTGGACGCCATGGTCGATGCGGCACAGGGCGGCGCCACCGCGTAACCGTTGACACCGCGCCCGGAGTGATAGAAAGTAGTCAATATTCACTCATGTAGGAATGGCGCGAGCAGAGGCGGTCCACGATGACGCAGCAGCAGGAGATCCCCGCCGAGGTCCTGGAGTTGCACGCCCGCAACGTGACCTTCGACTGGACGGACACACCGCTCGAATGGATCAAGGGCGACCCGTTCGCCAGCGATTTCACGACGGGGCTGCTGCACATGGTGCTGCCCGAGGGGGAGCGCTGGTTCTGCGAGGTGTTCACCGAGGCGCTGCCCTACGTCAAGGACGAGGACCTCGCGCGGGTGATGCGCGGGTTCATCGGCCAGGAGGCCATGCACGCCGAATCGCACGACGGTGCGGTCACCGCCTACCTGGAGCGGCGCGGCGTGGACACGGCCCCGTTCCTGCGCCAGATGGAGTTCGCCTTCCGCCGGATCCTCGGGCCGCGCACGCGGTCCCGCTCGGCGAAGGTCCGCTACAACGACATGGTGCAGCGGCTGTGGCTGGTGGCCGCGATCGAGCACTACACGGCGATCCTCGGCGTCTTCGCGCTCAACGCCGACTGGGAGCGGTTCGACGTGGACCCCACGATGGCCGACATCTGCCGCTGGCACGGCGCCGAGGAGGTCGAGCACCGCGCGGTGGCGCACGATGTGGCGCACTACTTCGATCCCGGCTACCTGCACCGGTGCCGCGCGATGCTCACGGTCCTGGCCTTCATGGTCGTGGGCATCCCGCGGGTGGGGCGCTACGTGACCGGTGCCCGTACCGGCCGCAGGCAGTCGCTCATCGGCTTCGTGCTGCGCTACCTGCGGGCCTCGCACCGCGGTGTGCTGCCGCCCGTGCGCAGCCTGGTATGGTTCACGCTCCTGTACTTCGATCCCCGCTTCCACCCGGACAGTATCGGGTCCACCGAACAGGCCCGCGCCTACCTCGCCACCTCGCCCGCCGTCCGCGCATCGGCCCAGTGACGCAAGCGATCTCGCGCGCCGACTTCGCGGATCCGGCGCTCGCGGAGTTCCTCGCCGCGCACCTGGCGGATATGGCGCCCACGGCGCCGCCCGAGAGCCAGCACGCGCTCGATCTCACCGAGCTGCAACATCCGCGGGTGCGGCTGTGGACCCTGCACGAGCACGGTGCGCTGCTGGGCACCATCGCCCTTGCCGAGGTGGAACCCGGCCACGAGGAACTCAAGAGCATGCGGGCCGCACCGCAGGCGCGGGGCCGGGGGATCGGGCGGGCCCTGCTGGCCTTCGCGATCGACGACGCCCGCTCCCGCGGGATCGCGCGGATCTCCCTGGAGACGGGCAGCCAGGACTTCTTCGCACCGGCGCGGGCCCTGTACCGGGCCCACGGTTTCACCGACACCGGACCGTTCGGCGGCTACGTCGTCGATCCGAACAGCACCTACCTCACGCTCGCGCTGTAGGCGCCGGCCCGGACGGAATGGTGGGCGTACCGTCGATGTTGGAGTAGTCGGCGGCAGAACCCGATCGGGCCGCCGGAGAGGGAGCTCATGACCGACACCGGCACCATCACCACCACCGAAGGCACCGAGACCGCCGTCCTCGCGGGCGGCTGCTTCTGGGGCATGCAGGACCTGATCCGCCGGCAGCCCGGCGTCCTCGCGACGCGCGTCGGCTACACCGGTGGCACCAACCCGAACGCCACCTACCGCAACCATCCCGGTCACGCCGAGGCCGTCGAGATCGTCTTCGATCCGAAGGCCACCGACTACCGGAACATCCTGGAGTTCTTCTTCCAGATCCACGATCCGTCCACGAAGGACCGGCAGGGCAACGACATCGGCTCCAGCTACCGCTCGGCGATCTTCCCGCTGAGCGCGGAGCAGGAGGAGATCGCCCGCGAGACGATCGCCGACGTCGACGCCTCGGGCCTGTGGCCGGGCAAGGCGGTCACCACGATCGAGGCGCCGGGACCGTTCTGGCAGGCCGAGCCGGAGCACCAGGACTACCTGGAGAAGTACCCGGACGGCTACACCTGCCACTTCCCGCGGCCGGGCTGGAAGCTGCCCAAGCGCGCGAGCGCCTAGCTCAGGCCCAGTCGGGCGTGGCGGCCATGTCCGTGAGCAGGGCACGGACCGCCATCGCCCGACGGTGCGCGGTGCCCTCGAGCTGATCGAGGGCGCACTCCGGGTCGGCGGGCGGCCCCAGGTGGGTGCAGCCGCGCGGGCAGTCGGCGGTGGCCTCCGCGAGGTCCGGGAAGGCGGCGATCACGTCGTCGGTGGAGATGTGGGCGAGGCCGAAGCTGCGGATGCCGGGGGTGTCCACCACCCACCCGCCGTCGGGCAGCCACAGCGCCACCGACTGGGTGGAGGTGTGCCGCCCCTTCCCGACCCCGGAGACCACGCCGGTGGCCCGGTTCGCATCGGGCACGAGCCGGTTGACCAGGGTCGATTTGCCGACGCCGCTGTGCCCGATCAGGGCCGTCACCTTCCCGGTGAGCAGATCGCGGGCCTCGTCGATCGGATCGCCCCGCCCGGCGAGCAGCACCTGCAGGTCGAGGTCGGCGAACGCGGCGGTGAACTCGTCCGCGTCGGCGAGGTCGTTCTTGGTCAGGCACAGCACCGGGGTCAGACCGCCGGCGTAGGCGGCGATCAGCGTGCGCTCCACGAAGCCGGTGCGCGGCGGCGGATCGGCCAGGGCGGTCACGATCAGCAGTTGCTCGGCGTTGGCCACCACGATCCGCTCGTACGGGTCGGTGTCGTCGGCGGTGCGGCGCAGCACCGTCTTCCGCTCGTCCACCCGCACGATCCGGGCGAGGGTGTCCTTGCGGCCGGACAGATCGCCCACCACGCCCACGGAATCGCCCACCACGATGGGGGAGCGGCCCAGTTCCCGGGCGCGCATGGCGGTGATGATGCGGTCCGGGTCGCCGTCGAGGGCGCAGCCCCAGCGGCCGCGGTCCACCGAGACCACCATCGCGGTGGCCGCGTCGCTGTGGTCGGGGCGGTTCTTGGTGCGCGGCCGACTGCTCTTGCCCGGGCGCACCCGGACATCGGTCTCGTCGTATTCGCGCTTGCTCAGGATCGACCGTCCAGGAGTGCGTGCCACAGGGCGGGGAAGTCGGGCATCGTCTTGGCGGTGGTGCCGATGTCCTCCACCTGCACGCCCTCGGTGACCAGGCCCAGGATCGCCCCGGCGGTGGCCATCCGGTGGTCGGCGTAGCTGTGCCAGACGCCGCCGTGCAGTGCGGCGGGTTCGATGGTGAGGCCGTCCTCGGTCTCGGTGCAGCGGCCGCCGAGCGCGGTGATCTCCGCGGTGAGGGCGGCCAGCCGGTCGGTCTCGTGGCCGCGCAGGTGGGCGATGCCCCGCAGGTGCGACGGGGAGTCCGCGAGCGCGGCCAGCGCCGCGACGGTGGGCGTGAGCTCGCCGATGTCGCGCAGGTCCCAGTCCACGCCGTGCAGCGTGCCGGTGCCGGTGGCGGTGAGCGCACCGTCGGCGTGGGTCACCCGGGCGCCCATCTCGGCGAGGATGTCCGCGAACTGCACGCCGGGCTGGGTGGACTGCGGATTCCAGTGCGGCACCGTCACGGCGCCGCCGGTCACCGCGGCGGCCGCGAGGAAGACGGTGGCGTTGGACAGGTCCGGTTCCACGGTCCAGTCGTGCCCGCGCAGCCCGCCCGGCGCCACGCGCCAGGTGTTCGCCTCGGAGGTGTCCACCTCGGCACCCGCGGCGCGCAGCATGTCGACGGTCATCTCGATGTGCGGCATCGACGGCACGGGCTTGCCGTCGTGGTGCACGGTGACGCCCTCGGCGAAGCTCGGCCCGCTCAGCAGTAGGCCGGAGACGAACTGCGAGCTCGCCGACGCGTCGATGGTCACGGCGCCGCCGCGGATCGGTCCGTCGCCGTGCACCGTGAAGGGCAGTGCGTCGCCGTCGATCCGGGCGCCCAGCCCGCGCAGTGCGTCGAGCACGGTGCCCAGCGGCCGGACCCGGGCCTGCGGGTCACCGTCGAACCGGGAGGTGCCGCGCGCCCCGGCGGCGAGCGGGGGCAGGAAGCGCATCACGGTGCCGGCCAGGCCGCAGTCCACCGCGCCGCCGTGCAGGGGGCCGCCGGTCACGGTAACCGTGGTGTCAGTAACGAAGTTCACGTTGGCGCCCAGTGCGGAGAGCGCCCCGGCCATCAGGTCGGTGTCGCGACTGCGCAACGTGTTGGTCAGCGTCGAGGCCGACGATGCCTGCGCCGCAAGGATGTACGCGCGGTTGGTGATCGATTTCGAGCCGGGCAGCCCGACGGTGCCCGTCACCGGACCCGATGCGAGGGGCGCATTCCATAGCTCCAACCGCTCCACCAGCTCATCCTTGCACATGAGGGTGGCCTGACCTCCGTGCTACCTTGCTCGGCAGAAAGACGCTGCAGATACACCGCCGGGAGACCTCGAAAATGAAGCGCACTCGTTCGTCCGTGGGCAGGGCAGTCGCCGCTGCCGCCGCCGTGGCCGCCGCCACGGCCGTTCTCGCGCCGTCCGCAGGTGCGGAGCCGCCGAAGCCGGTGGAGCCGCCCAAGAACTCGGCCGGCGAATTGGTGATCGGTTCGGGCAACCTCCCGGATTCGGTGAACTTCTCCGGCGCCGTGCTCTCCGGTGCCGCCGCCGGCTGGAACGCCGCCTGGGCCACCCTGAACTCCGCGCGCGTCGAACCCGCCGAGTGCAAGGCGCTGTACGCGGGCTTCCCGATCCCCAAGGGCACGGACACCGCGCAGATCAACGGTTCGGTGCGCGGCACCACCTGGTCGATGGTGGTCTCGAAGTTCGCCGTCGATCTGGCGCCGCAGCGCGCCGCGCTCCCCAAGTGCGGCACCTTCAAGGCGATCACCGGCGACATCGTCAACGAGGTCAGCGTGCGCACCATCGCCGTGACGGGTGCCCCCGATGGACTGGGCCTGGAGTTCGTGCAGAAGTCCAAGCGCGGCACCCAGGTGCAGTACCTCACCTCGCGGCAGTACACCGCCGTGGTCAACGGCGTCACCATGTCGCTGCGCGGCGGCAAGGAGTCGCGGGAGCCCTCGCCGTACATCGGTGCCGACGATCAGGTGGCGGTCGACCTGCTGACCACGCAGATCGCCATCATCAAGAAGCCGCCGGAGCCCACGGCGAAGCCCGCCCCCGCCCCGGCGAGCGCGGCCCCGTCGGCCAAGCCGGGCGCACCGGCCGCCCCGTCGGCGAAGCCCGCTCCCGCTCCGGCCCCCAAGCCGGCCCCGGCTCCGGCGTCGTCGGCGGCACCGAAGCCCGCCGCACGCTGATCCCTGAACCTTTGTCCAGGTAGGCTGGCGGGGTGGAATCCACCCGGGAATTCAGCGTGGGTCAGCTCGCCGCGCGCAGCGGCGTGGCGGTGTCCGCGCTGCACTTCTACGAGCGCGAGGGCCTGATCACCTCGCGGCGCACCACCGGCAATCAGCGCCGCTTCTCCCGCGAGACGCTGCGCCGGGTGGCCTTCATCCGGATCAGCCACCGCGTGGGGATCCCGCTCGCCACCATCCGCGAGGCGCTCGCCACCCTGCCCGACGGCCGCACGCCCACCAAGAAGGACTGGGAGCGCCTGTCCCGGCACTGGCACAGCGACCTCTCGCACCGCATCGACGAGCTCACCCGGCTGCGCGACAACCTCACCGACTGCATCGGCTGCGGCTGCCTGTCGATGGCCTCGTGTTCGCTGGCCAACCCGCACGATGCGCTCGCCACCACCGGCGCGGGGCCGCGCCGCGTCTTCGACAGCTTCGAGGAGCAGTAGATGTGCGGACGGTACGCCGTGACCACCGATCCGGCGCTGCTGGCGGCGGAGATCGACGCCGTCGATGAGACCGAGGGCACCGAGCTGGACGTGCCCGGCTACAACGTGGCCCCGACGACGAACGTGGTCGCCGTCGTGGCCCGGCACTCGCGCGAGCAGCCCGACGAGCCCGCCACCCGGCGGCTGCGCACCGTGCGCTGGGGACTGCTGCCGTCCTGGCAGAAGACGCTCAGCGGCCCGCCGCTGTTCAACGCCCGCGCCGAATCGGTGGCCGAGAAGCCGGCCTTCCGCACGGCGGTGAAGAACAAGCGCTGCCTGATCCCGATGGACGGCTGGTACGAGTGGCAGCTGCTGGAGGATCCCGAGGTGGTGAAGAAGCCGCGCAAGCAGCCGATGTACCTCACCCCGGTCGACGGCACCCGGATGTACATCGCGGGCCTGTGGTCGGTGTGGCGGCCGCAGGGCGCCGGGCTCGATGTGCCGCCCACCCTGTCGGCCACGGTGCTCACCACCGAGGCCGTGGGTCCGCTGCGCGAGGTGCACGACCGGATGCCGCTCGTGCTCACCCCCGACCTGTTCGACGAGTGGCTCAATCCCGACGGCCCCGCCGACCCGGGCCTGCTGCTGCCGCCCGGGCTCGACGTGGCCGAGCGGATCGAGATCCGCCCGGTATCGGCGCTGGTGAACTCCGTGAAGAACGACGGCCCCGCGCTGATCGAGCGGGCCGAGCCGGGCAGCGAACCGGGCCAGCTCAGCCTGCTCTGATCCCGCTTACTTGACCGTGCGGATGAGCTTCTTGTTGAGGAACTCCTCGATGCCCAGCGGGCCCATCTCGCGGCCGAAACCCGAGCGCTTGATGCCGCCGAAGGGCAGCTCGGCGCCTTCGGCGAGCACGCCGTTGACGAAGACCATGCCGGCCTCGATGCGGTCGGCGATCCGGGCGGCCTGCTCGGCGTCGGTGGTGAAGACGTAGGAGCCCAGGCCGAACGGGGTGTCGTTGGCCAGCGCGACGGCCTCCGCCTCGCCCTCCACCCGGTACACGGTGGCCACCGGGCCGAACAGCTCCTGCCGGAACGCCGGGTTGTCCTCGGTGACACCGGTGAGCACCGCGGGCGGGAAGTGGGCGCCGCGCCGCTCGCCCACGATCACGAGCTTCGCGCCGCCGGTCACGGCCTCCGCGAGCTGCTTCTCCAGGTTCTCCGCGGCCCGCTCGGACGAGAGCGGGGCGATGGAATCGGTGGCGGCCAGGATCTTCTCGGTGAACTTGGCCAGGAAGTCGTCGTACAGATCGCCGGCCACGATGAACCGCTTCGCCGCGTTGCAGGACTGCCCGGTGTTGTCCAGGCGGGCCGCGACCGCGGAATCGACGGTGGCGTCCAGATCGTCGGTGGACAGCAGGATGAACGGGTCCGAGCCGCCCAGTTCCAGCACGCACTTCTTCAGGTTCCGCCCGGCCACCTCGGCCACGGCGGCGCCGGCCCGCTCGGAGCCCGTCAGCGAGACCGCCGCCACCCGGGGGTCGGCGATGATCTCGGCGGCCTGCTCGTTGGTGGCGCGGATGTTCACGTACGCGCCGGACGGCAGCCCCGCCTCGTTGAAGATCAGCTGCATCGCCTCGGCCGACTCCGGGCACTGCGGCGCGTGCTTGAGCAGGATCGTGTTGCCGGCGGCCAGGTTCGGTCCGGCGAACCGGGCCACCTGGTAGTAGGGGAAGTTCCACGGCATGATGCCCAGCAGCACGCCGATCGGGCCGCGCCGGATCACCGCGGAACCGTCGCCCTCCAGCAGCGGCACCGGCTGGTCGGCGAGCAGCTGCTCGGCGTTGTCGGCGTAGTAGGTGTAGATCGCCGCCGAGAAGTCGACCTCGCCGAGGGCGTCCTCCATGGGCTTGCCCATCTCGCGGTGGATGATCTCGGCCAGCATCTGCCGGCGCTCGGTGTGCAGTTCCGCGACGCGGCGAACCAGCGCGGCGCGATCGGCCACCGTCGACTCCAGGGGCCACGTGCGCGCCGCGTGCGAGGCCGCGGCCAGGGCGGCTTCGATCTCGGCGGGCTCGGCGGTGGGGTAGGTCTCGAGCACCTCACCGGTCGCCGGGTTCGTGACTGCGTACTGGACGTCGACCATCTTCGGGATCTCCTCGTGGGGGACGGAACGGGTTCGCTCCCAACGATAGGCGTCCGCGGCGAACGGTGGGTGGTTGTCCGTGCTACTGGTCGGCGAAGAGCTGCACCTGGTACCCGTCCGGATCCTCGACGGCGGCGTACCGCTGGTTCCACGGTGCGTCGAAAGGTTCCATGGCACTGGGACTTCCGGCGGCGACGAGTTCGGCGTGCACCTCGTCGACCACCGCCGGTGCGGCGCACCGCACGCACAACGTGGCGTTCTGCCCGGGCTGCTTGACCCAATCGGGTTCCATCGTGCGGATCACGTCCACGCTGTCCCACATCAGGCGGATCCCGCCGGGCAGGAGGGCCTCGACGTGCGGCTCGTGCTCGGCACCGTCGGGGATGTCCAGGCCCAGGCGGCGGTAGAAGGCGAGGGAGGCGGCGAGATCTTCGGTCACCATACCGATGGCGTCGAAACGCAGTCGTTCAGTCATGGCAGCACCGTATTCGCCGCGACCGCCCGCGGTCTTGAACGTTTCGGACATACTCGAGGGGTGTACAGCGAGCGGCCCGCCTCGATCCCCGGAGCGGTCCGCTGGCGCTCGACGGGCAGTGCCGCACCGGCGCTGATCCTGCCCGACGGCTGCATGGACGTCATCGTGATCGACGGCGCGCCGATCGTCGCCGGACCGGACGCCGTCGCGGCGCGAGTGGCCGGGAACGACGGGGCGCGGATCGACGGGCTGCGGTTCCCGCCGGGGATGCTGCCGCAGCTGCTCGGCCTCGCCGCCGACGAGCTCACCGGCGCGCGGGTCGCCCTCGCCGAGGTGCTTCCGCACCGCCGGATGGTGCTCTCCGCCGATCCGGAGGAGATCGCGGCGAGCCTGCTGGACGGGGTCGACCTGGATCCGCGGATCACCGGCATCGCCGCGCGACTCGGCGCGGGACGCCCGGTGAGCGCCATCGCATCCGAGGCGGGGCTCGGCGAGCGCGCCCTGCACCGGCTGGCCCAGCGGTCCTTCGGCTACGGCCCCAAGACGCTCGCGCGGATCCTGCGGTTCCAGCGGGCCGTGGCCGCGATCCGAGGCGGTGGTCCGCTGGCGGCGGTCGCGGCGGCGGCGGGCTTCGCCGATCAGGCGCACCTGACCCGGGAGGTGCGGGCGCTCACCGGGACCACGCCGCGGGAACTGCGCGCTACCAGTTGATGCCGGGCAGCCGGTTGATCGTCTTGCGGGCGATGCGGCGCAGGCCCTGATCGCCCGAGATCCCGAACAGCGGGCTGGCGACCGCGGTCGAGAGGTCCTTCGCGCCGTCCTTGGTGGCGGCCAGTTTCCCGCGGGGCGCGGGCGGCGCCTCCACCTCGATCACCTCGGCGCCCCGCTCGCGCCCCTCCGCCGCAGCGGATTCGGGGAACAGCAGGTAGCCCTGGTGCTGTGCGGCCGCGGAGATCCGCGGCGAGAGGAACTGTCCGAACTGGGCGAGCGTGCCCAGCGGGGTGTCGATCCGCCGCGGCCGCTCGACGATGGCGCGCACCACGATCTGTCCGGCCTTCTCGACGGGCAGCGCCATCGCGTTGTCGTAGCCGTCGGTGGGCTCGATCATCCGTGTGCGGGTGAGCGGCATGTGGATGTTGGTGAAGGTCACGTGATCCGACATGGTCTCGGACGCGGTGATATCGCTGAACGCCTCCAGCGCCGACTTCGACGCCACGTACGCCGCGAACCGCGGACCCCGCACCTGCACGCCGATCGACGAGACGTTCACCACGTGGCCGGATTTGCGGGCGCTCATGTGCGGCAACAGTTCCAGGATCAGGTACACCGCGCCGAAGTAGTTCACCGCCATGGTGCGCTGGTAGTCGTGGGCGCGGTCGACGGAGTTGATGGTGGCCCGCCGGATCGACCGGCCGGCGCTGTTGACCAACACGTCCACGTGACCGTGTTCGGCCAGGATCTGCTGCACGGTGGTGCGCACGGCCTCGGGATCGGTCACATCGCAGGGGTAGGCGCGGACGATGCCCTTCGGCACGCCGGGCACCCCCGGTTCGGCCTCGATCTCCGCGACCGCGTCGGCCAGGTCCTCCGGCTTGCGGGCCACGATGAAGACGTTGGCGCCCTTGCGGGCCGCCTGCTTCGCGGCCTCCTTGCCGATGCCCGAGGAGCCGCCCGTGAGCAGGATGTGCTTGCCCACCAACGGTCCCCGCGGATCGTCGCGCCGGTTGCGGGACGGATCGAGGTGCTCGGCCCAGTACCGGAAGATGCGGGGGCCGTAGGACTTGAGCCGCGGCAGCCGCACGCCGAGCCGGTCCAGTGCCGCATGCGTCGCGGCGGAATCGAAGCGGGTGTTGAAGAACGGGTAGTCGAGCACCGACGGCGGGATGCCCAGCTGCCGGGCCACGGTGTCGCGCAGGGCGCGCACCTCGTTGCGGCGGCCCACCCGCGCGGCGAACTCGCCGAGCGGCGCGCCCGGCAGCGAGACCGTCTTCGGCCCCGAGAAGGCGGGCGCGACGGCGTCGTACACGGTGGTCATGCTCTGGCCCTTGGGGTCGGCCAGGTGGTACACGGTGCCCGGTTCCTGCGGTGCGGTGACGAGTGCGACCAGCGCCGCGGCCACGAAATCGACCGGCACGATGTTGGTGTAGCCGAGGTTGGCGAAGGGGACCCGCAGGTGGTGCGGGATGGTGCCCATCAGCCGCAGGAACGGGAAGAAGTAGTACGGCCCGTCGATCTTGTCGCTGGCGCCGGTCACCGAATCGCCCACCACGATCGACGGCCGGTACACCTGCCACGGCACGTCGGACTCGCGCACCAGTTTCTCGGCCTCGAACTTGGTGCGGTGGTACGGGCTGGGGAACTCCTGCTCCACATCGAAGTCGGTCTCGGTGAAGCGGCCCTCGAAGTTGCCGGCCACGGCGAGGGAGGAGACGTGGTGCAGCGTGGCGCCGAGCGTGCGGGCGGCCTCGATCACGTTCCGGGTGCCCTCGACATTGGTCAGCTGCTGCGCCTCCTCGGGGGCGTCCATGTCGTACAGGGCGGCGAGGTGGATCACGTGGTCCACGTGCTCGGGCAGATCGCCCGGTGCGATGCCGAGTCCGGGCGCGGTGACGTCGCCGGCCACCGGGACCACCTGGGGTGCCGATTCGTGGCCGAGATCGGCGATGAGGCGCTCGAACCGGGGCAGCGACTGATCACGGACCAGCACGTAGATCGTGGCGTCGCGGTCGGCGGCGGCGAGGCGTGCCACCACGGCGCGACCGATGAAGCCGGTCCCGCCCGTGACGAAGTAGCTGGCCATGCCCTGCAACCTACTTTCCGTGGCGGCCGTCGACAAACGGTTCGCGACCGCGCTCACCCCCTGATTATCACGGTGCGGCGAGCGGCGCCACCACCGCCGTCGTCAGGGCCACCAGGTCCGACGGTGCCAGCTCCACCTCCAGACCGCGCCGCCCGGCGGAGCAGAAGACGGTCTCGAAGGTGAGCGCGGTCTCGTCGATCGCGGTCGGCAGCCGCTTGCGCTGGCCCAGCGGCGACACCCCGCCGAGCACGTAGCCGGTCACCCGCCGCACGTCGGCGGGATCGGCCATCGCGGGCCGGTGCAGGCCCAGCGCGGTGCCCGCGGCCTTGAGGCTGAGCTTGCCGGAGGTGGGCACCACGGCCACCGCGAGCTGCTTGCCGTCGCTGATCACCAGGGTCTTGAAGACGCGTGCCGGGTCGTGGCCGAGCGCCTGCGCGGCCTCGCCGCCGAAGGACTCCGCGCGCGGATCGTGCGTGTACTCGTGCGTGGCGAACTCGACCCCCGCGGCCTGCAGCGCCGCGATCGCCGGCGTGGCCGCGGCGTTCTTCTTCCCCATGCGGCCGATCCTAGTGACCGCCGGGAACAAGCCCGGCCGCGCCGCTGTTGCAGCATTCGTGAGTGCAGGTAGCGGAGCAGCGGTGCTCGACCGACCGGTAGCCTTCGGAGGCATGACGGACGGCGACATCACGGATGTGACCGAGCTGGACCAGGCGCAGGGCGATACCGAAGCCGAGGTCGAGTCGGAGGAGCAGCTCACGGCCCGGTTCGAGGCCGAGGCGCTGCCGCTGCTCGATCAGCTGTACGGCGCCGCGCTGCGGATGACCCGCAACCCGGCCGACGCCGAGGATCTGGTGCAGGAGACCTACGTGAAGGCCTACAGCGCCTTCCGCAGCTTCCGCAAGGGCACCAACCTCAAGGCCTGGCTGTACCGGATCCTCACCAACACCTACATCAACGGCTACCGCAAGAAGCAGCGGCAGCCGGCGCAGTACCCCACGGACGAGATCACCGACTGGCAGCTCGCGGCCACGGCGGAGCACAGCTCCACCGGCCTGCGCTCGGCGGAGATCGAGGCGCTGGACGCGCTGCCCGATGACGAGATCAAGGAAGCGCTCGCGAAGCTCCCGGAGGACTTCCGCATGGCGGTGTACTACGCCGATGTGGAGGGCTTCCCGTACAAGGAGATCGCCGAGATCATGGGCACGCCGATCGGCACCGTGATGTCGCGGCTGCACCGCGGCCGGCGGCAGCTGCGCACCGAGTTGGAAGGGGTCGCGCGCGAGCGCGGCTTCCTGCGGGACGGCACCGCTGCCGACGGCGGCGCCGATCAGGAGGTTGAGAAGTGACGTACTCGTCGGACGGCAATCCGGACCTTGAGCTCGACTGTTCCGCGGTGATGGCCGATATCTGGCTACTCCTGGACAACGAGTGCGATACCGAGGCCAAGGCCCGGCTCAAGGCGCACATCGACGGGTGCTCGCAGTGCCTGTCGCACTACGGGATCGAGCAGCAGATCAAGGCACTCGTGGGCCGCAAGTGCGGCGGCGATCGTGCCCCCGAGAGCCTGCGCGAGCGCCTCACCATCACGCTCCGCCATACCGAGGTGCGGTTCCGCTCCGAGTAGTACTCAGCACACAACGAGGGCCCGTCGGCGATACGCCGACGGGCCCTCGTTCATGTGAAGCTTCGAAACCTGAGCGGGTCAGGAGTTCGGACGCTTGCCGTGGTTGGCAGCGTTCTTCTTGCGCGCGCGCTTCTTACGTCCACGCTTTCCCATGGCGGTCTCCTTCCTGGCCTCGGACATCGCAGTACCCGCTATTGTTTCACGCGGCAGCACGAGACGACAAAAAGGCGGTCGCATGGCATCCCTCGCCGACCTCCTGGCGATCCACACGGATCTGCCCGGACGCGCGGCCCGGCACCTGCAGCGGATCGTCGCCGAGTGGCAGTTGCTCGCCGATCTGTCCTTTGCCGACCTGCGGCTTTGGGTGCGCGAGGACTCGGCCGAGAGCGATTCCCGCGAGCCCGGATACGTGTGCATCGCGCAGTGCCGGCCCAACACCCGGCCCACCGTCTACGACACCGACGGCATCGAGGTCACCGTCGAGCCCTGGCAGGCGCCCACACTGCACGCGGCGTACGAGGGCGGCGTGGTGGTCCGCGGCGTCACCCCCACCTGGACCGGGCCGGTGCGGGTGCGCCGCCAGGCCGTGCCCGTGCTGTGGAAGGGCGAGGTGATCGCGGTGCTCACCCGGGACTTCAACGTGACCCACCCGCGCACACCCAGCCCGCTGGAGGTGGCCTACACCGAGTGCGCCGACGACCTCTCCAAGATGGTGGCCGAGGGCGCCTTCCCGGAACCGGAGGATCACCCCACCGGCGAGGCCTCGCCCCGCGCGGGCGACGGCTTCATCCGCCTCGACCCCGAGGGCACGGTGGTCTTCGCGAGCCCGAACGCGCAATCGGCGTACCGCCGGATGGGGGCCTTCACGGATCTGGAGGGCAGCGTGCTCGCGGAGCTGTCCGCGCAGTTGGTGGGGGACCGGTTCGAATCCGAGGAGCTCACCGACGCGCTCGACGGTGCGCTGGCCCGGGGCGACGGTGCCCGCCTGGAACTGACGACCGGCGGCGTCACGGTGGTGCTGCGGGTGCTGGGCCTGCGCCCGGGCGGCCGTCCCGCGGGGGCGGTGGTGCTGCTGCGCGACGTCTCCGAGCTCAAGCGGCGCGACCGGGCGCTCATCTCCAAGGACGCCACCATCCGGGAGATCCACCACCGGGTGAAGAACAATCTGCAGTCCGTCTCGGCGCTGCTGCGCCTGCAGGCCCGCCGCACCCGCAACGACGAGGCCAAGCGCGCGCTGTTCGAGTCGGTGCGCCGGGTCGCGTCGATCGCTCTGGTGCACGAGACGCTGTCGATGAGCGTCGACGAGCAGGTCGACATCGACGGCGTGGTCGACCGGCTGATCCCGATCATGGCGGATGTGGCGCCCGCCTCGGGCGGTGCCACGGCCGCCGTCACGGTGCTGCGCCGCGGCGACTTCGGGTTCCTGGACGCCGATCGGGCCATGCCGCTGGTGATGGTGGTCACCGAGCTGATCCAGAACGCGATCGAGCACGCCTACGGGGTCGGCGAGACGGGCACCGTCGAACTGCTGGCGGACCGGTCCACCCGGCGGCTGGAGGTGATCGTCCGGGACGACGGTGCCGGCCTGCCCGATGGATTCGCGCTCGGCGACTCGGACCGGCTGGGGCTGCAGATCGTGCGGACGCTGGTCGCGTCCGAACTGGGCGGCGAGATCACGCTGGCGGCCGGACCGTCCGGCGGGACGGATGCGGTACTGCGGGTACCGCTGCAACCGGCCTGATCGTCACCGCCCCCGGACACGAGAAAGCCCGGCGGCCTGTGGCCACCGGGCTTTCTTCGAGTACAGCTGTCAGACAGCGGTGCGCGTACGGGTGCGCGCGTTGCGACGCTTGAGCGCGCGGCGCTCGTCCTCGCTCATGCCGCCCCACACGCCGGCGTCCTGGCCCGACTCGAGCGCCCACGAGAGGCACTCGGCGGTCACGGGGCAGCGGTTGCAGACCAGCTTGGCGTCCGCGATCTGCGCGATGGCCGGACCGCTGTTACCCACGGGGAAGAACAGCTCGGGATCCTCGTCGCGACAGATGGCCTTATGGCGCCAATCCATGTCAGTACTCTCCTTCGGGCGCGCGTGCACCACTCGTAAGTTCTCGGGCTGTTAACGCGGAGTGAACCGAACTGTTTCCGCGCTGTTACGTTTCAAATATTTCCACGTTCTCAGCAGGAGTCAATAGATTCCGGCTCGGAGGTGGGGGATCTCACAGCGGGGGCGGTGAGATCCGACCTGCGGGCGGTGTACTACACTGCTGCCGGTTCGGCGGACTGCCCGCAAGAATAACCGCACAAGCTGCATGTTTGCAATGCTTTTCTTACAACCGTGAGGTAGGCCGCAATCGCGGCGATTCCGATCCGGTCAGCGCGAGCGCTTCGGCCGCCCCGGGAATCGGTCAGCGGACGCGGGGGAGCGGCGGCAGGTCGGCCACCACGCGGATGCGCTCCGGCGAGTACCAGAACCGGATGTCGGTGCGGTCGCCGAGGTGATCGCCGTCCACCTGCGCGGGGACCGGGACCGCGCTGCTGATGCGCAGTTCCCGCAGGTCGTCGTGGCGGATCAGGTGGCGCACCTTCGGACCCTTGGTCCGCCGCGCGGACAGCATCTGCCGCACCAGCATCAGGTTCGGGATGGTGCGCATGCTCCGCGACGCGAAGACCCCCAGGCCGGTGCCGTAGTCGGTGCCCGGATTGGTGAACACGGCGCGGTTGTTGAGGAAGGTCCACGGGCTGGCGTTGGAGACGAAGGCGAAGTGCACGCCGTCGGTGTCCTCCCAGGTTCCGGGCTCCTCGCCGGGCAGGTGCACGGTGAGCTGCGGTTCGCGCCGCGCCGCGGAGAAGAAGGTGCGGATGGCGGTGCGCACGTACCGCGCGGGGGTGGCCGCCTTGCCCTTCTCGCGCAGGGCCTCCATGTTGGCGATCACCTCGGCGTCCACGCCGACGCCGGCGTTGAACAGGAACCAGCGGTCGTCGGCGCAGCCGAGGCCGATGGTGCGGAAACTGCGGCGCTCCAACAGATCCGTGAGGTGCACGGTGGCCTGCTCGGGCTCGCGTGGCACGGCGAGGGAGCGGGCGAAGACGTTGGCGCTGCCGCCGGGGATCACCGCGATCGCGGGCAGCTCGTCGGCGGGGGCGGGCGGCGGACCGTCGGGCATGCCCTCGCGTCCGAGGATGCCGCACACCACCTCGTTCACGGTGCCGTCGCCGCCGTGCACGATCACCAGATCGGTGCCGTCGGCCCGCGCCTGCGCGGCCAGCTCGGTGGCGTGGCCGCGCTGTTCGGTCTGCACCAGGGTGATGTCGAGCTTGGCGGACAGGGCCATCGCCACCAGGTCGCGACCCGCCGGGGTGATGGAGGTCGCGTTGGGGTTGACGATCAGCAGGGCGCGCACATCGCTCAGCGTACCCAGGCGGACCGATACCCTGGGCCGGTGACTTCCTCCCAGGGCGGGCGCCGCTCCGCCGCCAGCAGCACCCGTGCTCATCAATCGGGTGCGACCCGCACCGCCGCCCCGGGCACCGTCCGTGCCGCGGGCGTCATCGTCGGTCTCGAGGGGATCGTCGCGCTGGGCTGGGGCCTGGTCGAGCTGGTCCGCGGCATCACCGGTGCCGCGGAGAGCAGTCGCGGCGCCTACGGCATGGCCTTCTGGATGCTGCCGATCGGTGCGGCGGTGCTGGCGGGCGGGATCGCGCTGCTGCGCGGGCAGCGGTGGGGTCGCACGCTGGGCGTGCTCACCAACCTGTTGCTCGGCTTCGCCGGGATCAGCGGCGCCTTCTCGCAGGGGCGGCCCGAGGTCGGCGTCCCGATGATCATCGTCGCGGTGGTGGTGCTCGGCCTGCTGTTCAGCCCGCCCACGGTGGCCTGGCTGGAGGGCGAGTACCGGCGCGAGCCCGCCGAGTAGCTCAGCGCCCGCCGTAGCCCACGGCGTCGTAGCCGGTGCGGCCGAACTGGTGCAGCTGCGGCACCCCGTCGTGGTCGTAGCCGAAGATCGACGCCGAGGCCGGGAGCACCGGCAGGTGCCGCCCGAACCGCGGGTCGGCGTCCAGGAACCGCGCGGCCAGCACGCGGCCGATGTGCCCGTGCGCCACCAGCACCACGTCGCCGTCGGCCATCGCGGCGCGCGCCTTCGCGATCACGTCGTCGGCCCGTGCGGCCACCGCGTTGATCGACTCGCCGCCGGGGACCGCGGCGTCCCACACCGTCCAGCCGGCCACGCCCTGCCGGATCTCCACGCTGGTCAGGCCCTCGTAGTCGCCGTAGTCCCACTCGGCCAGCTCGGGTTCGACTCCGGTCACCGTGAGGCCCGCCAGTTCGGCGGTGCGGGCGGCCCGCGTGCGCGGGCTCACCCAGACCGTCGGTGACTGCAGCCGCAGCGCGGCGATCACCGGCGCGAGCGCGCGGGCCTGCTCCTCCCCGGTCTCCGTGAGCGGCACGTCCGTGCTGCCGGTGTGCCGCCCCGTGCGCGACCACTGCGTCTCGCCGTGGCGGATGTACACGAGGCGGTGCTGCGGTGCATTGCTCATCGCACCATCGTGGCGCACGACTGGGTAGGGTCGCACCATGACCGGTCTCACCGCCTCCGACGGCGCCCCGTTCGTTCTCGCCGTCGCGAACCAGAAGGGCGGCGTGGCCAAGACCACCACCGTCGCCAGCCTCGGGGCCGCCCTGGCCGAGCTCGGCGCCCGCGTCCTCGTGGTCGATCTCGACCCGCAGGGCTGCCTCACCTTCTCGCTCGGCCACAACCCCGACCGGATCCAGCACAGCGTGCACGATGTGCTGTTGGGCGACAAGACGATCGGCGAGGTGCTGCTGGACACCGAGGACGGCGTCACGGTGCTCCCCGCCACGCTGGACCTGGCCGGCGCCGAGGCGCTGCTGCTCATGCGGGCGGGCCGGGAGTACGCGCTCAAGCGGGCGCTCGCGGAGGTCGCGGACCGGTTCGACGTGGTGCTCATCGACTGCCCGCCGAGCCTGGGCGTGCTCACCCTCAACGGCCTCACCGCCGCCGATGCGGTCGCGATCCCGCTGCAGTGCGAGACCCTCGCGCACCGCGGCGTGGGGCAGCTGCTCAAGACCGTGCGCGATGTGCAGGCCATCACCAATCCGGAGCTCACGATGCTCGGCGCGATCGCCACGCTGTACGACGCGCGCACCACGCACAGCCGCGACATCCTCGCCGATGTCGCCGATCGTTACGAGCTGGCGGTGCTGTCGCCGCCGATCCCGCGCACCGTGCGGTTCGCGGAGGCGAACGCGGCCGGGCGCACGGTGCTCGCGGGCCGGAAGAACAAGGGCGCCACCGCCTATCGGGACCTGGCGCAGAGCCTGCACGCCCATGTGCGCGACGGTGCGCCGCTGGTCACCTGGGAGCCCGAGACCGTCTAGGCTCTCGGCCCCTATGCCGCGGCGTAGGCCTGTACGCGCGTGCCCCACTGCGCCACCAGGCTCTGGCCCGCGAGGGTGAGGAGCACGGGGCCGCCGGTGTATCCGGGGCGGTCCACGGTGACCAGGCGCACCTGGTTGCGGCCGATCAGGTCGTAGGAGGCCAGCGCGGTGGGGCCGGGCACCACGATCTGGCCGCCCACCAGTGCGCCGGGGCCGAGCGTTCCGGGGATCACCATCTCGGCGGCGAGGGTCGTGGTGTCGATCACCACGGTGGACGTGCCGGTGTAGAAGGACGCGATGCCCGCTTCGGCGACCACCGGGACATCGCGCGGGGCGCCGCCGGGTGGCGTCGTGATGTCGACCGAGCGTCGCACGTCGCCGCGGTAGCCCACGGTGACCACGCGGGCCGGTTGGCCGTCGTGCGCGGGCACGTAGGCCACGGCGCCCTCGCGGGAGGCGGTCAGCAGGCGCGGCGCGTCGGCCTCCGAGGTCGCGGCGGTGCCGAGCGCGGGTGCCACCACCGAGGAGGTCTCCTGCGGCCGGTCGGCGTCCTTGGGGGCGGAACCGATCACGGTGAGCCGCGGGTTGGGCTCGGTGGGGCAGCTCTCCAGGATCACCACGGACGGGCTGGCGGGGAGCGCGGAGCCGATGGTGCAGCCGGAACGGGGCTGGACGCCGGTATTGATGGGCACGTCGGGGCGGCCGTACTGGACGGTGAGCACCAGGTCCGAGCGGAAGACGTCCACCCGGCGCGGTCCCTGGGTGACCACGTAGCTGCCGTCGCTCGCCAGGTTCACCTCGGCGTCCTGCTGTCCGGACCGGGTGTACTTGCGCTGCCCGGTGCCGGGGTCGAGGGCGGTGATCTCGCCGCAGCCGCGGGCGTCGGGGTAGTAGGCCAGCACGAGGCCGGCGTTGGAGGTGAGGCCGCAGGTGTCCCGGTCGCGCTGGTAGCGCCAGTTGCGCTTCCCGGTCAGCGGGTCGAGCCCGGAGACCTCACCGCCGCGGGCGGTCACCACGCTGCCCGCCATGCTCAGCGCGGGCCGGTCGGCCTCGGCCTCCCAGATCGGCCGCAGCGCGGCGGGCAGCTCGACCAGGGGCGTGGGCACCGCCGACGGTGCCGGGCCGGTCTCGCTGACCGTCTTGCGGGCGGAGCTGAAGTTCCACGCCGCCGCACCCGCGAGCAGCACCGCGACCACGATCGCCGCCACCACGGCGAAGTCGGTTCGGGTCCGGCGCTCGGGTTTCACCACGGCACCGAGCGTAGCGGGAGGGACTTACGGAGCGGCGAAGCCGACCGAGCGGTTCTCGTTGGTGCCGATCTCGACGTACGCGACGCGGGCCGAGGGGACGAGGTACTGCTTGCCCTTCTCGTCGGTCAGCGCGAGGACCTCGGAGCGGCCCGCGAAGGCGTCGCTGACGGTCTGCTTGACGTCCTCGGCCGAATCCTTGCTCTGCACCACGAGTTCGCGGTTCGAGTCCGCGATACCGATCTTGATCTCCATGCCACGAGGTTATCCGCCCGCGGGGCCGCGCGGCGCGCCGGTTCTGCTGACAGCAGTCAGCCCAATCCGAGGGCGGTCATCCGCTCGGCGTGGCGGGTCTGCAGCGACTCGAAGAACTGGGCGATCCCGGGCAGGTCGGCGTCGGATTCGAAGATCAGCGCCGACAGCTCGTCGCGGGTCGCCAGCACCTCCTGGGCCTGGGTGATCGCATCGGACAGCAGCCGGCGGCCCCACAGCGTGAGCGGCGAGCGCAGCGCGGGATTGGCGGTGATCGCCGCGCGGACGCGGTCCACGACGAAATCGGATTCGCTGGTGTCGGCGAGCACCTCGCGGACCGCGGCGGAGGCGTCGGCGGGGAGGGCACGCGCGATCTCCGAGTAGAAGTCGGCGGCGAGGCCGTCGCCGATGTAGGCCTTGACCAGCGCCTCGTTCCAGTTCCGCGGGGTGGTGCGGGCGTGGTACCGGGAGATCACTGGCTGGAACGGGGCGGTGGCCTCGACCACGTCCTCGCCGCGCAGCTCCAGCTGGGCGGCGAGCTTCTCGAAGTTGCGCATCTGGGTGGCGGCCATGGAACCCACGGCGATCCGCCCGCGGAGGTCGGGCGCCATCTCCGACTCCTTGGCGAGGCGTTCGAAGGCGGCGAGTTCGCCGTAGGCGAGCACCGCGAGCAGCGCCGTGACGCCGGGGTGTTCGTCGGTCGATCCCGGGGTCCGCGCCTGCTCGCTCATGCTGCTCATGC
The DNA here is from genome assembly GCF_019656655.1 of Tsukamurella sp. TY48. Classification (GTDB taxonomy): domain Bacteria; phylum Actinomycetota; class Actinomycetes; order Mycobacteriales; family Mycobacteriaceae; genus Tsukamurella; species Tsukamurella strandjordii. The sequence goes on along the minus strand of NZ_BPMV01000001.1, from coordinate 752,145 downwards.
TAGAGCCACGGGCCGGGCGGGGTAGCATGGGCTGCAGCGATCGTTTCGATCGCCGGTATGTTGTGCGCGCACTCCGCCCGCCAGGGCGTCGAGGAGACCTTCAATGGCCCGAAACAGTGCGCGCGAGAGAAGAAGACGCGACGCTATTCGCCGCCGTTGAAAGGCTGAAACCATCACCACCGCATCGAACAACGACATTCACACCGAGCCCGCCGCCGCGGAGGGCCTGCCCGACGTCCACGTGATCGGCGACGATCACGTCTCGCCCAGCTTCGCCGAGCTCGGCGTCGACCAGGGCATCGTCGACGCCCTCGGCAAGCGCGGCATCGAGCGCACCTTCGCGATCCAGGAGCTCACGCTGCCGCTCGCGCTGGCCGGCAACGATCTCATCGGCCAGGCCCGCACCGGCATGGGCAAGACCTACGGCTTCGGCGTCCCGCTGCTCAACCGCCTGGTCACGCAGGCCCGCGCCGATGTCGGCGAGGACGGCCTCCGCGCGCTCGACGGCACGCCACGCGCCCTCATCATCGTCCCCACCCGTGAGCTGTGCGTGCAGGTCACCGACGATCTGGCGCAGGCCTCCGACGGTGTCCGCGTGCAGACCACCAAGGGCGAGCGCGACCTGAAGATCACCTCGATCTACGGCGGCCGCCCGTACGAGGCCCAGATCGAGGCGCTGCAGAAGGGCGTCGACGTGGTCGTCGGCACCCCCGGCCGCCTGCTGGACCTGGCGAACCAGGGCCACCTCGTGCTCGGCAAGATCCAGATCCTGGTGCTCGACGAGGCCGACGAGATGCTCGACCTGGGCTTCCTCCCCGATATCGAGCGCATCCTCACCATGGTCCCCACCGACCGGCAGACGATGCTGTTCTCGGCCACCATGCCCGGCCCGATCATCACCCTGGCCCGCACCTTCCTCAAGCAGCCCACGCACGTGCGGGCCGAGCACCACGACGATTCCGCGGTGCACGAGCGCACCACCCAGTACGTCTACCGCGCGCACGCCCTCGACAAGGTCGAACTCGTGGCGAAGGTGCTGCAGGCCGAGGGCCGCGGCGCCACCATGATCTTCACCCGCACCAAGCGCACCGCGCAGAAGGTGGCCGACGAGCTGGCCGAGCGCGGCTTCAAGGTCGGCGCCGTGCACGGCGACCTCGGCCAGGTGGCGCGCGAGAAGGCGCTCGGCAAGTTCCGTGACGGCACGATCGACGTGCTGGTCGCGACGGACGTCGCCGCCCGCGGCATCGACATCGACGATGTCACGCACGTGATCAACTTCCAGTGCCCCGAGGACGACAAGACCTACGTGCACCGCATCGGCCGCACCGGCCGCGCGGGCAAGACCGGTATCGCCGTCACCCTGGTCGACTGGGACGAGCTGCACCGCTGGCAGCTCATCGACAAGGCGCTCGGACTGGGCCAGCCCGAGCCCGCGGAGACCTACAGCTCCAGCGAGCACCTCTTCACCGACCTGGGCATCGATCCCAAGGTCAAGGGCAGCCTGCCCGGCGTGCGCAAGCGCGCCGAGGGCGAGGTCGTCGAGCGCAAGCCGCGCGAGAAGCGCGAGCCCCGCGCCCGGACCCGCACGCGCACCCGCGGCGGTCAGAAGTCCGACGGTGCCGAGGCCACCCCGCAGGCGAGCGCGCCCGCGGGCGATGCACCCGCGGCGGCCCAGGGCGAGGGCGACGAGGCCGCGCCGCGCAAGCGTCGCCGTCGTCGTCGTTCCGGCGGCGCGAAGACCGAGGGCGCCGCGCCCGCCGAGACCGCGGGCGAGTAGCCACCCACAGGTCCACCGAACGACGGACCCCGCGATCGCCATCCGGCGGTCGCGGGGTCCTCTCGTCTCCGCGAGGGTGATACCCATGACGACGACCACCTCCACCGCGGCCCCCGCGTCGCGACGCATCACCTCGCTCGATGTGGCCCGCGGTATCGCGATCCTGGGCACGCTCGGCACGAACGTGTGGATCTTCACCGAACCCCGCGGCATGATGGGCTACCTCGATTCGGTGGGCACCGAATCGCTGCCGATCCGGGTCCTGCAGACCCTGGCCCAGGGCAAGTTCCTGGGCCTGCTCAGCCTGATGTTCGGTGTGGGCCTGGCGATCCAGCAGGCGTCCGCGCTGCGCCACGGCAAGCCCTGGCCGGGCCGGTACTGGCGGCGCGCGCTGGTGCTCTTCCTGGACGGCCTCGTGCACTTCCTGCTGATCGCCGAGTTCGACGTCCTGATGGGCTACGCGATGGTCTCCTTCCTGGTGTCGGCCCTGCTCATCCTGCAACCGCGGGCGCGCACCCGGTGGGTGGTGGCGAGCGTCGGCGTGCACCTGGCGATGGTCGCCCTCGCGGTGATCGGGATGTCGCTGGCGGGCGGACTGTCCCAGCCCCGTGATCCCGCGCAGTTCAATCCCTATGCGGACGGCTCGTTCTGGGACCTGGTGGTCTTCCGCGCCGATCACGCCCTGGCCTTCCGCGCCGAGGCAATCTTCCTGATCCCGCTCACCATCGCGATGTTCCTCACGGGGGCAAGGCTTTTCCAGTCGGGCCTGTTCACCTCCGACGGTGCCGCCCTACGCCGTCGCCTGATGGTGATCGGTGCCGTGGCCGCCCCGATCGATCTCGCGTTGGGGATCGCCGGTGCGCCGCTGGGGTTCTCGGGGCCTGCCGTCTTCGTCGGCCGGTACGTGGTGGCGCCGGTGGTGGCCCTGGGACTGCTCGCGCTGATCGCGGAGTTCTACCAGCGCCGCGGCATCGGGCGCGTGGGCGGTGCGCTCAGCAAGGTGGGGAAGACGGCGCTCAGCTGCTACGTGCTGCAGAACGTGATCGCCTCGGTGCTCTGCTACGGCTGGGGACTGGGCCTGGCGGCGCGGTACGGCGCCGAGCACCGGCTGGTGTTCACCGTGGCGGTGTACGCGGTGGTGGTGGCGTGCCTGCTCGTGGTCTCGGGCCTGTGGACGCGGAAGTTCTCACGCGGACCGATCGAGATGGCGATGCACCGCCTGGCGTGACTCAGGCCCGGCGCTGTCCCTGCAGCGGAACGTGACTGAGCCCGCCCCAGAGCAGCTCGACCGTGGTGGCCACCGCCTCCTCCTTCGGGATGGGGCGGTCGGCGTAGAGCCAGTACCGGGCGCTCACCTGGCTGGCGCCCACGAGCCCCACCGCCAGCATCCGCGCGCGGTACGGGTCCAGGCCGGAGTCCTGGGAGACCAGGTCGTAGACGGCATCGATGCAGGCATCGACCGCGCCCTCGACGCGCTCCTGCACCACGGGCTCGAGCACATCGGATTCGAAGATCAGCTTGTAGCCCTGGCTGTCGCGGTCGACGAAGTCGAAGAAGGCGCGCACGGCGGCGATCACGCGGTCGTGGTTGGCGGGCGAGCTGCTCAGTGCCTCGCGCACGCCGGTCACCAGGGCCTCGCTGTGGGCGTTGAGCACGGCCACGTACAGCTCGAGCTTGCCGGGGAAGTGCTGGTACAGCACGGGCTTGCTGACACCGGCGCGGACGGCGATCTCGTCCATGCCCGCCGAGTGGTAGCCCAGGTCGACGAAAACGCTGCTGGCCGCCTCGAGGAGCTGGATCCGGCGCGCGCTGCGCGGCAGCCTCGCGGTGCGGCGCGGAGCAGGGTTCACTCCACCGCGGGACTCGCCCGCAGCGGTCGTCGCGCCCAGATCCGCCATCTACTCCACCTCACCGTTCCGGGGGCAAGGTCATCGCCCCGACCTATCGACAATACTCCGCTGCGGCGTCCTCGCTCGCGAGCGCCGCGCGTGCATGGCAAGCTACCCGCGTGTCGGCACTCGCGCCCCTCGACCGCACCAGCGACGTCTGGCCGGGGGAATTCCTCACCGTCCGCGGGCAGCGATTGTTCGTCCGGCACGTCGACGATGCGGCCGCGATCACGGCCCCGCCCGACCCCAGGCCCGCCGTGGTGATGATCCACGGCCTGGGCGGATCGTCGATCAACTGGACCGACCTGGGGCAGGTGCTCGCCCCCACGGCGGCGTCGTACGCCCCCGATCTGCCGGGCTTCGGGCTCTCCGACCCACCGGCCGACGGTGACTACGGGATCGAGGCCTTCGCCGAGATCGTGATCGGCTACCTGGAGACGCTGGTGGCGGCCCGCGCCGGGTACCGGGGCGGAGTGCACCTGGTGGGGAACTCCCTGGGCGGCGCCATCGCCGTCCGGGTCGCCATGCTGCGGCCCGATCTGCTGCGCAGCCTCACCCTGATCTCGCCGGCCTTCCCCGATCTGCGGCCGCGGGTGCGCCGGCTGCAGTTCCTGCCGCTGTCCCTGGTGCGCATCCCGGTGGTGGGCCCCGCCGGCTTCCGGCTGGTGGGCAGCGCCTATCCGGCACGGCAGGTGGACCAGACCTTCCGGGAGATCCTCGTCGACCCCGGCGTGATGGGGCCGGTGCGCCGGGATCAGGCGATCGACCAGGCCGCGGCGCGGGCGTCGATGCCGTGGGCGCCGGACGCGCTGGCGGCGAGCTTCAACGCGCTGGTGCGCAGCTGGATCGTGGACTTCGGGGCCGCGCACTGGGCAGCGGCCCGCGCGGTCTCGGTGCCGACGGCGGTGATCTGGGGCGCCCGCGACCTGCTGGTGAGTGTCGGGGTGGCGCCCAAGGTGGTGCGGCACATCAAGGGCAGCACGCTCACCGTCTTCGAGGACGTGGGCCATGTGGCGCAGATGGAGCGCCCGGTGCAGACCGCCCGCTTGGTGCGCGACCTGGTCACCGCGACGCAGTCCGAGCCGCTCTTTCGGTGATCGAGCTATTCCTGCGACAAACCGTGTCGGTTCTACGCGGGCGGTCCGCTTCGTGGAATTGTTGGCGGCGTGAGTAGTCCTTCGAACCCGAGGCGCCCTCGTCCCGATGGGCGAGCGCCGCTGCGGGCGGAGTGGGATCCGATCAACTCGCCGGGCGACCGCAACCGACCCCCGCGCGAGCGCGCGTACCGCAAGCAGAGCACCCTCTCGCGGATCCTCAGCACCTACGGGTGGCGCGCCTACGCCGTCCCCGTGCTCGCGGTGCTCACGGTGCTCGCCCTGGTCTTCACCTTCTGGGGCAACCCGCTCGATTCGAAGGCGACGCCCACCGACACCACGGCCGAGTCGATGTCGCGCAACCCGACCCCCGGCAAGACCATCGTCGGCGCGCCGACCGGCACATCGGTGCCCGGGCCCGTCCCGCAGGCGGGCCAGCTGCCCGTGGGCGGCGATTTCACCACGCACGGCAGCGGCCTGTGGCACGTGGTCCCGGGTGCGACGAAGAAGGTGGGCGAGGGCAAGCAGAAGGAGTACACCTACATGGTCGCCGTCGAGGACGGCGTCGACATGGGTGGACTCGGTGGCGATCAGCCCTTCGCGCAGATGATCGACCGCACGCTCTCGGACCCGCGCAGCTGGGTGCACGATCCGGCGATCGCCTTCCGGCGGATCGCCGAGGGCAAGGCCGACTTCACCATCTCGCTCACCTCGCCCATGACCACCCGCCAGGCCTGCGGCTACTCCATCCAGCTGGAGTCCTCCTGTTACAACGGCGAGCTGGGCCGAGTGGTGATCAATCTGGCCCGCTGGGTGCGCGGCGCCACCGCCTTCGAGGGTGATCTCACGGGCTACCGGCAGTACGCGATCAACCACGAGGTGGGCCACGCCATCGGCTACGACAGGCACGTGCCCTGCCCCGCACAGGGCGCGCTGGCGCCGATCATGATGCAGCAGAGCTTCGGCGTGGCGAACCGCGACATCTTCAACCTCGACCGCTCCGAGGGCTTCGACAACGATCTGGTGTGCCGCCCCAACGCGTGGGTGGCGCCGGTCCTGCGCTGAGCGGCCTTCACAATCCGGGAATGACGGCGCGCGCGGCGTCGTTCCACCTCACGTGAGTACGCTGCCGCCGCTCGTCGAACCCGCCGCCGAACTGACCCGCGACGAGGTCGCGCGCTATTCGCGGCACCTGATCATCCCGGAGATGGGAGTCGAGGGGCAGAAACGCCTCAAGAACGCCAAGGTGCTGGTGATCGGCGCCGGCGGGCTCGGTAGTCCCGCGCTGCTCTACCTCGCCGCAGCGGGCGTGGGCACCATCGGGATCGTCGAGTTCGACGAGGTGGACGCGTCCAACCTGCAGCGCCAGGTGATCCACGGCGTCTCCGACCTCGGCCGGCCCAAGGGCGAGAGCGCCCGCGACTCGATCGCGGAGATCAACCCGCTGGTCACCGTGAACCTGCACCCGATCCGGCTGGAGCCGGAGAACGCGGTCGAGCTCTTCGAGCAGTACGACCTGATCCTCGACGGCACCGACAACTTCGCCACCCGCTACCTCGTCAACGACGCCGCGGTACTGGCGCACAAGCCCTACGTGTGGGGCTCGATCTTCCGTTTCGAGGGGCAGGCCTCCGTCTTCTGGGAGGACGCACCCGACGGCCCGAACGGCGAGAAGCAGGGCCTGAACTACCGCGACCTGTACCCCGTGGCGCCCCCGCCCGGCATGGTGCCCTCGTGCGCCGAGGGCGGAGTGCTCGGCATCCTGTGCGCCTCGATCGGCGCGATCATGGGCACCGAGGCCGTCAAGCTGATCACCGGTATCGGCGACTCCCTGCTCGGCCGCCTCATGGTCTACGACGCCCTGGACATGACTTACCGGACCATCAAGATCCGCAAGGACCCCGCCTCCCCGACGATCACCGAGCTGATCGACTACGAGGAGTTCTGCGGTGTGGTCTCGGACGATGCGCAGGCCGCCGCCGCGGGCAGCACCATCACGCCTGCCGAGCTGGTGGAGCTGGGCGAGCAGGGCGTGGACTACGAGCTGATCGACGTGCGCGAGCCCGTCGAGTGGGACATCGTGCACATCGACGGTGCCAAGCTGGTGCCGAAGTCGGTGTTCGAGACCGGCGAGGGCCTGGCGCAGGTCTCGGCGGATAAGAAGCTGGTGCTCTACTGCAAGACCGGCATCCGCTCGGCCGAGGTGCTCGCCGCCGTGCAGGGTGCGGGTTACCGCGACGCGGTGCACCTGCAGGGTGGCATCAACGCCTATGCGCGGCAGGTGGATCCGTCGCTTCCGGTGTACTGATCTCCGCGCGGCGCCGCACGATCGCGGACACGGCGCAGGCGACCGCGATGATCACGAGCAGCGCGGTGAGCGCGATGCCGTACGGACGGTCGAGGACCGTCGGATTCGCGGCGCCCTGACCGCTGGGCCGCGGTAGCGCGACGGCCGCCGCCAGCGCGAGCGCGGTCACCGCGGCGACGGCGCCGCCGAGCGCCCCGGGCAACCACGCGCGCGGCAGCAGTCGCACGGCGGTGTGTCCGGCGGCCAGGGCCAGTGGCGCGAACACCCCGTCGTGCAGCACCAGGAGCGCGGCGGCCCACAGTGCCGCCGAGAGCAGGTCGCGCGGCGGGAGGTCGGTGAGCAGCACGGCGCCGTAGCCGACGAGGCCGAGGCCGGCGAGCGTGAGCAGGATCCGCAGTGTGGTCATGCCGCCTCGATCCGTGCGACCCATTTGGTCTGTTCCACGCCCGGCCGGGCCGCGGCGATCAGCCGGCACGGGAAGCCGTGGTCGAGGTCCAGATCGGCGCCGCTGAGCCGGAGCGCGAGCAGCGAGGTCGGGTCCTGCGCCTTCGCCACCTCCAGCGTCGATTGCGCGTACAGGCCCTGCTCCAGCGACCGGAACCGCAGGTCGACGCCGTCGAGCCCGGCCAGTGCGGCGAGGTCGGCCACCCGGACACCGGACCACCAGGCGTACTGGGTCCAGCCCTCGACGCAGGCGATGGGCAGCCGGACGGTGTGCTGCGGCAACGCGCGCAGTTGGTCGAGGCTCAGCTCGACGCGCCGCGGACCGTCCAGCACCAGCCGGAAGTCCGGGGAGGCCGCGTGCTGCTCGACGCCCGCGGCGCGGGCGGTCCGGTTGATGGGCATGCCCTGCGGGCCCTTTCCGGAGCGCGGCGCCAGTACCGCGAGTCGATGCAGCGCCGGGATCGATTGACCGCCCACCACGAGCACCGACATCCCGGCGGCCGCGAGCCCGGCGCCCAGTACGGCGCGGCGGGATACACCGGGCGGCGCGGGCTGTGCGGTGCGTCGGCGGAACTCCTCGACCACCAGCGGCAGCTTGATCGCCAGGTGCACCGAGACCGCGCCCAGCACCACGAAGGCGGTCGCGTAGTGGGCGGCGGGGAAGAAGAACCGCCACGGATACCACTGCGCGATGTTGAGCAGGCCGGTGAACAGTTGGAACAGCATGGACGCCACCAGGACGGCGGTGGCCATCCGCTCCGCGAGGCGGGCCGGCGATCCGATCACGGGGCGGGCGAACAGCTTCGGGTACACCGCGGCCAGTTTGAGCAGGAGCAGCGGGATCGCCGCGACCCCGGAAGCGATGTGCAGGCCCTGCGTCGCCTGGTAGAGCCAGGCGGGGGAGCGCGGGGCGGTGAACCACTGCGGCGGATGCTGGAGCCAGTGGCTGAACACGCCGGTGGCGAAGCAGATCACCACGCACACGCCGAGCATCGCGCCCAGCCGGGCCGCCGTCCCCGGCTGCCGCAGTGCCGGACGCGTCGTGGGCGGGGAGGCGCTCATCGCAGCAACTCGACGCAGGTGCGGCCGCCCAGTACCAGGCGGCGGCGCGGGACGAGTCCGGCCTGGGTGGACAGTGCGGCAATGGCGTCGAATCCGACACGGGCCCAGGGGAACCAGTCGGAGACGGCGCCGGTGGATCGCACCCGGACCCCCTCGGTGACGATCCCGTGGATCGCGGGGTCCACCTCCACGATCACGGTGCCGCCCGGTTCGACCAGTGCGGACGCCCGGCGCAGCAGCCGCGCCGGATCGCCGCCGATGCCGATGTTCCCGTCCAGCAGGATCGCGTGCGACCAGCGGCCCTCACCGGGCAGTGCGGCGAAGACGTCCCTTCGGACGGCGGCCGCGCCCCGGTCCCGGGCGAGCCGTACCGCGTGCGGCGAATCATCCACGCCCAGCGCGGGAATACCGCGTCGCAGGAGTACGTCCACCATCCGGCCTGGGCCGCATCCGAGGTCGACGGTCGGGCCCTGGCACCACCCCGCGACGGCGGCGATGAGCCGGTGGTCGGAGCGGTCGTGGCCGAGCCAGCGGGCCACGGGCAGGCGGCGCACACCCCCGTCCGTGGTGTGCAGTTCGCCGTGTCGTCCGGCGAGCACGGCGTCCCACAGTGCCGCGGTCATCGTCCCGCCCCGATCGTGGTGACGGCGGCTGCGGTGCGGCGGAACCGGGATCCCGCGGGGCAGAGCGCGGCGACCTCGGCGATGTCGTCGGGGCGGTCCACGTCCCGTAGTTCCGGTAGCTCCACCGGGGCGAGTCCCGCCGCTCGGAGCGCGCGGCGCGTGCACTCGCCGGTGTGCGCGGTGGACATCGGGACGTCCAGGAGGCAGTCCAGCCCGTCAGCGCCGCCCGGCGGCACCCCGAGGGCCCACCATCCGCCGTCGCTGGCCGGACCCAAGGCGGCCCCGTCGCGGGCGGCGTCGAGCCCGGAGGCCAGGAGCGCGGCGCTCACCTGCGGGGTGTCCATGCCGATCTGCAGTACCGGCCCGCCGGCCTCCGCGGCCCGCCGGTGCGCCGCCACCAGGCGGGTGGCCAGCCCGCCGCCGACCTGCTCGAAGACCTCGCATTCCGCCAGCGCGGCCCGTAGCCGATCGGATTCGACGGCATCGTCGAGCCGCCCGGCGAGCGCCACCGCACAGCGCGCGCCGCGCACCGCGAGTGCCGCCTCCACCGTGTCCACGAGCGACGCCGCGGCCAGCCGGGCGGCGTCGAGGGGACTGATCGCGCCGATCAGTCGGGTCTTCACGCGGCCCGGGACCGGTGCCTTCGCGACGATGAGGACGGTGTTCATCGTGCCGCCCGCAGGAAGTCGATCGTGGCGCGGGCGCTGCCCGCCGGCGATCCCGAGACCTTCGATCGGCCACCGGTGCGCTTGCCGTACCGGACCGGGGATTCCACCACTCGCCAGCCGGCGGCGCCTGCGCGGGCCAGCAGTTCCACTGGGTAGCCCGATCGCCGGTCGGTGATCCCGAGTGCGAGGAGCGGTTCGCGGCGGGCGGCCCGCATCGGTGCGATGTCGTGCACGTCGATCCCGTAGCGACCGCGCAGTCGCGCCGCCACGAGCGCGGACCCGAGTCGTGCGTGCCAGGGCCAGGCGTCGGGCGAAGCCGGCCGCCGCCGCCCCACGGCGAGATCGGCGCCGCGGCGCACCGCCTCGACCAGGGCCGGCAGATCGGCGGGATCGAGCGAGCCGTCACCGTCGATCGTGCAGACCACATCGCCTCGGGCCGCGGCGATTCCGGTGTGTACCGCGCTGCCGTACCCGGCTCGCGGCTCAGCGATCACCGTGGCGCCCGCGCGCCGCGCGGCGTCGGCGGTTCCGTCGGTGGAGCCGTTGTCGACCACGAGGGCGGTGAATCCCGCTGGTACCGCATCGATCACGCGCGCGATCGACTCGGCCTCGTTGCGGCACGGGATGACCACGGTGACGGTCTGCTCATCGGTGGAGGGCATGGGGCCAACGCTAGGAACTCGGCGGGCTCCTGCACAGGTGATTGCGATGACGAAAGTGTGACGGGGTGCGTGGGAATCGCGTTCGCGCTGGTCGCGGCGGACCGCGATGGCTACGGTCGAAGACATGCCGTCCGATTCCCCGGCGCCGCCCGCCGATGCACGCCGCGACCGCCGGTCGGTGCTGGTGTGGGCCGCGCTGATCGCCGCGGCCGCCGTCCTGCCCATCATGATGGGCAAGGACTTCCGGGACCGTCTGGTCGCGGAGGCGGCCCCGCTCTTCGGCCGGATCGAACCCCACGTGGGAGTCGGCACCGTGCCCGCCGTGGTGATCGGTGCCGTGGTCGTCCTGTGGGGTCCGGCGGCGGCACGCAGACTGTCCCTGGGCCGGCTCGCCGCGCTGTCGACGGTGGTCCTGTTCCTGTGGTCCCTCAGCCTCGGCACGGTTTCGGGCTGGCAGCGGTTCGCCACCAAACTCACGGGCTACGACCAGTACTTGCACGAGGTCCCCGGTGCACGCGGTGATGTGGCCGGTGCCGTGCGCGAATTCGCCCGGCGCATACCCGATTACCAGCCCGACTCCTGGACGGTGCACGTCTCCGGGCATCCGCCGGGCGCCCTGCTGACCTTCGTCTGGCTCGATCGCATCGGGCTGGGCGGCGGAACCTGGGCGGCACTGTTCTGCGTGGCCGCGGGCGCCTCCTCGGCCGCCGCCATCCTGGTGACGGTCCGCGCGCTCGCCGGTGCCGACACCGCGCGGGCCGTGGCGCCGTTCGCGGCCGTCTTCCCCGGCGCGTTGTGGATGGCCCCGTCGGGCGACGCCTACTTCGCGGGGGTGGCCGCGTGGGGGATCGCGGCGCTCGCCCTGGCCGCGACCTCCGGCGGGCGCCGGGCGGTCGGTTTCGGAGTGGCGGCCGGCCTGATCCTGGGCTGGGCGATCTTCCTGAACTACGGCCTGATCCTGATGGGGGTCATGGCGGTCGCGGTCCTGCTGATCGCCCGGAATCCGCGCCCGCTGCTCACCGCGATTCCGGCGGCGCTGCTCGTGGTGGCGGCCTTCGCGGTGGCGGGCTTCTGGTGGCTCGACGGCTACAACGCGGTGGTCGTCCGGTACTACCAGGGCATCGCCTCGTTCCGGCCCTTCGCGTACTGGGGATGGGCGAACCTCGCCGCGGCGGCGTGCGCATTCGGGCCCGCCGGTGCGGCGGCGATCGGCAGGATCCGGGACGGTCGGTGGCGAACGCCCCTGCTCGGACGGCCTGCGGCCCTGCTGGGGCTGGTGGCGGCCGCCGTGCTGATGATGCTGGCCGCCGATCTCTCGGCGCTGAGCAAAGCCGAGGTCGAGCGGATTTGGCTACCGTTCACAGTATGGATCGCGGCCGGAGCGGGACTCGTGCGGTCCGGCGGCGGTGCCCGGGCCTGGTTGGCGGTACAGGTCGCGGGTGCGCTGGTGATCGCGCACGTGCTGATGATCTACCAGTGAGAGGCGTGCAGTGACGGACGAGAGGTACGTGCTGATCGCGGACGATGATCCGGTGGTCAGCGATGTCGTGCGCCGGTATCTGGAACGCGAGGGCCTGGCGACCGAGGTGGTGGCCGACGGTGCGAGCGCGGCCGAGCGGCTCGCCGCCGGGCGGGTGCGGCTCGCGGTGCTCGATGTGATGATGCCGGGGCCCGATGGGATCGAGTTGTGCCACCGCGTCCGGGGTGGGGAGTCCGGCGCACCGTCGGACCTGCCCCTGATCCTGCTCACGGCGCTCGGTGAGGAGGACGATCGGATCACCGGCCTGGCCGCGGGCGCCGACGACTACGTGACCAAACCGTTCAGCCCGCGCGAGCTCGCGCTGCGCGTGGCCTCGGTGCTGCGCCGCTCGCATCGTGAGCCGGCGACGGCGGCCGTCAGTCACGAGGGCGTCACGGTCGACGCGTCCTCGTGCGCCGTGACGGTGCGCGGACGCGCGGTGGCCACCACCCGGCGGGAGTTCGACCTCCTCGTGCACTTCCTGGAGCATCCGGGTGAGGTGTTCAGCCGCGAGGACCTGCTCGAACAGGTGTGGGGTTGGCAGTTCGGGGATCTGTCCACCGTGACCGTGCACGTCAAACGGGTGCGCGCCAAGCTCGGTGACGACCACCGGATCGAGACAGTGTGGGGGCGCGGGTACCGCTGGGGACCGGGGGCCTGCGACGAGGAGGGGGCCGACGATGCCTGATGTACTGAAGATCGCGCTGCTGGCGCTGCTGTGGTCGGGCCCGGTGGTGCTCGCGGGTGGCTTGGTGGTGTGGCGGGCGCGGCGGATATCGCTGCAGATGTCGATGGTGATCCTGGTGCTGATCCCGGTGCTCGCCGTGCTGTCGGGCGTGATCGGCGTGAGCGGTTTCATGTTCACGGCCGACTTCGCCCGGACCTGCGCGGTGCTGGGCGTGGTGCTGGTGGTCACGGTCCCGGCGGCGGTGGCACTGGGGCGCCTCCAGGCCCGGCGCACGGTGTGGGAGAGGCAGATCCGGGAACAGGAGCGGGCGGCGGAGGCGGCCCGGCGTGATCTGGTGGCGTGGGTCAGCCACGACCTGCGCACGCCCCTGGCCGGGATCCGCGCCATGTCCGAGGCGCTACGGGATTCGGTGGTCACCGAACCCGAGGAGGTGACCGAGTTCGCCGACCGGATCGATCGCGAGACCATCCGGCTGTCGTCGATGGTGGACGACCTGTTCGAGATGTCCCGCATCCATTCGGGTGCACTCACACTGGAACTCGAGACCATCGACCTGCGCGAGGTGGCCGACGAGGTACGCGCGGGTCTGGCGCAGGTGGCCGCCCGCTCGCAGGTGGAGCTGGAACTCGATGCCCCGGAACCGGTCCCGGCGCCCGTCGGGGTGTCGGCACTGGCGCGGGTGCTGCGGAACCTGGTGCTCAACGCGCTGGCGCACACCCCGGAGGGCGGGAGGGTGACCATCTCGGTGCTCCGCGACGGCACCGAGGCGGTACTGCGCGTGGACGATACGGGCACCGGGATCCCCGACGACGATCTGGACCGGATCTTCGATCTCGCCTTCCGCGGCACCGAGCACCGTTCACCCGCCGGTGCCGACGGGCTCCCCGCGGGGACGGGAATGGGGCTCGCGATCGCGCGCGGGCTGGTGGATGTGCACGGCGGCACGGTGGTCGCGGCGAATCTGCGGCCCGGCGCGCGCTTCGAGGTGCGCCTGCCGGTGGGAGAGATCAGCGCAGCGGAGCGGTCGCGAACTCGGCCAGGCCGCGCTGCGGAGTGATCTCGGCGCGGAATCCCAACTCCGCCGCGGCGCGCTGCGGTGAGGCCACGATGTGGCGCACGTCCGCGGCCCGGAACTCGCCGGTCACCTCCGGTGCGGGCGCGTCGCCGGGGGTGGCCCCGGCGACGGCGGCGGCCACCTCGCCGATGGTGACGGGCGTTCCCGAGCACACGTTGTAGGCGCGGAACGGTGCGCGCGGAGCCTGTTCGAGCGCAAGGAGATTGGCCCGCGCCACATCGCGGACGTCCACGAAATCGCGGGTCTGCGCACCGTCCTCGTAGACCCGCGGCGCCCGGCCCGCCGCCAGCGCCGACCGGAAGATCGAGGCCACGCCCGCGTACGGGGTGTCGCGGGGCATGCGCGCGCCGTACACGTTGTGGTAGCGCAGGGCGGTCACGGAGCCGCCCGTGGCGCGTGCCCACCCGGCGCCGTAGAACTCCTGTGCCGCTTTGGAGGCCGCGTAGAAACCGGTGGGCCGGACGGGGGCGTCCTCGTGCGTCGGCGCCCAGTGCGCGGGTCCGCCGTCGGCCCGCCGGGGCTCGAATCGCCCCGCCCGCAGGTCCTCGACGGTCCGCGGTACCGGATGCACGGGCCGGCCCTCGTCGTCGACGTAGGTGCCGTCGCCGTACACCACCATCGACGAGGCCAGGATCAGTCGCCGGCAGTCCGCCCGGGCCATCGCCGACAGGAGCTCGGCGGTGCCGAGATCGTTGTTCGCCGCGAACAGTGGGGCGTCCGCGGCGTCCACGCCCGCGCCCACCGCCGCCGCCTGATGGCACACCGCGTCCACCCCGGCCAGGACGCGATCGAGGCCGTCCACGTCCAGCAGGTCCAGGAGCTGCACCCCCGCCGGCGGCGTGACCTCGCCGTGCGCCTGCGGCAGCATCGCGTCGATCGCGATCACCTCGTGCTCCCCGCCCGCGCGCAGCAGATCGGCGATGTGCGAGCCGATGAACCCGGCTCCGCCCGTGAGAAGTACTCGCATACCTCGATCCTGCGCCGACCCCGGCCCGCCCGCGAGGGCTGGGGGCGGGACGTCACCGATTCGTCAGGAAGGCACCGGAGGATCTACAGACTGATCAGGCGCTTGACCAGCTTGCCGGTGGGGGTGCGCGGCAGCGACGGCACGAACCGCACCGAGCGGGGGAGCTTGTAGCGGGCCAGGTCCCGGCCCGCGTGCGCGATCAGCTGGGCCGCGAGTTCGTCGGAGGGCCGGTACCCGGGCGCCAGCTGCACGCACGCCATCGCGACCTCGCCCAGCTCGTCGTCCGGTACGCCGATCACCGCCACATCGGTCACGGCCGGATGCATCACCAGCGCGCTCTCGGACTCCTGCGGATACACGTTCACCCCGCCGGTGATGATGGTGAAGTCGCGGCGGTCGGTGAGGTAGAGGTAGCCGTCGGCGTCCACGTAACCGACGTCGCCGGTGGTGGCCCAGTTCGCGTGATCGGGATGCTGTGCGGCGCGGGTCTTCTCGGGAGCGTTGTGGTACTGGAAGGGCATCTGCTCGCGTTCGAAGAAGATCGTGCCCACCTCGCCCACGGGGAGCTCGGCACCGTCGTCGTCGCAGATCCGGATCACTCCGAGCCCGGCCTTGCCCACCGATCCCGGGCGCTCCAGCGCCTCCTGTGGCGTGATGAAGGTGGCGCCCGCCGCCTCGGTGGAGGCGTAGTACTCGTGGATCACCGGTCCCCACCACTCGATCATCGAGCGCTTCACCTCCGCAGGACACGGTGCGGCGGCGTGGATCGCCACCTTGAGGCTGCTGGTGTCGTACTTCGCCCGGACCTCCGGGTCGAGCTTGAGCATGCGCACGAACATGGTGGGAACCCACTGGCTGTGCGTCACGCGGTACTTCTCGATCAACGCGAGCGCGTCGACGGCGTCGAACCGGTGCATCATGATCACGGTGCCGCCCACCGACATCGTGACACCGCAGAAGCGCAGGGGCGCAGCGTGGTACAGCGGTGCGGGGGAGAGGTACACCGTGCCGGAGTCCATACCGTAGGTGGGGGCGAAGGTCGCCGTGTAGGCATCGGGTGCCTCGTCCACCTGCCCCTCCGGGAGCGGGATCCGGATTCCCTTGGGGCGCCCGGTGGTACCCGAGGAGTAGAGCATGTCGGTGCCGCGGGGCTGATCGGTGAGCGGCGACGGATCCGCCGTTGCCAGAACCTCGTCGAGATCGGCGAAGCCCTCGATCGGTCCGCCCCAGGCGATGGCCCGGCCGGGTGCGCGCAGATCGGGCAGGTCCAGCGCCTCGGCGACGGCCCCCGCCACATCGGCACCGGCGAACACGGCCTTCGCCTCGCAGTCCGCCAGGATGTAGTTCACCTCGGCGGGTGTGAGGTGGAAGTTCACCGCCGCCACGTACATTCCGCTGCGGATCGCCGCCCAGTAGGCCACGAAGATCCGCAGGTCGTTGCCCGCCACGATCGCCACGGTGTCGCCCCGCCCGAGTCCGGCGGCGCGCAGGTGGTTCGCCAGCCGGGTCGACTGCGCATCGAGCCGGGCGTAGCTGAGGATCTCCCCGGTATCGGCGTCGATCGCCGCAGGACAGTCCGGGGTGGTCTTTGCGAATGCACCGGGATACACGAGAACCTCCGCTTACTTGTGGTGATCCCACGGTAGCGGCGCCGCGGTGGCCTGGTGTCCGAATGAGGGCGATTCGCCCGCGAGCGCCCGCGAAAGCCCCTCGGACCGGGCGCGATGCGCCGCCTCAGTCGGCCGGGCGGCCGTTCGCGGGGTCGGAGAGCCACGTGGCGTAATCGTTGAGCAGAGCCAGTAGCGGCAGTGCGTCGACGGTGCCCACCGGCTCGCCCCGGAGCGCCGCGCGCAGGCCGGACAGCCGCGCCTGCACGGTGTGCCGGTCGGTCAGCTCGTGATGGCTGTGTCCGCGCTGCTCGCCGAGCACGATCCGCCGCGGGTGTTCGGCGCGCAGCGATTCCAGCAGCCCGGCGAACTCGCCCAGCTCCAGTGCGGGCAGGTGCACCGAGAAGGCGACCACGGGTCCGGGATCGGCGTCGTCGATATCGGCCGACTCCTCCAACCAGTCGGCGTACTCCTGGCTCAGATCGTCGAGCGCCTCCTCGTCGTCGAAGGACAGCTCGCGGGATTCGATCACCGCGCGCAGCGCGGCCACCAGGCCGCGCACCGTCTCCGGGTCCGATGCGGCGGCGTACCACCGGTGCGCCTCGTGGGGGACCACAATCCGGCCCGGTCGGCCCGCGGTCAGGCCCGCCCGGACCCGCTCGAACTCCGGCGGGGTGAGGTCGGGGAATTGGACGGAGACGGTGACCACGGGGGCGACGGAATCGGACTGCACGCCCTCCATCATCCCGGCGGGCGGCCTAGGGTGGAGTCATGGCCCTCGAAGGTGAGTACGCACAGGAGAAGGCCGGCTGGGTTGCGGACCAGCTGGCGAAGATCGACGAGACGGGCACCACCGCCTCGGTGGACGTCGCGGGAATGGCCGTCGTGCTGTTCACCTACCGCGGTCCCAAGACCGGCAAGCTGTACCGGCGCCCGCTGATGCGCGTGGAGCACGACGGCGCCTACGCCGCGGTCGCTTCCAAGGGCGGCGCCCCCGACAACCCCGTCTGGTACGCGTCGCTGCTGGCGAACGACGAGGTCGAGGTGCAGGACGGCACCACGGTGGTGTCCGGGCCGGTGCGCGAGATCCACGGCGCGGAGCGCGAGGAGTGGTGGGAGCGCGCCGTCGCCGCCTACCCGCCCTACGCCGAGTACCAGGAGAAGACCGACCGTCTGATCCCGGTCCTCCTCGTGGAGCCGGGCCGCGCCTAGCCCGGTCTCGGGCCGGTCGCGGGTAGATTCTTGGTGTGAGCCCCGTTGAACCTCCCGCCCACGTCCTCGCCACCTTCGGATTGGACGGCACCGAGCCGATCGCTCTGGGGGCGGACTGGGACGGCGGCTGGCGGTGCGGCGAGGTCGTCCTCTCGCTGATCGCCGATCACGCCCGCGCCGCCTGGTCGGCGAAGGTCCGCGAGGATCTGTACGTCGACGGTATGCGGCTGGCCCGCCCGTTCCGCGCCACCGACGGCCGCTACGTGGTCTCGGGCTGGCGCGCCGACACCTTCATCGCGGGCTCGCTGGAGCCGCGGTTCGACGAGATCATCTCGATGTCGAACCGGCTGCACGAGGTCACGAAGAAGCTGGAACGGCCGCGGTTCCTCATCGCGCCGCCGGTGGCACCCTTCACCGATGTCGACTACTTCCAGTTCGCCGATCGTGCGGCCTGGGAGGAGCACCCGCTGGCGATGGCCCGCAAGCTCGGCGTGCTCGACGACGCCACGGACGACCGCGAGCGCGCCCTCGAACTGGTCAACGAGCTGGCCGAACTGCGCCGGCCCGTCGAGTCCGAACCGCAGCTGGTGCACGGCGACCTGTCGGGCGCCGTGCTCTTCGCCGGTGCCGCGGCACCGGGCCTCACCGATTTCACGCCCTACTGGCGTCCCGCCACCTGGGCCGCCGCCGTGGTCGCGGTGGACGGCCTGGCCTGGGGCGGCGCCGACGACGGCCTGCTCCTGCGCTGGAAAGACCTGCCCGAGTGGCCGCAGATGGTGTTGCGGGCGCTCATCTTCCGGCTCGCCGTGCACGCCGTGCACCCGCGGTCGGAGGCCGATGCGCTGCCCGGTCTCGAGCACATCACCGAGATCGCCCGGTGGCTGCTCTGACCGAGCCGCCCCGGCGGATCCTGGTCGCGCACGGCACCCGTTCGGCGCCCGGCGTCGCGATGATCCGCGCCCTCGCGGAGGCGGTCGCCGCCCGCACCGGCCCGCTCGACGTGGCCTTCGTCGACGTGCTCGGGCCGTCACCGTCGGACCTGTTGGCCGAGTCCGACCGGCCGACGGTGCTGATGCCCTGCTTCCTCGCCGCCGGGTACCACGTGCACACCGATGTCCCCGCGCACATCGCCGACAGCGGTCATCCCGCGGCGGTGCTCACCGCCCCGCTGGGGCCCGATCCCGCCCTCGTCGGTGCGTTGCTGCGCCGCCTGCGCGAGGCCGGCTGGCAACCCGGTGACCGGGTCGTGCTCGGCTCCACCGGTTCCTCCGATCCCCGTGCCCGCGACGATGTGCGCGCCATGGCCGCGCTCCTGGGTGATCGGATCGGGGACGACGTCCCGGCCGGCTTCCTCGCCGCCGGCAGCCCGACGGTGGCGGCCGAAGTGGCCCGCGTGCGCGAGCCCGGCCGCCGCCTGTTCCTCGCCGCGTATCAGCTGGCCGACGGCCTGTTCCACGCCCGGCTCGCCGAGGCCGGCGCCGACGGCGTCGCGGCGCCGCTCGGCCTGGCACCCGAGGTGATCGACCTGATCGTGCGCCGGTTCGCCGACGCCCGGAGCGGGTAGCCGCTCAGACCCGGTAGTCGCGCAGCGGTATCCGGTCACCGTCGGCGAGCACGCCCTCGGCGCGCAGGAGCTCCAACTGCCGGGTGGCGATGTGCGCCGCGGGCCGCCCGGACGCCGGGACCACGCGGTGCCAGGGCAGATCGGAGGCGTCGGTGCGCATCACCCAGCCCACGATCCGGGGCGAGGAGAGTCCGACCTCGTCGGCGATGTCGCCGTAGGTGCGTACCCGGCCGGGCGGGATCGACGCGATCCGCTCGCGCACCGCCTCCACCTGCTCCTCGGTGACCTTGGCCATCGCCTACCGCTCCAGGAGGGCGCGGGCGTAGCTTCCGGCCACGTCCGGGATCTCCTGCGCCACCATGTGATCCGAATCCACCGTGTGCACCTCGGCGTGCGGCATGGTGGCGAGCTGCGCCTGCGTCACGTAGTCCGCCCGGCCCGCGCGCAGCACCACCGCAGGGATGCCCGACGGTACGCCGACCGGCGTCCGCGCGAGTTCGCCCCAGAGCGCGGTGACGGCCGCGCAGCTGATGTCCCACTCCCAGCGCCCGGAATCGCGGCGCACCAGGTGCTCGGCGATCTCGGCGTCCAGGACCGCATCGGGCACCCGGGCCCACGCGCCCGCCTTCTTCTCCTGCCGCGCCTCCTCGGGGGAGGTGAAGTCGAAGTAGCGGATGGTCTGATCGGCGATGGTGGCGCACAGCTCCGGTGCGAGGCCCTGCGCCGGGTCGAGCAGGAGCACCGCGCGCACGAGGTCGGGGCGGGCGGTGGCGAGGCGGCAGGCGAGGGCGCCGCCGAGCGAGTGCCCGATCACCAGCGCGGGTGCCTCCGCGTGCACGGCGTGCCGTTCCAGCACGCTCACCAGATCCGCCACGTGCTGTTCCAGGTGCCACGGCGGCGTCCAGGGGGAGCGGCCGTGCCCGCGCAGGTCGGGGGCCAGGACCCGGGCATCCGGCAACTCGGTGTCGGCGAACCGGCGCCATCGGGCTCCGTGCCCGGTGACCCCGTGGATCGCCAGGACCGCGGGCGCGTCGGGGGAGCCGTACTGGTGCACGTTCAGCATGAGCCCATTGTGCCGCGCCGCGCCGCGCGCGGAGGTGTCGGTGGTCTGTGATGGGATCGGATGTGACGGGCGCGAAGGAGGACACATGGCGGAGGCGAGTGGTGGTGCGGCGCGCAGCCGTCGCCCGCGCCTGTCGCTGCAGTACACCGCGCCGCAGCCACCGGCCGCCCGCGAGTGGGGCGGGCCGATCGCGGAATTGGTGGCCCCCGCGGCGGGTGCCCTGCCGCTCGATGTGGGCGGCTGGGCGCCGTACCGCATCCGGGGCGGGCCGGGCACCGGGAAGACCTCCGCGCTCATCGACATCGCGGTCGCCAAGCTCACCGATCCGTTCGTCGAGCCCGAGTCGGTGCTCATCCTCACCGGCAGCAAGCGGTCGGCGGTGGCGTTGCGCCGCGAACTGTCGGCGCGGGTCCTGGCCGAGCACGGCCGCGCGGGTGTGCACGCCTCGGGGGAGCCCTTGGTGCGCACCGTGCACTCGCTGGCCTTCGCGGTGCTGCGGCTGCAGGCCGCACACACGGGTTCGCCGCCGCCGCGGCTGATCACGGGCTCGGAACAGGACGCGGTGGTGCGCGAGCTGCTGCGCGGCCACGTCGACGACGGCGGAGCCTTCTGGCCCGAGCGCCTGCGGCCGGCCCTCGTGACCGGTGGATTCGCCGGCGCCCTGCGCGATCTCTTCGCGCAGGCGGCGCAGCGCGGCGCGGGGCCCGAGGAGATCGATGCGCTCGCGGCCCGGCACCAGCGCCCGGAGTGGGCCGCCGCCGCGGCGGCGCTGCGCGAGTATCAGGAGACCACCTTGCTGCGCGGTTCGGTCGGGCTCGCCGGCCCGCAGGCGGTGGCCCCGGCGGTCGATGCCGCAGAGCTGATCGACGCCGCCGTCACCGCGCTGGCCACCGATGAGGCGCTGCTCGCGCAGCAGCGCGAACGCATCCGGTTCCTGCTGGTCGACGATGCGCAGAACCTCGATCCGCTGGCCTCCGCGCTGATCCGGCTGCTGGGCACCGGCACCGAACTCACCGTGGTGGCGGGCGATCCCGATCAGGCGATCAACTCCTTCCGCGGCGCCAGCACCCGGTTCCTGCAGTCGCTCGATGTACCGGCCGCCCGGGACATCCTGCTGGAACGCAGTTTCCGGTTCGGGGAAGAGGTGGCGGGTGCCGTGAACCGGATCTCGTCGCGGCTGCCGAACCGGTTCACCGCCGTCGCACCCGAGCGGCCGCGCCCGGGATCGGCGGCGGTCCGGTTGTTCTCCACGCCCGCGAAGGAGGCCGACGCGATCGCGGCGATGCTGCGCCGCGAGCACGTGCACGGCGGGGTGCCCTGGGAGGACATGGCGATCGTGGTGCGGTCGGTATCGGCGGCGGTCGCCCCGCTGCGCCGCGCCCTCGCCTATGCCGGGGTGCCGGTCACCGTCGCTGCCGACGACGTACCGCTCGCCCGGCAGCGGGCCGTGCACGCCCTGCTCTCAGTACTCCGCGCCGCCTGCGATCCCGATGCGCTGGACCCGGCCGAGGCGGTGGCCCTGCTCTCCGGTCCCGTGGGCGGCGGAGACCCGCTCACCCTGCGCCGCGTCCGCCGGGGTGTGCGCCGCGCGGAGCCCTCCGACGAGCGCGGGTCGGCGGAGATCCTCGGCGCGGTGATCGCTGGGACCCTGGATTTCGCGCCCTACCGCGCCGCGCTCACCGAGTTGGAGGCCGAACCGGTCGAGCGGGTGCTCGCCGCGGTGCGGGCGGCGCGCGCCGCCGCCGCGGACGGCACCGTCGAGGAGGTGCTCTGGGCGGCGTGGGCGGTCACCGGCCTGGCCGCCAAGTGGGGCGCGCTCGCGCTCCGCGGGGGCGGACTCGGCGAACAGGCCGACCGCGATCTCGATGCGGTGATGGGATTGTTCGACGCCGCAGCCGATTTCACCGATACGCTGCCCACGGCCTCGCCTGCGCGGTTCATCGAGTACATGGAACAGCTGCAGATCCCACGATCGGGGATCCGGCGTGATGCGCCCACCACCCCCGGCGTCACGCTGCTCTCGGCGCACGGCGCCGCCGGCCGCGAATGGGACGTGGTGGCCGTCGCCGGGGTGCAGGAGGGCCGGTGGCCGAACCTGCGCCGCCGCGGCGGACTGCTGGGCACGGAGGAACTGCTCGACGCGCTCGACGGGATCGATCCGGTGGCGCTGCCCACCGTCTCGCGTTCGTTGCCGCTGCTCGCGGAGGAACGCCGGCTGCTGCTGGTGGCGTGCTCGCGGGCCCGCCGCACGCTGCTCATCACCGCGGTCGACACCGCCGACGGCGACGGTGACCTGGTGCCCTCCCGCTTCCTGCAGGGCATCGCACCGTCGGGCGACGAGGACCCCGAGACCTACACCCCCGCGGTGGAATCGGAGCCCGCCGCCGCTCTCGACCTGCGCACCCTGGTGGCCACTCTCCGCGCCGCGGTGTGCGATCCGGAGCGCGACGAAGCCGAGCGCGAGCACGCGGCGCGGCAGCTCGCCCGCCTTGCGGCGGACCGGGTGCCCGGCGCCCATCCGGACACCTGGTACGGCCTCGCCGGGGCGAGTACCGACGATCCGCTGTGGCAGCCCGACGACGGCCCGGTGGCGCTTTCGCCCTCGAACGTGGAGGCGCTGTCGGCCTGTGCGCTGCGGTGGATGCTGGAGCGGTTCGGCGGCAGCGACGGCGATTCCGCGAAGCAGGCCACGGGCAACCTGGTGCACACCCTGGTGCAGGCGGTGGCCGGCCGCATCCCGAAGGATGAGGTCACCCACTCCCTCGAGAAGGTCTGGGACCGGGTCGATCTGGAGGCGGACTGGTTCGCCCGGCGGGAGCTGGTGCGCACCGAGGAGATGCTCGAATCCTTCCGCGCGTGGCTCGCGGGCAGCCGGTCCGAGCTCACCGAGGCCGGGGTCGAGGTGCCCATCGATGCGGTGATCGAGGGGGACGGCGGTGCGCCGGACGTGCAGATCCGCGGCCGCGTCGACCGGCTGGAGCGGGACGCCCTGGGCCGCACCGTGGTCGTCGACGTCAAGACCGGGCGCACGCTGCCGAGCCAGGCGGACGGCCAGGCGCACGCGCAGCTGCGCACCTACCAGGTGGCCATCGCGCACGGCGGTCTCGGCGGCGTTCCGGAGACGCCGGGCGGCGGCAAACTGCTGTACGTCGCGAAGCCGCACAACAAGACCGGCTCCACCGTGCGCGAACAGGATGCCCTGTCACCGGCGGACGTCGACGAATGGCTCGGCGTGATCCGCGAGGCGGCGCGGCGCACCCGCGGGCCCGAGTTCGCCGCCACGCTCAACGCCTCCTGCCAGCACTGCGCTGTCGCTGCGTGCTGCCCCGTGGTCGACAAGGGTCGGAGCGTGACCGATGACTGAGACTGTGCCCCGGGGCTTCCCCCACGCGCCACTGATCTCCGCGGAGGATCTCGCCCACGAACTGGGGCAGGCCTTCGCGCCCACCGAGGAGCAGCGCGCGGTGATCGAGGCGCCGCTGGGCCCGTGTCTCGTGGTGGCCGGTGCCGGCGCCGGGAAGACCGAGACGATGGCGGGCCGCGTGGTGTGGCTCATCGCCAACCGGTACGTCACCCCCGACCAGGTGCTCGGCCTCACCTTCACCCGGAAGGCCGCGCAACAGCTGATGATCCGGGTGCGCAAGCGGCTCTCCCGGCTCGGCGCGGCCCCCGCGCTGGAGCGGATCGACCCCACCGGCGAGCTTCGGGTGCTGCTGCGCACCGTCGAGCCCGAGATCAGCACCTATCACGCCTACGCCGGGCGCCTGCTGGGCGATTACGGCATGCTGCTGCCGGTCGAGCCCACGGTGCGCCTGGTCTCGGAGACGGAGCGGTGGCAGATCGCCTTCGACGTGGTCACCGGCTGGGACGAGGCGCTGGAGACCGAGAAGAATCCGGCGACCCTCACCGAGCAGGTGCTGGGGCTGTCCGGGGCGCTCGCCGACCACCTGGTGACCCCCGATGTGCTGGAGGCGAGCGACGACGAGCTCGAGCGCCTCATCGGGCTGTTGCCGCCCGGGCCGCGACAACGGGCCACCCCGAACGCGACACTGCTCAAGGCGGCCGAGGTGCAGGAGCAGCGTCGCGCGCTGATCCCGCTGGTACGGGCGGTCGCGGCGGAGATGCGGGCGCGCGAGGTGCTCGACTTCGGCGGCCAGATGGGGCTCGCGGCGCAGCTCGCGCTCGCCAATCCCGATGTGGCGGCGCTGGAGCGGGCGCGGTTCGGCGCCGTCCTGCTCGACGAGTACCAGGACACGGGCCACGCGCAACGGATGCTGTTGGCCTCACTGTTCGGCGGGGAGCAGGGCGCCGCCGCCGTCACGGCGGTGGGCGATCCGATCCAGTCGATCTACGGCTGGCGCGGCGCTTCCGCGGCGAACCTGCCGCGCTTCGCCACGGATTTCCCGCAGTCCGATGGCGCCCCCGCCCCGCGCCGCGAACTGCTCACCAGTTGGCGCAATCCCACCGGGGCGCTGAGCCTGGCGAACGCCGTGTCCGAGGACCTGCGCAGCCGCGGTGTCCCGGTGTCCGAGCTCAAGGCCCGGCCGGATGCGCCCGTGGGCGATCTGCGGATCGCCCTCCACCCCACGGTGATCGATGAGCGCGCCTGGGTGGCCGATGCGATCGCAGCGCT
Source organism: Tsukamurella sp. TY48 (assembly GCF_019656655.1). Classification (GTDB taxonomy): domain Bacteria; phylum Actinomycetota; class Actinomycetes; order Mycobacteriales; family Mycobacteriaceae; genus Tsukamurella; species Tsukamurella strandjordii. The sequence goes on along the minus strand of NZ_BPMV01000001.1, from coordinate 727,290 downwards.
GTGGCGGGAACGGATCGACGCGCAGGAGCCGCCCCCCACCGTGGCGGTGCTGGTGCGGCGCAATGCCGATTCCGCGGGCTTGGCCGCGGCGCTGGGGGAGCGCGGCGTGCCCGTCGAGGTGGTGGGCCTGGGCGGCCTGCTGCACACGCCCGAGGTGCGCGATGTGGTCTCGCTGCTGCGGCTGGCGGTCGAGCCGCTCGCGGGCACGGCGGCCATGCGCCTGCTCACCGGGCCGCGCTGGCAGCTCGGCGCGGCCGACCTCCGGGCGTTGTGGAACCGGGCCCGGCGCATCGCGCACGGCACCGGCCGGGCGGCCACGGGCCTGGTCACCACGGCGGAACAGCTGGACGCGGCACTCGATGCCACGCTGCCCGCGGAGTTGTTGGACGCGGCGGGCCTCGGCGACGCCATCGCCGATCCCGGGCCGGATGCCGACTACTCGGCCGCCGGCCTTGCGAAGATCCGCTCGCTGGACCGCGAGATCCGCAATGTTCGCGAGCGATTGGGGCATCCGCTGCCGGAGATCGTGGCCGAGGCGGAGCGGGTCCTGGGCGTGAGCATCGAGACCCGGATCCGGGCCGCGCGCCAATTGGGCGGCCGGGCCACCGGCCGTGAGCATCTCGACGCCTTCGCCGATGTGGTGGTCTCCTACGCGGAACGGCCCACGGCCACCCTGCCGGGCCTGCTGTCCTTCCTCGCGGCCGCCGAGGCGGTGGAGGGCGGCCTCACCCCGGGTGATGTGGAGGTGGCCACGGATCGGGTGCAGGTGCTCACGGTGCACTCCGCGAAGGGCCTCGAGTGGGACGTGGTGGCCGTCCCGCACCTGTCGGAGGGCATCTTCCCCTCGAATCGGGCCATGCCCACGTGGCTGTCGACGCCCGCGGAGCTGCCGCCGGACCTGCGCGGCGATGTCGCGGAACCCGGTGAGTCCGATGGTGTGCCGCGGCTCGACCTCGCGGACTGCAACAACCGCAAGGACCTCGAGGACGCGCTCGATCGCCATCGTGCGTCGCTCAAGGCGATGAACATGCACGAGGATGAGCGCCTGTTCTACGTGGCGGTCACCCGTACCCAGGGCACGCTGCTGCTGTCCGGCCATTACTGGAGCGAGGACGTCAAGACGCCGAAGGCGCCCTCGCGCTTCCTCGAACGCGCCCGGGAGCACGCCCCGGAGGCGGTGGGGCAGTGGGCGCAGACACCGGTCGAGGACGCGACGAACCCGTTGGAGGCTGAGCCGGTCCAGGCACCGTGGCCGCGGGACTTCCTGGCCGCGCACCGTCCGGCCGCGGACGCCGGAGCTGCGCTGGTGCTCGCCGCGCTCGCGGAACCGGACGAGGTCGAGGCCGTAGATGCGGCGGCGGAGCACGATCCGCACGGCTGGGCGGCGGATGTCACGGCGCTGCTCGCCGAGCGCGAGCGGCAGGCGGCGCTCGATCTGGAAGTGGCTGTGCCGCGCGAGGTCTCGGTGAGTCAGCTCGTGGAGCTACGGCGCAGCCCGGAGGCTTTCGCCCGGCGGTTGCGCCGGCCGGTGCCCTTCCGGCCGAACCCGTATGCGCGGCGCGGCACCGCTTTCCACGCCTGGCTGGAGCGGCGGTACGGGGCCTCGCGATTGCTCGATCTCGATGAACTGCCCGGCGCCGCTGATGGAGACGCCGGTGCCGACGAGAACCTCGCGCTGCTGCAGCGGATGTTCGAGGCCGGCGAGTGGGCGGCGCGCACACCCGTCGATATCGAGGTGCCCTTCGAGATCGCCGCGGCAGGCACCGTGGTTCGTGGCCGGATGGATGCCGTCTTCCGCGATCCCGGTGGTGGCTTCACCGTGGTGGACTGGAAGACCGGGGTGCGGCCGTCCGAACCGGCCGACGAGCGCGCTGCGGCGGTGCAGTTGGCGGCGTACCGTCTGGCCTGGGCCCGGTTGCGGGACGTGCCGGTCGACGACGTGCGGGCCGCGTTCTTCTACGTCCGATCCGGCGAGACGGTCGCTCCTGCCGATCTGCTGGATCACGCCGGCCTGGAACTGCTCATCACGAGCGCGGGGCAGGAGTAGCAGCCGGCGGGAAAATGTTTCGCTACGGTAATCGATTGTAACCTCGGCGTGATCGCCACTTTGGTTGAATACTGACGTTGTCAGTTTGCTATTCCATCGTGATGCCCGAGAGGTAGCGGAACATGAGTGGTCTCGAAATGCGCCGTCGTCGCCCGGAGACGGCGACTCTGATCCGGCGAGTGACCGCGGCGAGCGCGGCGGCGGCCGCACTGGTCGCCACCGGTGCGTACGGCGCCGTGCACGCGGCCGTGGAGGATCTGAGCTGGGGTGACTGCCCGGCGGCGGTGACGGCGGCGAATCCCGACGGTGAGCGCGCGCGATGCACCACCATCTCGGTTCCGCTCGACTACACGAATCCCGCGGCGGGGAAGATCGATCTGCTGGTGTCCGGCTTCCTCCCCAAGAGCGGGCCCGCGACCCGGGTGATCCTCGGCAACCCCGGCGGCCCGGGCGGCGACGCGTACAACTTCTGGGGCGCCGCGGGCCGGTCCGGGAAGTGGTTGTTCGACGACAACGCGCTCATCGCGATCCAGCCGCGCGGCCTGGAATTCTCCACGCCGCTGAGTTGCTCGACCACCGCCCAGTGCGATGCGGTGATCGCCGCCAACCCGAACTACCTGCCCAACCTCACCACGGAGAACATCGCCCGGGACATGGAGGAGTTCCGCAAGGCGGCCGGGCTGGACACGGTGTCCTACTACGGCGCCTCCTGGGGGACCTCCCTGGGCGCGGCCTTCGCGAGCATGTTCCCCGGGTCCGTCGATCGCCTCATCCTCGACTCCAACATGAATCCGAAGACCATCGGCGTGGGCGGCGGCGCGCTCGGCGGTGCCGCGCAGAACGAGGCCTTCCGGGTGCGGCTGAGCCAGTACTTCGAGTGGGCCGCCGCGAACAACGACACGGTGCGGCTCGGCGCCACCCCGCTGCAGGTCTTCGAGAAGTGGAACACGGCCCGGCTCTCGGCCTCGCCCAAGGCCTATGCGGCCAACTACCTTCCGCCCGCGGCGGTCGCGGAGGACCTCCCGGAGAACCTGCGCCCCTTCGCCGCCGTCATCCTGCCCGCGTACAACACCGCGCGGTCGGTGTACGAGCGGATCGCCTACAACGTGCGGCTCACGGCCGGGCTCATCACGGGGGCGCTCACGCCGCTCGACGTGATCCAGGAGACCCGCGGACCGTCGAGCATCATGCAGAACTCCACCAGCAAGCTGTACAACCGCGCGCAGTGGACCACGCTGTCCGCGCAGGTCTACGGCATGGCGGTGCAGGGCAAGCCCGATTCCGACTATCCGGGTACCAGTGCCGCGATCGGCGCGAGCAACGGCAAGGTCACCATCTACGACCGGATGGGTCCGGCGGTGGTGGACGCGGACGCGAAGGCCGCGCAGACCGGCAAGGTGGACCTCAGCTACCTCCCCGCGGCCCTCGCGTCGGCGGGCACGTTCCTGTTCAACGCGGCGACCGGCGCCGACACCGCGTACACGCTCAGCGCGTTCATGCGGACGCTCGGCAACACCCTGGCCTTCGCCGGATCCAACCGGGCGCCCGACTACTCGGTGAAGCTCGCGACCGCCCCGCTGTTGCTGCAGAGCTACTTCGACCCGGCGACCCCGTACCCGGGTGCCGCGGCGATGCGGGATGCGGTGCGCGGCTATCTGATCTCCGTGGGCGGCGGCGATCACGGCCTGTTCCGCCGGGGCGAGGCGACGGTCGACAACGCGGTCAAGCAGTACTTGAAGGACGGCACCGTCTCAGTGACCACCGCCCCGGAGGCGAGCCTCGGCAAGGACGGGAAGTACGTGATCCCCGACGACCGGACGCCCGCGCCCACCGGTAGCCCCGCCGCCACGAAGGTTCCCGTCGCCGCGTCCGCCGGGACGCAGGCGGCGGCTGGATCGCCGGCTTCCTCGACCGCCACCACGTCTGCCGCGGCGGCCACGACGGCGGCTCCGACGACGTCCGGTGCGACGGCGTCGTCGAGTGCCACCTCGACCGCCACGTCGGGCGGGACCGCCGCGTCGAGCGGGACCGCCACCGAGACGCCGGCCGCCGGAGCCGGCGCGACGGACTCGGCCGCGTCCACGCCGACGGTCACCGAACCGGCCACTGAGAAGGCGTCCACGACCGAGAAGGCGTCCGCCGGATCGAGCGCCGCATCGGAACCCGCTGCGAGCGAGCAGAAGGCGACGTCCGCGGAGCAGGAATCGGCGTCGGCCACGAAGGACTGACCGGCGCCTGAGCGTCAGTCCTTGGCGCGGGCGATCTTCACCGCGGTCGCGATCATCGGCAACTGCAGCGGCAGCCGTCCGTAGGCGCCCAGGCGCAGCGGCAGGGGCTTATCGGACCACTGCCGCGCCATGTACACGTTGGCGGGGAAGACGGCGGTGAACAGGGCGGCCGCGGCCAGGCCGCCGAGCCGGCGCGTACGGGGCACCGCGAGGAGGCCGGCGGTGGCCAGCTCGGCGACGCCCGACAGGTGGGTCGCACGACGGGGCGTGAGCCCGAACGGGAGGTTGGGCGGCACGATCGTGTCGAAGGGCTTCGGTGCGGCGAAGTGGGCCACTCCCATCCCGGCGAGCGAGAGCGCCATCGCGCGGGCCGCCTTGTCGGTTGTGCGGGCGGGTCGGTCAGCAGTGGACACCATTGTGAGATTGTGGCAGATTCCACGTCGGTTCCGGCAGCGTGCTAAACCGGACGTGTAGTCGCAAACCGCGGTACTCAAGGATCGACGAAGGATCGCCCAGGTAGGTATGTCCGCACGCAGCTCATTCCGGCGCCGGAGCAAATCCGAGCTCACGGACCTCCCCGACCACGCACTGGTCAACGTCCTGCGCATTCCCGCAGGCGACACCAACCCGTGGCGCGCCATCTGGGCGCGTGTCCTCGTGGCCCTCGGCGCGCTCTTCCTCGCAGTGTTCATCGTCTACCTCGAACGGGACGGTTACCGCGATACCGCCGTCGAGACCGGGTACCAGGGCAAGACCCAGCTCACCTTCCTGGACTGCCTCTACTACGCCACCGTCTCGCTCTCGACCACCGGCTACGGCGACATCACGCCGATCAGCCAGTCCGCGCGCCTGATCAACGTCCTGTTGGTCACGCCGCTGCGCATCCTGTTCCTCATCGTCTTGGTCGGTACCACGCTCCAGGTGCTCACGGAGCGGTCCCGCCAGGCGTTCAAAATCCAACGTTGGAGGTCTGCTGTGCACAACCACACGATCGTCGTGGGCTACGGCACCAAGGGTCGGACCGCGGTGAGCGCGATGATCAACGACGGTATCGAGCCCGGCAAGATCGTCGTGGTCGACACCGATCAGGCGGCCCTGGAGGTCGCCGAGATCGACGGCCTGGTCACGGTCCGCGGAGACGCGACCAAGGCCGATGTGCTGCGGCTCGCCGGCGCCCCGCGGGCGGAATCGATCATCATCGGCGCGAACCGCGACGATGCCGCGGTGATGGTCACGCTGACCGCGCGCGAGCTGGCGCCCAAGGCGAAGATCGTGGCCTCGGTCCGCGAGTCCGAGAACACGCACCTGCTGCGCCAGTCCGGCGCCGACTCCGTGGTGGTCTCGTCCGAGACCGCCGGCCGACTGCTGGGCATGGCGACCACCACCCCGTCGGTCGTGGAGATGATCGAGGACCTGCTCTCGCCCGGCGACGGCTTCAACATCGCCGAGCGCGAAGTGACCCGCGTCGAGGTGGGCCGCTCGCCGCGGCACCTGCCGAACATCGTGCTCGGCGTGGTCCGCAAGGGGCACCTTTACCGCGTCGATTCCCCGGCCGTCTCCGTGGTCGAGAACGGCGACCGCCTGCTGTACGTGCGCAACGCGGACGCGAAGGTCTCGAGCTAGCGCAGCAACGCGATCAGGGGCGCGAAGGCGTCCATGTTGTTGTCGAGCACGGTCACGTAGTTGATCCCGTACTCCGCGCGCAGCGTGCGGAGCCGGTCCGCCATGTCCCGCGGCGTGCCGACGAGCAGGCTGAGGTGATCCTCCGGCCGGTCGACGCCCCGCGCCAAGTGCGGCCGCACCTGATCGAGCTGCTCATCGCCCGCACCGGGGCCGAAGAGCGCCTGGACCAGGATGTTGATCTCGACGGTGTCCGCGCGCTCGCCGAGTGCCCCGCGTAGCCGGGCGATCCGCCGCGCCGCGTCGGTCTCGGTGGCCAGGGTGAGATGACCACTGTCGTCGGTGCTCGCGCCTGTGAGGGCGACGATATCGGCGTACCGCGCCGCCACATCCAGCATCCGGTCGCCCCAGCCCGCGATCAGGAGGGGTGGGCCGCCGGGTTGGACGGTGCGTGGGCGGTGATCCGGATCGGCGAACCTTCGCCGCAGGGTTGCGGCGGTCTCGGCGACGCGGTCGACCCGCTGCCGCGCGGACGGGAATTCGATTCCGGCCTCGTCGAACTCGGCCTTGACGTATCCGGCACCCAACCCGAGTTCGATCCGCCCGTCGGTGAGCCGGTCGACGGTGGCCGCCTCTCGCGCCAGGAGGGTCGGGTTGTAGAACGGGGTGTTGAGGACGACGGTGCTGACCCGGACGCGGTCGGTCGCCTCCGCCGCGAGCACGACGGCCGGAAAGGGCGCCATCGTGCCCAGATGATCGGGGACGCCGATCACGTCGTAGCCGAGGGCCTCCGCCCTGCGGCACTGCGCGATCCACTCCGCGCGAGAGCGGACCGATCGCAGGGTGACGCCGAACCGGAAGTCCATGGCCATGCGTCCATTGAATCAGGTTGCGAACCGTGCTGTGGGGTGTCTCCGAATCGATTGACCCGGTTGAGGTTTCAAGTCAGAAACTTGTCGGTGGGTGGTCGTAGTGTGCGGGTATGGACGAGGAAGACGGAACTGATGCCGCCGTCGGCGGTGACGTCGGCGGTGATGTGGTTGCGGGCCTGGGTGCGTTGGAGCGGGCTCGTGCGCGGGTGATCTTCGATCAGTATCGGTTGATCGCGGAGTTGTTGCGGGTGCGGGTGTGTGAGCGGATCGCTGCCGGTGTCGCACAGGACAGGTGGGAGACCGGTGTCGCGGCAGAGATCGGGTTGGCGTTGCGGGTCTCCCCGCATCGCGCCGCTTCCATGGTCAACCGCGCTCGGGTGTTGGCGGCGGATCTGCCCGCCACCTCGGCGCGGTTACGCGATGGGGATGTCTCGCCGGAGGCGGTGGAGGTGATCATCTCCGGCCTCTCGCATCTGGAACCGCGACTGCGCACTGAGGCCGATACCGCCCTGTGCGGCGAGATCTTCGAGGCGAGCGGGTTGGGGTTGCGGCGGTTGCAGGACACGGTTCGGCAGGCGGCGTACCGGTTGGATGCGCGGGCCACAGTGGACCGGATCGGGCAGGCAGCGACGGACCGGCGAGTCACCATCCGTCCGGCGCCGGACTGCATGGCGCGGGTGTCGATCCTGCTGCCGGTCGCGCAGGCCGTCGGCGTGTACGCGGCACTGAAAACCACTGCGGACGCCGTCTTCGGTGCGCCAGGGGAGGCGCGGAGCCGGGCGCAAATCATGGCCGACACCGCATTCGCGCGGCTCACCGGCCGTGACGCCGCGGCCGGCCAACCGGTCACCGTGAATCTCACCATCCCCGCGGCGGTCCTCCTCGGTGACCAGCCCGGTACCGCGCACCTCGCGAACGGCGGCACACTCCCGGCGGAGATCGCCCGCCACCTCATCGGGACAGCTACCGAGCACGCCGTGGCCTGGGTCAAACGCTTGTACGTGCGGCCGGAGTCCGGGGCGGTGGTCGCGATGGATTCCCGGGCGCGGTTGTTCCCGGCGGGGTTGGCGGAGGTGATCGCCGCCCGCGACCGCTATTGCCGCACCCTGTACTGCGAGGCACCGATCGCCCACACCGACCACATCGTCGCGCACACAAAAGGCGGCCCCACGAATGTGGAGAACGGGCAGGGGCTGTGCGCGGCGTGCAACTACGCCAAAGAAGCCGCCGGCTGGACCAGCCGCACCGTCACCGACCCGACCGCGAGGCACACCGTCGAAACCCGTACGCCCACCGGGCATGTGCACCGATCCACGGCACCGCCCCAGGCGGCCTGAGATGTCAGTCGCCGGTCGCGACGGGGCGGGTCCCGTCCGCCGCGTACTGCGACCACGATCCGGGATACAGTCGCCCACCGGTGAATCCGGCATGCTCGGCGACGATCAGGTTGTGGCACGCGGTCACGCCGGAGCCGCAGTAGGCGACGTACTCGCCGTCGGGGGAGAGGCCCGCATCGGTGAATCGAGCCTGCAGCGCATCCACGGGGCGCAGCCGGCCGTCCACGAGGTGCTCACGGCAGGGCACACTCCGTGCGCCCGGGATGTGGCCGGCGCGGGCGTCGATGGGCTCCGTCTCGCCGCGGAACCGCTCGGCCGGCCGCGCGTCGATCACCGGTGCCGCACCGGTTTCCGCGAAACGCGCGGTCTCGTCGATCGAGGCGAGCCGATCGGCGGGCCACGGGCGCGGCGTGAACGCGGCGGGCTCCGGAATCACCGCCTCGGTGACCAGAGGCGCCACCGCCTCGGGCGGACCGTCGAGCAACGCGGCGGATTCGCCCAGCACGCGCAGCAACCACACCAGGCGCGCGGCCATCACTCCGCCCTCGTCGTCGTACGCCACCACGGTGGCACCGTCGCCGATCCCCGCCGCGGAGAGCCCGGCGGCGAAGACCTCGGGGACCGGCAGCGGGTGCCGCCCTTCGGCGGCAGAGGCGGGTGCGGCGAGATGGGCGTCGAGGTCCACGAAGACGGCCCCCGGCAGATGCCCGGCGTCGTAGGCCTCCCGCGTCGACCTGCCGTCCAGATAGCAGCGGGTGTCCGCCAGGATCACCCGGTCTCGGTTGTTCCGGACCCAGTCCGCGTCCACGATCGGCTCGACCATGCGCACAGCCTACGATGGTGAGCGTGGCGAAGCTCAGCTTGACCGTGCCCCCGCTCCTCTCGCGCTATCACGTGGACCGCGCCGACGAACTGCGTGCCGACGCCGCCGCGCTCGATGCGGCCTGGCCCACCGCCAAGGTGATCCGGGTCGATCCGCGCGGCCGCTTCGATCTGGACGACACCGAGCTGGTGTTCGCGCGCGGCCACGAGGTCGCGGCGCAGCGGCCGGCCGGTGCCGTGCTGCTCGGCCGGGTGGACGGTGCGCTGATCTTCGCGCTGCGCGTCGAGAAGTTCGACGGTGCCGATCTGCGGATGCGTGGACACCTGCTGTCCGCGGTCGATTCGGCGCTGCTCGCCGAGGCGCTCGGCATCCTCAATTGGCACGCGGCAGCGGGTTTCTCGCCCGTCGACGGCGCGTCGACCGCAGCGGGCAAGGCCGGCTGGGTGCGTGCGACCTCCGACGGCCGCGAGGAGTTCCCGCGCACCGATGCCGCCATGATCACTCTGGTGCACGACGGTGCCGATCAGATCCTGCTGGGCCGCCAGCACCAGTGGCCCGAGCGGCTGTTCTCGCTGTTCGCCGGTTTCGTGGAGCCGGGGGAGTCGCTGGAGCAGTGCGTGGCCCGCGAACTGCACGAGGAGATCGGCATCACGGCCGACGAGATCACCTACGTGGCCAGTCAGCCCTGGCCCTTCCCGCGGTCACTGATGCTGGGCTTCACCGCCCGCGCCGACCGCGAAGTCGAACTCGACTTCCGCGACGGCGAGATCGCCGAGGCCCGGTGGTTCAGCCGCCGCGAGGTGCGGGACGCGCTGGCAGCGGGGGACTGGAGCACCGACGCCCCCGACGCGCCCCTCCTGCTACCCAACTCGATCTCCATCGCCCGTGCCATCGTCGAGGCGTGGGCGGGAGTCGACTAGACCCCGAGCTTGCGCTTGACGTCCGCGAGCGACGGGTTGGTGGCCGTGCTGCCGTCGGCGTACTTCACGGTGGGCACCGTTTGATTGCCGCCGTTCACGCCCTGCACGAACTCCGCGGCCGAGGGATCCTCTTCGATGTTGATCTCGGTCCACTCGATGCCGTTGGCCTTCAGGCCGGTCTTGAGGCGGTTGCAGTATCCGCACCACGACGTGGTGTACATGGTCAGCTGGCTCATACCGTTACTCAACCATGCACGGTTCGCAGTTCTTCCCACGGCGTCGGAGCCCGCGGACCGCGACCTGTCGGACCCGGCTGGAATACTCGATGATGTGATCGAAGCACTGGACCCGGAGCAGCAGGAAGCGGTACTCGCACCGCGCGGACCGGTGTGCGTGCTGGCGGGTGCGGGCACGGGCAAGACGCGCACGATCACCCACCGCATCGCACACCAGGTGGAAACCGGTCACGTCGCTGCGGGCCAGGTGCTCGCCGTCACCTTCACCTCCCGCGCGGCGGGGGAGATGCGCGCCCGGCTGCGCAACCTCGGCATCGGCGGGGGCGACGGGACGCCCGGTGTCCAGGCCGTCACCTTCCACGCCGCCGCCATGCGGCAGCTGCGCTACTTCTGGCCGCGTGCCATCGGCGACACCCGCTGGGAACTGCTGGACAACAAGTTCCCCATCGTCGGCCGGGCGGCACGCGACTGCGACCTGCGCCCGGAGACGGACACGGTGCGCGATCTGCTCGCGGAGATCGACTGGGCCAAGGCCTCGCTGGTCACCCCGGAGACCTACGCGCTGGCCGTCGAACAGGCGGGCCGCACCGCGCCGCTGGCCCCGGCCACCGTCGCCGACGTGTACGCCGCCTACGAGCGCCGCAAGACCGACCAGGACGGCAACCGCCTCCTCGATTTCGACGACCTCATCCTGGTGACCGCCGCCATCCTGGAGGACAACGCCGTGGTGGCGGACGAGTTCCGCGATCGCTACCGCAGCTTCGTGGTCGACGAGTACCAGGACGTCACCCCGCTGCAGCAGCAACTCCTCAACGCCTGGCTCGGCGACCGCGACGATCTCACCGTGGTGGGAGACGCGAACCAGACCATCTACTCCTTCACCGGCGCCACCCCGAACTACCTGCTCGACTTCACCCGCCGCTTCGAGGACGCCGTGATCGTGCGGCTGCAGCGCGACTACCGCTCCACACCGCAGGTGGTCTCGCTGGCCAACAAGGTGATCGGCGCGGCGCAGGGGCGCGTGGCCGGCACCCGGCTGGAACTCATCGGCCAGCGTCCCGACGGTCCGGCACCGATCTACGCCGAGGCCGACGACGAGCCCGCCGAGGCCAAACTGGTCGCCAAGCGGATCCGCGAGCTCATGGCCTCGGGCGTCCCCGCCAGCGAGATCGCCATCCTCTACCGGATCAACGCCCAATCGGCCGTCCACGAAGCCGCGCTCACGGAGGCCGGTATCCCGTACCAGGTGCGCGGCGGCAGCGCCTTTTTCGAGCGTCCCGAGATCGGCCAGGCCGTCCGTGAGCTCACCTCCCGCGCGGGGCAGTTCGGCGGCGTCTCCGGTGCCGAACTGATGTCGATGGTCGAGGGTGCGCTCGAACCGCTCGGCCGTACCGCGGAGCCGCCCGACGGTGCCCGTGCCCTGGAGCGGTGGCAGGCGCTCAACGCGCTCGTCGACCTCACGGCCGACCTGTCCGCACAGCGTCCCGGGCTCACCCTCGCCGAACTGATCGGCGAGCTGCGTGCCCGCGCCGAGGCCAAGCACCCGCCCACCATGGAGGGGGTCACGCTCTCCTCGCTGCACGCCGCCAAGGGCCTGGAGTGGGACGCCGTCTTCCTGGTCGGCCTCACCGAGGGCTCGGTGCCGATCGCGCAGGCCATCGCGAAGGGCGATCCCGAGCCCATCGAGGAGGAACGCCGCCTGCTGTACGTGGGCGTCACCCGCGCCCGCGAGCACCTGCACCTGTCGTGGGCCCTGGCGCGCAACGAGGGCGGCCGCAAGACGCGCAAGCGCACCCGATTCCTCGACGTCGTCTCCGCGCAGGCCGATGCCGGCCGTCCACGGGTCGCGGATGCGGGACCGTCGAAGGGCAAGCGCCGCTCGTCGGACATCTGCCGGGTGTGCGGCGGCATCCTCGACACCCGCGAGGAGAAGCTGCGCTCGCGCTGCGAGGACTGCCCGTCCGACCTCAACGACGCACTGGTGGAGGCGCTCAAGATCTGGCGGACGGGGCAGGCCCGCGATCAGCAGATCCCGCCGTACACGATCTTCTCCAACGCCACCCTGTTCGCGATCGCCGAGCACCAGCCCCGCAGCCGCGCCCAGCTGGTGCGGATCAACGGCATCGGCGCCACCAAGGCGGAGAAGTACGGCGACGAGGTACTCGCCCTCGTCGCCGAACACAGTTGAGCCCGGTCGCGAAAGTCGGAAAACCGCAGGTCAAAAATAACTTGTGCTCGATCTTTCTTCGGCATACTGTGGATCTCGACCGCACGGGATGACGCGCGAGGGTACGCCTTCGCCAGTCGGAACGTGATTGACCATCGCGCGAAAGGAGGCAAACGAAATGAACAACGCAGTAATCAACGCAGACCAGTTCACCGCAGCAAAGGGTGGAGTGTTCGCTGCAACAGCGGTTCGTGACGGTGCCTCCCACACGCTGCCCGGAATGTCGCCTCGACTGTGGCGTCTCCGTGAGCAGCCGATCCGCGGCGTCGATCACGAACCGCTCCAGCGCCCCGTGTGTCACATGCGACGAGGTTAGGTCTCAGACCCACCTTCTTCACATTCACCACGGGACCCGCAGCCGCGCGGAACCCGTGGTTTCACGGTACCTGAGCAGCCCCGCATCGTCGGGGTCTTCGCCAGGCCACCGCCACACACGGTCTCCGCACTCGACCAAGAACATCCCGAGCGCCCCATCGGGCGCCGCTACCGAGGCCACCTGAACAGCAGGTGGAATGGTGACCAGAAGTGCCGACCATCCTGGATGACAGACCCGTCTGCTCCGTAGAATCGATCAATGTCAACATCACCGGCAAGGGCCGCATCCCCTGCCGCGCAGGGGATCCCGACCTGTGGTTCGCCGAGACCCCGACGGATCTCGAGCGCGCCAAGCAGCTGTGCGAGACCTGCCCCCTCCAGCGTGCCTGCCTGGCCGCCGCGCTCGAGCGCGCCGAGCCCTGGGGCGTGTGGGGTGGACAGATCTTCGATCAGGGCGTCGTGATCGCCCGCAAGCGGCCCCGCGGCCGCCCGCGCAAGAATGCGGCCTGACGGCATTGAGCCCCGACCCGAAAGGGTCGGGGCTCATTCGTTTTCGGGGCGTCAGTCCTCGGAGTCGAGCAGCGGGACCCAGTGCTCGACGATGCCCCGGTACGGGGCCTCCGCCTCCATCTGCGAGCAGATGCCCACCATGCCCAAGAGCACGCGGAAGAGCATCACGTACTCCGGCGGCAGCGACAGCTTGCGTCCGGTCTGGAACTGCTCGCTGCGCACATCGGTGGAGGTGTTCGCCACCCGCATCAGCCACTTGCGGGTGAAGTGGAAGCTCTCCGACCGCAGCGGATCCACGTACGGCGCCAGGTAGCTGCGGATCTCCTCGGGTGTGATGTCCAGCCGCGGCGGGATGAAACCCTGGCTGCGGAGCAGCGGGAACAGGGCCTCGTAGTCCTCGTCCCGCGCCAATCGCAGGATCTGGCCGACCGCCGGAGGAATGCCGCCGGGGTACTCGGCGACGGCACCGAAATCGAGGGCGATGAGGCGGCCGTCCGGCGCGATCATGAAGTTGCCCGGGTGCGGATCGCCGTGCAGCAGGCCGGTGCGGGCCGGCGCGCTCACCTCGAACTCGGTGAGCTTCGCGGCGGCATCGTCCCGCTCCTGCTGGGTGCCATGGGCGATCACATCGCGCAGCGGCCGCCCGGTGACCCACTCGCTGATGATCACCTTGGGTGCGCTCGCGATCACCTTGGGCACCAGCACGTTCGGGTCGCCGTCGAAGGCCTTGGCGAACTTGCGCTGATTGGTGGCCTCGTACCGGTAGTCGAGCTCGGCCTCGGTGCGGTCGGTCAGCTCCTGCACCAGCGATTTGATGTCGGCTCCCGGCGTGAGCGGCTTGATCACCGAGCTGAGCCGGCCCAGCGCCTTGAGGTCGGCGCGCAGCGCCTCGTCGGCGCCCGGGTACTGCACCTTCACGGCCACCTCGCGGCCGTCGCCCCACACCCCGCGGTGCACCTGCCCGATCGACGCCGAGGCCGCAGCGGTGTCGTCGAAGGACTGGAAACGGTCGCGCCAGCCGGTGCCCAACTGCTGGCTGAGCACCTTGTGCACCGTCGCCGCCGGCATCGGCGGCGCCTCGTTCTGCAGCTTGGCGAGCGCCTCCCGGTACGGCTCGGAGAACTCCGGCGGCACCGCCGCCTCCATCACACTCATCGCCTGGCCGAGCTTCATCGCGCCGCCCTTGAGCTCGCCCAGCACCGCGAACAGCTGCTCCGCGGCCTTGGCCTGCAGCTCGGCGTTCACATCGTCCTTATCGGCACCGGCCAGTCGCTTGCCCCAGCCGACCGCGGTGCGGCCGGCCATGCCCAGCGGCAGGCCGGCGAGCTTCGCGGTGCGCTTCGCGCCGCCACGGGTGATTTCGGACACCTGGCCTCCTGAGATGTCATCCGGTCGAGTCGGCCGCGGAGGCCCTGCCGCACCCGCAACTGGGGTGCATGAGCCATCGCCGGACGGCGATACCGCAGCGTTCGACCTCCAACGTACAGCCGAGAACCGCCGGACCGTCTCCTTGGACTGCGGTGTCGCCACCCGCGTCGGCGGGTGCGTCGGCGGGATCGGACGATCCGCCCACCGCGACGGCCTCCACCTGCAAGGCCGCCACCGCGGCCGTCATCCGCAGGACCTGGGGCGTCGCCCGCCCCGATCTGCCGAACAACTGACAGGCCAGCGTGGGCCAGCCGGGGTCGGCGTCGGTGCGCGTGTGGTCGAGGCAGCGCAGGCAGGCGGTGGCGCCCGGCAGCACCAACGGCCCGATCACCCCGGCACCGTCGCGCATCACCACCGGCAGATGCGGCACCCGGCCGTGCATCAGCCGGCGCACCAGCACGGGGTCGGGGGAGAGGGCGTCGGTGAGCAGCACCAGGTCCACATCGCGGCCCTCGGGCGTCCAGCTCCGGGACGTACCCGCGCTCACCTGGACGCAGTCCAGGGAGGCGACCTCGTCGAGCAGGGCGTCGGTCACCTGCCCGCGACCGTGCAGGTGCACCCGCAGGGCGGCCGAGCGTGGCTCGGGTTGCAGCAGGCCGTGCTCGCGGAGGGCTTCCAGGAGCTCGGCCACGTCACCGTCGGTCAGGCCGGCATCCGCCGCCCGCCGGTGCACCTCGACGGGTGTGCGGTAGGTCTGCATCCATCGCAGCAGCCCGGCCGTGGCATCGGGGGTGAGCCACGGTGGCGGTCGCAGCACCGGCGCGCCCGTCGCGGAGGCGCCCAGCTGCACCAGGGTGGGTGGGCGCACCACCAGCGTGAGGTGCGGATCGAGCCGCAGCCGGTTCTCCATGCCCGGACTGTGCCATGCGCACTATCGCGCACGGCCCCCGAAAAGCGACTTATCCACAGGCCTTCATACCTGCCGACCTGCGGAAACAGGCCGTCAGGCGATTCGCTGCGCGATCAGGCTAGTCCTGGTCCTTCTTGCCCTCGTCCGCGTCCCGCTGCATCTGGCGCTCCAGCGCGGCGATCGGATCGTCCAGATCCGAGGCGTCGCCGAGGAAGCGGTCGATGAACCCGGCGGGCGAGTCCAGATCAGAGGAGTCGGGCATGAGGTCCGGGTGCTCCCAGACCCCGTCGCGCTGCTCCATGGAGGTGGCCGCGAGCAGCTTCTCCCACAGCGCGGCGGCCTCCCGCACCTTGCGCGGGCGCAGTTCCAGGCCGACCAGGGTGGCGAAGGTCTGCTCCGCCGGACCGCCCGACGCGCGGCGACGACGCATCGTCTCCCGCAGGGCACCCGCACTCGGCAACCGATCGGCGATGGCGGCGTGCACCACCGTCTCGACCCAGCCCTCGATCAGCGCGAGCAGCGTCTCGAGCCGCTCCAGGGCGGCCTTCTGCTCCGGCGTGGCCTTCGGCTGCAGCGCGGAACTCTGCTGCGCCATGAGCTGTTCCAGCTGCGCCGGGTCCGACAGCGCCGAGGGGTCCAGATTGCGCGACATCTCCTCGATGCCCGACATGTCGAACTGGATACCGCGGGCGTACTGCTCGACGGTGTCGAGCACCCGGGCGCGCAGCCACGGCACGTGCGAGTACAGCCGCTGGTAGGCGGCCTCGCGGGCGGCGAGGAAGACCAGGATCTCCTGATCCTTCTGCTCCAGGTCTTTTCCGAAGGCCTCGATCGCCTCGGGCAGCAGGGCCGCGGTGTCGTCGGGGCCCAGGGGCAGGCCGATGTCGGTGCTGGTGAGCACCTCCTTCGACAGCGTGCCGAGGGCCTGGCCGAGCTGAGTGCCGAAGGACATCGAGCCGAGCTGGCTGAACATGCCCAGCATCGGCGCCGCGACCTCGCGGGCCTCCTCGGGCAGGCCGCTGAGCCATGCGCCGGAGACCTTCTCGGCCACGGGATTCACGAGCCGCTTCCAGGTGGGCAGGGTCTTCTCCTGCCAGTCCACGGGCGTCCACGCGGCCGTCTTCTGCGGACCGGCGGGCAGCACGGTGGCCTCGTCCAGCCAGAGCTGGGCGAGGTGCATGGACTCGTCGATCGCGCGACGCTGACCGTCGGAGACCGGCTCGTGCTTGCCGAGGGTCTGGCGGGCGAGCTGGGAGGCCACGGTGTAGTTCACCGGATCACCGCCGGTGGCACCGGGACCGGTCATCCCGGTCCCCATGCCGGAGATCATCTGGCCGAGCTGGCTCAGCATGTCGCCGAGCTGGCTCATGTCGAAGGGCTGATTGGCGCCGAACGGCTTGTCACGACCGTCGCCGTCGTCATCCCGCTGGGAGAAACCGAAGGGCACATCGTTCATAACCCCACGGTACTGCCCGGAGCGCCCCGCTGCCTCCGGCTCCGTCACGCTCTGCGCGAACAGCCGCGACTACTGTGTGCTGCGTGACGGAACGCAGGATCACCACGGTACTCGCAGCACTGATACCGCTGCTGGTGCTCGCGCTGCTCGGGATGTTCGTGACGGTGCCCTACGTGGCCGTGGGCCCCGGCGACACCGCCGACACCCTCGGCGACTACAGGGGCAAGCAGGTGGTCACCGTCAAGGGGCTGCCCGTGCACCGTCCGGCTGGGCAGTTGCGGTTCACCACCGTGGCGGTGACCGACGGGCTGAACCTGTACGGCGCGCTGGGCATGTGGCTCAAGGGGAATCAGCTCGCGCCGCGCGACGCCTACTACCGCCCGGGACAGTCGCGCGAGCAGATCGAGGAGGGCAACCGGGAGCAGTTCGTGGGCTCCGAGTCGTCCGCCACGGTGGCCGCGCTGCGCTATCTCAAGGTGCCCACCGCGATCGGCGTGACCGGCCTCGTCAAGGGCGGGCCGTCCGACGGCAAGCTGCGCAGCGGCGACGTGCTCCAGGCCGTCGACGGTGCGCCCGTCACCGCGCCCGACACCGTCTCGAAGGCGATCGAGGGCAAGAAGGCCGGCGACACCGTGACCCTCTCGGTGCTCCGCGCCGACGGCCCGGCCCAGATTCCGGTCGTCCTCGCCGACAAGGACGGTAAGCCGCGGTTGGGTGTTCTGGTGGGCCAGGTGCCCGCCGACCCGAAGGTGGAGGTCGGCTTCGGCGTCGATCAGGTGGGCGGCCCGTCGGCCGGCCTCATGCTGACCCTCGGGATCATCGACATGGTCGAACCGGGCGATCTCACCGGTGGGCGCGTCGTGGCCGGCACGGGCGAGATCGGGTCCGACGGTGCCGTGGGCCCGATCGGCGGGATCAGCCACAAGCTCGAGGGCGCCAAGCGCGACGGTGCCACGATCTTCCTCGTGCCCGCGCGCAACTGCGCCGAGGCGAAGACCTCCCCGCCCGCGGATCTGCAGTTGGTGAAGGTGGACAACCTCGACGGCGCGATCACCGCGCTGTCGGACGTCCGCGAGGGGCGTCCCGCCCCGTCCTGCTGATCAGTCCTCGTCGAAGGTCGCCAGTAGGCCCTGGATCAGGCCGGGCGCCAACTGATCGGCGCGCAGCAGTTCGTTCGCGGCGAAGGGGTCGTCGTCCTCGTCGTCAGGGCGCAGCGTGAGCAGCGTGATCCGGTGGCCGTCGCGCAGCACCGCGGCCACCATCCGCGCCGTGCGGCGCTCGGGATGACTCTCGGCGGCGGCCCGTCCGGCCCGGTCCGAGGCCTCCTTGTCGGCGAGGTGCGGTTCGAGCGCACCGTCGAGATCGGACTCGGCGTTCGGCGGGAGCACGATGATCTCCTGCACCAGGGCGCAGCCGACCACCTCCTCCGGCCAGGTGGTGGTGGCGAGCACGTGGTCGAGTTCGGCGCTGCCGCCGGTGGGGTCACCGGGGAGCGGTTCCTGTTCGATCACGGTGAGCGTGGCACCGTCGTCCAGCATGTCCGCCCACTCGGGCTGGCTGGTCGCGAGCAGGCTGGTGGGGACCAGGCCGAACAGTTGCGGCGGCTGGCCCCATCCCTGCGGCTCCACGAACTCGATCGCCTCCTGCGCCGCGCGCCCCAGAGCCGCCTCGCCGAATACCTGGTCCGTCTCGTCGCCCGTCACGTCCCCATGATCGCATCCTGACGCCGATGGGGCCCGGAGCCGCCCCTTCTTCAATTCCGTCAAATCCGTACAGTGGAGCCCGTGACGACTCCTCGTGCTGCGGGCATCCCCTCCTTGTCGAGGCGGGCCAAAATCCTCATCGGGATCGCGGTGGCGCTGCTGGCGCTGCTGCTGATCGGGCCCCGAGTGGTGGATGTGTACACCGGCTTCCTCTGGTTCTCCTCCCTCGGACATGCGGGCGTGCTGCGCACCGTGCTGCTCACCAGGATCGCCTTGTTCCTGGTCACGGGCCTGATCATGGCGGCCTTCACGTTCGCCGGGTTGTGGCTGGCGTACCGGGTGCGCCCCGCCTTCCTGCCCTCGTCCACCGACGACCCGGTGGTCCGCTACCGCGCGGTGGTCACCAGCAAGCTGAAGACCTTCGCGATCGTCCCGCCGCTGCTGGTGGGATTGATCAGCGGCATCTTCGGGCAGGCGTCCTGGAAGGAGGTGCTGCTGTTCTTCAACCGGCAGCCCTTCGGCAGCACGGACGCCGAGTTCGGCAAGGACATCGGCTTCTACGCCTTCACCCTGCCCTTCATCGAGTTCGTGCTCGGTTTCGTCTTCGCCGGCCTGGTGGTGATGTTCCTGGCGAACATCCTGGCGCAGTACGTTTTCGGCGGTATCCGCCTGGCCGGGCGCGACGGTTCGCTCTCGCGGGGAGCCCGTATCCAGCTGGCGTCGATCGCCGGGGTCTTCCTGCTCGCGAAGGCCGTGGCCTACTGGTTCGACCGGTACGCGCTGGTCTACTCGGAGCGGTCGAACATGTTCACCGGTGCCGGCTACACCGACATCAACGCCATGCTCCCGGCGAAGGCGATTCTCACGGGCATCGCGATCATCTGCGCCGCCGCCTTCTTCGCCGGCATCGTGATGCGCGATCTGCGGGTGCCCGCCATCGCCACGGTGCTCATGCTGTTCTCCTCGCTGGTGGTGGGTGTCGGTTGGCCGAAGGCCGTGCAGACCTTCACCGTGGGCCCCAACACCGAGCGGGAGCTGCCGTACATCGCGCGCAACCTCGAGGCCACGAAACAGGCCTACGGGCTCACCGACGCCAAGTACGAGGAGACCGACGCGAAGGTCTCCGACGAGGTGCTGCAGACCCTGACGGCGAAGGACGCGCCCTCGCTGCAGAACGTGCGCCTGCTCGATCCGAACGTGGTCTCGCGGGCCTTCTCCACGCTGAACCAGCTCAAGGAGTACTACAAGCTGCCCGATCAGCTGGCGGTGGACCGGTACGACGTGGGCGGTCGCCAGACCAACGTGCTGATGGCGCCGATCGAGCTGAATCCCGATAAGACGCCCACGGACTGGACGTCGCGGCACATGGTCTACACCCACGGCAACGGCCTCATCACCGCGCCCGCGGGCGAGGTCGATCAGGTGGTCACCGAGGGCAATCGCGATGCGGTGAACAACACCGCGGGCGGCCAGCCGGTGTTCACCCGCGACGGCGTCGGCAAGCAGCAGACCGTCAAGCAGAACCGCATCTACTACGGCGAGATCATCGGGTCGGACCCGAACTTCTACTCGATCGTCGGCAGCAAGGGCGAGCCGCGCGAGTACGACAGCGACACCGCGAAGTCCCGGTACGACGGTGACGGCGGCGTGAACGTCGGATCGTGGCTGCCGCGCCTGGCGTACGCGATCAAGTTCACCGAGCGGAACATCCTGCTGAACCCGAACATCGGCGAGGACTCCAAGATCATCTATCAGCGCGATCCGCGCGACCGGATCAAGCAGATCGCTCCCTTCCTCACGGTCGACACCAAGACCTACCCGGTGGTCGATTCGAAGTCGGGCCGCATCGTCTGGGTGGTCGACGGTTACACCACGCTGCCGAAGTACCCGTACGCGCAGCAGACCTCGCTGTCGGACGCCACGGGCTCGCGCCAGCAGGTGGCGCCGGGGCAGCCGCAGCAGCGCCGCCAGCCCGACGAGAAGGTGGGCTACATCCGGAACTCGGTGAAGGCCACCGTCGACGCCTACGACGGTTCGGTGCGCCTGTACCAGGTGGACAACGACGATCCGGTGCTCAACGCCTGGAAGAAGATCTTCCCCGGCGTGATCGAGAACGGCGACGCGGTGCCCTCGGAGATCCGCCAGCACTTCCGTTACCCGCAGGACCTGTTCGAGGTGCAGCGATTCCTGCTGCAGAAGTACCACACCAGCGATCCGAACACGTACCGCCAGCAGAACGACGTGTGGCAGGTGGCGGGCGCTCCGGCCGATACCCCGGACAAGGACGGCCTGCAGGCGCCCTACTACTCGGTGGCCGCGGCCCCGGGCGGCGGTGCCACGCAGTTCCAGCTCGCCACGCTGCTGCAGCCGCGTGATCAGCCGTACGTGGCGGCGCGTGTCTCGGTGTCCTCCGACGGCGAGGACGCCGGCCGGATCATCGTGCGGGACATGCCCCGTCGTACGCCCGGACCGAGCCAGGCGGCCGACCTGATCAAGGGTTCGCCGCCGTACACGGCCGATAACGCCAACATCAGCGCGCTCAACCCGAAGTTCGGCAATCTCCAGGCGCTGGGGCTGTCGAACGGCGGCCAGGTGTACGTGTGGCCCATGTACGCGCAGAGCAGCGAGCGGAACACTCCGCCGAAGCTGATCAAGGTGCTCACGCTGAACCCGGTCACCTCCGGTGCCGGCTACCAGCCGACGGTGGCGGCCTCGCTCACGCAGGCCGGTTTCCGCGGTGTCGAGACCGCGCTCGCCGCGGCCGCGCCGGGTGTCTCCGGTGGGCCGAACGAGGCGACGGTGCCGGGCGGCACCCCCGCTGGGCCCGGAGCGCCGCCGGTTCCCGCGATCGTCCCGGGCGGCGACACCCCGGAGATCCAGGCCGCCGTGAAGGCCGTCTCGGACGCCTGGGGCGCGGTGCTCACTGCGCAGCGCAACGGCGATCAGGTGGCCGTGGGCCAGGCGATGCAGCGGCTCGGTGATTCCGTCAAGAAGCTGCAGGACGCCGAGGCGAAGTCGCGGGGCGGCAACTGATTCCGGCTCCCGGTCCGGCGTGCGCATCGGCACGCCGGCCGGGGAGACGGGCATCACGTTCAAACGATTTGCACTTCGCGAGCAGGTTCCAGTAACGTGGTGTTCACCCAACGCGGGGTGGAGCAGCTCGGTAGCTCGCTGGGCTCATAACCCAGAGGTCGCAGGTTCAAATCCTGTCCCCGCTACTAGGTCGAAGACCCCCGGAGAAATCCGGGGGTCTTCGCGTTTCTCGGGATGCTGGGCGCCGTGGGTATCGTCGGGCGGGTGACCAGCGAACTGCAGCGGATGCTGGGTGGTGAGCTCTACCGGGACGGCGATCCGGAACTCGTGGCCATGCGGAAGGCCTGTGGGCGCCTCCTGGACCGGTTCAATGCGACGTCCGCCGATGACGACGCCGAACGCGGCCAGATCCTCCACGAGCTTCTCGGCGGCATCGGCGAGGGATCGTGGATCATGCCGCGCTTCCAATGCGACTACGGCACGAACATCACCATCGGAGCCAACAGCTTCCTGAACTACGACGCGATCCTCATGGACTGTGCACCGATCACGATCGGCGACGACGTCTCCATCGGGCCTCGCACGCAGCTGCTCACCGCGCTGCATCCGATCGACGACCACGCCGCGCGCCGCGCCCGCTGGGAGACCGCCCGGCCGATCGTGATCGGCGACAACGTGTGGTTCGGCGGGGGAGTGATCGTGTGCCCCGGCGTGCGCATCGGCCGCAACACGGTGGTCGGGGCGGGCAGTGTGGTGACCCGTGATCTGCCCGACCATGTGGCCGCCGTCGGCAACCCGTGCCGGGTGGTGCGGGAGCTCCCGCAGGAGCCCGTCAGCAGCTGATCGCGTTCCCGACGCCGGCGGTACGGACCTTCGCCTTGCCGCCGGACGCGCAGCGGATGGAGTTATCGCTGCCGCTGATCTCCACGGCCGGGGTGGCGCCCAGCGTGACGGCGTTCCCGGAGCCCACGATCTCGAGGCGGCCGGCGTCCCGGAGGGTGATGGTGTTGTCGCTGCCGCTGATCCGGACCCGCTTGCAATTCGAGGTGAGAACGAGCGCATTGTCCGAGCCGGCGACCACGAGGTCGTCGTTGTTGCACGACAGGGTGCGCGTGGTGTCACTTCCCACGATGGTGACCTCCGCCGATGCCACCGGTGCGACGGCGAGGGATCCGGCTGCGAGGGTCGCGGTGGTGAGTGCGATCAGGGCGCGAGTGCGCATGACGGTGACATCCTTCCGGGATGGGACGAAAGCCGCGGAAACGGCGAATCGGACACTACCAGCGGAGCTGGGTCCGCAGAGGGAAACTCTCCGAGTCATTGCGCAGGCTAAACACCAGGTGGGAGGGTGATTTCGTTCACGGTGAGGCGGACTGTTCCGATCCGTTCGCGCCCGCGGCAGAGTGGCCTGTCATACACGGACGAGTCCCCTCGTCCGGCGCGCATCGCGAGGAGACCAGCCCATGCCCACCCTGCTCATCGTCGCCTTCGTGGGATTGCTCGGCCAGCTCGTGGACGGCAGCCTCGGAATGGCCTTCGGCGTCACCGCCACCACCTTCCTGGTGGCCCTCACCACGCTGTCGCCCGCGGCGATCAGCGCCACGATCCATCTCGCCGAGATCGGCACCAGCGCGGTATCGGGTGCCTCGCACTGGCGGTTCGGCAATGTCGACTGGAAGGTGGTCCGCCGCATCGGTATTCCCGGCGCGGTCGGCGCCTTCGCCGGTGCCACGGTGCTGTCCAACCTCTCGACGGAGGTGGCCAAGCCGCTGATGTCGGTGATCCTGTTGCTGCTGGGGCTCTACGTGCTGCTGCGCTTCACCTTCCGCGGCATCGACACCAAGAACCTGGGCCGCCCGCTCAAGTCCCGCTTCCTCGCCCCGCTCGGGCTGTTCGGCGGCTTCGTCGACGCCACCGGTGGCGGCGGCTGGGGGCCCGTGGGCACTCCCGCGCTCCTCGCATCGGGCCGGATGGAGCCGCGCAAGGTGGTCGGCACCATCGACACCAGCGAGTTCCTCATCGCGCTCGCGGCCTCCCTCGGCTTCCTGGCGAACCTGGGTAGTGAGAGCGTCAACTTCGCTTACGCCGGAGCGATTCTCGCCGGTGGCGTGATCGCCGCACCGATCGCCGCCTGGCTCGTGCGGCACTTCCCGCCCCGCCTGCTGGGCGCCTCCGTCGGCGGCCTCATCATCCTCACGAACGCCCGCACCCTGATCGGCAAGAGCGGACTCGCGCTCGACCCGGGCGTGCAGCGCATCGTCTACGTCCTGATCGTCGCGGGCTGGATCGCCGCCTTCGCGTACTCCTTCGTGCAGTACCGCCGCGACGCGAACCTCGAGTCCGCCGATTCGATCACCGAGCTCGCCGAGCGCAATGCCGAGGATCGGCGCGCGGGTGACGAGAAGGCCACCGTCCCCGCCTGATCGTCAGCGCGTGGGCCGCGGGATCCACGTCGTGAGCGAGGTGGGTCCCTCTCCGCGGTCGAGGGCCCGCACGAACACCGCGCAGCCGAGCCCGGACAGCACCGTGGCCACGAGGAACACCGTCGGGTAGCCGAAGGCATCGCCGAGCGCCCCGGCGGCGAACCCCGCCACGCCCTGCGCGCCCACCACGGCGCACGCGAGCAGGGTGTAATCGGCACCCGCGTGCTCCTCCTCGCAGGCGTCCATCATGAGGGTGAACAGCGCGACCGTCGCGGCGCCGCCCAGGATGTGCTCGGCCAGCGAGGCGGTGATCACCAGTCCGTACCCGCCGATCCCCACCGCCGCGGCCACGTACAACAGGATCGCGAGGGTCTGCGCGACGCCGCCGAAGACGAGCGCGGGGCGCCTGCCGTACCGGAAGGCCAGCCAGCCGCCCGCGGCCGAGCCCAGCAGTGCGCCCGCGGAGCTGAGGCCGCCGTTCACGAGCGCGATCTCCTTGAGGGTGAGCCCGGCGTCCTTGAGGAAGGGCCCGGCGATCGACGAGGCCATCGCATTGCCGAACTTGTAGGCCGCCAGAAGTGCGATGAGGGCGATCACCCCGGGACGGCGCAGGCGCTCCACCCAGGCGGTGATGAGGGCTCCTCGCGCAGGCGCGGGCCCCGCTGCGGGCGCGGGATCGTCGCGCACCAGCAGCACCACGGGCACGGTGCACACCAGGATCAGGCCGCCCAGGCTCAGCAGCAGCACGCGCCACCCGGCCTCGGCGTAGACCCACAGCAGCACGCCGCCGCCCACGATCATGCCGACCCGGTACGCGCCGGTCTGGATTGCATTGCCCAGGCCGCGTTCGCGAGGGCCCAGCATCCGTACGGCCAGACCGTCGGTCGCCACGTCCTGCGTGGCCGAGAGGAGGTTGATCACGGCGATCGCCACGAACAGCCACCGCAGCGATGTGGAGAGGTCGGCGGTGGCCAGTAGGAGGGCGGTGCCGGCCGCCCCGAGTTGGGTGCCGAGCAGCCAGCGGCGGCGGGTGCCCAGCCGGTCGACCGCGGGTGCCCAGAGGAACTTCACGCCCCACGGCAGGTACAGCAGCGAGGTGATGCTGATCGCGGTGAGGGAGTAGCCCTCGTCGCGCAGCACCACGGGGACGGCCTGGGTGAAGAAGCCGAACGGGAGACCCTGCGCGAAGTACAGGCTCGTCAGCAGGATCAGAACGCCGGAACGGAGCACGCCGACGATTGTGTCAGGTCACGAAAACGCCTGTGGCGGCCGATTCACGAGGAATCGGCCGCCACAGGCGTTGGGCGAAGCTCTTAGCCGCGACGGCCGCAGCTCGGCCATGCGCCGATGCCCTGCGAACGAAGCACGTTCTCGGCCACGCGGATCTGCTCGGAACGCGAGGCGTTGTGCGGCAGGCCGGAGCCGCCGTTGGCGCGCCACGTCGACGGGCTGAACTGCAGGCCACCGTAGTAACCGTTGCCGGTGTTGGTCGACCAGTTGCCGCCGGACTCGCAGGCAGCGATGGAGTCCCAGTCAACGCTGTCGGCGTTCGCAGCACCGGCGCCGAAAGCGACGGGAGCGGCGACGATCGCGCTGGTGACGGCCATCATGCCCAGGGTCTTACGGATGTTCTTCAAGGGGTTCCTTTCGCCTTGCGCACGCCAAGACACAGCCCGATTGGGGCAGAGGTGTCGGGGAAGATATGGACCGCGCCTTCTCTGTCGGGCACGGCAGTGGGCTGACAAGACTCGGTCAACCTGCGGATCGACGTGGTGCGCCGATCTCCGCGGTCCGGCGCCGGGATTCGATCACTTCGGCGGCGGGCCCACTCACACGCGGGTTCGTGGATTCAGTTTTGTCCCGTCGAGCGGGTCGAGAGAGACAGTAGGCGCTCGGAGCGATGGCGTCACCCCGCTGCGAACCGGTCGCAGTTAGGTAACGGTCGGGTCACGATTGACTGTGATTCCCCTTAGGTCCTGGTCAGATCGAGGAAACGCAGCACACCTTCGCACATGCAATGACCTGCGCAAAGTGATGCGACTCACAGTAAAAACGTGTCGCCGGTCACAGCTTCCGGTAGGTCACGAACAGGTGAACGACGGTGCGCCGGACTGCGCGGCGGCCTCCCCTCCGCGCGCGCAGCCCGACGCAGCGTCTGCGACGTCATCCCTCCACGTCCATCAATTGGACGCACCAGCCGTCCGGACGGTTCCCTCAGGCGTGTGAATCCGCATCGGTCCGCGCCGGGACCGCCGGAGCGGGGATCCGCCGGGGTGACGGGGTTCCCGGCGCTGCCGCGCCGTACCGGCCCAGGAAATCCTCCTGGAACGCCGGGTAGCGGCCCGCAATCAGGGCGTCCCGCATCCGCGCGACCAGGCTCGTGAGGAACCAGGTGTTGTGTCGAGCGGCGATAGCGGTCGCGGCTACCGGGTCGACCCGGTAGAGGTGGTGCAGATAGGCGCGCATCGGAGTCGTGCCGGGCGCGGGCCACGCCTCCGGGGCGGGATCGAGCGGGCGGGTGTCGCCGCGGTGCTGCGGTGCGGACACCGCCAGCGGGCCCGTCGTGGTCAGGACGATGCCGTGCCGCGCGAGTTCGAGCGGTGCTGCGGAATCGACCAGGTCGACTCCGGCGTCGACCGCGGCGAACAGGTCCGCGGGGCCGCGCGCACCACTGAGGTATCGCGGCCGACTGGAATCCAGTTCGTCGATCAGGCTCGCCGGAGCGGTGCCGGCGGCACCCACGATGCGGTATCCGCCGAATCCCAGACCGCCGGAGGCGCGGTCCTCGTCGTGCCGCTGCTGCAACTCGCGAACGGCAGAGGCGTCGGCGTCCGAGCCGAGCGTGGGCCACAGCGAGGTACCGGCGCTGCGCGTCGAACTGAGCCAATTGTGTTCCGCCAGTGCGCGCCGGGCGATCGCGGCGCCCGCGGGCCCGAAGGCGATGTCGCCGCCGAGCCGGTGCGCCGCGGCGAGCGCGGCCGCGGGATCGGCGACCCCGGAGACGTCCACGAACAGCGGGACGTCCCACCGGGCGAAGCCGTGCAATCCGCCCGCCTCGTCGATCAGTTCGGCGCCGGTGGTGCGGTCGATGAGCACCCCGTCGACCGTGATCGCCTGTGCGCCCGCGGATCCGATCGATGCCGGATCGATGCCGGGAGCGGCGGCGAGTGGCGCGAGGGCGACGAACGCGGGCGTCTCGACGGTCCCGTGCGGGGTGTGCAGGGTGCCCGTGCGGGGCCCGGGGCCCGCGGTGCCGGACGAGTCGAAGCGGACCGGATCGACGACGGATCCCGCCTGCAGTCGGGTGTGCGCGGCGATCGAGCGGTAGTCCGAGCGCAGCTCCGAGAGCTCGGCGACCAATGCCCGATTGCTGGCGCGGAGCTCGTCGAGAACGGACTGGTTCCGGGAACCCTGCAGCGCCGGAGCGGGTTTGCGTGGTGCCGGTGCCGGTGCCGGTGCCGGTGCCGGTGCCGGTGCCGGGGGCGCAGCGGCGGCGACGCGTGCGGGCGCCGCGATCTCCTCGGTCTCGTGCTCCGCGACGGGCGCATCGGCATCGGCGGTGCGCAGCGCATCGCCCTCCACATCGATCCGGGGCAGGATCCGGTCCAGCCAGCGCGGCATCCACCAGGCCTTCTCGCCCAGGAGCGACATCGTGGTGGGCATGATGATCATCCGCACCAGGAAGGCGTCGAAGACGATCGCCGCGGCCATGGAGAAGCCCATGAGCTTGAGGAAGGTCTCCGTGGACAGGGTGAACCCGGCGAACACCGAGATCATGATGATCGCCGCTGCGGTGACCACGCGGGCCCCCGAGCTGTAGCCGATGCGGATCGCCTCCTGCGCTTCGGCGCCGTGGTGGTGCTCCTCGCGCATCCGACTGACGAGGAAGACCTGATAGTCCATTGCGAGCCCGAAGACGATGCCGATCAGGAAGATCGGCATGAACACCAGGATCGGGCCGCGCTCCTCGGGGCTGATCCAGCCGAGCCAGCCCTCCTGGAAGAAGCCGACCGTCACACCGAAGGTCGCCGCGATCGACAGCAGGAAGCCGAGCGAGGCGATCACCGGGATGATCACCGACCGGAAGACGATCATCAGCAGGATGATCGCCAGTCCCACCACCACGATGAGGTACAGGGGCAGCTTGGAGGTCAGTGCGTCGGAGAAGTCGGCGTTGATCGCCGCCGCACCACCGATGCCGACGTACGTCCCGGTGGCCGTGCCGATGGCGTCGGCGTGATCGCGGACCTCCGCGAGCAGGTCCGCCGTCTGCTTCGTCGACGGCCCGGAGGCCGGGACGATGATGAACTGGGAGGCGTTGCCGGTCGCGTTCGGCACGGGACCGATGATCCCGCCCGGGCCGAGGCCGTCGAGCTTGCGCACCTCGTCCGCGAAGCGCGTCTCCGCGGCCTTCCGATCGCCCTTGCCCTCATCGTCGATCACCGCGACGAGCGGGGAGGACTTGCCCGCGCCGAAGGCCTCGCTCTGAATCGACGTGGCGGCCTTGTCCGAGGGCGAGGTCACGTCCAGGCCGAGCTCGATCTTGCCGATCGGGATCGCCGCCACCGCGAGTACCGCGACGGCGCCGATGAGGAAGGGGAGCGGACGCTTGGTGAGCAGCTCGCCGATGCGCTGTCCCATCGGGCGGCGCTCGGTCTGATCCGGTGTCCACAGAAAGGGCAGTCGCGGTGTGAAGACCGCGGACTTGAACACACCGAGCAGCGCGGGCAGCACCGTGAGCGCCACCAGCACCGCCAGCGCGACGGTCACCGCGGCGCCGAGCCCCATCTGGCTGAGGAAGGACATGCCGGTGATGGACAGGCCGCACAGCGCGATGATCACCGTCGCACCGGCGAAGACCACGGCGCTGCCGGCCGTCCCCACCGCGAGGCCGGCGGCGTGCGCCCGGTCGTCGGTACGCAGCAGCTCCTGCCGATATCGCGAGATCACGAACAGTGAGTAGTCGATACCGACGGCGAGCCCGATCATCATCGACAGTCCGGTGGTCGAGGTGCCCAGCGTGAGGAAGGACGTACCGATCGCGATCACCGAGGTCGACAGCGCGATGCCGATCAGCGCGGAGACGAGCGGCATGAGCGCCGCGAGCAGCGCCGCGAAGGTGATGATCATGACGATGACCGCCACGACAATGCCGATCATTTCGGCGGGCGGTTCGGCCGGATGCTCGTTCGCCGCGCCCGCCGTTTCCACGGTGAGCCCGGCGTCGGCACCCGCCTGCTTCGCCGCGGCGACCGCGTCCTTGGATTCCTGGGAGACCGTCTTGACGCCGTCGAAGGTGAGGCGGAGCTGGGCGACCCGGCCGTCACCGCTGAGGTTCTCCGCGGCCGCCGCGCCTACGGCGGGGTTGGTGAGCGCGGCGCGCTCGGCCTCGGGGAGTTGGGGTACCTCGCGCAGCTTCGCCACGACCGTGTTGATCGCGGTGGCGTTGTGCCCCTGATCGAGGCGTTGTCCGTCCTTCGACTGGAAGACGACGGTGGCGGTGGGTGCTTGTGTCTCGGCGGTCTGCGGGAAGTTCTTCTGCAGTACCTCCTGCGCCTTCACCGCCTGGCTGCCGGGCAGGTTGAAATCGTCCTTGAAGGGTTCCGACAGTGATGATCCCGCGATCCCGATGCCCACGAGCGCGACGATCCACAGCGAGAGGACCATCCACCACTTGCGGTAGCAGAAGCTGCCGACCTTGTACAGAAACGATGCCATGCTCCCAGTGTGGCCCGCTCCGAAGCGCGGATGGGCACGCTGAAAGAGGTTGTGGACGAGCGCTATCGGAGGAGTAGACGAAGGTCGCGGCGCCCGGCAGCCGGGGTCATACGAAAGTCGTACCGCGCCCGCCGCGGAGGGGGACGGAAGGTGGGGAGTGCGTCAGTTCGTGAGGCCGGCGTCGTGCGCGAGAATCGCGAGCTGCACCCGGTTCGCGGCGTCGAGCTTGTCCAGGAGGCGGGAGACGTGCGTCTTGACGGTGGCCTCGCTCATGAACAGCTCGCGGCCGATCTGCGCATTGGACGAACCGGCGGCCACGCCGAGGAAGACCTCACGCTCCCGGTCGGTGAGCCCGGCGATGCGGTCCACGGCAGCCTTGCGGCGGTCCTCCCGCGGATCGGCGGCGAACCGGTCGATCAGCTTGCGGGTGACGCTGGGGGAGAGCATCGCCTCGCCCGAGGCGACCACCCGGACACCGTCGAGCAACTGCCGGGGTGGGGTGTCCTTGAGCATGAAGCCCGCGGCCCCGGCCTGCAGGGCGCGCATCACGTAGTCGTCGAGGTCGAAGGTGGTGAGCACGATGACCTGCGGCGGAGAGGGCTCGGCGCGCACCGCGGCTGTTGCGGTCAGCCCGTCGGTGGAGGGCATCCGGATGTCCATCAGGACCACGTCGGGGTGCAGGGCGCGCACCAGGCCGACCGCCTCGTCGCCGTCGCCGCCCTCGCCCACGATCTCCAGATCCTCCGCGGATTCGATGATCATCCGGAGGCCGGAACGCACGAGCGGGTCGTCGTCGATGATCACGATGCGGGTCACACGGCCTCCTGACAGGATCGGCCTTCATCCTGCCACGGCCGGGGAAGGCCGATCAGTCCGATTCCGGGACGGGCAGTTCGGCGTACACCCGCCAGCCGCCGTCGGGCGTACCGGAGGAGGTCATCCACCCGCCCGCGAGTTGCACCCGCTCCGAGAGGCCGATCAGGCCGGCGCCCGAACCGGGGAGCGGATGTGCGGCCCCGCCCAGGGACGGGCCGTTGGTCACCTCCACGGAGAGCACCCGCCGCACCAACCGGACAGCGACCACGGTCACGGCCGGCCCGGCGTGCTTGCGCACGTTCGTCAGGCTCTCCTGGACGATGCGATAGGCCGTGCGGCCCAGGGCGTCCGGCACCTGCCCGCCGTCGAGCTCGGTCTCCAACGCGATCTCGGTGCCGGCCACCCGGGACTGCTCCACGAGCCGCGGGAGATCGTCGATTCCGGGCTGCGGGACCAGGGGCTCGCTCTCCGAGCCGCGCAACACCCCCAGGACGCCGCGCAGGTCCTCGAGGGTCTGGTGCGCCGTGCTGCGGATTTCGGCGGCGGCGAGCTCGACCCTCGGCGCGGCGGCTCCCGCGTTCACCTCGAGCGCGCCCGCCTGCAGTGCGATCAGCGAGACCTTGTGGGCCAGAACGTCGTGCATCTCCCGCGCGATGCGCGAGCGCTCCGCCGTCCGCGCCTGCGCGGCGCGCAGCTCACGTTCCTCCTCCGCCCGGATCGCGCGCTCGCGCAGCGATTCCAGCAGGTCGCGGCGGGCGCCCACGTAGGAGCCCCAGAGCGCGAAGACCACGGTGAAGGCCGCTCCGGCCAACAGGTCTCGCGGTGCCCAGGACGCACTCGTCCACGGGTGGGGAAGGCCGATGCACGCCGTGATGAACAGCGTCGCGAAGATCAGGACCCGGTCCCGCCTGCGGACCGCGAGTGTGAACAGGCCCAGCAGGGAGGCGGCGCAGAATCCGATCGCCACCGTCAGCAGGCCGCCGAGCACGGTGACCTCCAGGGGCCACCGACGGCGCCACCACAGCGCGATCGAGCCCGCCAACCCGAGTACGAGGTACACCGCGCCCGCGAACGAGCCCCGCGTCCGCCACTCCGTCACGGCGATGGCCACGGCCACCGCGGCGGACAGCGCGACGAAACCCGCGTCTCGCAGGGCGGGGGCGGTCCACCACCGCTGCAGCCGCTGCGTCGAGACGCTCATACCCATGCCGATCACGGTACTGCGCGACCCGAGCGCGGGGCATGCCCCGAAGGTCGCGGCGGTGCGTCCGCGGCGTACGACTTTCGTCGCGTTACTTCCCGCGAGCCCTGCGGTACCGCAGCAGCGTCTCCTCGCGTTCCTGCGCATGGTCGACGATGCGGGTGGGATAGCCGTGCGCGTACCCGTCCGGATGTTTCCACGGATGCAGCGCCGCGGAGCCGTCCAGGTGGCGCAGCTCCGGCACGTAGCGGCGCACGTAATCGCCGCGCGGATCGAACTTCTCCGCCTGCGCGGTGGGGTTGAACACCCGGAAGTAGGGTGCGGCATCGGTGCCGGTGCCCGACACCCACTGCCAGCCGTGGGCGTTCGACGCCGGATCGCCGTCGATCAGCAGATCGAGGAAATGCGCTGCGCCGTGCGGCCACCAGTGGTGCAGGTCCTTGCCGAGGAAGCTCGCCACCACCATCCGCACCCGGTTGTGCATCCAGCCCTCGGCGCGCAGCTGTCGCATGCCGGCGTCGACCAGGGGGAAGCCGGTCTCGCCCCGCTGCCAGGCGGCGAAGTCGTCACCCGGGGCGTCGTACTCCAGCCCGGCGAGGGCATCGGTCAGATCGTGGCGCAGCGACCGCGGATGGTGGTGCAGGACGTCGGCGTAGAACTCGCGCCAGCACAGCTCGGAGACGAACTTCGCGGCGCCCTCGCCGCCGGTGTCCCGCAGGTCCGCGAGTAGCGTGCGCGGATGTACCGCTCCCACCTTGAGATAGGGCGACAGGCGCGACGAGGTGTCCAGATCCGGGCGGTCGCGGTCGTCGGCGTAGCGCGGCAGGTCGTCCGCGCGGAAGCGGTCCCAGGCTCGCGCCGCGGCGTCCTCACCCGCGGGTGGGAGGGGAACCGTGCAGGCGTCCACCGCTTCTCGCAGCGATCGCCGAACCGGCTCCGCGGCGCCGGCGGGCGCTCCCCAGCGCAGCGGCGTCGCGGGCCGTGCGGGTGCCGGCCACCGGTGCTCGTGCCAGGCGCGCTGGAAGGCGCCGAAGACGCGGTAGGGGCTGCCGTCGGCCTTGGTCACCCGGCCCGGAGTCACCGCGTACGGCGATCCGGTCTCCACCCAGTCGATGCCGTGCTCGGCCAGCCGGGACTGCACGGCGGCATCCCGGCGCCGCCCGAACGGGGTGGTCTCCCGGCTCACGTGCACCGCGGTGGCTCCGGCCTCCCGGGCGGCATCGAGGACCGCGTCGGCGGGGGTGCCGGTCCGCAGGTGCAGGCCGCCGTCCAGCTGTGCGTCGAGTGCGAGGACCGAGGCGGCGTACCAGGCGTCGCGCGGGCGGGCACCGTCGCCGAAGAGGGCGGGGTCGATCACGACCAGGGGGACCACCGGGCCGTCCGCGGCCGCCGCGCACAGCGCGGGATTGTCGCGCAGTCGCAGATCGCGCCGGGCCCACCAGAGCACCGTCATCGGGTCGAGTTCCGTGTGCGCATGACGGCCACGCTACCGACGACGAACGGGGCGCCGCCATCCGGCGACGCCCCGTAGGTCCTCCACCCCGGTCTACTTCAGCTGCGAGCTGTTCAGATCCAAGTGGCGGCGGGCGATGATCAACTGCTGGATCTGCTGGGTGCCCTCGAAGATGTCCAGGATCTTCGAATCGCGCGCCCACTTCTCCAGCAGGGTGCGCTCCGAGTAGCCCAGCGCCCCCGCGAGTTCCACGGCCTTGAGGGTGACATCCGATCCCACCCGGCCGGCCTTGGCCTTGGCCATCGACGCGTTCTTCGAGTTGGGGATCTTGTTATCGGCCATCCAGCCCGACTTCAGCGTCAGCTGGTAGGCGGCCTCCCAATCGGACTCCAGGCGGATGAACTCGGCGGCCGCGTGCGGGACCGTGTTCACCGGGGCGTCGTAATCGATGGTGATGCCGGCGTCCTCGAGGACGGTGCGCAGTTCCTCGAGCGACGCCCGCGCCACACCGATGGCCATGGCGGCCACCAGGGGGCGGGTGTTGTCGAAGGTCTGCATGACCCCCGCGAAACCCTTCTCGACGTTCACCTCGGGGCTGCCGAGGATGTTCTCGAAGGGGATGCGGCAGTCCTCGAACCGGATCTCCGCGGTATCGGAGGCACGGATGCCCAGCTTGTGCTCGAGGCGCGCCACGGTAACGCCCGGGTGCTCGCGCGGCACCACGAAGGACTTGATCGCCGCGCGGCCCGCGCTCTTGTCCACGGTCGCCCACACCACGATGTGGTCGGCGCGCGAGCCCGAGGTGACGAAGATCTTGGTGCCGTTGAGGACCCACTCGTCGCCGTCGCGGGTGGCGGTGGCGGTCACGGCCGCCGAGTCCGAGCCGAAGGAGGGCTCGGTGATCGCCATCGACGCCCACACCTTGCCGAAGCGCTCCAGCTGCTCGTCGGTGGCCACCGCGGCGATCGCGGCGTTACCGAGGCCCTGGTACGGGAAGGCGAGCATGAGGCCCGCATCGCCCCAGCACATCTCGATCGCGTTGATGATCGATTCCATGGTGCCGCCGTTGCGGGTGCCCAGCGGCAGTTCGGGCTCGGGCTTGGGGGCCTCGTCGCCCTCACCCTTCTTGCGGTCGCCGCTCGCCGCCGACGGTGCCTGGCCGGCGTCGGCCAGCCCGTCGTACAGCGCCGCGATGGTGTCGAGCTCCTTGGGGTACTCGTGCTCGGCGAGGTCGTACTTGCGCGAGATGGGGCGGAAGATCTCGGCCGCACCCTGGTGCGACATCTCGGCCGACGCCTTCAGCTTCTTGGGAAGTTCCAGATTGATTGCCATGATGGTTCTTTCGTCTGTCAGAAGTCGATTGGCCTAGAGGACGACGACGCCCTCGGCGATGCCCACACCGCGCAGGTCGCGGTACCAGCGCTCCACCGGATGCTCCTTGGTGAAGCCGTGGCCGCCGAGCAGCTGCACACCGTCGAGGCCGATGCGCATGCCCTTGTCGGTGGCGAACTTCCGTGCCAGCGCGGCCTCCCGGCCGAACGACAGGCCCTGCTCGGCGCGTGAGGCGCCGCGCCACACCAGTAGCTCCAGGCCGTCCACCTCGGTCGCCATATCGGCCACCGCGAAGGCGACGGCCTGACGGTGCGCGATCGGCTCACCGAAGGCCTCGCGCTCCTTGACGTACGGCGTCACGTAGTCGAGCACGGCGCGCGAGGTGCCCAGCGCCAGCGCCGACCAGCCGAGGCGGGCCAGGCGCACCACGTCGGTGTAGTTCTGCACGGCGGTGTCGAGGTCGACCTCACCCAGCAGCGCGGTCGACGGGACCTTGACGTTGTTGAGGTTCAGCCGGCCCAGTGCGGCGGCGCGCAGGCCCATGCTGGGATCGCCCTCGACGATCACGCCGTTGGTGCCCGACTCCACGATGAACAGGGCGGGCTTGCCGTCCAGCTCGGCGCCCACCACGAAGAGCTCGGCGGTGGCGGCCTGGGGGACCAGCGACTTCACGCCGGTCAGCACGTAGCCGCCCGAGGTGCGAGTGGCCTTGGTGGACAGCGCGAACGGGTCGAACAGCGCACCCGGCTCGGCGATCACCACGGAGGACTGCGGCACCTGCTCGCCCGCGTACTCCTTGAGGTAGGTCTGCTGCTGGCCGTCGGAGCCGTACTGCGCCAGCGTGACCGCCACGCCGCTCGGCGCCAGGATCGGCAGCGCGAGGCCCATATCGCCGTAGGCGAGTGCCTCCGCGACCAGGGCGTTGGTCACGGCACCGCGGTCGCTGCCGGCACCGTCGAGCTCCTCCGGCACGTTGATCATCGTGATGCCCAGCTCGGTGGCGCGCTCGAGGAGCGAATCCGGGGCGGCGGTGGCCGCATCGGCCTCGAAGGCCGCGGGGCGGATGATCTCGGCGGCGAAGTCCTTGACCGTGTCCACGATCATCTTCTGCTCATCGTCGGGCGTGAGGTCGTAGTTCGACTTCGACGAGGAGCCGAGGCGCTTGGGCTTGCCGGTGCTGGTGACCACCTGGAAGGTGCGGTTGGCGGCGCCGAGTGCCTTGAAGCCGGTCTTGGTGCCCTCGTAGGCGACGCGGTTCACGAGGCCCTGGAGGCCGCGGTTCTGCACGAACGGGGTCTGGACCACGGCCATCAGGGCGCGGATCAGCTGTCCGGTCGGGTTCCGCCGGATCGGGTTCTTCCCGACGGCGCTGGTGTCCCGGGGGTCGGTTGACGTGCTCATCTCCACCATCTTGTCGTCGTGGCGACCTCGCTGCGCGGAGAGATTCCGGGCCCGTCGATCGCCAACTTACTCTTGAGTCAGGAGCGACCTTACTCCGCAGTAAGATCGGTGCCAAGAGGTGGGACGAAATGTGTCTCGTTGTGTCAGGGGGTGAGACGCGCGAGCACCTGGGGATGCAGCGCGGGGTTGGCCGCGACGGCGGACCCCGCGTGCGGCCCGGGCGTACCGTCGGTGCCCGTGAACAGGCCGCCGGCCTCGCGCACCAGGATCTCCACCGCGGCCAGATCCCACAGGGAGACTTCGGGTTCCACGGCGACGTCCACCGATCCTTCGGCCACCAGGCAGTAGCTCCAGAAGTCGCCGTAGCCCCGCAGCCGCCAGGCATCATCGGCCAGGGCCAGGAAACGGTCGCGCCCGGCGCGGTCCGCGAAATACGACAGGTCGGAGAAGGAGATGCTCGCGTCCGCGATCTCCCGGACCGCCGAGACCGAGATCCGCACCGGCTCGCCACCGTCGAACTGGACGAACGCACCCGAGCCGGCCGAGGCGAACCAGCGGCGGCGCAGCGCGGGCGCCGAGACCACGCCCACTGTGGGCACGCCGTCCTCCAACAGCGCGATGAGCGTGGACCACACCGGGACCGCACGCACGAAGTTCTTGGTGCCGTCGATGGGATCGAGCACCCACTGCCGCCCGGAGAAGACGGGCTCGCCGCCGAACTCCTCGCCGAGTACCGCATCGCCGGGGCGCTCGGCGGCCAGACGCTCGCGGATCAGGGTCTCGGTGGCGAGATCGGCATCGGAGACCGGGGTCAGGTCCGGCTTGGCGTCCACCTTCAGGTCCAGCGCGCCGAACCGCGCCATGGTCAGCTCGTCCGCGGCATCGGCGAGGCTCAGGGCCAGCTGGAGGTCGGGATTCGGGTTCGACGGTGCGCTCGACATAGCTGCACGGTAATCGAGCCCGCGGCCCCGGTTCGTCGCACGCCCCACAGCAGTGCCCACCGTCGGTAATCTGGACATCATGGAGTTCATCTGGATCGCGTTCCTGGCCGTGGTGGTCGCCGCGCTGATCATCGGTTGGCAGCGCTCGAAGAAGACGGCGGTGGGCACCGCCCCCGCCGGCCCGGGCCTCGAGGACGGCGTCCTCACCCTCAGCGGCGTCAGCCCGCGGCCCCTGGAGGCGGATCAGAAGGGACAGGCCTTCGTCACCGTGTCCGGCAGCATCGCCGGCCCCACCACCGCACCCACTGCCGTGTACCGGCAACTCGTGGTGGACTTCTCGCAGCGCTGGCCCGAGGTGGGTGACCAGTGGCCCGTCTACTACAAGGTGGGCAAGGTCGACAGCTCCTGGCAGCTCGGCAGCCTTACCCCGCCGCCGGACTCCGCCGGGCCGCCCGAGCAGTATCCTGGATAACTGTGCAACCTGACGTGATCGCAGACATCGAGAGCCTCGAGACCACCCTCCAGACGGTGGAGAAGGTGATCGACCTCGACGAGCTGCGCCGCCGCGTCGACGAGCTGGAGCACAAGGCCTCGGATCCGGAGCTGTGGAACGACCAGGCCAATGCCCAGCAGGTCACCAGCCAGCTCTCGCACGCCCAGTCCGAGCTGCGCCGGGTCACCGACCTGCGGCAGCGGCTCGACGATCTGCCGGTGCTCTACGAGCTCGCCGAGGCCGAGGAGGGCGACGACCTGGCCGCCGCCCTGGAGGACGCCGACGCCGATCGCGCGAAGCTGCGCACCGAGATCGAGGCGATGGAAGTCAAGACCATGCTCTCGGGCGAGTACGACAGCCGCGACGCGCTGATCAACATCCGCTCCGGCGCCGGCGGTGTGGACGCCGCGGACTGGGCCGAGATGCTCATGCGCATGTACATCCGCTGGGCCGAGAAGCACGGCTACGGCGTGGAGGTCTACGACACCAGCTACGCCGAGGAGGCGGGCCTGAAGTCCGCGACCTTCGCCGTGAAGACCGACTACGCCTACGGCACCCTCTCCGTGGAGATGGGCACCCACCGCCTCGTGCGGATCAGCCCGTTCGACAACCAGGGCCGCCGCCAGACCTCCTTCGCCGAGGTCGAGGTGCTGCCCGTGGTGGAGACCACCGACCACATCGACGTCGACGAGAACGAGGTGCGCGTGGACGTGTACCGCTCGTCCGGCCCGGGCGGCCAGTCGGTCAACACCACCGACTCCGCGGTCCGCCTCACGCACATCCCGACCGGCATCGTGGTCACCTGTCAGAACGAGAAGAGCCAGCTGCAGAACAAGGTCTCCGCCATGAAGGTGCTGCAGGCCAAGCTGCTGGAGCGCAAGCGCCAGGAGGAGCGGGCCCAGATGGACGCGCTCAAGACCAACGAGGGCGCGTCGTGGGGCAACCAGATGCGCTCCTACGTGCTGCATCCGTACCAGATGGTCAAGGACCTGCGGACGAACTACGAGGTCAACAACCCGTCGGCCGTGCTCGACGGTGACCTGGACGGCTTCATCGAGGCCGGCATCCGCTGGCGGATGCGCGGCGATGACGAGTAGCACGCTCGCACTCTCGTTCACCTCGTTCGATACGACGGGGTGGCGACTGCTGATGTTCGAGCGGGTGCTGCCGATCGCCCTCTGGTCGATCGCCGCCGTCCTGGCCAACCGGTTCGTCAATTGGGCCTCCGCGCGCGTCACCCGCCGGATCGACGCCGAGTTCAAGAACAGCGATTCGCTGGTGCGCTCGGAGTCCGCGAAGCACCAGCACGCCGTGATCCAGGTGATCAGCTGGGTGGCCATCGCCGCGATCTACCTGTTCGCCGGCTACCAGATCATCGTGGCGCTGGGCGTCCCGATCACCGCGCTGGTCGCACCCGCCACCGTGATCGGTGCGGCGCTGGGCTTCGGCGCGCAGCGCGTAGTGCAGGACCTACTGGCCGGGTTCTTCCTGATCACCGAGCGGCAGTACGGCTTCGGCGACGTCGTCGCGCTCACGCTGACCGGAGGCTCGACGGCGGAGGGCACCGTCGAGGACGTCACCCTGCGCGTCACCAAGCTCCGCAACACCGACGGCGAGGTGATCACCGTCCCGAACGGGCAGGTGGTCAAGGCCACCAACCTGTCGAAGGACTGGGCCCGCGCCGTCGTCGACATCCCGCTGCCCACCACCGTGGACATCGGCAAGGTGAACGCGCTCCTGCACACCGTGGGGGAGCGGGCGTACCAGGACCCGTACATGTCCACGCTGCTGCTCGACGAGCCCAGCGTGATGGGCGTCGAATCGATCGACCTCGACCAGGTGAACATGCGGATGGTGGCGCGTACCCTCCCGGGTAAGCAGTTCGAGGTGGGCCGCAACCTGCGCGAACGCATCGTGCGCAGCCTCGCCACCGCCGGCATCTCGGTCGATCCGCGCACCGACACCGTCGACCCGCGCACCGAGACCGCCCAGAGTGACGACAAGGCGGCCACATGACCGACGACAAGCCCGTCTCCCCACCCCTCTGGGATCGACTGCCGAAGTACATCCGCGGCACCCGCATCCGCACCAGCACCGCGATCCTGGTCGTGCTGTTCGTGGTGCTGATGGCCTGGTACCAGGACCTGCGGCAGCAGTTCGTGCCGCAGGAGGAGCGCAGGTACGGCCCCACCGCCGGACCGACGGAGACGACGCCGCCCGCGGCCAATCAGCCCTGGGTGTCCGGTACCACCACGCTCACCCGGCCGCCCAGTTCGACGACCATGCCGTCCACGACGCCCTCGGGATCGTCCGGCGCACCGTCGTCCGGGCCGTCCGTATCGGGCAGCGCTGCGCCCCGCCCCGGGCAGCCGACGGCGAGCGGACAGGTCCCGTCGGGCACCACGACGGTGACCATCCCGAGCCCGACCGCCCCCACGGTGCCGCAGCCGGGAGGGCCGGAAACCGGCACTACATCGCCCGGCGGCGCACCGACAACGACAGTTGCACCGGGTTAGGCCGGGGCGTCAGTACACTGGGCGACCGTGATCACGCTCCAGAACGTCACGATGAAATACAAGGCGTCGGCCCGGCCTGCGCTGAACGACCTGTCGCTGAGCATCGGCAAGGGTGAGTTCGCCTTTCTGATCGGTCCCTCGGGATCGGGCAAATCGACGTTCTTCCGGCTGCTCCTCAAGGAGGACAAGCCCACCAGCGGCGATGTCTACGTGGGCGACTTCCACGTCAACAAGCTGTCCGGGCGGAAGGTGCCGCAGCTGCGGCAGTCGCTGGGCTGCGTCTTCCAGGACTTCCGGCTGCTGCAGCAG
The DNA here is from genome assembly GCF_019656655.1 of Tsukamurella sp. TY48. Classification (GTDB taxonomy): domain Bacteria; phylum Actinomycetota; class Actinomycetes; order Mycobacteriales; family Mycobacteriaceae; genus Tsukamurella; species Tsukamurella strandjordii. Next base: position 687,082 of record NZ_BPMV01000001.1, on the reverse strand, counting down.
AAGTCCGTGGCGGAGAACGTGGCCTTCGCTCTCGAGGTGATCGGCAAGCCGAGCAACGTGATCGACCGCACCGTGCCGCAGGTCCTCGATTACGTGGGGCTGGGCGGCAAGGCCAACCGGATGCCCAACGAGCTCTCCGGCGGCGAGAAGCAGCGCGTCGCGATCGCCCGCGCGATCGCCAACCGGCCGCTGCTGCTGCTGGCCGATGAGCCCACCGGCAACCTCGATCCCGACACCTCCGCCGAGATCGTGGACGTGCTCGACCGCATCAACCGGTCCGGGACCACCGTGGTCATGGCCACGCACGACCGGCACATCGTGGACTCGATGCGCCGCCGCGTGATCGAGTTCCGCATGGGCGACATCGTGCGCGACGACGCCACCGGTGTGTACGGCCTCGGCCGCTGACCGCCCGCTGATCGAGACGAATCCGAAGGACTGATTACCGTGCGTGCCAGCTTCATCACCAGCGAGGTCGCCACCGGCCTGCGCCGGAACGTGAGCATGACCATCGCCATGATCCTCACCACCGCCATCTCGCTCGGCATGTTCGGCGGCGGCCTGCTCGTGGTGCGAATGGCCGACAAGAGCCAGGACATCTTCCTGCAGCGCGTCGAGATCCAGGTGTTCGTCGACGACAAGGTCGCGGCCGACGATCCGAACTGCCAGAAGGCGGTGTGCCAGGCGATCGAGACCACGCTCAAACAGCAGGCGGGCGTCGACTCCGTGGACTTCATCTCCCAGGAGCAGGCGCTGAACACGGCGAAGACGAAGACCTTCGCCGAGCAGCCCGATCTCGCCGAACTGGTGCGCCCCGGCGTGCTCCCCGCCTCGTTCAAGGTGCGGGTGAACGACGACTCCAAGTTCGCGTCCGTGATCGACGTGGCCAAGGCGCAGCCCGGCGTGACCGATGTGCAGGATCAGCGCAAGCTGGTCGAACGCGTCTTCTCGGTGCTCAACGGCGCCCGCAACGCGGCCTTCTTCATCGCGCTGATCCAGGCCGTCGCCGCGGTGCTGCTGATCGCGAACATGGTGCAGGTGGCGGCGTACACCCGCCGAACCGAGGTGTCGATCATGCGGTTGGTGGGCGCGAGCCGCTGGTACACGCAGCTGCCCTTCCTGCTGGAGGCGATGTTCGCCGCGGTGATCGGCGCCGTGCTCGCCATCGGCGGCCTGTTCGCCGGGAAGACCTTCTTCTTCGACCGGGCGCTGCGCGAGTTCTACGGGGTCAACATCCTGGCCCGGATCACCAACACCGACGTGTGGCTGGTGTCGCCGTGGCTCATCCTGACCGGTGCCGTGGGTGCCGGCCTCACCGCGTACCTCACGCTCCGCTTCTACGTCCGCGAATAGCCGCGCGCGAAACTCGCTTTCCCGCCGTTATCGGCCGCCCGTAGAATGGACTGGTTGTCCGCTGTGGGACACGTCCGTGTGAGATCGAAAGGAAAGACGAGATGGCGAAGGAGAAGGGGCGCTCGGTGATCGCGAGCAACCGCAAGGCGCGCCACAACTACGCCATCCTCGACACCTTCGAGGCGGGTGTGGTGCTGGTGGGCACCGAGGTGAAGGCGCTCCGAGAGGGTAAGGCCTCGCTGGTCGACGCGTACGCCACCATCGACGACGGCGAGGTGTGGTTGCGCGGGCTGCACATCCCGGAGTACGGCAACGGCTCGTGGACCAACCACACCCCGCGCCGTACTCGCAAGCTGCTGATGCACCGTCGCGAGATCGATTCGCTCACCGGCAAGATCCGCGAGGGCAACCAGACCCTGGTGCCGCTGTCGATGTACTTCAACGACGGTCGCGTGAAGGTGGAGCTGGCGCTGGCCAAGGGTAAGCAGGACTACGACAAGCGACACGACATCGCCCGCCGCACCGCCGAGCGTGAGCTGGTGCGTGAGCTGGGCCGCCGCGTCAAGGGCATGCGCGGATAAATATTCAGCGTCCGCCGTTGGGCGTGGCGCGTTGCTCCGGCCCCCGGACCGGCGTTCACTTGAATCAGAGTTACTGATGTGACTCCTGTGACTCGGGTGGAGGTGTCCGATGAGCGTTGAGAACAAGGCCAAGATGAAGTCGTGGGCGCGACGCGCCGGGACGGTGCTGCTCACCGTGCTGGCCAACATGAGCGCCTCGTCGACGGGGACGAGAGTGCGCCTGACCTAGGCCGCCCGGTGTTCGCCGGCGGGAAAACCGGTGGACGGGCGGCCCCCGGGGTGGGGTACTCTGGAGTCTCCACCCCGTAAGGGATGGGCTTCTGCTGAGGCAGACGATAAGGGGCCGATCGGTTTCGACTTCGTTTGTTGACGCGGGGGAAGCGTGCCGGTGCAGGCTGGAGACCACCGTAAGCGTCGCGGCAACCAATTAAGCGCCGATTCCAATCAGCGCGACTTCGCTCTTGCTGCCTAAGTAGCAAAGCGAGTCTGTCAGCCCGGGTTCGCCCTCGGCCCGGTTCCTGGCATCAGCTAGAGGGATTCACCTCACGGTGCGGTCGCGGCATCGTGAGGGACATCAAACAGCGACTGGGATCGTCATCCTGGCTTGTTCGCGAGACTAGGAGATCCGAGTAGAGACACAGCGGACTGCGCACGGAGAAGCCCCGTAGAAATGACGGAGGACCCGGGTTCAATTCCCGGCGGCTCCACGGAAAGTGCCCCCGGCCATCAGGCCGGGGGCACTTCTCTTTCTCCGGTGATTACTCGCAGGCCACACCATCTCCGTCGCGATCGAGCTTCGAGCTGTAGCCGGGCTGCCCCTTGAGCAGTGGCGCCTTGCCGGCCTTGCGGACCTCAGTGCAGTTCTTGTAGCTCGGATCCGCCGAGGCGACGGTGATCGGAGCGGCGATGCCGGCGACGGCGATCGCGGCGACGACGGCGGTGAGGACGCGGGTGGGGGAGATGGACATGGGGACTCCTACAGACCGGGGGATCGACGGCGCCCGGACGGCCCATTTCCTGACGCGTACACCTGTTTATGCCTTTGCGGGTGCACCATGAATCTCGGGTGATGCTAATGAGATTCGCGCACGAGACGGTCGTATCAGAATGTGCGATCCTGGACCTCTGGTGGACCCAGGGTTCGCGGTGAGTCGACGTCGTCGATGTCGATGACCATGGCCGCCTTCGTCCGGCGCGATCCCGGAATTCGACCGCTCCGGGCAACCCGACAAGTTAGAACAAGTTCTACAAAATGTGTTTCTGAAACCGCCACCTCGGTTACCGTGCGAACGCATGAAGCTTCGTTCACTTCGTCGCAGCGCATCCGCCGCCGTCGCGGCCATCGCGCTCCTGGTCGCCGCGACTCCGGCGCAGGCCGCACCGCTGCCGGAGAACTTCAATTTCTTCGGCGGCATCCCGTTCGAGCTGACCAATCCGAACGGCTCGCTCCCCGGAACCAACGACTACGCCTGCAAACCCACTGCGCGACACCCCAACCCCGTCGTCCTGGTGCACGGCACGGGTGGTGGCTCGCAGACCAACTGGGGCGCCTACGCCCCGCTGTTGAAGAACAACGGCTACTGCGTCTTCAGCTTCACCTACGGGGCGCTCCCCGGCGCCCCGTGGCCGGCGAATCAGATCGGCGGCACCAGGCCGTTGGCGGCGAGCGCCGAACAGCTCAAGTCGGTCGTGGAACGTGTTCTGCAATCGACCGGTGCGAGCAAGGTCGACCTGATCGGCCACTCGCAGGGCACGCTGATGCCGTCGTACTTCGTGAAGTACCTCGGCGGCGCCGCGAAGGTGGGACGGTACGTCTCCCTCGCCCCGCTGTGGCGCGGAACGAGTGCGGACGTGGGGCGCGCGGTCTCAGCGTTCGTGCGCGGGCTGAACGTGCGCGACCCGTACGTCCCGGTCTTCGAATCGATCGGCGACATGCTGCCGGGATCGCGTTTCCTCGACAAGATCTGGACCGGCGGAACGCCTTACGCCGCCGGCATCGAGTACACCAACATCTCCACCCGCTACGACGAACTCGTGCTCCCGTACACCAGTGGACAGCTTCAGGGTCCTGCCGGAACCAGGGTCACCAACATCGTCGTCCAGGACACGTGCGGGCAGGACTTCTCCGACCACCTCGCGATCGCCGGTTCCCGCCGCGCCGCCTACTTCGTACTCAACGCCCTCGACCCGCAGCACCCGCGGGCGGTGCCGTGCTACGTGGTGCCGCCGTTCTTCGGCGCGTGATCATCGGCCTTCGCGACCGGTGCGGGGGCGGCGGCGGGAGTGGGCGTTCCGGCCGGTGCGGACACCGTCGGCACGTCTGACGCGGCCTGATCGGCCGACCGGTACGCCTCGCCGTGCGGCTCATCGCAGTGATCCTCGTCGCCGACGTGATCCACCTGCAGGGTCGCGTGCTCGATGTCGTAATCGTCGTGCAGTCGCTTGGCCACCGTCGCCCGGACCGCGTGGCAGTCCGCTCCCGGCGTCACCAGGATGTGTGCCGACATCGCGGCCTGGCCGGAGGTGATCTCCCAGATGTGCAGGTCGTGGACCTCTTCCACCGACGGGACGGAGGCGATGTCGGCGCCCACGGCCGAGGGATCGACGCCCTCCGGCGCCGCCTCGAGGAAGATGCGCCCGGAGGCCTTCACCAATCCCCAGCCCGCCTTGAACATGAGCGCGGCCACGACCAGCGCGGCGATCGCGTCGGCCTGGCCCCAGCCGGTGGCCCAGATGATGGCGCCCGCGATCGCCGTGGCGATGAAGGCGTAGAGGTCGTTGAGGATGTGCTGGTACGCACCCTCCACGTTGAGGCTCTCCCGGTTCGCGCGGCGGATGCACATCGTGGCCGCGATGTTCACCGCGCAGCCGGCGAGCGCGGTGAAGAACACCAGCTTGCCGTCCACGTTCGGCGGATCGATGATGCGGGAGATGCCCTCGTAGACGAAGTACACCGCCAGGAGCAGCAGCGTGATGCCGTTGGCCTGCGCCGAGAGGATCTCGGCCCGCTTGAGGCCGTAGGTGTAGCCGCCCTGGGCGGGCTTGGCCGCGATCTTGATCGCGAACAGTGCCAGGACGATCGCCGCAGCGTCGGTGAGCATGTGCGCGGCGTCGGTGATCAGCGCCAGCGAGCTGGCCATGATGCCGATCGTCACCTCGATCGCCATGAAGGCGACGATGAGTGCCAGCGCCAGGCTCAGCCAGCGCTTATCCGCGTCCGCCGAGACTCCATGATCGTGCCCAGCGTGTGAGTGTCCGTCCGCGCCCATGTCACGCCCCCTTCCGGTCCGAGCGGAAGGTTACATCCAAACATGCGCATATATCAATAGAGCGCGGACGGAGCAGTGGCCGATCTCTCAGTCGAGCGCGGCGAGCGCGTCGATCTCGACGAGCATGACCTCGTGCGGCAGGTCGACGAAGACGGTGGTGCGGCAGGGGAGGGCCACGCCCTCCGGCACGTTCTCGGCGATGAAGGCGCCGTACACCTCGTTCATCGCCGCGAAATCGTCGCGGGTGGTGAGGTACACGCGGAACATCATGACGTCGGCGATGGAGGCTCCGCCGGCCTCGAGGATGGCCTTGACGTTCTGCAGTGTGCGCAGCGTCTGTGCCTTCACGTCGCCCTCGGCGATGTACTGGTTGGTGGCCGGGTCCATCGGTCCCTGGCCCGACACCTGCAGCAGGTTGCCGCGGCGCACGCCCTGGCTGAAGAAGTGTGCGGGGGCCGGTGCGTCGGTGGTCGAGACGGCGGTGGCGGGCATGGTTCTCCTCATTCGTTGTCGAGTGATTCGGTTTCCCCGGGGGTGTCCGGGAGGTTCAGCGCGGGCGGTACCCGCAGTCCGCCGAGATCGCGGCGCAGGTCTCGCGCAGCGGTCCCAGCAGGTCCAATAGCTCGTCGAAGGGCAGCACCACGTCGGGAACCGAGACGGACACGGCCGCCACGGTCGCGCCGGTGGCATCCCGGATCGGCGCCCCGATGCAGTTGATCGACGGCTCGTTCTCCTCGCGGTCGGTGGCCCAGTCCTGGGCGCGGACGACGGCGATCTCGTCGAGATACGCCTCCGGCGTGACGATGGTGTTCGGGGTGCGGCGGGTGTAATCCATGGTGGCCACGATCGGCTTCAGCTCCGCGTCGGGGAGCGAGGCGAGCAGGAGTTTGCCCACCGCACTCGAATTCAGGTTGGCCTCCATGCCCACCCGTGAGTACATCCGGATGAGGTCGCGCGATTCGAGCTTGTCGATGTACACCACGGCATCGCCCTCCCGCGCCGCCAAGTGCGTGGTGCGCCCGTACTCGCGGTTGAAGGCGATCAGGTGCGGGGCTGCGATGGTGCGGATGCTCCGCTGCTCGGAAGCTCGTGCGGCCAAATCGAAGACGCGGGATCCGAGGTGGTAGCGGTGGGAGTCGTCGTGGTACGCGAAGCGCGCGTCGACCAGCGGACGCAGCAGCCGCAGTACGGTGGTCTTGTGCACGCCGAGGCGATCGGCGAGCTCGTCGAGTGACGCGGGTCCCTCGCCGAGCAGGGTGAGGATGTCGAGCGCGCGGGTCAGGCTCTGGCTCATACGGTCTCGCTTCCCCGGGGTGGCGCGAACGTGTGTTCGCCCACCCAGACGCCGTCGGATCCCACATGGGCTCCGGCCCAGACGTCGTCGTCGCAGTCGAGGAGGGCCCGCAGGGCATCGGGAGGGAGTACCGCGAAATCCGCACGTACCGTGAGGGTCGCGGCCGCACCCGCGTGTCCGCGGCGCAGACAGGTGCGCAGGTCCTCATCGTGTGCGAGGCCGTGTAGGAATCCGGCCGCGAAAGAGTCTCCCGCGCCGACCGGCTCGATCACGTCCACCGATAGGGCGGGAACCGTGGTCTGCGTGCCGTCCCGGGCGATCGCCACGGCGCGCTCGGCCCCGTCCTTGACCACGACGGTGCGCGGTTCCGGCAGGAGCGCGCGCACCCGTGCGGGATCGCCCGTGCCGAGGACCCGCTCGGCCTCGTCCGATCCGACGAGCACCACATCGGCGCACCGGGCCAGGTCGATCACGATCGCGGGATCGCCGTCGGGCCACAGCTGTTCGCGCCAGTTCACGTCGAAGGTCACGGTTCCGGTGATGCCGGTGCGGGTACGCAGCAGGTCTGCGGTGAGCGCGGCGCAGCTCGGCGAGAGCGCGGGCGTGATGCCGGAGGTGTGCACGAGCGTGGCGCGGCGCAGCACGTCCGCCACCTCCGGCCGGGTGAGGAAATCCGGCGACATCGCCGCAGCGGCGGAACCCGCGCGCCGGTAGGTGCTCACGGTGGCCGGCTCGCCGGATGCGTCGATTCCCTCGGTCTTGGCGTAGCGGCCGGTGAACCCGGAGGCGTCCGTCTCCACGGCGTCGACGAGCACGCCGTGGGTGCGCAGGTGGTCAACGATGCGGCGGCCCTCGGCGTCGCCGCCGACGCGACTGATGAAGGCGGCGGCGGTGCCCAGCGTCGCGAGCCCGGTGGCGACGTTGGCCTCGGCGCCGCCCGCGTGCATCGGCGGTGCCGGCGCGTCCAGGTCGCCCGCGGCGACGAGTGCCAGCGCTTCGCCGACGCACGCGATCAGTGGTTCCGACACCACGCCTCCGATTTCCGTAGTTGTGCAGGGCCTGTGGGCGATGCTACCTTCTGTGACACGCATCACGCAACGATGATTGCAACATATGCAACGTAGCAGATTGGAGAGCTCGATGGGCAACAGGGTCGAGGCGCGACCGGATGCATTGAGTGTGGCCGACAAGGCCGTGCCGGCGTGGGCGGACGGCCTCGACCGGACGGAATTCCTGGCCCGGGAGCCGCACCTGAGCGATCTGTCCACGCCCGTCCTGGTGCTCGACCGCGCGGCGATGGACCACAACGTGGCCGAGTTCGCCCGCTGGACCGCCGCCCATGACGTCGACCTCGAACCGCACGGGAAGACCACGATGGCGCCCGCGCTGTGGCAGGACCAGCTCGATGCCGGATGCACCGCCATCACCGTGGCGAACCTCCCGCAGTTGCAGGTCGCGGTGGCCGCCGGATTCCGAGACCTGCACGTGGCGAACGCGATCGCCGATCCCGCGGGACTGCGCTGGCTCGGCGCGGCCCTCGACGCCGATCCCGATCTGGCCGTGACCCTGTGGGCGGACGGCCTGGGCACCGTCGACGCACTGGAACGCGGACTCGCGGACGCCGTCCGGCAGCCCACCGTGCTCGTCGAACTCGGTGGTCCCGGCGGCCGTACCGGGGCCCGCTCGATCGACGACGCCTACGCCATCGGCGAGCGGATCGCCGCATCCGAGCGGCTGCGCCTCGGCGGCGTCACCGGCTACGAGGGCGCCTTCGCGCACGACACCTCCGCCGCATCGCTCGCCACCGTCGACGACTATCTGAACAACCTTCTCGCCCTGCACGACCGACTCCGGCCGCTGTACCCCGAGGGCCGGATCGTGCTCTCCGCGGGCGGCAGCGCCTACTTCGACCGCGTCGCAGCCGTGCTCGGGGGCGTCGAGGGCGCGCGCGTGGTGGTGCGGTCGGGGGCGTACATCATCCACGACGACGGCTTCTACCGCTTCATCACACCGTCGGGCCGCGACACCGAGGCGCCGAGACTCCGCTCCGCCATGCACGTCTGGGCGCGCGTGATCTCCCGGCCCGAGCCCGGACTCGCTCTCCTCGACGTGGGGCGCCGCGATGTCTCCTTCGACGAGGGACTACCCGAGCCGCAGGCCGCGGCTTCCGAACTCGGAGCCGAGCCGCGACCGTTGACCGCCGAGATCTCCGCCGTCAACGATCAGCACGCCTTCCTCCGGCTCGCCGCCGACGATCCGCTCCGTGTGGGCGATGTGGTCCGGCTCGGACTGAGCCACCCGTGCACCGTCTTCGACAAGTGGCGCGTCATCCCGGTGGTCGCGGACGACACGGCGAATCCGCTCGTCGTCGACCTGATCTCCACGTACTTCTGAGAGCGGAAACCATGCACGACATCCTCATCCGCGGCGCCGCCGTGGTCGACGGCACCGAGACGCCGCGGTACACCGCCGATGTCGCCGTCACCGGAGACACCATCACCGCCATCGGTACCGATCTCGGCGGCGCGCACCGCGTGATCGACGCCGACGGCCTGGTGCTCAGCCCCGGCTTCATCGACATGCACGCCCACTCGGACCTGCAGGTCCTGCTCAACCCCGAGCACCCGTCGCGGATCACGCAGGGCGTCACGTGCGAGGTGATCGGCCAGGACGGCCTGAGTTACGCGCCGGTCAGTGACGACACCCTCGCGGTCGTGCGCCGCCAGATCGCCGGGTGGAACACCGATCCCGAGGACTTCGACTTCGCCTGGCGCACCGTGGGCGAGTACCTCGACCACATCGACGCGGCCGGGGTGGCGACGAATCTCGCCTACCTCGTGCCGCACGGCCTGCTGCGCGCGCTTACGCGCGGCTTCGACGACGGGGTCGCCACCGCGGCCGAAGTCGAACGCATGCAGCAGATCCTGGCGCAGGGCCTGCGCGAGGGCGCGGCCGGCCTGTCGACGGGTCTCACCTACACCCCGGCCATGTACGCCGACGGTGCCGAACTGGACGCATTGCTGCGCACCACCGCCCGGCATGGTGGCTACTTCTCGCCGCACCACCGCAGCTACGGCGCGGGCGCGATGGAGGCCTACCGCGAGATGATCGACCTCTCGCGCGCCACCGGCTGCCCCCTGCACCTGGCGCACGCCACGCTGAACTTCGGGCCCAACAAGGGCCGCGCGCCCGAGCTCCTGGCCCTGCTCGACGAGGCGGTCGCGGGCGGTGCCGACATCACCCTCGACACCTATCCCTACCTCCCGGGCGCGACCACCCTCTCCGCGATCCTGCCGAGCTGGGTGGCCGCCGGTGGCACCGACGCCGTCCTGAACCGGCTGCGCGATCCCGCATCGCTGGCTCGGATCCGGGACCACCTGGAGCACACCGGGTCCGACGGCTGCCACGGTGTTATCGCCGAATGGAACACCATCGAGATCAGCGGCGTGGGCGATCAGGCGCTGGCCGGCTACGTGGGCCGCACCATCGAGCAGATCGCCGCGGACGAGCGCCGCGACCCGTTCGACGTGTGCATCGGCATCCTCCTCGCCGACCGCCTCGCCACCGGCATCCTGCAGCACGTGGGCCACGAGGAGAACGTGCGCGCCATCATGGCCCACCCCACCCACACCGGCGGCAGCGACGGACTGCTGGTGGGAGCCAAACCGCACCCGCGGGCCTGGGGGACCTTCGCCCGCTACCTCGGCCACTACAGCCGCGATCTGGGTCTGATGAGCCTGGAGGAGTGCGTCGGCCACCTCACCGGTCGCGCGGCCCGCCGACTGAAACTGCTGCGCCGCGGACTGATCCGCGAGGGCTACGCCGCCGATATCGTCCTGTTCGACCCCGATACGGTGATCGACCGCGCCACCTTCGACGCCCCGCGGACCCCCGCCGCGGGTTTCACCCACGTCCTCGTGCGCGGCGTCCCCGCGCTCGACGACGGCCACCTCACCGGCGCCCGCGCGGGCGGAGCGCTGCGACTCACCGATGAAGGAGTCCTGTGACCACCACCCTGCTCGACGACCTGCGCGCCGACCGGGCGCTCACCGTCGTCCGCGCCACCGAGCTGCCCGATGCCGCCGCCCTGTGCCGGGCCCTGGCCGAGGGCGGCATCCGCACCGTGGAGCTCACCTTCACCACGCCCGGCGTGCTCGGGCACCTCGAACGCGCCGCCACCGTCCCGGGAACCAGCCTCGGCGTGGGAACGGTGCGCACCGCCGCGCAGGCGCGTGACGCCGTCAACGCCGGCGCCCGGTTCCTGGTGACCCCGGACGTGAACGAGGACGTGGCGCAGGCCGCGCGCGACCTCGACGTCCCCGTCTTCCTCGGGGCGCTCACGCCCACCGAGGTCGCGCGCGCCGCCGCCCTCGGGTCGGTGGCCGTGAAGATCTTCCCCGCCCGCGCCTTCGGCCCGGTCTACCTCAAGGACCTGCACGGTCCGTTCCCGGGCCTGCCCCTGCTGCCGTCCGGAGGCGTCAGCGAGGACAACGCCCACGAGTTCCTGGACGCGGGCGCCGTCGCCGTCTGCGCCGGCACGTCCGTCGTGCCACCCGCCACCGTCGCCGCCGGCGACTGGGCCGACATCACCACGCGTGCCGCGCGTTTCGTGGCCGCACTCGGATAGGAGACGCCGATGTCCTCGGTTGTTGATTGGTTGCAGCACGATACGGGCGGGCTGCTGACGCTGGCGGCGGTCTCGATCGCCGTGCTGCTGTTCCTCATCATCAAGATCAAGCTCGAACCGTTCATCGCACTGATCATCGTGTCGGTCGGGCTCGCCCTGGTCGCGGGCGTATCGGTGGAGAAGCTGGTGGGATCGCCCCAGAAGGGGGCGGCGCAATCGCTCTTGGAGACCGGGTTCGGCGGCATCCTCGGGCACATCGCCCCGATCATCGGCCTCGGCACCGTGCTCGGCGCGCTGCTCGAACGGTCCGGCGGCGCCGATGTGCTCACCAGCTGGCTGCTGCGGCTGTTCGGGCCCAAGGGAGCGCCGCTCGCCATGGGCGTCACGGGCCTGATCCTGGGCATCCCGGTGTTCTTCGACATCGGCATCTTCATCCTGGCGCCGCTGGTCTACGTGGCCGCCAAGCGCGGCGGCAAGTCGCTGGTCATGTACGCCATGCCGATGCTCGCGGGCCTGTCGATGACGCACGCCTTCCTGCCGCCGCACCCCGGCCCCGTGGCCGCGGCGGGCCTGCTGCACACCTCGCTCGGCTGGATCATCCTGATGGGCATCATCTGCGGCATCCCGGCCTGGTTCGTCTCCGGCGTCGTCTGGGGCTCGTGGATCGGTAAGCGTGTGATCGTCGAGGTGCCGGAGGACTTCATCCCGGAGGAGGAGCACGCCAGCAAGAACCCGCCCTCGCTGGGCCTGATCGCCTTCATCATCGCGGTCCCGATGCTGCTCATCCTGGGCGGCACCTTCGGCTCGGTGATCCTCGAACCGGGATCGCAGCCGTACTCGATCCTCGTCTTCTTCGGCACCCCCGCGATCGCGCTGACCCTGGCCGTGGTGCTGGCCTTCTACCTGCTGGGGATCCGTCGCGGCATCAGCGCCACGCAGCTCGCGGAGATGACGGGCAACGCGCTCAAGCCGATCGGCATGATCCTGCTCGTGGTCGGTGCGGGCGCGCTGTTCGGCGCGGTGCTCCGCGCCACCGGCGTGGGCACCGCCCTCACCGACTCGATGTCGAACCTGGGGCTGCCGCTCCACGTATCGATCGTTAAATGCGTGAGAGAGTAACTTTAGTACTTCACAAAGATGGTTTTTCCGCTATCACTGTTACAGTCAAACGTATCATTTCTGAGGAGAGTGGTGCCCGCTTCCATGGTTTCAGAGGTCAGGACTCCAACACCCACAGATCTTTTATTTCTGGCAACCCATCGATCTCAGTTGACGCCGCGAACGACCATCGGCTCCCGGATCACGCGAACGCCTTCACAACACATGATTGCTCGAACAGCATAACGCGCGATCGATCGTCTTCAGGTTTATCCTTCATAACTATTTCCCATGATGGAGTGCTTCTGTGCCAAGCCTTCAGTTCTTAGAATCATATCCCCTAAAAAGTCGCTTTTAAATGAAGATGACAGTTGGATCTGCATATCATGGAACCCAATGAGGTGCCAGAGTCTCAGTCATCCCAGTTAGCAGACACCTAGTTTTTTGGTTTCATACACAGATGGTCACACTGGTGCCCAGGATCCGGGATCTGACATAATGATGTCCAGCAGGACGGCCACTGGAGCGTCCAATCCTGGAACCTTCTAGATCCAGACAGAAGAGGCGCCCTGGCACTTCTGGCTGAAGACTGCGCAGCATCCTCGCTTAATGCAGCTTCTTCCACTGAGGTCCATTTATATCGGGAGGTGATCATCTATATGAATCAAATATAAACGTACGCCGCCCCAGTGGTATCCATATACTTCCCCAGCCAAGCAAGACAACCCATCTTCACTTATAGCTGGTCACAGATCCACTGCCAGGTCCCCGCCGCTGGGAAGGCTTGCGGCAACCTTCATCGACACTCCTGACGACTGGTGCAAGATGCCCCATCCAAAGGCTGAGTTTACGCTCAATCCTTCATCTTCTGTAATCTCCCACTATGGATATCAAACTGACACCATGGTGGCAGGCTTCTCAACACTGGTGGTAGGCTTCAGCCAAAAAGTCAAAATTTGAGAAATTCATAATCCGGTCAAACCTGAGATATTAGCGCCTTCTCTGGCGCGTCCTTGTTTGAGCTCAAAACTGGTTGATTTACCTGATATTCAAGAACTTCCACAGTACGATCATATCATAAGAATTATGAGAGGATCCCCGGATATATGGCGTCATACATACTGGCGTGGAACCTTTGCGCGCTTTTCCAGAATCCGAACGGACACCGTGCAGCGGTTCGACTTCCTCGACTCCTACGTCGGAGATCTGCCGTCGGTGCTGCACCTGGACAAGATCCGTGACGCCCGCGTGCGGATCGGCGCCGACCCGCTCGGCGGCGCCGCGGTGGGTTACTGGGGCGCGATCGGCGACCGCTACAACCTGGACCTGACGGTGGTGAACCCCACGGTCGACCCGCAATTCGCGTTCATGACCCTCGACACCGACGGCAAGATCCGGATGGACTGCAGTTCCCCGAACGCGATGGCCTCGCTCATCGCGAACAAGGATCAGTACGACATCGCCACCGGTAACGACGCGGATTCCGACCGGCACGGCATCGTGACCCCCGACGGGGGCCTGATGAACCCGAACCACTACCTCGCCGTCGCGATCGACTATCTCTTCGCCTCGCGCAAGGGGTGGCGTGACGATGCGGCCGTCGGCAAGACCCTGGTGAGCTCGTCGATGATCGACCGGGTGGTGGCCGAGCAGCAGCGCACGCTGCTGGAGGTGCCCGTCGGATTCAAATGGTTCGTCCCCGGCCTGCTCGACGGCAGCGTGGGCTTCGGCGGCGAGGAATCGGCCGGCGCCTCCTTCCTGCGGCTCGACGGCGGGGTGTGGACCACCGACAAGGACGGCATCATCCTGGCCCTCCTCGCCTCGGAGATCCTGGCCGTCACCGGGAAGACGCCGACGCAGCACTTCGCGGTGCTCGGCGAGCAGTACGGCGTGCCCGCCTACGCCCGGATCGATGCGCCCGCCGATCGCGAGCAGAAGGCCGTCCTGGCGAAGCTGTCGCCCGAGCAGGTCTCGGCCGGTGAACTGGCGGGGGAGCCGATCACCGCCAAGCTCACCCGCGCGCCCGGCAACGGCGCGCCCATCGGCGGCCTCAAGGTGACCACCGAGAACGCCTGGTTCGCCGCCCGTCCGTCGGGCACCGAGGACGTCTACAAGATCTACGCGGAATCGTTCCGCGGTCCGGAACACCTGGCCCTCGTGCAGGCCGAGGCGAAGACGATCGTGGACGACGTACTTTCTTCATAATCGCTTGACCAGCTCATAGTCCGGTTCCCGCTATGGTGTGGGGGTGAGCAAGGGAAAGAACGCCAAGTACGTTCCAGTGAAGCAGTCCAACACGATGACCTACGTGCTGGGCGGTATCGCCGTCCTGGTGGTGATCGTGGTCGTGATCGGCGGCGTGCTGCTGCTGAGCAAGAAGGAGGGCTCGCCCGCCGACAAGGTGCAGGCGGCCATCGACAAGGCCACCCCGGTCTTCGTGCTCGGCAAGGACGACGCCAAGACGAAGCTGACCTTCTTCGAGGACCCCTACTGCCCCGCCTGCGGCAACATGGAGCGCAAGTACGGCGAGCAGATCACCAAGGGCATCGAGGACGGCAGCCTGCAGATCAAGTTCTTCATGCTCTCCTTCCTCAACCGCCAGAGCCCCTCGGGTGACTACTCCGATCGCGCGGGCGGCGGCCTGCTGGCGATCGCCAAGTCCTCCCTGCCGGAGGATCAGAAGCAGAAGGCGTGGCTGGGCGCCCACGGTGCGATGTACGCGCAGCAGCCGCAGGAGGGTTCGGGCGACCGCGATAACGCCGGGCTCGCCACGGTGCTCGGCGACGGTGCCAAGAGCAAGGGCGTCGAGCTGCCCGCCGATGTGACCGCTGCGATCCGCGACGGCAAGTACACCGCCGAGTCGGCCTCCAACGCCGCTGCCGGCAGCAAGCTGCTGCAGGAGACCGGCAGCACCGGCACCCCGACCGTGGTGCACAACGGTCAGCTGATCCAGGTGCAGGGAGACTGGCTCACCGAGGTCATGAAGTGACCTAGCCTGCTGACCAGCCGATTTGGTGGCGGCACGCGCCTCCTGTAATGTTCTCCCGGCGGGAAACCGCAGGTGAACAACTCGATACGGGGCTATGGCGCAGCTGGTAGCGCACCACACTGGCAGTGTGGGGGTCAGGGGTTCGAGTCCCCTTAGCTCCACCATCACAGCAGCAAGAACCCCTCTCGGAACTTTCCGGGAGGGGTTCTTCTGTATCGCGGGTCCGTGACAGGTCTGAACGAATCAGGCGGTGATCGGCCGTAGCCTGCGGACGCTGATCGTCGGGTAGTTTCGCTCTCGTGGAGACCGAATCGGTAGTTGGCGAACCCGGGTACCGCGTTTCGGTCCGGTTGATGATTTCCTGTATCGCCGTTGGTGTTACGGCGCTGATTCTGCAGTATTCGATCATTCCGTTCTACGCGCCACCGGGATTCGGCTTGCTCGCGAACGGCGGAGATTTCTACGTCTACATCGCCGGCGCCGAGAAGGTGATGAACGGCGAACCGCTGTACTCCTTCTGGTTCACCTACACTCCCTTCGCCGCGTTGCTCTTCGTGCCGTGGAGCCTCGGCAATACCGGGGTGCTGTGGTTCCTGCTGATCCTTTTCGCCCTCGGTATGACTGTGTGGAGGTGCCTTCGCCTCGTCGGTTATCGGCGTCAGTGGCAACTGGCCGTCGCGTCCTTCGGTATCACCCTCGCCGCCATCGATCTGGAGGCTGTGCGGGGGAGTGTGTGGCAGGGGCAGGTCAACATCCTCCTCATGGCGATCGTGGTGTGGGATCTGACCCGCCCGCCCGGCGCGCGACTGCGCGGCTGGTCCGTTGGCTTCGCGGCCGGCATCAAGCTCACGGCGCTGATCTTCGTTCCCTATCTGCTCCTCACTCGCCAATGGCGCGCCGCGGTGACCTCGGTTCTCACCGCATCGGTCACCGTCGTCATCGGATTCGTCGTTCTGCCCGGCGATTCGCGGGACTATTGGCTGGACAAGGTTCTCGACGTCAGCCGCGTCGGGGATGTCACGCATCCGGCGAATCAGTCGGTCAACGGGGTATTGGCGAATCTTTATGCGCCGGCTACGGTTCCGTTCGCGTTGTGGGCGGCCTGCTCCCTTGCGGTTGCCGGGGTGGCGTTCGCGGCGGCGCGAAAGCTGCGGACCCAGTACCGCGAGACGGTCTCGGTCTGTCTGGTGGGACTCGCCGGGTGCGCTGTGACGCCCTTGGCGTGGAGTCATCACTGGGTCTGGTTCGTCCCGATCATCGTGATCATGATTTCTCGTGCGCTCACGAGCGCGGGAGCCGTCAGGCGTCGGTGGGCGATCGCGACGGCGATCCTCGTCGCTGCGACGTCGATGTGGTTGACGGTGCTGATCTACGAGATCGTCAAGGCGATCGGTATGACGAGCGCGGTCGGTTACGTACCGGCCATGGACGCGGCGATCGAACACATCCCGCACTGGGCCCGCGTGATCACCTGTGGCGTGCCGGTGCTGATCCTCATCGTCATCAGCGGCGCAGTTCTGCTGAGCCGGCCGCGCATCGACCCCGCGCGAGACGAAGCCGGCGCACCTATGGCGAATCCGTCGCCGTAGTGCCCCGAGTCGGCCCTCGGCCTACAGTGGGAACGCAGGCTGGAACAGCGCAACGATCAATCGAGATCAACGAGGAGACATCATGACCGTTCTCGTGTCCGCCGTGGTGAAGCCGACCGCCGAGGGGCGCGCCGCGGTGCGCGAGGCGATTGCGACCGCGCTGCCGCTGGTGCGGCAGGAGCCCGGGTGCATCTCCTACGACGCCGCCGAGAACGAGTCGGAGTTCTTCTTCATCGAGCAGTGGGCGAGCCCGGAGGCGTTGAAGGCGCATTCCTCATCGCCCGCGTTCACCGCGATGGTGCAGGCGATCGGCGAGCTGCTGCAGGAGCCGCTGCAGGTTCGCACCGGTCTCGCGCTCTGACGGCGGCGCACGCTGTTTCGCTCATCGCCGCTGCAGCGGCGATCGGGCTCGAACGTCAGTCGATGCCTTCGATGATGCGGAAGTCGCGTTCGACGCCGTCATTGAGCACAGCCAGGGCCTCCTGGTAGGCGGCGCTCTCGCGGGCCGCGACCGCCTGCTCGAAGCTGTCGAACTCGATCAGGATGGTGCGCTCGGCGATCCCGGCGTCGTGCACCACGACGCGGCTGCCGCGTGACAGCAGCCGACCACCCGCGGCGCGGACCGCCGGGCCGGCCAGCGTGTCGTAGGCGGCGACCTTCTCGGGATCGTTGATCGTGCGGTAGACGCTCACCCAATAGCCCTTGGTCATGGAAACTCCTGCGGTCGACGGTGCGGGGACTGCTCGAACCGAAACGGACGATGCGCGTCGCGTCAACTGCTGCCCGCAGTGATGAGAATCACCCCGGTGTAATCACTGCGCGGCAAGCCTGCTGCCTGCACTGATAGGTGTTTATGATGGGTGAACCAGGACGTATCGATTTGTCCAATCAATGTCCCGGACATAACCTCGAATCCGAACCCAACCGGTACCCCCGAACGAAACGAGGAAGCACGTGTCGCTGATCAACAAGCAGATCAAGCCCTTCTCCGCCGAGGCATTCAAGGACGGCAACTTCGTCACCGTCTCCGACGAGGACATCAAGGGCAAGTGGGCCGTCTTCTACTTCTACCCGGCCGATTTCACCTTCGTGTGCCCCACCGAGCTCGGCGACCTCGCCGACCACTACGAGGAGCTGCAGGGCCTGGGCGTCGAGGTGTTCTCGGTCTCGACCGACACCCACTTCACCCACAAGGCGTGGCACGCCTCGTCGGACACCATCGCCAAGATCAAGTACGCCATGATCGGTGACCCGAGCCTGCAGATCAGCACCGATTTCGAGGTGCTCCGTGAGGGCCAGGGCCTCGCCGACCGCGGCACCTTCCTGGTCGACCCCGACGGCGTCGTCCAGTTCACCGAGGTCACCGCCGAGGGCATCGGCCGCAACGCCGCCGAGCTCGTCCGCAAGGTCAAGGCCGCCCAGTACGTGCGCTCGCACCCGGGCGAGGTCTGCCCCGCGAAGTGGGAAGAGGGCGCCGACACCCTGGCTCCGTCGCTGGAGCTCGTCGGCAAGATCTAGTCCATTCGCGCGACCGTGGAGCGGGGCTCACCTCCCGCTCCACGGTCGTCCACCACCTGCACGCTTCTCTTTGGAGGGGAACGGATCACCATGCTCGAAGCCTCGCTCGCCACTCAACTCAAGGCCCTGCTCGCGAACGTCACGATGCCCGTCGACCTCGTCTCGACGCTCGACGACGGCCCCAAGTCGGCCGAACTCGCGGAGCTGCTCGACGAGATCGCGAGCATGTCCGAGCACATCGCGCACGACCGGACCGGCGATGACCCGCGGCGTCCGTCGTTCCTGATCCGCCGTGCCGGCACCGATATCGCGGTGCAGTTCGCCGGAATCCCCCTCGGCCACGAGTTCTCGTCGCTCGTGCTCGCGCTGCTCCAGGTGGGTGGGCACCCGTCGAAGGAGGCCGCCGATCTGCTCGAGCAGGTCCGTGAGCTGGACGGCGACTACCACTTCGAGACCTACTTCTCGCTCTCCTGCCAGAACTGTCCCGACGTGGTGCAGGCACTGAACCTCATGTCGGTCCTGAACCCGCGCATCACGCACACCGCGATCGACGGCTCGCTGTTCCAGGACGAGGTCGATCGCCGTCAGGTGATGGCCGTGCCCACCGTCTTCGTCAACGACGAGCTCTTCGACTCCGGCCGGATGACCCTGGAGCAGATCGTCGGCAAGCTGGACGACGGTGCCGCCGAGCGCACCGCGGCGTCGCTGTCGGAGAAGGACCCGTTCGACGTGCTCGTGGTGGGCGGCGGTCCCTCGGGTGCCACCGCCTCGGTCTACGCGGCCCGCAAGGGGATCCGCACCGGCATCGTCGCCGAGCGGTTCGGCGGCCAGGTGCTGGACACGATGGCCATCGAGAACTTCACCTCGGTCTCGTACACCGAGGGCCCGAAGTTCGCGGCGGAGCTCGAGAACCAGGTCCGTCAGTACGACGTCGACATCATGAACACCCAGCGCGGCGCGCACATCACCCGCGACGATGCGACGGGCATGATCACCGTCGAGCTGGCGAGCGGCGCCGCGCTGCAGTCGCGCACGGTGGTCGTCTCGACCGGTGCCCGCTGGCGCTCGATGGACGTGCCCGGCGAGGCCGAGTACCGGAACAAGGGCGTCACCTACTGCCCGCACTGCGACGGTCCGCTGTTCAAGGGCAAGCGCGTCGCCGTGATCGGCGGTGGCAACTCCGGTGTCGAGGCCGCGATCGACCTGGCGGGCATCGTCTCGCACGTCACCCTGATCGAGTTCGACTCCGAGCTGCGCGCCGACGAGGTGCTGCAGCGCAAGCTGCGCAGCCTGCCCAACGTCGACATCCTGGTGAGCGCGATGACCACCGCGGTCCTCGGCGACGGCGGCAAGGTGACCGGCCTGAGCTACAAGAACCGCGTGACGGACGAGTCCCACTCCGTGGAGCTGGACGGCGTCTTCGTGCAGATCGGCCTGCTGCCCAACACCGAGTGGCTCGAGGGCACGCTGGACCTGAGCCCGCGCGGCGAGATCGTGGTGGACGAGGCCGGCCGCACCTCGCTGGCCGGAGTGTTCGCCGCCGGCGACTGCACCACGGTGCCGTTCAAGCAGATCGTGGTGGCCGCCGGTGCCGGCGCGACCGCGGCGCTCAGTGCCTTCGATCACCTGATCCGTACCGACGTGCCCGCCGAGGCCGCGGCCGTCACCGGCTGACCGGATCCCCGGGCCCGATCGGTCGTCACAGGCGGCGGGAACCGCTCACAGCGCGATCGCCCGGAAGTGCGGCTTGATGGAGCCGTTCACGAACCGTCCCTTGGAATCCGCGTTCCGCAGCTGATCGAAGATCGGCTGCGGAACGTCGGGGTAGAGGTAGGTGGCACCGCCGGTGAACCTGATCGCCAGGACCCGTTCCACGGGGTCGTAGCCGATCGCCTCGACGGCGCTCGACTCGACCGCCTCCATCTCGGGTGGCACGGCGGGCCTCAGTTCAGCTGCTGCATCCAGTCGCCGGGCACCCGGCCGGCGGGACCGGGGGCGGGCTGATCGACGGGGTGACTGGTGGGTTCGGCGAGGTCCGGACCCTCGAAGACGAGCTCGGTACGGAAGTCCCAGAACCAGTCCTCCCCGGGTTCGAAGCTCTGGATCACGGGGTGGTCGGTCGCGAGCGCATGCTTGCTCGCGTGCTTGCTGGGCGAGGAATCGCAGCACCCGATGTGCCCGCACTGCGCGCACCGCCGCAGGTGGAACCACCACCCGCCCGCGGCATCGCATTCCTGGCAGCCCGTGCCACTGGGCACGGCCGTGAGATCGATGCCGCTCATTCGGCTGCTCCCGCCTCGGGGGTGTGGGAGGCGGCGATCGCCTCGCCCCGGCTCTCGTACAGGTGCGGCGCCAGGCCGCGGTCGGCCAGGTGGTCGGCCAGCTTGAGCCGGAGGAACGCGGACGTCGTGTAGCGGGTCACCGTTTCACAGTAGCGATTCGTGGTGCGCACGCACGCCGCGAAGCTGTCCGCCAGTTCCGGTGGCAGCGAGAAGTTGTCGTAGTTGACCACCATGTTCACCTGGCGCCCGATCTTGGCGAGTCGCTGATCGATCTCGGTGAAGGCGTCCTGGATGTCGTCCTCGGTGCGGACCGCGATGCCTTCCAGGTTGAGGAAGAAGATGTTCCGGTTCGCGTCGTAGCTGAACCGGGCCTCCAGCGGCACGGTGAGCAGGTCGTCGCCCAGGCCCATCGGTTCGTCGCGGAAGATCCGCGGGTCCATGGTGACCGGCGGGTTGTCCATCACCGGCTCGAATTCGATGAGGTCGAGCACATCGCGCTGCAGGTCGATCCCAGGCGCGATCTCGGTGAGTTCCATGCCCCGTTCGGTGAGGACGAAGACGCAGCGCTCGGTGATGAACATGACCGGCTGGCCGCTGCGCACGGCGTACTCGCCCGAGAACGTGCGCTGATCCACGTCCTTGAGGAACTTCGGCGCGGCCGGCCCCTGCGTGGTGACGATCGTGCCGTCGACCACCTCGGCGTGCGCGGGCGCGAGGAAGGTGCCGAGGAAGTACACGGACTTCGCGTTCTGGCTGATGTTGATGAATCCGCCGGCACCCGCCAGCCGCGGCCCGAACCGGCTCACGTTCACGTTGCCGTGCTGGTCGGCCTGCGCCAGGCCGAGGAAGGCGGCGTCCAGACCACCGCCGTCGTAGAAGTCGAACTGCGAGGGCTGCGCGAGGATCGCATCGGGATTCACCGCGGATCCGAAATCGGTGCCACCCGCGGGCATTCCGCCGATCACCCCGGGTTCCGCGGTGAGTGTCAGGTAGTCGAGGATGCCCTCCTCGGTGGCCACCGCGGCGACGCCCTCCGGAACGCCGATGCCGAGGTTCACCACCGAATTCGGCCGGAGCTCCATGGCGGCACGGCGCGCGATCACCTTGCGGGGGTCCAGCGGCATGGCCGCGACCCGCGACATCGGCTGCCGGATCTCGCCGCTCATGCTCGGGTTGTACTGCGAGCCCCACGACTGCGTGTGCCGCTCGGGCGAGGTGGCGAGCACCACGCAGTCCACGAGCACCCCGGGGATCTTCACATCACGCGGGTGCAGCGAGCCGCGTTCGGCGATCCGCTCCACCTGCACGATCACCAGTCCGCCGCGGTTGTGCACGGCGATCGCGATCTCCAGTGCCTCGAGGGTGAGCGATTCCTTCTCCAACGTCACGTTGCCAGCCGGATCGGCGGTGGTGCCGCGGAGGAAGGCAACGTCCAGCCGGTCGAAGGCCTTGTAGAATAAGTACTCGGTGCCGTCGATCTCCATGATCCGCACGCGGTCCTCGGTGGTCACGTCGTTGACCTTGCCGCCGCCCAGCCGGGGGTCGGCAAAGGTGCCCAGGCCCACCCGGGTGAGCAGCCCGGGTTTTCCTGCGCCCGTATCGCGGATGAGTTGGGCGAGTACCCCCTGCGGCAGGTTGTAGGCCTCGATGCCGCCGGACACTGCCAGCTTCTGCAGGGCCGGCGCCATCCCGTAGTGGCCGCCGAGCGAGCGCTTGAGCATGCCGTCGTGGCAGAGGTGGACGAAGCCGCGGTCGCCGCGGTCGCCCTGGGCCACGGTGAACACGAGGGACAGGTCCTTGGGGTTGCCGCTCGCGAGGTAGCGGCGTTCGAGTGCGAGCACCAGCTCCTCGGCGTACCCCTGTCCGGCGAATCCCTCGACCACCAGGTAGTCGCCGTTGCGGATCAGGCGCACCGCCTCATCCGCTGTGACCACCTTGTCGCGGATCGGTGACGCGCTGGTCCGGGTCAGAACTGGGTCGATCGTCATTTGCTCCCTCATTCCTACTGTGACGCGGGTCACCATCCGGTTCGTACTCTAGCCCGACCCGAACCCCTTCTGCGGGCGAAAATCAGGGGAATCGGTGGCAGTATCGGTGCATGACCGACGATGCGATCCACGCCCGGATTCAGCGACTCATCGACACCGAGCACGAGCTGCGCAGCAAGCTCGCCGCCGGCGAGATCGACGCCGCTGAGGAGAACGCGCAACTCCAGACGCTCGAGGAGCAGCTGGACCAGGCGTGGGATCTGCTCCGGCAGCGGAAAGCCAAGCGCGAGTTCGGGGAGAACCCGAATGATGCGGCGGCGCGTCCCGCGCCCGTGGTCGAGGACTACCGGAACTAGGGGAGCGGCGCGAGCATGCGGTGCTGCTCGCGCAGGGCGACCGCGACGGGGTCGTCGCGGCGCATCGCGTTGTGCCCCGGGGCGGACCGGACGTCCAGGTCGCGCACCGTCGGGACGGTGCCGCAGTGTGAGCACAGGCCGGTCTCGTCGATATCGGTACCGCAGGCCGCGTGGCTGAAGATCTTCGGTGGGTGGGCGCCCGAGAGGTAGCGCTCGCCCCACCGGCTCAACGAGTAGACGGTGGGCCAGAGCGCCTCGCCGGCCTCGGTGAGGCGGTACTCCACCTCGCGTCCCGATCGCTCGCGGGTGAGGATCCCCGCCTCGACCAGGGTGTCGAGGCGTTCGGCGAGCACTCCGCGGGAGACGTCGAGATGGGCCAGTAGATCGCTGAAGTGGCGCACGCCGTAGAAGCAGTCGCGCAGGATCAGCAGGGTCCAGCGCTCGCCGACCACTTCGAGCGCCCGCGCGAGGAAGCATCCCTGCCGGTCGTATCCCGTCCCCAGAGCCACGAGCCGAGTCTAGCAATCAGGTCTTGTGACGAGACTCGATCTGGACCATGATGAGTCTTATGACAAGACTTGATGGCGGCTACGGCGCGGTGCTCGCCACCGTCACCGGCAGCACCTTCGTCGCGATGCTCGCCTATGCGGGGCCGCTCGGGAACGCCGTCACGCTCAACGGCGCGCTCGGGGCCGGCCCGGCCGGGGCCACCTGGATCCTCGCGTCGATGAGCGTCGGCCTGGCGGCCGCGCTCGTGGCCGCCGGTGTGGTGGCCGACCGCATCGGCCACCGGCGCGTCTTCCTCGCCGGTGCGGCCGTCTTCGTTCTCGCCGATCTCGCCTGTGCGGTGTCCACCACGGCGCCGTGGTTCGTGATCGCCAGAGTCGCCGCCGGGATCGGAACCGCGGGGATGATCGCCACCGGCCTGGGGCTCGTCGCCGCAGTGAGCGAGCACGATGGGCACCGGGCGCGCACAGCGGTGTGGTGGAGTTCGTCGATGGGTGCCGGGATCGCCCTGGGGCCGGTGATCACCGGGCTGCTCGACCTCGCGAACGGGTGGCGCCTGTTCTATCTGGCGCTCGCCGTCGGCGGTGTCGCACTCTGGTGGTCGGCCCGCCGTATACCGGCGCGCAGCCCGCAGCGGCCCGACCGCCCGTTCGATGCGGTCGGGGTGGTACTGCTCACCGGTGCACTGGTCGCAGCGGTCTCGGCGATCGTCGAATTCCGTGCCGCGGCGGGCGCTCTCGCCCTAGCGCTCGCGGGTGCGGCGGTGCTGCTCGCGGTGGGGCTCGGGGTCAGTCAGCGTCGCGGCCGGGCGACGCTGGTCGATCCCGGACTCTTCCGTCGGCCGCGATTCCTCGCGGCCACGATCGCGGCGTTCGGCACGGGCATCGGCGTGATCTCGGCGATGTCCTATGCGGGCACCTTCGTGGTGCACGGTATGGGCTTGAACACTCTCCAGGCGGGCGGGCTGCTCGCGTTGTGGTCCGGGACGAGTGCCATAGCGGCGCTGTGCTTCTCCCGCCTCGCACAGGTCCTGTCCGGGCGTGCACATCTGGTGGGCGGCCTGATCGGTGTGGCCGTCGGCCTGCTGCTCACGGCGGGCCTGTCCGACGGTGCTTCGCCGGCGCGCATGGTGCCGGGGCTGATCCTGGCGGGGGTGGCATCGGGCCTGCTCAACACCGGTCTCGCGCGGGAGGCGATCGCGAGCGTTCCGGCTGCTGATGCGGCAATGGGCAGCGGCGCGAACAACACTGCGCGGTACGTCGGCTCGTCGCTGGGTGTAACGATCGCGGGCGTCCTGGCTGCGGGATCGGGATCCGCCGTGGCGGGGTGGAACGCCACCGCTCTTGCCGCCGCCGGTGTCTCACTGGTGTGCGCGGGGGCAGTGTGGGCTATGCGTTCAGGTGCTCGCGCAGGCGATCCAGGAACGCGCCCTGCGCCTTCACCAGCTTCTCCGCCGCCTCGTCGAGGCTGAACCAGCCGGCGCGGTCGACCTCGGGGAAGCGTTGCATCCGGCCCGATCCGCGCGGCCACTCCAGTTCGAAGTCGTTCGAGGTGATGCGCTCGGCGTCGAAGTCGCCGGGGCGCGCGAATACGGTGACCGTCTTGCCACCCGACTGCCGGACCGAACCGAGCGGCACCGTCGGACCGGAGGGCGGCGGCGATCCGAGTTCCTCGGTGAACTCGCGCTCCGCGGCGGCGAGCGGTTCCTCGTCGGTGTAGAGGCCCTTGGGGATCGACCAGGCGTGCGCGTCCTTGCGGCTCCAGAACGGGCCGCCCATGTGCGCGATCAGCACCTCGGTGCCGGAATCCGTGGTCCGGTACAGGAGCAGGCCCGCGCTGGTCGTGGTCACGCGATCGAGCCTACTGGCGCCGCACCAGGAGTGTGTTGGCGATGCCGGCGGAGAGTACGACCAGTGCCGCGATCACGGGCGTGCCCTGCGCCGCAGCGGTTCCCACGTTCTCGGCGAGCAGGCCGTTGATCGCCGACGCGGTCGATTGGCCGAGGATCAGGGCCGAGCCCATGATCGTCATCACGGTGGCCGAGCGGCCCACCGGGCTGCGGTCGGCACCGAGGCTGAAGTCGGTCACCAGGGTGGGGCCCACGCCGATTCCGGCGACGGCCAGCCCCAGAACGAGCCAGGGCAGCGACGGTGCGGCTGCCATGATCGCGGCGCCGGTCACGAGAACGGCGGCGAAGCCGACCCAGCGCATCGCGAGGGTGAACCGCTCTGGCAGCAGGGCCGAACCCAGTGCCAGCGCAGCGGAACCCACGCCCATCACGCCGTAGTACAGGCCGGCCGATTCGGCGTTGCCCGCATCGCGCATGAAGGCGGTGAGCCCGGTGAGGGTGGAGCCGAAGAACAGCCCCATGCCGAAGACGCCGGCCACCACGACGAGGACGCCGGGGCGCAGCAGCTCGCGGGCCGGGGCCTGGACCACCGCGCCGTCGTGTGCGGCGGGAACGGCCCGGCCGCTGGGGTGCAGCGCGAAGGCGGTCACGAAGATCGCGGTGAGCACGGCCGCGCCGATCATGGGGGCGGCCACGTTCATGGTGGTGGCGAGCAGGCCCACGATCACCGGCCCGAAGACGAAGATCACCTCATCGGCGGCGGACTCGTAGGCCATGGTGGACAACAGGGTCCGCGAACGGCGGCGTGCCGGAAGCCGGGTGGTGATCATCGCGACGAGCCGGCTGCGGGACATCGGCCCCACCTGCGGCGCGGAAGCGCCCACCAGTGCGGCGGAGGCGAGCACCGCCCAGCCGGGCAGTGAGCTGAACA
This sequence comes from Tsukamurella sp. TY48, assembly GCF_019656655.1. Classification (GTDB taxonomy): domain Bacteria; phylum Actinomycetota; class Actinomycetes; order Mycobacteriales; family Mycobacteriaceae; genus Tsukamurella; species Tsukamurella strandjordii. The sequence continues at coordinate 660,851 of NZ_BPMV01000001.1, read as the reverse complement.
CGACCCAGGTCATGAGAAGCAGCGCAAGGCTGTTGACGATTCCGGCGGCGAGTACGGCGCGGCGCTGGCCGAAGCGGTCCGCCGCGGCGCCGACGAGCGGGCCGACCGCGGCGGCCCCGAGGCCGACCATCGCGGAACTGAGGCCGCCGAAGGCGAGCGACTCGCGGCCGGCGACCACGAGCGTGAGCACGCCCACCACCATCATCGCGAACGGGAGCCGCGCGATGAAGGCGATGGGGAAGTAGGTGGGACCCGCGACGGAGAGCAGGGAGGGGCCGGACTCGGTGGTCTCGGGGGTGGCCTCGGAATCGGGCGCGGTCGTGGTGGCGGTCACCGGGGGTTTCCTTCCCGCGGCTGCATCGCCGCGACGCTTGCGTGCCGCCTTGGAATGCCCGCAGGCCGTGCCAGGTAGATACACGGAGATTGTGGTGTGGCCGCAACGGGCCGACGAATCATTCTACCAATCGTCGTCAACCCGCCGGCCGCCGTTGCAATCGCCCGCTTGCCGAGACTAACAAAACCCCAGGTAGAGAGGTGTTTTGTCCGATTAGGCAGATGAGGTTGGCAAGGCTACGCTCACTCGACTATGACAAGCCTCACCATGCTCGAAGCGGCCGCCGGGCCGGCCGCACCCCCGCTGTGGCGGATCCTCACTCAGGTCGGGTACTTCGGTGCGCTCGCACTGGCCACCGGGTTCTTCCTCACCCTGGCGTTCCTCCTGCCCGCCCATGCGCGCGGAGGCGCGGCGGACCGGAGCGTGCGGGCGCTCGCCGTCCCGGTAGCGGCCTTCGTCGCCGTGGCCGGTTACGCCCAGTACGCGGCTCGGATCGCGCGCAGCAAGCTCGGCTCCACGTTCGCGGAATCGCTCTCGCCCGCACGGTTCGGCGATTACCTCGCGCTCCCACGGGAGAAGGGGGCGTGGATCTCCGCGGCCGCGATGGCCACCGTCCAGCTCGCCCTGTTCGCGCTGTTGGCCGTCACGATCGTCGCCATGGTGCGGTTCGGTGGCCGCGCGGTGGCGGTCGCCGGCTTCGCGGTGGCGATCCTCGCTGCTTCGGCGCCGAGCCTCACCGCGACGATCACCACGCTCGACGCGACGGCGAACCGGGCGCTCAAGCTCACGCACATCCTGGCCTGTGTGATCTGGCTGGGCGGCGTCTTCGTGCTCGGTGCCGCGGGTCTGCGGGCGCGCCGCACGGGGGTCGACGGAGCCGGTGCCTTCGAGCGGATGTGGGCGCGGTTCAGCGTCTGGGCGATGGCCGCGGTCGTGGCGGTGATTGTGAGCGGGGTGTGGCTGTCCTGGGTCCACGTGGGCACCGTCGGCCAGTTCGTCAGCACGTCGTACGGGCGGTTCCTCCTGCTCAAGATCGTGCTCGTGATGCTGATGGTGGCCGCCGGCGCATACAACGTGCGGGTACTGATCCCCGGTATCCGCCGGGCCCGGCTCGCGGGCGACGACGCCGGATTCGTCCGGCTCGCCCTGCGGCACTTCCCGGTGGTCGTGGCGGCCGAGGCCCTCGCCGGAATCGCGGTGCTGCTGATCGTGCCCTTCCTGTCGGGGTCCGCGCGCAAACAGGCCGACGGTGCGGCGGCCGGTCCGTTCGACTGGAACTCCTTCGGTGTGGGCGCGCTCCTGGTGGCGCTCCTCGTCGGCGGGTGCGTCCTCGCGGTGCGCACGGTGCCCGATCGCGCGACCGCACCCGACGGGCCCGTCGCCGCCTGATCGCTAGCGGCGGGGCGGTGCGAGCACGTCGTTGAGCGTGACCATCTGCAGGTTGCGGGAACGGATGATGTCCACCAGCTGCGGATACACGCGCGTCACCGGCAGGTGGTTCGCATGTCCGATCACGATCGCCTGCTCGGTGAAGTACTTGCGCGCGCACTCGAGCAGGTACTGCTCGGTGATGAGACCGGAGTCCGACAGCGAGCCGAACCACAGTGCGGGCACCGTGTATCCGAGATCGGCGGCGACCGCGTCCACGGCGGCGTTCCGGTACCCGAAGGGCGGACGGTAGTACGGCGTACCGTCCACCCCGAAGTTCTGGCGCAGGAAATCCTTGGTGCGCCCCAGTTCTCGCGCCACGCCCTTCGCGGAGAGGGCGATCAGCGACGGGTGGCTCCAGGTGTGGTTCGCCAACTGCACCTGTCCGGAGTCGACGAGCGGCCGGAGCGTGTCGCGGTGCGCCGTCCAGCCCTCGAAGCTCCCGGTCACGAAGAAGGTGATCCGGGCTCCCGTGTCCTGTGCGAACCGGGCGTAGGCGCCCACCACCTCGGCGTTGGCACCGTCGTCCACGGTGAGGGCGAGGTTGCGGCCGGGGCCGGGCAACCGGGTGATCGGTGCCGCGGGGATCGGGGTGCGCACGGTGCCGGGCGCCGGAGGCCCGAGGACCTTGGTCGGGGCGGGCGCGGGAGGCGGAGGCGACGAGGGCTCCTCGTCACCGGGGTGCGCGGGCGCGGACGCGGCGCACCCGGACAGGGCGGTCACGGTGCCGGCGGCGAGCATCGCCAGGAGGCCGCGCCGATCGATCCCGTGTCCGCTCATCGTGTGCCGCCGATCCGGATGACCTCGAGCGGGACGGTGCGGGTGTGGACGAAGCCCATGGCGTCGTAGAGGGCGCGCGCCGGATTGTCGTCGGAGGTGTGCAGGAAGGGGAGTTCGCCGCGCTCGCGGATGCCGTGCGCGACGGCGCGGATGAGCCGCGCCGCCAGGCCTCGTCCGCGCGCCTCCGGGGCGGTGCACACCGCACTGATCTCGGTCCATCCTTGCGGGTGCATGCGCTCGCCCGCCATCGCGATGAGTGCGCCCTCGGCGTCCCGGATGCCCAGGTAGGTGCCCAGTTCTATGGTGCGCGGCAGGAATGGCCCTGGCTTGGTGCGCTGGACCAGGGCGGTCATCTCGGGGATGTCGTCGGCGGTGAGCCGCGCCGCGTCGGGTGCCGGTGCGGTGTCGATATCGGCCCCGCTGTACTGGACCAGCCCGATCGTCTCGTGCACCGTCCAGTCGGAGGGCAGCGGCGTCGCGCGATCGCGGAGCAGGACCACGCCGTGGTGATCGGCCAGGCGGGCCGCGTCGGCGTAGTCGTCCGCAGTGAGCTCGCGCGGGTGGCCGAAGAACACGGAGACGTCCGGCTGATACCGGGAGATCCGTCCGCTGACGTCACGGAATCGGCGGTGGGGCCCATTCAGTGCGGTGTTGACGGGATCGGAGAGGGCGCTGGTCTCGGTCACCCACGAATTGTTCCAGACCGCAGTGCCGTCACAGGGCCTCCGCGGTCGCGCGGAGACGGGGGAGCACCTCGTCCCGCCAGCCCGGCCCCATCCGGGTGAAGGCCGCCGCCATCCGCTGATCGTCGAGGTCGAAACCACTGTGTTCCAGGAACAATCGGGTGCCGCTGCCCTCGGGTTCCAGGGTCCACGTGAGGGTCCACGCGGGAGTGAAGGTGTACGCGAACCGGTGCGGCGGTGTCGACTCGATCACACGGCACGGCTGGGCTCCGAAGCCGGGCATATCGAGCGTGAACTCGTGTCCCGGTTCCGCGGAGATATCGCCGGTGGCCCACCAGCGCTGTACCAGTTCGGATTCCGTAATAACTCGCCACACGGTGGCCGGTGCGGCGGCGATGAACTGATCCAGGGTGATGCTCGTCATTCCAACTCCTCAGCGATCGTGGCGAGCGCGGACAGGCGTGCCCGCCAGAACTTCTCGAACGGGTGCAACCATTCGCCGAGGTCGGCCAGGGGCTCGGCGGTGAGGCGGTAGATCCGTTTGCGCCCGATCGGTTCATCCGCCACGAGCCCGGCTTCGCGCAGCACCTTGAGGTGTTCGGCGACGGCGGGGCGGCTCAAGGCGAACCGCTCGCTCAGCTCACCCGCGGCGAGCGGGCCGGCGCGCAGGATCTGCAGGAGCTCGCGGCGCACGGGGTTGGCGAGCGCCAGGAAGACGCGATCGGTGCTGTGCGTGGTCACCCGCCGAAGATATGTCGGAGATTTCCGACGTGTCAACTATCTCCGACGCGTCGTCCCGCATTCGGGATGTCTCCGGCGTCGCAATGAGTGGATTACCGCAGATTCCTCTCACTCCGCCGCATACGATGCCCGGTATGGATCTGAAGGGCTTGGTCACGGCGCCGTTGCGCGTCGCATTCTCCACCGCCGATGCCGCGATGGCGGCCGTCGAGGGCGGGGTCGCCGTGACCCGCTTCGCCGTCCAGAACGTGGAGGCGGAGGTGAACAGCGCCCTGCACGTGGAGGGCGAGCATGGTGCGCTGTCGCCGACGCAACTGCTGCAGCGGTTCGCGAGCATGCTCGAACCCGACCGGCCGATCGGGATCATCATCAAGCGTGGGGGACCGTTGGACCGCGTCCTCAAGCCCGGCGGCGTCGTCGACCGGCTCACTGAGCCCGGCGGCATGCTCGAAAAGCTCACCGCGCCCGGTGGTCTGCTCGATCAGGCCACCAAGGACGACGGTCCCATCTCTCGCCTCACCAACGAGGGCGGCCCCCTCGACCGGCTCACCCGGCCCGGCGGTGTGGTGGACCAGATCACCGAATCCGAGGGCGTTCTGGAGCGTCTCACCTCCGAGGGCGGCGTCATCGACAAGCTCACTGCGCCCGACGGGGTGCTGGAGAAGCTCATGTCCAAGGACGGCGTGCTCGACAAGCTCACCGAGAAGGGCGGCGTACTCGACAAGCTGGCCGCCAAGGACGGTGTGCTCGACAAGCTGACCGGCCAGGACGGACTGATCGACAAGCTCACCGCCGACGGCGGCGTGATCGACCGCGCCATCGAAGACGGTGGCCTCGTCGATCAGCTGCTCGGTCAGCAGGGCGCGATCGAGCGGGCGGTCGCGCCCGGCGGCACCCTCGACGCCGTCTCGCAGCTTCCCGACGTGGTGGCCGAGCTCAACGAGGCCGTCGCGCTGATGACCGCAGCGGTCAACCCGATGAGCGACCTGGTCAATCGTCTGCCCAAGCGTATCCTCAAGGGCCGGGAGCCGCGCCGTGGCGCGGGCACGGCGGAGTCCTCGGCCCCCGATGCGCCCGGCGCGGAGTAGCCGCTCGGGTAACGCGGCGTTGACGAACGGCTAACACCGCGCGGCGGAGCCGCGGCCTGCATGAATCCCTGCGTAACCCTTGCCGAACTAGGGCCCGGCGAGCTTCCGTGTCGGCATCTCGCCGACCTACCTTCGGCGCATGAAGATGACAGTGCTGGGTACGGGATACCTGGGAGCCACGCACGCGGCGTGCATGGCGGAGCTGGGCCACGAGGTGCTCGGCGTCGATGTGAACCTCAGCAAGATCGCGGCGCTGTCCGAGGGCAAGGTGCCCTTCCACGAGCCCGGTCTGCCGGCCGTGCTCAAGCGGAACATCGAGGCGGGCCGGCTGCGGTTCACCGACTCCTACGAGGAGGCCGGGGAGTTCGGCGATGTGCACTTCATCGCCGTCGGTACCCCGCAGCGCAAGGGCGAGTTCGCCGCCGACCTCACCTATGTGAATTCCGTGGTCGACTCGCTCGTGCCGCACCTGCGCCGCGACGCGGTCATCCTGGGGAAGTCGACGGTGCCCGTGGGCACCACCGAGCTGCTGCGCGCCCGCGCCGCCGAGTTGACGCCGGAGGGCATCACCGTGGAGTTCGCCTGGAACCCCGAGTTCCTGCGCGAGGGGCACGCCGTCAAGGACACCCTGGAGCCCGATCGCCTGGTGCTCGGCGCCGAGCCGGGTGGCCGTGCCGAGCAGGTGGCGCGGGAGATCTACGCCCCGATCATCGCCCGCGAGACCCCGTTCTTCCTCACCGACACCGCCACCGCCGAACTGGTGAAGATCTCCGCGAACGCCTTCCTGGCCACCAAGATCTCGTTCATCAACGCCGTCTCCGAGGTCTGCGAGGCCGCCGGCGCCGATGTGGTGGCCCTGGCCGACGCGATCGGCGTGGACTCCCGGATCGGTCGTCGTTTCCTCGGTGCCGGAATCGGTTTCGGCGGTGGATGCCTGCCCAAGGACATCCGCGCCTTCATGGCCCGGTCCGGCGAACTGGGTGCGGGCCACATGCACGGACTGCTCCGCGAGGTGGACGCGATCAACATGAGCCGGCGCACCCGCATGGTGGACCTCGCCCGCGAGGCCTGCGGTGGCTCACTGCTCGGCGCGAAGGTGGCCGTTCTCGGCGCCGCGTTCAAGCCCGATTCCGACGATGTGCGCGATTCCCCGGCCCTGAACATCGCCGGACAGATCCAGCTGCAGGGTGCCGCGGTCTCCGTGTACGACCCTGAGGCCATGGACAACTCGCGCCGCGTCTTCCCCACGCTGGACTACGCCACCACGGCCTTGGAGGCGTGCGAGGGCGCCGATGTGGTGTTGGTGCTCACCGAGTGGACGCAGTTCCGCGAGCTCGATCCGGCGGCGGTGGGCGCCGTGGTGCGCCGGCGTTCGCTGCTCGACGGCCGCAACTGCATGCCGGCCGAGCAGTGGCGCGCCGCCGGGTGGGCGTACCGCGCCTGATTCGACAATCCAGTGCACGACTGTACACTCAATTGTCATGAGTGCAGTCGTGGACCGGCGTCGGGCCGAGGTCAGGGCCCTCGCCGAACTGGGATGCAGTGAGGTGGCGGTGGCCACCGGCGGGGTCCACGGTGTTCACCGGGCGATATCCGACCGGGTGTTCGCCGCCATCCGGCTCGGTGTGGGACCCGCCGCCGCGCCGGTCCGGGTGCTGCACGACGGCATCACCGACGGCGTGTACCGGGCGATCGGCTCCGCCGCGCGGGCGGCGGGCAGGATCGCCGGCGCCGCGGCGGACTACCCGGGTGACCGCCCGCCCTCGGAGACGGTGCGGGGTGCCAGCCTGATCGGCGCCGTTCTCGGGCTCGTCGGTGACGAGCTCGCCGCGGCCGGCTCGCCACTGGCGGCCGATCCCGTCACGGTGCGGGTGGACGGCGCCATCGTGCACCTCGAAGCGACCGAGATGCCTGCGGGTCGCCTGGACCCGCAGGAGGTCTACGACGGTGCCACGGGGCGGATCGTCGTCTTCCTGCACGGCCTCAGCGAGACCGAACACGCCTGGGGAGCGGGCGGTCTGGCAGCGGACGATTACGGCGTGCGGCTCGCGATCGACCTCGACGCGACGCCGGTGTACGTGCGCTACAACAGCGGGCGCCACATCAGCGACACCGGCGCCGATCTGGCGACGCTGCTCGAACGCCTGCATGCGATGTGGCCGGTGCCGATCACGGACATCACGGTGATCGGGCACTCGATGGGCGGTCTCGTCGCCCGCAGCGCGGCACATCTCGCCCAGCAGGCGGGCATGCGCTGGGTCCGGACGGTATCCGCCACGGTGAGCCTGGGGACACCGCACCTCGGAGCTCCGCTCGAACAGGCGGCGCACTACGGCAGCGCCGCCCTGGTCGCGATCCCGGAGACCGCGCCGTTCGGTCGGTTACTGCGCAGGCGCAGCGCGGGGATCCGGGATCTGCGCGCCGGATCGATCGTCGACGAGGACTGGACCGGCCGCGACCCGGATGCGCTGGGCCGGGCGGTGGCGGCCGAGGTGCCACTCCTGGACGGTGCCGCGCACTACTTCGTGACGGCCACCGTGACCAGGAGCGCCGCGCACCCCGTGGGACGGCTCGTGGGCGACGGGCTCGTCCTCGCGCCCAGTGCGGCGGGCCGAGACCGCGCCCGCCGCATCGGATTCACCGATGACGCGGGCGTCCACCTCGGCGGCGCCCACCACTTCACCCTGCTGCGCTCCGAGGCGGTGTACGCCGCGCTCCGGAACTGGCTCTCTCAGCCGCGCTGCCGGGCGGGCGTCACCGGGGAGTAATCGGACGCATCGCCCTTGAGCGCCACACCCTCCCGGCCGTCGACGCCGACGGGGATGTCGCCCGCCAGCGTCACCCGACGCAGCAGGCGCTTGTTGTCGCCGTAGTCGTTGATACCGAAGTGCTGCGTGGAGCGGTTGTCCCAGATCGCGACGTCGCCCGGCTGCCAGGCCCACCGCACGGTGTTGTCCGGGTTCTCGATCCGACGCTGAAACAGTGCCAGGATCGGCGCCGAATCCTGCGAGCTCAGGCCCGCGAACTTGCTGACGAAGTGGCCCAGCAGCAGCGATCGGCGGCCGGTCTCGGGGTGCACGCGCACCACCGGATGCTCGGACTCGAAGATGTTCCGGATGAACTCCTGGTGGTACTCCGCGCGCTGGTAGGTCGAGTTGTGGCCCGCGTAGTCGTAATCGTTGGTGTGGATCGCGCGCAGGTTCTCCGCGAGCACCTTGAGCGGCTCCGGAAGCCGGTCGTAGGCGCGGGTGGTGGACGCCCACGTGGTGTTGCCGCCGTGCGGGGGCAGCGTGACCGGGCGCAGGATGGACGCCTTCGGCACGCGGTCCACGAACGAGACATCGGTGTGCCAGCTGTTCGCCGCGCCCTCGATCGGCAGCAGATCCGAATCGGACCGCACGGTGGGGTGCGGAGTGGTGGGAACACCGATCCGGCCGGCGAAGGCGTGCTGGCCGGCATCGTCGAGGTGGTGCTGGTCGCGGAAGAAGATCACCTCGTGCTCGGCGAGCAGGTCCAGGATCCGCTCCGCGGTGGCGTCGTCGATGTCGCCGCCCAGCCGGACCCCGTGCACGATCGCGCCGATGTGCTCACTGAGCTTCGTGACGGTGATCTCGGAGGTGGTGGTCGGTTCGAGCGTCGCGGTCATGAGTGCCTCCCGGGCGGCAGATCGATTGCTTGTGGTTCAAGGACACTCGACGAGCGCGCGGATCGCCAGGGTTGTATTCACCGCAAGCGCAATGCGATCAATCCGCCTCCTCCTCGGCCTCCTGCTGCAAGCGCTCGATCGTGGCCGCGGGCACCGCGACCGCCCCGGGCGTGTACGTCACCGAACGCAGGGAGCCGGAGTACGGGAAGACGCCGCGGCGCTCGCGCAGATCCCACGACACGGGACCGCGCGCGTCCACGCCCACCGAGATCCCCGTCCAGGGAGCCATGCCGATCAGCTGGACGCGGTCCGCGAGCGCCGCGGCGGGCGCACCGTCGACGGTGAGCGCGAGGTCCCACCGCAGGCCCGGCCGCACGGACGCGGTGAGCCCGACGGTGCGCGTGCCCGGCGGGATCGCGGCGCGGGCCTCCTCGTACCGGCCGTACGCGTTGTAGCCCACCACGGCCGCGCCGCCCTCGATGTACACGAGGTAGCCGCCCAGGGCGTCGCCGTGCGCCACCAGCACGCCCTCGTCGCCGGGCTCGAACCGCAGGTCGATGTCGATGCGGAAGTCGCGGTACTGCACAAGCTTCGCCGACCGGTACCGCTCCAGCACCGGTGTGCCGGGCAGCAGCCGCACGGGATCGGCCAGCCGCCGCTCCGCGGGGTTGCGTGTGGAGCCGTCGATCACGATGGGGAAGACGGTGTTCCGCCACGCCTGGAGTTCCCACTCGGCGGCCAACTCGGCCACCAGATCCGGATGCTCAGCAGCGAGATCGCGGGTCTCGGCGGGATCGGTGCGGTTGTCGTACAACTCCCAGCGGGGCGCCAACGGATCGTCGCCGGGATCGAAGCGGCTCAGCAGCTTCCATCCGTCCCGGTAGTACCCGCGGTGTCCGCGGAACTCGGAGTACTGGTACGTGCGGGCCGAGGGCGCCGCCGGGTCCGACCACGCCGCGCGCTGGGAGAGCCCGTCGCGCTGCTTGGCCGCCACCCCGTGCCGGCTGTCCGGCGTCGGTACGCCCGCGAGATCGAGAAGGGTGGGCGCCACATCGGTGACGAACGAGTACTGATCCCGGACGCCCCGGGCGTCGAGGCCGCCCGGCCAGGACAGGACCAGCGGCACCCGCACGCCGCCGGCGAAGGTCTGGCCCTTGTAGAAGCGGAAGGGCGTGTTGGAGACCTGCCCCCAGCCGCGCGGATAGTGCACCCCGAGGCGTGCGGAGCCGATCAGCTCCTCCGGATGATCGACATCGCCCTCCCAGCTCTGCGGGGCCCCACCGGAGGCGAACTTCACGAACTCCGCGAAGTAGCTGCGAGTGCCCTCGGGGCCGCCCTCGGCGGTGCCGCCGTTGTCGGAGCTGAAGACCACGATCGTGTCGTCGAGCTCGCCCAGTTCTTCCACGGTGGTCAGCAGTGCGCCGAGACTGTCGTCCACGGTGCGCACCATCGCGGCGTACACCTGCATGTACCGCGCGAACCGGCGCTGCCGGTCCGGGTCGAGCTCGTCCCAGGCGGGCACGTCGTAGCCGGGTTCGGTGTTGCGCGCGGCGGGAGATACCTCCGGGCCGAACAGGCCCAGCTCTTGCTGGCGCGCGAATCGGGCCTCCCGCACCGCATCCCAGCCGCGCGCGTAGTCGAGATCGCCGCGCGGCAGGTCCTCGTCCTTGACCTGCAGCGGGCCGTGCATCGCGATGTGCGCGAAGTACAGGAAGAAGGGTTTGTCGGCGTCGTGGGCGCGCAGGTCCTTGATCCAGCTCGTCGCGGTGTCGGTGAGGGCATCGGTCACGTAGAAGCCCTGCGGATACTCGGTCACGGGATCGACGGTGTTGTCACGCACCAGCTGATTCGGATGGAAGAAGGAGTTCAGCCCCTCCAGGGATCCGTAGTAGTGATCGAATCCCCTTTGCAGTGGCCAGGATCCGCGATCGGCGTCGGGTCCGAGTCGGGAATCCTTCGCGAGGTGCCATTTGCCCACGGCGTAGGTGGCGTAGCCCGATTCACGCAGGATCTCCGGCAGGGTGAGCACATCGTCGGCCAGGCTGAGCCGCAGATTCGGATATCCCGGATCGGAGTTCGCCACCGAGCCGTACCCGGCGCGATGCGGATTGAGTCCGGTGAGGAGGGCGGCCCGGGTGGGGGAGCACACCGGTGTGGTGTGGTGATTGGTGGAGACGATGCCCCGCGCAGCGAGCGCGTCCAGGTTCGGTGTGGGGATCTCCGAACCGTACGGGCCGATATCGGAGAAGCCCATGTCGTCGACGAGCACCACGATGATGTTGGGCGAGCCCGCGCGGGCGCGGCGTTCCTGCGGCCACGCAGGGGTGGACTCCTCCTCGGTACGACCGATCCGTCCGGTGAATCCCTCGTAGCCCCGGGCGTAGTCGGGGATCGTCATGCGGGAGCGGTCACCGCCTCGTGCTCCTGGTCGACCCCGAGGGCGTCGAGGAGCCGGCTGCGCAGCTCCGCGAAACCGTTCTCACCGGGACGGCGCCCGGTGTCCGCGGGCAGGGTGAGATCGACCGACAGGATGCCGTGATCGAGCACGAGGATCCGGTCGGCCAGAGCGATGGCCTCATCGACGTCGTGCGTGATCAGGAGGACTCCGGGGCGGTGCCGCGCCACCAGTGCCCGCAGCAAATCGTGCATCTTCAGCTTGGTGAGGGCGTCGAGCGCACCGAAGGGCTCGTCGGCGAGCAGCACCGCGGGCTCGCGGACCAGGCTGCGCGCCAGCGCCACCCGCTGCTGCTGACCACCCGAGAGTTCCTTGGGCCAGGCCGTCTCCCTGCCGTCCAGGCCGACCTCCTTCAGCAGCGCCCGGCCCACCTCCTTCGGATCGGAGCCGGAGAGCCCGAGCACCACGTTCTCCAACACCCGCGCCCAGGGCAGCAGGCGGGAATCCTGGAAGACCACCGCGCGACGCGGATCCACCTCCAGTACGCCGGAACCGGGCACCCCGTCGTCCAGCGAGGCGATCGCGCGCAGCAACGTCGACTTACCGGAGCCGGAGCGGCCGAGCAGCGCCACGAACTCGCCCCGGCGGATCGTCAGGTCCACACCGCGCAGCACCGCGCGGCCGTCGAAGCCGCGCACCAGGTTCCGCGCGACGATCACCGGCTCCTGATCGAGTGCGGGATCGTTCAGTGCGCCAACGTGCTCTGCCATGAGAGTGCCTTTCGGGAGAGGGTGCGCACCGCGAGATCGGTGCCGAAGCCGAGTACGGCGTACACGGCGAGTCCGACCACGATCACGTCGGTGAGGCCGTACAGCCGGGCCTTGTACATGAGGTAGCCGATGCCGTCCGAGGCGCCGACCTGCTCGACCACCACGAGGGCGAGCCAGGCCACGGTGGCGCCCAGGCGCAGTCCGGTGAAGAACCCGGGGAGCGCCCCCGGGATGGCGATCCGCCGTACGAACGCCGCGCGGCTGAGCCCCACGGTCTCGGCCAGCTCCACGTACTTGCGGTCGATGCCGCGTAGGCCGGCGTGGGTGTTCAGGTACACCGGCGTGGCCACCGCCAGGGTGATGAGGACGATCTTCATCTCCTCGCCGATGCCGAACCACACGATGAACAGCGGCAGCAGTGCCAGCGCGGGGATCGCCCGGTAGATCGTGACGGTGCCGTCGATCAGTGCCTCGCCCGGGCGGGTCAGGCCCGAGAGCAGCGCGAGCGCCACCGCCAGGGCGACGCCCAGGACGCCGCCGACGATCGCGCGCTGCGCGGAGGCCCAGATGTTGGACCACAGCGAGCCGTCGGCGGCGAGGTTCCACGCGGTCCGGACCACCGTCCAGGGCGCCGACAGCACGGTGTCGGGGATGACGCCGGTCGCCGAACCGGCCGCCCACACCGCGACCACCAGCGCCGGGCCGGCCAGGATCCACGCGCCGATGGGGCGGGCGTCGACGAGTGCCCGCCGCGATGCGGGCCGGGGGAGCAGCTCGTGATCGGGGTCGAGCGCACCGGGCCGTTGTTCCGGGACGGTATCGCCGCCGAGGCCGCTACCGAGGCGGCCGAGGGGAGTACTGGTCATGAGGGGTCCTTCTCGGTCGCGAAGCGGAAGTCGACGGAGCCCTCGGCGGAGATGCGGCCCCCGGGGATCTCGTCGAACTGGGCGAGGGTGTCGATGGTGTCCTGCTGGCGCTGCACGAGCGCCGGGTCGAGCGCCACCGGTCGCCAGCCGCCCTGGCCGTCGTACGCGACGGAGCCCACGGCGGCGGGGATCTTCAGGGCGCCGACGTAATAGGTCTGCACCCAGCGGTTCTTGTCGGCGTCCACCCAGCCGCGGGCCCGATCGAGCGCGGACGACAGATGGCGCAGCGCGGACGCCGTCGCCGGATCCGCCAGCGCGGCCTGCGGCGAGTACAGGAACATCAGCCCGGACTGCGCGGCCTGGGCGACCGGGTCGGGCAATGCCTGCGCGTCCGGGTGGGCCTTGCGGTACTTGGTGTTGATCGGCTCCATCAGGGGCGCGATGTCGATCTGCCCGGCGCCGAGCGCCTCGCCCACCTCGGTGAGTTGGAGCGGCACCAGCTGCACATCGTGCTTGGACAGTCCGGCCGTGCGCAGCAGCCGCAGCACCATCGCCTGATGCGCCGTGCCCTCGGCGTAGCCGATCTTGCGTCCGCGCAGGTCGGCAAGGCTGCGCAGGGTGATTCCCGGCCGCGCCACCACGCCCACGCCGCCGCGGTCCTGCTGCCACGCCTTGATGATCGGGCTGGGGAACCGGGCGATCTGCGCGTGGATCGGCGGCACATCGGCCACGATCGCCACCTGCGCCGCGCCCGCGCGGAAGGATTCCAGGATCGCCGGGCCGCCGGCGAAGTCGGCGAACTTCACCGTGAACGGCAGCCGGCCGAGCTCACCCGAGGCGGTGAGCATCGTCTTGAGGATCGACTGCTGATCGGCGACGGTGATCGTGGTCCCGGCGGGGACGTCCGCGGGGATCGGGGCGCGCGGGTCGTAGGCGGGCCCCGCCGGACCGGAGCAGGCGGCCACGGTGACGGCCGCGACGAGGGCCGCGGCGAGGCGCGGCAGACGAAAACGCATGCGACAGAGTGTTCGGCCCAGGCGCTCCGCACGGAAGCCTTGCGCGCAGGCTGAGCGCAAGGCGGTCTCGATAGACTGGGGCGGTCATGGGAAAGATCGTGCTGTTCTACGTGTTCACCCCGCTCGCCGATCCGGAGGCGATCCGGCTGTGGCAGCGGTCGCTGTGTGAGGCGAACGGTCTGCGCGGCCGGATCCTGGTGTCCCCGCACGGGATCAACGTGACGGTGGGGGGCGAGATCCGCGCCGTCAAGCGCTACCTGCGCGCCACCAAGGAGTACCCCGCGTTCGCGCGGGCCGACGTCAAGTGGTCGGACGGCTCCGCCGACGATTTCCCCAAGCTCACCGTCCGGGCGCGCGAGGAGATCGTCACCTTCGGCGTGCCGGACGAGCTGGTCGTCGACGCCGACGGGGTGCGCGGCGGCGGCACCGCACTCAGCCCGGAGGAGGTGAACGAGCTGGTGCGGCAGCGCCCCGATGCCGTCTTCTTCGACGGACGCAACGCGATCGAGGCCGAGATCGGGCGCTTCGCGGGCGCGGTGGTGACCCCGGCGAAGACCACCCGCGACTTCGTCGGCCTGCTCGATTCCGGTGAGTACGACCATCTCAAAGGCCGGCCGGTGATCACCTACTGCACCGGAGGGGTGCGCTGCGAGGTGCTCAGTGCGCTCATGCGTAACCGCGGCTTCGGCGAGGTCTATCAGCTCGACGGCGGGATCGCCCGCTACGGCGAGCGGTTCGGCGACGGTGGTCTGTGGGAGGGCGCGATGTACGTCTTCGACCGCCGGATGAGCCTCGAATTCTCCGACCACAGCAAGCGGATCGGACGGTGCGCCCAGTGCGGCACGCCCACCTCGAAGGTCGCGAACCTTCCCGAACCCCACGACCGGGAACTCGCGGTGCTCTGCGAGGACTGCGCATCGTGAGCCGGCGCCCCGTGCCCGTGGTGGTGGTGGCGGGATACCTCGGCGCGGGTAAGTCGACGCTCCTCAACCACCTGCTCAGCGGCGCCACCGGTGCCCGCATCGGGGTGGTGGTGAACGATTTCGGGGCGGTCAACATCGACGCCCTCCTGGTGGCGGGCGCGGGCGGTTCCGGGGCGGTCCAGACGGTCTCGCTGAGCAACGGTTGCGTGTGCTGCACCGTCGACGACGACGAACTGGAGGACGTGCTCGGCGCGCTGGCCGCCCGCGAGCTCGATGTGATCGTGGTGGAGGCCTCCGGGTTGGCGGAGCCCGCCGCGATGGTGCGTCGGGTGGTGCTCGCGGAGGACCCGCGGATCGACTACGGCGGCCTGGTCTACGTGGCCGATGCCGCGCACCTCCACGACACGCTGCGCCGGCATCCCTCGCTGCGGCATCACCTCGCGCTGGCCGACCTCGTGGTGCTCAACAAGATCGATCTCGCCACGGACGCGGATGCGGTGCACGCGACGGTGCGCGAGCACGCACCGTCGGTCCCGATCGTCCGGACGGTGGAGGCCGCGTTGCCCACGGAGCTGCTCGTCGACCCCGAGGTGCTCGCCGAACGCGCTGCGGAGCGTGAGCGGGCGCCGCGACAGCTGACGCTCGACGAGGCTCTGCGCGCCGAGGAACAGCACGACCACGATTCGCACGAGCATGCTCACCTGCACGACGGGTACGCCGCCGTCGACGTGCAGACCGGTCCGCTGGACGCGCGCCGCGCGGCGGACCTGCTGTGCGACCCTCCGCCGGGAGTGTTCCGGGTGAAGGGCTTCGTCACCGTGGCCGACGGCACCCGGCTGGAGGTGCACACGGTGGGACGGCACGTGCGGACGGCTCTGGAGCGTGGCCGCCGGTCGGGGGAGCCGTCCGTGCTCGTCTTCCTCGGTATCGACCTCAATGAGGCCGATATCCGTGCCCGGGTCGAGGCGTGCGCGGGCACGGCCGAATCGGCCGCGGACACCGCCGCCGTGCTCTCGCTGTTGCGTTTCTCGACTGCGGCCCAAGAGGATTCGGCGATCACCGAACTCTGATCGGACTCGGCCCGAAGATAACGGAACGGTAACGATCGCCATCCGGGTTTCCCTAAAGTCTCAATTGATGGTTCACTGTTTCTCGTGTGACTGATGTGACGAAAGTTGCACAAGAGACTCGGAAGGAGAGCGGCACCACTTCCCCGGTGCCCAGCTGCCATGAAGAAGACCAGTGTTCTCGCAGGTTCGCTGGCCGCTGCTGCCGTCGCGTTGTTCGCGACGCCCGGCATCGCGGCCGCAGACCCCGCACCCGCTCCCGCAAAGCCCCTCGACGGCAAGACCGTGTTCCTCGACGCCGGTTCCTCGGTCTCGTCCGCGATCGACCAGGCGAAGAAGGTCGCCGACGGTCGCGGCGGCACCGTTCCGTGCGTGAACCCGGTGGCCATCGCGGCCAACGGAACCCCTGATCACAAGGTCAACTTCGCCGTCACCAAGATGGTCGAGGCCGCACTCCAGAGCCAGGGCGCCAAGGTGATCCTGTCCCGCGCCGACGACGCCGGCTTCGGCGGTTGCGTCGACCAGCGCGCCGCCGCGGCGAACAAGTCGGGCGCCGACCTGGCCGTGAGCATCAACAACATCGTGCAGGACGCGGCCCAGCGCGGCTTCCTCCTCGAAACCCCGGCCGCCGGTGCCGCCGACGCCAAGGTCTCCGATGCGCAGGCCGTGAGCGCCCCCGCGAGCACGGTGGTCCGCGACGCGCAGCGCCTGGGCGGCTTCATCCCCGCGCAGTACCTGGGCGGCAAGGACGGCATCGCGCAGACCGCGAGCGCGCTGCCCTCGCTGGTGAACATCCCGCTCGTCTACGCGAACCTGGGCAACCTCGCCAACCCCGAGGACGCCGCGCTGCTCACCTCGCCCGACGGCCAGGTGCAGTACGCCGCCACCATCGCCAACGGCGTCATCGCGCAGCTGACCGGCAAGCCGGTGGCGGGCAAGGCCGTCGCCGAGCCCGTGCAGGCACCGGTGCAGACCGATCCCGGCGCGATCCCGCAGCCGCCGGCCGGCACCGCCCCGGCCGCTACCGCCCCGGCCGGTACCGCACCCGCGGTGACCGCGCCGACCGCACCCGCAGCGACGGTTCCCACCGCTCCGGCACAGACGCCGATCGTCCCCGCCGTCCCCGGTGGCACCGCGACCACCCCGGTCAGCCCCGTCACTCCCGGAACGCCGGGCACCTCGCCCATCGTCTCGGGCGTCCCGATGCTCCAGGGCGGCGCCCCGGCCGGCACCGTCCAGGCCCCCGCGGCCACGGTCCCCGGCGTGGCGGCCCCCACCGCGGCACCGGCACCGTCGGTCTCGATCCCGGGCGTGGGGCAGCTGACGCTGCCGCAGCTCCCGCAGGTCGTGATCCCCGGCCAGAGCCAGCCCCTCGGCGTCAACACCCTGTTCGAGATGGGTCCGAAGGCCGTCGAGTTCCTGGCCAGCCCGCAGGGTTCGCAGCTGGTGAACACCCTGATGTCCAGCCCGCAGGCGCTCAGCGCGCTGCAGTCCGCACAGGGTCCCGGCGCCGCCGCGGACATCCTGAAGTCCATCCTGGGCGCGGGCGCGCTGCTTCCCCGCTAACACCCCAGTAGCTTCCGTCGGGGACGTCACGCCCCGGCGGGAAGCGGTAGCGCGGCCCGTTCTGGCAAGCTGGCGATATGGCACTTCGCGATATCGTCCGGCTCGTCCACATGGCCCCGCCGATCAAGGACCTGAAGGGGAAGAAGGTCCTCGTCACCGGCGCGGCCAGCGGGATCGGCCGCGCTACCGCTGATCTTCTCGCGGCGCACGGCGCCGAGCTCGTGCTCACCGATATCAACGCCGAGCAGCTCGACGCCGTCACCCGCCACGTCACCGCCCTGGGCGCGAAAGTCATCGCGTCCAGGGCTTTCGACGTCTCCGACTACGACGCGGTGGTGGCCTTCGCCGATGAGGTGCACGCCGCTGCCGGCTCGCTCGACATCGTGATGAACATCGCCGGGATCTCCGTGTGGGGCACCGTCCAGAACCTCACCCACGACCAGTGGCGCAAGACCGTGGACGTCAATCTCATGGGCCCGATCCACGTGATCGAGACCTTCGTGCCGCCGATGATCGCCGCCGGTCGCGGCGGGCAGCTGGTCAACGTCGCCTCCGCCGCGGGACTGCTGGCGCTGCCCTGGCACTCCGCGTACTCCGCCGCCAAGTTCGGTCTCGTGGGCGTCTCCGAGGTGCTCCGCTACGACCTGCGTCGCTACAACATCGGCGTCAGCGTGGTGTGTCCCGGCGCGGTGGACACCGGCCTGGTGAAGACGGTCGAGATCAACGGCGTCGATCGCACGAACCCGAAGGTGAACAAGGGGATCGACTCGTTCCCCAAGGTCTCGCCGGAGAAGGCCGCGCGGGCCATCATCGCGGGCGTGCTGAAGAACAAGTACCTGGTGTACACGTCCTTCGACACCCGCTTCGGCTACTTCTGGAAGCAGAAGTTCGCGCCTCCCTACGAGATCGCGATGCGCATCGCCAACGATCGCTTCGCCTACCTCGCGAAGATCTCCGAGCGTGGGCAGCAGTCGGAGCCGAAGCAGCTCTCAGAGCGCGGTCAGTAGGAGTACGTGCTCCGTCCAGACCGCGTCCAGCGCCTCCTGCGAGACGCCGGAGGCGAGCTGGTGGAGCACCCAGGCCGGGCTCAGTGTGGCCATGAGCGCCGCGGCCCAGACGTCCGCGTGCTCCGTGCGGCCGGCGGCTACCAGCATCGAGCGCACCGTCATCGCGGACACCCGCCACGGGGGCTCGTCGTAGGGATCGCGGGCGGCCTGCTCGGCACCGCGCAGGAGATCGCCGTGGCGCGCGATCATCTGCATCCGGGCCTTGCCGTACTCGACGAGGCGCTGCTGTGGATCACCGCCTGGGCCGAGCGGCGGCGGGCCGAACATGAAGGTCTGCTGCAACTCGATCTCGTCGTGGTCGAGCAGGGCCTGGAGCAGTCCCGCGCGCGAGCCGAAGCGCCGGAACACGGTGCCCTTGCCCACGCCCGCGGCCTGCGCCACGGCGTCCATGCTCACCGCGTCCACGCCGTGCTCGGCGAACAGCCGCTGCGCGGCGTCGATCAGCAGTTCGCGGTTGCGCGCGGCATCGCGCCGCGGGCCGGCCTGCGGCTGGGCGAGGGGGATCAGTGGACCGGTCATCGAAAGTGAGCGTACCGGGCCCGATTTGCGCTCACCATGATCCGGGGGAAGAAATCCGGACCGAAGTCCGTTAGCTTGGGGCGGATGTCGCCCGGTCGGGCGCACCGCACCGCTTGGAAACGAGGAGTCGAGAACATGTCCGACATCACCGTGCTCGCGATCGTCGGATCGCTGCGCAGCGCATCGCTCAACCGCGAACTGGCCGAGGTGATCGCCGAGAATC
The DNA here is from genome assembly GCF_019656655.1 of Tsukamurella sp. TY48. Classification (GTDB taxonomy): domain Bacteria; phylum Actinomycetota; class Actinomycetes; order Mycobacteriales; family Mycobacteriaceae; genus Tsukamurella; species Tsukamurella strandjordii. Next base: position 641,739 of record NZ_BPMV01000001.1, on the reverse strand, counting down.
CGCCGCAGGGCGTGCGGATCGAGATCGCCGACGGCATCGCCGACGTGCCCTTCTACAACGAGGACATCGACGGTGCCGACGCGCCCGCTCCGGCGGCGGCGCTGCGCGACCGGATCCGCGACGCCGATGCGCTGCTGCTGCTGGCGCCCCCGAACAACGGCACTCTGAGCGCGGTCCTCAAGAACGTCATCGACTGGGGCTCGCGCCCTTACGGCGCCAGCGCACTGTCCGGCAAGCGGGTGGCGCTGGCCGGTGTGGGGCACCGCCTCGACACGACTCTCGCGGATGCGGAGCGGGCAGTCACCATCGCCGGCGGGGAGGTCCCGGAGGGGCTGGTGGTGGAGTTCCCGATCTCCGGTCTCGAGGGCAAGTCGCCGCGCGAGCACGACGAGGCCGTGCGCCGCGCCGGGGACCTCGTGGCGCGCCTCGTCGAGCCCGTTCGCTGACACGCCGGGCGCGTCGGTCGGCGTGTCGTGACTTCCCGGCGTGTCCTGGGGATTCACGATGAAAAAGGGCGATCGGCCGACTTGCGACCTGGTAATTTCACGAATGTGGTTCGCAAGTGGTTGTGTTGCTTCCCGCAGGGCACCACTAGGTGTAGTGTTCTGAGCACTGCGCGAGCGGACGTCCCCACGGAGCGTCGAGTGCGCTCCGAAGGGTCGATGACGGGTCATTCGGAACGGCTGGGTTCACGCAGGCAAACGCCCCTCGGGGCGGCGAAAACTTGTCAGTCCATCGATCCATAATCGAGTTCCGAGTAAGCCTCGGGGTCGAGTCCAGCGAAGGGGAGCCGTCCATGAGCCAGGTCGAGATCACCGTCTACACGAAGCCCGCGTGCGTGCAGTGCAATGCCACGTACAAGGCGCTGGACAAGGCCGGGCTCGAGTACCGCGTCGTGGACATCACGGAGGAGCCGGAGGCTCGTGACTACGTGATGGCCCTCGGCTACCTGCAGGCCCCCGTCGTCGTCGCGGGTGAGGATCACTGGTCGGGCTTCCGTCCCGACCGGGTCAAGGCGCTCGTCGCCGCCACGGCCACGGCCTAGGCCATGTCGGGCCCGCTCGTCGTCTACTTCTCATCGGTGTCGGAGAACACGCACCGATTCGTGAAGAAGCTGGGCCTGCGCTCGCAGCGCATCCCGGTGACGCGGGTGGATGAGCCGATCACGGTCGACGAGCCCTTCGTCCTGATCACCCCCACCTACGGCGGCGGGAAGCAGGCCACGGCGCTCTCCGGCGGGGGATACGTTCCCAAGCAGGTGATCCGGTTCCTCAACAACGAGCACAACCGCTCCCTGATCCGGGCCGTGATCGCGGCCGGTAACACCAACTTCGGCGAAGAGTTCTGCTACGCGGGCGACATCATCTCCCGTAAGTGCCGGGTCCCTTACCTGTACCGATTCGAGCTCATGGGCACCACCGAGGACGTGCACCGCGTCCGCACCGGGCTCACCGACTTCTTCGCCGCCTCCGAACACCGCACCACCGACCGCAAGGAAACCGCGCGCTCATGACCGCAACCCAAGAAGACCTCGTCCCCTCGGCCAGCCAGTCCGGTGTGCACTCCGGCCCCGGTGGTCATTCCGAGCTCGACTTCCACGCGCTCAACGCGATGCTGAACCTGTACGACAAGGACGGCCGCATCCAGTTCGACAAGGATCGCGAGGCCGCGCGGCAGTACTTCCTGCAGCACGTGAACCAGAACACCGTGTTCTTCCACAACCTGGACGAGAAGCTGGACTACCTCGTCGAGGAGAACTACTACGAGCCCGAGGTGCTGGACAAGTACAGCCGCACCTTCGTCAAGAACCTCTTCGATGCGGCCTACGCAAAGAAGTTCCGGTTCCCCACGTTCCTCGGTGCGTTCAAGTACTACACCAGCTACACGCTGAAGACCTTCGACGGCAAGCGCTACCTGGAGCGCTTCGAGGACCGCGTGTGCATGGTGGCCCTCACCCTGGCCGACGGTGACGAGAAACTCGCCACCAGCCTCATGGACGAGATCATCGCGGGCCGCTTCCAGCCCGCCACCCCCACGTTCCTCAACTCGGGCAAGAAGCAGCGCGGCGAGCCGGTGTCCTGCTTCCTGCTGCGCATCGAGGACAACATGGAGTCGATCGGCCGCTCGATCAACTCGGCGCTGCAGCTGTCCAAGCGCGGCGGCGGTGTCGCCCTGCTGCTCAGCAACATCCGCGAGCACGGCGCACCGATCAAGAAGATCGAGAACCAGAGCTCCGGCGTGATCCCGATCATGAAGCTGCTCGAGGACTCGTTCAGCTACGCCAACCAGCTCGGTGCCCGCCAGGGTGCCGGCGCGGTGTACCTGCACGCGCACCACCCCGACATCTACCGCTTCCTGGACACCAAGCGCGAGAACGCGGACGAGAAGATCCGCATCAAGACCCTCTCGCTGGGCGTGGTGATCCCCGACATCACCTTCGAGCTCGCCAAGAACAACGACGATATGTACCTGTTCTCCCCGTACGACGTGGAGCGGGTGTACGGCGTGCCCTTCGCCGATGTGAACGTCTCGGAGAAGTACCACGAGATGGTCGAGGATTCCCGGATCCGCAAGACCAAGATCAACGCGCGCGAGTTCTTCCAGACCCTCGCTGAACTGCAGTTCGAGTCGGGCTACCCGTACATCATGTACGAGGACACCGTGAACCGGGCGAACCCGATCGCGGGCAAGATCACCCACTCGAACCTGTGCAGCGAGATCCTGCAGGTGTCCACCCCGTCGACCTACAACGACGACCTGTCCTACGCCGAGATCGGCAAGGACATCTCCTGCAACCTGGGCTCGCTGAACATCGCGAAGACGATGGACAGCCCGGACTTCGGCGTCACCATCGCCACCGCGATCCGTGGCCTCACCGCTGTCTCGGACCAGACCGCCATCACCTCGGTGCCGTCCATCGAGCACGGCAACAACCTCAGCCACGCCATCGGCCTGGGGCAGATGAACCTGCACGGCTACCTGGCCCGCGAGCGCGTCTACTACGGCTCGGACGAGGGTGTCGACTTCACGAACATCTACTTCTACACGGTGCTGTTCCACGCGATCCGCGCATCGAATGCCATTGCGCGCGAGCGGGGTCAGTCGTTCGGTGGCTTCGAGGACAGCAAGTACGCCTCCGGTGAGTTCTTCGACAAGTACACCGAGCAGGAGTGGAAGCCGGCCACCGACAAGGTGACCCAGCTGTTCGCCGACGCCCAGATCCACATCCCCACGCAGGACGACTGGCGCGCGCTGAAGGCGGACGTGCAGCAGTACGGCCTGTACAACCAGAACCTGCAGGCGGTGCCGCCCACCGGCTCCATCAGCTACATCAACCACTCCACCAGCTCGATCCACCCCGTCGCGGCGAAGGTCGAGATCCGCAAGGAGGGGAAGATCGGCCGCGTGTACTACCCGGCGCCCTACATGGACAACGACAACCTGGAGTACTACCAGGATGCGTACGAGATCGGCTACGAGAAGATCATCGACACGTACGCCGCCGCCACCCAGCACGTGGACCAGGGGCTCTCGCTCACGCTGTTCTTCAAGGACACCGCCACCACCCGCGACGTGAACCGTGCCCAGATTTACGCATGGCGCAAGGGGATCAAGACGCTGTACTACATCCGCCTGCGTCAGATGGCACTCGAGGGCACCGAGGTCGAGGGCTGCGTCAGCTGCATGCTGTAGTCGGGTATGTGAACAAGGGGAGCAGGCCGGAGGAGCAGTCCTCCGGCCTGCTTCGTGTTCGCGGACCGATCACGGTAGGGACGATGCCCGCCAGACCCTGTCCCGGGAGAGCGGTAGTTCCCGGATCGGGGTGCCGATGGCGTCGGCGACCGCGGCGGCGAGGGCAGGGGCCACCGGGTTGTAGGGCGCCTCGCTCATCGACTTCGCGCCGAGTGGCCCCAGTTCGTCGTAGGTCTCGGCGAAGACCACCTCCGTCTCCGGCGCATCGCCCATCTGCGGCACGTGATAGTTCCGCAGCTCCGGGTTCTCCACCGCACCGGACTCGTCGATCCGCATCTCCTCGTACATCGCCGTGCCGAGCGCCTGCACCACCGCGCCCTCGATCTGGCCGCGCAACTGCTCGGGGTTGAGCACCGTTCCCGCATCGGCGGCGTGCACCGACCGCAGGATGCGCACCTCGCCGGTTTCCCGCCGCACCGCGACGACGAATCCCTGCACGTTGAAGGCGAGCGAGCGCGGCGTACCGTCGTGCCGCCCACGCCCGATGATCCCTGTGGCGCTGCGCAATTGCGCTCCCGAGAAGGACTCGGTCCCGTGCGTGGCGCGCAGCTGCGCCGCCGCGTCCTGGGCCGCGGCCAGCACCGCCCGCCCGGCGACCACCGTGCCGGCCGAACCGAACGCACCCGTGTCGTGGCCGACCGCGTCGGTGTCGGACTGCCGGATCGACACCTCGTCGGGGTCGCAGCCGAGCGTCTGCGCCACGAGCTGTCCCAACACGGTGGTGGTGCCGTTGCCGAACTCCGCGGTCCCCACCGACAGCAGGGGACCGTCGGCGGTGAGCTCGACGGTGGCGTCGGCGATGTGGCCGCGCGGCGGCAGCGTCGCGATCATCGCGAGCGCCGCGCCACGGCCCACCGCCCATCCCGCCGGGGCGTCCACGGGCGGGCCCAGCCGGTCATGCACAGCATCGAGGCACTGATCGAGACCGTAGCTGCCGCCGTAGGTGAGATCGCCATCGGCCGGATCGGGGCCCGCCACATGGAAATCCACCAGTGGGTCGCCGGCGCGCACCGCGTTGCGGCGCCGGAACTCCACCGGGTCCAGACCGGCCTGTCGAGCCAGCTCCGTCATCGCGCCCTCGATCGCGAAGCCCACCTGCCCCAGGCCGTATCCGCGGAAGGCGCCGGACGGCAACGTGTTCGTGTACACCGCCCGCGCCTCGATCCGCTTGTTCGCGCAGCGGTACACCGCCGTCGATTCGCTGCAGCCGTGGAACATCACCCCGGTCGAGTGGTTGCCGTACGCACCGGCGTTCGCCAGGACGTCGATATCGAGCGCGGTGAGCACCCCGTCGGCATCGCATCCCGCCCGCACCCGCACCCGCATCGGATGCCGCGACGGTGCCGTCACGAATTGCTCCCGCCGCGTCATCTCGCACTGGACCGGCACACCGAGGCGCAGCGCGGCATGCGCCACATACGCTTCCACCAACATCTCCTGCTTGCCGCCGAAGCCGCCGCCCACCCGGCCCGTGAGCACCCGCACGCGATCGCGGTCCAACCCCAGGAGCAGCGCCAGTTCGTCGCGCACCAGGAACGGGACCTGCGTCGAACTGCGGACGGTGAGCCTGCCGTCGTCACCCGTCCACGCCCGTGCGCAGTGGGTTTCCAAGTGCACGTGCTGTACCCGGCCCGTTCGCCACACCTCGTCGACGGTGAAGGCCGCATCGTCCAGACCGCGGTCGGCGTCGCCGGTGTGCGCGGACCCCGCGGCCACCAGATTGCGCGCCGGATCGGCGATCCTGGATGCGGCGTCCTTATCGCCGTGCACTCGTACGTCGCTCGTCAGCGCCTGCTCGGGATCGAGGACGGCGGGCAGGATCTCGTACTCGATCGTCACCGCCGCGGCGCCGCGTTCGGCGGCGCGCGCATCGTCGGCGATCACCGCCACCATGCGCTGCCCCGCGTACCGGGCGATCGGGTCGTACAGGAGCGTGTCATCCGGGTCGTCGGCGCGGTCGTGGTGCCGCGCCCACGAATGCAGCACTCCCGGATCGTCGTCCGGCCCCAGTACCGCCCGCACTCCGGGGATGGCGAGCGCCGAGGTGGCGTCGACGGTCAATACGCGGGCGTGGGCGTGCGGGCTGAGCACGAAACGCAGGTGGAGGGTGCCGGGCGGCGCCTCCTCGTCCAGGGTGAACGCCGCCGCGCCGGTGACGACCGCCGCGGCGGCGGGGGCGCGGGGACAGTCCGCACCGGGCGCGCCGGCCAGTGCGCTGCGGACGGATCGATAGCCCGTGCACCGGCAGAGATTGCCCTTGAAGGCCTCGGCCTCGGCGCGCGGTCCCTGCCCGGCCCGGTGCGCCGCCGCCGTGACCACCATTCCCGGCGTGCAGTAGCCGCACTGGAATCCTGCCGCCGCCACGAAATCCTGCGCGACCGAGCAGGTCTCGCCCGGGGCGGCCAGGCCTGCCGCGGTGACGATCTCGGCACCGTCGGCGCGGAACGCGGGCGTGATGCACGAGTGCCGCGCCGCGCCGTCCACCAGCACGGTGCACGCGCCGCAGTCGCCGTGATCGCAGCCCCGCTTCACGGCATGGGTGCCCAGGTCGCGCAGTACGGTGCGCAGGCATTGTCCGGGGGCCGGGTCGACTTCGACGGCACGGCCGTCCACGGTGAGCTTCACGACGTCCACCCCAGTTCGTCGGCGATCTCGGCGGCGAGCACCCCGACCACCGCGCGCCGCCAGTCCGCCGCGCCGTGCACATCGTCGACGAAGAGCTCGTCGGCGATGACGCTGCCCGTCGACGCCCACGGGGTGCCGGCCCCGAGAACGACGGGCCGGTGCGTCGCGGCCGTCACCACGAGGCGTGGCGATCCGTCGGCCGCGGTGCGGCCGATGAGCAGCGCTCCGGAGCGGCCGCGGTCGGCCATCGCCGCCTTGCGGAGCGCCGTCGGCGAGGCCAGCGCCGTCGCCGGGAAGTGCAGGCTGCGGATCAGGTCTCCCGGGCCGAGCACGGTGCGTCCGCTCCCGCGCACGAAATCCGCGGCGGCCACCACGTCGGCCGTCCCGTCGGCGCGCCACACCAGGACCTCCGCATCGAGCGCGACCGCGGCGGCGATCATCGCCCCCGCGGGGTACGCGAGCGCCAGGTTCCCGCCGATCGTCGCAGCGCCCAACACCTTGAACGAGGCCAGCAGACACTGTGCGGCCTCGCCGAACAGCCCCGTGGCGGGCCATGCCGCGGGGTAGTCGAACCCGGCCAGCTCGTCGAGCGTCGCGGTGGCGGCGACGTCGACGCCGTCGGATCGCACAGTGACCGGGCGCCACCCGAGCGCCATGAGGTCCACGAGCACCGTCCGGTCGAGCTGCGGTTCGGAGAAGACCCAGGTTCCACCGGCCACGAACAGCCCGGATACGGGGAGCGCCTCCCGTTCGGCGGGGGCGATCACGGTGTGGATGGCGGGGAGGTCCATGGGGTGATTCAACGGGGCCCGCGCGCCCCCGGATACCGCTCGCGCTACGAAATCCGGTGGTTACACGGCGCCGTTATTGTGGGAATCTACGACGGAAGGAGGCGGCGTGCGGCTCGGCGAACTCATCGACATCCCGGAGTTCCGGCTGCGGCTCCTGGTGGATCCCGGGGAGGCACGCGCGGTGGAGCTGGGCCGGGTGTTCACCACCGATCAGCCCGTCCCCGAGCGCTACCTCAGCGGCGGCGAGCTGGTGCTCACTGGCCTGCTCTTCCACTCCGGTGATGCCGCCGAATCCGAGCAGTTCGTGCGGTCCGTGGCGGCCGGCGGGGCGGTGGCGATCGGCGCCGGCATGGACCACTTCGGTGCGGTGCCCGACCACTTCGTGGACGCCTGCTCCCGCGCGGGAATGGCGCTGTTCGCGGTGCCCGCCGATGTCTCCTTCGGTGATCTGACACACGCCTTCATCCACGCGGCGCAGCGCCAGGCCGAGCAGGTGCACGCCGCCCTGGATCGCTCCCGCAAGTTGCTCGCGGCGCTGGCCGAGGGGAGGGCGCTCGATGAGATCGCCGCTTCGGTGGTGGCGGCCACCGGCATCGGCTGCCAGTTGCTCACCGCCGCGGGGAAGCGAGTCGCGGCGGTGGGGCTCGCCACCACGGACGCCCAGCTCGACGAGATCGCGGCCGCCGCACAGTCGGCCCGCAGCTTTCCGCTCGCGGTATCGGGAGGAACGCTCGTCCCGGTCGGTTCGCGCCGCACTCTCGCGACCGCCTGGTACCTGTTCCTCGGCGCCGCACCGGCGGCGATCCCCCGCGACGCTTGGGACGCCTACGACGAGTTCATCGCCATCACCTCGCTGGTGCGTGCGCGCGAATCGGATGTCGCGCGGCTCGCCGATGCGGACGGTGACGCCGCGGTCGCAGCGCTCGTCGCAGGCGATGGCCGCCTCGGCGCGGGCACCGTCGTGGTGGTCCGGGGCGGCGATCCGCGGCTGCTGCGTGGCCTGGTCCGGGATGCGCTCGTGGCGCTCGCCGGGGTGACGGTGGGCGTCGACGAGGGTGATGTGATCGCCCACCTGCCCGGCGGTGCAGTCGGCTCGGCCTGCGACGAGCTGCGGCGGCATCTCCTGCGCGTGGCGCCGGCCCTCGACGGCCCGGTGCGGATCGGGGTCTCCGACCCCTCGCCCGCCGAGGGCGTGGGCGGCGCCGTGCGCGCGGCCCGGCTGGCCGCCGATCTCGGCGACGGGCCGGTGTCCCTGCACACGGCGGCCGAACTCAGCTCGGCCCGGGCATTGTTCGCCTATGTGCCCGACCGGGTGCGCGAGGACTTCGTGGCCCGCGTACTCGGACCGCTCATCGACCACGACGAGCGTTCGGGGTCGGACCTGTTGGCGACGCTGCGCGTGTTCCTCGCCACCGGCGGGTCCTGGGTGCGGACCGCGGACGAGCTGCACCTGCACCCGAACTCGGTGCGCTACCGGATCGCCAAGGCGGCGGAGCTGACCGGCCGCGACGTCTCGGACAACCGCGCGCGGGTGGACGTCTCCCTCGCACTCGAACTGCTCTGACTCACAGCGCGGGCGAGAGCACCTGGCGCCCGCGCACGTAGGTCGAAGCCACGGCGTCCTCCCGCATGGTCATGAGCAGCGTGAACACCGCAGCCTCGGAACCGCTTCCGCAGTGCTCGAGCGAGGCCCGGAGCCCGGAGGAGCGGTGAGGATCGACCACCACGAAGTCGGCCTCCTTGCCCGCCTCGAGGTTGCCGATGCGGTCGTCGAGGTCGAGTGCGCGGGCACCGGCGAGGGTGCACAGGTCGAGCAGGGTTGCGGCATCGAGCGCCACCGAGTCGCGATCGCTGAGGTGCACCTTGTACGCCGTGTTCGCGACCCGTGGCAGCAGCCATTCGTCGCCCGCCCCCACGTCGGTGCCGAGGGCCACCGTGACCCCCGCGTCGATCGTGCGCCGCCAGGGCATGGTGCCCGAGCCGAGGAAGAGCTGCGAGACCGGACAGTGCGCGATCGACGATCCCGCCGCGGCCAGTGCGGAGAGTTCGCCGTCGTCGCAGTGGACCGCGTGCGCGAACACCGAACGGCGACCGAGGAAACCGGCGTACGCATCGAGGTAGTTCGTGGTCCCGTACGCGCGGCGCACCGCGGCGACCTCACCGTCCGGGCCGGAATCGTTCTCGGAGAGGTGGGAGTGGAAGTAGACGCCGTCGCCGCGCACCTCGTCGTAGAAGTCGGCGAGCCGGCGCATCTCGGCGGGCGCGAGGGAGAGGGCGAACCGCGGTACCACCGCCGACCGCACGAGTCCGTCGCCCGCGCCGTGCCATTCGCCGATCTCGTCCCGGCACAGTCCGAGCGCGGTGTCGATGTCGGTGAGCAGGGGTGCCGCCGCCGCGGGTCCGAGCGTCTGGACGCCGCGGCCCGAGATCGTGCGCAGGCCCCAAGCGAGGGACTGCGTGTACAGCGCCTTCTGCGCTCCGGGGAAGGCGGACCCGAAGACCAGGGCGGTGGTGGTGCCCGCCGCGGCGCGACGCGCGCAGAAGGCGTCGGCCGCGATGTCCGCGAACGCGGGATCGGCGAGCCTCGCCTCGGCGGGGAAGATGCAGCGCTCCAACCACGTCAGGAGCCTGCCGCCCCCGTACGCGCCGGTCGAGAACACCTGGGGGAAGTGCACGTGGGTATCGACGAACCCCGGTAACACGAATCCGTCCCGATGATCGACGACGGGCGCGGCGCCGTATTCGGCGGGCAGGTCGGCCCACGCCCCGCGGAAGCCGATCGTCCCATCCGAGCGGACCGCCAGCGCACCGTCGACCTCGATGCGGAGCGCGGGGCCGTTCGAGCCGGGAACGGTGTCGACGAGCCGGGAACGGAAGACGGTGGTGGGCAGGGCCATCACCACCTTCCCTCGATCGAGGGACCCGCGCCGAGCGCGGACGCGATCGGGTTCGCGTTCGCGACGGTGTCGTCGAAGCGGTAGTTGACGATCTTCGCGATCTCCACGACAGCGAAGGCCCGCTCGGTGGCTGCGGAGTTCTCCAGTCGTTCGCGGCCCGAGCGCACCACCCGGTCGTAGCGTGCGATCTCCCGGGCGCACACCACCAGCGGGAATCCGAACTGGTCGCGGTAGGCGACGGCGAGCGCATCGACCTCGGCGCGCTCGTCCGGACCGAGATCGGCCAGCGCGGTGTGATCGGCGGCGAGGGCGGCACCCTCGGCGTCGCGGGCGCCCAGGTCGGGGAAGCTGCGGATCAGCTCCGCCTTCTCGGCATCCGAGCCGGAGAGGATGGCTTCGGCGAAGGCCGCCCGCAGATCCCCGGTGTCCGCGAACGGCGCCCCGGCGAACGCGCGGTCGAGCACCCAATCGCTGTTCTGCACCACGGCGCCGAAGGTCTCGCCGAACTGCTCGCGCGACATCGCGTTCACCTCGGGCAGCGTGATCACGCCGTCGGACGGGCCACCCGCGACCGCGGGTCCCTCTCGCCGTCCCACGTGGAAGAACAGCAGGTTCAACGCGATCGCGGTCACGCTGCCGAGCGTGATGCCCGAGCCGAACAGGATCTCCAGCCACGGCGGCACCGCCTCGGAGACCTTCGGATAGGTGGTCACCAGGATGCCCATGCCGAGTGAGGTGGCCACGATGATCAGGTTCCGGTGATCGGAGAAATCGACGCGGGACAGCACCTGGATGCCGATCACCGCGACCGTAGCGAACAGCGTGAGCGCAGCCCCGCCCAGGACCGGCGCGGGGATCGACGCGACGGCAGCGGCTCCCTTGGGAAGCAAGCCGAGCACGATCATGATGCAGCCGGCCGCTGCGACCACCCAACGGCTCTTCACACCGGTGAGCCTGACCAGTCCTACGTTCTCCGAGAAGCAGGTGTAGGGAAAGGAATTGAAGACACCGCCGATCACGGAGGCGACGCCGTCGGCCCGCACGGTGGCGGCGATCTCCTCCTTGCCGATGCGTTTGCCGACGATGTCTCCGGTCGCGAAGACGCTGCCCGTGGACTCGACGGCGATGATGAGCATCACGACGATCATCGAGATGATCGCGACCGGATCGAAGCGGGGAAGCCCGAAAACGAAGGGATGGGCGAAGCCGACGACATCGGCGCGACCGACCTCGTCGAAGGACGCGTCGCCCAGCAGGAAGGCGACCGCGGTCCCGCCGACGAGGCCGATCAACACTGCGACCGTCTTCATGAAGCCGCGGAAGAAGCGCTGGATCAGGACGATGACCGCGATGGTCCCGAGCGCGTACAGCAACCAGCGGATGTTCCCGGGATCCTCCTGGCCGGTATGCGGATTGGTGACGGCGTCATGTGCGCCCACCGGCAGCAGGGAGATGCCGATCAAGGTGAGGACGGTACCCGTGACCACCGGCGTGAAGAACTTCAGCAGTCGCGCGAAGTACGGCGCGATGAGGAAGGTGAACACCCCGGCCACGATCACCGCGCCGTAGGCGTAGAGCAGCCCTGCGGTGCCGCCGCCCTTGCTCAACGCGATGGCCACCACCGGGCTCACGCAGGCGAAGGTGACACCTTGAAGCAGCGGCAGCCGCACGCCCACCTTCCAGAAGCCGACCGACTGGATGATCGACGCGATCCCGCAGGTGAACAGGTCGGCCATGATCAGCAGGCGCAGTTCATCTGCGGACAGGCCGATCGCGCGGGCGATGATGATCGGTACCAGGACGGCGCCGGCGTAGAAGGCGACGACGTGCTGCGCGCCGTAGGCCACGAGCCGTCCCGCCGACGGTACGCGGTCGACAGGGTGGGGCTGGACCGCGGATGTCGGCCGGAGCGAGGTGGTCATGCCGCCCAGAGTGCACCCGGTTCGCCACGGCGCGCGTGTGCCGGAGAAACGAAAAGTGGAGCCCCGCCCCGCCGGCCTTTGGAGGATCGCACAAGCGCCGCGCGAGGCCGGCGGAACCGTGCCTACACTGCGGCGATGCCGATCGAACTGCTCGCCGAACAGGCGGAACCGCGCCTCACCGGGGTGCTGCTCGCCGCCGGTGCGGGAACTCGGTTCGGCATGCCCAAGGTGCGAGCGGCAGGCGGCCGATGGGCACGAACCGCGGTGCGCGCACTGGCCGACGGTGGATGCACGCGAGTCCTGGTGGTGCTCGGAGCCGATCCCACGGCGCACATCCCCGGCGCCGAGATCGTGGTGGCCGGCGACTGGTCGGTGGGGCTGAGCCGTTCGGTGGCGGCGGGTCTCGCACGCGCCCGCGGCGACGTGGTCGTCGGGCTGGTCGACACCCCCGACATCGGGGCGCAGTGCGTGCGCCGCGTGATCCGCGCCGGGCGCAGGTCCGAAGGCGGCACGGCGCGTGCGGAGTACGACGGCGTACCCGGGCACCCGGTGTATCTCGCGGCACGGCACCGGGAGCCGCTCATCGCAGCACTGCTCGGCGCGGGCCCCCGGGATGCGGACCGGGGCCTGGGACCGCACCTCCCCGAGACCACCGAGCTGATCGACTGCGGGGACCTCGCCACCGGCCTCGATATCGACCGGCCGGTTCCGATCGGGGGTGCACGATGAACCGCCTTCTCCCGGAATCCTTCCGGCGAGCGGTGACCGCGGCCTCCGGAGACATCGCGGTGGCGACCATCGACGAGGTCACCCGCCCCGCGCCGCTGCCCGTCGGCGAGCAGCTGCTGGTGTGGGAGCACGGAGTGGTGGGCACCGTCTCCGCCGGATGCGTGGAGGGCGATGTGGTGGCCGCGGCGCATCGGGTGCTCGCCGACGGCCGCCCGCGCACGCGGACGTACGGCCCCGGTGGTGGCCCGTTCGCCGCCACCACGTGCGGCGGCACGCTGCGGATCGGTATCGAGCGATTCCCGGTGCTCGACCCGGATTCCACTCTCGCCGCCATCGCCGCGCGCAGCGGCAGGTGCGAGCCCCGGCGGCGACTGTTCCTGGTGGGCGCGACCAGTCTCGCGGCGGCCCTGGCCGGGCTCGCGGGACCGCTGGGCTACCGGGTGGTGGTGATCGACCCGCGTCCCGCGTTCGCCACCCGACTTCAGGTGGACGAGGCCGACGAGGTGATCTGTGGCTGGCCCGACCGGGTGCTCGCGGAGGCGCAGGCCGGTCCCGCCGATGCACTCGTGCTGCTGACGCACGACGAGCGCTACGCCACAGACGTTCTCGCGGAGGCGCTGCGCAGCGGTCTCGGCTACGTGGGAGCACTGGGATCGGCCGCCACCGGGCAGGGCCATCGCGCCGCGCTCGCGGGGGAGCTCACCGCTGCGGAGGTCGCGCGACTCCGCTCGCCGGTGGGCATGGCGATCGGCGCCAGCGGGCCGGCCGCGATCGCCGTGTCGATCGCGGCCGAGCTGATCGCCCTGGGGTAGTCAGTCGAGGACGCCGCCGCCCAGGTTGACCGGACTGTCCTCGATGTTGCCGACGATCCCGCGGATGATCCCGGCACCGTCGGCGCCCCGGAGTCCGTCGTACCAGGCCTGCGTGACCTGAGGATCGAAGGCGTGCGTCTCATCGCCGCGCTTGCGGGCGCGCAGAACGAGATCGCCCGCCCGCTCGGACCGGATCTTCTGGTACCGCAGCAGCGTGTCCTGCACCGAGACGGTGTTGGTCGCGACCGCGATGCCCAACGCGAAGGAGTCCTCCAGGGCCGAGCACGCGCCCTGGCCGATATCGGGGGCCGTGTTGTGCGCGGCATCGCCGAGGATCGCGACCCGCCCCCGCACCCACGTGTGGAACGGATCGATGTCCCAGATCTCGACCCGGTTGATCGAGGTCGCGGGGTCGATGCTCGCCAGCAGGGCCTGCACTCCCGGCGCCCAGTCGTCGAACGCCGCACGCAGGGGCGCGATCCCGTCGGACGGGTCGTACGGGAGTCCGTGCTCCTGGGGGACGTCGAACCAGAAGTAGAAGCGATCGCCCGCGATCGGCATCACGGCGGCGCGCTTGCCCTCCGCGACGTAGGTGGTCCACTGATCCGGTGGCCCGATCTCCGCGGACAGCGGCACGAGTCCGTTGAAGTTGGTGTAGCCGGAGTACTTCCGTTCGATCCGCGGTGCGCCCTCCGGTGTCACGTAATCGCGCACCGTCGACCGGGCCCCGTCGGCGCCGATCAGCATGTCGGCGGTGTCCGTACTGCCGTCGGCGAAGGTCGCGGTCACGGTGGTCCCGTCGTCCGCCACGTCGACCAGCTGCCTGCCCAGATGGATCCGATCCATCCCGAAGGTGTCCATCAGCAGGGCCTGCAGATCGGCCCGGGCCACGGGATAGGGCTTCTGGCCCGTCTGCGCGGTCACAGGGGCGAGGCTGAACCGGCACAACTGCTCACCGCTGTGACCGTCGAGGTAGGCCATCGTCGCCATATCGCCGCCCAGCGCCGCGACCCGGTCCGGCAGCCCCAGCCAGTTGAGCACCTTCACACCGTTGGACCACAGCGACAGCGCGGCGCCCACCGGCCGGTTCTCCCGCATCTTGTCGTAGATCGTCACGTCGTGTCCGAGCCGGCGCAGGGCGATGCCGGCGCTGGTTCCGCCCACGCCCGCGCCGATGATGATGACCTTCATGTCCAGCACGCTATGCGGGCCGTGTCACACGGGTATTTCCGATCGGGCCCAGGGGATTACGACGATGTTTCCGCGGCGGTCAGCTGCCCCGGTAGGTGGTGTACGAGAACGGGCTGAGCAGCAGCGGAACGTGATAGTGGGGAAGGCCCGCCACGGTGAAGGCGATCATCACGAACGGGTGGAAGCTCTCCTGCCCGGTGTCCGCGAAGTACCGGCCGGTCTCGAACCGCAGCAGGTAGTCGCCGTCGGGCAGGTGCTCGGGCCCGAGTGCCAGCCGTCCGTCGGAATCGGTACGGCCGCGATCGATCTCCGTCCCGTCGGCGCGCGCGAGCACCGCCTCCACGTCGGCGGCGGGGGCGCCCGCTACCGAATCCAGGATGTGCGTGGTCAGATGGCTCATGCGGTGGCCTCCTCGGGTAGATCGGATCGCATGCGCAGGGTGGCGATCTCGCGGAGCGCGTCGAGTCCCTCGGCGATCTCCGTCGCGTCGTCGTTCGTCAGTCGTCGTTGCGCCTCCACGAGGATCTCCTGTGCTGATCGTCCCGCCGCACGCACCAGGAAGACACGGCCGAAACGAGATTCGTAGGCGGCATTGGCGGCGGCGATCTCCGCCCGCACCGCGGTATCGGCATCGGACACCGCGGCCTGCTCCGAGGCCGAGGCGCGTGCGTCGGCGTCGTTACCGGTGGCCCGCTGACCGATTCGCGGGTGGTGGGCGAGAGCCGCGTCCAGATCCTCGGCAGTCCACTCCGCGGACAACGCCGAGGCGTGCTCGACCAGCTCCGCGGTCGACCCGTAGGGCCGGGCGGCCACGACCGCATCGGCCCAGGCCGGAACCGCCGCCCACACGCGCACGAGGCGCGCGGCGTCGCGGGAGTCGAGAGCGTTGAAGTCACTGAGCTGCACGGGCTCAGCTTAATGACACCGCGGCGATCGCACCGGACACGGCGGCGCCGGACGGTCGACTCCGCGCTACTGCAGGCGGAACCGCAGCGAGGCGATCACATCGTCGAGTGCATCGGTGAGCAGGCGAATCCGATCGGCCGGCCCCGGCGCCGCGAGGGCCCGGTGCCGATCGGCATCGGACAGCGGCAGCGCGCGGGCGAGGAAGTAGCTGCGCTCCACCCGATTCTCGGGGAGCTTGAGCTTGGGCCACCGTCGCGGCTTGGCCCCTTCGCGGCGCGCGAGTTGCGCGGCGAGGCGTTCGATCTCGTCGCGTTTGCCGAGCAGGGGGATGAGGTCGACGGCGGGCTGCACCTCGTCGGGCCACGGCTCCGCCTCGGCGAGCGGGTACGGGTCCTCGGGGAGCCAGCTCCGTACCCGGATCCGCTCCGTGCCGCGGCACACCAGAGTGAACTCGCCACCCATCCGGCGCACGTAGCGGTCGATCTGCGCGACGGTGCCAACATCGGTGCGGACGTCGCCGCCGCCCACCTCGCTGCCGCGTTCGATCAGGACGACGCCGAACCGGCCGTCGGTCGCCAGGCAGTGCTCCACCAGCCGCCGGTAGCGCGGTTCGAAGATGCGCAACGGCAGCTCCTCACCCGGCAGCAGCACGGCGCCCAACGGGAACATCGGCAGTTCGGTCACGGCTCCAGCATGCCCCTTCGGCGGTATCGTCGCGATCATGATGGGCCCGAACGATTGGATCGCCGCACTCGAACGCGACGGCGCGGCCGTCGCGGCAACACCCGCCGAGCGTCTCGGGGAGGATGTGCCGAGTTGCCCCGGCTGGACGGTGCGCGATCTGATCGTGCACCTCGGCGCGGTGCACCGATGGGCTGCGACCTTCCTCGTGACCGGCCCGGACTCGACGGAGCGGTTCGCGCCGATCGAGGACGATGCGCCGCACGGCCCGGCCGTGACCGACTGGTACCGCGACCGGTTGACGGGCCTGGTGGATGAGCTCCGCCGGCACGACCCCGATGAGCCCGCCCGCTACTTCGCGGGCCGCACCACCGCGCGGTTCTGGATGCGACGCCAGGCCCACGAGACGGCGGTGCACCGATGGGACGGCGAGAATGCTTCGGCTGCGGCACATCCCGTCGATTCGCTGCTCGCCGCCGACGGCGTCGCGGAGTGGGCCGAGGTCTTCGCCCCGCGGTTCCTCTCCCGTGGACCGGGGTTGCCCGCCGAACTCGCCGGGCGCACCGTCCACCTGCACGGAACCGATCGCGACGATGCCGAATGGACCTTCACCCTGGCGCAGGACTCGCTCGCACTCGCGCACGGCCACGCGAAGGCCGATGTGGCGTTGCGCGGTGACGCCTCGGATCTGTATCTCGCGCTGTGGCGGCGCGTGCCCCTGGGCGCACTCGACATCCACGGCGACCGCGCAGTGGCCGAGGCCCTGCTCGATGCCGTGCGAATCACCTAGGCACTGAGGAACCTAACGAACGCGCAGCTCCCGGATCACTGCGTCGACCTTGCCCCGCGCCTCGGCGTTGGCCTTGTTCGCCCCGCCGAGGAAGTACGACGTGGGCGTGGTGTCCAGAACGACGATGGTGAACCAGTCCGTCTCCGCGGACTTGTCTCCCTGTGGGGTGATGTTGACGTTGAGATCGAGGCGTGTGCCCGCGACCGGACCGAAGCGGACCGGGGTGGTGCGGCGATCGACCGTCTCCTTCGACGCGTCGTTCGTGATCGCCGGATTCGGGAAGCGGCACAGCGAGAAGGCGATCGCCATTCCCATCGTGTCGTGGCTGCCGGGCTCGACGCGCAGGCGGCCGACCTCGACGAGATTCATCACATTGCCGCCGGGGGAGTAGCGCGCGGAGGCAGTGGTTGCGGCGCCGCGCGAGAACCCCGTGCCGAGGTCCCACCCGGCGACGAGGGGTGCGGGGAAGGTGAGTGGTGCGGTGCCGAACAGGCCGCCCGCCGTCGACGGCGGGCCGACATCGGGCGACGAGGCGCACCCCACGCTGTTCGGCTCCGCCTGTGCGACGGGCGGCGCGAGAACAGCGACCGCCGCGACGGAAGCGGCCGCCACGAGTAGTGTCCGGAGCTGCATGACATTCCCCATTCGTGATGTTTGATACTGAATTCGGACGATAGCAGCGGCCCTTCCGGACAGCGCGCGAAACGGCTGAACTGAACCCGACGTGCGACGAGCCCGCCACTCGTAAGGTCGGGGAATGGCCACTGCCCTCTGGTTCGACTCCATCGCCGCCGACGGTGCCCGCATCGCCGCTACCGACCCCGAGGGGCTCGGCCGGCCCGTGCCGAGTTGCCCGGGGTGGACGGTGCGTGACCTGGTGATCCACACGGGCGCCGCGAACCGATGGGCCACCATGTTCCTGCAGGCGGGTGCCGATTCCACGGATCGATTCGTGCCGGACGTCTCCGACGCACCCGACGGTGCTGCCGTGCTCGGCTGGTACGCGGGAGTGGTCGCGGCTCTGCTCGACGAGCTGCGCAGGCACGATCCCGACGAGCCGGCCCGGGCCTTCGTCGGGCGGACGAAGGCCAGGTTCTGGATGCGCCGCATGACGCAGGAGGTATCCGTGCATCGCTGGGATCTGCAGAACTCCCTGCCCGACGGGGCGGAGGCCATCGCTCCGGCGGTCGCCGCCGACGGCATCACCGAACTCACGCAGATGCAGATGCCGCTGATTCTCGGGAGGCAGGGGCTCGCGCCCGAGCTGGCGGGCAGGGTGATCGCGATCGTGGCCACCGACACCGGCGACGAGTGGGTCGTGCGGCTGCGTGCGGACGGCGTCGATGTACTCGGCGGTGAGGACGCTCTCGCGCCCGCCGACCTCACTCTGCGCGGCACCGCCTCGGATCTGGAGCTGGTGCTGTGGCGTCGATTGCCCCTCGACACGGTCGAGGTGCGTGGCGAGCGCGCCGTGATCGAAGGCCTGCTGGCGACCCTGGTGATCTGACCGGGGCGGTGGTGGGACGTGCCGCGACACGCCGAACAGGCTCGATGACACAACACCTTGCGTTGCCGGGAACTGTCAGACCCAAGGGGTAGTGTCATGCACGTTGAAATCCAGATCTGCGAAAACAGAGGTGTCATGTCTGAAACCGCCGCTCACAGCCCCGCCGACGGCGCGCCCATCAAGCTCGTCAGCCGGGTGTCGGCGATCAACTGGAACCGGGTTCCGGATGAGAAGGACGCCGAGGTCTGGGATCGCCTGACGGGCAACTTCTGGCTGCCCGAGAAGGTGCCGGTCAGCAACGACATCCCCTCGTGGGGCACGCTCACCGACTACGAGAAGCAGCTCACCATGCGGGTCTTCACGGGCCTCACGCTGCTCGACACGATCCAGGGCACCGTCGGCGCCGTCAGCCTGATCCCCGACGCCACCACTCCGCACGAGGAGGCGGTGCTCACCAACATCGCGTTCATGGAGTCGGTGCACGCCAAGAGCTACAGCTCGATCTTCTCCACGCTGTGCAGCACGCGCGAGATCGACGACGCCTTCCGTTGGTCGGAGGAGAACGAGCAACTGCAGCGCAAGGCGCAGATCGTCATGGACTTCTACCGGGGCGACGATCCGCTCAAGCGCAAGGTGGCCTCCACCCTGCTCGAGTCCTTCCTGTTCTACAGCGGCTTCTACCTGCCGATGTACTGGAGCTCGCGCGCCAAGCTCACCAACACGGCCGACATGATCCGCCTGATCATCCGCGACGAGGCCGTGCACGGTTACTACATCGGGTACAAGTACCAGCGCGGCCTGGAGACACAGAGCCCGCAGCGCCGCGAGGAGCTCAAGGACTACACCTTCGAGCTGCTCATGGAGCTATACTCCAACGAGGAGGACTACACCGAGTCGCTGTACGACGAGGTGGGTCTCTCGGAGGATGTCAAGAAGTTCCTGCGCTACAACGCCAACAAGGCCCTGATGAACCTGGGCTACGAGGCGCTGTTCCCCAAGGACGCCACCGACGTGAATCCGGCTATCCTGTCGGCTCTTTCGCCCAACGCAGACGAGAACCACGACTTCTTCTCCGGCTCCGGCTCGTCGTACGTGATCGGCAAGGCCGTCAACACCGAAGACGAGGACTGGGACTTCTGAGTCCTTTCGTAGCGAAGCAGCGGCTCACCATCGGTGTGCTGCTGCTTTACTTCGTCGTCGTCCCACTGGCGGCATTCGTCGCGCTCGCCATGATCGGATCACCCGATTCCGAGATCCGTGGGCCGTTCTCCGCGCCGGTGATGGGGTGGATCGTTCTGGTCTTCTGCGCGGTGTGCTTCGTCTTCGTTCTGGCGACGTTGACTGTGCGCCGCACCGCGCTGATCGTCGACGAGCAGGGGATCCGTTCGCCCAGAAGTGGGTTCGCGTTCGCATGGTCAGGCGTGGAGGCCATCTACGTCGGCAGCTACCAGGGCGGACGATTCGGCCCCACGATCCACGTGCTGGGGGTGAAGGGTGTGCCGGTGAAGCCCGGATTGCCCCGACTGCCTCTCGCCGGCCTGAACGCTGCCTCGATGGGGCTGCCGTCCACGGCCCGGCGCTACCGCGTGACCTGGCAGATCGGGACGCGCCCCAAGTTCGACGAGGCACTCCGAGCCATCCGCCGAGCATCGCCCGGCACGCCGATCTTCTAATGGCCACAGGACGCGGGGACGACAGCACAGTTTCTGCCCTGATTCGACGGCCGCCGGTCGCGATCGGAATCGCCGCATTCCTCACGTTCTGCTTCCTGGTCGCGCCACGGCAGATCGTCGGGACGGGCTTCGATGCGCGAGCGGGACGCGAGTTCCCGCCGTACATCGCCGGAGGCACCGCGGATCTCACGCCGGGCCTGCGAGCACTCGTGGACGACTGGTCGCGCTATCACCTCGTCAAGGCGGTCTTCGCGGGACTGCTCGTGGTGCTCGCACTGTACCTCGGACATCGTGCGCTAGCGCTCATCCCGGCCGTGCTCCTCATCGCCAACGTGCAGGGATCGCTCGCACCGCTGTCGTCGGCGTTCTCGCTGCTCGGCAGTCGCGTCTCCGAGTCCGACGGTCCGCTCGCGGAAGCCCTTGGCCTGATGCGGCGCCAGCTCACGGCAGGCGAGTTGTCTCCCCCGATCGACGCCCTCGTGAATGACTTCGCCTGGTACCACCTCGTATTGGTGATCATGGCCGGCGCGCTGACGATCGTGGTGCTCACCTGCGCGGTGCGCGATTGGCGACAGGATCGACGGGGCTGGGCGCTCGCGACGCTGGTCGTGGCAGTCGGGGCGGGGATCGTCGCCGCAGCCAACGTCTCCACGGCGCTGGAACCCGCCCGGGGCCTGCTCGATTTCCTCGGGGTGCCCTAATCCGTCGCGGGTACTGCGGTTTCGGAGACGACACGCCGGGGTTTCGCCGCCGAAACCCGAGGACTCTGGGGCGGCATTGAACGAGGACGGCCGCTAGCCGGCGGCGACCTCGTGCAGGCGTCCCGTGGCGACGTCGAAGACGAAACCGCGGAGTGACGTGGTCGCCGGGATGAACCGACTGGACGAGATCCGCTTGATGGACTGCCGCACATCGGCTTCCAGATCGTCGAAGGCCTCGGCGGCCCAGGCGGGCTTGATGCCGGTATCGGCCAGGATGTCGGCCTTGAACTGATCATCTGTGAAGGTGAGCATCCCGCAGTCGGTGTGATGGATCAGGATGATCTCGGTGGTCCCCAGTAGTCTCTGGCTGATCGCCAGCGACCGGATCTGGTCCTCGGTGATCACGCCGCCCGCGTTGCGGATCACGTGCGCCTCACCTTCTTTCAGGCCGAGGGCGCGGTAGACGTCCAGTCGCGCGTCCATGCACGCGACGACGGCGACGTGCTTGGCCGGAGGTAGTGGAAGCGGCCCCGAGAAACTCGCGGCGTAGGCGGCGTTGTTCGCAAGCAGTTCGTCGGTGACGGTCATGCACTCATGCTCGGCTCCGCATGAGCTGCTGCCCACCGTTCCGATCGGGTTGATCGCAGCCGCCGCGCGTCAGTGGCCAGCAGTACCGGTCAACGGGCACCGGTTCTCGTGCCGCGAGTGCCGCTGTGCGGCGGCGCGTGCGTTACGCGAGGACACCGATCACGTTGGGAGTCGGGGTCTCGTTGACGCCGAGCGGATGCGGTCCGTCGACCTTCGCGCCGGTCTTCGTGTCCCACGATTCGACCATCAGATGCTGGCGCATATACGCGACATAGAGATCGAAGGTCTTGCCTGTCAGCTCGGGTTGCAGGGCTACGGCGGCGCTGCACTTCAGGTACAGGGTGAAGCTCACGGAGACGTCGTTCCCGTTGCGGGTGCGCGGCGTGAACGTAGGGCCCTGATCCGTGTCCACAGTGCCGGGTTCACAGCGTCGTGCCGGCTCGTCGCCCTGCTTGCGGACGTGCTCCTCTGTTCGGGCGGTCCAGACTCGATAGGTGACGTCGGGTACGCACCGGCCGTAGATGCGGATCGGGCTCGTCGAATGGAATCCGGCGTCGCACGGAAACAGCCCCTGCTCCCACGTGGCCTCGGTGACGATCTGATCGGGAATGAAGCCGCCATTCACGGTGCAGCCGTCGCACAGTCCCGTGGCCTCCGCGATCGGCAGGCCGTTCGGTACGCGATCAGCGGGGCGATGGGTAGCCCATACGGCACCGGTCACCGCGAGGACGACGGCGCCGCACGCGAGAATCGACACCGCCTTCCGCGATCTTGGCCTGAACACACTGTGAGTTTACTGAAACAATGCGCGCAGCGCTGTCCCTACTCGTCCGGGAGACCATCGCGGTCGGCCCATGCGATCAGGGTGTCCAGTGAGAACGCCTCGTCATCGATCTCGGCGTGCAGGTCGCCGAGCTCGGCGAAGCGGGCGGGGAGCGTGCGGAGGGTGAAGTCGTCGGGGTGCACGTCCGGCACCTCGTCCCACGTGATCGGGGCGGAGGCGGTGGCGATCGGGGTGCCGCGCAGCGAGTACGCGCACGCGATGGTGTGATCGCGGGCGTTCTGGTTGTAGTCCACGAACACCGCCGCGGGATCGCGTTCCTTGCGCCACCACGCCGTCGTCACATCGTCCGGAGCGCGGCGTTCCACCTCCTGTGCGAAGGCCAGCGCGGCACGGCGCACCTGCGAGAACGTCCACAAAGGCGAGATCCGCACGTACACATGCAGGCCCGAACCGCCCGAGGTCTTGGGGAAGCCGCGGATGCCCAGTTCATCGAGCACCTCGTGAACGACGCCGGCCACGCGCTGCACGCGCTCCCACGGGCAGTCCGGCATCGGGTCCAGATCGATCCGCCATTCGTCCGGGCAGTCCAGATCGGTGCGCCGGCAGTTCCACGGATGGAACTCCACGGTGGACATCTGCGCCGCCCAGATCACGGAGCCGAGCTCGGTGACCACCACCTCGTCGGCGGTCCGGCCGAACCGCGGGAAGTAGATCTCCACGGTCTCGAGCCAATCGGGCGCACCCGCGGGAATCCGCTTCTGATGGACCTTCGGCCCGTCGACGCCCTTCGGATACCGGTGCAGCATCGTCGGACGATCACGCAGCGCGCGAACGATTCCCGGGCCCACGGCCTCGTAGTACCGCACCACGTCGAGCTTCGTCGCCCCGATCTGCGGGTAGTACACCCGATCCGGGCTGGAGATCCGCACGGTGCGATCACCGACGGTCACGTCCACCGGTTCGCCGTGCTCGGAGCGGGAAGCCACGGCCCGAAGACTACGCGCCCAGGAAGCGGCCCAGGGTGCGCTTGCGCTTGCCCGCCGGGCGGCCCTTGACGACCCCGCTCATCACGTCTTCCGCGAACTTCTCCACCGTCTCCTGCGAGTCGGTCTTGTTCGTACCGATGAAACCGTTGGGACCGCGCTTGATCCAGCCCGTCACGTATACGCCGGGCAGCGGCGCACCGTCGTCCCCGAGCACCCGGCCGGCCTCGTTCGGCAGCACCGCGCGGCGCTCGTCGAAGGGCAATCCCTCGACCGGCACACCGCGGTAGCCCACCGAGGTGAACACCATGCCGACGGGCAACTCGATCGCCTCGCCGGTCTCGGTGTGCTTGGCGTGCAGCACCAGGCCGTCGCCCGTGTCCTCGATCGACTCGGGCGTGGTGAGGAACCGGAACCGGATGCGGCGCGGCGCTTCCGACTGGGTCTCCATCGACTCCAGCAGCTGCAGCTTGTGCGAGACCAGCTCCGAATCACTCCCCGCGACCAGGGTCTCGGCGACATCCGGATCCGGGTGCACGATCACGGTGCGCTCGTCCGCGAGGCCCAGCGCCTCGGGCAGCGTGAAGGCGGCGTGCTCGGGGCCGCGACGGGCCACGATCACCACCTCCTCGACCTTCGAGTTCTTCAGTGCGGCCAGCGCCGCGGGGGAGATGGTGGTGCCCTCCAACTCCTCCGGCTCGGCGGTGAGGATGCGGGCGGCGTCCAACGCCACGTTGCCGTTGCCGATGATCACGATGCGGTCGTGCGACAGGTCCACGTCGTCGCCGCGATGCTCGGGGTGGCCGTTGTACCAGGCCACGAAGTCGGTGGCGCTGCGCACGTTCGGCAGGTCCTCGCCCTCGATGCCCAGCTTCTTATCGGTGCTCGCCCCGACCGCCACGATGATCGCGTCGTGCCGGCGGCGCAGCTCCTCCAGGGAGACGTACTCGCGCGCGGCGTTCGCGGCGCTCCCGGTGCCGGGCCGGCCCACCTCGGTGTTCAGGTGGATCGTGAAGTTGGGATCGGCCGCGACCTTGTCGAACAGGCCGGAGACCTTGCGGGTGCGGGTGTGATCCGGAGCCACGCCGAACCGGGCCAGGCCGTAGGGCGTCGACAGCTTCTCGTAGACGTCGACGGTGACGCCCTCCCAGCGCAGCAGCTCATCGGCCGCGTACATCGCGGCCGGGCCGCTGCCGATCACGCCCACGCTCACGACGGTGCCATCGGGGATGGGGAGCTGCTTCGGGGGCACGGTGTGCGCCATCGGAGGCCGGCTGCGCTCCTGCGGGTTCGGCCCGCCGAGCGACGAGTTCGCCGGATCCGCCGCGGCCAACGAGCGGTTGATCTCGATGTAGACCTTGTGCTCCTCGGGAAGGCGGTGCGCGGGTCCGATCGCGTCCACCGGGCACGCCGTCACGCAGGCGCCGCAATCCACGCACGTCGTCGGGTCGACGTACAGCATCTCGGCCGTCGCGAAGCCCGGCTCATCGGGCGTCGGATGGATGCAGTTCACCGGGCACGCGAAGGTGCACGCCGCATCGCTACAGCAGGACTGGGTGATCACGTGGGGCATGGTTCGCCTCTCCGGTTTTCTCCGGTCATACGGGTCCGGCTCGGCGGATGACCGCCGAGCCGGATTGTTGGGGCTGAGTCGGGCTACTGAGCAGCGTAGGACGGCTCGCTACGGAAACGCGAGGACCGACCGTTGATGCCCAGTACGCGCCACAGCACACGCGAGACCGGATTCATCAGGCCCGTGCGATCCGCGAGCATCCGAACGTCGCCGAAGACCTCCCGCTTGAGGTTCTTCGACTCGGGCGAACGCCAGAAGATGTCCTTCTTCACCGAGCGCGGGATGTCGAAGGTGTCCCAGAACTGCCTCGGCGGCACCATGATGGCGCCGAGCAGGATGCGCATCACCAGCGGCAGCGCCAGCGAGAGCAGGAAGCGGGGGATGGGGCCGCGGGTGGGGATCTTGTGCTCGAGCAGCTGGTGCGCGAAGCCGATGTGCCGGGCCTCCTCGGCCACGTGGATCTGCATCACCGAGGTCATCACCGGGTGCTGCGTATCCGCGGAGCGCAGGAACTGCTTCTGCAGGTGGTCGATCGGCTCCTCGCCGGCGAGCACGCCCATGTAGAAGATGTTCGGGAAGGTGGTGGCCGCCAGCGGGATGATGGGCGAGAGGCGGCGGAACCACCACGCGCCACCGGGGACGTCCATGCCCACGCGGTTGACGAACTCCTGGAACATCAGCGTGTGCTGGCACTCCTCCTTCGCCTCGTGCGTGGCGTACCGGAACTCGGGCGAGTTGTTCGGCTGCACGGCGGTGTACTGCATGATTCCGCGGATCAGGATCGACTCGAACTGGAGGCCGACCTTGGCGACATTGGCCTGGCGCCACATGCCGATCTCGATCTGCTTCTCCAGCGGCTGCGCCTGGTACCAGGGGTGCCGGCCGATCGGATCGAAGCGCGGGTTGCACACCCAGCGCGGATCGTTCGGGGTGATCGCCAGCTCGGGATCGTCCCAATCGATGTCGACGTACGGGTCGAAGTTGCGCCGTACCGACGCCTCCGACAGGTCGTTGAGCGTCTGCTCGTACTCGGTCTGACCCGGGAACGAGCGGCCACGCATACGGGCCATGTGGGTAACTCGCGGCATGTTCAGCAGAGCCATGATCGGTCCTTTCCGATACACGCGGGCGGCCGTTGACCTGCGCTTCCCTTCGATCCCTGTGGGAAATGCCACAAGAGTTTCTGCAGGTAGAAGCCGTGCGTGAGATTGAACTGCCCTCAGGCTATCACTTGCGACAAGCATGAATGAAGGGTCTTGCGCGCCGAATCCGTGAACAGGTGTACACCGAGCGTCGGGCCAGGGGTTTTAGCGCACCCGTGTGAGGCGCGTCACGGTGAAAGTGTGACGAGTCGCGGCGTCAGGACGACGCTTTGATGGTGTTCGTGACGTCGTGCACCACGATCCCGGCGGCCACCGGGCCGCCGGCCGAGAACCAGGACGAGTCCTCGACGAGCAGCTGCCGCTTCGCGGTCACCGCGCGCAGGTCCTTCCAGCTCGACGAGGTCATCGCCGACATACCGAAGTCGCGTCCCTGGTCGCCCTGGTAGCCCACGTAGATGAGGTCGCCCTCGGCGGCCGAGTAGTCACCGTCGCGCATGAGGACGGGTTCGGCCTTGCGCTGCGGTTCGGGCCGCGCGACCTGGAGCTCCGCCAGGACCTGCGCCGCCAGCGGCGCCGTCCCCTCGGCGAGAGCCCGCTTGTCGGCCGTGAACCGCACCAGCGAGACCACGTTGTGGATGCCGTCGACCTTCGGCACGGCCTCGGCCACGTCCTTCTGATAGCGGTCCAGCACGCCCCGCGCCTCCGCGGGCAGGCGCACCGCGTCCGCGAGCGCGAGGAAGCTGCGCCGCCAATCGGCGCCGGGGGAGGGCACGATCACCGGGCGGCCCGCCCGACGGTTAGCGTCCGCCGAGCGATCGGTGCCGATCACGAGATCGGCCTGCGCGCCGTCACCCAGCTGCGGGACCTTAGCCAGGGCGCCGCCCAGGTACGACGGGACCGCGCCGCCGACCGCCTTCACGCGGTTCTGCAGGCCGAGGGCGCACAGCCCGTCCAGGAGGTCGGGGTCGGTGACCACGATCGTGGCCGGGGCCGCGGTGCCCGCCAGCGGCGCCGCGCACGCCTGGTCGGGCTTGCGGTCGAGGCCGATGATGTTGGCCGAAGCGAGCCGGGTGGTGGTCGTCGCGATCGACGCGAAGGGCTGCTGGATCGGCTCGTTGCCGCCGCACGCGGTCAGTCCGGCCACCGCGACCGCCGCGATCGCGACCATCCGCATCGAACTACTCGCCCTGCTCACGGCACCGTCCTCACCTGTCGTCCCGAATCAGCGCCACGCTAGCAGGAGCAGGCCGGTTCCCCCGTCCCGCGACGCGAGTACGACGCAGAGTAGGACCGCGGGGACAAGTGCGGGGGCGAGGGGCTACGCTTACCCACGAAGCGTGGCGTCCGCCGTGAGCGAACGTCCCGCGATAGACCTGAATGAAGAGGCTTCAGGCCGGTACCGACAGCCGCGGTGCCGACCGGCCCAGGGCAGGAGGATTTGTGACCGCGCAAGCGCATCGTCCGGCAGTCGAGGTGACCGCCGAGCGTCCGTATCCGCAGCGGACCGGGCCCAAGGGGTCGTTCATCTACAAGCTGGTGACGACGACCGATCACAAGACGCTGGGCATCATGTACATCGTCACGTGCTTCGCGTTCTTCCTCATCGGTGGCCTCATGGCCCTGCTGATGCGCGCCGAGCTCGCCGCGCCCGGCCTGCAGTTCCTCTCCACCGAGCAGTTCAACCAGCTGTTCACCATGCACGGCACCGTGATGCTGCTGCTGTACGCGACGCCGATCGTGATCGGCTTCGCCAACTTCGTGCTGCCGCTGCAGATCGGCGCGCCCGACGTGGCCTTCCCGCGTCTCAACGCGTTCGGCTACTGGCTGTTCGTGTTCGGCGCGATCATGGTGATCTCCGGCTTCATCACCCCGGGTGGCGCCGCCGACTTCGGCTGGACCGCGTACACCCCGCTGACCGATGCGCTGCACTCGCCCGGCCCCGGTGCCGACCTGTGGATCATGGGCCTCGCCGTCGGTGGTCTCGGCACCATCCTCGGCGCCGTCAACATGGTGACCACCGTGGTCTGCATGCGCGCCCCCGGCATGACGATGTTCCGCATGCCGATCTTCACCTGGAACATCCTGGTGACCTCGATCCTGATCCTGCTGGCCTTCCCGCTGCTGACCGCGGCGCTGATGGGCCTGGAGGCCGACCGCCAGTTCGGTGCGCACATCTACGACCCCGCCAACGGCGGCGTCATCCTGTGGCAGCACCTGTTCTGGTTCTTCGGTCACCCCGAGGTGTACATCATCGCGCTGCCCTTCTTCGGCATCGTCTCGGAGATCTTCCCGGTGTTCAGCCGCAAGCCGATCTTCGGCTACAGCGGCCTGGTGCTGGCCACGCTCGCGATCGCCGCCCTGTCCGTGGCCGTGTGGGCCCACCACATGTACGCCACCGGCGCCGTGCTGCTGCCCTTCTTCAGCTTCATGACCTTCCTCATCGCCGTGCCAACGGGCGTGAAATTCTTCAACTGGATTTTCACGATGTGGAAGGGGCAGATAACGTTCGAATCGCCGATGCTCTTCTCGATCGGCTTCGTCGTGACCTTCCTCTTCGGTGGTCTGACCGGTGTGCTGCTGGCCTCGCCGCCGCTCGACTTCGCGGTGTCCGACACCTACTTCGTGGTGGCGCACTTCCACTACGTGCTCTTCGGCACCATCGTTTTCGCGACCTACGCCGGTATCTACTTCTGGTTCCCGAAGATGACGGGCCGCCTGCTGGACGAGGGCCTCGGCCGCTGGCACTTCTGGCTCACCTTCATCGGCTTCCACATGACCTTCCTGGTGCAGCACTGGCTGGGCGCCGAGGGCATGCCGCGCCGCTACGCCGACTACCTGGCCAGCGACGGTTTCACCACGCTGAACCAGATCTCGACGGTGGGCGCGTTCATCCTGGGCGCCTCGACGCTGCCCTTCGTGTGGAACGTGTTCAAGAGCTACCGCTACGGCGAGGTCGTCACGGTCGACGACCCGTGGGGCTTCGGCAACAGCCTCGAGTGGGCCACCAGCTGCCCGCCGCCGCGGCACAACTTCACCGAGCTGCCCCGGATCCGTTCGGAGCGCCCGGCGTTCGAGCTGCACTACCCGCACATGATCGAGCGGATGCGCTCCGAGGCCCACATGGGCCCGGGCCACTCGTCCGAGGTCGACACCGAGCGTGTCAGCAGCGGCAAGGGCGACATCTAGCCCCACGCACTCGACGAACGGCGTCTCCCGCGAGGGAGGCGCCGTTCGGCGTTTCCGCGGACGCCACCCACGTGTCACCCGGTGCCGCTAGCGTCCGCATCGTGCGCATGCAGAAGCTTCTCGCCGTCCTCGCCGTCACGTCCCTGGTCGCCGCCTGCGGCTCCGGTTCCGACGGTGCCGCCGGCGCACCGTCGTCGTCCGCGAGCGCGCGCAGCGACGGCACGGTGCGGATCGCGACCTTCAACGCCAGCCTGAACCGCACCAAGCCCGGCGAGCTGCGCAGCGACCTGAGCACCCCGGGCAATCGGCAGGCCCAGGTGATCGCCGAGATCATCCAGCGCACCAACCCCGACGTGCTGTTGATCAACGAATTCGACTACTACGCCGACAACGCCGCGGCCGACCTGTTCCGCAGCAACTACCTGCAGGTGGCGCAGAACGGGCAGCGCGCCGTCGAGTACCCGTACGCCTGGTCGCCCCCGGTCAACACCGGCGTACCGTCGGGCCGCGACCTGAACGGCGACGGCCGGACCGACGGGCCCGACGACGCCTACGGCTTCGGCCAGTTCCCCGGACAGTACGGCCTGCTGGTGCTCTCGAAGTTCCCCATCGACACCCCGTCGATCCGCACCTTCCAGAACTTCCTCTGGAAGGACCAGCCCGGCAGCATGCTGCCCCGCGACTACTACGGTGCCAACGCCGACATCCTGCGGCTGTCCTCCAAGACGCACGCCGACGTGCCGATCACCGTTGACGGGAAGACGATCCACCTGTGGGTCTCGCACCCCACGCCACCGTCCTTCGACGGTCCCGAGGACCGCAACGGCCGCCGCAACTTCGACGAGATCCGGCTGTCCGCCGACTACCTCGCCGGCGGCGACCGCGCCTCCTACCTCTACGACGACAAGGGGCAGCGCGGCGGCCTCCCGGCGGGCGAGTCCTTCGTGCTGCTGGGTGATCAGAACAGCGACCCCGACGACGGCGATTCGGTGCCCGGTGCGATCGCGCAGGTACTGAGCCTCACCCAGGACCCCCGGCCCACCTCCGAGGGCGCGGAGAAGGCCGGGGAGGGCTCGAACCACCGGACCCCGTCGCGGTACGACACCGCCGACTTCAGCAAGCCCACGCCCGGCAACCTGCGCGTGGACTACGTGCTCCCGTCGAAGGACCTCACGGTGGCCGGGACCGGCGTCTTCTGGCCCGCACCCGGACAGCCCGCCGCCGAGCTGATGCCGCCCAAGACGAGCTCCGATCACCGGCTCGTATGGCTGGACCTGAAGACCTCGTGAGCGTCGTCCTCGACGGCGCCGTCTACGCTTCTCGCGTGCACGATTCCACGGCTCCCACGATCCTCATCACCGTGACCGGCGGCGACAAGCCCGGCGTGAGCTCCGTCCTGTTCGGGGTCCTGGCCCGAAACGCGGTCAGCATCCTGGACGTGGAGCAGACGGTGATCCGCGGCCGGTTGACCCTGGGCGTCCTGGCGTCCGTCGACGGCGACCCCGAGCACGTGCAGGAACTGGTCGAGCAGTCCATGGCCACCGTCGGCATGGACGTGGCGGTCGAGATCTCCGGCGAGCAGCCCCCGCGCCCGCGGGTGGCGACCCACGCCGTGGTGCTGCTCGGCGCGCCGATCACCGCCCGGGCCCTGTCCGCGGTGGCCTCGACGCTGGCCGCGGGCAATGTGAACATCGAGTCCATCTCCGGGATCGCGGACTACCCGGTGACGGCGCTGGAGCTGCTGGTCACGGTTCCCGACGAGGCCACCGGCGACACCCGTCTGCGTGCCGATCTCGCCGCGGTCTCGAAGGAGCAGGGCGTCGACATCGCCATCTCGCGCGCGGGCATCGCGCGCCGCTCGAAGCGGCTGATCTGCTTCGACGTCGATTCCACGCTGGTGCAGGGCGAGGTGATCGAGATGCTCGCCGCCCGCGCCGGCAAGGAGGCCGAGGTGGCCGCCGTGACCGAGGCGGCGATGCGCGGTGAACTCGATTTCGAGCAGTCGCTGCACGCCCGAGTGAAGGCCCTGGAGGGGCTGCCGGCCTCGGTGATCGATGAGGTGGCGGCTGAGCTGCAGCTCACTCCCGGTGCCCGCACCACCATCCGGACCCTCAAGCGGCTCGGCTATCGCTGCGGCGTGGTCTCCGGCGGCTTCACCGCGGTGATCGAGCCGCTCGCGGCGGAACTCGAACTCGACTTCGTGCGCGCGAACACGCTGGAGATCGTCGACGGGGTGCTCACCGGCCGCGTGATCGGCGAGGTCGTCGACCGCCCCGGCAAGGCGCGCGCGCTCGGTGAGTTCGCCGCGGCCTTCGGCGTGCCGGTCGACCAGACCGTCGCGGTGGGCGACGGCGCCAACGACATCGACATGCTGGCCGCCGCCGGACTGGGCGTGGCCTTCAACGCCAAGCCCGCGCTCCGCGAGGTGGCCGACACCGCGCTCTCGCACCCGTACCTGGATGCGGTGCTGTTCGTGCTCGGCGTGACCCGCGACGAGATCGAGGCGGCCGACGCCGTCGACGGCCACGTGCGGCGCGTCCCCCTGGCCTAGCGGCAGGGCCCGCTGCCCGTTAGGCCTCCTGGAAGACCAGCACCGTCGGGCCGGTGAGCGTGACCTCGGCGCGTGCCCCGAACCGGGATTCGCCGGACGGTTCTCCGGTCGGCTGGGTGCTGTCCACGACCAGTTCCCAGCCGTGTGCGCACGATGCGGGCGCGCCGAGCGTGACCGTGGTGGTCTCGTCGCCGGAGTGCCACACGATGAGCGCGTCCTTGTCGGGGATCGCGCGGTCATGGCTGGGGGAGCGGACATCGGAGCCGTCCACCCAGGCCTGCAGCGTGCGCACGTCGGGCGACTGCCAGGCGTCACCGGCCATCTGCGCACCGTCGGCACCGAACCACGCGAGGTCGGGTTCGCCGCTGCGCGTGAGCCTTCCATCGAAGAACTCGTGCTGCCGCAGCACCGGCGTGGCCCGGCGGACCGCCGCCGCCCGCGTCACGAAGGCGGTCAGATCGGTATCGGCGGAGTCCCAGTCCAGCGCGTAGGCATCGGCCGCGGCGGCGTCCTCGGGCACGCAGTAGGCGTTGTTGTTGCCGTACTGGGTGTGCCCCATCTCGTCGCCGCCGAGCAGCATGGGGGTGCCCGTGGACAGCAGCAGCGTGGCCAGCAGGGCGCGCACGTGCCGGGCCCGCGCCGCGAGGATCACCGGATCGGTGGTGCCGCCCTCGAAGCCGTGGTTCACCGAGTGGTTGTTGTCGGTGCCGTCGCGGTCGTTCTCGCCGTTCGCCTCGTTGTGCTTGCGCTCGTAGGAGACCAGATCGCGGGCGGTGAAACCGTCGTGGGCGGTGACGAAGTTTATCGACGAGAAGGGCGTGCGGCCGGGCGCCCCGAACAGATCCTGGCTGCCGGACACCCGCGACGCGAGATCGCCCACGGTGGCACCGCCGGCGAAGAAGGCGCGCACCGTGTCCCGGTAGCGGTCGTTCCACTCCGCCCACACCGGCGGGAAGCCGCCCACCCGGTAGCCCTCGCCGGTGGCGTCCCAGGGCTCGGCGATCAGTTTGCGCGTGGCCAGCACCGGATCGGCGGCGATCGCGGACAGCAGCGGCGCGCGGTGATCGAACGGGATCGCCGGACCCTGCGGCCCCGTCGCCGTGCGGCCCCGGCCCAGCACGCTGGCGAGATCGAACCGGAAACCGTCCACGCCCAACGACTCCGACCAGTACCGGAGGCTGTCGAGCACCATCCGCAGTGCGGGCGGGGAGGCGCAGTCCACGGTGTTGCCGCAGCCGGTGTAGTCGAGGTCCTCGCCGCTGTCCAGCAGGTAGTACCCGGGGGCGTCGAGGCCGCGCCAGGACAGCGACGGGCCGTCGGCCGAGGACTCGGCCGTGTGGTTGTAGACCACGTCCAGCAGCACCTCGAGGCCGGCCGCGTGCACTGCGGAGACCATGGCCGCGAACTCCTCGACCTCCCGGCCCGGTTCGGCGGCGAACCGCGGATCCGGGGCGAAGTAGGCGCCCGTCGAGTAACCCCAGTGGTTGCGCATGCCCCGTGCCCGGACGCCGGGCTCGGTGAGGCAGGCCTGGACCGGCAGCAGCTCGAGGGCGGTCACGCCGATCCGCCGGAGGTGATCGAGCACCGCGGGCTGGGCGAGGCCGAGGTAGGTGCCGCGCAACTCCTCGGGGACGCCCGGGTGCCGTGCGGTGTACGAGCCCACGTGCACCTCGCAGATCACGGTCCGGTCCCAGGGCACGCGCGGTCCACCCTCGGGCGGCGTCGGGGTGCCCGTGACCACGGATCGCGGGATGTCGGGCAGCGAGTCGACCTTCGACGGTGCGCCGTCCGCATCGTGGGGGAGCAGCGCCGCGGCGTCACCGAGCGGGCCGCTGATCCGGCGGGCGTACGGATCGATGAGCGCCTTGTGCTCGTTGAATCGCCGTCCGTGTTCGGGCTCCCACGGTCCGGCCGCGCGCAGGCAGTACTGCGCGCCCTCGCCGATGCCCGCGACGAAACCGTGGTGGATGCCCGCGGTCTGCGCGGGGAGGCGCAGGCGCTGTTCGGCACCGTCGTCGTCGATCAGGCAGACCCAGACGTCGGTGGCGTCGGGTGCGTGGACGGCGAAGTTCACGCCGCCGGGCTGCGGGGTGGCGCCCAGCGGGGTGTGCGCGCCGGGGGACGGGTGTTGGTCGGTGGACACGGCACCATCCTGCCCGTCCGGGGCGGCGGCCGTGGGGCAGGATGGAGATGTGTCCGACCCCACCGCATTCGCCGCCACCGCCGCAGACTCCGTTCCCGATCAGGACCTGCTGATCGACTTCACCGATGTCTCGCTCACGCGAGACGGCCGCACGCTGGTGGGGCCGATCGACTGGCGCGTCGAACTCGACGAGCGCTGGGTGGTGATCGGGCCCAACGGCGCCGGCAAGACCTCCCTGATGCGGCTCGCGTCGGCGCAGGTCTTCCCGACCGCGGGCACCGCGCACATCCTCGGCGAGGTGCTGGGCAAGACGGTGGTGCAGGACCTCACCGCCCGGATCGGCGTGTGCTCGGCCGCGCTCGCGCAGCGCGTCCCCGACGACGAGCTGGTGACCGACCTCGTGGTCTCCGCCGGGTACGCCGTCCTCGGACGCTGGCGGGAGAAGTACGACGAGGTCGACATCGGCCGCGCCGTCGACGTCCTGGAATCGATGGGCGCCGAGCACCTGGCGAACCGGCGGTTCGGGACGCTGTCCGAGGGGGAGCGCAAGCGGGTGCTCATCGCCCGCGCGCTGATGACCGACCCCGAACTCATGCTGCTCGACGAGCCGGCCGCCGGACTCGACCTCGGTGGCCGTGAGGAGCTGGTGGCCCGGCTCGACACGCTCGCGCACGATCCCGACGCCCCGGCCACCGTGCT
Organism: Tsukamurella sp. TY48; assembly: GCF_019656655.1. Lineage (GTDB taxonomy): Bacteria > Actinomycetota > Actinomycetes > Mycobacteriales > Mycobacteriaceae > Tsukamurella > Tsukamurella strandjordii. Next base: position 607,151 of record NZ_BPMV01000001.1, on the reverse strand, counting down.
GGTGACGCACCACGTGGAGGAGATCCCGCCGGGCTTCACACACGCACTGTTGCTCAAGGAGGGCGGCGTGGTGGCGCAGGGACTGCTGGAGGACGTGCTCACGGCGGAGGTGCTCTCGGAGACCTTCAGCCAGCGCATCCTGTTGGACGAGGTGGACGGCCGGTACTTCGCGCGCCGGGCCTCGCGTCCCGGTCGGCGGAGGCTGCAGGCATGAGCGGCAACGGGGCCGACCACCGGCGCGATCTTCCCGATGTGCCGATCCGGCCGGCGGCCACCGTCGTGCTGCTGCGCACCGCACCGTCGGGCCTGGAGGTCTTCCTGCAGCGCCGCGCCAGCGGGATGGAGTTCGCGCCGGACGTGACAGTGTTCCCCGGCGGCGGTATCGAACCCGGTGACGACGGCGACCTCACGGTGACCGCGGCGCGCGAGACGCAGGAGGAGTGCGGTGTGCGTCTCGACCCGGACGCCTTGGTGCCGCTGTCGCGGTGGGTCACACCGCCCGGTCGGCCCCGCCGGTACGACACGATGTTCTACCTCGCGGCCCTGCCCGCGGGGCAGGAGGCGGACTGCCGCACCACGGAGGCGGTCTCGGCCGGCTGGTCGAGCCCGCGCGCCGCGATCGAGGCGTGGTCGGCGGGCGAGCACAAGCTGATGGCGCCCACCTATTCGCAGCTGTTCCAGTTGCTGCCCTTCGATACCGCGGAGGACGCGCTCGGGTGGGCCGCGGAGGGCGCTGACCTGACCCCCGTCGAGATGATCAAGGGACGCCCGGACGACCGCAGGTTCCCGGGCTGGGCCGAGTACGCGGCTGGCTCCACCCACTATTGAGCGGCACGGTAACGTCCGGTGCATGACTGAATTCGTGACCCTGGACACCAGCGACGAGCACCCCGGCATCGGCACCATCCGGCTCAACCGGCCGCCGATGAACGCGATCAACTCGCAGGTGCAGGACGAGCTCATCGCGCTCGCCGCCGAGGTCAACAAGCGCGACGACATCAAGGCCGTCGTGGTGTACGGCGGTCCCAAGGTGTTCGCCGCCGGCGCCGACATCAAGGAGATGCAGGCGATGGGCTACACCGATATGAGCGAGGCCATCGCCCGCCTACAGGGCGGCCTCTCGGCGATCGCGTCGATCACCAAGCCCACCGTCGCGGCCATCACCGGCTACGCGCTCGGCGGCGGCCTGGAGGTGGCGCTCGGCGCCGATCGCCGCATCGTGGGCGACAACGCCAAGGTGGGCGTCCCGGAGATCCTGCTCGGCGTGATCCCGGGCGGCGGCGGCACCCAGCGCCTGGCGCGCCTGGTGGGCCCCGCGAAGGCCAAGGACATGGTCTTCACCGGCCGCTTCGTGGACGCGGAGGAGGCGCTGCAGATCGGCCTGGTCGATCAGGTGGTGGCGCCCGATGACGTCTACAACGCCGCCCTGACCTGGGCGAAGCAGTTCACCGGGGCCGCCTCGCAGGCGCTGCGCGCCGCCAAGCAGGCCATCGATCAGGGCCTGGACACGGATCTGAACACCGGCCTGGCCATCGAGCGGCACCTGTTCGCCGGCCTGTTCGCCACGGAGGACCGCACCATCGGCATGACCTCCTTCGTCGAGAACGGGCCGGGTAAGGCGAAGTTCGTCGGTAAGTAGCGGGGGAGGACCGCCCGGCGGAACGGTTTGGGCCGTACCTGACCGGGCGGTAACCTTGCCTGGAAATTCTTCGAAAGGCTCGTATGACCGACCAGCAGCCGGCCCCGAACCCGCACGCCACGGCGGACGAGGTTCAAGCCGCATTCTCCGATACGAAGCTCGCCCAGGTGCTGTACCACGACTGGGAGGCCGAGACCTACGACGAGAAGTGGCACATCAGCTTCGACGAGCGGTGCATCGACTACGCCCGTGAGCGCTTCGAGGCGGCCACCGGCGGGGAGAACGAGAAGCCCTACGGCCGCGCCCTGGAGCTGGGCTGCGGCACCGGCTTCTTCCTGCTCAACCTGATGTCGGCGGGCGTGGCCGAGACCGGTTCGGTGACCGACCTCTCGCCCGGCATGGTGAAGGTGGCGCTCCGCAACGGCGAGGCCCTGGGGCACCAGGTGGACGGCCGCGTGGCCGACGCCGAGACCATCCCGTACGAGGACGACACCTTCGACCTCGTGGTGGGCCACGCGGTGCTGCACCACATCCCCGATGTGGAGCAGTCGCTGCGCGAGGTGCTGCGCGTGCTCAAGCCCGGCGGCCGGTTCGTCTTCGCAGGCGAGCCCACCACCATCGGCGATTTCTACGCACGCTGGCTGGGACGCCTCACCTGGGCGGCCACCACCAACCTCACGAAGCTGCCCTTCCTCGCCGATTGGCGCCGCCCGCAGGCCGAGCTCGACGAGTCCTCGCGCGCCGCGGCGCTCGAGGCCGTGGTCGATATCCACACCTTCGACCCGGACGAGATGGAGGCCATGGCGGCCCGCGCCGGCGCAGTGAACGTGGAGGCCACCACCGACGAGTTCACCGCCGCCTTCCTGGGCTGGCCGGTGCGCACCTTCGAGGCGGCCGTGCCGCCGGAGAAGCTGGGCTTCGGCTGGGCCGGGTTCGCCTTCGGCGGCTGGAAGAAGCTGTCGGCGTTGGATGAGAACGTGCTGCGCCGCGTGGTGCCGCGCAAGTTCTTCTACAACCTGGCGATCACGGGTACCAAGCCCGAGTAGGTGGACAGGGCGGGCCTCGACTTCCTGCGCACGCCGGACGGTGCCGCAGCGCTCGCGGCGGCGGACCGCCTGGCTCTCTCGGATGCCTCGCTGATCGGGGATGTGGCCACGGTCCGCGGTATCGCGGGCGAGCACGCCCCGGCGGTGATCGAGCAGGTCCGCGCGCGCCGCCGCGCCGCGGCCAAGCTCGGCGATGTGGCGGGCTGGCTACTCACCGATGAGGCGGTGCAGCAGGCCACGCCGTCGGCGGTGGCCGAGCATCGCGCGCGCCGCTTGGCGTGGCTGTCGGTGCACGATGTCACGTGCTCGATCGGCACCGAGCTGCACGCGCTGGTGCAGGTGTGCCCCCGGGTGGTGGGCAGTGATCTCGACCCGTTGCGGGCACGGATGGCGCAGCACAACGTGCCGCGCGCCCTGGTCTTCGTGGCCGATGCGCTCACCCCGTCCTCGACCGCCGATGTGGTGATCGCCGATCCGGCACGGCGCGCGGGCGGCCGGCGGATCGTGGATCCGGAGCAGATGTCGCCGGCGCTCTCGGAGCTGCGCGCGGCGTACGCGGGCCGGTCACTGGCGGTGAAGACGGCGCCCGGGATCGACTACGAGGGATTGCGCCGCAAGGGTTTCGACGGCGAGGTGGAGATCGTCTCGCTCGACGGCGGTGTCCGCGAGGCCTGCCTGTGGTCGGGTCCGGTCGCGGTCCCCGGGCTCACCCGTGCGACGGTGCTCCGCGGTTCCGGCGGCTTCGAGGTCTTCTCCAACGACCCGCACGATGTGGATCCGGGGGAGCCCGGGCGGTTCCTCATCGAGCCCGACGGTGCGGTGATCCGGGCCGGCCTGGTGCGGCACTACGCGGCCAAACACGATCTGTGGCAGATCGATCCGCACATCGCCTATCTCACCGGCGATGCGGTGCCCGACGGTGAGCGGGGCTTCGAGATCCTCGACCGGCTCAAGTTCACCGAGAAATCGCTGCGCGCCGAGCTGCGGGCGCGCGATGTGGGCGCCGTCGAGATCCTCACCCGCGGAGCGGGAGTCGATCCCGATGTGCTGCGCAAGAAGCTCAAACTCGAGGGATCGCAGTCGATCACGGTGGTGATCACGCGGATCGGCCGCGAGGTGGTCGCGTTCCTGACCCGGCCGACGCGTTAGAGCACGCGGAGCTGCGGGAAGGCGAGCATATCGTCGAAGATGTTCATCGCCACCGGATCCACTGTGACGGTCGCCGCGTCGCCGGTGAACAGCTCCAGGACCTTCTTCTCGAGCGCCTGGGACTCGGCATTCTCGTCGGCGGCCTGCTCGACCAGCCGATAGCCCAGGGTCGAGTGAAAGGTGTACGTGTCGAAGCCCTTCGTCGACATCTGCAGCAGGTCCTGCATGCGGCGCCGGAAGTCGCGCAGAGCGGTCTCGGTGGCGGCGTCGACGCTCGCGAGTTTGAGGCCGAAGCCCTTGGAGAGCGGCTGGACGAGGCCGTCCACGCGCATCGTGATCGGCCGCGGCGCAGTGATGTTCGCGCGGGAGACCGCGTCGAGAACCGCGAGGTGCGCCGCCTGCATGTCTTTTCCGGCGAGCCATGCGGGCCAGTCGGGCGTACCCAGCTGGCTCTGGTTGACGCCCTCGAACACCGTCATGTGCATGCTGTTGTGCGGTAGCAGCGCGAAGTGGTCGCGGAAGCGGGATTCGCGGACGAGGCGCTGCGCCTGGTTCTCGGCGCGGAAGAAGGCGGAGTTCTGCGGGATCGGGCTGACGAAGGTGTTGCCCGTGAACCGCTGGGCATTGCCCTCGATGTCCCATTTCTTGCCGGGACCGGCGGCCAGCGGGGTGCGCCCGTCCACGGGGTACGGGGCCTCCGAGGCGGCGGAGGGGGTCGATTCCTTGCCGCCGCCGCAGCCGGCGAGGGTCGCTCCGGCGCCGGCGACGAGGAGCCCCGCGAGCGCTGTTCGTCGGTCGATTCCAGGCGTATGGGTCCGCATGCGATCGCACACTACGACCTTTCGATGTGGCGCGTGCCAATACGTGGGGCCGCCCAGGTGAAGTGTGAGTGCCGGGCGGAGGTCCGAAGAACAGCCGGGGATGCCACGATGGACCGCATGCACGAGTCGCGCCGCTCCGATGTCGAGATGTTCCACGTCATGGACGTGCTGGCCGCAGCGGCACGGCGGCGGGAGACCCACGGCGATGTGATCTCGCTGGCGGCGGGACAGCCCAGTGCGGGCGCGCCGAAGCCGGTGCTCGCAGCCGCGCATGCCGCGCTCGACGCCGGATCGCTCGGCTACACCGAGTCGATGGGTATCGCGCCGCTGCGGGAGACCATCGCCGCGCACTACGGGCGCACCTACGGCGTGGACGTGGCGCCGGAGGCGGTGGCCGTGACCACCGGATCGTCGGGCGCCTTCACGCTGGTCTTCCTCGCGGCCTTCGACGCGGGCGACACCGTGGTGATGGCGCGGCCGGGCTACCCCGCCTACCGGAACACGTTGAAGGCCTTGGGCTGCACCGTGGTCGAGCTCGATTGCGGCGCGGATACGCGCTATCAGCCCACCGTCGCGATGCTGGAGGCCCTGCCCGAGCCGCCGAAGGGGCTCATCGTGGCCAGCCCCGCGAACCCGACCGGGACGATCCTGGCACCGTCGGAACTGGCCGATCTGGCGCGCTGGTGCGAGGCGCACGGCACCCTGCTCATCTCCGATGAGATCTACCACGGCATCAGCTACGGCCGGCCCACCTCGTGCGCGTGGGAGACCTCGCGCGAGCAGGTGGTGATGGGGTCGGTGTCGAAGTACTTCGCGATGACCGGGTGGCGGCTGGGCTGGATGCTGCTGCCCGAGTATCTGCGCCGGCCGGTCGAACGGCTCACCGCGAACATGACCATCTGCCCGCCCGCGATCAGCCAGTACGCGGCAGTGGCGGCCTTCTCCGACGAGTCGCGAGCCGAACTCGACGCACATGTGGCCGGGTACGCGCGCAACCGGGAACTGGTGCTCGCCGGGCTCGCGGACCTCGGTGTCACCGAGCTCGCGCCCCCCGACGGTGCGTTCTACGCCTACGCCGACATCGGCCACCTCACGGACGATTCCCTCGCGTGGTGCGCGGCCGTGCTCGACGAGACGGGGGTGGCGATCACCCCGGGCCTGGATTTCGATACGGCCCGGGGTGATCGCACCATCCGGCTCAGCTTCGCCGGTGCGACTTCCGAGATCGAAGAGGCACTGCGCCGGCTGCAGCCGGTGTTCCGGCGCTGAGCGCGATTACGCCGTGAGCGCGCGGCGCAGGGCGAGCACAGCGAGATCGATGCCCGCCTGGGCGCCGTGGGTGGGACGGAGGTCGTTGAGCATCAGGAAGTCGTGGATGACGCCGCCCACGCGCACGGCGGTCACCTCGTTGCCGGCCTCACGGAGCTTGGCGGCGTAGGCCTCGCCACCGTCGCGCAGCACATCGGCCTCGGCGGTGATGACGGTGGCCGGCGGCAGGCCGGTGAGCTGCTCGATCGTCGCGTTCAGCGGTGAGGCGAAGATCTCGGCGCGCTGGGCCTCGTCGGTCGTGTACTGATCCCAGAACCACTGCATGGCATCCCGGCGCAGGAAGTAGCCCTCCGCGAACTCGTGATACGACGCGGTCTCGAAGTTCGCGTCCACCACCGGGTACAGCAGCACCTGTGCGGCCAGCTTCACGTCACCGCGGGCCTTGGCCTGCAGGGCGAGCACGGCGGACATGTCGCCGCCCACCGAATCGCCGGCCACGGCGATCCGCGTGCCGTCGAGGTTCTTCTCGGCACCGGAGTTCACGACCCACTGCGCCACCGCGTAGTTCTGCTCGATCGCGATCGGGTACCGCGCCTCGGGGGAGAGGTCGTACTCCGGGAAGACCGCGGCCGCTCCGGTTCCCACGACGAGCTCGCGAACGAGGCGGTCGTGCGTGTGGGCGTTGCCGAACACCCAGCCGGCGCCGTGGATGAAGAAGATCACCGGCAGTACACCGGTCGCGCCCTTCGGACGCACGATGCGGGTACGCACCTCGCCGGTGGGGCCGCCGGACACGGTGATCCACTCCTCGTCGACCTCGGGGAGGACGACGCCCTCACCGGACTGCACCTGGTCGACGGTCGCGCGGCCCTCGACGGGGCCCAGGTCGAACAGGTAGGGCGGGTTGGCCGTGGCCTCGGAGAAGGCGCGGGCGGCGGGCTCGAGGGTGACGCTCATGGTGGGTCCTCCTTGTCGGTGACGTTGAGAACGATCGTTCTCAGCGATGTCTGCTACTGTAGGGGAACGATCGTTCTCGCGCAAGGGGTGGATACGAATGGACGCGCAACTGCAGCGTGACGCCGTTCTGGAGGCGGCGGAGAAGCTGTTCTACGGCAAGGGAATACAGGCCGTGGGCATGGACGAGATCCGCACCGCCGCAGGCGTCTCCCTCAAGGCGATCTACAAGCTCTTCCCCTCGAAGGACGTGCTCGTGGCAGAGGTGCTCGCCATCCGCGATCGGCGGTGGACCGACGGCCTGCACAAGTACGTCGCCCGTGCGTCCGACTCCGAGGCGAAGGTGCTCGCCGTCTTCGACTGGCTCGACGAGATGTTCGCCGAGAACGACTTCCGCGGGTGCTCGTTCATCAACAGCTACGGCGAGCTCGGTGCCACGTCACCGACGGTGGCCCAGGCGGCGCAGCACAACAAATCCTGCTACCAGGACGAGGTCAACGCATTGGTCGCCGATGCCGGACTGCCGCGCAGCGTCGCGGTGCAGATCGGCCTGCTCACCGAGGGTGCGCTGGCCACCGCCGCCATCCTCGGGCCGGACGGCGTGGCCGACGGTGCGCGGCAGGCCGCGAAGGTGTTGATCGACGCGCAGCGCTGACTATCCCAGCGTGTAGTCCTGGAAGTCGCCCTTCGATCCGACGGTGGCCACCGTGAACCGGGAGGCGCCGTTCGGGTCCCGCACCGGAGTGTGCAGCGTGACGCCGACGGTCCGCGTCTGGGTCCCGCCGCTCGCGCAGTCGGGCTCGCAGGTCTTCGTCGTGAGCGTGCCGGAACCGGTGGCGGTGTCGTTGGCCCAGCTGTCCCAGGTGATCCCCGAGACGACGGCGCCCGCGTCCGCGCAGGCGAGGACGAGTTCGCTCGGCCGCACGGCCGGGCTGCCGTCGCAGGTCTTGATCGACGTGGTCTGAGGCGCGGGGGCCGCGCCGCCCGTCGCGCCGCCCGTCGCGCCGCCCGCCGCGGTGGCCGTCCCGGGCTTCGCCGTGCCCGTGCTCGCCTGGGTCGCCTGCGACGAGGTGGCGTTCGCCGGGGTGCTATCGCCGGCTGAGGAGTCCTTGTTCGAGCATCCGGCCACGATGAACAGTGCGGTGATCAGGCAGAGAATTCGTCGCGACATCGGCAGCCTCCTGATGGCTCGGATCGCGGCCCGGGCGGGACGCATTGCGGGCCACGGTATCGCGGGATTGCACACCCGCTATGCCCTCAGCGGCCTTCCTTACCGTGTTGCGGCCATTGCGACAAAGCGGTGGCTAAGCCGGGGCGGTGAGGATGCGCGGACCGTCTTCGGTGATGGCCACGGTGTGCTCGCTGTGCGCCGCGCGGGAACCATCGGCGGAACGCAGCGTCCAGCCGTCCGCATCGAACTTGATCTGATCGGTGGTGGCGCAGAACCAGGGCTCCAGCGCCAGGGTGGTGCCGGTCTGCAGCAGCATCCCCTTGCGCGGCTTGCCGACGTTCGGCACGTGCGGGTCCTCGTGCATGGTGCGCCCCAGGCCGTGCCCGCCGAACTGGGTGTTCACCGGGTAGCCGTACTTCTTGGCCACCTGCCCGATGGCGGCGGAGACGGTGCCGAGCCTGGTGCCCGGGCGCATCTCGTCGATCGCCGCGTCGAGCGCCACCCGGGTGGCCTCGATCAGCCGCGTGTCCTCCTCGCGGGCGGTGCCCACGCTCACGCTGCGGGCGGCATCGGCCACCCAGCCGTCGATCGACACGGCGATGTCCACGGTGAGCAGATCTCCGTCCTCGAAGACGTACTCGTGCGGAAGGCCGTGCAGGCAGGCGTCATTGACCGACAGGCAGGTGACGTTGCGGAACGGGCCGCTGCCGAACGACGGTGCGTAGTCCCAGTAGCAGGACTGTGCGCCGCGGTCGTCGATCATCTTCCGGGCCCGGTACTCCAGCTCCATGAGATTCATGCCGGGTTCGGCCATCGTGGTGAGCTGCTCCAGCAGTTCCGCGATGAATGCGCCCGTGGTGCGCATCTTCTCGATCTCGGCCGGGGTCTTGAGCTCCATCATGGTATTAAAATACCACGGGTTATCCGGTGCGGCCGAACCGCTCCGCGCCCACGTACTCCTCCGCCAGCGCGGCGAGCGGCTCGTCCAGCACTGCGGCGAGCGCGACCACGGTGCCGAAGGCGGGGGTGGCCATCCGGCCGGTCTCGATCTTGCGCAGCGTCTCCGGGGAGATCCCGGCAGCGCCGGCCACCTCGTCGAGCCGACGAGCACCACGCGCCTCCCGCAGCCGCGCCCCGAGGCGCCGACCTGCGGCGATCTGTTCGGGGGTGAGGGGCTGCCGGACCATGTGTCCAGCTTAAACCCCCGTGGGCGGATCAGTTCTTGGCGACGCTGTCGCCGGTGCGGCGACCGGAGGTGAAGGCGTACACCTCGCCCTGATTGCCGACCGTCACCAGCTCACCGTCGGGCCCGATCGAGACGCCGGAGGTGGACTTGACGCCGTCCGGCAGATCGAAGGTGCGCAGCGTGGTGCCGGTGTCGGTGCGGAACTCGACGAGCTTGGTCTGCACGCCCGCCCACGAGCGGGTCACCGCGTAGCCAATGCCGCCGCGGATCTGCGTGACCGGAGAGACCATCGCGACATCGGTGCGCTTGAACACTTCACGCACACCGTCGCCCTGGTCCTGGAGCGCCACGAAGGGGGTGCGCTGCAGGCCGGGGGCCGCGGGGATGATGGTGCCGTCGGGGGAGACCGAGGGTGGCACCGAGGTCTGATACCCCAGATCGTGCGTCCACTTGGTGGCACCGGTCTGCGCGTCCAGCGCGGCGAGCTTCTTCGAGCGCAGATTCACGTACAGGGTCTTACGGTCCGCGGACAGCGCGGGGGAGCCGATCACGCCGTCGGCGATGTCCTTGCGCTCCCAGGCGTAGCGCAGATCGTGCCGGGAGCCGCCGTCCTTGCCGTAATCGACCGCCATCACCTTCGACGGTGCGCCCGCGGGCGAGACCACGATGTAGGCGCGCTGGGCGGCGGTGTCCACGGCGGGCGGCCCGGAGACCGGGCAGCCGGGGCCACTCGTCGGGCAGTCGGCGAGCCCGCCGCCGTTGTCGTCGGCCGAGACCTTCGGGACCAGGCCGATCGAGGCGCCGGCGGCGACACCGTCGTGCGAGTTCACCAGCACCATCTGGCCGAGGTGGGTCACGGCCAGCACCGTGTTGTCGCCGGCCAGCTTGATCCACAGCGGGGTGCCCGCGGTGGGATAACGCCAGCGCACCTGGTTGTCGGGGTTGAAGGTGTACAGCCAGCCGGGGACACCGAGGTAGGTGTACTCGAACTGATCGACCACCGGCGTCTGCAGATCGGCACCCGGGGCGTCACGGCGGCAGTAGGTCTTGCGGCCCACGGTCAGTTCCAGGCTGAACGTGGTGCACCCGGTCTCGGGCCGGGCAGTCACCGAGACCACGCCGCGGTTCGAGATGGCGGCCTGCGCGAGGTTCGGCCCGGCGAGCGGACGGTTCCACGCCGGGACCAGGCTCTCCGCGGCGGAGCGATCGGCGTAGGAGTTGTTCCGGGAATCGCCGTACATGCCCGGCCACGCGGCCGAATCGTCGGCGAAGACCCAGGTGTTGTCGGGTGCGCAGGACGCGAGGACCGCGGTGGCAGCCACCGTCGCGCCCAGCATCAGGGCGCGCCTACCCAACCGCATGTCTCTCCTTCTCGCCGGCGTCTCGCCGACCGTGGCACCGTCAATCGCCCCACAGACTATCGCGGTGGCCGTGCGGGACCGCCGGGACGCACCGCCCGATAGGCTTCCCCGTTATGACGAGCATGTGGAACGCCCCGTATCGGACGCGCTGGCGGCACGCGCGATCGGCCGACACGCAGGCACGGTTCCTGACCCTCGCCTCGCTGCGCTGGGTGTTGAAGAACAAGGCGTACACCCCCTGGTACCTGGTGCGCTACCTCCGCCTCGCGAAGTTCCGGATCGCGAACCCGCACATCATCCTCAAGGGCATGGTCTTCCTCGGCAAGAACGTGGAGATCCATGCCACGCCGGGCCTCGGCCGGATGGAGATCGGCCGCTGGGTGCACATCGGCGATTCCAACAAGATCCGCTGCCACGAGGGTTCGCTGCGGATCGGCGACAAGTCGGTGTTCGGCCGCGACAACGTGGTCAACTGCTACCTCGACATCGAATTCGGCCCCGCCTCACTGGTGGCCGACTGGTGCTACATCTGCGATTTCGACCACAAGATGGACGACATCCACATCCCGATCAAGGACCAGGGCATCATCAAGGGCCCGGTGCGGATCGGCGGCGACACCTGGGTGGGGACGAAGGTCACCGTGACCCGCAACACCCTGATCGGCCACGGCAGCGTGCTCGGCGCGCACGCCGTGGTGCGCGGGGAGATTCCGCCCTACTCGATCGCCGTCGGTTCGCCGGCCAAGGTGGTCAAGAACCGCAAGGAGATGTGGGACGCGAGCGTGGCCGAGCGAGCGGAGCTCGAGCGCGCCTTGGCCGATATCGAGCGGAAGAAGGCCGAGGCCCGCGGCCTGCCCCAGGACGACTAGAGCTCGTAAAAGGGCTGCGCGTAGCGGAACTCGCCGGTGAGGTCGTGCGAGTACGCCGTGAGGGCGCGCGCCATGAACGCCTCGCCCGCCCACTCGGCCACATCCGGCCGGATGCCCAGCCCCTCGGCGGGAACGAAGCCGAACCGCGGGTAGTAGTCCGCGTGCCCGAGCAGCACCACGAGGGCCTCGCCGAGCGCATCGGCGGCCCCGAGCGCGGCGTGCATGAGCGCCGAACCGGTGCCGCTCGCCTGGACGTCGGCGCGCACACCCAGGGGGCCGAGCGCCAGCACGGGACGCCCGTCGACGGTGCCGCGGGTGAGGCAGACGTGCCCGGTGACGGCGCCGTCGGCCTCCGCGACGAGTGAGAGTTCCGGGATCCATGCGGTCGAATCCCGCAGTGCGGCGACCAGTCCCACCTCGACCGGCTCGGCGGAGCCGGCGGGAGCCATCGATGCGAAGGCGCTGCGGTGGACATCGCCGATCGCGCTGATATCGCCGGGCAGCTCCTGCCGGATCAGCACGCGATCACGCCTCGTCGACGATGGCCCGGATGCGCGGCGAGACCGGCGCGAAGACATCGAGCACACCGATGGCGCGCAACTGAGGAACCGCCTCGGACAGTGCCTGCTTCAGCTCGGCAGCCTCCGGCGCGTCGTCCGGGAGCTCGTCGAAGCGCTGCGCGTTCCGCACGAACGCGGCGACGGTGCCCTTGCGGAGCGCCATACCGCCGAAATCGGCCGTGTTCTGATCATCGGGGAGAACGTCTTCCGGGCGAACACTCATGCCGCCCACGCTACACCGGGTTGGTGGGGTCCCGTTCCGGCAGCGGACGCTCGTCGATCACGCGGCGGCCCAAGGGGTTCCGGGGCCGGCGCTTCGCGGCGAGGTAGACCTGCGCGGTCTCGGAGGCGACCGCCTCCCAGGTGAGGGCCTCCACCTCGGTGCGTGCCGCCGCGGCCCAGCGATGCGCCGACAACGGATCGTCGAGCACCCCGCGGATGGCGGCGGTGAGACCGGCCACGTCGGCGGGGTCGACGGAGACGCCCGTCTCGCCCGGCCGGATGAAATCGGCCAGGCCGCCCGCGGTGGTGGCGATGATCGGAATGCCCGTCGCGGCGCCCTCCAGCGCGACGATGCCGAAGGGCTCGTACCGCGAGGGGATCACCAGCGCATCGGCCGAATGCAGCTGTGCGACCAGCTCATCGTGGTCGAGCGCACCGGTGAACTGCACGGCCCGCATCACCTTCTGCTCACGCGCCACCTCGCGCAGCCACTCGGCCTGGGTACCGTCGCCCGCGATGGTGAGGGTGGTGCCGGGGTGCGTGCGCCGCACCCGCGCCAGCGCGGCGACCAGGTCCTGCACGCCCTTCTCGTACTCCAGCCGGCCCACGTACAGCAGCCGCGGCGGACCGGGCCGGGCGGCGATCGTGGCGCGGTCGCGGTACGGCCACAGCTCCACGTCGATGCCGTTGGCGATGGTGTGCAGCTGCGCGATCCCGGGGCCGAACAGGCGGTTCACCTCGTCGGACATCGACCGCGAGCAGGTGATCACGGCGTCGGCCTCGTTGGCGAGCCACCACTCCGTGGAGTGCACCTGACGGTTCACCGGCCCCGATACCCAGCCGCTGTGCCGGCCGGCCTCGGTGGCGTGGATGGTGGCGACCAGCGGCGCGTCGAAGGCCTCGGCGAGCCCGACCGCGGCGTGCGCGGCGAGCCAGTCGTGCGCGTGCACCACGTCGGGCACCCAGGGACGCCCGACGGTGCCCGCGCCGTGCCCGGCGTCTTCGCCCGCAGTGGGATTGAACCCGGCCAGGCGGAGCCCGGCGCGCAGCATCGAGTGCCCCATCGAGAGCACCCACGGCATCATGTCGGTGCCGAACTCCAGCGCGAGCGGGTCCTCGGCGGCCATGATCACGCGGATCCCGTCGAGGCGCTGATCAGTGGTCGGGTTGCTGCGCGGGTCGGTGCCGGTGGGCTGGCGCGAGAGCACCACCACGTCGTGGCCCTGGTCGCGCAGTTGCAGCGCGAGGTGGTGCACGTGGCGGCCGAGGCCGCCGACCACCACGGGCGGGTACTCCCAGGAGACGAGCAGGACACGCATCAGAATCCTCCCAGCGGCGCCGGGAGGCGCCGGGCGTCGAGGCCGGGGAACGGATCGTCGGCCTGTCGCCAGCCCCGGGCCAGCGATTCGGCGCGCGCCTCGTCGCCGCGCTCGGCGGCCTCGGCGATCTCACGCAGGGCGTGCGCGTGCTTGTAGGCCCGATCACGGGCGTAACCGGCCGCCGTGTCCTTGGAGACCATGAAGGGCCAGTCGGACTGCAGGCACATCAGGGCCTCGGTGAGCACCTGATCGCTGACTCGGTCGCGCTGGCGGCCCGCGCGCTTGTCCAGGACCCGCAGCGTGGTGGTGGTGATGTCCTCGTTGAGCTCGACGAACTCACGGACCTGCGGGCCCTCCCAGACCCGCCAGTCCTTACCGGAACCCCACGAGCTGGCGGCGATCTCACGGGGCTCGCCCACGTAGCCCGCCGCCATGGCCGAACGCAACGTGCCCACCCGCACGCCCGCCTCGGGCAGGGCCCGTAGGACGCGCTCCAGCCAGATCGGGCCCTCGTACCACCAGTGCCCGAACAGCTCGGTGTCGAAGGCGGCCACCACCAGCGCGTCGCGCCCGATGCGCCCGCTCTCGGTGCGCAGCCGGGCGACCACGGTGTCCACGAAATCGGCGACGTGCTTGTCGATCGCGGCGTCCGCGAGCTCCGGGTCGTACGGCGCCTTGTCCTTCTCCGCCACGTTCTTCCCGGTCACCCGGCTCGGCTTGAGACCCGTCGAGTGGTCGTGCGCGTAGAAATCGCGGTAGGCGGCGTGACCGGGATAGCCGGACTTGGGCGACCACACCCGGTAGCTCACCGGCAGATCGCGCCCGAAGGCCAGCACCGTGGAATCGCCGACCGGACGGGCGAGAGCGGTATCGCCGCCCAGCGTGGGCCCGTCGACCATGAAGTGGGTAACGCCCGCAGCCTGGTATCCCCGTTCCATACCGGGCGCGTACGCGCATTCGGGCGCCCAGATGCCGCCGGGCTCCTGGCCCAGCCGCGACCGGCCGTACGCCAGGCCCTCGCGGAGCGAGAGCTCGCGCAGGCGCGGGTGCAGCAGGGGCTGGAACGGGTGCGCCAGGGGACCGCCGAGCAGTTCGACGGTGCCCGCGTCGGCCAGGCGGCGCAGCACCGGGGTGCCGCCGTGCCGCCACTGCGTCTCGAACAGCTCCAGCGCGTGCGCGGAGTTGCGGTGTTCGCGCGCACCGAGTTCCGCTGCTGCGGGCCGGCCCGAGAGCGCGGCCTCGTGCGAGCGCAACTGCCAATCGCCGAGCCACTGGTGCATGGCGTGCAGGCAATAGGGATCGTCGAGCTGGGCGGCCAGGATCGGGGTGATGCCCAGGGTGAGCTGGTCGGTGCGTCCCTCCGCGGCGAGACGGTCGAGCACCTCGGCGACCCGCAGATAGGACGCCGCCCAGGACTGGTACAGCCATTCCTCGCCCACCGGCCACGCGCCGTGGTGCGCGAGCCAGGGCAGGTGCGAATGCAGGACGAAGGCGATCATCCCGGGTTCGCGGCTGCTGGTCACGGCGTGGGCTTCCGGGCGTAGAAGAACAGGTCGAGGCTGTCGGGGGCGTCGGCGCGCAGGTCGAAGTCGGTGGCCGCCACCGCGGCCACATCGCGCGAGAGCTCCTCGGGCCAGGGCTCGCCCGCCAGCGACCGCTCGATCTGGGCGTCGATGAAGCTGCCGCCGTGGCGGCGGTCCAGTTCGGCCAGCCGCTCGCCGTGGTACACGCCGAGCTTCTCGGTGACCTCGAGGCCCGCGTCCTCCAGCAGCTCGACGAGCTCGGCGGAGTTCAGTTCCCGGGTGTGGAAGGGGTTGAGCGGGGTGTCGCGGCCGGGGGAGAAGGTGACCCGGTTCGGCGTGGAGATCGCGAGCTCGCCTCCGGGGCGCAGGATGCGGGTCACCTCGCGGAGGAACTGCGGCTGGTCCCAGAGGTGTTCGATCACCTGGAAGTTGACCACCGCGTCGACGGAGGCATCGTCCAGCGGGAGCTCGGCGAGATTGCCGTGCAGCATCGTCACCTGCGGGTAGTTCGAGCGCACGTGCGCGACGGCCGCCTCGTCGTAGTCGAGTGCGGTGACCGTGGCGCCGGCGTCGGCGAGCATCGCGGCGCCATAGCCCTCGCCGCTCCCGGCCTCGAACACGGTGCGGTCCGCGTACCGGTCGGCGATCGCCAGGTACGCGATCTCGTGCCGGCGGAACCAGTAGTTCTCCTCGGGGATGCCGGGAACCGTCCGCTCGCCGGTCAAGGGCAGCGCGTCACACATTCTGTCGAGCCTAGTCTTCTTCGTCGGGTGGGCCAGCCCACATGGACAGTTACTGTCCGGTAACTTACTCTGGCGTTAAACAGTGCCGTGAGGCGGTGCTAAGTTCGAGTGGCTTAGCCTGCGGTGGGGCGAGGTTCTGATGCCCCGACGGCAGTGTGAGAATGTGCCCTACGAGTATCCGATGATCCAGGAGGTCGACGAAGACCAATGACGAACGTAGTCGTACTGATCAAGCAGGTCCCTGACACCTACTCCGAGCGCAAGCTCACCGACGGTGATTACACCCTCGATCGCGAGTCGGCCGACGCCGTCCTCGACGAGATCAACGAGCGCGCCGTTGAGCAGGCGCTCCAGATCAAGGAGGCCGACGGCGGCGAGGTGACCGTGCTCTCGCTCGGCCCCGCCAGCGCGACCGACGCGATCCGCAAGGCGCTGTCGATGGGTGCCGATAAGGCCGTTCACGTGCAGGACGACGCCGCGCACGGCTCGGACGCCATCCAGACCGCGTGGATCCTGGCCCGCGCGCTCGGCACCATCGAGGGCGTCGAGCTCGTCATCGCCGGCAACGAGGCCACCGACGGCCGCGTCGGCGCCGTGCCCGCGATCCTGGCCGAGTACCTCGGCCTGCCGCAGCTCACCCACCTGCGCAGCCTGACCGTCGACGGTCAGAGCCTCAAGGGTGAGCGCGAGACCGACGAGGGCGTCTTCGAGGTCGAGTCCTCGCTGCCCGCCATCGTCTCGGTGAACGAGAAGATCAACGAGCCCCGCTTCCCCTCCTTCAAGGGCATCATGGCCGCGAAGAAGAAGGAAGTGAACGTGCTCACCCTCGCCGAGATCGGCGTGGAGAACGACGAGGTGGGCGGCGCCAACGCCGGCAGCCAGGTTTCGGGTGTCACCCCGAAGCCGCCGAAGGCCGCGGGCGAGAAGGTCACCGACGAGGGCGACGGCGGAAGCAAGGTCGCGCAGTTCCTCATCGGCCAGAAGATCATCTAAGACCCCCTCACACTAAGGAGAGAATCCGATATGGCAGACGTACTCGTTCTCGTCGAGCAGGCTGAGGGCAAGATCAAGAAGGTCACGGCCGAGCTGCTGACCGCCGCCAAGGCGCTGGGTGAGCCCGCCGCCGTCGTCGTGGGCGCCCCCGGCACCACCGACGCGATCGCCGACCAGCTCAAGGCCGCCGGCGCCGCCAAGATCTACCGCGCGGAGTCGGCCGACGCCGACAACTACCTCGTGACCCCCAAGGTCGATGTGCTCGCCGCACTGGCCGAGAACGGCGCCGCAGCCGTGCTCACCGCCGCGACCTTCGAGGGCAAGGAGGTGTCGGGCCGCCTCGCCGCGCGCCTCGGCTCCGGCCTGCTGGTCGACGTCATCGAGGTCAAGCCCGCCGGTGCCGGCGTCCACTCGATCTTCGGTGGTGCCTTCACCGTCGAGGCTCAGGCCGGCGGCGACGTCCCGGTGTACTCGGTGCGCCCCGGCGCCATCGAGGCCGACGGCCAGGCCGGTGCCGGTGAGATCGTCGACGCGGAGGTTCCGGCCCCCGCCGAGAACGCCGTGAAGATCACCGCCAAGCACCCCGTGACCGGCGGCAGCCGCCCGGAGCTCACCGAGGCCTCGATCGTGGTTTCCGGTGGCCGTGGTGTGGGCTCGGCCGACAAGTTCTCGGTCGTCGAGGAGCTCGCCGACGCGCTCGGTGCCGCCGTGGGCGCCTCGCGTGCCGCGGTCGACTCGGGCTACTACCCGGGCCAGTTCCAGGTCGGCCAGACCGGCAAGACCGTGTCGCCGCAGCTGTACATCGCCCTGGGCATCTCGGGCGCCATCCAGCACCGCGCCGGCATGCAGACCTCGAAGACCATCGTGGCCGTCAACAAGGACGAAGAGGCCCCGATCTTCGAGATCGCCGACTACGGCATCGTGGGCGACCTGTTCGACGTCGCCCCGCAGCTCACCGAGGCCGTCAAGGCTCACAAGGGCTGACACCCGCTGCACGTCGACGAGCCCCGTCCGGTACGCCGGACGGGGCTCGTTCGTGCCGTGCCCCCACCGATCGGCCGGGGTATTGCATCCGATCGGGTCCGAGTCGTCGCTCCCCGACGGATGCGGCTGCACGCCGCGGGCAACCAGGATTGATCGCATCACCGACATCGGTTCGGTGGGCGACTTCCGATTGGGGCTGACGATGCACGCAGAGGACTCCGACCTACACGGCACTCCCGGTGGACCGGACCGCCGGGACCGACGCGGCGTGGACCGTCGCCGCTTCCTCCTCGGCCTGGGCGTCGTGGCTGGCGCCGGCGCGCTCGCCGCATGTGGGGCCTCGGGAACGTCCGGCGGACCGTCGACCGCGCGGAAGCCGTACAGCGCGCTGACCGGGCCGGACATGTCGGGATCCGCGCCGGGCGTGCGTGCGCAGGACGATCTCTTCCGCCACGTCAACGGCGGGTGGTACGACCGCTATCAGCTTCCCGCGGACAAGGTTTCGACCGGCGCCATGGAGGAGTTGGGGGACAAGGTCGAGCAGCAGCTCAAGGAGATCATCGAGTCGATCCGCGACCCCAAATCGGGCAGCGAGGAGGCGAAGATCCGCGACGTCTACCGCGCGTTCATGGACGTCGGCGCGATCGACTCGGCGGGGATCGAGCCGATCCGGCCGATGCTGGCGGCGATCGACTCCGCCGCAGACAAGACGGCGCTGTTCGATGTCGTCGGAGCGCAACAGCGGACCGACGGCGGGTGGGGTGTGGTCACGCTCATGATCGGGCCGGACTCGAAGAACTCGTCACGGAACATCGTCACAGTGGCTCCCGGTGGGGGCGGGCTGGAAAAGGTGCAGTACACCGATCCGAACAGTCAGAAGGTCCGCGACGACTACCGCGCCTACCTCCGCAAGATCGCCGAGTTGGCGGGGCTGCCCGATCCCGAGGGCGCGGCCAACCGCGTGTTCGCCTTCGAGACCAGGATGGCCGCCGCGCTCTGGGACAACGAGAAGTACCGCGACGTGGACGCCACGTACAACGTGTACCAGTGGCCGCAGCTCACGGACCTGGCACCGGGCTTCGACTGGGCCCGCTGGCGTGATCTCCAGGGCGTCAAACCGGAGGCGTCGAAGGATCTCGTGGTGATGCAGCCCAGCTATCTCACCGCGGCGGCGCAGGCCTGGGCGGAGACGGATATCGCGACGCTCAAGGACTGTGCGCGGATCGGCATCGTCGGCTCGTACAGCGTGGTCCTGCCGCAGACCTTCGGCGATGCCCGGTTCGAGTTCACCAAAACCCTCCAGGGCACCGAGAAGCAGCCGGATCGGTGGAAGACCGCCGTGTCCATGGTCGATCAGATGGTCGGCGATGCGCTCGGCAAGCAGTACGTGAAGAAGCACTTCTCCGCCGATGCCAAGCGGCAGGTGGAGAAGCTGGTCGAGAATCTCAAGGCCGCGTATCGGGCGAGCCTCGAACGATCGACGTGGATGACACCGCCCACCCGCAGCGCGGCGATCGCCAAGCTGGACCAGATCACCACCAAGCTCGGTTACCCGGACAAGTGGGAGGACTACTCCGCGCTCCAGACCGATGGGAAGTCGGCGGCGGCCAACCTCCGGGCCGGAAGGAACTTCTACACCGCGCAGGATCTGGACTCCCTGACCAAGCCCGTCGACCGCTCCAAATGGGGCATGCTGCCGCAGACCGTGAACGCCTCGTACAACCCCACGAACAATGAGATCTGTTTTCCCGCAGCGATTCTGCAGGTGCCCTTCTTCTCTGCCGACAATCAGGCGGCCGTCAACTACGGCGCCATCGGCGCGATCATCGGTCACGAGATCGGCCACGCCTTCGACGACCAGGGATCGAAGTACGACGGGCAGGGCAACGTGAAGGACTGGTGGGCCCCCGCCGATCGCGCCGAATTCGATAAGCGCACCCAGGCCTTGATCGCCCAGTACAGCCAGCTGGTGCCGATCGGGCTCAGTCCGGAGAACAAGGTCAACGGGGCGATGACCGTCGGCGAGAACCTGTCCGATCTCGGTGGTCTGTCCATCGCCATCGACGCCTTCCGGATCGCGGTGCGCAATCGCGATGAGGGAACGGAGTTCGCGGACGCCACCAGCACCGCACCGTCGTCGGGCGCACCGTCGGGCGCGCCGTCGCCGGAGCCCTCCCTGGCTCCCTTGTTCCTCAGCTACGCCCGGTCCTGGCAGGGCAAGACCCGGCCCGAGGCGGCCAAGGAGTCGCTCACCTCGGCCGTGCACTCCCCGCCCGAGTTCCGGACCAACCAGGTGGTGAAGAACATCGACGCCTTCGCCGACACCTTCGGCGTCAAACCGGGCGACGGCGAGTGGCTTGACCCGAAGGACCGCGTCAAGCTCTGGTAGCCGCGGAATCGGTTGCGGCGCGGGCGAGGAGACTGCGCAGTGCCGCGGCCTCGTCGACGGACAACCGGGTACTGAGGTAGTCGTCCTCGGCGGTGCGGACCGCGAGCCGCACGCGGCGCTGGACGTCTTCGCCCGCCGCGGTGAGTGTGACAATCCGCCGGCGCGCATCGGCGGACTGCTCCCTGGCGACCAGCTCGCGGGCCTCCAAATCGCCGAGGTGCTTGCCGAGTCGGGTGGTGTCGCGGCCCGTCCGTCGCGATAGTTCCACCTGCGATACCGCGCCCCCGCGGGCGAGGGTGGTGAGGATCGCGTACTCCCACATCGATACCCCCGCCTCGCGCAGGATCGGCTCCTCGATGGCCATCAGCCGTCGGCCGAATAGCCCGGTGGACTCCGCGAGGTCCGGCTCGGGCGCGGTCTCCTCGGCTGCCATGAATCCTCCAGTTCGTCTACCGTGGTGCATTAAAATGCTCTACCGTGGTGCATGATGGTGTGCGGAACGCCGCACCGTCGGAACTCGAACCTACGGGGGTGTGCCATGGAATCGTCGGAACTGCAGCGTGCAGCGCAGGAATTCGCGGCGGTGGTATCGGAGGCGACCGATGCGGACCTCGCTGTTCGGGTGGGGGATCGCACGATCGGGGAGCTGCTTGAGCGCCTGTCCGACCGATCGGAGGCGCTCGCCGCGGAACTCGGTGCCCACGTGCCGCCGTCGGGTGGTGCCGTCGCGCCAGACCATTTCTACGGCGGCGGCCACGAGCGTCGATACCGGAGGGCAGCGCGACTGCTCGAGTCCGCGGCTGCGCACGCGGGCGCCGAGGGCGGAGAGAAGACCGCCGAGCTCGCCCGGGAGACGGCGTGCACCGCGGCCGCGGTGGCGAGCGCACTCGGACTGGGGGACTGACGCGGGACCGGGCGAACCGGACACCGGCGGAAGAGGTTCGGATACGGTAACCGGATGGTCTCGAACATCGAATCACCCACGGCCCCGCCGCAGCCCAAGGATGCCGCCACCGTCGTCCTGGTCCGCGACGGCGCGGACGGGATCGAGGTCTTCCTGCAGCGCCGGGTGCAGCAGATGGCCTTCGCGGGTGGGATGACGGTGTTCCCCGGCGGCGGTGTCGACGCCCGCGACGGCGACGCCGATATCGCCTGGGAAGGACCCGATGCCGGGTGGTGGGCCGAGCGCTTCGGTGCCACGGAGCGCGAGGCACGCCAGCTCGTGTGCGCCGCGGTGCGGGAGACCTTCGAGGAGTGCGGCGTCCTCCTCGCCTCGAAGGCCGACGGGGGCGCACTCGACGTGCAGGCCCTCACCCCGGCCCGCGCCGCGCTGGAGGCCCGCGACCTCGGCCTCGCCGAGTTCCTGCGCGCCGAAGGGCTCGTGCTGCGCGCCGACCTGCTGCGGCCGCTCGCGCACTGGATCACCCCGGAGAATGAGAAGCGCCGCTACGACACCCGCTTCTTCCTCGCCGCGCTGCCGGACGGACAGCGGGCCGACGACCGCACCAGCGAGGTCGACGAGGCGTTCTGGCGCACCGCATCCGGGGCCATGGCGGACTGGTCCGCGGGCGAGTGTTTCCTGCTGCCGCCCACGTGGTCGCAGTTGCGGGCGGTGGCGGCCGCCGCCACCGTGGACGAGCTGCTCGCCGCCGAACGCGTCATCGAGCCGATCCAGCCCGATCTGCCGGCCGGCGGTGGAATCGAGTCGCTGACCTTCGGCGACGCCGCCGAGTACTTCGCCTCCATGCCGTCGAACGTGCCTCGCCCCAATCTGTAGCCCGTTATTCATCCTCGTTCCTAAAGGGTTCACCAACGTGCTCAGGCGGGGTTCACCGGCGAGTCGCCTGACGGGCGGACCGTGAGCCCCATGAGTACACCGGGAACACTGGTCACAGGCCGCCACCCCGCAATCGAGACACTCATCCACGGCGACGAGTACGAGGTCGTCCTCACCACGCGGGCCGAGGACATCGACACCGTCCAGCGCCTGCGCTACGAGGTCTTCGGCACCGAACCCGGCTTCGAGGCATCGATGGCCGCCGTCACCGACGGTCGCGACGCCGACGAATTCGACGGCTGCTGCGACCATCTGGTGATCCGGCACAAGCCCAGCGACCGCATCGTCGGCTGCTACCGGATCCTGCCGCCGCCCGGCGCCATCGCCGCCGGCGGGCTGTACCTGGCCACCGAGTTCGAGCTCGGCGAGCTCGACCACCTGCGCCCGCACATGCTCGAGATGGGTCGCGCCTGCGTGCACGCCGACCACCGCACCGGCGGCGTCCTGTGCCTGATGTGGGCGGGCCTGCTGGCCTACAGCGATCTGCGCGGCATCCGTTACGCGGTGGGCGCCGTCAGCGTGCCGATGCAGTACGAGGGCCACGACCGCGGCGCGACGGTGCGCGCGGTGCGCGAACTCGTCGATGCCAAGCACCGCGCCCCCTGGACGGTGAGCCCGCGCAACCCGGTGGAGGAGATCACCGCCGAGCCCGCCTCGCGGCGCACCTTCCCGCCGCTGGTCACCGGCTACCTGCGGATGAACGCGCAGATCCTCGGCGCCCCGAGTTTCGATCCGGTCTTCGATGTGGCCGACTTCCCGATGATCATCGACCGCACCAAGTTCAACGTGCGGTACCTGGAGCGGTTGCAGCAGGCCGCGGGGGCGGTGGACTGACGATGATCCCCGTCGGCACGCTGCCGCGGCACGACTGGCAGCAGCAGTCCGCGTGCGACGCGGTGTGTTCTGTGGACGAGCCGCAGACCACCGCGCGCTGGCTGCGGATCGTCCGGTGGACCGCGTTCGTCGTGGTGGCGCTCAGCGGAATCCTGGCACTGGCACTGGTGTATCCGTTCGGGGCCCGCGCTCGCCGCGTGGTGATACGGGGCGGCGCCCGCTCGCTGCTGTTCGCGCTCGGCGTCCGCGTGGAGCCGGTCGGGAACGTGCCGCTGCGCGCCCTGGTGGTGGCCAACCACCAGTCGCTGCTCGACATCGTGGCCATCGCCTCGATCGCTCCGGCCGCCTTCGTGGCCAAGGCCGACATCTTCGACGCCCGCGCCGTTGCCCTCCTGATGCGCGCCTTCGGCGCCATCCCGCTGCGCCGGGAACGGCTGCACGAGCTGCCCGCCCGGGTGGACGACGTGGCCGAGCGGCTTCGCCGCGGCCACACCGTGGCGGTCTTCCCCGAGGGCACCACCTACTGCGGATTCCACCGCGGCGACTTCCGGCCGGCGTTCTTCCAGGCCGCGATCGACGCCCGGGTGGACGTGGTCCCCGTCTCGCTGCGCTACTCGATGCGGCTCCCGGGGCCGGTACGCGGCGCCCGGCAGAGTGCCGTGGCCGCCTACGTGGGGGCCGACACCGAGCTCGACACCCTGGCCCGCGTGGTCGGAGCCCGCGGCGTCGCCGTCCGCGTGCACGCCACGGAGACCATCGCCGCGCAGGAGTGGGCGCGCGCGGGCCGCAGGGCACTCGCCGCACGGGCGGAGGCCGCCGTCTTCGCGGACAGCGAGTTCCTCGCCGAGCAGGTCGGGCTGCCGCTCGCCGCCTGACGGTCCGCGGATCGGCGGACGCCCCGGCCGGGCGTATCCTTGGGACGCGATGAGTCCTGACCGTGAGAACCCCGTCTACCTCGACCACGCCGCGGACACCCCCATGGTGCCCGAAGCGTTGGCCGCGATGGCGCAGGCCTCCGCACGTCCCGGGAACGCCGCGTCGCTGCACGGCTCGGGCCGCCGCGCCCGCCGCATCCTCGAGGAGTCCCGCGAATCGATCGCGCGCGACCTGGGGGCACGGCCGTCGGAGGTGGTGTTCACCGGCGGCGGCACCGAATCGGTGAACCTCGCGGTCAAGGGCATCTTCTGGGCGCGCCGCGAGGCCGATCCGGCCGCGACCACCGTGATCGCCTCCGCCGTCGAACACCACGCCGTCCTCGACGCCGTGAACTGGCTGGGCGAGCACGAGGGCGCGACCGTGGTCCTACTGCCCGTCGACGCCCTGGGCCGCGTCGATCCGGCCGACCTGCGCGCCGCCCTCGACGAGGCCGCAGGCACCGTCGCCCTGGTCACCGTGATGTGGGCCAACAACGAGGTGGGCACCCTGGAGCCCATCGCCGACCTGGTCGCCGAGTGCGCCCGCGACGGCGTGCCCCTGCACTCCGACGCCACCCAGGCGGCCGGCCACGTGCCGGTCGACTTCGACGGCAGCGGCCTGGCCGCCCTCACCGTGGCCGCCCACAAGTTCGGCGGGCCGCAGGGAGTGGGCGCCCTGCTGATCGGGCGGAACGTGGCCTGCGTGCCGATGGCGCACGGCGGCGGACACGAGCGCGACCTCCGCTCCGGCACCCCGAACGTGGCCGGCGCCGCGGGCATGGCGGCCGCGCTCACCGTGGCCACCGCGCGGATGGACGAGGAGTCCGTCCGCCGCGCAGCGCTGCGCGATCGGCTGATCGAGGGCGTCCGCGGCATCGAGGGCGCCGTCGTCAACGGCGGCGCCGGACACGGGGCGCCAGCGCTCCCCGGCATCGCGCACGTCTCCTTCGTCGGCTGCGAGGGCGATTCGCTGCTCATGCTGCTGGACGCGCGCGGCATCGAGGCCGCCACCGGGTCCGCGTGCAGCGCCGGTGTGGCCCGGCCCAGCCACGTCCTGGAGGCCATGGGCACCGCGCCCGACGCCGCTCGCGGCTCGCTGCGCTTCTCGTTCGGACCGGAATCCACCGAGGCCGACGTCGACACCGTGCTGGACGCCCTGGGCCAGGTGGTCGAGCGCGCCCGCGCCGCCGGACTCGCCTCGTCGGGGGCCCGCTGATGCGCGTCCTGGCCGCGATGAGCGGCGGTGTCGACTCGGCCGTGGCCGCCGCCCGCGCCGTGGAGGCCGGACACGACGTGGTGGGCGTGCACCTGGCGCTCTCCGAGGCACCGGGCACGCTGCGCACCGGCTCGCGCGGCTGCTGCTCCAAGGAGGATGCCGGCGATGCCCGCCGCGCCGCCGATGTGCTCGGCATCCCGTTCTACGTGTGGGACTTCGCCGAACGGTTCCGCGAGGACGTGATCGACGATTTCGTCGCCGCCTACGCCGCGGGCGAGACCCCGAACCCGTGCCTGCGGTGCAACGAGAAGATCAAGTTCTCCGCGCTCGCCGAACGCGCCTACGCCCTCGGTTTCGACGCCGTCGCCACCGGCCACTACGCGCGCCTGTCCGGCGGCGAGCTGCGCCGCGCCGTCGACGCCGATAAGGACCAGTCCTACGTGCTGGCCGTGCTCACCGCGGATCAGTTGTCCCGGGCCATGTTCCCCGTCGGCGACACCCCGAAGCCCGCCATCCGCGAGGAAGCCGCCCGGCGTGGCCTGGCCGTGGCCGACAAGCCCGACAGCCACGACATCTGCTTCATCCCCACCGGCGACACCCAGGCCTTCCTCGGCGCGCGCATCGGCGTGCGGCCGGGGGCGGTGGTCGACGCCGAGACCGGCGAACGCCTCGGCGAGCACTCCGGCGTGCACGAATTCACCATCGGCCAGCGCAAGGGCCTGGGCCTTCCCGGACCGGGACCCGACGGTGCGCCCCGCTACGTGACCGGCATCGACGCCGCGACCGGCGAGGTCCGGGTGGGACGCGGCGAGCAGCTCGACGTCACCCGGATCGTGGCCGACAGTGCCGTGTGGACCTCCGGCGCCGCGCCCGCCGGGCCCGTCGAGGCCATGGTCCAGGTGCGTGCGCACGGCGGGCTCGCCCCCGTGACCGCCCGGGCCGAGGGCGAGACCATCGTGATGGATCTCGCCGAGCCGCTGCGGGGCGTTGCGCCCGGCCAGGCCGCGGTGCTCTACGCACCCGACGCCACCCGCGGGGACTTGGTGCTGGGCTCCGGCACCATCCGTTCCACCGCGCACGCCCCGGCGAATGTCTGAGGCCCTCGCGCCGCTCGCCGGATCCGTGACGGGCATCGGCTCGCACCCCGGGACCGATCCGCGCGAGGCGTCCGCCACCGTCGTCGGCGAACTGAGCGTCCCGTACCTCCCCGAACTGCCGAACCGCGGCCTCGGCGCCGACATGATCGGGCGGTCGGCCGGAATGCTGGTGGGCATCGGCGTGGACGTCTCCACCACCGGATACCGCATCGGCGTGCCCGACGGCCGGGCGGCGCGGTTGATCGACGACTACCTGCAGCGCGACCTCGACGCCTTCGAGGAGGCCTACGAGGTGGCGGGCCGCCGCGGGTCCGGCGTGGTGAAGACCCAGGCCGCGGGGCCGCTCACGCTGGCCGCCGGGCTGGAGCTGCCGAACGGCCACCGGGTGCCCCGCGACCGCGGCGCGCTGCGCGACATCGCCGACTCGCTCGCCGAAGGACTGGCCCAGCACGTCGCGGATCTGCGCCGCCGCTGCGGCGCCGAGGTGATCGTGCAACTCGACGAGCCGTCGATGTCGGCGGTCGTGGGTGGCACCGTTCCCGCGCTCACCCGCCTCGACCCCATCCGAGGGGTGCCGGCGCCGGAGGCCGCGGAGCTGCTGGCGCGGGTGTGTGCGGCCGTCGACGCTCCGGTGCTGCTGCACCTGTGCGGTCCGATCGAGTGGGACGTGGTGCGCCGCGTGCCGATCGACGGGGCGCTGCTCGACGTGACCCGGCTCGGCGTGGCCGACTACGAGGGCTTCGGGACGCTGGCGGAGGCGAGCACCGTTGTCGGACTCGGTCTCGTGCCCGCCACCGGGACGCAGCGGCTCGATCCCGAATCACTTGCGCGAATAGCGATCCGGCTCTACGACGAGATCGGCCTGCCGCGCCGCGCCCTGGCCGGTGCGACGGTGACCCCGGAGTGCGGCCTGTCCGGGGCACCCGACGACCGGGTGCGCCCGATCCTCGGCGCCTGCAAGACGATTGCGGGTGTCCTGGGGGAGGCCTCGGAGGAGTAGGGCGGTCGCCGCTCGAAGTCGAGCGATGAGCGTCGGACGGGCGTAATGTCCGCAATATGACCGTTTTCCTTCGTCATTGCACAGTCGCCGTCGCGGTGCTGATCATGGGCGGCGCCGCCGCGGGCTGCTCCAGCGGATCGGACAGCGGCTCGAGCGCCGGTACGGTCGCGACCACGGCCGCAGTGTCCTCCGCGCCCGCCGGGTCCTCCGCCGCGTCGGCGGCGGCAGCGCCGATCCCGGCGAACGTCCCGGGCACCTACAGCAACGGCGACTGGGTGGTGCGGCTCAAGGCCGACGGGACGTGGGAGGAGGACCTCAACGGCCGCACGAACGCCTACGGCGGCAACTACACCGTGGACGGCGGCACCATCGTGCTGCGCGATCGCGGCGGGTCCAGCGAGACCGCCACTCTCAGCGGCGACGAGCTGAAGCTCCCGTCGATCACCCTGCGCCGCCAGTAGCGGCGTCGAGGGCCGCGATCGCCCGCTTCGGGGCGATCCGGCGGTAGCTCGCGTCCAGGAGCTCGCGCACCTCGTCCCAATCGACGGTGCCGATCGTGAGATCGAGCCCCAGCCATCCTGCGCCGGCCAGGTATGCGGGCAGGTAGATCCGTTCGTCCTGGACGAGCGCCTCACGGTCGGACGGGTCGGCGATGAACAGCACGCTGGTGTTGATCTGACGGTGCGGCTGCGTGGCGGTCTTCTTGGTGCCGCCGCCGTACATGCCGAACATCTTGCCGCAGCGGAAGGTCGGGCGGCCGTGGGCGATCTGCTCGGTGGCCTCGGGGAACGCGAGCGCCACGTCGCGCAGCCGTGCGAGCACCGGATCGTCGTCGGAGAACATGATCGGATGAGGCATGCCGCCGAGCCTAACGCTCGGCGGCATGCCTCATCGGGGTGTTCGCGACCGCTACGCGGCGCCCTTGTCCGTGGTGCTCGCGGAATCGGCGGACTCCGTCTTCTCCGTGGTCGACGATGCTCCCGAGGTGGAGCTCGACGTGGACGAGGATTCGGCCTTCGGCTCGGGCGTGGTCTCGGTCTTCGACTCCGTCGCCGGGGTCTGCGAGGTGGTCTCCTCCGCGGGCTTCTGCGGCTCCGGCGTCGACGTGGTGGTCGTCTCGGCCTTCGGCGCCGTCGTCTTCTCCTCGACCGGCGCGTCGGGCACCGACCGGGCCGAGCGTGCGGCGCGCGGCTCGGAGGCGACGGCGGCCACGTCGGACGCGGAGGTTCCGGCCGTCACGGCGGTGACCGGCACGGCACCGTCGGTCTCGGGCTTGGGGGCCGGGGCCTTCGGCAGCGCGGCCGTGACCGCGGGCAGCGCCTCGCGGATGCGGTTCACGTCGTCCTTGAGCGTGATGCTCTTGGTCCACGAGCTGAACGCGCCCAGCGGATCGAAGGGCAGGATCGGCAGCGTGCCGAGGCCGAACGGGTTGTCCAGCTCGATGAGCCCGACCTTGGGCAGCAGGCTCGGCGTGCCGTCCGTGATCTTGGTGATCGTGGGCAGGCCGAAGTAGTTCGGCCGCACGGTGCCGTTGACCTCCACCGACGGGAACACGGTGAGGCGGTAGCCCAACCAGTCCAGCGTGATCGGCGACCGCAGGCCGTAGTCACTGGTCAGCAGGTAGTTGGTCTTCGAGGTCGACGAGGTCTGGAACTTCGGCTTGCCGTTCTCGTCGAGCACGGCGTTGCCGTTCTCGTCGATCACCGGGTGCTGGGTCTCGGTGGTCTTGACGTCCTTGGTGAACCGGACGAAGTCCTTGGTCAGCTTGAGGCGCTTGTCCTCGGAGAGCAGCGCGGCGATCGCGTCCTTGACGAAGGGGTTCTCCATCAGGCCGGTGAGCTCGTTGAACGGGACCTTGCTGAGGTCACCGCCGGCGACCGCGGTGAGCAGCTGCAGCACGCCGGGGGTGAGCACCTGGCCGAGCGCGTTGCCCTGGCCGAGGAACAGCGACGTGGGATCCGTGAGGCCCCACTGGGTCTGGCGGCTCTGGCCGTCCTTGGCGGTGCGCAGATCCTTGTAATAGTCGAACAGGCCGAGGGTGTTGCCGCACTCGCCGAGGCCGGACGAGGATGCCGAGGTGCCCACGCCGAGGCAGCTGACCTCCTTGACGTCGGGCAGCTTCAGGGTGTCGATCGTGTCCATGAACTTGTTGATCGACGCCGGGTCCAGGCTCATACCGGCCGGCAGCATGTTGAAGTTCTTCGCCAGCTTGAGGACCTTCTCGATCACCTGCGAGTCCTGGAGCTTGTCGAAGCTCAGCGGCGAACCGAACCAGTCGAGGCCCACCTTGCTGGTGTTCATGTTCAGCGCCAGGGCCAGGCCGAGGTTCGCGTGCGCCTTGGAGACCACGTCGGACCCGTCCGCTCCGGCGATCGCGAGGGCGAGCTTGCTCGCCGTCTGGGCGAGGGAGGTACCGCCGTTCATGGCGAGCGCGAAGTTGTACCCGTCGCCGAGGATCGTCGACTTGCCGTTGAGGGTCGGCAGGGCGGCGTCGATCACCGTCGGCTTCGTGTAGTCGTAGGTCTTGCCGGTGAGAAGGCTCGCGATCTTCAGCGCCTCGGTGCGCGCCGCCAGGTTCTTGTCCTTCTTGATGAGCCAGCCCTCGATGACCACGGGCAGGGCCGCCGCGGCTTTGAGCTGGTCCAGCGTCTGGTAGCGGCCCATGGCGAGCGGGTCGATATCACTGAGACCGAAGGCGCCGAGGGCCAGGTTCAGGGGGAATCCGGGCGTCGCGCCGAGCACGCTGAGCAGTCCGAACGGAGTCTGCTGGCCCATCGGGACGTAGATGCCCAGTATTCCGACGCGCGGGCCGAGGTTGATGGTCACCTGATCGGCGATGCCGGCGAGGTCGATGCGGCCGGGGAGGATCACCGCGGCGCCGGTGCCGGTGGCTCCGCCGCAATCCACGTTCGCGCCGCCGCCGCCCGCACCGAGGGCGCCGGTGCGGCAGGATTCGACGATCTTGGCGACGGCGGGATTGTCGAGGAGGCCGAGCACCTTCTGGAAGTCGATGCCGCTGAGGTCGGGGTTGGCGAGGTCGAGCTTGGTGATGTCGATACCCAGATCGCGGAGGTTCGTGCCGCCGATGGTGATGTCACCGAACTTGCCCGCGGTATCCGCCGCCGAGGCCATCGGGGCGGCGGCGGTGCCCACCAGCGCCGCGGTGGCGGCGAGGGACACGAGCCCCGTGCGCCACGCGGTCGACGTGCGGCGGGTGGTGCGACGGGGTGTCCGTGCTTGGCGGCGCGCGGCCCGGTTCGCGGGCGCGGAGGACGACGGCGACGGCTCGAATTCGATCGGCATAGTGGGGTTTCCTTGACTCGACGTACCCAGGGGATATGCAGTGACAGCGCGCGCTGTCGAATTTGCGATCGAAGAGTATCATGTGATCTTCATCACGGTGAATCTTTGCGATCGATTTACTGCGATCGGATTTACCGAAGTGGGACGCACCTCTGAAACATGTTCTACTTTGGGGTGGTGGACCATGGCGTGAGCATTGGAATAGTGCAGTTCACCTCCGATCGCGGGCTCGCACCGCAGCGGCTGGCACCGCTGATCGAACGGGCGGGGTTCGCCTCCTACTTCGTGCCCGAGCACGGCCACATCCCCACGCGCCGCGATGCCGCACACCCCGGAACGGGCACCGCGGAGCTGCCCGACGACCGCTACCTCCGCACGCTCGATCCCTGGACTGCGTTGGCCGCCGCAGCGGCCGTCACCGAGAAGATCGAGCTCGCCACCGCCGTCGCGCTGCCGGTGCAGGCCGATCCGATCACCCTCGCCAAGACGATCGCCACCGTCGACCACCTCTCCGGCGGCCGGGTCGCACTCGGGGTGGGATTCGGCTGGAATCTTGACGAACTCGCCGACCACGGCGTTCCGGCGGGGAGGCGGCGCACGATGCTGCGCGAGTACCTCGAGGCGATGCGCGCGCTCTGGCGCGACGAGGAAGCCGAATACCAGGGCGAGTTCGTCTCCTTCGGGCCCAGCTGGGCCTGGCCGAAACCGCCGGGAACGGTGCCCGTCCTCGTGGGCGCGGGCGGAACCGAGAAGAACTTCACGTGGGTCGCGCGGCACGCCGACGGGTGGATCACCACGCCGCAGGATCGGGGGATCGCGGAGGCGGCGGGCCGGCTCACGCAGGTGTGGCGTGAGCACGGGCGCGACGGTGCGCCGCGCATCGTCGCGCTGGACGGCCGCCCCGACCCGGACCGGTTGGCCCGCTGGGGGGCGGCGGGGGTGACGGATGTGCTGTATCCCGCGGTCGATTCCAGCGAACAGGCGGCCGCCGAGTATCTGGAAGGGCTGGCCGGAGTCCTTAGCGTGCGTTAGATTCGGTTCATGAATCGGAAATTCTGGTCAGTGGCCGTGGCGGTCGCAGTGGCGATCGGCGGTTCCGGGCTCGCCTCGGCCGAACCGTCGCCGAGTCCGACTCCGAAGCCGCCCGTCGCCGACCAGCCGATCACCGTGGCCCCGGGGGTCACCATCAGTCCGAAGGAACTGGAGGAGGCTCGCAACCGGACCACCACGGTGTACGTGGAGAACCTGACGGGGAAGTCCGTCGCCGATACCCGCCGCGCGCTTCGGATCGGGGTGCGGACGCCGGCCCTGCTCGATGGCAACCCGCCGATCCGGCTGCGCGTGCTACCGAAGTATCCCGGCAGCGAGCAGGTGAATCCCGCGGCCGTTCCACCGGAGGACCTGGTGGTGGTCACGTCGGTGGTGTATCGCGGCACCCTCGAACTCGCCGTCGTCCCGCGCTCAGCCGTGCCGCAGGTCCGGTACCTCGCCGAGGCGGTCGAGGCGTCCCGCAGCGTGCCACTCGATGTGCAGCTCACGATGGCCGACGACAAGTACAGCGCGGCCTACTTCGCCCTGTATCGCGCGGCGGGCGAGGGCTATCGCCCGCTCTACGACGCCGTGGGCATCCGCTTCGACGCGCGGGGCGTCCCGCAGATCCCAGAGGGAATGGTCGTCGGCATCGCGGTGGAGAAGAACTGAGTCGGTAGCGTCGCGGTATGACTGAGTTCGGCGGACCGGCGATTCCGGTACTGCGGATGTTCGAGCGTGATCAGGCGCTTGCCTTCTACACCGGCTACCTGGGTTTCACCGTCGAGTGGGAGCACCGATTCGAACCCGAGCTTCCCGCGTACGTGGAGGTCCGGCCGGGCGATGTCGTGTTGCACCTGTCCGAGCACTTCGGCGACGGCAGCCCGAATTCGGTGGCCTGGATACCGATTCGGGACGTGGCCGCCTTCCATGCGGAGCTCGCGGCGCACCGTCATCCCCGGTCCCGGCCCGGCCTCGATCCGGATGGGCCCGGCGGTCCCACCGTGACGGTGACCGATCCGTCGGGCAACCAACTGAGGTTCGCTCAGGCTATGTGAACGGAATACGAAGAATTACTTCGCTTTCTCGAATTTTGCGATTGAACATGGCAGGCTCGTCACATGAATTTCACAAGCACTCGTAACGTACTCAAGACCGCCGGCGTGACCTTGGCGGCCGGTGCGTTGGTGTTCGTCGGGGGATGCGGCGGCGGTGACAAGGCATCGACCACGTCGACGTCGTCGAGCGCCAGTGCGGCGGCCGTCACTCCCGTGGCCGGCACCACCGCCCAGCAGCGTGGCACCACCGTCACGGTGACCCCGAAGCCGACCAACGCGCAGACTCCGGCCAAGACTCCGGCGAAGACTCCGGCCCCGGCGCCGAAGCCCGCGAGCCCCGGCTGCTACGACAAGGACGGCCACGGCCCCGACGGTGCGAACCGCCCGTGCGAGCCGACGCAGGCCCCGGCGCCCGCGCCGGCCACCGATGCACCCTGCACCGATGAGAACGGCTCCGGCCCCGACGGCGCCACCGGCCCCTGCCCCGGAGTCATCCCGCGCCCGTAGTCGTCATCGCTCGTCAGTGCCTCCGACTAATCTGAGCGCATGTCGAAGGAGCTGACCGAAGACGATCGCAGGGCGTGGCAGGAGCTCGCGGAGGAGGTCCGCGGGCACCAGTTCCGCTACTACGTGCAGGATGCGCCGGTCCTCTCGGACGGCGAGTTCGACGCACTGCTCAAGCGGCTCCAGGCGATGGAGGACGCGTTTCCGGAACTGGCGGTTCCGGATTCGCCCACCAAGCTGGTCGGCGGCGGTTTCTCCACGGAGTTCACCGCCGTCGACCACCTGGAGCGCATGTACTCGCTCGACAACGTCTTCGACGAGGGCGAGTTGCGCGAGTGGATCGCCCGCGTCCAGCGCGATGTGGGGGAGTCCGTCACCTTCCTCACCGAGCTCAAGATCGACGGTGTCGCGCTGAACCTCGTCTACGAGGACGGCGTGCTGGTGCGGGGCGCCACCCGCGGCGATGGTCGCACCGGCGAGGACGTGACGCTCAACGCGCGCACGCTGCGCGATATCCCGCACCGGCTCACCCCGTCGGACGAGTTCCCGATCCCCGCCGTGCTCGAGGTGCGGGGCGAGGTCTTCTTCCGCCTCGCCGATTTCGAGGAACTCAACGCGGGGCTGGTGGCGGAGGGCAAGCCGCCCTTCGCGAATCCGCGTAACTCCGCCGCGGGCTCACTGCGGCAGAAGAATCCCCAGATCACCTCGCGGCGTAGGCTCGGCATGATCTGCCACGGCCTCGGGCGCATCGAGGGCGGCTGGTCGCCGTCGTCGCTGCACGACGCGTACCGCGCGCTGGCGGCCTGGGGGTTGTCGGTCTCCGACCACACCAAGCAGGTGGTGGGTGCCGACGCCGTGGTCGATCGCGTCTTCTACTGGGGCGAGCACCGGCACGATCCCGAGCACGAGATCGACGGCCTGGTGGTGAAAGTCGACGAGATCGCGCTGCAACGTCGCCTCGGCGCCACCTCGCGCGCTCCGCGCTGGGCGATCGCCTACAAGTACCCGCCCGAGGAGGTCACCACCAAGCTCCTCGACATCCGCGTCAACGTGGGGCGCACCGGCCGGGTTACGCCCTACGCGTACATGGCGCCGGTCACCGTGGCGGGGTCCACCGTCGAATTCGCCACGCTGCACAACGCTTCCGAGGTGCAGCGCAAGGGCGTGCTGATCGGCGACACCGTCACCATCCGCAAAGCCGGCGATGTGATCCCCGAGGTGCTCGGCCCCGTGGTCGATCTGCGGGACGGCACTGAGACGCCCTTCGTCATGCCCACGCAGTGCCCGGAATGCGGTGCGGAACTGGCTCCCTCGAAGGAGGGCGACGCCGATATCCGGTGCCCCAACACCGAGACCTGCCCCGCGCAGTTGCGCGAGCGCCTGTTCTATCTCGCGGGCCGCACGTGTTTCGACATCGAGGGCCTGGGCTACGAGGCGGCGTCGGCGCTCACCGCTTCGCCGGTGCTGCACAACGAGGGCGATGTCTTCTCGCTCACCGAGGAGCAGCTCGCGCAGGTGCCGCTGTTCACCAACGACGGCGGCGCGCTGTCGGCGAACGCGCAGCGATTGCTGACGAATCTGCAGGTGGCCAAGAACAAGCCGCTGTGGCGGGTGCTGGTGGCACTGTCGATCCGGCACGTGGGACCGTCGGCCGCGCGGGCGCTCGCACAGGAACTCGGCAGCCTGGATGCCATCGAGGCCGCGGACGTCGAGCAACTCGCCGAGGTCGACGGTGTGGGCCGCGTGATCGCCGAGGCCGTGGTCGAGTGGTTCACCGTGGACTGGCACCGCGAGATCGTCGCGAAGTGGCGCGCCGCGGATGTCACGATGGAGGACGAGCGCGACGAATCGGTGCCGCGCAATCTCGAGGGCCTGTCGATCGTGGTCACCGGTTCGCTGCAGAACTTCTCGCGTGACGGCGCCAAGGAGGCCATCCTGATCCGCGGCGGCAAGGCAGCCAGCAGCGTGTCGAAGAAGACGGCCTTCGTGGTGATCGGCGAAGCACCCGGTTCCAAGGCCGACAAGGCCGAGCAACTCGGCGTGCCGATCCTCGACGAGGCCGGATTCGAGAAGCTGCTCGCTGAAGGCCCGGAGGCGTTCGCCGCGCCCGACGCTACTTGACGAGTACCGTCGCCACGATGCCGGCGAGGTAGCCCAGGCGGGCCACCTCGGACGGACGGAAGTCGGGGCCGCCGGGCCGCCCGACCACCACCACCTTGCCGATGGCCCCGAGCGGTGCGCCCGCGAGCTTGGTGTCGAGCTGCTGCCAGGTGTCCGGCACCCACTGCGCCTCCGCGTCGAGGGCCACGGGGCCGCTGAGCGGCAGGAAGCCGAGGTCCGCCGGCGCCGTCTCCGGCAGTCCCGAGGAGCCGAACACCGGCCACGGCGAATCCGGGGTGTTCGAGAGCACTGCGCACCAGCCCACCCGCAGCACGCGCGGCACCTGATCGACCAGCATCTGCAACTGGTCGTGGCCCGCGCCCGCCACGTGATCGATGAGTTCGAGCTCGCGATGCGTGTCGAGGACCCCCGAGTACGGGCGGATCGAATCGACCTTGATCCCCTCCAGGGCCTCGGCCGCGGTGATCAGGGTGTCGGGGAGGGACTGCGGTCCGAGATCGACCACCAGATCGTCGACGGCGTAGCCCTCTCCGCGCTCCACGACGTCGAGCGACAGGATGTCGGCACCCACCGTGCCCAGAGCCACGGCGAGGGAGCCCAGGCTGCCGGGCCGGTCCGTCAGGCGTACACGCAGGAGATAAGACACGCACCGATTGTGGCACCAGGCCCCGGCGGGTGCAGATCGCGGTGCGCCGACCGTGACGAAGCCGTGAAGACTTTGCAGCCGCACTGGCGGAGGGGTCGCTTCTTCGGAGAATGGAGCGGGTGCCCATCCGGGCGATGGATGAACTGCTGGAAGGCGGAAACGACATGACCATTTCAGGATCTGCTCGCGTGATCGGGCTCCTCGTGGCAGCCACGGCCCTCACCGCCCCCGCCGTCGCGACTGCGGCGCCCGGCAAGCCCGCACCGAAGTCGCCGGTGATCCGCAACTGCCTCAGTGAGCCCACCGTCAAGCCGAAGACCATTGATCTGTCGTGTGCCGACGCGAACTCGCGGATCGTGGGGATCACCTGGGATGAGGCGTGGGGCCCGGAGATGGCGACCGGTGTCGGCACCATCGAGGAGAACACCTGCAAGCCCGACTGCGCGCGCGGGAAGCAGACCGCCCGCAAGGTGACGATCAACGTGCACACGCCGGTCGGCAAGGGCGCCGACCGTCGGTTCACCAAGGTGACCTACGGCTCCTCGGGCTCGTGGGGCAACAACTTCAAGGATGCGGAGCTGCCCCGCTGATCCGACGTCGGCAAGATCACACCGCCCCGGTTGGTGCGACGGGACATCGGCGCCGACACTGGTACGCATGCCTCACACCGACACCCGGGCGGAGGCAGGAGCGGCCCACAAGGCCTCGCTGACCTCCGTCGCCCGACGTATCGAGCCCGGCCGCGAACACGACTTCGTCGCCTGGACCGATGCGGGAATCGCCCTGGCTCGCACCTACCCGGGATTCCTGGGCGGCGGATGGGTGCGATCCGCCCACCAGGCCGACGAGTACTTCGTGATCTACCGGTTCGCCTCCGAGGAGCACCTCGCGGAATGGCAGCAGTCGCGGGTGCGCAAGCACTGGCTCGAACGCGGCGAGGGGATGGCGGTGGAGACCGCCACGCACCGGCTCTCGGGGATCGAGGGCTGGTTCGATCCACAGCCGCACGGCACCGGACCGGTCGCCGCGCCGGTGGTGAAGGTGCCGCCGCGGTGGAAGCAGGCCGTGGCCATCTGGCTCGGTTTCTTCCCGCTGTCGCTGCTGATCAACTTCCTGGTGCTGCCGCACCTGAACTTCCTGCCCGCGCACGGCTGGGGCCTGGTGGGCCGCACCCTCATCGCGACCCTGATCAACACCCCGCTGATGGTCTTCCTCGTGCTGCCGTGGATCACCGCGCGGCTCAAGCCGTGGTTGGAGCGGCGCTGATCGTCGGCTGAGCAAGAACGGTCAAGCGGGACGGGGCGGTTGCGATCGATACTGATCGCATGCCCGAACCGCTCGACCCGCTCCGCCGCCTCCTCGAGGCGGTCCTCGCGGAACGCCACGGCAGCCTCGACGAGATGGCTGCGGGCGCGTACAGCTCGCCCTTCCACTTCGCCCGGCAGGTGAGTGCCGGTGCCGGGGAATCACCCGTGGCACTACGCCGCCGGATACTCCTGGAACGAGCCGCCTGGCACCTGCAGCGCGGATCGACGGTGACCGATGCGGCCTTCGCCGCCGGGTACGAGTCGGTGGAGGGGTTCAGTCGGGCCTTCACCCGCGCCTACGGGCACGCGCCCTCGGCGCTGCCGCGCGCCGTCGGGCATTGGCTGCCCGCACCCAACGGCCTGCACTTCCATTCGCCCACTGTGCTGTACGTCGATGCGGCGGAAGGGCGAGCCGGCCATGAGGAGTCGGCGGGCAACGTGGTGGCGCTGCAGGTGCAGCACGACGCGGCGGACACGGTGGCTCTGCTGGACGCCGTCGCGGAGCTGCCGGCCGAGGAGTACCGCAAGGTCCGGCTGCCCGGCTCGCATCCCCGCCGGTGGGACGGTCCGGACGAATCGCTGTCGCAGATCATGTGGCATCTGGTGCACAGCACGGAGCCCTGGCGCGCGACCATCGCCGGTGAACCCGAACCGAACCGCGATCCCGACTCCGATCCCGCGGTGCTCCGCGCGCACCACGCGGCGAACTCGTCGCGGTGGCTGGCGATGGTCCGCGACATCGATCGTCGCGGCGCGTGGGCCGACCGGGTGATCGACGCCCTGTGCGATCCGCCCGAGTCCTTCCTGCTGTCCCAGATCGTGGCCCACGAACTGACCTTCGCGGCGCACCGTCGGCTGCTGGCGCGATGGATGCTCGCCGATGCCGGAGTCGACACCACCGCAACCGAACTCGATCCCGACCCCATCATCTGGCACCGACGCATCACCGGAGGAACCCGTGACTGACTACCGCTACTACACCGCGTCCACGCTCGACGGCTTCCTCGCCGACGAGAACGACAGTCTGGACTGGCTGCTCAGCCAGCCGATCGATCAGGAAGGGCCGCAGAACATCACGGAGCTGATGAAGCGGACCGGCGCGATCGTCATGGGCTACACCACCTATCAATGGGTGGTCGACCACATCGCCGAGACCGGCGATCCGTGGATGTACGCCGAGTGGCCCACCTTCGTGTTCACCCATCGCGACATCGCCCCGGTGCACGAATCGGTGTCCGTCGTTGCGGGATCGCCCGCGGAGCACCGCGCGAGACTGGAGAGCGCCGCGGGGGACAAGGGCGTGTGGGTGGTGGGCGGAGGCGACCTCGCCACCCAGTTCGCGTCGGACGGGATGCTGGACGAGCTGATCGTCAGTTACGCGCCGGTCACCGTCGGCGCCGGCCGGCCGCTGTTCACCGGCCCGTTCGACTTCGAACTCATCGAGTGGGCCCGCAATCGGGCCTTCCTCATCGGCCGCTACCGGGTGGTGGGCCCGCGTACGTGAGCGCCGCCTAGGATTGGGGGCATGTCTGCCATCTCTCGTGATGAGGTCGCCCATCTGGCGCGACTGTCGCGCCTCGCCGTGACCGACGACGAGCTCGACGTGTTCGCCACGCAGCTCGATTCGATTCTCGAGCACGTCAAGGTGGTGACCGAGGTGGGTGACGCCGACGTCGCGCCGCTGACGCTGCCCGTGGGCAATGTGAACGTCAATCGCGCGGATCAGCCGGTCCCGAGCCTCACTCCCGAACAGGCGCTGTCCGGTGCCCCGAACCGCGAGGGCGACCGCTTCGCGGTGCCGCGCATCCTGGGGGAGGAGTGACCGTGACCGATCTGCGCGCATCCACCGAGATCACCGGTGCCTCCGCCGCCGACCTGGCCGCGAAGATCGCCTCGGGTGAGCTGAGCTCCGTCGAAGTCACCCAGGCCCACCTGGACCGGATCGCCGAGGTCGACGGCGAGCTGGGGGCCTTCCTGCACGTCTCCGGCGAGCAGGCACTGTCCGCGGCGCGCGCCGTCGACGAGGCCCGCGCCCGCGGGGAGCAACCGGCGTCGGCCCTGGCCGGCGTGCCCTTGGCGCTCAAGGACGTCTTCACCACCACCGACGCGCCGACCACCTGCGGATCGAAGATCCTCGAGGGCTGGACCGCGCCCTACGACGCGACTGTCACCACGAAGCTGCGTGCCGCGGGCATCCCGATCCTCGGCAAGACCAACATGGACGAGTTCGCCATGGGCTCGTCCACCGAGAACTCGGCCTACGGCGTGACCCGCAACCCCTGGGCGCCCGACCGCACCCCGGGTGGATCCGGCGGCGGCAGCGCCGCGGCGTTGGCCTCCTACGAGGCGCCGCTGGCGATCGGCACCGACACGGGCGGTTCGATCCGCCAGCCCGCCTCGCTGACCGCCACCGTCGGCGTCCGGCCGACCTACGGCGCCGTGAGCCGTTACGGCCTCGTCGCCTGCGCCTCGTCGCTGGACCAGGGCGGGCCGTGCGCACGCACCGTCCTCGACACCGCGCTCCTGCACGAGGTGATCGCCGGGCACGACCCGCGCGACTCCACCTCGCTCGACGCCGCGGTGCCCGATGTGGTGGCCGCGGCCCGCGCCGGTGCCACGGGTGACCTGAAGGGCGTGAAGATCGGCCTGGTCAAGGAGTTCGGCGCCGACGGCACCGAGCCGGGCGTGCAGGCCTCCTTCGAGAAGGCGGTGCAGCAGCTGCGCGATCTGGGCGCGGAGACCGTCGAGGTCTCGCTGCCCACGCTGCAGTACTCGCTGGCGGCGTACTACCTGATCCTCCCGTCGGAGGTCTCCTCCAACCTCGCGCGGTTCGACGCCATGCGGTACGGCCTGCGCACGGGCGACGACGGCTCGCACTCCGCCGAGGAGGTCATGGCACTCACCCGCGAGGCAGGCTTCGGCGCAGAGGTCAAGCGGCGCATCATGATCGGCACCTACGCGCTGAGCTCCGGCTACTACGACGCCTAC
Source organism: Tsukamurella sp. TY48 (assembly GCF_019656655.1). Lineage (GTDB taxonomy): Bacteria > Actinomycetota > Actinomycetes > Mycobacteriales > Mycobacteriaceae > Tsukamurella > Tsukamurella strandjordii. The sequence continues at coordinate 567,099 of NZ_BPMV01000001.1, read as the reverse complement.
TACGGCAGCGCGCAGAAGGTGCGTACGCTGCTGGCGCAGGACTTCGCCAAGGCCTACGAGCAGGTCGACGTGATCGTCTCGCCCACCACTCCCACCACGGCGTTCAAGCTGGGGGAGAAGGTGGACGATCCGCTAGCGATGTACCTGTTCGACCTGTTCACGCTGCCGACGAACCTCGCCGGTCACTGCGGCATGTCGGTGCCCTCCGGCCTGTCCACGGACGACGGGCTCCCCGTCGGCCTGCAGATCCTGGCGCCCGCCCAGGGCGACGACCGGCTGTACCGGGTGGGCGCCGCCTACGAGGCCGCCCGCGGCCCCGTCGTCGCCTGATTCCCTGACTTAACTGCGTTAGCCCACACTGTTTCCCCAGGAAGCGGTGTGGGCTAACGCTGTTAAGTCGAAGCGGGAGGCTATGCGGCGGGGTGCAGGTGGGTGGTGATGCCCAGCATGTTCCAGGTGTTGATGGTGCCGACGGCGATCAGCAGATCGGTGCGGCGCTCTTCGCCGAGCAGGCGACCGGCCTCGTCCCACAGCTCGTCGTCGATCGCGTCGATCCCACCGGTGAGGCGCTCGGCGAAGGCGAGGCCCACGCGCTGCGTCTCGTCGAAGAACGGGCTCTCCTCCCAGGCCGCAACGCCGTAGATGGTGCGGGTGGGGACGCCGCGCTTCTCCAGGTCGGTGCTGTGCATGTCGACGCAGAAGGCGCAGCCGTTGATCTGCGAGGCGCGCAGCTTCACCAGGTCGTAGAGCACGTGGCCGAGGGACTTGCCCAGGCGCCCGTCCAGGGCGATCAGGGCCTTGTAGGTCTCGGGCGACGACGTGGCTCCGTTGGTGCGGGTCATGATGGTTCCTCTCAATAGTTGGATATTCAATGTCCAGGTTTTGGTCTGTTTTCGCGACGCGCCGGTGGATCAGGCTCCGCGGAAGTGTCTGCGCGCCGCCTCGGCCACGTGCCGCGGCGTGCTCGCCGCGAGATCGGCGATCGACGTCGCGGCCAGCTCGCGCCGCCAGCTCAGCTCGGCGCCCCGCATCGCGTGCGCGATACCGCAGGGCTTGGTGAAATCGCTCGCCGGATTCTCCGAGTTCATTCCGCGCTGGCGGATCTCGGTGCACGCGAAGGCCTCCGACGGCCCCTCGATCGCCGCCACCACGTCCATCAGGGTGATGTCGCCGGTCGAGCGTGCGAGCCGGATGCCGCCGCGCCGCCCGGGGAGCGACTCGGTGATACCCGCACGCGCCAGGGCTTGCAGCTGCTTGCCGAGGTAGGCGGGAGGCAGGTCGTAGGACTCGGCCAGGCGGGAGGCGGGAACCGGGGTGAGATCGCCCTCGTCGAGCCAGTGCAGCAGCACGCACACGTGCGCCGCCCACTCGACACCCTCGTTCATCCGCACGGCCGCCTCCTTAACCTGGACACAATGTATCCGGTTAAATTCGGGTCCGCAAGCCGGCGTCCCGCACCAGATCCGAGCCCTGGTGCTCGTCGTAGCGGTGGCCGAGCCCGGGCGGTGGTGCGGTCGCTCCGAGCAGATCGACCGTCGCCTGCAGGAACCCGACCACCGGCAGCCAGGGCGGCCGAGGCGTCGCGCGTCCCGGAGTCGTGGCGGCGCGGTCGGGCGGCGCGACCAGCAGTCGCGGCGACCAGATCCCCACCGGATCGGAGGCGTTCAACAGGGCCGGGCCGGTCACCGGAACATCAGCGGGGGTGCCCGATTGGAGGGTGTTCACCGGTGGCCGTCCGAACGCGATCGCGCGTCGCTGCGCCGCCACCACTCCGACGGTGCCCAGGCTCTGCCCGTAGAGGTACACCCGCGCCGACGGTGCCCGGCGGTGCAGCACCTCGATCAGGGCCACGGTGCTCTCGGCGGCCGCATCGCGGTGGAACAGGAAGGACTGCCAGCTCGGCTGCTCCGTGTACTGCGTCACCACGATCGCGCTGTCGCCGCCCAACTCCGACTCGACGCCGCGCACGAAATGCGGGTCCACCCAGCCCGATCCGGTGGGCACCGCGATCACCACCGCGCGCCGGTCCAGGCCGCCCGCGGTGAGCAGCCGGTCGACGGCGATCTCGGCGCGCACCGCGGGCGACGAACCGTCGGAGAGCGCCGAATACACCCGCAGCCCCGGTGTGGGGGAGTCGATCCCGAGGAAGCGGGCCTGATAGGACTGCTGCGCGGCGGCATCGGCCGTGGTCACCGGCAGCGCCAGAGCCGACGCCGCCACCACTACCGCCAGCGCCGCCGCGCGCGCCCCCACGCGAAGAGTCCGCACCACGGCGACGACATACGGAGCGCCGATCGTCGCGATCGCCAGCACCGCGAACTCCGCCGGCGACACCGCGGCCACATCCGCCGCGTCCCGCACGGCGCCCTGCCACAGCAACCACACCGCCAGCGCCACCGCCGTGACCTGACCCGTCACCCGGCACACCGCGCCCGACGGTGCCCCGCCTCCCGCGAAACGCTGGGCCGCCAGCGCGCCGAGAAGGGCCCCGAACAGACCGAAGACGGCGATCACCGCCAGCTGCATCGGTACCGAGCGCGGGAGCAGGTTGGGGTACAGCGCCAGAACGACGCCGGCGGTGTAGCCGACGAGCGGGCCCGCGGCCGGGCGCGCCGCGATCACAGCCGGCCCCCGGCGCTGATCCAGCTGGCCGCGAGCTCCGTACCCGACTCGGCCCGAGGCGGACCGTCGTGCTGGCGCCAGGTGTTCGCGCGCACCGCGAGCATCGCGATCGTGGCCACCTGGCCGCATTCGCGCCGTTGCGCCGCGGGCCGGTGCGCGCACACGGCCCCCAATCGGTCCGCGAGGGTCTCGTCGATCCGCAGCCGCGCCCACCCGCCCAGCGGTCGCCCGGCCGAATCGGCCAGCCGCAGAACGTCGTACCCGAGGTCGTGCGCCTGGCACGGCGCGGTGAAGTCCGCGGGCAGGCGCACCAGCGAGGAGCAGTCACCGTGCGGGTTCAGCGCGTAGCCCGGGCCGGCCGCCGCGCGATAGTTCAGCCCCGCGGGGACCGCCGCGAGCTGCCGCGACGACGAGGCCGACGGATCGGTCAGAGTGCGCACCGCGGCGGCCGAAGCGGAGTCCTCGACCGGTGCGACGGTCCGGGCGGATTCGACGGTGACGGCGGGGGCCGGAGCGGCGGTGGCGGGGATCGCCATCGCCAGGGGGAGCGCGATCGCCGTGGCGGCGAGGAGGGTTCGGCGGTTCATGAGGGCGACGCTATGAACCGGTCGCGCGGCGCCGGATCGGCCGCGCGAGTGGACCGATATCACTCGAAAGTATGAGGACAGTGCGCGCGCAGCACCCCTAGCGTTCACTGCATGTCGAAGACCAGCAAGATCGAGCGGTTCGGCCGGGCGACGGTACGCGCCGGCCGCTACCTCGACCAGCAGAGCGCGCTGCACATCCAGGACCCGAACGGCACCCTGCACGACACCCCGCTGGGGGTGTACCTCTCGCGCAAGGCGAACTGGCTGTTCCTGTTCGTCGCCCTGATCATGTGGGCGGTGGCCTGGCCCACGCTCAATGAGCAGTTCACCGTTCCGGCCGCGCTGCTGCCCATCATCAGCGGGTTCTCGGTGCTGCCGCTGGCCATCGCCTGGGCGCACCCGAGGGCCGCCTGGGGCATCATCGCCGCGACCGCCGCGATCTTCCCGCTCCTGTGGTTCGACGCCAAACAGGACTGGCAGTGGAACTGGCAGGTGTCCCTGATCATCGCCATGCTCGTGTCCACCGTGCTGGTGTACCTGCGCGGCAAGCCGCTCGACGCCATCGCGGTGGCCGCCGCATCGTCGATCCTGTTCTGGGTCAACGCCCAGGAGGGCACCGGCGGCGGCTGGGTGGCCGGACTCCTGGTGACCCTCGCCGTGTGCCTGCTGCTGCGCCTCGCGCTGCAGTCCCGCACCCGCCTCGAGGAGCAGACCGAGGTCAGCGAACTCGAACGCGGCCGGCGCGCCATCCTCGAGGAGCGCACCCGCATCGCCCGCGACCTGCACGACATAGTGGCCCACCGGATGTCGCTGGTGGTGGTGCAGGCGCAGACCGCGCAGTACCGGGTGCCCGATGTCTCCGAACGCGCCCGCGCCGAATTCGACGGCATCGCCGTCTCGGCCCGCGAGGCGCTCAACGAGGTCCGCGCCCTGCTCGGCGTGCTGCGGCTCGACGACGCCTCCGCCGACCTCGCGCCCGCCCCCGGCCTCGGCGGCGTCGACGAGCTCATCGACGGCGCCCGCGCCGCGGGTGTCACCGTGGACTATCTGCCACTGTCCGATCCGACGGCGGTGGGCGAGACCACCGCGCTCGTCGCCTATCGGATCGTGCAGGAATCGATCGCCAATGCCACCCGGCACGCGCAGGGCGCGGCGATCACCGTCGCCCTCACCCTGGAGACCGGAACCCTGAACCTGCGCGTGGAGAACGGACCCCGCACCTCCGACGCCGACCTCGGCGGACCCGGACTCGGACAGGGCATCCCCGGAATGATGGAGCGCGCCCGCACCGTCGGCGGTTCGCTCGCGGCGACCCCCGTGGCCGGCGGCGGATTCGCGGTGCGTGCGTCGCTGCCCGCCCGCACTGACGCCGCGGCCTAGGCTGGAGCGGTGCCGATCACCGTCTTCATCGCCGACGATCAGGCCATGGTGCGCCAGGGCTTCGGCGCCCTGCTCGGCGCCCAGCCCGACATCTCCGTGATCGGCGATGCGCCCGACGGCAGGGCCGCCGTCGCGGAGGTCGCCCGGCTGCTGCCCGATGTGGTGCTCATGGACGTCCGCATGCCCGAGATGAACGGGTTGCAGGCCGCGGAGGAGATCCTGCGCCGCCACGACGGTGTGCGGGTGCTCATGCTCACCACCTTCGACATCGACGACTACGTTTACGAGGCGCTGCGCGTGGGTGCTTCCGGATTCATGCTCAAGGACGCCCCCGCGGAGGAACTCGTGCGCGCCGTCCGCGTGGTGCACGAGGGCCAATCGCTGCTCGCACCGTCGGTCACCCGGCGGATGATCGCCGAGGTCACCGCCGCCCGCTCCCGCCGTCGCCCGGCCCCCGCCGAGCTGAGCACCCTGACCCCGCGCGAACGGGAGGTGCTCGAGGCGGTGGCCGCCGGACGGTCCAACGCCGAGATCGCCGAGGCCCTGTTCGTCTCCGAGCAGACGGTGAAGACCCACGTCAGCAAGGTCCTGCAGAAGCTGGCGCTGCGCGATCGCGCGCAGGCCGTGGTCTACGCCTACGAGACCGGAGTCGTCACGCCCGGGTGAACGCGGGTGAACTCCTCGTGAGTTGTCATGACAGGTTGGGGTCGGCCCGGGAAGAATGGACCCCATGAGTCTGCGAATCGGAGTCCTGACCGGCGGTGGCGATTGCCCCGGCCTCAACGCGGTGATCCGCGCCGTGGTGCGCACGTGCGATTCCCGCTACGGTTCCTCGGTCGTCGGCTTCCAGGACGGATGGCGCGGCCTGCTGGAGAACCGGCGCATCCACCTCGCCAACGACGACCGCAACGATCGCCTGCTCACCAAGGGCGGCACCATGCTCGGCACCGCCCGCACCCATCCGGACGTCCTGCGCAACGGGCTCGACAAGATCACGGAGACCCTCGACGACAACGGGATCGACGTGCTGATACCGATCGGCGGCGAGGGCACGCTCACCGCCGCGTCCTGGCTCGCCGACGAGGGGGTGCCGGTGGTCGGCGTCCCCAAGACCATCGACAACGACATCGACTGCACGGATGTCACTTTCGGCTTCGACACCGCGCTGACCATCGCCACCGACGCGATCGACCGGCTGCACTCCACCGCCGAATCCCACCAGCGCGTGATGCTGGTGGAGGTGATGGGCCGGCACGCCGGCTGGATCGCCCTGAACTCGGGCCTGGCCTCCGGTGCGCACATGATCCTGATCCCCGAGGTGCCCTTCGACGTCGAAGAGCTCTGCGCGATGATCAAGCGCCGGTTCCAGCGCGGCCACTCCAGCTTCATCGTGGTGGTCGCCGAGGGTGCCAAGCCCGCCGAGGGAACCATGGAACTGCGGGTGGGCGGGCTCGACGAGTTCGGCCACGAGCGGTTCACCGGCGTCGCGCACCAACTGGGCGTGGAGATCGAGAAGCGGATCAACAAGGAGGTCCGCACCACGGTGCTCGGCCACGTGCAGCGCGGCGGCACCCCCACCCCGCACGACCGGGTGCTGGCCACCCGCTACGGCGTGAACGCCGCCGACGCCGCACACGCGGGCAAGGTGGGCAACATGGTCTCGCTGCGCGGCACCACCGTCGGGCTGGTGCCCCTCGCGGACGCGGTTCAACAGCTCAAGCGCGTGCCCCGCGAACGCTACGACGATGCCGCGGAGTTCTTCGGCTGACCCCGCCGGATCGGCACTGGCCGTCCAGAAGCGACCGTTAAGCGCCCGGCCGCACGCTGATCGGCATGAACCAGAATCCTCCCTCGAACCCGGGCTTCCCGGGAGCGGACCCGTACAACCCCAACGAATCGACCCAGCTGCGTCCCACCTGGCAGTCGGGCGAGACCCCGCAGTACGCGCTGCAGCCGCCGTACGGCGCCCCGGCACAGATGCCGCCGCAGTACCCGATGCCGGGACCCGCCGCACCCAAGGCACCGCGCCCGCGCTGGCTCCTGCCCAGCCTCCTCGGTGGCGGCGCCGTGCTGCTGGTGATCATCCTCATCGCGGGTGTGGCGATCGTGCGGAGCGCCAGCGGCTCGTCCGATTCGCCCGGCGATACGGTCAAGGCCTACTTCGCGGCGCTGCAGGCCGGGGACGCGAAGAAGGCGTTGAGCTACGGCAAGGAGGCGCCCGCCACCACCGATCTGCTCACCGACGAGGTGCTCCGCAAGCAGACCGCGCTGGCCCCGATCAAGGACGTCACCATTGTCAGCTCGTCGGCCGACACCTTCGGCAAGGTGCACCTCACCGTGACCATCGGCGAGGTCGCCTACGACGAGGAACTCATGATGGAGAAGGCCGGCAGCGATTGGAAGCTCAAGACCGCCGCCGTGAAGATCGAGCCCTCCGTCTCCTCCGACGCCGATAAGAAGGCCCTCACCATCCTCGGCAAGCCGTTGCCCGCGTCCGGCGTCGCCTACGTCTTCCCGGGCGCGCTCGACCTCGGCACGTCGAACAAGAACCTGCAGGCGCAGTCGTCGAAGTACAGCATCGACGGCGGCACCGGGCAGGCCTCGGTCAAGGGACTCTCGGCGTTCTCCATCGGCGGCTCCGTGCGGATCGCGTTCGGGCTCAGCGAGGCCGGCAAGAACTCCGCCCGGCAGCAGATCGCCGCCACGTACGCCGGGTGCGCCGCCTCGAAGGACGGGATGCCGGCGGGCTGCCCGCAGTCCGACTTCTTCGGCGCCGACGGCTCCTACACCTGGACCGCCCCGAACGCCGACGGGATCGACCTCAGCGACGAGGTCAGCAACGGCACGATGACCTTCCGCGACAACCGGCCCTGGGCGTACACCGCCACCTCCCGCGACGGTCGCCCGCTGACCGGCACCGACACGGCCTTCACCACCGGCACCATCACGGTGACCCCGGACGCGGTGGCCGTCTCCGTGCGATGACCGGCGGACGATTAGGCTGAAGGGCATGAGTGCCCAGCTTTCCGAGATCGACCTTCCCGAGTACGCGGACGTGGTGGACCGCTACGAGCCCGTGATGGGCATGGAGGTCCACGTCGAGCTCGGCACCGCCACCAAGATGTTCTGCGGTTGCCGCACCGAGTTCGGTGCCGAGCCCAACACGCAGGTGTGCCCCACGTGCCTCGGGATGCCGGGCGCGCTGCCCGTGGTCAACGAGGAGGCGGTGCGCTCGGCGATTCGCATCGGCCTGGCCCTGAACTGCTCGATCCGGCCCTCGTCGCTGTTCGCCCGGAAGAACTACTTCTATCCGGACCAGCCGAAGAACTACCAGATCAGCCAGTACGACGACCCGATCGCGCACGACGGCTACGTGGACGTCCCGCTCGAGGACGGCACCGTCTGGCGGGTCGAGGTCGAGCGCGCCCACATGGAGGAGGACACCGGTAAGTCGACGCACATCGGCTCGGCCACCGGCCGCATCCACGGCGCCTCGCACTCCCTGCTCGACTTCAACCGCGCCGGCGTCCCGCTGGTCGAGATCGTCACCAAACCCATCGAGGGCGCGGGGGAGCGGGCACCCGAGATCGCGCGTGCCTACGTCACCGCGCTGCGCGACCTGCTGGCCGGGCTCGACGTCTCCGACGTCCGCATGGATCAGGGCTCGATGCGCTGCGACGCCAATGTCTCGCTGAAGCCGAAGGGCACCACCGAGTTCGGCACCCGCACCGAGACCAAGAACGTCAACTCGCTCAAGTCGGTCGAGGTCGCCGTGCGGTACGAGATGCGCCGCCAGGCCGCGGTGCTCGACGCCGGCGGCGAGGTCACCCTCGAGACCCGCCACTTCCAGGAGGGCGACGGCACCACCACTCCCGGCCGCCCCAAGGAGAGCGCCGAGGACTACCGCTACTTCCCGGACCCGGATCTCGCGCCCGTGGCGCCTGCCGCCGAGCTGGTCGAGGAGCTGCGCGGCACCATCGGCGAACTGCCCTGGCTGCGCCGTGCCCGGATCCAGGCCGACTGGAACCTGTCCGACGAGGTGATGCGCGACCTGGTGAACCTGGGCGCGATCGACAAGATCATCGCCACCGTCGACGCGGGCGCCACCCCCGATGCGGCGCGCTCGTGGTGGGGCAGCTTCCTGCCGCAGCAGGCCAATACGCGTGAGGTCGAGCTCGAGGCGCTGGCCATCTCGCCCGCCCAGGTGGCCCGCGTGATCGCCCTCGTCGAGGAGGGCAAGCTCACCAGCAAGCTGGCGCAGCAGGTGATCGTGGGCGTGCTCGACGGTGAGGGCGAGCCCGACGAGGTGGTCGCCGCCCGTGGCCTCGAGGTGGTCCGCGACGACGGTGCGCTGCAGAAGGCCGTCGACGAGGCGCTCGCCGCCAACCCCGACATCGTGGACAAGATCAAGTCCGGCAAGGTGGCTGCCGCCGGCAAGATCGTGGGCGATGTCATGAAGGCCACCCGCGGCCAGGCCGATGCGGCCCGAGTCCGCGAGCTGGTGCTCGCCGCCTGCGAGTAGCCCGTCAGTCCTCGCCGCCGGTGGCATCGCCACCGGGGAGCGGGAGCAGCACGATCCGGTCGTCCGTCGGCGCGACCGGTCCGGTGACCTTGTTGGTCGTGAGCCCCTGCGGCAGTCCCTTCGGTCCCGTCGCGAGGCGGCCGAAGACCCCGTAGCGCTTGCGGTCGAGCATCGGGATCGGTTCGCGATCCGCGGCGGTGGCGCCCTTCGGCAGCAGCACCAGTTCGACCTTCCCGGCCCGGCTCTCACTGACCACCACGCCACCGTCGACCGCGGCGCAGCCCTCCAGGCCCGGCCGGTCGGGCCAGGACCAGGCCACCGTGGCGGGGGAGCCCGGCGTCACCACGCGCAACCGGTCCTGCGTGACGCCCTGGTCGGCCACGAAGACCGGGCCGCCCTCCGGATTCCGGCACAGCGATGCGCGGACCCCGCCGTCGGTGGCGAGCACCTTGGGCGGCACCGGCGTGCCCGGGGTCGGCGAGGGGAGCAGGAGCACCTTGCCGGCCAGCGACTGCGGGTCGCGCGCGGCGTTCGGATCGCCCGCGTTGCCGGTGGCCACCACCAGATCGCGGCCCACGAACAGGAGAGAACCGGCATTGCCGATGGGGCCCTTGGGGATCCCGGCCAGGATCACCTTCGGCTCGTCGCCCGGCGTCACCCGCACCACCCGGTTATCGGTGGGCGTGCTGACGTACGCGAACATCAGGCGGTCCTCGGCGTAGGTGGGCGAGAGGACGAGCGAGGTGAGCCCGCCATCGCCCGCGGTGTCCACGCCGATCCGCAGGACCTCGCGGTTGGGCATGTCGGTGGTCGTGTACTGGACCGCCCCGCCCCGCTCGGCGACGTACCCGTTCTCCAGCTCGTCCGTGGGGATCACCGCGGTGGGATCGGTGAGGCAGGTGGCCAGCACCAGCGGGTCCTGATCGATGCACGGGCCGGGCGGCTTCGGTGGCCGGCTCGTGGGGAGCGCCTGCGGTGTGGTCGTCTGGGCGCCGCCGGTGGGCAGGCCGGTGAACGGCGCCGACTCGCTCCCGCTGAAATCGGCGCACGCCGAGACCAGCAGCACCGCGGCGACCGACGCGGCCAGCGTGGCGCGCGCCGCCCGGGACCCCTCACTCATGCCGCCACCCTACCGATCGGGGGTGAGCGCGGTTCGCTCCCGGCTCGGACGGCCCGCGCACTCTACGCTGGGTGACGTGAGCGACAAGGACGGAACCGAGAAAGAGTCGACCGACGCCCCGCAGGCCCCGTTGGACACCTCGTCCACCGGCGATCTGCCGCGGTTCGGTGAGCGACACCCGACCGGTGGGTTCGTGCTCGACCCCCACGACGATTCGGATACCGGCATCGGCCCGGTGCTGCCGCGGTACCGCGACGAGCCGACGGCCGCCGGGGACGACAGCGCGCCGCCGACTGCGGCCGCCGCCGTGACCCCACCCGCCGCCGTGACCCCGCCCGCCGGGGACACCCCCGCGGTGCCGGACACGAGCGACCTCGCCGCGGCCATCGCGGCGGCGAACGCCGCCACCGAGGCCATCTCCACCAGCGGCACGACGCCGGCCGACGGCGCCGCGCTGTCCAGTGAGGAGCGCGACGAGTTCGGCAAGCGGTACAACCGCCGCGCCGGCCGCGAGCGCGCGGCGCAGGCGCGAGCCGAGGCCGAGGGCGTCCCGGTCGAGGCCGCCGCCACCGATGTCATCGAGCCGCCGCGCGGCCGCCGCTTCGGCAAGCCCGTGGGCGACGAGAGCGAGGAGCTGCGGGCGGCCAAGCAGGCCGCCAAGCGCGGCACCACCGACCTCGGCCTGCTCGTGCTGCGGGTGGCCGTCGGCGTGATCCTCGCGGCGCACGGCGCGCAGAAGCTGTTCGGCATCTGGGGCGGCCCGGACATCGACGGCTTCGCGAAGTACCTGCAGAACAGCCCCGACCCGTCGCTCGGCTTCGAACGGTTCACCAAGGTGATCGCCGTCGCCACCGGCGTGGTCGAACTGGGTGGCGGCGCCATGCTGGTGCTCGGCCTGCTCACGCCGATCGCCGCCGCCGGCGCCGTGGGCGTCATGCTCTCGGCCACGCTGTTCAAGCTCACCACCCTGGGACAGGGCATCGTCTTCTTCGCCCCGAAGGGCGTGGAGTACGAGCTGCTGCTCATGTTCGCCTCGGTCGCGATCCTGCTCACCGGGCCGGGCAAGCTCTCGCTCGACTTCAACCGCGGCTGGGCGCGCCGCCCCTACATCGGGTCGGTGGTGTGGCTGATCATCGCGATCGCCGCGGCCGTCACGGTGTGGATCCTGCTCAACGGCGCCAACCCACTGGTCAAGCGCTGACCCCACGCAACGAAGAAGCCCCGGTCCACGAGGACCGGGGCTTCTTTCGACTATCGGGTCACGGCACGTGCCGCACCGCACCCTTGTCGGCCGAGGTGGCCAGGGCGGCGTAGGCGCGCAGCGCGGTGGTCACGGTGCGCTGCCGGTCCTTCGGCTGCCACGGGCGTTCCGAGGCCTCCATCTTGGCGCGGCGCCGCTCCAGCTCGTCGTCGTCCACCAGCACCTCGAGGGCGCGGGTGTGCACGTCGATGCGGATCCGGTCGCCGTCCTCGACCAGGCCGATCACGCCCCCGGCCGCGGCCTCGGGGGAGATGTGCCCGATCGACAGGCCCGATGTGCCGCCGGAGAAGCGGCCGTCGGTGATCAGCGCGCACACCTTGCCCAGTCCCCGGCCCTTGAGGAAGGACGTGGGGTGCAGCATCTCCTGCATGCCGGGGCCGCCCTTGGGGCCCTCGTACCGCACCACGATCACGTCGCCCGGCGTGATCTGCTTGCCCAGAATCTTCGAGACCGCCTCCTCCTGCGACTCGACCACCACGGCCGGGCCCTCGAAGGTGAACAGGTCCTCGTCGATGCCCGCGGTCTTGAGGATCGCGCCGTCCACGGCGATGTTGCCGCGCAGCACGCACAGCCCGCCCTCCACGGTGTAGGCGTGCTCGATGTCGCGGATGCAGCCGCCCGCCTGATCGGTGTCGAGGCTCTCCCACTGGTTCTTGGTGGAGAAGGGCTCGGTGGTGCGCACTCCGCCGGGTGCCGCGTGGAACAACTCGAGCGCCTCGTCGGTGGCCTTGCCGGAGCGGATGTCCCAGTCGTCGAGCCACTTGTCGAAGGACTGCTCGTGCACGGTGTGCACGTCGGTCTCCAGCAGGCCGCCGCGGCGCAGCTCGCCCAGGATGGCGGGGATTCCGCCGGCCCGGTGCACGTCTTCCATGTGGTAGTCGCTGTTCGGCGACACCTTGGACAGGCAGGGCACCTTGCGGCTGATCGCGTCGATGGTCTCCAGGTCGAAGTCGACCTCGCCCTCCTGCGCGGCGGCCAGCGTGTGCAGCACGGTGTTGGTGGAACCGCCCATCGCCACGTCCAGCGCCATCGCGTTGCGGAAGGCGGCCGGGGTGGCGACGTTGCGGGGGAGCACCGACTCGTCGCCGTCGCGGTAGTAGCGCGTGGCGGCCTCGACCACCACGGTGCCCGCGCGCTCGAACAGGGCGCGGCGCGCGGCGTGGGTGGCGAGTGTGGAGCCGTTGCCCGGCAGGGCCAGGCCGAGGGCCTCGGTGAGGCAGTTCATCGAGTTCGCGGTGAACATGCCCGAGCAGGAACCGCAGGTGGGGCAGGCGGACCGCTCGACCTCGCTGAGCCCTTCCTCGTCGATCGCGTCGTTCGCGGACGCCGAGATGGCGGTGATGAGGTCGGTGGGCGCCTTGGCGATCCCGTCGACGATCACGGCCTTGCCGGCCTCCATCGGCCCGCCGGAGACGAAGACGGTGGGGATGTTCAGCCGCATCGCGGCGTTGAGCATGCCCGGGGTGATCTTGTCGCAGTTGGAGATGCACACCAGCGCGTCGGCCGTGTGGGCGTTCGCCATGTACTCCACGGAGTCGGCGATGATCTCGCGGCTGGGCAGGCTGTAGAGCATGCCGCCGTGGCCCATGGCGATGCCGTCGTCGACGGCGATGGTGTGGAACTCGCGGGCCACGCCGCCGGCGGCGCGGACCGATTCGGCGACGATCTCGCCCATGTCCTTGAGGTGCACGTGACCGGGGACGAACTGGGTGTACGAGTTGGCGATCGCCACGATGGGCTTGCCGAAGTCGCTGTCGGTGAGGCCGGTGGCGCGCCAGAGCGAGCGAGCGCCCGCGGCGTTGCGGCCGACGGTGGTGGTGCGTGAGCGGAGCGGTGGCATTGGACGTGAGCCTCGGATCTTGAACTAGTGGCTGAGAAACGGATTCCCTCTACAGGAATGAGCCTGCGCGAGGGTGATTTATTCCCCGGTGATGTCCGGAATGCGTCCCCCGGAGGCGGTTGCGACGCGGGGGAGCTGGCTCAGGGTCACGGCGGGTAGGCGCACCTCGGAGCCGTCGGTGCGGACTGCGTAGACCGCACCGTTGTTCCCCAGTCTAATCCCCGACAGGTCGTCCCAGTCGATGGAGTCGCTGCTCGTGACGCGCACCGAGCGGATCCCGCTGGGGCCGATCACGGTGCGTACGCGCAGGATCCAGAGCGCGGCCAGGATCGGAAGCAGCAGCAGTAGCCAGCCCAGGACCTGCAGGCCCACGCTCGCCGCGCCCCCGTCCATCGCGCGGCCCACGGTCCACGGTCCGACGATGGGCGCCAGGCACACCGCGAACAGTGCGACGCCGAGCAGGGCGATGCCGGGGTGCTTGAAGACCACACGATCGCCCGCGTTGATCGGCACCTCGGTGTCCGAGGTGTGATCGGTGGTCACGATGCGGGTCGAGTCCTTGGTGGCGGGGCTGTCGCTCATAACATGCATTGTCGCATGCGGCAGCAACATCCCAGAATGTGAGACGCACTGACTCGCCGGTTTGACTCAGGCGCACGTGGAGGCCTACTTTCACTGTTGTGAAGCACAGCTACCAGCTCCTCGTAATCGGTCGGCGCGTCGCCGCCTGAACCGGTTACATCCGTTTCACACCAGCATCGACGCGCCACCCTCGCTCAGCTACCGCTGACGGGGGTTTTTTGTTGCCCGGATGGACTTCCGGACAGCGCCGCGCGTCGAACCGTCCATAACGCAGAAGATCTCCACGAGCACGAGAAGGTCAAGCCGTGAGTGCACCTACCGCTCGGCCCCACCCAGGGCAGAAGCCCGGGGCCCGCAAGCCCGGCGCCGGAATCCCCGGCGCGCACCCCGCCGCCTCGAAGTCGAACGTCGCCGACGTCGCGCACAGCACCCTCGACGGTGCCCGCACCGTAGCGCCCGAGCGCGTCACGGGCGCGCAGTCCGTGGTCCGGTCGCTCGAGGAGATCGGTGTGGACACGGTCTTCGGCATTCCCGGCGGCTGCATCCTCCCGGTCTACGACCCGCTGCTCGACTCCAAGAAGGTGCGCCACGTCCTGGTGCGGCACGAGCAGGGCGCCGGCCACGCCGCCACCGGCTACGCCCAGGCCACCGGCAAGGTCGGCGTGTGCATGGCCACCTCCGGTCCCGGCGCCACCAACCTGGTGACCCCGCTCGCGGACGCCCAGATGGACTCGGTCCCGATCGTCGCGATCACCGGCCAGGTGGGTCGCCCCCTGATCGGCACCGACGCCTTCCAGGAGGCCGACATCTCGGGCATCACGATGCCCGTCACCAAGCACAACTTCCTGGTGTACGACGCCGCCGACATCCCGCGCGTGATCGCCGAGGCCTTCTACCTGGCGCAGAGCGGACGCCCGGGCGCGGTGCTCGTCGACATCCCGAAGGACGTGCTGCAGGAGGACACCGTCTTCTCCTGGCCGCCGCAGATCGACCTGCCCGGCTACCGCCCCGTGACCAAGCCGCACGGCAAGCAGATCCGGGAGGCCGCGCGCCTCATCGCCGCGGCGAAGTCGCCCGTGCTCTACGTGGGCGGCGGCGTGCTCAAGGCCGAGGCCTCCGAGGAGCTGCTGAAGCTGGCCGAGCTCACCGGGATTCCGGTGGTCACCACCCTGATGGCCCGGGGCGTGTTCCCGGACAGCCACCCGCAGCACATGGGCATGCCCGGCATGCACGGCACCGTCGGTGCCGTGGCCGCCCTGCAGCGCTCCGACCTGCTGGTCACGCTCGGCGCGCGGTTCGACGACCGGGTCACCGGCAAGCTCGACTCCTTCGCGCCGGATGCCAAGGTGATCCACGCCGATATCGACCCGGCGGAGATCGGTAAGAACCGGTTCGCGGACGTCCCGATCGTGGGCGACTGCAAGGAGGTCATCACCGAGCTGATCGCGGCGATCTCCGAGGACCGCGCCACCATCGCGGCCCCCGACCTCGCCACCTGGTGGAGCTACCTGGACGGGATCCGCGAGACCTACCCGCTGGCGTACAACAAGCCCTCCGACGGTGCGCTGAGCCCCGAGTTCGTGATCGAGCGCCTCGGCGCCGCAGCGGGTCCCGACGCGATCTACTGCGCCGGCGTGGGCCAGCACCAGATGTGGGCGGCGCAGTTCGTCAAGTACGAGAAGCCGCGCACCTGGCTGAACTCGGGCGGCCTCGGCACCATGGGCTACGCGGTTCCCGCGGCCCTCGGCGCCAAGATGGGCGCTCCCGAGAAGGAGGTCTGGGCGATCGACGGTGACGGCTGCTTCCAGATGACCAATCAGGAGCTCGCCACCGCCGCTATCGAGGGCGCACCGATCAAGGTGGCCATCATCAACAACGGCAACCTGGGCATGGTGCGGCAGTGGCAGACGCTCTTCTACGAGCAGCGCTACTCCAGCACCGACCTGTCCACGCACTCGATGCGCATCCCCGATTTCGTCAAGCTCGGCGAGGCCCTGGGCTGCGTCTCCTTCCGCTGCGAGCGCGAGGAGGACGTCGACGCGATCATCGCGCAGGCCCGCGAGATCAACGACCGCCCGGTGGTCATCGACTTCATCGTGGGCGCCGACGCCCAGGTGTGGCCGATGGTGGCCGCCGGCACCAGCAACGACGAGATCATGGCGGCGCGGGACATCCGTCCGCTGTTCGACGAGGACGACGCGGCCGACGAGCCGGCCGTCATCCACGCCGTGATGGAGCGTTCGGAGGAGCAGAAGTGAGCACCACGCACACGCTGAGCGTTCTGGTCGAGGACCGTCCGGGCGTGCTCGCCCGCGTCTCGTCCCTGTTCTCCCGCCGGGGATTCAACATCGAATCCCTCGCGGTGGGCGGTACCGAGCTCAAGGGCGTCAGCCGCATGACGATCGTCGTGACGGTCGACGAGCTGCCCCTGGAGCAGGTCACCAAGCAGCTGAACAAGCTGGTCTCCGTTCTCAAGATCGTCGAACAGGATTCGACGACCTCGGTGGCGCGCGAGCTCATGCTCATCAAGGTGCGCGCCGACGCCACCACCCGTGGCCAGGTCACCGACACCGTCGACCTGTTCCGGGCCAAGATCGTCGATGTCTCACCGGATTCGGTGACCATCGAGGCCACCGGCACGCCGGACAAGTTGGATGCGCTGCTGGCCGTGCTGGACCCGTTCGGAATCCGGGAGATCGCCCAATCGGGTGTGATCGCCCTGGGCCGGGGTCCGAAGTCGATCACGGCAACGCGATAATCATCACAAGTTTCTAGGAACCGAAGGGATACCGAACCAAGTGGCAGTCGAAATGTTCTACGACGAGGACGCCGACCTCTCGATCATCCAGGGCCGGAAGGTGGCCGTGATCGGCTACGGCTCGCAGGGCCACGCGCACTCGCTGAGCCTGCGTGACTCGGGCGTCGACGTGCGGATCGGCCTGCAGGAGGGCTCGAAGTCGCGCGCCAAGGCCGAGGAGCAGGGCCTCACCGTGGACACCCCGGCACACGTCGCCGAGTGGGCCGACGTGATCATGGTGCTCGCACCCGACACCGCGCAGGCGTCGATCTACACCAATGACATCGAGCCCAACCTCAAGGACGGCGACGCGCTGTTCTTCGGCCACGGCCTCAACATCCACTTCGACCTGATCAAGCCGCCGGCGAACATCACCGTCGCCATGGTCGCGCCGAAGGGCCCGGGCCACCTGGTCCGCCGTCAGTTCGTCGACGGCAAGGGCGTTCCCGCGCTCATCGCCGTGGACCAGGACCCGAAGGGCGAGGGCCAGGCCCTCGCGCTGAGCTACGCCGCCGCCATCGGTGGTGCGCGCGCCGGCGTCATCAAGACCACCTTCAAGGAGGAGACCGAGACGGATCTCTTCGGTGAGCAGGCCGTGCTGTGCGGCGGCACCGAGGAGCTCGTCAAGACCGGTTTCGAGGTCATGGTCGAGGCCGGGTACGCGCCGGAGATGGCCTACTTCGAGGTGCTGCACGAGCTGAAGCTGATCGTCGACCTCATGTACGAGGGCGGCATCGCGCGCATGAACTACTCGGTGTCCGACACCGCGGAGTTCGGCGGCTACCTCTCGGGCCCGCGCGTCATCGACGCCGGCACCAAGGAGCGCATGAAGGAGATCCTGTCCGACATTCAGGACGGCACCTTCGTCAAGCAGCTCGTCGCGAACGTCGAGGGCGGCAACAAGCAGCTCGAGGCGCTCCGCAAGGAGAACGCCGAGCACCCGATCGAGGTCACCGGCAAGAAGCTGCGCGACCTGATGAGCTGGGTCGACCGGCCGATCACCGAGACCGCGTAACCGGGTCTCCCCACACGCCGGAGCCCCGTCGAACCGCTGAGGTTCGACGGGGCTCTTGTGTGTCCGGGCGAGAAGGAATACCGTACTGAACATGTTCAGTGAACGTGTTCAGTCGCGGTCCGAGGCGAAGGCCGACACCCGGGCCCGGGTGCTCGCGGCGGCGGATCGGTCGTTCCGGGCGCACGGTTTCACCGGGACGACGGTGCGCGCCATCGCCGCGGACGCCGGCGTCAGCGTGGGGACCGTGATGGCGGTCGGTGACAAGGATGCGCTGCTCATCGCGATCGTCGACGACTGGATCGCGGCGGTGCACGCCGAACGCCCCGGGGGTGAGCCGCTGCCCGCGCTGTCGGTCGACGAGGCCGTCGCCCGGCTGGTGGGCAGCGTCGCGCCCTTCGTCACCTACTTCAACGCCGACGGTGACCTCTCGCGCGAGTACGCCGCCGTGCTCGCTCGGGGCGTTCATCGCTCGCGGACCTTCGGCGATCTGGCGGACGAGCTCCGCGGGGACTTCGCGCGGATCTTCGCGGCTGCGGGGCATCGCGATCCCGAGGCCGCGGCCCGCACCCTCTACTTCGTCTACATCGGCCTGTTGTTCACCACGTCCGGGGTCGCGATCACGCGGGAGAAAGCCGGTGCGGGTCTCATTGAAGCCATCGAACAGATTCTCGGACAAGGAGTTCCGCAATGACCACCGGATACATCGATACCCCGCACTGGCCCTGGCTCACGGTGGCGCTCGCCGTCGTCCTCCTCGGCGACGCCCTGCTCTCGATCCGGCCGCCGCAACTCATCCAGGACTGCCTCGACGGGGTGCGGTTCCCGCGTGACTGGTGGTGGACGCTCATCGTGATCAAGGTGTGCGCCGGTGCCGGGCTCCTCGCAGGGCTGCAGTTCCCGGGCGTCGGCGTCGCGGCGAACGCCGGCGTGGTCGTCTACTTCGTCTGTGCGGCCGTGGCGCACGTGCGCGCGAACTTCATGGGCTCGACCTTCTGGGTGAACTGCCTGGGGATGCTCGCCTTCTCGACGATCGTGCTGATCGCGTCCTACGTCTAACGCGTCTCGAAAGAAACCAGCGCTGCTGATTGATAGTGATAGTCTAGGGCCAATCGGCTATCACCAGGGTGGGGCCGCGGACGAAAGCGAGACGTGAGATGCGACTGGCACTGACGCACATGAGCCGGACCATGAACGACCCGTTCCCGGGACAGGCGGAGTACGAGGAGACGCTCCAGGATCTCTCGGAGGCGTCGGTGCGGCGCAACTTCGACCCGTACATCGACATCGACTGGGACAACCCGGAGCTGGCCATCGTCCCGGACGATCCGCGCTGGGTGTGCGATCCCCGCTTCGATCCGATCGGTCGGCACCCCTGGTACCAGGCGCAGCCCCTGGCGAAGCAGATCGAGATCGGCATGTGGCGCCAGGCCAATGTCGCCAAGGTCGGCCTGCAGTTCGAGTCCATGCTGATCCGCGGTATCATGCAGTACACCGCCGCGCTGCCCAACAACTCGCCGGAGTTCCGGTACGCCACGCACGAGGCGAAGGAGGAGTGCCAGCACACGCTGATGTTCCAGGAGTTCGTCAACCGCGTGGGCGTGGACGTCCCCGGCGGCAGCTGGTTCCTGCGCCGCATCTCGCCGATCGTGCCGCTGTCCGCCACGATCACGCCGCTGTACTTCTACATGATGGTGCTGGGCGGTGAGGAGCCGATCGATCACCTGCAGAAGCAGTTCCTGCGCTCGGGTTCCGAGCAACATCCCGCGATGAGCTCGATCATGCAGATCCACGTGGCCGAGGAGGCCCGGCACATCGGCTTCGCGCATCAGTTGCTGGAGCACCGCATTCCGGCTCGCGGATGGTTCCCGCGCCTGGTGCTCTCGTTGATGCTGCCGATCACCATGCGGGTGATGGTCACGATGATCATGATGCCGCCCAAGCAGTTCTGGGAGACCTTCGACATCCCGCGGTCGGTGAAGAAGGACATCTTCTGGCGTTCGCCCGAATCGCAGCAGATGAAGCGCGACGTCTTCGGCGATGTGCGGATGATGGCCGAGAAGGCCGGCCTGTGGAATCCGCTGGCCCGGCTGATGTGGCGGATCTGCGGTATCGACGGCCGCGTCTCGCGCTTCCGCAGCGAGCCCGCTTACGCCGCGCAGTAATCTCTCTGTCATGGGTGAGGACAATCGAGTTCCGGGTCCGGCGTGGGAAGGACGTGCGCTGAGGTTGCCCGCCGCGCCGGTGGCCGCGAACGCTGCAGAACTCGCGGTCGTCGCGGTCGACGCGGCGCGGTCCGTGGCAGGACTGGAGCTCGACTACACGCCGGGCTCGCTGCGAGCAGTGGACGAGGTCCTCGACGGCTTTCGTGAGCCGGGGTCCGACGCGATGGCGGAGACGATCTTCGTCTTCGGCTGCTACGTCGGCGAGGTGCTGGTGCGGCACGCGGGCTACCGATGGATCGACACTCCGAATGACGGAGTGCAGTTCGTGGGGCCGCTGAGCGTGGTGTCCGGTGGACAGTACGCGTCACCGATCAACAAGGCCTTCAAACGTGTGGACGAGGGCGAAGTCGACAGCGTCGCCCATTTTTACGAGGTGTTCAGCGCCCCGAACTCCTGAGCCGGATCACAGTCGCGCGATCGCCCGGGTCGCGGCGTGGAAGCCGCACATACCGTGCGCGGCCGGACCGGGCGGCGTCGCGGCGGAGCAGATGTACATCCCCGGCACGCCGAGGTCGTAGGGCTGCAGCGTGATCCGCGGGCCGAACACCAGCTGCATGGGGTCCTTGGCGCCGGTGTTGATATCGCCGCCCACGAAGTTCGCGTTGTAGCGGGACATCTCGGTGGTCGAGCACACCGCGGTGCCCACGATCCGGTCGCGAAACCCGGGGGCGAAGCGCTCGATCTGCGCGATGATCGCCGCCGTGGCGTCGCCGGTGAAACCCGCCGGGACGTGCGCGTACGACCACACCGGATGCACATCGCCCGAACTGCGCGAGGGGTCGGCCAGGTACTGCTGGCCCACCAGCACGAAGGGCCGCTCGGGCATCCGTCCGGCCGCGATCTCCCGCTCGGTGGCGGCGACCTCGGCGAACTCGCCGCCGAGGTGCACCGTGCCGGACCGTCGCGCATCGGGATTGGTCCAGGGCACCCCGCCCTGCACCGCGAAATCCACCTTGAACGCGCCGGGACCGTGCCGGAACCGGCTCAGCGCACGCCCGATCCGCCGCGGGAGGCGGTCGCCGAGGATCGCCGCGACCTGCCCCGGATCCAGGTCGAACAGTGTGACATCGGACGCGGGTAGGTTCGCCGCGCTCACCCGGGCCCCGGTCTCGATCTTCCCGCCCAGATCCTCGAACTCGGCGGCCAGCGCGGCGGCGATGCTGCCCGATCCGCCCTCGGCCACCTGCCAGCCGTACCGGTGGCCGGCGGTGATGAGTCCCAGGCCGATGGCCGAGGTCATCGGGCGATGCAGCGGCTGGAAGGTGTGCGCCGCGATGCCCGCCCACAGGCCGCGGGCCTGCGGGGTGCGGAAGGCACGCCCCAGCGCCGCAGCGGGGAGCGGCGTCGGCATCCCGAACTCCGCCAGCGCCACCGGATGCCGCGGCACCCGCAGCATCGGCCCCATCATGGTGGGGGAGATCGCGTCGAAGTGCCGCACCGACCGGTCGAACAGCCGGCGCCACACCGCGCCGTCGGGCCCCAACCCGGCGGCCGTCTCGGCCACACCGCGGTGCAGCACGCCGCCACTACCGCCGTCGAGGGGGTGCACGCAATCCAGCTCCGCCGAGCGCCACCGCAGCCCGCGCCGCTCGATGTCGATCGAGGCCAGGAACGGCGAGCCCACCGCCATGGGATGGATCGCCGCGCAGTGGTCGTGGATCAGGCCGGGGGCCAGCGCCTCGAAGGAGCGCACGCCGCCGCCCACGGTGTCGGCCGCTTCCAGCAGCGTGGTCTCGATCCCCGCGCGGGCCAGGGTGATCGCCGCGGCGAGCCCGTTGGGTCCGCCGCCGACGACGGTGCCGGTTGTCATACCGACGAGCCTACGGGGAACCGCACCGGGTCGGTCGTCCACGTGATCTCGCAGGAGACCGGACCGTCGGGCAGCCAGGGCTGGCTGTTCACGCAGTCGATCACGCTCCACCGTCCCCGCGAGATCACGCCGAGGGCGGCGTCGATGATCTTGAAGTCCTGGCTCATCCGGGTGATCGGCTGCGATTCCGCCCACACCACGATCACCTCGCCGGGCTCGAACCGCGCCTGCTCCTGCACCGCGG
Organism: Tsukamurella sp. TY48; assembly: GCF_019656655.1. Lineage (GTDB taxonomy): Bacteria > Actinomycetota > Actinomycetes > Mycobacteriales > Mycobacteriaceae > Tsukamurella > Tsukamurella strandjordii. The sequence goes on along the minus strand of NZ_BPMV01000001.1, from coordinate 545,097 downwards.
CGATCAGCCGCTCGTCGTGCAGGTGCCCGTCGCCGAAGTTGAAGCCGATCAGGGTGTTGCACACCAACTCGCCCTCGCGCAGCGTGCGCTGCTCCACATCGGGCACGTGCCGCAACATCATCGAGAACAGGCCCCGACCGTTGCTGTGCAGCGCCCGCCAGCCGAGCCCCTTCTCCAGCAGCACCTCCGCCCACTTCCGATCGATGCCGAAGGCCACGAACTGATCGACGGTGTTGTGCACCGGCCGCTGCACCCGATTCAGCTTCTCCTCGGCGCCCGGCGCGAAGGCCCACATGCCCGTCGCCCAGTTACCGGCGTACTGCCGCAGGGAGGGTAGGAACGAGACCTTATCGGGCCGGATGTTGCCGAGCACCGGGAAGAAGGCGAGCGCGGCCAGTGTGGGCAGCACCAGCCAGGCCGGCGACATGTCCAGCACCGAGAACCCCTCCTGTGCGGGGAATCCCACGAACAGGAAGACGGCGGTGTACGCGAACAGCAGGTTCCACTCCAGCGGCACCGCCAGCGGGAAGGTGGAGATGATGAACAAGTGGTAGCACACCATGAACACGGCGCACACCACGGTGAGCGTCCGGTTGGTGGAGAAGAGCAGCACCAGGGGAGCGGCGATCTCCACGAACGTGCCCAGCCCCTCGGCCATGAACCGCGACAACTTCGAGGGCAGCAGATCGTGGGGCGCGTTGCGGTAGTGCGCCCGCCGCAGTCCCTTGAACGGCATGCACGGCGAATTGGACACCATCACCGGGATCACCATGATGAAGTGCCGGCCGATCTTGGACAGTCCGGCGCCCACCCACACCGACACGATCAGCAGCTTGAGCCCCACGATCAGGGTGGCGAAGGAGAGCAGCGGGAACAGCGCGAACATGATCAGGGCGGGTAGGTACTGCTCGCCGCGCGCGCCGAGGAAGATCGTCTTGTCGCGCAGGCCGATCAGGATCAGCAGTGCGATCGGCGCGAGCATCGACACCGGCGGCAGCAGCGGCCACGGCGAATCGCCCACCGCGCCGCCGGGCAGCGCGATACCGACGACCAGACTCGCGAGCAGGGCGAGGTACAGCGCCACGTCGAGACCGGTGCGCCGGTTGCCGGCCGTGAACGGCACCCAGGTGTATGGGCGCAGTCGAATGGTCCCGGTGCGGGCCCAGAACCGGATCCCGCCCGTCATCGGCTTGATCTTGAAGGTCAACGGTCCCCACGCGCCCGCGATCCCGATGGCCTCGAGCAGCACGGTCCACAGCACCAGCTTCTGGTAGACGATCGGCTTGTTCCACCACTGGCCGACATCCCAGAAGTGCAGGCCCGATGTGGCCGTGGCGGCGAGCACTCCACCGAAGGCGAACAGCACCGCGAGTTTCGCGATGTACACCAGGTAGATGCCCCAGGCGCTGCCGAAACCGTTGTCCACCCAGTGCTGCGTGGCGAACTTGGTGCGCTCGCGAATGGGGCGGGCGAGGAATTCGTCGGGGTCGACGGGCGGGAAGGCGGGTTGCAGGAATCCCATGGCGGTCTTCTTCTCTCTTCGCTTCGGGACGGAGGTCAGTGGGCGGCGTCGAGGCGGCGCAGGGCGGGCTTGTCGATCTTGCCGACGGGGTTCTTGGGCAGCTGATCGACGATCGTGACGGCGGTGGGCTGCTTGTACTTCGCGAGATGCTCGCCGGTGTGGGCCAGGACCCGCTCGGCCGCGAGCGAGGCGCCGGGGGCGGCCACCAGGTAGAGCACGGGCACCTCTCCGTACTTCTCGTCCGGGCGGCCGATCACGGCGGCCTCGGCCACCCCGTCCAGCGCGTACACCGCGGTCTCGATCTCCTTGGGGTAGATGTTCTCCCCGCCGCGGATGATCATGTCCTTCGCGCGGTCCACCAGGACGAGGTAGCCGTCCGCATCGAGGAATCCCACATCGCCGGTGTGCAGCCAGCCGTCGACCAGTGTCTTCGCCGTCTCCTCCGGCCGATTCAGGTAGCCGCGCATGATGTTCGGTCCCGCGAGCAGCACCTCGCCGGCCTCGCCCGCGGGCAACTCGGCACCGTGGGCGTCGACGATCCTGATCCGCTGCTCCGGGAGCGGCAGGCCCACGGTGCCCACCTTGCGGACACCGTCGAGCGGGTTGCAGGTGGCGGCGCAGGTGCACTCGGACAGGCCGTAGCCCTCGATGAGCGGGAAGCCGTACCGCGCCTCGAAGCCCGTCAGCAGCTCGCGGCTCGCCGGTGCGGCGCCGCACACCGCGAACCGCACCCGCGAGGTGTCGGGGCGCACCTCGGGCGGCAGGCCCGCCAGCATGGTGTAGATGGTCGGCACGGCCGAGAAGTACGTGGCCCCGGTGCGTTCGACGATGTCGAAGAAGGTGCGCGGATCGAATCGGCCCACGATGGTCACCCGGCCGCCGGCCCGCAGCGGGTTGAGGGTGGAGACCACGATCGCGTTCACATGGAACAGGGGCAGGATCAGCAGGCTGTGCTCGCCGGGCTCGAACTCGAAGGCCGCACTCGACATCTCGCTCATCGCGATCAGGTTCGCGTGATCGAGCATGACGCCCTTCGGCCGCCCCGTGGTCCCGGAGGTGTAGATCAACAGCGCCAGGTCCGACGGTGCCGCCACCGCCGCGCCGTCGTCGGGCGCGTTCTCCAGCAGGGACTCCGGGCGCAGGACCGTCACTCCGGCGGGGGCCGCGTCGTCGGCCGCGATGAGCACGCGCGCCCCGGCGTCGCTGATCTGATAGCCCGATTCGTTCGGTGTGAGATAGGGATTGATCGGGGTGGCGGCGGCGCCGAGCCGCCACGCCGCGAACAGGCCGACCACCAGGTGTGCGGTGTTGGGCAGCCGGATCGCCACCACATCGCCGCGTCCGACTCCCGCCGCCCGCAGCCCTGCGGTGGTGCGCCGTACCGCGTCGAGGAAGGCGGTGTTGTCGAGATCGAGCGCGTCGTCGGCGACGGCCAGATCGTGCGGCGCGGCCCCGGCGCGGGTGTCGGGGACGGTGGCGAAGGTGAGGTCGGTGGACACGGCGACTCCTATTCGTTCGGTGAGGAGAACCCTAGGCGTGATGTGATGCCGGTCACTCCGTCCCGCGGCGACCAAATCGGCGCGGGATTTCGTCGTGGGAAGACAAAGGAATCGCCTCACGAGACGTCGGCGGAGCCCTAGCCTGACCTCATGAGACAGTCGTCGGGCAGTCCCGAACTCGGCTCCGATCCCATCGGGTCCACCGTGGCCGGCGTGCTGACCTCGTTGGAACCGCACACGGTTGCCGATCGGATGACCGCGCTGATGCTGGCCGAGATCCCGGAGCTGCGCGGTGATCACGCCCTCGAACTCGCCCTGGCCGCGAGTGTCGCGGGCAACGTCGACACCGTGCTGCACGCCATGGTGCTCGGCGTCGATCCGGCCTCCATCGAGGCGCCGCTCGCCGCGATGGAGTACCCGCGGCGGCTCGCCCAACGCGGCCTGCCGGTGACCGCGCTGGTGCGCGCCTACCGTCTCGGCCAGGCGAGCATGGTGCGGCAGATGCACGACGCCGTTCGCGCCACCGGCCTCGCCGCGGAACAGAAACTCGCCGCGCACGAATGGATCACCGACTGGTCCTTCGCGTACTCCGACACCGTGATCGAGACCGTCATCACCGCCTACCAGCGCGAGCGCGACCGGTGGATGCAGGCCCGGTCCGGGGCCCGGGTGGCGCGCGTGCGCGAGCTGCTCGCGCACGACGGCCCCGTCGACATCGACGCCGCCTCGCTCGCCCTCGGCTATCCACTGCGCCGCCACCACCTCGCGCTGATCGCCTCGTACCCCGACGAGACCGACCGCGTGGAGCGGCTCGAGTCCTACGTTCGTGAGCTCGCCACCGCCGTCGGCCCCGTGGAGGCGCCGCTGCTGCTGGCCGCCGATCAGCGCACCGTCTGGGGCTGGCTGCCGGTGGCCGACCCGGTCGAGGCGATCGACCGGGCGCGGGCCTTCGCCGCACCGTCGGGCGACGGTCCGCGGGTGGCCTTCGGAGCCGTGCGCCCCGGCGTGGAGGGCTTCCGCCGGTCGTACGCCGAGGCCGCCGCGGTGCGGCGCAGCGCGGGGGAGCGTCCCGTGGTCTTCGCGGGCGACCCCGGGGTGATGGTGGCGGCGCTCATCGGTGCGGACCCGGCCGCGGCGGGGCGATGGGCGCGGGACGTCCTGGGACCGCTGGCCGACGACACCGAATCCGACGCCCGCCTACGCGGCACCCTCGCGGTGTACCTGCGGCACGGCGGAGGGTTCAAGGCCGCGGCCGCGGAACTGAACCTGCACCCGAACTCGGTGAAGTACCGGGTGCAGCGCGCCCTGGAGCGGCGTGGCCGCGGCATCGGTGCCGATCGCCTCGATGTGGAGGTCGCGCTGCTCGTGTGCGACCCGGCGGCAGGTGGGCGCCCCGCAGGTCACTAAGCTTCAGGCCACAACCGGCACCCTGATTGAGGAGCGCAAGTGAGCCGTCCCGTGGTATTGATCGCCGACAAGCTGGCACCGTCGACAGTGGAGGCGCTCGGCGACGGCGTCGAGGTGAAGTGGGTCGACGGTCCGGACCGTCCCGCACTGCTGGCCGCGGTCCCCGAGGCCGATGCGCTGCTGGTGCGCTCGGCGACCACCGTCGACGCCGAGGTCCTCGCGGCCGCCACCAAGCTGAAGATCGTGGCCCGCGCCGGCGTCGGCCTGGACAACGTCGACGTTCCCGCCGCCACCGAGCGCGGCGTTCTCGTGGTCAACGCGCCCACGTCGAACATCCACACCGCCGCCGAGCACGCCGTCGCGCTGCTGCTGGCCACCGCCCGGCAGATCCCCGCCGCCGACGCCACGCTGCGCGAGCACGAGTGGAAGCGCAGCAAGTTCAACGGTGTCGAGATCTTCGGCAAGACCGTCGGCGTGGTGGGCATGGGCCGCATCGGCCAGCTCGTCGCGCAGCGCCTGGCCGCGTTCGAGACCAAGATCATCGCCTACGACCCCTACGTGAGCCCGGCCCGCGCCGCGCAGCTCGGCATCGAGCTGGTGACCCTCGACGAGCTCGTCGAGCGCGCCGACCTGATCACCGTGCACCTGCCGAAGACCCCGGAGACCAAGGGCCTCATCGGTCGCGAGCTGCTGGCCAAGACCAAGAAGGGCGTCATCATCGTCAACGCCGCCCGCGGCGGCCTCGTCGACGAGCAGGCGCTCGCCGACGCCATCACCTCGGGCCACGTCTTCGGTGCCGGACTCGACGTCTTCGAGACCGAGCCCTGCACCGACAGCCCGCTGTTCGAGCTGCCGCAGGTCGTGGTGACCCCGCACCTGGGCGCCTCGACCTCGGAGGCCCAGGACCGCGCCGGCACCGATGTCGCCAAGAGCGTGCAGCTGGCGCTCGCCGGCGAGTTCGTTCCCGACGCCGTGAACGTCAAGGGCGGCGCCGTCGACGAGGAGGTCGCGCCCTGGCTCGAGCTCACCCGCAAGCTCGGTGTGGTGCTGGGCGGCCTGCCCGGCCCGCTGCCCGAGAAGGTCGGCGTCACCGTGCGCGGCGAGCTGGCCAGCGAGAACGTCGAGATCCTGCAGCTCTCGGCCCTGCGCGGCCTGTTCTCGGCCGTCATCGAGGACGCCGTCACCTTCGTCAACGCCCCCGCCCTCGCGGAGGAGCGCGGCGTGAGCGCCGAGCTGGAGAAGCTCTCCGAGAGCCCCAACCACCGCAGCCTCGTGGACGTGCGCGCCGTGTACGGCGACGGCACCGTGCACAATGTCTCCGGCACCCTGTCGGGCCTGGGCCAGGTGCAGAAGGTCACCAACATCAACGGCCGCAACTTCGACCTGCGTGCCGAGGGCCTGAACCTGTACGTCGCGTACCCGGATCAGCCGGGCTCGCTGGGCAAGCTGGGCACCGTGCTCGGTGACGCCGGCATCGACATCCAGGCCGCGGCGCTCAGCCAGGACGCCGAGGGCGACGGTGCCACCGTGCTGCTGCGCGTGAGCCAGCCGGTGCCGGCCGATGTGCAGCAGAAGATCAGCGACGCCGTCTCGGCCACCACCGTGGTGCAGGTGGACCTGTCGTGAAGCTCGCGGTGATCGGCGGGGACGGTATCGGCCCCAAGGTGGTGGCGGAAGCCCTCAAGGTGCTCCGCGTGGTGGTCGGCGAGTTCGAGACCACCGACTACGACCTGGGTTCGCGTCGCTATGAGCGCAATGGCGAGCTGCTGACCGACGAGGATCTGGCGTCGCTGCGCGAGCACGACGCGATCCTGCTCGGCGCCATCGGCGATCCGCGCAAGGTGCCGCCGGGCGTGCTGGAGCGCGGCCTGCTGCTGAAGATGCGGTTCGCGCTCGACCATCACGTGAACCTGCGGCCCTCCAAGCTGTTCCCCGGCGTCGAATCGCCCCTGAAGAACCCGGGCGAGATCGATTTCGTGGTGGTCCGCGAGGGCACCGAGGGCGCGTACACCGGCAACGGCGGCGCGATCCGCGTGGGCACCCCGCACGAGGTGGCCAACGAGACCTCGGTGAACACCCGCTTCGGCGCGGAGCGCGTGGTGCGCTACGCCTTCGCGCTCGCGCAGACCCGCCGCAAGAAGCTCACGCTGGTGCACAAGACCAACGTGCTCGTCTACGGCGGCGGCCTGTGGCAGCGCACCGTCGACGAGGTGGCGCGCGAGTTCCCCGATGTCGCCGTGGATTACAGCCACATCGACGCGGCCACCATCTACCTGGTGACCGACCCGTCGCGGTTCGACGTGATCGTCACCGACAACCTGTTCGGCGACATCCTCACCGATGAGGCCGGCGCGGTCTCGGGCGGCATCGGCCTGGCCGCATCGGGCAACATCGATGCGACGGGCACCAACCCGTCGATGTTCGAGCCCGTGCACGGCAGCGCCCCCGACATCGTGGGCCAGGGCATCGCGGACCCCACCGCGGCCATCCTGTCCGCGGCGATGCTGCTGCGTCACCTCGGCAACGAGGAGGGCGCGCAGCGGATCGAGACCGCCGTCGCGGCCGATCTCGAGGCCCGTGGCGACGCCCCGATCCGCACCGTCGAGGTCGGCGACCGCATTGCCGCCGCCCTCCGCTAGGCCCCGTTCTCTGACTTAACGTCGTTAGCCCACGCTGTTTCCCCAGGAAGCGGTGTGGGCTAACGCTGTTAAGTCAGGAGGGGGTGGTCGACGGTGCCGGCTCCCGTTCCCGTTCCCGCGGTTGCGCATCGCGGGGGACGAGGGGGTAGGCGAGCAGCGGGGCCAGGGCGACGATGCCGAACGCGGCGGCGAAACCGGTGGCGTGGATCAGCGTTCCGAGGATCGGTCCCGCCGCCGTGGTCACGATGAACTGGCCGGTGTTCTGGATGCCGAGGGCGCGCCCGCTGTAGTACGGGCCGGCCTTCTCGGCGATGGCGGTGAAGGCCAGGCCGTTGTCGGCGACGGTGACGACCGAGGCGATCAGGAAGACCGCCACCGCGACCGGTGATCCGATGGCGGTGAGCGCGCCGAGTGCGCCCATCGACGCGGCGGCGCCCAGGGCGATCCACTTGATGGGCGCGGTGCGCGACCCGAGCCGGTCCGACCAGGCGCCCGCGGCGATCCGCCCCAGCGCGCCGCAGAGCTGGCTGGCGGAGACCAGCAGGCCTGCGGTGGCGGGCGTCCAGTGCAAGCCGATGATCAGCCAGGTGATGCCCCACGTCCACACCGCGCCCTGCGGCAGCACCAGCAGCAGGGAGACCGCGTGGATGCGGGCCAGGAAGGAATCCTCGCGGTACGGATTGGCGCGGGCCTCCGCGGCGGCGGGACCGCTCTCGGGCCGCGGCGGGTCGATGATGAACGCCCACACCAGGATCAGGGAGATCGCGGCCACGGTGAGCGGGACCAGCATGGCGGCGGTCAGGCCCACCCGGTTCGCGAGCAGCGGCATCGTGAGTGAGAGCAGGGCGATGCCCAGCGGCTGCGAGGTCTGGCGGATGCCCATCGCGGTACCGCGACTGGAGGCGGGGAACCAGCCCACCACGATCCGTCCGCTGGCGCCGTTCCCGCTCGCCGCCATCGCCGACGACATGAACAGACCGATCGCGACCACCGGCAGCGGTGCGTGCGCGGCGAAGGCGACGACGGTGCCCGCGAGACCGGCGGTGGCACCGGCGAGGCTCACCAGGAGCACGTGCCGCTCGCCGTAGCGATCGATCATCGCACCCCACAGGATGGTGGTCAGCAGGAGTCCGGCGGGCGCAGCGGCGGCGAACAGTCCCGCGCGCTGCGGGCTGAGACCGTCCTGGATGAGCTGGGGGAGGAGGAAGGCGGTGCAGTTCACAGTGGCGGTGGTGGTGATCGCGGCGGTCATGGAGACCGCCAGGATCCACCAGCGGCGGGCGGCGGACATCTCCATCGCGACTCCCAACTAGTGAGATTGCATGCTTAACATCTGAGACGAAGCCTAGCGGATCGAAGTAACCCGGCCAAACGGTAGGCTCGCGGCATGCGCCTTGCACGAATCGCCAGCAGTGACGGAGTCGCGTTCGCGGCCATCGAGGGAGACCCGGACGACGGTGCGCGGGCACGCGAGATCTCCGAACACCCCTTCGGCACACCGGAGTTCACCGGGCGCAGCTGGGCTCTCGACGATGTGCGGCTGCTCGCGCCGATCCTCGCCAGCAAGGTGATCTGCATCGGCAAGAACTACGCGGCGCACGCCGCGGAGATGGGTGGCGAGGCACCCAAGGATCCGGTGATCTTCATCAAGCCCAACACCTCGATCGTGGGCCCGCTCGCGCCGATCAAGCTGCCCCGGAACTCACAGCAGGTGGACTACGAGGGCGAGCTCGCCGTGGTGATCGGCCAGCCGTGCCGCGATGTGGCCGCCGCACGCGCCAAGGACGTCATCCTCGGCTACACCGTGGCCAACGACGTGACCGCCCGCGATCAGCAGGCGCACGACGGCCAGTGGACCCGCGCCAAGAGCTACGACAGCTTCTGCCCGCTGGGCCCCTGGATCGAGACCGATTTCGACCCCTCGGACGCCCGGATCTACACCGAACTCGACGGCGAGATCAAGCAGGACTCCCGCACCTCGCTGATGATCCACTCGATCGGCGACATCGTGGAGTGGATCTCCTCGGTGATGACCCTGCTCCCCGGCGATGTGATCCTCACCGGCACCCCCGAGGGCGTCGGACCGATCCGCGCCGGACAGCACGTGGCCGTCACCGTCGAGGGCATCGGCACGCTCACCAGCCTCGCCGAGGACCGCTGATTACTCCCGGTCGATGATGCGCACCGTCCCCGGCTCGCCGGGGCGGTACGCCTCCCACGCGGGGTGCGCGGGGCGTCCCGTGGCCACGAATCCCGCGACGGCGCGGCGGATCCGCTGTGCCAGCGCGCGCGCTGCAAACGTCCGACTGTCGTCACTGAAGGTCCGGCGCCGAGCGCTCGAACCTCCGCGTGTGCACGGCGACTACGCTGGTAGCCGTGACTGAGCTCTCCTCGAACCCCGCCGTCCGCGTGCGCTTCTGCCCGTCGCCCACTGGTATCCCGCACGTGGGCATGGTGCGCACCGCGCTGTTCAACTTCGCGCACGCCCGCCATACCGGCGGCACCTTCGTCTTCCGCATCGAGGACACCGATGCCGCCCGCGACAGCGAGGAGAGCTACGCCGCGATCCTGGAATCGCTGCGCTGGCTGGGCCTGAACTGGGACGAGGGCCCCGAGGTGGGCGGCCCCTACGGCCCCTACCGGCAGTCCGAGCGCAAGGACCTGCACCTGGACGTGGTGCGCAAGCTGCTGGACGCGGGCCTGGCCTACGAGGCCTTCTCCACCCCCGAGGAGGTGGAGGCGCGGCACGTGGCCGCCGGCCGCAACCCGAAGCTGGGCTACGACAACTTCGATCGCGACCTCACGCAGGAGCAGCGGGCGGCGTTCGTCGCCGAGGGTCGCAGCCCCGTGGTGCGGCTGCGGATGCCCGATCGCGATCTCGCGTGGAACGACATGGTGCGCGGTGAGACCAGTTTCGCCGCGGGCAGCGTGCCCGATTTCGCGCTCACCCGCGCGAACGGCGACCCGCTGTACACCCTGGTCAACCCCGTCGACGACGCGCTGATGAAGATCACCCACGTGCTGCGCGGTGAGGACCTGCTCAGCTCCACCCCGCGGCAGATCGCCCTGTACGAGGCGCTGCAGCAGATCGGTGTGGCCGATTTCACCCCCGAGTTCGGGCACCTGCCGTTCGTGATGGGCGAGGGCAACAAGAAGCTCTCCAAGCGGGATCCGGAGTCGAACCTCTTCCACCACCGCGACCGCGGCTTCATCCCCGAGGGACTGCTCAACTACCTCGCGCTGCTCGGCTGGGGCATCTCCGCCGACATCGACGTCTTCAGCCTCGACGAGATGATCGCCGCCTTCGACGTGCACCGGGTGAACTCGAATCCCGCCCGCTTCGACCAGAAGAAGGCCGATGCGATCAACGCCGAGCACATCCGCCTGCTCACCGCCGAGGACTTCGCCGCCCGCCTGCGCGCCTTCCTCATCGAGCGCGGGCACGTCACCGATGCGCAGCTGGGACCGGAGTTCGCCACGGCGGCCGATCTGGTGCAGACCCGCATCGTGGTGCTGGGCGACGCCTGGGACCTGCTGAAGTTCCTCTACGTGGACGAGGCCGAGTTCACGGTCGATCCCGCCGCGGCCGCGAAGAACATCAAGGCCGATGCCGGCCAGGTGCTCGACGCCGCCTCCGAGGCGCTCGCCGGACTCGACGCGTGGACCACCGAGGCCATCGAGGCGGCGCTCAAGGGCAAGCTGATCGACGAGCTGGAGCTCAAGCCCCGCAAGGCCTACGCCCCGATCCGCGTGGGCGTCACCGGCTCGCCCGTGAGCCCCCCGCTGTTCGAATCGCTGGAGCTGCTGGGGCGCGAGCGCACCCTGGGCCGGCTGGCCTCGGCGCGTGCGCTGGTGCCCGCCGACGGTGCCGCGGGCCAGTAGGGGTTGACCAGCCGATTTGGCGTATCCGTTTCCGGTGGGTACGCTGAATCGCGGCTCAAAACGGGGTTGGAAACATCCCCGAGGCGAGTCATTGGCCTATGGTGTAATTGGCAACACAGCTGATTCTGGTTCAGCCATTCTAGGTTCGAGTCCTGGTAGGCCAGCGTGACAACGCTTCTGCGCGAGTGGAAGCGTGTCCTAGCCCCCGTCGTCTAGCGGCCTAGGACGCCGCCCTCTCACGGCGGTAGCGTGGGTTCGAATCCCATCGGGGGTACGTTCGATGTCGGTTGTGCTACCTTCATCGGCAGTTCTAGCCCCCGTCGTCTAGCGGCCTAGGACGCCGCCCTCTCACGGCGGTAGCGTGGGTTCGAATCCCATCGGGGGTACGCAGACGGATGGCCCGGACCACACGGTCCGGGCCTTCCGCGTTCTCCAGGAGTGCTCATGGCCGACACCGACTTCTTCGCCGCACTCGACGGCCTGCTCGCCTCGAGCACGGTGGTGATCGACCGCCCGCGCGGTACGGGGCACCCGCGATACCCGGCGATCGTCTACCCCGTGGACTACGGCTACCTCAACGGCACTGTGTCGGGCGACGGGCAGGGCATCGACCTGTTCCGCGGCACCGCCTCCGGACGGGGCGTGGTGGGCGCCTTCGTCATCGTCGATCCCGGCAAGCGGGACACCGAGATCAAGCTCCTCGTGGACTGCTCCGCCGCCGAGATCGATGCCGTGGACGGCCTTCTCGGCCGGCTCTTGCTGCCCCGGGCGTACCTCGCCCGGTGAGATCAGCGGTCGCGCAGCCGCTGCACCGCGGGGGCCATCGCATCCATCAGCTCCGAGCTCACCGTGAAACAGGAGATGCCGAACCGGTCACGGCGCTCGATCAGCTTGGCGCACAGGTCGTCGGGGTCGCCGGGGAGCCAGGCGAGGGAGTCGCGTTCGGCCAGACCGTCGGCGTGCGGGCCGAGGAAGTGTCGCGCGAAGGGCGGAACGTCGTCGCCGATCGCGAAGATCGACGAGGCGATCTCGACCCGGTCGGGCAGCGCCGAGGTGATCGCCTCGGCCTCGTCCGGCGTGGCCCCGGGGCTGATCGCCAGGGCGATGGTGTCGGCGCGGTCGGCGGCCAGGCGCAGGGCCTTGGGCCCGCCCGCCGCGACGAGAACCGGTGTGTGCGGCCCGGAGCCGTCCGCGGCGTCGAGGGCGTCGAGGGTGGCCGCCACCCGGGCCAGGCGCTCCGAGCCGGTGCCGAAGGGCACGCCGAGCGCCTCGGCATCCGCCGCCACATCCGGTCGTCCGGTGCCGATGCCGAATCGGAAGCGCCCGCCCGAGGTGGTCGCGAGGGAGTGCGCCTGCCAGGCCACATGCCGGGGATCGTGGAGCGGGGAAGCCAGCACGAAGGTGCCCACCTCCAGGGTGACGGTGGCGCCCAATGCCACCCCCGCGGAGGTCATCCCGTCGGGCAGCGGGTGGTTCTCGGGGAGGAACAGGCGGTGGAACCCCGCGGCCTCCACCGCGCGGGCCACATCGGGCCACGGGCCCTGGCCGGGAACGGGCATGGCGGTGACGCCGAAACGGAACGGATGCGGCATGAGGAGACCTCCGGGGCGGACGAATGTGCTCGCGTTCCACGCTACGCCCGCGGGACCGCTCCGCGCCGGTGGTCAGAGCCTGCGCTGCAGCGCTTCCGCGGCCTGGAGGAGGTCGGCCGCCCAGCGGGCGCCGGGGCGCCGTCCCATGCGGTCGATCGGCCCCGAAACGGAGATCGCGGCGATCACCTCGCCGCGGGCGTCCCGTACGGGGGCCGAGACACTCGCGACGCCCGCCTCCCGCTCGCCGGCGCTCTGCGCCCAGCCGCGCTTGCGGACCTCGGCGAGGGTGCGGTCGCTGAACGGCGCCTCGGTGGTGTCCGTCCACGCCGTGAGCACCTTCGCGCCGGATCCGGCGGTCATCGGCAGGCGGGTGCCCACGGGGACGGTGTCGCGCAGACCCGACGGAGGTTCCGCCGCCGCCACGCACACGCGGTGGTCGCCCTCGCGTCGGTACAACTGCACCGATTCGCCGGTGATCTCGCGCAACCGCGGCAGCACCATCACGGCGGCGTCGACGAGGGTGTCCGTGGTGCTGGCGGCCAACTCCCGCAGGGCGGTTCCGGGGCGCCAGAGCCCGTCTCCGTCGCGTGCGAGCAGGCCGTGCAGCTCCAGTCCCACCGCCAGACGGTGCGCCGTGGCCCGGGGGAGTCCGGTGCGCGCGCAGAGATCGGCGAGGCTCGCGGGCTCCTCGGCGGCGGCTCGCAGTACGGCCACCGACTTGTCGAGCACTCCGATGCCGCTCACCGGGGCGTGAGCCGGACTTTCGGTAGCGTCGGCCAGTGAGCTATTCTGTCCCATAGTTCGATACTAAGCTCTCGCATGGTGGGATTCAACGCGCAGCCCGCGTCCACCGGCGGAGCCCGATCGTAGGAGCAGGTGGAACCATGCAGCCGCGCACCATGGCCGAGAAGGTCTGGGACCAGCACGTCGTCGTCAAGGGAACGGGCGAGGGTGCCTCGCGTGAACCCGATCTCATCTACATCGACCTGCACCTCGTGCACGAGGTCACCAGCCCCCAGGCCTTCGACGGACTGCGCCTGGCCGGGCGGAAGGTGCGCCGGCCGGACCTCACCATCGCCACCGAGGACCACAACGTGCCCACCGACACGCTGGTCCAGCCCATCGCGGACGAGGTCTCCCGCACCCAGGTCGAGACCCTGCGCCGCAACTGCGCCGAATTCGGCGTGCGCCTGCACTCGATGGGCGACGGCGAACAGGGCATCGTGCACGTGATGGGACCGCAGCTGGGACTCACCCAGCCGGGAATGACGGTGGTGTGCGGCGACAGCCACACCTCCACCCACGGCGCCTTCGGCGCGATCGCCATGGGTATCGGCACCTCCGAGGTCGAGCACGTGCTCGCCACGCAGACGCTGCCGCTCAAGCCCTTCAAGACGATGGCGATCAACGTGACCGGCGAGCTGCAGCCCGGTGTCACCTCCAAGGACCTGATCCTGGCGATCATCGCGAAGATCGGCACCGGCGGTGGTCAGGGCTACGTCTTGGAGTACCGCGGCAGCGCCATCGAGAAGCTCTCGATGGAGGCCCGGATGACCATCTGCAACATGTCGATCGAGGCCGGTGCTCGCGCGGGACTGATCGCCCCGGATCAGATCACCTACGACTACATCCAGGGCCGCGAGCACGCGCCCAAGGGGGAGCTGTGGGACGAGGCCGTCGCGGCGTGGGACGCCCTGCGTACCGATGAGGGCGCCGTTTTCGACGCCGAGGTCGACATCGACGGCAGCGCGCTCACCCCGTTCGTCACCTGGGGCACCAACCCCGGTCAGGGCCTGCCGCTGAGCGGTTCGGTGCCCGATCCGGAATCCTTCGGGTCCGACGGTGAGCGGGAGACCGCCGCGAAGGCACTGCAGTACATGGGGCTCGAGCCCGGCACGCCGCTGCGCGAGATCGCCGTGGACACCGTGTTCGTGGGATCGTGCACCAACGGCCGGATCGAGGATCTGCGCGCCGTGGCCGAGATCCTGCGTGGGCGCACCATCGCCGAGGGCGTCCGAATGCTGGTGGTACCGGGTTCGATGCGCGTGCGCGCACAGGCCGAAGAGGAGGGCCTGGGGCAGATCTTCCTCGACGCGGGCGCCGAGTGGCGCCAGGCCGGATGCTCGATGTGCTTGGGAATGAACCCCGATCAGCTGGCACCGGGGGAGCGCTCCGCGTCCACCTCGAACCGCAATTTCGAGGGGCGGCAGGGCAAGGGCAGCCGCACGCACCTCGTCTCACCCGCGGTGGCCGCGGCCACCGCCGTGCGCGGCACCCTCTCCGCGCCCGCCGATCTGGCCCCCCTCGACCTCGCGGCCGCCGGCGCCTGACCGCCGCCACCGCCCGAGACCTCAGTCGTACCTAGGAGACACCCCCGATGGAAGCCATCGTCACCCACACCGGAATCGGCGTCCCCCTGCGCCGTACCAACGTCGATACCGACCAGATCATCCCCGCCGTGTACCTGAAGCGGGTCACGCGCACCGGATTCGAGGACGGCCTGTTCTCGGCCTGGCGCACCGATCCGAACTTCATCCTCAACACCGCTCCCTACGACCGCGGCTCCGTCCTCGTGGCAGGGCCGGATTTCGGCACCGGCAGCTCCCGCGAGCACGCCGTGTGGGCCCTGATGGACTACGGCTTCCGCGTGGTCATCTCATCCCGCTTCGCCGATATCTTCCGCGGTAACTCGGGCAAAGCCGGTCTGGTGGCCGCTCTGGTCGAGCAGGAGAACGTGGAACTGCTCTGGAAAGCCCTCGAGAACGAGCCCGGTTTGGAGGTCACAGTGGACCTCGAGGACCGCACGGTGACCGCTGGGGACCTTGTGGTCCCGTTCACCATCGACGATCCGGTTCGCCATCGGCTGATGGCCGGATTGGACGATATCGGCATCACTTTGCAGCAGGTCGACGCCATCACGGAATACGAAAACCACAGGCCTGCATATAAACCCGTCACTATTTAGTGTGACTCAATTGCGTGCGGCGGCCCCGGATCGAACCGGTGCCGCCGCACGCGATTCCGACACACCCTGGATCAAATATGGCGTGGCACTTGGATTGAATGCAATCCTGCGTTTACGGTATCCGTAGTTGGCTCAGCGGTGAGCCACCGACTGCAGAGGAAAAGCGTTCATGAACAAGGCAGAACTCATTGAGGAGCTCACCGAGAAGCTGGGCACCGACCGACGCACCGCCGGTGCCGCCGTCGAGGCGATCGTGGACACCATCGTCCGCGCGGTCCACGCCGGTGACTCGGTGACCATCACCGGTTTCGGCGTCTTCGAGCAGCGCAAGCGCGCCGCTCGGGTGGCTCGTAACCCGCGTACCGGCGAGACCGTCAAGGTCAAGCCCACGTCCGTGCCCGCCTTCCGGCCGGGTGCGCAGTTCAAGGCCGTGATCTCGGGTGCCGCCAAGCTCCCGGCCTCCGGCCCGGCCGTGCGCCGCAGCTCCGCCACCGCGACCCCCACGAAGGCCGCGAAGAAGACGGCGGCGAAGAAGGCTCCCGCCAAGAAGGCCGCACCGGCGAAGAAGACCGCCGCCAAGAAGGCCGCTCCCGCGAAGAAGGCTCCGGCCAAGAAGGCTCCCGCCAAGAAGGTCGTGCCCGCGAAGAAGGCTCCGGCCAAGAAGACCGTGACCAAGGCCGCACCCGCGAAGAAGGCTCCGGCCAAGAAGACCGTGACCAAGGCCGCGCCCGCGAAGAAGGCTCCGGCCAAGAAGGCTCCCGCCAAGAAGGCCGCGCCCGCGAAGAAGGCTCCGGCCAAGAAGGCCGCGACCAAGGCTCCGGCCAAGAAGGCGCCTGCCAAGAAGGCTCCCGCCAAGAAGGGCAAGAAGTAACGATTCCCGCCCACTGCCCCTGGACGCCTCAGTGCTCCAGGGGCAGTGGCGTGTCTATGTGATCCGCGGTGAGCAGCACGCCGTCGGCCGTGGTCACCACCCAGACGCTGGCCTTACGGTTGCGGGCGGCGGGCAGGCGCACATCGTCGGCTCCCGCCCACCAGGCGGTGAGGTCCGGGATCACCCCGCCCTGGCTGCACACCACGGGCACGATCCCCGAACGCTCGCCCTCCCGGGCGATCTCACGGATGCGTCGGTGCGCCGCGGCCGGATCCCGTGCATAGGCCTGTTCGGAGACGGTGGGCTCCTCGACGATCGGCAGGACCGATTCCTCAGCGAGCGGCTCGAGCGTCTGCTGGCACCGCACCGGCGGGGCCGACAGCAGCCTCCCGGGGCCGAAGGCGCCGCACAGGTCCACCAGGGCCTCGGCCTGGGCCCGCCCGTGCCGATCCAGCGGTCGCGCGAGATCGTCGCCCTGGTAACCCTGTTTGCGGCCCGCCTTGGCGTGCCGCACGATCAGCATCGTCGCCGTCGACGACGGTTGCTTGCCGAACTCCCGCAGGATGCGTTGGTCCATCGAGTAGGTGAGCAGCTTGCCGCCCTCCTTCACCGAGACCCAGCGCAGCTCGTCGGTCTCCTCGTTCGGGACGAACTCACCCGTGCCCGCCAGAGCGGACCAGTACACGACCCGCTTGCGCGCGGTGGCGCCGCTGCCGCCGTGCCGCTTGCGCCGGGGCACGTCGTAGGCCACCTTGCCCACGGCGCGCACGAACCGGGCCCGGAAACCGGTCTCCTCGACCACCTCCCGCAGCCCACCCACGACGGGATGCTCGTCGGCCTCCACGTGCCCCTTGGGCAGCGACCAGTCGTCGTAACGCGGACGATGCACCAGGGCCACCTCGGGCCCCGCCGGGCCGGGGCGCCACAGCACGCCCCCGGCCGCGTGCACCACCGGGCGGGTGTCCTTGCCGCGACCGCTCATCGGCGGCCGGCGCGGTGTGCGCGCATGAGCTCCCGCTGATGATCTCGCACGGGGTCGCCCGGGGTGGGGGAGGCGTTCCAGTTGCCGTCGGCGTCCAGCACCCAGCACCGGGTCGCGGGATCCAGTGCGGAGTCGAAGATGTCACCGAGTTGCTGGGTGAGGCGCGGATCCTTGACCTGGGCCATCACCTCGATGCGCCGGTCCAGGTTGCGGTGCATCATGTCGGCACTGCCGATCCAGAACTCGCCCGCGCCACGGAAGTGCAGGATCCGCGAATGCTCCAGGAACTGCCCCAGAATCGACCGTACGGTGATGTTCTCACTCACCCCCGGCATACCCGGCCGCAGCGCACAGATCCCGCGCACCACCACCTGCACGGGCACGCCCGCCTGGCTGGCGCGGTAGAGCGCATCGATCACCTGCTCGTCGACCAGAGCGTTGGCCTTGAGCCGGATTCCGGATTCCTTACCCGCCCGGTGCAGCTCGATCTCGTCGTCGATCCGGTCGATGATCCCGGACCGCACACCGTGTGGTGCAACCAACAGGTTCCGGTACTCCTCCTTGCGGGAGTAGCCGGTGAGCCGGTTGAACAGGTCCGTGAGATCGGCGCCCAGATCGGGATCGGCCGTCAGCAGGCCGACGTCCTCGTAGAGCCGCGCCGTCTTCGGGTTGTAGTTGCCCGTACCGATGTGGCAGTACCGGCGGATGTGCGATCCCTCGCGGCGCACCACCAGGCAGGTCTTGCAGTGCGTCTTGAGGCCGACCAGACCGTAGACCACGTGCACGCCCGCCTGTTCCAGCTTCCGGGCCCACTTGATGTTGGCCTGCTCGTCGAACCGCGCCTTGATCTCCACCAGCGCCACCACCTGCTTACCGGCCTCGGCGGCGTCGATCAGCGCATCGACGATCGGCGAGTCGCCCGAGGTGCGGTACAGGGTCTGCTTGATGGCCAGCACCTGCGGATCGGCGGCGGCCTGTTCGATGAAGCGCTGCACGCTCGTCGAGAACGAGTCGTACGGATGGTGCACCAGGACATCGCCTTCCCGGAGTGTGGAGAACACGCTCTTCGGCGTCTCCCGCTCGCCGAAGGCGGGGTGCGTGACCGGGACGAAGGGGGCGTCCTTGAGCGCCGGACGATCCACGCCGTACAGCTGGAACATGCAATTGAGATCCAGCAGTCCCGGCACGGTGATCACATCGGCGGGGTCCACGTCCAATTCGCGCAGCAGCAGCTCCAACATGTGCTCGGACATGTCCTCGGCCACCTCGAGGCGCACGGGCGAACCGAACCGGCGGCGTGCCAGTTCCCGCTCCAGGGCCTGCAGCAGGTCCTCGTCGCGGTCCTCCTCGACCTCGAAATCCGCGTTGCGCGTGATGCGGAAGACGTGATGCTCGACCACGGTCATCCCGGGGAACAGCACATCGAGATGTGCGGCGATGAGGTCCTCCATCGGGAGCACCGCGTTGTCCATCCGGTCGGCCCGCACGGTCACGAGCCGATCGACGTTGTCCGGCACCTTGATGCGGGCGAAGTGCTCGCCGCCAGACGTGGCATCGCGCACCGCCACCGCCAGATTCAGCGACAGTCCGCTGATGTACGGGAAGGGATGCGCAGGATCGACCGCGAGGGGAGTCAGCACCGGGAAGACCTGCGTGTGGAAGTACTCCGCGAGCCGCTCGCGTTCCTCCGCCGACAGATCGTCCCACCGCAGCACCGAGATGCCCTGCGCCGCCAGCTCCGGGCGCACGGCGTCGCTGAAGACCAGGGCGTGCTTGCGGGAGAGCTCCTGCGTGCGCTGCGAGATGAGCCGCAGCTGCTCGCGCGGCGACATGCCGTCGGCCGACCGCACCGACAGCCCCATCTGGTCGCGCCGCTTGAGCCCGGCCACGCGCACCATGAAGAACTCGTCCAGGTTCGAGGCGAAGATCGCCAGGAACTTCGCGCGCTCCAGCAGTGGCTGCGAGGCGTCCTCGGCCATCGCGAGCACGCGGGCGTTGAAGTCGAGCCAGCTGAGTTCGCGGTTGAGGTACCGGTCCTCGGGAAGATCACTGGCGGCCTCCGTGGGGGCCGCCGGCGGCGCCGCGGGGATGGCGGTGATCCGCCCGGGCAGAACCGAGGCCGGCTCGGATTGCGGCGCCGGTTCGGGCGCGGGATCGGGGGACTGCGGCTCGTTGGTCACCGCCCCATTCTGTCGTATCAGCAGCGCGAGTTCGACGCGATGCCGGGATCGCACGCGGCGATCGCCGCGGTGGTGTGAACTCCCAGCGCCGTGGGGGCCTTCAGATCGGCCGGGGTGTCGATGTCGGTGCGCAGGCCGGGCCACGGTCCGGCGAGGGCGAGTGCCCCGCCACCGGCGTGCGCGGACGCGGAATCCGGTCCGAACGCGGGGCGCAGCGCGTCGCCGGCGGGACTGAACAGCGCGGCCGTCCCGGTCCCGGCACGGTCGGGAACGAAGGCTCGGCGGCCACCGGCCGCCGCGAGGAAGGCCCGCAGCTCGTCGACGCTGACGCCCGGCAGGTCGGGCTGCAGGGCCAGCACGGCCACCTCGCCCTCCGCCCGCGCCGCCGCCGCCCCCGCGGACAGGGCGGCGTTCAGCCCGCCCGGAGAGGGCTCGGGCACCGAGCGGGCACCCGCGTCGTCGGCGGCGGCCCGCACCGCGGGATCGGGCGAGACCACGTACGCGGCAGTGATCTCCGGCACGGCGAGCGCCGCGGCGAGCACATCGCGCAGCATCGCCAGCACCAGCCCCGGCACCGCCTCGCGGTGGCCGTCGCCGGGCGCGGCGAACCGCGATTTCGCGGTGTCCAGCGCCTTGACGGCGGTGACGACCACGAGGGCGGGAGGCGCATCGGCGCCACGCGGTGCGGTCATGACCACCAATCTAGGCGGGCCGAACCCGGCCTGCCGACTGCGGGCGGGAGATACGCTCAACGTCGGGCTTCCGTCGCGGCAGGGCGGGATGCGGAACGTGATGCGAGAAGGGTGGGCCGAATGGTCGACGTTGCAGTGATGGGCGCCGGATCCTTCGGCACCGCGATGGCGAAGGTCTTCGCCGAGGCCACCCGTCCGGAACCGCACCGCGTCACCATGTGGTGCCGCCGCCAGGAGGTCGCCGATCAGATCAACGCGACCCGCATCAACGCGCAGTACCTGCCGGAGGGCGTGCTCCCCGAGAACCTCACCGCCACCCACGATCCCGAGGAGGCGATGCGCGGCGCGGGGCTGGTGGTGCTCGCCGTGCCCTCGCAGACCTTGCGCGCCAACCTCGCGGACTGGGGCCACCTGATCCCGCCGGACGTCACGGTGCTCAATCTCGCGAAGGGCATCGAGATCGGCACGCTGAACCGGATGAGTGAGGTGGTCGCGGAGGCGGCCGACATCGACCGCGATCGGATCGCCGTGCTCACGGGACCGAATTTCGCGAAGGAGATCGCCAAGCGCCAGCCGACGCTGGCCGTGATCGCCTCCACCAACGAGCGGCGCGCCCAGCACACCCAGTACCTCGTGCGCACCGACTACTTCCGGCCGTACACCAACGACGACGTGATCGGTTGCGAGATCGGCGGCGCCACCAAGAACGTGATCGCCCTGGTGTGCGGCATCGCCTCGGGCATCAACCTCGGCGAGAACTCGCGCGCGGCCATCATCACCCGCGGCCTGGCCGAGACGCTGCGGCTCGGCACCGCCCTGGGCGCGCAGCCGCTCACCCTCGCGGGGCTCGCGGGTGTGGGCGATCTGGTGGCCACCTGCAGCTCACCGCAGTCCCGCAACTTCAGCTTCGGCGCGCGGCTCGGCCAGGGGATGACCGTCGACCAGGCGCAGGCGGCCGCGCACGGCCAGGTGGCCGAGGGTGCCAAATCCTGTATCTCCATCGCCGATCTCGCACGCAAGGTGGGCGTCGAGATGCCGCTCACGGAGGCGGTGCGCGCGGTCTGTTACGACGGTGTGCCCGTCTCCCGTGCCATCGACGACCTGCTCAATCGCGATGTCGGTGGGGAGTGGCATCACCCGACCAGTGCGTAACCACGTGGCCCCGGCCGGGGCGCACCCGTAAGGTGGTCTGCCGTGACGGACTCGCGGATCAAGGTGGCAGTGGTTTTCGGCGGACGCAGCAGCGAGCACGCTGTCTCGTGCGTCTCGGCGGGCAGCATCCTCGGTCACCTCGATCCCGAGCGCTACGAGGTGGTGCCGGTGGGCATCACCTCGTCCGGTTCGTGGGTGCTCTCCGATGCCGACGCGCAGAGCCTGCGGTTCGCCGACCGCGCGCTGCCGAGCGTGCCCGAGGGGCCGACCGATCTGGCCCTGCTCCCCGGCGCCGAGCTGGTCTCCGTCTCGTCCGATGCGGCCGGCTCCGTGCTCGGTTCGGTCGATGTGGTCTTCCCTGTGCTGCACGGCCCGTACGGCGAGGACGGCACCCTGCAGGGGCTGTTGGAGATGGTGGGCGTGCCCTACGTGGGGGCCGGTGTGCTGGCCTCCGCGGCGGGCATGGACAAGGAGTTCGCGAAGAAACTCCTCGCCGCCGACGGCTTGCCGGTGGGCGACTTCCACGTGCTGCGCCAGCGCGACACCGAGGTGCCCGCCGACGTCCTGCATCGGCTCGGCCTGCCGCTGTTCGTCAAGCCCGCGCGGGGAGGATCGTCGATCGGCATCACCCGGGTCACCGATCTGGCGGCGTTGCCCGCCGCGATCGCCGAGGCCCGCCGGTGGGATCCGAAGGTGATCATCGAGGCCGCCGTGATCGGCCGTGAGGTGGAGATCGGTGTGCTGGAGCGCCCCGACGGCACCGTGCACGCGTCCGCGATCGCCGAGATCGAGATGGCCGCCGACGCGGAGCACTCGTTCTACGACTTCGAGACCAAGTACCTCGACGACCGGGCGCAGTACACCGTGCCCGCGAATCTCACCGACGACGAGGCCGCCGCGATCGGCGACCTGGCGGTGCGGGCCTTCCACGCCTTCGACGGCCAGGGCCTGGCCCGCGTGGACTTCTTCCAGACCGCTGACGGTCCGGTGATCAACGAGGTCAACACCATGCCGGGATTCACCTCCACCTCGATGTACCCGCGGATGTGGGCCGAATCGGGTGTGGGCTACGCCGAGCTGCTGAGCCTGCTGATCGACACGGCGCTCGCCCGCGGCACCGGCCTGCGCTGACTAGCGGCCCAGGTCGAGCGACGCGGCCTGGAGGTTCGCCCGGATCGCATCGGAGACGGCCTGGATCGCGGCGGTACCGGCGCTGTCCGGCACCCAGAGCGCCACGTAGGGCCGGTGATCCACCGCGACCCAGTAGGCGCCGCCGTTCGGGGCGGGCGCGCCCGCGGGCGTCGACTGCAGCCATTGGACCCCGTTGACCACCTGCAGCTTCGAGGTGTTGGTCAGGTCGGCCGGGCGATCGGTACCGCAGCGCACCTCGACGGCGCCGGCCTTATCGCTGGTCCAGCGGGCGAAGCCCGTGGGTTCGGTGGTGTCGTCGCGGCGGAAGACGCCCAGCTCCGCGGGGATCGCCGCGAGCAGTTTCCCGCACGCGGGTTCGCCGGCGGCGGGAGCCGAGACCGACTTCAGGTGGCCCGCCTCGGCGGTCGCGCGCAACTCGCCCTCCTTCTGCTGGGCGAGCACGAGGAAGACGGCGAAGCAGACGATCACCGCCACGGGGAGTGCCACGACCGTCGCCAGGAGGGCGGGGCTGCGGCGCTGGCGGGGCTCGGGGGCCTTGGTCTCGTCTGCGTTGTCCACGTTCGATACGGTAGCCGCGATGACATCTACGGGCCCGGGCCGGGCCGGGCAGCCGCCCGCGCGCACCGTCGCCGAACTGGGCGAGGAGGGCGTGATCGCGCTCGCCACGGCGCCGATCGGTCCCGATCCCCGGGTGCTCCTCGGCCCCGGTGACGATGCGGCCGTCGTGGCCGCCCCGGACGGCCGAGTGGTGATCTCCTCCGACGCCCTCGTCGAGGGGCGACACTTCCGGTTCGAGTTGACCACGGCGGAGCACGTGGGGCGCCGCGCGATCGCGCAGAACGCGGCCGATATCGCGGCCATGGGCGCGGTGTGCACCGGCTTCACGGTGACGCTGGGCTGCCCGCCCGCGACTCCCGAGCACGTCGTGGCCGGCATCTCGCGGGGGATCGCGCGCGGCGCCCGCGATGCCGGCGGCGCGGTGGCGGGCGGAGACGTGGTGCGCACCGAGCAGGTGCTGCTGGCGATCACCGCGCTGGGCGATCTGCAGGGCCGCGCGCCGGTGCTGCTGTCGGGTGCCCGCGCCGGCGATGTGGTGGCGGTGTGCGGAACCCTGGGGCGATCGGCCGCCGGCCTGGCCGCCCTGGATGCCGGGCGCGCGGACGATTTCCCGGAGATCGTCGAGATCTACCGCTGCCCGGTGCCGCCGCTCGCCGCGGGGCCGGGCGCCGCCGAGGCGGGGGCCACCGCGATGACCGACGTCTCCGACGGGCTGCTCCGGGACGCCCGCGCCCTGGCCGCGGCGAGCGGCGTCCGGATCGAGCTCGACGGTGCCGCCCTGCGCCCGGACCCACTGCTGCTGGCCTGCGCGTCCGCGCTCGGCGCGGACGCCGACCACTGGATTCGCACCGGCGGCGAGGATCACGCCCTGCTGGCGACCTTCCCGCCCGCGACGGTGCCGGACGGGTGGCGCGAGATCGGTACCGTCCGGGACGCCGACGGTGCGTCGGGCACCGTCACCGTCGACGGTGCGGCCGGGCCCGAGCGGGGCGGCTGGAACACCTTCGACAGCGACACCGAGGACGGCGGAGAGGGACTGTGATGACGGCGAGACCACTGGCGGAGACCGTCGAGGCGGGCTGGGCCCGGGCGTTGGAGCCGGTCGCCGGCGACATCGCGGCGATGGGGGAGTTCCTCCGGGCCGAGATCGCCGCGGGCCGCAGCTACCTGCCCGCGGGCGAGAACGTGCTGCGCGCCTTCACCCAGCCCTTCGAAGAGGTGCGGGTGCTCATCGTGGGCCAGGATCCGTACCCCACGCCGGGACACGCTGTGGGCCTGTCTTTCTCGGTCGATCCCGCGGTGCGGCCGGTGCCCCGCAGTCTGCAGAACATCTATCAGGAGTACACGGCCGATCTCGGCCTGCCCGCGCCGGCGAACGGCGATCTCTCGCCGTGGGCGCAGCAGGGTGTGCTGCTGTTGAACAGGGTGCTGACGGTGCGCCCGGGCGAGCCCGCCTCCCATCGGAAGAAGGGATGGGAGAAGGTGACCGAGTGCGCCATCGATGCGCTCGTGGCGCGGGACGCGCCGCTCGTCGCGATCCTGTGGGGCCGTGACGCCGCTTCGCTGGGGCCGCGGCTGGGCGACACCCCGCGGATCGAGTCGGTGCATCCGTCGCCGTTGTCGGCCTCGCGTGGGTTCTTCGGCTCGCGCCCGTTCTCCCGGGCCAACGAGGCGCTCGCCGGACTGGGCGCCGAGCCCGTCGACTGGCGCCTACCGCACCTCGCCGAGGTGCGCTGAAACGAGAAAGAGGGCCCGCGACCGGTTGGTCGCGGGCCCTCTGTCAGTCTTGTCGCGGAATCAGCCGCGGACGACCTTGCCGGCCTTGATGCACGAGGTGCACACGTTCAGGCGCTTGGTCTGACCGGGCGCCACCTGGGCACGCACGGTCTGGATGTTCGGGTTCCACCGGCGATTGGTACGCCGATGCGAGTGCGACACCGACTTACCGAAGCCGGGGCCCTTGTCGCAGACGTCGCAGACGGCAGCCATGTCGTGTACTCCTCGCAATAGATGTATCTGTCGTTCCGCCTCGGTGGTCGGGTCTCGATGGACACGCCCGGACGCGAGGCAACCCTGCAATCATAGACCCATAACGGTCCACGCGACAAACCGCTCCGGCAGCCCTCGGCTGTGGGACGGCCCACTAGGCTGGGAGCCGTGACGGGACCGATGGAGCCGGACGGCCGCGTGGTGGTGGCCTGGCTGCGGCGCGCGGTGCTCGGACTCGAGCGTTCCGTCGACGAGATCAACGCTCTCAACGTCTTCCCCGTGGCTGATGCCGATACCGGTACGAACATGCTGGTCACGCTCCGTGCCGCTGCCCGCGCGGCGGAGGAGGCCGACCGCTCGGAGGGGCCCCATGCGGTGGCCCGTGCCACCGTTGCCGGCGCCGTCTCCGGTGCCCGCGGCAACTCCGGGGTCATCGTCTCGCAGATCATGCGCGGCGTGGTGGGAGAGCTGGGGCCGGAGGCCGATCTCACCGCGGCGGGCCTCGCGGCGGGCCTGCGCACCGCCACCGACCTGGTGACCTCCGCGGTCGCTGCACCCGTCGAGGGCACCATCCTCTCGGTGCTCCGCGGGGCCGCCGACGGTGCGGGAGCCGCCCTCGCCGCCGGTGGCGATCTTCCCGTGTGCGTGCGCGCGTCCGCCGACGCCGCCTTCGACGCCCTGCTGCGCACCCGCGACCAACTCGATGACAACGCCCGGGCCGGTGTGGTGGACGCGGGCGGCCGCGGCCTGCTGGTACTGCTCGACGCCTTGGTCGAGGTGACCGCGGGTGCGCCGCCCGAACGTCCCCGCTTCACCCGGCAGGTGGCACCGCACGTGCAGGTCCAGGTGGAACCCGGGGGCGCCGCCCACGGCCACGATCACGACGATCCGCCGCGCGGCCCGCACGTGGACTACGAGGTGATGTACCTCCTGCCGGAGGCGACCGAGGCGTCCGCGAACCGGCTCCGGGACGAGCTGCAGACCTTCGGTGATTCCGTGGTCGTGGTCGCCGCGTCCGACCCCGATCCGGTGGCCACCTGGTCGGTGCACACGCACACCACCGAGCCCGGACGGGCCATTCAGGCCGGACTCGCGCTGGGCAAGCTCCGCGGCATCGCGGTGAACGTGCTCCAGGAGGCCGGCCACGGCGAGACCCCGCTGCAGGCGCTGCTCGACGCGCCGCGCGCCATCGTCGCCCTGGTCTCGGGTGAGGGGGCGGCCGAGCTCTTCGCCGCCGAGGGGGCCGAGGTGATCCGCTGCGACGAGGGCATCACCCACGCCGCGCTGCTCGCGGCGCTGCACCGGTTCGAGGGCCGCGAGGTGCTGCTCATGCCGAACGGAGCGCTGCCCACCCCGGAGCTGCTGGCCGTGGCCGCCCGCTCCCGGGAATCCGGGGTGCTGGTGACGCTGCTCCCCACCTCGTCGATGGTGCAGGCCATCGCCGCCCTCGCAGTGCACGATCCGCGCGGCCACGCCGCGGACGACACCTTCTCCATGGCCGAGGCCGCCGCCGGCGCGCGCTGCGGCTCCGTGGTCGCGGTCACCGAGGACGCACTGACGATCCTCGGCCCGTGCGGGCCCGGGGACTACCTCGGCATGGTCGGCGGTGAGGTGGTGGTGCTGGAGGAGGATCAGTACTCCGCCGGTGAAGCGCTGGCGGAGCTCTTGCTCGCGACCGGAGGCGATATGGTGACCGTCTTGCTCGGTGACGCCGGCGACGGCGACTTCCCGGACCGGGTGGGCGCGGCGCTGCGGCCCGACCGGCCGGAGGTCGAGGTGGTCGGTTACCGCGGAGGGCAGACCGGCAGCGTGATGGAGATCGGCGTCGAATGAGCCCAGCCGCGGACCTCACACTGCAGACTCCGCTGGTCGATGCGATCGATCCCGAGATCGCCGATCAGATGACCTCCGAACTGGGGCTGATCACCGTCGGTGATCTGCTGCGGCACTTCCCGTTCCGGTACGAGGGCGGCGCCTCGATCGACGAGGGGACGCGGGCCACCGAACCCAAGATCGGCGACGACGTGGTGGTGATCGGCACCGTCACCGCGGTGACACCGCCCCGGGCCCACCACCGCGGCAAGAAGATGTTCAAGGTGCAGGTGGTCAACAAGGTTCGCGCCTACGACGTGACCTTCTTCAACTACCTGCCCAAGCCGATCCAACCCGGCCGGCAGATGCTGCTGATCGGCCGGCTCGGCGAGTTCAATCACAAACTGCAGCTGACCCATCCGGACTGGCTGGTGCTCCCGGACGACGATATGAACTCCGCGCAGGCCCTGGCGGCCAACGAGACCGGCGCCACGAAGGCGGGCTCCAAGCGTCTCAAGCTGGCCAATCTCGCGCTGCTCACCGGTCCGGTGGTGCCGATCTACCACGGCACCAAGAACATGCCCACCTGGCTGATCGCCTCGATCGTCGACGCCGTGCTGGGCCGGCTGGCTCCCGTCCCCGAGTCCTTGCCCGCCGAGTTCCGGACGCTGCACGGGCTCCTCGACCTCGACCAGGCGCTGCGAGTCGCACACTTCCCGAAGCGGCGCACCGAGGCCGACGCCGCCCGGCGGCGCCTGGCCTTCGACGAGGCGGTGGCCATCGAGACCGCGCTCGCCCGGCGGGCGCACGACGTGGGCACGGTGCCCGCACCCTCGCTCGCCGCGCCGGACGGTCCGCTGCAGACCGGTCTGCGGGAGCGGCTTCCGTTCCAGCTCACCGACGGTCAGGAGGAGGTGCTCGCCGAGATCCTCGGTGACCTGTCCCGTGACCATCCGATGACCAGGTTGCTGCAGGGCGAGGTGGGCTCGGGTAAGACGCTCGTGGCGCTGCTGGCGATGCTGGCCGCGGTCGATGCGGGCTACCAGGCCGTGCTGCTCGCGCCCACCGAGGTGCTCGCCACCCAGCACATGCTCTCGATCACGAAGATGCTCGGCGACCTGGGGGAGGCGGGCCAGCTCGGTGCGGCGGAGGCCGCCACCACCGTCACCCTGCTCACCGGTTCGATGAACACCAAGGCCCGCCGGGCGGCGCTGCTGCGCATCGTGACCGGCGAGGCGGGGATCGTGATCGGTACGCACGCGCTGCTGGAGGACACGGTCGACTTCTTCCGGCTCGGCCTCGTGGTGGTCGACGAGCAGCACCGGTTCGGTGTGGAGCAGCGGGACCGGTTGCGACGCAAGGGGCCCGACGATATGACGCCGCACCTGTTGGTGATGACGGCGACGCCGATCCCGCGCACCGTCGCGCTCGCGCAGTTCGGCGACATGTCCACCTCGGTGCTGCGCGAACTGCCCCGTGGCCGGCAGCCGATCCAGACCTCGGTGGTGCCGCAATCGCGTCCCGGTTGGATCGAGCGCGCCTGGGCGCGGGTCGACGAGGAGGTCCGGGCCGGGCGGCAGGTGTACGTGGTGTGCCCGCGGATCGGCGACGATCCGACCGGCGAGCAGGCGAAGTCCTCGTTCACCGATGAGGACTACCAGTTCGAGCAGGTCGCGGCGCCGTCGCGGGGGAAGTCGGCCCGGGCGGAGGTCGCCGAGGAGACTGAGCCGCAGGACGATCAGCCCCGGATGACCTCCGCGATCGACATGTACGCGCAGTTGGTCGGCGGCGAGCTGGCGGAGCACCGGATCGCGCTGCTGCACGGCCGGCTGCCCGCGGAGGAGAAGTCCGAAATCATGGCGGAGTTCGCCGCGGGTGACGTGGACGTCCTGGTGGCCACCACCGTGATCGAGGTGGGTGTCGATGTGGCGAACGCGACCACCATGGTGGTGATGGACGCCGAGCGATTCGGCATCAGCCAGTTGCACCAGCTGCGTGGTCGTGTCGGACGAGGCGGCCTACCCGGGCTGTGCCTCCTGGTCACCGACACCCCGTCGCCCCGCACGATGGAACGGCTGGAGGCGGTTGCGGGCACGGTCGACGGCTTCGCCCTCGCGCAGCTCGACCTCGAACACCGCGGCTTCGGCGACATCCTCGGCGTGGACCAGTCCGGCCTGGCGCGGCGCCTGAGCTTCCTCGATCTGGCCAACGACGGCGACGTTCTGGACGCCGCGCGGGCCCTCGCCTTCGAGGTGATCGATGCCGATCCGGAGCTGGAAGATCATGTGGCGCTGCGCGAGATGAACGCGGTGATCCTCGGCGGCAGCCGCGAGGACTACCTCGACAAGGCCTGACTAGCGCGCGGCGGCGAGGGCGGCGAGTTGCGCGCCCCAGAACTCGACGACCTGCTCGCGGCGCTCGGTGTCATCGGACAGCAGGTCCGCGAGCCCCAATCCGCGCGCCAGATCCAGGGTGGCCTGCACGGCGCGACGGCCCTGCTCGTCGTCGCGATCGAAGCCCAGCAGTGTCATCGCGAGCCCGAAGACCTCACGGGAGTGCCGATTCTCGAAGGGCAGCATGCGCTCCCGCAGCGCATCGTCGCTCGCGGCCGCCGTCCACACGTGGAGCGCCGCCTTGAACAGATCGTCGGTGTAGTACTCGACGATCAGCCGCGCCACCGCGTAGGGGCGCTCCGGGCCGTCGGGGACCGCGGCGCCGGCCTGCCGGGCGTGCTCGATCCGCTGCTCGCCCATGTACTCCAGCGCGGCGGTGATGAGGTCCTCGCGGGTGGGGAAGTGGTGCTGGGCGGCCCCGCGGGAGACCCCCGCCTGCCGCGCGACACTGCCGACGGTGGTCGCCCCCCAGCCGCGGGCGGCCAGGGAGGCGATCGTCGTCTCCAGCAACCGCTGCCGGGTCTCCCGGCTGCGGGACTGCTGCGGCGCCCGGATGGGCGGTCGGAGGGCACTCATTCGGGCCAGCTTAGTGCGCGGCCACGGGCTCGGCCCAGCTCGGCGCGCGTTTCTGCAGGAATGCGGTGATCCCCTCCACCGACTCCGGTGAACCGAACAGCCGGGCCGACTGGTCGGCAAGCGCCTCGGCGCGGGTGTCGAACGAGGCGAGCACGTCGTGCCACAGGATCTGCTTCGTCTCGCGCAGGCCCTGCGGGCTGCACAGCCGCAGCTCCGCGAGCTGCGCCGCCACCGCGGCTTCGGGATCGTCGACGGCAGCGGTGATCAATCCGTGGCCCGCCGCCTCGGCCGCGTCGAACTTCCTACCGGTCAGCAGGAGTGACGAGGCCACGCGCGAGGGCAGGTGCGGCAGCAGCACGAGCGAGACCATCGCCGGTGCCACGCCGATCCGGGTCTCGGTGACGGCGAAGGTCGACTCCGGTCCGGCGAAGACGAAATCGCAGGAACCGATGAGGCCGAAGCCGCCGGCCCGGACGTGGCCGTTCACCTGTGCGATCACCGGCTTGGGGGATTCGATGACGCCCCGCATCGCCTCGATCATCGCGAGCGTGCGCGACTTCGGGTCCGCTCCCGCACCGTCCGCCGCCGCTTCCTTGAGATCGGCACCGGCACAGAAGGTGCCGCCGGTGTGGGTGATCACCACGGCGCGGACGGTGTCGTCGATCCCCGCGCGATCGATCCCGGCCCGCAGGTCGGTCAGTAGCCGCTGTGAGATCGCGTTGCGGTTGTGCGGGCTGTCGATCGTGAGGTGGGCGGCACCGTCGCGGGCCTCGTACCGCACCAGGGGCGCGCCCTCGGATCGCTCGGTCACGATGCCTCCTAGTAGCTCTTGGGCAGGCCGAGCGTGTGCTCGGAGATGAAGTTGAGCACCATCTCCCGGCTCACCGGGGCGATGCGGAACAGGCGCGAGGCCACCAGCATCTGGGCCAGCCCGTACTCGGTGGTGAGCCCGTTGCCGCCGAGCGTGTGGATCGCCCGGTCGACCGACTTCGCGCCGGCCTCGCCGCCGGCGAACTTCGCCATGTTCGCAGCCTCGGCCGCGGCGAACTCCTGGCCGGCGTCGTACAGCGTGGCGGCCTTCTGCAGCATCAGCTTCGCCAGCTCGGTCTCCACCTTGAGCTCGGCGAGGGGATGGGCGATCGCCTGGTGCGCACCGATCGGGACCTTGAAGACGGTGCGGCCCTTGGCGTAGTCGACGGCCCGGTCCAGGGCGAACCGCGCCGAGCCGACGGATCCGGCGGCGGCCATGATCCGCTCCGGGTTCAGGCCGGCGAAGAGCTGCGCGATGGCGGCGTCGGGCTCGCCGACGAGGGCGTCGGAGGGGAGCCGCACATCGTCGAAGAACAACGTCCACTGCGACTCGGGAAGCCCCACCTCCATGGGGATCTTGGTCTTCTGCAGGCCCGGTGAATCGGTGGGCATCAGGAACAGCGCGGGGCGCAGCTTGCCCGATTTGGCGTCCTCGGTGCGCGAGACCACCAGGATCACGTCGGCCAGCTCGATACCGGAGATGAAGGTCTTCTGCCCCGAGATGATCCAGTCGTCGCCGTCCCGGCGCGCGGTGGTGGTGATCCGGTGGCTGTTGGAGCCGGCGTCGGGTTCGGTGATGGCGAACGCGGCGATGGTCTTGCCGGACGCGATCCCGGGAAGCCAGCGCTGCTTCTGCTCGTCGGAGCCGAACTTGGAGATGATGGTGCCGTTGATCGCCGGCGAGACCACCAACATCAGCAGCGACGAGCCGACCGCGGCCAGCTCCTCGCCGACGATGCCCAGTTCGTACATCCCGGCTCCGCCGCCGCCGTACTGCTCGGCGATGTTCACGCCGATCAGGCCGAGGTCGCCCGCGGCCTTCCACAGTTCGGTGGGGCCCTCGCCCGAGGCGATCTTCTCGCGCATGTACTCGGGCCCGAACTTCTTGCCGAGCTCGGACACGGTCCGGCGGAGGGCGATGCGCTCCTCCGACTCGATGACGTCCATCGATACGGTCATGGCTACTCCTGCTCCTCCAGCACGGCGACCACTGCGCCGGCGTCGATGTTCTGGCCCACCTCGACCGCGATCGTGGTGAGGACTCCTTCTGCGGGGGCGCTGATGGCGTGTTCCATCTTCATGGCCTCCATCCACAGCACCGGCTGCCCGGCGGTCACGGTGTCGCCCACCGCCGCGCCGATGCGGGTGATCACGCCGGGCATCGGCGCCAGCAGCGATCCCGCCGCCGCGGCCGCCTCACCCGAGGGCAGCGGGTCGATCAGGGCGAGCGTGGCACCGCCACGGGCGGAATCGATCTCGACCACGGTCCTATCGCCGGGGTAGGCGGTCACCACGACGGTGCGCCGTACACCGTCGCGTTCCACGGCCACCGTGGCCGTGGAACCGTCGTCGCTCACGGTCGCGACGGCGCCGGAGTCGGCGGTGAACCGCTTCTCGGCGGCGTCCTCGAACTCGGGGACCAGCGTGCGGGCACCCACGTTGCGCCAGCCGGGCGCCACGTGCGGCAGCGGGCTCGCGGCCGCGGCCCGGCGATCGAGCACGGCTCCGGCGGCGTCCGCCGCCACCGCGAGATCGTCGTCGTCGAGCAGGGGCGCAGCGAGCCGATCGAGGCGGTCACCGGTGAGGAAGTCGGTGGCGAAATCGCCCGCCTTGAAGTCGGCGTCGGCCAGGATGCGCACCAGCAGATCGCGGTTGGTGGTGAGGCCGTGGATCGTGGCCTTGCGCAGCGCCGCCTCGGTGATGGCGAGCGCCTGCGCCCGGGTGGGGGCGTAGCCGATCACCTTGGCGAGCATCGGATCGTAGAACACCTCGACCACGCTGTCGGTGGGCCACAGCGCGCTGTCGAGCCGGATGCCCGGGCGATCCGGGCCGGCGAACTCGCTGACCACACCGGGGACCTCGAACTTGCGGACGGTGCCGGCGGCGGGCCGCCAATCGTTCGCGGGATCCTCGGCGTACAGCCGGGCCTCGATGGCCCAGCCACGCGTCGCGGGAGGCTCCGGCGAGGGCAGCGGCAGCCCCGCCGCCACGTCGAACTGCAGCCCCACCAGGTCGAGGCCGGTGGTGGCCTCGGTGACCGGGTGCTCCACCTGGAGTCGGGTGTTCACCTCCAGGAAGAAGAACTCGCCCGCGTCGGTGGCGAGGAACTCCACGGTGCCGGCGCCGGTGTAGCCGATGGCCTTGGCCGCGTTGGCGGCCGCCTCGTACAGGGCGGTGCGCATGGCCGGATGCCGCTCCACGAGCGGCGACGGTGCCTCCTCCAGGACCTTCTGGTGCCGGCGCTGGATGGAGCACTCGCGCTCGCCCACGGCCCACACGGTGCCCTGGGAGTCGGCCATCACCTGGACCTCGATGTGCCGTCCGCGTTCGAGGTAGCGCTCGCAGAAGACGGTGCCGTCACCGAATGCGGACTTCGCCTCGCGCTCGGCGGCGTCCAGGTTGTCCTGGAGCTCGGCGCGGGTGCGGACCACGCGCATGCCGCGGCCGCCGCCGCCCGCGGAGGCCTTCACCAGCACGGGGAAGTCGCTGTCGGAGACCTGGTCCGGGGTGAGGTTGGTGAGCATCGGGACGCCGGCCTCGGCGAGGCGCGCCTTCGCGGCGACCTTCGAGCCCATCGCGGTGATGGCCTCGGGGGACGGCCCGATCCAGACGATGCCGGCGGCCTGCACGGCGGCGGCGAAATCGGCGTTCTCGGAGAGGAAGCCGTAGCCGGGGTGGATGGCCTGGGCGCCGGTGGCCTTGGCTGCGGCGATGATCTTCTCGCCCTGCAGATAGGTGTCGGCGGGGCTCTCGCCGGGCAGCCGCACCGCGTCGTCGGCCTCGGCGACGTGCGGGGCGTTCGCGTCGGGGTCGGAGAACACCGCCACGGCGCGCAGGCCGCGGGCGTGGGCCGCGGCGATCACGCGCCGGGCGATCTCGCCGCGGTTCGCGACGAGGACGGAATCGAAGGGGGTCGATGCAGAGTCGGTCACGTCTGTTCCTTACATCCGGAAGACGCCGAAGGCGTCGGTGCCGTGGACGGGGCCGTTGTGGATGGCCGAGAGGGCCATGCCGAGCACGGTGCGGGTGTCGCGCGGGTCGATGATGCCGTCGTCGTAGAGCATTCCCGACATGAAGGCGGGCAGTGACTCCTTGTCGATCTGCGTCTCGATGGCGGTGCGCATGCCGTCGACGAAGGCGGGGTCCATCGCCTGGCCGCGGGAGGCGGCGGAGGCGGCGGCCACCTCGGTGACCACATCGGCGAGCTGCTTGGCGCCCATCACCGCCGACCGCGCGCTGGGCCAGGTGAACACGAACCGCGGGTCGAAGGCGCGGCCCGCCATGCCGTAGTGGCCGGCGCCGTACGAGGCGCCCGCGATCAGCGAGAGGTGCGGCACCTCGGAGTTGGAGACGGCGTTGATCATCATCGAGCCGTGTTTGATCATGCCGCCGCGCTCGTACTCCGCGCCCACCATGTAGCCGGTGGTGTTGTGGATGAACAGCAACGGCGTGTTGTAACGGTTGGCCAACTGGATGAACTGCGTGGCCTTCTGCGCCTCCTCGGAGAACAGCACGCCGCGGGCGTTGGCGAGGATGCCGATGGGGTAGCCGTGCAGGTTCGCCCAGCCGGTGGTCAGCGAGCCGCCGTAGAGCGGCTTGAACTCGTCGTAGTCCGAATCGTCCACGATGTGCGCGATGATCTCGCGGGGATCGAAGGGGATCTTCAGATCGTCGGGCACGATGTCGAGCAGGCCCTCGGCGTCGTACCGCGGGGGCAGGACGGTGGCTGCCGGCACCGGCCCCTGCTTGCGCCAGTTCAGTCGTTTGACGATGGAGCGCGCGATCCGCGCGGCGTCCAGCTCGTCGTTCGCAAGGTAGTCGCCGAGACCGGAGGTGCGCGAGTGCATCTCGGCGCCGCCGAGAGTCTCGTCGTCGGAGATCTCGCCGGTCGCGGCCTTGACCAGGGGAGGTCCGGCGAGGAAGACCTTGGAGCGCTCCTTGATCATCACCACGTGATCACTCATGCCGGGGATGTAGGCGCCGCCCGCGGTCGAGTTTCCGTACACCACGGAGATGGTGGGGATTCCGGCCTTCGACAGCTGCGTGAGGTTGCGGAACATCGCGCCGCCGGGGACGAAGACCTCCTTCTGCGTGGGGAGGTCGGCGCCGCCGGATTCCACCAGGGAGAGCACCGGAAGCCGGTTCTCCCGAGCGATGTCGTTGAGGCGCAGCGATTTGCGCAGCGTCCACGGGTTCGAGGTGCCGCCCTTGACGGTGGGGTCGTTCGCCACCACCATCACCTCGACGCCCTCCACGACACCGATGCCGCCGACGAGGGAGGCACCCACCTGGAAGTCACTGCCCCAGGCTGCCAGCGGCATCAGTTCCAGAAACGGGGATGCGGGGTCGAGCACGCTGTCGATCCGCTCCCGCGCGGTCAGCTTGCCGCGTCCCCGATGCCGCGCCACGTACTTCTCGCCGCCGCCGGCGAGGGCCTTGTCGAACTCGGCGGTGAGATCGCCGAGCTTGCCGATCATCGCCTCGCGGTACGCGGGCGCGTCGGGTGAGGGGGTGCTGCGGAGCACCGTCATGGTCGTGTTCCTTTGCCTTCGTGGGTTCCGGAGTGGGGGATCACTTGTAGCCGAGGCGATTGGCCGCGAGCGTGGTGAGGATCTGGTTGGTGCCGCCGCCGATGCCGAGGATGCGCACATCACGGTAGTGCCGCGATACCTCGTACTCGGACATGTACCCGTGGCCACCGAACAGTTGGACCGCCTCGTTCGCGACCCATTCGGCGCATTCGACCGCGGTGTTCTTCGCGAAGCAGGCCTGCGGCACCAGCTCGGCCGCGGCCGCGGGACCGCCGGTCTCGAGGGCGACGGTGTACTGGTCGGCCACGTGCCGGCTGTACACGCGGGCGACCTCGATCCTGCGCCGCATCTCGGTCACGGTGTTCTGCACGGCCTGACGTTTGATCAGGGGCTGGCCGAAGGTCTCCCGCTGGCGCACCCAGTCGAGCGTCAGGTCCAGGCAGCGCTGCGCATGCGAGTACCCCTGCACGGCGAGGGCCAGGCGCTCGGTGACGAAGGCGGCGCCGATCAGCAGGAAGCCGCTGCCCTCCGGGCCGATCAGGTTCTCCGCCGGAACGCGGACGTCGGTGAACGAGAGTTCGGCGGTGTCGGAGGCGTGCCAGCCCATCTTCTTCAGCGGTGCGCTCACCTCGAAGCCCGGCAGCCCCTTGGGGATCACCAGCAGGCTGATGCCGGAGGCGCCCTCGCCTCCGGTGCGGACCGCCGTGACCACCCAATCGGCGCGGATGCCGGAGGTGATGAAGGTCTTGGCGCCGTTGACGATGTAGCTGTCGCCGTCCTTGCGCGCGGTGGTCTTCAAGTGCCCGACATCCGAGCCGCCGCTGGGTTCGGTGATGCCCAGCGAGCTGATCTTCTCGCCCGCGAGCACCGGTGCGACCCACTGCGCCTTCTGCTCATCGGTGCCCGCGAGGATGATGTGCGGCACCGAGATCCCGCAGGTGAACAGGGATGCGAACAGGCCGCCGGAGCCGCCCGCCTCGTGCATCGCCTCGCACACCACGAGCGCGTCGCGGGGATCGCCGCCCCCGCCGCCCACCGATTCGGGGAAGGAGACGCCGAGCAGGCCGAGGTCGCCCGCCTTGCGGTGCAGATCGCGGGGGAGCAGGCCCTCGGCCTCCCACTGATCGAGATGCGGCAGGATCTCCCGCTCGGTGAAGGCGACCACGGTCTCGTGCAGCGCGCGGCGCTCCTCGGTGTCCCAGGCGGTGATGGTCATGCGTTCTCCTCGGGCTGGGCGGGCAGCAGTGCGGTGGGCAGGTCGACGGTGCGGGCGCGCAGCCATTCGCCCAGGCCCTTCGCCTGCGGATCGAAACGGTAGCCGTGCGCGACGCCCTTGCCCAGGAGGTCCTCGATGACGAAGTTCACCGCACGCAGGTTCGGCAGTTCGTACCGGCGAACGGGGAGGTTCGCGGTCTCCGGGAGCAGTGCGCGCAGCAGGGCCTCGGTGAGGTTCGTGCGGAGCCAGGCGTAGGCCTCATCGGTCTCCGCCCACACGCCGATGTTGGCGCTGCCGCCCTTATCGCCGCTGCGCGCGCCGAACAGGGCGCCCAACGGCACGGAGGCGGTCGCGCCCTGCGCGGGCGCCGGCGTACCCGGCTGTGAGGGATCGGCCGGAAGTTCCTGCGTCACCGTCGGGGGCGCGATGTCGACGACGGTGCCGTCCGGGCGGTGCGCGCGGTGCGGCACGTCGGCGTTGGGCACGTACACGGCCTGGTAGACGCCGTAGGGCCCGCCCTTGCCGGGGGGTGCCATCGGCGAGGCGCCGGGGTAGGTGGCGAGTGCGAGTTCCACGGCGGCGGAACTGAAGGCGCGGCCCACCCGGTTCGGGTCCGAATCCCAGGCGACGGCGGTCAGGGTCGCCGATGCGGCGGCCTCGGTATCGGCATTGGGATGGTCGGTGCGGGCCAGCCGGAACTGCAGGTCCGACGGTGCCGGATCCAGCGCGGCCCGCAGCTGGGCCTCCAGGAGGGCGGCCTTGCGCTCGATGTCGAGGCCGGTGAGCAGGAAGGCGATCTCGTTGCGGAACCCGCCGAGTGTGGTGGTGGCCACCTTGGTGGTGGTGGGCGGCGCCTCGCCGCGCACGCCCGTCACCGCCACGCGATCGTCGCCGTCCTGGGCGAGCGACATCGAGTCGAGCCGCAGGGTGACATCGGGATTGGCGTACCGCTGCCCCGTGACCTCGTAGAGCAACTGCGCGGTGACGGTCCCCACCTCGACCACGCCGCCGGTGCCCGGTTGCTTGGTGATGACGAAGGAACCGTCGGCCGCGATCTCGGCGATGGGGAAGCCCGGGTGCAGCAGCTTCTCGATCGGATGCCGGTCGAAGAAGGCGTAGTTGCCGCCGGTGGCCTGGGTGCCGCATTCGATGATGTGCCCGGCGGCGACGGCGCCGGCGAGCGCGTCGAAGTCGGTGCGCTGCCAGCCGAACTCGGCGATGGCCGGGCCGAGGATCACCGAGGCGTCCGTGACGCGGCCGGTGATCACGATGTCGGCTCCGGCGGTGAGGCAGTCGGCGATGCCGAACGCGCCGAGGTAGGCGTTGGCGGTCACGGCGTTCGGGACGCCCAGATCGCCTGCCCGCGCGAGCAGATCGTCACCGTCGACCCAGCCCACCCGGAGGCTCCGGCCCCGGCCGTCGGTGTTCTCGATCTCCTTCTGCACCGCGGCCGCGAGGCCCTGCGGGTTGAGGCCGCCCGCATTGACGACCACCTTGGTGCCGCGGTCCGCGAGGGTGTTCAGGTGCGGGGTGAGGTGGCGCAGGAAGGTCTTCGCGTAGCCGAGGTCGGCGTCCCGGAGCCGGTCGCGGCCCAGGATCAACATGGTGAGCTCGGCCAGGTAGTCGCCGGTGATGTAGTCCACCCGCGGCCCGTCGAGGATCTCGCCGAGGGCGGCCGCGCGATCACCGTAGAAGCCGGATATGTTCGCGATGCGGATGCTGCGGTTCTCGGTCACTTCGACGATTCCTCCTGCGGCGCACGGCCGCTGCCGGGTGCGCCGGCGAAACATTGTGCGATGGTCAGCCAGTGGGTGGCATCGTCGCCGGTGGCCACGAGGTCGGTGTCGGCCACGTTCACACGCTGGGTGGCGAGGCGGCAGAAGTCGACGAGCGAGCCGGTCACGCGCTGGGTGGCGTCGCCCGGGCCGAAGGAGATCACCTCGCCGTCGGGCGCGGTGAGCACCACGTCGAAGGGCTCGGCGGGCGGTGTCTCGCCGTTCACCGTGTAGGCGAAATCGCGGGTCTTGTAGGCGATCTTGGCCACATGCGGCAGGGCGGCCGGAACGTCGAAGGCGATGCCCGCCGCGTCGGCGATGTCGAGGCCGTGCGCCCAGGTCTCCATGAGTCGGGCGTTCGCCATGGTGGCCGGCCGCATCGGCGGGCCGAACCAGGGGAGCGGGGTGCCGGGATCGGCGGCGCGCAGCGCCTGGGCGAGGGCGACCCTGCTCCGGTCCCAGCGGGCGCGCAGGTCCGGATCGGCGGCCAGCTCCTCGGCGCCGGCGTCGACGAATCCCATCGGGTCCTGCATCGCCTCCTGCAGGATTGCGGTGAAGCCGTCGGGATCGGTCGCGGCGACGAGGGAAACCTCGTCGGTCCACGCCAGGTGGGCGACCTGATGGGCCACCGTCCAGCCCTGCGCGGGGGTGGGCAACGACCAGTCCGGGAGCGAGTCCGCGATCTCGGCGACCGCGTTCGAGGTGGCTTCGAGCGCGTCGAAGACGGGGGCTGAGGTGGGCACGGCCCCACTCTGGCATTCGGCGGCGAAAAAAACAAGCAGCAATGCTTGTTTAAGGGCTCGGGCGTCGGAGTGAAACGCCCGCGCTGTCCTGCTGGGCCCACGCGGCCGCTTCGCTCAGGCGCTCACCGCGCCCCGAATCGCTTCCAGGCGGACAGTCCCGCGGTGAGTGCAGGTGCCCAGAACCGCCACGGAATCCCCGCCGGCGGATAGAAGTTGAGCCGGGCCTGGTGGGCGATCGTCTGCGCCTCGGTGTACTTCAGGAGCCCGTCCACCCCGTGGCGCCGTCCGAGGCCCGAATCGCCCATGCCGCCCATCGGGGAGTCGATGCTGCCCCAGGCTGCGGCGAAGGCATCGTTGATGTTCACCGTTCCCGAATGCAGCCGCGCCGCCACCTCCCGCGCGCGCTTGGTGTCCGAGCCCCAGACGCTGCTGTTCAGGCCGTACACCGTGTCGTTGGCCCGACGCACGGCCTCCTCGTCGTCGGCCACCGGGTAGATCGAGACGACCGGTCCGAAGGTCTCATGCGCGTAGAGGGTCATCTCGGGCGTGACGCCGGTCAGGATCGTGGGCTCGTAGAACAGGGGGCCTATATCGGGGCGGGCGCGGCCGCCCGCCAACACGGTCGCGCCCTTGCTGACCGCGTCCTCCACGTGTGCCGTCACCGTCCGCAACTGCTTCGCCGTGGTGAGGCTTCCGACCTCCGGGCGGTAGTCGAACGCCGCCCCCACATTCAGGGCTCGCGTCCGCTCGACGAACTTCGCCACGAACTCATCGCGCACCGACTCCGCGACGTACATGCGCTCGATCGAGACGCACAGCTGACCCGCGGACGGGAACGCCGCGGCGACGGCTCCGGTGGCGGCGCGGTCGATATCGGCGTCGTCGAGGACGAGCATTGCGTTCTTCCCGCCGAGCTCGAGCGACGCGCCGATGAGGCGCTCGCCCGCATCGCGGGCGATCTGTCGACCGGTGGCGGTGGAACCGGTGAACATCATGTAGTCGGCGCCCTGCATGAGGGCATCGCCGATGGAGCTGCCGCGGCCGATAACCATCTGCCACACGTCCTTCGGCAGGCCGGCCTGATACATCAGGTCCATGGCCCACAGTGCGGTGAGGGCGGTTTGTGTATCCGGCTTCTGCACGACAGCGTTGCCCGCCATGAGTGCGGCGATCGCGTCGGTGGCGGCCATCGACAGAGGGTAGTTCCACGGCGAGATGATGGCCACGACACCCTTGGGGTGGTGCAGTTGCGTCGTGTGGGTGAGGAACGGGAGTGCCCCGCGCCGGCGCTCCGGGGCGAGAAGCTTCGGGCCGGTGCGGGCGTAGTAGCGCGCAGCGATCACGGCATCGGCGATCTCGAAGAAGGCGTCACGGCGGGTCTTGCCGTTCTCGGCCTGCATGAGGTCCAGCCCCGTGTCCTGGTTCTTCAGTACCAGATCGTGAAAGCGCAGCAGGATCTTCGCCCGCTCGGCCGCGGGCGTTGCAGCCCACCCGGCCTGCGCCCGACGGGCCCGGTCGAAGGCGAAGTCGACTGCGTCCGGGGTCGAGACGGGGAAGTCGCCGAGGGGCTCGCCCGTGTACGGCGCGGTGGTGGCGGACCGGTCCGCGTCGGTGGTAGCGGTCACCCGTCCGGCGAGCCGGCGCAGCAGCGCGGGGGTCAGGGACGCCGGAAGTGCGGCGTCGACGCCGACGGTGGCTGTGGTGGGAGTGTCTGTGGTGATGGTCATTTCGGCGTCCTTCAGCGAACTGAGAAGGGGACCGGCATGTGCAGCGCGGCCTGGGCGGAGGTGTTGACGTCGAACGAGATCGCCCGGATCGTCTTGAGCGAGCGCAGGTCGTCGGCCATGCGCCCCTCACCGAGCTGGAGGTCGAGGCCGCGCGGGAGGACGGAGCTGCCGCTCGCGAGGATGTTGGTCTGGTTGAGCGTGGAGTGCCACGCACCCTCTCGCTTCGTGTACGAGGTGAGGGCCGAGACCTTCTCCCCGCTCGCGAAGCGGCGCTGCTTCGGGGTGGCGGCGGAGAGGGCGACGTCGATCCCGCCGTCGGCGTTCGCGATCCGTGCGCTGGTGCTGGTCTCGTCGATGTCGACGTCGAGTCCGGTGACCCACTTGGGGAAGCCGTAGCCGTCGTGGCCGCGGACCTGGGCGATCTCGGTGTTCACCGGCAGCGAGAGCACGTACGAGTGCAGGTGGTCGTCACCGAGGGCGGAGACGGCATCGGCGACCGCCGTGCGCCGGCCGCCGTTGCGGGCGGGTCGCACCGCGACGCCCACGGCCGCCTCCGTGTAGAAATCGATGTCGCACACGTCGTACCGGAAGAGCATCAGCGAGACCACGCCGACTCCCGGAGCGATCTCCAGGGGCGAGAGCTCCTCGGGGAGTCGCTTGCGGATCGCGCTGCTCGGGGCCAACAGGGTGAGTCGCGCCGAGGACATCGCGTAGTAGAAGTTGGGCGTGCGCGTCGAGCCGATCGGCGACTGCACCTCCGTCTTCGGGAGGGTGCGGAAGAAGTCGACGCCCGGCACCCGCGGGTCGGCGGCCACCTCGTCGAGGGGGACGTCCATCCGATACCGGTCGAACAGGCCGGCTTTCGGGACCGAGACGGTCCGTCCGCCCAGGTCGACAGTGACAGTTGCTGCGGTCCCAGTGCTCATGTGCGTGATCCTCACTCAATGTATGCGTTGCTTACATGTCGACAGTAGGCTCGCGGTGTAAGCACTGTCAACATGTGTGAGCCACCTCGCAGGATGTCGGCTCCGAGGCGTTGTTGACACTGCTTACATCGACGCCTACTGTGGAACTGCCGCGGCGGTCGTCGCAAGCTTCACGACAACGAAAGGTCCTCAGGTGCAAACGATCCTCGGCGCGAACGGCCAGATCGGGACCGAGCTCGCTCGGGAACTCCACGCTCGATACACCACCGACATCCGCCTCGTCAGCCGCAATCCCAAGCCACTGCATCCGACAGACGAGCTGGTGGCGGCGAACCTGCTCAGCGCCGAGGAGACGGACGCCGCCGTCGCCGGCAGCGAGATCGCCTACCTGACCGTCGGCCTGCCGCCGGACTCGCAGATGTGGGCGGATCAGCTCCCGGTGATGATGCGCAACACCATCGAGGCGTGCGCCAAGCACGGCACGAAGCTGGTGTTCTTCGACAACACCTACATGTATCCGATGACGGACGTGCCGCAGACCGAGGACGCGCCGTTCCGGCCCGC
Source organism: Tsukamurella sp. TY48 (assembly GCF_019656655.1). Lineage (GTDB taxonomy): Bacteria > Actinomycetota > Actinomycetes > Mycobacteriales > Mycobacteriaceae > Tsukamurella > Tsukamurella strandjordii. Next base: position 502,722 of record NZ_BPMV01000001.1, on the reverse strand, counting down.
CGGTAGCAAGGGGCGGACCCGGGCGCAGATCACGACCATGCTGCTGGAAGCCATGGCAGCCGGGCGCGTGGAGGCCGTCATCTGCCGCGCCCCCGAGTTCTACGGCCCCGGCAAGACCCAGGGCTTCACCAACACGATGGTCTTCGATGCGATCGCCGCCGGTAAGAAGGCACGCGTCCCGCTCCGTGATGATGTCCGCCGCAGCCTGATCTGGACGCCGGACGCCAGCCGCGCCATGGCACTGATCGGCAACACCCCCGCGGCGTACGGGCAGACCTGGCACCTGCCCGTCGACGACGCACGGCCGACGTACGCCGAGCTCATCAGCATCGCCTCGGCGGCCTGGGGTCGGGAGATCGACTACTCGGTCGTGCCGAAGGCCGCCTTCTTCGTGGCCCGGCTCTCCAACAAGGGCGTTCGCGAACTGTGGGAGCTGCTGCCGCGCTACGAGGTGGACAACATCTTCGTCTCGGACAAGTTCAAGGCAGCGTTCCCCGAATTCCGCGTGACCACCTTCCAGGAGGGGGTGGCCACCATCCACCACGAGCACGACGCCTGACCAGATGAACGAACTCGACCACCCAGAAGGGGGCACCATGTCCAAGCGCATCCTCACCGTCGTCACCAATGTCGGTCACTACGACGACCCGTCGCACAAGACCGGCCTGTGGCTCTCCGAGCTCACCCACGCCTGGCACGTCTTCGAGGAGGCGGGGTTCGAGCAGGTGCTCGTGAGCCCGAGCGGCGGCCCTGTGCCGCTCGAGCCGCGGTCGCTGAAGTTTCCCAACTACGACAAGACGGCCAAGGCCTGGCGTGCGGACCCCGCGCGGATGGCCCTGCTGGAGACCACGAAGAGCCCGGACGAGATCGACTCCGCCGAGTTCGACGCGATCTTCTTCACCGGCGGACACGCCGTGATGTACGACTTCCCGGACAGTGAAGGCCTGCAGCGGATCAGCCGCGAGATCTTCGAGCGGGGCGGCATAGTCTCGTCGGTGTGCCACGGGTACTGCGGCCTGCTCAACACGCGCCTCTCGAGCGGCGAATATCTGGTCGCGGGCCGCAAGGTCACCGGCTTCGCCTGGCAGGAGGAGGTTCTGGCGCGGGTGGACAAGCTCGTGCCGTATAACGCCGAGGCGGAGATGAAGAAGCGAGGCGCACGGTACGAGAAGGCGAAACTGCCGTTCGTCTCATACGCCGTCGTCGACGGGAACCTCGTCACCGGGCAGAACCCGGGCTCGGCGAAGGAGACAGCGAAGAAGGTCGCCGCACTCCTGTGACGCGGCGCGACAGCTAGTCGCAGGTCGACGCCGCCCGGTCGATGACCGCCGCTGACGCCCGATCCACCGACACTCCGTACTCCCGGGCCACGAAGGCGAACTGCCGCGCGTACTGGCAGTGGAACCGCTCGTTCGACGGCATCCACCGGCCGGGCGGGCTGTCGCTCTTGTTCTCGTTCGCCGGACCGTCGACCGCCACCAGGTTGCGCGGATCGTTGGCGAACCGGGTGCGCTTGTCGTCGTCCCACGACCACGCGCCCATGTCCCAGGCGTAGGCGAGCGGAATCATGTGGTCGATCTGCACCTTCGCCGAGGTCTTGGCGCCCCGCTCGAACCGGACGGTGCTGCCGCTGTACGGATCGGCGAGCGTGCCGGTGGCGACGGCCCTCGGGCAGGCGGAGGTGCGGGCATAGGTCTTGTCGATCAGATCGCGGTCCAGCACGTCGTTGCGGGTATCGCACCCGTTGTGGCCCAGGGGCGCTGCCTGATCGTCGGTCCAGGCCTTGCCGAAGGAGGCACGCCGATAGGGCTGCGGAGCCCGCACTCGGGACTCCACGATCGTCACCCCGGCCAGCGGAGCACCGTCGGCAACCGTGCCCGGTGCGGGGGAGGGGGCGGCACCGTCGGACCGATCCCGGACCGCGCCGACCGCCACGACGATGGCCGTGAGCGCCGCGAGGACGAGCGCCACCCACATGCGCCGCGACAGGCGCCGGCTCCTCCCCCGAGTAGTCACCGCCGGAACGTAACACCGCGCCCTGACACACAGGGCCGGACACGTATTCTCGGGTGATGAGCACGCCCACCACGCAGGACGCCGATCTCACCGCCGCGACCGAGGCGGTCCAGGACGCGGCCCGCGCTGCGCGCGCCGCGTCCAAGCAGCTGGTCACCCTGACCACCGAGCAGAAGAACGCGGCGCTGCACGCCGCGGCCGACGCCCTGCTCGCGAACAAGGACCGCATCCTGGCCGCCAACGCGGAGGACGTGGAACGCGCCCGCGCCGCCGGCACCGAGGAGTCGCTCGTCGACCGGCTCGCGCTCAACGCCTCCCGCGTCGACGGCATCGCCTCCGGTCTGCGCCAGGTGGCCGGCCTGCCCGATCCGATCGGCACCGTCCTGCGCGGTTCCACCCTCCCCAACGGTCTCGAGCTGCGACAGGTCGCCGTGCCGCTCGGCGTGGTGGGCATCGTCTATGAGGCCCGGCCCAACGTCACCGTCGACGCCTTCGGCCTCACCCTCAAGTCCGGCAACGCCGTGCTGCTGCGGGGCTCCAGCTCGGCCGCGTCCAGCAACGCCGCGCTGGTCGCCGTGCTGCGCGAATCGCTCGCCGCGAGCGGCATCACCGAGGACGCCGTCGCGCTGCTCTCCGCCGAATCCCGCGCCAGCGTCACCGCCCTGATCCGCGCCCGCGGCCTCGTCGACGTGGTGATCCCGCGCGGCGGCGCGGGACTCATCGCCGCCGTGGTCCGCGACGCCACCGTGCCCACCATCGAGACCGGCGTGGGCAACTGCCACATCTACGTGCACTCCGCCGCCGACCTCGACATGGCCGAGCGGCTCGTGGTCAACGCCAAGACCCGGCGCCCCAGCGTGTGCAATACCGTCGAGACCGTGCTCGTCGATGCGGCGCTCCGCGACACCTTCCTGCCCCGCCTGCTCGGAACCTTCCAGGCCGAGGGCGTCGTCGTGCACGGCGACGAGGCCGAGATGGTGCCCGCCACCGAGACCGACTGGGCCGACGAGTACCTGAGCCTGGACGTCGCGGTGAAGGTGGTCGACGGGCTCGACGCCGCGATCGAGCACATCGACCGCTACGGCACCGGGCACACCGAGGCCATCGTGACCGGAGAGCTCGCCGCCGCCCGCGAGTTCAGCACCCGCGTGGACGCGGCCGCCGTCATGGTCAACGCCTCCACCGCCTTCACCGACGGTGAGCAGTTCGGCTTCGGCGCCGAGATCGGCATCTCCACCCAGAAGCTGCACGCCCGCGGCCCGATGGGTCTCCCGGAGCTCACCTCCACCAAGTGGGTGGCCTGGGGTGACGGACATGTCCGACCCCGCTAACAGGCGGCCTCCGCGGAGGTAGGTTGTCGCCATGGCTATCAACGAGTCCCTCGAATTCGACATCGACGCCCCGGTCTCACTGGTGTTGGACACGCTGGCCGATGTCGACGCCCTGCCGAACTGGTCGTCGGCGCACAGCAACGTCACCGTCGTCGAGCGCGACGCGAACGGCCGGCCCAGCGTGGTGGATGCCTCCGTGGGCCTGCTCATGTTCAGCGACGATCTGACCTTCGACTACGTCTTCACCGACACCAGCTGCAAGTGGGACACCCGCAACGAGGGCACCGCCGTCCGCAGTCAGGGCGGCATCTACGAGCTGTCCCCGAAGGGCGACGATCAGACGCACGTCAAGGTCACCATGTACCTCGACCCCAAGGTCAAGGCGCCCGGCTTCGTGGTCAAGAAGGGCATCAAGATCGCGATGGACATCATCAAGAACGGCCTGACCAAAGAGGTCATGGCACGCAAGGCCGCCGCCTGACCTACCTCTTTCGGTGCACGCGGCGCGGCTACCCGTGAACGGGTTCTCGGAGCGGGGGTAGGTTGGCGCCATGACAATCAACGAGAAGGTCGAGTTCGAGATCGACGCGCCCGCCTCGCTCGCCTACGCGACGCTGCTGGATGTCGAGTCGCTCCCCGAGTGGTCGTCCTCGCACAAGAGCGTGGAGGTGGTCGAGCGCGACGCCTCCGGCAACCCCAGCCTGGTCAAGGTCGAGGCCGGCCTCATGGGCATCAGCGACAGCCTCACCTTCCGCTACGAGTTCACCCCCGAGACGAAGGTGGCCTGGCAGTCCGAGGGCGAGGGCCTGGCGGTGAAGTCGCAGGGCGGCTACTACCAGCTGACCCCGATCGGCGACGACAAGGTGCACGTCCTTGTCGACATGAACATCGACCTCAAGGTCAAGCTGCCCGGCTTCGTGGTGAAGAAGGGCGTGAAGATGTCGGCCGAGATCGCGTCGAAGGGCTTCACCAAGGAGGTCCTCAAGCGGAAGGCCGCGCAGTGACCAGTGCCGTCGCGCCGGCTCCCACTGCCCTGTTCAGCAGCGTGGACGATGTCGCCGCCGCGCTGCGGGAGACGGGCTACATCCCCTCGACCGCGACCGCCACGGCCGTCTTCCTCGCCGACCGGCTCGGTAAGCCGCTGCTGGTCGAGGGACCGGCGGGCGTCGGTAAGACCGAGCTCGCCCGCGCCTGCGCCCAGGCGCGGGAGGCCCGCTTCGTCCGCCTGCAGTGCTACGAGGGCATCGACGAGGCCCGCGCCCTCTACGAGTGGAACCACGCCAAGCAGATCCTGCGGATCCAGTCCAGCGGGAACGACGGCGACTGGGACGACACCAAACAGGACGTCTTCTCCGAGGAGTTCCTGCTGCCCCGCCCGCTGCTGCAGGCGGTCCGGGAGAGCGGACCGTCGGTCCTGCTGATCGACGAGGCCGACAAGGCCGACCTCGAGTTCGAGGGCCTGCTGCTCGAGGTCCTCTCCGACTACGCGGTCACGGTGCCCGAGCTGGGCACCATCGTCGCGCAGCGCAAGCCGCTGGTGTTCCTCACCAGCAACGCCACCCGCGAGCTGTCGGAGGCGCTCAAGCGGCGCTGCCTGTACCTGCACATCGACTTCCCGGACGCCGAGCTGGAGCTGTCGATCATCCGCAGCCGGGTGCCGGAGCTCTCGTCCGAGGTGGCGCAGCAACTGCTCCGCGTGATCGCCACCCTGCGCGGGCTCGACCTGAAGAAGAAGCCCTCGGTCTCGGAGACGCTGGACTGGTGCCGCACCCTGCTCGCGCTGGGCATCACCGGATCGGCCAACGGCTCCATTGACAAGGCCGCGCTCGCCGCCACGCTCGGTGTGGTGCTCAAGCACCAGGCCGATATCGAAACCGCCTCGGCCGCACTGGGACTGTAGCGATGACAGCGCCCACCGGGACCCCGCTCGACGGCCACCTGCACGCCTTCGTCCGCGCACTGCGCGGCAAGGGCATGTCGATCGGGCCCGGCGAGGCGATCACCGCCGCCGAGGTGCTGACGGTGCTCGACCTCACCGATCGCAGCCAGCTCCGCGAGGGGCTCGCAGCGGTACTGCTGCGGGAACAGATGCACCGCAAGTCCTTCGACGTGATCTTCGATCTCTACTTCCCGGTGCGCGGCGGCCTGGGCCTGCCCGGATCCTCGTCGGGCAGTGGGACCGGTGGATCCGGCGGCTGCCAGGGCGTGCCCGGCGAGGTCGACCCGCTCACGATGCCCGCCGCCGACACCCCGCCGGACCCCGATGCGGCGCGCGAGGCCCTGCGCCAGGAGGCCGTCGCCGCGCTCGTCGCCGGCGGCGACCACGACGGCATCGCCAGCCAGATCGTCGAGCAGCTCGGCGAGTACAACTCCGCCACCGGCACCGCCTTCTCCTCGTACCAGGCGCTCAAGGCCCTCAACCCGCAGACGCTCATCGCCGCGATCGCCAACGGCCTGCTCTCCGCCGCCGGCGAGGACGGGGCGCAGCCCGGCAGCTTCGAATACGAATCGGCGCGCCGCGTCGCGCGGGCACGGGTGGCCGAGCTCAGCGAGCGGGTCCGGGAGCTCACCTCCGTCGCGATGGCGGCCCGGCGGGGCCCCGAGGCCGTCGTCGAGTACGCCGCACCGCAGTTGCCGGAGAACGTGGCCTTCTTCGCCGCCACCCGCAGCGAACTGCATCGGATGGAGCAGACCGTGCGGCCCCTGGCCCGCCAGCTCTCCACCCGGCTGCTGGTGCGCCGTCGCCGCGCCCGCCGCGGACCCATCGATCTGCGCCGCACGCTGCGCAAGTCGATGTCCACGGGCGGCGTCCCGATCGATCTGGCGCACCGTCGGCCCCGGCCCACCAAGCCCGAACTCGTGCTCCTGTGCGACCTGTCCGGTTCGGTCGCGGGCTTCTCGAACTTCACGTTGCTTCTCACGCACGCGCTGCGGGCCGAGTTCTCCAAGATCCGCGTCTTCGGCTTCGTCGATTCGGTGGACGAGATCACCGACTACATCGACACCAGCCGCACGCTCACCGTGGACACGGTGGTCGACATGTTCGACCGGGTGATCCGGGAGACCAAGGTCGCCCGGTTCGGCGGCTCCGACTACGGCAACATGCTGCGCACCTTCCTGCGCGACTTCCCCGACGCCGTCACCCACCGCGGCACCCTGCTGATCCTGGGTGACGCCCGCAGCAACCACACCGATCCCGCGCTGGCCGAACTGAACGAACTCGTCGAGAGCGCGCGGCACGCGTTCTGGCTCAACCCCGAGCGGAAGGTCTCGTGGGGAACGGGCGACTCGGTGGCCGACAAGTACCGCCGGGTGATCGACATGTACGAGTGCCGCACCGCCGGGCAGCTCGCCGATGTGATCGGGCGACTGCTGCCGGTCTGACCCGGCGCGCACGCACACCATAGGATCAACTCCCATGCCCACCGCACGCGAGTCCCGCGCCGCCGGCCGCAGCCGCGCCAGTGACACTGGACGCGGCCGCATCGGTAACACCAGACGCCGCCGCGTCGGCGTCATGGGCGGGACCTTCGATCCGATCCACAACGGTCACCTGGTGGCCGCCAGCGAGGTGGCCGACCGGTTCGACCTCGACGAGGTGGTCTTCGTCCCCACCGGCAAGCCCTGGCAGAAGAGCGGCGTCACCCCCGCCGAGGACCGGTACCTGATGACGGTGATCGCCACCGCCTCGAACCCGCGGTTCTCCGTGAGCCGCGTCGACATCGACCGCGGCGGCGACACCTACACCGTGGACACCCTGCGCGACCTGCGCGCGCAGGCCCCCGACACCGACCTGTACTTCATCACCGGCGCCGATGCGCTGGCCTCGATCCTGAGCTGGCAGGACTGGGAGGAGCTGTTCGGCCTCGCCACCTTCGTCGGCGTCTCCCGGCCGGGGTATCAGCTCGCCGCCGATCACCTGACGAACGTGCCGCGGGATAGATTGTTCCTCGTGGAGGTGCCCGCCCTGGCCATCTCGTCGACCGAGTGCCGCGCGCGGGCCGATGCCGGACGTCCTGTCTGGTACCTCGTCCCCGACGGCGTCGTGCAGTACATCGCCAAGCGCCGGCTGTACGAGAGCCACCCGGAGACCCCGGGCAGCACCCTGAACCCAGGAGGATCATGACCGCATCCGAGAACGCCCGCCGACTGGCCACCGTCGCCGCGCTGGCCGCCGACGACAAGCTCGCGACCGACGTCGTGGTGCTCGACGTGTCCGAGCAGTTGGTGCTCACCGAGGCCTTCGTGATCGCCTCGGCGAGCAACGAGCGCCAGGTGAACGCCATCGTCGAGGAGATCGAGGACAAGCTCCGCGAGATCGGCGTCAAGCCCACCCGTCGCGAGGGCACCCGCGAGGGCCGCTGGGCACTGATCGACTTTCTGGACATCGTGGTGCACGTCTTCCACCAGGAGGAGCGCGAGTTCTACGCGCTCGAGAAGCTGTGGAAGGACTGCCCGCACATCGAGGTCGAGGGACTCGGCGAACGCTCCGCTGACGGGGACGCCGGAGACACGCCCGAGGGCGAGTGATGCGGGTCGAGGACGGGCTCGACTCGTCGGTCGAGCGGCTCACCCCGACGGTGCGCCGGCTGATCCTGCTGCGGCACGGCCAGACCGCGTCGAACGCCGAGGGCCGGATGCAGGGGCAGCTCGACACCGACCTCACCGACCTCGGCCGCCGGCAGGCGCTGGCCGCCGCCGATGCGCTCGCCGACCGGGAGCCCCTGGCGATCCTCAGCTCGGATCTGCGGCGCGCCCGCGATACCGCGGAGGCGCTGAGCGTGGCGACGGGCGTGCCGGTGGAGACCGACCCGCGGCTGCGCGAGACGATGCTGGGCGACTGGCAGGGCCTGACCCATACCGAGGTCGACGCGTACATGCCCGGCGCCCGCCTGCGCTGGCGCGACGCACCGGAGTGGGCACCGCCCGGCGGTGAGGCCCGGGTCGATGTGGCCGCCCGCTCCTATCCCGTGGTCACGGAGCTGATCGACCGCTTGCCCGAATGGGGCGATGCGGAACGGCCCGTGGTGCTGGTGGCCCACGGCGGCCTGGTCGCCGCGTTGACGGCCCGCCTGCTCGACCTGCCGGTGTCCTCGTGGCCGGTGCTCGGCGGCCTCGGCAATTGCAGCTGGGTGCAGCTCAGCGGTCACGGCGATGCGCCCCGCTGGCGCCTGGACGTGTGGAACGCCTCCGCGGACGTGGCCCCCGAGGTCCAATGACGGAACCGACGTCGACGCTGCTCGTGCTCAGCGATTCGCTGGGCTTCTACGGTCCCGAGGGCGCGCTGCCCACCTCCGATCCGCGGATCTGGCCCAATCTCGTGGCCGCCGCGCTCGGTCAGCGCTGCGAGCTGTTCGGCCGCGTCGGCTGGACCACGCGCGACGGGTGGTGGTGCGTGAGCCAGGATCCGCGGGTCTGGGCGACGATCCCGAACGTCGACGCCGTGGTGCTCGCGCTCGGCGGCATGGATTCGCTGCCCTCGCCCGTGCCCACCGCGCTGCGTGAGCAGATCCGGTACCTGCGGCCGGCATCGCTGCGAGCGCGGGCCCGCGACGGCTACGCGGTGCTGCAGCGGGTCTTCGCACCCGTCGGCTGGCCGATGGCGCTGCCCCCCGCGGTGACCCGGGACTACCTCGATCGCACCCACGCCTCGATCGCGGCGCTGCGGCCGCACGCGGCGACCGCCGTGCTCGGACCCGCGGTGCACCGCACGCGGGCGTACGCCTTCGCGCAGCCCGGCTGGGCCAGGACCGACGCCGCCATGCGCGGCTGGGCCGAGGAGGCCGGGGTGCCCTACGTGCCGGTCCGTGACCTGTGCGAGTGGTCGTTCGACCTGGGGATCAATAACATCGACGGGATCCACTGGTCGTTCGAGATGCACGAGCAGGTCGCGCAGCGCGTGCTGCGCGCCCTGCGCGCGGAGGGGAGGTAGTCGTGAGCGTGGTCGTGGTGACCGATGCCTCGGCGGCGATCGCGCCGGAACGCGTGCGGGAGGCGGGGATCCGCATCCTGCCGTTGCACGTGCTCTCGGCCGACGGCGAGTTCATCGATCGCGGTACCGGCTACGAGGCCGAGCGCTTCGTCAAGGAGGGCGTGACCACCTCGGGCCCCTCGGTCGGGGAGGTCCGCGAGGTGCTGGAGGCGGCGGTCGCCGAGGCGGACGGTGACGGGGTCGTGGTGATCACCATGAGCTCGCACCTGAGCTCCACCTACTCGACCGCGGTCTCGCAGGCGGCCCTGATCGACGACTCCATCCGGGTGATCGACTCGCGCTGCATCGATATGGCGATGGGCTTCGGCGTGCTGGAGGCTGCGCGCCTGGCTGCGGCCGGTGCCACCGCGGACGAGGTGGCCGAGGCCGCGCACGAGGTGCTGGGCTCCGCGGAGGGCTTCTTCTGCGTGGCCAAGCTTGACCACCTGCGTGCCGGAGGCAGGGTGAGCGCGCTGGCCGCACTGCTCGGTGGGGCCCTGCAGATCGTGCCGGTGCTGCGTCTGGCGGATGGCCGGATCGTCTCCGAGCGGAAGACCCGGACGGTGAGCCGTGCGCGGGATCAGTTGGCGCCCTTGGCCTCGGAGCATCTGGGTGACCGTCCGGCCCGGGTCGCCGTACATCATGTGGAGGCCCCCGAGGCGGCGGCGAAGGTGGCCGAGCAGGTGCGCGCGGCGTTCCCGCAGCTGGTGGAGCTGGTGATCGGCCCGTTCGGTGGCACCATCGCCGCGCACCTCGGTCCCGGCGCGGTCGGCGTCGCCGTGGCCCCGGCGCTCGGCGACTAGCACGCGCCGCTGACGGGCTGCCCCGCTGGCGGGCGGTTCTCCACAGGTTCGGGGTTATCCACAGGCACGCCGTATCCGCGGTTCTCCGCGGCTTCCGCGCCGGATCGCGGGCCTAGCGTGCGGGCATGGACGGCACACGGAATTCCCGCGACGACCGCGACGACGGCGCTCGCGACCAGGCGTACGCGCGACCCGAGTGGCTCGACGACTTCGCCGAGCCGCCGCGCGGGTCCCGCGCCGACGACGAACTCTGGGATCGGGAACCGACGGGGTGGCGCTCCACGGTCGACCGCGTGCGCACCACGCCGCGGGCGGCGGTCGCGCTGTGCGCCGTCGGGGTGATCGCGGCGATCGTGGCCGCCGTGGCGATCTTCGGATCGTCCGGCTCCAACGACGCGGGGCAGTACCCGGTGGTGAACTTCGCCGGGACATCCTCCACCGCTTCGGCATCCACGTCCGCGGGTGCTGTGTCGTCCAGCCCGGCCGTGCCGCGGGAGTTGGTGGTGGCCGTGGTGGGCCTGGTCCGCGCCCCTGGTCTGCATCGGCTCGCCCCCGGATCGCGGGTCGCTGATGCCCTGACCGCCGCCCGCGGCACCCTCGGCGGCGCCGACACCGCCGGTCTCAATCTGGCGCAGCCCCTGCGCGACGGCGACCAGGTGGTGGTGGGTGTGGCCGAGGGGAAGTCGGCGGTGAAGCTGCGCAGCTCGGTGGTCTCGGCGGGGCCGGGAGCCGCCGGCGCCTCCGGGGCCGCGAGTGGTTCCTCGGCCGTGCCCGGGGCGCAGGTGAACCTCAACACCGCGGGAGCCTCGGAGCTCGACCGGTTACCCGGCGTGGGCGCGGCGACCGCTGCCGCGATCATCTCGTACCGGGAACAGAACGGGCCCTTCAAGACCGTCGAGGATCTGGGCAAGGTCGCGGGGATCGGCGACGCGAAGCTCGCCAAGATCAAGCCTATGGCCACGGTGTGAGATGCAGGAGCGCGTCGATCTGCGGTTGCTCCCGGCGGCTGCCGTGGCGTGGGCGGCCACCGCCCTCGCGCTGCGCTCCGCGGCCGCCGCGTGGTCGATCGCTGCCGTGCTGATCCTGGTGGCCGTCGCCGCCACCAGGATCGGCGGATCGTCGCCGACGGTACGGGCCGTGAGCATCGCGCTGGCCGCGGCGGCGGGCCTCGGAGCCGGAGTCGCCGTCTCGGTGGCCGTGCGTGTGCACGACAGGGAACGCGCACCGATCGCCGATTTCGAGGGTGCCGGCCGCGTGCTGGTGGTGCTGGAGGTGAACGAATGGCCGCGTCAGCGCAGCGGCGACCCGGGTGGCCACCTCGACGCCTCGCGGGTGCTGGTGCCGGCCACGGCACTGGCGGTGCAGGCAGTGGAGACGGTTCCCGCACACGGCTCGGTGCTGCTGCTCGGCTCCACCTTCGATCTGGGTTCGGTGGTGCCGGGGGAGCGGATCGCGATGCGCGCCACCGTGCTCCGCAGCACCCGCCCCGGCCTCGTCGCGGCGGTCCTCGTCGGATCGGGCGATCCCACGGTGCTCGAACGCGCACCGCCGCACTTCCGTGCCGCCGCACAGGTCCGCCGGTCGTTCGCGGCGGTGTCCGCGGACGCCCTGCCCGTCGACGCCGCGGGGCTGCTCCCCGCACTGGTGCTGGGCGACGAATCGCACACGCTCCCGACGGTGCGCGGCGACTTCCAGGACTCCGGACTCACCCACCTGACGGCCGTCTCCGGCGCCAACTTCGCCATCGTGGCGCTGTGCGTGCTGGGGCTGTGTGCGGCGCTAGGTTTGTCGATCACGGCGCGGGCGGTGGTGACGGCGGTGGCGATCATCGCCTTCGTCGGGCTGGTGGGTCCGACGGGGTCGGTGGTGCGGGCGGCGGTGATGGGCCTGCTCGGTGTGGGGGCGCTGGCGCTGCGACGCGGGCGGCAGCCCTTCTCGGCGTTGCTGGCGGCGATCGTGGTGTTACTGGTCGTGCGGCCGCAGTTGGCGCTGGACCTCGGATTCGCCCTATCGGTGGCGGCCACGGCGGGACTGATCCTGTGGGCACCGGTGGTGCGGGATCGGTTGGTGATGCGGAGGGTTCCGGACACGCTGGCGGGGCTGCTGGCCGTCACGGTGGTGGCGCAGGTGGTCACGCTGCCCTTGGTGGTGGCGCTGTCGGGTCGAGTGCCGTTGGGTGCCCTGCCGGCGAATCTGTTGGCGGGGCCGGTGATTCCCGTGATCACGGTCGTGGGAACGCTGGCGGCGATGTCTTCGCCGGTGGCGCCCGTGCTCGCGGAGGTGGGGGCGCGGGCGACGGGGCCGGAGTTGTGGTGGGTGCTGATGGTGGCGCGGTGGTGTGCGCGGCTGCCGGTGCTGGTGGTGCCGGGCGGTTCGGTGGCGGGGCTGTTGCTGGTCGCGGTGTGCGTCGTCGTGTTCTTTCTCAGATCGTCGGCGCGACACCGTGGCTCTACTCCTTGCGTACGAACGCGTCGCTGACCTGCTCTGGTGATCTGCTTTCAGCGAACCGGAAGTAGGCGACAGCGTCTTCCCCTTCCAACTGCGCGACGGCATAGCCCTTGCTGGCTTCCCATCGTGCAGGTCCTCCAGGTACTGAAGACATCGGGCGCCATTCGAAAGTGCTCTCGTCGTGTGCGGGCGGAACGAGGTGTGCTTGCGGCGTGGAACGTGCCGCCACAGCCGCGAGGAGCCATCGCTCGGCGAGCGGTAGCGGGCGGATCGAAGCGAGTGAAACGTCGTCGACGTAGATGCCGAACATCGAATCGTTTCGTTTGAAGACCCACCGGTGACCGAGTAGTTCGAATCGGAGTAGCCGGTCGTTGTGGAGATCGATGCTCGCGCCGAGCCTTTCGAAGGCCGTAACGTAATCGCTACTGACGCATCGCTCTTCGATGTCGAATTCTCGTCGACGTTCCTCACGTTCTTGCTTGGCCCGCCCTATGGACTTGTACTCATCGTGGAGGTGCTTCAAATTTGCCGACGCTCCGCCGGAGAGTCTTCCATGCAACCAGGCCGGGTCGATCTGCTGGCAATACACCCAGTACACGCTCTTCGGTGCAGTGCGTCGGGTGATCGGATAGTCCTCGACGAGTAGTTGAACTCCGTGATCGATCGACCACACGGCGGTGACCACGTCATCGACGCGCGCCAACCACGACCACCCGGTGGAGCCGACGTCAGGGTTCGCCGCAGCCAGGAATGCGCTGAGCCTCGTTCCGGGTTCAACCTTCTCGGTCGATGCGTGACTATGGACGTCGTCGCCCATGCATACGCTGCTCCGATCGACCGCCACTGGAATGCGTCGCGTCACGTAGCCCATCCTAGAAGGGCGCACTCGCCGGCGGGGGCATCCGCGCTCGCCGTGGCTCAGCGGGGTCGTCGGTGGGATCTGGCAGCATGTGGGGTGTGGCAGAGAGCGCGCGGGTACACGTGGTGGTGGGGACCGAGGACCTCCTGGTGGAGCGGGCCGTCTCCGCGATCGTGGAGGACGCGCGGGCGAACGCCGGTGACGCGAGCGCGCTGGGCGGTGAAGCGGTACCGGTGACTCGCTTGCGCGCGGGCGACGTCGACCAGTCCGAGCTCGCCGAACTGCTGAGTCCGTCGCTGTTCGCGGAGGAGCGGATCGTGGTGCTGGAGTCGGCGGCCGAGGCAGGGAAAGCGCCCGTCGACCTCATCGTCGAGGCGGCGCAGAACCCGCCGGACGGCATCACGCTGGTGATCGAGCACAGCGGTGGCGGCCGCGCGAAGTCGATGGTGGCCGCGCTTAAGAAGGCCGGCGCCGCTGTGGTCGAGGTGCCCACCATCAGCAACGCGCGCGACCGCACCGATTTCGCGAAGTCCGAGTTCCGGGCGCAGAAGGTGCGGGTCTCCGACGAGCTGGTCGAGCTCCTGGTGGATTCGGTCGGCAAGGATCTGCGCGAGCTGGCCGCGGCCATCGCGCAGCTGGTGGCCGATACCGGCGGCCGGGTGGATCTGGCCGCCGTGAACCGCTACTACGCGGGCCGTGCCGAGGTCACCGGATTCGAGATCGCCGATAAGGCCGTCGCCGGACAGGTCGCCGCTGCGCTGGAGTCCCTGCGCTGGGCCCAGCACCGCGGTACGCCGCACGTGCTCATCGCCGACGCGCTGGCCGACGCTGTGCACTCGGTGGCCCGCATCCGTGGCCTGGGACGTACCCCCGATCAGTACCGGGATGCGGGGGAGCTGGGAATGGCGCCGTGGAAGGTCAAGAAGATGACCCAGGTGGCCCGCCGTTGGCGCGCCGAGAACGTGGCGCTGGCGCTGGCCGCTGTGGCCGCGGCGAACGCCGACGTGAAGGGCCAGGCGGCCGATCCGGACTACGCGCTCGAACTCGCTGTCCGGAAGGTCGCCACGCTCGCGAGCTGACGGCCTCGGCCGCACCCGGATACGCGAAAACCGCGCCGATCCGGTTCCGGCTCGCGTGGTGCCGGGGGACGGTTCGGCGCGGTGATACGCGCGTCTAGCGGAGGATCAGAGCTTGTTCAGCGCCAGGGCCAGGGCCGACTTCTTGTTGGCAGCCTGGTTGGTGTGGATGATGCCCTTGCTCGCGGCCTTGTCCAGCTGCTGGCTGGTGCTGGCGAGGAGGGTGGTGGCCTTGTCCTTGTCGCCCGCATCCACGGCCTCGCGGAAGTGGCGGATGGCGGTACGCAGCGACGACTTCGCCGACTGGTTGCGCAGGCGGTTGCGCTCGTTGGTCTTGATCCGCTTCATCTGGGACTTGATGTTGGCCACGCGTCAAACTCTCTTGTCACTCGAAAGGCATAAGAACAGTCGGTACTGACTGCCGACGTACCAGGTTACCAGCGCGGCGGGGACAACCCAAATCGCAGTGCTGCCCGGGCGAACATCACCTGGCCCACACCTTGCCACCGCCTGAACGAGTGCGCTGCCGAATCGCGGCCGGTACGGCACGATATAGCGAGTGACCCCGCAGAAACAGGCCAAGTCCCACACCCGGCGGCCGGCCGTTCCCCGACTGTCCGACGATGCGCGGCTGTTCGCGGGATACGACGACGCCCCGTCGTTCGGTGCCGCCTACGACGAGATGTTCGCCGAGGACGGCACGGTCCGCTCCCCGTACAAGCGGGTCTTCGAGGCGCTCTCCTCGGCCGACGAATCCGATCTCGCCGCGCGCGTCGACGCGCTCGGCGCCGCCTTCATCGACCAGGGCGTGACCTTCTCGCTGGAGGGCCGCGAGCGGCCCTTCCCCCTCGACCTGGTGCCGCGCGTGATCGCCGCAGGCGAGTGGAACCGACTCGAGAAGGGCATCAAGCAGCGGGTCCAGGCGCTCGAACTGTTCCTCGACGACATCTACTCCGAACAGGAGATCCTGCGCGATCAGGTGGTGCCCAAGCGCCTGGTCACCTCGTGCGCGCACTTCCACCGCCAGGCGGCCGGCATCCGCCCGCCCAACGGCGTGCGCATCCACGTGGCCGGTATCGACCTGATCCGCGACGCCGAGGGCACCTTCCGCGTGCTGGAGGACAACCTGCGCTCCCCGTCGGGTGTGAGCTACGTGATGGAGAACCGCCGGACCATGGCGCAGGTCTTCCCCGACCTGTTCCTGCGCCACCGCGTGCGGGCCGTGGGCGACTACAGCTCGCACCTGCTGCGGGCGCTGCGCCGGTCGGCCGCCTCCAACGAGGCCGACCCCACCGTCGTGGTGCTCACACCGGGCATGGCGAACTCCGCGTACTTCGAGCACTCGCTGCTCGCCCGCCAGATGGGCGTCGAACTGGTCGAGGGCCGCGACCTGTTCTGCCGCGACAACGTGGTCTACATGCGCACCACCGGTGGTGAGCAGCAAGTGGACGTGATCTACCGCCGCATCGACGACGACTTCCTCGACCCCATGCAGTTCCGGCCCGATTCGGTGCTCGGCGTGGCCGGGCTGCTCAACGCCGCCCGCGCCGGCAACGTGGTGATCAGCTCGGCGGTGGGTAACGGCGTGGGCGACGATAAACTCACCTACACCTACGTGCCCGAGATCATCGACTACTACCTCGGCGAGAAGCCCCTGCTGCAGAACGTGGACACCCTGCGCTGCTGGCTCGACGAGGAGTGCGAGGAGGTGCTCGACCGGATCGACGAGCTGGTGATCAAGCCGGTCGAGGGGTCGGGCGGCTACGGCATCGTCTTCGGGCCCGACGCCAGCGAGAAGGAGCTCGCGGCCATACGCCGCAAGGTCGCCGCCGATCCCCGCGGCTGGATCGCGCAGCCGGTGGTGCAGCTCTCGACAGTGCCCACCAAGATCGGCGAGAGCGCCCGTCCGCGGCACGTGGACCTGCGTCCCTTCGCGGTCAACGACGGTGACGACGTGTGGGTGCTGCCCGGCGGCCTCACCCGCGTCGCGCTGCCGGAGGGCTCGCTCGTGGTGAACTCCTCGCAGGGCGGCGGCTCCAAGGACACCTGGGTGCTCGCGGCACGATCCTCCGTCGCGGAGGCCGAACTGGAGGGCGAGGCGCTGGTGCCCTCGCGCGATCTGGCGGAGCAGCCCCAGGTGGAACTGGGGCCCGATCTGAGCCAACAGGATCAGCAACAGCAACAGGCGACCTGGACGGAGGCACCGCATGCTCGCGCGTAACGCCGAGGCGCTGTACTGGATCGGCCGGTACTCCGAACGCGCCGACGACACCGCCCGGATGCTCGACGTGACGGCCCACCAGTTCCTGGAGGACGCCACCGTCGACGAGGACCGCGTCTCGCGACAGCTGGTGCGGGTCTTGGGCATTCCGGAACCGCCCGCCGATCAGCCGCTCGACCTGCGGTCGGTAACCGAGGTGGTGGCCTACAACCGGGATCCCGGCAGCGGTTCGATCGCGGCCACCATCTACGCGGCGCGGGAGAACGCCCGCGGTGCCCGCGAGGTGACCTCGTCGGAGATGTGGGAGTGCCTCAACTCCACGTACAACGGCCTCGCCGAACGCGAGCGCGCGGCGCGCCGCCTCGGCCCGCACGAGTTCCTCAACTACATCAAGAACCGGGCGGCGATGTTCTCCGGCCTCACCGATTCCACGCTGTCGCGGGACGAGGGCTACCGGTTCCTGTTGCTGGGCCGCTCGATCGAGCGGATGGACATGTCCATCCGATTGCTGCTCTCCCGCGCCGGCGATCGGGCGAGCTCGCCCACCTGGGTCACGGTGCTGCGCGCGACCGGCGCGCACGACACCTACCTGCGTACCTACCGCGGTGTGCTCGACGCCGCCCGCGTGGTCGAATTCATCCTCGTCGACCGGCTCTTTCCGCGGTCGGTGATCCACGCGCTCACCACCGCCGAGGACTGCCTGAACGCGATCGAGGGTGGTCGCGAGGGCCGCCTCGGCACCCGCACGGAGGCGCAGCGCCTGCTGGGCCGCGCCCGTGGCGAGCTCGAATTCCTTGCTCCCGGTGAGCTGCTCGACGATCTGCAGCGCCGCCTGGTCGCGCTGCAGGAGCTGGGACACGAGGCGGGCGAGGCCATCACCGCCCGCTACTTCCACGTGACGCCCTACGTCGCCTGGACCGATGCCCGCGCCCGCGGCGATATCGACACCATCCTGGAGGGGGAGCTGTGAGCTGGCGTCTTCGAGTCGTGCACTCCACCGGATTCGGCTACAACGCGCCGGTCACCTCGTCGTACAACGAGGCCCGGCTCACGCCCCGCAGTGACCAGCGGCAGAACGTGATCCTCAACCGCGTCGAGACCGTCCCGGCCACCCGTGCATACCGGTACACCGACTACTGGGGCACCGCGGTCACCGCTTTCGACCTGCACGCGCCGCACACCGCACTCGAGGTGACCGGTGCCTCGGTCGTCGAGACCGAGGCTTCCGAGCCTCCGGAGGAGATCGTGAGCTGGGAGGAGCTCGACTCGGCGCGCGTGCGCGACCGCTACGACGAGCTCCTGGGTTTCACCGATTACGTTCCGCGGCACCGCAAGCTGGGTTCGCAGGCGAAGAAGCTCGTCAAGGACCTCGGTCCCGACGAAGCGGTGCTCGAGTTGTGCCGCTGGGTGCACGGCGAGTTGGACTACGTGCCCGGCACCACCGGCGTGCATTCGTCCGCGATCGACGCGTGGGACGAGCGCAAGGGCGTCTGCCAGGACTACGCGCATCTCACGCTGCTGATGCTGCGCAGCGTGGGCATCCCGGCCCGATACGTCTCCGGGTATCTGCATCCGCAGCGTGACGCCGAGATCGGCTCGACGGTGGCGGGCGAGTCGCACGCCTGGATCGAGGCGTGGACCGGCCACTGGAACGGCTACGACCCCACCAACGACGTGCCGATCGGTGAGCGGCACGTGTCCGTGGGCGTGGGCCGCGATTACGCCGATGTGCCCCCGCTCAAGGGGATCATCGCGGGCGGCGGGGCCTCCGATCTCGACGTGGTGGTGGAGATCACCCGCCTCGCATGACATTCGACGTCCCGCTGCAGATCGCCGTCCGGGGTGCCCGGGTGCACAACCTCCGGGACGTCGACGTCGATGTGCCGCTGCGTCGTCTGGTGGCCATCGCGGGCGTCTCGGGTTCGGGTAAGTCCTCGCTCGCGATGGGGGTGCTGTATGCGGAGGGCTCGCGCCGTTACCTGGAGGCGCTGTCCACCTACACCCGGCGGCGGATGGCGCAGGCGCCGCGGGCCGCGGTCGATTCGGTGGAGCACGTGCCCGCGGCGCTCGCCCTGCGCCAGCGCCCCGGTGTCCCCGGTGTGCGCAGTACCTTCGGCACATCCACGGAGCTGTTGAACGTGGTGCGGCTCATGTTCTCCCGGCTCGCGTCGCACCGCTGTCCGAACGGGCATTACCTGGCCCCGACGATCGACGTCGCGGCCGGGATGGACCTCACCTGCCCGGAGTGCGGAGCAGGTTTCACCCCGCCCGGCGCGGAATCGCTCGCGTTCAACTCCGACGGCGCCTGCCCCACCTGCGCGGGCACCGGCATCGTCCGCGAGATCGACGGTGCCACACTGATCCCCGACCCGTCGAAGACGATCGCCGACGGCGCCGTCGCACCCTGGTCGATGTTCGGCTTCTCCTTCATGCCCCAGGTCGTGGCCGACCTCGGCGTCCGCATCGACGTGCCCTTCGCCGAGCTCACCGACGCCGAGCGGGAGATCGTGCTGCACGGCCCCGCGGAGAAGCGGAATGTCGCGGTCTCCAGCAAGAGCGGCAAGCTGTTCGAGGTCAATTTCACGTATCGGAGCGCGAACGCCGCCGTGCAGGAGGCACTCGACAAGGCCACGACCGAGGCGGGACTGGGGCGGGTCAACCGATTCGTGCGCTCGGGGCCCTGTTCCGACTGCGGTGGCACGCGCTTGAGCCCGCAGGCGCGGGCGCCCCGGATCGGTGATCTCGGGCTCGCCGAGGTGACGGCGATGCCGCTCGACGAGGTGGTCGCCTGGGCGCCCGGCACCGTTGAACCGCTCCCGGCGGACATGCGCGAGATGGCGGCGATCCTCATCGACTCGCTCCTGTCCATCGCGCGGCGGTTGCGGGAACTCGGGCTCGGCTACCTCGGTCTCGATCGGGCGGCCGGCACGCTGTCCACCGGTGAGCGGCAGCGGGTTCAGCTCGCCCGCGCGGTCCGCAATCGCACCACCGGCGTGCTGTACGTGCTCGACGAACCGTCGGTCGGCCTGCACCCGGCGAACGTCGAGGGCCTGGTCGGCGTGATGCGCGATCTCCTCGCCGACGGCAACTCCGTCGTGGTCGTCGATCACGACCTGGACGTGCTGCGCGAGGCCGAGTACCTGATCGAGATCGGCCCCGGCTCGGGCGGCGAGGGCGGTCGCGTGATCGCGACGGGGACCGTGGCCGAGTTGGAGTCCGATGCGGCGTCGCTGCTCGGCGGATTTCTGGCCGGTCGGGAAGCGGTCCGCGTGCGCCCGCGTCTCGCCCCCGACGAGGTCTTCGCGCCGGGCCGGATCCACCTGGAGACGGCGCCGCTGCACACCGTGCAGGCGCTCACCGTCGACGTCCCCGTCGGCCGGATGACCGCCGTCACCGGCGTCTCCGGCTCGGGCAAGACGACGCTGGTGCTCGAATCCCTCGTGCCGGCGATCTCGGCGCACGCCGCGGGAGAGCCGCTGCCGGAGCACGTCAGCGTGCTGGAGGCCCCGTCCATCGGGCGCGTGAACCTGGTGGACGCAACACCGATCGGGATCAACGTGCGCTCCACCGTCGCCACCTACAGCGGCGTGCTCGACGACCTGCGGCGTGAGTACGCCAAGACCGATGCGGCGAAGGTCCGCGGCTACAAGACGGCCGACTTCTCCTACAACACCGGATCGCTGCGCTGCCCCCGCTGCGACGGCACCGGACAGGTATCGCTCGACGTGCAGTTCCTCCCGGACGTCGACATCGAATGCCCGGCGTGCGGCGGACGCCGGTACGCCCCCGCGGCGGCGGACGTGCGCTGGCCGGAACCCGACGGCCTCGCGCTCCCCGAACTGCTCGCCCTCACCGTCCGCGAGGCGGCGGACCGGATCGCCTTGCCGCGCATCGCGAAGAAGCTGCGCACCCTGGTGGACCTCGGGCTCGGGTACCTCACCCTCGGTGAATCCACCCCCGCGCTCTCCGGCGGCGAGGCGCAGCGGCTCAAGCTGGGCAACGAGCTCGGGCGCGACCAGTCCGACGCGGTGTTCGTGCTGGACGAGCCCTCGGTGGGCCTGCACCCGAAGGACGTCCGCGTGCTGCTGGACGTGGTGCAGCGGCTCGTGGATCGCGGCGCCACGGTGATCGTGGTCGAACACGATCTGGACATGATCGCCAATGCCGACCACGTGATCGACCTCGGTCCCGGAGGCGGCGCCGCGGGCGGAACCGTCGTCGCCACGGGCACACCCGAACAGGTGGCCGCAGCCGCCGGGAGTGTCACCGGGCGCTACCTGCGTCCGCATCTGGAGGCGTGACGGCGCTGCCGACGAGGAGATGAAGAAGCGGGGTGCCGCTTCCAGAAGGCCGAGCTCCTCTGACCCGCCTGCCGTGTGCCACGCTGAGGGCATGCCGAGTCGGGTCGAACTGATCAGGACGGCGGCCCTGAGCGGCGTCGCCGAATACGCCTACGCCGCGACGGCGCCGAAGGAGGCGCGGCTGATCTTCCTCGCCGGATCCTGCCCGCTGGAACTGGACGGCAGCACCGCCGCCTGCGGCGACTACGCGGGCCAGGCGGCGAAGTGCGTCGAGAACCTGCGGATCGCGCTCGGCGCCGCCGGGGCTACGATGGCTGATGTGATCTCCACCCGCGTGCTGGTCGCATCGTCGCGCCAGGCGGACCTCGTCACCGCGTGGGAGGTGGTGCGCGCCGCCTTCGGCGAGCACGACGCGCCCAGCACCCTGTTCGGCGTCACGGTGCTCGGCTACGACGATCAACTCGTCGAGATCGAGGCCGTGGCCGCCGTCGTCGACTGAATCAGCTCCAGCCGTAATCCGCGCGGAGCCGCGCGGCCACGAGCTCGAACCGAGCACGGTCGAGCACCGAGCCCTCGCGGCGGATGCCGTCCTCCGGCACATCGAGTACCCGGTCCAGGCGCACCCAGGACGGGCGGCGGTCCTCGTCCCAGGTTCCGGCCCCGATCGCCAGCCACTCGCGGTCACCGTCGTGCTTGGCCTGGCTGGACAGCATCAGTCCCAGTAGCGCCGCACCGGACCGCCCCACCACGAGCACCGGACGGTCCTTGCCCTGTCCGGCGTTCGGGCCGGTGGTCTCCTCGAACTCCACCCAGGTCCACACCACCTCGCCCGGATCGGCCCGGCCGTCGAGCTGCGGGGCGTAGGCGATGGCGCGCGCCATCAGTTCCGTGCGGGTCGACGTCCGGGTGACCGGGCGGCCCGGTGTGAACTCCTTGGCCGGTGCGGCGGGTTGTTCCAGGCCCAGTGCCTGCGTCACCGTCTGCGTCACGACCTGGGTGAGCGCCTCGCGTCCGGCCCGTACGGGCGCGGAGTCGAGGACCTGGCCCGCGAGCCGGGGCCCGTGCTCGCGCGCGAGCTTGCGGGCCACGGCCGCGAACCGCGTGAAATCGTTCGCCATGTTCCCCAGGATAGGACCAATCAGCCCGCGGTGATCAGCTCCGCACACCGCTCGCCCACCAGCATCACGGTGATGTTCGGGTTCACCGTGGTGTGTTCCGGGAACACGGAGGCGTCCGCCACGCGCAGCCCGGCGGTGCCCTTCACCCGGAGTTCGGGGTCGAGCGGCGACATCGGATCGTCGACCGCACCCATCCGCACCGTGCCGACCGGGTGGTAGACGGTGTTGTGCGTACGGCGGATGTAATCGGCCAGCTCGGCATCGGTCTGGGCGGCGGGACCGGGGTACAGCTCCCGCGCGACCCACTCGGTGAGCGGAGCCGCGGCGGCGATCTCCCGCGCCTTCCGGATTCCGGCGATCATGACGCGCAGGTCGTGGCCCTCGGCGTCCGTGAAATAGCGCGGGTCCACCTTGGGCTTGTCCCGGAAGTCCCGGGAACGCAGCCGGACGGTGCCGCGCGAACGTGCGTGCGTCACGTTGGGCGTGAGGCAGAAGGTGTTCTCCGCCGTGGGATAGCCCTGCCGCACCGTGTGCATGTCGAACGGGACGCTGCCGTAATGCATCATCAGGTCGGGGCGGTCCAGGCCCTCCTCGGTGGTGGTGAAGATGCCGATCTCCCACCACTGGGTGGACTCGCGGACCATCGGCATGGTGGTCTCGAAGCCGATCACGCCCTCGGGGTGGTCCTGCAGGTGCTCACCGACGCCGGGGGAGTCGACCAGGACGTCGATGCCGTGCTCGCGCAAGTGGTCCGCCGGCCCGATCCCGGAGAGCATCAGCAGTTTCGGGGAGTCGATCGCGCCCGCACTGAGTACCACCTCGCGGGTCGCGGTGATGCGGGTGGTGCGGCCGAAGGCGTTGTCGGTGATGTCGACTCCGACGGCCCGGGGTTCCTCGCCCGTGGTGTCGAAGACCACCTGCTTGGCCCAGGCCCCGGTGCGGATCGTGAGATTGGGCCGGTCCATCACCGGATGCAGGTAGCTCACCGACGATGACGACCGCGTGCCGTCGGCGCGGCGGTTGATCTGGAAGAAGTTGGCGCCGTTGATCACCGTGTGGTCGTCGTTGAAGGTGGTGCGCGGAATGCCCACCCGTTCACAGGCGTCCAGCAGGGCGACACCGCACGGATCGTTCGGCGGCACCGTCATGATGTGCACCGGGCCCGAGCGGCCGTGGTGCTCGCCCGGCGCGTCGTTGGTCTCGATCTCCGGGTACAGCCGGTACACCGAATCCGAGCCCCAGCCGGAGGCGCCGTGGTCGTGCTCCCACGAATCGAGATCCTCACGCGGGGCCCAGAAGGCGATGCAGCTGTTGTGGGAGCTGCAGCCGCCCAACACCTTCGCGCGGGCGTGCCGCATGAACGAGTTGCCGTTCTCCTGCGGCTCGATGGGGTAGTCCCAGTCGTAACCCGATTCGAGGAGTTCCATCCACCGGTCCAGCCGCAGGATCGCGTCGTCGCCCACATCGGAGGGGCCGGCCTCCAGCAGGCACACGGTGACCGTCGGGTCCTCCGACAGGCGGGAGGCCACTGCGGCGCCGGCCGATCCGGCGCCCACCACCACGTAGTCGTAGGTCTCGTTGTCGGCGGTCGAGCTCACTGATCATCCTTCCGATCGGCGAACCATCCGGTCACGGACGGTCGCAGGTTCTCGTACACGTGCTTGGCCTCGAGGTACTCCCCGAGGCCCGTGGGGCCCAGCTCCCGGCCGATGCCCGAGGCGCCGAAGCCGCCCCACTCGGCCTGCGGCAGATAGGGGCCGAAGTCGTTGATCCACACGGTGCCGTGGCGCAGCCGGCGCGCCACCCGGCGGGCCCGGCCGCCGTCGGCGGACCACACCGCCCCGGCGAGGCCGTACTCGGTGTCGTTGCCGATGGCCACCGCCTCGTCCTCGGTGCGGAAGGTCTCAACGGTGACGGTGGGTCCGAAGGCCTCGTCGTGCACGCAGGCCATCGACGGATCGCACCGATCGAGCACCGTCGGCAGGTAGAAGAAGCCGTCGTCGAGCGAACCGGAGCCCTGGTCGCCGGTGGCGAAGGCGCCGCCCGTACGGACCACCGCGCCATCGGCACGGGCCTGCTCGACATAGGCGTGCACCTTGTCGCGGTGCGCCGCCGAGATCAACGGGCCGGTCTCGGTGCCCTCCGCGAAGGGCAGTCCCTGCCGGATGCCCTCGGCGCGGCGCACCAGCTCGTCGACGAAGACGTCGTGCACCGACTCCTCGACCACCAGACGCGCACCCGCGGAACAGACCTGACCCGAGTGCAGGAAGGCGGCGTTGAGTGCATTGTCGACCGCGGCGGCGAGACCCTCCGGCGTCGCGCAGGCGTCGGCGAAGATCACGTTCGGGTTCTTGCCACCCAGCTCCAGCGCGACCTTCTTCACCGTGGTCGAGGCGTTGGCCGCGATGAGGCGGCCGGTGATCAGGCCGCCGGTGAACGAGACCAGGTCGACATCGGGGTGGGTGGACAGCGGGGCGCCCGCTCCGGCACCCGCGCCGAGCACCAGGTTCGCCACGCCGTCGGGCAGGCCCACCGCCTGCAGGACCTGCATCAGCAGGATCGAGGTGTGCGGGGTGAGCTCCGAGGGCTTGAGCACGAAGGTGTCGCCGGCGGCCAGCGCGGGCGCCACCTTCCACGCGGCCTGCAGCAGCGGGTAGTTCCACGGTGTGATGAGCCCGCACACGCCCACGGGCTCGTACACGATCTGCGAGCTCACATCGGCCGATCCGGCGTCGACCACCCGACCGGCGTCCTGCGCCGCGAGCTTGCCGAAGTAGCGGAAACAGGCGGCGATATCGGCCATGTCGATCTCCGACTCGGACAGCCGCTTGCCGGTGTCCAGCGTCTCCGCGCGAGCGAAATCATCCTGCCGGCGGTCGATCTCGTCGGCGACCCGGAGCAGCAGATCGCCGCGTTCCGCGGCCGGTGTGTGCGGCCACGGGCCGGTGTCGAAGGCGCGCCGGGCGGCCGCGATCGCGGCCTCGGTATCGGCGGCGGTGGCCTCGTCGACGACGGCGACCGCGGTGCCGTCGGCGGGGCAGACGATGGTGCGGGTGCCGCCCTCGGCGGCGTTGCGCCATCGTCCGTCGATGAAGAGGGTCGGTTCGGTCATGCGGGTGTCCCTTCCGGTTCGGTGGATGCCTCGGGGGTGGATTCGGGGTGTGCGTGATCGGCGGCCGAACGGCGCAGGTGAAGGTAGCCGAGGTGCCGCTCGTACTGGTCGAGGATGTCGCCGATGATCTGCTCACGGGTGTATCCGTTGAGCGTGTAGCCCTGCGAGCCCTCGGCGAGGTACACCTCGCAGCGGAAGTACCGATCGCCCGACCGCTGCGCGAGAACCGCGTAGCTCGGCGCCGGCGCCGAGACGGGCCACACGCAGTACTCGAAGTGCGGCTCGCCGGCGAGATCCACCCGGAGCGTCGGCGAGGGCAGGGATTCACTGCGGCCGGATTCGTCGACGGTGGCCGTCATCCCCTCCGAGGCGAACACCGCCGACACCTCGCGCATCGCGGGGGCGACCGTGTTCTCCAAGAACCGTTGGGTGGCGGCGCGACCCGGGTAGTGGATCGTCGAGAGCAACCGCCGGCGCCAACTGCCCGGCTCGGTGGGACCGCGGCCGGCGGCCAGCGATTTCGGCAGTGCCGCACGGTAACTGTCGAGCTTGTACGACTCCGTGTGCAGTGCCCGCAGGAGCGACAGACCCACCAGGCCCAGCACGAAGGAGAAGGGCAGACCCATGATGATCGTCGCCTTCTGCAGCGTGACGATCGAACCCTCGTTGCCCGCGAACAACATCGAGAGCGTGAGCAGGCCGATGGCGAAGGACCAGAAGATGCGGATGCTGCGAACGCAATCGGCCATCGGATCGGGCAGCTTCGAGGTGAAGTTGCCCATCACCAGCGAGCCGGAATCGGCACTGGTGACATAGAACAGCAGGCCGGTGAACGTGGCGATCGCCAGCAGGATCGGTGCGCCCGGGTACTTCTCGAGCAGCGAATAGAAGCCGATCTCCGGGGCCGATGCGGTGGCCTCCGCGAAGGCCTTGTCGCCGCGGGCCACCTCGAGTGCGCTGTTGCCGAACACCGAGATCCACACCAGGATGAAGCTGAAGGGCACCACCATCACACCGAAGATGAACTGGCGCAGGGTGCGCCCGCGGGAGATGCGGGCCAGGAAGAGCCCGACGAACGGGGCCCACGCCACCCACCAGGCCCAGAAGAACAGTGTCCACGAATCGAGCCAGCCGCTGGGATCGCTTCCGGGAGTCTCGGTGTGGGTCTGTTCCCAGGCGAAGGTGTCCATCGTGCGATCGAGGAAGGTGGCCAGGTAGTCGCCGGTGTTCTGCACGACGCCGTTGAGCAGGAAGTCCGTGCGCCCCGCCACCAGGATGTACACCAGCATCGCGATCGCCATGATCACGTTCAGCTCGCTGAGCCGCCGGATGCCCTTATCGACGCCCGTCGTGGCGGAGATGGTGGTGATGATCACCGACAGGACGATCAGCCCGATCTGCGCGGCCTTGCCCTGGGGGATGCCGAAGAGTTGGTGCAGGCCGTAATTGAGCTGCACGATGCCGATGCCCAGCGAGGTGGCGATGCCGAAGATCGTGCCGAGCACGGCAGCCACGTCGACCGCGTCGCCGAAGCGGCCGTGCACCCGCTTGCCGAGGATCGGGTACAGCGCCGCGCGAATGGTGAGCGGAAGGTTGTGGCGGAACGCGAAGTACGCCAGGGCGCCTCCCATGAGCGCGTACATCGCCCAGCCGGTGAGGCCGTAGTGGAAGACCGTCCAGGTGACCGCCTCGCGGGCTGCGTGATTGGTCTCGCCGGGGCCGACCGGCGGCGTGAGGTAGTTGCTCACCGGCTCGGCGACGGAGAAGAACATCAGGTCGATCCCGATGCCCGCGGCGAAGAGCATCGCGGTCCAGGTGAACAGGTTGTATTCGGGGCGTGATTCCTCGGGGCCCAGGCGGTATCGGCCGTACCGGCTCACCGCGATGAACACCACCACGCCCACGATCACCGTGGCCAGCAGGAAGTACCACCAACCGAACCAGGTGGTGATGAATTCGACCACGCCGCTGATCACGCCCTCCGCGGTCGCCGGGGAGGCGAGCGCCCACAGGGCGAAGGCCAGAACCGAGCCCGCGGCGGCGAAGAAGACTCGGCGGTTCAAGGAGCTCGTCGGTGTCGAATCGTCGTCTACTGGTTTCGATATTTGTGAGGATTCAGAATCACTCATGTCGTTCAACGCTACCGTGGTTGTCGTGCAGCCGTACCCGGTCGGGGGTTCTCCCCACAGTTCAGGCGGCGAGTCGTGACCGAGATCCGCAGCTACCGCGAATCCGATCGCGACGCCCTCCGGGAGCTCTTCGAACGCGCCGGTGAGGGCTCACCGTCGGGGGAGTTGTGGGGCCACCCGCAGTCCGAGCGCGCGGTCTACCTCGACCCGTACATCGAGCACTGCCCGGCGAGTCTGTTCGTGGCGGAAACCGGCGGTGAGCTGGTGGGTTACCTCACCGGATGCCCGCCGGGATCCTCGTTGCCCTCCGAGGACGACCGGATCGTCCGCGCCCTGTCCAGGCCCTCCGTGCTGGTGCGTCCGGCCACGTGGCGGTTCGTCGGCCGCGCGGCGATCGACACCGTCCGGGCGCGCGCGGAGACCGGATCGTCCGGCGAGCTGCGGGACCCGAGGTGGCCCGCGCATCTGCACATCGACGTGGCGCCGCAGGCGCGCGGCACCGGCGCCGCGGACGGGCTGATGGACGCCTGGCTCTCCCGGCTCGACGGTGCCGGGTGCTACCTGCAGACGCTGGTCGAGAACCCGCGGGCGATCCGGTTCTTCGAGCGATTCGGTTTCCTGCCGCACGGACCCACGCCGACGGTGCCGGGGGTGCGGTACCGCGGCGGACGCGTGCACCAGCTCACCATGGTGCGGCCTTTGCGCGCGGCATGAGAAACTGGAGGGTGACGTGTGCCGGGACCCCGGCCAGCCGCCCGAGGAGTGAGACCGATTCCCAGCTTCGCCGACACCACCTTCACGGATCCCTCACGGATCCGTAACTTCTGCATCATCGCGCACATCGACCACGGGAAGTCCACCCTGGCCGACCGGATGCTGCAGCTCACGGGTGTGGTCGAGGAGCGCGCGATGCGGGCCCAGTACCTCGACCGGATGGACATCGAGCGCGAACGCGGCATCACCATCAAGGCGCAGAACGTGCGGCTCCCGTGGACGATCAAGGGCGAGGACGGCTCCGACGAGGAGTACGTCCTGCACATGATCGACACCCCCGGTCACGTGGACTTCACCTACGAGGTCTCACGCGCGCTGGAGGCCTGCGAGGGGGCGATCCTGCTGGTGGACGCCGCCCAGGGCATCGAGGCGCAGACGCTCGCCAACCTCTACCTCGCGATGGACAAGGACCTGGAGATCATCCCGGTCCTCAACAAGATCGACCTCCCCGCCGCCGATCCCGATCGGTACGCCGAGGAGATCGCGCACATCACCGGCTGTGAGCCGGAGGACGTGCTGCGGGTCTCGGGTAAGACCGGCGTGGGTGTGGACGCCCTGCTCGACCGCGTGATCGAGAAGGTCCCGCCGCCCGTCGGCGACGCGGACGCGCCGGCTCGCGCCATGATCTTCGACTCGGTCTACGACACCTACCGTGGCGTGGTCACCTACATCCGCGTGGTGGACGGCAAGATCGTGCCGCGCGAGAAGATCCAGATGATGTCCACCGGCGCCACCCACGAGCTGCTGGAGGTGGGCATCGTCTCGCCCGAGCCGAAGCCCTCGAAGGGCCTCGGCGTGGGCGAGGTCGGCTATCTGATCACCGGTGTGAAGGACGTGCGCCAGTCGAAGGTGGGCGACACCGTGACCACCGCGCGCAAGGGCGCTGAGGAGCCGCTCACCGGCTACGAGGAGCCCCGCCCGATGGTGTACTCCGGCCTCTACCCGGTGGACGGCTCGGACTACCCGGACCTGCGCGAGGCGCTCGACAAGCTGCAGCTCAACGACGCCGCGCTCACGTACGAGCCCGAGACCTCGGTGGCGCTGGGCTTCGGCTTCCGCTGTGGCTTCCTGGGCCTGCTGCACATGGAGATCACCCGCGAGCGGCTGCAGCGCGAGTTCGGCCTCGACCTGATCTCGACCGCGCCGAACGTGGTGTACCGCGTGGTCGGCGAGGACGGCAAGGAACAGATCGTCACCAACCCGTCCGATTGGCCCGAGGGCAAGCTGCGCGAGACCTACGAGCCGATCGTGAAGAC
Source organism: Tsukamurella sp. TY48 (assembly GCF_019656655.1). Lineage (GTDB taxonomy): Bacteria > Actinomycetota > Actinomycetes > Mycobacteriales > Mycobacteriaceae > Tsukamurella > Tsukamurella strandjordii. The sequence goes on along the minus strand of NZ_BPMV01000001.1, from coordinate 473,307 downwards.
CACCGTGATCGCGCCCAGCGAGTTCGTGGGCACGATCATGGAGCTGTGCCAGTCGCGGCGCGGCGAGCTCGGCGGCATGGACTACCTCTCGGAGAGCCGCGTGGAGCTGCGCTACACGCTGCCGATGGCCGAGATCATCTTCGACTTCTTCGATTCGCTGAAGTCGCGCACGCGCGGCTACGCCTCGCTCGATTACGAGGAGGCCGGCGAGCAGCTGGCCGATCTCGTCAAGGTCGACATCCTGCTGCAGGGCGAGGCCGTGGACGCCTTCAGCGCCATCGTGCACCGCGACGGCGCCCAGGCCTACGGCAACAAGATGACGGTCAAGCTCAAGGAGCTGATCCCGCGCCAGCAGTTCGAGGTGCCGGTGCAGGCCGCGATCGGCTCGAAGATCATTGCCCGCGAGAACATTCGCGCGATCCGCAAGGACGTGCTGGCCAAGTGTTACGGCGGCGACATCAGCCGAAAGCGCAAGCTGCTCGAGAAGCAGAAGGAGGGCAAGAAGCGGATGAAGACGATCGGTCGGGTCGATGTTCCGCAGGAGGCCTTCGTGGCCGCGCTCTCGTCCGACGCGTCCGGCGATAAGCCGAAGGGCAAGTAGCTCGCCGGGAGGCCGTTCGCCCTCCCGATGAACCTCAGGACTGCAAACCATTCCTCATGTTTGCAGTCGTAACGATCCGTTCTCGCTGTGCGACAAGGAGATCAGCGTCACACGACGCGGGTCGCCGTACTTCGGCGGCCGTCCGAGATCGACGGGAACGGGGAGTCATCATGAGGAAGATTGCATTGGCGGCAGCATCGCTCGCGGTTGCGGGTGCCGCATCGCTGGTCACCACGCCCACGGCGGGTGCGTTCGTGTCCTTCGTCGACCTGCAGGTGACGGGCGGGATCTCGTGCAGCGGACCGCTGCCCGGCCGCGCGGAGACCAACTCGCAGACCGATCACGGCTACGTTCGCAACAACGGCAACGTGCCCGCGCAGAACGTGTGGTTGGGTTTCGGCGGCGGAGGCGGCGAGGGGCGCGCGACGCTCGCACCCGGCCAGGGCTTCGCCGTCACCCGAACGGTGCCCACCTGGGGTTGTCCGTTCCGGGTCACCTGGGTGCACACCGCCACCAGCTCGTTCGACATCAACTACACGAACAACTTCTTCGTGGCGCGGAACTGACGTCTCAGCCGAAGTATTGGAATCCGCAGGTCGGGCGCGGCTGGCTGACCAGAGCGACCAGCATCTCGCCCATCATGATGATGCAGGTCAGTTCCGCGTCTCCGCCATCGGCGGTGAACTGCGTCGGCATCCTGTCGCGGACCTCGAAGGTCTGCTCCCCCAGGGCGTCGTCGCGGTCACCGTCTGCTCGGGTCCGCCGTTGATCCGGAACCGGATGGTGACGGCCCCGGCCCCGCCGATCAGTCGCATGACGGCGGTGCCGACCACCGCCCCCGGCGGTGGAGCGCTCGTTGTGGTGCCCGGCGCCGGGACGGTGTCCGTGGAGGTGGGTATCGCTGTCGCAGAAAGTGTTTCGGGAGCAGTCGCCGTACCGGAGACGGTCTCGGAGCAACCTGTGATCGCCAGGCACGCGGCAAGGGCGACGGTGACGGGCAGCACGGGCCTCATGGCCGAACGGTAGCGAGCCCGGACCGGTTCCGGAGGCGAATGCGGAAACACCGCGGAGCCGGCTAGGACAAGGTCGCGTCGAGGCCGAGGAATGTTCCGTACGCGCGCGCCGCCCTGCCCAGCCGCCGGGTGTTCGCCACGGTGATCTTCGTGAAGGGCTCGATCGTGACCGCCACCTGCTTGGCGGTCGCCTTGCGGCTCCAGGTGCCCACGATCTCGCCGTCGACCACCACGATCGGCTTGAAGACGCCGTTGCGGCCCGGCACGATCCGGCTGAAGAAGGTCTCGTCGAGTTGCGGAGACCGCGAGCCGTATCCGATCACGTACTCGTCGAACGCGGGGAGCAGCAGGGGCGTCGCGAGCGCCTCGTCCACCTCGGCCGCGGTGATATCGGACGACCCGGCCGCCACCAGATAGGTGGTGCCGGCGAGCGTGATCGTCTCCAGCGCCGGCCCGGCCGCTTCGAGCCCGGCGTCCACGCTGCCCATCGCCAGGTAGCACCACTTGCCGATGTCCTGGCGGGTGACCGGGCCCCGTCCCGCGACGAATCGCGATACCGCCTCGCCCAGAGTGTGTTCCGGTTCGCGGCGGTCGGCGATCCACTCATCGGCCAGGGCGAAGGAGTCGGCCTTCGAGCGCGGATCCGCGAAGACGATCGCCATCAGCTCAGTGAGGTCGCGCAGCACATGGCCCGTCTGCGTCCCGTCGAGCGCGATGCCCGCGGCGGCGCAGGCCTCGACCAGCTCGGGCCGGGTGCGGCTGCGGCCCCCGATGAGTTCGGCGCGGATCGCCCGCTCGGCGTCCGCCATCATCGCCTCGGTGATGCCGAGATCCGGGCGTCGCTTCGCGGCCTCGGCGCGGGACCGCTCGGTGAGGAGGGCGCTGAGCCAGTGCAGATCCTCGGGCGCCGCCACCTGGAGCGTGCCGCGGGCGGGCCGGTTGCGCACGATCCGCCGCTCCGCGAGATCGCTGAGCACCGCCGCCTCGTCGGGATGCTCGGCGGCGCGGAGCGACAGCGCGAACCGCACGGCGGCAGCGTCCTGGGCCTGCATCGCGAGCATGCCCCGCGCCACATCGGGTGCGGTGCGCCAGTCCCGGACGCCGGGCACGAGGCCCTGTGCGCGCAGCCGCAGGGCGCGGATCAACCGGATCTCGGGGTCGACGGTGGCCATGGGTCCGGATCATGCCACGGCGCCGGCCGGGCGTAGCGTGATCTGTGTGTGGAACACCTGGCTGACGCGCACGCTGAACATCGACCTGCCGATCCTCGGAGCCCCGATGGGCGGACGGGCCGGCGGAGAACTCGCGGGGCAGGTGACCGCCGCCGGAGGCCTCGGCATGATCGGCGCCGCGCGGTACGCGACGCCCGAATGGATCGACGAACAGCTGCGGGTGATCCGCGCAGCGGCCGGTGCCGACGCTCCGTTGGCATTCGGGCTGCAGACCTGGTCGCTCGGCGACGGCGAACTGCTCGATGCGGTGCTGGCGGCGAAGCCGAAGCTGGTCTCGCTGTCCTTCGGTGATCCGGCTCCGTACGTGCAGCGCGTGAAGGACGCCGGGTCGGTGGTGATCTCGCAGATCAACTCGATCGAGGATCTCCGCGAGGTGGAGGCCGCGGGCGTCGACGCGGTGGTCGCTCAGGGCGGCGAGGCGGGCGGGCACACCGGCCGGATCGCCACGCTCCCGCTGTTGCAGGAGGTGCTGCGCGCCACGGACCTTCCGGTGCTCGCCGCGGGCGGCATCGGCACCGGTGCTGGCCTCGCCGCGGTGCTCGCGGCGGGCGCGCAGGGAGCCTTGATCGGCACCGCGCTGCTGGCATCGCCCGAGACCGTCGGGCCCGATTACGCGATCAAGGTGCTCCTCGAGGCGCGCAGCACCGACACGGTGTACACCGACGTCTTCGACAAGGCGCGACATCAACCCTGGCCCACCCGGTGGTTCGGGCGAGCACTCACCAACGACTTCACCGACCGATGGCACGACGGCGACGGGGTCGAGGCCTCGTCCGGCACCGAGCAGGAGATCAGCGCCAGCTACGACGGTGACGATCCCCGCGGCGGTGTCGTCTACGCCGGTCAGGTTGCGGGGCTGGTCGACTCGGTGCGGCCCGCACGCGAGGTGGTCGAGTCGATCGCCGCCGACGCCGAGGTCCGGCTGCGGGCCACCGCTGGATTGTTCGACGCGTGATCAAGCTGGTGGCGCCGAAGGTGCCCGCGTTGAAGCTGGCGGCACTCGACGACGGCGATGCCGCGGATCTGGTTCCGGGGGAGACCTACGACCGATTGCGGTTCGCGGACGCCGTGGTCGAGGACCGCGATCTCGGCGGGATCACCTTCAGCGAGTGCGAGCTCGCCGACTGGGAGCTGCGCGAGACCGCGCTCGCCGACGCGGCGCTGTTGGAGACGCGCATCGCGCGGATGTTCGCGACCGGCTTCTCGGCGCCGCGGGCATCGTTGCGGCAGGTGGAGTTCGACGGTGCGCGAATCGGCGCGATGGAATTGTTCGATGCCAAGATCCGGTCGGTCACGGTGCGGGACAGCCGACTCGGATTCGTGAACCTGCGCGGCGCCGACATCCGCGATGTGCGGTTCGTCGACTGCGTGCTGGACGGGCTCGATCTCGGCGACGCCACCGCGATCCGGGTGGCCTTCGACGGCTGCTCGGTGGGCGACCTGGACGTGACCCGGGCGAAGCTGCAGCACGTGGATCTGCGCGGTCTGCGGATCGAACGGATCCGCGGCGTGGAGGGCATCGCCGGTGCCACGATGTCGCAGATGCAGGTGATGGGGCTCGCCGAATCCTTCGCCGCCCACCTCGGCATCGCAGTCACGGATTGAGCCCTACGCCGATGCGCCACGCTGCGAGCTCCGCGAGCGTGGCCCCAGCGAGGATGATCACGGGGCGAGGGCCACGTGCGGGTCCGGCCAGGAAGCCGACGGTGCCCGCGGCGACCGCCGCCACCGGACCCAGCCCGAGCAGCACCGTGCCGCCGAGCGCGCGCCGAAGCTGCCGCTGCGTGTAGTGCGGCGCGGCATCGGCGGTGATGATCACGGCGCCGCCGAAGTGGCTGAGCGACTGTCGCAGCAGGGTCAGCTGGGTGCGCTGGAGACCGACGGCGAGGATAGCGAGACCGCGCTGCCGGCAGCGGTCGATGAATCAGTTCATGGCAGCAGCCTCCCGCGGATCGGGCGCAGCGGGATCCGTGGAACTACTCACCTCGGCCCGGGTACTTTCGAAGGGTGACCGTCGATGCCGTTCTCGCCCCCAGCACCCTTCCGTTCGCGCTCCCGGACTTCGCGGCGTTCGCGGACGTCGACTACGAAGCCGCCTTCTCCGAGGGCTTCGCGCGGCACCGCGCGGAGATCGACGCGATCGCGCAGAACCCCGAACCAGCGACCTTCGCGAACACGGTCGAGGCGATGGAACGTGCGGGACAGGATCTGGGACGGGTTGCGGCCGTGTTCTTCTCGATCACATCGACCGACCGCACCGATGCCCTCGAAGAGATCCAGGCGAATGTCTCGCCGGCCTGGTCCGCGCACTACGACGCGATCCTCATGGACGCCGCGCTGTTCGGCCGCATCGACGCGCTGCACGCGAGCCGCGACACCCTGGGCCTCGATGCCGAATCGCTGCGTCTGCTGGAGCGCTACCACCTGCGCTTCACCCGCGCCGGTGCCGCTCTCGACGCATCGGCCCAGGATCGGCTCAAGCAGATCAATACCGAGTTGGCCGAGCTCACCACTGAATTCTCCCGCCGCACACTCGCCGACACCAACGCTTCTGCCGTCCACTTCGATTCCGCGGAGGAGCTCGACGGCCTGGACGCCGACGCTGTGGCCGCCGCTCGGACCGCGGCCGAGTCGGCCGGACGGGACGGTTACCTCCTCGCGCTCGGGTACCCGCTCAATCAGCCCAATCTCGCCCGCCTGACCGACCGGGCCTCTCGGCGACGCGTGTACGAGGCATCGTCGGCCCGCAACACCCGCGGAGGCGCTAGCGACACCCGTGCACTGATCACCCGGATCGCCGGACTGCGCGCCGAGCGCGCCGCCCTCTTCGGCTACCCGCACCACGCCGCGTACCAGATCGCCGATCAGACCGCCGGGACCGCGGAAACCGCGCAGGCGATGCTCCGCGACCTCGCGGCGCCCGCCGCCCGCAACGCCGCCGCCGAGCGCGCGGAGCTGCAGACCCTCGCCGGCCACGACATCGAGGCCTGGGACTGGCCCTTCTACGCCCGCATCGCCGAACAGCGCGCACAGGCGGGAGACGGCGATGCCGGTGCCCTCAGCGACTACCTCGCACTCGACGCCGTGATCAGCGACGGCGTCTTCGAGGCCGCGCACCGCATGTACGGACTCACCTTCACCGAGCGCACCGACCTCGCGCTGCACAATCCGGCCGCGCGTGCCTGGCAGGTGGACGGGCCCGACGGTGCGCCGGTCGGCCTGTTCGTGGGCGACTACTTCGCTCGGCCCAGCAAGCGCGGCGGCGCGTGGATGACCAGCTTCGTCGATCAATCGCACCTGCTGGACGCGCTGCCCGTGGTGATCAATGTGTGCAACTTCGTCGCCCCGCCCGCCGGCCGTCCGGCTTTGCTCAGCCGCGACGAGGTGCGCACCGTCTTCCACGAGTTCGGCCACGCCCTGCACGGCCTGCTCTCGGACGTGACCTACCCGTACTTCTCGGGCACCAGCGTGCCCCGCGACTTCGTCGAATTCCCCTCGCAGTTCAACGAGATGTTCGCGGCCTGGCCCACCGTGCTCGACGGCTACGCCCGGCATCACGAGACCGGAGCGCCGCTGCCGCAACAGCTCCGGGAATCGATTCTCGAACCGGGCACCCGCGGTGAGGGATTCGGCACCGTCGAATACCTCGGCGCCGCCATCATCGACCTCGCCTGGCACACCCTCGCGCCCGGCACCGTGATCGACGACGTCGCCGCCTTCGAAGCGGCAGCGCTCGCCGACGCGGGACTCGATGTGCCCGGCGTGCCGCCCCGCTACCGCGGCCCGTTCTTCAACCACATCTTCTCGGGCGGCTACAGCGCCGGCTACTACAGCTACATCTGGTCCGAGGTGCTCGACGCCGACGCCGCGGCCTGGTTCACGGCGCACGACGGTCCCACGCGGGAGAACGGCGAGCGCCTACGCGCCGCCGTCCTGTCCCGCGGCGGTAGCGTGGACGCCTCCCAGGCCTACCGCGACTTCCGGGGCGCCGATCCGGAGATCGGGCCGCTGCTGGAGCGGCGCGGACTCACCGGATAGCCCCTCCGCTACGGCGTGTGGTGCGCCGGGAGGAAGGCCGACGCGTCGTGCTCGGACTCCTCCGCCCGGATCACGTGCACCACGGCGTTGATCAGCGCCAGGTGCGTGAACGCCTGTGGGAAGTTGCCCAGGTGCTTACCCGACTTGGGATCGATCTCCTCGGCGTACAGCTTCAGCGGCGACGAGTAGGCCAGCAGTCGCTCGCACAGCGCCCGTCCGCGTGCCACCTCGCCGATCTCCACGAGCGCGGACACCAGCCAGAACGAACAGATCGTGAAGGTGCCCTCCTCGCCGGACAGGCCGTCGTCGGTCTCGTCGACGCGGTACCGCAGCACGAGGCCGTCCTCGGTGAGCTCGTCGGCGATGGCGATCACCGTGGCCCGCACCCGCGGATCGTCGGACGGCAGGAACCGCAGCAGCGGCACCAGCAGGAGTGAGGCGTCGAGCGAATCGCTGCCGTAGCGCTGGGTGAACACGCCGCGCTCGTCCACACCGTGCTCGAGGATGTCGGCCTTGATCACGTCGGCCTGCTCGGCCCACTTCGCGGCGTAATCGTCCTCGCCGTGCATCGCGGCCAGTTTCGCGCCGCGATCGAGGGCCACCCAGCACATCACCTTCGAGGAGGTGAAGTGCTGCGGCTCGCCGCGCACCTCCCAGATGCCGCGGTCGGGCTCGCGCCAGTACTTCAATGTCTCCTCGACCTGCTCCTTGAGCACCGGCCACAACGTCTCCGGGATGCGCTCGCTGGACTTGGTGTTCAGGTACACCGAGTCCAGCATCGTGCCCCAGATGTCGTGCTGGCGCTGGTTGTAGGCGCCGTTGCCGATCCGGACCGGCCGCGCACCGTCGTACCCCGACAGGTGGCCCAGCTCCTCCTCGATCAACGTGCGCTCACCACCCACGCCGTACATCACCTGGAGCGGGTGCCGCTCGCCGTTGTTCGCGCCGGAGACGTCCGCGATGAACGAGAAGAAGTCCTCGGCCTCCCGGTCCAGGCCCAGCGTGTACAGACCCCACAGCGCGAAGGTGGAGTCGCGCACCCACGCGTACCGGTAGTCCCAGTTCCGCTCGCCGTGCGGAGTCTCCGGGAGCGAGGTGGTGGACGCCGCGAGCAGCGCGCCGGTCGGCGAGTACGTGAGTCCCTTGAGCGTGAGCGCGGAACGCTGTAGGTAGGAGCGCCACGGATGGTCCGGGAACTGGCCGCGGTTGATCCACTGCCGCCACGACTCCGCCGTCGACCACATCTTCTTCGCGGCCTCGGCGAAGGTCTGCGGGACCGGGTGCTTGCTCCACGACAGCGCGACGAAGACCTCGTCGCCCTCCTGCATACGGGTGTGCGCGCGGGCCTCGCGCCCCTCCAGCCCCAGCCGCATGTTGGTGGTCAGCTTGAGCTCGGGGTGCAGGTCCGTCTCCGACCGCGCCTTGGCGACCGCCTCGCCGTACCCGTCCGACGAGTACTCCCACTTCGCGCCCGCCCGGTTGTAGTCGAAGGCCGGCTCGCAGTTCAACTGCAGCTCGACGGTGCCCGAGACGCAGCGCACGGTGCGCAGCAGGATGTGCTCGGCGTCCCAGTCGGTGGGGGTCCGACGGTGCGTGCGCGAGCGGGTCTGCGTGTCGTGCCACGGGCCCATCACCAGCGCGTCCCGCACGATCATCCAGCCCGTGGACGTCTGCCAGGTGGTCTCGAGCATCAGGCTGCCCGGCAGGTACCGACGGTCCACCGGCACCCGCACGCCGTACGGCGCGAGCCGGAACGAGCCGGCCCCACGATCGAGGATCGCGCCGAAGACGCTGGGGGAATCCGGGCGGGGGATGCACATCCACTCCACGCTGCCGTCGCGGGCGATCAGGCAGGTGTTCTCGCAGTCGGAGAGGAAGGCGTAATCGTGGATCGGCGGGAAGGCGCTATCGCTGACGGCCGCCGCCGAGACTTCGGCCGCCGCGGCCGCCACCACGGCATCAGTCGGCTCCACTGCTGGGTTCTGCTTCGAGGCCATGCAGACCATGATGAGGCACGACCACGGTGATGTGCGCGCTGGGCGCTAGGCTGGCGTGGTGAACGTGCTGGCGCAATGGGTCGATGCGGTGGAGCTGTGGCTCACCGGTCTGCCCTTCGTCCTGCAGGTTTCGCTGGTGCTGGTTGTACTCTCGATGATCGCAATGCTGGTGGTTCGCGTGCTCACCGCGCTCATCAATCGGGTGGCCGACGCGCTGCACGGCCCGCTGGAAACGGCGGACGATGAGGAAGACGCAGGTCAGGTCCCTGCGGAAGAGGAGCGAAGTGGTGTCTGACAGCGGTGGCGGGTGGCGCGCCTACGTGCCCAAATCGAAGGTCACTCTCGCGCTGATCGGGCTGCTCATCCTGTTGGTCGTCGTCTGGGCATTCACGCGCTGACCTGACTCCGTACGATTCTCGCCTGTCCAGCCCGACGACGAGAACGGCGAGCATGATCGACAAGACCCGCCGCGGCACTGCCGCGAGGTCGCATCGCGGCCGTGCCTCGAGCATCGTCGTGATCGCCCTGAGCCTGCTGCTGGCGGCGTGTGGGGGCGGCTCCACGGACGTCCCCAACGGTGCCGACATCTCCAGCGGCCGCTACCAGGTGAATCTGGTCGGCTTCGCCGCCGCCAAGCCGGCCTTCGACGTGGCCATCCCGCTGTTCCGCAAGACCAACCCCGACGTGGGGTTCTCGCAGTCTTACGGCGCCTCGGGCGACCAGAGCCGCAAGGTGGCCCGGCACGTGCCCGCCGACGTGGTGAACTTCTCGGTGCAGCCCGATGTGACCCGCGACGTCAAGGCGGGCGTGATCGACAAGACCTGGGAGAAGACCTACCCCTACGATTCCGTGCCCTTCACCTCGCTCGTGGCAGTGGTGGTGCGCCCCGGCAATCCGAAGAACATCCGGGACTGGAACGACCTGCTCAAGCCGGGCGTGGAGGTGGTCACCCCGAACCCCGCCAGCTCCGGCTCCGCGAAATGGAACCTGCTCGCCCCGTACGCCGCGCTCTCGGACGGCGGGAAGAACCCGAAGCAGGGCCTCGACTTCGTCAAGGAACTGATCCGCGATCACACCACGGTGAGCCCGGGATCCGGCCGCGACGCCACCGCCGCCTTCGACTCCGGGCAGGGCGACGTGCTGCTGAGCTACGAGAGCGAGGCCGTGCTCATGCAGCGGCAGAACAAGGCCGATGGGAAGCCGCCGGTCGAGTACTTCTTCCCGCCGCAGACCTTCCGCATCGAGCTGCCGGTGGCCGTGGTGAACACCGCGCAGGACCCCGAGGCCGCCGAGCGCTTCGTGAAGTTCCTGTTCTCGCCGGAGGCGCAGCGCGCTCTCCCGGACTCCGGCTTCCGCGCCTCCGACCCGACCGTGGCCGCCGAGACCACGGGGCTCTTCAGCGCCCAGCCGCAGCAGGTGTGGACCATCAAGCAGCTCGGCGCCGAGCTTGGCAAGGGTACCGCCGCCAAGAACAACGGCAAGGACCTCGCCGGATGGTCGGCTGTGGACGCGGCACTGTTCGGCGACAAGGGCACCATCGCGGCCGCGTACAAGACGGGGGGCAAGTGATGCGCACGATCAATCCGCTGCGCATCGGCGTGGCCTGGCTGTGGGTCTCCCTGATCGTGCTGCTGCCCATCGCGGCGATCACCGCCACCGCCTTCGACGACGGCTGGTCCGGATTCTGGGCCGCGCTCACCGCCAAGAACGCGGTCTCCACGCTGGGGATCACCATCTGGGTATCGCTGATCGTCACGCTGATCAACGTGGTGATGGGCACGATCATCGCCTGGGTGCTGGTGCGGGACGACTTCCCCGGCAAGGGCGTGGTCAATGCACTCATCGACCTGCCCTTCGCGCTGCCCACCATCGTCGCGTCCATCGTGCTGCTCTCGCTGTACGGTCCGGACAGCCCGATCGGACTGACGCTCAACGCGACCCAACCCGCCCTGGTGATCGCGCTGGCCTTCGTGACGCTGCCCTTCGTGGTGCGGCAGGTGCAGCCGGTGCTCATCGAACTCGACCGCGAGGTGGAGGAGGCGGCCGCCTCGCTGGGCGCCCCGAACCGGGTGATCGTCCGCAAGATCATCATCCCCACCCTGCTGCCCGCGATCCTGTCCGGAGCGGGACTCGCATTCACCCGCGCGATCGGCGAATTCGGCTCCGTCGTGCTGGTGGGCGGCAACATCCCGGGCGAGACGCAGGTGGCCTCGCAGTACATCCAGCAGCAGCTCGAGGTCGACAATCAGACTGCGGCGTCGGCCGTCTCGGTGGCGCTGCTCGCCATCGCCTTCGTGCTGCTGGCCGTGATGCGGTTCTTCGGCGGGCGCAGCGCCAAGCGGGAGGAGACGGCCGAATGAGACTGTCCAGGAAGTCCGTCCTGAGCCTGCGCACGGTGGCGCTGGTGTACCTGTTCCTGCTCCTGGTGCTCCCGATCGCGATCATCCTGTACCGCTCCTTCGAGCGCGGCTTCGGCCAGTTCTGGGACTGGATCACCACCCCCGCGGCGATCTCGGCGCTGCAACTGTCGCTGCTGATCGTGGCGATCGTGGTGCCGCTCAACGTGATCTTCGGCGTGTTCACCGCCCTGGCCCTGGCGCGCGGGAAGTTCCGCGGCAAGGCGGCGCTGCAGGCCGCGGTCGATCTGCCCTTCGCGGTCTCGCCGGTGGTCGTGGGCGTTGCGCTGATCATGCTGTGGGGCGTCGGCGGGTGGTTCGGCGGCATCGAATCACTCGGCTTCCGAGTGATCTTCGGTCTCCCCGGCATGGTCCTGGCCACCGTCTTCGTGACGCTGCCCTTCGTGGTGCGCGAGGTGGAGCCCGTGCTGCACGAGATCGGCACCGAACAGGAGCAGGCCGCGGCCACTCTCGGCGCGAACGGCTGGCAGACCTTCTGGCGGATCACGCTGCCCGCCATCCGTTGGGGCCTGACCTACGGCGTGGTGCTCACCGTGGCCCGCGCGCTCGGCGAATACGGTGCGGTGCTCATGGTGTCGTCCAACTTCCCCGGCATCTCCCAGACGCTCACCCTGCTGGTGAGCTCGCGCAACCACGACGACTACAACACCTTCGGCGCGTACGCGGCGGCGACGCTGCTGATGGGCCTCGCGCTCATCACGCTCGTGGTGATGACCCTGCTCGAAGCGACCCGGCGGAGGAACCGAGATGACGATTAACGTGCGGGGCGCGAACAAGCACTACGGTGACTTCGCCGCGCTCGACGATGTGACCCTGGAGATCCCCGACGGTTCGTTGACCGCTCTGCTCGGCCCGTCGGGGTCCGGCAAGTCGACGCTGCTGCGGTCCATCGCGGGCCTGGATCGGCTCGATTCCGGGCGGGTGGAGATCAACGGTGTCGACGTGACCGATTCATCGCCGCAGCAGCGCGACATCGGCTTCGTCTTCCAGCACTACGCCGCCTTCAAGCACATGACGGTGCGGGAGAACGTGGCCTTCGGCCTGAAGATCCGCAAGCGTCCCGCCGCCGAGGTCAAGGCCAAGGTCGACGAGCTACTCGAGGTGGTGGGCCTGGCCGGCTTCCAGCAGCGGTACCCCGCCCAGCTCTCGGGCGGTCAGCGGCAGCGCATGGCGCTCGCTCGCGCGCTCGCCGTCGACCCGCAGGTGCTGCTCCTCGACGAGCCCTTCGGCGCGCTCGACGCGAAGGTGCGCGACGAGCTGCGGGCCTGGCTGCGGCGCCTGCACGACGAGGTGCACGTGACCACCGTGATCGTGACCCACGACCAGCAGGAGGCGCTCGACATCGCCGACCGCATCGCCGTGCTCAACCAGGGCCGGATCGAGCAGGTGGGTACCCCGGAGGACGTCTACGACCGTCCCGAGACGCCCTTCGTGATGTCCTTCCTCGGATCGGTCGCCAGGCTCAACGGGGTGCTGGTGCGCCCCCACGACATCCGCGTGGGCCGTACCCCCGAGCTGGCCCGGCAGGGGGAGCAGACCTCCGAGGAGGCCGGCGTGTTGCGCGCTGAGGTCGAGCGCGTGGTGTACCTCGGCTTCGAGGTACGCGTTGAGCTGAAGAACTCGGCCACGGGGGAGCGGTTCCACGCGCAGATCACCCGCGGTGACGCCTCCGCCCTGGACCTCTCCGAGGGCGACATCGTGTACGTCCGCGCCACCCACGTCCCGGAGATCTCCTCCGCCTCGTAACCGCCGAAATCCGTTTGCGGGCGCAGGTAACGTGGGCGGTATGACCGGATCCAATGCCATCGAGTTCCAGCGTGTGACCACCCGTGAGCAGCTCGAGGGGTTCCAGCAGTGCGCTTCGATCGGCTTCCAGGCCCGGCTGCCGGACGCCGAGCAGTGGCTGGAAACGGTCTCGGGACAGCTCGATTCGCTCGATCACCGGATCGCGATCGACGGCGGCCGCACCGTGGGCACCTTTCTCTCCTTCGATCAGGAGCTGACCGCCGTGGGCGGCGCGACGGTGCCGGTCCGGGCCGTCTCCGCCGTCACCGTGCTGCCGACGCACCGGCGCCGCGGCATCCTCGGCACCCACATGCGCGGCTGCCTCGACGAGGCCCGCGCCAACGGTGCCGCCGCCGCAACTCTCATCGCGGCCGAGTACGCGATCTACGGCCGCTACGGCTTCGGGCAGAGCACTGAGACCGTCGACTACCGGATCTCCGTGGACCGCGCCACGCTCCCGCAGCCGCCCGTCGATCAGGTGCGATACGTGGACAGCGCGGAGTACCTGGAGGCCTCCACCCGCATCCGCGAGCTGATCGACTTTCCCGGCCGCGTCTCCAAACTCGACATCAATCTGCGTCGCACCGCGGGAGTCATCTCCGGCGGTGGCCCCGATGAGACGCTGCGCGTGGTGCTCCGCCGCGGCGGAGCCGTTGCCGGAGTCCTGGCGTACACGATGGCACCGAAATGGACGGACAGCCGGCCGGAGTCGACCCTGAAGGTGACCGAGCTCCTCGGTATCGACGCCGCGGCCGAGCGCGATCTGTGGGCCTTCGCGATGAGCATCGACTGGGTGATGTGGGTCGAGGCACCGCAACGCCCGCTCGACGATCTGGTGACCACCGTGCCCGCCGATCCCCGAGCGGCGCAGGTATCCAATCGCACCGACTTCCTGTGGATCCGGCCCTTCGATGTGCCCGGGCTGTTCTCCGCGCGCACGTACGCGACGCTCGATCAACTGGTGCTGGACGTGACCGACCCCGGATACGACGGTGCCGGACCCGGCCCGGCGCACGGCCGCTTCCTCATCGACGGCGCCACCGGGGAATGCACGCCCACCGACGATCCCGCGGACCTCGCCGTGGACATCGCCGACCTCGGCCGCCTCTGGCTCTCCGACGAGCCGGTGTCCCGGCGCGTGGCCATCGGTGCGATTCGTGAGCTGACCGACGGTGCGGCCGCTCGCGCCGACCGTCTGCTGGTGAGCCCGCGCCGCCCGTGGGCGGTCGAGATGTTCTGATGCGTGATCCGTCGACCTCGCCGGAGTACCTGCGAGTGGAGCGTGACATGCACGTGAGCGGGCTTCACTACGAATTCGCATCGCCGAGCGCTGACCGTCTGCCATGGAAATCGATGCTCGCCGAGGATTTCCCGGCCGGCGATCTATGGCTGTCACTGAAGGGAGCGGGATCCGTAGCGATCCGCTTCGCGGACGCCGGCGACGAGGAGGAGCGGACCCACCTGGTCGCGGACCAGGTTCAGGACGCCGTCCTCGACTCCGCGCAGGTCGTCAGACCCGCCCGCACGTGGCCTCGTGCCGAGCGCGGCGGGAGCCCGTTGTGGGCACGGCTGCGTGACGGCATGGCCGTGTGGGAGAGCGTGGATGGCAGCGAGATTCACCGGGTGGGAGAGCTGCCCGCGGGACGGTAGCGGGACACTCGGGACGGGACGTGAGGCTCACGTCGTTGGTGCCGCCGTGGCGCTCGGGCCGGCCACCTCTCCCTCGACGAAGTCCGTCCGCGTCCCGAGCCGGTTCCACGCGAGAAGCACCGTGCCGGCGGCGATCACCGCGCACACGACGAAGGCCGCGGACACCGGCCAGGGGTCACCGCCCGTCGAGGCGACGAGTGCGGCCGCGACGGCGGGCGCAGGGCCCGCGATCAGGGCGGCGGTGGGCTCCCGGACGAGGATCACGCCGCTGAGGCGGTGCTGGGGTTCGAACAGGGTGGTGAGAATGGCGCCCTGCGTGGCGTAGAGGGTGGCGAGGCCGACCGAGATGCCCAGCACCATCACGGCGACGATCACGAACTCGTTCCCGGTTCCCAGGGCGGGGAAGACGAGGAGGCCGAACACCGCGAATACGGCGCATCCCACGAGCCACACCTGCCTGCGCCCGTACCGGTCGCCCAGATGCCCCGCGAGGGGCGTCATCCCGATCGCGCCGGTGGAAGCGACCAGATTGGCCAGCAGGCCGAAGCTGGCCGGGAGATGCAGCGTCTTGGTGATGTAGGAGAGCAGGAAGACCTGGGTGAGCGAGGAGAACGCGAGATACGGCCCGTTGATGCCGAAGCCGACGAGGATCTCCCGCCACTGGGTGCGCAGGGCCTCGACCACCGGGAAGCGGGTGATCCGGCCCTCGTCCTTGAGCTCCCGGAACTCCTCGGTCTCCATGACACCCGTGCGGATCCAGAGGCCGACGCCCAACGTGACCACACTCATCAGGAAGGGCAGGCGCCAGCCCCAGCTCATCAGCTGATCGTCGGGGAGCAGCGAGATGAGGGCGAAGACCGCAGTGGCGATCACGATGCCCGCGAAGACGCCCATGCCGGGGAGGGAAACGCGCAGGCCGAGGCGACGCTTATCGCCGTTCTCCGCCATCATCACCAGAGATCCGACGTATTCGGCGCCGGCGCCCATGCCTTGGAGCACCCGGCAGGCGGCGAGCAGGATTGGCGCTGCTATCCCGATCGACTCGTACGTGGGCAGCAGGCCGATGGCCAACGTGGCGACGCCCATGACCAAGAGGGTGATCACCAGCATCGGCTTACGTCCGACGCGGTCGCCGAAGTGGCTGAATAGCAGCCCGCCGATGGGGCGGCCGAAGTAGCCGATGGCGAAGGTCAGGAGAGAGCTGATGACCTGCGTCGTCGGGTCAGCGGACGGGAAGAACAGCGGCCCGAAGACCAGCGCCGCGGCGAGCCCGAACAACGTGAAATCGTAGTACTCGACGACGCTGCCGATGATGCCCGCCCAGGCGGTGCGGGTGATGTTTCGCTGACGCGACTGGCCGGATCCGGGCATGGGTGAACTCCTGCAAACGAGACGAGCTCCGGTGGACGACCGGGGCGACGCGAGGTGATCCGACAGGGGAATCGGACCTGCGATCTGCGCCACACCAGTTAAACATCCGATGTATAGATCGTCGTAGGAATTCACGAAAAAGCCCGCCGCCTCCGAGCGGGAGGCGGCGGGCTCGTTGTCCGAGTGATCAGACCAGATGCGCCAGCGCGTCGCCCACCAGGCCGGCGGCGAGCGTGTTGCCGCTCTGCGGGTCGATCAGCAGGAAGCTGCCCATCTCCCGGTTCTTGTCGTAGTCGTCGGCGACGATCGGCTCCGCTGTCTGCACCGAGATCCGGCCGATCTGGTTGAGCTCCAGACCGTCTCCCGGAGCGACCGTGAGGTTCTGCTCGTCGAAGACCGCGTCGACGCCGCCGATGATGGCCTGCGTGGTCCTCGTGCCGTGCTTGAGCAACAGGCGCGCACCGATGCGCAGCGGCTTCTCCGCCAGCCAGCACACGGTGGCCTCGAACTGCTGCCGCGGCTCGGGAGCATCTGCGGCCGAGACGATCACATCGCCGCGGGAGACGTCCACATCGTCGGCGAGGATCACCGTGACGCTGCGCCCGGTGTGGGCGGAAGCGAGCTCACCGTCGGGCGTATCGATCCGCTCGACCCGGCTGCGCGTTCCCGCGGGGAGCACCAGCACCTCGTCGCCCACGTCCACGGTGCCCGCGGCCACCTGTCCGGCGTACCCGCGGTAGTCGGGGTACTCGGGCGTGCGCGGCCGGATCACGTACTGCACCGGGAACCGGAACCCGATGGGCTTGATGTCCGGATCGGTCGGGATCGACTCCAGGTGCTCGATCAGCGACGGACCGTCGTAGTACGGCGTCTGGTCCGATCGGGAGGCCACGTTGTCGCCGTGCAGCGCCGACACCGGAATCGCGTGGACCGCATCGTCGGCCCAGCCCAACGAGCCGGTCAGCGCGCGGAACTCGGCCGAGATCTCCTGGAAGACCGCGGCCGGGTCTTCGACGAGGTCGATCTTGTTCACCGCCAGAACCAGGCGCGGCACGCCCAGCAGCGACAGCACGGCGGCGTGCCGACGGGTCTGCTCGATGACGCCCTTGCGCGCATCGGTCAGCAGGATGACGACCTGCGCGGTGGACGCGCCGGACACGGTGTTGCGGGTGTACTGCACGTGCCCGGGGGTGTCGGCCAGGATGAAGGACCGGTTGGGCGTCGCGAAGTAGCGGTAGGCCACGTCGATGGTGATGCCCTGCTCGCGCTCGGCGCGCAGGCCGTCGACCAGCAGCGACAGATCAGGAGTGTCGAGACCCTTGTCGACCGACGCGCGCGTCACGGCGTCGATCTGGTCGGCCAGCACCGACTTCGTGTCGTACAGCAGGCGGCCCACCAGCGTGGACTTGCCGTCGTCGACCGAACCGGCGGTGGCCAGGCGGAGGAGTGCGGGGGCGCTGCTCATCAGAAGTAGCCCTCTTTCTTGCGGTCTTCCATCGCGGCCTCGGAGACCCGGTCGTCGCCGCGGGTGGCGCCGCGCTCGGTGAGCCGCGACGCCGCGACCTCGGCCATGATCTGCTCGTTGTTCGCCGCGGTCGAGAGGATCGCGCCGGTGGTGGAACCGTCACCCACCGTGCGGTACCGCACCGACAGGGTCTGGACGTCCTCGCCCTCGCGGGGGCCGCCCCACACGCCCGAGGTCATCCACATGCCGTCGCGGTCGTACACCTCGCGCTGGTGTGCGTAGTAGATCGAAGCCAGCTCGATGTCCTCACGGGCGATGTAGCGCCAGATGTCGAGCTCGGTGAAATTGCTGATCGGGAACACCCGCACGTGCTCGCCCGGTGCGTGCCGGCCGTTGTACAGATTCCACAGCTCGGGACGCTGACGCTTCGGATCCCACTGGCCGAAGGCGTTGCGCAGGCTGAAGATCCGCTCCTTGGCGCGGGCCCGCTCCTCGTCGCGGCGGCCACCGCCGAAGACGGCATCGAACTTGTTCTCGGTGATCGCATCGAGCAGCGGCACCGTCTGCAGCGGGTTGCGGATGCCGTCGGCCCGCTCCTCCAGCCGGCCGTCGGCCAGGTAGTCCTCGACCTTGGCCACGTGCAGGCGCAGGTTGTACTTCTCGACCATGCGGTCGCGGAAGTCCAACACCTCGGGCAGGTTGTGGCCGGTGTCCACGTGCAGCAGAGCGAAGGGCAGCGGCGCCGGCCAGAAGGCCTTGACCGCGAGGTGCAGCAGCACCGTCGAATCCTTGCCGCCGGAGAACAGGATCACCGGGCGCTCGAACTCGCCCGCTACCTCGCGGAAGATGTGAATGGCCTCGGACTCGAGCGCGTCGAGGGTGCTGAACTCCGCAGTGGTGGCCGGAGGGTTCTCGGAAATGGTCATGAGGCGTGGAGTCCGCATTCTGTCTTGGTCGAACCGGCCCAGCGGCCGCTTCGAGGATCGGAACCGGGGGCTGGCTTCTTCGTGCAGGGCTGGCAGCCGATCGACGGGTAGCCCTCATCGACCAGGGGGTTCACCAGAACGCCGTTCTCGGCGATGAACCGCTCCATGTCCTCATCGGACCAGTCGACGATCGGATTCACCTTGAGCAGGCCGAAGCCCTCGTCGAAGGAGATGAACGGAGCGTTCGCGCGCGTCGGCGACTCCACCCGGCGGATTCCGGTGACCCACGCGCGGTAGCCGCTCAGCGTCTCCCGCAGCGGCACCACCTTGCGCAGGTTGCAGCACTGCGCGGGATCGGAGGCGAACAGGTCCTTCCCGAGCAGCGCATCCTGCTCGCCCACGCTGTGCTCGGGCGTCACGTTCAGCAGCTCCACGTCGTAGATCGCCTCGACCGCATCGCGCATGCCGATGGTCTCGGGGAAGTGGTAGCCGGTGTCCAGGAACAGCACCTTCGGCCGGTCCTGGACCTGCTTCGCCAGGTGCACCAGCACGCCGTCCTGCATGTTGGAGGCCACCACGAAGTCCTCGCCGAAGGTGTCCAGTGTCCATCGCAGCAGGGTGAGCGCGTCGGCGCCCTCCAGTTCCTTCGAGGCGCGCTCCGCGAGCTCGCGCAGTTCGTCGGCGGTCGCGCCGGTCAAGGGATTCGACGGGGCAGTCATCGCAGGTCCTCCTCAGCGGCCCGGAGCGTCCACTGCGCGAAGCGCTCATCGCCCTCACGCTGTGCCAAGAAGTTCCGCACCACTCGCTCGATGTAGTCCCCGAGCTCCGTCGACAGCACCTTGTGCTGGCGCAGCTTGCGGCCGAACCCGCTGTCGAGCCCGAGGCTTCCACCAAGGTGAACCTGAAAGCCCTCGACTTGATTCCCCTCGTGATCGTCCACGAGCTGTCCCTTGAAGCCGATATCGGCGATCTGGGACCGCCCGCACGAGTTCGGGCAGCCGTTGATGTTCACCGTGATCGGGACGTCCAGCTGGGCGTTGATATCGGCCAGCCGCTCCTCCAGATCGGGCACCAGCACCTGCGACCGCTTGCGGGTCTCGACGAAGGACAGCTTGCAGAACTCGATACCACTGCAGGCCAACAGGTTCCGTCGCCACTGCGAGGGGCGGCCGTGCAGTCCCAACGGCTTCAGCTCATCGATCAGCGAATCGACCTGATCATCGGGGACGTCCAGCACGATGAGCTTCTGGTACGGCGTGAACGAGGCCCGGTCCGAGCCCACCCGCTCCATCGCCGCGGAGACCTTGGTCAGCACCGATCCCGAAACACGGCCCGCGATCGGGGTGAAGCCGACGGCGTTGAGCCCGTTGCGCAGCTTCTGCACCCCGATGTGGTCGATCGGGCGCTCGGGCTTCTCGGGGGCGGGACCGTCGATCAGCTTGCGGCCCAGGTACTCGGTTTCGAGGACCTCACGGAACTTCTCGATGCCCCAGTCCTTGATGAGGAACTTCAGCCGCGCCTTCGCGCGGAGCCGGCGGTAGCCGTAGTCGCGGAAGATCGAGACCACGCCCTCCCACACATCGGGCACCTCGTCGAGGGGGATCCAGGCGCCCACGCGCTGGGCGAGCATGGGGTTCGTGGAAAGGCCGCCGCCCACCCACAGGTCCAGACCGGGGCCGTGCTCCGGATGCACGACGCCCACGAAGGCCACATCGTTGATCTCGTGCACCACGTCCTGCTGGCCCGAGATGGCGGTCTTGAACTTGCGCGGCAGGTTGGAGTACTTCGGGTCGCCGATGTAGCGGCGCACGATCTCGTCGATCGCGGGCGACGGGTCGAGCACCTCGCCGAAGGACTCGCCGGCCAAGGGTGAACCGAGCACCACGCGCGGGCAATCGCCGCAGGCCTCGGTGGTCTTCAGGCCCACCGCTTCGAGTCGCTTCCAGATCTCGGGAACGTTCTCGATCTCGATCCAGTGGTACTGCACGTTCTCCCGGTCGGAGAGATCGGCCGTATCGCGCGCGAACTCGGTGGAGATCTCGCCGAGCGTCCGCATCTGCTCGGCATTGAGCTTCCCGCCGTCGCACCGCACCCGCATCATGAAGTACGGGGCCTCGAGCAGGTCGATGTTCTCGTCACCGGTGTAGGTGCCGTCGTAACCCTGCTCGCGCTGCGTGTACAGGCCCCACCAGCGCATCCGGCCGCGCAGATCCGACTTGTCGATCGAGTCGAAACCCTGCTTGGAGTAGATGTTCTCGATCCGGGCCCGCACGTTGAGCGGGTTGTCGTCCTTCTTGGTCTGCTCGTTCGCATTCAGCGGTTCGCGGTAGCCCAGCTTCCACTGGCCCTCGGACTTCCGCTGTACCGGGCGCTTGCGAGCGGGCCGCGCGGCAGCGGCCTCAGCGGAGGAAACGGGGGCGTCGGCAGTCGACGTCATGGAGACTCCTGGGATTCACGAAGATGGCGCGCCGGGCTGTGGCGCAAGAGCGGTGCGGCGCGCAGAAACGCCGGAATCAGGCCTGACAGCTGCTGCTGCAGACCCGCAGGTAATCAATGTGCCGGCGCGAAGCCAGCAGCTCACCCTGTCCATCCATCGAGATCATTGTGCCACCGGCTGGGCGAAAGTTGGAATCGGGGTGGTTCGAACCACATCGCGGTTCCCGCCGCCGACCGGTTCGGACCCGGCAGCCGCGACTGCCAGACTGGAGGAGTGACACAGTCCCTCGCCGCCCCCGCCCTGCCCTCACTGGAGGGCGGCTCCGCGCCGTTCGGGCTGTACCTGCACGTCCCGTTCTGCGCCACACGCTGCGGATACTGCGATTTCAACACCTACACCGCCGGTGAGCTGGGCGGATCGTCGTCCCCGCAGGCGTGGGCCGAGGCGATCGATGGTGAGCTGGCCCTGGCGCGCGCCACCGTCGGCGATGTGCCCGTGCGGACCGTGTTCGTGGGCGGCGGGACACCGTCGCTGCTGGGTGGCGACGGTCTGGCAGCCCTCCTCGACACCGCCCGGCGGCACTTCCGGTTCGCCGACGACGCCGAGATCACCACCGAATCGAACCCCGAATCCACCTCACCCGAGTTCTTCGGGCGGTTGCGTGACGCCGGATTCACCCGCGTCTCACTGGGCATGCAGTCGGCCGCCGCACACGTGCTCAAGGTGCTCGACCGCACGCACACCCCTGGCCGGGCGGTGGCCGCGGCGAAGGAGGCCCGCGCCGCGGGCTTCGAGCATGTGAACCTGGATCTGATCTACGGCACGCCGGGGGAGACCGACGCCGATCTCGCGGCCTCGCTCGACGCGGTGCTCGACGCCGGCGTCGACCACGTCTCCGCGTACGCGCTCATCGTCGAGGACGGCACGGCGCTGGCGCGCCGCATCCGCCGCGGCGAACTCCCCGACACCGACGACGACGTGCTGGCCCGCCGCTACGAGCAGGTGGACGCCGCGCTGCGCGGCGCCGGCTTCGACTGGTACGAGGTGTCGAACTGGGCGCGCAGCGGCGCCGGACGGTGCCACCACAACGAGCTGTACTGGGAGGGCGCGAACTGGTGGGGCGCCGGCCCGGGCGCCCACGGGCACATCGCCGGGACCCGCGTGTGGAACATCAAGCACCCCGCCCGCTACGCCGATGCCGTCGGCCGCGGCGAACTGCCGTTGGCCGGGCACGAGACACTCACCGCGGAGGAACAGCACGTCGAGGACGTGATGCTGCGGGTGCGGATGCGCTCGGGCCTGCCGCTCACGGTGCTCGGTCCGGATGAGCGTGCGCGCGCCGACGCCGAGGTCGCCGAAGGCAACCTCGTCCGCGACGGGGCGGCCTACGTGCTCACCGACGCGGGGCGGCTCCTCGCCGACGGCGTGGTGCGCCGCATCCTCGACTGACGATCAGGCCAGCGACCACACCACGGTGACGGTCACACTCAGCGACTGCTCGCCGGATTCGATCGGGACCGGCGCCGCGGCCGCGCCCTGGACGCCTCCCGGTGCCGAGAAGTCCCGGGTGCTCGGCGTGCGCGCCGACGGGACCTCGCTCACCGTCCGGACCTCGCCGAGCTTCCCGCCCGCCAGCTTCGCGTACTGCTCCGCGCGGGTCTTCGCCGCGGCGAAGGCCTTATCGCGGGCGGTGGCCTTGAGGGCGTCGTCGTTCTCGATGTCGAAACCCACCGAGTTGATGCGGGTGCCGTTCCCGCCCGCGGTGGCGAGATCGCCGAGCAGCTTCGACGCGGAGTCGAGCTTGCGCACCTTGATCGTGAGCGACTGCGTCGCCTCGTAGGAGGTGATCGACTGGTCCGGGCCCGTGCGCGCGGAGACGTCGACGTTCGCGGTGGCGATGTCCTTGCGGTCCACGCCGTTCGCGGCGGCCGCATCGATCACCTTCTGCGCGCCCGACGACGACTGGTTCAGTGCCGTGCTCACGTCCGCGGCCTGTTGCTGCACCGCCATCTTCACGGTGAGCACATCGGGTTTGCCGGAGGCCTCACCGGTGCCGACCGCCGTGATCTCACGCGGAGAACCGTTGGGATCGGACGAGGAGCAGGCGGACAGCGCTCCCACGGCGAGCGCGGCGGCCGCCAGTGCGCCGGCGGCCCGCCGGCGCAGCGGAGTGGACTTCGGCTTCGTCATGCCCCGATGGTGCCAGCGTCGGAAGGCCGCCGGGCCGAATCGGTCGTTACCTCAACGCACCTTTCAGTGCGACAACTCCCATTCCACCGTCACCTGCGCACTCACCGAGCGCTCGCCGACGGCCATCGCGGGACCGCTGTCGCTCTGCTTCGAGGCGAACATCACGCCCGGCATCGGGCCGGGACCCGCGGGTTCGTCGGCGATCGACCGCACCGGACCCAGCGCGGCGCCGGCCAGGCGCGCGTACTGCTCCGCCCGGCGCCGCGCATCGGCGAACGCGGCCTCCCGGGCCCGTTCGAGCGGACCGTCACCGTCGGACACCGCGAAGGTGACCGACTCGATCCGGGCGGCGTCGCCCGCGGCGGCCGCCGCGGCCTGCAGCACCGCCGCCGCTCGACCGGTGTCGCGGACGGTGACGGTGAGCGACTCCGACGCCGCGTACCCCTCCAGTCGCCGGTCCTCCCACGGCCCGGTCTCGACGGCCTGCAAGCCGACGTCGGTGGTGGCGATGTCCCCGTCGGCGACGCCCGCCGCGCGGACGGCCGCCACGACCGCGTGTGCCGCGGCCGAGGCGCCGGTGAACGCCGCGGCCACATCGCTCGCGCGGGTCTGCACGCCGATCCGCGCGATCACCACATCGGGGACCGCGGGGGCGGAACCGGTACCGGTCTGGCGGATGGTCGAGGTCATGAGGAGTCCCTTTCAGTCACGCCGCGCGTGTTTGCCCTGCCTGACCGAGGATGCCGCACGCGGCGGGGTACCGGGGGCGAGCGCATGCACCCGGCAGTGCAGGACCTGCCGCCCGCGGAGTGCGGAGCGCACGGCGCGGTGCAGGCCGTCCTCGAGGTACAGGTCGCCGTTCCACTGCACGGCGTGCGGGAACAGGTCACCGAAGAAGGTGGAGTCCTCCGAGAGCAGCCGGTCGAGGGCGAGGACCGCGGTGGTGGTGATGAGCTGGTCCAGGCGCACCTGCTGCGGCGGGATCTTGGACCACTCCCGATGGGTGAGGCCGTGATCGGGGTACGGCTTTTCGTCGAGAACGCCCTTGAAGATCACCGTTCGACTCTAGCCCGCGTAAACTGGACCTTCGAGGATGAACCAGGCCGATCGGAGGTGACGCGCTCGATGTCGAGCACCGAGGACCGTCGTTTCGAGGTACTGCGGGCGATCGTGGCCGACTACGTCGAGACGCAGGAGCCCGTGGGGTCGAAGGCGCTCGTGGACCGGCACCAGCTCGGAGTGTCCAGCGCCACCGTCCGCAACGATATGGCGGTGCTGGAGGCCGAGGGCTACATCACCCAGCAGCACACCAGCTCCGGGCGTATCCCCACGGAGAAGGGCTACCGGCAGTTCGTCGACCGGATCGCGCAGGTCAAGCCGCTGTCGACGGCGGAGCGCCGGGCGATCCTCCAGTTCCTGGAGACCGGCGTCGATCTCGACGATGTGCTGCAGCGCTCCGTCCGGCTGCTCGCCCAGCTCACCCGTCAGGTCGCGGTGATCCAGTACCCGGTGATCAGCTCGGCGCGGGTGCGGCACCTCGAAGTGGTGGCGCTGGCCCCCACGCGGCTGCTCCTCGTGGTGATCCTGGACTCCGGGCGCGTGGAGCAGCGGCTCGTCGAGCTGGGCGGCCCCGCGTCCGACGAGGAGCTCTCACGGTTGCGTGAGCTGTTCGGCGCGGCCGTGCACGGCAAACTGATCCCCGACGCCTCGATGGCCGTGGCCGATCTCGCGCCGCTCGCGCCGCGGGACATGCGCGACGCGGTCATCCGCATCTCGACGGTGCTGGTCGAGACCCTCGTCGAGCGGGCGGACGACCGCCTGGTGCTCGGCGGCACCGCGAACCTCACCCGCAACGCCGGAGATTTCGACGCCGTCTCCGGATCGCTGCGCAGCGTCCTGGAGACGCTGGAGGAGCAGGTGGTGGTGCTCAAACTGCTCACCGCGCGACAGCACCCGGGCACCGTCTCGGTGGCCATCGGCTCGGAGACGCAGGACGAGAACCTGCGCGGTGCCTCGGTCGTGTCCACCGGCTACGGCTCGTCGGGCGCGGTCTTCGGCGGCGTCGGCGTGCTGGGCCCCACCCGGATGGACTATCCGGGGACGATCGCGTCCGTCGCCGCGGTCGCCCGCTATGTCGGCGAGGTGTTGGGGGCTCGCTGACCAGGCCGAATGGCCGCATCGCCATACGTGGTGGAATCATGAGTTGAGCGGAGCGCTATCAGGTCTCCGCGCCCGAAGTTCGAGTACCGAGTTCGTTGTGAGGAATTAGCTGCTGTGGCCCGTGACTACTACCGCATCCTGGGCGTCGATTCGAAGGCCTCCGATCAGGAGATCAAGCGTGCCTACCGGAAGCTGGCCCGCGAGCTGCACCCGGATGTGAACCCCGACGATGCGGCCCAGGAGAAGTTCCGCGACGTCTCCGACGCCTACGAGGTGCTCAGCGATCCGGACAAGCGCCGCATCGTCGATATGGGCGGCGATCCGCTCGACAGCTCGCCCGGCGGCTTCGGCGGCGGCGGGTTCGGCGGCGCGAGCGGCTTCACCGGCGGCCTGGGCGATGTCTTCGAGGCCTTCTTCGGCGGCGGCATGGGCGGCGGGGGCGGTCGAGGCCCGCGCGGCCGCGTGCGCCCCGGCAACGACGCGTTGATCCGCATGGAGCTCGATCTCGAGGAGTGCGCCACCGGCGTGAGCCGGGAGATCACGGTCGATACGGCGGTGCTGTGCGACAAGTGCCAGGGAGCCGGGACCGAGGGCGATTCCAAGCCCACCACCTGCCCCACCTGCCAGGGTGCGGGCGAGGTGCAGTCCGTGCAGCGCTCCTTCCTCGGCCAGGTCATGACCTCGCGACCCTGCCCCACCTGCTCGGGGGCCGGCGAGGTCATCCAGAACCCCTGCACCAAGTGCGCCGGCGACGGCCGCGTGCGCACCCGCCGCACGCTCACGGTGAAGATCCCCGCCGGTGTCGGTGACGGCATGCGGGTGCGGCTCGCCGGACAGGGCGAGGTGGGCCCCGGTGGCGGTCCCGCCGGCGACCTGTACGTGGAGGTCAGCGAGCGCGAGCACGAGGTCCTGGTGCGCGACGGCAACACGCTGCACGTGACCGCCCGGGTCCCGATGTTCGACGCCGCGCTCGGCGCCTCGGTCACCGTGCCCACCGTGATCGACGGTGAGCTCACGGTCGAGATCCCGGCGGGTACCCAGCCGGGTGACACCAAGGTGCTCCGCGGCCACGGCATGCCCCAGGTCAACTCGCAGAACCGCGGCAACCTGGTGGTGCACTTCGACGTGGTGGTCCCCTCGCGGCTGGACAAGAAGCAGGCCGAGAAGCTGCGCGAGTTCAAGGCGCTGTTCCCGGGCGAGGAGCCGCAGGTCGCCGGTCGCGGCGGAGCGGACCAGTCCAGCGGGCTGTTCTCGCGCCTGCGCGACACGTTCGCCGGGCGGTAACCGCAGGTGGCGGCCACCGTCTTCCTCGCGGAGTCGTTGCCCGCGCCCGGCGCGGAGTACCTGCTCGACGGTGACGAGGGCCGGCACGCGGCGGCGGTGCGACGGATCCGGGTGGGGGAGGAGCTCGTGCTCTCCGACGGTGCGGGCGGTTTCGCCCGGTGCACGGCCGAGTCGGTCGGCAAGTCCGATGTCACGCTGCGCTGCACGCAGACGTGGACGGTGCCGGAGCCCTCGCCCCGGGTGATCGTGGTGCAGGCGCTGCCGAAGTCGGATCGCGCGGAGCTGGCGGTGGAGCTCGCGACCGAGGCCGGCGCCGACGAGATCGTGCCCTGGCAGGCCGCGCGGTGCGTGTCGCGGTGGGACGGTGCGAAGGGCAAGGCCGACAAGGGCGTCGCCCGGTGGCGTGCGGTGGCACGGTCGGCCGCGAAACAGGCTCGCCGAGCGTATGTTCCGCGTGTGCACGATCTGGTGACGACGCGGGAACTCATACCGCTACTCACCAGTATGGATGCGAATGTAGTTGTCTTGCATGAAGGTTCAGCGGTGCCGATCGGGCAAGTTGACTTCTCAGTAACAACAACCGTCGTTATTGTAGTGGGACCGGAGGGTGGAATCAGCCCCGAGGAACTGGATGCCCTGGTCACCATGGGTGCGCAGCCCGCGCTCCTCGGTCCCACGGTGTTGCGGACGTCGACGGCGGCGGCCGTGGCGCTCGGGGCCCTCGGCGTCCTGACCGACAGGTGGGAGCAGACCCCACCGGCTTAGTGCCCGACTGGGAAGGCTTCAACACGATGGCGCGTCGCATCTTCTACGGCAGCGAGGAATCGCAGCACGGGCACTTCTACCCGGGTGACGACTCGAAGCCGCTGATCACCCTGGTACACGGCGGATACTGGCGGAACCTGTACTCGATGAGCATGGAGTCGAAGGTCGCCAAGGACCTCAACGACCGCGGCTACCCGGTGTGGAACGTGGAGTACCGCCGGGTCGGCGAGCCCGACGTGAAGTGGCCGATCCCGGGTGACGACGTGCTCGCCGCGATCGACTACGGCACGGAGAAGCTCGCCAATAACGGGCATATCGTGGCGGCGCACAGCGCCGGGGCCACGCTCGCGGTCTGGGCCGCGGCGCAGCGTCCCGACCTGCTGGGTGTGATCTCCCGCGGCGGCGTACTCGACCTGATCGAGCGCGGCGACGGCGATCAGTCGATGCGGCTGCTCTTCGACCTGGGACCGAACGCCAATCTGCGGCTGATCAAGCGCACCTTCGCGCAGGCCAGCCCGGTGGCCCAGATGCCCTTCAAGACGCCCGTCCGCGCGCTCCACGGCCGCTTGGACGAGCAGGTTCCCTACCAGCTCTCGGAGTGGTTCCTCTCGCAGGCGCAGGAGAACGGGATGGATGCCGAGCTCACCATGATCGAGGGCGAGGGTCACGACGACTTCCTCGAACCGGGCTCGAAGGGGCACGCGGCCACTCTCGCCGCCATCGAGGAACTGTCTGTGCGCTGAGTAACCAATCTGAGGTGGGCGGCGATTTATCGATCGTGAATCTTCCGCACGACAGATTGGAGAGCACGATGAACACCCGCACTCGCACCCTCCTCGGAGCCGCTGCTGCAGGAGCGATCGGACTGGGAGCCCTCACCGCAGGAGCGGGCGCCGCCGGCGCCGCCCCGGGAGCGACCCCGCAGATCTGCTCGCAGGGCGCTGACCTCGTGGTTTTCGGAGGCAACCAGGCCGGACAGTATCCCAACATCGACCAGCGCGTTCCGGGCGTCGGGTACGCCCTCGCCAATCTGCCGGCCGGCGCCAAGGACTGGACCGGAAGGCTGCAGTGGCGCGATGTGGTGACCGGGAAGTCCGGATCCGCCGGCCCCGTCGCACAGCCCTGGATCGGTACGAACACCATCCAGTTCTCGCAGCTGCGCACGGGTCCGGGGACCAAGGCCGTCACGATCACGGTGAAGGGACCGGAGGGCCAGACGCTGAGCTGTTCGGGCCGATTGGTCGTCACCTAGGCCGGACACCGGAATCTCAGAGGCGGTACCACCCTCCGGGGGACTAAACTGGAGATATCCACCCCGGGAGGGATGGTGCCCCACCTCTTCGACGAAGGATCGACGCACCGCGTGCCAGACCGCAACAGTTCCGAAAACCGCGCCCAGGCAGTGACCCCGGCGCGGTCCACCATCGAGATTCCCATCGAGCTGACCTTCGGACTCCTCGGCCCCGCGGACGCCAACCTGCGCGCCCTCGAAGGAGCGCTCGACGCCGACATCCACGCCCGCGGCAACGTCCTCACGCTGTCCGGTGCGCCGGCCGACGTGGCGCTCGCGGAGCGGGTGCTGGCCGAGCTGCTGGCCGCCGTGCGCAGCGGCGTGGCGGTGAGCCCCGAGGAGGTGCGCCGTTCGGTCGGCATGATGACCGACGGTTCCGGCGAGTCGCCCGCCGAGGTGCTCACGCTGGACATCATCTCGCGCCGCGGTAAGACGGTGCGCCCGAAGACCGTCAACCAGAAGAAGTACGTCGACGCGATCGACCAGCACACCATCGTCTTCGGTGTGGGCCCCGCCGGTACCGGCAAGACCTACCTCGCGATGGCCAAGGCCGTGCAGGCCCTGCAGTCCAAGCAGGTCAGTCGCATCATCCTGACCCGTCCCGCCGTCGAGGCCGGTGAGCGCCTGGGCTTCCTGCCCGGCACGCTCAACGACAAGATCGACCCGTACCTGCGGCCGCTGTACGACGCGCTGCACGACATGATGGACCCGGAGGCGATCCCGAAGCTGATGGCCGCGGGCGTCATCGAGGTGGCGCCGCTGGCCTACATGCGCGGCCGCACCCTCAACGACGCGTTCATCATCCTCGACGAGGCGCAGAACACCACCGCCGAGCAGATGAAGATGTTCCTCACCCGCCTGGGCTTCGGTTCGAAGATCGTGGTGACCGGCGATGCGACCCAGGTCGATCTGCCCGGTGGCGCCACCAGCGGGCTGCGGGCCGCGGTGAACATCCTGCGCGGTATCGACGACATCCACATCGCCGAACTGTCGAGCGCCGATGTGGTGCGGCACCGCCTGGTGGCCGAGATCGTGGACGCCTACTCCGAGTTCGAGGAGCAGCTCGCCTCCAGCAAGGTCCGCCCCACCTCGGGTGCGCGCCGGATGCCGGGCCGCCGATGAGCATCGAATTCGCCAACGAGTCGGGGTTCGACGTCGACGAGTCCGAGTTGGTCGCGGTGGCGGCCTTCGCCATCGCCGCGATGGACGTGCACCCGGGTGCCGAGCTGAACATGCTCGCCGTCGATCTGGACACCATGGCCGACCTGCACGTGAAGTGGATGGACCTGCCCGGCCCCACTGATGTGATGAGCTTCCCGATGGACGAGCTCACGCCCGGCGGGCGCCCCGACATGCCCGAGGCGGGCCCCGCCACGCTCGGCGACATCGTTCTGTGCCCCCAGTTCGCGGCCGAACAGGCCGAGGCTGCGGGACATTCCACCGCGCACGAGCTGAACGTGCTCACCGTGCACGGCGTGCTGCACCTGCTCGGCTTCGATCACGCTGAGCCGGAGGAGGAGCGCGAGATGTTCGGCCTGCAGGACAGCATCCTCGCCGAGTACTACGCCGAGCTGCGCGAGAACGAGCGCCGCGCCAAGCAGGCCGCCCGCGACGAGAAGCTGCTGGGCCGCACCGGATTCCTCGGCCGGCGGGACTGATCCGTGAGCTCGTCGATCCTGCTGGTCGTCGGCGTCGTGGCACTCGTCCTGCTGGGTGGGCTGTTCGCCGCAGTCGACGCCGCTCTGCTCACCGTCTCGCCCGCCCGAGTCGAGGATCTCGTCGAGGACAACCGGCCGGGCGCGAAGCGGCTGCAACGCGTGCTGCAGAACCGTCCGCTCTACGTCAACCTCGCGGTGCTGCTGCGCACCGCCTGCGAGATCTCCGCCACCGTGCTCATGTTCATGGTGATGGACCGCTACCTCTCCACGGCGTGGACGGCCGTGATCACCGCCGTCACGATGACCGTGGTCAGCTACGTCCTGATCGGTGTGGGGCCACGCACCCTCGGCCGCCAGCACGCCTACTCACTGGGTTGCGCTGCGGCGCTGCCGATGCAGGTGATCGCCACCCTGATGGGGCCGATCACCCGCTTGCTCATCCTGCTCGGTAACGCCGTCACACCCGGCCGCGGCTTCCGCAACGGCCCTTTCGCGACGGAGGTCGAGCTGCGCGAGCTCGTGGACATGGCGCAGCAGCGCGGCGTGGTCGACGAGGACGAGGGCAAGATGATCCAGTCGGTCTTCGAACTCGGCGACACCGCTGCCCGCGAGGTAATGGTGCCGCGGCCCGAGATCGTGTGGATCGAATCGGATAAGACGGTGTCCCAGGCGATCCGGCTCGCCGTGCGCTCCGGTCATTCACGCATCCCCGTGATCGGCGAGAACGTCGACGATGTGCAGGGCGTGGTGTACCTCAAGGACCTCGTGGCGCTGCCCGACGGCGTGGACACGCACGCGATCGAGGTGGGTACGCTCGCCCGCGCCGCGGTCTTCGTGCCCGATTCCAAGCCCGTGGACGCCTTGCTCCGCGAGATGCAGCTCACCAACAACCACATGGCCGTGCTGGTGAACGAGTACGGCTCCATCGCAGGCTTGGTGACCATCGAGGATGTGCTGGAGGAGATCGTCGGCGAGATCACCGACGAGTACGACGCCGACGAGATCGCGCCGGTCGAGGACCTCGGCGACGGGATCTACCGCGTGTCCGCGCGCCTGGACCTCGAATCGCTGGGAGAGCTGTACGACGAGGACATCGAGGAGGACGAGGTCGACACCGTCGGCGGTCTGCTCGGACTGTCGCTCGGGCGTGTGCCGCTGCCCGGCAGTGAGGCGCGCGCGCACGGCCTGCTGCTGGAGGCTGAGGGATCCACGGATCGCCGTGGGAGGATGCGGATAACCACCGTCGTGGTGCGCCGCGCCGACGACGACAACGAGACCACCGCCGCCGAGGCGGACGAGAAGGAGACCGTGTGAGCGACCTCAGCGAGGAGGACCGCAAGCTCGTCACGCTGGCGCGCGGCGCCATGGGCCGGGCGGGTGCCGATCACGGCGCCGCGGTGCGGGATGCGGACGGCCGGAGCTACGCCGGTGCGCCCGTGGCCCTGTCGTCGCTGTCGCTCACCGCCCTGCAGGTGGCGGTGGCCTCCGCGGTCAGCTCCGGCGCGCAGGGGTTCGAGGCAGCGGTGCTGATCGGCGAGGTCGACGGTGCCGACCCCGGCGTGGCCGCCCTGCGCGAGGTGACGCCGCAGGCGCACGTTCTACTGGTGGACGCGGCCGGGGAGGTCCGACGATGACCGACGCTCCTGATGCGGTCGAGCAGGAAGACGGCGACGAGACGGAATTCCGTTCGGGGTTCGTCTGTTTCGTGGGACGGCCGAACACCGGCAAGTCGACGCTGACGAACGCGCTCGTGGGGACCAAGGTGGCGATCACCAGCTCGCGGCCGCAGACGACGCGTTCCACCATCCGCGGCATCGTCAACCGCCCGAACTGCCAGCTGGTGCTGGTGGACACGCCCGGTCTGCACCGGCCCCGCACGCTGCTGGGGCAGCGGCTCAACGATCTGGTGCGTGACACCTACTCCGAGGTCGACATCATCTGCCTCACGATTCCCGCGGACGAGAAGATCGGTCCCGGTGACAAGTACATCCTCGATCAGGTGCGGCACATGGCGCCGCGCACGCCGCTGCTGGGCGTGGTCACGAAGATCGACAAGGTGGGCCGCGACAAGGTGGCCGAGCAGCTGCTGGCGGTCTCGAAGTTCCTCGGCGAGGGCAGCGATGTGATCCCGGTGTCGGCCGCATCGGGGGAGCAGGTCGAGGACCTGGTCCAGTTGCTGGCGTCGAAGATGCAGCCCGGTCCGGCGTTCTACCCGGACGACGAGGTGACCGACACCGACGACGACACCATGATGGCCGAGCTGATCCGCGAGGCCGCACTGGAGGGCGTGCGCGACGAGCTCCCGCACTCGCTGGCGGTGGTGATCGAGGAGGTGCTCGAGCGCGAGAAGACCGACGCGCAGGAGAAGTCCGGCAAGCCGGGGATGCTCGATGTGCACGCGCTGCTCTACGTGGAGCGGCCCTCGCAGAAGGCCATCATCATCGGCAAGGGCGGCTCGCGCCTGAAGGCCGTGGGCACCGAGGCGCGCACGGAGATCGAGAAGCTGCTGGGCCGCAAGGTGTTCCTATCGCTGCATGTGAAGGTCGCCAAGGACTGGCAGCGCGACCCGAAGCAGCTGGGCCGCCTGGGCTTCTAGCGGGCGAGCATCTGGGCGACGGGGATCTCGACGAGCTCCGAGTAGCCGGTTCCGCTCCAGCGGTAGAGGGCAGAGACGGTCGCCACGAGGAAGTCGTCGCCGTGGCGCGCCACCGTCGGATGCTGGAAGGGAACGGGCGCGATCGCGACGGGCTGGAGCGTTTCGGGGTGCAGCCGGACGAGGAGTCGGGCGTCCTCGTCCTCGGGGTGCGGGCACGGCTCATCGAACTCCCACCACTGGCTCCGATCTCGGTCGCCGGGCACCCAAACGACGGTCCATGGCTCGCCATCGAGTGCTGCGTAAGTGCGCGGTGGTTGCGGCTCGCCGCTGATGAGCTGCACCGTGAGATCGCGCTGAACCTCGTAGCCGTCGACCCATTGCACACGTGGGGATCCATCGCGGTCCTCGACAGCCGCGAGCCCCGCATGGGAGCCGTTGATCCGTACCGGCCGCCCGGAGAGGCCGCCGGGGTTGGGGCCGAGCTCGTGCAGGACGGGGCCGACATCGACGGACCCGCTGGCGCCGACCCGGACGAGCCGATGATTCCGGTCCTCGGGGTCCGTCGCGCCGTTCGACATCAGCAGCAGGAAGCCGTCGGCGGCAGTGATCGCCGATTCCATCCATCCGCCCTCGAAGAGGAAGGGAGGCAGCTCATCTGCGCCATCAGGAAGCAGGTGCAGGCGTGAACTCTCCCTCCGGTTGATCACCAGGAGTCGCCCGCCGTGCCCGCGCAACACCTGATCCGGTGGCTCGTCGCAGACCTTTCGCACGTCGTCGCCGGCGATCCGATAGAGGCCGGTGGGCCTGCCGATCCAGCAGGTGCGGCCGTCGCACCAGATCGGCGGCGCGCCGCTGAAGCCGCCGACCGGTTCGGGGAGGACGTACTCGCGGATGTCGTTCGTGCTCAGGTCCAACCGCACGACGATCGGGCGTGACCAGTCGGCGATCCATGCGACGTCACCGTCGACCGCTACGGCCCCCGGTAGAAGCCTGGGGGTCAGGTCCGGCGGGGGCACGGCGAGGTCGAGGTCGACGATGGCTGCCCACTCCTCCCGAGCCTCGTCCGGGCCGGTCGTCTCGCGCCCGCCGAACCACTGCGGGCAGGTTTCCACGTCCCTGTACTCGTACGTTCCCGGGATCGCCTCCCACCGACCCAGTTCGTGGTTCACCCGCATCAGAACCGATTCGATCTGAACGCGAAGGATCCTGCCGCGCACGGATTTCGGTTTCCCGTAGTAGACGTGGTCCGCGTAGACGGAGCCGCGTACACGTTCGACGCCGCCGGGCGGTCGCGGCGACATCCAGGAGACCTCCCACCCGGGTCCCTGCAGCGTCGTCGGCCAGCACAACTTCTTCGTCTCGCCCCGGCGGCCGAACGGGGTGGGTTCACCCTCTGATGTCGCGGTGCCGATGAGTTCGCTCACGGCGGCGTCACTGGGGTCGTGATCGGCCTCCTCGCGGAAGCCGATCCGGTATTCGCCGATCTCCCCGACGACGGGCGGCTCGGGGGAGCCGTCGCCGAGCATCCAGCTCGCGATGCTGAGCCGCAGGGGGAGTGCCGCGTGCGGGCGGTCGTGGGGGCTGATCACGCCGACTCCGGCGCGTCGACCTTTCCGTTCGAGTTCGTCATGTCGTATCTCCTCGTGACGTTCCACCGCCCAGTCTGCCATGGGCGCCGCGACACGAGCGGCACACGGGACCGATGTCGGTCCGAGGTGGGATGATGGAGGGTATGAGGTCGTACCGGGACAGCGCTGTGGTGCTGCGGCAGCACAAGCTGGGGGAGGCCGACTACATCCTCACGCTGCTGACCCGGGAGAACGGCCTGGTCCGGGCGGTCGCCAAGGGGGTGCGCCGTCCGCGGTCGCGGTTCGGTGCCCGCCTGGAGCTGTTCGCCCACGTCGATCTGCAGCTCTACCCCGGGCGCAGCCTGGACACGGTGACGCAGGTGCATTCCATCGCCGCCTACTCGGGTGATCTGGCCGGCGACTACGGGCGGTACACCACGGCGTGCGCCGTGATCGAGACCGCGGAACGGCTCGCGGGTGAGGAGCGCGCCCCGGCACCGGAGCTGCACCGGCTCACCGTCGGTGCACTGCGGGCGATCGCCGGGGGCATGCGCGACCGCGAGCTGATCCTCATCTCCTTCCTGCTCCGCGCGATGGACGCCGCGGGCTGGGCCCCGGCGCTCACCCTGTGCGCCCGCTGCGGCGACGACGGCCCGCACCGCGCCTTCCACGTGGCGGCCGGCGGCGCGGTGTGCGTGCACTGCCGCCCCGCGGGGTCGGCGGTTCTGGCGCAGGGCGTGCTGGACCTGTTGGTGGCTCTGGCCAGGGCAGATTTCGATTTCGCCGAGACCACGGGGGATCGGGTGCGTCGCCAGGCGAACGGTCTGGCCGCGGCGCACCTACAGTGGCATGTAGGACGGCAGTTGCGATCGCTGCCCATGATCGAGCGGCATGCGCCGCACAGTTCGGCCTCGGCGACGGGAGCCGGGGGAACGGAGGTAGACGGTGCCGGGATTGCGACGGGCTAAGGCCAAGGCCGCCCCCACCGCCACGTCGAGCACCGTCCGGCCGCCGGACCCGCATCCTTCGGGTGCCACACCCCCGGAGATCCCCGCGGAGCTGGTGCCCAACCACGTGGCACTGGTGATGGACGGCAACGGCCGCTGGGCGCAGGACCGCGGTCTGCCGCGCACCAAGGGGCACGAGCAGGGCGAGGCGGTGCTCATGGACACCGTGTGCGGGTGCATCGAGCTGGGGGTGAAGAACCTCTCGGCGTACGCCTTCTCGACCGAGAACTGGTCGCGCAGTCCCGACGAGGTGCGCTTCCTCATGGGCTTCAACCGCGATGTGATCCGCCGCCGCCGCGATGAGATGAACGAGATGGGCGTGCGCGTGAAATGGGCCGGACGCCGTCCGCGCCTGTGGCGCAGCGTGATCAAGGAGCTCGAGGTCGCGGAGGAGCTCACCAAGAACAACACCGTGATGACGCTCACGATGTGCGTCAACTACGGCGGCCGCGCCGAGATCGTCGACGCCACGCGTGAGATCGCCCGCCGTGCGGCGGCGGGGGAGATCAAGCCGGAGGGCATCACCGAGCAGACCTTCGCTCACTACCTGTACCAGCCGGACATGCCCGATGTGGACCTGTTCCTGCGGCCGTCGGGCGAGAAGCGGTCGTCGAACTTCCTGCTGTGGGAGAGCGCCTACGCCGAGTACGTGTACCAGGACACGCTGTTCCCCGATTTCGATCGCCGCAACCTCTGGGAGGCGTGCCTCGAGTACGCCAAGCGGGACCGGCGATTCGGCGGCACCAAGTGACGGACCCCACCGCGCGCTTCGACGTATTGCGCCGGCGGCTGGAGGCGGCCCTCGGGACCGTCGTCCCCCTCCGCCGGGACGCCGAGGGGACCATCCGCATCGAATTCGGCGAAGCACCGGCCTCCGTGCAGGTCGACGAGTTGTCGGAGGGGCTGGACTTCTACTCCGTGACCCAGGTGATCGCTTTGGACCTGCCGCTGTCCGACCGGTTGGTCGCCGATGTGGAGGCGGCAGGTGAGTCGATTCAATTCGGGACGCTGCGGTTGATGCGGCGCGAGGTCTCGGCCGATCTGGTGCTCCAGTACTCGTTCCCGGCAAGCGAACTCGGCGGCGATGCGCTCCGAGACTTCGTGGCCTTCCTGCTGTCGCAGGGTTTGAACACCCGCAAGCGCCTCCTCGGCTGAGTCAGGGCAGGCGCGCTGCAGTGGTCACGATCAACTGCGGCGCCACGTGCACGGCGGGATCGTCCGCGGCGGTGAAGAACTCGTCGAGATCCGCGCCCGCCACGCCGCCCTCGCGCAGCCGGTCGGCGACCGGCCGGATGAGCGCCGCCCAGCGGTCCACACCCGGCCCGCCGCCGAACCGCGAAATCCGGGTCTCGACGGTGATGTCCGTGCCGCCGGCCGCTGCGATGAGTCCGGCTGCGGCGGTGGCGAAGCTGAGCGACATGCCACCGCGCTCCGCCCAGGAGTGATAGCCGTCGAACACCCGCCGCACCGCCTGCGGTGTCACCGGGTCCAGGTGCAGGGCCAGCGGTTCGGTGATCACGATGTGTCCGTGCGGTCGTACCCAGGAGCAGATCCGCGCGAGCGCCGCAGCGGGATCGGGCAGGTGGGCGAGCACGTACCGCGCATGCACCACGTCGTAGGCGATGCCCTCGGTGGGCGACCAGGTCGACAGATCGGCAGTCACCACGGCGAGGCCGCCGGTGTCGGCGCCGATCGCGGAAACGTCCCGGTCGAGGGCGGTGACGGTGCCCTCGGGCACCACCTCTCGTGCCAGGCGGCGGGCGAGATCGCCCGTGCCGCAGCCCACATCGAGGATCGATCCGTTCGACGGTGGGCACAGCCGGGCGATCGTCGCCACGGAGAAATCGTCCGACGAGGCGCCGATCGCCGCCAAGCGGGAACGGTCACCGGCGCCGCCTTGGCCGAGAGTCACGGGCGGAGCAGGATCTTGCCCGAGCGCCCGGGGCGCCCGTTCGCGGTCGCCGCGTCGGCGATCCGGTCGAAGTCGTAGATCCCGTCCACGGGCAGCTTCAGGGTGCCTGCGGCGGCGCCGCGCACGATCTCCTCGACCAGTTCGCGACGTTTCGCGGGCGCCATCTCCTGGCTCACCGTGCGGCCCCAGAAGCCCTTGATGGTGAGCTCCTTGAAGATCACGTCGTTCACGGGGATCTCCAGCAGTGCGGTCTGTCCCGCGCCGGCCGCGCTCATGGCGCCGAAGGAGACGAGGGTGCCGCGCTGTCCGAGCAGCCGGGCCAGGTCGGTGCTCGCGGAGCCGCCCACCGAGTCGACCGCGGCGGCGTATCCCGTGTCGCCCGGGAGGGCGGCGGCGCGCTCGCGCCAGTCGGGGGTGTCGGTGGCGATCACGTTGGAGATGCCGAGCGCTGCGAGTTCCTCGACCGCCGCCGACCGCCGGACCAGACCAGTCACGTTCACGCCGCGGGCCGCGGCGAGCTGCGCGAGGAGGCCGCCGACCATACCGTTGGCGGCGTTCTGCACGATCCACCCGCCGGGCTGCACCTGGAGGTACTCCAGCAGCGATGCGGCGCTGAAGGGCATCGCGAACAGTTGGGCCGCAGCCTCGTCGGGGATGGCGTCGGGAACGGGCAGCACGGTGTCGGCGTTGGCCACGAAGTACTCGGCCCAGGTGCCGAACGCGCCGCCGGTCATCACCCGCTGGCCCACGGACAATCCGGTGACGCCCTCGCCGAGCGCCTCGATCACGCCGACGGCCTCGGAGCCGCTGCGGGCGGGGAGGGTGGGCTTGTAGCCGTAGTCGCCCTTCACGGTCCACAGGTCATGGTTGTGGATGGAGGCGAGCAGGGTACGGATCAGTACCTGACCCGGACGGGGCTCGGGCGCCGGGATCTCCTTGACGCTGAGCACGGTTGCGGGATCGCCGAATTCGTCGTGCATGAGTGCGCGCATGATGGTCTCCTCAGAGGGTTTCGAAGGTCAGTCGTCGGCGACGGTCACGGTGACGTCGACATTGCCGCGGACGGCATTGGAGTAGGGGCACACCTGGTGCGCGGCATCGGCGAGCTCTTGCGCGGTGGCCGTATCCAGCTCGGGAATGATCACTTCGAGCGTCACGACGAGCGCGAATCCGCCGTCACCGTTCGGGCCGATGCCCACGCGCGCACCGACACTCGATCCGTCGATCGCGACCTTGCGGGTACGTGCCACGAGCTGCAGTGCGGAGTGGAAGCAGGCGGCGTAGCCGGATGCGAAGAGCTGCTCGGGGTTCGAGCCTTCGCCGCTGCCGCCCATGCCGACGGGGATCGCGAGATCCAGGTCGACCCGGCCGTCGTCGGTGCGGACGTGGCCGTCGCGGCCGGCGCCCGTGGCGATCGCCTCGGCGGTGTACTTGACGTCGATCATGCTGTGACTCCTCGTGATGGGGGATGAATGAGATCAGTCGTGGACCGCGCAGAAGCGCTTGGCGAGGTCGCGGAGGGTCTTCGCTTCGTCGGGGGACAGGTTGAAGCGTTCGCGCACCTCGCGCTGCACCGCCGCAACCCGGGGCTGCATCGCGCGCCCGGAATCGGTGACGTGCACGGTGACCATTCGCTCGTCCTCCTGGTCGCGGCGCCGCTCCACCAGCTCCATCGCCTCCAGTCGGCGCAGGAGGGGCGACAGTGTTCCGCTGTCCAACCGCAGGCGCTCGCCCAGGGCGGAGACGGTGATGCCGTCCTGCTCCCAGAGCGCCAGCAGCGTGACGTACTGGGTGTAGGTCAGGCCCAAGGTCGACAGTCCCTCGCGGTACGCGTTGGCGGCGACTTTCGAGGCCGAGTACAACGCGAAGCAGACCTGTGAGTCCAGCAGCTCCTCGTGTTCCACTCCTCGAATATTGCACACAACTGGATTGTGCGCAATCGAAATCGGCCGATGTTCGCGGTCGCTCCACGCTCGCCGACCAGCGACTTTACAAATCAGCGAGATATGTCCACGAATTGCTTGACAAACGACTCTAATGTGTCAAATACTGAGCGCAGAGCTTATGACCTCAGTCACAGCCCCGCGAGGGGCGATCAGTAAGGAGGGCACCGTGAAGGGCCTCGCTTATATCGACGCCGACGGCAAAGAGGCCGTCTGGACGGACCACAAGAAGCGACTGTGGCTGTGGGGACTCTTCGTTCCCACCGCGCTGTTCTTCGCCGTGGGCCTGATGTGGCTGCTCGGCCTCGGGCAGACCCCGCTGATATACCTGGCCCCGGTGCTCTGGTGGATCGGGCCGCTCCTGCTGTACGTGATCCTCCCGATCGTCGACATCAAGGCCGGTGACGATGGCGAGAACCCGCCGGAGGAGGTGATGGAGGCCCTGGAGGATTCCAAGTACTACCGCTGGCTCACCTACATCTTCCTGCCCTTCCAGCTCGCCTCCCTGGTGGCCATGTGCTACTTCCTCACGGCCGACAACCTCACCTGGCTCGGCGGCGTCTACGCCGCCGGCGGCGGGCTCAGCCTGATCAGCAAGATCGGCCTCACCCTCAGCCTGGGAGTCGTTGCCGGTATCGGCATCAACACCGGCCACGAGCTCGGCCACAAGAAGCCCGAGAACGAGCGCTGGATCGCCAAGCTCACCCTGGCGCCGGCCATGTACGGCCACTTCTTCATCGAGCACAACCGCGGCCACCACGTGCGCGTCGCCACCCCCGAGGATCCGGCCAGCGGCCGGTTCGGCGAGACCTTCTGGGAGTTCCTGCCGCGCAGCGTGTGGGGCAGCCTGAAGTCCTCGTGGGAGCTGGAGAAGACCCGCCTGAAGCGGCTCGACAAGAGCCCGTGGACGCTGAAGAACGATGTGCTCAACGCTTGGCTCATGACCGTGGTCCTCTACGGAGTGCTCACCGCGATCTTCGGCTGGTACGTGCTGCCCTTCCTGATCATCCAGGGCGTCTACGGCTTCAGCCTGC
The DNA here is from genome assembly GCF_019656655.1 of Tsukamurella sp. TY48. Lineage (GTDB taxonomy): Bacteria > Actinomycetota > Actinomycetes > Mycobacteriales > Mycobacteriaceae > Tsukamurella > Tsukamurella strandjordii. Next base: position 432,967 of record NZ_BPMV01000001.1, on the reverse strand, counting down.
TCGAGTCGGTCAACTACCTGGAGCACTACGGCCTCATGCGGCAGAAGCTGGCCTCCGGCCGCTACGAGCGCTGCGCCCCGCGGCACTCGTGGAACTCGGACCGCATCATCACCAACGTCTTCCTGTACCACCTGCAGCGGCACAGTGATCACCACGCCAACCCCACGCGTCGGTACCAGACGCTGCGCTCCTTCGAGGAGGCACCGTCGCTGCCGCAGGGCTACGCCACGCTCATCGGTCTCACCTACTTCCCGCCGCTGTGGCGCCGGATGATGGACCACCGCGTGCTGGAGCACTACGACGGCGACATCACCAAGGTGAACATCCACCCCCGTGTCCGCGACAAGGTGCTCGCGCAGTACGGCGCCACCGCCACGGGAGAGCAGGCCGCCGCATGAGCGCCTTCAAGTGCCCCATCTGCGACTACGTGTACGACGAGGCCGCCGGCGCACCTCGGGAGGGATGGCCGGCGGGCACCGCCTGGGCCGATATCCCGGACGACTGGAACTGCCCCGACTGCGGGGTCCGCGACAAGATCGACTTCGAGCCCGTCTAGAGCGGGGGATTGGAACCATCATGAGCGACGCACCCTTCAAGCTGTTCCGTTGCCTGCAGTGCGGATTCGAGTACGACGAGGCCGAGGGCTGGCCCGAGGACGGCATCGAGCCCGGTACCCGCTGGGACGACATCCCCGACGACTGGTCCTGTCCCGACTGCGGTGCCGCTAAAGCCGACTTCGAGATGGTCGAGGTGGCGCGGGGATGAGCGACGGCGTGGTGATCGTCGGCACGGGCGTCGCGGGCGCCACCGCGGCCCTGGCGCTGCGGTCCGGCGGATACGACGGAGCGGTCACGCTCGTCGGGCGCGAACCGCACCTCCCGTACCGGCGTCCCACGCTCAGCAAGGACGTTCTCCTGGCCGGCATGGAGGTCGAGAAGGCCCTGCTGAAGCCGGCAACGCACTGGGACGAGGCCGGCATCGCCGTGCGGACCGGAGTCACCGTGACCGGCGGGGACACCGGGTCCCACACCCTGGAGCTGTCCGACGGTGCCGCCCTCGGCTACGACTCGCTGGTGCTGGCCACCGGCGGCGCGGCGCGCCACCTCCCCGGCCTGGAACCGGGACCGCGCGTGAAGTACCTGCGCGACTACGCGGACGCGGTCGGACTGCGCGACGAGCTCGGCCGGGCCGGCTCCGTGATCGTCCTCGGTGCCGGACTGATCGGCTCCGAGGTCGCCTCCGCCGCAGCCAAACTGGGGGCCACGGTCACCGTGATCGAGCGGGCGCCGCTGCCGCTCGCCCGGGTGGTCCCGCCGGCGATCGGCCGGCGGCTGGGCGCGCTGCAGCGCGGCGCCGGGGTCGACCTGCTACTCGGTGTGCGGCCCGGGGCGATCACCGTCGATCCCGACCAGGTGGCCGTCACGCTGCCCGACGGTGCAGCGGTGGTCGCGGACCTGCTGGTGGTCGCGGTCGGCAGCGCACCCGACACGGGACTGGCCGAGCGCCTGGCCCTGCGGGTGGACGACGGTATCCTGGTCGATGAGCGGTACCGCAGTTCCGCCGAGGACGTCTACGCCATCGGCGACTGCGCGCGGGTGCCCAACCCGATCGAGGGCGGCACCTACCGCGCCGAGAACTGGTCGGCGGCACAGGATCAGGGCACGGCGGTGGCGCAGGTCCTCCTCGGTGGAGCGCCGGCGCCCACGGTGCCCTGGGGCTGGTCGAACCAGTTCGGGGCGGTACTGCAGTTCGCGGGATGGCCCGCGGCAGACGACGCGCTGGAGGTGGACGGAACCGTGGAAGCGGCTGAGGGCGGCACCTTCGTGGCGCGATGCAGCAGGGACGGCGCCCTCGTGGGCGCGGTGGCGATGGGCCGCCCGAAGGAACTGCGCGCCGTCCGCGGCGAGCTCGCCGAGAAGATCACGGGGGCGAGGGTGCCATGACCGCCGTCGCGACCGGGAACGATCTGCCCGCCGCCGCCAAGCCCACCGTGCGCGATCAAGCGCTCGACGCGGTGAGCACGGTGCTGCGCGGTAAGGACTGGTCGGCGGTCACCATGGCCGCGGTCGCACGGCAGGCCGGCGTCAGCCGGCAGACGCTGTACAACGAGTTCGGGTCCCGCAAGGGACTGGCGGTCGCGTACGTGACCCGGTTCGTCGACGGGCTGCTGGCGTTCGTCCAGCAGCGCGTCGACGCGCACCCGGGCGATATCGACGCCGCGATCGAGGACGCCATGCGCGGCGTCTTCGAGATCGGAATGGGAGACCCGGTGGTGGTCAACATCGCCGGTCCGAACCCGCACCGCGACCTCGTGGGAATCGTCACCGTGGACGGCACCCCGATCCTCAAGCGCGCCTCCGCAGGCCTCGCCGAGATCCTCGCCCTGAGCTGGGCGCAGGTCCGCCGGGCCGATGCTCAGGTGGCCGCCGGTGTGCTGGTGCGCCTGGCCTTCAGCCACCTCACCATGCCGCTGGAGGGGCCGGAGGAGGCCGCCACCGAGGTGGCCACCGCGCTCTCGCCCTTCTTCGACCGGGCCCTGCGCGACTGAGCCGGGGTCAGCCGCGGCAGTCGGCGCAGCGCCCGAAGATCTCCAGTGTGTGCGTGACATCGCTGAAGCCGTGGGCAGCAGCGGTTTTCGCGGACCACGATTCCACCGCGCGGTCGGTGACCTCCACCGTGCGGCCGCACTCGCGGCATACCAGATGGTGATGGTGATGCTCGCCCGAGCAGAGCCGGAACAGCGCCTCGCCACTATCGGTGCGCAGGGTGTCGACCGCGCCGGCCTCCGCCATCGCCTGCAGGTTCCGGTACACCGTGGTGAGCCCGATCGACTCCCCGTTGGTGCGCAACTGCTCATGCAGTTCCTGGGCCGACTTGAATTCCGAGACCGAGCGCAGCGCCTGCGTGATGGCGCCGCGCTGTTTGGTGGCGCGCACCCCCGTCGCCTTCGCGGTGTTGCCCGTCATCGTCATGCCCCCTGCCGTTCCGTGGCGTGCGCCACGGCGTCGACCACGATGTGGGCGAGGTGGTCGTCCACGAGCCGGTAGGTGATCTCGCGGCCGTTGCGCTCGCCGCGGACCACTCCCGCGGATTTGAGGACCCGCAGATGCTGGCTCACGAGGGGCTGGGTGACGCCGAGCATGTCGACGAGCTGATGTACGCACAGGTCGGTGCGCATGAGTTCGAGCACGATCGAGATCCGCACCGGCGCCGCGAGGGCGCGAAGCAGGTCTCCGGTGGCGGCGAGGATCTCGGGCTCGGGTTGTGCGCTCGCCTCGTCGACCGAGCAGTCCGCGATGTCGGTAGGAATGGGGACACCTCCTGTTATCGCCAACCATTTTCATATGCGAAGTCGGCTACGTCAAGCCGCCCTGGTGGAGGCCTCCCATCGCGGCATTGCGGGCCGGTCGACCGGTAGAGTCGACACGTTCGTACCTGCCTGTCGAGACGTCGGAGATGAAGCGCGCCGTGGCCAAAGCAACCAAAGTCGATACCGTCGCCAACCTGTGCAAGCGCAGGGGACTGGTCTTCCAGTCGGGTGAGATCTACGGCGGCACGAAGTCGGCGTGGGACTACGGGCCGCTGGGCGTGGAGCTCAAGGAGAACATCAAGAAGCAGTGGTGGCGCAACATGATCACCTCGCGCGACGACGTGGTGGGTCTGGACAGCGCGATCATCCTGCCCCGACAGGTGTGGGTCGCGTCCGGCCACGTCTCGGTGTTCAACGATCCGCTCGTCGAGTGCCTGAACTGCCACAAGCGGCACCGTCAGGACCACTTGCAGGAGGCCTTCGCCGAGAAGCGTGCCGCCAAGGGTGAGGAGATCAACCCCGACGACGTGCCGATGACGGAGATCGTGTGCCCCGACTGCGGCACCAAGGGCCAGTGGACCGAGCCCCGCGACTTCAACATGATGCTCAAGACCTACCTCGGCCCGATCGAGTCGGAGGAGGGCCTGCACTACCTGCGGCCCGAGACCGCACAGGGCATCTTCGTGAACTTCAAGAACGTGATGACCACCGCGCGCAAGAAGCCGCCCTTCGGCATCGGCCAGATCGGCAAGAGCTTCCGCAACGAGATCACGCCCGGCAACTTCATCTTCCGGACCCGCGAGTTCGAGCAGATGGAGATGGAGTTCTTCGTCAAGCCCGGTGACGACGACGAGTGGCACCAGTACTGGATCGACTACCGCCTCAAGTGGTACACGGATCTGGGTATCGATCCGGAGAACCTGCGCCTGTTCACGCACCCGCAGGAGAAGCTGAGCCACTACTCCAAGGGCACCGTCGACATCGAGTACCGCTTCGAGTTCACGGGCAGCGAGTGGGGCGAGCTCGAGGGCATCGCCAACCGCACCGACTTCGACCTCAGCACCCATACGAAGCACTCGGGCGAGTCGCTGGAGTTCTTCGACCAGCAGTCGGGCGAGCGGTACACGCCCTACGTCATCGAGCCCGCAGCCGGCCTCACCCGCTCGCTGATGGCCTTCCTCGTGGACGCGTACACCGAGGAGGAGGTGCCGAAGGCCAACGGCGGCACCGACACCCGCGTGGTGCTCAAGCTCGACCGCCGCCTGGCGCCGGTCAAGGTGGCCGTGCTGCCGCTCTCGCGCGACGAGAAGCTCTCGCCGAAGGCTCGTGAGCTGGCCGCCGAGCTGCGTCAGTTCTGGAACGTCGACTTCGACGACGCGCAGGGCATCGGCAAGCGCTACCGTCGCCAGGACGAGATCGGCACGCCGTTCTGCATCACCGTGGACTTCGACACGCTCGAGGACGATTCGGTGACGGTGCGCGAGCGCGACACCATGGCGCAGGAGCGTGTGCCGCTGGCGCAGGTGCGCGAGTACCTCGCCGCCCGCCTGCTGGGCTGCTGAGCCCTACCGGCCGGTCGCCAGTGCGGCGCTGATCAATTCGGGCGAGGGTCTCGCCTAGGGGGTTTGTCGGCGGTGGTCTCATGGCGCCATTCGCCGATCACCCCGGGGCCCACGAGCGGGTTGGTGCCGATGATCTCCTCCCCGTTGGTCCGATTGACCAGGTAGCCCGGTGTCCGGTGCCGTCCGTCGCCGGCGCCGCGCTGACCGCCCGCCGCGCCGGGCGTTCCGCCGAGGGGCGTGGAAGTCGCACGCGCACCCGAGGCGGACGGCCCGGACACCGCTGCGGTGGATGTGGCGGACCGCAGCGCTGAGCCCTCCGACCGCAGCCCGAGCGGCGATGGGCCGCCTCCGGCGCGCAGGCCGCCGGCGCCGCCGCCAGGTGAACGGCCCCCGCCTATCGCGGCGCTCGCGGCCGGCGAGAACAGTGGAGTCAGATTCGAGCCACCGCCGTCATAGCGGTCGGTCCGTACGGTGCCGTTCTCACCGGCGGCCGGGATACCGTCGGTCGATCCGGCGGACTCGGGCGTCCAGGCGGGGCTGGTCCCGGGAGGCTGCCCGGTTCCCGAGGTCGACGGTGCGCCAGGGGCTCCTGCAGCGCTGTTCGTCTCGTCCGCAGTGACGCCGTCGGCCGTGACGCCGTCGGCGGAGGGGTCGGACGGAGTCGACGCGGCCGTGTCCGTGCCGGCCCCGCCGGACGACGGCCCGCTCGCCGGGGTTCCGCCGGACGCGGATCCGCCGGGTGCGCTGATCGGTGCCGGCCCCTGCGGGCCGGAGGTGCCGGTGTCCCCGTCGAACGTCGGCTTCTTCACCTCGTCGCCCAGCGGGAGCGTCGAGGCATCGGCCTGTACGGGCGAGGTGTAGATGGAGCGGAGCTGCGCCGCCAGTTCCCCACCGACGCCGCCGGAATCGGTGTCCCGCACAGAGCAATCGCGGAACTGCTCGTTGGTCCTCGTGGCCGTGTCGGAGAGGCCGTTGACCTGATTGATCACTCCGGCCGCCGATACGGCCGATTCATAGGAGGCCGTCACATAGTTGCCGACCACCTCGAACGAGCGCGGAGCCGGGTCACCCAGCCACTTGGACGTCTGTGAGGCGACATCGCGTTCCAGCTCGGCGATGCTGTCCATCTGGGCGAGGGAGGCGGCGAGGATCGCCTCCTTATCGGCGGCGATCCCGGCCCCCGACAGGCTTTGGGCGAACAGGCGGATCTGGAACCGCGACCACCCGTCGAAAGGAGTTGCACCTACCGTTTGGAAGTCCGCCATATTGATTGGACGCATGTGCGCGTCGATCGGTTCCCGATCTCCGCCCGGACGCTACGGCGCTTTCGAGATCGCGAGGGTGGCGAACGCGATGGCGGCGTCACACTCACGCGTCAGCCCGGGGGACGCACGGAGAGGGAGCGCGCCGGTGATGACGACAGCCGCCTCAGAGAGGAAGACGGCGGTGCAGTCGGTGGGCGTGGTCGCGACCGCCAGGCGGCGGCCCTGCACCATCCGGTCTGGCTGCCAGGAGCGGAAGTTCTGATCGCGCTTGTAACCATCCAGGGTGTCCTGATTGCCGACGATCTGCGAGAAGTTCAGGTATTCGCGATCGCTAGTGCTCGACCTGACGCCACTCCAATGGCATCCGCGAAAGTTGGGCGATCGAGATTTGCCAGCATCTCTGATCGTGGTCGGATCAATGTTGAGGACGCGGAGTTCCTGCGAGGTGTAAGCGATGCACGGTTCGAATCGAGTCCCGTCGTTGCGCTCGTTGGTCCGGCCCTCGACAGTAGTCGCGAACGGCAGTGGTGCCGTCGGCGCTGCCGTTCGGCTTGGAGTTGCTGGTGCGGCCGTCACCTGGACTTGACTGTGTCGACCGGCGCTCACGGGATTGCCCGGAACGGACGTCGTGCAGCCGCTGAGCGCGAGCGTGCACGCGATGCCGACAGCAGGAATCCAGCGCCTAGTGCTGGTGTCAGCGCACCTGCGATTCCGGCGCAATGCATGGCCCGCCCGGTTACCGTCTGCCACGGTGTTCTACGGGGCTTTCGAGATTGCGAGGGTCGCGAAGGCGACCGCTGCATCGCACTCTCGTACCAGCCCAGATGAAGGGTACGGCGTGATTGTTCCGGTGATGACCACGGCGGCCTCGGAAATGAAGGCGGCTGTGCAGTCGTACTTCGTCGGTGCGACAGCTAGTCGCCGCCTCATGACGATACGGTCGGGCTGCCATGGTCGGAAGCTCTGCTCGCGCTTGTAGGCCTCCAGGGTGATCCGCTTGCCCACGATCTGGGAGTAGTTGAGGTAGTTCCGGTCGGTCGGGTTCGCCTTGACGCTGATCCAGTGGCAGCCGCGGAAGTTCGGTGAATTCGAGATGGCAGCGTCTTTGACCGAAGCGGGGTCAATGTTGAGTGCACGTATCTCTTGAGATGTGTAGGCGGTGCAGGGCTCGAAGCTGGATCCGTCGTTGCGTTCGTTCGTTCGGCCCTGGATCGCCGGTGTGAACGGCAGTGGTGCCGTGGGCGGGCCTGTCTGGCTCATCGTTGGCGGCGCATCTGTCTCTTCAGCTTGGCTGTCTCGATCGGCGCTCACGGGTGCGCCCGGAACGGAGGTCGTGCAGCCGCTGAGCGCGAGCGTGCACGCGATGCCGACAGCAGGAATCCAGCGCCAAATGCTGGTGTCAGCGCACCTGCGGTTCGGACGCAATGCATGGCCCGCCCGGTTGCCGTCTGCCACGGTGTTCTACGGGGCTTTCGAGATTGCGAGGGTCGCGAAGGCGACCGCAGCATCGCATTCACGTGTTAGTCCAGGTGATGGGGAGAGGGCTATTGCCCCGGTGGTCACGACCGCGGATTCGGATATGAATGCGGCGGTGCAGTCGTATTTCATTGGTGCGACGGCGAGGCGTCGTCCCATGACGACTCGGTCAGGCTGCCAAGCGCGGAAGTTCTGTTCGCGTTTGTAGGCGTCGAGAGAGATCCTCTTGCCGACGACCTGCGAATAGTCGAGGTAGGTCCGGTCAGCAGGGCCAGCCTTGATGCTTGTCCAGTGGCAGCCGCGGAAGTTCGGTGAATTGGACTTAGCGGCGTCCTGCAGCGAGGCTGGCTCGATGTTGAGGTCGCGGAGCTCCTGCGCTGAGTATGCGGTGCAGGGTTCGAAGCTGGACCCGTCGTTGCGTTCGTTAGTTCGACCCTGGATCGTCGGCGTGAAGGGCAAAGGCATTCTCGGCACTCCGGTCAGGACCTGTGCTGATGGCACCGCTGTCGCCGTGTTTCGGCTGTCGCCGCTGGCGCTCACGGCTTCGCCGCGCAGGGATGTCGTGCAGCCCGTGATTGTTAGGACAAGCACGACGCCTGCGGCATAGCTTCTGCGCATTCAGCCGCCCGCCTGTTGAGCGACCTGGCTTATGTTGTCGGTCCCCTCACTCTCGCGCCTCTCCAGATCGCGCCGGAGTCGTCGCATTCCGTCGGCCATTCCCTCTGCGGCGCTAGCCTGCGCCATCATTCGGTTGTAGATCGAGTGTTCGTGCGTCACCACAGCCACGCGGACGTTGTTGGTCGCCGCAACGCCTTCGACTGTGTCGCCCAGGTAGTTGTGGGTGCCCACGTCGTACACATCTCTCGCAGCAGTTCGTAGGCGCTCGGCATGCCGTTCGAGAGCCCTCGCGATCTCTTCCTGCGGGTTTCCGTCGACCACCATCATCGGGCGAGCCTTGGCCCGCTCGCGGGCGATCGCGATCATCGCTTCCATCTCCGGGTCCACGCACGCCTCCGCCAGTCGAGTCCTCATGTATTGGACGCGCCAGCTCAGCGATCGGTTCCCGATCGGTTGGTCATAGTCAGCTACAGGTGACCTCGACGCGGAACTTCTTGGTGCTCAGGTCTGCGGCACGTGCTTCGCCGGTGATCGTGTAGCGGTTGCCGGCCCGCGAGGTGGTGGCCGAACCGATTTGTCCGAGGGGCGTGTTCGTCACCGTCATCACGTTGCCGCCGGTCGCGATGAACAGAGTGTTCACCCGCGGCGGGTTGCCGTCGGTGATCATCGCGCCCACGCCCCGCGCGGTCTGCACGCTGCCCGAGCCGATCGAGATCGAATCGCCCACCCGCTGGCATCCCGCGTTCACGTACTCGGCGGCGTCCTGCCGCTTCCCGTCGACCTCGACCACCGTGCTGGAGTCGATGTTGGGGGAGGTGCACGCCGATGCGGCGACGAGGGCGCCGGCGATGGTGGCGCAGGCCGCCGCGCGGGCGGTCAGGGGACGGATTCGCATGGACACAAGGTACCCGTGGGATACTCATTCCCATGACGAGCGGCAAGGTTGTTCATTTCGACACGCAGCGTGGCTTCGGCTTCCTCGCCCCGGCGGACGGCGGCGAGGATGTCTTCCTCCACGTCAACGACATCGACTTCGACGAGTCGGCGCTCCGTCCCGGTACCGAGGTGACCTTCGAGGTGGAGAAGGGCGATAAGGGCCTCAAGGCCGTGAACGTGGCCGTGGTCGGCGGCGCGCCCGCCGCCGCTCCCCGTCGGGACCACCGCGACTCGCGCGATCACCGCGACTCCCGCAACGACCGGGGCGATCGGCCCGAGCGCCGGGAGGCTCCGCGCCGCGAGGCCGCGCCGCGCGCCGCCGCTGCCGGGGCGCTGGGCATGCAGGCCTTCCTGGACGAGATCACCGAGCAGCTGCTCGACTCCTCCGATGACCTGACCGCCGGCCAGATCATCGCGATCCGGCAGCGCTTCGCGGACTTCGCGTTCGTGCGCGGCTGGGTCACCGAGTAGCCGGTGCCGCTGCTACCCGGCCCCGCCGCGTACCAGCCCGCAGACGTCGAGCGCATCGTCTCCGAAGCGCCGAAGACGGCGGGCCTGGAGACGGATTCGGAACCCACGCTGTTCTCCGGCCCGCAATGGGAGGCGCCGCGGTGGGAGGGGCACAGTTCCGCCTTCGCCCGCGACCGGGCCCGCGTACTGCACTCGGCGGCGCTCCGCAGGCTCGCGGACAAGACCCAAGTGGTGGGTCCACGCGAGGGCGATACGCCGCGCACCCGTCTCACCCACTCGCTGGAGGTCAGCCAGATCGGCCGCGGCATCGCCCTCGGCATCGGCTGCGACCCCGACCTCGTGGACCTCGCCGGACTGGCGCACGACATCGGCCACCCGCCGTACGGGCACAACGGCGAGCGCGCCCTCGACGAGCTGGCCACCGACATCGGCGGCTTCGAGGGCAATGCGCAGAACCTGCGCATCCTCACCCGGCTCGAACCGAAGGTGCTCGACGCGAACGGCGAGTCCGTCGGCCTGAACCTGACCCGCGCCGCACTCGACTCGGCCACCAAGTACCCGTGGCTGCGCCGGGAGCCGGGCGGAAAGTTCGGCGTCTACGACGACGACGCCCACATCCTGGACTGGATGCGCGGTGGTGAGGACGGACCGCACGGCCGGCGCCAGTGCCTCGAATCCCAGGTCATGGACTGGTCGGACGATGTGGCCTACTCGGTGCACGACGTGGAGGACGGTGTGCTGTCGGGCCGCCTGGATCTGCGCGCACTGGCCTCCGCCGAGGAGGTCCGCAACCTGTCCGGGTTCGGCGCCACCAGCTTCCGCGGCGTGGACGCCGCCGAGCTGGAGGAGGCGGGAGCGCGGTTGGCGGCCTTCGACGTGGTCGCCGACGCCACCCGCTACGACGGCAGCCTCGCCTCGTCGGTCGCGCTCAAGCGGATGACCAGTGAGCTGGTCGGGCGGTTCGCCTCCGCGGCGATCAACGCCACGCGCACCGCCACCGGCGACCGACCGGTGTGCCGTTACCAGGCCGATCTCGAAGTGCCGCGCACCGTCCGTGCCGAGGTGGTGCTGCTCAAGACGATGGCGCTGCAGTACATCTACTCCAACCAGAAGCACCTCGCGATTCAGCAGGGGCAGCGGATGCGGATCCACCGCGTGGCCGATTGGCTGATGGGGGCGTCACCGTCGAACATCGACCCGCTGTACTCGCCCGCCTACCTGGCCGCGGACACCGACGCCGCCCGGCTGCGCGTGGTGGTCGATCAGATCGCCTCGATGACGGAGACGCGCCTCGAGCGCATCGACGAGGCCATCGACTGAACCGGTCCGGACTCCGAACGACTAGACTCGTCTCGTGGTCGGCAGAATCCCGGAGCGTGACATCGCGGCGATCCGCGACCGCGCGCGCATCGAGGACGTGGTCGGCGAGTACGTAGCACTGCGCCCCGCCGGCGTGGGGTCGATGAAGGGCCTGTGCCCGTTCCACGACGAGAAGACCCCCAGCTTCCACGTGCGCCCCACGCAGGGCTTCTTCCACTGCTTCGGCTGCGGCGAGGGCGGCGACGTCATCTCCTTCCTGCAGAAGATCGAGCACGTGCCCTTCGTGGAGGCCGTGGAGCAGCTCGCCGACAAGGTGGGCATCCAGATCAGCTACGAGGGCGGCACCCCCGGACCGAAGCAGGACCGTGGCACCCGGATGCGGCTCGTGGCCGCCAACGCCGCCGCGCAGAAGTTCTACGCCGAGCAGCTCCGCAGCCCCGAGGCGGAGATCGCCCGCACCTACCTCAAGGACCGCGATTTCTCCGAGGAGGACGCGGCGTTCTACGGCTGCGGCTACGCGCCCTCGGGCTGGGACACCATGACGAAGGCGTTGCTGCGCCAGGGATTCGACGTCAAGGAGCTGGAAGCCGCCGGCCTGTCGAAGCAGGGACAGCGGGGTCCGATCGACCGCTTCCACCGCAGGCTGCTGTGGCCGATCAAGAACCTCGGCGGCGACGTGATCGGCTTCGGAGCGCGCAAGCTGTTCGACGACGACAACCTCGGCAAGTACATGAACACGCCGGAAACCATGCTGTACAAGAAGTCTCAGGTGCTGTTCGGTCTCGACCACGCCAAGAAGCACATCGCCAAGGGGCATCAGGTGGTGGTGGTCGAGGGCTACACCGATGTGATGGCCATGCACGCCTCGGGCGTCGAGACCGCCGTTGCCTCCTGTGGTACCGCCTTCGGCGAGGACCACGTCTCGTTGGTACGGCGACTCATGATGGACGACAGCTACTTCCGCGGCGAGGTGATCTACACCTTCGACGGTGACGAGGCCGGTCGCGCCGCCGCCATGAAGGCCTTCGAGGGCGACCAGAAGATCGCCGGACAGTCGTTCGTGGCGATCGCCCCGGACGGTATGGACCCGTGCGAACTGCGCCAGCGCCACGGCGACGAATCCGTACGCGACCTGATCGCGCAGCGGGTGCCCATGTTCGAGTTCGTGGTCAAGACACTGATCGCCGAGTTCGATCTCGATACCGCCGAGGGCCGCGTGCACGCCCTGCGCCGGTCCGTGCCCGTGGTGGCCCGGATCAAGGACATGTCCCTGCGCGACGAGTACGCCCGGCAGCTGGCCGGCTGGGTCGGCTGGGACGATGTGGCCCAGGTGCTGCGCCGGGTGCGCGAGGAATCCGCGAGGATCCGACGGGGTGAGGGGCGCCCCGCCCCGGGTGCGCCGGCACCGTCGACCAACCGGGTGCGTGACGTTCCGGCCGCCCCGGTCCCGGAGACCCGTCCCGCCGGGCCGCAGCGGCCCAATCCGGCCGACCCGGTGCTCTGGGTGCAACGCGAGGTGCTCAAATGCGCCCTGCAGGCCCCGGCGCTGGCGGGCACCGTTTTCGACGCGCTCTCCGACGACATGTTCACCGACCCTGCGTACCGGGCCATCCGGCTCGCCATCGAGGGCGCGGGCGGTATCGCTGCGGGTCTGGGCGGCGCGGAGTGGGTCGACACTGTGGTGCGGCACGCCGACGGTCCGGTGCTGGAGGCACTGGTCACCGAGCTCGCGGTGGAACCGCTCGAGGTACAGGGCGAGCCCTCGCCGCGGTACGTCGAGGGGGTGCTCGCGCGCCTGCAGGAGGTGTGGGTCGGCGGCCAGGTGGCCGATCTGAAGTCCAAGCTCAAGCGCATGTCGCCCAACGCCGACGACGATTACAACCGGCTGTTCGGCGACCTCGTGGCGCTCGAGTCCTACCGGCAGAGCCTGCTCAAGCTGGCCGTGGGCGACACGGGCTACTAGTCAGCCGCTAATCGAGGTCGGTTTTGGGGGAGTAGACCACCGTATCGGCGTCGATCTCGCGCATCGTGCGCATCTTCGGATCGGGGTGCAGCGAATCGGCGAGCTTGCGGCGGCCCACCTCGACGGCCTTCTTCGTCACCGGGCTGGTGGCGATGGCCTTCGCGGTGCGGTTGATCTGCTCGTACCGACGACGCCCGGCCTTGGTGCCCAGCACGTAGCCGGCACCTGCGGCGATAACCAGACGGATCATGAGGCCACTGTACCCGCCGGATACCCTGCCCTCATGACCTCGTACCCGCCCGCGCAGACCGTCGAGGAGTTCGCGGCGAACCTCGCCGCGGTCCGCGCCCGGATCGACGCGGCAGCGGCGCGAGTGGGGCGCGCACCGTCGGACGTGCGACTGCTCCCGGTGAGCAAGACGGTGCCGCAGGAGCGGCTCCGGCTCGCCGTCGCGGCCGGCTGCCGGGAGCTGGGGGAGAACAAGGTCCAGGAGGCCAAACGGAAGTCGCAGGAGATGGCCGACCTCGACGTGGCGTGGGCGGTGATCGGGCACCTGCAGACCAACAAGGCCAAGGACGTGGCGGCCTTCGCCGCCGAGTTCCAGGCGCTCGACAGCGTGCGGGTGGCCGAGGCGCTCGACCGCAGACTCCAGCTCGAAGGGCGCGGCCTGGATGTGTACGTGCAGGTGAACACCTCGGCCGAGGAATCGAAGTACGGGCTCGCACCCGACGCGGTGCCCGGCTTCCTGCGTGAGCTGCCCGCGTTCACGGCCCTGCGGGTGCGCGGGTTCATGACGCTCGCGGAGTTCTCGTCCGACGAGGCGCGGGTGCGCGAGTGCTTCCGCAGACTGCGGGGCATCCGCGATCTTGCCCTGGACGTCGAACCCGGTCTGACGGAACTGTCGATGGGGATGTCCGGCGACTACGAGGTCGCGATCGAGGAGGGTGCCACCTGTGTTCGGGTGGGGCAGGCCATCTTCGGTTCACGGGCGCTCCCGGACAGCCATTACTGGCCGTCCGGGGGTTAGCCGGCGGCGGTGTCCGCCGTCGCGGCGGAGCGATCGCGCAGGATGCCCTCGATGAGGTCGGCGGCGCGGTCGGTGCCGCCCAGTTCGGCGGTGTCGCGCTGCCATTCGCGCACGCGCTCGGCGACCGCATCGTCGGCGACGAGATCGAGGAGGGCGGTTCGTAGCGCCGCGGGGGTGGCGTCCGCGGTGTCGAGGCGCCGGCCCACCCCTAGCTCCACGAGACGATCGGCGTTTTGGAACTGGTCCGCCGCCTGCGGCACCGCGATCATCGGCACCCCGTTGATCAGCGCCTCGCTGCACCCGCCCATGCCGGCGTGGGTGATGAAGGCATCGGCGCGGCGCAAGACCGCACGCTGCGGCACCCACGAGCGGATCTCGACCGAATCGGGGACGGCGCCGAGATCGGCGGGGTCGACGAACGGGCCGATCTGAATGATGGTGTGCCAGCCCGGAAGATCGCCGAAGGCGGCGATGCAGGAGCGGTAGAAATCGGGGCGGCGGGTGAAGGTGGACCCGAGCGAGACCAGCAGTAGCCGATCGCCGTCTGGGACCTCGACCGGCTCGTCCGCGGTGCGCGTCGTCGCGAAACACGGTCCCACGAAGGTGACTCGCTCCTGATCCACCCGATCCAGGTGGGGTTGCATCGCGCGGGTCAGCGCGGCGATGGCGCGGTCGGACGCTCCGGCGAAGTCCGTCGGAGCGCCGGAGTCGTGGCCCTCCGCGCGCAGCCATGCGGCGAACCGCTCGTGCCACTCGTCGGCGCCGGGGAGCGCGCGCATCGCGGCTCCGACCTCCTCGTGATAGCCGTCCCAGGCGATCGTCGACGACGCCATCATGACGGCGGGCAGGCCGCGCGACGCGGCGTACACGCGGCCCGCGAACGCTGCGCTGTCGAACAGGAGCAGATCCGGCGGGTCCGCGTCGAACGCCGCGCGCAGCTGCGGAAGCATGTGGATCGCGTCGTCGAGGAAGACGTTCATGGCGCCGAGGGGCCCCCCGGGGAACTTCGCCTCGTCGTCGGGGATGAGCGATCCGTAGTCGATGAGGTCGGCACCGGTGCCAATGATGGGGTCCGCCGTACGGGAGTCGTTGACGTACGAGACCCGGTGGCCGCGGTCCACCAGTTCTCGGATCACCTCCAGGCTGGGCATGATGTGCCCCATTGCCGGTATTCCGACCATTACGATGTGCGCCACGGCGATTCGATCCCTCCCATGTACCAGGTGATCCGATCCTGGCAGGGGCGGTTTGCAGTCCGCAATGGGAGATGTCACAGAACGAGCCGCCGGGCCGCCCAGGGCGGGGGAGCGCGCCGAGTACGATGTCCACGCCGACGGTGACCGTCGGAATCGGGGGCAGTAGCTCAGTCGGTTAGAGCCGCGGACTCATAATCCGCTGGTCGTGGGTTCGAGCCCCACCTGCCCCACTACATCAGTACTTCGCGCAGTTGGCGGCGACCAGGTTGATGCGCTTGTTGATCTCGCCCTGATGCGTCTTGTACAGCGACGCCAGCTGCGGGTTCTGCGCGGCGAGCTGCTGGATGCGAGCGTTGCGCTCGGCGGGCGGGAGCGTGAGCACCTCGTCGGCGGTTGCGCGTCCACCCGGGACCTGATTGAGCAGGGGCAGGGCCTCGGGGGCGAGATCGGCCACGGCCCGCTCCACCTGCCCGACGTTGCACTGGGTCCCCGGAACGGGATCGGCGGGTGCTGCGGCGGCGGTGGCGACGGGGGCAGCGATGAGGGCGCCGATGAACGCGGTAGCGGTGGCGAATTTCCAAGTCTGCATGGTGTTTTCCTTTCGTCATGCGACGACTCCGGATGAGGTGTCGCCACGAAGCTACCGACGCGCGGCTGAGGAACCCCGGAGAGATTTCTCAGGCATTCACAGGCCAATCCGGTAACGCCGGGGATTCGACAGCCCGCACCTGCAAGGACCGCATGTGGGCTGCGCACATGTTTGCGGGACCAATGTCGGGGTCCGGCTGTGGTGAGGGCGTGCGCCCGGCACTATCGCCCCAGCGTGTCGTTGGCGAATCCGCGACGGTGGGCGAGAACACGTCCTAACGTGTGTTCTAGATCACTGATCGGTCGAGGAGGGTGACGTGCTGGATCATTACGACGTTCGCAGCGGGGAATTCCACCTGGGGATTCGCCCACCGGCCGCGCGGCGCGCGAGTCTCGGGATATGGCGCGCCGTGAAGGCCGTTCTCAACGCGGCGGCCGACCTCGACGCCACCGTGTACGGGGCACGCCTGCACGCCCGGATGAGCTGCGAGCTACGGCCCTAGCCTCACCGTCGGCGACTACTGTTACGTTGCGGGAAGACCGCGACGGGAGAACATCTGCCATGGCCGACGATCCACTCGACGTGCTCGCCCACGATTCCGAGAGGGTGGCGCCCGAGCCGAAGAAATCCGTCTTCGCCGCGGGTGCCCGCGCTGCTCGCGCCGCCAATCACAGCAAGACCGCGACCAACCTCGTCCGGGTCGCGCGCGAGAGCCTGCCGGGCGGCCCCAAGAAGGACCTCTTCCACCCCGACGCCGAATCGACCGAGCGCCTGTCGAGCCTCATCGACCGCATCGTCGGTGACGAGCCGACGGTGACCCGCGAGCTCGGGAACCTCGCCACCGCCACCTGGCAGGCCCTCATCAGCCGGCGCGACCGCGACTACCTCCCGCCGCAGCCGATCACCATCCTGTTCACCGATCTGGTGAGCTTCTCGACCTGGGCGCTGCACCGCGACGACGACGACATCGTCCGCCTGCTGCACGACGTCAACAAGACGACCAAGGATCTCGTGGAGCGGCACGGCGGCGTGATCGTCAAGACCATGGGCGACGGTGCGCTGGCCGCGTTCGACGGCGATACCGCCATCGAAGCGGCGTACGAGGTGATCGAGGCAGTCGGAACCATCCACGCCGCCGACGGCTATCGCCCCACCCTGCGGGCAGGCCTGCATACCGGCACGCCCCGCCGGGTGAAGGGCGATCTGATCGGCGTCGACGTGAACATCGCCGCCCGCGTCGCGGAGGCGGCGAATGGG
The DNA here is from genome assembly GCF_019656655.1 of Tsukamurella sp. TY48. Classification (GTDB taxonomy): domain Bacteria; phylum Actinomycetota; class Actinomycetes; order Mycobacteriales; family Mycobacteriaceae; genus Tsukamurella; species Tsukamurella strandjordii. Next base: position 415,977 of record NZ_BPMV01000001.1, on the reverse strand, counting down.
GGAGAGGTACTCGCTTCGGAGACGGTTTTCACCGTGGCCGATCGGAGCAAATACCAGGTGCGACCTCGGCGTTTCAAGGCCAAGGGTGCTCCCCAGAAGCTACAGGTCTTTTCTGTACGCCCCCTGTATTGAGCCTGCGGGAGAACCCTGAGTTTCGATTCATTCGCGACATCTTTGTAACGAACGGTGTCATCGTCGAGATACAGCGTGTGACTTGAGTCGAAGACAACAGGGGCAGCATCGCGGCCCCGTCGCAACCCAAGGATGGGAACCGCATGAACAAGAAGAAGATCGGCGCCGCCTCGTTCGCCGTGGTCGCCGCTGCCGGGCTCCTCGCGGGCTGCAGCAAGTCGACCGACGGCGATAGCAGCCCCGTTGCCTTTTCCCCGGTGACCGGTGATCAGTTCACCGCCAACCCCGGTGCCTTCCAGACCGACGGCATCGCCGTCCCGCCGTCCGGCGTCACGATGGTGGGCAACCCCGTCGCCGCGCAGGCCGTCGCGAACTCGGGTCTGCCGCAGGGCACGATCACCTCGACCACCAAGAACACCACGGTGTACTACCCGCCGGCCCCGGCCATCCCGGGCCTGCGCCCCAAGCCGCAGCCGGCTCCGCCCGCGCCGATGGTGCGCCCGGTGGACTACCGCCCGTGGCAGTACACCCCGCAGGAGATCGCGGTCTACCAGCAGATCTGTGAGACCGGTCGCTGGAACGACTACCGCGCGGGCACCGAGGTGCAGAGCCAGACCTGCTACACCCTGTACGGCCGTCAGCTCGGTGTGAAGCCGTGGACTCCCGGCCAGCCCAAGCCCTGGCAGCGCCCGGACTACCCGAAGCCGTGGTTCGAGGCGAACTTCAAGGTCGACGTGCCCGTCATGTGGATCTACCCGCCGAGCTGGACCCAGCCCAAGCCGCAGCCGCTGATCTCGGTGTCGATCGGCATCAACCTGCCGGGCAACCCCTACGTCCGGGTGAACCCGCGCTACAACGAGCCCTTCTACCCCGTGTGGGCGGTCACCCCCGGCCGCGTCGTCGAGGTCCGTGACCAGGCCCGCATCGTCGCGCCGGTCTACACGACCACCACGACCACGACCACCACCACGACGACCACCACGACCACCGCTCCGGTGGCCCCCGGTGTCGTGCTGGCGCCGCTCCCGACCTCGGCCAAGGTGACGGCTCTGACGGCCGTTCCGGGCGCCCAGGTGGCCGGCAACGTCAACACCGACGCCTCGGTGACCGTCCCGACCGCTGCCGCGGTCAAGGGCGCCACCATCCAGGCGGGCACCAAGGCCTCGCTGGACGCCGGTGTGGGTTCGAAGGTCGACGCGACCGTCGCCAAGCCCGACGTGGCCGCGGGCAACGCCGGTGCGACGGTGAGCGCCGGTGCCGGTGCCACCGTGGGCAACGGCGGCGTGACCGGTGGCGCCAACGGCGGCGCGACCGCCACGGTGCCGGGTGCGACCGCAGGTGCGACGGCGACCGGTGGTGCCACCGCCGGTACCACCGCTCCGAAGGCCACCGAGACCCAGGCTCCGACGCAGACGCAGACGAAGGCCCCGACGCAGACGCAGACCGAGGCTCCGGCCCCGACGCAGACGCAGACCAAGGCCCCGACGCAGACGCAGACCGAGGCTCCGGCCCCGACGCAGACGCAGACGCAGGCTCCGGCCACCACCACGACCCCGCCGGTGACCCCGCAGGCGACGGTCTCGACGGTGGCTCCGAAGCAGACGGCCCGCACCACTGCACCGGCTCAGGAGCCGACCGTGACCAAGCCCGCCACGGGCACGACCACGGCCGCCACCTGCACCCCTGAGCAGGCTGCCGAGGGCACCTGCAAGCTGTAACCCGCTAGCGCCTCGGGGAGACCTTCGGCAGGCCTCTGACCTGCTGATTGGTCTCCCCGAGTGCGTTGCGCTAAAGTTCTCTCTCGGTCAATCCCCCATAGCTCAATTGGCAGAGCATTCGACTGTTAATCGAAGGGTTACTGGTTCGAGTCCAGTTGGGGGAGCAAAGAAACCCGCAGGCGACTGCGGGTTTTTCTGTATCTAGAACGACACCGTCGGGGCGGCGTCCCCGCCATCCATTTCGCGGTGGCCGAACGGGCTTCCATCAATCTCGGGGCCCTCTTCGGTGTGCGGTCCTCCCCGTGCTCCTGAAGTGAGCCGGTTCACGAACGGCCGCAATTGAAGTACACTCGTAATATTATGAACGTAATGCCATCCGTGCTACGAGGAGGAGGCCCACATGGCGAGGTACAGTCCCGAACACAAGGAGGCGACTCGGCGCCGGATGGTCGAGGCGGCCGGGCGGCGGTTCAAGAGCAACGGGATCGACGGCTCGGGCATCGCGACCCTGGTCGCGGACGTCGGCCTGACGAACGGCGCCTTCTACGGTCACTTCTCGTCGAAGGACGATCTGGTCGCGACCGTCGTGGCGCAGCAGCTCGCCCAGCAGACCGCTGTCCTGAACGCGTTGCCAGCAGGGCGCGAGTCGGTCGAGACGTTCGTCGGCCAGTACCTGTCCGGAGCGCATCGTGACGACCTGGCAGGCGGCTGCCCCTCTGCTGCGCTGCTGGATGAGATCGGCCGGTGTGACGCCTCGGTCCGGGAGGCTTACACCGACGGAGTCACGGCGATGATCGAGGCGATCGCACGCCATCTGGACGATGGAGATTCGAGACGAACCGAAGCGCGTGCGATCGGACTGCTCTCGCTCCTGGTCGGCGCGCTCCAGACCGCCCGCGCGGTCACCGATCCGGAAGTCTCCGAGCAGATCCTGGCCGCTGCCTTCAGCAACGCCATGATCATCGCCGGTCTCTCGAGTAACCCCGCACCGCCGACGCGACAGGAACAGCAATGAAGGCCTTCGTCGTCACTCACTACAGCCCCGACGGGCTTGAAGCAGCTGTCGTCCCCGCGCCCAGTGTCGGGCCTCGCGACGTCCTGATCGATGTCCGAGCGGCGAGTATCAACCCGCTCGACACGATGATCCGTAACGGCGAGTTCAAGCAACTCCTCAAGTACAAGCGGCCCTTCATACTCGGCCACGACCTATCCGGGGTCGTCACCGAGGTCGGCGCGAGCGTTCGCGAGTTCAAGCCCGGCGACGAGGTGTACGCCCGACCGCGAGACCTGCGCATCGGCGCCTTCGCCGAGCAGATCGCGGTCGCCGTCGATGACATCGCGCTCAAGCCCGCCTCCTTGTCGTTCGCAGAGGCTGCAGCGGTGCCGCTCGTTGCACTCGCCGCTTGGCAAGCCCTGGTCGACGTGGCGGACGTCCGACCCGGACAGAGGGTGCTCGTTCACGCAGGGGCCGGCGGGCTCGGCTCTACCGTCATCCAGATCGCCAAATACCTGGGAGCGCATGTTGCGACGACCGTGAGCACCAAGGATCTCGACAGGGCCCGGGCGCTCGGCGCAGACGAGGTCATCGACTACAAGACACAGGACTTCGCCGACGTGCTGTCCGATTACGACGTCGTGCTGGACTCCCTCGGCGAAGAGAATCTCGAGAAGTCACTGACCGTCTTGCGCCCAGGGGGTCTCGCGATCAGCGTTGTCGGCCCACCTGATCCGGCCTTCGCCGCCCAACTAGGGCGACCGCTCTTCAGGCCGGTCATGGCTCTGCTCAGTCGCAAGATCCGGCGCCGAGCGAGCAAACTCGGCGTGCGCTACTCGTTCTTCTTCATGCGCGCCAGCGGCCCCCAACTCGCCGCACTCGCCGCTCTGTACGACGCGGGAAGCCTACGTCCCGTCCTCGATCGGACATTTCCCTTCGCCCAGACACTCGACGCCATCGCCTATGTGGAGCAGGGAAAGGCCAACGGCAAGGTCGTGGTGACCCGATGACGGCCCCCGTGTCCCGCCCTTCGTGATCACCGATCAGCACTAACCATCCCTACGACACCTCCGCCGCACCCTGAAGGAACCCCATGAGCGAGAACATGAACGAAGCAACGAACACGTCGTACACACGGGCGCCGAACCGAACCGTCAGCGTAGGCGACACCACGTACGCCCATCGCGAGCTCGGCCCGAAGGGCGGCGTACCCGTCGTCTTCTTCGTCCACCTCGCGGCGACCCTCGACAACTGGGACCCGCGCATCGTCGACCCCATCGCCCAGAACCGGCACGTGATCGCCTTCGACCAACGTGGCGTCGGAGCCTCCACGGGACGCGTGCCCAGCACTCTCGAAGAAGCCGCCGACCACGCCTTCGAATTCATCACAGCCCTCGGCCACAACAAGATCGACATCTTCTCCTTCTCAATGGGCGGCATGATCGCCCAGGACCTGATCGTCAAACACCCCGACCTCGTCCGCAAACTCGTCCTGACCGGCACTGGACCGCGCGGTGGCAAGAACATCGACAAGGTCGTCGGAGTGACCTACTGGGACATCCTCCGCGCCACCCTCACACGCTCGGACCCGAAGGAGTTCCTCTTCTTCAACCGCGACGCGACCGGGAAGGCCGCTGGCAAGGCGTTCATCAAGCGGCTCAACGAACGCACCGTCGACCGGGACCAGGAGATCAGCCTGACGGCACTGCGAACCCAGTTGAAGGCCATCCAGAAGTTCGGTCGCTCCGCTCCTTCCGACCTGTCGGCCTTCACTCAGCCGACACTCATCGCCAACGGTGACCATGACCGGATGGTCCCCACCGTCCTGTCGGAAGACCTGCACAACCGCATCCACGGCAGTCAGCTGCTCATCTACCCCGACTCCGGCCACGGAGGCATCTTCCAGTTCCATGAGAAGTTCGCACCCGCTGCCGCCGAGTTCCTGGCCGGCTGAGGTCACCGGGGCCGCGTCGTCGGAACCGCCTCGGCGGCGGGTCCTGGAGAAGGCGGGCATGGAACAGGAGGGGACACTGCGCTCGTATCGGGTGGTGCGCGGGCAGCGGCGCGATCACCACCTGTTCGCGTACGTCACCGAGTGAGAGCCGCAGCCGCGCCCAGCGCCGCCAGAAGCCCGATGTCGAGACGTTTCACCTGCTCCAGCCGTGGCCCCGCCCCGATCGACTGGGCGAGAGCCAGGTACGAGCCCAGCGACACCGCTCCCGCGACCACTGCCGGCTTTCGGTGGTCGGGCCGCAGAGCCGCGTGGATCAGGCCCGTCCCGAGCAGTCCGAAGAACGTGGCGCGATGCCGCAGGAGCAGCTCGGTATCGGTGTCCGCGACTGCGACGCCGTACGTGCTCTCAACGCGGTCGCGGGAGAGCACAGCGACGCTGGGGATGAGATGGGCGATCCCGACTCCGGCGAGCAGGGTCCGTCCGAGAGTGTCTTTCAGCACGAGTACCTCCGTTGGTGAGTGCGTGCCACCTAGCATCGGCTCATGACCGCCACCGCGCTTCCAGAAACGTGCGCCGCCGTGAGCACCCTCTGGGTCTCGCCGGCGACCGCGGTCTACCTGGGGGCGCCACTGGGTCTGGCGCCGCATTCGACGTCGGTGCACTGTCTGGTACTCGGCGTCGACGGACCGATCACGGTGCGGGTACCCGGACGAGGCGACATCGTCGGCCGCAGCGTTCTGGTGCCACCGCGCGAGGTCCACCAGGTGATCTCGACAGATGAATCACGAATCCTGTTCTGTTACAGCGATGCCACGGCCGGCCGTGGCCGCGATCTGCTCGACGCGATGGGGGAGCGCACCGGGGGGTTCGGCGTGCGGCACCGGGCCGAGAGCGCGCTGATCGACCTCTGCGCAGGAGACGCGCCCGGCGGGGCGGACATCCTCCGCACCGCCTTCCCCGCCCCCGACAGGCCGCTCGACGCGCGGATCGCGCGCACCGTCGAGCGGATCCTGCGGGAGCCGACACGGTCGGCGGACGAACTGGCGCAGGCCGAGAGCCTCTCGCGCGCGCACTTCCTGCGCCTGTTCGGTGCGCAGACCGGTACCAGCTTCCGGCGCTACCGGTTGTGGGCGCGGATGCTGCACGCCGCGGCCGCCATCGCCGACGGTGCCGACCTCACGCGCGCCGCCGCGGACGCGGGCTTCGCCTCACCCTCGCACTTCAGCGACTCGTTCCTCCGGATGTTCGGGCTCACCGCGACGACGCTCACCCGGTCGGGTGCGACGCTCGTGGTGAGCGACGACCCGTCCGGGTGGGCGGAAGTAGCGGCCTAGGCCGCCTTGTCGGTGGTGCTGGCGCCGGACGAGGCCGTGTCGCCGGCCGAGGTGTCCGCCTTGGCGGGCGCATCCGACTTCTCGACCTTCGACGCGGAATCGCTCGATGAGGTCGTGCTCTTGGATGCCGACGTGTCGTTCGATCCGGTGGTCGTGCCGGTGCCGGACCCGGTTGTCGGGGAGGCGGTTTCCGCCGAGGTCGACGGCGTCTCGACGGGAGTGCTGGGCGTGGACGGCGCCGTCGTGTCCTTCGGCGCGGTCTCCTTCGGCGTAGTGACCGTCGTGTCCTTCGGGGCAGTGGTCCCGAAGGCGGCCGCCGGGGCCTTCTCCTTGCCCTGATCCGCGCCCAGCCGAGATGCGATCGATGCGACCGATTCGCCGCCCTTCTCCAGCGAGTGCGCGCCGGTGGCCGGCGCGTCCGCCTTGAGCGCGGTGGCGGTGGATCCCGCAGTCGAGGTCGACGGTGCGGTGGTGTCGGCGAGCCTCTTGGACAGATCGAGAATGCCCGACGCGGTGCCGTTCACGGCCGGGCCGTACTGGCTGGTGGCGAAATCGGAGATCGGCTTGAGCAGCAGATCGGAGAAGCCCTTGTAGACCGGCGTCAACAGCCCGGTGAGCGGGTTGAGCACCAGCGCGTCGATGCCGAGGATCTGCGTGAGCGATCCCACGCCCAGACCGCCGGTGATGGTCGAGATGATGCCGTTCATGGGGTCGGTCGGGAGCAGGCCGGTCGGGATGAGGCCGGCGCTGGAGTTCGGGCCTACGGTGTCGCCGATCTTGAGGTCGGTGAACAGCTTGATCCCGAACAGCGACGGCGAGGCGATGCCCATGCCCGCGGTGCCGAAGCTGAGTCCGCCGAGGCCGTAGATCAGCGGCAGGGGGATGCCGAGCGGGTTCTGCAGCAGCATCAGGTTCTGGCCGTTGTTGATGTTGAAACCGTTGGTGCCGATGTAGTTCCCGGTCGTCACGTTGAGATTGGTGAGGCCGAAACCGATCGGGGTGTTGATGTTGTTCAGCGTGAAGCCGATGGGGTTGTAGATGCCGTTCTGCGTGGGCAGCAGCACATTCGCTCCCAGCGTGCCGGCCGAGAGCAGGTTCAGCGGAAGCTTGAAGCCGGCCGCGCCGATCGGCACCGAGATCACCGTGTCGGTACCGCCCAGCGCGGCGGGCAGCTTCAGCGCGGCAGTGGGGGCGGCACCCCACCAACCGATCTGGCCGCCGAGCGGGAAGTTGTAGGTTCCGTCGCCCTGCGGCACCCAGATGGTGCCGCTCGGCAGAGAGCCAGTGGGCATGATCGGGATGTCGGGCAGCGTGACCGGCGGGATCAGCGGCGGGAGGCCGGGAAGGGTGATCCCGTTCAGCTTCAGGCCACTGGGGGTCTTGACGAAGGTATTGAGGAAGTTGGTCTGCCCCGACATTCCGAGCAGGCCCCAGTTGTAGGCGCTGGTGTACTTGCTCTGCGTGGCCTCGAGCCCGTCGATGAGCTGGCTGAGCGGCGGAAGCTGATTGAGAACACCGCCCAGGACCGGCAGATTCATGACGCCCTCGATGGCATTGCCGGCGCCGATCAGCAGATCCCCGCCGGGAAGCTTGCTGGGCAGGGGGAGCGCCACCGTCTGGCCGCCGGGCAGGACGATGTTCGGCACCACACCCGGCACACCGGTGGGCAGCGTGAGTCCGCCGATGTTCCTGAGGATCTGGGGAAGCTCGGTGATCTTGGTAGCGTCCGACTTCACGAAGCTGGAACCGAAGGTGGGGAGGAGTCCACCGCTGCCGGCGCTGATCGGACCCCACACGCTGTTGATGTTCTTCTGCGCGCCGTCGGACGCCTTGAGGAAGTTGTCGAGCGCATGCGAGTAGTCGCTGATCGCCTGGCTGTAGTTCGGAGCGGTCGCGGCCTGCGCGGGCGCGCCCATCATGCTGATTCCGGCAGTGGCGCCGACGGCGCCCGCTGCCAGCGCGGCGCGCCTGGCGGCCAGCTTCTTCGACGACTTGCGGTGCTTCGCTGACATGGGTCGGTCCTTCCAAGGCAAATGCAGACGCGAACGGTGCGTCCACGGGGCAGCCTAGGTCTGTTGAATTCTGAACAAACGCCAAATGTGCAGCCGCAAAGGAATTGTCATATTTGCAGGTGAGGTGCGGTGCTCAACTAACGATCGGATCGTCTGTCTGGTGTGGCCGGCGGGTAGGGTGACCACGTCGATCTGAGGAGGGAAATGAGTCTCGCGGAACTGGCCGAGTGGCCCGTCGAGAACGCGGCCGGAGCGCTGCTGCGCACCGACGAGGCGCGCACCGTCGACACCTACGGCGACCTCGACGCGGAATACGAACTCGCTTCGGTCACCAAGCTTCTCGTCGCCTACGGCGTCCTGGTGGCCATCGAGGAAGAGGCGATCACGCTCGATCAGTCCGCCGGACCGCGGGGGAGCACCGTCGAGCATCTGCTCGCGCACGCCTCCGGCATCGCCTTCGACTCCGCCGATGTCCAGGCCCCGCCGGCCACCCAACGGATCTACAGCTCGTACGGCTACGAGCTGCTCGCCGACCTCATCGCCGCCGAGACCGACATTCCCTTCCCGGACTACCTCGACGAGGCCGTCTTCGCTCCACTCGGCATGACGAGGACGCGACTCGCCGGGCCCGCCGGACACGGTGCCCGATCGACGGTGGCCGATCTGAGCCGCTTCGCCGCCGAGATCGCCGCGCCCACGCTGCTCGATCCGCGCACCGTCGACCGCGCGCAGGCGGTCCACTTCCCGGGCCTGCCGGGCTTCGTTCCCGGCTATGGGAAGTTCGCGAACAACACGTGGGGTCTGGGCTTCGAGGTCAAGGGGGACAAGCGCGCCCACTGGACCGGCACCCGGAACTCGCCGCGCACCGTCGGGCACTTCGGGCAGGCGGGCACGTACCTGTGGTTCGACCCCGATCTGCGGCTCGCGGCGGTGGTGCTCACCGACCGTCCCTTCGGCGCCTGGGCCAAACCGCTGTGGTCGGAGTTCAACGACCGGCTGATTTCTCAGGAACTTCCAGGCGAGTAACTGGCGCAACACGCGCATCATGGTGCACAATGGCTTCATAACTACATCGGTGTGATAAAGCGCAGCTGGTAGCTCCGCGGTTCGACAGACGGCTTGGGGAAGACGTTCTCGTCGAAACGAAGAAGGTGGCAACCATGCAGCAGCTGAGTCAGTTTGCAGAGGTGACGACTGGAGTCGTGTGGATCCACGCGGCACCTGCTGCTCTATGCCCACACGTCGAGTGGGCACTGTCGAGGACCCTCGACGCGCGGGCCACGCTCAAGTGGACCGCGCAGGAGGCCGTCCCCGGCATGCAGCGCGCCGTCGTCGACTGGGTAGGCCCGGTCGGCTCCGGTGCGCGGATGGCGAACACGCTCCGGGAGTGGAACTCCCTGCGGTTCGAGGTCACCGAAGACCCCTCCGAAGGGGTCGACGGTGAGCGGTTCTGCTATGCCCCGGGCCTGGGCCTGTGGCGCGGCACGATGAGCGCGTCGGGCGACACCCTGCTCGGCGAGGCCCAGCTGCGCTCGCTCATGCTCGAACAGGGCGGCGAGGGCCTGCAGACCGCCATCGACTCCCTCCTGGGCACCGCCTGGGACGACGCGCTCGAGCCCTTCCGCATGGGCGGCCAGGGCGCCGAGGTCACCTGGCTGTCCCAGGCCGTCGGCTAGATCACCAGACCTGCCTGATACCCGGCCCGGGCGGGCGAGCGCGGCGCGAAAGCGATGGCGCCCCGCCGGGACCGGGACACCGGCCGAACCGACCGCCGCGTGTCGGGCCCCTCTGCCACCATGGGGTCATGGCACTCACAACGTCGGAGAAGCAGCAGTTCCTCGCACAGCCCCACGTCGCGGCCTTCTCGGTCGCCGAACCCGGCCGCGGCCCGCTCACGGTGCCGGTCTGGTACGCCTACGAACCCGGCGGCAAGCCGTGGATCACGATCAGTCCGCAGTCGCGCAAGATGCGCGCGATCGAGTCGACCGGCCGGTTCACGCTGATGGTCGACACCGTGACCCCACGCACCATGTACGTCAGCGTGGAGGGCCCGATCTCCGAGATCCGTGCCTCCACCGAGGAGGAGATCCACTCGATGGCCTCGCGCTACCTCGAAGGCGCCGAACTCGAGGGCTACCTGCAGTTCTCCCAGCAACTGGGGGAGCACGCCACCGTGGTCCTCGAACCGGAGCACTGGCTCGCCGCCGACCTCACGATGTAGTCCGGGGTAGTCCGGGCGACAACAGAAAACCGGCCGCCGGGAAAATCCCGACGGCCGGCCTCTGGAGTGAAGCTCAGTACTTACCGAACGCCAGCGCCACGTTGTGGCCGCCGAACCCGAAGGAGTTGTTCAGTGCGTAGTTGATCTCGCCCTTGCGTGCCGAACCGTGCACGACGTCCAGGTTGATCTCGGGATCCTGGTTGTCGAGGTTCAGGGTCGGCGGGATGATGCCGTCGCGGATGGACAGCACCGTCAGTGCCGCCTCCAGCGCGCCCACGGCACCGATCGAGTGGCCCAGCGCGCCCTTGGGCGCGTAGACCGCCGCGTCGGTACCGACGACCGCGTTGATGGCCTTCGACTCCGCAGCGTCCCCGATGGGCGTCGCCGTGGCGTGCGCGTTGATGAAGTCGATGTCGGTCCGGGACAGGCCCGCGATCTCCATCGCACGCTTCATCGCACGAGCGGCTCCGCCACCCTCCACATCGGGCGACACCATGTGGTAGCCGTCCGAGGTGATGCCGGCGCCGAGCAGCCGGGCGATGGGCTTCGCGCCGCGCGCCAGGGCGTGCTCCTCGGTCTCGATGACCAGCAGCGCCTGGGCCTCGCCGAAGACGAAGCCGTCGCGGTCCTTGTCGAAGGGACGCGACGCCGCGAGCGGATCGTCGTTGCGGGTGGAGAGGGCGCGCATCATCGAGAACGGTGCGATGACCGGGCTGTCGATGCGTCCTTCGATGCCGCCGCAGACCGCGATGTCGGCGTCGCCGAGCACGATCTGTCGCCAGGCGTGGGCGATGGCCTCGTTGCCGGTCGAGCACGCCGAGACCGGTGCGATCGCTCCGGCGCGGGCGCCGATCTCCAGGGCCGCGACGGCCGCGGGGCCGTTGGGCATGGACATCTGCACCGCGAAGGGCGAGACCTTGCGGACGCCGTGATCGCGCAGGGCGTCCACGGCTTCGACCATCGATTCGCCGCCGCCGAGGCCGGTGCCCACGACCGCTGCGAGGCGGAGCGGGTCGACATCGGGGCGTCCGGCCTTGTCCCACAGGCGCTTGGTCATCACGTGCGAGGCCTGCTCGACGTAGGACATGCGGCGCTTGGAGACGTGCTGCTTGCTCACGTCACCGGCGTACTGACGGTCGGGACGCTCGGGCACCTCGGAGGTCGGATCCTCGAGCAGCTGGCCGCCGAAGCGGACCGGCAGATCGGGGATCTGCACACCGATGAAGTCGCCCTCGAGCGGACGGATACCGCTCTTGCCCTCGAGCAGACCGCTCCAGGTGGACTCGGTATCGGTGCCGATCGAGGTGGTCAGCTCAATGGCTGTGACGACGACGCTGGGGAACTGTCCGCCGAGCGTCGAGAAATTCCTCAGCGAAGACAAGGGCTTACTTGCCCTTCTCGGCCTCGTACTTGCCCTTGAGCTCGGCAGCGAGGTCGGCGTTCTCGGCCTCGAGCTTCTGGATGTAGCCGACGGCGTCGCCCACGGTCTTCAGGCCGGCGAGGTCCTCGTCCGGCACCTTCACGCCGTACTTGTCCTCGAGCTGCACGGCGATCTCAACCATCGACAGCGAGTCGATGTCCAGGTCGTCGATGAAGGCCTTGTCGGGGGTCACCTCAGAAGGCTCGATGCCGGTGACCTCTTCGATGATCTCGGCGATGGCGGCGACGATTTCGTCCTGGCTGGTGGCCACAGTGGGTCCCTTTCCTTGAGTGACCCGACCCGCGATTTCGCGGAGACGGGAGTCTAGATGTCGCGACGATGACGTCGCTGGTTTCGACGATGCCGGACGGCACCGTCGGTGGTCTGAGTGGTTCTAGCGCGCCGCGGCGAGCAGCTCGGCCAGATCGGCCGGGGTCTTCACCGCAACCTGCGGCACACCCTTGAGCTCGCGCTTGGCGATGCCCACCAGGGTGCCGGCCGGCGGCAGCTCGACGACGGTCGAGACCTCGGCCTCGCGCATCGTGGCGGTGCACAGGTCCCAACGCACCGGCAGGGTGACCTGCGCGATGATCTGCGACAGCGCGGCCTCACCGGTGGTGACGGGGCGGCCGTCCCGGTTCGACAGCAGGGTCAGCTGCGGGTCGCGCGGCGTGATCTCCGCGGCGGCGGCCGCGACGGCCTCCTGGGCGGGCGCCATGAACGCGGTGTGGAAGGCGCCGGCCACGGCCAGCGGGCGCAGACGCACCTTCTCCGGCGGGTTGTCGGCGAGCTTCTGCAGGTTCTCGACGGCACCGGCGGCCACGATCTGGCCCGCGGCGTTCATGTTCGCCGGAACCAGGTCGTAATCGGCGAGGCGCTCGAGCACCTCGGCCTGATCGCCACCGAGTACGGCGGTCATCGACGTGGGGACCAGCGCGCAGGCAGCGGCCATGGCGCGGCCACGGATCGCGGCCAGGCGCACGGCCTCGTCGGAGGTGATGACGCCCGCGACCGCAGCGGCGGCGAGCTCTCCCACGGAGTGCCCGGCGACGATGGTGTCGGCCGGCTGTGCGCCCATCTGCTCGAAGGCGAGCAGTGCGGCGGCGACCACGAGGGGCTGGGTCACGGCGGTGTCGGTGATCTCGTCGGCCTCGGCAACGGTGCCGAGGCGGACCAGGTCGAGATCGGCGATCTCGGACCATGCGCGCAAACGGTCCACGGCAGCCGGCTGGTCGAGCCATGCCGTCAGCATGCCGGGCTTCTGGGAACCCTGTCCGGGGGCGAGCAATGCAATCACGTGTTCCAGGAAACACTGCCGGAACCTGAAAAGAAGGTGTTGCGGGCTGAGAAGCTTCCTCATGTCTTTTGTGGGGTTCCCACAAAAGCCCAGCTCAGCGAAGAGGCGCTGTTACCGGAGTGTTACCTGTTACGGGGTTAGTTCAGTGTGACATCTGTGGTTCTGGCCATCGGAGCCGGGGTGAACCGCTCTGGATTCGCCGCCGCCAGACGTCCGATCGTGGCCGCCACGCGCAGTACGAAGGCGTCGCGCGGGTCCTGCGGATCCCGTCCGGTGATCTCCGCGATCTTCTTCAGGCGATAGCGCACGGTATTGGGGTGCACGAAGAGCTCGCGTGCACACGACTCCACGGCGCCGCCCGAGTCGATGTAGGCGTCGAGGGTGTCCGACAGCGCCGAGCCCGCCTCCTCGAGCGGCTGCACGAGCAACTCGTACAGCGTGCGCCCGGCATGGGTATCGCCGATGAGGGCGCGTTCGGGCAGCAGCTCCCAGCTGTGTACCGGCCTGGGCGCGCCCGGCCAACCGGCGACCGCGTTGACTCCCGCGATCGCCTCGACCGCGGAGGCGTGCGCATCCTCCAGCGTGGGCGTGGTGTGGCCGATCACCACCGGGCCGTCGGCGAAGTGCCGCATGAGCGACTCGGTGAACGGATGGCCGGTGTCCAGCGTGCCGCTGGCGATGACCACCAACTTGGTGCCCTGGACAACGGCCAGCGCCGACCGGCCGTGCGACCGCGCCGTGTCGTGGACCGATCCTGCGACCGAGACGTTCTGGTCGGGCGGCGGCGATCCGATCACGACGGTGGCCGTCGCGATCGGATCCCAGTTCAGCGCGGCCGCCCTGGACAGGAGGTTGGCGCCGGTGTCGCCGCGGACCACCGCGTCGACCACCAGCGCCTCCATCCGCGAGTCCCAAGCGCCCCGGGCCTCGGCCGCCGAGGCGTAGATCGCCGCGGCGCCGAAGCCGATCTCCCGCCCGTAGCGCAGCACCGCCTCGGTGAGCGCGATGAGCTGGTCCTCGTTCCGGGCCAGCAGCGGCAGCCACTTCTCGAAGAACTCCATCGCCACCCGGACCATCTCGACGGTCTGCAGCAGCGATACCCGCCGGGCCAGGTCCTGCGGCACCGATTGGAACGCGGCCACGGTGTACTGCGTCTCGTCCGGGTTCTCGATCCATTCGGCGAAGTTCACCACGGCCGTCTGGACGATCAACTGGATCGACGACCGCTGGCTCGCCTCGAGATCGGCGAAATAGGGGAGCTGTACCTCCATGGACCGCACGGCCTCCGTCGCGACGCGCCCCGAGTACTGACGGATCCGATTGAGGATCGACTCGGGGAGCACGTCGCGAGGCTCGGGGCGCTTCCTGGTGAAGCTGCCCTTGCCCGGTCTCCCGGGCAGGGGGAACGAGCCCGTATCGGCGGTCATGGATCCCTAGGCTACGCCGGGGTCCGATGTCTGCTTCGGCGCGGCGAGCACGTCGTCGATCCGGTACCGCTTCGCGGCCTCCGCGGCGACGGAGAAATCGAGCTCGCCGTCCCGGGCCAGGGCCAGCAGAACGCCCACCACGATCGACTGCGCGTCCACGTTGAAGAAGCGGCGTGCGGCCGGACGGGTGTCCGAGAAGCCGAAGCCGTCGGTCCCGAGGGTGAGGTAGGTGCCCGGGACCCACGCGCGGATCAGGTCCTGCGTGCCGCGCATGAAGTCCGAGGCGGCCACCGTCGGGCCCTGGGCGTCGGCGAGCACCTTCGTCACGTGCGGCGTGCGGGCCGGGGCGGCCGGATCGCGCAGCGCCGCCTTCTCCGCCTCGATGCCGTCGCGGGAGAGCTCCACCCAGCTGGTCACCGAGTACACCGAGGCGTCCACGCCCCACTCCTGCGCGAGCAGCTCCTGCGCCACCAGCGCGTCCGGCATCGTCACTCCGGAGGCCAGGATGTTGGCCTTCTTCTCGTGACCGCTGGTGCCCGGCCGGTAGAGGTAGAGGCCCTTGAGGAGGCCGTCGACGTCCAGGTCCTCCGGCTCGGCCGGCTGATGGATCGGCTCGTTGTAGACGGTGATGTAGTAGTAGATGTTCTCCGGGTTCTCCCCGTACATCCGCCGCAGACCGTCGATCACGATGTGCGAGAGCTCGTACGCGAACGCCGGGTCGTACGCCGCCACTGCGGGGTTGGTGGACGCCAGCACGTGGCTGTGCCCGTCGGCGTGCTGCAGGCCCTCACCGGTCAGGGTGGTGCGGCCTGCGGTGGCGCCGAGGACGAAGCCGCGCGCCATCTGGTCGGCGGCCGCCCACAGGCCGTCGCCGGTGCGCTGGAAGCCGAACATCGAATAGAAGATGTACAGCGGGATCATCGGCACGTCGTGCGTGGCGTACGAGGTGCCGACCGCGGTGAACGACGCCGTCGATCCCGCCTCGTTGATGCCCTCGTGCAGGATCACGCCCTGCGGGTTCTCCTTGTACGCGAGCATGAGCTGCGCGTCGACCGAGGTGTAGCTCTGGCCGAGCCGGTTGTAGATCTTCAGCGTGGGGAACCAGCTGTCCATGCCGAAGGTGCGAGCCTCGTCGGGGATGATCGGCACGATCCGGTGGCCGATCTCGGGGTCACGCAGGAGCTCCTTGAAGATGCGCACCACGGCCTGCGTGGTGGCCACCTCCTGCTTGCCCGATCCCTTGCGCATCACGTTCAGCGCGGTGACGTCGGGCGTCTTCAGCGCCTGCGCCTGCGTGCGCCGCGAGGGCAGGAAGCCGCCCAGCTGCTTGCGTCGATCCAGCATGTACTGGATCTCCTTCGACTCCGGGCCGGGGTTGTAGTACGGCGGGAGGTACGGGTCCTTCTCGAGTTCCTCGTCGGTGATCGGGATGCGCAGCTCGTCGCGGAACTGCTTGAGATCGTCGAGCGTCAGCTTCTTCATCTGGTGGGTCGCGTTGCGGCCCTCGAAGTTGTGGCCCAGCCCGAAGCCCTTGATGGTGTGCGCCAGGATCACCGTGGGCTGGCCCTTGTGCTCCATCGCCGACTTGTAGGCCGCGTACACCTTGCGGTAATCGTGGCCGCCGCGGCGCAGGCCCCAGATCTGCTCGTCGGTCATGTCCTTGACCAGCTCCTTGGTCCGCGGATCGCGGCCGAAGAAGTGCTCACGGACGAACGCACCGTCGTTCGCCTTGAAGGTCTGGTAGTCGCCGTCCGGCGTGGTGTTCATGATGTTCACCAGCGCGCCGTCGCGGTCCTTGTGCAGGAGCTCGTCCCACTCTCGGCCCCAAATCACCTTGATCACGTTCCAGCCGGCGCCGCGGAAGAAGGACTCCAGCTCCTGGATGATCTTGCCGTTGCCGCGCACCGGGCCGTCGAGACGCTGCAGGTTGCAGTTCACCACGAAGGTCAGGTTGTCGAGGCCCTCGGTGGCCGCGATCTGGATCTGGCCGCGCGATTCGGGCTCGTCCATCTCGCCGTCGCCGAGGAACGCCCACACGTGCTGCTCGGAGGTGTCCTTGATGCCGCGGTCGTGCAGGTAGTGGTTGAACCGGGCCTGCTGGATGGCGTTCATCGGGCCCAGGCCCATCGAGACCGTGGGGAACTCCCAGAAGTTGGTCAGCAGCCGGGGATGCGGGTACGAGGGCAGGCCCTTGCCCTTGTCCTCGTGCGACTTCTCCTGGCGGAAGCCGTCCATCCGCTCCGCGGGGATGCGGCCCTCGAGGAAGGCGCGGGCGTAGATGCCGGGGGAGGCGTGGCCCTGGATGAACACCTGGTCGCCGCCGCCGGGATGCTCCTTGCCGCGGAAGAAGTGGTTGAAGCCCACCTCGTACAGCGCCGCCGACGAGGCGTAGGTCGAGATGTGGCCGCCCACGCCCACTCCGGGGCGCTGGGCGCGGTGCACCATGATCGCGGCGTTCCAGCGGATCCACGCGCGGTAGCGGCGTTCGATCTCCTCATCGCCGGGGAACCACGGCTCGAGATCGGTGGGGATGGTGTTGACGTAGTCCGTCGACGTGAGCGAGGGGATCGATACGCGGTTCTCGCTGGCGCGCTCCAACAGTCGGAGCATCAGGTACCGGGCGCGGGCGGGACCGTGGGTGGCGATCAGATCATCGAACGACTCGAGCCATTCGCCCGTCTCCTCCGGGTCGATGTCCGGCAGGTACGAGGCCACTCCCTCCCGGATCACGCGGACCCGGTCCGGGCGACCGTCGTTCGACGGTGCGGGTCCCTGTCCCTGTCCCGATGATGCGGGTGCCGGGGTGGAGGCGGTCGGGTCGGTCACGTGTGTGCTCCTCACGGGTCGCGAGCGCGTTCTTAGGGGGTGCGGTGTGTCGCACGTCCCATCCTGCCGCAATCGGAAGTTACTCAACAGTTGAAAACCGGTAACCGATTTCGCCGTACCACTTGCGCAAGATCGGCGGAGCGGGTCTGCTGTAGGGCAGCGATACCGTAAGTTCGGTATCGACGTAGTCGAGTACGCGCGGCATCCTGCCGCCGTCATCTGCCTGAAGGAGGCCCCCACCGGTGTCCACGAATGGGTCATATGCCCAGAAGATGGGCCTGCAGCCCGGCAACATCGTGCAGGAGATCGGTTGGGACGAAGACACCGACGACGATCTGCGTTTGTCCATCGAGGAGCTCACCGGCGCGGAGATGCTCGATGAGGACACCGACGACGTGGTCGACGTGGTGGTCCTGTGGTGGCGTGACGACGACGGTGACCTCGTCGACACGCTGATGGACGTGATCACTCCGCTGTCCGACGACGGCTACGTATGGGTCCTCAGCCCCAAGACCGGTCAGCCCGGACACGTGCAGCCCAGCGAGATCGCCGAGGCCGCGCCCACCGCGGGTCTCACGCAGACCTCGTCGACCAACCTCGGAACGTGGATCGGATCGAGGCTGGTGCAGCCCAAGTCCGGTCGCGCGGCGAAGCGTTGACGGACCTGCCCGACGGTCCGCTGCCGGTCGGCAGCATCGCGCCCGATTTCACGCTGCGCGACCAGAACAACCGCCCGGTCTCCCTCGCCTCCTACAAGGGTGAGAAGAACGTGCTCCTCGTCTTCTTCCCGCTGGCCTTCACCGGCACCTGCGAGAGCGAGCTGGGTGGGATCCGCGATTCGCTGCCCCTGTTCGAGAACGACGATGCCGCCGTGATCGCGATCTCGGTGGGGCCGCCGCCCACCCACAAGGTGTGGTCGGGTTCCCAGGGCTACCTGTTCCCGATCGTCTCCGATTTCTGGCCGCACGGCGCGGTGTCGCGCGAGTACGGCGTGCTCAACGAGAAGAACGGCTACCCCAACCGGGGCACCTTCGTGATCGATCGCGAGGGCGTGATCCGGTTCGCCGAGATGAACGAGCCCGGTGTCCCGCGCGATCAGTCGCTTTGGGAACAAGCACTGGCTGCGCTAGCCTCTACCGGTCGGCGCGTGTAGCTCAGTTGGTTAGAGTCCCGGTCTTACACACCGGTTGTCGGGGGTTCGAGTCCCTCCGCGCGCACTCCGGATCCTCGGATCGATGCAGGTGGGTGATGCGAGCATGACCGCGCAGGGCTACGACGCGATGGCCGACCTGTACGCCGAGATGTTCACCGATGCCTACCAGTACCCCATCGAGCGGCAGGCAGCCGCGGCGTTCGCGGAGCGGGTGACCGCCGGCGGCGCGAGTGGAGTGGTCCTCGATGTGGGTTGCGGCATCGGCCACGTGGCCGCCGATCTGACCCGGCGCGGACTCGACGTGATCGGTCTCGAACCCAGCGCGCCGATGCTCGCGCACGCCCGCCGCGCGCATCCGGATCTCACCTTCATCGACGGCGACGCGCTGCTCGCCGCGGTGCCCGTGGAGCACGAGATCGCGGCGATCCTCGCGCGCTTCAGCCTGATTCACGTGAGCCCGCCGGACGTCGCCGAGGCGCTGCGGGTGTGGGCACAGCGGCTACCGGCGGGTGCCCCCGTCCTCATCGCGGTCCAGGCGAGCGACGAACCCGGACCGCCGATCCCGTTCGACCACGCGGTCGCGCCCGCTTGGCGTTGGCACCCGGACGAGCTGGCGCGCGTGCTGGATGTGCACGGCTTCGCCGAGGAATGGCGGATCGTCTACCGCGATCCCGGATACCGGTTCCCGATGGTGCAGCTCCTCGCGCACTTGAGTTGAACCCGAGCATCCGCCGAGACTTGAACCGGAGCCACACACGCCTCAGCGTCTCCCTGAACCCTACCGTCGAGCTATATACAATGCGGGCCCTCTTAGATGTTGAGGTAGGCAGTATCCCACGCGCCAGCAATGTTACGGAGCAGTGTCAGGTGGGCATGGATCTCAAACTTCATCACATTCGCAACCTTCGCCACACCGCCTAGGGTGAGCGCAGGAACAAATCCGTAGACTTCGTTGAAATCCAACGCCCCATATTGCATAAGCGCCGGATCGAACAGGCCTGGATCGTCACGCTTCCCAGAAGTGTCGTTCGTCATCTATGCCAGGTCTTTCCGCTCATGCTTGCGGCCAGCCAATCCCAGCAAGGAGTGTCGTCTCCGGGTCGCTAGACGAAGGCAGTGGGCCAGTCCCCGACGGCGGCCTTCATGTTAGCGAGCCAAGTATGGATATCGGCAATTGTCGCGGTATCGATGTCGACGACGTCGGTGCTCCTAAACGTTGACGGCGTGAAATGGTAGACCTGATTGAACTCCAAGGGGCCGCACTGATCCAGCGTCGCCGCGAAGAGACCACCGGGGTAATTCACTGAGGTCGCGTCGTACGTCTGCTGATTGCTGGTGGCGAAGAAAGCCTGGAGGCTGAGGTCATCTTCGCCGCGGTGGACGCTGGTGATGGCAGTGGCGGACGTGGGGTGTAGAACGAGGGATTTGCCGAAGCCGGGGGTCCAGAACCAGGTGTCTCCGAAGGCGTTGCGGACGATGGGGATGTAGGTGACGTCGGCGCCTAAGGCGGCGTGTTCGATGCCTGCTGTGATCACGGTTGTGGTGTCGCGCCATTCGAGCGGGTCGACGAGCCAGACGATGCCGTCGCCGAATCCGGAGAATCCGTATTCCTGCCAGTAGGACAGCAGTGGATCGGGCAGCACTCCACGGTAGGTGTCGAGGTGCTCCTGCGTGCAGGCCGGGCCCGGGGTGGTCAGCGGGAGATCTTTGAGAAACAGGCGGAAGTATTCGTCAGTCATCGGTTTCGTCATCTGCCGGTGGGTCGAGGAGGGGGTATCCGGGGAAGTCTACGCGGACGATAGCATTGGGGTTCTTGGCCTTCTGGGCGTCGAGCCACTGTCGGTACGCCGCTGCTGCAGCCCTGTGTGTGGGACCGAGCGAGCTGTTGGTGCGCTTGTCGCCGAAGGTGATGAGCAGGTCCGCCGGCCCACCCGCCACCATATCCGGATTGTGGGTGATCACCAACCGCTTCATCAACCGCTCAACAATCGACGCCGACAACTTCTCAGCCTGCTCCGGCGTGTACCCCATCTCCACCAGCGATTTGAATGATCGGACCGTCCAGTCGTTCTGGAAGTCTTGTCGCGCTTTGGTGACGTCGCTGCTCGAGCGCTTCGGGTTGTCCATCTTGTCGGTGGTCTCTTCGAAGGTTTGACTGTTCATCCACTTCAGATGCTGCCTGAGCTCCCGCAGCCGTTCAAGTGGTGAGTGCTCTGCGTTGGTGGGGATCGCCGATATCGGGTACTGGTACACCTCGTCGCTGACTGCCAGCTGCTCGACTGGGACCCCGAGACGCTGAGCGATCTGCTCAAGATTCTTGTCGGCCATGTCCCAGGACTGCTGATCGCGTTCGGCGAGCAACGGCCCCAGCGCGGTGACTGTCGCGATAGTCGCGGGTCCCTCGTGGCCCTGCTTGATCAACCGGGTCTGCTGAAGGTTTCGTTGTCACTTCAGCTCAGTGATTGTTAGGCCGCGTTGGCGGCTGTGTAGATCATCTCAAATTCGATGGGTGTGAGCTTGCCGAGTGTGCGTTGTCGCCGGCGGCGGTGGTAGGTCCGTTCGATCCAGACGACGATTGCCGTCCGCAGTTCCTGGCGGGTGGTCCACTGCTGGCGGTCGAGGACGTTCTTCTGCAGCAGCGAGAAGAACGATTCCATCGCTGCGTTGTCCCCGGCGGAGCCGACCCCTGCCCATCGAACCGCTGAGCTGAAACCTGTTGAGCTGCTCGGTGAACCGGCGTGATCGGAACTGGCTACCTCGATCCGAGTGCACTACGCATCCGGCAACCGCGGCAGGGCCACCGCGCCGGGTCACGGCGCTGTTGATGGCGTTGACCGCGATGCGGGTCTTCATCCGTTCGTCGATCGAGTATCCGACGATCCGATTCGCATAGACGTCTTTGACCGCGCACAGATACAACTTGCCCTCGCGGGTGTGGTGCTCTGTGATATCAGTGAGCCACAAACGGTTCGGGGCCTCAGCGGAGAACTCGCGTTCTACCAGGTCGTCATGGACCGGCGGTCCGGGACGTTTGCCGCTGCCGCGCCGGCGGCTGTGCGCGGAGAACAGACCAGCTTGTGAGCACAGCCGCCACACTCGCCGCTCCGACACACTGTGACCGGCAGCGACGAGTTCGTCGGCGATGAACCGATACCCGAACTCCGGATCATCACGATGGACATCGACCGCAGCATTAGTCACCACCGCATCATCGACATCACGGTCACAGACTGGAACAGCGCTCCAGGCATAGAAGGCTTGGCGGGAGAACTTCAGAACCCGGCAGGTCACCGCGACGGCAATCCCGTCAGCGGCCAGCTCGCGGACCAGCGGGAACATCATTTTGGGGACGAACCGAGCTTCAGATTCGCCTGCGACAAATCACGCCGCCGCCCGCCGAAGGACTTCATTCTCCTGCTCCAACAGCCGGATCCGCCGCCGCGCTTCCCGCAGCTCCTTCGCCTCGTCCCGGCTCACACCGGGACGAACACCGTCATCGACATCGTCTTGCCGCAGCCACCGCCGCAAACACGACTCCGCGATCCCGAAATCCTCCGCTACCTGTTTGAGCGAGACCTGCCCCGACCTGGCCACGCGGACCACATCAGCACGGAACTCCTCTGGATACGCCTTCGGCATGGTCGATCATCCTTCCAGCAACAGTCCGCAGACCGCTACAGATCAGGTGACAACTAGACCTTCAGCAGACCCACCGTTGCTGGGCAGCTTCGAGCTCGGCCTTAGTCTGGGCCGCGGCTTCTTTCTGCAGAGCCCCAGCGGCAGTGGCGATCTCGTCGGAGTACACCTCAAGTGCCGCCGCCGTAGCGAGTTCCTTCTCAGAGAAGCTGGTGGCAGAGCCGCTGGGATCTCCGGATGTGCTCCCCGCCCTGTTGCCGCCCTTATCGGGGGTCTCTTTTCCTGGCGTTGTTGTTTCGGCGCCGCTACTGCCGTTGGTGCCGGTCGCGCTGTCGCTCTTAGTGCCGTCGGGCTTACCGCCTCCGCCTCCCGTTTCGGCGGTGTTGGTTCCGGTGCCGGGTGTGGTGCTGCCTGGCTGGGTGGGCGTCTGTGGTGTGCCGGTGGGTTCGGGTGTCTTCGGTTTGGGGAAGAAGAATCCGAGGATGTTTTCGGCTAGGCCCAGGAGGGGGTTTTTCGGGGTGGTGGGGGCGGGTGTGGTTTCGACCGGTTTGCTTTGGTCGGGGGTTTTGTTGGGGTCCGGTTTGCGGGGGTCGTCGGTGCTGGTGC
This sequence comes from Tsukamurella sp. TY48, assembly GCF_019656655.1. Taxonomy (GTDB): domain Bacteria; phylum Actinomycetota; class Actinomycetes; order Mycobacteriales; family Mycobacteriaceae; genus Tsukamurella; species Tsukamurella strandjordii. Next base: position 393,247 of record NZ_BPMV01000001.1, on the reverse strand, counting down.
CGGGGGCGGTCCCGGGCGGTGGGGTCGGGTCGAAGGTCGGCGGCTTGCCTGCCCCGGGTGTGGTGTTGGGAGTGGTTGGCAGGCCGGGGGTTTCGATGACCGCACCGCCGAGGCCGGCGCCGATGATCCCGCCTGCGGGGTAGGTCTGGCGGTCCTTGTCTTTGTCGGGATCGTCGTCGTCGTTGTTGGGGGCGTTGCCGCCGGGGACCGATGTGGTTGCCGGGTTGGCAGGGACCGCCGGAGCCTGGGTGCCGGCGCCGGGACGGGTGGGGGTGCCGATCACCGAACCTCCACCACCGGGGGTGGTGAACGGTGCCGTTGTTCCCGGATCGGACGGGAGCACCGTGGTGGGAGGTGTCCCCGCCGCTGGCGGCGTGAATGGCTGCACCGGTGTGGTCGGTGTGGCAGGAACCGCGGGATTGCCGGGAGTCGTCTTCGGCTTGGTGTTCGGGGTCGCGGGGCCGAGGATGCGGTCGCGGGCATTGTTGTACCAGCGGTTGAGCTCAATCGACAGTTCCCGAATCGCTGCCTGCTGCTGCGGCTTGGGCATCGCCAACCAGGCCGCGAGGCCGATCAAAGCGATTACCGCAGCGGCACCAGCAATTACCGGCGCGATGGGTTCCCCTGTGCCCGGAACCGTCGGGTTCCCAGCAGAGGGAGCCGTGGGGGTAGTCGGGGTCGGTTTCGGTTTGAGGATGTCGCCGATCCCGTCAACCGCTTTACCGACGCCCTTGGCGATGTCGCCGAGCCCTTTGGCGAGACCGCCGATGGTGTCCCAGGCGTTGAACTTGATCCCCATCAACGTGGTGTTGCCGGTGAACGGGTTGAACCCGAACAACGGTGCCCCGCCCGTCGTCGCAGGAGGTGTGGAGAAGTCCAGCTTCGGCACATCCCAATTCCCGGCACTGGGGGTCGACCGGGAGCCGGAGCCGTCGTCGATTTTCGCGCCACCGAAACCAGGGGTGCTGCCGCCGCCGGGCAGGCGGTTGAGGTCGTAGTCCCGTGAAAAGCCAGGGTCGGTGGAGGTTCCATCCCCCGGCGGTCCGCTACCACCGCCGCTACCACCGGTACCGGAGCCGCTACCGGACCCCGACGATGACCCACGACTGCCCGAACCACTGCCCGACCCGGATCCCGACAATGAACCGCTCCCAGCGCCCGAACCGGTGCTGGGCTGCGGACGATACGGCTGGTAGGGGGTGGGGTCGGGAGCGGGCGCAGGCGCGGTTCCTCCGGGGAGAATGGCTGTCGGGTCGGCGAGGATCGGATACGCAGCATCAGCGTCCGGGCGGATGTGCTGAGTCACATTCGTTGATGTCGGCCCTGCCTGCTCGATGCTGTACCAGGTGGCGTGCTTGCGGCCCTGGGCATCAATAGCCCACGGCACACCAATCGTCCCTACGACTGCACCGGTCAGGTCGACAACATCAACCGAGCCGTCCGAGCGGGAAACAAGCTTCTGCCCGATCTCATGGGTGATCGGGAACTGGTAGTCCGTCGGCGACGCAGCCGACGGCAAGAACATGAACGTATTCGAACCCACACCGGAACCGACACCAAGCCCCGCAGCCGCAGACGAACTACCCGTAGCAGCAGCAACCGTCGACCCCGGCAACCGGAACACGAAATAGCCGTCCACGCCCGGCTTGTATTCGAACTGCTCCTCCGGCGCGACCACTACCACCGGCCGCCGAACATCCTCAGCGCCGACAGCACCGGACGCCCCCGGGGCCGAACCCGACGCAGCGCCGGCCGCCGCGGCGGACGCACCCCCCACTGCAGTCGACGTTCGACCGCCCGGCGAAGCTGACCCCGACAAACTGCCTATCCCCGTGACCGGGTCCACCGCGACCACGCCGGTCAGCGGGGCCCCCGAAAGCGCGCCATCCCCGGCATTCGAAAGGACCGTAGAGCTGCCTGCCGCCCGCGACGACGACGGAACCTGTACAGCACCAGAAGCTTTCTCAGATATCCCGGTACCCGAACCTGCAGTGGAGGTGCTAGCGGATTGCGCGGAACTCGCGCCCGACGCAGCCGATCCCCAGGGTCCGCGTCCTGGCCCTCCCCGGACGGTCTCCGAACCGGACGGGGCCGCCGCACCGGCAGCCGACCCGGCGGGGGCCGAACCCCCCGGCGTCGATGCAGAAGTATGCGCCGTGCCGCCGGTCTCTGTCGTGCTGTCGCTCCTGCTGCTTTCGTCGGACGTCGCAGACGACCCCGCACTACCTGAACTGGTCGGCCCTGAGGGCTCTGGCGATCCCGAAGCCCCTTGCGATCCGGAGGAAGGCTCCGCGCCGCCAGGAGTCGACGCTTCACCAGGCGATGATGAGGAGGACGATGAGGTGTTGCCGGGGTCTGCGGTCGCTGTTGGGGCGTTGAACACGCCGAACATCGCAGCGCCGAACAAAGCCATACCCAACGCGGCGTGCCACCACACCACACCCGGCAACCCGACATGCCGCACAACGCCGGCAGCGGAGCCGCGCCGACCGGCGAACACCCGGCCTGCCGCAATACAGCACACCACGGCCAACACAACCGAATACAGCGCAGGATTGATCACCAGCGACAACCTTCACCAGAGCCCGACCAGGACAAGAGATCCTACGTAAGGGTCTGCTGAAGGTCTAGTTGTCACCTGATCTGTAGCGGTCTGCGGACTGTTGCTGGAAGGATGATCGACCATGCCGAAGGCGTATCCAGAGGAGTTCCGTGCTGATGTGGTCCGCGTGGCCAGGTCGGGGCAGGTCTCGCTCAAACAGGTAGCGGAGGATTTCGGGATCGCGGAGTCGTGTTTGCGGCGGTGGCTGCGGCAAGACGATGTCGATGACGGTGTTCGTCCCGGTGTGAGCCGGGACGAGGCGAAGGAGCTGCGGGAAGCGCGGCGGCGGATCCGGCTGTTGGAGCAGGAGAATGAAGTCCTTCGGCGGGCGGCGGCGTATTTGTCGCAGGCGAATCTGAAGCTCGGTTCGTCCCCAAAATGATGTTCCCGCTGGTCCGCGAGCTGGCCGCTGACGGGATTGCCGTCGCGGTGACCTGCCGGGTTCTGAAGTTCTCCCGCCAAGCCTTCTATGCCTGGAGCGCTGTTCCAGTCTGTGACCGTGATGTCGATGATGCGGTGGTGACTAATGCTGCGGTCGATGTCCATCGTGATGATCCGGAGTTCGGGTATCGGTTCATCGCCGACGAACTCGTCGCTGCCGGTCACAGTGTGTCGGAGCGGCGAGTGTGGCGGCTGTGCTCACAAGCTGGTCTGTTCTCCGCGCACAGCCGCCGGCGCGGCAGCGGCAAACGTCCCGGACCGCCGGTCCATGACGACCTGGTAGAACGCGAGTTCTCCGCTGAGGCCCCGAACCGTTTGTGGCTCACTGATATCACAGAGCACCACACCCGCGAGGGCAAGTTGTATCTGTGCGCGGTCAAAGACGTCTATGCGAATCGGATCGTCGGATACTCGATCGACGAACGGATGAAGACCCGCATCGCGGTCAACGCCATCAACAGCGCCGTGACCCGGCGCGGTGGCCCTGCCGCGGTTGCCGGATGCGTAGTGCACTCGGATCGAGGTAGCCAGTTCCGATCACGCCGGTTCACCGAGCAGCTCAACAGGTTTCAGCTCAGCGGTTCGATGGGCAGGGTCGGCTCCGCCGGGGACAACGCAGCGATGGAATCGTTCTTCTCGCTGCTGCAGAAGAACGTCCTCGACCGCCAGCAGTGGACCACCCGCCAGGAACTGCGGACGGCAATCGTCGTCTGGATCGAACGGACCTACCACCGCCGCCGGCGACAACGCACACTCGGCAAGCTCACACCCATCGAATTTGAGATGATCTACACAGCCGCCAACGCGGCCTAACAATCACTGAGCTGAAGTGACAACGAAACCTTCAGCAGACCCTAACGTAAAGGAGCAATCGTGACGGCGTCTATCCCTAGGGCCGGCAATTAATCCAGAGTTTGCATTCGCTAACCAGAATGCGTGGGGCGCGCTGGCGGATTTCAGTTTGCGTGCCATGCGAGACGCCTCGCGGGGCAGCTCGGGCAGTCATGGTGCTGCGCCGCCAGCAGTGGTGCCACCCGATGAGTTCGAAGATTCCGGTTGTCGCGGATGAGCGCGTTCGAGGGCATTGAGGCCAGCCGATGGGCAGGTCGGATGGCGACGGGTACGTGCGATTCCCTCGTTTGCGGTGGTAGCAGTCGCGTGATTGTGCGTTGCAGCGGATTGCCAGCATCTCTGACACATGTACCACTTGCAGAGCCGTCTGCTGCATCGGCGAAATCGTTGCTGCTACCTGGCTGCCGCGACAACGACAGTCGCCTCAGGGAGTTCCGGATGCTCGATGGCGCGGGCCATCCGACTCGCAGCTGAATGGCCCCGGCGACCGTGGGTTCGTCGGAGGCCCGGATAAATAGGTCAATAGGAGGGCCGGATCAACGGATCATGAGGTGGCTCGCGGTCACTCGTTCACGGCAACCGCAACAATTGGGCCGGTGCATGGGGTAACCCGGATTCAGGGCCATCGGGACTACCGGTCGCGGTAGGTCTCCAGCAGCCGGAGCCACACCTCGCTGATCGTCGGGTACGCCGGGACGGCGTGCCACAGACGGTCGAGCGGCACCTCCCCGACCACGGCGATCGTCGCGGCCTGCAACAGCTCCGCGACGGCGGAACCCACTAGGGTGGCGCCCACCAGCACGCCGCGATCGGTGTCGACGATCATCCGGGCGCGGCCGGTGTAGCCGTCCGCGTACAGGCTCGCACCTGCCACCCAGCCGAGGTCGTAATCGGCCACGGCCACAGCGTGACCCGCGGCGCGCGCTGCCGCCTCCGTGAGGCCCACGGAGGCCACCTCGGGATCGGTGAAGACCACCTGCGGCACGGCGGCATGGTCGGCGGTGGCGACGTGCGCTCCCCAGGGCTCGTCGGACACCGGTGCGCCCGTGGCGCGGGCGGCGATCACATCACCGGCGGCGCGGGCCTGGTACTTGCCCTGGTGGGTGAGCAGTGCCCGGTGGTTCACATCGCCCACGGCGTACAACCAGTCGAAGCCGGCCACGAGCATGGTGTCGTCCACGTCCAGCCACGAACCCGGTTCCAGGCCCACGGATTCCAGGCCGATGTCGCCGGTCCGCGGGCTGCGTCCGGTGGCCGCGAGAACCTCATCGGCCACGATCGTCCGGCCGTCGGTGGTCTCGACCGTCACCTCGTCGCCCGCCCGGGAAACTCGGCGGGGAGAGCTGCCGAGCAGCAACTCCACGCCCTGCTCCTGTAGCGCGGCACCCACCAGCTCGCCCACGAAGGGCTCCATGTTCCCGAGCAGGGTGCTCCGCACCAGCATGGTGACCGTCGACCCCAATGAGGCATAGGCCGTGGCCATTTCGGCGGCGACCACGCCGCCGCCGATCACCACGAGCCGCCCGGGGACCTGCTTCGCACTGGTGGCCTCCCGGCTCGTCCACGGGCGGGACTCGCGGAGCCCGTCGACGGGTGGGACCACGGCGTCTGTGCCGGTCGCCACGACCACCGCCTGCCGGGCGGTGAGTGTCGAGGCGGCGCCGTCGGCGGTGGTCACGGTCACCGTCTTCGGGCCGGACAGGCGCCCGTGTCCGCGGACCACGGTGATGCCCGCGCCCTCGGCCCAGCGCACCTGGCCGTCGTCGGACCAGTCGTGCACCACCGCGTTCCGGCGCGCGAGCACGGCGATCGGGTCGACGGTGCCGATCACGGCCTCCGCCGCGCCCCGCACGCGCCGCGCCTCAGCGACGGCCTGGCCGGGGCGCAGCAGCGCCTTCGACGGCATGCACGCCCAGTAGGAGCATTCGCCGCCCACCAGTTCGCTCTCGATCAGGACGGCGCTGAGGCCGCCCCGGACCGCGCGGTCGGCCACGTTCTCGCCGACCGGGCCGGCTCCGATCACGATGACGTCGTAGACGGATTCACTCATCAGGCACCTCCGTCGGTCACGCTACTCGCGCCGGCGGCCGTCCAGGTCAGACGGTGCGGGCAGGTGCGCCCGGCCGGACCGGCGGCACGTCCGGGCCCTCGGCGCCCACCACGAAGAACCGGTTGTTGCCATCGACGGTGATCCGGTAGATCAGGGGCGGCCGCTCGTCGTTGAACAGCACGGTGGAGTCGCCCGGTGGCGTGACCCAGACCTTGCACTCCACCAGGTAGATCCCGTCCCGCTCGCTGATGAGCCTCTCGCTCCGGCCGTTGCCGCTGGCGCCGGCCGCATGCTGGGCGACCGATGCCGCGTAGGCGCAGGCGATGGACTTCGCCAATGCGGCGTCGTCCTTCGGTGCGGCGCTGGCGATTCCGGGCAGCGCGAGGGTGGATGCCATGGCGGCCACGCCGAGAGAGCCGAGGACGCGGCGACTCGTTTTCGTGAAAGCAATCATGAGGGACGCTAACATGAAGTTGGTGATCGTGAACAGGTGTTAGGCTGATCCGGCGGCAATTCGGCCGCATCGCACCGGTCGCGCCACGTCACGGCGCCGCATATGAATCTCAACGAAAGGGCTTCGGCCCATCGCGGATGAACCCGCACCGCCCGCGCAAGCCGCGGCCGGAAGTCCCCGCCATCGCCCTCCTCGCCGAGTGGCGCGAGCACGTCGAACGTTCCGAACGCCGCGTCCTGCGCGGTGAGTTCTACGGCCTCGACCCTGCCTGCGACTGCTGCAACGGCGCGGTACTCACTGATGCCCGCGAGAGACTCGAGGGCATGATGCGCAACGGCGGTCGCCGAGCACGCAGGTTGCGGCTTGCGGTGGCCGAGCTCGACGAGCGCTATCGCGAGATCACGGTCGACTATTCGCTCGCGTGGCGGTCCGAACCGTGGTGGCGCCGCCGGGTTCCCCGGGTGTGACGCCGGGAACGGTCAGGAATCGAGAAGCGGCCGGTGGGCGGCCGTCGTAGCGTCATCGCCATGACAAGCTCACCGACCCCGATCCGATCCGTCACGCTGGAGGTGGCGGACACCGCCGCCGCGCAGGACTTCTACGCCACCGCCATCGGCCCCGACGAGCGCATCCGCTTCTCCGAGGCCACCCCGGACACCGCCGGGTTCCGCGGCTTCGTGCTCTCGCTCGTGGTCGCGGAACCCGCGGTCGTGGACTCCTTCTACGACGCCGCGATCGCCGCCGGTGCCCAGTCCACGAAGTCTGCGCAGAAGTCGCTGTGGGGCTACGGCGGGGCCTTCCGCGCGCCCGACGGGACCGTGTGGACCATTGCGAGTTCGTCGAAGAAGAACACCGGTGCCCCGCTGCGGGTGATCGACGATCTGGTGCTGCAACTCGGTGTGGACGATGTGGCGGCCACCAAGACGTTCTACACCCAGCACGGGCTCGCAGTGGCGAAGTCCTTCGGCCGCAAGTACGTCGAGTTCGAGTCCTCGCCCGGCTCGGTGAACCTCGCGCTCTCGGGCCGGAAGCTGGCGGCGAAGAACGCGGGCGTCGCCCAGGAGGGGAGCGGGGCCCACCGGCTGCGGATCGACGGTGCCCTCGGCCCGGTCACCGACCCCGACGGCTTCGTCTGGGCGTAGTACCGTCGACTCCCGTGAACCGGACCGCGGAACTCGCTCTCGGCGTGCTGGCCGACGAGGTCTTCGGCGATCCGCGCCGGTACCACCCCGTCGCCGGGTTCGGCTCGGTGGCAGCGGCGGTGGAGCGCGGGATCTACGCGCCCTCGAAGACCCGCGGAGCGGTCTACACGGCGATCCTCGTGGGCGGGGCCGCGGCGCTCGGCTACGCGCTTCGGAACGTTCCCGGTGCCACCGCGGTGGGCACCTGGGTGGTGGTCGGTGGGGCAGGCCTCCGCGGAGTCGGATCGGAGCTGGGCCGGAACCTGGAAGCCGGGAACGAGGACGGTGCCCGCGCGCTCCTGCCGTCGCTCTGCGGGCGCGACCCGTCGGTACTCGACGCCTTCGGAATGGCCCGGGCCGCCACCGAATCCGTCGCCGAGAACACCTCGGACGCCGCGGTGGCTCCGCTGTTCTGGGGCGCGCTGTTCGGGCTCCCCGGGCTCCTGGGGTACCGGGCGGCGAACACGCTGGACGCGATGGTCGGCTACCGCAACGACCGCTATGCGGACTTCGGCTGGGCCTCGGCCCGGCTCGACGACGTGCTCAACTACCTGCCCGCGCGGCTCACCGGCGCGGTCACGGTCGCCGTGGCGCCCGCGGTGGGTGGCGCACCGTCGGACGCGCTGCGGGCCTGGCGCGCCGATGCGGCGAAACACCCGAGCCCGAACGCGGGCGTGGCGGAGGCGAGTGCCGCAGGCGCGCTCGGCCTGCAACTGGGCGGACGCACGCAGTACGCGCACGGGGTGGAGATGCGGCCCACGCTCGGGCACGGCCGGGAGCCGCAGCCGCGCGATCTGGCGCGGGCGGCGCGCCTCTCGCGCGCCGTCGAATTCGGGGCGCTGGCCGCGACTATCCTCGCCGCCCGTACCGGTCGGCGATTCGGGCGGCGCGCGCGGCCTCGGGACTGACCTCCTCGCGCGGCGCCTGCGTCTCGGTGTCCGGGCCGCCCGGTTCCGTGGGCGCCGGGGCGGTGCCCGCGGCGATCACCTCGCGGTCCTCACGCCGGCGTCGCAGTTCGGCGTACACGAAGTAGCCCAGGGCGAGCGGTGCCATGATCCCGAACGCCAGCCACTGCAGGCCGTACGAGAGGTACGGACCGGCGTCGAGCATCGGCAGCGGGATCGGGCCGAGCCCGCCGGGCTGGCCCTCGGCGAGGTTGAGGTAGCCGGGCGCGAAGACGATGCCCTGGGCGGGGCCGATGGCGCGCGGATCGATCGCGTACACCTGCAGGTATCCACCCTCGGTGCGGGGACCGCGATCGGCGGAGGTGGTCTCCGGCGCGCGAATCCGCGCGATCAGGGTGACGGTGTCCGACGGCGCCGGGGCGATCTCGGGGATCACGCCGCCGGTGGGGGTGCGGACGAAGCCGCGATCCACCAGGTAGGTGGCGCCGTCGTCGGCCGCGAACGGGACGAGTACCTCGTACGCCGGGTTGCCGTCCTGATTGCGTAGGCGGGCGAGCGACTGCTTGTCGGACAGGTAGCGGCCGGTGATGGTCACCTTGCGCCATTCGGCGTCCTTGGGCACCTCGGTGCGCCCGCCCAGCAGTTGCGCCGCCGGCACCGGATCGGCGTTCACCGAGTCGCTGATCTGCTGGTTGCGGTGGCTGGTGGAGCTGTTCTTGTTCAGCTGCCACGGCGCCAGCACCGACCAGCACAGCGCGGTGAAGGCGAGCACGGCCACGGCCAGGGCGATCCACCGCGGCTGGAAGACGACGCGCACCCAGTTAGGCATTCTTCTCGGTCCATTCGATGAGCCCCGGCATCGCGGCCTCGACCTGGGCGAGCGTCGCGCGGAAGTCGTCGAGGTCGCCGTAGTACGGGTCGGGCACGCTCTCGCTGGACGCCTCGGGATCGAAGCTGCGGAGCAGTTCCAGCCGCTCGTCGGGCACGCCCAGTGACTGCAGCGGCTCGACGTGCGAGCGGTGGAGCGCGACCACGAGATCCGCGCCGAGGTGATCGGCCGTGACCTCCGCGGCGGCGTGCTCGGTGGGGTACCCGGCCTCGGCGAGCACGGCGCGGGCGCGGTGATCGGCGGGATCACCCTCGTGCCAGCCGCCGGTGCCGGCGCTGGTGACCCGCACCCTCCCGGCCAGCCCCGCATCCGCGACCGCCCGTTCGTAGACGATGCGGACGATCGGCGATCGGCAGATGTTGCCGGTGCACACGAAGGTGACATGCAGCGGGGTACTCACGCCTCCATCTTGCCCGAAGCTCCCGCGGGCACCGCGCCGCCTACGCTGAGACCATGCTGCTCGCAGACGTGATCCGGATCCTGGACGAGGCCTATCCGCCGCGACTCGCGGAGGGCTGGGACAGCGTGGGGCTGGTGTGCGGCGATCCCGCCGCAGAGGTCACCCGGGTGCTGGCGTGCGTGGACGTGACCGCCGACGTGGTCGATGCCGCCCTGGATCAGGGCGTGCAGCTCATCGTCGCGCATCACCCGCTGCTGCTCCGTGGCGTCGACACCGTGGCCGCGAGCACCCCGAAGGGCGCGCTCGTCCACCGGCTGATCACGGGCGGCTGCGCCCTGTTCACCGCGCACACCAATGCCGATCGCGCGCACGGCGGCGTCAACGACGCCCTCGCCGCCGCGCTCGGCCTCACCGTGACCGGGCCCGTCGAGTACCTGGACCAGGCCCGGCCGCTGGATCGGTGGGGTGTCATGGTGCCGTCCGAGCAGGCCGACGAGGTGCTGGCGGCGATGTTCGCGGCCGGCGCGGGCCGGGTGGGCGAGTACTCCGAGTGCGCCTGGCGCGTCGACGGCACCGGACAGTTCCTCCCCGGCACCGCCGCGAACCCCGCGGTCGGCGCGGTGGGCGAGCCCACGACGGTCCGCGAGACCCGGGTGGAGCTGGTGGCCGATCGCTCCGCCCGGGCGGAGATCGAGCGGGCGCTGCGGCGGGCGCACCCGTACGAGGAGCCCGCCTTCGACGTGCTGGAACTGGTCGGTGGCGAGCGGGAGTGGGGCCTCGGCCGCGTCGGCAGCCTCCCGGAGGCCGTGCCACTGCGGGAGTTCACCGAGCGCGCGGCGCGGGCTCTGGGCGTGGCGGTGCGCGCCGCGGGCGATCCCGACGCACCGGTCCGCACCGTCGCCGTGTGCGGCGGCGCCGGAGACTCACTGCTGGGCACCGTCTCCCGGCTCGGCGTGGACGCCTATGTGACGGGCGACCTGCGGCACCACCCGGTGGACGAGCATCTGCGTGCGGGCGGACCCGCCGTCCTCGACGCCGGCCACTGGGGCACCGAGTTCCCCTGGTGCGCAGCGGTCGCCGAGCTGCTCGGCTCCGTCCTCGACGCCCGCGTGTACGACCGGCCCACCGATCCGTTCACGGTTCGCGCCTGACCCGCGCCCGGGTGCGTAGAGTGGCGCAGATGAACGCTGATCCGGGCGCCCAACGCTCCCTGCTGGACCTCGCCGAGGTGGATGCGGAGATCTCGCGGCTCACGCACCGCGTCACGCATCTGCCGGAGGACGCCGAGATCGCCGAGCTCGAGAAGCAGGCGACCACCGAACGCGATGAGTCCGTGCGGGTGTCGATCCTGGTGGAAGACCTCGACCGCGATATCGCCAAGCTGGAGACCGAGGTCAACCAGACCCGGCTGCGCGAGGAGAAGGATCGCGAGCTGATGGCCTCCGGCACGATCGGCGCGAAGCAGCTCACCGAGCTCGAGCACGAGCTCAAGGGGCTCGAGCGCCGGCAGTCGGTGCTGGAGGACGAGCAGCTCGAACTCATGGAGCGCCGCGAGGCCGTCGAACTCGACCAGCAGCGCGCCGAGGCCACCGTGAACGCCACCACCGAGAAGATCGCCGGTGTGAACCGTCGCCGGGAGGAGTCGCTCAAGGACATCGAGGTGGCCCGCGCGCGCACCGCCGCCTCCCGCGAGGAACTCGTGGCCACGTTGCCCGAGGACCTGTACGCCGAGTACGAGCGGTGCCGGGCGGCGTCTGGCGTGGGCGCGGGGCTGCTGCAGGCCCGACGGTGCGGCGCGTGCCGCATCGAGCTCGACCGCGGCTTCATCGATACGGTCGCGCGGACCACCGCCGACGTGGTGGTGCACTGCGACGAGTGCGGCGCGATCCTGGTGCGGACGAACGAGTCCGGACTGTCGTGACGGCGCCTCAGCGCGGCGGGTGGACCACTTCGGTGGCCGAACCGACTCGGTTGATCCTGTTGCGGCACGGGCAGACCCGGGCCTCGGTGGGTCGCCTGTACTCGGGCCGAGGGAATCCGCGGCTCACCGAGGTGGGCCGTGCGCAAGCAGCGGGCGCGGCGGGCCTGCTGGCGTCGAGCGAGATCGATGCCATCGTGTGTTCGCCGCTGGACCGGGCGCGCGAGACCGCCGCCGAGGTGAACATCGGCCGCGATGTCCGGATCCGGATCGAAGACCGGTTCATCGAGACCGACTTCGGCGAGTGGGAGGGCCTGACCTTCGCGCAGGCGCGTGAGCGCGATCCCGGCCTGCACGGCCGCTGGCTGGGGGACACCTCGGTGGCCGCTCCCGGCGGCGAGAGCTTCGACCAGGTGCACAGCCGCGTGGAGTCCGCATTGCGCGACATCCTGGCCGAGCATCCCGGCGGCACCGTCCTGGTGGTCTCGCACGTGACGCCGATCAAGACCCTGCTGCGGATCGCGCTGGACGCGGGCCCGCAGCTCCTCTACCGGCTGCACCTGGACCTGGCGTCGATCTCGATCGCCGACTTCTATCCCGACGGCGGCGCTTCGGTGCGGCTGGTCAACCGCACCCCCCAGGTCTAGCGCGGGGTACCCTGTACGACGCGGACGAGCTGACCGGGCGGCCGCGGCGTCGGGGACGGCTGGAACCACCAGCAGGCCCGAGTCGAGGAAAGTCCGGACTCCACAGGGCAGGGTGGTTGCTAACGGCAACCCGGGGTGACCCGCGGGACAGTGCCACAGAGAAGAGACCGCCCGGGCTTCGGCCCGGGTAAGGGTGAAACGGTGCGGTAAGAGCGCACCAGCGCGGCGGGTGACCGTCGCGGCTCGGTAAACCCCACCCGGAGCAAGGTCGAAGGCGGAACCCCTAGGGTTCCGCTGCGCGCGTGTTCGAGGGCTGCTCGCCCGAGCGTGCGGGTAGACCGCTTGAGGCACCCGGCGACGGTGTGTCCAGATGGATGGCCGCCCCCGGCCCACGGCGACGTGGACCGGGACAGGATCCGGCTTACACGTCAGCTCGTCCGCCCCACGCGGATCCGCCGGATCGGCGCTAGCCTGGCCGGATGGATCTCTCCGTGCTGTGGTGCGGCGTGCGCGGTCACGTCACCTACGCGCCCGACGAGGCCGATCTCAGCGCGCGCATCCACGCGGAGACGGCGGAGGGTTCGGCGTGGCGGTGCCTGCGCTGCGACGACTACGTGGTGGGCGAGCCGCAGGGATCGGGACCCGCCGCCCACGCGCCGACGGTGCCGCGCGGGCGCGCCCTGCGGGACGAGTTGATCATGCGCTTCCTCGCGATCGAGCGACTGCTGCGCGGACTGGTGTTCGTGGCCGCAGGCGTCGCCGTGTGGCAGGTGCGCGGCTCGCGCACGCACCTGCGCCAGATCTTCGACTCCGAACTGCCGGTGCTCCGGACGCTGGGCGAACAGCTGGGTTGGAACCCCGACGACTCGCGCATCATCCGCGCGCTCGACGAGGCGCTCGACCTGTCCGGCACTACGCTGGCGTGGATCGCGGTGGCGCTCTTCGCCTACGCCCTCGTCGAGATGATCGAGGCGGTCGGGCTGTGGCGCGGCGCGCGCTGGGGCGAGTACTTCGCGGTGATCGCCACCTCGGCCTTCCTCCCGCTGGAGATCTACGAGATCAGCGAGAAGGTCACGGTGCTCCGGGCGGGCGCACTACTGGTCAACATCGCCGCCGTCGCCTGGCTACTGTGGAGCAAGCGGCTGTTCGGGCTCAACGGCGGTGCCGAGGCCTACTACGCCGAACGGGAATCGGAGAGCGTGCTCGCGGTGCGGCGCGCCGGACAGTAGGAGAGCCATGACCGACCGGAACCGCGTCCGCGAGGACGTGATCGCCGTCCTGGCGGCGCTGCCGGACACCACCGCGGACACCATCGCCCCAGGCGCGCTGGCCGCCGACGGGGTGACCCCGGTACCCGAGGTGGCCTGGGGCGACACCTTCGCCTATTTCACCCCGGGGGAGCGGCCCGCCGTGATGCCCTTCGCGACCATCGTCACCAAGGACTACCCCGGCGATGAGTCCTCCGACCTCGGCCGGCCGGGCGCTTTCCGGGTGAACGCCAACGTGGGGCGCGAGGCCTTCGCCGAGCTGATCGGATACCCGCCGGCCGAGCACGCGGCGCGCGCCGGGGAGTGGGACTACGCCGCCGACGGCGCCCTCATCCCGCATCCGCTCTACGCGGCGCAGGGCTGGGTGTCGGTGGTGAATCCGGCCGCCGCGCAGGACGTGGCCGCGCTGCTGCGGGCGGCGCACGAGCGCGAGGCGGGGCGCGCCCGCCGCAGTTAGAAGCCGACCTCGCCGGCCACGTCGAAGGTGAGCCAGATCGATTGCTGCGCGGCCCGCAGCTTCTTGACCAGCCGCCCGCTCCCGAGGCCGTGCACGCTCACCCGGAAGACCGCCGCATCGACCGCGCCGGAGGGCGCCACGTACACGCCCGTCGACCGCAACCAGGTGTGCCCGTCGCGGGCGAGCAATTCGGCGACCCGGGCCTCGTCGGCGATGCCGACGTAGACGGTCACCACGGATCCGGTTCGCAGCATCGGCATGGCTTCATCGTGGTCCCTTGCGGTCCGGTTCGTGCCGAAAACTCCTAGAACTCGTCAGTGGGGCGCACTACCGTCGACCCCATGACCGATACAGCCCCCGGCGACTGGGCCATCGAGGCGATCGACCTCGTCAAACGTTTCGACGACTTCACCGCGGTGGACGGAGTGAGCTTCCGGGTTCCGGCGGGCAAGGTGCTCGGCATGCTGGGGCCCAACGGTGCGGGGAAGACCACCACGGTCCGGATGATGACCACGCTCTCGCCGCCCACCTCGGGGACCGCGCGGATCGCGGGATTCGATGTGGTCGACGATCCGGCGCAGGTCCGCCGCAGTATGGGGCTGACGGGGCAGGCGGCCACGGTCGACGAGATCCTCACCGGTCGGGAGAACCTCAGGATGATCGGCGGGTTGTACGGCATCCCCAAGGCGGTCCTCAAGCGCCGCAGTGACGATCTGCTCGAACAGTTCTCGCTCACCGCGGCCGGGGACAAACAGGTCAAGGCGTACTCCGGTGGTATGCGGCGCCGGCTCGATCTGGCGGTCAGCCTGCTCACCGCGCCGCCGGTGCTCTTCCTGGACGAGCCCACCACCGGCCTCGATCCGCGGTCGCGTTCCGAGCTGTGGGACGTGTTGCGGTCGCTCGTGGCGCAGGGGACCACGCTGCTGCTCACCACGCAGTACCTGGAGGAGGCCGATCAGTTGGCGGACGACATCGTGGTGATCGACAAGGGCAAGGTGATCGCGCAGGGCACGCCGCTGCAGCTCAAGGAGCGGGCGGGTGCCGCCAGTCTGGTGCTCACCGTCTCGGACTCGGCCGATATCCCGCGCTCCCGCGACCTCCTGGCAGGGCTCGGCGGCGAGGTCTTCGTGGACGAGGGCGCACGGCGCATCAGCACCCCGGCCGACGGACTGTCCGACCTGAACCGCGTGGTCGCGCTGTTCGCGGACAGCGGGATCGAGGTCGACGATCTCGGTCTCGCCCGCCCCAGCCTCGACGACGTCTTCCTGTCCCTCACGGGCCAGCGCACCGAGCCCTCGGCGCCCGCCGAATCCGACGATGCCGAGGAGGCCTCCGCATGAGCACCCCCACGAGCACCGCCGCAGCGGTGGAGACGCACCAGACCAGCCTGTGGACCCAGTCGTGGATCATGGTCCGGCGCAGCCTCATCCATACCAAGCGGATGCCCGAGATGCTCTCGGACGTCACCATCCAGCCGATCATGTTCACGGTGCTGTTCGCCTTCGTCTTCGGCGCCGCCATCCCCACCGAGGGCGTCTCCTACCGCGAGTACCTGTTGCCCGGCATCCTGGGGCAGACGATGGTGTTCACCTGCTTCGTGGTGGCCAGCGGCCTCACCACCGACCTCGACAAGGGCATCATCGACCGGTTCCGTTCGTTGCCGATCAGCCGCGCCTCCGTGCTGATCGGGCGCAGCATCGCCAGCCTCCTGCACTCGTCGATCGGCATCGTGGTCATGTGCCTCACGGGCCTCGTGATCGGGTGGCGCATCCGCACCAATCCGATCGACGCGGTGCTCGGCTTCGCCGTCCTGCTCCTGTTCGGGTTCGCGATGATCTGGTTCGGCATCCTGGTCGGCTGCCTCATGCAGTCGGTCGAAGCGGTGAACGGATTCATGTTCGCAACAATGTTTCCCGTGACTTTCCTGTCGAACGCCTTCGTGCCCACCGCCGGAATGGCCCCCTGGCTGCGGGCGGTCGCGGAGTGGAATCCCGTCTCGTCACTGGTGCAGGCGATGCGGGAGCTGTGGGGCAACGGGCTACCGCTCCGGGAAGACGCGCCCTGGTCGCTGCAGCATCCGGTGCTGGCGACGATCGGCTGGGCCGTGCTGTTGACCGCGATCCTCGCCCCGCTCGCCGTGCGGGCGTTCAACAAGCGCACCGTCGACTGAGGGATCCGGTGGCCGCGCGGATTCCCGGCCCCGGGTGTGCAAGACTCCGGACGTGATCGGAGAACCCCTGCCCCCGCGCATCACCGACCCGGCCCGCCGCAGCGAACTGCTGGAAAGCGGCGCCATCTACACCGCCCAGCGCTCCGTGCGGGGCGACGCGGTGAGCCAGGACCGCCGCCTGAAGTTCGACGGCGTCGCCCGGTACCTGCAGGACACCGGCCAGGATCACCTGCGGCACGTGGACTACGAGGAGATCCACCCCTACTGGGTGGTGCGCCGCACGGTGATCGAGATCCTGGAGGGCGGCGAGCAGCCCGATGTGCTCACCGTGGAACGCTGGGGCTCGAAGATGGGTTCGCGCTGGTGCAACGTGCGGATCGGCATCGACGGGGTCAAGGGAACGCGGATCGAGACCGAGGCCTTCTGGATCAACTTCAACATCGACACGCTCACCCCGTCGGCGCTGAGCGAGACCTTCCTCGGCACCTTCGGCGCCGCGGCCGAGCCCGGCGTGCTGCGCTGGAAGTCCTGGCTCGATCCGAAGCCCCACCCGGACGCCTACGAGGTGCCCTTCCTGCTGCGCGCCGCGGACCTCGACATCATCCAGCACGTCAACAACGCCGTGTACTGGACGGCGCTGGAGGAGGTGCTCGCCACCCAGCCGGACCTGCGCGAGCGGCTGCCCCTGCGCGGCGTGGTCGAGCACAATTCCGCGCTCCAGATCGAGGACGCCCCGCGCCTGCTCGCCTACCGCGACGGCGATGTGCTCTACGCCTGGCTCGTGGCCGGCGATCGCACTGCTGCGGCGATGAGCGTCGAGGCGGTCGACGCGGAGTGACCGGCATTCCGATGCGCGGCGCCGTCCCGTCGAGCGACGTCGATTTCTCCACCGTCCGTGCCGAGTTCGAACTGGTCGAGCAGTTCCCCGACGAGGTGCAGGCGGAGGCCGATGCCGCCGCCGACCGCCACGCCGATGCCCGCGTCGACCGTCGCGACATCGAGTTCGTCACCATCGATCCGCCGGGTTCGAAGGATCTCGACCAGGCCGTGCACATCGCCGCCGACGGCGAGGGCTACCTGGTGCACTACGCGATCGCCGACGTCGGCGCCCTGGTCGCACCCGGCGGCGCGCTGGAGGCCGAGACCCGGCGGCGCGGCCAGACCATGTACCTGCCCGACGGGTCGGTGCCGCTGCACCCGCGGTCGCTGTCCGAGGGCGTCGGATCGCTGCTCCCGGAACAGGACCGGCCCGCCGTGCTGTGGGAGATCCGGCTGAACGCCTCCGGTGAGGTGACCGCCGCGACGGTGCGCCGCGCCACCGTCCGGTCGCGCGCGCAACTCGACTACGCGGGGGTGCAGGCCGACTTCGACGCTGGGCGCGTGCACCCCAGCGTCGCCCTGCTCCCGGAGGTCGGCCGGTTGCGCCAGGCCTGGGCCCGCGCGCACGGCGCCATCGAGTTGCGCCTCCCGGCCCAGGAGGCCTTCCGCGGCGCCGACGGGTGGGAGTTGCGGATCGAACCGCGCACCGATTTCGACGGCTACAACGCGCAGATCTCCCTGCTCACCGGCGTGTGCGCGGCCAAGATCATGCTCGACGCCGGGGTGGGCCTGCTCCGAACTCTGCCGGCCGCCCCCGACGATGCCGTCGCCGCGCTGGGGCGCACCGCCAAGGCCCTGGGACAGCAATGGCCGAAGGGCGCCACCGTCGGCGAATTCCTGGCCCAGGTCGATGTGAGCACCCCGCGCGGCCTCGCCGTCATGAGCGATGCCGCGCGGCTGCTCCGCGGGTCCGGCTACGCCGCCTTCGGACCCGGCCTCGCCGCGCTGCCGGAGGACGCCTCGCACGCCGGGGTCGGCGCGCCCTATGCGCACGTCACCGCGCCCCTGCGCCGCCTCGCGGACAGGTACGCCACCGAGGTCTGCCTCGCCGTCGTCGCGGGCACCGAGGTCCCCGCCTGGGCCCGGGACGCGCTCACCGACGTCGCCGAGACGATGCAGCGCACGAACGGCATCGCCAACAAGGTGGACCGCGCCTGCATCGACCTCACCGAGGCCGTGATCCTCGGCGATCGCGTCGGAGAGACCTTCGACGCGATCGCGATGCGCGAGGATCAGGTGCTCCTCGACGATCCCGCGGTGATCGCATTGTGCAACGGCAAGCCGCCGGAGGGGGAGCGGGTGCGCGTGCGCCTGGAATCCGCCGATGTTGCTACTCGAAAGGTGGCCTTCGGCTTCGATGGCACGCTAGTTTGAAAGCCATGAGCCGACGTCACGTCCTGGTCCCCGTCCTCGCCGCTCTTCTCGCTCCGGTCGCACCGCTGGCCGTCGCGAGTCCGGCCTCCGCCGCGCCGGGCTGCGCCGACTACACCTTCATCGGTGCCGCCGGCTCGGGTGAGGGCGGCGTCGGCGGCGGCATGGGCACGATGGTCAATTCCGCCGCGCAGGCCTTCGCGTCGAAGGTGCGGGCCGCCGGTAAGACGGTGGCGCTGCGCCCGATCTACTACCCCGCGGCGCCCGTCCCCAGCGGGCTCGACCAGGTCGGCGGCTTCCTGGCCAGCATCAACATCGGTGCGGGCAATACCCAGGGCGATGTCGACATCGTGATCAAGCAGTGTCCGTCCACCAAGATCGTCTTGGTCGGCTACTCCCAGGGCGCCTCGGCGGTGCACCGCGCACTGCAGCGCATGGGGCCGCGCCCGCAGGTGGTGGCCGCGGGACTCATCGCCGATCCCGATCGCATCCCGAACGACACCACGCGCTACCTCGGCTCCGCGCCCCGCACGCCGGGCATGGCGCAGGCGTCGGTTCCGATCAGCGGTGCCGATCCCGCGCCGCTGCCGCCCGCCGTCGGCGGCCGCACGATCAGCATCTGCAACACCGGGGATCCCGTGTGCCACTGGACCGGTGACCTGATGCAGACCGTGTCCAACTCGCACAACAACTACTCCGGCGCCGATATCGGCAACCGGGTCGCGGCGATCGCCGGCGTCTAGCCGGTCAGCGCAGCTTCCGCAGCAGCTCGGGCAGTGATGCCCGGGCTCGGGCGGCGCGGCGCTCCTCGACGGCGTCGAGCCTGCCCAGCCGGAAGGCGATCGCCGGATCGGTGGTCTCCGCCGCCAGATCGGCGATCGCGTCGCGGGCGATCGTCGCGTCCTGGAACTCGCCGAGCCGGGTCTGTACGGCCGCGAGCGCCTTCACCTGGGCGCGCAGCTCACCGCGCACCACCGGCTCGACGACCGCTGCGGCGTACCGCAGTCGCTTGGCGTGTTTGCGCACGGCGTGCACATCGTCGTCCGTCGCCGCCGGATCCGCCAGGAGGGCGGAGGACTCCTTGGCGAACGCCCGGATCCGCTTGTGCAGCAGGGGTGCCAGGCTCTTGACCGCGGGCTGCTCGGCGCGGTCCTTGAGCGGTGGATCCTCGATCAGCGCGTCCACGGCGTCGAGGAGCAGGTAGTAGCGATCGGAGTCGAGGGCGCTCGCAACCCGCACCCAGCCGCGGGCCTCCGCGGCCCGCTGCCGTTCCGCGAGTGCGGCACCCGCACCGCCCAGCTCGCCCTCGGCGTCGAAGGCGGCGAACCGGTCGGCGAGCACCTCCGCGTCGCGCACCGTGCCGAGCACCGAGGCCAGCAACTTGAGCTCGGAACTCAGGGCCGCCCGCGCGGGTCCGGAGAAGAACCCCGAGTACTCGGTGAGCACACTGCGCAGTTGCCGGGTCGCCACCCGCATCTGGTGCACGGAATCGTCGCCGTGCTGCCGTACCCGCGGGTCCTGCTGCACCAGTCGATCCCGGTACGCCGCCAGCGCCGCCACCAGGAGCTGCGCGGCGGTGGCGTGCGAAGCCTTCTTCGGCAGCTCGACGGTGCCCCGCCGGGGATCGGCGTCGATCGCACGCGCCAGCTTCGACGCCGAATCCGGGGTGTCGCCGCCGGCCGCACGCAGGGCCCGGTCGACGGCGATCGCCGCCTTGCGCCCGAGCGCGGTGTCGGGAACCTCGAACTCCCATTCGCGCCAGGTCTTCTCGGCGCCCTCGGGGAGCAGCGATACCGAGCTGACGTGGTCGTCGACGAACTCGCCGAGCAGCTCACCGTCGGCCGCATGGCAGTACGTGGTGTGCCGCTGGTTGTTGACGATGGCGATCGGGGCGAGAGGCCGGCCCCGGACGACGGCGCGGACCCGGTCGAGCAGCTCCGCCGGCACCTCGTCGTCGTCGCCCAGGGGCGCGGTCACCTCGCGGCGGTCGGCACCGTCGGGCAGCTTGAGGTGCCACCCGTCGTCCTTGCCGCCCGTGCGGCGGCGCAGCGTGATCCGATTCGCGGACAGGTCCAGCGCCTCGGTGTCGTAGTACACGGCGGACAGGTGGAAGACCTCGTCGGTCGACGTGTGGTCCACCCCCGGTACCGCGGCCAGGGCGGGCACCGCGGTGTCCGCGCCGACCTCGTACTTGGTCTCGATCTCACGCTGCTCGGCCATCGCTCAGCTCCCGAGGTTCGCGAATCGGTCGGTGGCCTCGATGAGCGCCGAACGGATACCGGGCTCGAACGCCGAGTGACCGGCATCGGGCACGATCGTGATGTCCGCGGCGGGCCACGCCCGGTGCAGGTCCCAGGCGCTGCGCGCCGGGCACACCACGTCGTAGCGGCCCTGCACGATCACGCCCGGAGTGCCGGCGATGCGGTCGATGTCCCGCAGCAACTGGCCCTCGTTCAGGAAGCCGCCGTTCACGAAGTAGTGATTCTCGATCTGCGCGAATGGGATCGCGAACCGCGGATCGTCGGCGTCGGCCGAGGACTCCGGGGTGTTGATCAGGTGGCTCGTGCTGCGTTCCCACTTCGACCACGCCTTCGCGGCCCGCAGGGCCACGTCGGTGTCGTCGGAGTGCAGCAGCCGGTGGTACGCCGCGATCTTGTCCGCCTCAGGGGAGCGGTCGGCCTCGTCGAGCGGGGCCAGGTACTCCTCCCAGTTGTCCGGGTACACGTGCGAGGCGCCCTCGTTGTAGTACCAGTCCAGCTCGCTGCGGCGTAGCAGGAAGATGCCGCGCAGCACCAACTCGGTGACCCGCTCGGGATGCGCCTGGGCGTACGCCAGTCCCAGCGTCGAGCCCCAGGAACCGCCGAACACCTGCCACCGGTCGATGCCGAGGTGCTCGCGGATCTTCTCGACATCGGCGATCAGGTGCGCCGTGGTGTTCACCGCGAGCCGGTCCGCGAGCGAATCACCGTCGCCCGCCGGCGGGTCGGCGATGTGCGGCTTGGACTGCCCGCAGCCGCGCTGGTCGAAGACCACGATGCGGTAGGCCGCGGGGTCGAAGAACCGCCGGCAGTCGGGGGAGGTGCCGCCGCCGGGGCCGCCGTGGATGAACACCACCGGCTTGCCCTCGGGGTTGCCGCTCTGCTCCACGTACAGCAACTGCCCGTCGCCCACGTCCAGCAGCTCGGTGCTGTAGGCCTCGATCTCGGGATAGAACTCTCGCATCAGAATCCGTGCTCCGGTCCGGGGAACTCGCCCGAGGCGACCTCCGCCACGTAGTCCTGGGCGCCGCGCAGCAGCTCGTCGCCGATGTTCGCGTACCGCTTGACGAACCGCGCCACCCGGCCGCGGTTGAGGCCGGACATGTCCTGCCACACCAGCACCTGGCCGTCGCAGTCCTTGCCCGCGCCGATCCCGATCGTGGGGATCGCGATCTCCTCGGTGACCTCGGCGGCCACCGCCGAGGGCACCATCTCCAGCACCACCGAGAACGCGCCCGCCGCGTCGACGGCCTTGGCATCGGCGCGGATCTTGTCCGCGGTCTCGTCGCTGCGGCCCTGAACCCGGTTGCCGCCCAGGGTGTTCACCGATTGCGGTGTGAAGCCGATGTGCGCCATCACCGGGATGCCGCGGCGCTGCAGGAATTCGATGGTGGGTGCCATGTGCACGCCGCCCTCCAGCTTCACCGCCTCGGCGCCGGCCTTCATCAGCTTCGATGCCGATTCGAAGGCCTGCTCGGGGGAGGCCTCGTAGGTGCCGAAGGGCATGTCCGCCACCACGAGCGCGTACTTCGTGCCGCGCCGCACGGCCGCCACCATCGCCGCCATCACGTCCAGCTCCATCGGCAGCGTGGAGTCGAACCCGTACACGGTGTTCGCTGCGCTGTCGCCGATCAGTAGGGCGGTGACGCCGGCCTCGTCGAAGATCGAGGCGGTCATGTAGTCGTAGCTGGTGAGCATCGCCCACTTCTCGCCCCGCTCCTTGAGCTCGGCGAGATGATGGATGCGCACCTTCTTGCGCGGTCGTTCCGAAACCGGTTCCGGGGTGGAACCGCTTCCGTAGAGAGGCGTTTCGCTCATTGAATCACTCCATTTTTCGTGTCCCAGCCGGTCTCTCCGGTCCGGGCAGTCCGTGGGTGCGGCCTCCTCAGGCCGGGTCGTGCCAGCGGTTCGTGATCGGCATCCTGCGGTCCCGGCCGAAGGCCTTCGGCGTGACCTTCGGTCCCAGCGGGTACTGGCGTCGCTTGTACTCGGCGCGGTCCACCAGCCGGGCGACCTTGCGGATGAGCTCGGGGTCGTACCCGGCGCCGTTGTTCCCGTTCTCGGCGATCTCGGCCACGCCCTGGTCCTGTTCGACGTAGCGGCGAAGGATGTCGTCGAGGATCTCGTAGTCGGGCAGCGAATCGCTGTCCTTCTGGCCCGGCCGCAACTCGGCAGAGGGCTCCTTGGTGATCGACGACTCCGGGATCGGCGGGGTCTCACCGCGCTCGACGGCGACCTTGTTGCGCCACCGCGCCAGATCCCACACCAGCGACTTCTCCACGTCGCGGATCGGGGCGAAGGCGCCCACGGCGTCGCCGTAGATGGTGGAGTAGCCCACCGCCAGCTCGCTCTTGTTGCCGGTGGCGAGTACCAGGTGGCCGTCCAGATTCGACAGCGACATCAGCGTCATACCGCGGCACCGGGCCTGGATGTTCTCCTCGGCGGGGCCGGTCAGGTGCAGCTGATCGACGAAGGTCGCCACCATGTGCTCGATCGGCTCGGTGCGGTAGTGGATACCGGTGCGTTCGGCGAGGTCCGCGGCGTCGCCCTTGGAGTGGTCCGAGCTGTACTTGGACGGCATGGAGACGGCGTACACGTTGTCCGCGCCCACGGCGTCGGCCGCGATGATCGCCACCACCGCGGAGTCGATCCCGCCGGACAGTCCGAGGGAGACCGTGCGGCCGCCCACCTTGTGCACGTAGTCGCGGGTGCCGGTGACCAGCGCCGCCCAGATCTGCGAGTACTCGTCGAGCTCGGACCAGCCGGTCACCTGCTGCGGGTACTGCGCATTCGGCCGCGCCGACAGCGAGACCGTCTCCACCTGCCAGCCGTCGACGGTGTCGGCGCGCTCCCGGCCCAGCGAGGGCACGTCGGCGAACTGCGTGTGCTCGACGAACTGCGGACCCGCCGCCGGCGCACCGTCGGCGGTGCAGACGAAGGAGTCACCGTCGAAGACGAGCTCGTCCTGCCCGCCCACCAGGTTCACGTAGATCACGGGCGCGCCGCCCTCGGCGACCCGCTGGGCCACCACCTCGCGCCGCTGCGCGGGCTTGCCCACCTCGAACGGGCTCGCGTTCAGGCACAGCACCGCGTCCACGCCGAGCTCGCCGAGGCCCGCGACGGGACCGTCCGGCCACCACGCGTCCTCACAGATCGCGAGGCCGAGCCGCACGCCGTCGACGTCGAGGACCACCAGCCTGTCGCCGGGGGTGAACCACCGCTTCTCGTCGAAGACGCCGTAGTTCGGCAGGAAGTGCTTGTCGTAGCGGGCCACCAGCTCGCCGCGGTGCAGCACGCCCGCGGCGTTGCGGGCGCCGCCGGTGGGATTGGTGCTGGTCTCGGGAGCGTCGGGATCGCGGTCGAGGAAGCCGACCACCACGATCAGATCGCCGCAACCTGCGGCGTCCAGGGCGCGCGCCAGATCGTGCACCGCCTCGCGGGAATCGACGGCGAAGGAACGCCGCAGCAGGAGGTCTTCCACGGGGTATCCGGTGAGGGCCATCTCGCCGAACACGGCGACCTGCGCCCCGCGCTCGGCGGCGTCCCGCGCAGCGGCGGTGATCCGGCTGACATTGGCGTCCAGATGGCCCACCACGGGGTTGATCTGGCATGCCGCGACACGAAGGGGCGTCATGGATCAACCCTATCGTCCCGGGTTCCGGCGGCGGCGCGTGGCAGGATCGAAACAATGATGGCCTCCAAGCGCGCAGCGGGCGCGACCGTGCTGCTCACCGTCGTCGCCCTGTCCGGCTGTTCCAGCACGATTCCGGGTAGCCCCGCGAGCTCCGCCCCCAAGGCCGAGCGCGGGCTCGAGAAGTTCTACAACCAGAAGATCGACTGGGGCTCGTGCACCGCCATCGCCAAGGCGGACGGTGTCGACGACTACGACCCGAGCATGCAGTGCGGCAAGGTGACGGTGCCCGTGGACTACAACGACATCGGCGCCGGCGAGGTGAAGCTGGCCGTGGCGCGCACCAAGGCCACGGGGGAGCGCAAGGGCTCGCTCCTGATGAACCCGGGCGGTCCCGGCGGCTCCG
Organism: Tsukamurella sp. TY48; assembly: GCF_019656655.1. GTDB lineage: Bacteria > Actinomycetota > Actinomycetes > Mycobacteriales > Mycobacteriaceae > Tsukamurella > Tsukamurella strandjordii. Next base: position 368,468 of record NZ_BPMV01000001.1, on the reverse strand, counting down.
GCGTGCAGCTGGTGGCAAGCAAGTCCCGCGACCTCGGCAAGCTGGACCTGGCGCGCGATTTCGATCTGGTCGGCTGGGACCCCCGCGGCGTGGGCGCCTCGACGCCCGCCGTGAAGTGCCTGAGCGACCAGCAGCGTGACGACAACCGCATGCTCAACCTGACCAGCGACAACACCCCGGACGGTATCGCCAAGCAGGAGGACTTCAACAAGAACATCGCCAAGTCCTGCGAGGACAAGATGGGCAAGAAGTTCCTGCAGAACGTGGGGACGATCGACACCGTCCGCGATCTCGACGTGCTGCGGGCCGTCCTCGGCGACGAGAAGCTCACCTACCTCGGGTACAGCTACGGCACCTTCATCGGCGCGATCTACGCGGAGACCTTCCCGGACAAGGTCCGCGCCCTGGTGCTCGACGGTGCGGTCGACCCGTCGCAGGAGTCGGCGAAGTCCTCGGTGGAGCAGATGGCCGGGTTCCAGACCGTCTTCGACGATTTCGCCAAGGACTGCGCGACCCGCCCGGACTGCCCACTGGGTCCCGACCCCGCGCAGGCGACCGCGACCTACCAGCAGCTGGTCCGCCCGCTGATCGATGCGCCGGTGCGCGGCCAGGGCCGGCGAATGCTGAGCTACAGCGACGCCACCACCGCCACCATCCAGGGCATGTACGCCCAGCAGCTGTGGGAGCCGCTGCGCACGGGCCTGACGAACCTCAAGCGGGGCGACGGTGCCCTGCTGCAGCGGATGGCCGACCTGTACCTCAGCCGGGACCCGAGCGGGAAGTACTCCCCGATGATGGACGCCAACCGCGCGATCAACTGCGTCGACGGTCCGGCCGTCACCGATCCGGCGGAGCTCGGCAAGCTCGATACCGACCTGCGGCGGGTGGCGCCGTTCCTCGACGACGGCCGCGGCACCGGCCGGGCGGCCAAGGACTCCTGCGCCTTCTGGCCCGCCGCGCCCACGCTCAAGCCGCACGAGGTGAAGGCCCTCGGCGCGCCGAAGCTGGTGGTGGTCTCCACCACGCACGATCCGGCCACGCCGTACCAGAACGGGGTGAACCTGGCCAAGCAGCTGGACGCCTCGCTCATCAGCTACGAGGGCAGCCAGCACACGGTCTCGCTGGAGGGCAATCCGTGTGTCGACGGTGCCGTCACCGCGTACCTGCGCGATCTCACCGTCCCGCCGGCCGACCTGAAGTGCGCGCCGCAGAAGTAGCGGTCAGCTCGCGCCGAGCACCGTGATCGTGAAGATCAACGTGTCGCCGGGATCGATCTGCGCGGCCGGCTGCCCCTGCGGGTAGCCGTCCGCGCTGGTGATCGCCGCCGCGACCGTGGAGCCCACCTGCTGGCCCGCGATCGCCTTGCGGAACCCGGGGACCACGTCGGTGAGTGCGAACTCCGCCGAGGCCGAGCGGGCGAAGGAATCGTCGAAGACCGCGCCGGTGCGCCCGTTCACGCCCTGATAACAGACGGTGACGACGGCGTTCTCGGAGAGCGCGGGGCCGCTTCCGCCGTGCACGCGCAACACCTGGGTGCGGTCCACGCGGAACGGGGTGGTCACCGTGACCCGTGGCGCCGCGGCCTTCGTCGGCGGCACCACGTTCGCGCGGCCGCGGCCGCCGTCGCCCTCGAAGACGACGGTGGGCTTCGCGTCCGCCGCCGGTGCTTCCGAGGGGCACGTCGCGAGGGGGTCCCGGGCCGCCGCAGGCGCGGTGGACGTGGTGTCGGCGGGGGAGCCGCAGGAGACCAGCAGGAGCGGGACCGCCACTGCTACAGCGAATCGTGCGGAGCGCGCATTCACCATCCGGACCCTACTTGCTTCGGGACGGAATCGTTCCGGAACCGAAGTGCTCGGCCTGAACGGCGTACATGTAACACAGCGTTAACACCTTCTCGCCTAGGGTCGAGCTATGGATCGGCAGCAGGAGTTCGTCCTTCGTACCATCGAGGAACGGGACATCCGCTTCGTGCGGTTGTGGTTCACCGACGTACTCGGTTTCCTCAAGTCGGTGGCCATCGCCCCGGCCGAACTCGAGGGCGCGTTCAGCGAGGGCATCGGCTTCGACGGTTCGTCGATCGAGGGCTTCTCCCGGGTGTCCGAGGCCGACACGGTGGCCAAGCCCGATCCGTCGACCTTCCAGGTGCTGCCCTGGGTGGGCAACGACGGCGAGATGCACTCGGTGCGCATGTTCTGCGACATCGCGATGCCCGACGGTACGCCGTCGTGGGGCGACTCCCGGCACGTCCTGCGGCGCCAGCTCAACCGCGCCGCCGACCTCGGATTCTCCTGCTACGTGCACCCCGAGATCGAGTTCTATCTGATGAAGAAGGAACTCGACCCGCACGGCAATCCGATCCCCGCCGACAACGGCGGCTACTTCGATCAGGCCGTGCACGAGACCGCCCCCAACTTCCGGCGCGCCGCGATCGAGGCGCTCGAAGCCATGGGCATCTCTGTCGAATTCAGCCACCACGAGGCGGGCCCCGGCCAGCAGGAGATCGACCTGCGGTACGCGGACGCACTGTCCATGGCCGACAACGTGATGACCTTCCGCTATCTGGTCAAGGAAGTCGCGATGGCCGGCGGCGTGAAGGCCTCCTTCATGCCCAAGCCCTTCAGTGACCACCCCGGCTCGGGCATGCACACCCACATGAGCCTGTTCGAGGGCGATTCCAATGCCTTCCACGACCCCGACGACGAGCTGCAGCTGTCGGCCACCGGCAAGGCCTTCATCGCGGGCATCCTGCATCACGCCCCCGAGATCTCCGCCGTCACCAACCAGTGGGTGAACTCCTACAAGCGCCTGGTGACCGGCGATGAGGCGCCCACCGCGGCCACCTGGGGCGCCGCGAACCGGTCGGCGATGGTGCGGGTGCCGCTGTACACGCCCAACAAGTCCAGCAGCCGCCGCATCGAGGTGCGCTCGCCCGATTCGGCGTGCAACCCGTACCTCGCCTTCGCCGTGCTCTGCGCGGCCGGTCTTGAAGGCGTCAAGGGCGGGTACGAGCTGCCCGAGGCCGCCGAGGACGATGTGCGGCAGATGACGGCGCGCGAGCGCCGCTCCATGGGATTCCGCGACCTGCCCACCGCCCTCGATGACGCCCTGGTGCTCATGGAGAAGAGCGAGCTGGTCGCGGAGACCCTGGGGGAGCACGTTTTCGAGTACTTCCTGCGCAACAAGTGGTCGGAGTGGAACGACTACCGGTCGGTGGTCACCCCCTTCGAACTCAACCGCTACCTCTCGTTGTAGGCGGGGGCGACGGTGCCGCCGACCAATCGCGAGGTGCGCCGACCGAGTGCCGGTCGGCTGGGACTGCTCGACCCCAATGCGGAGGACAACCTCCGCCTGCTCGGGTGGGCGAACTCCGCCTGCAGTGACGTGCTGTGGGCACTGTCCCGCGCCGCCGATCCCGATTGGACCCTGCGTGCGCTGGTACGGCTGCGCGAGGCGGTCGGCGAGGAGTGGGAGGAGATCGCGGGACTCATCCTGTCCGACACCACCTTCCGCGGCCGGCTGTTCGGCCTCCTCGGTGCCTCCGATGCGCTCGGCGACCATCTGATCAGCAATCCGTCGTCCTGGCGGCTGCTGACCGATACCGCGCCGCTGAAGAGCCGCGACGAGGTGATCGACGCGATGCTGGCCTCGGTGGACGCAGTGAAGGTGCCCGGCCGCCCCGACGACGATCTGCTCTACCGCGCGGCGATCACCGGGGGAGAGGCGATCTCGAAGCTGCGCGACGCCTACCGCGACCTGATCATGGTGCTCGCCGCCCGGGACCTCGCGGAACTCGTGGAGAACGAGCCGACCCTGCCCTTCCCGCTCGTCGGTGCGCACCTGGCGGACCTGGCCGATGCGGCCCTGACGGCCGCGCTGTCCGTGGCGGTGGCCACCACCTTCCCCGACTCCGATCCCGAGGGCAGGCTCGCGGTGATCGCCATGGGCAAGTGCGGTGCGCGAGAACTGAACTACGTGTCCGATGTGGACGTGATCTTCGTGGCCGAGCCCGCCGATTCGGCGAGCGCGCGGTTGGCCGGCGAGATGATGCGGATCGGCTCGGCGGCCTTCTTCGACGTGGACGCGGGCCTGCGCCCCGAGGGCAAGAACGGCAGCCTCACCCGCACGCTGGATTCCCATGTGGCGTACTACAAGCGGTGGGCCAAGACCTGGGAGTTCCAGGCGCTGCTCAAAGCGCGCCCGCAGACGGGCGATCTGCGACTGGGCCACGACTACATCGCCGCGCTCAGCCCGATGGTGTGGGACGCCAGCCAGCGCGAGGACTTCGTGCCCGAGGTGCAGGAGATGCGCCGCCGGGTGGAGGAGAACATCGCCCCGGACCTGCGCGAGCGGGAACTGAAACTGGGACGCGGCGGCCTGCGGGACGTGGAGTTCGCCGTGCAGCTCCTGCAACTCGTGCACGGCCGCACCGATGAATCGCTGCGGGAACTGAGCACCGTCTCCGCGCTCTCCGCCCTCACCGCCGGCGGCTACGTGGGACGGGAGGACGGCGCCAACTTCACCGCCTCGTACGAGTTCCTGAGGCTGCTGGAACACCGCCTCCAGCTGCGGCGGATGGAGCGCACCCACCTGCTGCCGCCCGCCGATCACGAGGAGGCCTGGCGCTGGCTCGCGCGCGCCGCGCACATCCGTCCCGACGGTGACCGCGACGCCACCGGCGTGCTGCGTGCCGAACTCAAGCGGCAGTCCGCCCGGGTGCGGCGGCTGCACACCAAGCTGTTCTACCGGCCGCTGCTGGATTCGATCGCGCACCTCGACTCCGATGCCATGCGGCTGTCGGACGACGCGATCATCTCCCGGCTCGGCGCACTCGGCTTCCGCCAGGCCGGGAACGCCCTCGCGCACCTCAAGGCGATGGCGGATTCCTCCCGCCGCGGCAGGATCCAGACCATCCTGCTACCCACGCTTCTCGAATGGCTCAGCGAGACACCGAATCCCGACGCCGGCCTGCTGAACTACCGCAAGCTCTCGGAGGACCTGCGCGATGTGGAGTGGTACCTGCGGGTGCTGCGCGACGAATCGGTGGTGGCGCAGCGTTTGATGACGGTGCTGGGATCGTCGACCTTCGTCGCCGAACTCCTCGCCCGGTCGCCGGAAGTGATCCGGCTGTACGCCGACGGTGCCACCGGCCCGAAACTCACCGAGACCTCGCCGCAGGAGGTCTACAACGGGATGCTCGCCGCGGTCAGTCGTGCGCCGCACCGGGACCGGGCCATCGCCGTGGCCCGCGCCATGCGCCGCAGCGAGATCGCGCGCGTGGCCTCGGCCGATATCCTCGGCATGCTCACGGTGCCGGAGGTGTGCACCGCACTGTCGTCGGTGTGGGCCGCCGCCCTCGATGCGGCCCTGGTCTCCGAGATCGCCAGCACCATCGCCGAACGGGAATCCAGCGGCCGGGACGCGCCGCCCGGTGCGCCGGCGCGGATCGCGGTGATCGGCATGGGGCGCCTCGGCGGCCACGAGATCGGCTACGGCTCCGACGCCGACGTGCTGTTCGTGTGCGATCCGGTGTACGGCGCCGACGAGGCCGACGCCGTGCGCTGGGCGAACCAGGTGGCGGACGCCGTCCGTACTCGGCTCGGCGCACCGTCGGTGGACCCGGGGCTGGAGGTGGACACCGGGTTGCGCCCCGAGGGCCGCAACGGACCGGTGGTGCGCACCCTGGCCGCGTACCGCGCCTACTACGCGCAGTGGGCCCAGCACTGGGAGGTGCAGGCGCTGCTGCGGGCCACGCACGTGGCCGGCGACGAATCGCTGTCGCTCGAATTCCTGCACATGGTGGACGAGACCCGGTACCCGGCGGGAGGCGTCTCACCCGACACCGTCAAGGAACTGCGACGCATCAAGGCGCGGGTGGATTCGGAGCGGTTGCCCCGCGGCGCCGACCCCGCCACGCACACCAAACTCGGGCGCGGCGGCCTCTCGGACGTCGAGTGGACGGTGCAGCTCGAGCAGTTGCGCTACGCGAGTGACGTTCCGGCGCTGCAGAACACCTCGACGCTGGAATCGCTCGATGCGATCGGCTCGCACGAGCTGCTCCCCGAGGCCGATGTGGAACTGCTCCGCGATGCCTGGCTCACCGCGACCCGCGCCCGCAACGCCCTCTTCCTGGTGCGCGGCAAGCCCGTCGATCAGCTGCCGGGCCCGGGTGCCGTCCTGTCCAACGTCGCCTACGTGGCGGGCTGGCGGGGGAGTTCGCTCGACTTCCTCGAGGACTACCTGCGCACCACGCGCCGCGCCCGCGCCGTGGTCGACCGCGTGTTCTGGGGCGAATAGCCGCCACGACCTGCGGCTCCCGTCCGCTGCGCCGGCGCCGGGCACAATGGCCGCATGAGAATCGTCCTGCGCCCGGTGGCGAGCATCGTGGGCACCGCGGCCCTGATCGTCGCGATCGTGGCACTGGCGCTGCACTTCTGGCCGGGCTCGCGGGACGCGACGCTCGCCGCGACCGCCGTCTCACCGGTGCTGTTCGTGGCCACCGCGGTGCTGGCGCTGGTGTGCCTCATGGCGATCCGGGCGTGGCTGCGGCTGGTGCTCGTCTGCGCGGTGGTGGCGGCCGGCCTGTGGGTGCAGTCGCCGCTGTACCGGGCCGATGGTCCGCCCGTGGACCGGGTGATCACCGTGCTCACCTCGAACCTGCAGGTCGGCGCCGGTGATGTGGACGCCCTCGCGAAGTTGGTGCGGGACAAGCGGGTCGACGTGCTCGCCGTCGAGGAGCTCACGCCCGCGGCGGCGCAGCGGATCGCGGCGTCCACGATCGCGACCGATCTGCCGAACGGCTTCGTGCGGCCCGTCGAGATGGCCGGCGGTACGGGACTGTACAGCCGCTACCCCCTGACCAGCTCGGCGTCGATCCCGGGATTCACCCTGGAGGGGATCACCGCCGTGGCCACGGTCCCGGGGCGCGGCGAGGTGCAGCTGTTCGCCCTGCATCCCGTGCCGCCGCTGCAGCCCGAGACCTGGGACCGCGAACTGCGGCAGATCGGGTCGCTGTTGCAGGGCGTTCCCGCGGGCCGTCCCGTGATCGCGCTGGGCGATTACAACGCCACCTACGATCACGTGCAGTTCCGCCGACTGTTGACCGGCGGCTACCAGGATGCGGGGATCCTCGCGGGCGCCGGATGGCTGCCCACCTACCCCACGGACAAGCCCTACCCGCCGATGGTCGGGATCGATCACGTGCTCCTGCGCGGGCTCGGCGCCTCCGCGGTGACCAGGCACGAGATCCCGGGGGCCGATCACAAGGCGCTGCTCGCCACGGTGGGCTGAGTTCAGGCGACGCGCAGCTCCAGGCAGTTCTCCACGTTGAACAGCCGTAGGGTGCGGCGCAGTGAGGCGGGCAGCTCGTCCACCACCTCGGCGGTGGCCACCACGCGCGGCGCCGTCACCGTGAACTCGCGGCCCCGGCGCAGCACATCGGCACCACCCGCCGCGGTGATGTTGCGCACCCAGTCGGTGTCCGGGCCGTAGGGCAGCGCGACCAGCAGCGTGTCGCGGCCGGTGTCGAAGGCGTCGACCGGGGTCTCGTAGGCCTTGCCGCTCCTGCGGCCCACATGCCGGACCACGGTGCGCGTGGACTCCTCGTTCTCCGCGGAGCCGAGGGCACGCGGGTTGGTGACGGCGCGGTTGAACCGGCGCACGGCGTCGAGGATCGGGCGCACGTTGTAGCGCATGCCGAGCACGATGGTGGCGACCGCGGCGATCGGCAGGAGCGCGAGGGCTCCCAGGGTGATGAGCAGTGTGCGCACGAGGCCTCCTGGATTCGACGGTGCCTCCAGTGTGGCCGCGGGGCGCCGCCCGCACATCGGGACTATCCCCGAGATCGGGCTACTTCGCCGACAGGATCTTCAGCACGAAGACCAGGGTGTCGCCCGCCTGGATGCCGGCCGCCGGCTGGCCCTCCGGGTAGCCGTCCGCGGGGGCGACGGCCACGCCCACCGTCGAACCGACCTTCTGGCCCTCCAGGGCCTTCTTGAAGCCCGGGATCACGCCGTCGAGGGAGAACTCGGCGGGCGTGCCGCGGTCGTAGCTGCTGTCGAAGACCTTGCCGTCGCGGCCGTTGACGCCCATGTAGCAGACCGAGACGGTGGACTTCTCGCTCACCTCGGCGCCGTCGCCGCGCGGGGCGAAGGTCTGCACGTGCGTCTGCGCCACCTCGAACGGCGTGGTGACGGTGATGCGCGGGGCGTTGGCATCGGTAGGGCCGGTGACCTCGAGCGAGCCCTTGGCGCCCTGGTAGCGCCAGTCCGGGGCGGTCGACGTCCCGGGCGAGCCGGACGGGCAGGTGGCCTCCGACTTCGGACCCGAACCGCACGCCGTGAGGGTGGCGGCGGCGAGGGTGGCGACGGTGACGGTGGTCAGGAGGCGGGACGCATGCATGGGGCCAACCTACCGGGTCCAGGACAGCGTGTAGCGGAAGGGGATCCGGCGGTCGATCCGTGTTCCGGGGAGGATGCGGGCGGCGATCGGTGACCGTCGCGTGTTCACGCCCCGAGGCCGGCCACCGTTACGTTGGAGGAGTGATCATCTGGCTCAACGGCGGATTCGGGGCGGGGAAGACGACGCTGGCGGAGGAACTGCACCGCAGGCTGCCCGATGCGGTGGTCTACGACCCCGAGGACGTGGGCACGATGCTGTGGCGGTGGCTGCCCCGCAGTTCCGACTTCCAGGACCTGCCGAGTTGGCGTGAGCTCGTGGTGGCGACGGCGTTATCGCTGCGGCGGCACCACGCCGAGACTCTGATCGTGCCGATGTCGCTTCTGCGCGACGCCTATCGTGACGAGATCCTGGGCGGCCTCGCGGCCGCGGGGGAGCCGGTGCTGCACGTCTTCCTCGACACCGATCCCGAGGTGCTGCGCGAACGGCTACGGGCGCGCGCCGTGGACGCCGGATTCGGACCCGACGCCGCGAGCTGGGCGATCGAACGCCTCGATCCCGGGGCCGCGTCCCGTCAGTCCGGCGCGACGATGATCCTGCGGTCTGACCGGTCGAGCCCGGCCGCGCTCGCCGACCAGGTGCTCGCCGCCGTGGAATCAGGCAGCCGAAGCGAGTGAGCGACTCAGATCAGGACGGCTCCGGGCGCGTGCCGCCGGAGTCCTTGGGGTCGTCGTGCTGCCGACTCTTCTCGACGGTCGGGATGATGAGCTGCTGACCGTTGGGGAGCGTCGTACTCACCCGCGGCTTCGGCCGGTCACCCGAACCGATGCGGTCGATCACCTCGTCGCGCTTCAGCTTCGCCTCGAACATCGTGGCCTCCTTCGGTCCGTTCCGACGATACCGCCGGATCGCCGCGGGGCTCCGAAACGCAGGTCGGCCCCGCACCTGATGCCAGGTACGGGGCCGACCGGTCGTTCAGCTCGACGATTTACACGTCGTAGTACAGCTGGAACTCGTACGGGTGCGGGCGCAGGTTCACCGGAGCGATCTCCTGCTCACGCTTGTAGGCGATCCAGGTCTCGATCAGGTCCTCGGTGAACACGCCACCGGCGGTGAGGTACTCGTGGTCCTCCTCGAGACGATCGATCACGTCCGCGAGCTGCGTCGGGGCCTGCGGGATGCCCTTGGCCTCCTCGGGCGGCAGCTCGTAGAGGTCCTTGTCGACGGGGGCGTGCGGCTCGATCTTGTTCTTGATGCCGTCCAGGCCCGCCATCATCATGGCGGCGAAGGCCAGGTACGGGTTGCCCGACGAGTCGGGGCAACGGAACTCGATGCGCTTGGCCTTGGGGTTGTTGCCCGTGATCGGGATGCGGACACACGCCGAACGGTTGCGCTGGCTGTACACCAGGTTGATCGGGGCCTCGTAGCCCGGCACCAGGCGCTTGTACGAGTTGATCGTCGGGTTGGTGAACGCGAGCAGCGACGGGGCGTGGTGCAGGATGCCGCCGATGTACCACCGCGCCAGGTCCGACAGACCGCCGTAGCCGGCCTCGTCGTAGAACAGCGGCTTGCCGTCCTTCCACAGCGACTGGTGGGCGTGCATGCCCGAGCCGTTGTCACCGAACAGCGGCTTCGGCATGAACGTGACGGTCTTGCCCTCCTGCCACGCGGTGTTCTTCACGATGTACTTGAACAGCTGGACATCGTCGGCCGCGTGCAGCAGCGTGTCGAACTTGTAGTTGATCTCGGCCTGGCCGCCGGTGCCCACCTCGTGGTGGCCGCGCTCCAGCGTGAAGCCGGCGTTCTGCAGGTTCGTCGAGATCTTGTCGCGCAGGTCCACGTAGTGGTCGTACGGCGCCACGGGGAAGTAGCCGCCCTTGGTCTTGACCTTGTAGCCGAGGTTCGGCGAGCCGTCCTCCTCGACCGAGCGGCCGGTGTTCCACGAACCCGAGATCGAGTCGACCTCGTAGAACGAGCCGTTGATCGTCGAGTCGTACGAGACCGAGTCGAAGATGTAGAACTCGGCCTCGGCACCGAAGAAGCAGGTGTCGGCGATGCCGGTGCTCTTGAGGTACTCCTCCGCCTTCCGCGCGATGTTGCGCGGGTCGCGGCTGTAGGCCTCACGGGTGAACGGGTCGTGGACGAAGAACGAGATGTTCAGGGTCTTCGCCGCGCGGAAGGGATCGATGCGCGCCGTGGTGACGTCGGGGAGCAGCATCATGTCGGATTCATCGATCGACTGGAAGCCGCGGATCGACGAGCCGTCGAAGGCCAGACCGTCCTCGAAGACGCTCTCATCGAACGCCGAGGCGGGGATGCTGAAGTGCTGCATCGTGCCCGGCAGATCGCAGAAGCGGATGTCGACGTACTCGACGTTCTCCTTCTTCAGGTAGTCGAGAAGTTCCTCTTTGGTAGTGAACACCTGTTACTGGCTCCTTCGTCGTCCGATGGCGGAAGCGGGCCGGCTCACCGTCTCGCCCTGTCACCGAGGTTACGAGAATTGACGCTATGGACGCGGTGTTGCCCGCGAACTAACGGAATGTTTCATCGGTGTTACACATCTGTTGGGACCGCGAAATCGCCCATCACCTGCTTGGCCGTACCCTGGAGGCATGGGTCGAGAAACGGGATCATGGCTGTCCGGCGCCTCCGCGGCGCTGCCCGAGGGCGCACACGGCGAGTACCGGGGCGCGGGCCTCGGCCTCCCGCGCGACGGTGCCGGATCGCTCGCGCCCACCGGCCGCCGCGTGCTCGCGCTGATGCTCGACTGGGTGCCCTCGGCACTGATCGCGCTCGCGATCGCCGGACCGTCGAAGGTCTTCGGCGGCGAGCCCACCGCCTTCGACACGAGCGCGCTGGGCATCTGGTTCGTGGTGGGCGTGCTCGCGGTGACGCTGTTCGGCTTCACCCCGGGCCAGTACTTCGCCGGCCTGCGGGTGGCCCGGATCGAAGACCCGGCCATGCGGGTGGGGCTGCTGCGCGCGCTCGGCCGCAATGCGCTGATCGTCTTCCTGGTGCCGCCGCTGATCCAGGACGTGGACGGCCGCGGAATGCAGGACCGCGCCACCGGCACCGTCGTGGTGCGGACCCGGTAGCGCGGTCGCCGTCGTTCGCTAGTTCGAGCCGGTCTTGCGCCGGACGGTGCGCTGCACGCTGCGCATCTTGGCGCCCTGCGGCAGGGGACCGCGGGGCAGCTGCGCGCCGCCACTGCGGTTCGACAGTGCCGCGAGGCGGCCCTCCAGCTCGTCCATCTTCTTGCCGTTGATGTTCGAGGGCAGCTTGTTCAGCGTCTTCTGCAGCTTGCGCAGCGGGACCTGGCCCTCGTCGGGACCCACCACGAACTCGTAGATCGGGGTCTGGCCCACGACGCGCGCCGTCTTCTTCTTCTCCTGCGCCATCAGGCCGCGGACCCGACCCTCGTTGCCCTCGGCGATCAGGATGATGCCCGGCTTGCCGATCACGCGGTGCACGGCATCGGCGTGGGTGGTGCGGGCCACGGCCTGGTTCACGCGCCACGAGCCGCGCATGTTCTCCAGCGCCCAGCCGGCGGCGCCCACCTGTCCCTCGTTCTTGGCGTACACGCTGCGCTCGAGGCGGCGGGTGAAGGTGATGAACGCGCCCAGGGCACCGAACAGGATGCCCAGGATGAGGAACATCCACCAGTTGCCGAAGAAGTAGCCGATCACCACCGAGGCGACGATCGCTGCGAAGAAGATGCCGATCATGATCGGCAGGAGGGCCTTGTCCTCCTTGCGCTGCATCTGGAACGCCTGCCACATCTGCTTGCGGCGCTCCTTCGAGGCGGCCCGGCGGGCCTTCTTCGCCTCGGCCTTGGCTGCCTTGAGCTTGTCTGCGGCTGCGTTGTCCTTTGCCATGGGAGTCAGTTTACGGCGCGGCTACTTGGCGGCGGCCATACGGCTCAACACCGAGGTGGCCTCCTGGGCCGCATCGCCCTCCGCGGTCAGGTGCGCCATGTTCTCCGGGATGGGACGGCCGTGGTGCGCCATCGCCTTCGCGTACAGCTTTCCGGCGCGGTACGACGAGCGGACCAGCGGTCCGGCCATCACACCGGCGAAGCCCATCTCCTCGGCGGCCTGCGTGTGCTCGACGAACTCCTCGGGCTTGACCCACCGCTCCACGGGGTGGTGCCGCGGCGAGGGACGCAGGTACTGGGTGATGGTGATGATGTCGCAGCCCGCATCGTGCAGGTCCTGCATGGCCGAGGTGACCTCCTCGGGGGTCTCGCCCATGCCGAGGATCAGGTTCGACTTGGTGACCAGGCCGAAATCGCGGGCCTGACGGATCACGTCCAGCGAGCGCTCGTACCGGAAGGCGGGCCGGATGCGCTTGAAGATCCGGGGCACCGTCTCCAGGTTGTGCGCGAGCACCTCGGGACGCGATTCGAAGACCTCGGCCAACAGCTCGGGCTTGGCGTGGAAATCGGGGATCAGGTTCTCCACACCGGTGTTCGGGTTCAGCGCGTGGATCTGGCGCACCGTCTCGGCGTACAGCCACACGCCCTCGTCGGGCAGATCGTCGCGGGCGACGCCGGTGATCGTGGAGTAGCGCAGGCCCATCGCCTGCACCGACTCGGCGACGCGGCGCGGCTCATCGCGGTCGAGCTCGGCGGGCTTGCCGGTGTCGATCTGGCAGAAGTCGCAGCGGCGGGTGCACTGCTCGCCGCCGATCAGGAAGGTGGCCTCCCGGTCTTCCCAGCATTCGTAGATGTTGGGGCAGCCCGCCTCCTCGCACACCGTGTGCAGGCCCTCGCGTTTGACGAGGCCCTTCAGCTCGGTGAACTCGGGACCCATCTTGGCGCGGGTGCGGATCCAGTTCGGCTTCCGCTCGATCGGCGTCTGCGCGTTACGGACCTCAAGACGGAGTAGCTTGCGGGGGGTGTCCGGGGTACTCACCTCGTCCATGCTACGCCGCCCCGTCCGGCCCCACGGTGTCGCGGGTCACGCCTCGTCGCGCCGCCCGTTCAGGGTTTGCTCGGCCACCAGATCCGGTCGCCCAGGGCGGTGATCGCGGCGGGCACGAAGACGGTGCGCACCACCACGATGTCGAGCAGGAGCCCGATGCCGACGGTGGACCCGATCTGCAGCAGATTGATCACGCTGCCGCTCATGAGCGCGAACATGGTGATCGCGAAAACCAGTCCGGCGGTGGTGATCACGCTGCCCGTGGTGCCGAAGGCGCGGAGCACGCCGCGCACCGTGGAATTGCCCGCGGCCTCCTCCCGGATCCGGTCGGCGAACAACATGCTGTAGTCGGCGCCCACGGCGACCAGCGCCATGAACGAGATCGGGAGCACCGACCAGTCGACGGGGATGCCGAGCCCGTGCTGCCACAGCAGGACGGAGGCGCCGGCGGCCGCGCCGAAGGACAGGACGACGGTGCCCACCATGAGCAGGGGTGCGATCACCGAGCGCAGCAGCACCAGCAGGACCAGGAAGACGCCGATCACCGCCACGAGGCCGAACAACAGGAAGTCGCGCAGCACCTGATCGCGCATCTGTGAGGAGATGGAGGCGAGGCCGAAGCCGTCCATCGTGGACGCCTCCAGCACCGTGCCCTTCGCCGCGGCCTGTGCCGCGGCCGGGATCGACGCCGCGGTGTTGAGGGCCTCGTCGGAGTACGGGTTGATGCCCCACACCACGAGCATGCGGGCCGAGCGGCCGTCGGGCGACATCAGCACCCGCGAACCGTCCACGAAGCGATCCGACTGCAGGCCCTGCGCGGGCAGGTAGAAGCCGCGGCCGGGCCCCGCTGCGGTACCGGCGCTGAGCCCGCCGAGGTAGTCCGTCGCGGTGGACAGGCCGTCCTGCAGCCGGCCCGTCATCTCGACGACCTGATCGGTGCCCGTCTTCACCTGCCCCAGTCCGGTGCTCAGCTGCTGCAGGCCGGAGGCCAGCTGGTCGACGCCGGATGTGAGCTGTCCCAGCTGTGCTTTGAGCTGCTCCGGGCTGAGCCCTCCGAGCCCGCTGATCAGCCCCTGCAGCTTGGTCAGCGCGTCGTCGGCCTGGCTGAGGGCGGTGGCGGCGCGGTCGGTGGAACCGGCGGGGAGCGGCACGACGGCGGTCGCGGCGCGCACGGCGGTGGACGCGCCACCGGCGGTGGCGCGGTCGAGCTGGACGAAGGCGTCGTGTGCGGCGCGGCAGTTCGCGTCGGCGGAGCACGCCGGGCTGATCGGGCCGACCAGTGGGCCGAAGACGGTGGCGATTCCTGCTGTGGCGGAGGCGGTCTGCTGCTGGGCCGCGCGCACCGCATCGGTGGCGACGGTCAGCGTGTTCACGGCGGACCGCAGCAGCGCCGTCGCCTGCGCCACATCGACGGAGTTCCCCGTCGCGGTGGCCAGCGCGCGCTGGGCGGAGCTGAGCGCGTCGAGCACTCCGGTGGCGAGACCGGTCACGCGGCGGGTGCCGTCCACGAGCTCGGGCACCCGGCGGGAGGCCTCGCCGGCACCGGCGTTGAGTTGGTCGACTCCGGCAGCGAGCGCCTTGAGCTGCGGCGAAGCCTCCGTGAGCTGGCGGTTGGCATCGCCGAGTCCGTCGGCGACCACCTTGGTCTGGTATCCGACCGCGGATTCGGGGATGGGCTCACCGTCGGGCCGGGTGATGGACCGGACGTACGCCACCTGCGGCAGGTTCGACACCCCGATCGCGACCGCCTCCAGCGCCGCGAGGTCGTTGGTGTTGCGCATGTCGTGATCGGAGCGGATCAGCAGGAATTCCGGGACCGCCTCGTTCACACCCCAGTGCTCCATGACCGTCTCGTAGCCGTTGCGGGAGTCGGTGGCGCGCAGCTGCATCCGGTTCTCGTCGAAACCGATCACCATGGTGGGCAGCACGGCGGCGGCCGCCAGCAGCACCACCAGGGCGGCGGCCGACAGCGGCACGGCCCGGCGCATCACCCGGGCGCCGGTGCGGCGCCAGCGCTTCTCGGTGCTCGCTCGCGGCTCCACCCACCCCCAGGCGCCGAAGTAGCGCAGCAGCGCGGGCGGCAGGGTGAGGGCGATCAGGCAGGTGACGATGATCGAGATGGTGGTCGGCAGGCCCGCGGTGACGAAGATGCCCACCTTGCAGAAGATCATGGCGCCGCTGGCGACCGCGATGGTGAGCGCGGAGGCCACGATGATCCGGCCCACCCGGGTGGACGCCGCGACGGCGGCCTCGTCGGGCGGCAGGCCGGAGCGGCGGGCCTCGTGGAACCCGGCGACGGCGAAGATCGCGTAATCGGTGGCGGCGCCGAGCACCATCGCGGTCATGATCGCGATGGAGAAGTTGGACACCGGGATCACCTCGTGCTCGCCGAGCAGCGAGACGATCGGCCGGGCCACGGCGAGCGAGAGGCCGATGGTGAGCAGGGGCACGAGTGCTGCGCCCACCGAGCGGTAGGTGATCAGCAGCAGCGCCATGATCAGCACCACCGAGACCGCGGTGATCACCAGCAGGGACGAGTCGATCGCGGTGAACAGATCGGAGAGGGTGGGCGCGGTGCCGGTGAATTCGACGGTGGTGCCCGGCGGCGCGGGGATGGAGTCGATCGTGGTGCGGATCGCCTCGGTGCTCGATTGCGCTCGGGTGGAACCGATGTCGCCGACCTCGGCGACGAGCAGGTTGATCGCCTTGCCATCGGGGCTCAGCCCCACCTCGCGGGCGGCCGGTTTGCCGAAGGTGTCGATCACGTAGGCGACGTGCTCCTTGTCGGCCTCCAGCGCGGTCGTGAGCGCGCGGTAGTAGGCCTCCTGCGCCGGGCCGATCCTGTCCTGCGCCGCGACGATCACGTTGCCCTGCGCGGTGGACGAGGGTGTGCCGAACTCGTCGGCCATGGCGCGCAGTCCGTCGACTCCGGGCAGGTCGCCGGGGATGAACGGCGCCGAGTGCTTGTGGACGGTGACCTCCAGCTGGGGGATCGCCACGTTGAGCACCCCGGCGAGGCCCACCCAGAACAGCAGGACCCAGGCCGCGTGCCGTACGCACCACCGCCCGAGTCGCGTGGTGAACGAGGTTCTGCTCTGCTGATCGGTCACGCTGGCCTCCCGGCTGAGTCCTTCGAATATCGGACCCGGTGAGAGGAATGTCTCGGGACACGGCCCGGACTTGGTCCAAATTTCGAACTAGACTTGGTTGCTGAGGACGCTAGCCCAACCCTATTTGGGGTACAACAGGGTGTGGAGCGTGACGTTCGACCAATCCGACGAGGGGAGTGATATGGATCACAACGACGAGGTGATCGACGACGACGCCCTCGAACCGCTTCCCGGCCGCAGGGTCCGCGGATCGGAGACCGGCCGGCCGATGATGGCCGCGCTCGATCTGTTCGGCCGCCGCTACACGCTGCGCATCGTGTGGGAGCTGCGGTTCGGGCGCTCGCGGTTCTCGGATCTGCGCACCGCGATCGACGGCATCTCGTCGAGCACGCTGTCGCAGCGCCTCACCGAGTTGCTGGCCGCCCGCATCGTCACGCAGGTGCCCGGTGGTGCCTACCGGCTCACCAATCAGGGCCGCGCACTCCTGCTGGCGCTGGGACCGCTGGAACTGTGGGCGCACACCTGGGCCCGTACGGTGGCGGAGGACCGCCCCTCCGACCGGCGCTGATCAGGCCTGATCGGCCGTGGCGTGCAGGTTCTCGTCGGCGACGGCGAGGTCGCCGTTCAGGGCGCGGGTCACCGCGTCGACCACGGCGTCACGCACCTCGCCGACGCCGACATCGCGGCCGAGTTCGGCGCTGAGCGTGGTGACACCGGCATCGGGGATACCGCACGGGATGATCGCGTCGAAGCCGCCGAGGTTGTTGTTGCAGTTGAGGGCGAAGCCGTGCAGCGTGACACCGCGCGCCACGCGGATGCCGATGGCGCCCACCTTGCGCTCGGGTCGCGCACCGTCGGCCGGGAACCACACGCCCGAGCGTCCCTCGACCCGGCCCACCGTGAGCCCGAGGCCGCGACACACCTCGATCAACGCCTGCTCGATGCGCCGCACGTAGTCGACCACGTCGACGGGGGAGGCCAGCTTGATGATCGGGTAGCCCACCAGCTGCCCGGGACCGTGCCAGGTGATCTTGCCGCCGCGGTCCACATCGATCACCGTGCTGCCGTCGGTGGGACGGTCCTGCGGCTCCGTGCGGCGGCCCGCCGTGAACGTGGGCGGGTGCTCCAAGAGCAGCAGGCGGTCGCTGATCTCCTCGTCCGCCCGCTGGTTCGCGAGATCGTGCTGGAGGTCGAAGGCCTCCTGGTAGCCGATGGTGCCGAGGTCCTCGACGACGAGGTCGGTCCTGGCGGCGCGGGCGGAGCGGTGCGGCATGGCCTCGACGCTACGCCCCGTCGGCGAGCGCCACGGCGAGTGCCGCCGGAAGCGCAGTATGCGCGAATCGGAATCCGGTGTCGTGCAGCACTCGGGGCACCGCCCGCTGCGAGGCGAGCAGGCCCTCCTCGGCGAACTCACCGGCGGTGGCGCGCAGCGCGAACCGAGGGACCACCCAGCGGGCGGGCCGGCTGACCTCGCGCCCCAGGGCCTCGCTGAAGGCCTGCTGCCGGGAGGGGGCGGGCCCGGTGATGTTGACCGGGCCGCTGATCGTGCCGGCCAGCGCACCGTCTAGCACGTGCAGCGCGGCGCGGGTGGCGTCCTCGCGGACGATCCAGGAGATCCACTGGTGGCCGCTGCCGAGCCGTCCGCCCAGGCCCAGTCGGTACACGCGGCGCAGCGCGGCGAGCATGCCGCCCGCGTTGGAGAGCACCTGCCCGTACCGCAGGTGAGCCACGGCCGCACCCGCCGCACGGGCGGGCGCCGCGGCGGCCTCCCATTCGATGCACAGGTCGGCGAGGAAGCCGGTTCCGGGCGCGGTACCGCCGGGCGCGTCGATGCAGTCGGTCTCGCCCGCATCGCCGTAGATCCCCACGGCGCTCGCCGCCAGGTACGCGGGAACGCCGGCGGCGACCACGGCCTCGGCCAGCGTGGCTGCCGGCTCGATCCGCGAATCCCGCAGTTCCTGTTTGACCGCACCGGTCCAGCGCTTGCCCGACACGGACTCGCCGCACAGGTTGATCACCGCGTCGAAGCCGGACAGGTCGGGTGCCGGTCCGGCGGGCGACCAGGTGAGACCGCCTGGGCGCGACGGGGTCCCGTCACGCACCAGGGGGACGACGGTGTCGCCGCGCCGGGTCAGGGCGCCCGACAGCGCGCTGCCGATGAGCCCCGACGACCCGGCGATGGCGACCCTGGTCACAGCCCGAGATCGGCCTCGAAGGCGCCTTCCTCGAGGCGGTGCTTGACGGTGGTCAGGAAGCGACCGGCGTCGGCACCGTCGATGAGGCGGTGATCGTAGGTGAGCGGCAGGAAGGCCATCGGGTGGATGCCGATGGACTCGGTGCCCGCGGCGTCCTTCACCACGACGGGGCGCTTGACGATCGCACCGGTGCCCAGCATCGCCGCCTGCGGCGGCACCAGGATCGGGGTGTCGAAGAGCGCGCCCTCGCTACCGATGTTGGTGAGCGTGAAGGTGCCACCCGACAGCTCGTCCGGCTTGAGACCGCTGTTGCGGGTGCGCTCGGCGATGTCGGCGATCGCGCGGGCCAGGCCGGCCAGCGAGAGATCGTCGGCGTTCTTGATCACCGGCGACAGCAGGCCCTGCGGGGTATCGACGGCGATGCCCAGGTTCACCACACCGTGGTAGGTGATCTCCTTGAAATCGTCGCTGATCGACGCGTTGACGTTCGGGTGCACCTTGAGCGCCTCGATGACGGCCTTGGCGATGAACGGCAGGTACGTGAGGTTCACGCCCTCCTTCGCCGCGAAGCTGGCCTTCGCCTGGGTGCGCAGCGCCACGATCTTGCTGAAGTCCACCTCGAAGACCTGCGTGAGCTGAGCGGACTGCTGCAGCGAATCGCGAGTGACCTTCGCCGTGATCTGGCGGATCCGGTTGGTCTTCTGCGTGGTGCCGCGGAGCTCGGCCAGCTCGGGGCGCACGCCCTTCGGGGCCGACGGTGCCGCCGGCGCGGCGGCGGCCGGTGCGGACGAGGCGGCGGGCGCGGCCGGGGCCTTCGAGGCCTCGGCGGCGGCGAGCACGTCCTGCTTGCGGATGCGGCCACCGACGCCGGTGCCCTTGACCGCGTTGAGATCGACGCCGTTCTCCGCGGCGAGCTTGCGCACCAGCGGGGTGACGTACGGGGTCGAATCCGATGCGGCGGCGGGTGCCGCAGCAGCCGGAGCGGGGGCGGCGGGAGCAGCCGGTGCGGCAGCGGCCGGAGCAGGCGCCGCGGGTGCCGGTGCGGCGGGAGCCGGGGTGGGCTCGGGAGCCGGTGCCGGAGCGGCGGGCTCGGGAGCCGGTGCGGGCGCCGACGGTGCCGACGCCGCGGCGGGCGCACCCGAACCGACGATGGCGAGCACGCCGCCGACGGCGATCACGTCGTCCTCGTTGGCCTTGATCTCCAGCAGGGTGCCGGCGACGGGCGAGGGGATCTCGGTGTCGACCTTGTCGGTGGACACCTCGAGCAGCGGCTCGTCGACCGCGACCTCGTCGCCGATGCCCTTGAGCCAGCGGGTCACGGTGCCCTCGGTGACGGACTCGCCCAGTTCGGGCATGGTCACCTCGGTGCCGGACGCGGGGGCCGACGGTGCGGCGGGCGCGGCGGCCGGTGCCGCGGGAGCTGCGGCGGCGGGAGCCGGGGCGGGCTCGGGCTCGGCCGGTGCAGCGGGAGCCTCGGCAGCCGGAGCCGGATCCGCGGCGGGCGCGGAGGCCTGCTCGCCGGCCTCGCCGATCTGCGCGAGATCGCCGCCGACCTCGACGACGTCGTCCTCCTGCGCCAGGATCTTCAGCAGCACACCGGACGCCGGCGCGGGGATCTCGGTATCGACCTTGTCGGTCGAGACCTCGAGCAAGGGCTCGTCGACGGTGACGGTGTCGCCCTCCTGCTTGAGCCACCGGGTGACGGTGCCCTCGGTGACGCTCTCGCCGAGTGCCGGCATCTGGACGGAGAAGGCCATGTCCTCTGACTCCTCGAAGTTGTTATCTGCTGTGATCCGAGCAACTGAACGTGGGCTTCGGCTGGTGGCCTCCGCCGACTCCAAACCCTACCCTCAGCCGCATGTTCTGCGCGGCGGTTGGGGGCCTACTCGTCGGTAACCGAAGGACCGCGCCGGTCAGCCCCGCCGGTCAGCCTCGTTGTGCGATGTCACGCAGCACGGCGAGCATCGTGCGGACCGGTACGCCCGTGCCACCCTTGCCGATGTAGCCCCACGGAGCGCCGGTGTTGAACGCCGGGCCCGCCACGTCGATGTGCGCCCACTGCACGCCGTCGGCCACGAATTCCTTGAGGTAGACACCGGCGGTGAGCATTCCGCCCCACCGGTTGGGGCTGACGTTCGCCAGATCGGCGACGCGCGAGTTCAGATCGGCGCGCAGTTCCTCGGGGAAGGGCATGGCCCAGCCGTTCTCGCCCTCCGCCTGCGACAGCGCGGCCACGCGATCGCGGAAGTCGTCGGTGCCCATCACGCCCGGGGTGCGGGTGCCCAGCGCCACCATCTGCGCGCCGGTCAGGGTGGCGGTGTCGATCAGGTAATCGGGGCCGTCCTCGCAGGCCCGCACCATGGCGTCGGCCAGGATCAGGCGTCCCTCGGCGTCGGTGTTGATCACCTCCACGGTGATGCCGCCCTTCCCGGCGCCGGGGTACTGGGTGAGCACATCGCCGGGCCGCTGCGCGGTGTCCGAGGGCATGTTCTCGGCCATCGGCACGGTGGCGGTCACGTCCACTCCGAGGTTCAACTGCGCCGCCAGGATCACCGTGGCGATCACGGCCGCCGCGCCGCCCATGTCCGAGGTCATCTGTTCCATGCCCGCGGCGGGCTTGATCGAGATGCCGCCGGTGTCGAAGGTGATGCCCTTACCCACCAGCGCGACGTGCTTGGCACCGTCGACCCCGGAGACGTGACGCAGCCGCACCAGGCGCGGCGGGCGCGAGCTGCCCTGTCCCACACCGACGATGCCGCCGTAGCCGTTATCGGCCAGGTACTTCTCGTCGAAGACCTCCACCTGCAGGCCCGCCTCGGCGCCCAGCCGCTGCGCCCGGTCGGCGAACTCGACCGGCGAGAGCACGTTCGGCGGCGTGTTGACGAAATCGCGGGCCAGTGCCACCGCGGCGGCGGTGCGCCGGGCCTGCTCGACGGTGTCGCGGGCCTCCTCGGAGACGGCCTCCGACCCGGCCGTGGTGACCAGCGCAAGCGCGCCGAGCGGGGCCTCCTTCGGCGCCGACGTGTTCCGGAACTCGGCGAACCGGTAGGAGCCCAGGTAGGCGCCCTCGACCGTGGCCGCGAGATCCAGCGTGGACAGGGTGGTGACCGCGGTCGCGACACCGTCGAGGGCGCGGCCCGCCACGCCGGCGGCCCGCCGCACCGTCTCCGCGGTGACGCGGTCGCCGTCGGCGGGCGCCGCGCCCAGGCCGACGCCGAGGACCGTCGCCGCACCGAGTCCCGCGCCCGCCGGAGCGGGCACCCGCACCGCCTC
Organism: Tsukamurella sp. TY48; assembly: GCF_019656655.1. GTDB lineage: Bacteria > Actinomycetota > Actinomycetes > Mycobacteriales > Mycobacteriaceae > Tsukamurella > Tsukamurella strandjordii. The sequence goes on along the minus strand of NZ_BPMV01000001.1, from coordinate 346,574 downwards.
GCCGGCCTTGCCCTTCGCACCCACCACGGCGAGCGCCGCGGCGATGGGGCCGCGCGCCGCCTCGGGCACACCGGCATCCACCGTGATCCCCGCGTCGCCGGAGAAGACGCCGACGACCAGTGCGTCGGCGGGAGCCGCCGGATCGTGGGTGACCGAGAACTCGGGGCCGGTGAAGGGGGTGCTCAAGGGGATTCCTCTCGTCGGGACGGCGGGGGTGTGTGCCGGTACGGATGCTACGCCTGGGACACGGGCGGTGGACGGCTCGCGGATGGTCGCGCCGGGCGCGCACCGGATGCCCCGCACGTACGATCGGTGCTCATGACAGCGAACGGCACGGGGGAGACCACGACCGGCGCGGCCGATCTGGACCTGGGCGCGCCGCCCTCGACCACCGAGCGGCCGTGGGAGACCGACCCCGCGGCCTACTGGGCCACCATCGACGCGGGCACGCAGGCGCTCGATGCCCCGATCCTGGCCGCCGACCTCGATGCCCTGCGGCACAACGTCGCCGATATGCGCCGCCGCGCGGGCGGCACCCCGATCCGGGTGGCCTCGAAGTCGGTGCGGTCGCGGCCGATCCTGGATGCCCTGCTTCGCGTGCCCGGCTATGCCGGTGTCCTCGCCTACGACGTGGCCGAGGCGCACTGGCTGGCGGCCGACGGCCTCGCGCACGACGGTGCCGACCGGCCGGGCTGCCCCGACGTGCTGGTCGGGTATCCGAGCGCCGACCTCGGAGCCATCGCCGCGCTCGCCGCCGATGAGCAGGCCGCCTCCCGCGTGACCCTCATGATCGACGATCCGGAGCAGCTCGACCTGGTGGACGCGGCCGTACCGCCGAGCCGTCGGCCCGATCTGCGGGTGTGCATCGACATCGACGCCTCGTTCCGCGCACCCGTGCTGGGCGTGATCGGCGCGCTGCGGTCCCCGGTCCGGACCCGCGCCGAGGCCTCCGCGCTCGCCGTCACGGTGTCCGGGCGCAAGGGCTTCCGGCTCGTGGGCGCGATGACCTACGACGCGCAGATCGCCGGCGTGGGCGATCTCAGCATCCGCCGGCCCGGGGCCGCCGCGCTGCTGCGCACCATGCAGCGCGCCTCCTGGGACGAACTGGTGGCGCGGCGCCTGGACATCCTCACCGACCTGCGTCGCATCGCCGACCTGGAGTTCGTCAACGGTGGCGGCACCGGCTCGCTCGAACTGAACGCGAGCGACCCCAACATCAGCGACATCGCCGCGGGAAGCGGCCTGTACGGGCCGCACCTGTTCGACGGTTACTCCCACTTCAGGCCCGCGCCCGCGATGGCCTTCGGTCTCGCCGTGGTGCGGCGCCCGGCACCGGACACCGTGACCTGCCACGGCGGCGGCTGGATCGCCTCCGGCGCTGCCGGAAGCGATCGCCTCCCCGTCCCGGTGTGGCCCGCCGGTCTCGAACTGACGGGGCGTGAGGGTGCCGGTGAGGTGCAGACGCCGGTGCAGGGGCCCCGTGCCCGGCGGATCTCCCTCGGCGACCGAGTATGGTTCCGCCACACCAAGGCCGGGGAACCGGCCGAACACGCGCAGCAGATCGCTGTGCTGTCCGACGGTGCCGTGGTCGCGCAGGTGCCGACCTATCGCGGCGAGGGAAGGTGCTTCCTGTGAACAACTGGATTCCGGGATTCGACGAGCTGACCGGCAAGCCGGGGGAGTGGCGGAACTGGGGGCGCACCGCCTCGGCGTACCCGTCCTACGTCTCGCGTCCGGGGACCATCGAGAACGTGGTCAAGACCATCGAGCGCGCCCGCGAGCGCGGGAACAAGGTCAAGGCCGTGGGCGCCGGACACTCGTTCACGGCGGTCGCCGCCCCGCGCGATGTGGCCCTGGCCCCCGACCATCAGGGCGGCCTGGAGACCGTGGACGTCGAGCGCAAGCGGGTGACGCTGCGCGCGGGCACCCGGCTCTACGACGTGCCGGCGCTGCTGGAGCCCTACGGGCTGGCCATGCCGAACCTCGGAGATATCGACAAGCAGACCATCGCCGGCGCCATCTCCACCGGAACCCACGGCACCGGACTGGAATTCGGCGGTATCGCCACCCAGGTGGTGGGGGCCACGCTGGTCAGCGGTACCGGCGCCGTCATCAAGATCGGCGAGGACGATCCGCGGCTCAAGGCGGTGGCGCTGGGCCTCGGCGCCCTCGGCGTGCTGGTGGAGGTGACCCTGCAGTGCGTCGACCGGTTCGTGCTGGAGTCGGTGGAGGGCAGCGCCCCGCTGGCCCAGACCACCGAGGGCTTCCTCGACACGGTGCGCACCGCCGACCATTTCGAGTTCTTCTGGTTCCCCGGTACCGAGGTCGCGGTGACCAAGACCACCACCCGGCACCCCGGTGACCACAAGCGCAAACCGCTCAACCCGGTGCGCCGCTTCGTGGACGACCGGCTGGTGGGTACCGGTGCGCTCCTGGGGATGTGCGAACTGGGGCGGGCGGTCCCGTCGTTGACGCCGCGGCTGGTGACCCTCGCCTCGGGGCTGATGGGCAACCGCACCGTGACCGACTACTCCACGAACGTCTTCGCCACCGATCGCTCGGTGCGGTTCCGCGAGACCGAGTGGGCGGTGCCGCTGGAGAACACCACGGCTGCATTCGAGGCGCTGAAATCGACCATCGCGCAGCGGGACTGGAATATCACCTTCCCCATCGAGGTGCGCGTGGCAGCGGCCGACGACCTGCTGCTGTCCACCGCGAGCGGCCGCGAATCCGGCTACATCGCCGCGCACCGCTACGTGCGCGACCCGCAGGACGACTACTTCGCCGAGGTCGAGCGAATCATGATCGACCACGGCGGCAGGCCGCACTGGGGCAAGATGCACACCCGCACCGCCGAGTTCTTCCGCGAGGCCTATCCGCACTTCGACGATTTCCTCGCCGTGCGTGAGGAACTCGACCCCGATCACGTCTTCGTCAACGACTACCTGGACGCGGTGCTCGGAGCCTGACCTGTCAGGATGCTGCGCATGACGATGCGCGAGCAGTTCAGGTGGACGCCGGTGGAGGGCTCCGATGTGGTGGGCCCCGGCGAACGCCTGAGCTGGCCGAAGACCCTCGGCATCGGCGTGCAGCACGTGGTGGCGATGTTCGGTTCCACCTTCCTGGTTCCGGTGCTCACGGGCTTCCCGCCCGCCACCACCCTGTTGTTCTCCGGCATCGGGACGCTGCTGTTCCTGGTGATCACCGGCAACCGACTGCCCAGCTACCTGGGATCGAGCTTCGCCGTGATCTCGCCGATCACCGCTGCCACCGCCTCCCAGGGCACCGGCAGCGCACTCGGCGGCATCGTGGCCGTGGGCGTCCTGCTCGTCCTGGTGGGCGGCGTGGTGCACTTCGTGGGAACCGCGTGGATCGAGAAGCTGATGCCGCCGGTGGTGACCGGCGCCATCGTCGCGCTGATCGGACTGAACCTGGCACCCGCGGCGAAGGCGAACTACGAGAAGGCCGCCATCACCGCCACCATCACACTGGTGTGCCTGATCCTCTCTCTCGCCCTGTTCAAGGGCATGCTCGGCCGGCTCGCGATCTTCACCTCCGTGCTGATCGGGTACCTGGTCGCGTGGTTCCGCGACGAGGTCGACTTCTCGAAGGTCTCCGCGGCGTCGTGGGTCGGCCTCCCGGAGTTCCACGCACCGTCGTTCCACTGGGCCGTGCTGCCCATGTTCCTGCCCGTGGTGCTCGTCCTGGTCGCCGAGAACGTGGGGCACGTGCGGTCGGTCGCCCAGATGACGGGCCAGGACTACGACCCGCTGATGGGGCGCGCGATTGCGTCCGACGGCCTGGCGACGGTGCTGGCCGGCGCGGGCGGAGGCTCGGCCACCACCACCTACGCGGAGAACATCGGGGTGATGGCCGCGACCCGCGTGTACTCGACCGCCGCCTACTGGATCGCGGGCACCGCCGCGGTCCTGCTGGGCCTGTCGCCGAAGGTGGGCGCGGTGATCGCGTCCATCCCGCCCGGCGTACTCGGCGGCATCACCACGGCGCTCTACGGCCTCGTCGGCATCCTCGGCGTGCGGATCTGGGTGCAGGCCCAGGTCGACTTCAGCCAACCCATCAACCAGCTCACCGCGGCGGTGCCGCTGATCATCGGCATCGCCGATTTCACCTGGTCGATCGGCGATGTCACCTTCACCGGCATCGCGCTCGGCTCGGTGGCCGCGATCGTGATCTATCAGGGAATGCGGCTGCTGGGCCGGTCCGGCAGCGCGGCTCTGGACTAGAGTGCCGGGCATGAGTGACGCGCTGATCGAAGGTCCCCTGAACGCGGTGCACGTGGAGCTGGGAGCGGCGTTCGCGCCGTTCGGCGGCTGGTCGATGCCGGTGAAGTACGCGGGCACCGTGGGCGAGCACACCGCCGTCCGTGAGGCCGTGGGCATCTTCGACGTGAGTCACCTCGGTAAGGCGACCGTCGCCGGCCCCGGCGCGGCGGAGTTCGTCAACCGCGTGCTGAGCGCCGACCTCGGCAAGATCCGCCCGGGCAAGGCCCAGTACACCCTGTGCACCAACGAGACCGGTGGTGTGATCGACGATCTCATCGTGTACTACGTCTCCGACGACGAGCTCTTCCTGGTGCCCAACGCCGCGAACACCGCGGCCGTGGTGGCGCACCTGCAGGCCCGCGCCCCCGAGGGCATCACGATCACCGATCAGCATCGCGACTACGCCGTGCTCGCCGTGCAGGGCCCGAAGTCGGCCGAGGTGCTGCAGGCCGTGGGCCTGCCCACCGAGATGGAGTACATGGCCTACGAGGACGCCTCCCTGGGGGGCACCCCCGTGCGCGTGTGCCGCACCGGCTACACCGGTGAGCACGGCTACGAGCTGATCCCCGCGTGGGGCGACGCCGAGACCGTCTTCCGTGCTCTGCTTCCCGAGATCACCGCCCGCGGCGGCCAGCCCGCCGGCCTGGGTGCCCGCGACACCCTGCGCACCGAGATGGGCTACCCGCTGCACGGGCACGAGCTCACCGTCGACATCACCCCGGTGCAGGCCCGCGCGGGCTGGGCCGTGGGCTGGAAGAAGCCCGAGTTCGTGGGCCGCGACGCACTGCTCGCCGAGAAGGAGGCGGGCCCGGCCCGCAAGCTCTGGGGCCTCAAGGCCACCGGCAAGGGCGTGCTGCGCGCCGACCTCACCGTGCTGGGGCCCGACGGTGCGCCGATCGGGACCACTACGTCGGGCACCTTCAGTCCCACGCTGAAGACCGGAATCGCCCTGGCGCTCATCGACTCCGACGCCGGTGTCGAGAAGGGCACCGTGGTGAGCGTGGACGTGCGCGGCCGCGCCATCGAGTGCGAGGTGACCCTGCCGCCCTTCGTGGAGGCGAACACCAAGTAGGCGCTCCGGGCAGTCGGAGGGCCGCCCCGGAAATACTTGGACGTCCTACCGACCGGTATCGCACTCGGCCGGCCGGAGCGGTCGTAGAATCTACTCCCATGACTACCGGCCTCGCCTTCGCTCTGACTCGCAACGACCACCCCCGTTCGGACGCGGAGCGCGCCGAGATCCTGGCGAACCCGGGATTCGGCAACCACTTCACTGACCACATGGTCTCGCTGCGCTGGAGCGAGAGCGAGGGCTGGCACGCCGCCGAGGTGATGCCCTACGGCCCCATCCCGATGGAGCCGTCGGCGTCGGTGCTGCACTACGCGCAGGAGATCTTCGAGGGGCTCAAGGCCTACCGGCAGCCCGACGGTTCGATCGCCACCTTCCGTCCGGAAGCGAACGCCGCCCGGTTCCAGCGCTCCGCCGAGCGCCTCGCGATCCCGCCGCTGCCCGAGGAGGTCTTCCTCGAGGCGCTGCGCCAGCTGGTGGCCGTCGACGGTGCCTGGGTCCCCGCCGCCGGTGGTGAGGAGTCGCTGTACTTCCGCCCCTTCATCTTCGCCGACGAGGAGGCGCTCGGTGTGCGCCCCTCGAACAGCTACCGCTTCCTGGTGATCGCCTCGCCCGCGGGCGCCTACTTCGCGGGCGGCGTGAAGCCGGTGTCGGTGTGGCTCTCGCGCGAGTACGTGCGTGCGGCGCCCGGCGGCACCGGGTTCGCCAAGTGCGGCGGCAACTACGCCGCCTCCCTCGTGGCGCAGGCGCAGGCCGCGCAGCAGGGCTGCGATCAGGTGGTGTGGCTCGACGCCATCGAGCACGAGGCGATCGAGGAGATGGGCGGCATGAACCTGTTCTTCGTGCTGGGCTCCGGTTCGGGCGCGAAGATCGTGACTCCTGAGCTCTCGGGTTCGCTGCTGCCCGGCGTCACCCGCAGCTCGCTGCTGCAGCTGGCCCGCGACGCCGGATTCGAGACCGAAGAGCGGCGGATCACCGTGGACGAGCTCAAGGAGGGCGCCGCCTCCGGCGCGATCACCGAGGTCTTCGCCTGCGGCACCGCCGCCGTGATCACCCCGGTCGGTCACGTCAAGGGCGCCACCGAGGACTTCCTCATCGGCGATGGTCAGCCCGGCGAGATCACCATGGCCCTGCGCGAGACCCTCACCGGGATCCAGCGCGGCACCGTCGAGGACAAGCACGGCTGGATGTCCACGCTGAGCTGATCGGCGTCAGTGTGCGACGTGCTGCGCCGAGTGACCGATCGCGGCTTTGTCGGGGATCATCGTGCGCATCAGGCGGGCCTGCCGTCGATCGCCCAGTTCGGCACCGCGGCGCCGTCCGCCCGGGAGTTGGAAGATGACCGACTCGATGAGATTGATCGGGATCTTCAGTGCCGGGTACCAGGGGGGTACGGCCGGCACGCCGAGCTTGCGCATGGCGTGCCGTCCCAGGTAGGCCGTCGAGATCGAGAGGTGCTGCGAGCGCGCGATGCGCCTGCGCAGCCCGCCGAGCACGGGGTAGTGCCACTGCAGCGGATCCTCTGCCATCGGTTGGGCGAGAACGCGACTGGTCTCGTCGGGGGTCGACAGCGCCCGGGAGGTCTGGAACAGGATGCGAAGGCTGTCGCGGAAGCTGTGCGGCAGGAAGTCGTCGTGCACGCCCATGAGCCGGCCCACGTAGCGGGTCAGATGCGCGGCCGCCTCGTACTCGCGCGGGTTGGCCAGCATGCCCAGGCCCGTGCCCGTGGCGACCGGTGCGATGAGGGCGCCCACGAGTGTGGCGGCCATATCCGTCTGGTTAATCGGCAGGCCGTACGCCGCGCAGTCCCAATCGTCCATCGCGATCACGTGCCGCCGCACCAGCGAGTGGATGAACCGCACGTGCAATGTCGATCGGTATCCGACGCCGCCGGGACGCAGCGCATCCTCGCCGATCACGTCCAGCGCCCACTGCGTGGTCTCAGCGAAGCGCCGGTTCGAGCCCTTCTCCAGAGCACCCGTCCGCAGGAGCGTCTGGTTGAAACCCGAGAACATGTATCCGCCCATCAGTGCCACATCCCGGGCCACCGCAAGCCCGTCGGCGCCGCCGCTGCGCATGAGCTGGCCGCCGGTGCGAATGGCGTTCCAATCCGCCCAGTCGGGAACGGTCTCCATCTCTTCGAAGAAGTCCCGGAGAATCGGCGGCGCCTCCGGCACCGAGTCGATGCCCTCGGCGAGGGCGCGGTTGAACATCGCCTTGCGGGTATCGGTGTCCTGCGCGTATATCCACGCCACCAGCTCGTCCATCGGGTCATCGCCGACGGTGAGCAGCTCGCCGAACCGCCGGAACTCCGCGTCGGTCGGTTCCGGTAGACGCAGTGCCCTGCTTACGAACGTGATCCCCGGTGGAACGCGGCGCGGACGCGCGGGATGGCGGGAGGGGATGGGCCTCGAGGTGGCTGCGGTCATGGTGCCTCGCAAATCTCGTACGACAACAGTTGTTGTCGAGTCTGTCGGCCATTCTTCCAGGCAGGCGTGAACTCTGGAAGGAGAATCGCGAATCCCTATCAATCGAACTGATGAGCTAAACGTGTCAGTGGGTGTGGGTAGCGTTGAGACATGGAAGAGATGGAGCTTCTCGATCGGGTAGATGCAGGTGGTATCCGTGTCGCCACGGATATCATCGACAGGTTGAGCGTGTTGGAGCGGCTTCGTTCCCGCTCCGCCGCAGAAATGTATGAACTGGTGTTCGATATTCTCGCGGTGCGGCGTCGGGAACGCGCCGCGGCCGGCCTGCCTCCGAGCCGTTGGGATGCGGGCGTCGCAGCCGAGGTCGCCCTGGCGATGTCGATCTCACCGAACCGGGCCACCGCCATCCTGTCGCGGGCCCGGGCACTCCATGAGTGCCTGCCCCACACGCTGGCGCGGCTGTGGGACGGCGATATCTCGCCGGAGCGGGTCGAGATCCTGATCGCGGGGGTGGCGCACCTCGACGCCGACCTCCGCCGCCGCGCCGATGCACTGCTCTGCGCTGATCCCACCGTTCTGGCGGGCCTCGGCACACGCCGCTTGCAGGACACGGTGTTCCAGATGGCGTACCAGCTCGATCGACAGGCGATGGTCGACAGGCTCGCCAAGGCGGAGGCGCACCGTCGCGTCACCATCCGCCCCGAACCCGATGCGATGGCGCGGGTTTCGATCCTCCTGCCGGTCGCGAAGGCCGTTGCCGTCTTCGCATCGCTCAAGCGGCGCGCGGACGGCATCGTGGGCGTCGGACCCGAGGTGCGTACCCGTGGACAGGTGATGGCCGACGCGGCATTCGAGCTCCTGGCCGGACGCACCGCCGCGGACGGTCAGCCCGTCTCGGTGAACATCACCGTCTCGGACCGGGTGCTCCTCGGCGGCGGGACGGGGACGGCGCATCTCGCTGGGGGAGGAGCGATCCCGGGCGAGGTGGCCCGGAACCTGGTCGCCCGCGCCGCCTCGCGGGGCGAGGCGTGGCTGCGACGGCTCTACGTGCAGCCCGAATCCGGTGCCGTGGTGGGCATGGATTCCCGATCGCGTGCCTTCCCCGACGGGCTGGGCGCGCTGATCGCCGCGCGTGACCGCACGTGCCGCACCCCGTACTGCGATGCGCCGATCGCCCACAACGACCACGTGATCCCGCATGCCGCGGGCGGTGAGACCAGCATCGACAACGGCCAGGGGCTGTGCGCCGCCTGCAACTACGCGAAGCAGGCCGCGGGCTGGGAGCAGCGAGTAGTCGACGATCCGTCGGGGCGGCACACCGTGGAGACCATCACGCCCACCGGGGCCGTGCACCGCTCGACCGCGCCCGATGCCGCCTGACGGACGGTCACCGCACGCAGAGGCCCACCAGCGCGACGGCCGTCGCCAGCTCGATGCCGAAGCCGAGAACGTCACCACTGACCCCGCCGAACCGGCGAACACAGTGCCGCATCGCGAGGGCGGCCACGAGCAGCGCCGCGACCACCGCGAGCGGACCCTGCCAGGGGACGCCCGGCACCGCCCAGATCGCGGCGACCGCGGCCACGATCACCCAGAAGGCCTGCGCCGCACCGCCCTGCGTACCCGCGGTCAGTGCACCGAAACCGTCCGGATTCGCGGCGGACCAGCCCCGTCGGCACCCGATCACCGCTGCCACCCGGGCCGCACCGATCGCGATACCGATCGCGAGCCACCGCCCGCGATCGGCCAGATCGCCGAGAGCGGCGGCGTCGATCACCACGACCAGCGCCAGCGCGGCCGCGCCGAACGGGCCGACGGTGCCCTGCCGCATGATCTCGCGCGCCCGCTCCGGCGGACCGTAGCTGCCGAGGCCGTCGACGCAGTCGGCGAAGCCGTCCACGTGCATGCCCCGCGTCACCAGAGCCGCCCCGCCGATCGCGAGGGCGCCGACCAGCATCCAGGTGAGCCCCGCGGCGGCCGCCGCCCAGGCGATCCCGGCGACGGTCGCACCCACCACGGCCCCGGCCACCGGGACGAAGAAGATCACCCGTCCGGCGCCCGAACGGTCCACTGGCGGTTGCAGGCGCTGCGGCACCGGCAGCACCGTCATCCAGGCGAGCGCCGTCGGCAGGAACCGCATCTCAGCCCCGCGAGACCCCGGCGGAATCGAACGTCGCCATCTCGCCGAGCACCGCCACCGCCGCCCGCACCACGGGCAGAGCCGTCGCGGCGCCGCTCCCCTCGCCGAGCCGCATCCCCAGGTCCAGCAGGGGCTCCAAGTCCAGACGGTGCAGCGCCAGCGAATGCGCCGGTTCCGGACTGCGGTGTCCCGCAACCCACCACGACGAGGCACCCGGTGCCAGCTCCTGCGCCACCAGCGCCGCGGCCGTCACCACGACACCGTCGAGGATCACCGGCGTGCGCCGCACCGCGGCCTGGGCCAAGAACCCCGCCATCGCGGCGAGATCGGCGCCGGCGGCGGTGCGCAACAGCGCCTTCGGATTCCCGACATGCGGTCGCGCGCGGTACATCGCATCGCGGATCGCCGCGGCCTTGCGCATCCACGCGTTGTCGTCGATCCCGGTGCCGCGACCCACCACGAGCACGGGCTCGGTATCGGTGATCGCACCGATCAGGACCGCCGCGGGGGTGGTGTTGCCGATGCCCATATCACCGAGGATCAGGAGGTCGGCGCCGGAATCGATCTCATCGTCGGCGATCCTTCGGCCGGCGGCGATCGCGGCGATCGTCTCCTCGTCGGTGAGGGCGTCCACCGTCGAGATGTCGCCCGACGACCGGCGGATCTTGTTGCGGCTCAGCGCCGGGCTGGTATCGGCCGAGACGGCGATGTCCTCCACCCGCACCGACGCCCCCGCCTGGGTCGCGAGCACGTTCACGGCCGCACCGTCGGCGGCGAAGTTCGCCACCATCTGCGCGGTGACCTCCGGCGGATACGCCGACACGCCGGTCGCGGCGACACCGTGATCGCCGGCCAGCACCACGATGCGCGCGCGTTCGAACTGCCGTGGGGGACAGGCACCCTGACACGCGGCGATCCACTCGCCGAGCTCCTCGAGCCGGCCCAGGGATCCCTTCGGCTTGGTGAGCTGCAGCTGCCGGTCCCGCGCCTGCTGCGCCACGAAGGCATCGGGCGGCGTGATCGACGGGAAGGACAGCGGATCGGCGTCGGGATCGAAGGGCGGGAGTTCGACCGGGGCCAGCGCGACGGCGGGCGCCGGGGCCTCCGTTGCCGGGGCGGCCGTCACCGGGGCGGGCGCTGCGGCCGCCACCGTGGACGGCGACGAGGCGACCACCGGTTGCCCGTCGAGCGCCACCGAGCGTCCGGCGACCACCAGCTCGACGCCATCGGCCACCGCCGCCAGGCGTGCGTTCAGATCACCCAGCAGATCCTGGAACAGGCGTCCAGCGTGCGTCGCCGGGACCACGGACAGGCCCACCTCGGGGCTGACGAAGACCAGTTCGCCCGGATACGCCGCCGCCGCGTCCACCAGCGCCGCGACCTCGTCGTCGACGCGCTCGGGCGTCTCCCAACCGGCGGCGTCCAGTCGCGCCGCGAGCCAGGCGCCGAGGTCATCGACCAGGGTCGCGACATCGCCCGTCGCGAGTACCGCCGCGAGGTCCTGCGTCTCGACCGTGGTCCACGAGTCGGGCCGGCGCGACCGGTGCGTGTCGATCCGGGCGGTCAGGTCGGGGTCACCGTCGGGCCGCGGCGCGGTGGCCACGTACCGCACCGGAGCGGAGCCGGCGGCGGTGGTGATCAGGTGTTCGGCGCGAGCCGACTTGCCCGAGCGGACACCGCCCAGGACGAGGCGCAGGGCCACGGCTTAGACCGCGTCGCCGGGCGAGACCCGGGGTCGGGGGATGCGCATGCGCCGCAGCTGCGTGGACCGCATGAACGCGTACCAGCCCAGCTTGAAACCGGTCTCGGTGGTCTCCGGGTACTTCTCCTGAACGCGCTTGTTCACACGGCGGCCGGTGAAGTAGCCCTCGATGCCCATCACGATGATCAGCACCATGAGGATCGGCATCGCCAGCGCGCTGAGCGTGGGGTTCTGCACGGTGATGAACATGTAGACCATCACGGCCACCGCGATCGGGATGAACATCGTGGCGATGTGCCGCTTCGAATCGACGAGATCGCGGGCCATCGCCTTCACCGGGCCCTGATCGCGCACCGGCAGGTAGCGCTCGTCGCCCTGCATCATCAGCTCGCGCCGCTCGTTCGCGGCAGCCCGGCGCTCGGCGGCGGCAGCCTTGCGCTCCTCCTTGCTCATGGAGCTCTTGAGCTCCTTGCGCCGCGCCCGGGCCTCCGCACGGGTCTGCGGCGCGGGGGCGACGGGGCCGCGCTTGCGGCCCTCCGCCTCGCGGCGGCTGGGGGTGGGGCGGCCCTTGCCCGGGGTCTGCGTGGGCTTGGCGGCGGTCGCAGCGGCGTCGTCGTCCGCGGTACCGGTGGCCGCGGTGTCGGCGGTCTCGGGAGCCGTGTCTTCGGCCTTCTGCCAGGGGAGTTTCACGGCGTCCAGCCTAGAAGATCGCGGCGAGTGCGCGCACCGTGCCTACACTCGCCGCATGTCGTCGCAGTTGGCGGGGGTCTCCGCCCGGGTACTGGTGGCACCGGACTCGTTCGGCGGCACCCTCACCGCGGCGCAGGCGGCGCACGCGATCGCCGCCGGTTGGCGCACCGCCAGGCCGTCCGACGAGGTGATTCTCGCGCCCCAGTCCGATGGCGGCCCCGGCTTCATCGACGTCCTCGCCGCCGCACTGGGCGTGGCCCCCGAGACCGTGACCGTGTCCGGACCGCTCGGCGAACCCACCCCCGCGCAGTTCCTCCTCGTGGACGAGACCGCCTACATCGAGTGCGCGCAGGCCTGCGGGCTCGACCTGCTGCCCGACGGGCCCACCGCACGGACGGCGCTCGCCGCGGGATCCCGCGGCGTCGGCGAACTGATCGTCGCGGCGATCGCGGCGGGCGCGACCACGGTGGTCGTGGGGCTCGGCGGTTCGGCGTGCACCGACGGCGGCGCGGGTCTCGCCGAGGTCTTCGGCGGCTACCCCGGCGCCGCGGGGACCCTCGCGGGCGTCCGCCTGATCGCCGCGACCGATGTCGAGAACCCACTGCTCGGCCCGTTCGGGGCCGCCGCCGTCTTCGGCCCGCAGAAGGGCGCACCGTCGTCTCTGATCCCGGAGCTGGAGGCCAGGCTGGTCCGGACCGCGCTCGCCTGGCGCGAGGCCACCGGTCGCGACGTGGCCGAGCTGCCCGGGGCGGGCGCCGCCGGCGGCCTCGGCGCCGCACTGCTCGCGCTGGGCGCGGAACGGACCTCCGGGGCGGCCGTGGTGGCCTCCGCGACGGGTCTCGACGAGGTGCTCGGCACCGTCGACCTGGTGCTCACCGGCGAGGGCAGATTCGATCGGCAGTCGCTGCGCGGCAAGGCCGCGATCGCCCTGGCCGAACGCGCGGCCGGGCGCGGCGTCGACACCGTGGTGCTCGCCGGACAGGTGGATCTCGACCCCGCCACGGTCCGCCGGCATCACGTTCGCGCGGCGTATTCGCTGGTCGACAGTGCCGGATCGGTCGAGGCCGCGATGCGCGACGCCGACGGTGCCCTCCGCGCTCTGGCGGCCGCCGTCGCCCGGGAACTCCGATGACGGGATATCGGGAATGACGGGCGGGGGAGTACCGTTGAACAGGACACCCTGCGTGTGAGGAGAACGTGAATGACTGCTGCTGAAGCACAGACCGACACCACCGGCGTGGTGCTGACCGAGCCTGCCGCCGCCAAGGCGAAGGCGCTGCTGGACCAGGAGGGCCGTGACGACCTGGCCCTGCGCATCGAGGTACAGCCCGGCGGCTGCGCCGGCCTGCGGTACCAGCTGTACTTCGACGATCGCTCGCTCGACGGCGACGTGGTCTCCGAGTTCGGCGGTGTGAAGCTGTCCGTCGACCGGATGAGCGCACCGTTTCTGATCGGCGCGAAGATCGACTTCGTCGATTCCATCGAGAAGCAGGGCTTCACCATCGATAACCCGAACGCCACCGGCTCCTGCGCCTGCGGCGATTCGTTCAACTGACGCCCGCTCTGCAGTAACGAACCCTCCCGCGACTAGGCTGGACCGATACGGTCCACCGAATCACGGGAGGGTTCTGCTGTGTCGATAGCCGTTTCGGGCTCGATCGCCACCGATCATCTGATGCGCTTCGAGGGGAAGTTCTCCGAGCAACTGCTCGCCGAGCACCTCGCGCACCTGTCCTTGAGCTTCCTCGTCGACGAACTGGTGATCCAGCGCGGCGGCGTGGGGGCGAACATCTCCTTCGGCATGGGCCGGCTCGGCCACAAGCCCGTGCTGGTGGGCGCCGTGGGCGCCGACTTCGACGAGGGCTACCGCGGCTGGCTGGAGAACGCCGGCGTGGACACCCGCGCCGTGCGCGTCTCGGAGACCGCGCACACCGCCCGCTTCATGTGCACCACCGACGTCGAGATGGCGCAGCTGGCGTCGTTCTATTCGGGCGCCATGGCCGAGTCCCGCGAGATCGCCATCGCGGACGTGACCGCCAAGGTCGGCCCGCTCGACCTCGTGGTCGTGGGCGCCAACGATCCCGCCGCCATGAGCCTGCACTCCGCGCAGTGCCGCGAGGCCGGCATCCCGTTCGCGGCCGACCCGTCGCAGCAGCTCGCCCGCCTCAACGGCGAGGAGGCACGCGAGCTGGTCGAGGGCGCCAAGTACCTGTTCACGAACGAGTACGAGTGGGGCCTGCTGCAGCAGAAGACGGGCATGAGCGCCGAGCGGCTGACCGCGCTGGTGCAGGTACGCGTGACCACCCTCGGTGCCCGGGGCGCCGAGATCGAGGTGACCGGCGCCGAGGCCGAGCGCATCCACGTGGACGTGGTGCCCGACCGCGGCCGGGTAGACCCGACCGGCGTCGGCGACGGCTTCCGCGCGGGCTTCCTCGTGGGCCTCGAATCCGGCCTGTCGCTGGAGCGATCCGCCCAGCTCGGCTCGTACGTGGCCGTCAAGGTGCTCGAGACCGTCGGCCCGCAGGCCTGGGACTACGACGAGGAGGACGCCGCCGAGCGGCTCGCCGAGGCGTACGGCACCGAGGTCGCGGCGGAGATCCTCGCAGCGCTCTAGGTCACAACACTGGTTACCGACGCGTAACCTACGGTACCGTAGGTTTTATGGCGGTCATCGGCGTACCCGAGATCAAGCCGCGGCTGCGCGGCGTGATCCATCAGTTCGGCGCGCTCGGGGCCATCGCCCTCGGCGTCCCACTCGTGATCGCCGGCTTCCGGCAGTCCACGGCGGCGGGCCTCGCCCTGCTCGTCTACGCCGTCACCGTGTTCGGGGTGTTCGGCGTGAGCGCCGCCTACCACCGCGGCCGCTGGACCGATGCGCAACGCATCTGGATGAAGCGTGCCGACCACTGCATGATCTTCCTGTTCATCGCCGGGAGCTACACGCCCATTGCGGTGCTCACCTTCCCCGCGTCGGTGGCCCGGTGGGTGCTCGCCGTGGTCTGGGGTGGAGCGCTCGCGGGCGTCGCCCTGAAACTGCTGTGGCCGCACGCCCCGCGCTGGGTGGGGGTGCCGCTGTACATCGCTCTCGGCTGGGTCGTCGTGGCGGTCGCGGGTGACCTGATCGACGGTGCCGGGTGGGTCGCCTCGATCCTGCTCGCGATCGGCGGCGTGCTCTACAGCGGCGGCGCCGTGCTCTACGCGACCCGGTGGCCGAACCCGTGGCCCGGCGTCTTCGGGCATCACGAGTTCTTTCATGCCGCCACGGTGATCGCCGCCCTCTGCCACTACGCCGCGATGTGGATAGCCTTGCTTCGATGAGTTCGATCCTGCTGCGCCACCTCGATTCCCGGCGGTTCCGGCTCGCCCTGCCGCGCGCCGTCGCGCTGCAGGTGCTGCATCCGTCGATCGCGGCGGCCTTCACCGAGCACGTCTCATCGAGCCTGTGGGGCCACAAGCAGCGCACCGTGGGACCGCTGGTCCGGATGGCCTACCGGGGCGAGAAGTCCGACTGGATCATCCGATTCGCGCACGAACACGTGAAAGGCGTCGACTCGACGGGGGAGCGGTACCACGCGCTCACCCCCGAGCTCTTCCACTTCCAGCACGCCACCTACGTGGACGCAGTCGTGGCCGGCATCGAGACCTACGCCGGACCGCTCACCGCCGCCGAACACGAACAGCTGTACCGCGAATGCTGCGACTGGTACCGCGTGTACGGCATCTCGACGCGCCCCATGCCCACCACCTGGCACGAGTTCACCGAGTACTTCGCCGATGCCTGCGCCGGACTGCGGCTCACTCCCGAAGGCCGGGTCCTGGGGCCGCAGGCGCTGAACCCGCCGCGCTGGGCGTTCGGCACCATCCCCGGCTTCGCCGCCCGCGGCATCCAGCACGAGCGTGCCCGCGAACTGCTCGACGTGCCTCTGAGCACCGTCGACCGGCTCGCCTTCGACGCCTTCGCCGCTGCGCAGCGCAGGGTGGCCTGACTACAGACGCACGGGGTAGTCCGGCTCCTCGATCGCGGGGTGGATGCGGTTCTCGACGAAGATGCCGTGCCAGACCATGAACATCAGCACGGTCCAGATCCGTCGCGAATGATCCGTGCCGCCCGGCCAGCCCTCGGGCGCCTTGGCCCTGTGCTCGTCGAGCATCGCCAGTACTGCCCGGCGGTCGATCCACTCATCGGTCTGCGAATCCTCGATGGTGGTCCGGGCCCAGTCGTACAGCTCCGGACCGGCCAGCCAATGCCGCAGCGGCACCGGGAATCCCAGCTTCTTCCGGTGCAGCACGTGCGGCGGGATGATCTCCTCCAGCGCACGGCGCAGCGCGTACTTCGACGTGCCGCCGGCCAGCTTGAGATCCGCCGGCAGCGTCTCCGCCACCCGGAAGACCTCCTTGTCCAGGAAGGGCACGCGCAGCTCTAGCGAGTTGGCCATCGTCATCTTGTCGGCCTTGACCAGGATGTCGCCGCGCAGCCAGGTGAACTGGTCCAGGTGCTGCATCCGCTCGACCGGGCCCCAGCCCCGGGTCTTCGCGTAGATGGGAGCCGTCACATCGGTGTGCGTCCACTCCGGGCGGAAGTCGCGGAGCACGTAGTCCAGCTGCGCGTCGTTGAACGAGCGCGCATTGCCGTAGTACCGGTCCTCCAGCGCCAGCGAGCCGCGCTGCAGCAGGCTCTTGCCGCGCTGCCCCTCGGGCATCCGGTCGCCGATCTTCCCGGCGGTGCGCCGCGCCCACGCGGGCAGCTTGTCGAAGGGCGCCAGCGACAGCGGCTCCTTGTAGATGGTGTAGCCGCCGAACAGCTCGTCGGCGCCCTCGCCGGAGAGCACCACCTTGACGTGCTTGCGGGCCTCGCGGGCCAGGTAGTACAGCGGCACCAACGACGGATCGGCCACCGGATCGTCGAGGTACCAGACGATCGCCGGGATCGCGTCGCGGAACTCCTCGGGGGAGACCACCTTCACCACGTGCCGCGCGCCGATCGCCTCGGCCGATTCGGCGGCCACGTCGATCTCGCTGTAGCCGTCCCGCTCGAAACCGGTGGTGATCGTGATCAGATCGGGGTTGTGCTGGATCGCCAGCGCCGCGACGGCCGTCGAATCGATGCCGCCGGAGAGGAACGAGCCCACGGTCACATCGGCGCGCATGTGCATCTTCACCGAATCGCGGAGCGCGTCGGCGATATCGCGGTACACCGCCTTCGCCTCGGCGGACTCCAGCCCGCCCGAGACCTGCTTCACCGGGAACTTCGGCTCGAAGTACCGCACGCCCTCCACCGAGCCGCCCGGCACCACGGTGGCGTAGCAGCCCGATTCCAGCCGGCGGATGCCGAGATGGAGGGACTCGGGCTCGGGGACGTACTGCAGCACGGTGTAGTGCTGCACGGCCCGCGGGTCGAGTCCGGGCTGCAGGCCCGCCTCGTCGGCGAGTTCGAGCACCGACTTCTTCTCACTGGAGAAGACGGTGCCCTTCGAGCCCGTGGCCACGTACAGCGGCTTGATGCCGAACGGATCGCGGGCCAGCGTCAGCTCGCGCTGCTCGGTGTCCCAGATCGCGAAGGCGAACATGCCGCGCAGCCGCGACAGCACACCGTCGATGCCCCAGTAGTGGAAGCCCGCGACGATCGACTCGCCGTCGCCCTCGGTGCGGAACTGCGCGCCGAACTCCTCGACCAGCTGGGTGCGCAGCTCGAGGTAGTTGTAGATCTCGCCGTTGAAGGTGAGCGCGTACCGCTCCGGATTCTCGGGCGGACCCCACCGCAGCGGCTGATGCGCGTGCTCGATGTCGATGAAGGCGAGCCGGTTGAACGACAGGGCCAGATCGTCGTCGTGCCACGCGCCGCCGAACTCGTCCGGGCCGCGGTGCCGCATGCACCGGCCGGCCGCGGTCACCGCGTCGACGACGTCGCCCGCGCGCTGGTCGGCGGACAGGAATCCCAGGAGGCCACACACGAGGATTCAGTATGCCGGAACCGTGGGCGCGCGCATCAACGCCGCAGGCCGACGGTGTGCGGCACGGCACGACTCGCCATTTCGTGACCCCGGAGCGTGCACGGGGCCTCGTTGGTCTACGCTGCGTAGTACAAGGGGAACGTGCAGCCCCGGCCCTGAGTTCCCGCTGGGAAATCGCACGGCCGGAACGAGCCCCGCAGCACTGACCGTGTTTCAGCAGGAAGGCGCGACATTGGCACCCGGAAGTAACGCCCACGGTGGGCCCGCGTCCTGGCGTAAGCGCCTGGTCGTGGCCGCCGGACTGGTCGTCGGCATGTTCGCTATGTCGGGCTGTTCCGCCGACGAGGTGATGCGTTTCGGTTGGCCCGAGGGTGTCACCCCCGAGGCCCGTGAGATGACGAATCTGTGGAGCTGGTCCGTGGTGGCCGCTCTCGCGATGGGCGTGCTCGTGTGGGCCCTCACGTTCTGGACGATCACCTTCCACCGTAAGAAGGCCGACTCGCCCGACTTCCCGCGGCAGACCGCGTACAACGTTCCCCTGGAGCTGCTGTACACCGCCGTCCCGTTCCTCATCATCGCGGTGCTCTTCTACTTCACCGTGATCGTGCAGACCAAGGTCGAGAAGCTCGAGGACAACCCGGCCGTCACCGTCGACGTGACCGCGTTCCAGTGGAACTGGCGCTTCGCGTACCGGGAGATCACCGAGAACGGCAAGGACGGCGGCACGCCGATCAAGCTGGAGCGTCCCAACCCGTACGGCCAGCAGCCCGACCTCAAGAAGCTCAACGAGGAGGCCGCCAAGGAGAAGGCCGAGACCGGTGAGATCGAGCATCAGCCGGAGCGCGGCCCCAACCACGGCCGATTCCAGGAGATCCGCGACTACCTGAAGTTCAGCACCGTCGAGGTGCAGGGCTCGTCCGCCGAGATCCCCGTCCTGGTCCTGCCCACCGGCGCGCGCATCGAGTTCGTGCTCGCCTCGGCCGACGTGGTGCACTCCTTCTACGTTCCGCAGTTCGCGTTCAAGCGCGACGTGATGCCGAACCCCAAGGAGAACCACTCGCAGAACCGGTTCCAGATCACCGAGATCGAGCGTGACGGCGACTTCGTCGGCCGCTGCGCCGAGATGTGCGGCGACTACCACTCGATGATGAACTTCGAGATCCGCGCCGTGTCGCCGGAGAAGTTCACGCAGTACATCAAGGCCCGCCAGGGCGGCAAGGACAACGCCTCCGCGCTGGAGTCGATCGGCGAGTCGCCGGTCTCCACCAGCACCGCGCCGTTCGATACCCGCCGCACCGGCCGTACCGCGTCGACGGTAGAAGGAGCGAACTGACCCATGAAGGTCGAAGCGAAACTCTTCGAGTGGCTCACCGTGTTCTTCTTCGCCGTGGGCATCCTCTACACCGTGGTCACCTACATCTGGGGCACCGGCCATGACGGCGGCGGCGTCGAGTGGGTCGGCACCACCGGCATGTTCCTCACCGGCGGCCTGACCCTGATCACCGGCACCTACTTCCGGTTCGTCGCCAACCGCGTCGACACCCGCCCGGAGGACTACGAGGACGCCGAGGTGTCCGACGGTGCCGGCGAGCTCGGCTTCTTCAGCCCCCACTCGTGGTGGCCGATCCTGCTGTCGGCGTCGGTGGCCGTCGTGGGCATCTCCGTCGCCCTCCAGCTGTACTGGCTGTGGGCCTTCGGCGGCTTCCTCGTGGTGGCCGCGGCCTGGGGCCTCGTCTTCGAGTACCACAAGGGTCCCGAGAAGCACTAAGAACAGATCCACCGTCCGGCGCCCGCCCCGAGTTCATCGGGGCGGGCGCCGCTCGTTCGGCTGCGTTCACCTCGGCGTCGCCGGCCTCTGGTTGCATGCAAGCCATGACGTCGGCCAAGTCCTCGCTGTCCGTCCGCAAGCTCACGGATGACGAGTTGCGGGGCAGGGGCCGCACCGTGGCCACCCCACCGCCGCCGAAGCTCGACTTCGCGGCCACCGAGGCCGAGGCGTACGGCGGGGAGCCCTTCGACGGCGTCGGCCACGTGGGAGTGGTGGTGGCGCCTGAGCGCTCGTATCTCGCCGTCACCACCTCGGGCAGCCCCCGCACCTCGGAGGACTACCGCGTGGCCGCAGAGGCGCTGTACGCCGCCGCCTACGGCGTGAAGGTGCGCAACAAGGCCCTCGCCCGCCGCGGCACCCCCGGCGCCGATGATGCGGTGCGCAGCGACTTCAGCGTGCCGCCCCTGGAGCGGCTCCGCGGCGACACCACCGCCCACACCACCGACGATGCGCAGTGGACGCTGCTGCTGCGCCGGCCCGCCTGGATCGACGATGCCGAGGTGGGGGACGTGCTGGAGCAACTGGAGGTGTCCAAGGGCCTCAAGCAGCTCAGTCGGGTGCGCTGCGTGGACCTCGCGGCGGCCTCGTACCTGCAGACCCGGGTGGACGGCCGCTGGTCCGCCGCGCTGACGCCCACCGCGAAGGCCTTCGACGTGCAGCTGCGCGAGCGCGGCCTCACCGCCGTCGACGGTGCCTGGCACGAGATCTGCCTCGGCGAGCCCGGCGCTCCCGTAGGGCAGAGCAGCTACTTGCTGCGCCGTCGCCTGGCCTGAATCAACGCGTCGACCGCAGTGATACGACTGCGGTC
This sequence comes from Tsukamurella sp. TY48, assembly GCF_019656655.1. Lineage (GTDB taxonomy): Bacteria > Actinomycetota > Actinomycetes > Mycobacteriales > Mycobacteriaceae > Tsukamurella > Tsukamurella strandjordii. The sequence goes on along the minus strand of NZ_BPMV01000001.1, from coordinate 325,674 downwards.
CAGTGATACGACTGCGGCCCCTCCCCGGGGTAGGGGAGGGGCCGCAGTGGTCGTGCGGGTGACGCGGGGTTACTCGACGTCGAGCTTGCCGCCGTTGTCCTGAACCTTCTTCAGGGCCTCGAGCGCCTTCATCTCGTTCGCGTGATCGCGCTCGGCGTTGGCCTGCTGCTCGTCGGCCGGGTCGGGGCGCAGGAACGAACCCGTTCCCGGCTGGCCGGCGGCACCGAGCTGGTTGGCCTTGGTCGGCACGACCGCACCCTCGTAGGGGAGCGGAACCGCGTGGCCGTGATCGTCGACCGGTCCGAGCGGCTGGTGCAGCTCGATGAACTCACCGTTCGGGCGACGCACGATGATGCCGGTCTCGATGCCGTGCTCCAGCACCGCGCGGTCGGCACGCTGCAGACCGATGCAGAAGCGGTAGGTCAGCCAGTACGCGACCGGCGGCAGGATGACCAGGCCGATGCGGCCGATCCAGGTCATCGCGTTCAGCGAGATGTGGAACTTGTACGCGATGACGTCGTTCACACAGGACAGCGTGAGCACGATGTAGAAGGACAGCGCCATGGCACCGATCGCGGTACGCACCGGCACGTCACGCGGACGCTGCAGGATGTTGTGATGCGCATCGTCGCCGGTGAACTTCTTCTCGATCCACGGGTAGGCGAACATGAGGCCGAAGATCACGCCGATGATCGCGGCCACGAAGGCGGCACCCGGAACCGTGTGGCCCCAGAAGTACAGCTCCCACGCGGGCCACAGACGGGCCATGCCGTCCGTCCACATCAGGTAGATATCGGGCTGCACACCCGCGGACACCTTGGCCGGATCGTACGGGCCGAGGTTCCACACCGGGTTGATCGTGAAGATGCCCGCCATCACGGCGATGATGCCGAAGGTGGCCGCGAAGTACGCACCCGTCTTCACCGCGAACACGGGGAGGATGCGCACACCCACCACGTTCTCCTCGGTGCGGCCGGGGCCGGCGAACTGCGTGTGCTTCTGGTACCAGACCAGTGCGAGGTGACCCGCGATGAGCGCCAGGATGATGCCGGGGAACAGCAGCACGTGCGCCACGTACAGGCGGCTGATGAAGATGTCGCCGGGGAAGTCACCGCCGAAGATCAGCCAGTGCATCCAGGTACCGATGATCGGCAGGCCGACCACGATGCCCGACATGGCGGCGCGAACGCCGGTGCCCGAGAGCAGATCGTCCGGGATCGAGTAGCCGAAGAAGCCCTCGAACATCGCGATGGCCAGCAGCGCGCAGCCGATCAGCCAGTTGGCCTCACGCGGGCGGCGGAAGGCGCCCGTGAAGAAGATGCGCGCCATGTGGATGATGATCGACGCCGCGAACATCAGGGCCGCCCAGTGGTGGATCTGGCGGACGAACAGGCCGCCGCGCACCTCGAACGAGATGTCCAGGGTGGTGGCGAAGGCGCGCGACATGGTCACGCCGTTGAGCGGCTCGTAGGCGCCGCTGTAGTGGACCTCCGCGAGCGACGGGTCGAAGAACAGGGTGAGGTACACGCCCGACAGCAGCAGGATCACGAAGCTGTACAGCGCGATCTCACCCAGCATGAACGACCAGTGCGTGGGGAAGACCTTGTTGATCTGGCGCCGGATACCGGCAGCCAGGTGGTATCGCGAATCGACCTCTTCGGCCTGCTGCGCGACACGATCTCCGATCGTCGTCATCAGTGCGTCGCCTCCCAGAAGGCCGGTCCGACCTGCTCGATGAAGTCGCCGTTGGCGACCATGTAACCCTGCTCATTGACCGAGATCGGCAGCTGTGCCAGCGCGCGGGCGGCGGGGCCGAAGACCGGCTTGCCGTACTCGAGCGCGTTGAACTGCGACTGGTGGCACGGGCAGAGGATGCGGTTGGTCTGCTGCTCGTACAGCGAGGTGGGGCAACCGAAGTGGCTGCACACCTTGGTGTAGGCCCAGTAATCGCCGTAGTTGAAGCTCTCCTGGCCCTTCCGCTTGATGGCGCGGGCGCCGTCGTCGGGGCGCAGGCGGATCAGCATGACGGGGTTACGGATGCCCTTGAGGCCGTGCAGCAGCTTCTTGCGCGACTCCTCGGTCTCGCCGAAGCCGTCCGAGACGCGCCACGGGAACACCGTCATCATGCCGCCGGCGTCCATGTCCTCCGGACGGACCAGCTTCACCTTGTACGGATCGCCGACGTCGTTGCGCAGGAACACGGTCTCGTCGTTCAGGTCGCTGCTGAAGTCGTTCTTGTACGAGTCCCAGTAGGGCGACCAGCCGGTGTGCCACAGCGGCGACGCGTCGCGCTTGGCCCACGGGTTCTTGATCAGGCCACCCAGGAAGCCCGCAGCGGCCGCGAGGCCCAGCACGCCCACGCCGAACCCGGCCGAGGCCAGGATCATCTTGCGGCGGGGGAGCGTGGAGGTGTCCAGCGCGTCCTTGAACAGGGCGCCGGTGGTCAGCTTGTCGACCTTGGCCGAGCCGCCGGCGTCGTGCCGCTGCTGGACCGCGATCTCCTCGGGGATGAACTTCTTCGTGAACAGCACGGCGCCCACGAAGACGGACAGCAGGGAGAGGCCGGCGGTCACGCCGAGCGCGGGGGTGTACAGCGTGTACCACCAGTAGCGCTCGTCATGGACGCCCTGGTACTCCCACGGCCAGAACAGGAAGACGCCCAGGAAGGCGAGGGCGAAGACTCCGGCGAGGAAGAACCACAGGGCGACGGTGCGCTCGGCGCGCTTCTCGGCGCGGGTGCCGGGCTCGGGCCAGCGGGGCTCGCGGTAGACCAGCTCGACACCGTCGAGGTTGGTACCGAGTTTCACCAGCTCGTCGTGCGAGAGGTTGTCCAGTTCGTCGTCCGACGGGACGTTGTTCAACGGCTTGGCGGTCAATTCCTGCTCCCAACCCACATCGCGGCGCCGACGACGGCGATCATCCCGGTGAACCACATCACCATGCCCTCGGAAGCGGTACCGAAACCGCCGAGGCCCGAACCGCCGGGGGACTGCGTCTCCTTGGCGTTCTTGATGAAGCCGATGATGTTCTTCTTCTCTTCCTGCGACAGCTGGCGGTCCGAGAACTTGGGCATGTTCTGCGGGCCGGTGAGCATCGCGGCGTAGATCTCCTGCTCGTTCGCCGGGTCGAGGACCGGGGCGAACTTACCGCCGGACAGGGCGCCGCCCCGGCCGGTGAAGTTGTGGCAGGACGCGCAGTTCAGGCGGAACAGCTCGGCGCCGGCGCCGAGGTTCGTACCGCGCAGCGACTCCATCGCCATGACGCGGTTGCCGTTCTCATCGCGCTTGATCGAGCCGTCCGGGTTGTACTCCCAGACGATCGACGGTCCGCCGCCGATGGACTGGATGTAGGCGCCCATGGCGTCGATCTGCTTGGTGTCGAACTTGGCCGGCTTACGCACGATCTGGGCCGAGTTGACGGTGGCCGGCATGCGGCCCGAGTGCACCTGGAAGTACACGGCCGAGTCACCCACACCCACGAGGGACGGACCGCGGTCCTTGACGCCCTCGAGCGCAGCGCCGTGGCAGCTGATGCACGAGGTCTTGTAGAGCTCCTTGCCCGCTTCGATCTGGGCCGCGTCGCCGCCCTCGGCGACCGCGACCTGCGGGGTGGGAGTGGCGACGGTGGCGATACCGCCGGCGGCCAGCAGGCCGCCGATCAGCAGCGCGGCACTGGCGAGCTTGCGGCGGAGCTTGCGCTGCTTGCGGGCCTTGCGCGCCTGCGCGACGGGGGCTTGCCCGGCACCGTCGGGCTCGCCTCCCTCGCGGGTTGGCTCAAAGTTGGCTGAACTCATCTGCTATCCCTCTGTGATGGCGACGTGAGAAGAAAGTCTTAGCGAATGATGTAGATGACGGCGAAGAGGCCGATCCACACCACGTCGACGAAGTGCCAGTAGTAGCTGACGACGATCGCCGAGGTCGCCTGGGCGGGCGTGAACTTGGAAGCGCGGCTACGGGCCAGGATGAAGATGAACGCCACCAAGCCGCCCATCACGTGCAGGCCGTGGAAGCCCGTGGCCATGTAGAAGACCGAGCCGTACACCGAGGAGCTGAGCGTGAGGCCCTCGCTGATCAGCGTCTTGTACTCGTTCAGCTGGCCGAGGATGAAGGCGAAGCCCATCAGGAACGACACGAAGTACCAGATGCGGAACTTGAAGACGTCACCGCGCTCGGCGGCGAAGACACCCAGCTGGCAGGTGACCGACGACAGGATCAGCACGATGGTCGGCGGGAGGGCCGCCATCAGGCTCACGTTGGTGTCGGCGGGCGGCCAGCCGTTCTCACCGGCGCCGGCTCGGGCCACGAAGTACATGGCGAAGAGCCCGGCGAAGAACATGAGCTCGCTCGACAGCCAGACGATGGTCCCGACGCTGACCATGTTGGGCCGGTTGAGTGAGTGCACGCGCTGGGTGATGGCTGTAGCTGAGGTGGGTGCGGCGCTAGTCACCTCGCAAGTATGACCGGTCGTAGTATCGAATGCCTACCCGGGTCGCAGATTGGGCGCGTCGAATATCGCGGGCAGGCCGGAGGCCTTCCGCACCCCGCAACGAAGTGCCACGTCAGCGCCGTGAACGCCGCGAGATGGAGCACCGATGCCCTACGACCTGAACGGCCGACCGGAGCATCAACCACGCCTGCGGCGCCTCTTGCGCCGTCCCACTGAAGAGATAACGCCCGACGACCCCGGTTTGGTTCCCGTGGCCGGATCGGCCGACGACACCGTGGCCTCGTCGGCTGTTCTGGACGCCGCCGAGGCCTTCGATCCGCAGGCCCAGAGCGTGCTGCGCCACCTCCTCGAACTGCCCGCCGGACAGGTCGACGAGGTGCTGCGGCTCGTGGGCCAGGACAACTACGTGCGGGTGCCCGATTCCGGGGTGCTCGGCCACGGTCCGGGGTGCGAGCTGGTCGCGGTGGCGCGGGTGCAGAAAGTGGACGCGCTGCACGTCTCGCAGGAGCGGTCGCGGATGGCGGGCGTGTGCGCCCGGCACGGCGGGCAGGCGCTCCACTGGCAGGTGCTCCAGATACCGGCTTGATCGAGCCGATTACGCTGATCGGCATGGATTGGCCGACGGTTCTCACCGAGCTCACCTCCCACCGCGATCTCAGCGCGGAGCAGGCGCGGTGGGCGATGTCCGAGATCATGAGCGACGGTGCCACCCCGTCGCAGATCTCCGCCTTCGGCGTCGCGATCAAGATGAAGGGCCCGTCGCCCGTCGAGGTGCGGGCGCTGGCCGACGTGATGCTCTCGCTCACCACCCCCGTGCCCTTCGCGGGGCGCGCCGTGGACGTGGTGGGCACCGGCGGCGACCGCAGCCACTCGGTGAACATCTCGACGATGACCTCCATCGTGGTGGCCGCGGCCGGTGTGCCCGTGCTCAAGCACGGCAATCGCGCCGCGTCGTCGAAGTCGGGCGGGGCCGACTGCCTGGAGGCGCTGGGCGTGGCGATCGCGCTCGACGCCGACGGGGTGGCGCGCACCGTCTCCGAGCTCGGCATCGGCTTCTGCCTCGCCTCGGTCTTCCACTCCGGCCTGCGGTTCGCCGGCGCCACCCGCAAGGAGATCGGGATTCCCACGGTGTTCAACGTGCTGGGCCCGCTCACCAACCCGGGACGTCCCTCGTCGGGCCTGATCGGCTGCGCCTTCGCCGATCTCGCGCCCGTGGTGGCCCAGGCCTTCGCCGACCGCGGCGGCGAGGACCACGTGATCGTGGTGCGCGGCGACGACGGCCTCGACGAGCTGACCACCACGTCGACCTCCACGGTGTGGCGGGTCCAGGAGGGCGGGGTGGGCGTCGAGTCCGTGGACCCCACCGCGCTCGGTCTGCCGCGGGTGACCCTGGACGAGCTGCGCGGCGGCGATGCCACGGTGAACGCCGCGATCGCGCGGGACTTCCTGGGCGGCAAGACCGGCCCCGTGCGCGATGCGGTGCTGCTCAACGCCGCCGGCGCGGTGGCCGCCTACGAGGGGCTCGTCGCGGGGGAGACGGTGCAGGACTCGATCGCGAGCCATCTGCCGCGGGTCGCCGAGGCCGTCGACTCCGGTGCTGCGGCCGAGCTGCTCGACAAGTGGGTGGCCCTCTCGCAGGAGATCGCGCGGGCATGACCGCGGGTCTGGACCGCATGCGGGCGGACGCTGCGGCGCGCGGCCTCGCGGTCACGGTGCGGGCCCGGCCCGCCGCCCGCTCGCTCGACGAGGCCGCCGCCCTCATGGAACTGCCGCCGTCCCGGCTGGTGAAGTCGCTCGTGGTGCGTCGCGGCGAGGGCGACTACCTGTTCGCGCTGGTCCCCGGCGACCGTTCGATCGCGTGGCCGAAGCTGCGCGCCGTGGTCGGGGTGAACCGGCTCGCCATGCCTCCCGCCGATGAGGCGCTGGCCGCCACGGGCTACGAGCGCGGCACGATCACCCCCGTCGGTGCCACCGGGGAGTGGCCGGTGTTCGTCGACGAGCGGATCGTGGGCCCGACGGTGGCGCTCGGCGCGGGGGAGCACGGCTACAGCGCGCTCCTGGATCCCGCAGATCTGGTGGCCGCCTACGGCGCCACGGTGGCCGACATCTCCGACTGACACCGCTCCGGATCGGCTCGGCCGCGGTGAGCACAACGAGCAGAAGTGGAAACTATGAACACAAGGTCCGATCGCCCGTGAGCCGCGTGCGGCGTCCCTAGACTCCGCTGCGTGACCGCCCGCAAAGTATCGCCGCAGATCGCCCGCTCCTGGCTGCTCGTGCCCGCCTCCCACCCCGAGTCCTTCGCCGTCGCGCAGGCCAGCGAGGCCGACGCCGTGATCATCGACCTCGAGGACGCGGTCGCCGCGAACGACAAGGAACAGGCTCGGGCGGACACTGTGGAATGGCTGAGCACCGGCCACCGCGCGTGGGTGCGCATCAACGATGCGGCGAGCGAGTACTGGAGCGCCGATTGCGCCGCGCTCAAGCAGTGCGCCGGGCTCGAGGGCGTGATGCTCGCGAAGTCCGAGGGATCGAGCCATCTCGACGACACCGCGGACCGGCTGCCCGACGGTACGCCGATCCTCGCGCTGGTCGAGACGGCCCGCGGGATGCAGAACGTCGCGCGGATCGCCGCCGCGCCGTCGACCTTCCGAATCGCCTTCGGCACCGGCGATTTCAAGCGCGACACCGCCGTCGGCGAGGACCCGATCGCACTCGCGTACGCGCGATCGCAACTGGTCATCGCCTCGCGCGCAGCGCGCCTGCCCGCGCCGATCGACGGTCCGACCCTCAACATCGCGCACCTGCCCACGGGGACCGCCCTGGCGAAGGAGATGGGCATGTCGGGGAAGCTGTGCCTCACGCCGGAGCACGCCGGTGTCATCAACAGCGGCCTCAGCCCGAGCGAGTCGGAGATCGCCTGGGCACACGGCTTCATCGCCGCCTTCGAGAAATCCGGCGGCAAGATCACCGACGGCTCCGACCTGCCGCGCCTGGCCCGCGCGCAGAAGATCGTCCAGCAGGCCCAGGACTTCGGGATCGAGGTCGACGCCGCCGAGGTCAGCCACAGCGGCTACTGACGGTCAGTTCCCGATGTCGAAGCCCGCGTCCACATCGGAATTGGCGTACTCGCGGAAGGCGATGTGCGTGGACGTGCTCACCACACCGTCGATCCGGTTGATCTTCTCGGTGACCACCTCCGCGATCTGATCGTGCTCGCGCACACGGACCTTCGCGATCAGGTCGATATCGCCCGCGCACGAGTACACCTCGGAGACACCGTCGATGTTCGCCACGGCCTGCGCGGTCTCGGGGATGCGATGCACGTTCGCGTTGATGAGGACGATCGCGGTGATCACTGCGGCTGCCTTTCGTCGCCGGGGCTCACGCGGCGTGCGTGGTCCCCTCACTGTATTGCCTGCCCCGCCGCTGCGGTTCCGATGCCGCCGCCCGGGCGTCGCGCCCGGCGGTACCGGCCCGGTCGGCCCACTCGCGCCACCGGCCGGCGCCGTGCAGCGGCTCGCCCCAGGTGCCCTGCACATCCACCACGCGGGTGCCCGGGCGCAGGGCCCACCGGCGTAGCAGCGCCGCCTCCTCGGGGCTGGCGCCGTGCAGGGCATCCGCGGGGAAGAGGGTCTCGGGCACGAACAGTCCCGGCGGGCCCTCCGGTTCGGCCGGCGCCTCGTAGACGGTCTCGGCGCCGGCGCGCAGCCGGTCGAAGACCGGCATCGGCGGCACCCCGCGCGGCGCGACCCCCGCGGCCGCGAGCCGCCCGTGCCGCACGATCGACAGTTCCCAGCCGCCGCTGCCGTCCGGGTGCGCCACCGACAGTTCGGGGACCTCGGCGAAGGCGGCGAGGGCGTGCGAGCGCACGGTGAGGTCCACGAGCTGCGCGGTCCGGTCCCGCAACCGCGCCGCCGATTCGAAGAACTCGCGCTCGGCCAGCGACGCCAGGCGGGACTCCAGGGCGTCGAAGACCTCGGACGATCGCCCGGTGAGCATCGCCGCCGCGCGCTCGGCCCGCGGACGGTACGCCGTGGCCGGCTCCGGTTGCGCCGCCGAGGCGTGGCAGCCGCCGAGGGGACGCGCACCGTCCGGCCCGAGCGCGCACGCGTGGACGCCGCCCGGCCGCAGCCGAGTGGTGCAGGTGCGCAGGCCGCACGCCTCCGCGATGAGATCGGCCAGATCGGCCGCATCGCCCCGCGCGCGGACGGGGCCGAGGCACGCCGATCCGGCCGGCGCGGAGCGCTTGACCGCCAGCCGCGGGAAGGGCTCGGTGGTGAGGCAGATCCACCATCCCCGCTTCGGGTACTTCGAGCGCCGGTTGTACGGCGGAGTGTGGGCCGCGATCAGCCGTAGCTCGCGCGCCGCGGCCTCCAGCGCGTGCGCGCACTCGACATGGTCGACCCGCTCCGCGAGCCCCACCATCTCCTTGATCCGGCCTCGGGTCTCACCCGAGGTGAAGTAGCTGCGCACCCGCCGCCGCAGGTTCCCCGACGTGCCCACGTAGAGCACCTCGTCTCCGGGACCGCGGAACAGGTAGACGCCGGGCCGTTCCGGGAGCGGATCCGCCAGGCCGCGTTTGGCACGCTGCTGCGGCGTGACCGAGGGGAGGTGGCCGCGCAGTTCGCCGAGCGTGCGGATGCCGAGGTTCCCCACACGGCCGATGAGCCCGTGCAGCACGTCGACGGTGGCGCGGGCATCGTCGAGCGCGCGGTGCGTGGGCGTGGTCTCGGCACGGAACAGCCGGGCCATCTCACTGAGCTTGACCGACGGTGCCTCGTCCCGCGTGAGCACGCGGCGGGCCAACTGCACGGTGCACAGCGTCTGCGGTGTCGGCCACGGTGTGCCGGTGGCCGCGGCGGCCGCCTTGAGGAAGCCGATGTCGAACCGCGCGTTGTGGGCCACCAGCACGGCGCCGTGGGCGAACTCCAGGAAGGACGGCAGCACGGAGGCGATCGTGGGGGCATCGGTGATCATCGCCGTGGTGATTCCGGTGAGGTGCGTGATGTGCGGCGGGATCCCGCGGCCGGGGTCGACGAGGGTGGCGAACTCACCGAGCACCTCCCCGCCGCGCACCTTCACCGCCCCGATCTCGGTGATCGCGTCGCCGCCCTTCGCCGAACCGCCCGTGGTCTCCAGGTCGACCACCACGAAGGTCACATCCCGGAGATCGGGATCTGTGGCCGCGGAATCGCAGTCGTCGAGGGTCAGCTGCATGCGCTGAACGTAGGACGGGGCACCGACAGGTTTCGGCCGCCGTCCCGCCCGGGCCCCCGTCCGCGGAAACTTGTCGGTGCCCCGACCTACCTTCCGGATCGACGAGAAGAACCCGATCACGAAGGGACGCCGCCATGGCGCTGCACATCGACTGCTCCACCTGCCCCGCCAAACCGCGCGCCTGCGGCGACTGCTCGGTGGGTTTCCTGCTCGGCCCGGTCGTCTCGGTAGCCCCCGAAGCCGCGCCGGCGCCTGAGGCGGGGCTCGAGGTCACGCCCGAGCCCGACCTGAATGTCGCGATCGCGCATTTCGCCGATGCGGGCATGCTGCCGCACCTGCGCGTGGTCTCCGACCAGGGAAAACGAGCCGGCTAGGTGGTGCGACACTGGAGTGTCGCGTGTCACATCGGCGCGTCCGGCTAGACAGGTGCGTTTCCGTTTCGTAATCTTTCCGAGACCTTAGGAGGACTCCGAGACGATTCCGTCTCGTCTCCGGAGGTCACCGCCTAAGGGGCCGCAAGGCCCCGCCGGGGACCCACACGCAGTATCTGGGGTGAATCGCCGGAGGTGCGCCGCTCTCGTGCGACGCACACCGCGTAGGGCATCTTCCTCGCCCGAACCCGTCAGCTAACTCGGTCGGCGGTCGGGAAGAAACATAGGAGAGACCCCTTCGTGGCGAAACATCGTCTTCAGCCGCAGCCCAGCAAGGGTGCCACCGCCGCGCGCGGTGCACTCGCCGCGGGCGCCGTGACCATCGGCACCCTCGCCGTACCCGCCGCCACCGCTTTCGCCGCTCCGGCACCCGCGCCCGTCGCCCCCGGCGCGCCCGCACCGGCCCCCGCCGTCAAGGCCAAGCCCGCCGTGGCGCCCAAGGCCAAGCCCGCGCCGAAGCCCGCCGCTCAGGTCGCCCCCGGTGCGCCGGGCGTTGCCAGCACGCACAACATCGCCGCCCGCCCGGGCGTCGTGGCCGGTGTCGAGACCGCGCCGAAGCCGGGCGTCACCACCGTCGCGGGCGTGCAGCCCGGCGCCGCCAAGGCCAAGGTCGTGCAGGCCGCGCTGTCGCGCACCGGCCTGCCCTACTCCTACGGCTCGGCCGGCCCCAACTCCTTCGACTGCTCCGGCCTCGTCTACTGGTCGATGAAGCAGGCCGGTATGAGCGTGCCCCGTGACAGCTACGGCCAGCTCGGCGGCGGTCGACCGGTGCCGGTCGCGGACCTGCAGCCCGGTGACGTCGTGATCTACAACGGCGGCAGCCACGCCGCGCTGTACATCGGCTCCGGTAAAGTGGTGCATTCGGTGAACTACGGCACCCCGGTCAAGGTCAGCCCGCTCAACGAGATGTCGGTATACGCTGTCCGTCGCTACTGACGTATTCTGGGCGCTGTTGCAACCGCAACTGCTCGCCGTGTGACCTGCGGCATCCCTGGAAGGATCCTCTCGCTCGTGCCCTCGATTCCGCCCGCCCTCCGCGCCCCGTCCCGGCGCGGCGTCGCCGTGTCGTCGGCGCTGCTCCTGCTGCTCGGTGCCGCCGTCGGCGGTGGCGCGGGTGCCGATCCCACCGATGCGGATGCGGCGCTCAAGCAGTACGAGAAGCTGTCCGAGCAGGCGTCCGGCACCAACGAGGCCGCTAAGGGCGCGCAGGAGGACGTCGAGAAGGCCACCGCGGCCAAGCGCGCAGCGGATTCCACGCTCGTCGCGGCCAAGCGCGAGGTGGCCGCCGTGCAGGCCCGCCGCGATTCGCTGCAGCCCACGGTCGATTCCATCGTCCGCGCCAACTACAAGGGCGCCCGCACCAACCGCACCTTCGCGCTCCTGGTCAGCGATTCGCCGCAGACGATGCTCGACCAGATGTCCACGCTGGACTTCATCAACCGCGACGTGCTGAACACGATCGACGGCTTCAAGAAGGCCAAGGCCGCGGCCGTGTCCGCGGAGCAGCGCGCCGCTGATGCCTCGAAGTCCGCGGATACCGCGAAGACCGACGCCGAGCGCAAGCGCGACGATCTGAACAAGAAGAAGGCGCAGCTGGCGTCCGAGATCGCCCGGATCAAGGCCCTCTACGACCGGCTCACCGGCGCCCAGCGCGGTGCCCTGATCGGCCCCAACGTTCCCGTCGACCCGGGCAAGCTGCCGCCCGGCGGCGCGTCCGAGGCCGTCGCGGTGCGGGCCGCGCTCACCCGCGTGGGCATGCCCTACGCGTGGGGCGGTTCGGGCCCCGGCCAGTTCGACTGCTCCGGCCTGATGCTCTGGGCCTACAAGCAGGCCGGCAAGTCGCTCCCGCGGACCTCGCAGGCGCAGCTCGCGGGCGGACAGCCCGTCTCGCGGTCGAGCCTGCAGCCGGGCGACATCATCGTGTACTACCCGGGTGCCACCCACGTCGGCATGTACATCGGTGATGGGAAAGTGGTGCACGCCTCCACCTTCGGCGTTCCCGTTCAGGTGGTGCCGATCGACAAGGCCGGCCCGTTCAACTCGGCGGTGCGTTTCTAGAACACGCCGGGCGCGCGGGTTCGTCCGCGCGGTACCGTGAGGCATGCCTCGCCTCCTGATGAACCCGCTCACCACCGACTACGCGCACTTCGATCCCGAGACGCGCCGGCTCCTGCTCGCGACCGTCGAATTCTTCGAGTCGTACGGCAAGGAGCGGCTGCTGCAGGCCGATCTCGACGCGGAGTGGGTCTCGGACTTCCTGGAGTTCGAGAAGCGGGAGAAGCTGTTCGCCACCTTCCTCACGCCCGCGGCGTACGCGGACGGCGATCCGAACCGTCGCTGGGACGGCGCGCGCAACGCCGCCCTGAGCGAGATCTTCGGTTTCTACGGCCTGTCGTACTGGTACGCCGAGCAGGTCACCATCCTCGGCCTCGGCCCGATCTGGATGAGCGACAACGAGGGCGCGAAACGCACAGCGGCGCAGCAGCTCACCGACGGCGGGGTGATGGCCTTCGGGCTCTCGGAGCGCGCGCACGGCGCTGATGTCTACGACACCGACATGATCCTCACGCCCACCGCCGACGGCGGCTTCACCGCATCCGGCACCAAGTACTACATCGGCAACGGCAACGTGGCCGGGATGGTCTCGGTGTTCGGGCGCCGCGCCGATATGGAGGGCCCGGAGGCCTACGTCTTCTTCACCGTCGACAGCCAGCACCCGAACTACCGGCTCATCGACAACGTGGTTCACGCCCAGATGTACGTCTCCACCTTCGAGCTGGTCGATTACCCGGTGACCGCCGCCGATGTGCTGCACACCGGACCCGAGGCCTTCGCCGCGGCGCTCAACACCGTCAACATCGGCAAGTTCAACCTCTGCCACGGGTCGATCGGCATCTGCGAGCACGCCTTCTACGAGGCGATCACCCACTCCAACAACCGGATCCTGTACGGCCACCCGGTCACCGATTTCAGCCACGTGCGCGGCAACTTCGTCGACGCCTACGCGCGCCTGGTGGCCATGAAGCTGTTCAGCGACCGTGCGGTGGACTACTTCCGCAGCGCCAGCCTCGACGATCGCCGCTACCTGCTGTTCAACCCGGTCACCAAGTCGAAGGTCACGGCCGAGGGCGAGAAGGTGGTCACGCTGCTGCTCGACGTGATCGCCGCCAAGGGATACGAGAAGACCACCTACTTCCACCAGGCGAACCGGTTCATCGGCTGGCTGCCCCGGCTCGAGGGCACCGTGCACGTGAACGTGGCCCAGATCCTCAAGTTCATGCCGAACTACCTCCTGAACCCCGCCGAGTACCCGGAGATCGGCACCCGGCGCGATGCCACCGACGATGCCTTCTTCTTCGCGCAGGGGCCGCTCGGCGGCGCGGGCAAGGTGCGCTTCGCCGACTGGACCAAGCCCTACGAGGCCCGCCTCGACATCCCCAACGTGGCGACCTTCTACGAGCAGGCCCAGGCCCTGCGCACCTTCCTGCAGACCGCGGCGCCCGATGGCGAGCAGAGCAAGGACCTCGACTTCGTCCTCGACATCGGCCACCTGTTCTCGCTGGTGGTGTACGGACAGCTGGTGTTGGAGCAGGCCGCGCTCACCGGCCTCGACGCCGATGTCCTCAGCCGCATCTTCGACGTGCTGATCCGCGACTTCTCGGGCTACGCCGTCGGCCTGTACGGCAAGGCCTCGGCCACCGCCGCGCAGCAGGAGTGGGCGCTGGGCGCCGTGCGCCGCCCCGCCGTGGATCCGGAGTCCTTCGACCGGGTGTGGCAGCAGGTGGCGTCGTACGACGGTGCCTACGCCATGCGGCCCTGATCCGACCCGCACGTGGGGGCGTGCCCCGGTCCGGGGCACGCCGCCAGTACGGTTGAGCCATGCCGCGCACGCTGCTGGTCACCAACGACTTCCCGCCCCGCCCCGGCGGCATCCAGACGTATCTGCAGGCCTTCGTCTCGCAGCTGCCCGCCGACGAGCTGGTGGTGTACGCCTCGCGGTGGCGCGGCAGCGAGGAGTACGACGCGGCGCAGGACTTCGAGGTGGTGCGCCACCCCACGTCGCTGCTGATCCCCAGCCCCGATGCGCTCAGTCGCGCGCGGGAGCTGGTGCGCGCCCACGACATCGAGACGGTGTGGTTCGGCGCCGCAGCCCCACTCGCGCTGCTCGCGGCGCCGCTGGAAGCGGCCGGGGCGCAGCGCACCGTCGCGTCCACGCACGGTCACGAGGTGGGCTGGTCGATGCTGCCGCCCTCGCGGGCGTGCCTGCGCCGCATCGGCGACACCACCGACGTGATCACCTACGTCAGCAAGTACACCCGCGGCCGGTTCGCCTCGGCGTTCGGTCCGCAGGCCGCGCTGGAGCACCTCCCGCCCGGCGTCGACACCGAGGTCTTCAAGCCCGACGATGCCGCCCGCTCGGAACTGCGCCGCCGGTACGGCCTGGCCGACGACGAGCCTGTGGTGCTGTGCCTGTCGCGGCTGGTGCCGCGCAAGGGGCAGGACATGCTGATTCGGGCCCTGCCGAAGATCCGGGCCCGGGTGCCCGGAGCGAAGCTGGTGATCGTGGGTGGTGGGCCGTACGCGGAGACCCTGCACAAGCTCGCCGCCGGCAGCGGTGTCGAGGACGCGGTGATCTTCACCGGCGGTGTCGCCGCCGATGAGCTCGCGGGGCATCACAACCTCGGTGACGTCTTCGCGATGCCCTGCCGCACCCGCGGCGCCGGGCTCGACGTGGAGGGCCTCGGCATCGTCTTCCTCGAGGCGTCGGCGACCGGGAAGCCGGTCGTGGCAGGCGATTCCGGGGGTGCGCCGGAGACGGTGTGGGAGGGCGAGTCCGGTCATGTGGTGCCGGGACGCGATGTGGACGCGATCGCCGATGCCGTGGCCGGGCTGCTCGCCGATCCCGATCGTGCCGCCGCCATGGGGGCCCGTGGCCGCGAGCTGGTGGGCGAGCACTTCAACTGGCGCCGCCTCGGCCACCGCCTGCAGACCCTGCTCAGCCCGTACTGACCGCGAACGAAGAAGTGCCCCACCGGAATCCGGTGGGGCACTCCTCGTACCAGCTACCTACTTCGCGTAGATCTCGGCGATGTCGTCGGCGTACTTCTGGGCGACCACGTTGCGCTTGACCTTCATGGTCGGCGTCATCTCACCGGTCTCCTCGGAGAAGTCCTCGGGGAGGATGCGCACCTTCTTGATGGCCTCGGCCTTGGAGACGGTGTCGTTGGCCACGGCCACGGCGCGGTCGATCTCGGCGTTGAGATCGGGATCGTCGCGCAGATCGGCGACGGTGGCCGACTCCGGCTTGCCGTTCGCGGTCTTCCACTGCGGGAAGGCCTCCGGGTCGATCGTGATCAGCGCCGCGATGAAGGGCTGCGCATCACCGATCACCATGGCCTGCGAGATCAGCGGGTTGCCGCGCAGCGCGTCCTCGAGGCCGGCGGGCGAGACGTTCTTGCCGCCCGCGGTCACGATGAGTTCCTTCTTGCGGCCCGTGATCGAGAGGAAACCGTCCTCGTCGATGGAGCCCAGATCGCCCGTGTGGAACCAGCCGTCCTCGAGCGCGGCCTTCGTCGCCTCGTCGTTCTGCCAGTACCCGCGGAAGACCACCGAGCCCTGCAGCAGGATCTCGCCGTCCTCGGCGATCTTCGCGGCCTGACCCGCGAGCGGACGCCCGACGGTGCCGATCTTCTGTGCGCCTTCGACGTTCACGGTGATCGCGGCGGTCGATTCGGTGAGGCCGTAGCCCTCCATCACGGTGACGCCGACGCCGCGGAAGAAGTGGCCCAGGCGCGCACCGAGCGGGGCGCCGCCGGAGATCGCGACCTTGCAGTTCCCGCCGAGGGCGGCCTTGAGCTTGCCGTAGACCAGCTTGTCGAAGACGGCGTGCTTGACCTTGAGCACCAGCCCGGGGCCGCCGTTGTCGAGCGACTCGCTGTACTCGATCGCGGTCTGCGCGGCGGCGTCGAAGATCTTGCCCTTGCCGCCGTCCACGGCGCTCTGCTGCGCGGAGGCGTAGACCTTCTCGAAGACACGCGGCACCGACAGGATCAGCGTGGGCTTGAAGATGGCGAACTGCGGCACCAGGTTCTTGGTGTCGTTGAAGTGGCCCACCAGTGCTCCGCCCTTGAAGCAGGCGATGTTCACGGCGCGGGCGAGCACGTGCGCGAGCGGCAGGAACATCACGTTCGAACCGCCGCGGATGGCGTCGCCGAAGGGGGAGGTGAGGATCGCCTCGGCCTCGCTCATGAGGTTCGAGTGCGTCAGCTCGCAGCCCTTGGGCCGACCGGTGGTGCCTGAGGTGTAGATCAGCGTGGCCAGGTCGGCGGCCTTCACGCCGGCGCGGCCCGCGTGCACCTGATCCTCGGTGACCTCGGCCCCCTCGGCGGTGAGCGCCGCGACGGCTCCCTGCTCGCCCTCGGGCGCGTCGATCTGCAGGACCCGCTTGACGTTGTGCAGCTTGCCGTTGAGCTCGGCCACCTCGGCGGCCTGCTTCGGGCCCTCGATCACCATGAGCACCGCATCGGAATCCTGCAGGATCCAGTCGATCTGGCCCGAGCTGCTGGTCTCGTACACGGGAACCGTCACTGCGCCCACCGCCCAGATGGCGAAGTCGATCAGCGGCCACTCGTAGCGGGTGGAGGAGACGAGTGCGACGCGGTCGCCCGGCCGCACGCCCTGCGCGATGAGTCCCTTGGCCACACCCAGGATCTCCTCGGCGTACTGCTTCGAGGTGACGGGCACCCAGTCCTGCCCCACCAGGCGCTTGATCCGCACGCTCTGCGGATCGGTGCGGGCCACGTCGAAGACGACGTCCACCGTGGACGCATCCGGGTCGATGGTGAAGTTGGCGGGGACAGATATCTCGCGCACGAATCCTCCGGGTCGCAAACGGTGGGTATGTGGTGAACCTTACACCGGTGGAAAACGGCGACGGAGGGCCCTCGCACCGCCGTGACCGTCGGTGAACGAGGGGCTTCG
This sequence comes from Tsukamurella sp. TY48, assembly GCF_019656655.1. Taxonomy (GTDB): domain Bacteria; phylum Actinomycetota; class Actinomycetes; order Mycobacteriales; family Mycobacteriaceae; genus Tsukamurella; species Tsukamurella strandjordii. The sequence continues at coordinate 308,596 of NZ_BPMV01000001.1, read as the reverse complement.
CACGATTAAGCGGACCCGGCACCGTCCGCCCGGACGCCGGATGTGTGAAGCTTGTGTGGTGAGCACCATCCAAGTGGCCGACGTCGCCTTCATCGCCGCACATCCGAGCGCCGTGGCAGCCGCTATGGCGGGGTCGCAGCGGTGGCGCGGCTGGTTCCCGGATCTGCGACTGACGCTCACCGAGGACCGGGGCGCGCTGGGCCTGCGCTGGCAGGTGGCCGGCCCCGTGGTGGGCACCTCGGAGATCTGGATCGAGCCGCACCTGGACGGCAGCCTCGTGCACTACTTCCTGCACGCCGAGCCGGCCGCGCCGATGACGCCGGAGCAGATCGTCGCCGAGGTGGCCGCCCGCCGCGTCCGCGGGCACGAGGTGATGTTCGACCTGAAGTTCACCGCCGAGGACGGCCGCGTCCTGGGTGGCCCCGCGGTGCCGGAGGTGAGCGGTGTCTGACGCCGACCGGACCCGCGAGTCCATCGTCATCGATGCGCCGCCCGAGCCGATCATGGCGGCGATCTCGGCCTTCGACCGCTACCCCGAATGGGTCTCGGCCGCACGGGAGGTCACGGTTCTCGAGACCACCGCCGACGGTAAGCCCAAGCGCGTCAAGTTCGTACTGGAGGAGGGATTCCTCCGGGACACCTACGAGCTCGAGTACACCTGGGCGCCCGGCGGCCGGTCGGTGGAGTGGGATCTCGCGGCCAGCACCCTGCAGCGCACCCAGCACGGACGGTACGACCTGACGCCCACCGCGGACGGCGGCACCACGGTCACCTACACGCTCGAGGTGACGCTGCAGATCCCGATGCTGGGAATGCTGCGGCGCAAGGCCGAGAAGGCCATCACCGATACCGCGCTCAAGGAGCTCAAGCGTCACGTCGAGGGCGACCGGGCGGCCGGTTCCTGATGTCCGGGGACGCCGCCCGCGTACTGCTGGTGGCCGGCGCCGGGGGGACGGGAAGGACCACGCTGGCGACGGCGTTGGCGGCACGCGCCGCACTGTCGGGCCGCACCCTCCTGGTCACGCTGGGGCGCGTGGTCGATCCGCTCGTGGCGGACGGCTCCGGCGCCTTCGATCACGTGCACCTCAACCCCGTCGAACTGCTCGGGCAGTGGTGGGAGACGTTGTCGTCCACGGTGCGGGCCGGACGCAGCGGCGAGGACGAGGCCCCGTCAGGTTTCGACCCGTTCGTGCTGGAGGCGCCCGAGCTCACCGGCCTCGCGGATGCGGAGCACCTGCTGACGCTGCGGGCGATCCGGGGCCACGCGCAGTCCGGGGAGTACCGCACCGTGGTGGTCGACGGCCCCGCGTTCGACGCGATGGTCTCGCTGCTCACGGCACCGTCGTCGATGGCCGCGCACCTGGAGCGCGTGTGGCCGCGCCACGTGCGGCTCTCCGGCCCGACGGGGCGGGCCACCGGCTCGCTCGCGGGGCTGCTGCTGGTGGAACCGCTCGCGGGCCTCGCCGAGCAGCTCGCGGCGTTCGTGGGCGATCGGTCGCGCCTGGAACTCGTCTACGCGCTCACCGGAGACGGTGGCCGGCCCGCGCGGACGCGCCAGGAGATCGCGGCCCTGGAGGTGCTGGGCCTGCGTCCGGCCGCGCTGGTGCTCAACCGGCTGCTGGAGGTGGATGACCGCTTCGCGCTGGACCTTCCGCATCCGGCCGTGCAGTTGGTGGCCGCCGCGGTGGCATCCCAGGACGATGCGCGTGAGGCCGCCGCCGACCTCGGCGAGGCGATCGCGCGGCCGGTTCTGGAGGTCACCGAGGCGGAGGGACCCGTCCGGGATGCGGCGGACGCCGCCGCGCTCGACTGGGACGCCGCGCGCATCCTGTCCGGGCCCGCCGGTCCGCCCGGCCCCGTCCCCGAGGTCCGCCGGAGCGGCGGCGAGGGCCTGGACGTCCGATACGAATGGGCGCTGGAGATGCCCCTGGTCGACCCCGCGACGATCGGCCTCGGGCGGGTCGAGGAGGACCTCCTCGTCGATGCGCAGGGTGTGCGGCGGCGAATGCGGCTACCGTCTGTGTTGCGCCGTTGCGTCGTTGCAGGCGCTACCTACACGGAAGGGGAGTTGCGCGTGACCTTCGCCCCCGATCCGGAGGTGTGGCCTCGTGCCTGATGAGACCTCCGGCGCCGGCCCGGACTTCTCCTCGTTCTCGTCCGAGGAATTCGCAGCGGCCGCCACGCGCCTGTTCGAGACCGCGCGGCCGTGGCTCTCGGCCGCGCTCGCCGAGCACGCGGCGCACCCCGAGGGCGAGCCCGGCGGCTGCCGTCTGTGCGCCCTGGGCGGTGCGGTTGCCCGGAACGTGGAGCCCTTCGCCGAGGAGGCCGCGCGCTCGCTGGGCGCCTTCGCCGACGAGGTGCTCGCCGACCTGATGAAGCTCGCGGAGGAACTGATGGGCAGCGCCCGGACCACCGCGGCGGCCGTCGCGGCCGACTACCTGGCCACGGTGCGCGGCGACGCGCCCGACGGCCCGGTCACCCCGGCCGACGGTCCGGTCGCGGCACCGTCGCCCTCGTCCCAGCACACCGGTTACGAACGGATCGACGTGCAGTTGCCCGGCGAACCGCCCACGCCCGCATCCCCGAACGGTGAGGACGAATGACGCAGACCATCGGCATCGACATCGGGGGGACGTCGGTGCGGGCCGGCGTGGTCACGGAGGACGGCACCGTGGTCGACACGGCGCGGGCGCAGACCCCGCGCAGCGCCCGCGCGCTCGAGGAGTGCCTGGACCGGCTGGTGCAGGAGTTGTGCGTGGAGCACGAGGTGGGCGCGGTGGGTCTCGCTGTGGCGGGCTTCCTCGACCCCGCCCGGCAGAAGGTCTCCTTCGCGCCCCACCTGCCGTGGCGCAACGCGGCCGTCCCGGCGGAGATGACCGAGCGGATCGGCATGCCCGTGGTGATGGAGCACGACGCGAACTCGGCGGCCTGGGCGGAGTACGTCTTCGGCCCGGCGCGGCGCAGCACGGTGACCTGCGTGGTGGCGCTGGGGACCGGCATCGGGTGCGGGCTGCTGATCGACGGGCAGCTCTACCGGGGCGCCTTCGGTGTGGCCCCGGAGCTCGGTCACCTGCAGGTGGTGCCGGACGGAAGGCCCTGCGACTGCGGCAAATCCGGTTGCTGGGAGCGCTACTGCAGCGGCACGGCGCTGGTGGAGACCGCGATCGACCTGATGGGGCCGCAGGGCTCGCAGAGCGTGCTCATGGCGCGGGAGCTGGCCGACGATCCGGGATCCCTCACCGGGCGCAAGGTGGCCGCGGCGGCCGAGGCGGGCGATCCCGTGGCCCAGGAGGCGGTGGCCGACCTCGCCAAGTGGCTCGGCGTGGGCCTGGCGATGGTGAGCGATGTCTTCGATCCCGACCTGATCATCGTCTCGGGCGGCGTCGGCGCCTCCTCGCGGCTGTTCCTCGACGATGCGCGGGATCACTACTCCGCGCTCCTCACCGGCGCCAAGTACCGGCGCAAGGCCCGGATCCGGGCCACCGAGCTGGGGGAGCGCGCCGGCATGCTCGGCGCCGCGGCGCTCGCCCGGGACGCGTTGTCGCCGCTGGTGGAGCACTGATTCGCGCGTCTGCAAATCCGACGTTCCCCGGGTTGGGGTGCGCGAACACCGGTAGAGTGGGCGAGAACACGATCGACCGCGAACGGGAGCTGCGCGACATGTGGTGGATGGTCTTCAAATGGGTCCTCATCGGACCACTGCTGCGTCTGTTCGGGCGCCCCCGCGTGGTGGGCCTGGAGAACCTGCCGAAGGACGGCGCGGCGATTCTCGCGAGCAACCATCTGGCGGTGATGGATTCGTTCTTCCTGCCGCTCATGGTGCCGCGCAAGATCAAGTTCCTGGCCAAGAGCGAGTACTTCACGGGCAAGGGCCTCAAGGGCGCGTTCAAGAAGTGGTTCTTCTCGTCCGTCGGCAGCATTCCGATCGTCCGCGGCAGCGCCAGCGCGGCGCAGGACGCCCTCGATGCGGGCGTCGGCGCCCTGGAGCAGGGGCACCTCCTGGGGCTGTACCCGGAGGGCACGCGCAGTCCCGACGGCCGCCTGTACAAGGGCAAGACGGGCATGGCCCGCATGGCGTTGGAGACCGGGGTGCCGATCATCCCCGTCGCGATGGTCGACACCGAGAAGTTCAACCCGCCCGGCACCACGCTGCCGCGCCCCACCAGGGTGCAGATCCGCATCGGTAAGCCGCTCGACTTCTCCCGGTTCGAGGGGATGGCGGGTAATCGCTTCATCGAGCGCGCCGTGACCGACGAGGTGATGTACGAGCTGATGAAGCTCTCCGGCCAGGCCTACGTGGACGTGTACGCCCAGGACGTCAAAGACGGTGTCGTGGTGCCGGGCGAGGAGCGCGTGGCCGGCGCCGCGTAGCGTCCACCCTCATGCGCTTCTTCTACGATTCGGAATTCATCGAGGACGGAAAGACCATCGAGCTGGTCTCGATCGGCATCGTCGGTGAAGACGGCCGGGAGTTCTACGCGTGTTCCACCGAGTTCGATCCCGAGTCGGCGGGCCCCTGGGTGCGGGCGAACGTCCTGCCCAAGCTGCCGCCGCCCGCCAGCAAGTCCTGGGGCTCGCGTGCCGCGATCCGTGACGGGGTCTTCGACTTCCTGTCCGCGGCGCCGGGCGATATCGAGCTGTGGGCCTGGGTGGCCGCGTACGACCACGTGGCGCTGTGCCAGCTCTGGGGCCCGATGACGGCGCTGCCGCGGTCGATGCCGCGGTTCACCCGCGAACTCAAGCAGCTGTGGGACGAGCGCGGCCGGCCCGCCCTGCCCCCGGCGCCGGCCGATGCCCACGATGCGCTCGCGGACGCCCGCCACAACCTGGCGAAGTACCGGGCGATCATGGGCGGATGAGCGGCGCGTAATCTTTCTCACGTGGCTGTGAACTGGACCGTCGACGTCCCCATCGATACCCTCCCCAAGCTCCCGGCGCTTCCGGGTGACCTGCGTGAGCGCCTCGACGATGCGCTGGCCAAGCCGGCGCTGCAGCAGCCGAGCTGGCCGCGCGAGCAGGCCGACGCGATGCGCACCGTGCTCGAATCGGTGCCGCCGATCTGCGTGGCACCGGAGATCCAGTCGCTGCAGGACCAGCTGGCCGAGGTCGCCCTGGGGCGCGCCTTCCTGCTGCAGGGCGGCGATTGCGCCGAGACCTTCGTCGACAACACCGAGCCGCACATCTCGGCGAACATCCGCACCCTGCTGCAGATGGCCGTCGCGCTGACCTACGGCGCCTCGATGCCGGTGGTGAAGGTGGCCCGGATCGCCGGCCAGTACGCCAAGCCGCGTTCCTCGGACACCGATTCCCTGGGCCTGAAGAGCTACCGCGGCGACATGGTCAACGGCTTCCCGCCGGAGGAGGCCGTCCGCAAGCACGACCCCTCGCGTCTGATCCGCGCGTACGCGAACGCCTCCGCCGCGATGAACCTGGTGCGCGCCACCACCAACTCCGGCATGGCCGATCTGCACAAGGTGCACGAGTGGAACCGCGAGTTCGTCGCGAACTCGCCCGCCGGCGCCCGGTACGAGGCGCTCGCCGCCGAGATCGACGGCGGCCTGCGGTTCATGGCCGCCTGCGGCGTGGAGGACCGGAACCTCAAGACCGCCACCATTTTCAGCAGCCACGAGGCGCTGGTGCTCGACTACGAGCGCGGGCTGCTGCGCCTGGCCGACAACCCGGAGGACCCCGAGGCCCAGCAGGTGCTCTACGACCTGTCGGCGCACTTCCTGTGGATCGGCGAGCGCACCCGCCAGTTGGACGGCGCGCACATCGCCTTCATGGAGCTGATCAACAACCCGATCGGCGTCAAGATCGGCCCCACCACCACGCCCGAGCAGGCCGTGGAGTACGTCGAGCGGCTCGACCCGCACAACAAGCCCGGCCGCCTCACGCTGATCTCGCGGATGGGCAACGGCAACGTGCGCACCGCCCTGCCCCCGATCGTCGAGGCCGTGGAGGCCACCGGCCACAAGGTGATCTGGCAGTGCGATCCGATGCACGGCAACACCCACGAGTCGTCCACCGGGTACAAGACCCGCCACTTCGATCGCATCGTCGACGAGGTGCAGGGCTTCTTCGAGGTGCACCGGGCCATCGGCTCGCACCCGGGTGGCGTGCACGTGGAGCTGACCGGCGAGAACGTCACCGAGTGCCTCGGCGGCGCGCAGGACATCTCCGACGCCGATCTCGCCGGCCGCTACGAGACCGCGTGCGACCCGCGCCTGAACACGCAGCAGAGCCTGGAGCTGGCCTTCCTGGTCGCGGAGATGCTCCGCGGATAGCCCGCGCGCCCGCACCCGCGGGTAATAGGGTCGCGGTATGGGTTCCTACGCCGACGAGTACCGCCGCAGCATGACCGACCCGTCCGGGTTCTGGGCGGAGCAGGCGCGCCGGATCGAGTGGATCACGCCGCCGACGGAGGTCCTGGACGCCTCGGATGCGCCGCTGTACCGGTGGTTTCCGGGTGCGGAGCTGAACACCTGCGTGAACGCGGTGGACCGGCACGTCGCGGCGGGACGGGGCGATCAGGTCGCGGTGATCCATGACTCCGCGATCACCGGCGAGGTGCACACGCTCACCTACACGGAGCTGCTGGGGCGTGTCTCGAAGTTCGCGGGTGTACTCGCGGATCTCGGTGTGGGCAAGGGTGATCGGGTGGTGATCTACCTGCCGATGATCACCGAGGCCGTGGTCGCGATGCTCGCCTGCGCCCGGATCGGGGCGGTGCACTCGGTGGTCTTCGGCGGCTTCGCCGCGCCCGAACTGGCGGCGCGGCTCGACGATGCGCAGCCGAAGGTCATCGTCACCGCGTCCTGTGGCCTGGAGGGCAGCAAGGTGCTGCCGTACCTGCCCATCGTGCACGCGGCGATCGACGCGGCCGCCGCGAAGCCGGACGCGGTGGTGGTGTGGCAGCGGCCGCAGCTGACCGCGGAACTGGGCCCACGCGATCACGATTGGGCTGCGGCGGCGCAGCCCGCGGAACCGGTGGCCGTGAAGGCCACCGACCCCCTGTACATCCTGTACACCTCCGGGACCACCGGCAAGCCCAAGGGCGTGGTCCGCGACAACGGCGGACACGCTGTGGCGCTGTCCTATTCGATGGGCGCGATCTACGACGCGCATCCCGGGCAGGTGTGGTGGACCGCCTCCGATGTGGGCTGGGTGGTGGGCCACAGCTACATCGTGTACGCGCCGCTGCTGATCGGCGCCACCACCGTGGTCTACGAGGGCAAGCCCGTGGGCACGCCGGACGCCGGCGCGTTCTGGCGGGTGATCGAGCGGCACGGCGTGAGCAACCTGTTCACCGCTCCCACTGCGCTGCGGGCCATCCGCAAGGAGGACCCGGACGCCGAGTTCGTGGCGACGTCCGATCTGTCGAGCCTGCGCACGCTGTTCATGGCGGGGGAGCGGCTCGATCCCGATACCTACGAGTGGGCGTCGGACAAGCTGGGCGTGCCGGTGATCGATCACTGGTGGCAGACCGAGACCGGCTGGCCGATCGCGGCGAACCTGCGCGGCGTGGAGCCGATGCCGGTCAAACCCGGCAGCGCCACGGTCCCGGTGCCCGGCTACGGCGTGCGCATCGTCGACGATGCCGGCAACGACGTGCCCGCGGGCGCCGAGGGCGCCGTGGTGATCTCGTTGCCGCTGCCGCCGGGCACGCTGCCCACGCTGTGGGGTGCGGACGAGCGGTACATCGACTCGTACCTCACGGCCTTCCCGGGGAACTACCTCACGGGCGACGGCGGCTATCTCGACGAGGACGGCTACCTGTTCGTTATGGGCCGCACCGACGATGTGATCAACGTTGCGGGGCACCGGCTCTCGACCGGTGCGCTGGAGGCGGCGATCGCCGGACATCCCGCGGTCGCCGAGTGCGCCGTGATCGGTGTGGCCGATCAGCTCAAGGGGCAGCTGCCGCGGGCGCTGGTGGCGCTCAAGGCCGGCGCCGACTGGGACCACGAGACGGTGCGCGCCGAGATCGTGCAGCGGGTCCGCGAGACCATCGGCGCCGTCGCGGCGCTGCGCGAGGTCGCGATCGTCACCGCGCTGCCCAAGACCCGATCGGGAAAGATCCTGCGGCGCAGCATGCGTGCCATCGCCGAGGGTCGCGACGAGGCCGTCCCGTCGACCATCGAGAACCCTGCCGTCCTCGAGGATCTGCGCGGGATCCTGCGTGGCTAGCGCTGCAGCAGGGCGCAGGATCGGAGGAATCCGATCGGACGTTCACCGGTCCGTCGGCGCCCGTTCGGCCAGCGTGAGCAGGCGGCGCAGCAACTCGTTCCCGGCCAGCTCCGTCGCCGCGTCGTCGTCCTCGGTGCCGCGCTCGGTGCCGGTGCCCCCGTGCACCTGTGTGTGCAACTGCTCCATCCGCTTGTCCAACTGCTCTGCGATCGCCGCGGCGGCGGACAGCTCGTCGACCAGGCGCGGCGGCACGGCGCGGTCGTACTTGTAGTAGATCTTGTGCTCCAGGCTGGCCCAGAAGTCCATCGCGATGGTGCGGATCTGCAGCTCCACGGGAACGTGCACCGGCCCCGTCGAGAGGAACACCGGGATCTCGATGATCGCGTGAAGGCTCTTGTAGCCGTTCGGCTTCGGGTTCGCGATGTAGTCCTTGACCACGATCAGCCGCACATCGTCCTGCGCGGTGATGGTCTCCAGCACGCGGTAGGTGTCGGCGATGAAGCTGCACGTGATCCGGATGCCGGCGATATCGGTGATCGCCTCCCGGATCAGCGACAGATCGGCCGCGATCCCGCGGCGCCCCACCTTCTTGACGATGCTCTCGGGCTTCTTGATCCGCGAGGTCACGTGCTCGATCGGGTTGTATCGATGCAACTGCACGAACTCCTCGCGCAGGATCGACACCTTCGTCAGCACCTCGTCCACCGCGAACTGGTACTCCATCAGGAACCGCGTCAACTGGTCCCGCATGCGGCGGGCGGTGGCCAACATCTCCGGATCGGGGACGAATCCGAGCCCGAACGGGTCCGACGGTGCGGGTTCGGCGTTCATCGCGTCACCCTCACGGGATCGCCGTCACGGTCACGGTGGAGCCCGCCTTCACGCGGGTGCCGCCGCCCGGATCCTGCCAGATCACCTGCGAGTTGTCGGAGGCGAAGATGCCGTTGACCTTCACCTGCAGACCGGCGTCCTGAAGCACGGATCGCGCCTGGCCCACCTTCATCCCGGTCACCGATGGCACCACGACGCGCGCCGCCAGGGTCACCGTGACGCGGTTGTTCGCCGGGTCCACCCGCGCCCCGGCGGCCGGGCTCACCGATGTCACCACGGCGCCGGAACCGCTCTCGCCGGTCAGCTCGCCCACCAGGCCGGCGCGCTGCAGCATGCTCTGCGCCTCCGCGGCCGATTTGCCGGTCACATCGGGCACGGTGAGCGCGTTCGAGACCAGCAGCGTGACGCTGCCGCCCTTGTTCACCTGACCCGAGGGGTCCGTACCGAAGACCCGGCCGAGCTCCGTCGACGCGTCGAACTGCTGCTTGGTCTCCTTCACCGTGAGACCGGAAGACCGCAGGATCGACGTGGCCTCATCGGCGGTCCTGCCGCGGACGTCGGGGATGGAGACGGGCTGATTGCCCGCCGACGCCACCACGGTCACCGCGGAACCCACGCCCACCCGGGTACCGGGAGTGGGGCTGAGCCCGATCACGCCGCCCTGGGGCACGTCCCGGCTGAACTGCGACGGCCCCCGCTTGGGCACCAGCCCGTTATCGCGCAATTGCTGCTCGACGGATTCGATACTGGCGCCGGAGGTGAACTGCGGCACCGTCGGGCGGCCGCGCGAGTACTCCACCGTGACGCTGCCGAACCGGCTCACCCGGCTGCCCGACGGCGGCTTGAGCGCGGTCACGGTGTCCTCGGTGAGATCGTTGCTGTAGGTGCCCGCCAACTCGACGTCGAGCCCGGCGTCCTTGATCGCGCGCTCGGCCGCCGGCCGGTCCATCCCGGACACGTTCGGCACCGTCGTGTACTGCCCCGAGGCGAACCACCAGCCACCGAAGGCCAGCAGGATCGCGACCGCGGCGATGATCGCGACGATCGCCCAGGACTTCGCGCGGCTCTTGGCGGGCGGCTGCCCGGCCCACTGGGGACGCGCCGGGGGAACCTCGGCGGGCAGCGATTCGTGCATCGTCTCGGCGCGGGTGTACTGCACCGGTGTGCCCGGCGGGGGCACCTGCGGCACCGCCGCGGCCACCGTGTTCGGCGGTGCGGGCGCCTGCGCCCCGGCGGGCAACGCCGAGGTGGGATCGGCCGCGGCCGGGATCAGCGGCTGATTGCGCTGCGCGTCGTACATCGCGGCGGCCGCGCGCTGCTCGGCGCTGGACTGCGGCGCGGGCACCGTGAACGAGGGCAGTTCCAGGTTGTCCGCGATCGCCGCCAGCGCCTCCGCCATGGCGAAACCGTCGGTGTACCGGCGCGACGGATCGCGGTCGGTGGCGCGCGCCACGAACTCGTCGAACTCGGGCGGCACGCCCGCGATCGACGCGCTGGGCGCGGGCACGTCGTTGTGCAGCCGCTGGTAGGCCAGCGAGATCGCGGTGTCGCCGGTGAAGGGGACTGCGCCGGTGAGCAGCTCGTAGACCAGGACGCCGCTGGAGTAGACATCGGAGCGCGCGTCGGCGTTCCCCGACTCGACCTGCTCCGGGGAGAGGTACGCGGCCGTGCCGAGGATCACCGAGGAACTGGTGACCGACGCCGCGGCGATCGCGCGGACCAGTCCGAAGTCGGCGACCTTGACCTCGCCGCTGTCGGAGATGAGTACGTTCTCGGGCTTCACATCGCGGTGCACGAGCCCCGCGCGGTGCGCCGTGCCCAGTGCCGTGAGCACCGGCTCCATCACGGCCGCCACCGCGTGCGGGGGCATGGGGCCGCGCTCGTTGAGCAACTCGCGCAGGGTGCCGCCGGTCACCAGCTCCATCACGAGGAAGGCGAGGTCGCCGTCGACGCCCTGGTCGTACACGGCCACCAGGCCGGGGTCCTTGAGCTTGGCGACGGCGCGGGCTTCGAACTCGAACCGGGAGACGAACTGCGCGTCCTCCGCGTACTTCGGGTCCATCACCTTGATCGCGATCGGCCGGTCGAGACGCAGGTCGAGGCCCATGTAGACGGTGGACATGCCGCCGCGCGCGATCACCGCATCGATGCGGTAGCGGCCCTCGATGCGGGCACCGAGGAGCCGGTCGCGGGGAGTGTTCACCTTCTTCGATCCTCTCTCAAGTCACTCGGCGGACGCGCCTGCCACGGCAGGTGTCGACAGTTCAGCCTAGCGACCCCGGGGTGGGAGGGGGTGGACCTCGAGCCTCGGTACAGTGTGACGGTGAGCTCGATCCCTTATGTCAGTGACGACCTGCTGCCCGATGGCACCGCCACCTTCTCCGCCTCCGCGGTCGCGAAGGGCCTCGGCGTGTCGTCGTCCAAGGTGCTGCAGTTGGTGCGTGATCGCCAACTGATCGCGGTGCGGCGCGGGGGAGACTTCCACATCCCGCAGCTCTTCTTCGGAGAGACCGACGGTCGCTTCGCGATCGCCAAACACCTCACCGGGCTGCTCCAGGTGCTGCGCGACGGCGGCTTCCAGGACGACGAGATCATGCAGTGGCTGTTCGCGCCGCTCGACGACCTCGACGGTGCCCCCGCCGAACTGCTGCACACCGATTCGGCGCGCGAAGTGATCCGGCGCGCCCAGTCGATGGCCTTCTGACCCCGCTCAGGCCGGAACGGGCTGCAGCCCCAGCTTGGGGCGCAGTTTCAGTGGATCCGGGTGCGCCAGCGAGTACCCGGCGAGCGCGCCGAGCGCGATGGCGAGCAGCACGTTCCACCACGAATACAGGCCGATCGAGCCGGTGGGCATGAACACGGCCATCAGCCACACCGAGATGCCGACGATGATCGCCAGCGTGCGGCGCGACCACGTGAACGCGCCGGCCACCGCCAGCGGCCAGGTGTAGTACCAGGGCAGCGACGCGGGCGAGAGCACGCACACCGCGAGCAGTCCCAGCAGGATGCCCATCACGTTCCGGCGCTCGTTCTGCCGGTACCGCCACCACAGCACCACCAGGGTGATCGCCAGGAGGGCGATGCCCAGGGCGCGGGTGACCACCAGGATCGGCGCCAGGTGCAGGTCGGTGAACGGAGCCGCGAGGAAGGCGGTGATCTGTGCCACGGCCGTCGGCAGGGTGATGTAGTTGATGATCTTGATCGACCCGGCCAGCGCGGTCACCCAGCCCAGCCCCACGCCCGCGATCGCGGTGAAGGCCGCGAACAGCGCCGCGAAGATCGCGACCGAGGCCGCGCCCACCGAGACGAAGGCGCGGGTGCCCGATTCCGACGGATCGTCCTCCCGGCGGTGGTGGTACCAGATCCACACCACGAAGGGCAGGGCGATCGCGGCGGTGCCCTTGACCGCCACCGCCGTCACGATCACGGCCACACCGAACCAGTGCTTGCGCCGCAGTACCAGCACGATGCCGGTCACCATGAGCCCCACCATGAGTGCCTCGTTGTGCACGCCGCCCACGAGGTGCACGATCACCAAGGGGTTGAGCACCGCGAACCACAGCGAGACGGCCGGCCGCGCGCCGAAGTGCTGCGCCAGCCGGGAGACGCCCCACACCGACAGCGCGATGCCGGGCAGCATCACCAGTCGCAGCGCGATCGTGCCGGTGAGCGCGTTATCGCCGCAGATCACCGTGACCCACTTCGCGATCAGGATGAACAGTGGACCGTACGGGGCGGTGGTGGTGGTCCAGATCCCGCTCACATCGTCGAGCAGGCCGTTCGGGTTGACCACGGGGCCCACCTCGTACGGGTCGAAGCCGTCGCGCAGCAGCGCGCCCTGCGCCAGGTAGCTGTAGGCGTCGCGGGAGTACAGGGGCACCGCCACGATCAGCGGCGCCGCCCACAGCGCGATGGTGCCCGCGATCTGCCGGGCGGAGACCTCGTCGCGGAGGGCGCTGCGCCCCAGCCGGACCCAGGCCAGCATGAGCAGCGCGATCCCCGTCCAGAACAGCACCGAGCTGAGCACCAGGCCGTGGCCGTAGCGCAGCCACGACAGGTGCGCGGATTCGAGCGTCACATCGTGCACGCGGATCGCTCCGGCGCCGAAGCTGCCGAGTGTGGTGAGGACGGCGCCCGCACAGCCGAGCAGGGCGGGGCGGCCCGTGGCGGACCGCAGGAAGGCGGCGTAGCCGCGCACGGCGTCGCCGACGGCCGCGCGGGCGGCCCCGGCGTCGCGCTCGGTGCGGACGGGATCGTGTGAACCGGACATCCCCGCCAGTCTAGGCGCAGCCGTGCGCGCCCCGGCTCACCGTCGATCCATCCCCGCGTAGACCGCGACGCGCAGCCCCTCCACGGCGTGCACCGCGACGGGGGTCTCGAAGATCTCGGTGAGCAGATCGGAATCCATGATCTCGGCCGGTGTCCCGGCCGCGGCGATCGCGCCGTTCTTGAGGGCGACGATCCGATCCGCGTACGCGGCGGCGAAATTCAGGTCGTGCACCACCAGGATGATCGTCTTGCCCAGCTCGTCGGCCGCGCGTCGGAGCTGCCCCATCATGCCCACCTGATGCCGCAGGTCGAGATTGTTGAGCGGCTCGTCGAGCAGGATCACCTCGGTGTCCTGGGCGAGTGTCATCGCCACGTAGGCCCGCTGCCGCTGCCCGCCCGAGAGCTCGTCGAGGAACCGATCCGACAGCTCGGTGAGGCCGAGGAAGCCGAGCGCGTCGTCGATGTGCCGTACATCCTCGGCGGTGAGCCGGCCCCGGCTGTGCGGGAAGCGCCCGAACCCCACCAGATCACGCACCGTGAGCCGGGCGTTGACGCCGTTCTCCTGTCGCAGGATCGCCAGCTTGCGGGCGATCTGCGTGGGCTTCATCGATCCCACCTCGACGCCGTCGAGTTTCGCCGTCCCGGAGTCGGGTGTGAGCAGCCGGCCCAGGATGGTGAGGAGCGTCGATTTTCCGGCGCCGTTGGGTCCGACGAGGGCGGTGACGCCCCCGCGCTCGAAGGAGCCCGAGACGGGGCCGAGGACCACGGTCTCGGCGTACGACTTGGTGAGGTCCGCGAATTCGATCGCGGGTGTCGAGGCTCCGGTCGCTGCGTTGGTCACATCGTCCCCCTTCGGCGGAACAGGATGGCGAGGAACAGGATCCCGCCGGCGAACTCGATGATCACGGTGAGCATGCCCGCGGCGTAGAAGACGTTCTGCAGGATGAACTGTCCGGCGGCCAGGGTGATCACACCCAGGAGGAAGGCCATCGGCAGCGTAGCGCGGTGGTGCCAATCGCCGGCCAGCTCGTAGGCGAGCGTGGCGATGATGAACCCGAAGAAGACCATCGGACCCACCAGTGCCGTGCTCACCGAGATCAGCAGCGCGATCAGCATGAGCGCCTTGGTCAGTTCGCGGCGGTGATCGACGCCCAGCGCGATCGCCGGGTCGCGGCCCAGCAGCAGCACGTCGTAGACGTTGCGCCGGCGCCACGCGTACACCGCCACGAGCACGCACACCACCGCGGCGATCGGCAGCAGGTCGGCGTTCACCGAGCCGAGGCGCCCGAACAGCTTGATCGAGAGCGCGTCGAACTCGGTGGGGGAGAGCAATCGCTGCAGGAACTCGGCGACCGCACGGAAGGCCAGGCCCAGCACCACCCCCACCAGTAGGAGCAGGAACAGGCTGGCGAACCGGCCGGAGAACAACCAGCGGTACAGGATCGACGCGAACAGCACCATCGCGCCGGTCTGCGCGAGGAACTGGGGCACGCTGTCGGAGTTCTCCACGAAGCTGCCGCCCACCAGGAACACGCCCACGGTCTGGATCAGCACGTACAGGCTGTCCAGGCCGATGATCGAGGGCGTGAGGATGCGGTTGTGCGTCACCGTGTGGAACAGCACCGTGGCCACGCCCTGGCAGAACGCGGCGATGATCATCGCGCACACGGTGCGCACCCGCCGGTCGAAGGACAGACCGAAGGTGAAGTCCCAGCGCAGCACGTCGTCGGCGCCCGTGCGCATGAGCAGGAACAGTGCCACCGTCAGGGTGGCCACCGCTGCGGCGATGCCCAGGCGGGCGCGCCAGCCCACCCGGCCGGTGGACGATCCGGCCAGTGACGGTGCGCCCGTGGCGGTATCAGAGGGCGACACGATTACTCCTGGTGAGGATGAGCGCGAGGAAGGTGACGGCGCCGATCACACCCATGATCACCGCGACGGGGATCTCCATGGGGCGCACGATGATCCGGCCGATCAGATCGCACCCGGTGATCAAAGCGATGGACAGTGCCGCGACCCAGGGCAGGCCGGACCGCACATCGTCGCCGCGCAGTGCGCTGATGATGTTGGGCACCACCAGCCCGAGGAAGGGCAGGAAGCCCACCACGACGCTGGTCACGCCCGTCGCGAGCGCCACCATCGTGACGCCCAGGCCCACGGTGAGCCCGTAGCGCAGCCCGAGGGACGTGGCCACATCGCGGCCGAGGCCGGCGATGGTGAAGTAATTGGCGAGCGCGAACGTGGCGACGGCGATGATCGCCACGGCCCACAGCGGCTCGTAGAAACCGCGCACGATGTGCGCGAACCCGCCCGAGCGCCAGGCGACCACCGATTGCAGCAGGTTCCGGTCGACGGCGAGGTAGGTGGTGATCGCGCTGACCACGGCGCCCATCATGAGGCCCACCAGCGGCACGATCGCGGAGCGCCGGGCGCGGATCCGCGAGAGGAACCCGAGGAACAGCAGCGTGCCGACGAAGGCGGTCGCGGTCGCGAAGCCCATCTTCACCAGGGGCGGTGCACCGGGTACGAGGATAAGGCAGAGCAGCACGCCCAGGCCCGCCCACTCGGCGGTGCCGGCGGTGGTGGGCTCGACGAACCGGTTCTGGGTGAGCCGCTGCATGATCACGCCGGAGAAGCTCATGGCGAGTGCGGCGAAGATCAGTGCCAGCGTGCGCGGTACCCGGGAGATGAAGAACATCCGCCACATGTCACCGTCGCCGGACAGCAGCCCGGCGACGGTGATGTGGTACTCGCCCGTCATCAGGGACAGCACCACCAGCACCGCGCACGCCGCCGCGATCAGCGGCAGCGCGGCGCGGCGGGTCACTTCTTGGCGGCGAGCGCCTCCGCGAGGCGCTGGTAGTTCTCGCCGTAATCCTGGATGCCCTCGCGGACGTAGAAGAAGTCGTCCAGGTAGAAGATGCGGTCCTGCTCGAAGAAGCCCTTACCCTTGAAGGCCTCCTGCGCCTTGAACACCGAGGCGGCGGGCTGCGGGGTGGTGCCCGGCTTCGGGGTCACGGCGGCGTCGCGGTCCATGACGATGACCCACTGCGGGTCGGCCTGCGCGATCGCCTCGGGGGTCAGGCCCGAATCCTGGTGGATGTTGCCGCCCTGGCCGCCGAAGACGTCCTTGAGGTTGAGCTGCTCGATGAAGGGCTTCATGCGCGCGGCGCCGTTGTCGATCTTGCCGCCGTTGACATTCGCCAGGAACACGGTCTGACCGGTGGCCTGCGCCTTCGCGGCGTCGAGCCGCTTGTCGAAGTCGGCCACGATCTGCTTGGCCTGATCCTGCTTGCCGAAGATCTCACCGAGGGTGGTGGTCTGGCTGCGCATGGTGTCCACGCGGCCCTTCGGGGCGTCGTCCTCCGCGGCGATGTCGATGAACGCGGCGCCGGTCTGGTCGGCGATCTTCTTCAGATCGCCCTCCTTCTTCTGGAACCGGTAGCCGCCGATGATCAGGTCGGGCTTGACGTCCTCGATCACGTCGAGCTTCGGCTCGGCGTGCGTGCCGACGTCCTTGATCTCGGGGTCGTTGATCCACTCGCCCAGCACGTTCTTCGCGAACAGCGGCTTCGGGATGGCCACCGGGGTCACGCCGAAGGCCTTGAGGGTCTCCGCGCTCGTGTTGTCGAGGGCGACCACGCGCTTCGGGTTCTTCGGCACCTGGACATCGCCCTTGTTGGTGCTGATCGTGATCTTCTCGCCGGCGGCGGGCTTCTCGTCGTCGGAGCTCGTGGTCGAGCATCCGGCGAAGACGAGGCTCGCGGCCACCAGCGCGGCGGCCACGGGGGCGCCCTTGCGGAAGCGGGTGAACATGCGGGGACTCCTTCTGAGCAATAGTGACGCGATACCGTAAGGCCTTGGTAAAGGCCTTAGGCAACCGAAACCATACCCAGAGATGGCAAGGATTACCTAACTCAGCAGGAAGGCGTCAGGCGGCGCGGTCCACCAGGACCGCCGCCAGCCCGGCCAGCACCGGGCGGGCCTGATCATCGATCGGCGCGTCGTCGATGGCCGTGGTGGCGCGGGAGGTGAGCTCCTCGACCCGGGACTGCATCGCCGACGGTGCGCCCGTCGCCCGCAGCGCCGCCCGGGCCCGCTCGACACCCTCGTCGTCGAGGTCGGTGCCCACCAGCGAGCGCAGCTCGTCCGCCGCATCGCCGCCGGTGGCGAGCGCGTGGGCGAGCATCGGCGTGTGCTTGCCGGAGCGCAGATCGTCGCCCGAGGGCTTGCCGGTCACCGCGGGATCGCCGAACGCGCCCAGCAGGTCGTCGCGCAGCTGGAAGGCCACGCCCAGGTCGACGCCGATCTCCCGCAGCGCGGCGATCGCCGCGTCGGAGGCGCCGGCCAGCGCGGCGCCCACGTGCAGCGGACGTTCCACGGTGTAGCCCGCGGTCTTGAACCGCACCACGCGCTCCGCGGCGTCCTCCGATTCGTCCCGCGAGGCCTCGCTCACGATGTCGAGCAGCTGTCCGCCGAGCACCTCGGTGCGCATCGCCGCCCACGCGCGCGCGGCGCGCAGGTAGCGCTCGGGCTCGAGACCGGCGCCGAGGAACATGTCGTCGGCCCAGGCCAGGGCGAGGTCGCCCAGCAGGATCGCGGTGGCCTCGCCGAACTTCTCCGACGAGCCCGACCAGCCGCGCTGCGCGTGCAGCTCGGCGAACTCGCGGTGCGTGGTGGGGTAGCCGCGGCGGGTGAGCGAGGCGTCGATGATGTCGTCGTGGATCAGTGCGCACGCCTGGACGAACTCCAGCGAGGAACAGGCCCGCAGGGCGGCCCGCGCCACCTCGCCCTCGGCCGGCCCGCCGCCCGCCAGCCACCCCGTCCAGGCGAACGCGGGGCGAATACGCTTACCGCCGCGCAAAACGAAGCGCTCCAGTCCGGCGGTCGCCTCCGAGAACACCGGACCGACGGGTTCGACCAGGTCACGGCGCTCTTCGAGGAAGGATTCGAGCTGTGGCCGCACGGCCTCCGCGATGTCGGCCAGGGTGGTCTGGGGCGGGGCGACCGGCAGCGTCATACCTGGAAATCTATTCTCAATGGTGTGACCGAACCAAGCCGGACCGTACTCGACCGTCTCGACGCCGTGCGCGCGAGCGGGCGAATGCCGTTCTCGGTGGAATTCATGCCCCCGCGCGACGAGGCGGGGGAGGCCCGGCTGTGGCGCGCGGTGCGCACCTTCGAGCGGATGGATCCGGCCTTCGTCTCGATGACCTACGGTGCCGGCGGGTCCACCCGCGACCGCACCGTCCGCGTCACCGGCGAGATCGCCGCGTCGACCACCCTGCTGCCGGTGGCGCACCTGACCGCCGTGGACCACAGCATCGAGGAGCTGCGCGCGCTGATGGGCGCCTACGCCGATCAGGACGTGCGCAACGTGCTGGTGCTGCGCGGCGACCCGCCCGGTGATCCGCTGGGCAAGTGGGTGCGGCACCCCAAGGGGCTCAAGTACGCCAGCGAGGTCGTCGAGCTCGTGCGCGAGCTGGGTGATTTCCACGTGGGCGTGGCCGCGTTCCCGGAGGGACACCACCGTTCGCCCGATCTCGACAGTGACGTGCGGTACTTCGCGAACAAGCTGCGCTCCGGTGCCGACTACTCGATCACGCAGATGTTCTTCGACGTCGACGACTACCTGCGGCTGCGCGACGCCGTGGCGGCGCTCGATCCGGAGCAGGGCGCCAAGCCGCTGATCCCGGGCATCATGCCGATCACCTCGCTCAAATCGGTCTCGCGCATGGCCGAGCTGTCGAATGCGAAGATCCCCGATGCCATGCGTGCCGAGCTCTCGGCGGCCGCGGGCGACGGGCCCGAGGAGGATCGCGCCGCGGTCCGCGCCGTGGGCATCGAGATCGCCACCCGGATGGGTGAGCGGCTGATCGCCGAGGGCGCACCGGCGCTGCACTTCTGCACGTTGAACTTCGCGAAGGCCACCAGCGAGGTGCTGGAGAACCTGTCGATGCTGCCGGAGCCCGCGGGCACTACTTCTTGAGCTTCTCCCGCAGCCACTGCGGAAGCTCGACGAGCGATTCCGTCTCGCCGGAGTCCTGGCCCACCTTGGCGCTGCGGTCTCGGTTGACGTAGGCGACCGCGGCCACGACCGCGGCGGCGAGGAAGGACACGATCGCGGTGATCCACGACCACAGGGTGAACGAGGCGATCGACGGATCGGCGTAATCGGCCTCGGCGGTGAGCGCGGCGGAGGTGCCCGCGTTCAGCGTCCAGGTCACCAGATCGTCGTTCTCCTGCTGCCCGTTGGTGGCGGTCACCGGGCCGGGGAACTGCACCGAGACCACGATCACCGCCGAGTTCGGCGCCAGCGACGCCATATCGGCGGTACCCGACAGGATCACCGTGCCGCCGTTGCGCTGCACCCGCATCTTCATCGACGTCGCGGAGTTGTCGAAGGCCTGCGAGACCACCTCGCCGAGCTGGTTGAACTGCCCGAAGGTGATGGTCTCGAACAGCATCTGGGTGCCGATCTTGCCGTTCGAGTCGTACGCCTGCACCTGGGCCTGACCGGTCAGTTCCCCCGGCACCGACAGCTGCGGGCCCTTCGGGTCGGAGTTCGGCGTCTGCGCCGCCACGATCTTGCCGGACATGCGGTCGCCGGGGCCGGGGTTCGCGCACGCGGCGGGCACCGCCGCCAGGAACAGCAGCATGACCGCGGCGAGCAGCCGGGCCGGGCGGAACCGGGGCCGGGGCGTGTCGACTTGGCGGGATCGGGAGCTCACGACCGCCATCGTGCCAGGCCCCGCAGGTCGCGGGCGAGTAGCCGCGCCGCGATCCGGCCACTGGAACCGTTCACGCCCCCGCCCGGGTGCATCGACGCGCCCGCGAGGGCCAGGCCCGGCGCTCCCGGTACACGGGCGCCGGCCAGGTCCGGGACCGGCCGGAACAACAGCATGTTGTGCAGCGCCATCTCGACGTGCATCACGTTCCCGCCGAGCAGGCCGAGCTCGGATTCGAGAGTCGCCGGTGTCTGCACGTACCGGTGTTCGACCGTGTCGGCGAAGCCCGGCGCCCAGCGCTCGGTCTCGCCGACGATGCGATCGGCCTCCGCCTCGGCCAGGGCGGCCCAGTCGCCGCGGGCGAGCGCGTACGGGTACCACTGGGCCCACAGCGTGGTGTTGTGCCGGCCCGCGGGCGCGATCGACGGGTCCAGGCCCGAGAAGGTCATCGCCAGCACGGCGGGCCGACGGGGCGGATCGCCCGCCAGCATGTCGCCGCGGGCGCGGGCGAGGTGACCGCGGTCGGCGGTGAGCAGGCCCAGCCCCGATTGCTCCTGCAGCGGAACGCCGTCGAAGGCGGGTGGCGCCGTGGTGCCCAGGCGCAGCACCATGCCCACGCCCGGACCCACCTGGATCTGCCTGCGCCAGCGCTGGATCCGGTCGCCGTCGTAGCCGCCGGCGGCGAGCAGGTCGAGGGTCGTCAGTATGTGACACCCGGCCAGCACGGTGCGGGCGTGCACGGTGCGCGGACCGTCGGGCCCGGCGACGGTGACGCGCCAGCCCCGTCCGGCCCGGCGCAGCTCGGTGACGGGCGTGCCGAGTTCGACGGTGCCGCCGTCGGATTCGAGACGGCTGATCAGGGCTGCGGTCAGTGCCCCGCTACCGCCGACGGCGCGCCCCGGGGGCAGGGTGTGCATGAGTGCGGCGAAGCCGACCATCGGTGCGGTGCCGGGTTCGCTCATCGCGGGACCGGACTGCGCGCCGAACCAGGCCAGCGCGGCCTTGAGGCGTTCGTCGTCGAAGTACTCGTCGAGCAGGGCGTCGCCCGACGCGAGGTAGGCGCGGGACATGCCGACCACCGAGTCCCGCCCCTTGGTGGGCCAGAACGCCCGCCCCAGCCGGGCGGCCGTCGGACCGGCGCCGAAGGCGTTCATGGTGGCCCGGGCGCGCGGCGCCCAGTCGGCCACGAAGCGGCGGTACGCGGCGGCGTCCCGCGCCCCGCACGCCGCGGCCACCGAATCCACGGTGGCATCGAGGTCGGTGCGGAATACGATGGGCGGCAGCGAGGTTCCCGGGGGCACGGGTGCGAAGGCCCACGGATCGCAATCGATGTACTGCAGCCCGTGCGCGGCGAGACCGAGCTCCTCGGCGATGCCGGTGTGCCGGAACATCAGGTGGGCCGACGAGCCGCGGTCCACGCGGTACCCCGGGAACCGCTCCACGGTGCTCACCGCGCCGCCGGGCACCGCATCGGCCTCGAAGACGGAGACGCGCCGGCCGCGGGCGGCGAGGAGGGCGGCGCCCACCAGTGCGTTGTGGCCGGAACCGACCACCGCGACGTCGAGCTCGGCGGCGGTCACCGGGAGTAGGGGAGGTCGCGGCCCAGGACGGCGAAGGGGCGCGGATCGCCCGCGAACCGGAAATCACGGAGCACGTCGATGAATCCGGTGCGCCGGTACAGGCGCCAGGCGCGGTTCGCCTCGCCGGCGACCTCCGGGGTGGACAACAGGACGCGGACCTCCGGCCGCCCCGCGAGCAGGGCCGCGAGTAGGCCGCCGCCGACGCCGTGCCCCTGCGCCGTGGGGTGCACGTGCAGCTCGGTGAGTTCGAAGTAGTCGCCGGCGATCGCCTCGATCGCGGTGGGCGCCGTACCGCGGCGGGTGAGGCCGAGGCGGAGCTGCCGGTTCCACCACTGGTCACCGCCGCCGCTGTAGCCGTAGGCGATGCCCACGAGGTGGTCGACGAGCGTCCCGTCGGGTGTGGGGAGGGCCTGCACGGCGCCGAAGGCCGAATACCCGGGCCGCGCCAGATGCTCGCGCCAGGTGGGGAAGCGGTGCGCCTCGGTGCCCGCGGGATAGGCCATGGCCGCCACGTAGATCTGCAGGGCGGCGGGCATCCAGAGCGTGGCGTCCTGCGGGGAGAGCTCGAGGATCCGGGGCGCGGGCGGAGTCACTGCGGTCACGGTTCCTCCTCTCCCTTGACGTGTCGGTCCCTCACGCTATATTAGAAGTGATCGAATGGTTGTTCGATCACGGGCCATCGGATTGGCGCGCATGTTCTGGCGCCGGAGCGGAACGCCGATCCAGCGGTCGCCGGCGGGTCTGGCGCGAAACGAGGGAAGCGTTCCGTGTCAGTCCCGTCCGGTACAACGAGGTCAACGAGAACACGAATTCGCTTCGCCGAGATTCGAAGCGTCAGCAAGGAGAGGAGCCGTCATGGTCGACAACGTCACTCGGATCGATCGCGTCGGGTCGCGTCGGGTCGTCGGTCAGTCGGGTGCGGCCCGCATCCTGGACCGCGCCGATCAGTTCCTCGCCCGGGCCGGCGGCTCGCCTGCGCTCGCCGATCAGTACCGGGAGATCTACCACGCCGCGCTGCGTGGGGCCGCTGCGTTGCTGGCGGAGCGGGAGAAGGGAGTGCGCCGCCCAACACGTAATGCGTGGCTGCGCCTGGCGAAGGCGGCACCGGGCTACGCCGAGTGGGTGGCCTATTTCACATCGGTGTCCGGCGTCGTCGCGGCGCTCGAGACCACCGCGCGATCGGTCACCGCCGACGAGGTCGCCACGCTGCACGAACGGGTCCAAACCTTCCTGAATCTCGTCGAGTCCGACCTCGCGCCCGCGGCCTGAACCGATTCCGCACGGTATTTGTTCATCGGTTAGTGGTCGTGCGGTCGCAAGGCTCGTATCATGAGGGGAGGAGTTGGACCCCATGAGTGCTGAAGGAGGGGAACGTGCCACTCTCCGAGCACGAGCAGCGCATGCTCGATCAGATCGAGAGCGCGCTTTACGCTGAGGACCCGAAGTTCGCGTCGAATGTGCGCGGCGGCCGCCTCGGCGGCGCAGTCGGTAAGCGCCGCGTCGTCGCGGCGATCGGCTTCGCTGTCGGGTTGATGCTGCTCATCGCGGGAATGTTGCTCTCGCAGGTGCAGTACACGGTGATCGTGGGCATCGCAGGTTTCCTGCTGATGTTCGGCTCCGTGGTCTATCTGTTCTGGGCCGGGCCCAGCACGTCGGGCCCGCGCGGCACCGTCGCGGACGACGGTTCGGTCCGCGCACCGTCCGGCCGGGGCAAGGTGAACAAGGGCTCCGGCCCGTCGTTCGTCGCACGGATGGAAGACCGCTTCCGCCGTCGTTTCCCGTGATCCACTAACGCTTCATCGTCGCGCCGAGGGCCGCTGATCCACTGGATCGGCGGCCCTCGGCGTCTGTCGGGGCGAAATTCTGCCCTCGGTTGATCCGCTCGTAGCGAACGCAGTCGTCGTCCGAGCTTCCGCTGCCGGCCGATGCGAGCCGGTCGTCGCCGCGCCGCGCTGTCGCCCCGCTGCGCCCGTCGATACGCGGGCCGCGCGGTTTCGTCCCCCGCGCCGCGACCGTCCCCCCACTGTCCCGCGTCTGCGCTTGTTCCCGCTCCCGTTCCTTTGCCCCGCTCCCGTCGCATGGGGAGCGGGAAGGGGAAACGGGAGCGGGAGGCGCGACGGTGCGGCACCGCCGGCCCGGCACGCGTCCGGCCGCGGCGTAGGCGGCGCCACATCCTGGCAGGTCAGGGCGTTTCCCCACTTCTCCCCACCGGAGTTCCCCACATCTCCCCACGGACTCCATCTCAGACGTAACTCCTTTCTCTGACATCACAAGAATCTCGGCATTCACGGCCGCGCGACGAGGTGTGAGCAAGTCCGCCACGCCGGGCAGGTTCGCGTCCCCCACTTCACGCCACACATCTGACCTGCAGTAATCCTGAGAATTCCGTGCGAAACGCGTCGCGAGGTGGTTGAAAGTGGAGATTGGTGGGGTAATGTGGGGCGCACTGGAGAGAGACGCGCTACGCTGAAGGCTCGATCCAGTGACAGCCCCATCGGGGGAGGCGGGAGGTTGCCGTGATGTTCACGGGTACCTACACGCCGAAGCTCGATGACAAGGGACGGCTCACGCTTCCCGCCAAGTACCGCGAGGAACTGGCGGGAGGACTGACGATCACGAAAGGACAGGATCGAAGCCTCACGGTGTACCCGAAGGCGGAATTCGAGCGCATCGCCGAACGTGCGGACGCGATCGAATGGACCGACCCCGCGGGACGCGCCTTCTACCGCAACTTCTTCGCCAGCTCGGACGATCAGCGGCCCGATTCACAGGGACGCATCACGCTCTCGTCCGATCACCGCCGCTACGCAGGCCTCACCAAGGAATGCGTCGTCGTCGGATCGCGGAGATTCCTGGAGATCTGGGACGCGGAGGCGTGGGACGCCTACCAGGCACAGCACGAAGACGACTACGCACAGCCGCAGTCCGAATCGCTCAAGGCGATCTTCTAGCAGCACGCGGCCATCGCCGCGCTGCGGACGAGGTGGACCGAGGCCTGCGCCCGAAACGGCCCTGACGTACTTCCCCAACGCCAGGTACGGGTCGGGCGGGGACCCCGATTCACCGGTCCTCAACCACCGCACCACGACCGCCCACGTATCCGCATGTCCGCACGTGCCCTGGAGGAGCCATGCCCGAATCCGGTGAGGACTACGGTCACGTCCCGGTTCTGGCGACCCGGGTCCGCGAACTGCTCGCCCCGGCCCTCGCCCACGACGGTGCCGTCTACGTCGACGCCACCCTCGGTGCCGGCGGACACTCCGAGCTCATCCTCGACAGCTTTCCCGCCGCGCGCGTGATCGGCCTCGACCGCGATACCGATGCGCACGAGATCGCCGGCGAGCGACTGGCCCGCTTCGGCGACCGGTTCACCGCGGTGCACACCCGCTACGACGGAATCGCCGACGCGCTCGACGATCTCGGCATCGCCGCCGTGGACGCGGTGCTGTTCGATCTCGGCGTCTCCTCGATGCAGCTCGACCGCGCCGAACGCGGCTTCGCGTACTCGGTGGACGCACCGCTGGACATGCGGATGAACGCCGACGATCCGCTCACCGCCGCCGATGTGCTCAACACCTACAGCCACGGCGACCTCGCCCGGATCCTGCAGCGCTACGGCGACGAGCGGTTCGCCGGGAAGATCGCCTCCGCCGTGCTCAAGGAGCGCGAGAAGGAGCCCTTCACCACCAGCGGGCGCCTCGTCGAGCTGCTGTACGCCACCATCCCCGCGCCGGCCCGCCGCACCGGCGGACACCCCGCCAAGCGCACCTTCCAGGCCCTGCGCATCGAGGTCAACGCCGAACTCGCCTCGCTGGAATCGGCGGTGCCGCAGGCGCTCGACGCACTCGCGCCCGACGGGCGCATCGTCTTCCTCAGCTACCAGTCGCTCGAGGACAAGATCGTCAAGGCCGAGCTCGCCGCGCGCACCCGGTCGACCACGCCCGCCGGCCTACCGATGGATCTGCCCGGCACCGGCGCCACCTTCGAACTGCTCACCCGCGGTGCCGAACGCGCCACCGAAGAGGAGATCGCCGAGAACCAGCGTGCCGCCCCCGTCCGCATGCGGGCCGCGCGCCGACTGACCACCGACCCCCAGACGCACCGTCGAACCAGGAGCGCGCGATGACCGCACCGAACGCCACCACCGCACCCGGCACCGGTACCCGCGCACGGCGCGCACCCGGGCGCCGCGACGATCGCGACACCTCCCGTCCCCGTTCGAGTTCCGCGCAGCGGGCCCTGGCCCGGCGGCAGAAGCGCCTCGAAGCCGAACAGGCCGTGGTCGCCGCCGGCGGCCACGTCCGCGAGACCTCCGCCGAGCGTGCCCTGCGCCGGCACCGTGAGGGACCCGCGCCCGCTCTGCTGACCCGGCTGCCCAAGGCCCCGGCCGCTCTCGCGCGCCGGGTTCCGTTCGTGCTAGCCGTGATCGGCCTCGTCGGCGCCGGCCTGGTGCTGACCCTGTGGCTGTCCACCGGCAGCGCCGAGAACTCGTACGAGCTCAGCAGTCGCGAGCGGGTCAACGACACCCTCGCTGAGAAGCGGGCGGCACTCGAGCGTGATGTGAAGGCGGGGGAGAGCGCTCCCGGCCTCGCCCAGCGCGCCACCGAGCTCGGCATGGTCCCCGCCGGAACCCTGCCCGTCCTGGTCGCCGCACCCGACGGCAAGGTGACCGTGGTCGGAAAGCCCGCCCCCGCCACGGGATCTCCGAAGCCGGCGCTGAACCCGCCCGCGCCCACCACCGGGCAGGACTCCCAGACCGGCACCGCCGGATCCGGCGCGCCGAGCACCGCGAATCCCGGGGCCGGCCAGGGTGGCGGTGAACAATTGGTGACCATGAACTCCGGCACCCCGGCGGTCGCGAACACCGCACCGACGCAGGGCGCGACGCCGAGTCCGGCGCCGCCCGCCGCGACCCCGGCTCCCGCACCCGCCGCTGGAGCCGCGCGATGACCCGCGCACAGCGCCCGCCGACCTCCTCGCGGCCCACTCGGCGCCCCGGACCCCGCACGGCCGCACCGCGTTCGGCGTCGAGCGCCCCGCGATCCGCGCGCGCCCGGGTCAAGGGTGGCCAGCAGCCCGAGGTGGCCACCTCCTTCCTGCACCGCAGCCGCTTCTCGGGCTGGGTGATCGTGGCGATCTTCTCGGTGATCGCCGTCTGGCTCGGCGTGGTCCAGTTCGTGCAGGCCCCCGATCTGTCCGCGAAGGCGGCCAGCCAGCGGCAGGTCAAGGAGACGCTGCCCGCCACCCGCGGCGCCGTGGTCGATCGTTCCGGTCAGCCCATCGCCTTCACCATGGAGGCGAAGTCGCTCACCTTCCAGCCGGTGATCGTGCGCAAGCAGATCCAGGAGAAGTACGACAAGGACGTCGAGGCCCAGAAGTCGGGCGGCCAGGGGAACACCCCGGTCACCGTCGACGACCGCCTCCAGCAGATCGCCAAGAAGATCGTCTCGGTCCTCGGCGACGCCGTCTCCGAGCAGAAGCTGCTCGAGCAGCTGCGTGGCAACGAGACCTTCGTCTACCTCGCCCGCGGCGTCGACCCGGCGAAGGCCTCGGCCATCACCGACGAGTTCACCGAGGTGGGCGCCGAGCGCCAGTCCATCCGGCACTACCCGGGCGGCTCCCTCGCCGCGAACCTGGTGGGCTCCACCGGCTGGGACAACCGCGGCCTGATGGGCATGGAGTTCTCCCTCGACTCCATCCTCGCCGGCACCGACGGCAGCCAGACCTACGACCGTGGCTCCGACAACGCCGTGATCCCCGGCAGCACCCGCGAGGTGCACCCGGCCGTCAACGGGGCGAAGGTCACGCTGACGATCGACAACGACGTGCAGTTCTTCGTCCAGCAGGCGGTACAGGACGCCAAGCAGCGCTCCGGCGCGAAGAACGTGCAGGCCGTGGTCCTCGACGCGAAGACCGGCCAGGTGGTCGCGATGGCCAACGACACCACCTTCAACCCCGGCATCGGCGTGGCCAACAACCCGAAGTCGGCGCGCACCGGCAACCTGCCGGTCAGCAGCCCGTTCGAGCCCGGTTCGGTGAACAAGCTGATCACCGCCGTGGCCGCGATCGAGAACGGCAAGACCAAGCCCGACGAGGTGCTCCAGGTGCCCGGCACCATCCGGATGTCCGGCGTCACCGTCAAGGACGCCTGGGCGCACGGCACCGAGCCGTACACCACCACCGGCGTCTTCGGTAAGTCCTCCAACGTGGGCACCCTGATGCTGGCCCAGCGGGTCGGCGAGGACGCCTTCGCCGACTACGTCGACAAGTTCGGACTCGGCAAGGCCACCGGCGTGGGGCTCCCCGGCGAGTCCGGCGGCGAGGTCCCGGCCCGCAACCAGTGGTCCGGCGGCACCTTCGCCAACCTGCCCATCGGTCAGGGCCTGTCGATGACCCTGCTGCAGATGACCAGCATGTACCAGGCACTCGCCAACGACGGGGTCCGCGTGCCGCCGCGCATCATCAAGTCGGTCGACGGTGCCGCCGACCCGGCGCCCGCCGGTGAGCCGGTGCGGGTGATGAGCCCGGAGACCTCGCGCACCGTGCTCGACATGTTCCGCGCCGCCCTGCAGCGCGACCCCATGGGCTACCAGCAGGGCACGGGCCCCGGCGGCGCCGTGGACGGCTGGCAGATCAGCGGCAAGACCGGTACCGCGCAGCAGGTCGATCCGGCCACCAAGGCCTACTCGAACTCGATGTACAACATCACCTTCGCGGGGGTCGCCCCGTCGAACGATCCGCGGTTCGTGATCGGTCTCATGATGGACGCGCCGGCCCGCAGTTCCGACGGCACGGGCGGCCAGTCGGCCGCGCCGCTGTTCCACGACATCGCCGCGTTCATGCTGCAGAAGTACGGCGTGCCGCTCTCGCCGCCGGCACCCAAGCTGACGCTCGTGGCCGGGAAGTAGTTAACCGACCGGTAGGATTCATCGGTGCCCCAAACGACTCTCACGCGACCCGCCCACCCCCGCGGAGCCACGCTGACGGAGATCGCCGCGCAGGTACCGGGCGTCAGCAGCGCCCCGACCGCGGCGGCCGGCGTCGATGCCGATTCGGTCCGCTGCAGCGGCGCCACCATCCGCGCCCAGGACGCCCTCCCCGGCGACCTGTTCTGCGGCGTACCCGGCAACACCACCCACGGGGCCCGGTTCGCGCCCGAGGCCGTGGCCGCGGGCGCCGTGGCCGTGCTCACCGACGCCGCGGGCGCCCAGGTGCTCGCCGAGGCCGGCGTCGACGTCCCCGTGCTGCTGCACGACGATCCCCGCTCCGTACTCGGCCCCGCCGCGGCCGTGATCTACGGCGCACCGTCGAGCCGGATGACCCTCGTCGGCATCACCGGCACGTCCGGCAAGACCACCACCAGCTTCCTGGTGGAGGCCGCGCTCGGCTCCACCCAGGCCACCACCGGCCTGATCGGCACCGTCGGCACCCGGATCGCCGGGGTCGACGTACCCACCTCGCTCACCACCCCCGAGGGCACCGCCCTGCAGGGCCTGTTCGCCTCCATGGTCGAGCGCGGCGTCACCTCGGCCGTGATGGAGGTGAGCTCGCACGCGCTGTCCCAGAACCGCGTGGGCGGCACCCGCTTCGCCGTGGGCGCCTTCACCAACCTCAGCCAGGACCACCTCGACTACCACCCCACGATGGAGGACTACTTCGCCGCGAAGGCCCTCCTCTTCGTGCCCGACGAGTCCGGCGACGGTCCGGTGTGCGAGCAGGCCGTGATCTGCGTCGACGACGAGTGGGGCAACCGCATGGCCGATCTGCGCCGCGCCGCGGGGCTGCCGCTGGTCACCGTCGCCACCACCGGCCCCGCCGACTGGACCGCGGGTGCGGTCTCCGCGCACGCCGATGGCACCCAGCGGTTCACCCTCACCGGCCCCGGCGGCCAGACCTACGCCGCCACCGTCGGGCTGCCCGGTGCCTACAACGTGGCCAACGCCGCGCTGGCCCTGGTGATCGCCCACGAGGCCGGCGTGCCGCTCGCGGACGCGGTCCGCGGCATCGGCGCCGTCGCCGTGCCGGGCCGGGTGCAGCGCATCGACCGCGGCCAGGACTTCCTCGCGGTGGTCGACTACGCCCACAAGCCCGCCGCGCTCGACGCTGTGATCGCCACGCTCCGCGGCCAGACCGCCGGCCGGATCGCCGTGGTGGTCGGCGCCGGCGGCGACCGCGACCGCGGCAAGCGCCCGCTCATGGGTGAGGCCGCCGCCCGCGCCGCCGAACTGGTGATCGTCACCGACGACAACCCGCGCACCGAGGACCCCGCCGCGATCCGGGCCGCCGTCCGCGAGGGCGCCGAGGCCGTGCCCGGCGGCGGCGAGGTCCGCGAGGTCGGCGACCGACGTGCCGCGATCATCGAGGCCGTGAACTGGGCCCGCACCGGCGATGTCGTGCTCATCGCAGGCAAGGGACACGAGGCCGGCCAGGAGATCCACGGCGTCAAGCACCCCTTCGACGACCGCGACGAGCTGGCCGCCGCGCTGGACGCGCGAGGGGAGCAGGCATGATCGAGCTGACCCTGGCCCAGATCGCCGAGATCGTCGGCGGCACCCTGCACGATGTGCCCGATCCGGACGCGAAGGTCACCGGGACCGTCGAATTCGACTCCCGCGAGATCGGCCCCGGTGGCCTCTTCCTCGCCCTGCCCGGTGCCCGGGTCGATGGCCACGATTTCGCCGCCACCGCCATCGACAAGGGCGCGGTCGCCGTGCTCGGCGCCCGGCCAGTGGGCGTGCCCGCGATCGTCGTGCCCGTCTCCGGCGAGACCGACAACCGCGTCATGGCGCTGGAGAGCGACACCGACGGCGCCGGCGCCGCCGTGCTGGGCGCACTCGGCGCCCTCGCGGCGTACTGCACCAAGACGCTCGCCGCCGACGGCCTCACGGTGGTCGGCGTCACCGGCTCCGCCGGTAAGACCTCCACCAAGGACCTCATCGCCGCGGTGCTCCGCCCGCTCGGCGAGACCGTCGCACCGCCCGGCTCCTTCAACAACGAGATCGGCCACCCCTGGACCGCGCTGCGGGCCACCGCGTCCACCAAGTACCTCGTGCTGGAGATGTCCGCCCGCGGCGAGGGGCACATCGCCGCGCTGGCGAAGGTCGCGCCGCCGCGCATCGGCGTCGAGCTCAATGTGGGCACCGCGCACCTCGGCGAGTTCGGCTCCCGCGAGGCCATCGCCCGCGCCAAGGGCGAGCTCGTCGAGGCACTCCCGGC
The DNA here is from genome assembly GCF_019656655.1 of Tsukamurella sp. TY48. GTDB lineage: Bacteria > Actinomycetota > Actinomycetes > Mycobacteriales > Mycobacteriaceae > Tsukamurella > Tsukamurella strandjordii. The sequence goes on along the minus strand of NZ_BPMV01000001.1, from coordinate 277,785 downwards.
CGACGGTGTCGCGGTCCTCAACGCCGACGATGCCGCGGTCGCCGCCATGGCCTCCCGGACCGGCGCACGGGTCGTCTTCTACGGGACCGCCGACGCGGACGTCCGCGCGTCCGACGTGGTCCTCGACGCGCAGGCCCGCGCCTCCTTCACCCTGCACACCGCCGCCGGCACCGCGCCCGTCGCGCTCAAGGTGCACGGCGAGCACCAGGTGCACAACGCGCTCGCCGCGGCCGCCGTCGGCCTCGAGTGCGGCGCCACCCCCGCGCAGGTGGCCGAGGCGCTCTCCGCCGCCGGTGCCGCGTCCCCGCGCCGGATGGACGTCTTCACCACCGCCGACGGCGTCACGGTGGTCAACGACACCTACAACGCCAACCCCGACGCGATGCGCGCCGCACTGCGCAGCCTCGTGCTCATGTCCGAGCACGACGCCGACGGTGCCCGCCTGCCCGGCCGGGAGCGGCGCCGCACCTTCGCCGTGCTCGGCGAGATGGGGGAGCTGGGCGAGGAGTCGATCCTCGAACACGACCGCCTCGGCCGGTTCCTGGTGCGCCTCGACATCACCTCGACCATCTGCGTCGGCGGCTCGCGTGCGGTGCACGCGCTGTGGCAGGGCGCCGTGATGGAGGGTTCCTGGGGCAGCGAAGCCGTGCGCGTGGACACCCGCGAGGAGGCAGTGGAACGGCTGCGCGCGGAGCTGCAACCCGGCGACCTGGTTTTGGTCAAGGCCTCCAAGTCCGAGAAGATGTGGGAGGTCGCCGAGAGCCTCGGGCCGGCCGCGCACACCTCGCAGAACGAAGAGAACACGCAAGGGGAGTCACCGAAGTGATCCAGATCCTGTTCGCGGGCGGCATCTCGCTGGCCGTCGCGATCCTGCTCACGCCTGTGCTGATCAGGGTGTTCTCCCGGCAGGGATTCGGTCAGGAGATCCGTGTCGAAGGCCCCGAGAGCCACCAGACCAAGCGCGGCACCCCGTCCATGGGCGGCGTCGCGATCGTCGTGGCCCTGTGGGCCGGCTACCTCGGCGCGCACCTGCTGGGCTGGAACTCCGGTCCCGGACCGAGCGCCTCGGGCCTGCTCGTGCTCGGCCTGGCCACCACGCTGGCCTTCGTCGGCTTCCTCGACGACTTCATCAAGATCCGCAAGCAGCGCAACCTCGGCCTGAACAAGACCGCCAAGACCGTGGGCCAGACCATCGCCGCCCTGATCTTCGGTGTGCTCGCGCTGCAGTTCCCCAACGCGCAGGGCATCACGCCCGCCAGCGAGCACCTCAGCTACACCCGCGACATCAACGCCATCTCCATGGGCGCCATCGTCTTCGTGCTGTTCTGCTGGTTCGTGGTGTCCGCGTGGTCGAACGCCGTGAACTTCACCGACGGGCTCGACGGCCTGGCCGCGGGCTCGATGGCCATGGTGCTCGGCAGCTACGTGCTCATCACGTTCTGGCAGTACCGGTACGCCTGCACGGGCCCCCGCGGACCGTCGGCCGGCTGCTACGACGTGCGCGACCCGCTGGACCTGGCGCTGATCGCCGTCGCCGCGGGCGGCGCCTGCCTCGGCTTCCTGTGGTGGAACGCCGCGCCCGCGAAGATCTTCATGGGTGACACCGGCTCGCTCATGCTGGGCGGCCTGCTCGCCGGACTGTCGATCACCACTCGCACCGAGCTGCTGGCCGTGGTCCTCGGCGCCCTGTTCGTGGCCGAGATGGTCTCCGTGGTCACCCAGATCGCGGTCTTCCGCACCACCGGCCGCAGGGTGTTCCGGATGGCGCCCTTCCACCACCACTTCGAGCTGGCGGGCTGGGCCGAGACCACCGTGATCATCCGGTTCTGGCTGCTCACCGCGATCTCGTGCGGCCTGGGTCTGGTGCTGTTCTACGCCGAGTTCCTCGGCTCCGGCGCGGGCGGATAGCGATGGCGACGCTTCCCGGGCCCGGCGCGCACGTCCTCGTCGCGGGCGGGGGCGTCACCGGTCCGGCCGTGGCCCGGGCACTGCTCCGGCTCGGCGCCGAGGTCACCGTGGCCGACGGTAAGCCCACTGCGCGCGCGAAGATCGCCGCCGACGTACCCGGGATCACCGTGACCGATCTCGACGGGCTCGATCCGTCGGGGTTCGACCTCGTCGTGGTGGCGCCGGGCTTCCGCCCCGACGCCCCCGTGGTGCGGGCCGCGGAGCGCGCCGGTGTCCCCGTGATCGGCGACGTGGAGCTGGCCTGGTGGATCGACCGCGCGGGTGCCTTCGGGGCCCCGCGGCAGTGGCTCGTGGTCACCGGCACCAACGGCAAGACCACCACCACCCAGATGCTCGAGGCCATCCTGCTCGGTGCGGGGGTCCCGGCGGTGGCGTGCGGCAACATCGGCCGCCCGGTGATCGACGCGATCGCCGACGACGCCGATCCGCGAGTGCTCGCCGTGGAGCTGTCGTCCTTCCAACTGCACTGGGCGCCCTCGGTGCGGCCGCGCGCCGGGGTGGTGCTCAACATCGCCGAGGACCACCTGGACTGGCACGGCTCGATGGCGGCGTACACGGCCGATAAGGCACGCGCACTGTCCGGCGAGATCGCCGTGGTGGGGCTCGACGATCCGGTGGCCGGCGGGCTGCCCGCCACCGTCGGGTTCACCGTCGGGGAGCCGCAGCCGGGGCAGTACGGCGTGCGCGACGGTGTCCTGGTCGACGGTGCCGGAGCGCCCGTCGTCGCGGCGGACCGGATCTCGCCGCCCGGTCCCGCCGGCATCGCCGACGCGCTGGCGGCGACCGCGCTGGCGCAGGCCGTCGGTGTCACCGCCGAGCAGGCGGGCGAGGCGCTGGCCGCGTTCCGGGTGGGCGCGCACCGCGCCGAGCCGGTCGCGACGGTGCGCGGCGTCACCTACATCGACGATTCCAAGGCCACCAACCCGCATGCCGCCCAGAACTCCATCGAGGCGCACGAGCGCGTGGTGTGGGTGGCGGGCGGCCAGCTCAAGGGCGCCGATATCGATCCGCTCGTCGCCCGCGTGGCGCCCCGTCTCGTGGGTGCGGTGCTCCTGGGCCTGGACGCCGGGTTGATCGCGGCGGCAATGGCGCGACACGCGCCGGATGTACCGGTGGTTCGGGTGACTTCAGGCGACGATAGTCCTGTGTCTCCTGTGACTAATGATGCGAACCGTTCTGTAGGGACGTTTGTGGCTGGCGATGTGCGAGTGTCCGGCGATGCGGATGCGGTCATGTCCGCGGCCGTCGACGCCGCCGCTCGACTCGCCGATGTCGCAGGTCAGACTGGCCCCGCCCCGGTGGTCCTGCTGGCGCCGGCCGCGGCCTCGCTCGACATGTTCACCTCGTACGGCCACCGCGGCGACGCCTTCGCCGCCTCGGCCCGCGCGCTCGGAGCGGCGTCGTGAGCCGCGCCCGCGACACCGAGGCCCTGCCCGAGGACCTCGAGCCCGGCGCCGTCAACGCACCCGAGAGCACCGAGTTCGAGGTGCAGCCGGGGCAGACCGTGCCCGATCTCGACGACGCGGCGCCCCGCCGCGGCGGCGCCGATATCGCCCGCACCGGCGCGAGCATGCTCCGCGATACGGCCGTCAACATGGCCACCGCGCTGCGCCGCCCGCTGGCCTCGTACCACCTCGTGCTCGGCCTCACGGCCGTGCTCACGGTGCTCGGCCTGGTGATGGTGCTCTCGGCCTCCTCGGTGGAGGACATCAGCGCCACCGGCTCGCCGTACAGCAAGTTCACCAGCCAGCTGATCTACGTCGCCCTCGGTGTGGTGGCCTTCTTCGGCGCGCTGTACCTGCGCCCCACCCTGCTGCGCCGGGTGGCCCTCGGCGGCGTGCTGGTGTCGATCGTCCTGCTCATCGCCGTGCTGGTCCCCGGCATCGGCACCAAGGTGGGCGGCGCCCGCCGCTGGATCGATGTGGGCGGCTTCACGCTGCAGCCCTCCGAGATCGCCAAGGTCGCGCTCATCGTGTGGGGCGCGCACCTGCTGGCGGACCGCAGCCGCACCGGCGGACTCAAGGAACTGCTGCTGCCGCTCGGCCCGGTCGCGGTTCTCATGGCCGCGCTGGTGGTGGCCGAGCCGAACCAGTCGACCGCCATGATCATCGCCGTCACCGCCGGCATGCTGCTGTTCTACGCCGGACTCTCCTCGCGACTGTTCCTGTCCATCGGCATCGCCGGTATCTGCGCCGCGGTCTTCCTGGCCCTGATGGAGGGCTACCGCTCGGCCCGCCTGTCCGCGTGGCTCGGCCGCACCAACGACACCCTCGGCGTGAGCTACCAGTCGAACCAGGCGCGGTACTCGCTCGCCGACGGCGGCTTCTTCGGCGTGGGCCTGGGCAACTCCACGGCCAAGTGGAGCTACCTGCCCAACGCGCACAACGACTTCATCTTCGCCATCATCGGCGAGGAGCTCGGTTACCTCGGCGCCGGTGTGGTGATCCTCATGTTCGGCCTGCTCACCTGGGTCGGCCTGCGGATCGCATGCCGGGTGGCCGATCCCTTCCTGCAGCTCATGTCGGCCACGATCACCACGCTGATCGCCCTGCAGGCCATCATCAACATGGGCTACGTGGTGGGCCTGCTCCCCGTGACGGGCATCCAGCTGCCGCTGCTGTCCGCGGGTGGCAACTCGGTGATCCTCGTGCTGTTCATGCTGGGACTGCTGGCCGGTGCCGCGCGGCACGAGCCCGAGGCCATCGCCGCGCTCGCCGGTGGCGGTGCCGGGCGGGCCGGGCGCCTGTTCCGCCTGCCCAAGCCGCACCCGTACGTGCCGCCGCGGCCCACCCGCGCCGCCGCCCCGCGGGCGGGGGAGCGTCGTGCGCCTGCGCGCCCCGTGGCGCCGTCGCCGTACGATCGACTTCCGTACGGAGACGCGCGCCTCGCGCGGCCCCGTCGGGACGTTCCGCCCGCCCGGCCCCAGCGCCGGTCCGGCGAGCCCTGGCGCGGCGAGCGGGCCCGCGTTCAGGATCGGCCCGCCTCCGGATCGCGGCGCCGTGGAGAGGAAAAGGGTAGACGGGCGTGGTGAGTTCTTCGGTCTCGGTGGTGGTGGCCGGCGGTGGCACCGCAGGACACATCGAGCCAGCGCTGGCGGTGGCCGACGCGGTTCGTGCGGCCGACCCCGGGGCCCGGGTCACGGCGCTCGGTACACCCAAGGGACTCGAGGGCACCCTGGTGCCCGCCCGCGGGTACGACCTGCGGATGATCCCGCCGGTGCCGCTGCCCCGTAAGCCCAACGCCGATCTCGCGAAACTGACCTTCCGGCTGGCGAGTACGGTGCGCCGCACCCGCGCGGTGCTCCGCGATGTCGGCGCCGATGTGGTGGTCGGCTTCGGTGGCTACGTGGCACTGCCCGCCTACCTCGCCGCGCGCAGCATGGGCGTGCCGATCGTGATCCATGAGGCGAACGCGAGCGCCGGCATCGCCAACAAGGTGGGTGCGCGCCTGGCCACCAAGGTCTTCGCCGCCGTGCCCGGCTCCGGCATCCACGCCGAGGTCGTCGGCATTCCGGTGCGCAGCTCCATCACCGGGCTCGATCGCACCGCCCTGCGCGCGCAGGCCCGCGCCCACTTCGGGCTCCCCGCCGACGGCCCGGTGGTTCTGGTCTTCGGCGGCAGCCAGGGCGCGGTCCGGCTCAACGACGGTGTGGTCGGTGCGGCACGGGATTTCGCGGACGCCGGTATCGCCGTGCTGCACGCCTACGGGCCCAAGAACGCCGTCGATGTCGATGTGCCCGGCTATGTGGCCGTGCCCTACCTCTCACGCATGGATCTGGCCTACGCGGCCGCCGATCTCGCGGTCTGCCGCTCCGGCGCGATGACGGTGGCCGAGGTGGCCGCGGTGGGCCTGCCCGCGGTGTACGTGCCGCTGGCGCACGGCAACGGGGAGCAGGCGCTCAACGCCAAGCCGGTGGTGTCCGCCGGCGGCGGACTCCTGGTCGACGATGCCGCGTTCACCCCGGACCTGGTGCGCGAGACGGTGATCCCGCTCGCCGCCGATGCGGATCGGCTCGCGGCCATGGGTGCCGCCGCCGCCGGGACCGGTCACCGCGACGCCGCGGGCACCGTCGCCGCGACTGCCCTGGACCTGGGAGGCCGGCGATGAGCGATCTGCCCGAGAAGCTGCAGCGTGTGCACATGGTGGGCATCGGGGGCGCCGGTATGTCCGGCATCGCCCGCATCCTGCTCTCCCGCGGCGGCGAGGTGTCCGGCTCCGATGCGAAGGAGTCGCGCAGCGTGATCGCGCTGCGCGCGCGCGGCGCGCAGGTGCAGATCGGGCACAGCGCCGAGGCCCTCGATCTGCTGCCCGGCGGCCCCACCGTGGTGGTCACCACGCACGCGGCGATCCCCAAGGACAATCCCGAGCTGGTGGAGGCCCGGCGGCGCGGCATTCCCGTGATCCTGCGCCCCGAGGTACTGGCCGACCTCATGGAGGGGTACCGCACGCTGCTGGTGAGCGGCACCCACGGCAAGACCTCGACCACCTCGATGGCCGTCGTCGGCCTGCAGCACTGCGGCGGCAATCCGTCGTTCGCCGTGGGCGGCGAGCTCAACGAGTCCGGGACCAATGCCTTCCACGGCACGGGCGACGTCTTCGTCGCCGAGGCCGATGAGTCCGACGGCTCGCTGCTCCAGTACAGCCCCGACGTGGTGGTCGTCACCAATGTCGAGGCCGATCACCTGGACTTCTTCGGCTCGGAGGAGAAGTACGTCGCGGTCTTCGACGCCTTCACCGAGCGGATCCGTCCCGGCGGCACGCTGGTGGTGTGCCTGGACGATCCGGGCTCGGCGGCCCTGGCCCAGCGCACGCACGCCGCGCTCCGGGCCCGCGGCGTGCGGGTCTTCGGCTACGGCGAGGGCACGCACCGCGACCTCGCTCCCGATGTCACGCTCATCGCGGAACTGCTCGAGTACAAGCCGCGCGCCGAGGGCGGCATGCTCAAGGTGCGCTTCTCCGACGAGAACCGCAAGGTCACCGAGCGCGCGATCATGCTCTCCGTGCCGGGACGGCACATGGCGCTCAACGCCATTGCAGCCACCATCGCGGTGGTCAACCTGGGCTACCCGACGGCCAAGGTGATCGCCGGTATCGAATCCTTCGGCGGCGTGCACCGCCGGTTCCAGTTGCGCGGCACCGAGGACGGGGTGCGGGTCTTCGACGATTACGCGCACCATCCGACCGAGGTGCGCGCGGTGCTCACCGCGGCCGCCGAGATGGTGGCCAAGCAGGCGATCCCGGGACGGGTCGTCGTGGCCTTCCAGCCGCACCTGTACTCGCGCACCGAGCAGTTCGCGGGCGAGTTCGCCGAGGCGCTCAGTCTCGCCGATCACGTGGTGGTGCTCGATGTGTACGGGGCGCGTGAGGCGCCGCTGCCCGGCATCACGGGGGAGCGGATCGCCGAGAAGGTGACCTCCGCGGTGACCTACGTGCCCAGCCAGGCCGATGTGGCGACCACCGTCGCCGACGTGGCGCGTCCGGGTGACGTTGTGATCACCATGGGCGCGGGCGATGTCACGATGCAGGGGCCCACGATCCTGGCCGCGCTGGCGCACCGCGGCGGAGGGGCCGCTCGGTGACTGCGCCCGCACCGCGCCGGCAGGTGCCGGGGCTGCGCCGGCTGCTGGTGCTCGTCCTGGTGCTCATCGTCGCGGGCGGCCTGTTCGCCATCGCCTACTTCACCCCGCTCATGTCGGCTCGCAACGTCTCCGTCACGGGTGCTGCGCACGCGCCCACCGAGGAGATCGAGAAGGTCGTCGAGCCGCTCAAGGGCAAGCCGCTGCTGCAGATCACGAAGTCGCGCACCGCGGAGTACGCGGCCGCGGTGGTGCGGGTGAGCCCGTGGATCGACTCGGCGACGATCACCGTCTCGTATCCGTCGACCCTCGTCGTCGAGGTCACCGAGCGCGAGGCGGTGGCGTACGCCGATCGTTCCGGCGTCACCCTGGTCGACGCCAAGGGGGTGCCCTTCATCAAGGTGGGCGAGCCCCCGATCCTGACGCCGAAGCTCACCGTCGAGAACCCGGGTGCCGACGATCCGAACACCAAGGCGGCGATCAGCGTGCTGCAGTCGCTGCCGCAGGACATCCGCGGCCAGGTCGTCGAGATCGGCGCCGATTCGCCGGCGAACGTGCGATTCGTGCTGCGGGACAAGCGCGTCGTCTACTGGGGCGACGCCTCCCGCGCGGATGCGAAGGTGGCCGCGCTCAAGGTGGTGCTCACCCGCCCGGGCCGCGAGTTCACCGTGATCGACCCCGACGTGCCCACCACGCGCTGAGCCGGATCGGCCCGATCGCGGCGATGTGACACGGTTTTTCGCCGACACGCCCACGCGCCTGCGGGCATCGGGCCCCATGGGCCTCTACCTTGGTTTCAGAGCAGCTACTTGACATAACTTTAAGCCTGTGGTTGAGGTTTAGGGTTCTGGAGGGTCGCGAGACCAACCCGCACATCCAAGGAAGGCGAAACATGACCGCCGCGCACAACTACCTCGCCGTAATCAAGGTCGTCGGCATCGGCGGTGGCGGCGTCAACGCCGTGAACCGGATGATCGAACAGGGCCTCAAGGGTGTCGAGTTCATCGCCATCAACACCGACGCCCAGGCGCTCATCATGAGCGACGCCGACGTCAAGTTGGACGTCGGCCGCGAGTCCACTCGCGGCCTCGGCGCCGGCGCCGATCCCGAGGTGGGCCGCAAGGCCGCCGAGGACGCCAAGGACGAGATCGAGGAGCTCCTCAAAGGCGCCGACATGGTCTTCGTGACCGCGGGCGAGGGCGGCGGTACCGGCACCGGTGGCGCACCCGTCGTCGCGAGCATCGCCCGCAAGCTGGGCGCGCTCACCGTGGGTGTCGTGACCCGTCCGTTCACCTTCGAGGGTGCGCGCCGCGGCAAGCAGGCCGACGCCGGCATCACCGCGCTGCGCGAGTCCTGCGACACGCTGATCGTGATCCCCAACGATCGCCTGCTGCAGCTCGGCGATGTGAATCTCTCGGCGCTGGACGCCTTCAAGAGCGCCGACGAGGTGCTCCTCAACGGTGTGCAGGGCATCACCGACCTGATCACCACGCCGGGTCTGATCAACGTCGACTTCGCCGACGTCAAGAGCGTCATGTCCGGTGCGGGCAGCGCCCTCATGGGCATCGGCTCGGCGCGCGGTGAGGGCCGCGCCCTCAAGGCCGCCGAGCAGGCCGTGAACTCGCCGCTGCTGGAGACCTCGATGGAGGGTGCGCACGGCGTGCTCATGTCCATCGCCGGCGGCAGCGACCTGGGCCTGTTCGAGATCAACGAGGCCGCTTCGCTGGTGCAGGAGGCCTCGCACGAGGACGCCAACATCATCTTCGGCACCGTGATCGACGACAACCTCGGCGACGAGGTGCGGATCACCGTGATCGCCGCCGGTTTCGACGGCGCGGCACCCGTGCGCCGCACGGTCGCGGCACGCACCATCGGCCAGCACACCGCCCCCGACGCCGCCGAGGCGCCGGATGCGGGGCGCGGCAACGTCTTCGCGCGTCCCCCGCGCACCGACGATCCGTTCCCGGCCCGCACCTCCATCCGTGAGTCGGGCGACGAGGACGATCTCGACGTCCCGTCGTTCCTGCAGGGCCGTCGCTGACGACCCCGCCGGGCGGGCATCGGTAGCCTCGAAGGCATGACTGATCCGGCGAGCACACCTGTCGTCTCCGCGCGCGTGCGGCGGGTGACCACCACCCGTGCGGGCGGCGTCTCCGCGGCGCCCTACGACACCTTCAATCTCGGCGACCACGTCGGCGACGATCCGGCGGCGGTGGCGGCCAATCGGCTCCGGCTGGAGCGTGAGATCGGCGTCGCCCCAGGGCATGTGGTGTGGATGGAACAGATCCACAGCCGCACCGTGACCGTGGTCGACGGTCCGCGCGAGCAGCCCGTCGAGGCCACCGACGCGCTGGTGACCACCGTGCCCGGGCTGGCGCTGGCGGTGCTCACCGCCGATTGTGTTCCCATCCTGCTCTCGGACGACGAAGCGGGCGTCCTGGCCGCGGTGCACGCGGGCCGCGTCGGTGCGCGGATCGGCATCGTGCCCACGGTGATCGAGGCGATGCGCGATCTCGGCGCCCGCCCCGAACGCATCGGTGCCTTCCTCGGCCCCGCCGCCAGTGGCGGCAAGTACGAGGTTCCCGCCTCCATGGCCGCCGATGTCGAGGAGCACCTGCCCGGCAGTCGCTGCCGCACCGAGAAGGGCACCGACGGACTCGATCTGCGCGCCGGGATCCGGCGCCAGCTGCAGAGTCTCGGCGTGACCGCGGTCGCCGAGGACCCGCGCTGCACCATCAGCGACCCCACCCTGTTCTCGCACCGCCGGGGCGCCCCCACCGGTCGCATCGCCTCGGTGATCTGGATCGACCCCGGCACCGGGGACGCGAGCGCACGGTGAGCCGCCGCGAGGAGCTGGCGGCGGGCCTCGCCGCCACCCGCGCTCGACTCGACACCGCCTGTCGCGACGCCGGCCGCGCCCCCGCCGAGGTGACGCTGCTGCCGGTCACGAAGTTCTTCCCCGCGTCGGATGTCGCGCTGCTGCAGGAGTTGGGCTGCACCGACTTCGGCGAGAACCGGGAACAGGAGGCCGCGGCGAAGGCGGCCGAGCTGAGCGATGCCCGGTTCCACATGCTGGGGCACATCCAGCGCAACAAGGCCAAGTCCGTCGCGCGGTGGGCGGCGATGGTCCACTCGGTCGACAGCATCCGGCTCACCGACGCGCTGGAGCGCGGGGCCGCCGCCGCGCTCGACCGGGGCGACCGCAGCGCCCCGCTCGACGTGCTCGTCCAGATCAGTCTCGACGGTGACCCGGCGCGTGGGGGAGTACCGCGCGCCGATCTCGAAGCCCTGGTGACCACGATCGCCGCCGCGCCCTCGCTGCGGCTGCGCGGCGTGATGGGAGTGCCTCCGCTGGAAGCGGATCCGGAGCGCGCCTTCGACGAACTGGCCGGTCTGTGGCGGGGCCTGCGCGCCGATCACCCGGCGGCCGACGTCTTCTCCGCGGGAATGTCGGGTGACCTGGAGCTCGCCGTGAAACTCGGATCCACGTGTGTGCGTGTCGGAACCGCGATTCTGGGGCAGCGCCCACTAATCTCACATCCATAACGACAGTCACAACCGTCACACCAGCCCATGCAGGCGCCGAGGAAGGGCAAAGATGAGCACTCTGCACAAGGTCAAGGCGTACTTCGGCATGGTTCCGCTGGACGCGTACGACGACCGCTATATCGACGAGGCGACTCCCGAGCCCCGGGGCCGCCGCAGCCTCGACGACGAGTTCGGCGCCGACTACCGCGGTGAGCGCGGCTACGCCTACGACGGCCGCCGCGCCGAGGAGTACGACTCCTACGACGCCGGCTACGGCCGCGAGTCCTACGACGACGGCTACTACCGCGACGGCGGCTACGAGGGTCGCTACCGCGAGCCCGCCCGCGCCGAGGCCCCGCGCCTGCCGCGCCTGGAGCCGCTGCGGGACGCCTCGCGTTCCGTCGCCCCCTCGACCCGTGGCGCCCTCGCCATGGACACCCGCGCCGATGTGCTGAGCCAGGAGAACCCGATGTCGCGCATCACCACGCTGCGTCCCACCTCGTACGAGGAGGCGCGCACGATCGGTGAGCGGTTCCGCGAGGGCATCCCGGTGATCATGGACCTGACCGCGATGGACAACGCCGATGCCAAGCGCCTCGTCGACTTCGCCGCCGGCCTGACCTTCGCGCTGCACGGCTCCTTCGACCGGATCACCACCAAGGTTTTCATGCTGGCCACCTCCGATGTCGACGTGACCGCCGAGGATCGCGCGCGGATCGCGGAGACCGGCTTCTACAACCGCTGACGGATTCGGGCAGACTGTATTCGTGCAAGCTATCTGGCTGACCCTGTACGCCCTGCTGGGCGTCTACACCTTCCTTCTGATCGTCCGCTTGGTGATCGAAGTGGTGAAGTCGTTCGCGCGGGACTGGAACCCGACCGGCATCGTCGCGGTGCTGCTCGAGGCGATCTTCTCCGTGACGGATCCGCCGCTGAAACTGCTGCGCAAGTTCATACCGCCGCTGAAGCTCGGTCAGATCCAATTGGACCTGTCGTACCTGGTGTTGTTCATCCTGCTCGCCGTCCTGCGATACCTGATTCAGCTTGCAGCTGCATCGTCATCGTGAATGACCTGGCCCTACGTCCCCGGAATTCAGTCATTTCCTCGCCGAATTCCGGGTGATGAGGAACAAACGGGTCTGGTGTGACAGGATGTGCACCAGTTACAGTGTTGGCCCAAGTGACTTGGGATCTGTCGAGCAGCCGATTTGAGGGGAAACGACCTATGAAGCTGACACCCGCCGATGTGCGCAACGTTGCGTTCAGTAAGCCGCCGATTGGCAAGCGCGGCTACAACGAGGACGAGGTGGATCAGTTCCTCGATCTGGTCGAGACCGAGCTGGCTCGGCTGACCGAGGAGAACAACGACCTGCAGCAGCGCAACGCCGAGCTCGAGCGCGAGCTGGCCGATGCGCGTGCCGGTGGCGGCCAGCCGTCGGCCGGCAGCACCGTCGCGTTCGCATCGCCGAACGCTCCCGCCGTCCAGGAAGCGGCGCCCGCGAACGACGAGGAGGCCAACCTCCGCGCCGCCCGCGTGCTCGCCCTGGCGCAGGACACCGCTGATCGTCTGACCAACAACTCGCGCTCCGAGGCCGAGAAGCTCGTCTCGGACGCGCGTTCGCAGTCCGAGGCGATGGTCACCGACGCCCGGCAGAAGTCGGAGTCGATGGTCTCCGACGCCCGCCAGCGGTCGGATGCGCTGCTCGCGGATGCGCAGACCCGCTCGGAGAACCAGCTGCGCCAGGCGCAGGAGCGTTCGGATGCCCTGCAGGCCGAGGCCGAGCAGAAGCACACCGACATCATGACCACCATCAACCAGCAGCGCACGGTGCTGGAGGGTCGGATCGAGCAGCTCAAGACCTACGAGCGCGAGTACCGCACCCGCCTCAAGACCTACCTCGAGGGCCAGCTGGAGGAGCTGCAGTCGCTGCGCTCCGCTGCGCCGGTCGACCACGCTCAGGGCCGCGGTGGCGATTTCAACGATCCGGGCAACAGCTCGGGCGGCAACCCCTCGTTCAAGTAGTCGCACCGACCCGAGGGGCGATAACGGATGCTGTTAGCCGCGCTGGGGGCGACGATCGTCGGGTTCGTCCTGCTGATCGTCGCCCTGGTCACGGCCAATCTCTGGCTCGCCATCGCGTGTGTGGTCGTCTCGGTCATCGGCGTCGTCCTGCTGCTCGTCGACGTCCTGACCTACCGCCGCGCCGATCGCGATAAGAACGTCGCGAAGAAGCTCGGCGACGAGGACGAGCCCGGGTGGTCGCCGGGCGACGAGCCGAAGGACGATTCCGCCGGGGAGCCGGACGATCGGCCCTCCGGTCTCGCCGCGAAACCCGCCGTCGAACCGCAGGGCGGGCTCATCGGCGGCGAGAGCGATGCCGAGATCACCCAGCACGTCCCCCGGATCACCGACGGTGATGCCGACGCCGTCCGCGAGGCGGGCACCGTCGGCCACGAGGAGTTCGGGCATCACGACGACGCTCCGGCCACCGACGCCGACGACACCGCGACCGGACAGTTCGCCGTCGGAGGCGGTGCCGCGGACCAGTGGTCGCACGAATCGGCCGCCGACACCGACGACGATTCCACCCGCGGCCTGTTCGCGCCCGGCCGCTACGACCCCGACATGACCGATCAGATCCCCCAGATCGAGGATGAGCGGGCGTGGGGCGCCGAGTGGGAGCCGCCGGAAGAACCCGGCAAGAAGTAGCGTTATCCTGATAGTGCGTTGATCCGGCCATCACCGGGGAGCATCCGGAAGAACGGGCGCACGCCCCAGTAGAACCGGACGGGCGGGCCCGTCACAGCCCACGTGAAGTGGCGCCGCCCCGAGACATCGGGAGGGCGCAAGCGGGGTGGTACCGCGGTTGCCGACCACAGGTCGGCGTCGTCCCCGTGCTGGTAGTACACGGCACGAGGAGCCTGCAGTGAGCAACAGCCGCCCGTATCCCCAGGTCGACATGACGGTCGACGATGGCGCCCCCGCCCGATCCGGCGCACCGTCGTTCCCCGATCTCGAGGAGCGCGTGCTCGCCTACTGGGCGGCGAACGACACCTTCCGCAAGAGCATCGCCAACCGCGAGAACGACGAGGAATTCGTCTTCTACGACGGTCCGCCCTTCGCCAACGGCCTGCCGCACTACGGCCACCTGCTCACCGGCTACGTCAAGGACCTCGTCCCGCGCTACCAGACCATGCGCGGCAAGAAGGTGGACCGCCGCTTCGGCTGGGACACCCACGGCCTGCCCGCCGAGCTCGAGGCCGAGCGCCAGCTGGGGATCAAGGACAAGTCCGAGATCGAGACCATGGGCGTGGAGAAGTTCAACGACTACTGCCGCACCTCGGTGCTGCGGTACACGGAGGAGTGGCGCCAGTACGTCACCCGCCAGGCCCGCTGGGTGGACTTCGACAACGACTACAAGACGCTCGACCTGGACTTCATGGAGTCCGTCATGTGGGCGTTCAAGACGTTGCACGACAAGGGCCTGATCTACCAGGGCTACCGCGTGCTGCCGTACTCCTGGTACGAGCAGACTCCGCTCTCCAACCAGGAGAGCAAGCTGGACGACGCCTACAAGATGCGCCAGGACCCGGCGGTCACCGTCGGCATGCCCTTGCGCACCAAGGGCACCTCGCTGGAGGCGCTCGACGGTGTCGAGGCCCTGATCTGGACCACCACGCCCTGGACGCTGCCGTCGAACCTCGCCATCGCCGTGCATCCGGACCTGGACTACGTGCACGTGACGGCTCAGGAAGGCTCTGCTTTCGAAGGGCACGACTACCTGCTGGCCGAGGCCCGGCTGGGCCACTACGCCCGCGAGCTGGGGGAGACGCCGGAGGTCAAGGGGAGCTACAAGGGGCGCGAGCTGGAGTTCGCCGCCTACGAGCCGCCCTTCGACTTCTTCGCCGGCCACCCCAAGGCGCACGTCACGCTGCTCGCCGACTACGTGACCACCGACTCCGGTACCGGCGTGGTGCACCTCGCGCCCGCCTTCGGCGAGGAGGACATGGAGCTGGCCACCGGCAAGTACGGCATCGAGGTCGTGCAGCCGCTGGACCCGGGCGGCAAGTTCACCGCCGCCGTGCCGCCGTACGAGGGCCTGCAGGTTTTCGAGGCGAACCCGGTGATCAGCAAGGACCTCAAGGCCAAGGGCCGGCTGCTGCGCCACGAGACCATCGAGCACAGCTACCCGCACTCCTGGCGCTCCGGGCAGCCGCTGATCTACATGGCCGTGCCCTCGTGGTTCGTCGAGGTCACCAAGATCATCCCGCGCATGCTGGAGCTGAACCAGGACATCACCTGGAACCCCGCCCACATCCGCGACGGCCAGTTCGGCAAGTGGGTGGAGGGCGCCCGCGACTGGAACATCAGCCGCAACCGCTACTGGGGTGCGCCCATCCCGGTGTGGGTGTCCGACGATCCGCAGTACCCGCGGGTCGACGTCTACGGTTCGCTGGACGAGCTGGAGCGCGACTTCGGCGTGCGCCCGACCAACCTGCACCGCCCGTACATCGACGAGCTGACCCGGCCGAACCCCGACGACCCGAGCGGGAACTCGACCATGCGCCGCGTCCCCGAGGTCCTGGACTGCTGGTTCGAGTCCGGCTCGATGCCCTTCGCGCAGGTGCACTACCCGTTCGAGAACCAGGAGTGGTTCGACAGTCACTTCCCTGGCGACTTCATCGTCGAGTACAACGGGCAGACCAAGGGCTGGTTCTACAACCTGCACGTGCTGGCGACGGCCCTGTTCGACAGCGCCGCCTTCCGCACGGTCGCGGCGCACGGCATCGTGCTCGGCCACGACGGCCTCAAGATGTCCAAGTCCAAGCGGAACTACCCGGACGTCAACGAGGTCTTCAACCGCGACGGCTCCGACGCCATGCGCTGGTTCCTCATGGCCTCGCCCATCCTGCGCGGCGGCAACCTGGTGGTCACCGAGCAGGGCATCCGCGACGGCGTGCGGCAGACGCTGCTGCCGCTGTGGAACGCCTACTCGTTCCTGCAGCTGTACGCGGAGAAGCCGGCCACCTGGCGCACCGATTCGCAGGACGTGCTGGACCGGTACATCCTCGCCAAGCTGGCGCAGACCCGCGACGCCATGACCGAGGCGCTCGACACCTGCAACATCGCCGACGCCTGCGAGGAACTGCGGCTGTTCGTGGACGCGCTCACCAACTGGTACGTGCGTCGCTCGCGGGCACGGTTCTGGGACGGCTCGGACGACGGTGCCTTCGACACCCTGTACACGGTGCTGGAGACCACGTGCCGGCTCGCGGCGCCGCTGCTCCCCATGGCCACCGAGGCCATGTGGCGCGGTCTCACGGGCGGCGAGTCGGTGCACCTGACCGACTGGCCGTCGGCGTCCGAGCTGCCCGCCGATCCCGCCCTCGTCGCGGCGATGGACGAGGTCCGGGACGTGTGCTCGGTCGCCTCCTCGGTGCGCAAGGCGAACAAGCTGCGCGTGCGGCTGCCGCTGCACTCGCTCACCGTCGCCGGCCGCGACGCCGAGAAGCTGGCCCCGTTCGCGTCGATCATCGCCGACGAGGTGAACGTGCGGGACGTGCAGATCTCCAGTGATGCCGATGCTTTCGGCAAGGTCGAGATCGCGGTGAACGCACGCGCCGCCGGGCCGCGTCTGGGCAAGGACGTGCAGACGGTGATCAAGGCGGTGAAGTCGGGCGACTACACCGTGTCCGACGGGGTGGTGACTGCGGCCGGGATCGAGCTCCAGGACGGCGAGTACACGCGCAAGCTCGTGGCCGCCGCGCCCGATTCGACCGCCGAGCTGCCCGACGGCGCAGGCCTCGTGGTGCTCGACCTCACGGTCGACGCCGAGCTGGAGGCCGAGGGCTGGGCCAAGGACCGCATCCGCGAGCTGCAGGAGGCGCGCCGCGCCGCCGGGCTCGACGTGAGTGATCGCATCGCGCTCGTGCTCGACGTGCCCGAGGAGCATCTGGCCGCCGCGCAGGCGCACCGCGAGCTGATTGCGGGCGAGGTGCTCGCGACGTCGCTCGAGTTCGGTCCGGTGACCGACGGAGTGGATCTGGGCGATGGCGTCCGGGGCCGACTCACCAAGGCCTGACGCCGGAGCGTCCTCGGACAGCAGCGCCCGCTGGGTGCTGCACTTCGATATGGACGCCTTCTTCGCGTCCTGTGAGCAGCTGACCCGCCCCACCCTGCGCGGCCGCCCCGTGCTGGTGGGCGGGATCGGCGGCCGCGGTGTGGTGGCGGGATGCTCCTACGAGGCGCGTGTTTTCGGCGCGCGGTCGGCGATGCCGATGCATCAGGCGCGGCGGCTGGTGGGGGCGAGCGCGGTGGTGCTGCCGCCGCGCGGAGCCCTGTACGGGGTGGTGAGCCGCCGCGTCTTCGCGACGGTGCGCGAGCTGATCCCGGTGGTCGAGACGCTGTCCTTCGACGAGGCCTTCGGCGAACCGGCCGAGCTGGTGGGGGCCTCGTCGACCGAGGTGGTGGCCTTCGCGGAGGAGCTGCGGGCGCGGATCCGTGGCGCGACGGGGCTGGTGGCATCGGTCGGCGCGGGCGCGGGCAAACAGGCCGCCAAGATCGCCTCCGGCCTCGCCAAGCCCGACGGGGTTTCGGTGATTCCGCCCGCCGCGCAGGAGGCGATGCTGTATCCGTTGCCCGTGCGCAAGCTGTGGGGCATCGGCCCGGTGGCGGGGGAGCGGCTGTCGCGCTTGGGGATTGAGACCATCGGCCAGTTCGCCGCGATGAGCGAGGTGGAGGTGGTCTCGGTGCTGGGTGCCACGCTGGGACCGGCGTTGCACCGGTTGGCGCGGGGCGAGGACAACCGCCCGATCGAGACGCGGACCGAGGCGAAGTCGATCAGCGCGGAGCACACGCTGGAGGTGGACGTGACCA
Source organism: Tsukamurella sp. TY48 (assembly GCF_019656655.1). GTDB lineage: Bacteria > Actinomycetota > Actinomycetes > Mycobacteriales > Mycobacteriaceae > Tsukamurella > Tsukamurella strandjordii. The sequence goes on along the minus strand of NZ_BPMV01000001.1, from coordinate 259,836 downwards.
CGATGGCGGCGTTGCGTCGCGAGATCGACCGGAGCGCCGAGCATGCGGTGCGCCGGCTGCGCCGCGATGGACGCGGGGCGCGCACGGTGGTGCTGAAACTGAAGCGGTCCGATATGTCGATCCTGACGCGGTCCGCCACGCTGCCCTCGGCCACGACCGATGCGGCCGTGTTGACCGCCACCGCGCAGCGCCTCGCGCTCGATCCCGTGGAGATCGGCGGTCTGCGCCTGGTAGGGGTGGGCTTCTCCGGGCTGAGCAGCATCGAGCAGTTCACCCTGTTCGGCGACGAGCCGGCCGCAGCGGGGGAGGCCGACGAAGCCGCTGCGGAGGCGGCCGAGGTGCTCGACGGTGCCGCGGTTCCGGCGGCCGTCGTGGGCTGGCGCACCGGTATGGATGTGCGGCACCCCGAGTTCGGGCACGGCTGGGTGCAGGGGGCGGGGCACGGCGTGCTCAGCGTCCGCTTCGAGACCCGTGGTTCCGGACCCGGCCGCATGCGCAGCTTCCGTGCCGACGATCCCGATCTCCGCGAGGCCGATCCTCTCGACTCGTTGGACTGGTCCGCCGAACACCTGCACGTCGACGAGGACGACTGATCGGCACCCGCGCTCAGGCCGCGACCGCGGATTGAGCGGGCTCGCCGAGTCGCCAGGCATTGTCGGCATCGTGTTCGGCGAGAAGGGCTTCGAGCACGGGCGGGCCGTGCGGGCCGTCGAGCATCGCGGCGATGTCGTCGTGGATCGTGCCGACGAAGTGGAGGTGCTGCACGCGGAGATCTTCCCGCCGCCACACGTTCTGATACCGCTCGCGGCTGCGGCGCCAGTGCGCGAGGGCCTGCCGGAAAAGCTCCTCGGGACGGTGCGTGTGGTTCACGCGGTGTTGCTGGGACGGATCGGTGGTGCGCCGCCAGCCGGTCCGTCCCGCGAACTCACCGCCGGGCACGGTGATCGTCTCCCATCCGCGCGGGAAATCGGCGGTATCCGGTGTGACTTTCCCGTGGTGGGCGTCGCACGCGAGGGTCAGCGTGGTGATGTCGGTGGCGCCGCCGTCGGCCCATTCGTTGATGTGATGCACCTGGCAGCGTGTCGCGGGTGCGTCGCATCCCGGTGCGGTGCACCCCTGGTCCGATCCGTACAGCGCGATCCGCTGATCGGTGGAAGCCAGGCGCTTCTCGCGGCCCAGGAACAGCGGCCGGGAGGCGAGATCCAAGACCAGAACGTACTTCGGATTCGCGCCCATCATGCGCAGCGCATCGGCCACGGGCAGGCGGCCTCCGGTGGCGGTGGTCGCGATCCCGGTCGCGGATTCGAGCTGGTCGATCCCGAGCGTGATGATCGGTACGCAGGGAACGCCGCGGTGCTGCCCCAGCGCGCCCGATCCGATCGCGATGTTCAGGGCATGCACGAGCGCATCGTGATTGCGCTGCGACACATTGCGGTGATCACGCCTCGCGGCTGCACGCACCGCATCGGCGTCTCCGATGTCCACCGGATTCGCCGCATCCGCCGGGTTGTTCACTCCGGGGCGGCCGAACTTCGCGAAGACCGTGTCGAGCAGTGCCCGGCACTCCGGGGTCAGCGCGCCCTCGATCCCGGACATCAGATCGTCGTCCTGCCGCCCCAGATGGAAGCTGCGGGCGCGGGCGATCACCTCGTCCTTGGGCTCGGCACCGTCGGGATCGATGAGGTCGATGGCGTGCCTGCCCACCTTGGCGACGTCCTCCGGGGTGGTGTCCTGCGCGGCCGCAACCAGAATGCCCTCGAGGATCTCGGCGTTCTCCGGGGTCATGGTCTTCCGGCAGACGCGAACACCCGCTCGATCGCGAGCGCATGCCGCTCCGAGATCGTTCCGGCGCGCTGCGCATCCGAAACCAGTGCGTATCTCGGTTCGGGCGGAACGGATCTCGAGTGCTGGGGGACACGATCGCGTGCCCCGTGGATTCTGTTCCGTGCCTCTGGACCGGCCAGATGGAGCTGGTCGACGAGCAGTTCCTTCAATCCCGTGTAGCCCAGTTGCCCGGGCAGGTCCTGCTCCGCTCCGACCTGAGCGAGTAGGTGCTGGCTGTACGGCACCGTGCGCGCCGCCGCTTCGAGCCGGCCGAGCGCGCCCAGGACCGCTCGGGAGTCGAGCATCACCGGATCCGCCTGAGCCAGGCGGAATGCGGCCTGTTCGAAGAGGGTGAGCGCGTCGAGATATTCGGCTGCAGTGCAGGTCTCGTTCGACATGGCCCCTCCTCTCACTGACTCCAATCTACCGGCCGGTTCGAGAATCTGCCGCACAGTCGAATGTGCGTTCTATCGCGATGGAACTGATCTAGAGCAGGAGGCCTCGCAGGCGCTCGAGATCCGATCGCACTGTGCCGCAATCGCGGTCGAAGTCCGTATCGCTCGCACCGAGACGCCGCACGGTGAACAGCACCTCGGCCCCGTCGGGGTGCCGCAGTACCCGGAGCGGATTGTTGACCACCGTGCCGTCGGGGAGCGTCACGTCGTGGTCGAGTACGCCGTACTCGTTGTCGTTCGCGAACCGCACGCGCACCTCGCCCATCGGGGAGTCGGTGATGAGGTCGTCTCCGTCGTGCCGCACGCCCGTCGCGAGGCCCGCCGCCCACAGCGGCAGGTTCTCGGGATCCCGGGCGAAGGCGTACACCTCCAGCGCGGGACGCTCGATCACGATGCTGATGTGGCGCGACTGCTCGGGCATACCGGCCACGCTACCCACGGTGCTCGACCCCGCACGTCGGGATCGGGCGGACCGCGGTGGCGATCCGAAAGTGCCAATACCGTGTCCGTTATCGTGCATGCATGGCGAATCGCTTCGCGCAGCAGAACCAGGTCGTGCCCGAGATGTTGCGCTTCGGAACGCTGGTGCGGATCCTGCCGGAGGACCGTCTCCGCGCGGCGTCGATGCTCGTCTACCCCGGCTATCTCACCGCCGAGCACGCCGCCGGGGTGATGGAGGCCGCGGGGATGGAGCCGCAGGACGCGCGTGACATCGTGCAGACCGCACGGGAGAAGTATCAGGCCCATCTCGACAGGTCGGACGGTCCCGGCGATTGGGTGCGGTTCGACGCGGCCTGCGAGGCGATCGCGGCGCACGGCCTCGTCGTCCGGCAGAACTTCACCTGCTGCCGGACCTGCGCCGATGAGGAGATCGGCGACGAGCGCACCGGTGACGAGTGGGGTTACGTCTACTTCACCCAGCAGGACGCGGTCGAACTCGCCTACGGCAAGGCCGGCGTCTACCTCGGCTACGGATCCTTCGGTCCGTCACCGTCGATCGATCCCGATGAGCTCGAACGGTCCCGGGGCGACGCCCGGAAGATGTCCGCGTACTACGAGCGGACCTTCGACGACCTCGCCGCCGCGATCACCTCCGCGCTGGAAGCGCAGGGCCTGCGCTACGACTGGGACGGTGATACCGGCAATCGGATCAAGGTCATCGACATGGACTGGCGGCGACCGCTTCCCGAGGACGGTCCGGTGTTCGAGGGCGTTCCGCCACCCGAGACCGACGCCGCGAACGAGCCGGAGTCGGAGCCAGAACCGAAGCCGGAACCTGAGCCGGAACCGAAGCGGCCCCGTCGATTCGGTTTCCGGTTCTGACGGTCAGCGGCCGAGGTACGCCGCGATCCACCGGGGCCCGACGCCCGCGGCGAGCAGCGCCAGCAGCACGATCCGGGCCTGCCCCGGCCGCAACCGCCGCGACATGACGGCCCCGGCGGCCACGAGATCGGCTGCACCGCCGCCCCCGCCGTAGCCCGCGTCGACTTCGCCGGTGCACACGCGCGTCGACACCGCGACCACCACCCCTGCGGCGATCGCGCGCCGCACCGCATCGGCCAGCGCCACCGTCGTGTTGCCGCTTCCCGTGCCCACCAACACGATGCCGTCCGCGCCGGCCGCCACCGCGGCATCCACGAGCGCACCGTCGGCGCCCGGGTACGAGGCGACGATGTCCACCCGCACCCCGGCGACCGGCATCGGCTTGGTGAGGAGACGGTTCGGTGCGGTGCCCCCGAGCTCGGCCACGGGGAGGCCGCCCTCGAAGGGCTGCGGCGCCACGGTCGAGACCTTGGCCAGACCGCGGACCGTCTGCACGTGGCCCGCGAACGACAGCAGCACCCCGAGCCCGCGGTACTCCGGGGCGGCGGCCACGGTGATCGCCTCGGCCAGATTCGCCGGACCGTCGGCCTGCGGTGAGTCGGCGGCGTGCTGCGCCCCGGTGAAGACCACGGGCCGCGGATCGCCGTGCGAGAGGTCCACCAGCAGCGAGGTCTCCTCCATGGTGTCGGTGCCGTGCGTCACCACCACACCCGCCACGTCCGGCGATTCCAGCGCCTGCGCGACCGCCGCACGGATCGCGTCCAACTGATCGAGCGTGAGCGCCGACGAATCGACGGTCACCACATCGCGCACCGTCACCTCGACACCCGCCGGCGCGCCCGGCAGCGAGGACACCAGATCGGCCCCGGTATCGGCCGCCACTGCGGTCCCCGTGCCGTCGTCGCGACTCGCGATGGTGCCGCCTGCGGCGATCACGACCACTTCCACCATGGGAGCAGCTTCGCGGGTGCGCGGCTGCTGCGTCAAACTTCGCTCAGGTGTCGCAGGCCCCGTCGACGGCTCCGCGCCCCCTTGGCATAGTGGAGGCCGCCGGAACGAGCGGGCGGGAGAACGAGCAGGAGGTGGGAACGATGACGGGCTTGAGCCGTGCGCTGGCACCGACCGTGGCCCTCGCCGCCCTGCTGGCGGGCTGCGCGAGCCAGAACTCCGCGTCGCCTCCGAGCCCGATGGGGACCACGGCCACCGTCGCCGCCCAGGCGGAGAATCCGTCCACGAGTCCCGATCGGGCGCCGTCCGCCGCGCAGCTCGAAGCCATGCTCGAACGTGCCGTGGACCCGAGCGTGCCCTCCGCAGCGAAGGTCGATCTCGTCCAGGGGGCGACGCCCGCCGATGCGCCGCTGTTCGACGAGCTGGTCCGGCTGCGGCAGAACAACCCGCAGTTCACGTGGCACATCGGTAAGCCCGTGCTCGAGGAGTTCGGCGTGTCGAGGGCGCCGGTGTCCGGGCTCGTCGGCGGCGCCAACCAGACCGCGTACGCGACCTTCGTCTTCGAGGGCGGTTGGAAGCTGCAGCGCGATTACGCGTGCGACATCGTCGCCCAGTTGGGACGCAGCGCCCCGTCCTGCGGCTGAGCGGCTACCGCGCCGTCCAGCGGTACACCGAACCCGTCTTCTGGGTCAGCTTGCGCGCCGGATCGTCGCCCACCAGGGTGCGGCCGCCCTCCAGCTGGACCCCGCCGTCCACGGGGACGGCGAGCGCGGGGTCGAGGGTCGCCGATCCGTTGCCCGCGCTGGTGTAGCTCTCGATGGTGAGCGTGGTGTTGCTGCCGGGCACCCGGAACACCGAGCCGTCGGGTTCCTCGTCGATCACGGCGGTGACGGCCGGCCGCTCGACGGTGCCGCCGAGGCTCACCTTCATGGTCTGGGTCAGGTCGCTGTCGGCGCGGATCTTGCGGATCGCCGTCCAGGTCGCGCCCGCTCCCACCGGCTCGGCGGGCAGCGGGATCGCGCGCAGGAAGGTCTGCAGCAGCGCCTGCTCGAAGGCCGCCTGCGCCTCGGTGGCGATCCCCGGGGGCGCCGCGATCGTGAACGAGCGCACCTCGCCGCCCGGGGTGAGCTTCATCCGCGCGATCTGCCCGTCCTGTGGGGCCAGCGCCTTGGTCATCCCGGCGTCGGTGGAGGTGGGAGCGCCGAAGTACAGGGTGGACTCCAGCGGATCGGCGCAGCTCGGCTGGGCCACGATCGGCAGCGTCACATCGCGGTTACCGCCCGACGGCGGATCGTTCGCCACCATCGACACCTGCAAGGAGTTGGTGAACAGGGTCGATGCGGAGGTGCGGGTGGGGTTGACCGCCACGGTGCGCCGGTCGCCGGAGCCCGGCGCGTCGACGGTGACCGTGGCCTGCGGTACGTCGATGGTGGTCGCGTTCGCGGGAAGCGCGGGCGGATTCGCCGCACATCCCGCCGCGGCGGCCGGTGCCGCGTGCGACGCCGCTGCGGGCGGGGACGACGATGCCGGCGCGCCGCCCTCCGAGGATCCGCACGCCGCGGAACCCACCGCGACCGCTGTGAGTGCCGCCACCACTTGTAACCGCCTGCCATGCACACCGCCACCGTAGTGGATGATGGAAGTCATGGATTCGAGCCCAACCGAGAGACCGCGCTGGTACCGCGACCCGCGCGTCCTGCTCGCCGTCGTGGCGGTCACGGCGTGGCTGATCGACCTCGCCGCCAAGACCTACGCCGTGCGGAACATGGAATACGGCGAGCGGATCCACGTGCTCGGCCCGTTCAGCCTGATCTTCATCAAGAACCCGGGCGCGGCGTTCTCGATGGCCACGGGCTACACCTGGGTGCTCACGATCGTGGCGGTGTGCGTGGTCGCCTGGATCGTGCACATGGGCTCGAAGCTCACCTCGCTCCCGTGGGCAGTGGGCCTCGGGCTCGTGCTCGGCGGCGCGCTGGGCAACCTCACCGACCGCATCTTCCGTGCCCCGGGCGTGTTCCGGGGCCACGTCATCGACTTCTTCTCGGTGGGCGACTGGTTCCCGGTGTTCAACACCGCCGACTGCGCGATCACCACCGGAGCCGCGCTGCTGGTGGTGCTCACCCTGTTCGGTAAGGACCCGTACGAGGGCTTCGGCGAGAAGAAGGTCGCCACCACCAACGAGGAGTCCGCCGATGCGTGAATCACGCACCATGCCGGTGCCCGACGGCCTCGACGGCCTCCGCGTCGACGCGGGCGTCGCCCGCCTCCTCGGCCTCTCGCGCACCGTGGTCTCGGAGCTCGCGGCTGAGGGATCGGTGACCCTCGACGGTGCGGCGGTCGGCAAGTCCGACAAGCTGCGCGCCGGTGCCCTGCTCGATGTGACCCTGCCCGAGCCCGCGCGGCCGCTGGAGATCGTCGCCGAACCCGTGCCCGGGATGAACATCATCTACTCCGACGACGACATCGTGGTGGTGGACAAGCCCGTGGGGGTCGCCGCGCACGCCTCCGTCGGCTGGACCGGCCCGACAGTGATCGGCGGCCTGGCCGCCGCAGGCTTCCGTATCTCCACCTCGGGTGCGCCCGAGCGCCAGGGCATCGTGCACCGCCTCGACGTCGGGACCTCCGGCGTCATGGCCGTCGCCGTCTCCGAACACGCCTACACCGTGCTCAAGCGGGCGTTCAAGCAGCGCACCGTCGACAAGCGGTACCACGCGCTAGTGCAGGGGCACCCCGATCCGATGTCCGGCACCATCGACGCGCCGATCGGCCGGCACCGCAGCTCGGACTGGAAGTTCGCGGTCACCAAGGACGGTAAACCGTCGATCACGCACTACGACACGATCGAGGCCTTCCAGGCCGCCACGCTGTTGGACGTGCACCTGGAAACCGGTCGCACGCACCAGATCCGCGTGCACTTCGCGGCGCTGCATCACCCTTGTTGCGGCGATCAGACCTACGGCTGCGATCCGGTACTGGCCAAGCGGCTCGGCCTGGAGCGGCAGTGGCTGCACGCCCGCACCCTCGGCTTCACGCACCCCACCAAGGGGGAGTACGTGGAGTTCACCTCGCCCTACCCGGACGATCTGCAGCACGCCCTGGACGTCCTGCGCGACGCGTGATCCGCACCTGGGCGCCCGTCGCCGCGGTGCTCGCCGTGGCGCTCGGGCTCGCCTACTGGCTGGGTTCGGTGACGCCGCAGCCCGCCCCGCGGTTCAGCGACGACCGGCTGGGGCCCGACGCGGGCCAGCCGATCGAGAAGTACCTCGGAGTCGCCGCGCGGAGCCTCGCCGCGGCCCCCGCCGGTGAGCGGCGCTGGGCGCTGATCTCGCCCACAGCCGAGTGGTCGCCGGGCGAGGTGTGGCAGCGGTTCGGCGAGGCCCCCGGTCTGGACCGGATCGGCCGGGTGCTGGTGCGCGTGCCGATCCCCGGCGTCCAGACCCCGATGACGACGGTGCCGCCCGGCCAGAGCGCGGCGGGGCTGGCCGCCGTGAACGAACTCGCGTCCTACGCCGTTCCCTCGCTCGTTCTCCCGGGTGATCGCGGCGAGGCGATCGCGCGCGTGTCGGTGTCACGCCTACGTGCCGGTGTGCCCGCCGTGGTCGGCGTGGTGGTGCACGGCACCGGCGATGCCCTGCGCACCGCCGCGTCCGGACCGGGTGTCCGTGCGGTGCAGGTGCTGCCCGACGGCGGCGGCGTCTTCGCCGTGGCGCCCCTGCTCCCGTCGTTCACCGAGCGCGCCGAACCGGGCGCGGACGACGCTCCCGTGCCACCGGCCTGAGGCGCACGCTGAAGAAGCAAAGTATCAATTATATTGGATCAATGGTTCTCGATCAGCTGACTCGGAAGTGGGTATGCGCCGCTACGTTGGTGCTCATGGCCCTGTCGGCCACCGGGTGCGATCTGCTGTCGACTGAGACTTCGCTGGATGAGGATGCGGTGCGGAAGTATGTGAAGGATCAAACCGGAGCCTCGATGCCTCAGGGGGTAGCCGTGATTGAGGCGCGCGCCGGTAGCGCATCCATGGACCCGTACTTGAACGCCGTCTTCAAGGCCTCGTCCGCAGAGGTCGATGAGTTCGTCGCGCAACTCGGTGAACGTCGCGTGCGTGAGTTTCGTGCCGATTGCCGCGATCTCGCCGGACCGGTGACCTTCAGTGAGGTTCCGGGTTCAGAGCGGGTATTCGATCGAGGGCCGCGTGCGAGTACGTCTGGATATCAAGGGGGCCTGGAGAGCGACTACGGTCTCGCTGGGGCTGTCGAATCAGGAAAGCTGGAGCGATGTCGCGACGTCGTCACCGTTTTCGCGTGGCCTAAGAAGCCTCTGGTCGACATGGCGATCCAGGTGGGGGATAGCGGAGTGCGCAGGGTCGTTCTCCGTGTAACTGACCTCTGACCGTGCGTGCTCTGACGCGTGCAATCTCACGATGTGAGAATGATCTCCGCTGAAGCGCAGTGATTCCCCGCGATCGCGAACTAGCGTCGATGGCATGGGGACTCAACATCGAATGAGGAGATTCATCGCACTTGCGCCCGAGGCGATCTGGGGGACGATCGCCGACCTCGGGCGGTTGCCGCACTGGCAACCCTTCGTCGCATCGATCGTCGCACCGGAGAATGTCGCGGTCGGCGCCGAAGTCGACTGGGTGCCCGCGATGCCGGGCGACTGGGTGCACCGCAGGCTCGCGCCGCCCGCCCGCATCACCGTGCTCGACCCGCACCGCGCACTGGCCATCACCCAGGACCAGCCCGGCGCGTCCACCACGGTCCGCTGGGACCTCGCGCCCGCCCCCGGCGGCACCGAGGTCACGCAGACCGTCACCGTCAACGGCCCGTCCGCACCGCTCTACGACCGGCTCGTCGGACGACGGTTCGCCACCGGCGCCGACGCGAGTCTCGCCCGCTTGGCCGGTCTCGCTGGACCGCCGCGGGCGGCACGCCCACTCAACGTGGTGATCGCGGGCGGCACCGGCACCCTCGGACAGCGCATCGCCGCGGATCTCACCTGCCGCGGCCACGACGTCACCATCCTCACCCGCGCCCTCCGCGCCGACATCCCGTATCCCCAGGTCGCCTGGGACGGGCGCACCGTCGGATCGTGGTCGGCAGTGCTCGAACGCCCGGACACGGCGGTGATCAACCTCGCCGGAAAACTGGTCGACTGCCGGCCCACCGCGCAGAACATCGCCGCGCTCACGGCCAGCCGCGTGGACGCCACCCGAGCACTGGTCGAGGCCGCTGCCGACCGGCCGGTCGCCCGGTGGGTGCAGGCGAGCACCACCGCGATCTGGAGCGACGCGGGGGAGTCGCGGTGCACCGAGGAGACGCCGCTGCCCGACCCGGGGCTGCCCCAGATGACGGGCGTCGCCCGGCCCTGGGAGGAGGCCGTCGCGGGCGCGAACACCCAGCGGCTCAGCGTGATCCGCACGTCCATCGTGCTCGACACCGAATCGCCGGCGATGGCGAAGATGGTCGGGGTCACCCGGGCCCTCCTCGGCGGCAGCCTCGGTGACGGTAGGCAGTGGTTCAGCTGGATCCACATCGACGACTGGCTCGCGCTCGTACGCGCGGGGCTCGGCATCGAGGCCGGAGTGGACCTGCCCGACGGGGTGGTGGTGGCAGCTGCGCCGCACCCGGTGCGCAACGCCGACCTCATGCGCGCGCTGCGCCGCACCCTGCACCGGCCGCCCGCACCCGCGACGCCGGCGCCCGTGCTGGCCCTGGGTGCCCTGGCGATGCGCAGCGATCCCGCGCTCGGGCTCACGGGACGGCACGCCACCTCGACGGTGCTGCCCGCCGCCGGATTCGAATTCCGCCATCCGTCCATCGACGAGGCGCTGGCGGACCTGCTCGGCTGAATCGGCCGGCGCGAGCGATTCCGCAGGGCCGCAGCGCGAACCGGACATTCGGGGCGCCGGTTCGCGCTCGGCGTAATCCAGTTGTGAGTGCTCACTCATTTAGATACCCTCGGCATCGTGCCCGCCGCCGAAGACACCCGTCCCCGCGCGCCGCATCTGCCGCCCGACGAGCGGCGTGCGGCGCTGATCGCCGCCACTCGCGACGCCCTGCTCGAATACGGCACCGTGCCCACCACCAAGCAGATCGCGCAGCACGCCGGGGTGGCGGAGGGCACGATCTTCCGTGTCTTCGAGTCCAAGGACGCACTGCTCGACGCCGTGATGGCCGAGAGCTTCGCCCCCGACGACCTGCTCGACGCGATCGACGCCATCGACCCCACCCTTCCGCTGCGCGCACGGCTGTACCGGTTCACCGAGCTCATCCAGCAACGGTTCCAGCGCATCTTCGGGCTCATGGACGCGCTGGGACTCGTCTCGCCGCCGCACACCCGGACCGACGACGCGCGGCGCAAGGCCCGCGAGGGCGGTCCCGCCCTCCTGCGGCGCCTGCGTGGGGTGATCGGCGACGACGCCGATCAGCTGGCGGTCGATCCGGAAGAGGCCATCCACCTGCTCCGGTTGCTCACCTTCTCCGGCAGCCATCCGCACATCAGTGAGGGTGCCGTCCTCACCCCGCAGCGCATCGTCGACGTTCTCCTCGACGGAATCTCAGCCCGCCCAGCCCTCTCAGTCGACAGGACCGCCCCGTGACCCTCATCCGACTCATCGCCGGCCACCTACGGCCGTACAAACCGTGGTTGTGGGCCGTGGCCGCCTTCCAGCTCGTCAGCGTCATCGCCAACCTCGCACTGCCCTCGATCAATGCCAAGATCGTGGACCTCGGCGTCACTCCGGGAGACACCGGCTACATCTGGCGGATGGGCGGCATCATGCTGGCGGTCACCCTGCTCCAGGTGATCGCGGCCGCCGGAGCCACGTATTTCGGCGCCCGCACCTCGATGGCCTTCGGCCGGGACACCCGCGGGGCACTGTTCGACACCGTCGGCGGCTTCTCCGGCCGCGAGGTGTCGAAATTCGGTGCGGCGTCGCTGATCACCCGGACCACCAACGACGTCCAACAGGTGCAGCTGCTGGTCCTGATGACCCTGTCGATGATGATTCAGGCTCCGTTCATGGCCGTCGGCGGCGTCATCATGGCGGTGCGGGAGAACGCGCAACTGTCCTGGCTCATGGTGGTCGCGGTGCCGCTCCTGGTGGCGGTGCTCGGCGTGGTGATCGCGCAGATGATCCCCGGCTTCCGCCAGGTGCAGACCCGGCTCGACGCGGTGAATCGCGTGCTGCGCGAACAGCTCGCCGGTGTGCGCGTGATCCGCGCCTTCGTCCGCGAGCCCGTCGAGCGGGAGCGGTTCGAGAAGGCCAACGGCGAACTCACCGAGTCCAGCATCCGGGTGATGCGGCTCATGGCCGTGATGTTCCCCTGGGTGATGCTGGTGCTCAACCTGTCCACTGTGGCCGTGTGGTGGTTCGGCTCGCACCTCATCTCGGACGGGAGCGCCCAGATCGGCGAGGTCACCGCCTACATGCAGTACATGATGCAGATCCTCATGTCGGTCATGATGGCCACGTTCATGGTGATGATGGTGCCGCGCGCCTCCGTCGCCGCCGACCGCATCACCGAGGTCCTCGACACGGTCCCCACCGTCGCGCCGCCCGCGGACCCCGCTCCGCTGCAACGGATCACCGGCAACATCGAGCTCGATCGGGTCTCGCTGACCTACCCGGGCGCGCAGGAACCGGTGCTCCGCGAGATCGACCTCACCGCGGCGCCGGGGGAGACGATCGCGATCATCGGCTCCACCGGAGCGGGAAAGACCACGCTGATCAACCTGCTGGCCCGGCTCTTCGACGTGACCGGCGGTGCCGTCCGCTACGACGGGGTGAACATCACCGACATCCGGCCCGACGCCCTCTGGGGCCACATCGGTCTGGTGCCGCAGCGTCCGTACCTGTTCACGGGCACCGTCGCCACCAATCTGCGGTACGGCGACCCCGACGCCACCGACGAACAGCTGCACGAGGCGCTGGCGATCGCGCAGGCATCGGACTTCGTCGCCGAGATGGGCGGCCTCGACGCGCCCATCGCGCAGGGCGGCACCAACGTCTCCGGCGGACAACGGCAACGGCTCGCCATCGCCCGCGCGCTGGTCGCCAAGCCCGCGGTGTACCTGTTCGACGACAGCTTCTCCGCGCTCGACCTCGCGACCGATGCGAAGCTCCGAGCGGCGCTCGCGCCGCACACCCGTGAGTCCACCGTCTTCGTCGTGGCGCAACGCATCTCGACCATCGCCGGCGCCGACAAGATCGTCGTCCTCGACGACGGTGCGGTGGTCGGCCTCGGCACCCACGACGAACTCCTCGAAACCTGCCCGACCTATCAGGAGATAGCCGGCAGCCAAGCCACCGAATCGAGTGCAGCATGACCGGCCCCGGAAGCCGCGCGGCCACCGCAGGCGCCCCCGGCCAGAAGCCGATGACCTTCTGGCCCTCCCTCAAACGTCTCCTGAGCATGCTCGAATCCCAGCGGTCCGCCGTGGTCGCCGCCGTGCTGCTCGCCGTGGGTTCCGTGGTGGCGGCCGTCCTGGCGCCGAAGGTGATCGGCTCGGCCGTCGACGCGATCTACGACGGTTTCCTCGCGTCCCGCCAGGGCGGACCCGGTATCGATTTCGATCGAGTGGGCAGCATCCTGATCTGGGTGGTCGCGCTGTACGTCGGCAGCTCGCTGCTGCAGTACATCGAGGGCTACCTGCTCAACGGCGCGGTGCAGAAGGTGATGTACGAACTGCGTCGCGAGGTCGAGGAGAAGCTGAACCGGCTGCCGCTGAGCTACTTCGACAAGCAGCCCCGCGGCGAGCTGCTCTCCCGCGTCACCAACGACATCGACAACCTCGGCCAGTCGCTCACACAGGCGCTGGGGCAGCTCATCATCTCCGCCCTCACCGTGATCGGCGTGCTCGTGATGATGCTCGTCGTGTCCCCGGTGCTCACGCTGGTCGCGATCCTGGTGATCCCGCTCGTGGTGATCCTCACCGGCCAGATCATGAAGCGCAGCCAGAAGCACTTCGTGGGGCAGTGGCAGCACACCGGCGCGCTCAACGGCCAGGTGGAGGAGGCCTTCTCGGGTCACGATCTGGTGACGGTGTTCGGCCGCCGCGATGCGGTCAAGCAGCGCTTCGACGTCGAGAACGACGCGCTGATGACGGCGAGTTACAAGGCGCAGTTCCTGTCCGGGCTCGTGATGCCGATCTCGATGTTCGTCGGCAACCTGCAGTACGTCGCCATCTGTGTGGTCGGCGGCCTGCGTGTGGCCTCGGGCTCGATGTCACTCGGCGATGTGATCGCCTTCATCCAGTACTCGCGGCAGTTCACCCAGCCGCTCACCCAGATGGCGTCGATGGTCAACCTGCTCCAGTCGGGCGTCGCCTCGGCCGAGCGCGTCTTCAAGGTGCTCGACGCCGAGGACGAGGTGGCGGATCTGCCGGGCACCCTGCCCACGCCGACCCGCGGCCGGGTCGCCTTCGAGGACGTCGCCTTCGGGTACACACCCGACGAGCCGCTCATCGAGCACCTCGACCTGGTGGCCGAGCCGGGCCGCACCGTCGCCATCGTGGGCCACACCGGCGCAGGCAAGACCACCCTGGTCAACCTCATCCTCAGGTTCTACGAGCTCAGCGGCGGCCGGATCACCATCGACGGCACCGATATCGCGGAGGTGAGTCGCGCCGACCTGCGGCAGCGGATCGGCATGGTGCTGCAGGACACCTGGCTGTTCGAGGGCACCATCGCCGACAACATCCGTTACGGCCGCCTCGACGCCACCGACGAGGAGGTGCACGCCGCCGCGCGCGCCACCTTCGTCGACCGGTTCGTGCGCTCGCTGCCCGACGGCTACGACACCGTGCTCGACGACGAGTCGGGGAGCGTCTCCGCCGGTGAGCGGCAGCTGATCACGATCGCTCGTGCCTTCCTGGCGGAGCCCGCGATCCTCATCCTCGACGAGGCCACCAGCTCCGTGGACACGCGCACCGAGGTGCTGCTGCAGCAGGCCATGCACGCGCTGCGGGCCGATCGCACCAGCTTCGTGATCGCACACCGTCTCTCGACCATCCGCGACGCGGATGTGATCGTGGTCATGGACCACGGGCGGATCGCGGAGCAGGGCTCGCACGACGAGCTGCTGGCCGCGGGTGGTGCCTACGCGCGGCTGTACCGGGCGCAGTTCGAGGGGGTCGAGATCTGACCGCAGGTCGTTGCCAAGGAAGCGGCAAGGGTGCACGCTAGGCTTGGCCGCAGAGAAACGGACGATGTGGGGCAGAAGCGGCGACGATGAAGGATCAACTCGCACCCGGAACGGTGGTCGGCGGTTATCGGATCGAGCGACCGCTGGGTTCCGGCGGCATGGGATCCGTGTACCTCGCCAAGCACCCCGAGCTGCCGAGGCACGACGCTCTCAAGGTGCTCAGCTCCGGCTACGTGGGCGACGAGGGCTTCCGCAAGCGCTTCCTGCGGGAGGCGGAACTCGCAGCGCGGCTCGATCATCCGAGCATCGTCACCATCTACAACCGCGGTAGCCAGGGCGCGATGCTGTGGATCGCCATGCAGTACGTGCAGGGCGACGATTGCTCGGTCCTGCTCAAGCGCACGCCGGCCGGACTCGAACCGGCCACCGCCGTGCACATCGTCGGGCAGGTGGCGCGCGGCCTCGACCACGCGCACAAGGCCGGGTTGTTGCACCGCGACATCAAACCCGCCAACATCCTGGTCTCCACCGACGACGGGGACGACGGCGACGGGCAGCGCGTGCTGCTCACCGATTTCGGCGTCGCCAAGGGCGGTGACGAGGCCTCGCAGCTCACCGCCGTCGGCACGGTGCTCGCCACCCTCGCGTACGCCTCACCGGAGCAGCTGTGCGGCGAGGACCTCGACGCCCGGTCCGATCAGTACTCGCTCGCGGCCACCTTCTTCCACCTCGTCACCGGCAAGGTGCCGTACTCGGGTGCCAGCACGGACGCCGTGATCGACGCGCACTTCAACGCGCCGCCGCCGCGGATCTCGCAGATCCGCGACGGGGTGCCGCCCGCGGTCGACGCGGTGGTGGCGCGCGGCCTGGCGAAGACCCCGGCGGAGCGGTTCGCCACCTGCAAAGAATTCACCACGGCCTTGCGGTCCGCGATGGCGGCCCCGCAGAACCGGCGGATGCCGCCCGCCCGTCCGGCGCCCCGGCCGGGCTATGTGCCCGGTCCCGGCCACCCCTCGGGTCCGCAGCCGCCCGTCGCGAGCCGTCCGTCGTCCCCGGTTCCCAGGTCGGTGGCGCCCGGCATCCGCGGCCAGGCCAACCGCGCGGGCGTGCCCGCCGCGCGGCCCGCACCACCGCAGGCCGCGCCCCAGCCGATGCACCGGCCGGGCGTCCCGTCGGGGGGCGATGCCGCGCCCGTCCGCACCCGCGCCGCAGCGCGCCCCCGGCGCCGCAGGCCCGCCCCCGCGGCGCAGCGTCCGCCCGGGCCGAACGGCTCGGTGTCCCCGGGCGTCCTCGCACTGGTCGGCGTGGCCGTGCTCGCGTTGATGATCCTGGTGCTGATCATCGCCTTCGGCTGAGCCCGCGGGCCATCGGCGTGGCCCCTGGGGCGGGTGTGAACCGAGGTGCCGGACGGGCCGGCACGGCCGGGCCCGTCGCGCCGAACCTGTCGGTGCGAGCGCCTACACTCGAATCGCAGCGATGAGATTTCCAACCGAAGATGGGTCGAGGTGACCGAGCGTGCCCGCGCAAGATTCATTCGTGCATCTGCACAACCACACCGAGTACTCGATGCTGGACGGTGCGGCCAAGGTCGATCCGCTGTTCGCCGAGGCGAAGCGGTTGGGAATGACCGCGGTCGGCATGTCCGACCACGGCAACATGTTCGGCGCGTCCGACTTCTACAACACCGCGGTCAAGTACGACATCAAGCCCATCATCGGGATCGAGGCGTACATCGCGCCGGAATCGCGCTTCAACACCAAGCGCGTGCGCTGGGGCGATCCCTCGCAGAAGGGTGACGACGTCTCGGGTTCGGGCGCGTACACCCACATGACGATGGTGGCCGAGAACGCCACCGGCCTGCGCAACCTGTTCAAACTCAGCTCGCTCGCGTCGATCGAGGGCCAGCTCGGCAAGTGGTCGCGTATGGACGCCGAGATCATCGCCGAGCACGCCGAGGGCATCATCGCCACCACGGGCTGCCCGTCGGGCGAGGTGCAGACGCGGCTGCGGCTCGGGCACGAGCGGGAGGCCCTCGAGGCCGCCGCGAAGTGGCAGGAGATCTTCGGCAAGGAGAACTTCTACCTCGAACTGATGGACCACGGCATCGACATCGAGCGCCGCGTCCGCGAGGGCCTGCTGGAGATCGGCCGCCAGCTGGGTATCAAGCCGCTGGCCACCAACGACTGCCATTACGTCACCAAGGACAAGGCCGAATCGCACGGCGCGCTGCTGTGCATCCAGACCGGCAAGACCCTGTCCGACCCCACCCGGTTCCAGTTCGACGGCGACGGCTACTACCTCAAGTCCGCGCAGGAGATGCGAGACCTGTGGGACTCGCAGGTGCCCGGTGCCTGCGATTCCACGGTCGAGATCGGCGAGCGGGTCCAGTCCTACAAGGAGGTCTGGGAGCACAAGGACCGCATGCCGCGGTTCCCCGTGCCCGAGAACCACACCCAGGAGTCCTTCCTCGAGTCCGAGGTCATCGACGGCCTGAACCGGCGCTTCCCCGACGGCCCGCCGGCGGACTACGTCGAGCGCGCCAAGTACGAGCTCTCGGTGATCAACGAGATGGGCTTCCCCGCGTACTTCCTCGTGGTCGGCGATCTCATCGCCCACGCCCACGAGGTGGGCATCCGGGTGGGCCCGGGCCGTGGTTCGGCGGCCGGCTCCCTGGTCGCCTGGGCGCTGGGCATCACGAACATCGACCCCATCCCGCACGGCCTGCTGTTCGAGCGGTTCCTCAACCCCGAGCGCGTCTCGATGCCCGATATCGATATCGACTTCGACGATCGTCGCCGCGGCGAGATGATCACGTACGCCTCGGAGAAGTGGGGCTCGGACAAGGTGGCTCAGGTCATCACGTTCGGCACCATCAAGACGAAGGCCGCCATCAAGGACTCGGCCCGCGTCATCTACGGCCAGCCCGGCTACTCCATCGCCGACCGCATCACCAAGGCGCTGCCGCCGCCCATCATGGCCAAGGACATCTCGGTCAAGGGCATCACGGACCCGGCGCACGAGCGGTACAAGGAGGCCGTCGAGGTCCGCCAGCTCATCGAGACCGATCCCGATGTCAAGAAGATCTACGACATGGCGCTCGGGCTCGAGGGCCTGATCCGCAACGCTGGCGTCCACGCCTGCGCGGTGATCATGTCCTGTGATCCGCTCACCGATGCCATTCCGGTGTGGAAGCGCGCGCAGGACGGCGCCATCATCACCGGCTGGGACTACCCGTCGTGCGAGGCCATCGGCCTGCTGAAGATGGACTTCCTGGGCCTGCGCAACCTCACCGTGATCGGTGACGCGCTGGCGAACATCAAGCACAACCGCGGCATCGAGCTGGACATGGACCAGCTCCCGCTGGACGACGAGACCACCTACCAGCTGCTGCAGAAGGGCAACACCCTCGGCGTCTTCCAGCTGGACGGTGGCCCGATGCGAGACCTGCTGCGCCGCATGCAGCCCACAAAGTTCGAGGACATCGTGGCGGTGGGCGCCCTGTACCGCCCCGGTCCGATGGGCATGAACGCGCACAACGACTACGCGGATCGCAAGAACGGGCGGCAGCAGGTCAAGCCGATCCACCCGGAGCTCGAAGAGCCGCTCAAGGAGATCCTGGCGGACACGTTCGGTCTGATCGTGTACCAGGAGCAGATCATGCACATCGCGCAGAAGGTCGCCGGGTACAGCCTCGGCCAGGCCGACATCCTGCGCCGCGCGATGGGTAAGAAGAAGAAGGAAGTCCTCGACGAGGCCTACGGCGGTTTCCAGCAGGGCATGCTCGACAACGGTTTCTCCCAGCCCGCGGTCACCGCGCTGTGGGAGACGGTGCTCCCGTTCGCCGGCTACGCGTTCAACAAGTCGCACGCCGCCGCCTACGGCCTGGTCTCCTACTGGACCGCGTACCTCAAGGCGAACTACCCGGCCGAGTACATGGCCGCGCTGCTCACCTCCGTCGGAGACGATAAAGACAAGGCCGCCATCTACCTCGGCGACTGCCGCCGTCTCGGCATCACCGTGCTCCCGCCGGACGTCAACGAGTCCTTCCACGCCTTCACGTCGGTCGGCGAGGACATCCGGTTCGGCATGGGTTCGGTGCGCAACGTGGGCGAGGGCGTGGTCAACTCCATAGTCAACACGCGCAAGGAGAAGGGGAACTTCACCTCCTTCTCCGACTACCTCGCGAAGATCGAGGTGGCGGCCTGTTCCAAGAAGGTCACCGAATCCCTCATCAAGGCAGGCGGTTTCGATTCGCTGGACCACCCGCGCAAGGGACTGTTCCTGGTGCACAGCGACGCGATCGAGTCCGTCCTGTCCACCAAGAAGGCCGAGGCCGTGGGCCAGTTCGACCTCTTCGGTTCCATGGGCGACGAGGACGGCGGCACCGAGCCGATCGACGACGTCTTCACCATCAAGGTGCCCGAGGAGGAGTGGGACGGCAAGCACAAGCTCGCGCTCGAACGCGAGATGTTGGGCCTGTACGTCTCCGCGCATCCGCTCGACGGCGTGGAGCACGTGATCGCCGCCCAGACCGATACGCCGATCCCGGCCATCGTCGAGGGCGATGTGAAGGACGGCACCCAGGTCACCGTGGGCGGCATCCTGCAGTCGGTGAACCGGCGCGTGAACAAGAACGGTGCCCCGTTCGCCTCCGCGCAGATCGAGGACCTCTCCGGTGGTATCGAGGTCTTCTTCTTCCCGCAGGCCTACGCCGCGTACGGCGCCGAGGTGGTGGAAGACGCGGTGGTGTTGATCAAGGCGCGGGTGAACTTCCGCGACGACAAGGTGACGCTGATCGCGAACGACATCGCGCCGATCGATCTCTCGCAGATCGGTGTGGCCAAGCCCCTCTCGCTCACGATGCCCACCCGGATCTGCACGCAGGACAAGGTCTCCGCGCTCAAGCAGGTGCTGCAGCGCCACCCCGGCGTCTCGGATGTGCACGTCAAGCTGGTCAGTGGAGACAAGGCCACCACCCTGCGGCTGGACGACACGCTCCGCGTGAACCAGTCGTCATCGCTGATGGGAGACCTGAAGGCCCTGCTCGGCCCGAACTGCCTCAGCTGAGGTGGTTCGGGGGCTGACCGGACCCGAAACGACGAACGCCGCTGAGGAGCTCCTCAGCGGCGTTTCTCGTCAGTGCGGTCAGGCGCGCGCGTGCACCGCGCGGGCGGCCCACCAGACCGCCACGCCGGCGCCGGCGGCGACCAGCACCGCGGGGGCGAAGTTCGCGCCGCCGGTGGCCGCGATGAGCACCACGCCGAGTGCCAGCACGACCATCGCCACGAGCACGGCCTCGGCCTTGTAGAGGGGCCAGCGCACACCGAAGACGTCGACGGTGCGCCGGTCCGCGGGGGAGCGGCGGGCGGAAGTCGAGGATGCGGCGATCACGGTCATGATGTTGATGGTAGCCGGTGACTGAGGTTTCGGCTACCCGAACTCACGCTCGGGCGGGTCCATCTGGGAAGATGAATCCCGTGTTGCGCTGGATCACCGCAGGAGAATCGCACGGCCCCGCCCTCGTGGCCCTCGTGGAGGGCATGGTCGCGGGCGTCGAGGTCACGTCGTCGGACATCGGCGCGCAGTTGGCGCGCCGCCGTCTCGGCTACGGCCGGGGTGCGCGCATGAAGTTCGAGGCCGACAAGGTCACGATCCTCGGCGGCGTCCGTCACGGGCTCACCCTGGCGGGTCCGATCGCCATCGAGATCGGGAACACCGAGTGGCCGAAGTGGGAGCAGGTCATGTCGGCCGACCCGGTCGATCCGGCCGAGCTCGACGGTGTCGCTCGCAATGCGCCGCTGACCAGGCCACGTCCCGGGCACGCGGACTACTCGGGAATGCTCAAGTACGGCTTCGAGGACGCCCGCCCCGTGCTGGAGCGCGCGAGCGCCCGCGAGACCGCGGCGCGGGTGGCCGCGGGCACCGTGGCCCGGAACTTCCTGCGCCAGGCCCTCGGCGCCGAGGTGATCAGCCACGTCATCTCCATCGGGGCGTCCGAGCCCTACGTGGGCCCCACCCCGTCGGCCGCCGATCTGGACCGGATCGACGCCTCGCCCGTGCGGGCCTTCGACGAGGCCGCGGAGCAGTCGATGATCGCGGAGATCGAAGCCGCGAAGAAGGACGGCGACACGCTGGGCGGGGTCGTCGAGGTGGTCGTCACCGGACTGCCCGTGGGCATCGGATCCGTGACCTCAGGCGATACCCGGCTCGATGCGCGGCTCGCCGGCGCACTCATGGGTATCCAGGCGATCAAGGGCGTCGAGGTGGGCGACGGTTTCGAGACCGCCCGGCGCCGCGGTAGCGCCGCGCACGACGAGATGCTGCCCGATCGGGGCGGCGTGCTCCGCTCGACCAACCGTGCCGGCGGCATCGAGGGTGGCATGACCAACGGCGAGGAACTGCGCGTCCGCGTCGCGATGAAGCCGATCTCCACCGTTCCCCGCGCCCTGCGCACCATCGACATGCAGACCGGTGCCGAGGCCGTCGCGATCCACCAGCGCAGCGATGTCTGCGCGGTGCCGGCCGCGGGCGTCGTCGCCGAGGCGATGGTCGCCCTGGTCGTGGCCCAGGCAGCCCTGGAGAAGTTCGGCGGCGACAGCCTGGGCGAGACCCGCAGCAACATCGAGCGGTACTCCGAGCAGGTGGCGGCGCGGTTGCAGCGGGTGACGCCCGAGGCGATCTGATGGGCACCGCGCCCCAGCGAGCGCCGCAGGGGCCGGCCGCGATCCTGATCGGCCCGCCCGGGGCGGGTAAGACCACCATCGGGCGGCGCCTGGCCAAGGTGCTGCGCGTGGAGTTCCTCGACATCGACGAGGAGATCGAGCGCCGGGAGGGCCGCACGATCCCGCAGATCTTCGCGGGCGACGGAGAACCCGCCTTCCGGGCCATCGAGGAGCGCGTCGTGGCCGATGTGGTGGCCGCACACAACGGTGTGGTCTCCCTCGGCGGTGGGGCCGTGCTGGCCGAGGGCACGCGTGAGCTGCTCCGCTCCCACCAGGTGGTCTACCTCGAACTCACCGAGGAGGAGGGCATCCGGCGCACCGTCGGGACGGCCCGCCCGCTCCTCAAGGGCGACGATCCGGCCGCCGCCTACCGCGCGCTCATGGCGCGCCGCACGCCCATCTACCGCGAACTGGCCACCATCCGCGTGTCCACCGTCGGGCGCGCGCCCGGTTCGGTGGTCCGGCAGGTGCAGCGCCGCCTCAAAGACACCGCGCCCGCGCGGGTGCGCCGCAGCCCGTGGCCGCTGCTGCCCGCCGTGCTGCGCACGTCCACCAAGAATCGATCGGAGTAGCAGAAGATGTCGCAAGATTCCCCCGTCAAGGTCCGCGTGGATGCCGGTAGCCCGTACGACGTGATCATCGGCCGCGGCCTGCTGGACGAGACCGTGGCGGCCGCGGGCGAAGCCGCCAAGGCGGCGATCTTCTACCAGCCCACGCTGGCCGAGACCGCCGAGGCGCTGCGCAAGGCGCTGGCCGACAAGGGGATCGACGCGCATCGCGTGGAGATCCCGGACGCCGAGGCCGGGAAGGACCTGCAGGTCGCCGGTTTCTGTTGGGAGGTGCTGGGCCGCATCGGCCTCAGCCGCCAGGACGTGATCTACAGCCTCGGCGGCGGCGCGGCCACCGATCTCACCGGCTTCGTGGCCGCCACCTGGATGCGGGGCGTGCCCGTGGTGCACATCCCCACCACGCTGCTGGCGATGGTCGATGCGGCGGTGGGCGGCAAGACCGGCATCAACACCGATGCGGGCAAGAACCTGGTGGGCTCGTTCCACGAACCGCGCACCGTGATCGTCGATCTCGCGACGCTGGAGACTGTGCCGCGCAACGAGATCGTCGCGGGCATGGCCGAGGTCATCAAGACCGGATTCATCGCCGATCCGGTGATCCTGGACCTGATCGAGAAGGACCCGCAGGCCGCGCTCGATCCCACCGGCGAGGTGTTGCCCGAGCTGGTGCGCCGCTCCATCGAGGTCAAGGCGAAGGTGGTCTCCGCCGATCTCAAGGAGTCCTCGCTGCGCGAGATCCTCAACTACGGCCACACTCTCGGGCACGCGGTGGAGCGGCGCGAGCGGTACCGCTGGCGCCACGGCGCCGCCGTCTCCGTGGGCCTGATCTACGCGGCCGAGCTCGGCCGTCTCGCGGGCCGGCTCGACGATGCGACCGCCGACCGGCACCGGACGGTGCTCGAATCCGTGGGTCTGCCCACCGGTTACGACGCCGACGCCTTCGGTCAGCTGCTCGAGTACATGGGCAAGGACAAGAAGAGCCGCGCGGGCATGCTGCGATTCGTGGTGCTCGACGGCCTGGCCCGGCCCGGCCGGCTGGAGGCACCGGATCCGTCGCTGCTGGTGGCGGCTTATTCCGCCGTCGCCAAGGAGGACTCCGCACCCGGCGGCGCCATCCTGCTCTAGCTGCCGATCAGCGCAGGCCCAGCTGGTCCGCGGCGCGGTCGAGGGAGTACTGGAAGAGCTCGTCGGCGGGTTCGAGGGTGTTCGCGAACTGGCCGAACAGCTCGAAGCTGACGATCCCGAAGAGCTGGGTCCAGGCGAGTATCCCGAGGGCGAGCTGGGCCCGGTCGGATTCGGGGGCGACGGCCTCGGCCACATCGTCGAGCTGCGCCCGCAGTCGGGCCGGCGGCTCGGGTGCCTCGGCCGTCCCCTCCGCGGCGATCCGCGCGAGTGTGCCCGAGGTGCGCACCGCCGCGTCCACGGTGTCGCGGGGTGCCGCGTAGCCGGGCACGGGTGAGCCGAAGATCAGCGCGTACTCGTGCGGATGCTCTCGGGCCCAGTCGCGCACCGCGTGTCCGCATGCCCGCCAGCGCTCGCGTGGGCTTCCACCCCGCGAGTCCGCCTGTTGCACAGCGTCTCCGAGTGCGTTGTAGGCATCCGTGATCAGCGCGGTGAGGAGCGCGTCCCGGCTGGGGAAATACCGGTACACGGCCGAGGAGGCCAGCCCCAGATCGCGCGCGACGGCCCGCAGCGACAGCCCCGCCGCCCCCACCTCGCTCAGCTGGGTGCGGGCGCTCGCGGTGATCTCGGCGGTGAGTTCGGCGCGGGCGCGTTCGCGTGCCGTCAGGGAGGCGTTCACCTCCCCAGTATGCACTGAACCGAAACGAGAGCACTGCTCTTGACAATCGTAGAGCCTGAGCGGAGCATGGGAATGAATCGAGAGCAGTGCTCACACTTTGGAGGATTCCATGTCCGCTCAGCCCGCCACCGTCGGCCGCGTCCGCCCCGGCCGGATCGCCACCGCCTTCAACGACACCGTCGCCTGGCTCGCGCGCCGCGGGATCTCCGTCTACGGCGCCCGCGAGCTCGCCGTTCGCGGCCGGACGTCGGGGGAGTGGCGCACCGTCCCCGTCAACGTCCTGCGCGTGGACGCGGGTGAGTACCTGCTGGCCCCGCGCGGCGAGACGCAGTGGGTGAAGAACCTGCGCGTTGCCGGCACAGGGGAGCTGCGGCTCGGGAGCCGCGCGGAGGCGTTCGCCGCCACCGAGATCACCGACGAGGCGCTCGCCATCACGGTACTGCGCGCCTACCTGCGCAAGTGGGCGTGGGAGATCGGCGCGTTCTTCCCCGGGCTCTCCGCCGACAGCACCGATGCCGAGCTCACCGCGGCCACCGGGCGCTACCCGATGTTCGTGCTCTCGCGGTCGTGATCGGCGCCGGCGCAGCCTCTTTCAGCCCACCGCGCACCGCAGATGGCCGGCTCCGTCGGCCTGCTCGACGGTGAGCCGCGCCCCCACGCTGCGCGAGGTGTCGGCCATCCGCTCGGCGCGATGGGCGATTACCGCGTTCGCGACCAGTGGCCACACCTCGTGCCGGATAGCCCGACGCACCGACCGGGCGCCGTACACCGGGTCGAAGCCGTGCTGCACCAGGTGCGGCGCCACGGCGTCGTCGACCGAGAGCTCGACCCCGCGCTTGGCGGACCGGGCGGCGAACAACTCCAGCTCGTGCCGGGCGACGGTCACCGCGACGTCGTCGGTGAGCTCCTCGAACAGGGTGACCTCGTCGATCCGGTTGAGGAACTCCGGATCGAAGAACCGCGCGATCGCGCCCTCCGAGATCCGGTCCAGCCGCCCTTCCAGAAGGCCGTCGAGTCGCGCGCCCACCGGGGCCGGCGCGAGCCGGGCGATCGACCGGCCGGCCCGGTGCCACGGCCGTTCCTGCTCGATCCGCAGGTCCCGGCTGCCGAGGTTGGAGGTCATGAACACCAGGCAGTTGCGGAAGTCGTACCGCTCCTGCCCGTTCGCCAGTGTCAGCAGGCCACGGTCCAGAACGTGCAACAGCGACCGCAGCACCGTGGTGTGCGCCTTCTCCACCTCATCGAACAGCACGATGCCCGGCATCGAGACCGTGCCCTCGACGCGGGACCGATCGAAGACGCTCAGGCCCTCCTTCGATCCCGCGTAACCCGGTGGCGCGCCGGCGAACGACGCCGCGTAGTGCTCCTGCGCCATGGCTGACATGTCCACCTGGCAGAAGTCGTCGGGTCCCGTGCGCAGCGCCGACGCGAGCTGACGAACGATTTCGGTCTTGCCGGTGCCGGTCGGGCCCACGAGCAGGTGACTCGCCAGCGGGCGGGTGCGGTCGTTCAGCCCCGCTTGCACCACTGACAGGGTCCGGAAGATCGACTCGATCGCGTGATCCTGGCCGAAGATGTTGGCGCGCAACCGCGCCTCGATCCGGGCGGCGTCGATGTTGCCCACCGCGGCCTTCGCGAACTCGGCGTCGGATGGGCGGGTCTCTCCGCCCTCGGACGGGCGATCGCGTCCGTTGTTGTCACCCGGTGTGCGGCCCTCCGCCGCCATGCGGTCGGTGATGTACGGCACGCGCTCAGGCCTCGCGCGTCTGCTCGTTCGGCAGCGTTCCCACCGGGCATTCGGCGACGCCGATGGTCTCGCGCGTGAACGATTCCACCTGCTCGCGGGCGGCCTCGGCGTCGGTCACCCACAGCTTGTAGAAGTCGAACGGGCAATCGGCGACGCCCTTGTCGCCCTCACCGGCGGCGTGGATGCCGGTGTAACCGCGATGGAGCAGCTTGAACAGGTGGTTCTGTGACTGGTCGTATTTGCGCGCATCGCGGATCGTCGACACCGAGAGCTGCGCGTACTGGATGCCGTACTCCTCCTCGCCGGTCTCGCCGAGCGTGCGGCCGTCGAAGCCGATGATCGAGGAGTGGCCGAAATACGAGTACACGCCGTCGAATCCGGCCGCGTTCGCCACCGCGACGTAGCAGTTGTTCGCCCACGCCATCGCCTTGGCGATGAGTACCTGCTGGTCCTTCGCGGGGTACATGTAGCCCTGGCAGCGGACGATCAGCTCGGCCCCCTTCATCGCGCAATCGCGCCAGATCTCGGGGTAGTTGCCGTCGTCGCACACGATGAGTGAAACCTTCAGGCCCTTGGGACCGTCCACCACGTAGGTCGAGCTGCCGGGGTACCAGCCCTCGATGGGGGCCCAGGGGATGATCTTGCGGTACTTCTGCACGATCTCGCCCTGATCGTTGATCAGGATCAGGGTGTTGTACGGCGGCTTGTTCGGGTGGTCCTCGTGCTGCTCGCCCGTGATCGAGAAGACGCCCCAGGTACCGGCTTTGCGGCAGGCCTCCGAGAAGATCTGCGTCTCCTCGCCGGGAATGGCCGCGGCGGTGGCGTACATCTCGTCGGGGTCGTACATGATGCCCTGGGTCGAGTATTCCGGGAACACCACGAGATCCATGCCGGGCAGGCCTGCCTTCATGCCCACCACCATCTCGGCGATCTTGTGGCAGTTGGCGATCACTTCCTCGCGGTTGTGCAGGCGGGGCATCTTGTAGTTGACGACGGCGACGCCGACGGTATCGGGGCTGGACGAGATGTCTCCGTGACGCATGATGTGCTCCTGTGCTGGATAGTGTTGGACGGGTATACGTTTCGCAAATCACGTGGCGGGAATGGCGGGCCGCGGCGTGGGTAGCGTCGGCGAGACCCGGGCGGCGAAGGCGCTCACCGCGATCAGCGCGATCGCCGCGGCGGCGGCCCAGCCGCCCGCGGCGGCGGTGGTGGGCCAGTGGCCGCGCCAGGTGAGCAGCGCCGGAACGGTGCACGTGGGGATGGATCCGAGCAGGATGAGCCAGCCGGTGAACGGTGTCAGCGAGGTGATTCCGAGCGCGAGGATCAGGAAGAACAGGGTCCACATCACCGCCCAGGTGAACCAGATGACGGCGAACACCGGGTCGGAACCCAGCGACAGCGATCCGTAGACGAGGGCCATCCCGGCCACGAAGGCGGAGTACCAGCCGAGGCCGCGGCCGTCGTTGCCGGTGAGGTTGTTCACGCCCACGTAGAGGTAGGTGAAGCCGAAGAGGTAACTGGCGCCCGCCTGGAAGATGGTGTCCAGGGCGCCGCCCGCGGCGATGATCGCGAAGGTCGGCAGGACCACCTGCATGGTCCCGACGAACAGGTTGAAGACGCCCGCCTCGCGCGCCGAGACGGCGCCGAGGAACCACGCGCCGTTCACGAAGAGAACGGCTCCGACGAACAGGAGGCCCATGGTTGTCATCGTCGTTCCCCTTTGTTACCGATCCGGGACTATCTCTTATCGGTAGTGTTACGCGGCCAGTGCGATGCCGTACGCGGTTTCGGGGAAAAGCGTGGTGGGACGGTATTTTTCGACGTGACCGAGGTCAGTCGAGGGCGTCGACAACGGACGCCCAGGTGGCCCGACCGGTGTCGGACATGGTGAGCAGCACGCTGCGACGGTCCGTCGGCGCGGTGCGCCGGTAGGCCAGACCGCGCTCGACGAGTCGGTCCACGAGGCGGGTGGTGGACGACGGCGTGGTGCCGGTCCGAGCGGCGATCTCGCCGACGGTGGCCCCGTCGACCTCGGCCAGCAGGCGCAGGGCACGGAAGTGCTCGATCGTGAGATCGTGCTCGGCGAGCACGGGGGTCAGCGTCGACAGGATCAGATCGTCGGCCGCGGCGATCGCGGCGAGGGTCCCGCGGACCGTCGTATCGCTGTCCATGTCGTCCCCCTCCGGCTCTCTTTGCAGCTGCGCGCAGGTACTACCGTATCGCGAACATGCCGTCCCGTGGGGTCGACTCGGCGTAGTGTGCGTGCTGTCGCCGACCTCGACCAGCGTTTGGACCCTACCGCCGATGAGTGGACACAGATGAGCGAGTTCACCGTGGGGCTGCTGTACCCCCAACGGGGTTCCGCCGGCCTGTTCGGCCCGTCCTGCCTGGCCTGTTCCACGCTGGCTGCGGACGAGATCAACGACCGCGGCGGTGTCCTCGGCCGCGAACTGAAGCTCCGCCCCATCGACTCCGCAGCGGGAGTCCGGCGCGTCTCGGGCGAGGTGGACCAGTTGATCGCCACGGGGGAGATCGACGCGATCGTCGGCTGGCACACCTCCGATGTCCGACAAGCGATCTCATCGCGCCTCGATCTCCGGGTGCCGTACGTCTACACCGCCCTGTACGAAGGTGGCGAGGCCACCGACGGGGTATTCCTCACCGGCGAGACACCCGATCAGCAGATCGAGCCGGCCCTGCACTGGCTGCGCCGCGAGCGCGGCGTCACCGACTGGTACGTGATCGGCAGCGACTACCTCTGGGCCCGCAACAGCGCCCACGAATGCCTGCGGTTCGCGGCCGAGCAGCGGCTGCGCGTGCGCCGTACGCGGTTCGTCCCCGTGGGCACGGAGGACTTCGCGGACGTCATGACCGACATCGCCCGGTCCGGCGCCAATGGGGTGTTGATGCTGCTGCTGGGGCAGGACGCGGTCGCCTTCAACCGTGCCTTCGCCGAGACCGGACTGTCCGCGGTCGCGACTCGGTTCTCGCCGCTGATGGACGAGCACATGCTGATGGCCTCCGGCGCCGAGGCCACCGACGACCTGTTCGCCTCCGCAGGCTACTTCGGCTCGATGGTCACCCCCGCTTCCATGGACTTCGGAGCGCACTACTTCAGCCGATTCGGCGCCGATGCGTGCGCGCCGACGTCGATGGGGGAATCCTGCTTCGAGGGCATGATGCTGCTCGAATCGCTCCTGCGGAGCGCCGGCTCCGCCGATGTCCGCGCGGTGCTGAGCGGGGCGCCGCAGGTCCGTTACGACGGTGCCCGCGGCAACATCGCCCTCAGTAATCGGCACGCCGAACAGACCATGTACCTCGCCCGCGCCGAGGGCTGCGATTTCGACGTGATTGACCAGCTCTGATCGGCCCCGGCGCGAGGGTCCGCACCGAGCTACCGTGGACGGCGTGAGCGAAACCCGGAACTACGACCAGAACTCCGGCACCCTGCAGGTGCGCACCGGCGTCGCCGGACGATCGGCCCGGCTCGGCCACAAACTGCTACTCGAACCCGGCAGCTGGAGCGCGGTGGCGCAGGTGGACGACGGCGAGCCCACCTCGCTCACCGTCACCGTCGACGCCACCTCGCTCGATGTCACCGGCGGCGACGGCGGCCTCACCCCGCTCGCCGCACCCGAGCGCGCCGTCGCCCGGAGCAATGCGCAGAAGTCGCTCCAGACCAAGACCTACCCCACGATCGAGTTCCGGTCGACCGCCATCGACCGGACCGACGACGGATTCCACGTCGAGGGCGAGCTCACCCTCTGCGGCACCACCCGGCCGTGCCACTTCGCGCTGAACTACGACGACGGCGCGCCCGCGCCCGCGCTCACCGCCGTTGTCCCGGTCCGGCAGACCGACTTCGGCATCAAACCCTTCTCGCTGATGATGGGCACGCTGTCGGTCGCCGACGAGGTGACCGTCTTCGCGCAGGCGATCCCGTGAATCCGGGGCGCCCCGCGCTACCGTGGCGGGCATGCCCCACGCACAGCTGGACTACGCCCGCCGGCGCGACACCCTGCGCGCCCTGCTCCCGGACCACGATCCGAGCCTCGATGCGCTCCTGGTGACCAACCTCGACAACGTCCGCTACCTCTCCGGCTTCACCGGCTCCAACGCCGGGCTGCTGATCACCGCCGACCCCGCGGGCGACGCCATCGCCACCGACGGCAGGTACCTCACCCAGGTGGCAGAGCAGTCGGGCGATCTGCGCGCCGTCATCGAACGCGATGTGGCCGCGGCGCTGGTGGCCGAGGTGCCGGGCATCGTCGGCTTCGAGGCGACGGCCATGAGCTACGCCGATCACGCCCGGCTCGCGGCGCAGGGAGCGCGTCTGGCGCCCACCACCCGGCTCGTCGGGCGGCTCCGTGAGGTCAAGGACGAGGGCGAGATCGAGCTACTGCGGACGGCCTGCGCGATCAGCGACCGGGCCCTGGCCGCCCTCGTCGAGGAGGGCGCGATCCGGCCCGGGGCCACCGAATCGCAGGTGGCGCGGCGGCTGGAGAACCTGATGTACGACTTCGGCGCGGAGGCCGTCGCCTTCGAGACCATCGTGGCCGCCGGAGCGAAC
The DNA here is from genome assembly GCF_019656655.1 of Tsukamurella sp. TY48. Taxonomy (GTDB): domain Bacteria; phylum Actinomycetota; class Actinomycetes; order Mycobacteriales; family Mycobacteriaceae; genus Tsukamurella; species Tsukamurella strandjordii. The sequence continues at coordinate 229,723 of NZ_BPMV01000001.1, read as the reverse complement.
TCCGCGATCCCGCACCACCGGCCCACCGGCGCCGTGCTCGCCGCGGGCGATTTCGTGAAGATCGACTTCGGCGCGCGCTACGCGGGCTACCACGCCGACGAGACGCGCACCTTCGTCCTCGGCGAGCCCGCGGACTGGCAGCGCGAGATCTACGACCTGGTCCGCGCCGCCCAGGCCGCCGGACGGGAGGCCCTCGTGCCCGGCACCGACGTCCGGGAGATCGACGGTGCCGCCCGCTCCGTGATCGAGGCCGCGGGCTACGGCGAGCAGTTCCTGCACGGCCTCGGGCACGGCGTCGGCGTGGAGATCCATGAAGCGCCGACGCTGGGCAAACTGGGCAGCGGTACACTGTCCGACGGTGCTGTGGTCACCGTGGAGCCGGGTGTGTACCTCCCGGGCCGTGGTGGAGTCCGCATCGAGGACACCCTCGTGGTCCGCGGCGACGGACCGGAACTGCTGACCCGCACCACCAAAGACTTGATCGCACTCTAGGAGAATCGACACACCGTGGCATCGACTGCTGACTTCAAGAACGGACTGGTCCTCAACCAGGAGGGCCAGCTCTGGCAGATCATCGAGTTCCAGCACGTCAAGCCGGGCAAGGGCCCCGCCTTCGTGCGGACCAAGCTGAAGAACGTGGTCTCCGGCAAGACGGTCGACAAGACCTTCAACGCCGGCGTGAAGGTGGAGGTCGCCACCGTCGACCGCCGCGACTTCGACTACCTGTACCACGACGGCTCGGACTACGTCTTCATGGACGCCGAGACCTACGACCAGATCAACCTGGACGACGCCAAGGTCGGCGACGGTGCGAAGTTCCTGCTCGAGAGCATGCGCGTGCAGATCTCGATGCACGACGGTGAGGCCCTGTTCGTCGAACTGCCGCTGTCGGCCGAGTACGTGGTGCAGCACACCGATCCGGGCCTGCAGGGCGACCGCTCCACCGGCGGCACCAAGCCCGCCACCCTGGAGACCGGCGCCGAGATCAACGTCCCGCTGTTCATCAACACCGGCGACAAGCTCAAGGTCGACACCCGCGACGGCAGCTACCTGGGGCGCGTGAACTCCTAAGTGCCCGAGCAGTCTGAGAACAAGCGCCCCAAGAAGTCGGGCGCCCGGCATCGCGCCCGCAAGCGCGCCGTCGACCTGCTCTTCGAGGCCGAGGCCCGTGGCGTCACCGACGTCGACGGCCTGCTCGCGGAGCGCCGCACCCTGGCGGCCGACGACGCGTCGGTCGCGCCGGTGTCCGATTACACCGCTCAGCTGGTGACCGGTGTCGACGTCGATCGCGAGCAGCTCGATTCGGTGATCACCTCGCACCTGACCGGGTGGACGCTCACGCGCCTGCCGGCGGTGGACCGGGCGATCCTGCGGGTCGCCGTCTGGGAGCTCTTCAACGCCCCCGACGTGCCGCCCGCGGTCGTGGTCGACGAGGCCGTCGAGCTCGCCAAGGAGCTCTCGACCGACGAGTCGCCCGCGTACCTCAACGGGGTGCTGGGCAAGGTCGCGACGCTGGCTCCGCAGGTGCGCTCCGCGGCCGCGGCGCAGCCGGTCGACCGCTCCGAGTAGGCCGGGCGCGGCTCAGGTGAGCCGCGCCGCCAGGGCCCGCGCATTGCGCAGGGCCAGCGCCTGGATCACTCCGGTGGGGTGGACCCCGCTCGCGGTGGGCAGCATCGAGGCATCCGCGACGACCACATTGGGCACGTCCCACAGCTGGCCCTCCGGATTCGTGGCGCCGCGCTTGGACGACGAGGCCATCCGGAGCGTGCTCATCGCCTCGAACGAGGCCAGCGCGATCTCGCCGACGCCGTAGCCCGCCGCGTGCGACCGCCCGAGGAATCCCTCCAGCGGCTGATCGCCGGGCACGTAGTCGCCGCCCCGCTGTTGGCCGGTGAAGATCCGCCGCGCACCGGAGGCCTCGAGGATCCGCACCGCGGTGTCCAGTCCCGTGCGCAGGTGGGCCCGGTCGGCCTCGGCGAGGTCGTAGCGCACCGACGGCTCGCCCGAGGAGTCCATCATCACCTCGCCCGCCCCGCGGTCGCGGATCACCACCCGCAGCACGGACAGGTGCGGCAGCTGGCGCATCACGTTGAGATGCTCACCGGCGTTGCGCCAGGGCACGTAGCTCGATGCAACCGCCGGGGTCAGCGGCGCGGTCTCGTAGATCACCCCGAAGCCGTTGCCGTCGAGATCGGCGTGCGCGTCGCTGTACCGCGCCGAGGTGGTGCCGTACCAGGGCGCCACCACATCGCTGAACACTCCGAGCGCGGTGGCCGTCGGGTGCAGGTGCAGATGCTTGCCCACATGCTGGCCGCCGAGGCCCGAACGCGCCAGAAGAGCGGGGGATTCGAAGGCACCGGCGGCGAGCACCACGGCGCTGCACCGCACCGTCAGCCACGACCCGCCGGAGGTGCGGGCCACCACGCTGCGCGCCCGATCGCCCTGCACCTCGATGGACCGCGCCTGCGCACCGGTCACGATCCGGGCACCGCGCTTCTCCGCATCCCGCAACCAGGTGCGCCCGGCATCGTGTTTGGCGCCGATCCGGCATCCCAGGCCGCACCGGCCGCATTCGACGCCCTGATCGCAGTTGTTGTCCACGGCGCGCTGCACGGTGTGCACGGGCAACCCCAGATCGAGGCAGCCCTTCTCCAGCAGTTCGTCGCGCGGCGACGGTGCGCTCATCGAGGATGTGACGCCCACCCGCTGCCACACCGCGTCCAGCGCGGCGCCCAGGTCGGGACCGGTGTCCACACCGCGAGCCGCCCAATCGGCCAGCACCTTCTCCGAGGGCCGGTAGTAGCCGCCGTGCGAGGCGACGGTGCCGCCGCCCAGACAGTTGCCGGACAGGATGAAGGACTGCGCGTTCTCGGTCCAGAACGGGCTCGGCGCGAAGAGGTTGGACAGCCCGTCGAGGTCGCTCCCGCCCATATCGGACGGGGCCACGTACTCGCCCCGCTCCAGCACGATCACATCGAGGCCCGCCTCGGCCAGTTGGGCCGCCGCCACCGAGCCGCCGGCGCCCGATCCGATCACCACCACATCGCAGTTGGTGGTGGCGTCGATCTCGTAGCGGGTGGGGGTCAGCGGGCGCAGCGCGCGCATCGCCCGGCCGCGTGGTTTCTTGTGCGGCGTCTGCGGCGGGTAGCCGATCGCGGCCATCAGCTCCGCCCCCGGACCGTGGCCGTCGTCGGCGCCGCCCGCGGCGTAATAGGCCAGGAGCGCGATGTTGCGCAGCCGCTTGAACAGCATCCGCTTCTGTCCGAACCGCGACCGCGAGAGGTCGATCAGGATCCGCTCGCGCTCCGCGAACGGCAGGTCGGCGAACTTCTGCCCCCGCGTGCCCAGCACGGTGGCGCAGAACACCCGGTTGTCGAACAGTGACAGCGACTGCGAGAGCGACATCCCATCGCTGTCGCGCGGGCTGCGAGCGGCATAGGAAACCGCGAGGTCGTCGACGTGCAGGTCGCTCGCCGAGGGGATCGCCACACCGTCACCCGGGGCGAACGTGTCGACGATCGCCGAGAGCGTCTCGCGCTGCCTGGTGGACAGATCCATGACTCGAACGTACTGGTATGCTTCTCACTGCATCAAGGCATCCTTTAAGTCCGTCCCGTGAGGCGGAGCGAGCCGTCCCGCGAGGCGGAGAAGGAGGTCACATGGCTCGGGAACTCATGTCCGCGGCGGACGTCACCCGCACGGTGGCGCGGATCGCGCATCAGATCATCGAGAAGACCGCCCTGGACGCCGGTGGCGAAGAAGCGCCCCGCGTCGTCATCTTCGGCATTCCCACCCGCGGTGCGGTTCTCGCCGCGCGGCTGGCCGCCGATATCGAGGAGTTCTCCGGCGTGGCGGTGCCCGTCGGCCACCTCGACATCACCCTCTACCGCGACGATCTGCGGCACAAACCGCACCGTCCCCTGGAACGCACCACGGTGCCGCCGCAGGGGGTCGACGGTGCGCTCGTCATCCTCGTCGACGACGTGCTGTTCTCCGGTCGCACGGTGCGCGCCGCGCTCGACTCGCTGCGCGACCTCGGCCGCCCGGCCGCCGTGCAGCTCGCGGTGCTCGTCGACCGCGGCCACCGGCAGCTGCCGATCCGCGCCGACTACGTGGGCAAGAACATCCCCACCTCGCGGCACGAGGACGTGCAGGTGCGCCTGCAGGAGAAAGACGGTGAAGACGCCGTGGTGATCTCCGATGTGGCCGGTGACGAGGGCGCGGAGGCGGACCGGTGATCCGACACCTGCTCTCCGCCGCCGACCTGAACCGCGACGACGCCGAGGCCATCCTCGACGAGGCGGACCGGCTGCAGCAGGCGCTGCTCGGCCGCGAGGTCAAGAAGCTCCCCACGCTGCGCGGCCGCACCGTGATGACGGTCTTCTACGAGAACTCCACCCGCACGCGCGTCTCCTTCGAGGTGGCCGGGAAATGGATGAGCGCCGACGTGATCAACGTCTCCGCCTCCGGTAGCTCGGTGGCCAAGGGGGAGTCGCTGCGCGACACCGCCCTCACCCTGCACGCCGCCGGTGCCGATGCGCTCATCGTCCGGCACCCGGCCTCCGGTGCGGCGCAGCAGATCGCGGCGTGGACCAACTCGGCTGCGGCGCACGACGGCCTGCCCGGTCCGGTGGTGATCAACGCGGGCGACGGGATGCACGAGCACCCCACCCAGGCCCTGCTGGACGCACTGACCCTGCGGCAGCGCCTCGGCGGCATTGAAGGACGCCGCGTGGTGATCGTGGGCGATGTGCTGCACAGCCGGGTCGCCCGGTCGAATGCCCTGCTGCTCTCGACGCTGGGCGCCGAGGTGGTCCTGGTCGCGCCCCGCACTCTGCTGCCGGTGGGCATCGAGACCTGGCCGGTCACGGTCGGCGAGTCCCTGGAGGCCGAGCTGCCCGGCGCCGACGCGGTGATGATGCTGCGGGTGCAGGCCGAACGCATGAACGGCGGATTCTTCCCCAGCGAACGCGAGTACTCGGTGCGCTACGGGCTCAACGCCCAGCGCGCTGCCCTGCTCCCCGAGCACGCCGTGGTGCTGCATCCCGGACCGATGCTGCGCGGCATGGAGATCGGCTACTCGGTGGCCGATTCCGCCCAGGCCGCCATCCTGCAGCAGGTCAACAATGGTGTGCACGTGCGCATGGCGGTGCTGTTCCATCTGCTCGCCAAGGACGGGGGCACGGAATGATCGCCGCGTGCCACGGCGCCACACCACCTCCTCGGAAAGACGGGAGTCCCGAATGAGCCTGCTGCTCACATCCGTCCGCCCCTACGGCGAGGGCGATCCGGTGGACGTCGCGATCGACGGCGGCGAGATCACCGCGATCGGCGCCGGTCTCCCGGTCCCCGAGGGGGCCGAGGTGATCGACGGCGCCGGCGCAGTGCTGCTGCCCGGTTTCGTCGATCTGCACACGCACCTGCGTGAACCCGGCCGCGAGGACACGGAGACCATCGAATCCGGTTCCGCCGCCGCGGCACTCGGCGGCTACACCGCCGTCTTCGCGATGGCCAACACCAGCCCGGTCGCCGACTCCGCCGTGATCACCGATCACGTGTACCGCCGCGGCCGCGAGGTCGGCCTGGTCGACGTGCACCCGGTGGGCGCCGTCACCGTGGGGCTGAAGGGCGAGAAGCTCGCCGAGATGGGAATGATGGCCGCCGGCCCCGGCCGGGTCCGCGTCTTCTCCGACGACGGCGTGTGCGTCTCCGATCCGCTGCTCATGCGCCGCGCCCTCGAGTACGCGTCATCGCTCGGCGCCGTGATCGCCCAGCACGCCGAGGAGCCCAGGCTCACTGAGGGCGCCGTCGCCCACGAGGGACCCGAGGCCGCCCGCCTCGGCCTCACCGGCTGGCCCCGCGCGGCCGAGGAGGCGATCGTGGCCCGCGACGCTCTGCTCGCCCGCGATGCCGGCGCGCGCGTGCACATCTGCCACGCCTCCACGGCGGGAACCGTGGAGCTGCTGAAGTGGGCCAAGGAACAGGGCGTGTCGATCACGGCCGAGGTCACCCCGCACCATCTGCTGCTCGACGATTCGCGGTTGGCCACCTACGACGCGGTGAACCGGGTGAACCCTCCGCTGCGCGAGGCCTCGGATGTGGCCGCGCTGCGGAAGGCCCTGCGGGACGGCGTGATCGACTGCGTGGCCACCGACCACGCACCGCACGCCGACCAGGACAAGTGCTGCGAGTTCGCCGCCGCCCGTCCCGGCATGCTGGGCCTGGAGACGGCACTGGCGATCGTGGCGCAGGTCGCGGTGGAGCCGGGCGATATCACCTGGCGTGATGTGGCCCGCGTGATGAGCGAGAAGCCGGCCGAGATCGCTCGGCTCGATGACCACGGTCGGCCGATCGAGGTGGGCGAGCCCGCGAACCTCACGCTGGTCGACCCCGACCTCGGGTGGACGGTGCACGCCGACGATCTGGCCAGCCGCTCGCGCAACACCCCGTTCGCCGATCTGGACTTCCGCGCCAAGCCGGTGCTCACCGTGCTGCGCGGCCGGATCACCGCACGCGACGGCGTCGCGGCCGCACCGGGAACGGGGGAGCGGGCGTGAGCTTCAGCGATTTCGCCACGCTGCTCCTGGTGCTGGTGGTCCTCGCCGGACTGTTCTCGCTGATGGCACTGGGCTGGCGCCGCCGCGGGCGGCGGCAGGCCGCCGCGGTGGGCGAGATCCCGAGCACCCCCGAGCAGCTCACCGACCTGGTCTTCGGCCCGGTCTCCGGTGTCTACGTGGGCTCGACCATCGCGCCGCACTGGCAGGACCGGGTGGCGGTGGGCGACTGGGGCTACCGGGCCACGGTGAACCTGAGCCGCTACGAGGACGGCTACCTGATGGAGCGTGGCCGCGGCAACCCGATGTGGATCGCCGACGGCGCGATCGTCGAGGTGCGCCGCGCGGCGAAACTGGCCGGCAAGGTGATGCCCGGCGACGGCTTGCTGGTGATCCGCTGGGAGCTGCCCACCGGCACCGTGATCGACTCCGGCTTCCGGGCCGACGACAAGACGACGTATCGAAAACTGATGGACGTGAGGGAAAGCTAGATGGCTGCACAGGAATTCGGGAACGGACCCGCACTGCTGGTCCTCGAGGACGGCACGGTGCACCGCGGCGTCGAATTCGGCGCCGTCGGCCAGACCCTCGGCGAGGCGGTCTTCTGCACCGCGATGACCGGCTACCAGGAGACCCTCACCGACCCGTCCTACGACCGGCAGATCGTGGTGGCCACGGCCCCGCAGATCGGCAACACCGGCTGGAACGACGAGGACGACGAGAGCCGCGGCGACAAGATCTGGGTGGCCGGGTACGCCGTGCGCAACCCCACCCGCCGGGTGAGCAACTGGCGCGCCAGCGGCACGCTGGAGGGCGAGCTGGTGGACCAGGGCGTCGTCGGCATCGGCGGCATCGATACCCGCGCGGTGGTCCGCCGCCTGCGCGATCACGGCTCGATGCGTGCCGGCGTCTTCTCCGGCGAGGCGCTCGCGCCCGAGGTCGAACTGCTGGACCGGGTGCGCGCGCAGCCGTCGATGAAGGGGCTCAACCTGATCGGCGAGGTCTCCACGAAGGAGACCTACACAGTGGAGCCGGTGAATTCGGGCGGGGCCGAGCCCCGGTTCACCGTGGTCGCCGTCGACCTCGGCATCAAGACGAACACCCCGCGGATGTTCGCCGAGCGCGGCATGCGGGTGCACGTGGTGCCCTCCACCATCACGCTCGACGAGGTGAAGTCGCTGAACCCGGACGGCTTCTTCCTCTCCAACGGCCCCGGCGATCCGTCGACCGCGGAGCACGAGGTGGAACTCACCCGCGGTGTTCTCGACGCGGGCCTGCCGCTGTTCGGCATCTGCCTGGGCAACCAGCTGCTCGGTCGCGCCTTCGGACTGCAGACCTACAAGATGAAGTTCGGCCACCGCGGCATCAACATCCCGGTGGTCGAGCACACCACCGGCCGCATCTCGATCACCGCGCAGAACCACGGCTTCGCCCTGGAGGGCGAGCGGGGCGCCGAGTTCGACACCCCCTTCGGCCGGGCCCGCGTGAGCCACGTGTGCGCCAACGACGAGACCGTGGAGGGCGTCGAGCTGCTCGACGGCCGCGCCTTCTCGGTGCAGTACCACCCGGAGGCCGCGGCCGGCCCGCACGACGCCGCCTACCTCTTCGACCGCTTCGCAACCATCATGGGAGACAAGTAATGCCACGGCGCACCGATATCCAGCACGTCCTGGTGATCGGCTCGGGCCCGATCGTGATCGGCCAGGCCTGCGAGTTCGACTACTCCGGCACCCAGGCCTGCCGTGTGCTGCGCGCCGAGGGGCTGCGCGTCTCGCTGGTGAACTCGAACCCCGCCACGATCATGACCGATCCGGAATTCGCCGACTCGACCTACATCGAGCCGATCAACCCGGAGTACATCGAGAAGGTCATCATCGCCGAGCGCGACAAGGGCTTCCCGATCGACGCGGTGCTCGCCACCCTGGGCGGCCAGACCGCGCTCAACGCGGCTGTCGGCCTGCATGAACAGGGCATCCTGGAGAAGTACGGCATCCGACTGATCGGCGCCGATTTCGACGCCATCCAGCGCGGTGAGGACCGGCAGAAGTTCAAGGACATCGTCGCCAAGATCGGCGGCGAATCCGCGCGCTCCAAGGTCTGTTTCACCCTGGACGAGTGCAAGGAGACCGTCGCCGACCTCGGCTACCCGGTCGTCGTGCGGCCCTCGTTCACCATGGGCGGCCTCGGCTCGGGCATGGCCTACGACGAGGCCGACCTGATCCGCATCGCCGGCGCGGGCCTCGCCGCCTCGCCCACGGCGAACGTGCTCATCGAGGAGTCGATCCTCGGCTGGAAGGAGTACGAGCTCGAGCTCATGCGCGACGGCCGCGACAACGTGGTGGTCGTCTGCTCCATCGAGAACGTCGACCCCGTCGGCGTGCACACCGGCGACTCGGTCACCGTGGCGCCCGCGATGACGCTCACCGACCGCGAGTACCAGATCATGCGCGACCAGTCGATCGCCATCCTCCGCGAGGTGGGCGTCGACACGGGTGGCTGCAACATCCAGTTCGCGCAGGACCCGCGCGACGGCCGCCTGGTGACCATCGAGATGAACCCGCGCGTCTCGCGCAGCTCCGCGCTGGCGTCCAAGGCCACGGGCTTCCCGATCGCCAAGATCGCCGCCAAGCTGGCCGTGGGCTACACGCTCGACGAGATCCTCAACGACATCACCGGTGAGACCCCCGCGTGCTTCGAGCCGACCCTCGACTACGTGGTGGTCAAGGCGCCGCGGTTCGCCTTCGAGAAGTTCCCCGGCGCCGACGACACGCTGACCACCACCATGAAGTCCGTCGGCGAGGCGATGAGCCTGGGCCGTAGCTTCGCCGAGGCCTTCGGCAAGGTGATGCGCTCGCTGGAGACCAAGCGGCACGGCTTCTGGACGGGGGCGCCCGTCGAGGGCACGCTGGAGGAGCTGCTCGAGGAGATCAAGGTCCCGCGCGACGGCCGCTACTACCTGATCGGCCGCGCCTTCGAGCTGGGTGCCACCGTGGAGCAGGTCTTCGAGTCCACCGCGGTCGACCCGTGGTTCCTCGAGGAGATCAAGGCCACCGTCGACCTGGGTGAGCACGTGCGCACCGCCGACCTCACGCCGGACCTGGTGCGGCTGGCCAAGACCCACGGCTTCTCCGATCTGCAGATCGCGAACCTGCGCGGCATCACCGAGGACGAGGTGCGTGCCTACCGGCACGAGAACGGTGTGCGCCCGGTGTACAAGACCGTGGACACCTGCGCCGCCGAGTTCGAGGCGAAGACGCCGTACCACTACAGCAGCTACGAGCTCGATCCCGCGGCCACCAGCGAGGTGGCCCCGCAGACGGAGCGGCCGAAGGTGCTGATCCTCGGCTCGGGTCCGAACCGCATCGGTCAGGGCATCGAGTTCGACTACTCGTGCGTCCACGCCGCGCTCACGCTGAGTGAGGCGGGCTACGAGACCGTGATGATCAACTGCAACCCGGAGACGGTCTCCACCGACTACGACACCGCCGACCGGCTGTACTTCGAGCCGCTCACCTTCGAGGACGTGCTGGAGGTCTACCACTCGGAGCAGGCCTCCGGCGCGGGCGGCCCGGGCGTGGTGGGCGTGATCGTGCAGCTCGGCGGGCAGACGCCGCTCGGTCTGGCGGCGCGGCTCAAGGCCGCGGGCCTGCCCATCGTGGGCACCTCGCCCGAGGCGATCGACCTGGCCGAGGACCGCGGCGAGTTCGGCCGCGTGCTCACCGAGGCGGGACTGCCGGCGCCGAAGTTCGGCACCGCCACCACCGCCGAGGGTGCGCGCGAGGTGGCCGCGGGTATCGGCTACCCGGTGCTGGTGCGTCCCTCCTACGTGCTCGGCGGGCGTGGCATGGAGATCGTCTACGACGAGGGCGCGCTGCTCGACTACATCTCCCGGGCCACCGAGCTGACCCCCGACCGGCCCGTGCTGGTGGACCGGTTCCTCGAGGACGCCGTGGAGATCGACGTGGACGCCCTGTGCGACTCCACGGGTGCGGTGTTCATCGGCGGCATCATGGAGCACATCGAGGAGGCCGGTATCCACTCCGGTGACTCGGCGTGCACCCTGCCGCCCACCACTTTGGGCCGCGCCGACATCGACGCCGTGCGCGTCGCGACCGAGGCACTCGCCCGCGGTATCGGCGTGCACGGCCTGATGAACGTGCAGTACGCGCTCAAGGACGACACCCTCTACGTGCTCGAGGCCAACCCCCGGGCCTCGCGCACCGTCCCGTTCGTGTCCAAGGCCACCGCTGTGCCGCTCGCCAAGGCCTGTGCCCGGGTGATGCTGGGCCAGACCATCGCCGAGCTGCGCGACCAGGGCATCCTGCCGCGCGAGGGCGACGGCTCGCGGATGCCGATCGAGGCGCCGGTCTCGGTGAAGGAAGCGGTGCTGCCCTTCAACCGGTTCCGCCGCGCCGACGGCACCGGTGTCGACTCGCTGCTCTCGCCGGAGATGAAGTCCACCGGCGAGGTGATGGGTGTGGACCGTGACTTCGGTACCGCCTTCGCCAAATCGCAGACCGCCGTCAGCGGCTCCCTGCCGGCCACCGGCAACGTCTTCGTCTCCGTGGCGAACAAGGACAAGCGCGCCCTGATCTTCCCGGTCAAGCGGCTCGCCGATCTCGGGTTCACCATCCTGGCCACCGAGGGCACCGCGGATGTGCTGCGCCGCAACGGGGTCCAGGTGCAGCAGGTGCACAAGCACTCGGACGTGATCGCCGAGGGTGAGCGGACCATCGTCGATCAGATCAAGGCCGGCGAGGTGGGCCTGATCATCAACACCCCGTACGGCAACGCGGGGCCGCGCGTGGACGGCTACGAGATCCGCACCGCTGCGGTGCAGGCCTCCGTGCCGTGCGTGACCACGGTGCAGGGCGCCTCGGCGGCGGTGCAGGGCATCGAGGCCGCGCTGCGGGGCGGTATCGGGGTCAAGAGCCTGCAGGACATGCACGCCGCGCTGGTGAACAAGTGACCTTCGCGCAGCGGGTCGCGCAGGCCTGCGCGGCGCGCGGGCACCTGGTGGTGGGGATCGACCCGCATCCGCCGCTGCTCGCGGCCTGGGGCCTGAGCGATGACGCCGAGGGCGTGCGCGCCTTCGGCCTGCGCTGCGCCGAGGCCTTCGCGGGTGAGGTGGGCTTCATCAAGCCGCAGGTGGCCTTCTTCGAGCAGTTCGGCGCGGCCGGGCTCGCCGCCTTGGAGGAGGTGACCGCCGCGTGCCGGGAGGCCGGCGCCGTGGTGATCGCCGACGCCAAGCGCGGCGACATCGGCTCCACCATGGCCGGCTACGCCCGCGCCTGGCTGGGCGATTCGCCGCTCGCGGCCGATGCCGTCACGCTCTCGCCCTACCTCGGCTACGGCTCGCTGAAGCCCGCCATCGACGCCGCGCGGGCGGCGGGCAGGGGAGTGTTCGTCCTGGCCCGCACCTCCAACCCGGAGGGGGCGCAGGTGCAGGCCGACGGCGTGGCGCAGCGGATCGTCGACGATGCCCGCGCCGATAACGCCGACGGTGCCGGCACCGTCGGGCTGGTGGTCGGGGCGACCCGGGAACACGGCCTCGACCTCGCTGGGCTCGGCGGCCCTATCCTCGCGCCCGGCCTTGGTGCGCAGGGCGCGACTCCGGCCGATCTGGCGGCGATCTTCGGCCCGGAGGCCACGGTCCTGCCCAATTCGTCGCGCCAGGTGCTCTCCGCCGGCCCCGATGCGGGCGCGTTGCGGGACGCGGCGCTCTCGGTGCGCGACGAGGTCGAACAGGCCCTGAGCGGCCGCTGACCGGGGTCGATCGGCCCGAACGGGCCTCGACACGCCCGCGACACGCGCGGAGCGTTCCACGACTTTGAGGCATCTGCGCAGGTCACATGTGTTTCACGTGTCACAGGCGGAACGTCGTGATCGGCGCCGCGCGTTCGGCTGAATCCGTTGTCCGTCAAGGGTTTTCGATTGCAATGCGACGCTCGGCCGGCCGGATCCGTGCGGTTCGCTCACGAGCTTCTACAGCACCGTCAAACCGCAGGTCGGAGGGGGGTGGGGTTCCCACCCGCGGGCAAACCTCGGTACCGTCGCAGGAGTCGCAGTACGCGGCACGACTAAGTACATCGAAGACGGAGGAATCGTGGCCCTTCCCCAGTTGACCGACGAGCAGCGCGCCGCTGCTCTGGAGAAGGCAGCTGCCGCTCGCCGAGCCCGCGCAGAGCTGAAGAACCGGCTCAAGGGTGGCACCACCACCCTGCAGCAGGTGCTGAAGGACGCGGAGGCCGACGAGGTCATCGGCAAGATGAAGGTCTCGGCGCTGCTCGAGGCTCTGCCCAAGGTTGGCAAGGTCAAGGCTCAGGAGCTGATGACCGAGCTGGAGATCGCCCCCACCCGCCGCGTGCGTGGTCTGGGCGAGCGGCAGCGCAAGGCGCTGCTCGAGAAGTTCTCCGCCTGACACGTAGTGTCCGGAGACATCTCTGCAGGCCGGAGGGGCCGACTGGTGGTACTGGTCGGCCCCTCCGCCGTTGGCAAGTCATCCGTCGTCGGCCGGCTCCGTCAGGAAGTGCCCGACATGTTCTTCTCGGTGTCCGCCACCACGCGCGATCCGCGCCCCGGTGAGGTGGACGGCCGGGACTACCACTTCGTGGGCGATCACGGCTTCGACCGGCTCATCGCCGACGGCGACCTGCTCGAATGGGCCGAGATCCACGGCGGGCTGCAGCGCTCGGGAACCCCGGCCAAGCCGGTCTTCCAGGCGCTCGACGCCGGACGTCCCGTGCTCATCGAGGTCGATCTCGCCGGTTGCGCCAGCGTGAAGGCGGCCCTTCCCGAGGCGATCACGGTGTTCCTGAGCCCGCCCAGCTGGGCCGAGCTCGAACGCCGGCTGCGCGGCCGCGGCACCGAGAGCCCCGAGGTGATCGATCGCCGCCTGGAGACCGCGCGGGCGGAAATGGCCACCCGCGACGACTACGACGCGGTGGTCGTCAACGACGACCTGGACCGAGCCGTGGCCGAGTTGGTATCCTTACTGGTCGGCCCGTCCGCGCGCGACGCGTAGACTCGGTTGTACTTGAGAACTTTTTTCGCCACTTGACGTAGGAGACGCGTGAGCACCACCCGCACCGAGGCCGTGTACGACCAGCCGCTCGGCATCACCAACCCGCCGATCGACGAGCTGCTCGACCGCACCTCGTCGAAGTACGCGCTCGTGATCTACGCGGCCAAGCGCGCCCGGCAGATCAACGACTACTACAACAGCCTCTCGGACGGCATCCTCGAGTACGTCGGCCCGCTCGTCGAGCCCGGCCTGCACGAGAAGCCGCTGTCGATCGCGATGCGCGAGATCCATGAGGACCTCCTGGAGCACACCGAGGGTGCGCCCGAGTAAGCCCCCAGCATGATCATCGTCGGGGTCGGCGGGGGAATCGCCGCGTACAAGGCGTGTGCCCTGATCCGCCACTTCACCGAGGCGGGGCACGAGGTGCGGGTGATCCCCACCGAATCGGCGCTGAAGTTCGTCGGTGCCGCCACCTTCGAGGCGCTCTCCGGGCACCCGGTGCAGACCGGGGTCTTCGAGTCGATCCCCGAGGTGCCGCACGTGCGGCTCGGCCAGGAGGCCGAGCTCGTCGTGATCGCGCCGGCCACCGCCGATCTCATGGCCCGTGCCGCCCAGGGCCGCGCCGACGATCTGCTCACCGCGACGCTGCTCACCGCCCGCTGTCCCGTGGTCTTCGCGCCCGCGATGCACACGGAGATGTGGGAGCACGCCGCCACCCGCGCCAACGTCGCCACGCTGCGCGAGCGCGGCGCCACCGTGATCGAGCCGGCCTCCGGCCGCCTCACGGGTAAGGACACCGGTGCCGGGCGCCTACCCGAGCCCGACCAGATCGGCGCGCTCGCCGATCTGCTGCTCGAGCATCCCGCCGGCTTGCAGCGCGACCTCGAGGGGCGCCGCGTGGTGATCTCCGCGGGCGGCACCAAGGAGGCGCTCGATCCCGTCCGCTACCTCACCAACCGCAGCTCCGGGAAGCAGGGATACGCGCTCGCCCGGATCGCGGCGCAGCGGGGCGCTCGGGTGACCCTGGTGGCGGGCAACACCATCGGCCTCGCCGATCCGCCCGCGGTCGACGTGGTGCGGATCGCCTCCGCCCTGGATCTGCAGGCCGCGATGACCGCCCACGCCGCCGATGCGGATCTGGTCATCATGGCCGCCGCCGTGGCGGACTACCGGCCCGCGCAGGTCGCCGATACCAAACTCAAGAAGGGCGCCGACGGCCGCAGCGACGCCCTCGAGACGATCACGATGATCGAAAATCCCGACGTCCTCGCCGGCCTGGTGCAGGCGCGCCGGGACGGCGGGCTCCGCCCCGGAACCGTGATCGTCGGGTTCGCGGCCGAGACCGGCGACGCCCAGGGCAGCGTCCTGGATTACGGCCGGGCCAAGTTGCAACGCAAGGGCTGTGACCTGCTCGTCCTCAATGCGGTCGGCGATGGCCGAGCCTTCGAGGTGGACGAGAACTCGGGGTGGCTGCTGGGCGCGGACGGCAACGAGACCGCGCTCCCGCTCGGCTCGAAGATGGCCATGGCCGCCCGCATACTGGACGCGGCCGTGGCCCGCGTCGGCTCCGCCCGCTAGGTTGGAAAGTCGCACACCAAGTCGAGAGGACATAGCGCCGTGGTTTCTGGGTTCGCCAATTCCGCCCATCGTCTGTTCACCAGCGAGTCGGTCACCGAGGGGCACCCGGACAAGATCTGTGATGCCATCTCGGATTCGGTGCTCGACGCGCTGCTGACCGAGGATCCCTCCTCCCGCGTGGCCGTGGAGACGCTCGTCACCACCGGTCAGGTGCACGTCGCGGGCGAGGTGACCACGAGCGCGTGGGCCGACATCCCGAAGATCGTGCGCGAGAAGGTCCTGGAGATCGGCTACGACAGCTCCGCGAAGGGCTTCGACGGCAACTCCTGTGGTGTGAACATCGCCATCGGCGCGCAGAGCCCCGAGATCGCGCAGGGCGTGGACCACGCCTACGAGCACCGCGTCGACGGTGCGCAGGACGAGATCGACGCGCAGGGCGCGGGCGATCAGGGCCTGATGTTCGGCTACGCCTGCTCGGACACCCCGGAGCTGATGCCGCTGCCGATCTCGCTGGCGCACCGGCTCTCGCGCCGCCTGACCGAGGTGCGTAAGAACGGCACCCTGCCCTACCTGCGTCCGGACGGTAAGACCCAGGTCACCATCGAGTACGCCGGCGAGCAGCCGGTGCGCCTGGACACCGTGGTCATCTCCAGCCAGCACGCCGCCGATATCGACATCGACGGCATGCTCACCCCCGATCTGCGCGAGCACGTGCTCGGCTCGGTGATCGCCGATCTGAACCTGCCCAGCCTGGACACCTCGAACGTGCGGCTGCTGGTGAACCCCACCGGCAAGTTCGTGCTCGGCGGCCCGATGGGCGATGCGGGCCTCACCGGTCGCAAGATCATCGTGGACACCTACGGCGGCATGGCCCGCCACGGCGGCGGCGCCTTCTCGGGCAAGGACCCGTCGAAGGTGGACCGCTCGGCCGCCTACGCGATGCGCTGGGTCGCCAAGAACGCCGTGGCCGCCGGTCTCGCCGAGCGGATCGAGGTGCAGGTCGCGTACGCCATCGGTAAGGCGGCGCCGGTCGGCCTGTTCGTGGAGACCTTCGGCACCGAGCAGGTGGATCCCTCGAAGATCCAGCAGGCCATCACCGAGGTCTTCGACCTGCGGCCGCGCGCGATCATCAACGATCTCGACCTGCTGCGCCCGATCTACGCTCCCACCGCCGCGTACGGCCACTTCGGTCGTACCGACATCGACCTGCCCTGGGAGCACACCGGCCGCGCGGACGCGCTGCGCTCCGCGGCGGGCTTCTGACCGACACCTCCACGGCGGTGGACGCTGCGTCGAACCCCGGCGAGCTCCCCATCGCGCGGGTGCTGCCGCTGCTCCAGGTGAGCCACCTGGACCGCGAGTTCGACTACCTGGTTCCGCCGGAGCTCGACGCCGATGCGCAGCCGGGGGTCCGGGTGCGCGTGCGGTTCTCGGGTCGGCTGGTGGACGGGTACCTGCTCGAGCGGCTGCCGCGGTCCGATCACGAGGGCAAGCTCGCCAAGCTCGACCGGGTGGTGTCGCCGCTGCCGGTGCTGACACCGCAGGTCCTGCGCCTGATCACCGAGGTGGCGGCGCGCTACGCGGGCACCCGGGCGGATGTACTGCGGCTGGCGATCCCGCCGCGGCACGCGCGTGTAGAGAAGGATCTGCTCAAGGCCGATCCGCCCGAGCCCGGCGCTCCGCCCGCGGTGGTCGACCCGCTGGCCGAGTACACCCACGGGGAACAGTTCGCGGCCGCCGCCGTGGCCGGCCGCGCGCCGCACGCGGTCTGGCAGGCACTGCCCGGCGAGGACTGGGCGGCGCGACTGGCCGAACTGGCCGCCGCGGTGATCGCCTCCGGGCGCTCGGTGCTGATGGTGGTTCCCGATCAGGCCGACCTCGACCGACTGGCCGCGGCCTGCGCGGAGCTGTCCCCGACGGTGCTGGCCGCGGGTCTCGGTCCCTCCGCTCGGTATCGGCGATGGCTCACCGCACTGCTCGGCCGCACCCGGCTCGTGATCGGAACCCGCAGCGCCGCCTTCGTGCCCCTGGCCGATCTCGGCCTCCTGGTGCAGTGGGACGACGGTGACGAATCCTTCGTCGAGCCCCGCGCGCCGTATCCGCACACCCGCGAGGTACTCGCGCTGCGCGCCCACCAGGAGGGCGCGGCGTTGCTGATCGGGGGGTTCGCCCGCACCCCCGAGGCGCAGGCCCTCCTCGACGCGGGCTGGGCCGCGGAGGTGGCCGCACCCCGCGAGCGGGTGCGCGAGCGCTCGCCGCGGATCATCGGCGTGGCCGACTCCGATTTCGAACTCGCCCGCGATCCGCTGGCCCGGTCGGCGCGGCTGCCGGCGGCGGCTTTCGCCGCGGCGCGCACCGCGCTCGATGCGGATCGTCCTGTGCTGGTGCAGGTTCCGCGGCGCGGCTACGCCCCGGCGATGTCCTGTGAGCGGTGCCGCACGCCGGCGCGGTGCCGGCGGTGTCACGGACCGCTCGAACAGGCCGCCGGTGGTGTGCTCCGGTGCCGGTGGTGCGATCGGACCGATCCCGGATACCGCTGCCCGGCGTGTGGCGGCACCACGATGCGGGCCGTGATCATCGGCGCCTCGCGCACCGCGGAGGAGCTCGGGCGCGCCTTCCCCGGCGCGGCGGTCACCATGTCGGGCGGTGAGAACGTGCTCGCACAGGCCCAGGGCGGCCGCCGCCTCGTGGTGGCCACCCCCGGTGCCGAACCGGTGGTGGAGGGCGGCTACGGCGCGGCGCTCCTGCTCGACGGCTGGCTGATGCTGGGCCGGGCCGATCTGCGTGCGGGTGAGGAGACGCTGCGGCGGTGGATGAACGCCGCGGCGCTCGTGGCGGCCGACGGCACGGTGGTCTGCGGTGCGGATGCCTCGGTTCCGGTGGTGCAGGCGCTGATCCGCTGGGATGCCGCGGGCTTCGCCGCCACCGAGCTCGCGGAGCGCGCCGTGGTCGGATTCCCGCCCGCCGCCCACCTCGCCGCGCTCGATGGTGCGGAGGCCGATGTCGTCGCGGTCGCCGAGGCCGCGGAGCTACCGCCCGGCGCCGAGATCCTGGGACCCGTGGATCTGCCGCCCGGGGTGCGGGTGCCGGGTGCCCCGGACGACGGTCCGCCGCCGATGCGGATGCTGGTGCGCGTCCCGCGCCGCGACGGACGTGCCTTGGCGCAGGCCGTGTTTCGCGCGCAGGTCGGACGGAGTCTGCGTCGGGAGGGCGCACCGGTGCGAATCCAGATGGACCCCTTGCGAATCGGCTGACGCGCCACTCACGCCATTCATCTCGACCAACTAGATGTGCAAAAGTTTGGTAAGGTGAATGGCGGAGCGCCGGGAAGTCTGGTCGGCATGTCAATCGTCGCCGACCTGATCAAGGATCGTTCAACCATGCCCCGACCGATCGCGCCTCGGCGTGCCTCCGCTCTGTTCCGCCGTGGATCACCCACGGAGACTTCCCGTATCACCGCCATCCTCCGCAAAGAGGCGGTCGGCGGATTCCTGCTCGTCGGTGCCGCGATCGCGGCGCTCATCGCCGCGAACAGCGGCCTCGCCCCCGCGTACGAATCACTGCGCGGCACGGTCGTCGGATACGCGCCGTTCAAGCTCGATCTCACTCTGGGGCAGTGGGCCTCGGACGGCCTGCTCGCGGTCTTCTTCTTCCTCGTCGGCCTCGAACTCAAACGCGAGATCGTCGCCGGGGAGCTCCGCTCGCCCCGGACGGCGGCCGTCCCCGTGGTCGCGGCGATCGGCGGTGCCCTCGTGCCCGCCTTGATCTATCTGGTGCTCAACGCGGGCGGCCCGGGAAGTGCCGGGTGGGCGATTCCGACCGCCACCGACATCGCCTTCGCGGTCGCCGTCCTCGCCGTGGTCGGCTCGCACCTGCCCGCTGCGCTGCGTCTGTTCCTGCTCACCCTGGCCGTGGTCGACGATCTCCTGGCCATCGCGATCATCGCCATCGCGTACACCGAACAGGTCAATTGGACGCCGTTGGCGTGGAGCACCATCCCGCTCGCGCTCTTCGGTTTCCTGGCGCATCGCTACGCCGGCGCGTTCTCGCGCCATCATCTGGCGGCGTGGCTCGTACTGCTGCCCGTGGGCTTCCTCTTCTGGGTCCTCGTGCACGCCTCCGGAATCCACGCCACCATCGCCGGCGTCCTGCTCGGGTTCGCGGTGCCGGTTCTGCGGGGCGGCCCCGACGGGGGACTGGCCGAGGAGTTCGAGCACCGGTTCCGCCCGCTCTCGGCCGGATTCGCGGTCCCCGTGTTCGCCTTCCTGGCGGCCGGCGTCACGCTCACCGGCAGCGGCGCGGTCGCGGTCGCGGACCCGATCTTCATCGGCATCGTCGCGGGACTGGTGCTCGGCAAGCCGATCGGCATCGTGGCGGCCACCTGGCTGGTGACCCGGCTCACCCGGAGCACGCTCGATCCCGCGGTCCGCTGGATCGATCTGCTGGCCGTATCGCTGCTCGCGGGTATCGGATTCACCGTTTCGCTGTTGATCGCCGAACTCAGCTTCACCGACTCCGCCGAACAACTCGCGTTCGCCAAGCTGGCGGTCCTGTGCGCATCGGTGGCCGCCGCGGTGGGGGCAGGGGTGATCCTGGGCGTGCGGAATCGCACCTACCGCAGGCTCGAAGAGGCGGACGCGGAGCTCGACGCCACCGACGTGGCGGGCGCCGACGACGAGCGCACGGCGCTGTTGATCGCCACCCCCTTCCGGCCGCGCGCGACCCGCTGGATCCCCGGGGTCCGGGGCCGGCCGATCCGGCTCGCCGTCGACGGGCGGGTGATCCGCATCGACGGCGACGGCGGGGTCCGGATACCGGTGCGTCCCGGTGCGCACGACGTGGTCGCCGTGATCGGCGGCTCCGCCGCCGATGTCGTGGCCGGTAGTACGCCGCGCCGAGCGGTCACCCGGCGCGTCGAGGTGGAGGAGGGATGCGCCGTGATCCTCGTGGTCCGGGTCTCCGCCGCGGCCCGGCGGATCGACTCCATCGTCCGGTTCCCGGGCGACGGGCCGCGCGTCACGCGCGTCGGGCGACGATGAGGTCGACCACCGCGTCGATCATGTAGTCGAACTCCGCCTCCGCATCGAAGCGGGCGAGCTGCGGTGCCACGGCGCGGATCGACGGCAGCCCGGCCTCCGTGAGATCGGCGGCGCGGGCGGCGATGCCGGCGGTGTCCGTGGTGCCGTAGGTGGGGCCCGCGTTCACCTCGCGCAGCAGGGTGCCGATGAGAGCGGCGAGCATGGTGCGGAGCATGTTCACGGCCTCGTCGGCATCGAAGCCCGCGGTCAACAGGATGTGCAGCACACCCTCGACGGGAGCGAGCGAGCGCACGGACTTGAGCTGGCGCGTGAGTACCAGCGTCGCGGCCTGGGGATGGGAGAGGGCCTGGACGCGGAAGGCGTGCGCCGCAGCACGCAGGTCGGTGCGCAGATCGCCCGTGGGCAGCGGCACCTCGATCGATGCGAGGATCGACTCCGCGACCGCGTCGAGCAACTGTTCCTTACCCGCCACGTGGTGGTACAGGCTCTTCGCATCCACGCCGAGCCGGCGTCCTACGGTGCGCATGCTGACCGCACCGACGCCCTCGCTGTCGATCAGTGCCAGCGCGGCGGTGACGATCGTGGAACGAGACAGGTGCGCCTCGTTCTTCGTCGGGCGCCCGCGGCGTGGTGCGGTGGAGGACATGCCGGACATTGTGCCGCATACTCGATATTTCCACGCCGTGGATATATCCTGGTGTGATGCCGTCCTCCGCATCGCGATTCGTCCTACCCCCCGAACCCGTACTGCGCGCCCGGGAGAAACTGGTACTCGACCACTTCCACGACGAGGTCCGGCAGGACTGGGACGCCACCCTCGCCACCTTCCCGCACCCGCACTACGAGCTCATCGCGCAGATGACGGTGCACGACGGTGATCGGGAGGTGCGCGACTACTACGCCGACACCCGCACCGCCTTCCCGGACCAGGATCACGAGATCATCGCCCTGCGGCACAGCATCGACGCCGTCATCGTCGAGTTCTGGCTGCTCGGCACCCACCGGGGACCGCTCGGCGCCATTCCGCCCACGGGGTCGCGGCACCGCACCCGGATGACCGCCTACTTCGTCTTCGACGAGGCGGAGAACCTCGTGACCGAGCGGATCTACTTCGACCAGCTGACCATCCTGCGGCAGCTCATCGGCGGTCTGAATCCCCGCAGTCCGCGCGGACTTCTGAAGCTGGGCCGGGTGCTGCTCGGCGCCGTGCGGGTGAGCGGGGGAGCGCCCGATCCGCGACTGTCGCGGACCGTCCCGCCGGCGCTCGACGACTGAGTACGCTCGGGCGCGTGGATCGAACGGAGTTCCGGGCCGGGTGGTCGAAGATCGATGTCACGGGGGAACCGTGGGGCGTCGGCATGATGGGCTACGGCATGCCCGGGCAGCGCAGTCGCGGCCTGCTCACCCGGCAGTGGGCGCGGGCCTTCGTCTTCGCGGCCCCCGGGCCCGACGGTGCTGAGCGGCGCGTCGCGTACGTGGTGGCGGATATCGGCATGTTCTTCCAAGCCGCGGTCGACGAGATCGCCGACCGGCTCGCCGCCGCCACATCCGGGCGGCTCACCGCCGCCAACACCGTGCTCACGGCGACCCATACCCATTGCGGCCCTGGCGGGCACGGCCGTCACGCGCTGTACAACGTGACTACGCTGGGACAGCACCGCCGGACCTTCGCGAGGCTCGTCGACGGCGTGGTGCGCGCGGTGCTCGACGCCGAGGCGGCTCTGGCGCCGGTCGCGGTCTCGCTCTCCCGCGGCGAACTCCGCAACGCCTCCGTCAATCGCAGCCCCACCTCGTTCGACCGCAATCCCGATCGCGCGGCGCTGCCCGGCCGGATCGACCCGGCGGTCACGCTCCTGCGCCTCGAACGGGACGGTGAGCTCGCGGCGGCGGTCGACTGGTTCGCGGTGCACTGCACCTCGATGACCAACGGGAACCGCTTGATCAGCTCGGACAACAAGGGCTGGGCCGCCGCCGAATGGGAGCGCCGCTCGCCTGTGCCGGGATTCGTCGCGGCGTTCGCGCAGAGCAACTCCGGCGACATCTCGCCCAATCTCGACGGTGCCGCCGGACAGGGTCCCACCGACGACGAGCGCAGCAACACCGCGGAGATCGGTCGCCGCCAGTTGTTCGCCGCGCAGGCACTCGCCGACGGTCCCGGGGAGCCGCAGCCCGCAGTACTCGACCACCGGCTCGCCTACGTCGATTTCGGAGCGGCGATCACGGCAGACGGTCCCACGGGGCGTGCCGTGCTCGGTGCCGCCTTCGCCGCGGGCACCACGGACGGCATCGGGTCGACCGCCTTCCGGCAGGGTCTGGGCAACCGGGTGGGCGTGATCAGTCGGGCGCTGTATCGGCGGCTGCCCGGCCTGGCCGCGAGCCAATCGCCGAAGGAGATGCTGCTTCCGGTCGGGGCGATGGGATGGGTGCAGGAACGGCTTCCGGTGCAACTCATCCGGATCGGAGACCTGTACCTGGTGTGCCTGCCCGTGGAGGTCACGGTGACCGCCGGTGCGCGACTGCGGGCCGCGGTTGCGGCGGAGCTCGGCGTCGCCGAGACCGCGGTGCTGATACAGGGATACGCCAACGGTTACGCGCACTACCTCACCACGCCCGAGGAGTACGACGCGCAGCGGTACGAGGCGGGCAGCACCATCTTCGGCCGGAATCAATTGGCGGCGTTCACCGAGGCCGCGGTTCGGCTCGCGAGCGACCTGGTCGCCGGCCGCGTCGGCGCTCCCGGTACGCCGCCCGCCCGGCGCGCTGCGGCGCGGCTGGGCTCGCCCGCCGGGAGCACCCTGCTGAGCCGGCCGCGCCCGGTCCGGGTGACCGCGGTACGGAGCCCGGCACCGTCGGACCCGGTGCTGACCGTCGAGTTCGCCTGCGGTCACCCGAACCGCACGATCCCGGCCGACTACGCCCGGGTGGAGCGGCGCGTGCGCGAGACATGGGAGCACATCGCCGGCGATGATTCGCCGCAGACCGAGATCGACTGGACGCGAGGACGGTCCGGATTCCGGGCGACGGTGCGCGTCCGCGATCTCGACGACGGGGTCTACCGCGTGGGGTACACGCACCACCGGCCCGGCCACTACGTGTGGTCCGGGCCGGTGACGGTGCGCGGAGCGGGCTAGATGACGCCCTGCGCGAGCATGGCGTTGGCGACGCGGATGAAGCCGGCGATGTTCGCGCCGGTCACGTAGTCGCCGGGGCTGCCGTACTCGTCGGCCGTCTCGAGGCAGCGATCGTGGATGCCCCGCATGATGGAGGCGAGCCGGTCCTCGGTGTACTCGAAGGACCAGGAATCGCGGGAGGCGTTCTGCTGCATCTCCAGGGCGCTGGTGGCCACGCCACCGGCGTTGGCCGCCTTACCGGGCGCGAAGGCCACCCCGGCCTCCGCGAACAGGCGCACGGCCTCGGGGGTGCACGGCATGTTCGCGCCCTCCGCCACGTAGGCCGTCCCGTTCTTGATCAGCCGATCGGCGGCGTCACCGTCGAGCTCGTTCTGCGTGGCGCACGGCAGCGCGATATCGCACGGCACGTCCCACACCGATCCGCCCGGCACGAAGAGGGCGCCGCGCTCCTGCGCGTACACCGAGATCCGTTCGCGGCGAACCTCCTTGACATCCTTGAGCAGGTCCAGGTCGATGCCCTTCTCGTCGACCACGTAACCGGAGGAGTCGGAGCAGGCGACCACGACGCCGCCGAGCTGCTCGACCTTCTCGGCGGCGTACACGGCCACGTTGCCCGAGCCCGACACCACCACGCGCTTGCCCTCGAAGGACTGGCCGCGGGCGGTGAGCATCTCGTTCAGGAAGAAGACCGCGCCGTAGCCGGTGGCTTCGGTGCGCACCCGGGAACCGCCCCAGGTGAGTCCCTTACCCGTGAGCACGCCGGACTCGTAGCGGTTGGTGATGCGCTTGTACTGCCCGAACAGGTACCCGATTTCGCGCCCGCCCACACCGATGTCGCCGGCCGGGACGTCGGTGTACTCGCCGATGTGCCGGTACAGCTCGGTCATGAAGGACTGGCAGAAGCGCATGATCTCGTTGTCGGAGAGCCCCTTCGGATCGAAATCGGAGCCGCCCTTGCCGCCACCGATGGGCATGCCGGTGAGCGAGTTCTTGAAGATCTGCTCGAAGCCCAGGAACTTCACGATGCCCAGGTACACCGAGGGATGGAAACGCAGACCGCCCTTGTACGGGCCGAGCGCCGAGTTGAACTCCACCCGGAAGCCGCGATTGAGTCGCACCGTGCCCGAATCGTCCTGCCACGGAACACGGAAGATGATCTGTCGCTCGGGCTCGCAGATGCGGTGGATCACCGCGGCGTCGGCGTACTCCGGGTGCTTGACCACCACCGGGGCGAGACTCTCGAGCACCTCCCGCACGGCCTGGTGGAATTCGGCCTCACCCGGATTGCGTCGCAGTACCTCCTCGTACAGCAACCCCAGACGACCCTCGACATGCGCCATGGCGCACTCCCTTCCGCGAGCCGGTCACCGGCTCGCCATCACGTCGCGCCGGTCGACCCGCTCGCCGGGTCACCGCTGCGCGGTCACCGCCCCCCGCGCGGACGGAACTCGTCGGTGTACCCGAGAATCGCCTGCTGGACCACGGGCCAGTAGCGGTTCTGGGACTGCGAGGGGAGGTAGACGTTGTGTCCGGCGCCCGGGAGGAGGACTGCCTCGCCACGGCCGTTCTTCGCGCGCAGGGCCGAGATGAAGGCCTCGCAGCCCTCGGGGCGCACGATCCGGTCGGCGGTGCCGTTGTAGCAGGTGACCGGCACCTTCGGGTTGATGTTCTGGATCGGATCGGCCACCGCGAACTGCTGCGGGAACTCATCGGGCAGGCCGAGGAACAGTCGGGTGTTCACGTTGCCGTCCGCCACGGCGCGGCGCATGTCGAGGACGCCGCCCATGGACACCACGGCGGCGGGCGTCACCGCCGGCACGCTGCCCATGGCACCGGGTGTGAGCATCGATCGCGCGGATGCCCACACGGCGAGCTGACCGCCCGCGGAATGTCCGGCGACGACCACGTTCTTCAGGTCGAGATTCGGCGCGTACTGGGACTTCACCGTCTGCAGGTAGTCGATCGCCGCCGCGGTGTCGGTGAGGGTGATCGGGTAACCGCCGCCCGCTCCGATCCGGCGGTACTCCACGTTCCAGACCGCGACGCCGTGGGTGACCAGCGACCGGGCCATCTCCGACATCGATGCGGCCACCGACGGGGTGCGCCAGCCGCCGCCGTGCAGCAGGACGACCACCGGGATCTGCTCCGGCAACGCCGGGGACGATCCGCGTGCGCCCAGGGGGCCGCCCGAGGGATTCGGTGCGACCGCGGGGGCCACGGGCAGGTACAGCTCGCCGTAGTTCTGCACCGGATCGGACCAACCGTCGGGAACGGTGTAGACGATGCGCTGCGGCTGCGTGACCGGGTACTTGCCGACGATCGCCGCCGGGCTGACCGGCGGGTACGAGACGGGAGCGGCGGACGGGGACGACGAAGGCGCACCGCGACCCGTCTCATCGGTCGTGGTGCAACCCGCGCTCAACAGCACGGCAATGCAGGCGGCGGCACCGATCATCGGCCGCCGGGCGCGCGCGAAATGCACGTCGTCCCTCTCTCGCCCGGCGGGGCGGTCTCATGGCGCTTCGTCCGAATTCTAAGGCAACCCTGTGTGGAAGTCACAAGCCCTGTGACGCACGGCGCGGCACGGCGTCGCGGACCGGGGGCGGGGCGCGGCGTCGAGGCTGGATAATGGAGGAATGAGCGTTCTACCCATCCGCATCTATCCCGACCCGGTGCTGCGCACCCGCGCGGACGAGGTGACGGTCTTCGACGACGACCTCGCGCGCTTCGTCGAGGACATGATCGACACCATGCACCATCACAACGGAGCGGGCCTGGCGGCGCCCCAGGTGGGCGTGAGCAAGCGCGTCTTCGTGTTCGGTTGCGGCGGCCGCGAGGGCCACATCATCAACCCGGTGTGGCGGGCCGTCGGCGAGGAGACGCAGACCGGCCCCGAGGGCTGCCTGTCGATCCCGGAGATCCTCGAGCCCTGTACGCGGCACCTGAACGTGATCGCCGAGGGCGTCGACGTGCACGGCGAGCCGATCACGATCGAGGGCACCGAGATCCTGGCCCGGTGCATCCAGCACGAGACAGACCACCTCGACGGGGTGCTCTTCCTGTCCCGGCTCGAGCCGGAGGACCGCAAGCGCGCGATGAAGGCGATCCGCACCGCGCCCTGGTTCACCGACCCCGCCACCACGCTCGGCGAGGGCGCCGCCATCGGCGGACGCTCCTGATGCGGCTGCTGTTCGCGGGAACCCCCGAGCCGGCGGTCCCGGCACTGCGTGCGCTCCTCGACTCCGAGCACGAGGTCGTGGGTGTGCTCACCCGTCCCGATGCGCGATCGGGCCGCGGGCGCGGCGTCCGTCGTTCCCCGGTGGGGCAGGTCGCCGACGAGGCGGGGATCCCCGTCCTCACGCCCGCCACCCTGCGCGCCCCCGAGGCGAGGGACGCCATCGTCGCTCTGGCACCGGACTGCTGCCCGGTGGTGGCCTACGGCGGCATGATCCCGCCCGACCTGCTGGACGTGCCCGTCCACGGCTGGATCAACCTGCACTTCTCGCTGCTCCCGGCGTGGCGCGGAGCCGCGCCCGTCCAGGCCTCCCTCGAGGCCGGGGACGAGCTCACCGGCGCATCCACCTTCCGCATCGAGGAGGGGCTCGACACCGGTCCGGTGTTCGGTGTCCTCACCGAGCGCATCCGGCCCGACGACACGGCGACGGTGCTGCTCGCCCGCCTCGCCGAGCACGGCGCCGAGCTGCTGCGCCGCACCGTCGACGGGGTCGAGGCCGGAGCGGTGTCCGCGGTCCCGCAGGCGACCGACGGCGTCACGCACGCCCCCAAGGTCACCGTCGAGGGCGCCCGGGTCCGATTCGACCTGCCCGCCGGCGCCGTGGACCGGCACATCCGTGCCATGACCGACGCCCCGGGGGCGTGGGTCCAGCACGGCGATGCGCGGCTCAAGCTGGGGCCGGTCACCGTCGAGGTCGACGGTGAGCCGCTCGCCCCCGGCGAGCTCCGCGTCACCAAGCGGGAGGTGTTCGCGGGCACCGCGACCGCACCGGTCCGGCTGGGCACCGTGCAGCCGCCCGGCAAGAAGCCCATGCCCGCAGCCGACTGGGCGCGCGGCGCCCGCCTGGAGAGCGGCCTCGTGATCGGAGTGGACCAGTGACGGACCCCGCGCGCAAAGCCGCGCTCGAGACCTTGGCCGCCGTCCGGGAGCGCGGTGCCTACGCGAACCTGGTGCTGCCCGGATTGTTGCGTTCCGCGCGCCTGAAGGGGCGCGATGCCGCGTTCGCGACGGAGCTCACGTACGGCGCGTGCCGCGCGCAGGGGCTCCTGGACGCGGTGATCGAGGACGCCTCGGGCCGGACCGTCGACGAGATCGACGGTCCGGTCCTGGATGCGCTGCGCCTCGGCGTCTATCAGCTGCTGCGGACCCGCGTGGGTGCCCACGCGGCCGTCGACGAGACCGTCGAAGCCGTGAAGGCCTCGTCCGGTCGCGGCGCCGGCGGATTCGCGAACGCGGTGCTGCGCAAGGTGTCCAAGGCCGACGAGGACGCCTGGGTCGCCAAGCTCGCGCCGTCGGCCGCCGAGGATCTCGTCGGGCACCTCGCGGTGCAGTACGCCCATCCCCGGTGGATCGCGGATGCGTTCTGGGACTCACTTCGCGCCAACGGTATCCGTTCGATGGGGCAGCTCCAGGCCCTGCTCGCCGACGACGACGCCCGCCCACCGGTGCATCTAGTGGCACGGCCGGGGGAGATCTCGGCCGAGGAGCTCGCGCTCATCGTGGGCGGCGAGACGGGTCGGCTCTCGCCCTACGCGGTGTATCTGCCCGGCGGCGATCCCGGTGCGCTGGAACCGGTCCGGGACGGGCTGGCCGGTGTGCAGGACGAGGGCAGCCAGCTGATCGCACGGGCGCTCGCGGTGGCGCCGCTCGAGGGCGAGGACGGCGGACGGTGGCTCGACCTGTGCGCGGGGCCGGGCGGCAAGGCCGCACTGCTCGGCTCGCTCGCCTCGATCGACGGGGCGCGGGTCGATGCGATCGAGCCCGCGGAGCACCGGGCGGAGCTGGTCCGCAAGACGACCAAGGGGCTTCCGGTGGACGTCCACGTGACCGATGGGCGCGCGTCCGGGCTGGAGCCGGGATACGACCGCGTGCTCGTGGACGCGCCCTGTTCCGGGCTGGGGGCGCTGCGCCGGCGACCCGAGGCCCGGTGGCGCAAGCAACCGGACGATGTCGCGCAGCTGACCGTGCTGCAACGCGAACTGCTCACCGCCGCGGCCGAACTCACGCGCCCGGGTGGCGTGGTGCTGTACGCGACGTGTTCGCCGCACGTCGCGGAGACCCTCGACGTGGTCACCGACGAGAAGCTGCTGGCCGCAGCCGGGCTGGAACCGATCGACACCCGCCCGCTCGTCCCTGAGACCGACCTGCCGCTGGGCGACGGGCCGCACGTGCAGCTGTGGCCGCACCTGCACGGCACCGATGCGATGTTCTTCCAGGCCTTCCGCAAGTCCTGAATCGATTGAACACCGTTACGGAGGAAGCCGACCTGCGGTTTCGTTCTCCGTAACGGTGTTCAATCGGCAGATGGGGCGGGGTCAGGCCTTGAGGACGCCGCCCTTGGTGAACTCCTGGGTCAGCGCGCCGCCGGCACCGGGCTTGGCCGGGCCCTTCGGGTAGCCGACGCCGAAGGCGCCGCCGCCCTTGACCCACTGCTCCTTGATCTTCCCGGAGACCACCTGGGCACCGCCCTCGGGCGACCAGACGATCGAGCCCTTCTCGAAATCGTTGTACGCACCGGCGATCGACCCCGGCGTCGCGCCACCCACACTGAGCTCACTCATCAGGGGGTAGCCCAGCTTGCCGGCGGGGCCGCCCTCCTTGATGTAGGCGTCGCGGATCGCGCCGACCACGCCGGCGGCCTTGCCGTTGGCGACCTTCGGGTTCCAGTAGATGGCGCCGTTGGCGAACTCCTGGACCTTGCCGCCGCCGGGGACGTCCTTCTCGACGCCGAGCGGCTGACCGTACTTCTTCTGGCCGCCGTCCTTGGTGAAGGCCTCGTTGATCGCGCCGGTCACCGGGAACTTCAGCGGCTCGTCGGGCGTGCTCGGGGTGGTCGCGGTGGCGGTCTGTCCGGCGAGGACCTGCGCGATCAGCTTCTGCGCGTTGGGATCACTGCCGAACATCTTCACCAGCGTCGCCACGTCGGTGGTCGGGAGCTGTCCGGTGGCCAGGATCTGCTGCACCCCGGGGATCTTGGTGAGCTCGGCCAGCGCCGGCTGCGCGCTCGCCGGGATCGCATTCGCGGTCGACACCAGACCCGGGGCGGTGCCGGGTGCGGCGGCCGCGGGAACGGCGGGTGCGGCGGGAGCGGCAGCGGGGGCCGCAGGTGCGGCGGGGGCCGCGGCGACGGGGACCGCCGGGACCGGCGGGGCGGTGGGCTCGGCGAGGGCGGGGCCCGCGGCGATGACCGTGGCCGCCGCCATCGCGGTGATGGTGGCGAAGGTGCGTGCGATCCGCATGACGACCTCTCAACAATCGACGGCACGGGCGTTACCCGTGTGACTAATGTTGCTGATGTTACTAAAGTGGCGTTGTTAGATCAATGTGTCGCCCATCGCGCGTCGGACGGGCGGGAGTCCGGCCGCCCGCGGGCCATAGAATGCGACGCATGTCTTCGCCGATGATCGCGCCGTCCATCCTGTCCGCCGACTTCGCCCGATTGGGCGCCGAGGTGGACGCCGTCGGCGGCCCCGAGGGTGCGGACTGGGTGCACGTGGACGTCATGGACAACCACTTCGTGCCGAACCTGACCCTCGGACTCCCGGTGGTGCAGAGCCTGCTCAAGGCCACCACCATCCCGATGGACTGCCACCTGATGATCGACGATCCGGGTCGCTGGGCGCCGCCCTACGCCGAGGCGGGCGCGTACAACGTGACCTTCCACGCCGAGGCCACCGACGATCCGATCGCCGTGGCCAAGGACATTCGCGCCGCCGGCGCCAAGGCGGGCCTCGCGATCAAGCCGGGGACCGACTTCGATCCCTACATCGAGATCCTCAAGGAGTTCGACACACTGCTCGTCATGAGCGTGGAGCCGGGATTCGGCGGCCAGTCCTTCATCGCCGACGTGCTCGACAAGGCGCGCGCCGCCCGCCGGCTCGTCGATTCCGGCGAGCTGAAGCTCCTGGTCGAGATCGATGGCGGCATCAACGCCGACACCATCGAGCAGGCCGCCGCGGCCGGTGTCGACTGCTTCGTGGCCGGTTCCGCCGTCTACAACGCGGCCGACCCCGCTGAGGCCGTGCGCAAGCTGCGCGCGCAGGCCGCGGCGACACCGCGGGCGTAGCGGCGCCCCGTGACTCCGGTCGACCTGGACACCGCGCTCGCGCTCGCCGTCGAGGAATCGGTGGCCTCGCGCGGCGTGAGCACGCCGAACCCGCCGGTCGGTGCCGTGATCCTGGCGGCGGACGGCGCCGTCGCCGGACGGGGCCGCACCGCCCCTGCGGGTGGGCCGCACGCCGAGGTGGTCGCCCTTGCGGAGGCGGGGGACGCCGCGCGCGGCGGCACCGCCGTGGTCACCCTCGAACCCTGCGATCACACCGGCCGGACCGGCCCGTGCACGCAGGCCCTGCTCGCCGCGGGCGTCGCCCGCGTGGCCTACGCCGCCGCCGACCCCAACCCGGACGCTGCCGGGGGAGCGCAGACCCTCCGCGCCGCCGGTGTCGAGGTGATCCACCTCGACACGGAGCCCTGGCCGCTCACCGAATGGCTGTTCCGCCAGCGCCACGGGCGACCGATGGTCACCGTCAAGCTCGCCGCCACCGTCGACGGCCGGATCGCGGCTCCGGACGGCACGAGTCGGTGGATCACCGGCCCGCTCGCGCGCGAGCGCGTGCACGCCGAACGCGCCGGATTGGACGCGATCATCGTGGGTACCGGCACAGTGCTCGCCGACGATCCCGCGCTCACCGCGCGCCGCCCCGACGGCTCGCTGTATCCGCATCAGCCCGCCCGCATCGTCGTCGGCGATCGTGAAATCCCTTCCGGAGCACGCATCTTCGACGCGCCCGGCGACGTGGTTCACGTGCACGGTCACGATCCGCACGCGGCGCTGGATGCGGTGGCCGACGCCGCGCACGTCCAGGTGGAGGGCGGCTCCACCGTGATCGGCGCCTTCCTCGCCGCGGGTCTCGTGGACCGAGTGCAGGCCTACATCGCCCCGGTCCTGCTCGGCGCCGGACTGTCCGCGCTCACCGTCCCCGCCATCGGCACCCTCGACGACGCGCTGCGGCTGCGGCTGCACGCCGTCGAGCGCATCGGCGACGACGTCCTGCTCACACTGCTGCGCTGACCTGGGACCCTTCCCTTTCGTGCGCCGTGAACCCAACACTTGGGGTGGCGATGAACGAGTGCTACCGTCGAAAGCGGAAGTTCTCAGGGCGGGGTGCAATTCCCCACCGGCGGTAATCGCGACCGGACAGTTCCGGTCGCCGAGCCCGCGAGCGCCCCACCGTGAGGTGGGGGTCAGCAGATTCCGGTGCGATTCCGGAGCCGACGGTCATAGTCCGGATGAAAGAGAACTACGCGGGCCGTTCCCGCGTTTTTCGTGCCGCCCTGGGCCGAAGTGGCAGGAGCGGCGGATGTTCACCGGCATCGTCGAAGAACTGGGCGTGATCACCGCCCGCGACGACCTCCCCGACGCAGCCCGATTCACGGTGCGTGGCGACCTCGTGACCTCCGACGCCAAACACGGCGATTCGATCGCCGTCAACGGCGTGTGCCTCACCGTGGTCACGGTGGCCGACGGTGCGTTCACCGCCGATGTCATGGAGGAATCGCTGCGCCGCAGCTCGCTGAGCAAGCTGGGCCCCGGCGACCGGGTAAACCTCGAACGCGCCGCCGCCGTGAACTCGCGGCTCGGCGGCCACATCGTGCAGGGCCACGTCGACGGCACCGGCCACGTGATCAGCCTCTCCCCGTCCGAGCACTGGACCGTGGTGCGCCTCGCGCTGCCCACGTCCCTGGCGCGGTACGTGGTCGAGAAGGGCTCCATCACCATCGACGGCGTCTCGCTCACCGTCTCCGCGCTCGGCCGGGGCGTGCCCGGCGACGACGCGCAGCACTGGTTCGAGGTCTCCCTGATCCCCACCACGCTGGACCTCACCAACCTCGGCGGGGCCGAACCGGGCACCGTCGTCAACCTCGAAGTGGACATCGTCGCGAAGTACGTCGAGCGTCTCGTGACGCTCAAGGAGGAGAAGTAACCATGGCCAGGTTGGATTCCATCGAACGCGCCATCGCCGACATCGCCGCGGGCAAGGCGGTCGTCGTGGTCGACGACGAGGACCGCGAGAACGAGGGCGACCTCATCTTCGCCGCTGAGAAGGCGACGCCCGAGCTGGTGGCCTTCATGGTGCGCTACACCTCGGGCTACCTCTGCGTGCCGCTCGACGGCGCCACCTGCGACAAGCTCGGCCTGCCGCCGATGTACGCCACCAACCAGGACAAGCACGGCACCGCCTACACCGTGACCGTGGACGCCAAGGCGGGCGTGGGCACCGGCATCTCGGCGGCCGATCGCGCCACCACCATGCTCAAGCTGGCCGACCCGAGCTCCACGGTCGACGACTTCACCCGCCCCGGCCACGTGGTGCCCTTGCGCGCCAAGGAGGGCGGCGTGCTGCGCCGCCCCGGCCACACCGAGGCCGCCGTCGACCTGGCCACGATGGCCGGGCTCGCCCCCGCCGGCGTCATCTGCGAGATCGTCTCGGAGAAGGACCCGGGCGGCATGGCGCAGACCGACGAGCTGCGGGTGTTCGCCGACGAGCACGACCTCGCCCTGATCTCGATCGCCGATCTCATCGCGTGGCGGCGCAAGCACGAGAAGCACGTCGTGCAGGTGGCGTCCGCCCGGATCCCGACGGCGCACGGCGACTTCCAGGCCGTTGGCTACACCTCGATCCACGACGACGTCGAGCACGTCGCGCTGGTCAAGGGCGACATCACCTCCGACGGCGGCGCCGATGTGCTGGTGCGCGTGCACAGCGAGTGCCTGACCGGCGACGTCTTCGGCTCGCTGCGCTGCGACTGCGGACCGCAGCTGGACGCCGCGATGGAGATGGTGGCGCAGGAGGGTCGCGGCGTGGTGCTGTACATGCGCGGCCACGAGGGCCGCGGCATCGGCCTGATGCACAAGCTGCAGGCCTACCAGCTGCAGGACGGCGGCGCCGACACCGTGGACGCGAACCTGCAGCTCGGGCTGCCCGCGGACGCTCGCGACTACGGGCTGGGCGCACAGATCCTCGTGGATCTCGGCATCACCTCGATGCGGCTGCTGACCAACAACCCGGCCAAGCGGGTGGGGCTGGACGGCTACGGCCTGCAGATCACCGAGCGGGTCCCCATGCCGTTGCGGGCGAACGCGGAGAACATCCACTACCTGCGCACCAAGCGTGACCGGATGGGTCACGACATGCGCGACCTCGACCACTTCGATCACCAGGGAGGTACCGCGTGAGCGGCGCTGGCATCCCGGACATCACCCTCGACGGTGCGCAGGACCTCAAGCTCGCGATCGTCGCCTCGCGCTGGCACGACACCGTGTGCGAGGCCCTGCTCGCCGGTGCCCGGCGCACCGCCGAGGCCGCGGGCGTCCGGCAGATCACCGTGGAGCGGGTGGCCGGGGCCGTCGAGCTGCCCGTCGTGGCGCAGGAGCTGACCAAGACCCACGACGCCGTGGTGGCGCTCGGCGTGGTCATCAGGGGCGGTACCCCGCACTTCGAGTACGTCTGCGACGCGCTCACCGCGGGCCTGCTGCGGGTCTCGCTCGACGCCGGCGTGCCCGTGGGCAACGGCGTGCTCACCACGAACACCGAGGCCGAGGCCCTCGACCGCGCGGGCCTGCCCGATTCGGCCGAGGACAAGGGCGAACAGGCCGCCTCCGCGGCCCTCGACACCGCCCTCACCCTGCGCAGGCTGCGGTCCGCGTAGCCCGATTCCGTAGAATCGGACGCGTGATGACCGACGCGACCACGCAGCCCACGTTCGAGGCGCGCCCCCGCAAGATCAAGGTGTACGCCTGGACGATCGCGATCGTGCTGATCATCGGGCACGGCACCGTCGGTCTGCTGCTCACCACGGGCGGGGACACGGGGCCGCTGTTCCGGCCCGACGACAAGGTGGGCATGGCGCTGATCGGCCTCATCCTGGCCGGAGGCGCGTTGCTGTTCACGCGGCCGCGGCTGCGGATCGGTCCCGACGGGGTGTCCGTGCGGAACCTGCTCAACGACAACACCTACCCGTGGGACGTGGTGCAGGGCATCAGCTTCCCGCCGGGGTCGGCGTTCGCCCGCGTCGAGCTGCCGCAGGACGAGTTCGTCGCCATCTGGGCGATCCAGGCCCGTGACGGCGAGTACGCGGTGCAGTCGAGCGCCCGCGCCCGCGAACTCGTCGATCACTACAAGGGCCGCTGACCTACTTCTTCTCGATCGTGCCCTGCCGGCCGTGCAGCAGCGTCACGATCTGCGCGAGCTGCCCCTCCTGCGCCTTCGTGCGCGCGAAGCTGGTCAGGTTGAGCAGAGGCGTGAAGCGCTTGCGCGCGATGCCCTTGGCGTAGCTGAACTCGCGGAGGCCGTCGGCGCCGTGGATGCGGCCGAACCCCGAGTCGCCGACGCCGCCGAAGGGCAGGTTCGGCACGCCGGCGAAGGTGATGATGCCGTTCACCGACGCCATGCCCGAGCGGATCCTGTCGGCCAACTCCATGCCGCGGGCCTTGGAGAAGACCGTCGCGGCCAGGCCGTAGCGGGTGGCGTTCGCCTTCTCGACGGCCTCGTCCATGGTGTCGACCTTGGCGACCGTCACCGTGGGGCCGAAGGTCTCCTCGGTCACGGCGAGGGAATCCTCCGGGACGTCCACGAGCACCGTCGGCTGCACGAACCGCTCGCCGACCGCGTCCGCGCCACCGACGAGCGCGCGGCCACCGCGGGCCAGAGCGTCGTCGATGTGCGATTTGATGATCGGCAGCTGGCTCGGCATCGTGATCGGGCCGATCTTGGAGTCCTCCGAGGCGTTCGCCGTGACCTCGCGGGCCTTCGCGACCAGCTTCTCCAGGAACGGGTCGTAGACGTCCTTGTGCACGTAGACGCGTTCGACACCCACGCAGGTCTGGCCGGCGTTGGCGAAGGCGCCCCACGCCGCGGCGTCGGCCGCGGCGTCGAGATCGGCGTCCCGGTCCACCAGGAAGGCGTCCTTGCCGCCGGCCTCGATGACCACGGGCGTGAGGGTCTCGGCGCACGCGGCCATGACCTTCTTGCCGGTGTTCGTGGAACCGGTGAAGGCCAGCTTGTTCACGCCCGAGGTGCACAGCGCGTTGCCGGTCTCGCCGAAGCCGGTCACGGTCTGCAGGACCGGACGGCCCACGGCCTCCTCGAAGGTGCGGGCGAGCCACACCCCGACACCGGGGGTGTACTCGGAGGGCTTGAAGACGACGGCGTTGCCCGCGGCCAGCGCGTAGGCGATCGAGCCCATCGGGGTGAAGACGGGGTAGTTCCACGGTCCGATCACGCCGACCACACCGAGCGGGTGGTAGCGCACCGTCGCCGCTTGGTTCGCCATCACCAGGCCCGACGACACCCGCTTGGGGCCGAGGACCTTCTTGGCGTGCGAGGCGGCGTAGCCCAGGTGATCGATGCCGAGGGCGGCCTCCAGCAGCGCGTCGCCGTGCGGCTTACCGGTCTCGTCGTGGACGATCTGGGCGAGCTGGTTGATCCGGCGGGTGATCACGCCCTTCCACTTGTTGAGCTGGTGCTTGCGGCCCTCGAAACCCAGCTCCTGCCACCAGTCGGCCTGTTCCCGGGCGCGGGCGACCACCGCATGCACGTGATCGGGGGAGTGGACGGGGTAACTCGCCACCACGTCGCCGGTGCGTGGGTTGAGGGAATCGAAGGTCTTGGTCTCTGCTGCGGTCATGCTGACTTCCTGATCTCGTCGGCCGCCTTCTCGGCGATCATGATGGTGGGGGCGTTCGTATTGCCGCGGGTGATCATCGGCATCACCGAGGCATCGACCACACGCAGTCCCTCGGTGCCGCGCACCCGCAGCTGCGGGTCGACCACGGAGTCCTCGCCGGAGCCCATGGCGCAGGTGCCGACGGGGTGGAACAGCGTCTGCGCGTACTGCCTGATGTGTGCGAGATAGTCGTCCTCGGTGGGGGATTCGGGGAGGTGCCAGGGCTTGCCGAGGTGCCGGGCGAGTGGTCCCTGCCGGCACAGTTCGAAGGCGGAGCGCGTGCCCACGAGCATCGCCTCCAGATCTTCCGGGGCCTCGAAGTAGTTCGGCTCGATCGACGGGTGCCAGTCCGGATTCTTCGACCGCAGCCGCAGCCGCCCGCGGCTGGCCACGTTCACCAGCGTCGGACCGCAGACGAATCCGCGCTCGGTGGGTTCGTGCAGCATGTTGTCGTAGAAGCCCGATGCCATCACGTGGTACTGCAGATCGGGCAGGTCCAGATCGTCGCGGGAGCGGAAGAATCCGCCCGCCTCACCCGCGTTGGACGCAAGCGGTCCCGTGCCGCGCACCTTCCAGCGCACCAGGTTTCCGAGCGTCTGCGCCTCCATCAGGTCGGTGCTGCCGTGGGTATCGAAGATCACCGGGACGATCGGGTGATCGTGCAGGTTATCGCCCACGCCGGGGGATGCGACCCGCACGTCGATGCCGTGTTCGGCGAGGTGCTCGGCCGGGCCGATACCCGAGAGCATCAGCAGCTGCGGCGTATTCACCGCACCGCCCGACAGGATGACCTCCTTGCGGGCCCGCGCGGAATGCTCG
The DNA here is from genome assembly GCF_019656655.1 of Tsukamurella sp. TY48. Taxonomy (GTDB): domain Bacteria; phylum Actinomycetota; class Actinomycetes; order Mycobacteriales; family Mycobacteriaceae; genus Tsukamurella; species Tsukamurella strandjordii. Next base: position 192,617 of record NZ_BPMV01000001.1, on the reverse strand, counting down.
CCGCCCCCCTGGGCGAAGGTGATCCCGGTGGCCCGGTCACCGTCGAAGTCGATGCGCCGCGCCGTGGCACCCAGCGCCACAGTGAGATTCGGCCGCGTCCGGGCGGGCTCGATGTAGGCCTTATCGGTGGACCAGCGCCGCCCGCCCTTGCAGGTGACCTGGTACAGGCCGGCGCCGTCCTGGCCGGCACCGTTGAAGTCGCCGTTGCGCTCCATGCCGAAGGCCGCCGCGCTGTCCACCCAGTCGTGCACCAGCGGATGGGTGTACACCCGGTCCTCGACGTTGAGCGGCCCCGTCGTCCCGTGGTATCGATCGCCGAGGCTGGTGTTGCCCTCGGCCTTGGTGAAGTACGGCAGCACCTCGTCGTACGACCATCCGGTGGCGCCGTACTCGTTCGCCCAGGCGTCGTAATCGCCGTGGTTGCCCCGGATGTAGATCATCGCGTTCATGGACGAGCACCCACCGAGCGCCTTCATCCGGGGCCAGTAGGTCGTCCGGTCGTCGAGGTGCTTCTGCGGGGTGGTGGTGTAGTTCCAGTCCCACTTCGTCTTGAACAGCGAGGCGAAGGCCAGCGGGATCTGGATCTCGTCCGCATCCGCCTCCCCGCCGGCCTCCAGGAGTAGCACGCTCGTACCGGGATCCTCGGTGAGCCGCGCGGCCATCACGGCCCCCGCGCTGCCCGCTCCCACCACGATGTAGTCGTATTCGTCCGAAGGCACCTGCGCTCCTCGCCTCGTTCAGGTCGTCTGACCCGAACGTACCCGCCCGGACGGGGTCGGTCCGGGCGAATCGGCGAGGTTCTCAGCGCCCCGACGGTGCGGTCAGGCCACGGCGGGCGCGAGGCGCTTGATCAGCGGCGTCAGGGCCACCACGCCCAGGCCGATGGCGATCGCGACGCCGCCCAGGACGATGAAGTAGGGCGCCTCGTTGGTCTCGTCGTAGAACGTGGCCAGCCGGCCGGCGAGGGCGGAGCCGAGGCTGATCGACAGGAAGTTCAGCGCCACCATCTGGGCGGGGAAGGCGTGCGGCGCCAGCTTGGTGGACACGCTCAATCCCACCGGTGAGATGCACAGCTCGGACAGCGCGAAGATCAGCATGATGCCGAGCAGCCCGATCAGCGGCACGGTGTTCGCACCGGGCGGCATCAGCAGGAAGGCCAGGAAGGCGACGCCGATCCCGACGGTGCCGATCGCGAACTTGATCGGCGTGCTGGGCTGGTTCGAACCGAGCTTGGTCCACAGCGCTGCGAAGACCGGCGCGAAGAGCAGCACGTACACCGGGTCGACGGACTGGATCCACGAGGCGGGGAACTCCCAGCCCAGGATGTTCCGGTTCAGGCGGTCGTCGGCGTACACCGCGACGAAGGAGAACAGCTGCTGGAACAGCGCCCAGAACGCCACCTGGGACAGGAACAGCGGGATGAAGGCGAGCACCCCGTTGCGCTCGTCCGGGGTGACCCGGCTGCTGCGGAGCAGGAAGGCGAAGTAGCCGATCGAGATGACGGCAACGGCGATGATCACCGCGTCGACGAGGTTGTCGGCCCGGATCACACCGGTGGCGATGAGGACCGCGACCAGGACGATCGCGGCGACGAGGACACCCGCCACCAACTGGATGTCCCTGGTGGAAGCGGGGTTCGGCACGATGCGGCTGATCCGGGGGAGCATCGTGCGGGTGAGCGCGTACTGCCCGAGGCCGAGCGCCATACCGACCGCGGCCAGGCCGAAGCCCCAGTGGAAGCCCGCCGTGTCCTGCAGATAGCCGGTGAGCAGCGGCCCGATGAAGGCACCCAGGTTGACGCCCATGTAATAGACGGAGAAGCCGGCGTCGCGGCGGGTGTCGCCGGGCTCGTAGAGGTCGCCGACCACCTTGGTGGCATTGCCCTTCACGCCACCGGAGCCGATGGCCACGCACACCAGGCCGACGATCACACCGGACGAGCCGGGGAGCACCGCCAGCGCGATGTGGCCGGCCATCACCAGGATCGCCGAGTAGAACAGCGTGCGCTCGGCGCCGAGCAGGCGATCCGAGACCCACGCGCCGGCGATCGTGGAGAGGTAGACGAAACCGCTGTAGGCACCCACGATGCCGAGCGCGGTGCCCTGGTCGTAGCCGAGGCCGCCGTCGCCGGCCGAGTAGTAGAGGTAGTACGCCAGGATCGCCTGCATCCCGTAGAACGAGAAGCGCTCCCACATCTCGACGCTGAACAGGTTCACCAGGGGCCAGGGGTGCCCGAAGAACCTGGTGTCGTGTTTGTAACCGGGGGTCGTGGTCATCGGAAGATGAAATCACGAACCGGCGGTCGGCGTGTGCTCAGCGGAGCAGGTTGGTGCGTGCGACCTGTTCCCGGAGGAAGTGGAACTGGGTGTCCAGGCTCGCCTGCAGATCGCGGAGTTCGTTGGCGTGCTGCTGGAATCGGCGCGCATCGGCCTCGTTGCCGACGGCATCGCGGTACAGCTGATCGAGCAGCTCGCGGTGCGCGCTGGTGTTGGTCCGGTCGAGCAGCTGCAGATCGTGCAGGAGCCGTTCGACGGGGCGCAGCTCACCCAGGTACTCGGCGAGCGCGGCCACGTGGTCGCGCAACGCGTTCTCGGCCATCCGGGCGGCGGTCGTGTACTCGTCGAGGTGTTCCGCGAGGACCGGGGTCACGGTGGATTCGCCCGACGGTCGCGGTGTGTCGGTGCGCAGCTTCCACACCCGGTAGGCGCGGTGGCTGATGTCCTGCAGCGTGGCGTCGAGATTGATGCGCACCCGGTGCTGGTCGAGGATCGGGTTGTTCCACGCGGGGGAGCGACGGATCTCCTCGGTGAGCAGCACCGCCAGCCCCAGCAGCCGGGTCTCGACCCGGGTGTTCCCCGGTTCCGCTCCCGGGTTGTACGCCGGCACGCGGTCGGCCTGGAAGGGCCACGGGTTCGCCGCCAGACGGGCCCGTTCGCGCTCCTCGAGCCGATGCTTTTGCTGCGCACTGCGCCAGATGTTGAATCCGACCACACCCGCGCAGGCCAGCAGCAGGAAGAGGAAGGCACCGGCCGCCGACGCGGTGACGACACCACCCATGATGAAGACGGCGACGATCAGGGTGACCCAGAGTCCGGTCCGGCGGTTCGGCGGATTCATCGCGCTGCGCTGGAACGATGCCAGGTAGGCCGGGTTGTTGGTGGCGGTGTAGCGCCGGTAGGCGTCGTCGACCGCTGCGGGGCGGATGCCGTCGAGGTAGGACGATGCATCGCGCGCCGCGACCTGTGCCAGCTCGCGACCGACCATCACCGCGTCCGCCGCCGACGTGACGCGGGCGGCGATTTCCTGTGGAACCGTCTCCGCCATCGCAACCCCCTCCTTGTACCTACTGCAAATGTACCGAGACTTCGGCCCGCAGCGCCGCCGGTCCCGTGGCTGAGGTGATTCTGAGACCACACGGCACTTCGAGGGAGCCGCACGGCTGTGATGACGATGTCGGTCAGTGTATGGAGGACCAGTTGGCGCGAACGACTGAGGCCCCGCTACTAAGGTGAGTCGCGTGATTACGGGTGAGCTGAAGAGCAAGATCGACCGCGTCTGGGACGCCTTCTGGTCCGGGGGGATCAGTAATCCAATCGAGGTGATCGAGCAGATCACGTATCTCCTGTTCATCCGCAGGCTCGACGAGATCCAGAAGTCCAAGGAGTTCCAGGCAGAGACCCTGAAGACGGGGATCGTGGAACCGATCTTCATGCCGGAGCAGCAGCATCTGCGTTGGTCCTACTTCCGCAAGCTCGGGTCGCCGGCCGAGATGTATGCGGTCGTCAGCCAGGAGGTGTTCCCCTTCCTGCAGGCCATGGGCGGCGATGGTTCCACCTACTCCGAGCATATGAAGGACGCACGCTTCACCATTCCGACGCCAGCGCTGCTGGCGAGGGTCGTCGATATGCTTGACGACATTCCGATGGAGAAGCGGGACACCAACGGTGACCTGTACGAATACATGCTCTCAAAGATCGCCACCGCTGGTACGAACGGCCAGTTCCGTACGCCTCGTCACATCATCGAGCTGATGGTGGATCTCATGGCGCCGAAGCCGGGTGACGCGATCTGTGATCCTGCGTGTGGCACGGCAGGCTTCCTCGTTTCTGCGAGTGAGTATATCCGCGCGACCCACCCTGAGGCGCTGAAGGATTCGGAACAGCGAAAACTGTTCCACCGCTCGATGTTCCACGGTTACGACTTCGACAGCACGATGCTTCGGATCGGTTCGATGAACATGCTGCTGCATGGCGTCGAGGAGCCGGACATCCGCTACCGCGATTCCCTCTCCGAGGGGGCGAGCGGTGACGCCGAGAAGTACACCCTGATTCTCGCGAACCCGCCGTTCGCGGGTTCACTCGACTACGAGGCGACATCCAAAGACCTCCAGCGGACGGTGAAGACGAAGAAGACGGAGCTGCTGTTCCTCGCGCTCTTCCTCAAGCTACTCAAGACCGGCGGCCGGGCGGCGGTCATCGTGCCCGACGGTGTGCTGTTCGGTTCGACGAAGGCGCACAAGGAGTTGCGCAGGGTACTTGTCGAGGACCAGAAGCTCGATGGTGTGGTCAAACTCCCGTCGGGAGTGTTCAAACCCTACGCCGGCGTGTCGACGGCGATCCTGCTGTTCACGAAGACCGAGTCGGGCGGTACCGACGAGGTCTGGTTCTACGACGTCCAGTCCGACGGCTTCTCGCTCGATGACAAGCGAAACCCTGTGGACGCCAACGACCTCCCCGACGTCCGCGAGCGCTGGAAGGAGCGCGGCGGCGCGGAGCGTCAGCGGGCGCGCACCGAAAAGTCGTTCACTGTGCCGAAGGACGAGATCGTCGCCCAGGGGTATGACCTGTCGATCAACCGCTACAAGGAGATCGAGTACGAAGAGGTCGAGTATCGACCGCCGCTGGAGATTATCGCCGAAATCGAGCAGTTAGAAGGCGAGATCGTGGGCGGGCTGGCCGACCTGAAGGTGATGCTCTCGTGAATCGGCTCGGTGACATCCTTGAGTTTGCAGGCATCCCCGAGCGAATACACCACCCTGAGCGCGAGAAATTCGTGACGGTAAGGATGAACTGCGGTGGCGCGATAGAACGCGTGATAAAAGACGGCAAGACGCCCGTCGTATTCACTGGATACCGCGTATCAGCGGGGCAGTTCGTCTACTCCCGTATTGACGCGCGGAATGGTGCGTTCGCTGTTGTGCCTGAACGACTGGATGGCGCCGTGGTAAGTAAGGATTTTCCGGTGTTCAATATCCGCGAACAGAAGGTCGATCCGCGTTACTTAGAGTTCTTCTTTCAGTCGGGTCAGCTTGAGGCGCAAATCCGGGCGCGTAGCAGGGGGGCAACTAACCGTCAGCGAATCGGGGAGGATGAGTTTCTCGATTTTCCTGTGCTGTTGCCGGTGCTCGATGAGCAGCGCCGCATCGCCGCAATCCTCGACCACGCAACCGCGATTCTTACTCAGATGCGTCGACTCCGCGGCACTATTGACCTAGTTGAAGGATCGATGTATCGCGCGGCTGTCGTTGGTGTCGAGGCATCAGCATCGCTGTCAGAACTGGTGGATGATGAGGATCGAATCAACTATGGAATAGTTCAGCCGGGCGAGGACGTCGCGGGTGGTGTTCCTATGATTCGGGTTGCTGATCTTAGCGGTGGAGTGGTCAGGCGTGACAAATTGAAGCGCGTATCTGGAGCGATCGAGGCTTCGCACAAGAGATCGAGGCTTCGCGGACACGAGATCCTCGTTAGCTGTGTTGGTAGTATTGGGCAAGTGGCGCTTGTTGAGGCGGCAGATGTTGGTAGCAATGTGGCTCGTGCGATTAGCAGGGTACCAATAGCAGATTCGAATCTGCGGAGTTTTGTGGCGGCGGCACTTCGGTCTCAAGACGTGCAGCGGTATTGGAAGTCTGAACTCAGAACTGTTGCGCAGCCGACGTTGAATGTTAAACAACTCGCTGCCACTCGAATTCCGCTCGTCGCTCGCCGAGACCTGGAGGATTTTTCGAGTCGAATGCACGCTGTGAACGAACTGCGCAAGTCTGCTGAATTGCGTGAAGGTTTGGCCCAGTCGCTGGTCGCATCGCTTCGGGCGCGCGCGTTTCGGGGTGAACTCTGATGGCGATGCCGACGTGATATGGATCATGGCGCCGGTGCTGGCGTATTCATCACCACCGGGCGGTTCTCGCGAGGGGCTGTGGAGTACGCCGAGGTGGTTCCGACGCGCATCATCCTCATTGACGGTTCTAGGCTCTCGGACCTGATGATTCGCTACGGCGTAGGCGTGCAGATCAAGCAGACGTTGCACGTCGTGGAGGTTGACGAGGACTTCTTCGAGTAGTCGCCAGACACCCGGAACTTGTCAGTGGCCACACCTACTATCGAAAGTATGAGCGATAGTGTCGCAGGGGTTGAGTCGAAACCCTCTGGAGAATCGGCTGATGTGATCGAGCGGCTACGTGCCGCGGAGGTGGCTCGATGCCGTTTGGTGTACGAGCAGTACGCGCTGGCGGCGGAGTTGCTGCGAATCAGGGTGTGTGAGCGGATCGCGAAGGGGCTCACGCAGGATCGGTGGGAACTCGGTATCGCGAGCGAACTCGGTTTGGCTCTCCGGATGTCGCCGAACCGGGCGGCGGGGGTCTTGTCGAGAGCGAGAGAGCTTCATAGAAACATGCCTCACGCACTATCCCGGCTTCAGGCCGGAGAGATCTCGCCGGAGGCAGTGGAGATCCTGGTATGCGAACTTGCGCACCTGGATCCGACGCTCCGACAACAGGCGGATGGCCAGCTGTGCGCCTCCCCGGCCACGCTGTCGGGGCTAGGACTCAATCGTGTCCGAGACGCGGTGAAGCAGGCCGCGTATCAGCTCGACCCGCGGGCCACAGTCGAGCGGATCGCGAAGGCGGAGAAGGATCGCCGCGTCACTGTTCGGCCGGCTCCGGACGCGATGGGGCGGTTGTCGCTGTTTATGCCGGTCGCGAAGGCTGTCGGTGCGTACGCGGCGGTGAAGAGGGCCGCGGACGCACTGGTCGGCATTGCCGGCGAAGTGCGCACGCACGCGCAGATCATGGCCGACCTGGCGTTCGAACGCCTCACCGGCCGAAGCGCTGCGGATGGACCGGCGGTCACCGTCCGGCTGACGATGCCGGCTTCGGTGCTGCTCCGTGGCGCGCCGGGAACGGTACATCTCGACGGCGGCGGCATCATCCCAGCTGAGACTGCTAGGACGATTGTCGGCAAAGCTACCGGCGCTGGAGCGGCTTGGGTGAAGCGCCTCTTTGTTGCGCCCGAGACAGGTGCGGTCGTAGGGATGGACTCGAAAAGCCGGGCCTTCCCGGCGGGGCTGGCAGACGTGATTGCTGCGCGCGACCGGTACTGCCGCACCCCGTACTGCGACGCACCGATCGCCCACATCGACCACATTCGCCCCCACGCGGCAGGCGGGGAGACGAACCTCGACAACGGTCAAGGCCTGTGTGCGGCCTGCAATTACGCCAAGGAGGCCGACGGCTGGTCGGCCACAACTGTCCCGGACACGAGCGGTCGGCACGCCGTCGAGACTCGCACGCCGGGTGGGCGCACGTACCGGTCGACTGCTCCGGATCAGGCGGCCTGACTGCGAGTTGGCGGCGTCCATCGGACATCGTTGGTAAGTTCCCTCACAAGTCTGGATGGAGGCCAGGATGGGGAACTTCGACTTCGTGCACACGACGCTGCCGTCTGTGCATCGTGACTGCGCCAAAGCGGAGTCGTATCTGACATCAGATCCGAGGGCGGCCTGCTTCTACGGGCGACGAGCAGTCGAGGAGCTCGTCCACTATCTCTACGACCTGCTCGACCTACCGGCGCCCTATAAGTCTGACCTGGCGGCGCACACCAACAGCGCAGGCTTCAAGGCCGTGGTTCCGCCACCCATCGTCCAGAAGATGAATCTCATTAGGCAACTCGGCAACAAGGCCGTCCACGAGACGCGACCCGTGCGGCCAGATGATTCGCTCACCGTGCTGCGCGAACTGTTCCATGTCGTCGTGTGGGCCAGCTTCCACAATTCGCGCCACCCCGAGGCAACGCCACTCAACCGGCAGTTCGACCCAGCGCTCGCAGCGAAGGCCGCGCCTATTTCACACGCTGAGATTGAGGCGCTCGCCAAGAAATTTGAGGCGCAAGACGCAGCCCTGGCGAAAGCGCGGGAGCAGAACGAGGCGTTGGAAGCCGAACTCGTCCAGTTCCGTCAGCAGGTCGCGGCCGCGCAGGCGGCCAACGCAGCCAAGGACGATCACGACTACGACGAAGCCGAAACCCGTGACCGACTCATCGACCTCATGCTCCGCGAAGCGGGATGGACGATAGCCGAAGCGCCAGGTCCCGCAGCGGTCACACTTGAGCGCGCGGTTACGGGAATGCCCAACGAATCCGGAAACGGATTCGTCGACTACGTCCTCTGGGGTGACGACGGACGGCCGCTCGGACTGATCGAGGCTAAACGTACGAAGAAGTCGGCGGAGATCGGCCAGCAACAGGCCAAGCTGTACGCAGACTCACTCGAAGCCGAGTTCGGTACGCGGCCGGTGATGTTCTATTCCAACGGCTACGACCACTGGATCTGGGACGACGCGGCCGGATACCCGCCACGCGAGATCCAGGGCTTCTACACCGCGGAGGAACTCGCTCTCCTCGTGCATCGTCGCGCGAGCCGCAAGGCATTGAGTACTGTTGATATTGACGGCGACATTGTCAATCGGTACTACCAGAAACGCGCGATTCGCGCCGTCGACGACGCCTTCACGCGAAAGAATCGCGACGCGCTCCTCGTGATGGCCACCGGATCCGGCAAGACCCGTACCGTGATCGCGCTCGTGGATCAACTGATGCGCGCCAACTGGGTGCGAAGGGTTCTGTTTCTCGCTGACCGCACGGCGCTGGTCAAGCAGGCGGCGGATGCCTTCAAGGAACACCTGCCGGATGCGACAACGGTGAATCTAGTGACCGAGCGGTCGGCGGACGGTCGGGTGTACGTGTCGACGTACCCCACGATGATGAATCTGATCAACAACGTCGACGAAGCGACCGGCCGGCGTTTCGGTCCGGGATTTTTCGACCTGATCGTGATCGACGAGGCGCACCGCTCGGTCTATGCCAAATACGGAGCGATATTCGATTGGTTCGACGGCCTCCTGGTCGGGTTGACCGCCACACCCAAGGGCGAGGTGGACCACAACACCTACCGGCTGTTCCACCTTGAGGATGGCGTCCCCACTGATGCCTATTCGCTCGAGCAAGCGGTGAAAGACACGTACCTCGTCCCGCCGATCGGTGTATCTGTCGGCACCAAATTTCTACGCCACGGGATCCGGTACGACGACCTCACGGACGAGGAGAAGGAGCAGTGGGATGCCCTGGACTGGGGTGACGACGAATCACCCGACGAGGTAGACGCTGAAGCGATCAACCGCTTCCTGTTCAATGAGGACACCGTCGACAAGGTGCTGGCTACGCTCATGACGGACGGCTACAAGGTGGCTGGCGGTGACCGAATTGGTAAAACTATCATCTTCGCCAAGAACCAGGCTCACGCGGACTTCATTCAACGTCGGTTCGATCTCCAATGGCCGCACTATGCAGGGCATTTCGCTCGCGTGATCACTCACGGTTCGCCCTATGCGCAATCTTTGATCGACGATTTCTCAATACCGAACAAGGTGCCGCACATCGCGATCTCCGTCGATATGCTCGACACCGGCATCGATGTGCCGGAAGTCCTGAACCTGGTGTTCTTCAAGTCGGTTCGCTCAAAGACGAAATTCTGGCAGATGATCGGCCGCGGCACCCGCCTGCGTCCCGACCTCTTCGCGCCTGGCGATCACAAGAAGAACTTCTTCGTGTTCGACTTCTGCGGCAACCTCGAATACTTCAGCGAAGACCTTCCTGGTAGCGAGGGCTCGACACAGAAGGGGTTGTCCCAGAGGTTGTTCGAGGCGCGGGTTGGACTGGCGGTCGCGCTCAAAGATCGTGCCCCCGAGGTCAAGCGTGCGACCGTGGATGCTGTCCACGAGTTCGTGGCGGGAATGAGTGACGCGAACTTCCTGGTGCGCCCCCACAGAAGGAGCGTGGAGAAGTACGGGTCTGCTGAAGGTCTAGTTGTCACCTGATCTGTAGCGGTCTGCGGACTGTTGCTGGAAGGATGATCGACCATGCCGAAGGCGTATCCAGAGGAGTTCCGTGCTGATGTGGTCCGCGTGGCCAGGTCGGGGCAGGTCTCGCTCAAACAGGTAGCGGAGGATTTCGGGATCGCGGAGTCGTGTTTGCGGCGGTGGCTGCGGCAAGACGATGTCGATGACGGTGTTCGTCCCGGTGTGAGCCGGGACGAGGCGAAGGAGCTGCGGGAAGCGCGGCGGCGGATCCGGCTGTTGGAGCAGGAGAATGAAGTCCTTCGGCGGGCGGCGGCGTGATTTGTCGCAGGCGAATCTGAAGCTCGGTTCGTCCCCAAAATGATGTTCCCGCTGGTCCGCGAGCTGGCCGCTGACGGGATTGCCGTCGCGGTGACCTGCCGGGTTCTGAAGTTCTCCCGCCAAGCCTTCTATGCCTGGAGCGCTGTTCCAGTCTGTGACCGTGATGTCGATGATGCGGTGGTGACTAATGCTGCGGTCGATGTCCATCGTGATGATCCGGAGTTCGGGTATCGGTTCATCGCCGACGAACTCGTCGCTGCCGGTCACAGTGTGTCGGAGCGGCGAGTGTGGCGGCTGTGCTCACAAGCTGGTCTGTTCTCCGCGCACAGCCGCCGGCGCGGCAGCGGCAAACGTCCCGGACCGCCGGTCCATGACGACCTGGTAGAACGCGAGTTCTCCGCTGAGGCCCCGAACCGTTTGTGGCTCACTGATATCACAGAGCACCACACCCGCGAGGGCAAGTTGTATCTGTGCGCGGTCAAAGACGTCTATGCGAATCGGATCGTCGGATACTCGATCGACGAACGGATGAAGACCCGCATCGCGGTCAACGCCATCAACAGCGCCGTGACCCGGCGCGGTGGCCCTGCCGCGGTTGCCGGATGCGTAGTGCACTCGGATCGAGGTAGCCAGTTCCGATCACGCCGGTTCACCGAGCAGCTCAACAGGTTTCAGCTCAGCGGTTCGATGGGCAGGGTCGGCTCCGCCGGGGACAACGCAGCGATGGAATCGTTCTTCTCGCTGCTGCAGAAGAACGTCCTCGACCGCCAGCAGTGGACCACCCGCCAGGAACTGCGGACGGCAATCGTCGTCTGGATCGAACGGACCTACCACCGCCGCCGGCGACAACGCACACTCGGCAAGCTCACACCCATCGAATTTGAGATGATCTACACAGCCGCCAACGCGGCCTAACAATCACTGAGCTGAAGTGACAACGAAACCTTCAGCAGACCCTACTCCGACAGGCAATCGTGGAACGAACTCACGCCGCAGGTCGTCGAAGACGTGCTTCAACTCGCCGGGCTGCCCTCTTCCGCCATCGACACGGACGAGAAGGCCAAGCGCTTCGACCTGCTCATGTTGCGTGGCCAGCTCGCACAACTCGAACACGATGCGACGAAGGCAGACCGTGTGCGCGAGGCGGTGCAATCGATCGCGGCGACTCTGCTCAGCAAACTGAACATTCCGGTGGTGCAGGAGCAGGCAGAACTCATCGAAGCGGTCGCGGGCGACGAATGGTGGGTCGATGTGACCGTCGCAATGCTGGAGCACGCGAGGGTTCGACTCCGCTCGCTCGCTCGACTGATCGAGCCGTCCAAGCACGACCCGATGTACACGTCCTTTCAAGACGAGGGCGTCGTTGGCAAGATCATCGACCTTCCCGGCACCACCCCCGGAACCGACTTCGAGCGGTTCAAAGCCAAGACTTCCGCGTATCTCCGCGAGCACGCGGACAATGTCGCGTTGCAGCGGCTGCGCCGCAACAAGCAACTGACCCCGGCAGACCTCGACGCCCTCGAATCCATGTTGATCGAGTCCGGGAGCAGCGATGACGACCTCGCGTGGATCAAGGACCGCACTGGCGGCCTCGCCTTATTCATCCGATCCCTGGTCGGCTTGGATCGTGGCGCCGCCATCGAGGCATTCGGGGAATTCCTCGACGAAACCGCCTTCTCGGTGGAACAGGTTCGATTCGTCAACATGATCATCGACGAGCTGTCCGCGAACGGCATCGTCGAACCTGAGCGGTTATGGGAAGATCCCTACAGCGATGGTCCCACTTCCGGACCTGACCTGACATTCCCGGAGCAAGGCCAGGTTGCCGGCATCGTCGACATCCTCGAACACATCAAGCAAACCGTCACGCCGACGACAGACGAGACCTCCGATCCGGGGGCGCATTCGGCGAGCTGAGCGAAACCGGGCCGCGGACCGTCGGGCATGCGGTACGCATGTCGCATGGCCGAGCGGATCCTGCCCCTGATGTCCACCATGCAAGACGAGCAGCTGTCGCTGGCGACGCTGCTCAGACACGCCACCACCTGGTACGCGGACACCTCCGAGGTGGCCACCTGGACCCCGGAGAAGACCACCCGGATGAGCTTCGGCGAGCTCGGCCGGGAGGCGGCGCGGCTCGCGAACGCGCTGGCCGCCCTCGGCGTGCGGCCGGGCGACCGGGTGGGCACCTTCCAATGGAACAACAACGAGCACATGACCGCCTACGTCGCGATCCCCGCCATGGGCGCGGTGCTGCACACCGTGAACATCCGGTTGTTCCCGAATCAGATCACCTACATCGCCAACCACGCGGAAGACCGGGTGATCATCACCGACGGCAGCCTGATCCCGCAGCTCAACACCGCACTCGGCGGTATGGCCACGATCGAGCACATCATCGTGGTCGACGGAGACACCGGCGCGATCGAGGCTCCGGCGGGTGTCCAGGTGCACGCCTACCGCGACCTGCTCGCCGCCCAGGCCGATAGCTACGACTGGCCGGACATCGACGAACGCGCCGCCGCCGCAGCCTGTTACACCTCCGGCACCACCGGGGACCCCAAGGGCGTCATGTACAGCCACCGCAGCATCTGGCTGCACTCCACCACGGTGTGCGCCACCTACGGACTCGGTATGGGTGCCACCGACACCGTGCTGCCCATCGTGCCGATGTTCCACGCCATGAGCTGGGGAACGCCCTTCGGTGCGCTCATGTCCGGCGCCTCGCTGATCCTGCCCGACCGGTACCTGCAACCCGAGCCGATGGCGCGCCTACTCGCCGAGGAGAAGCCCACCATCTCCGCGGCGGTGCCCGCGGTGTGGATCGGCATCGTCAACCACCTCGCCTCGCACCCGCAGGACATTAGCCACCTTCGCCACATCGCCTGCGGCGGTTCCGCGGTGCCGCTCAGCCTGGCGAAGGAACTCCAGGACACCTACGGCGTGCAGATGGTGCAGGCGTGGGGCATGACCGAGACCTCGCCGCTCGCCTCGATCGCCTGGCCGCCCGTGGGCGTCACCGGCGACGACGCCTGGAAGTACCGGAACACGCAGGGCCGCTTCCTTCCCGGTGTCGAGGGCCGCCTCGTCGACGAGCTCGGCGAACCGGTCCCGAACGACGGTGAGTCGCTCGGCGAGGTCCAGGTGCGCGGCCCCTGGGTCACGGGCCGGTACTACAGCCCCGAGGGCGCCGATCCCGTGGGACCCGAGAAGTTCGAGAACGGCTGGCTCCGCACCGGCGACATCGGCAAGCTCTCCGCCGACGGCTACGTGACCCTGGTGGACCGCTCGAAGGACGTGATCAAGTCCGGCGGCGAATGGATCAGCTCCGTCGAGCTGGAGAACGAGGTGATGGCGCACCCGTCCGTGCTCGAGGCCGTCGCGATCGGTGTGCCCGACCCCAAGTGGGACGAACGTCCCCTCGTGGCCGTCGTCCTCCAACCGGGCGCGACGGTGACGGTGGCCGAGCTCCGCGAGCACCTCGCCGGCAAGTTCGCCAAGTGGCAGATCCCGGACAACTGGTCGTTCATCACGGAAGTTCCCAAGACCTCGGTGGGCAAGTTCGACAAGAAGGTGCTGCGCGCCCAGCACGCCGACGGCGACCTCGACGTGCTCACCGACTGACGCGTCCAGCCGATCCTCAGGTCGCCCGGGGCCTGTGTCCAGCAGCGCCGGACAGGCTGAGTCCCATGACCACGATGAAGAAGATGATCGGTTCCACCCTCCTCGGCGTCACGGTGATCGGCGGCGCCGGCTCCGTCGCCGCTGGCATGGCATCCGCCGCGCCCAGTCAACCGGGCGTGGGCGTCACCCAACCCGGTAAGCCCGCAGCGAACGCCGCGGCCCAGCCGAGGCCCGGCCAGGTCCCGGCGCGGGCTATGCCGCAGAACAACGGCGGCAACCCGAACTGGCGGCCCGGCCCCGTCTTCCACCAGAGCGCCTGGCGCACGCCGATCTGGGATGCGAAGAAGAACCACTGGGGATTCTGGCTCGGACCGGCCTGGATTCCCGTCGGCTGACCCGCCCGCGACCGAAACTGTCGGCCACCCGTCCTACGCTGGACGGGTGGCCGACCCGCAGAGTTACCGTCCCGCACCGGGGACGATCCCCACCCAGCCCGGTGTGTACAAGTTCCGGGACAAGCACGGCCGCGTGATCTACGTGGGCAAGGCCAAGTCCTTGCGCAGCCGCCTCAACTCGTACTTCGCCGATGTCTACGGCCTGCACCCGCGCACCTATCAGATGGTGACCACCGCGGCCTCGGTCGAGTGGACCGTGGTGAGCACCGAGGTCGAGGCCCTCCAACTCGAATACAACTGGATCAAGGAGTTCGACCCCCAGTTCAACGTCCGCTACCGGGACGACAAGACCTACCCGATGCTCGCGGTCACCCTCAACGAGGAATACCCGCGCCTGTCCGTCTACCGCGGTCCGCGGAAGAAGGGCGTGCGCTACTTCGGGCCGTACAGCCACGCCTGGGCCATCCGCGAGACCCTCGACCTGTTGTTGCGGGTCTTCCCGGCCCGCACCTGCTCGGCGGGGGTCTTCAGGCGGCACAATCAGATGGGCCGCCCCTGCCTCCTCGGCTACATCGACAAGTGCTCCGCGCCGTGCGTCGGCCGCGTCACCGCCGCCGAGCACCGGCAGATCGTCGAGGACTTCTGCGACTTCCTCGCCGGGAAGACCGACAACCTCATCAAACAGCTCGAGAACGACATGTTGGCCGCCTCGGAGGACCTCGACTTCGAGCGCGCCGCCCGCCTTCGTGACGACGTCTCCGCGCTCCGCAAGGCCGTCGAGAAGCAGGCCGTGGTGCTCGGCGACGGTACCGACGCCGATGTCATCGCCTTCGCCACCGACGATCTCGAAGCCGCCGTGCAGATCTTCCACGTGCGCGGCGGGCGCGTGCGCGGCCAGCGCGGCTGGGTGGTCGAGAAGCCGGGCGATGCGGAGGGCAACGAGAACGCCGAACTCGTCGAACAGTTCCTGGCCCAGTTCTACGGCGAGGAGGCCGACCGGGCGAAGCAATCGGGCGACGGTGCGGTCAACCCCGTCCCGCGCGAGGTCCTGGTGCCGGTCCTGCCGGACGACGCCGACGAGGTGCAGGAGCTCCTCACCGAGCTGCGCGGATCGCGTGTCTCCCTGCGCATCCCGCAGCGCGGCGATAAGCGCACCCTGATGGAGACGGTGGAGCGCAACGCCGCCGAGGCACTGCACCAGCACAAGCTCAAGCGGTCCGGCGATCTGACCGCGCGGTCCGCGGCGCTGCAGGGCCTGCAGGACGCGCTCGATCTGGACGAGGCACCGCTGCGCATCGAGTGTGTGGACATCAGCCACATCCAGGGCTCCGATGTGGTCGCTTCGCTCGTGGTCTTCGAGGACGGCCTGGCGAAGAAGTCCGACTACCGGCACTACTCGATCAAGGAGGCCGCGGGCGACGGTCACAGCGACGACGTGGCCTCGATCGCCGAGGTCACCCGCCGCCGGTTCCTCCGGCACCGCGCCGACGTGCACCAGCACGCAGCCGATGTCGCCGCCTCCGACACGGGCAGCGATCTCGCCGCCGGTGGCAACGAAGGCGGCCTCGCTGCAGACAGCGGGGGCGGTACTGCCGCCGCGGACAACGGTGGCGACCTGGCTCCGGAAGCCGCGATCGACCCGCAGACCGGCCGCCCGCGGCGCTTCGCGTATCCGCCGAACCTCTACGTGGTCGACGGTGGGCCGCCGCAGGCCGCCGCCGCCCAGGCCGTTCTCGACGAACTGGGCGTGACCGATGTCGCCGTGGTCGGTCTCGCGAAGCGGCTCGAAGAGGTGTGGGTACCCGGCGACGACGATCCGGTGATCCTGCCCCGCAGCTCCGACGCGCTGTTCCTGCTGCAGCGGGTGCGCGACGAGGCCCACCGATTCGCGATCTCCTTCCATCGCAGCAAGCGGTCGAAGCGGATGACCAGCAGCGCACTGGATTCGATCCCCGGGCTGGGCGACACCCGCAAGACGGCGCTGATCCGGCACTTCGGTTCCGTGGCCAAGCTCCGGACCGCGAGCCTGGAGGAGATCACCGAGGTTCCCGGGATCGGGCTCACCACGGCCCGCACGGTGCTCGACGCGCTGCGCGTCGACGACGGCGCGTGAACGTCTCCGACGTCGTGGCGCAGGTCGCGCCCGTCCTGGTGTTCCTGCTGGCGATCACCGTGGTCGCCGAGATCGCCGAGACCGCAGGTGTCTTCGAGGCCGCGGGAACGCTGGCCGCCCGGCTGGGGCGGGGGAGGGTCGCGCTGATGTGGCTGTGGGTGGTCGCTGCGGCGTGCCTGGCCACCATCACCCTCAGCCTCGACACCACGGCGGTGCTCCTGACCCCTGTGGCGCTCGCGATGGCGAAGCGACTGGACATCGCGCCGCTGCCCTTCGCGATGACCACCGTGTGGCTGGCGAACACGGCGTCTCTACTGCTCCCGGTGTCGAACCTCACCAACCTGCTCGCCGTCTACCACCTGCCCGGAGGAGTGCACGCCTATCTGGCGCTGTCCTGGCGTCCCGCGCTCGCGGCGATCGCCGTGACCGTGGCGGTCCTCTGGCTGCTGCATCGGCGGGATCTGCGGGGCCGGTACGCGATCCCCGAGTTCGCTGCTCCCGCGGACCCGGTCCTGTTCCGGACCGCGGCGCTCGTCTGCCTCGCGCTCGGCCCGGCCTTCGCGCTCGGCGTGCCACCGGCCTACGCCGCCGTGGCCGCAGCCGTGATCCTCCTGGTAGCCCTCGCGGTGCGGGCGCCGGATCGCCTCCGCCGCATCGAAGTGCCCTGGCGCATGGTGGTGATCCTGGCCGCGGTGTTCGCCGCGGTGCAGCTCGCCCTCGCTGTCGGCCTGGAGGACGTGCTGCGCCACGTTGCGGGCACGGGCACCGCACCGTCGGACCTGCTGCGGCTCGCCGGAACGGGCGCCCTCGGCGCCAACACCGTCAACAACCTGCCCGCGTACCTGGCGCTGGAGCCGGCAGCGACAGGGGAGCCGGTGCGGCTGATGGCGCTCCTGATCGGCGTGGGTGTCGCTCCGATCGTCACACTGTGGGCATCGCTGGCCACGCTCCTGTGGCGGCAGCGCTGCGCACGGGCGGGTGTGCACGTCTCCGCCCGCAGGTTCGCCGCCGAGGGCCTCGTCCTCGCGGTCCCGGCCACCGTGGTCGCGGTACTCGTCCTGTGATCGTCAGCGGTACACCAGCAGCGGCACGGTCGCGGGATCGATCGCGTCAGGGGTGCGCGGTCCCTCGTAGCAGTAGCCCAGGCGATCGAGGATCGCGAGCTCGGTGACCCACTCGAAGGTGTCGTCCTCGACCACGTGCTGTTCGAAGGGCAGCCGCGCACCGTCGTCGACGATCACCTCCTGTTCGGCCCCACCGAAGGACCGGATCACCTCCCGATTGCGCCAGAACGTGAACACCCCCATGTCCACGACCGAGTGCAGGATGAAGACATCCACATCGCCGCGCTCGAGCAGGGGCGCGCCCCATGCCGGCACCGCCGAGGAGACCCAGTCGGCGGCGTCTTCATAGGCGACGATCGTCACGTCGCCGTAGACGCCGACGGCGACCTCGTCGAACCGCGGGTACACATCGTTGGCCAGATCACCCGAACGGTGCGCCCGGCGGGAACGACCCCAGGAACGCTTGCCCAGGATCTTCGTGGCCAAGGCGTCCGAGGCCGCGATGTCCAGCTGCGGTAGTGCCTTGAGCTGGGCCGCGGGATCGGATGTCGACGCGACGAGGAAGCTGCACTTCATACCCATGCCCCGAAGGTAGGAGTCGATGCTTATGAGTCACTTGGTGTCGGCCAGGCACCGACGCGGAGAGCGCTAGCCCCCGCCGAGCACGATGCCCTCGCGCCGCGGGTCCACCCCGCCCGCATACACACCGTCCTGTTTGACGATGGCCGACAGTCCGGAGACCTGCGGCACCATGTTGAGCTGATGTCCGAGCCCGCGCAGCTCGTCCGCGACCTTCGCGCCCGCCGGACCGGATACGGCCGGGTGCTCGGTGCCCAGATTCGTCTTCGGCGAGTTCGCGGCACCGAAATTGGCCATGGACACCGCCTGCTGCGGGTTCAGCTTCCAGTCGGTGATGCCGATGATCGACTTGATCACGTACTGGATGATCACCGCTCCGCCGGGGGAGCCGAGCGCGCCCATCACCTCGCCGCGGCCGCCGTCGGCGCCGCGGGCGAAGAGCAGCGTGGGCGACATCGAGCTGCGCGGCCGCTTGTTCGCCTCCACTCGGTTCGCCACCGGAGCGCCCGCGGAATCGACGGGCTCCGTGGAGAAGTCGGTGAGCTGGTTGTTGAGCAGGAAGCCGTTGGTCATGTGGTACGAGCCGAAGGCGGACTCGATGGTGGTGGTCATCGATGCCACGTTGCCGTACTTGTCGAGCACCGTGATGTGGCTGGTGCCGTGCTCCGGTGTGGTGGTCACTCCCGGGGTCGCGGTGGGCAGATCGCCGGCCTTCGCCGTCCCCATCGACTTGTTCGGGTCGATGAGCTTCGCGCGGCCCTGCAGGTACGCGGGATCGACCATCGCGGCGGGTGATCCGCCGGGCAACGGGATGAACGCGGGATCGGCGATGTACTTGTCGCGGTCGGCGTACGCGAGGCGCTCGGCCTCCGAGATCAGGTGGATCGCCTTCGCCGTCGGCAGGCCCCCGTCGGGTCCGGGATCGGAGCCCTGCTGCGCCGCCGGGCCCAGCCCCGCCAGGTCGAAGGAGTTGAGGATGCCGAGCGCCTGCGCCACGGTGATGCCGCCCGACGACGGTGCGGGCATACCGCACAGCTCGCGGTCCCGGTACGGCGTGCACACGGGCTCGCGGACCTGAACCTTGTAGTTCGCGAGGTCCTCCAGGGTCATCGTGCCGGCGGTGCGACCGTTCGTCGTGTCGTTGACGGACTCGACGATCGATTCGGCGATCGCGCCGGTGTAGAAGGCCTTGGCGCCCTCGGAGGCGATGGCGCCCAGGGTCTTCGCGTACGCGGGATTGACGAGCTTGGTGCCGGCCTTCTTCGGCGCACCGTCGGGTTCGAGGAGGTACCCCTTGAGATCGGCGTCGTTGGCGAAGTTCTTCGCCTCGTCGGCGATCGCGCCGGCCAGGCGGTCGCTGATGTCGAATCCGTCGTCGGCGATCCGCACCGCCGGATCGAACAGCTCCCGCCACGACTTCTGGCCGTGCTCACCCTGGACCGCCTCGAGCAGTCGCAGGGCGCCGGGAACACCGATCGCGCGGCCCGACGAGCGTGCGTCGGGCTTGGGTGCGGTCGGATCCTCGGGGGACACCCATCGCAGGTAGTTCTCGGTGGCGCTGGCCGGTGCGGTCTCGCGACCGTCGTAGGCCTGCACCTTCTTCGACTTGGCGTCGTAGTACAGCAGGAAGGCACCGCCCGCGATGCCGGAGGACTGCGGCTCCACCAGGCCGAGCACCGTCTGCGCGGTGACGAGGGCATCCGCCGCGGTGCCGCCCGCCGCGAGAACATCGCAGGCGGCGCGGGTGGCGATCGGATTCGCCGTCGCCACGGAGTAATCCTTGGTGTACGTCACCGGGAGGCCGGAGCGGTACCCCGATGCGCCCTCCGGCGTGGTGCTGATGTCCTTCGGGCCGGTGGGCGAGGCCGTGGCCGATGGGGTGAACATCGTGCCCTGGGCTCCGGTGGCGGCGCAGCCCTCGGCAGCCACGGCGACCGACGACGAGGCGGATCCGCCCGAGCCGGACGAGCCGCAGCCGGCGATCACCAGTGGCACCGCGAAGACGGCCGCCGCAGCGGACTTCAGACGGGGACGCGGACCGGTCATGGATGCCTCCAGGCGCTCGACGATGCTGGTCAACGTAGCACCGCCGTAAGTCCCGCGAAGGGTTTCCGATCAGCGCAGCGAGGCGTCCGGCACCGTGGGCGGGCACGGGGCGCCCGGAGACGTGGCGACCTCGAAGTGCCACCACTCGTTGTCGAAGGTGCGGCACAGACCCCAGCGATACCCGTTGGCCTGCAACCAGGCTGCGCCCGCGACGGGGCCCACGTCGATCGCTCGGCCGGTCACGTGCGTCGACTCATCGGGCGGCAGGACCCAGCGTCGCGCCGCCGCGGGCGATCCGTACCGCGCGAGGCCGTCGCGCCAGAGCCACTCCTGTTGGGCCCACGTCCGCTTCCCGGAGGTGATGGACAGTGTGACGCCCTCGGCGGACGCCTGCGCGGCGGCGGCGGTGTAGGCGTCCGCGAGGTCCGGCGCGAGGCCGCTGGTCCCGGGGAGCGTCTCCGCGGTGACCACGGGCGCCGGTGCCAGCGCCGCCACGATCCCCAGAGTGAGGGAGGCGACGACGCGACGAGGGGTGGGCACCCGACGACTCTAACCGCCGCTCGTCGACGGTGCCGGGCCCCGGACCTCGGACACCTCCCGTCCGCGCGCCGCGATCGCTAGTCTTGGATCCGACAGCTTCCGCCGCGCGACGAGAGGGATCGACCGTGCGCCCAACCGGGCACCAGGACACCGACGCCGGAGAGCGGACGGTGGGGGAACACCGCAGCGACGGACCGATGGACGTGCTGCTCGTGACCGGCCTGTCCGGCGCAGGGCGCGGTACCGCCGCGAAGGTGCTCGAGGACCTCGGGTGGTACGTCGCCGACAACCTGCCGCCCGCGTTGATCGGGAAGATGGTCGACATCTCGCTCGCCGACGAATCCCGCATCCACCGGCTCTGCATCGTGACCGATGTGCGCAGTCGCACCTTCACGGGCGACTTCGCCGATCTGCGGCGTGAACTCGCGGAGAAGGAGATCGAGCCGCGCGTGCTGTTCCTGGACGCATCGGATCAGACGCTGATCCGGCGCTTCGAGCAGGTGCGCCGCAAGCATCCGTTGCAGGGCAGTGGAACCCTCGCCGAGGGGATCGCCGCGGAACGGCACATCCTGCAGCCGATCCGGTCGACCGCGGATCTGGTCGTCGACACCTCGAACCTGTCGGTGGCGCGGCTGCGGGAGAACATCGAGAGCGCCTTCCGCACGCTGCGTTCGGGCACCATCACTGTGACCGTCGAATCGTTCGGCTTCAAGAACGGCATCCTGCTCGACGCCGACATGGTGATGGACGTGCGATTCCTGCCCAATCCCTTCTGGATTCCCGAACTGCGCCCGCTGAACGGGCTCACCGATGATGTCTCCGGTTACGTTCTGGGGCAGCCGGGCGCTTCGGACTTTCTCGACACCTACATCGACCTGATCCAGCCCGTTCTCGACGGTTACCGCCGCGAGGGGAAGACCTACCTCACGATCGGTGTCGGCTGCACCGGCGGCAAGCATCGCAGCGTGGCGATGACCGAGGAGCTGGTGCGTCGGCTCGCGGGTAGTCCGGGCATCGAAGTGCGTGCCGCACACCGGGATCTGGGGCTCGAATGAGTGGTTTGAAGGTCGCCGCGCTCGGCGGCGGGCACGGACTGTTCGCCACGTTGCGGGCCATGCGGGCGCTGGATGCCGATATCACCGCCATCGTCACCGTGGCCGACGACGGCGGATCGTCGGGACGGCTGCGGACCGAGCTCGGCATCATCCCGCCGGGCGATCTGCGGATGGCGCTCGCCGCCCTCATGCCCGACGACGAGCGCGGCGAGTTCTGGGCCGGAATCCTGCAGCACCGCTTCGGTGGCGGCGGTGCGATGGCCGGTCACCCCGTGGGGAACCTCCTGCTCGCCGGGCTGTGCGAGGTGCTCGGGGATCCGGTCGATGCGCTCGACGCTCTCGCCGATCGATTCGGCATCGAGGGACGCGTGCTGCCGATGGTGCCGGGACCCCTGCGGATCGAGGCGGATGTCACAGGGCTGGAAGAAGATCCGCGGCTCTCGCGCGTGATCCGAGGGCAGGTCGCCGTTGCGGTCACACCCGGCCAGGTGCGCCGGGTACGGCTGCTGCCCGCGCACCCGGAGGCGTGCGTCGAGGCGGTCGAGGCGATCCTCGGCGCCGATGTGGTGACCCTCGGCCCAGGATCGTGGTTCAGCTCGGTGATTCCGCACGTGCTGGTTCCCGAGCAGCTGGACGCGCTGAAGCGGACCTCGGCCAGGCGGGTGTTGATCCTGAACCTGGCGCCCGAGCCGGGGGAGACGGTCGGCTATTCGCCCGAGCGGCATCTGCACGTGCTCGCCGCGCATGCCGAGGGACTGCGATTCGACGACGTGATCGTGGACGCCGAGACCGTGCCCCCGGGCCCGGAGCGCGAGCATCTCGTGCGGGCCACCGCGCACCTCGGGGCACGGCCCCATTTCGTCACCGTCGGCGTTCCCGGTACGCATCAGCACGACCCCACGGCTCTGGCAGCCGCGATCGGTGATGTGGCCTACAGTGAATCCCCAGGCACTCAATAGTTAAACTTTTGAGTCTTTGTCCGCTCACCCGATCACGTCCCCTAGGAGGAGTCCCGCTGTGGCGTTGACATCCCAGGTCAAGGATGAGCTGAGCAGGCTCTCCATCACGCAGGTGAGCTGCCGCCGCGCCGAAGTGGCCTCCCTGCTGCGCTTCGCCGGCGGCCTGCACATCCAGGGTGGCAGGGTGATCGTCGAGGCCGAGGTGGACATGGGCATCATCGCCCGGCGCCTGCGCAAGGAGATCCTCGATCTCTACGGCTACAACTCCGATGTGCACGTGCTCAGCGCGGGCGGGCTCCGCAAGGCGGCCCGGTACATCGTGCGCGTGGTCAAGGACGGCGAGGCCCTCGCCCGGCAGACGGGCCTGCTCGATATGCGCGGCCGGCCGGTCGTCGGACTGCCCTCGCAGATCGTCGGCGGATCGGTCGGCGATTCGGAGGCGGCGTGGCGCGGAGCCTTCCTCGCCCACGGCTCGCTCACCGAGCCCGGACGGTCGAGTGCGCTCGAGGTCTCGTGCCCCGGCCCCGAGGTCGCGCTCGCGCTCGTCGGCTGCGCTCGGCGGCTCGGTGTGACGGCGAAGGCTCGGGAGGTGCGCGGGGCCGACCGGGTCGTGGTCCGCGACGGCGAAGCCATCGGTGCCCTCCTCACTCGGATGGGTGCCAACGACACCCGCCTGGTGTGGGAGGAGCGGCGCATGCGCCGTGAGGTCCGGGCGACGGCGAACCGTCTGGCGAACTTCGACGATGCCAACCTCCGACGGTCCGCCCGTGCCGCGGTGGCGGCCGCCGCCCGCGTCGAGCGCGCCCTGGAGATCCTCGGCCCCGACGTTCCCGATCATCTCGCCCAGGCGGGTTCGCTGCGCGTGCAGCACCGTCAGGCCTCGCTCGAGGAACTCGGTCAGCTGGCCGATCCGCCGATGACGAAGGATGCAGTGGCCGGCCGCATCCGCCGCCTGCTGTCGATGGCGGACAAGCGTGCCGCGGCCGACGGTGTCCCGGACACCGAGTCCGCCGTCACCGCCGACATGCTCGACGACGGCGAGTAAGTTCAACGCATTTGATATCCACTGATGTGGATATAGTCGACGTGTGAGCGAACCCGAGACCGGCAGCGCCAGCCGTCGCGGCTGCCTCGGGGCCGTCGTCGCAGTAGTGGCGGCACTTCTGTTGTGCGTACTCGTCGTGTTCAGTCCCGACCTGTACGGCAGGTTCCGCGCTGGCGACTCGGCGGCCGACCGGTGGTTGGCAGTGGCGACGGGGGCGTTCGCCGCGATTCAGCTGCTCATCCTGGCGACGGCCTACGGCTACGCCGTCATGGCATCGGTGCGGCGCCTGTACTGGTGCGCCCACCGCCGCAAGGCCGTCAAACGGTGGCGGCGAATAGCCCGGGCGGCGGGAATCGGTCCCGTCCGGCGATGGGCGGCGCTCCGGGCGGGGACCAACGCCCCGACGAAGCAATCGATCAAGCGTCTGTGGAAAGCGCGAACCCCGGCGTGGTTGGGGCGCGGCCTCTTTCTCCTCGGTTTTGCCGGCGCGATCGGCGCTTGGGTGGACATGGGCGCCGACCTCGCGGATCCGCCGATCGGTATGTTCTCCTTCGTGATCCTGGCGCTGGTCGTCCTCAGTGACGACCGGGCGCCCAGCGTCTTCGAATCGCCCACCCTCGGCAAGCATGCGCTGCGCCCCGACGACGATCCGGACTCCGCGACTCGTCACGCCCGCGCCGACTGATCGGCTCCCCGCCGGGAGCACGTGTCCCCCTGATTTGTCGGTGTCCCCTTGTCGGTTGTCGATGGGAGGCCACGCCGACGAGGGGAGGCCGGCTCCCCGCCGGGAGCGGGCGGTGGAGTTCGCCGGAAATGTCCGAAGCCAGGCGAAGAAAGTGTGACGAGCGCGAACCCCCAGCTCCCTGCCGGTGCGTACGGGCCACGCGATAGGGTGTGGTGACAGGCACATCCAGTCGAAGGAGCAGTTAAGTGACGGTTCGCGTTGGCATTAATGGTTTCGGTCGGATCGGCCGTAACTTCTTCCGCGCGGTGGCGGCCCAGAAGGCGCTGGGCACCACTGATATCGAGATCGTGGCGGTCAACGACCTGACCGACAATGCCACTCTGGCCCACCTGCTGAAGTTCGACTCGATCCTCGGTCGCCTGGACGCGGACGTCTCCGCCACCGGCGACGAGATCCGCATCGGCGACCAGGTGATCAAGGCTCTCGAGGTCCGCGAGGGCCCGGCCGCCCTGCCGTGGGGCGACCTCGGCGTGGACATCGTGGTCGAGTCCACCGGCATCTTCACCGCCCGCGACAAGGCTCAGGGCCACCTGGACGCCGGCGCGAAGAAGGTCATCATCTCCGCTCCCGCCTCGGGCGAGGACATCACCATCGTGATGGGCGTCAACGACGACCAGTACGACGGCAGCCAGAACATCATCTCCAACGCCTCGTGCACCACGAACTGCCTCGGCCCGCTGGCCAAGGTGCTCAACGATGAGTTCGGCATCGTCAAGGGCCTGATGACCACGATCCACGCCTACACCCAGGATCAGAACCTGCAGGACGCGCCGCACAAGGACCTGCGTCGCGCCCGCGCCGCCGCGATCAACATCGTTCCCACCTCGACCGGCGCCGCGAAGGCCATCGGCCTGGTACTGCCCGAGCTCAAGGGCAAGCTCGACGGTTACGCGCTGCGCGTGCCGATCCCCACGGGTTCGGTCACCGACCTCACCGCGCAGCTCGCCAAGTCGGCCAGCGTCGAGGACATCAACGGCGCCCTCAAGGCCGCCTCCGAGGGCAAGCTCAAGGGCATCCTCAAGTACTACGACGCGCCGATCGTCTCCTCGGACATCGTCACCGACCCGCACAGCTCGATCTTCGACGCCGGCCTCACCAAGGTCATCGACGATCAGGCCAAGGTCGTGTCCTGGTACGACAACGAGTGGGGCTACAGCAACCGCCTCGTCGACCTCGCCGGCCTCGTCGGCAAGTCGCTCTAAGCGGTCCGCGGCGTGAGTTCCGTCTCCACGCTCTCCGACCTCCTCGCCGAGGGCGTCGAGGGACGCACGGTTCTGGTCCGTAGTGATTTGAACGTGCCCCTCGACGGTGACCGCATCACCGACGCCGGCCGCATCGTCGCGTCCGTGCCGACCATCAAGGCCCTCGCCGAGGCGGGCGCCAAGGTGATCGTCACCGCGCACCTGGGCCGTCCCAAGGGCGAACCCGACCCGGCGTTCTCCCTCGCCCCCGTGGCGAAGGAGCTGGGCGAGCGGCTCGGCCGCAACGTTCAGCTCGCGGGCGACGTGGTGGGCCAGGACGCGCTCGCGCGCGCCGAGGGCCTCACCGACGGTGATGTGCTGCTGCTCGAGAACGTGCGTTTCGACGCGCGCGAGACCAGCAAGGACGATGCCGAGCGGGAGGCGCTCGCGCGTGATCTCGCCGAGCTCGTCGACGTCTCCTCGCACGCCGGCCCGGGCGCCTTCGTCTCCGACGGTTTCGGTGTGGTGCACCGTAAGCAGGCATCGGTCTACGACGTCGCCAAGCTGCTCCCGGCCTACGCCGGCCAGCTCGTGGACGCCGAGGTCCGGGTGCTCGCGCAGCTCACCGAGAACCCGTCGCGTCCCTACGCGGTGGTGCTCGGCGGCTCGAAGGTCTCCGACAAGCTGGGCGTGATCCGCGCGCTCGCGCCGAAGGTCGACACCCTGGTGATCGGCGGCGGTATGGCGTTCACCTTCCTTGCGGCGCAGGGATATTCGGTGGGTACCTCGCTGCTGCAGGAGGACCAGATCGACACCTGTAAGCAGCTGCTGCAGGAATTCGGCGATGTGCTGCACCTGCCGATCGACGTGGTGGTGGCCGACAAGTTCGCCGCCGATGCCGCCTCCAAGACGGTCGACTCCGACGCGATCGAGGACGGCTGGATGGGCCTGGACATCGGTCCCGAGTCGGCCCAGCGCTTCGGCGCCGTGCTGACCGAGGCCAAGACGGTGTTCTGGAACGGCCCCATGGGCGTCTTCGAGTTCCCGGCGTTCGCCGCGGGCACCAAGGCCGTCGCCGAGGCCGTCATCAAGGCCACCAGCAACGGTGCCTTCACCGTGGTGGGCGGCGGCGACTCGGCCGCGGCCGTGCGCACGCTCGGCCTCGACGAGGACGGCTTCAGCCACATCTCCACCGGTGGCGGCGCCTCGCTGGAGTACCTCGAGGGCAAGGAGCTCCCGGGCCTGCAGGTGCTGCAGAGGAGTGACGCATGAGCCGCAAGCCGCTGATCGCCGGCAACTGGAAGATGAACCTCAACCACCTCGAGGCGATCGCGGTGGTACAGAAGCTCGCCTTCGCGCTGCCGGAGAAGTACTTCGCCAAGGTCGACGTGACGGTGATCCCGCCGTTCACCGACCTCCGCTCGGTGCAGACCGCGGTGGACGGCGACGGCCTGCTCATCACGTACGGCGCGCAGGATCTGTCGCCGCACGACTCCGGCGCGTACACCGGCGACATCTCCGGTGCCTTCCTGGCGAAGCTGGGCTGCACCTACGTCGTCGTCGGGCACAGCGAGCGGCGCACCATCCACGGCGAGACCAACGAGATCGTGCTCGAGAAGACAAAGGCCGCGCTGCGTCACGGCCTGACCCCGATCGTGTGCATCGGCGAGGGTCTCGACGTGCGCGAGCGCGGCGAGCAGGTGGCCTACAACGTCGAGCAGCTCAAGGGCTCGCTCGCCGGCCTGACCACCGACGAGCTGTCGAAGATCGTGATCGCCTACGAGCCGGTGTGGGCCATCGGGACCGGCAAGGTCGCGACCCCCGCCGACGCGCAGGAGGTGTGTGCCGCGGTGCGCGCCACTGTCGCCGAGATCGGCTCCGCCGAGGTGGCCGCGGGCATCCGCGTCCTGTACGGCGGCTCCGTGAGCAGCAAGAACGTCGGCGAGCTCGTCGCTCAGCCCGATGTGGACGGCGGCCTCGTGGGCGGCGCGTCGCTCAAGCCCGACGAGTTCGCGGCCCTGAGCGCGATCGCCGCCGGCGGACCGCTCTGACCGACCGGGCCGAATCGCCGGTGCGCCGGCGACCCGTCCCCACTATGTAGACTGGATCCTCGTGGAAACTTTGCAGCTGGTGCTGAAGATCGCCATCATCGTGCTGAGCGTGCTGCTGGTGGTGCTCGTTCTGCTCCACCGCGGCAAGGGCGGCGGCCTCTCGTCGCTGTTCGGCGGCGGCGTCCAGTCGTCCCTGTCGGGCTCGTCGGTGGTGGAGAAGAACCTCGACCGCGTGACGATCTTCGTGGGCATCGTGTGGACCGTGTGCATCATCGGCGTCACCCTGAGCATCAAGCTCAGTTCCTGACGTCCGCGACCTCGAAGGCGCCGTGAACCCGACCGGGTTCACGGCGCCTTCGCTTTGTGCGGGGTCACCCACCGGTGGGTGATGCGGACCACAGTGGGCACGCCCGGAGCCCGTCCTTCATACTTGTTGTCATGACCAGTGAGCCCGCACGCGCCGCAACAGAACCCCTCCGCGACGACATCCGGCTGCTGGGCGGGATCCTGGGCGACACCATCCGCGAGCAGGCCGGTGATCGCATCTTCGATCTCGTCGAGAACGCCCGGCAGGAGTCCTTCCGAGTACGCCGCTCCGAGATCGACCGCGAGCAGCTGGCCGCGATGTTCACCGATCTGCCGACCGCGGAAGCGGTTCCCGTGATCCGCGCCTTCTCGCACTTCGCTCTGCTCGCCAACCTCGCCGAGGATTTGCACCGCGAGCGGCGGCGCGCGATCCACGTGCGCGCCGGGGAGCCCCCGCAGGCCTCCTCGCTCGCGCACACCTACTCCCTCCTGGAGGAGGCCGGGCTCGACGGTGCCGCGGTGCAGGCAGCACTCCGGCACGCGCTGGTGGTGCCGGTGATCACCGCGCACCCCACCGAGACC
This sequence comes from Tsukamurella sp. TY48, assembly GCF_019656655.1. GTDB lineage: Bacteria > Actinomycetota > Actinomycetes > Mycobacteriales > Mycobacteriaceae > Tsukamurella > Tsukamurella strandjordii. The sequence continues at coordinate 163,885 of NZ_BPMV01000001.1, read as the reverse complement.
CGGCGGCGCACCGTCTTCGACACCCAGCACCGCATCACCGAGCTCATGCGCTACCGCGACCGCACGCAGCTCGATCCCCGCGAGGAGGAGCAGGTGCAGGTGAATCTGCGCCGCCAGATCCTCACCCTGTGGGACACGGCGCTGGTGCGCCTGGAGCGGCTGCGCATCCAGGACGAAGTGGTCAACGGCCTGCGCTACTTCGACTCCGCCTTCCTCGAGGTGATGCCCCAGATCAACCACGAGATCCGCACCCGGCTTCGCGAGCTGTACCCGGACACCGACCTGCTGTCCGAGCCGATCCTGCGGCCCGGATCGTGGATCGGTGGCGACCGCGACGGCAACCCGTTCGTCACCGGCGAGGTGGTCACCATGGCCTCGCGCCGCGCCGCCGCCACCGCGATCGAGCACTACCTGCGCCAGCTCCTGGAACTGGAGAAGGAGCTCGCGCTCAGCCTGCGGCTGACCACCGTCTCCGACGACCTGCTCGCCCTCGCCGCCTGGGACGAATCACCCAAGCAAGCCGACGAGCCCTACCGGCGCGCACTGCGCTGGATCCGGGGACGCCTGTCCGCGACCGCCGCAGCTCTGCTCGACGAGCCCCTCGACGCCCGGATCGACATCGACGCGCCGCGCTACGGCGCACCGTCGGAACTACTGGCCGACCTCGGTGCCGTGGACGCCTCACTGCGCACCGCCGGCGACGGCCTGATCGCCGGTGCCCGCCTCCAGGACCTGCGGGAGGCGGTGAACACCTTCGGGTTCCACCTGTCCGGGCTCGACATGCGGCAGAACTCCGATGTGCACGAGGAGACCATCGCCGAGCTCTTCGCCTGGGCCGGTGTGCATCCCGACTACGCCTCGCTGGACGAGGCGGAGCGCGTGCGCCTGCTCACCGACGAACTGCGGCTGCGCCGGCCGCTGGTGGGGCCGGGCGCCGAGTTCAGTGAGCAGACCGCGAAGGAACTCGGCGTGCTGCGCGCCGCCGCCGACGCGGTCGCTAACCTCGGGCCCGGAGCCGTCCCGAACTACATCATCTCCATGTGCACCTCGGTGTCCGATCTCCTGGAGGCGGCGGTGCTGCTCAAGGAGGCGGGCCTGCTGCGCCCGGGCGACGGGTCCGCTGCCGATGCCACCGCGACCTGCTCGGTGAACATCGTGCCGCTGTTCGAGACCATCGAAGACCTGCAGCAGGGCGCGGCCACGATGCGCGCCGCGTTCGAGGTGCCCGTGTACCGCTCCCTGGTGGACGGCAAGGGCGGCCTGCAGGAGATCATGCTGGGCTACAGCGATTCCAACAAGGACGGCGGCTACCTCGCCGCGAACTGGGCCCTGTACCGCGCCGAGCTGGATCTGGTGGCGATGGCCCGCGACGCGGGCGTCACGCTGCGTCTGTTCCACGGCCGCGGCGGCACGGTGGGCCGCGGCGGCGGCCCCAGCTACGACGCGATCCTCGCGCAGCCGCCGGGCGCCGTTCGCGGCACGCTGCGGCTCACCGAGCAGGGCGAGATCATCGCCGCGAAGTACGCCGAGCCCGCGCTCGCGACCCGCAACCTGGAATCGCTGCTCGCCGCCACGCTCGAATCGACGCTGCTCGACGTGGAGGGCCTCGGGGACGACGCCGAGGAGGCCTACGCCGTACTCGACGAACTCGCCGCCCTGGCGCGCGAGGCCTACGGCGATCTGGTGCACCGCACCGACGGCTTCGTGGAGTACTTCACCACGTCGACGCCGGTGGAGGAGATCGGCTCGCTCAACATCGGCTCGCGGCCCAGCTCGCGCAAGCAGACCTCGAAGATCTCGGACCTGCGGGCGATCCCGTGGGTGATGGCGTGGTCGCTCTCCCGCGTGATGCTGCCCGGGTTCTACGGCACCGGTACCGCGATCGAGAAGTGGATCGACGGCGATCCGGCCCGACTGGAGCGCCTGCGCGAGCTGTACCGGCGCTGGCCCTTCTTCCAGACCGTGCTCTCGAACATGGCGCAGGTGATGGCCAAGTCCGATCTCGGCCTGGCCGCGCGGTACGCGGAGCTGGTGCCCGACGAGGCCCTGCGCGAGCGGGTCTTCGGCAAGATCGCCGACGAGCACCGCCGCACCATCGAGATGTACTACGCGATCACCGAGACCGACGATCTGCTGGCCGACAACCCGGCGCTCAAGCGCTCGGTGTTCAACCGCTTCCCGTACCTCGAACCCCTCAACCACCTGCAGGTGGAGCTGCTGCGGCGGTACCGTGCGGGAGACACCGATCCGCAGGTGCAGCGGGGAATCCTGCTCACCATGAACGGCCTCGCGACCGCCCTGCGCAACTCGGGTTAGGCGAGAGGCGAAGGGAACCCGCGTGACCGAGAACGACGCGCCCGCCGTCCTGCGCCGGTTGCAGGCCGGCGCCACCCTCGACGAGGCCTTGGCCCTCTACGATTCGCTGCCACCGGTCCGGGTCGAGGAGATGATCGGGAGCTGGCGCGGCGCGGGGCTGCCCACCGGCAACCCGATGGACGGCCTGCTCGAGGTGTACGGCTGGCAGGGCAAGCGATTCGACTCGCCCGACGAGGCCCATCCGCTCGTCTTCGGCGGTCGCCGAGGCCTGTTCAGCACCAATCCCGCGGGCCTACCGCTCGGGGCCATGGTGCGGGCGAGCCCGCTGCTGCGGCTGCGCCCGGTCGCGGCGCTCGGGAGGGTGGCGATCGCATTGCGGCGCACTCGTTCACCGAAGGCGCGGCTGCGGATGATCGAGTACCGCGGCGTGCCCACCGCCACCATGTCGTACGACGCGTTGCCCATCAACGATCACTTCCGGCGGGTGGACGAGCGCACCCTGCTGGGAGTGATGGACCTGCGCGGCCTGCAGAACCCGTTCTTCTTTCTCCTCCTCCGGGAGGAGGACGGCCACTGAACCGCGGGGTACCGTCGAACCATGACTGAGGTTGCTGTCCTGGACGATCAGGCGACGGTGCGCAAGTTCCTCGCCGACCTCGCGGATGCGCGCGTCGACGATGCGCTCGCCGCCTTCAACGAGAACGTGGTCTACACGAATGTCGGCCTGCCCACCTTGCGCGGCCGGAATCAGGCGGGGCGCGTGGTGAAACTGCTCGCGAAACCCGGCCTGGGCTTCGGCGTCGAACTCACCTCCAGCGCCGCCGAGGGCGGCACGGTGCTCACCGAGCGGATCGACGAACTGCGCGTCGGCCCACTGCACGTGCGGTTCTGGGTGTGCGGCCGGTTCGACATCGTCGACGGCCGGATCGTCTTGTGGCGCGACTACTTCGACAATGTCGATGTCTTCAAGGGCATCGTCCGGGGTGTCCTCGCCCTCGCGATCCCCGCGGTGCAGCGGCCGATGACGCCCATCACCCGCTGAGGTCCGCCGATACCGGACGACGAAGGCGCCGCGACGGTTCCGTCGCGGCGCCTTCGTGCGCAGATCAGCCCGGTCAGAGGGTGCGGGCGATGATTTCCTTCATGATCTCATTGGTGCCGGCGTAGATCATGTTCACGCGGTTGTCCACGAAGAAGCGCGCGGCGGGGTACTCGGCCATGTAGCCGTAGCCGCCGAACAGCTGCATCATCTCGCTGGCCGCGTGCTGGGCGCGGTCCGAGGTCCACCACTTCGCCATCGCGACTGTCGGGATGTCGAGCTCACCCTTGATGTGCTTGGAGATGCAGTCGTCCACGAAGATGCGGGCGATCGTGGTCTCGGTGTGCACCTCGGCGAGCTTGAACTTGGTGTTCTGGAAGCCGAAGACGGGGCGGCCGAAGGCTTCCCGCTCCTTGGTGTAGCGCAACGTCTCTTCGAAGATGACCTCCATGCCGGACACGCACGCCTGGCCGATGATGAGGCGCTCCTGCGGCAACTGCTGCATGAGCTGGTAGAAGCCCTGGCCTTCTTCGGTGCCGAGCAGATTCGCGACGGGCACGTGGACGTCGTCGAAGAAGAGCTCCGAGGTGTCCTGGCCCTTCTGGCCGATCTTGTTGAGGATGTTGCCCTTGCGGAAGCCCTCGCGGTCGGCCTCCACCAGGATCAGCGAGATGCCCGCGGCGCCCTCGTCGGGGTTGGTCTTGCAGACCAGCACCACGATGTCGGCCTGCTGGCCGTTGGTGATGAAGGTCTTGCTGCCGTTGATCACGTACTCGTCGCCGGTCTTGATGGCGCGCGTCTTCACGCTCTGCAGATCCGAGCCGGTGCCGGGCTCGGTCATCGCGATGGCGCCGACGGCCTCGCCGGAGGCCATCTTGGGCAGCCACGTCTGCTTCTGCTCCTCGGTGCCGTACGCGAGGATGTAGTGCGCCACGATGCCGTTGTGCAGCGAGACGCCCCAGCTGGTGTCGACGGCCTGCGCCTGCGCCGCGATGAGCACGGCCTCGTGCCGGAAGTCGCCGCCACCGCCGCCGTACTCCTCGGGGATCGACAGGCACAGCAGGCCCAGCTCGCCGGCCTTGTTCCAGAGGTCGCGATCGACGTGGTGCTGTTCGGCGAACTTCTCGATGTTGGGGGTGAGCTCCTTGGCGAGGAACTTGTCCGCGAGGTCGCGGAGGGCGTCGAGCTCGTCGTTCATCCAGCTCGAGCGGCGGCGTGCGGCCATGGAAGACCACCTTTCTGCAGTCGGATCTGCGGAGGGTTGCTGTCCTACACCTAAGCAGACCGCCGCGAGCGGAAACAAGCACGGGTGCATGTTCCTGATGAAGCTCCAGGTGAGAGGCATTCAATCCGCGCCTATCATCGAGGAGTGCAGACGGTCGCGAGCGGCCGCGCCGCCCTTCGCCGGGTGTCGCGGCGCGAGCTGAGGGCGTTGCCGCGGATCGGTACCGGTCTCGCGGTGAACCTTCTGCTGGCCTTCGGCTGGATCCTGTTCTCGCCGCTGGAGTACACCGATCGCAACAAGATCTCGGTGATCATCGTCTACTTCGTGACCTTCGTGCTCGCCGATTCCGCGACCACCAACATGTTCGCCGACCAGGCGCGGCGTCAGGCCGGCGAACCGCATCGCTACGGGAAGTGCGTCGCCCTGGTGGTCGTGCGGAACGTGACGCTCTTCGTCGCTCTCGGTGCGCCGCTGCTGATCGCGACCGCCGTTCTGGTGATCCTGAGCGACCGCCCCGTCCTCGTCCCGTTCGCCATGGCCTCCGTCAGCGTGCAGGTCCTGGTGTGGCTCGGTGTCTGTTCGATCCTCGCGACCGCCTTCCCCGTGGCCCGGGTCGGACCGCGCGGTCTGTGGAACGGCCGCCGTGAGGTGCGCACCACGGTGCTGCGGCTCGCATCGATGGGCGTTCCCTACCTGGTGCTGTGGGTGCTGCTCCCCGCCGACGAGGGGCGTCGACGGCTGCCGGGCCTGGGTGCGGTGCACCGTCGCACTCCCGGCGCGCAAGGGATGGACCACCTGCACCAGGCGCTCGGCGCCGTGGTCGCCGCCCTCACGATCTGGCTGATCTGCGTGCTGATCGGTGCGGCCATCGCGCGACACCGCGCGTGGCGCGCATGGGTCTGACCTGCGAAATCAGAGGTCTTTCGAAATTATGAAGTCGGAGGGGAACCGATCGCCGTGATGGTGCGTCCAATTGATGCGGGAGGAAATCCAACGAGATCGGGGGGACGAGTTGGCAGACGTACCGCAGGTCGGTTCGTACGTCGCGCAAGCGGATGCGGCGTACGAGCAGGCGGACGAGGTTCGTGAGCGATTGGCCCGGGTATCGGGCACCGGGACGGCGGCGCGCGGCGACGTGCGTGTGACCGTCGGGATGGGGGGACGTCTCACGGGGGTGGTGATCGGGGGGCGTGCCACAGAGCTCTCGGGGGAGGCTCTGAGCGCGGAGATCATGACCGCGGCCTCCCTGGCCGAAAAGATCGCGGCCAGGGAGGTCCACTCGATCGCGTCGACCTACTACCCGGACATCGACGCGTGGAAACCGTTTCTGGGGGAGTCATGACGGAGAGCTGCATCGATCCCGCGGTGACCGCCGCACACACCAAGGCCCTCGCGGCCGCTGCGGACAAGGTCGACGCGGCCGGGACAGCCGCAGGAGCGAGGATCGGCGCCATGGACTTCGGAGCGCTGTTCGCCCCGTGGCTCGTACCCATGGTCAACCAGACGCTCCAGCAGACCGCTGAGAGTGTCACCCGGTACCGCGAGTCCTACGCGGAACATCGGAGGGACTTCGTGAAGAACATCGAGGCCGATGTGGACGCGGACCGGACGGGCGCCGCCGATGTCACGAAGGCGGGCTCGAAGTGAGCACCACTGAATCGATCGAGGAATCGATCTCGGGAGTGCCGCTCGCCGAAGCGGTGTTCGATGCGGGCTCGGCCGTCGTGGACGGAAACGGGTTGGGGGCCGTGGGCGGCGCCGTCGACACCGTGCTCAAGATCGACGGTGTCGTCACCGATCCCATCGGGTCGTTCGCCGCCGCCGGCGTCGGCTGGGTCATCGAGCACATCCCCGTCCTGAAGGAGGCCTTGGACGCCGTCTCGGGTGACGAGGAGGCGATCAATGCGGTGAAGACGGTGTGGGAGCAGAAGGTGGCACTCCCGCTCGACGAAGTGTCGAAGTCGGTGAAGGAGGCGGGCGCCGCCACCGCATCGGGCTTCACCGGCGTCGATGCCGACGCCTATCGGACCTCGACGGCCAAGCTCGCCGTCGAGACCAGCGCGCTGGCGTACTCGGCGAAGTCCGCCGCGACCGGGATCAGCTTCGCGGGTGCGATGGTCATCGAAGTGCGGAACTGGATCCGGGACGAGTTGTCGAAGTTCCTGGCATGGACCCTCGCCAAGATGGCGGCAGCCGCAGCCGCGTCCGTCCCGACGGCCGGCTCCTCAGTGGTCGCCGCCACCAATTCGGTTCTGCTGCAGGGGGCCATGCTCGGGCAGAAGTTCGCGCGCATGCTGCAGAAGCTCACGAGCAAGCTCGAGACTTTGGCGGGCAAGCTCAGCTCGCTGGGCAACGCCACCCAGGCGCTGCGCCGCGTGAGCGCGGGGATCGACGGAGTCGCGGCGAGAGCGACGACCGCACTCGACAACGGAGCCGTGATCAACACGGCATTCAGGCTCGCAGGTGACAAGCCCACCTTCAACATCGGAGCTGCCGCGGTCGACCTCGGCATCGCCGAGGTCAAAGCGGCGGGTGACACCTGGGTGACCAACCGCGAGGTCCAGGCGAAGTAGCGGATACGGCACGATGGTGAGGTGTGCACAACGGAGTCCCGTGACCTGCTGATCCTCGACGTCCCCGTGGAGAGCCGGGCCGCACACGCGCGACTGCTGGCGTCGACCGAGGCCGACGCCGTCACCGTCGGCGGTCTCGACGTCGTCCTCTCCGCCGACGGGACACCCTCGGGAGTGCTCGTGGCCGCCGACGTGCTCGACGGTGCCGTGCGTCTCGCCGACCGCCGTGGTCTCCCCGTCCGGCCGGACGGTGACCGGGCAGCCGCCGTCGTCGACGGACTCACCCTCGGACTCGTCGGCCCGACAAGGCCGTACCCCGCCGTCCCCGGCGCGGAGATCACCGGCATGGACCACCTCGTGTTGTCGTCCCCGAACCGCGACCGCATCATCGCGACACTGTGCGGGAGACTCGATTTCGACCTTCGCCTCGATCGCGTGCAGAGCTGGGGCGTGCATCAGTTGTTCTTCCGGCGGGGCGACCTGCTCGTGGAAGTGGTGCTCGCCGAGGGCGACGATGTCGACCCGTCCGGCCCCGACGCGCTGTGGGGCGTCGCCTGGCGCACTGCGGACGCCGATGCGACGCACCGCCGACTCACCGATCAGGGCATCACCGTGAGCGAGGTGCGCCGCGGGGCCAAACCCGGCACGCGCGTCGCCACGATCAAGGATCCCGCGCTGGGCGTCCCGACCATCGTGCTCGAACAGCGGTGACACTCACCCCGGCTGCTCCAGCGCGCTGATCAGGGGAGCTGCGAGGCGGCGGCCGGATCGAGATACCAGACCGTCTCCTCGGACCCGTGCGCACCGGCACAGGGCCAGTCGTCGGGATTCGCGCCGCCGACCCCGGCCGCCACGGCCTCGGCCTTCTCGGCGCCGGACACCAGCAGCCATACCCGGCGCGCAGCGCCGACCGCGGGCAGCGTGAGCGTGAGCCGGTTCGGCGGCGGTTTCGGCGAATCGTGCACCGGAACCACCGGGAGCTTCCGCTCGCGGACCGCGTCCGTGTGCGGGAAGAGGGAGTTGATGTGGCCCTCGCCGCCCATGCCCAACAGGTGCACGTCGAACTGCGGCACGATGCCGTCACCCGCCGGAACCGCGTTGCCTCGACGGGTCGCGTTCTGCGCCAAGCGCTGCGCGTACACCTGGGCGGCCAGCGTGGCATCGCCGCTGAACTCGTCGGCGGCGGGGAAGCGGTACACGTTGTCGGGATCGACCGGCACATGGTCCAGCAGCAGGCCTCGGGTCTGCAGTTCGTTGCGGTCGGCGCTCCGGTCGGCCACGAATCGCTCGTCGCCGAAGAAGACGTCCACGGTCGACCAGTCGATCGGCCGGTCCCGCAGGGCCGCGGCGACGCCGTTGCCGTTGCTGCCGCCGGTCAGCACGATCGACGCGAAACCGCGATCGGCCTGCGCCTGCGCGATCACGGCGGCCACATCGTCGGCGGCGGCCGCGACGAGCGCTGCCGCATCGTCGAACCTGCGCACCGTAGTGGTGGAATCGCTCACCCGGACACCTCCGTTCGGTCGACGCCGGCCACACCGGCCAGCGCCTTCTCGTAGATCACGTCGTCGTCGAGACGACGCAGTTCCTCGGCCAAGCACGCGGCCACATCGCGCCGCCGCACCGCGACCCGCCCGTCGGGCTGCCCCGTGCGGGTGAGCACCGCCGTCGAATTCTGGTCGAACTCCAGGGCCAACGGGCCGCCGGGGCGGATGAGGCGCACCCCGAACCCGCCCACCCGGCGGGAGACCGGCACGCCCAACTGCGCGTGCAGCCAGCCCGCCAACAGATCGGTGGCCGCACTCGATGCCGGGCCCGTGACCTCGGCCGAGGTCACGTCCTCGTACGGGGGCTGATCGAGCGCCGAGGCGAGCAGGGCACGCCACGGGGTGATCCGCGACCAGGTGAGATCGGAATCGCCCGGCCGATAGCCCGCGAGCCGCGCACGGAGCGCGTCCACGCCGTCGTCGGCCGAGGTGGCGTCGGTGATCCGGCGCGAGGCGAGGCGCCCGAGCCGGTCCTCCGCCGGGACCGCCGGCGCCGCGCCCGGCCACCACGCCACCACCGGCGTATCGGGAAGCAGGAACGGAACCACCACCGAGGCACCGTGATCGGCCATCTCGCCGTACAGGCGCAGTAGGACCACCTCGGAGGCGCCGGCATCGCCGCCGACGCGGATCTGCGCATCGAGCCGAGTGGCCTCGGTCCGGGAGCCGCGGGCGAGCACGATCACACGGCACGGGTGCTCCCGCGAGGCGGCGTTCGTGGCCTCGATCGCACTCTCCGTGGACTCGCCCTCCTCGGCCGAGATGATCAGCGTGAGAACGCGCCCCAGAGCGATCGCGCCGCCCGATTCGCGCAGTCGCACCAGGCTCTTGGAGACCTCCTGCGTGGAGGTGTCGGGGAGATCGAGAATCATGGTCGGCGCCACGTCCTTCCGGTGCGGGCCAGCATGGCGTCGGCCGACGCGGGACCCCAGGTTCCCGACTCGTACTCCTCGGGGCTGCCGTTCGCGGCCCAGTGCGCCAGCGCGGGATCGAGGATGCGCCAGGACAGTTCGACCTCGTCGTTGACCGGGAACAGGGAGGGCTCGCCCAGCAGGACGTCGAGGATGAGCCGCTCGTAGGCCTCGGGGGAGGCCACGGTGAAGGCCTCGCCGTAGCTGAAGTCCATGTTCACATCGCGCACCTCCATGGAGGCGCCCGGCACCTTGGAGCCGAACCGCAGCGTGACGCCCTCGTCGGGCTGCACCCGGATCACCAGGGCGTTGTGGCCCAGCTCCTCGGTCATCGTGTCGTCGAACGGGAGATGCGGCGCGCGCTTGAAGACGAGCGCGATCTCGGTGACGCGGCGCCCCAGGCGCTTGCCGGTGCGCAGGTAGAAGGGCACACCCGCCCACCGCCGGGAGGCGATCTCCACGGTGATGGCGGCGAAGGTCTCCGTGGTGGAGGTGTGACTGAAACCCTCCTCCTGCAGTAGGCCGACGACCTTCTCGCTGCCCTGCCAGCCGGGACCGTACTGGCCGCGGGCGGTGGTCTCATCGAGCGGCTCCACGAGCGAGGTCGCCGAGAGCACCTTGATCTTCTCCGACTGCAGCTCGGTGGGGCGGAAGCTGGTGGGCTCCTCCATCGCGACCAGCGCCATCAACTGCAGCAGATGGTTCTGGATCACGTCGCGGGCGGCGCCGATGCCGTCGTAATAGCCTGCGCGGCCGCCCAAGCCGATGTCCTCGGCCATCGTGATCTGCACGTGGTCCACGTAGTGGCTGTTCCACATCGGCTCGAACAACTGGTTGGCGAAGCGCAGCGCCAGGATGTTCTGCACCGTCTCCTTGCCGAGGTAGTGGTCGATGCGGAACACCGACTGCTCGGGGAAGACCTCGTTGACCACGGCGTTGAGCTGCTTGGCGGACTCGAGATCGTGCCCGAAGGGCTTCTCGATCACCACCCGCCGCCAGCCGTCATCTGGATTGTCCGGTCCCGCACCGTCGGCCAGGCCGGACCGCTTGAGCTGCTCGCACACAGTGGGGAAGGCGTCGGGCGGGACCGACAGGTAGAAGGCGTGATTGCCGGCGGTGCCACGGGTCTCGTCGAGATCGCGCAGAGTGCCCGCCAGCCGGTCGAAGGCCGCATCGTCGCCGAACTCGCCCTGGACGAACCGGATCCCCTCGGCGAGGCGGTCCCAGACCTCCTGTCGGAACCCGGTGCGGGAGTTCTGCTTCACCGCATTGCGCACGATCTCGCTGAAGTCCTCGTGACTCCACGACCGCCGGGCGAAGCCGACGAGAGCGAACCCCGGGGGCAGGAGCCCGCGGTTGGCGAGGTCGTACACCGCGGGCATCAGCTTGCGGCGCGCCAGATCTCCGGTCACACCGAAGATCACCAGCGCGGACGGCCCCGCGATCCGCGGCAGACGACGGTCGCGCGGATCGCGGAGCGGGTTCGTCCAGGTCATCCGGTGGCTAGGCCTCGGCCTTGAGCTGCTCCGCCGTCGCATCGAGCAACTGCTGCCAGGCCTGCTCGAACTTCTCCACGCCCTCGGACTCCAGCTGGTCGAAGACGTCGGAGAGATCGACGCCCACGCCCTGCAGGTTCTCGAAGACCTGGAGCGAATCCTCCGCCTGCCCGATGATCGTGCCGTCGACCACCTCGCCGTGATCGGCGAAGGCCGCCATCGTGGCACCGGGCATGGTGTTCACGGTGTTCGGCGCGATCAGGCCGGCCACGTACAGGGTGTCCGGGTAGTCCGGGTTCTTCACGCCGGTCGACGCCCACAGCGGGCGCTGCACGTTGCCGCCCTCGATGTTCGCGAACCGCGCGCCGCCGAACACCTCCTCGTAGGCCGCGTACGCGAGCCGGGCGTTCGCCAGACCGGCCTGCCCGCGCAGCGCCAGCGCCTCGTCGGTGCCGATGCCGTCCAGCCGCTTGTCGATCTCACTGTCCACGCGCGAGACGAAGAACGAGGCGACGCTGTAGATCTTCGATACGTCGTGGCCGTTCTTGGCGGCGGCCTCGATGCCGTCGAGGTAGGCGTCCATCACCTGGCGGTGCCGCTCGACGGAGAAGATCAGGGTCACGTTCACCGAGATGCCCTCGGCGAGAACGCGACTGATCGCGGGCAGGCCCTCCATGGTGGCGGGGATCTTGATCAGCGTGTTCGGCCGGTCGACGATCTTCCACAGCTCGATGGCCTGGGCCACCGTGCCGTCGGTGTCGTGCGCCAGCCGCGGGTCGACCTCGATCGACACCCGGCCGTCGACGCCGCCGGTCTTCTCGAAGACGGGGGCCAGCACATCGCACGCCGCGCGCACGTCGTCGGTGGTCACCGTGCGGATCGTCTGGTCGACATCGGCACCGCGGGCCGCGAGCTCGGCCACCTGCGCCGCGTACTCGGTGCCCTTCGACAGCGCGGCCTGGAAGATGGCCGGGTTGGTGGTGACGCCGGTGACGGAGTCGGTCTCGGTGAGCTCCTTGAGCTTTCCGCTGCCGATGAGGCTCCGCGACAGGTCGTCGAGCCAGACGGAGACGCCGGCCTCGTAGAGCGCGGCGAGATTCGGGTTCTGAGCCATGTGTGCTTATCCCTTCAGGTTGGCGAGGGACTGCTCGGCCTTCTGGGCCACGTTCTCGCCGGTGAATCCGTACTTGGTGAACAGGACCTTGTCGGGCGCCGACTCGCCGAAGTGCTCGAGCGAGACGACCTCGCCGAAGCCGCCGACGATGCGCCACCACGACTGCGCGATGCCCGCCTCGACCGCGACGCGAGCCTTCACCGAGGGCGGCAGCACGCTGTCCTGGTAGGCCTGGTCCTGGGCGTGGAACCACTCCACCGAGGGCATCGACACGACGCGGGCCTTGATGCCCTTCGCGGCCAGCAGCTCCGCGCCCCGCACCGCCAACTGCACCTCCGAGCCGGTGCCGATGAGCAGCACATCGGGGGTGCCCTCGGTGTCCTGGAGGACGTAGCCGCCGCGCGCGACGCCCTCGGCGGACGTGCCCGCGAGGATCGGCACGTTCTGCCGGGTCAGGATGAGGCCGGTGGGGCCGTTGCCGCCCGTGCGCTCCAGGGTCGCCTTCCACGCGGCGACGGTCTCGTTCGCATCGGCCGGGCGGACCACGTTGAGGCCCGGGATGGCGCGCAGCGCGGCGAGGTGCTCGACCGGCTGGTGCGTGGGGCCGTCCTCGCCGAGGCCGATCGAGTCGTGCGTCCAGACGTAGATCGGGTCGATGTCCATCAGGGCCGCGAGGCGCACCGCGGGACGCATGTAGTCGGCGAACTGCAGGAACGTGCCCGCGTAGGGACGCGTCGGGCCGTGCAGCACGATGCCGTTGAGGATCGACCCCATCGCGTGCTCGCGGATACCGAAGTGCAGGGTGCGGCCGTAGGGCTGCGCGTTCCAGTCCTCGGTCGAGATCGACGTGGGGCCGAAGGAGTCGGCGCCCTTGATCGTGGTGTTGTTCGAGCCCGCGAGGTCGGCCGAGCCGCCCCACAGCTCGGGCAGCGTCTGGCCGGCGGCCGCGAGGAAGGCGCCGGACGCGGCGCGGGTCGCCACGTCCTTATCGCCCACGGACCAGGTCGGCAGCTCGGCGTCCCAACCGGCGGGCAGGGCCTTGGCCTCGAGCCGGTCCAGCAGGGCCTTGCGCTCGGGGTTGGCGGCCGCCCACGCGCCGAACTTCGCGTTCCACGCCTCGTGCTCGGCCTGGCCGCGCCCCACCAGTTCCCGCGAGTGCGCGAGCACCTCGGGGGCCACGTCGAAGCTCTTCGCCGGGTCGAAGCCCAGGATCTCCTTGACCGCGGCCACCTCGTCGGCGCCCAGGGCCGAGCCGTGCACGCCGCCGGTGTTCATCTTGTTCGGCGCGGGGAAGCCGATGACGGTGCGCACGATGATGATCGAGGGCTTGTCCGTGACCGCCTTGGCGGCCGCGGTGGCCTCCTCGATCGCCGTGACGTTCTCGCCGCCCTCGACGTACTGCACGTGCCAGCCGTACGCCTCGTAGCGCTTCGCGACGTCCTCGGACAGCGCGATGTCCGTGTTGTGCTCGATCGAGATCTTGTTGTCGTCGTAGAACAGGATCAGGTTGCCCAGCTGCTGGGTGCCGGCGAGCGAGCTGGCCTCGGAGGTGACGCCCTCCTCGATGTCACCGTCGGAGGCGATCACGTAGATGAAGTGATCGAAGGGGCTCTGGCCCGGCGCGGTCTCGGGGTCGAACAGGCCGCGCTCGTAGCGCGAGGCCATCGCCATGCCGACCGCGGAGGCGAGGCCCTGGCCCAGCGGGCCGGTCGTGATCTCGACGCCCTTGGTGTGCCGGTACTCCGGGTGGCCCGGGGTGAGCGAGCCCTCGGTGCGCAGCGCCTCGATATCGCTGAGCTCCAGGCCGAAGCCGCCCAAGTAGAGCTGCAGGTACAGGGTGAGGCTGGAGTGGCCGCAGGACAGGACGAACCGGTCGCGACCGATCCAGTGGGTGTCCGACGGGTCGTGCACCATCACCTTCTGGAACAGGGTGTACGCCAGGGGAGCGAGGCTCATCGCGGTGCCGGGGTGGCCATTGCCCACCTTCTGCACGGCGTCGGCGGCGAGCACTCGGGCGGTGTCGACCGCGCGGGTGTCGAGATCGGTCCAGTCGGCGGGGTGATGCGGGGTGGTGAGGGCTTGGATCTCGGCGGTGCTGGTCACGGCGGGCGGGTTCTCCTGGTCGTGGGCGTACGTGCACGGGGTGCTGATCGCACGGTGGCTTTCGACACTGCACGGCACCGCGCAGTTCCTCGCACCGGTCGAGGCACCCTCAGTGTGAACCCTACTCGGCGGTGCTGCACGGTCTGCGGAAACGGCTCCTCTCCCCGCCTGGATTCGGTCAGTCCGGCGCGGAGGACTACCATGGCCTGTAGTAGTCGATCCGGCGATCGTCGTGATCGGTATGGAAGGCGCGCGCAGCGCGCAGCGAGCTCGGTTCAGCCCCGGGCGTGTCAGGAGAGATCGGGTGCCGATGGTTTTCAAGGGCGGGCACGGGACCAACACCCCCAGCGCTCGCGCCGAGGCCGTGGGCGTGCCCAAGACCATCTTCGGCCGGGTCGTGCAGACGGTGCTGGCCTACATCGCCCTCACCAAGCCCAAGGTGATCGAGCTGCTGCTCGTGGCCACCATCCCGGTGATGCTGCTCGCCGATCGCGGCCACGTGAACCTGCCGCTCATCCTGTCGACCCTGTTCGGCGGATGGCTGGGCGCCGCATCGGCCAACACCCTGAACATGGTGGCCGACGCCGATATCGACAAGAAGATGAAGCGCACCGAGCGGCGGCCGCTCGCGCGCCAGGCGGTGCCCACCCGGCACGCACTGATCTTCGGCCTGGCGCTGGCCGCGGCCTCGTTCGCCTGGCTGAGCGTGATGGCCAACCCGCTGGCCGCGTGGCTGGTGCTGGCCACCATCGCCTTCTACCTCTTCGTCTACACCATGCTGCTCAAGCGGCGCACCAGCCAGAACGTGGTGTGGGGCGGCGCAGCCGGCTGCATGCCCACCCTGGTGGGCTGGGCCGCGGCGACGGGCACGATCCAGTGGCCCGCGATCGTGCTGTTCATGGTGATCTTCTTCTGGACGCCGCCGCACACCTGGGCGCTGGCCATGCGCTACCGCGAGGATTACAAGGCCGCGGGCGTCCCGATGCTGCCGGTGGTGGCGCCGGAGACCACCGTCGCGCGGCAGATGGTCTGGTACACCTGGGCCACTGTGATCACCACGCTGGTGCTGATCCCCGCCGCCGGTGTCGTGTACGCCGTGGCCGCCGCACTGTGCGGTGCCTGGTTCCTGTACGCGGTGCACAAGCTGTACAAGCAGACCAAGGCAGGCCAGGAGATCAAGCCGCTCAAGGTGTTCCTGCAGTCGAACAACTACCTCGCCGTGCTGTTCTGCGCGCTGTCGGTGGACTCGATCCTCAACTTCCCGACCGTCGGCCACCTGCTGGGCCTGTAGGTCGCCGTGGCCGCCGCCGATCGCGCCGTGTGGCCGCTGATCTTCGCCGAACGGGCGGCACTCGCCGCCGATCTCGCCGGACTGACCGACGACCAGTGGGACACCCCGTCGCTGTGCGCGGGCCTGACGGTGCGCGAGGTGCTCGCCCACATCACCGCCGGCGCGTCCGACAATCCGGTCGTCTGGTTCGCGGGCGTGCTGCGGAACCGGTTCGACTTCGACGCCAATGTCGCGCAACGGCTGGCGAAGCGGCTCGGCGACGACCCCGCCGACACCCTGCGGCAGTTCCGCGCCGTCGAGACCAGTCGCACCAAGGCGCCGATACCGGTGGTCGCGATGCTGGGGGAGTCGATCGTGCACGGCGAGGACATCCGTCGCCCGCTCGGGATCGTCCGCGCCTACCCCGCCGAGGCCCTCGACCGGGTCGCACGCTTCTACGCGGGCTCCGATCTGATGCTGCCGTCCGCGACCCGGGCGAATGGCCTGCGGCTGCGCGCGACCGACACCGACTTCGCCGTCGGTGACGGACCCGAGGTGAGCGGTCCGACGATCGCGCTGATCATGGCGCTCACCGGCAGGGACGCCTACCTCGCCGAGCTCGACGGTCCGGGCCTGCCGGAGTTCGCCGCGCGCTGACGGCGCCGCCGTATCACCCGGACATCGGCCGTTCGCCGGTCACCGAGCGCACCCGCACGATCCGACCCGCGACGAAGTCGAAGGTATCGACCCCGCCGACGTGGCGGTCGCCCACGCGCGCATCCCACACGCAGTGCCCCCAGGAATCGGTGGTGTGCGCTTCCACGATGGAATAGGTCAGACCCGGCCGTGGTTCGCGGAACGCCCCGATCAGGTCGGCCAGCGCCTGTGGGGAATCCACGCGATCCCCGACGGTTCCGATCGCGGCGCCGCCGAAACGGATGGACACATGGTCCGCGCAGATCACCGCCGCACTATCCAGCTGCCCGTTCCACAGGTCGGTCCAGCCGTCCAGAAGATTCGCGTGCGGTCCCGTCGTTGTCATGTGACCGAGCATGGCCGAGGGGTGTGACAAGTCACCCGGAGCGACTGTCGACGCGTCCTCAGGAATGCGGCTGCAGGGCGGCGCGCACCGTCGCGCGGACGCGGCGGTCGACCTCCGCGGGGGAGGAGGAGTCGAGCTTGCCGTCCAGGTGCAGGAAGGCCAGGCCGTGCACGAGCGCCCAAACGGCGGTGGCGGTGTTGTCGGCGTCCTCGGAGGGAAGCGTCTGCGAGACGATGTGATTGAGGTACGCGGTGATCATCTCGACCGCCTCGACCCGATCGGGATCGGTGCCGCAGGGCTCGGCGAACATCGCCCGGAACAGGCCGGTGCGGTGCAGGGCGAAGTTCACGTACGCCACCGCGATATCGGCGAGGTCCTCGGGCGTCGACGGTTCCGGTGACGCCGCCGCGAGTGTCGCGGCCAGTTCCCGATAGCCGACGGCGGCGACCGCTGAGATCAGGGCGTTGCGGTCGGGGAAGTGGCGATAGGGGGCGGCGGTGGAGACCCCGGCACGCCGTGCCACCGCCCGCAGCGACAGGTCGTTCGCGCCGCCCTCCTCGTCGAGGAGTTCGACGGCGGCGTTGACGAGCGTGCCGGGAAGGTCGCCGTGGTGATAGGTGCCCGTCGTGGTCATGGAGACAATCTACCTCAGTGTTTGCGCCGCTTACATATCGGTCAGGGCAGCAGCGCCACCGAACCCGTGGTGCGGCGCGCCTGCAGATCGATGTGCGCCCGCGACGCCTCGGCCAGCGGGTAGGTGGCGCCCACGCGGAACCGCAGCGAACCGTCGTGCAGGCCGTCGAGCACGGCGCGGCTGCGCCGCGCGAACTCCTCCGGCGTGGCCACGTACGCGCCCAGGCTCGGCCGCTGCACGTAGAGCGAACCGAGCGGGTTCAGGCGCTGCAAGTCGAAGGGTGGCACCGGGCCGCTCGCGGCACCGAACAGCACCACGATGCCGCGCCGCCGCACTGCCGCGAGCGAGGCCTCGAAGGTGTCTTTGCCGACACCGTCGTACACCGCGGCGACGCCCTCGCCGCCCGTGAGCTCGCGCGCCCGTGCGGCGATGTCCTCGTCGTACCGCAGCACCTCCCACGCCCCGGCGTCCCGCGAGAGCCGCTCCTTCTCGTCGGTCGAGACGGTGGTGATCACGCGGGCACCGCGCGCGGCCGCGAACTGGGTCACCAGCAGGCCGGTACCGCCGGCACCCGCATGCACCAGCACGGTGTCGCCCGCCTGCACGGGGTAGGAGTCGTGGGTCAGGTAGTGCGCCGTCATGCCCTGCAGCAGGACCGACGCCGCGACCTCGGGTGCGACCCCGTCGGGCACCACCACGGTGCGCTCGGCAGCAACCGTCACCAGTTCGGCGTACGAGCCCGGCGCATCGCTCCAGGCGACCACATCACCGATCGCGCGGTCTGCGACGCCCTCGCCCACCGCCACCACGGTGCCGGAGCCCTCGCTGCCCGGGATGTACGGCAGGGCAGTGGGATACATGCCCTCGCGGAAGTAGGTGTCGATGAAGTTGACGCCGATGGCGGACGTGCGCACCAGCACCTGTCCCGGACCGGGCGCCGGATCCGGCGCCTCGCCGTAGTGCAGGACCTCGGGGCCGCCGTGTTCGCTCACAGTGATCGCACGCATGTGACTTTCAACCCCGAACCCGCCGAGCTATTCCCGGGCCGCCCGTAGGGTGAGACGCATGCGCTCACTGGTGTACTACGTCGCCGTCAGCCTGGACGGCCGAATCGCAGGTCCCCGAGGGGAATACGACTTCTACCCCGTCGACGACGAGTACTCGCGGCAGATGAACGAGGAGTGGTCCGACGGGCTGCCCACCGGGCTGCACGAGGCGCTCGGGATCACCCCGCCGCGCACCAAGTGGGACACCGTGGTGATGGGCCGCGGAACCTTCCAGCCCGCGATCGACATGGGCATCGCCGACCCCTACGCGCACCTGCGCACGATCGTCTACTCCTCGACGCTGAATCAGGCCGACCATCCCGCCGTGGAGATCGTGGCCGACGACCCCGTGGCGCACATGCGCGCACTGAAAGCGGAGGAGGGCGGCGACATCTGGCTGTGCGGCGGCGCGAAGCTCGCGGGCACGCTGGCCGATCAGATCGACCGCCTGGTGACGAAGATCTACCCGGTGACCGCCGGCGACGGCATCCCCTTGTTCCAGGACGGCTTCGCGCCGCGGCGCTGGACGCTGACCGACCACCGGGTGTTCGACATCGGGGTGATCCTGGCGCAGTACGACCGCGCCCGAAGCTAGTGCGCTATCTGGTGCCCAGAGCGCGGTAGCCGGCCATCCGGGCGTGGTGGCCCTGCTCGGTGGTCGCCTTCGAGACCAGCTCGCGGTCCCACTCCGAGGTGTCGATGCCGGCCCTCTCGGCGGCGTCGCGCGCCTGCGCCTCGTTGGCGACGATCTGATCGCCCATCACACCGTCCTCGCCGACGAGGGTGATCCGCACGCCCTCCTCGCCCATGTTCTGCAGCACGGCCTTGGCGCCGCCGTGGCGGCCCGCGAAGGCCTTCAGGCGGGAGACGACGTTCGACGGGGCCTGATCGCTCATACCGGCAGCATATCGCCCGTGCGGTCGGAGCCCCGCACCACCCGCGGCGACATCAGGCGGTACAGGATCGCGGTCTCGGCGATCACCGACATCGCGCCCGCGACGTGCAGCACCACCAGCAGCGCGGGAACACCGGTGAAGTACTGGACCACACCGATCAGCGACTGCGCGGCGACCACCGCGAAGACGATCTTCAGCCGTCGGCGCACCGCCTCCGACGACGGGCCGCGCGCGATGAGCACCGCGGCGCCGATCAGGATCGCCACGTACAGCGCGACCAGCAGGCCGTGCGTCAGGGACAGCAGGGGGATCGACGCGTCGAGCCGATCGATCGCCTTGGGATTGGTGCGGTCGCCCGCGTGCGGTCCGGCGGCGGTGACCACCACGCCCGCGGCCAGCACGAAGGCCATCACCACGGCGGAGACGGCGATCAGCCGGCGGGCGCCCGCGGGGGCGGCCTCGATCTCGGAGCCGTCGTCGGGCTCGGCGACCTTGGCGTACAGCGTGGCCGCGATCCACACCATGGCGCAGGAGACCAGCATGTGCGCGCCGACCACCCACCAGCGCAGCCCGGTGAGCACGGTGATACCGCCGAGAATGCCCTGCGCGAAGGTGGAGAAGGGCAGGATCCACGCGTAGACCAGGATCTCCTTGCGCCGCCGCGCCCTGGTCACCGCCAGCACGATCGCGATCGACGTGGTGACCACGATCCACACCGCGATCTGCCGGTTGCCGAACTCGATCGCCTGATGCCACCACGGAACGTCCTGCTGCGGGATGGGCAGCAGGGAATCGTCGAAGCACTTGGGCCAGGTGGGGCAGCCGAGGCCGGAGCCGGTCACCCGGACCACGGACCCGGTGACGGCGATCAGCGCCTGGGACAGCAGTGCCGCGAGCGCGAGACGCCGCTGCGTCCGCATGCTGGGCATCGGCAGGCGGTCGACGAGGCGCAGGAACAGCTGATACACGCCGTTCATCGTACTGGGAGCCGCACTGTCTACTACAAAGTGTCGGAGGTGCTGTCGGCGCGGGCGATCAACGCGAGGGAGAGCAGAGCCGCCACCGCTGCGGCGAGCGGCAGCGCGCCGATGCCCAGGGTGCCGAGCAGGGTGCCGCCGAGGGCGCCACCGGCGGCGACGCCCAGATGGGTGCCGGAGGTGTTGAGGGCGAGGGCCTGCGGTGCCACCGGCCCGGCGAGCGCGAACAGCCGGGCCTGGATCACCGGGGTGTTCCAGAACGCGAACCCGGCCCAGGCCGTGGCCACCACCAGGACCAGCGGGAACGGCATCGGCCGCGCCAGCCACAGCAACCACAGCGCGATCATGCACGCGGCCACCGCGCCGATGCCCACCACGAGGGCGCGGTCCGCTCCCCAGCGGTCGGCCGCCGATCCGCCGAGCCAGATCCCCACCGCGCCGGCGATCCCCGAGAGCGCGAAGGTCAGGGTCCTGGCGTCGAGTCCGGCGGATGTGGTGGCCGCCAGATACGGGGCCAGATACGTGTACAGCATCATCGAACCGGTCATCAGGGCCCAGTTCGCGGCCAGGCCGAGCGCCACCGGGCGGCTCCGCAGGGTCGCGAACTGTTCGGCCAAGGGCGGCGGTGTCGAGCCGCCCTCGTCCCGGGGCAGCACGGCCAGCATCGCGACCAGGACGACGGCGCCCGCGGCGGCCATCGTGGCGAAGGTCGCCTGCCAGCCGACGGTGCCGCCGATCCAGGTGCCGATCGGGACGCCCGCCGCGATCGAGCCGGTCACGCCGAGCGAGACCACGGCGAGGTAGCGGCCGGACCTGTCCGGTGGGGCGTGCTGCGCGGCGAAGGCGAACAGCGCCGGCGTGACCGATGCTGCGGCCAGTGCCGCGACGATCCGCAAGCCCAGGAGAAGAGGAAAGCTGGTCGCGAACGAGGCCGCCGCGTTCGCCGCGACGAAGACGAGCAGGCCACCCGCGAACAGGCGCCGCCGGGGCAGGCGGGCGAAGGCGATCGCCGAGACCGGTGCGGCCACGGCCACGGTGAGGGAGAAGGCGGTGATGAGCTGCCCGGCTTGGCCCTCGGAGACCCCGAGGTCCGTGGCGATCTCCGGGAGGATGCCGGCGATCACGTAATCGTCGGTGTACAGCACGAACCCGGCGCCGAACAGGACGAACAGCCAGGCGGGCACGGTGGGGCCTATCCCGTGAACCGGAACAGCCGGACCGCGGCGGTCGAGCCCAGCACGCCCCACACCAGGAGTACGGCGATCCCGAAGAGATCGAAGCCGCCGCCGGTGGTGGCGCGGATCAGTGCCTCGGTCAAGGCGCCCGACGGGGACAGTCGTGCGAGCAGGACGACGACGTCCGGCAGGTGCCGGTCGACCACCACGAGCGATCCGATCGCCGATCCCACGAACCACAGCAGATTCGCCAGGGCGAGGACCACTTCGGCCTTGAGCGTGCCGCCCAGGAGCAAGCCGAGCGAGGCGAAGGCGAAGACGCCCACGGCCATCGCGCCGGCGCCGATCACCAGGCCGAGCGGGTCGGGCCGCCAGCCGAGGGCGAAACCGATCGCGCCCAGGATCGTCGCCTGCAGACCGACCACGATCACCACGGCCAGCGTCTTGCCGGCGATCACGCCCCAGGTGGGCAGCGGGGTGGCGCCGAGTCGCTTGAGGGCGCCGTAGCGCCGATCGAAGCCCACGGCGATGGCCTGCCCGGTGAACGCCGTCGACATCACGGCCACTGCCATGATCGCCGGGACCAGCGTGTCGATGGTGAGCACGTCGTCGCCGATGGGCAGCACCGTCAGACCCACGAGCAGCGCGATCGGGATGAACATCGTGAGCAGCAGCTGCTCGCCGTTGCGGAGCAGCAGCGTGAGCTCCATCCGCGTCTGCGCGGCGATCATCGCGGCCGGTGCGGCGGGCCGCGGGGCCGGGGCGAAGGTTCCGGGGGTGAACCGGGAGTCGGTCGAGGTCACGTCATCCCCTCAGGTCGCGGCCGGTGAGATCGAGGAAGACGTCCTGCAGGCTCCGGGTACCCACCCGCAGATCGGAGATGAGGGCGTCGTGGTCGGCGCAGAAGGCCGTGGCGGCGGCGATCACGGCCGGCGTCACCTCGGCGCCGCGCACCACGTACACCGCGCGATCGTTCGGCTCACCGTCGTGCACGGTCACCGCGAAGCCCGTGCCCAGCCGGGCGGCCAGTCCGTCGGCGCTCAGGCCCGACGGTGCCGTGACTCGCAGTTCGTGTTCGGCCCCGGCCCGGGTCAGTTCCTCCGGCGTACCGTCGGCCACCGCGCGGCCGCGGTCGACGATGACGACCCGGTCGGCGAGAGCCTCGGCCTCGTCGAGCAGGTGGGTGGTGAGCAGTACCGAGACCCCGTCGCGGCGCAGCGCGGCGATGAGGTCCCAGACCAGCAGTCGGGCCTGGGCGTCGAGGCCCGCGGTGGGCTCGTCGAGGAAGACGAGTTCGGGGCGGCCGACGAGGGCGCAGGCGAGGGCGAGGCGCTGCTGCTGGCCCCCGGACAGCCGGCGGTAGCTGACGCCGACCACGTCGGAGAGGCCGAGGGTGGACAGCAGCCAGTCGGGGTCGAGCGGGTTCGCCGAGTAGGCGGCCACGAGGCGCAGCATCTCGCCGGCTTTGGCGCCGGGGTAGGCGCCGCCGCCCTGGAGCATCACGCCGATCCGGGGCTTGAGGCGGTCGGCGTCGGCGACGGGGTCGAGGCCGAGGACCCGGATCGTGCCGGAGTCGGGGGAGCCGAAGCCCTCGCACATCTCGACCGTCGTGGTCTTGCCGGCGCCGTTCGGTCCGAGCAGGGCGAGGACGCTGCCCTCATCGAGGGTCAGGCTCAGTCCGTCGACGGCGACGACGTCGCCGAAGCGCTTGGTGACGTCGATCGCGGACAGTGCTGGCACGGAAGGTCAGCGTACTGGACGGGCGGCCCGGCGCCGCGCGCGGTCGCGGGGCAGTTCGAAGGTCAGATAGACCGCGAGCGCCACCACGACCACGGTGGTCATACCGGCCTTGGCGATCACGTAGGGCTCGATCTCGCCGCCGTTGGGCATGAGCATCACGGAGATCACACTCGAGACGATGACCGCCGCGAGGCGGAATCCCGGTGCGGTGGCCCAGGCGGCCAGCGGGACGATGGCCCACAGCAGGTACCAGGGCTGCACCACGGGGAACAGCAGGACGAGCGCGCCCATCGAGATGCCCAGTGCGCCCACCGGGAGGATCCGTCCGGACAGTGTGGCGATCAGCATCCGCAGCACGATGAGGGCGCCCACCGCGGCGGCGATCGGCCGCGTGATCGCGAGGATCGCGGTGGTGTGATCGCCGAGCCCGAGCAGCACGCCCACCTGCCCGGTGCCGAGGCCGAGCACGGTGGGGATCGACATCCACGACCGGACCTTGTTGGCGGTGCCCAGGGTGCCCGCGTCGAGCCAGCCGTAGCCGAGTCCGGTGGATTGGCACACCACGACCACCACGATCACCAGGATCACGCCGAGGTACACCGCGGACACGGCGAGCGCGCCGAAGGTGCGTTTGGCGTGGGGACGGAAGTCGGCGAGCGCCTGCCGCCACCCGCCGAGCCGGCCGCCGATATCGGGGAAGCTGCCGCCCAGCCGGCGGGTGAGAGCCATGCCGATGAAGCCCAGAGCCAGCACCGAGGTGATCTTGATCAGGCCCGATGCGGCGATCGTCGCGGCACCGGCGGTGAGCAGCCAGCCGGTGGACGTGGGTTTGACACCGTCCACGAACTGCAGCCCGGAGGAGATCGCGCGCAGCGCCC
The DNA here is from genome assembly GCF_019656655.1 of Tsukamurella sp. TY48. Taxonomy (GTDB): domain Bacteria; phylum Actinomycetota; class Actinomycetes; order Mycobacteriales; family Mycobacteriaceae; genus Tsukamurella; species Tsukamurella strandjordii. The sequence goes on along the minus strand of NZ_BPMV01000001.1, from coordinate 139,903 downwards.
ACTCCATGCCGACGAGCATCATGCCGAGCATGAGCGCTTCGTTGTGGATGCCCGCGATGAGGTGGAAGATCACCAGTGGATTCGCCGCACCGAGCCAGAGCGCCGCGACCTCGCTGACGCCGCAGCGGCGGGCCAGGCGGGGGAGCGCCCACACGATCATGGCGACGCCGGCCAGCGCGAGCATGCGGTGTAGCACCACACCGGCGACGATGTTCTCACCGGTCAGGTAGGTGATGCCGCGGCCGAGGTAGAGGAACAGCGGCCCGTACGGCGCGGGGGTGTCGCGCCAGATGTTGGGGACCGACCGGGTGAAGACGTGGTCGATGCCCAGGGCCGCTGCGGGGCCGATCTTGTACGGGTCCAGGCCGCGGGCCGTGATCTCCGACTGCGCCAGGTACGAGTACACGTCCTTGCTGAACATCGGGGGCGCGAACAGGAAGGGGAGCACCCACAGTGCGAGGATGCGGTCGAAGGCGGGCCGGGTGAGCCGGCGGGTGGGTGCGGGATCGCGGTGCGCGCCGGGGACCAGGTAGCCGACGGTGTAGCGGCGCAGTAGTACCCACGCGATCATCAGCATCGCGGTGCCCACCATCGTCACGGTGAGCGCCGTGGACTGCATCCGGAACATCAGGCCCAGCACGCGCCGGCCGGCGATCGGGTTCTGCACCACGGGGAAGGCGCCCACGCCGAGCGCGCCGAAGGCGATGAGCACGGCGCCGACGCCGCCGAAGGTCGCGATGCGGCGCACCGAGGACTTCTCGGCGGCGGTCAGATCGGGGTAGCGGTCCTTCTCGTTGGCGTGCAGCCGCGTCACCGAACCGTGCTGGTCGCCGGACGACCCCGGCGGCTTGCTCAGTCCGAGGAAGTCCGCGACCGCGCGCGCACGATCGGGGAGCGTGGGGGTTGCGGACACGATCGCAAGCGTAGACGGTGCGCCGGATCACACCGGCTCGGTCGCGCCATCGCGCGGTGCGCAGGGCCTTCGGAACTTGAAGCTTAGCCTGGCCTTGCTGGAAAGCCCGTCCGATTTAAGAAACAATCGTGTTGTGAAATACGAGCAGGAGATCACCACGCGTGACGGGGACACCCGCGACGCCGTGGTCGCGCTGCTCATGAACCGGGGCCAGGCCACCGCGGCCGATATCGGCGAGGCCCTGGGGATCACGACCACCGCCGTGCGGCGTCACCTCGACAATCTGCTCGAGGCGGGCGACGTGACGGTGGCGCCACCGTCGGGACTCGGAGGGCGCGGGCGCGGTCGCCCGGCCAAGGAGTTCCTGCTCACGCAGTCCGGGCGGCGTCGCCTCGGTCAGGGTTACGACGCCCTGGCGGTCGACGCACTCCGCGCGCTGCGCGAGGTCGGCGGCGATGAGGCGGTGCGTGCCTTCGCGCGCCGTCGGGCCGAACAGGCCATCAGCACCGCAACCGTCAGCCCGACCGAGTCCGCGGACCCGGTCGACGGTGCCCGTAGGATCGCGGCGGCCCTCTCGGACGCCGGATTCTCCGCCGACGCCCGCGAAGTGGGCAGCGGCGTCCAGATCTGCCAACACCACTGCCCGGTGTCGGAGGTCGCAGCCGAGTTCCCCGAACTGTGCGAGGCCGAAATTTCGGCGATCGAACAGGCGTTGGGAACTCATGTACAGCGTTTGGCCACCATCGCCAACGGTGACCGCGCTTGCACGACCCATGTGCCCCTCGAGCACGTGGGACCGAAGAGCAACACCCGCTAAGGAGCTTCGATGACAACGGTCGACAACGGCCCGCTGTCCCAGGAGGAGACGATCGCCTCCCTGGGCACCTACGGCTACGGCTGGCACGACTCCGACGCCGCCGGCGCGTCGGCCCAGCGCGGACTCTCCGAGGCCGTGGTCACGGACATCTCGGCCAAGAAGAACGAGTCCGAGTGGATGCTCCAGCAGCGCCTCAAGGCCCTGAGCATCTTCGAGAAGAAGCCCATGCCCTCGTGGGGCAGCAACCTCGACGGCATCGACTTCGACAACATCAAGTACTTCGTGCGCTCCTCGGAGAAGCAGGCCGAGAGCTGGGAAGACCTGCCCGAGGACATCAAGAACACCTACGACAAGCTGGGCATCCCCGAGGCGGAGAAGCAGCGCCTCGTGGCCGGTGTGGCCGCCCAGTACGAGTCCGAGGTGGTGTACCACTCCATCCGCGAGGACCTGGAGGAGAAGGGTGTCATCTTTATGGACACCGACACCGGTCTGCGTGAGCACCCGGAGCTCTTCGAGGAGTACTTCGGCTCGGTGATCCCCGCGGGCGACAACAAGTTCTCCGCGCTGAACACCGCCGTGTGGTCGGGTGGCTCGTTCATCTACGTGCCCAAGGGCGTCCACGTGGACATCCCGCTGCAGGCCTACTTCCGGATCAACACCGAGAACATGGGCCAGTTCGAGCGCACCCTGATCATCGTCGACGAGGACGCCTACGTGCACTACGTCGAGGGCTGCACCGCGCCGATCTACAAGTCGGACTCGCTGCACTCCGCGGTGGTCGAGATCATCGTCAAGAAGGGCGGCCGCTGCCGCTACACCACGATCCAGAACTGGTCGAACAACGTCTACAACCTGGTCACCAAGCGCGCCAAGGCCGAGGCCGGCGCCACCATGGAGTGGATCGACGGCAACATCGGTTCCAAGGTCACCATGAAGTACCCGGCCGTGTGGATGATGGGCGAGCACGCCAAGGGCGAGGTGCTCTCCGTGGCCTTCGCCGGCGAGGGCCAGCACCAGGACACCGGCTCGAAGATGGTGCACTTCGCGCCGAACACCTCGAGCAACATCGTCAGCAAGTCCGTGGCGCGTGGCGGTGGCCGGGCCAGCTACCGCGGCCTGATCCAGATCAACAAGGGCGCGCACGGCAGCCGTTCCACGGTGAAGTGCGATGCGCTGCTGGTGGATACGATCTCCCGCTCGGACACCTACCCGTACGTCGACATCCGCGAGGACGACGTGACCATGGGCCACGAGGCCACCGTCTCGAAGGTCTCCGACGATCAGCTCTTCTACCTGATGAGCCGCGGCCTCACCGAGGACGAGGCCATGGCCATGGTGGTGCGCGGCTTCGTCGAGCCCATCGCCAAGGAGCTGCCGATGGAGTACGCCCTCGAGCTGAACCGACTGATCGAACTGCAGATGGAAGGGTCGGTGGGCTAGTGAGTTCCCAGCTCAACGAAGCCGTCGAGGCGCATCCCGTCGCCAACAAGGGCGAGCTGTTCACCTCGTTCGACGCGGACGCCTTCGAGGTGCCCAGCCATCGGGACGAGGCCTGGCGCTTCACCCCGCTGCGTCGTCTGCGCGGGCTGCACGACGGTTCCGCGCAGGCCGACGGTGCCGTCACGGTGTCCGTCGACGCGGTGCCCGAGGGGCTCACCGTCGAGACCGTGGCCAAGGGTGATCCCCGCCTCGGTGAGGCCGGCGTGCCCTTCGATCGTGTTGCCGCGCAGGCCTTCACCTCGATGACCGAGGCCACTGTGCTCACCATCGCCAAGGAGGCGGAGGTCGCCGAGCCGATCATCGTGCGCCTCGCCGGCCCCGGTGAGGGCAAGACCGCGTTCTCGCACATCCAGGTGCGCCTGGAGCGGCACTCGCGGGCCGTGGTCGTGCTCGACCACACGGGCTCGGGCACTGCCGCCGAGAACGTCGAGGTGATCCTGGGCGACGGTGCGTCGCTGCAGATCATCGACGCGCAGGACTTCGCCGACGATGCGGTGTGGGTCACCCAGCACCATGTGCGCCTGGGGCGCGACGCCCACGTGCGGCACTTCGCGGTGCAGCTCGGCGGCGAGCTGGTCCGGATGACCCCGCGCGTGCAGTTCGACGGCCCCGGCGGTAACGCGGAGCTGTTCGGCCTGTACTTCGCCGACGCCGGCCAGCACCTCGAGCAGCGCCTGCTGGTGGATCACTCGGTGCCGAACTGCAAGTCGAACGTGATCTACAAGGGCGCGCTGCAGGGCGATCCGGCCTCGAAGCTGCCCGATGCGCACACCGTCTGGGTGGGCGATGTGCTGATCCGTGCCGCGGCCGAGGGCACCGACACCTTCGAGCTGAACCGCAACCTGGTCCTCACCGACGGTGCGCGCGCCGATTCGGTGCCGAACCTGGAGATCGAGACCGGCGAGATCGAGGGCGCCGGCCATGCCAGCGCCACCGGCCGCTTCGACGATGAGCAGCTGTTCTACCTGCGTTCGCGCGGTATCGAAGAGGCCGAGGCCCGCCGCCTGGTGGTGCGCGGCTTCTTCCAGGAGCTGATCGACAGGATCTCCGTCCCCGAGCTGCGCGAGCGTCTCGCCGCGGCCATCGAAAACGAACTCGCCACCGCCGGCGTCTGATACGTACGAAGGAATCACTGTGTCTACTCTGGAAATCCGCGATCTGCACGTCAACGTGGTGCAGTCGGACGAGAACGCCGAGCCGATCGAGATCCTCAAGGGCGTGAACCTCACCATCAACTCGGGTGAGACCCACGCCATCATGGGCCCCAACGGTTCCGGCAAGTCCACGCTGAGCTACGCCATCGCCGGCCATCCCAAGTACCAGGTCACCCAGGGCAGCATCACGCTCGACGGCGAGGACGTGCTCGCGATGTCGGTCGACGAGCGCGCCCGCGCCGGCCTGTTCCTGGCGATGCAGTACCCCGTCGAGGTGCCCGGCGTCTCGATGTCGAACTTCCTGCGCTCGGCCGCCACCGCGGTCCGCGGCGAGGCCCCCAAGCTGCGGCACTGGGTCAAGGAGGTCAAGGAGGCGATGAGCGAGCTGGAGATCGATTCCCAGTTCGGTGAGCGCTCCGTGAACGAGGGCTTCTCGGGCGGCGAGAAGAAGCGCCACGAGATCCTGCAGCTGGGCCTGATCAAGCCGAAGTTCGCCATCCTCGACGAGACCGACTCCGGCCTCGACGTGGACGCGCTGCGCGTGGTCTCCGAGGGCGTCAACCGCTACGCCGAGCGGGAGAACGGCGGCGTCCTGCTCATCACGCACTACACCCGCATCCTGCGCTACATCCACCCGCAGTACGTGCACGTCTTCGTGAACGGCCGCATCGTGGAGTCGGGCGGCCCGGAGCTGGCCGACGAGCTGGAGGAGAACGGCTACGTGCGGTTCACCCAGGCCGTGGGAGCATGACGGCCACCGCGACTTTCGACGTCACGGCGGTGCGGGCGGATTTCCCGATCCTGTCCCGCACGGTCCGCGACGACAAGCCGCTGGTCTATCTCGATTCCGGCGCCACGTCGCAGCGGCCCCGGCAGGTGCTCGACGCCGAGTGGGACTTCCTCACCACCCGTAACGCGGCGGTCCACCGCGGCGCGCATCAGCTCGCCGAGGAGGCCACCGACGCCTACGAGGACGCTCGGGCCGCGATCGCGGACTTCGTGCGGGTCTCGCCCGACGAGCTGGTCTTCACCAAGAACGCGACCGAATCGCTGAACCTGGTGGCCTACACCCTCGGCGACGATCGCGCGGCCGGCGTGCTCGGCGGGCACCGCCTGCGCGAGGGCGACACCGTGGTGGTCACCGAGCTGGAACATCACGCGAATCTCGTGCCCTGGCAGGAACTCTGCCGCCGCACTGGTGCCACGCTCAAGTGGTACGGCGTCACCGACGACGGCCGGATCGATCTCGATTCGCTGGAGCTCGACTCCTCGGTGAAGATCGTCGCGTTCACCCACGCCTCCAACGTGACCGGCGCGATCGCCCCGGTCCCGGAGCTGGTGGCCCGCGCCCGCGCGGTGGGTGCGCTGGTCGTCCTCGACGCCTGCCAGTCGGTTCCGCACACGCCGGTCGATTTCGCGGCGCTCGATGTGGACTTCGCGGCCTTCTCCGGCCACAAGATGTACGGCCCCTCCGGTGTGGGCGTGTTGTACGGCAAGCGCGACATCCTCGCGCAGCTCCCGCCGTTCATCACCGGTGGCTCGATGATCGAGACCGTCACCATGGAGGGCTCCACCTACGCGGCTCCGCCGCAGCGGTTCGAGGCCGGCGTGCCGATGACCTCCCAGGCCGTGGGCCTGGGGGCCGCGGTGAAGTACCTCGGCGCCCTGGGCATGCCGCAGGTGGCCGCGCACGAGCACGCGCTGGTGGATGCGGCGCTCGATCGTCTCGATGCGATCGACGGCCTGCGGATCATCGGCCCCACCGACAACCACGACCGCGGCAGTGCCGTCTCCTTCGTGGTCGACGGGATCCACGCCCACGATCTCGGCCAGGTGCTCGACGACGAGGGCGTCGCGATCCGCGTGGGACACCACTGCGCGTGGCCGCTGCACCGCCGGTTCGGCGTGGCCGCCACCGCTCGTGCCTCGTTCGCCGTGTACAACACCGTCGATGATGTCGATGTGCTCGCCGAGGCCATCGTCAAGGCGCAGAAGTTCTTCGGGGTGATCTGATGCGGATGGAGCAGATGTACCAGGACGTGATCCTGGACCACTACAAACACCCGCACCATCGCGGTCTCCGCGAGCCCTTCGGTGCCGAGGTGCACCACGTGAACCCGACCTGCGGCGACGAAGTGACGCTGCGGGTTCAGCTCTCCGACGACCGCGAGACCGTGCTCGACGTCTCGTACGACGGCCAGGGCTGCTCGATCTCGCAGGCGTCCACCTCCGTGCTCACCGATCAGGTGATCGGCCAGTCGGTGGGCGAGGCCCTGAAGATGGTGCAGTCGTACACCGAGATGCTCCAGTCCCGCGGCCAGATCGAGGGCGACGAGGATCTGATCGGCGACGGCATCGCCTTCGTCGGTGTGTCGAAATATCCCGCGCGCGTGAAGTGCGCACTGCTCGGCTGGATGGCCTTCAAGGACGCCACCGCGCAGATCATCGACTCCGAGGAGAAGTCGGCATGACCGAGAACACCGCACCCGAGACGACGGCGCCCGAGACCGCTGCGTCGGCAGCGCCCGAGACTGCTGCGCCCGCCGCGGTCGGCCCGGGTACCGACAACCCGCTGAACCTGCCGACCCTCGACGATGTCGAGGAGGCCATGCGCGATGTGGTCGATCCCGAGCTGGGCATCAACGTGGTCGACCTCGGACTGGTCTACGACCTGCGGGTCGACGACGATGCGTCGGTCATCATCGATATGACGCTGACCTCGGCGGCCTGCCCGCTCACGGACGTCATCGAAGACCAGACCCGCGCCGCGCTGGTCTCGTCCGGCCTGGCCACCGACGCCAAGATCAACTGGGTCTGGATGCCGCCGTGGGGCCCGGACAAGATCACCGACGACGGCCGCGAGCAACTGCGCGCCCTCGGTTTCACTGTCTAGGTTCCACGGTCTCGGTCCCGCACGGGATCACAGGTCCTTCGCGAACCAGTGGTGCGCGTACGGATTGTCGTTGTACCGCTCCACCTCCCGGTACCCCAGCGCGCGGTACAGCGCGATCGCCTCGGTGAGCCCGGCGTTGGTGTCGAGCCGCACGGTGCGCACACCGGCGTCGCGGGCGCGTGACTCCAGCTCGGCCATGATCCGCCGACCCAGGCCCATGCCGCGCACCGTCGGGGCGGCCCACACGCGTTTGACCTCCGCGAAACCGTTCTCCTGGAAGGTGAGCGCGCCGCAGCCGACGGTCTCGCCGTGCAGCGTGGCCACCAGGAGCAGTCCGGCGGGCGGTGTGATCGCCGCGTCGCGGATGGCGCCGCCGACGGTCGGGTCGAAGCCGTCCCGCAGTCGCTCGCCGAGCTCGGTGTAGTACTGCCGGGCGGCGAATTGAGCCGGGGCAGTGGCGGCATCGGCCTCGTCGATGCGCACCTGGGACGCCAGGAGTAGGCGCTCCACCTCCGCCATGGCTGCGATCAACCGGGTCCGTTGTCCTGCGCTGAGCGGAGCCAGCAGTCCGCGGGCGGCGTCCTCCGAGCGCGCCTCCAGTTCGAGGTACTCGGCCGCACCGCGCTCGGTCACCCGGGCGGTGCGCACCCGCCCGTCGCCGTCGTCGTTGGTCACGGTGATCAGGCCGTCGGATTCGAGGGCGCGCAGGAGCCGGCTGAGATACCCCGAGTCGAGATCGAGACGGGTGCGCAGGTCGCGGACGTCCACACCGTCGGCACGACCGATCTCCCAGAGCAGCCGCGCCTGCCCCAGTGGCCGATCCTGTGCCAAATAGCGGTCCTGCAGCACGCCGAGTCGCTGGGTGACCGCCCGATTGAACCGCCGGAGCCCGGCGACCTGTTCCTTCATTCCTCTGACCTTAGTCAGAGGAATGGAGTGGCGCCAACCGATGGTATTGGGGCTTGGGAGTCGGGATGAGCCCGGGCTTCCTCGCAGGCTGAGTTCACGCCGCGCAATCCAGGTGGTCGCGGCTTGTTACTCGGGGTTGTGGCGGCCAAATGCCAATGCGCCACAGCAAATCTGCGAAACAGCCGGACGCCCCTGACCGAAATTCAGTTGCGATTCAATTCTAACTATCTTGGGGCTTTTTCGATGATCATGCCTAGGAGTTCCTTTGCCTCTGTCACGTTATGCGATTGAGTCTCGCCCAGGCGGCTAGCATCCTCGATAAATTGTTCAAGGTATCGTTTGGCCTCTGCGGGCAATTTCAGGTCTAGCATGTGTTTGGCTTGCTTGGTTGCTGTCGCGTGAAGCCACGCCACGTTGCCAATATCCAGGTAGTATTTGTACGCAATCTCAAGAGATCTTCGAGCGATTTCGTTGTCTCCGATGGACTGACTTAATGCTGATGTAGTCAAATGCAGCGAACCGATAGCATCTGGCTCAGCCTCGGGATTGATCGACGCACGCCCGAGTCTGAGGTATGCTTGAGCGATTTCGTGGTATCCGGGACCCAATTCGCCTAGGATCTCCGACATGCGGATAAGGGCCTTCCCTGCGCCGTAATTATCGGCGCTCTCAACACAAAATTCCCAGTCGGCAAAGTGACAGCGGTACGCCTCGTCGAGGTTGCCCGTGTGTCTCAGCACCAGACCAAGATCGTTAAGGGCGAAACTCTCGTGCACTCGGTCATCGAGTCTTCGATATATGTCTATTGACTCCGTGATGACTTTGATCGCTTCATCGTAGTCACCGCATGCACAATAGGTATTACCCAAGGTATTAAGCGTGTGGGCAACACCCAATAGGTCGCCTCGATCTCGGCATGACACAAGGTCTCTTTCCAAGTATGGAATGGCTTCTTCGTTTCGACCTAGTTCGCTTAGGGTTGCGCCTATGTTGTGGTCGGCCATTCGTTCGAGCGATATTGCACCCAGATCCTTCGCGAGCGCACCAGACTGCTTGAATGATGTGATTGCTTCCTTGTAAGAATGAAGAGATCGCTCTACGTTTCCCTTCATATTGAGAATCTCTGCAAACTGTAGTGATCTCTTTTCAACGCAAAGTGTCTCAGCTTGTTTGATCAATTTTGATGCCGCATCAAAATCGCGGAGGCCATGCTCAGCTTTCGCGATTTGGAGAAGGATTGATGTCTCTACCTCGGTAATGACAGGCTCGGCGCCTGTCCCTTTGCTGCGGACTCTATTGATCTCGATTGCGCCACGGGTTGCGACGTCGCGCAGCGACTTCCAATTCGCCCGAGTTTCCAGATATATTCCAAGCGGTATTGCAATCGCGAGCGCGGCATTGTGGTCGCGTCGCAGAGAGGAGGCGCGCAGAAGTCCGTCGATGTTCTCGAATGCGCCGTCTAGCCAACGAAGCAGGTCTCCATTCATTGCTGCGCGAATGAGCTGCTCGTCCATAGGTTCTCGCGACTTCGGATCGAAGGTCAGCATTGCATCGACCAGGCTGCGGTGGAGGTATCTCGCGACACGCTTCGACGACTGCTCTGATTCGTGCATCCACTTGTTATCTTGTGACTTTTCTTGGCCGAAAAGACGCAGTAGGTCATGGTACTGGTAGCGACCCGGTGTCCGAGACGGCTCCACGAGCCCCAGTTCGAGGAGTTCTGCGATTGTCGACGCCGCTTTTGCTGGGCTCGTGTTCAGGGCGGCAGATGCAAGGAACTCGTCGAACGTAGAACCGGGAATCAGGGAGAGGCTCCTAAAAGCCGATTGAACACGCTTAGGGCTCCTTCTGTAACTCAAAGAAAAGGTCGCTCTCACGGCAACGTCACCGATACTCAGTTGATCGAGGCGGGTACTTTCTGATGACAGCTGATTAGCGATGTGGTTCAGCGGCCATTTCGACGTTTGATCGGCCTTACGTCCGATGATCTTTAGCGCAAGTGGGAGCCTTCCGCAATGAAAAGCAATTTTCCTCAACGCTGCTGTTTCGGTAGCAGTCGTGTCGCAACGGTTTGGCATCTCCTTGCGTAACAATTCGATGGATTCACTGTCGCTTAGCGGATCTAAATGAATAGAGGTATTGCGGTCGAGGCCGCTCAGCCTAGATCGGCTAGTAATGATAGTGATTGAACCTTTAGCGCTGGTGATTAGCGGTCTGACTTGAGGTTCATTGGCGGCATTATCGAGAACTAATGTTACTCGACGGTCGGCCATTAGGGATCGATACTTTGTGATCGCAGACTCTAGGTCGAATTCGGTAGAGTTACCTCCGGCGAGCCCGAGGGAACTTAGGATCGTCGTGATGGCCTGCTCTGGGGTGACCGGGGAAGTCGTTCCTTGGAGATTCACGAGAATGGTGCCAGCAGGCGTTAGGTTTCGGTAAGAGCGTGCCACCTGGCGAGCCAGGGACGTCTTCCCCACTCCTGGCGGGCCAGAAATTATGGCAACGCCCCCAGGGCGAACTCTTGAAATGGTTTCGATCTCGGATTCTCGGCCGACGAAGTTGTCGGTATCCGCCGCCAGTTGGAATGGAACTGGTTCCGAACTATGGGGAACGGTTGGCGTCAAGCCAATCTGAATTGAGGTCCATTCATGTATCTCTGGATGAGTTTCGAGCCAGGCCTCGATGTCGCTGGCATCGTAGGCGTAAACATCGCGCCAAACACCTTCGCCTTGCTTCTCTGCCTTCCATTCGCGCTTTTTTGCCCAGTTTCGCATGGTAACGTAGACGAACGTGGTCGACTCTGGTTGTAGCGATCCTGGGTTTTTGGTTCGCTTTCGATATTCGTTGTTCGCGTTCTTATGGGGCGGGCGTCTATTCGAAACTTCCCATACAGAGCGTCCAGCGGGGATGAATGGCGTCGATGCCTCAGAAGAGACGATACCGTCGTAGCCGCTCCTCCATACAGATCTCCCAGCCGGAAAGTCGTACTCTGCTAAGGAGGGGGAGGATTGAATAAGTTTGCGGACTATGTGAGGCAACAATCGACTAGATTCTTGCTTCTCGCAGAAGGCGGACAGGTCCATTGCATCTGCCAAACCATTCGCGAACGGCATCCTCGATCCCCTTCTTCAGTGCCTCGTTTAGCTTACTATATATTAGTGGTGGTCGCAAAAGTGTGAGATTTCGAAATTGGTGCACCTGGCGAGGTTCGCGGGTGGTTGTCTGTCATGGCCCGTCGCGTGATGTGCCACACTGGGGAGAAATAGAACACGTTTCACCGAAGGGGTTGCCGATGTTCGAGTGGTCCGAGGAAGACCTGATGGTGCGGGACGCCTTGCGCGCGTTCATCGATAAGGAGGTGCGCCCGCACGTCGACGAGCTCGAGACCGGGGCGCTGCCGCCGTACGACATCACCCGCAAGATGCTCAAGACCTTCGGTATCGATCAGGTCAATCGGGAGAACCTCGAGGCGGAACTGGCCGCCGAGGAGGCGGGGGAGAAGCCCAAGGCGGGCGGCTCCAGCACGCTGAGCTCGTCGATGTTCCTCATCCTCAACGTGGAGATGGCCGGGGTCAGCCTGGGGCTGATCGGATCGATGGGCGTGAGCATGGGGCTCACCGTCTCGACCATCAAGTCCCGCGGCACGCTCGCGCAGAAGAAGCGTTGGCTCCCCGAGCTGGTCACGATGGAGAAGGTGGGTGCCTGGGCGATCACCGAACCGGACAGCGGCTCCGATGCGCTGGGCGGTATGAAGACCACGGTGCGCCGTGACGGCGAGGGCGGCTACATCCTGTCCGGGCAGAAGACCTTCATCACCAACGGTCCGCACGCCGACACGATCGTGGTCTTCGCCAAGCTGGACGAGGGCGACGGTACGCCGATCCGCGACCGCAAGGTGCTCACCTTCGTGCTGGACGCGGGTATGGAGGGGCTCACCCAGGGCAAGGCCTTCAAGAAGATGGGCATGATGAGCTCGCCCACCGGCGAGCTGTTCTTCGACCGGGTCAAGCTCGGGCCCGACCGCCTGCTCGGCGAGACCGAGGAGACGCCCGGCGGTGGCGGCGCGTCCGCCAAGGCGGGCTTCACCGCCGAACGGATCGGCATCGCCGCGCTCAGCCTGGGCATCATCAACGAGGCGCAGCGGCTGTCCATCGACTACGCCCGCACCCGCACGCTGTGGGGGCAGGAGATCGGCACGTTCCAGCTGATCCAGCTCAAGCTGGCCGAGATGGAGATCGCGCGGATCAACGTGCAGAACATGCTGTTCACCGCGATCGAGGCGTCCCGCGCGGGCAAACCGCCCACGCTGGCGCAGGCGTCGGCCATGAAGCTCTACAGTTCCCGCGCGGCCACGGAGGTGGCGATGGAGGCGGTGCAGCTCTTCGGCGGCAACGGCTACATGGCCGAGTACCGGGTCGAGCAGCTCGCTCGTGATGCGAAATCGCTGATGATCTACGCCGGCAGCAACGAGATCCAGGTGACCCATGTCGCCAAGGGGTTGCTGCGCGGCGAGTGAACGGCAGATGGAGTGCCGGTAGCGCGACGATGACGTTTTCTTGACGCGAAAACGGTTGCATCGGTCGATGGTCCGCGGTGATACTGGATTCAGTCAGTACCTCGCTAGGTGAGGCTCCTGCGCGAACACAGGCCACTGATCCGACGACGTCGAGAGACGCCCAGGGTTAGGACAGATCTTCCCGGATTAAGGGTTGATCCGAAGTGGCTTCCCGGACACGGGATCACGTCGCGCAGTGCCGAAGCCCGACGAGAGGGGTGCGAGACCGGTCGACGCGCCGTCGACGGGTTCTCGGCTTCTTCGTCGTCGCAGGTGCGGGCGCAGCACATCGACGATGCGACGAAGGAGGTGAGGACGGATGCCGTCCGGCGATAGTCCGTATTCCAGACCGGGGCAACGCCCGGTCCATCGAATCCTGTTCCACCCCACCACGCATCGCTCGTGCAGTTGATGCGTCCGCGGGGTCTTCACGAAAGGTGAAACCATCATGTTCGCATTCGCACGTCGCGTCCACGCCCGCTGGACCATGACACCCCAGGAGCGGCACAACCTGCGCCTCGCCAGCACGCCGCTCGCCGTCATCTCGGCCTCGCTCGGCGCGCACCCGCGCAGCTACGGCGCCTGAGCGGCAACGGAACGGCCGGCCTTCGAGACTCGAAGGCCGGCCGTTGTCGTCAACGCACGATCAGGGGCGATCAGGGAATGGTGATGACCTGGCCCACGTTGATCAGATCCGGGTTCGCGATGCCGTTGATCTGCGCGATCTCGGTGTAGCGGTTGCCGTCGCCCAGGTACTGCTCGGCGATGGCCCACAGGGTGTCGCCCGAGGCGACGGTGTGGGTGCGCGGGGCCGGGGGAGCGGCCGGGGCCGGCGCCTCGGCGGCGACGGGCTCGGGCTCCGGAGCGGCCTGGCGAGCCGGCGCCGGCTGGTCGGTGGCGGTGTTGGAGGCCCACTTGTCGGCGTCGCCCGCGTACACCACGAGGTTGCGGTCGTCCTGCAGGACGAGACGGTCGGCGCCGGAGCCCTCGGTCTGGGTGGACCAGACGCCCTCGCCGGCACCGTTGTAGAGCACGAAGTTACCGTCGGTCTGGAAGTTGGCCCGCTCGACGCCCTTGCCGTCGGTCCCGCTGGCCCACACCACGGTGCCGGCGCCCTCGGTGAGCACGAGGTTGCCATCGCTCTGCAGGGTCAGCGTGTAGCCGCCGTTGAGGGAGTCCAGGGTCTCCCCGAGGCCGAGCTGGTTACCTGCGCGAAGCACGTCGGTCATGTAAATCCCCTTAGTTGTACTTGGTGTACATCGATGCCCGCGGATGCGCGCACGACTAGAGGATAGCGATCTTCGGCGACAATTCAGCGAATGGGAATCATGCAGTCGGAAAATTTGTTGGAGGGGTCATGGCGACCACAGAATTGACTGCAGAGCAGTTCGACCAGACCGTGACCGGCAACGACATCGTGCTCGTTGACTTCTGGGCCTCGTGGTGCGGCCCCTGCCGCGCCTTCGCGCCCACCTTTGAGAAGGCATCCGAGACCCACCCCGATGTGGTTTTTGCGAAGGTCGACACCGAGGCGGAGCAGGGCCTCGCCGCCGCCGCGAACATCCGCTCCATCCCCACCCTGATGGTCTTCAAGAAGGGCAACCTCGTCTACAACGAGGCCGGCGCGCTCCCGCCCGCCGCCCTCGAGGACCTCATCGCCCAGGCGAAGGCGCTCGACATCGAGCAGGCGGACTTCAGCGGCGCGTCGGATACGCCCGCGGAGTAATCGCCCCGGCCAGGCGCCGTCGTAGATTCCACGGCGCCGCCGCGAACGCCGCCCCCATGGCAGCGGCGGTCGCGGCCGGTCCCGAACGTGCGGACAGGAATGCCCGCACGTGCCGGTCCGGCAGCCCGAAGAAGACCTCGAAGAACGCCCGCTGCTCCGCGGGCCGCATCCCGAGCAGCGCTCCGAGCGCCGCCGCACGCAGGCGGTGCGCGGCCAGGTCCGAGACCCCCACAGGGGAGCGTCCCGACGCTACGGCCTCGACCGCATCGTCCGCGAAGGCCAGCGAGGCCGCCACCGAGTAGCCCGTGGCCGGGTGCAGCGTGGTACCCCGCACCCCGACGCCGCACCACGACGATCCGCGGCGCGGCCCCCGCTCCAGGAGCGGGAAGTCCACCCGCTCGTGCACGTCCGCCGCGGCGAGTCCGCGCTCGGCGAGCCGGGCGCGCAACCGCGCCTCCAGCGCGTCGACGGTGAGCGCGGGCGCACCGGCCAGGCAGGTCTCCTCCACCAGCACCGCATCGGGCGTCACCCGCACCGCGTACAGGAACGACGCCGGCTCACGCGCGCCGACGCCCGGCGCCGGCCGCCAGTCCATCCACACCTCGTCGTACTCGCCCGCGGGCACCAGAACACCCGCGGCCGTCTGCCGCGGACCGTCCGCGCCGGGACCGGGGCCGCGTGCGTCCACCACGAAGGCGCCGCCGTGCCCGCGACGGTCGGCCGGCTCGGCGTGCACTCGCACATCGTCGAGCGGTAACGCGTCCTGCAGCCGATCGGTGTCGACAACCGCGTACTCCCGGCCCAGTTCCCGGCGCGAACCCGCGACCACCGCGGGGTACGAGCGCGCGGCGATCACCGCGTCCGGTAACCACCGGGGCGCCTCGTCCGACCACATCCCGAACGTGCGGCGCCACCGGGCATCCGGTGCGGGATCGTAGGCGCGCACCGTCATCCCCGCCGCGGCCGCACGGTGCGCCACCGCCCTTCCCGCCGGGCCGAGGCCGAGCACCACGAGATCGGTCACAGCGTCGCCCCCAGCAGCGCGAGCTGGGTCCGGTTCGCACAGTCCAACCGCGTCATCAGCGCCGAGACATAGCCCTTCACCGTGGATTCCGCCAAGAACAGGCCGGCCGCGATCTCGGCGTTCGAGGCTCCGCGAGCCAACTCCCGCAAGACATCCCGCTCTCGCGCGCCCAGGGCGTCGAGTCGGGGATCGCGCCGCGGCCGGTCGTCCGCCAGGCGCACCAGCCGGGCCAGCGCATCGGGGGAGAGCAGGGAACCGCCCGCCGCAGCCGTCCGCACCGCGGACGCCAGCAGTGCGGGCTCGGCGGTCTTGACCACGAATCCCGCGGCGCCCGCGGCCAATCCGTCCACCAGCACGGCGTCGGTGTCCAGCGTGGTGATCAGCACCACCGCGACCGGCGGATCCAACTCCCGCAGTGCGCGGGTGGCCACGATGCCGTCGACACCAGGCATTCGCACGTCCAGCAGCGCCACCTGCGGCGACTGCGCGATCCCCGCCTCCACCGCCGCCGCGCCGTCGGCCACCGCGGCCACCACCTCCAGGTCCGGCTCCGCGGACAGCACTGACCGCAGGTACTCGCGCACGATCGGATCGTCGTCCGCCACCAGCACGCGCACCGTCATCGGGCCGGCACCGGGAACTCGGCCGTCAGGGTCCAGCCACCGTCGGGTGAGCGGCCGTGCACTAGCGTGCCGCCCACCAGCGCGGTCCGCGCGGCGAGCCCGCGCAGGCCGGTGCCGCTGCCGGTGGCGGCGAGCGGTGCATCGGCCGCGGCGGCGGGGTTGCGCACGCGGACACCGTGATCGCTCACCTCGACCTCGACCGGCGCGCCCGCGGCGTGCTTGCGGGCATTCGCCAGCCCCTCCTCGAGCACCCGCGTCAGGCAGTCGGCCGTCGCACGGGGGAGCGTGGTCGCGACCGCACCCGTCAGATCGACCCGCTGGCCCGCCTCGCGGGCGCGGCGCACGGCCTCGGAGATCGCATCGTCGAGTTCCCCCGCCTCCGTGACGCCCTCGACGGCCAGCGATGCGGCGGGTGCATCGGAGGTCTGCAGGCCCACGACCACCCGGCGCAGATCGGCCAGTGCGGCCTGCGCATCCGCCTCGATCCCCGGTGTCTGCGCGGCACGCGCCGCGAGCACGATCCGGGTCAGCCGAGCCGTCGCCAGATCGTGGAGCTGCGCGGCGAGCGCGAGCCGCTCATCGGCGCGGGCCTGCCGTACCGCCAGCGCCCGGCGCTCCCGCTGCGCCGTCCGCAGCCGCACCCACAGACCGGCGGTCGTGCCGCCCAGCACCGGGGCGAGCGCACCCAGCGCTCCGAGCAGGGACTGCGACGAGAAGGCGACCGCCACCGCGAAGGCCGCGAACGGCGCGAAGGCGAGTGCCGCCTCGCGCCGGTCCACCACGGACTGCGCCGCAGCGGCCGACAGCAGCGAGACCGCCACCGCCACCCACACGGCGGCGCCGCTCGCCGTCGCCTCCGTCCACGGCCCGAGCACCAGATAGCAGGCGGTCGCGGCCGCGACCGGCGCGGCGTACGGGGGCCGCACGGCGCCGGTGACCGCCGAGGCCGCCAGCATGGCGGCGACTCCCAGCCACAGTCCCGCGCCCCGCAGCTGCGGGAACAGCACCCACACGAACGCCGTGGTGCCGACCGCGGTGGTCGCCAACAGGATCCCGTGCGTCAGGCGCGAGGCGGACGAGGACATGTGCCCATCGTAGGGAGCCGGCACGGGCCCGCGGCACCTACTTTCGTCGGTCCTACCGCCGACCTCCGGCGCTACCGGCCGGACCGCCGCCGGGAAACGCTGAGTGACATGAATCCGCCCGCCGTCGCCCGCACCCCACTGGCCGTGGTCACCGTCGCCGTGTTCGCGGTGATGGTGATCGGCAGTCGCAACTACGGCTACTTCTTCGATGAGGCCTACTTCGTGGTGGCCGGCCGCGACCACCCCGCCGCCGGCTACTTCGACCAGCCGCCCCTGGTCCCGCTGCTCGCGGGCGCGCTCGACTCGCTGGCCCACGGGAACCTCGTGGTGCTCCGTCTGCCCGCCACCCTCGCGGTCACCGCGATCACGCTGCTCTCCGGCCTGATCGCCCGCGAACTCGGCGGCCGCGGGTGGGCCCAGGTGTTCGCCGCCGCCGCGGTCGCGATGTCGCTCGTGAGCTCCGTGGGGCATTGGCTGGCCACCTATTCGCTCGACCCGCTGTGGTGGACGATCCTGTTCTACCTGCTGGTGCGCTGGACCCGTACCCGCGACGATCGGTTGCTGCTGCTCGCCGGTGCGGTGACCGCGCTGTCGCTGCTCACCAAGTTCCTGGTGCCCGCGCTGTGGATCGCGGTCGCGGTCGGGGCGCTGGCCTGTGGCCCACGGCGCCTGCTCACCCGGCCCGCGCTCTGGGGAGGAGCGGCGATCGCCGTGGTCGCCGTCGTGCCCACGCTGTGGTGGCAGGCGGGGCACGACTGGGCGTACACCCGGATGGGCGCCGTGGTCCGCGCCGAATGGCCCGGCGGCGCGGGTTTCGCCCTGGTGGGATTGTTCGGCGCCGGCCTGCTGATCGGACTGCCGCTGCTGCTGGCCGGCGTGGTCTCGCTCCTTCGATCGGGGCGGTACCGCTACCTCGGCGTGGCGGTGGTGCTGGTGGTGGCCGCGATCGTGCTCACCCACGGCCGCGCCTACTACCTGGCCTCGGTGTACGCACTGCCGATGGCGGCCGGTGCGGTCGCGGTACAGCGGTGGGCCGCGAACCGGATCGCCGGACGGACGGTGCGCCGCCGAGTGACCTCCGCGGTCGCGGCGCTCGTGCTGATCGCCTCGGCCGCGTCCTGGGTGTGGTCCTCACCGGTGTGGCCGCAGCAGGTGGCGCAGCGGCTCCCCGCCGCCCCCTTCCGCGCCCCGGCGAGCATGGTGATCGACGGTGACACGATGCTCCAGGACCTCGGCCACACCGTGATCGACGCCTATCGCAGCCTGTCCCCGCAGGAGCGGCAGAACCTCGCGATCGTCGCGGAGAGTTACCCGTTCGCCGCGGCGGTCGACTTCTACGGACGCGATGCCGGGCTGCCCCGCGCCTACAGCGGCCATCGCGCGTACTACTACTTCGGGCGCCCGGCCGACGACACCGCTGCCGTGCTGTGGATCGGCGACCCGTCCTCCGTGCTCGACGGGGCGTTCACGCACCGTCGGGCCGTGCAACCACCCGGCGCCGAGGGCGATCCGGTCGCCCAGCTGTACACCGGCCGCACTCAGCCGTGGGCCACCCTGTGGGAAGCGCTGCGCGCACAGTGACGCCGTGACCGGCCGGTCAGTAGGGTGTCCAGTGTGATTCTCGCGAGCATCCCCAGCCCGGCGCAGGGCGTATGGCACCTGGGGCCCGTCCCCATCCGCGCCTACGCACTGTGCATCATCGCCGGCATCATCGTGGCCTGTTGGTGGGGCGACCGGCGGTGGGTGGCGCGCGGCGGCAAGCCCGGCCAGGTGGTCGACGTGGCCGTCTGGGCCGTGCCCTTCGGCCTGATCGGCGGTCGGCTCTACCACGTGATCACCGACTTCTCGACGTACTTCGGTCCCAACGGCCGGGGCTTCTGGGCGGTGTTCCGGATCTGGGACGGCGGCCTCGGCATCTGGGGCGCGGTGGCCCTCGGCGGCGTCGGCGCCTGGATCGGCTGCAGGCAGATGGGGATCAAACTCGGCCCCTTCGGCGACGCCATCGCGCCGGCGATCATCGTGGCGCAGGCCATCGGTCGCCTCGGCAACTGGTTCAACCAGGAGCTCTACGGCGCACCGACGAACCTGCCGTGGGGCCTGGAGATCTTCGAGCGGGTCAACGACGTGGGTGACCGCGGGCCCGATGTGCTCGACGGCCGCAGCGACGGCATCGTGCTCGCCGTCGTCCAGCCCACCTTCCTGTACGAGCTGATCTGGAACCTGTTGGTGGCGGCCTTCCTCGTGATCGTCGATCGGCGGTACCGGATCGGCCACGGGCGCCTGTTCGCCCTGTACGTGGCCGGGTACTGCCTGGGCCGCTTCTTCATCGAGATGATGCGCGACGATCACGCCACGCAGATCTTCGGCATCCGGATCAACGTCTTCACCGCGGCCATCGTCTTCGCGTGCGCCATCGCCTACTTCGTGACGGCCCCGAAGGGCCGGGAGGACTCGGTCTTCGTCGACGGCCCCGAGACCGCCACCGAGGCGGCGGTCACCGCTGGTGAGGCGGCTGATTCCGCGAGCGGCACCGAGCCGGACAAGGCCGTGGTGGACGGCGCGGAGGATTCTCCGGATGATCCCGGAGTGAACGTTGCGGAGATTTCTACTGACGGGTTAACCAGTGAACCCGTCGAGCGGAAATCGGAGGACTAAAGTGTCTGTAGTGACTCGTCGAACCAAGATCGTCTGCACCCTCGGACCCGCCGTCGCCACCGATGAGAAGGTCCTTGCTCTCGTCACGGAGGGCATGGACGTCGCGCGGCTCAACTTCAGCCACGGCGAACACGCCGACCACGAGGTGAACTACAACCGCGTGCGTGCCGCCTCCGATTCCACCGGCCGCGCCGTCGGCATCCTCGCCGACCTCCAGGGGCCGAAGATCCGCCTGGGCCGGTTCGCCGGCGACGGCCGCACCGTCTGGGAGACCGGCGAGACGGTCCGGATCACCGTCGACGACGTGGTGGGCACGCACGACCGCGTGTCGACCACCTACAAGGAACTGGCGCAGGACGCCCGCCCGGGCGATCGGCTGCTGGTCGACGACGGCAAGGTGGGCCTGAAGGTCGTCACCGTCGAGGGCAACGACGTGGTCTGCGAGGTCACCGAGGGCGGCCCCGTGTCGAACAACAAGGGCGTCTCGCTGCCCGGCATGAACGTCTCGGTGCCCGCGCTCAGCGAGAAGGACATCGAGGACCTCGAGTTCGCGCTGCAGCTGGGCGTCGATTTCATCGCGCTCTCCTTCGTCCGCTCGCCGGCCGACATCGAGCGCGTGCACGCCGTGATGGACCGGGTGAACCGCCGCGTGCCCGTGATCGCCAAGCTGGAGAAGCCCGAGGCCATCGAGAACCTCGAGGCCGTGATCCTCGCCTTCGACGCGGTGATGGTCGCCCGTGGCGACCTGGGCGTGGAGCTTCCGCTGGAGGAGGTGCCGCTGGTGCAGAAGCGGGCCATCCAGATCGCCCGGGAGAACGCCAAGCCGGTGATCGTGGCCACGCAGATGCTCGAGTCGATGATCGAGAACAGCCGCCCCACCCGCGCCGAGGCCTCCGATGTGGCCAACGCGGTGCTCGACGGTGCCGATGCCGTGATGCTCTCCGGCGAGGTGTCCGTGGGCAAGTACCCGATCGAGACGGTGCAGACCATGGCTCGCATCGTGCGCGCGGTGGAGGAGGGCGGACCGTCGGTGCCGCCGCTCAACCACGTGCCCCGCACCAAGCGCGGCATCATCTCCTACGCGGCCCGTGACATCGGCGAGCGGCTCAATGCCAAGGCCCTCGTCGCCTTCACCCAGTCGGGCGACACCGTGCGCCGCCTCGCGCGGCTGCACACCCGGCTGCCGCTGTTGGCCTTCACCCCGTTGCCCGAGGTGCGCAGCCAGCTCGCGCTGTCCTGGGGCACGGAGACCTTCTTGGTCGCGGGCGCCGACAGCACCGACGCGATGATCCACCAGGTGGACCAGTCGCTGGAGGGCATCGGCCGCTACTCCAAGGGCGACCAGGTCGTGATCGTGGCCGGTGCGCCCCCCGGGACCATCGGCTCGACCAACCTGATCCAGGTGCACCGGATCGGCGAGGACGACCACTAACCACGACCAGTACGCTCAACTGTATGACCGACACGCTCACCGACTTCGACGCGTTCCTGGGCACCCTGGAACTGGCCGATCTCGGCGACGACACCTTCGCCGGGCGGCACCCGGTGAAGGTGGCGCCGCGCACCTTCGGCGGGCAGATCCTGTCGCAGGCGATCGTCGCGTCCGGCGCCACGGTGCCCGGATCCCGGGACTCGCTGTTCCTGCACGCCGCCCACACGCACTTCATCAACGGCGGCGACGTCACCCAGGACATCGAGTACCGGGTGACCCGGCTGCGCGATACCCGCAACGTGGCCAACCGGATGGTGTCCGTGGAGCAGAACGGCACGGTGCTGGCGCTGATGCAGCTCGCGTACCAGACCGATGCCCGCAATCCGCTGGTGCACGGCGACCCGGCGCCGCAGGTGCCCGCGCCCGAGGGGCTGCCGAACATCCAGGACACGCTCAAGGGCTACGAGGACGTCGTCACGATGTTCGTCGAGGCCCCGCAGCCCATGGACATGCGGTTCACCAACGATCCCGCCTGGATCGCCAAGGGCAAGGGACTAGTTCAGGAGGACAACCGGGTGTGGATCCGCGCGGCGGGTGATCTGCCCGACGATCGGGTGATCCACGACGCCGCCCTGGCGTACGCCTCGGACACCACCATCCTCGACTCGATCATCACCCGGCACGGCCTGTCCTGGGGTTTCGACCGGATCATGGCGGTCACCCTGAACCAGTCGCTGTGGTTCCACCGCCGGGTGCGGTTCGACGAGTACAACCTGTACGCCTCGCATTCGACGGTGGCCGACGGCGGCCGCGGCATGTCCAACGGGCAATTCTTCGATCGTGAGGGTGTACTGGTAGCCAGCACCACCCAAGAAGGCGTCCTCAAGTACTTCCCGGCAAGGAGCGCGAAATGACCACCCCCGAGACCACCGAGTCGGAGACGCAGTCGCAGCCGAGCCCGATCCCTTCGGTTCCGCAGGGCACCCCGGGCCACGACTGGCGTGCCGGCCTGCCCACCGCGCAGCCCCCCGGCGCTCAGCAGCCGTGGCGCCGGCTCGGGCCGGGCAACCGTGGCTGGGTCGTGGCCGTCACCGTGATCGCCCTGGTGATCCTCGGCGTGGCCTCGCTGTTCGCCGTGGGCATCGGATCGGTGTCCTCCGCGTTCACCGCGAAGGGCGTGGTCGTTCTCGATCCGTCGCAGTTCTCGGCCACCCAGCGCGGCTGCTCCGGCGAGGGTGTCGCGAGCGGGGTCGAGGAGGGCGGCACGATCACCTTCCAGGACGGCGACACCCAGTTCGACGCCCAGCTCGGCCCGGGCACGCTCAAGCAGGGCCGCTGCCAGGTGCCGTTCAACCTCTCGACTGTGGACTCGTCCACCAGCCGCACCTACTCGGTCACCGTCGGCGGTGTCCGCGGCACGCCCGTCAGCGGTGACGAGCTGATGAGCGGCAACACCGTCGTCGTGTACGTGGCGCCGCGCTGACCGGCTGCACCGACACCGCCGTGCGCCGCACCCGTCCGCGGCTCGGCGCACGGCAGATCACCGAGGCGGCCGCGCTCGCGGATGTGGCGGCGGCACTCGTCCTGATCTCCCAGGTCTTCCCGCTGCTGGTGGGTCTCGCCTTCGCGGCCTGCCTACCGTTCGGCGTGGTGGGCCTGCGGCACACCCTCCGTACCTGCGCGCTCGCGCTGGTGGTGGGGGTGTCGATGGCCTTCCTGCTCGGCGGCATCGCCCCGGTGGCGCTCACCATCGAGACGGGCCTGGTGGGATTGCTCCTGGGTGCGTCCATCCGGCGCGGCTGGTCGACGGGGCGGCTGGTGCTCAATTCGCTGCCGCTGCTGGCGATCCCGTCGTCGATGTTCGCGGTCCTGCTGCTCGTGATCTTCCCCGGTGCGCGGGATCTGATCTTCAAGATCACCGGCTCCACCATCACCGGCTTCGCGCGGATCCTGCGCAACATCCACCTCGGCTTCCTCGGCGACGCGATGGTGGCGCTGTGGGAGTGGGCGCTGCGGTGGTGGGTGCTCACGGTGCCGGCCGTGCTGATCGTCGCCGTGCTCGTGGTGGTCTGGTTCGCCCGGGTCATCTTCGGTGCGCTCCTCACGCGGGCCGATCGGGTACTGCCGCGCGCCACCGGGCATCTCGCCGATCTGGTGGACGACGATGCGGGTGATCGCACCGTGGGACCGGTGCCGATCCGGATGCAGGACGTCACCGTGCGGTACGGCGACCGCACGGCGCTCGCCGTTCCCGAGCTCACCGTCGAACCGGGGGAGTTCCTCGCCGTCACGGGCCGCAACGGCACCGGTAAGTCGACGCTGACCCGCATCCTGGCCGGCGCCGAGCCCACCTCGGGCACCGTCGAGCGGCCGGGCGATCCGGGGCTCGGCGACCCGGGCGGCACGGCGGTGGTCTTCCAGCGCCCGGAATCCCAGGTGCTCGGCGTGCGCGTGGGCGACGATGTGCGATTCGGCCGCGATCTCCCGGAGGGCACCGATGTGGAGGCGCTGCTGGACCGCGTCGGGCTCGGCGGGATGGCCGAACGCGAGACCGCCACACTGTCCGGCGGTCAGTTGCAGCGGCTCGCCGTGTCCGCGGCGCTCGCCCGCGACCCGGGCCTGCTGATCAGCGACGAGTCCACCGCGATGCTCGACGCCGAGGGCCGCACCTCGGTGCTCGGCCTCATGCGGGACGTCGCGGCGTCGGGAACCACCGTGGTGCACGTGACTCATCACGAGTCCGAGGCCGCCGCGGCCGACCGGGAGGTGCGGCTGGGTCCGCCGCGCACCGACGCCGCCGCGTCCACCCGGACCGTGCGCGCCGGATCGGCACGTTCCCGTGCCCGCGGCACCGTGGAACTGCGGGGTGTCTCGCTCATCCGCGACGGTGGGACCCCGTGGGACCGGCCGGTTCTCACCGATCTCGATCTCACCGTGCCGGGCGGTACCGCGCTGGCGATCACCGGCGACAACGGCGCCGGCAAGTCCACGCTGGCGTGGCTCATCGGCGGGCTCCTGGAACCCACTGCGGGCACCGTCACCGTCGACGGTCGGCCCGTGGTCAACGGCCGCGGCCAGGTGGTGATCGGCGTGCAACACGCGCGCCTGCAGGTGCTGCGCGACACCGTCTTCGACGATGTGGAGGACGCCTCCGGTGCCGACGAACGCGGAGTGCGGTCCGCGCTGGCGCTGGTGGGGCTGGACCCGGACGAGTTCGCCGAGCGCCGCGCCGACGAGCTGTCCGGCGGCGAGCAGCGGCGCGTGGTGCTGGCCGGGCTGCTCGCATCGAAGCCCCGCGTCCTGGTGCTGGACGAGCCGCTGGCCGGCCTCGACGACGATGCCACCGTGCGGATGACGGCGGCGCTCGCGGCGGCGAAGGCGTCGGGCACCACGCTGGTGATCGTCACGCACGATATGGAGCCGCTGCGCGGTGTGGTCGACGATGTGCATCACGTGACCGCGTCCACCGAGGAACCCCGGCCCGGCCGGGCGCGGGCGCATCTGCCGCAGTTCGGCGATGTGGTGGGACGGCCACTGCCGCAGGCGAACACCGCCCGTGAGGTGTGGGCCGGCACCAAGCTGGTCGCGCTCCTCGCGATGGGCGCCGTGATGGCGGTGCGCACCGACTGGTGGACCATCGGCGCCTCCGCGCTGCTGGTCTTCGGCTGGTTCCTGCTGGCCGGCGCGCCCTGGCGGGCGGTGCCGAAGTTGCCGCCCTTCTTCCTGCTGTTCGGTCTGGTCAGCCTCGTGCTCACCGGCCTCGGCAGCGGAGCGACCACGGGATCGCTGTTCGGGATGGAGATCAATCTCTCGGGTGTGGACGTCTTCTTCCGCGGCCTGGTCTCGGTGATGGTCTCGCTGTTCGCGGCCCTGCTGTTCTGTTGGACCACGCCGCTCGGCGACGTCCCGGGCTTCCTCCAGACCTGCCTCAACCGCCTCGGCGCACTGGGCTCGCGCGGCGTGGCCTTCGCCTCGGCGCTCGCCCTCGCCATCCGGTTGGCGCCGCTCGCGCTCGCCGAGGTGCGCACCATGTGGGGCCTCGCGCGGCAGCGACGGCCGCTGCGCCGCAACGGCACACCGCGCGGCCTCACGATCGAGGCGATCCTGGAACTGCTCCTGCTGGCCACCGTCCAGTCGTGCCGCCGGGCGGGGGAGTTGGCCGATGCCATCACCTCCCGGGGCGGCCTGGGGGTGGTCGCCCGGCCCGACCGCGGACCGCGGCGGCTCGACGGTGCGGTGCTCGCCGTGGTGGTCGTGGTGCTCGGTGCGGCGTACGGGCTCGGGGGCGTGTTCCCCGCGATGGTGCCGTAACCCGTGGTCGGTAGCGCGCCGCCGGTCGTGGTGAACTAGAGCGGTGACCACCGTTTCGACCAGCCGCAGCTGGCAGCCCGTGCTGACCTATTCGCTGATCGCCGTCAACGTGATCGCCTTCGCGTTCAGCGCGAAGGCCTCCGGCAGCATTCAGTACAACATGTCGGCACCCGAGGTCCGCGAGCTCGCGTTGTCGGAGGCGGCCACCGCGAACGGCTGGTGGTGGACCGCCATCACCTCGGGCTTCCTGCACTTCGGACCCATCCACCTGCTGGTGAACATGTACTCGCTGTACGTGCTGGGCCGCAGCGTGGAGCAGGTGATGGACCGCGCGCACTACGGCGCGATCTACGCGATCTCGCTGCTCGGTGGCAGCGCCTCGGTGCTGTGGTTCGGCCTGGAGAACACGATCACCGTGGGCGCCTCGGGGGCGATCTTCGGCCTGATGGGCGCCGAACTGGTGCTGCTGCTCCGGATGCGGATGAATCCCACCTCGCTCGTGGTGGTGATCGCCGCGAACGTGGTCGCGTCGATGATGATCCCCGGCATCTCGCTCATGGGACACCTCGGCGGGCTGGTCGCCGGCGCCGCCGTGGCGGCCGCGATGGTCTACGTGCCCGAGCTGCTGCCCCGCGATAAGCGCACCGCCAAGCAGATCCAGGCCGTGGGCTGGGCGTGCACCGGGGTGATCGCCGCCGTCGTGGTGGCGCTGATCGCGGTGCGGTTCGGCACCTACCCGGGTATCAGCAGGTACGTCGTCGACTGATCAGCCGTGGCGCTGATTCATCTCCCGGAGCCGCGCGTTGTACGCGGCGAGCGCGGCCTCATCGTCGTCGACGTCCACGTCGGAACCGTCGCCGATCAGCGTGCCCCGGCGGGCGGAGTCGAGCCAGGTGCCCATGCCGCCGCCGCGCTTGCCGGTGGCTTCGGCGGTGATCCACTGGAAGGCGACGATCAGCAGGAGCAGCATCATCAGGCCGTCGCCGCCGAACCACATGATGGCGCCCGCGGCGGCCTGGTCCTCGAGCCCGGTGGGGCCCCAGCCGACCCGGGAAGCCGCGTATTCCGGCGCCAGTTCGGTGGAGGTCATCATCAGCGTGACGCCCACCAGGGTGTCCGGGCCCATGGCCAGCAGGAACGAGGCGAAGCGCAGCGGATGCGAGAGCCTGGTGGGGCCGCACAGCTCGTCGCCCACCAGCGGCAGCATGAACAGCCAGCCGGCGAACAGGTACACCGTGTACTCGGCGTTGCGCAGCCAGGGGGTCTCCAGGGCCAGGTCCTGGAAGCCCGTGAGGTGGGTGCCGATCAGCACCGCGGCGTACAGCGGCAGCCCGACGATGGGGCTGGCGAACACCCGCATCACGGGGTTGCCGAGCACCGCGCGCACGCGCCGGTCGCCCTTCTCTCCGGTGGCGGTGGCGAGCAGCCGGATGGGCTGCGCCAGGACCAGGAACAGCGGCACCACGGTGATCAGGTTGAGATGCACCACCATGTGCGCCCAGAACAGGTGCTTGGCCAGGTCACCCATCACGGTGTTGACCGAGAAGACGATCAGCGCCATGGCGATGAACCACGACAGCACGCGGGTCCACGGCCACGGTGAACCGGCGCGACGCGCGCGGATCACGCCGTAGCAGTACAGAATCGTCGCGACGATCATGAGAGCCGACACGACGGGGGTGAAGACCCAGGTATGGAGGATGGACGGCGCTTGCGTCGCCACTGCTGAGGGAGGCATCGCTGCCCGTTGTACCACCCCCGCCGAACTAATCCAACCGACGTGTAACAAAGCTTGAGGCAGGATCGATGGAGAGTTGAAGGTCCTGTGTCAGCTTGCCCGGGGATTCCCGGGTCAGACCGATGGAGAAGAGATGCCGAAGGTTCCCGAGCCCACGCCGCAAGAGGTGCGCGACTTCCTCAGCCCGATCTCGCATTGGTCGCATTTGAAGGCCAACGCCGAGGAGCAGTACCGCAAGACGATCCTGGCGGCCTATGCGGCCCGTATCCCGATCGTGCACATCGCGCGCTACACCGGCACGTCGCCGCAGGCCGTGAAGAAGGTCATCGACCGGCAGAACGACAAGTCGGCCGTCGACGGGACGCCCTCGTTCCCGAACACCCCGCGCGCGGGGTACTACCGGGACCAGGCGATGCCGCAGCGCCCGATGCGCGCCATTTGATCCGGAGCGAAGGACCGACGGGCCGCTGTCAGGCCTTGCCGGAGCCCTCGGTCTGACCGCCGAGCGTGTCGACCACCAGGTGCGCCACGGTGCGCATGTTGGTGCGACGGTCCATCGCGGTGCGCTGGATCCAGCGGAAGGCATCCGGTTCGGAGAGGCCGTGCGCCTGCATCAGGATGGTCTTGGCGCGATCGACGAGTTTGCGGGTCTCGAGCTGCTCCGCGAGTGAGGTGACCTCGCGTTCGAGCGCGGCGAGTTCGGCGAACCGGCTGATCGCGATCTCGATCGCCGGCACCAGGTCGAGCTTGGTGAAGGGCTTGACGAGGTAGGCCATGGCCCCGGCCTCGCGGGCGCGTTCGACGAACTCGCGCTGACCGAATGCGGTGAGCATCACCACGGGCGCGATGCGCTCGCGGGCGATCTCCTCGGCGGCGTCCAGTCCGCTGCGCACCGGCATCTTGACGTCCATGATCACCAGGTCGGGACGCAGTTCGCGGGCCTTGTCGACGGCGATCTGGCCGTTCTCGGCCTCGCCGACCACGTCGTAGCCCTCCTCGCGCAGCATCTCCGCGAGGTCCAGCCGGATGATCGCCTCGTCCTCGGCGACGAGCACGCGGTGCGCCGCCGGTTCGCGGTCCTGCGTCATGCGGTTCCCCTTCGGTTCGTGGGCGTGCACAAAGGCTACCGGGCGGGGCGAAAGGTGCTCGGACGTGCGCGGTACCGTCTACCCATGAACGTATTGAGTCTGGCTCAGTTGCGCGCTCGCGCGGAGAACCTCTGGGCGCTCACGCTGGGCGACGGCATCCGTCCCGTGGTGCACACTCCGCACGTCACGCTGGTCGAGGAGCCCCACCGCACGCTGCGCCGCTATGCCTCCGAGGAGGCCCGGGAGGCCGCTGCGGCCGCCGGCGCCGCGCCCGTGCTGCTGATCCCGCCGATCGCGGCACCCGCCTCCTGCTACGACCTCTCGCCCGAGGTCTCCGTCGTCTCCCACCTCGCGTCCACCGGCCGGATCGCCTACGTGCTCGACTTCGGTGAGATGGGCTACGGGGACCGGAATCTGGGTTTCGAGGACTTCGCGCTCGACATCATCCCGCAGGCCATCGCCCGGGTGCTGGAGGACTTCGGGGGCGGCACGGCGCCCGACGGTGCCGGCGTGGACCTGTACGGCTGGAGCCTCGGCGGCACGCTCTCCTTCCTCACCGCGGGGGCATCGAAGCAGCCGATCCGGTCGATCGTCTCGATCGCGACGCCCCTGAACTACGACGCGCAGCCGCCGTACCCGTTGGTGCGCGCGCTCGCCCGGCCGGTCGACGGTGCGGGGCCCGGCGCGCTGTTCGGCCTGCTGGGCGGGATCCCCGCGCCGGTGGTGCAGGTGGCGTACCGTGCGACCTCGTGGGACCGGGAGCTGAAGAAGCCGAAGTTCGTGCTGGAGAACCTCGGTGACACCGAGAAGTTGGCGCGGATGGAGGCCATCGACCGGTTCCAGCGCAAGTTCCCCGGGTATCCCGGGAAGCTGGCGGCGCAGCTGTGGGAGCGGCTGATCTACCGCGGTGAGCTGGCGGCCGGGAAGGTGACGCTGGGGGAGCAGCCGGTGGACCTGTCGACCATCGACGTGCCGATCCAGCTGTTCGGTTCGCACCGCGATGCGCTGTGCGCATGGGACTGCGCCCGGCACGGGGTCGACCTGTTCAGCGGCTCGCCCCGGGTGGAGTTCGCGACCGTGGAATCGAGCCACCTCGGCCTGCTCGCCGGCCCCGATGCGGTGCGCGAGACCTGGCCCGTGATCGACGACTTCCTCGCCTCCGTGGATACCGAGGCGGGCGTGGTTCGCTGACCGGGTAAGCTTGCTCGGCTGGCCGTGCACGACGGTCGGCCGGACGCCCCCGTAGCCCAATTGGCAGAGGCAACGGATTCAAAACCCGTCCAGTGTGAGTTCGAGTCTCACCGGGGGCACAAGAACTGCTAGGCCAGAACCTATTTTCCACCACATACCTGGCGGGGGTACGCCTCCATCTGCTCGCAACTGCTCGCAACGTCTTCGGATCTGCTCGCAGACTGCTCGCTGGTGGCCTTACTGGACGTAGAAACCGCGCTCGCGGAGTCGTCGCTTCTGGAGGGCGCGCGCGGAGAGCTCTCGGCGCTTCGTGGCGCCGTCGCGGGGGTCTCCGTCCCGTCGGCTTTGGGCCGTCTTCAGCGCGTGGTGTTCGTCGCAGAGGAGCTGGAGGTTGCTCGGTCGGTTGTCTCCACCGTCCGCGATCTCGACGATGTGGTCGACTTGGTTCGCGGGCGCGCCGCACTCACGACACACGTGCCAGTCGCGCTCGCGGATGTGGTCCTTCTCGGCCGTGGTGAGCGGCTTGATGCGGCGGCGTCGGGCGCGCTGGTTGGCGTCGAAGTTCTCCGTCACGGGGTGCTGCTCGCACCGGTAGTTGCGGCCTCGGTGCTCGACGGCGGGACGGGAGCACCCCTGAGCCATGTTCTCGGGGTTGCGCCACGAGCACGTTTTCGGTGCCCGGCCGGTCATAGGTGTTCTCCGATCATTTGTGGAATCCGAATGTGGTTCGGTCGGGTGAACTATTGCGTGCGGTCGGTGGCGGGCTCACGTGGCGCATGATCGGCGGCGGGTTGCGCCGTGTCCGCGTCGTCCGGCCGCGCAAGTGGTCGCCGCGCACGATGACCAGCGGGCGGGGCGCGTCCTCGTCGTCATCGAGCCAGTCGGCGCGCTCGACGGGGAGGGTGTCAGATCCCAGCTCGTAGGCGGGGGAGTCCGGGCCGAAGTCCTCGCCACCGTCTGGCGCCTCCCCGGCGAGCCCGATGGTGACGGCGAGGACTTTGTACCCGAACAGGTCGATGGTGATGTTCACGCGACCCCACCTCGTGCCGCGCTCATCGCCGCGCGGATGGCGGCGGTGCTGGCCGCTGCGGTCCGCGCGCACTGCTCCCGGCGAAGGCGCGCGTCCCGTAGCTCCAGCTCGTTCTGATCGGCCTCGCGGGTCGCGCGGAGCTCCGGCGTGGGGTCGGGGTCGCAGAACCCCCAACCGCTGGCGAACTCGATGCGGGTCCACCATCCCGCGTCGGTGGGCCACGGCTCTGCACGGCGCGGGGCGTGTCCGGTGCCGCACGGCTGCCGCATGAAGTCGCCATCGTCGAGGATCTCCGGCGGCACGGGATCGCTGGCGCTCATCCGGTAGTGCGCGCGGAAGCAGTCTGCCCGGAGGCACCGGATGCACTCGACGCCACCGGGCACCGTCTCGCCGTCGAC
Organism: Tsukamurella sp. TY48; assembly: GCF_019656655.1. Taxonomy (GTDB): domain Bacteria; phylum Actinomycetota; class Actinomycetes; order Mycobacteriales; family Mycobacteriaceae; genus Tsukamurella; species Tsukamurella strandjordii. The sequence goes on along the minus strand of NZ_BPMV01000001.1, from coordinate 108,858 downwards.
CGTGCGGGTCGTGACGTGGACCGTGCGCGCCGTGAGCTCGTGCCCGCGTCGGCACGCCGCCGGAACCCGCACAAGCGGGTCAGTGATCGGGAACGACCCCGCCGCAACGTGCGCGCGGTCGCGAGCTTGCGCCATGATCGCCTCCTGTGGTCGTGCCCGCGTGGGGCGGATGAGTGACCGGCGGGCCCAGGGGACCGATGCTCTTGGGAGGTCAATCGAAGACACCCCGGGCTCGCCGATGGCTCCAGTACAGCACGGGGTGTCAAATGTTTCGACGACGAATCAGGCTGTGATGCAAGGGTTTACGTTAACGCGGACATTTCAATCGGTGGCGATTCTGACGGTTGCACGTCTGGTGGAGTAGTCAGATCACAACCCGCTGGAGGTCTGCTGCGGCATCGAGCGAAGAGATGAAGTCGCGACAAACCTGAGCTGCTTGGTCGATGGAGTTCTCAGATAGCACAATTCGGCCATCGCTGATTTCGATCGATCGGCGATTCAGCTTGACTTCCAGGTCGCGAGTGTTTCTGCGACGCTGCCTCCACGTCAGATTACCGTGACCATGCGCGACGGCATTCCGTGCATGGGTGAGGTCTAGAATATCTGTCCAAAGAGACTTCGGTACCTCGAATAGATCATTGAATGTAGACCGCATTCTTTCCCAGCTGGATGTGGATTGCTCATAATGGTCCTCCCACACCTTCCTTCCGGAGGGGTGATCGACTGAACTCATCATCTGCTCCATTTTGTGGAGCAGGGCCTCTGAGGCAAAAGACTCGGAAACCGACAAGAAGCGGACAAGTGTTGCCTGGCGAAGGATTTGGAGTTCGTCGTTGTCGAATCGAGACCCTATTCGCTTAGTGTTGTTACGAGATTGTGTAATCGAAAGGAAGTTTCCCCGGTGGAGCGAGAGGGTCTGATTTATCAGGCGGATTGAACCTTCTGCACTTTCGGACAGCATGTGCGTCACTCAGAACGTTCTGTAATCAGAAGTCTTTCCAAGTTCGAGTCGGCCACATCTTCGGCCAGTGTCGGTTCGATTTGACCAACTGCCCAGACGACCGACCCCTTTAGTGCTGGAGTGACGAAATCTATGCCCTCAGCGATTTTCTGCGCAGGTACTGTGCCCAGCTGCCCCAGTGCCTCGGCTGCGTATGCGGTGAGCACCGAATCTCCACTTTCTAGGACCTGGGAAAGGCGGGCAGTCAACTTCTGGTCTTCCAATCCGATCGTTCCCGAGGAATGTAACAGCCACACGGTCTGCCATCGGCTACACGTCTCTGAATCCAACGCTTCAACTATTTTACCCGCGACCACCGGGCGACTATCCGGATGTGATCTCGCAATTTGGCAAAGGTACTCCGAGACTTTCGGTGTGAGTTCTGGGGTCGATCGGACTAGGTCTTCAATCGAATCAAGCGGAGAAATCTCGCCGAGTACGCCCAATTCGGGAAGCGACTGGCCGAGTAGCTGGCGCACCATCGGATTCTTTTGTAGATCGTCCCGGGTGCTCTCAGACCAGAGTTTCCACACAGCCCTAATCTCTTCAGGATCCGGGTGGCCTGAATTAGCACTGACGCTTTCTGTCGTTTCAGAATCGCTCTCAGGCTCTACGCTGTTTGACACGTCATCGTCGTAACGGCCGTGAAAGAGGAATTTTGCTACTGACAATAGCCCGTTGTCTTCGACCACTTTGCGTGATTCAACTTTGAATTTTTCAAGGCTGCTCTCGTAGTGTTCTCGGGCATATGTGAATGTTTTTGCCTCGTTTAGGACGAGGCCAAGTTCGCGCGCGGAAGCCGCGCACATTTCCAAAGACTTACGTGCCCCTCCGAGGGTCGTGGCGCATATCCTGAAGTCGTCCGAGTAGGTTTCGGTGGGGTATCCGGATCTGATCAACTTGCGCCGAATGGGATCGATATAGACGTCGCCTAAGAGGTCGCTGGAATCATGCACTTGCGGAAGGCCAACGCTCCCCGACATCACTTGACCTAAGAGTCGAAGCGTCGATGTTACCGTGTCGTAGTCGCCGGTTTGAGCGATCAATTCGTCCCCGAGAATCGCATGGTCTACGTAGACGTAGTACGATGAAATATCCGTCGCAGTTATGTACCGTGCGTCTGGGGTATCAAGTGGGGCGCGCTCGAATGCGCTGTGTTCCACTCGATCTCCGGACCCGGCGGGAAGCTGAGACCGCAAGTAGTTCGCAAGAGCTCTGTAAAGCACTCGATCTTGGAGTCGCCACAGGTTTAGTGGCCTGGCTCCCCGCTGCTTGGCCGCGAACAGGACGGTGGCCCTGGCGCCATCTGGAGCTTGACTTATCGATGCCCGTAGCAAATCCGCGACTTGGTCGGTATGGGCCGAGAGTGCTTGCTCCGCTCTTAGCCCAGGCAGTAGGCGCGTGCGGGCGCCCAGCTCAGCATCCGTTGCGGCCTTAAGATCTAGCCTCCGCAGCAAGGGCCTTATTGTCACCGCTGAACTGTACCGACTGTTCTGCCACTTAGTTGGTCAAACCGCTGCGGTGGCGCTGAGCGGAGGGCTACGGGAGCACTGGTCACCGCCGGGGCACCCACCCCGGGCTCGCCGATGGCTCCAGTACAGCACGGAGTGTCAAATCTTCTGACAGCGAATTACGATGTGATGCAGTGGTTTACGTCAATCCGAACGTTTCGATCGACGTCAATTCTGACGAGGCCGGCGGCGTAGCGGCCTGCCGGGCGATCTGATCGCTGCTACTCCGGCAACCGCGACCGAACCGCGCAGCATTCGGGGCAAACCGCGAGGTCATCGGGCGCTTGGCGCGGAACGAACACCTTGCCGCAAAGGGCCTTCGTCGCGGTTCCCTGTACGTACTGTTCGGTGAGACGAGCCTCGTGAGCGAAGTGCGCAACTACGCCGGGAGTGGATACTCCAGGAACCTTGTTCGATTCATGCAGTGCGCGACCGAGCATGGCGTTGATCTCTGCCGCACTTCCGTCGCTGGAGTAGATCCGCCGACCACCGGCGTGTCCAGCCTGCCAACTCTGTTCGTCGGGCTCGATGGCGCACATGGCTACGATTTCGGCCCGACCGATGAGGGGCTCGTCCTGCCATCGAATCGTCTGAAATTCGAGGACGACCTCGCCGTAACCTTCAGGGGCGTCCGCGTCGTTTTCGATAACGGCAATCGTGACTTCGATTTCACACAGGACATCGCTTGCCTCGCTCCCGAGAGCGTAGAGCGTGACGGATTCCTGTCCGTCGGTTCCGATCCGCGCCACGGCGCCGAGGACGGCGTCGTGCACACCCTGCTCCCACTTTCCGAGCTCGCCCTCTGCGTTCTCCCGGCGCAGCCGTGACTTGTCCTCTGCGGTCGGTAAGACGCTCGACGCGCCGGACGCGTTCACGCGGTTCATGAAGTCCGCGTAGAAGTCGTCGCGGTCGCCCGCGCGCCTCAGGCCGGCCGCGACCAGCCAGGGCTGGTTGTTCTCATCGATGAAGATCGCGCCCCGCCACCGGCCGGTCTTGAGCTTGTAGAACGTGGGATCTGACAACCCGCTGATGGTCTCCCGCTGGTGGTCGCCGTCGAGGTCCCTGAACACTTCAATCGCGTGTCGAATCACGGGGTGATTCAGCGCTGTCATCGACGGCGGCCCCGATGGGAAGCCATCCGACATCGCGCGTTGGTGCGTGCGGTCGTCCCATTCGTCGGTGAGGTCTTCGTTTACACACCGAAGGGTCGGCCGGGGCGTGGCGGGCATCTATTCATTATTGCCCAGCTAGCCCGGATCAATGGCTATCGGTCGGCGATGTCCTGGGCGAGTGTCGCGCGGTCGCGGTCCTTGTGCGCAAACCGCTCGGCGAGCTCGACATTGTCAGCGTCCATCTGGCCCCGGTACTTGCGCAGATCGCCGATCGTGATGCGCCGGTCCCGCTCGCCTACCGTGATGCACGGGATGACCTTCTGGTCGAGCAGTTTGTACAGGTGGGTGCGGCTCATGCCAAGAAGCTTGGCCGCCTGCGCCGGGGTGACACGAGCGTTGTCCTCGATGACTGTGACACTCGTGCCCTGGCGAACTGCCTCGATGACGTACGTCAGTGCGTCGGCGAGCTCGGAGTGGGCGGGCAGGTTATGGGCACGGAAGCGGTCCAGCTCGTCGAGCTGTGCGTGGTCCACACTGCCAGCGGTCAGAGTCTTCATCCCTTAGTGGCCCTTCCTGCTAACGCGGGGTAGCTGGGTAGCTAGCCCGAATCATGACACATGCGGCGTGAGTCACAGCGTAAGTGTCATATGTGTCATAGGTGTCACGACTGTACATATTGTTCTGGGCTTTTGCGAATCAGACCCCTGCGATGCGTACTGATCGGCTGGTGGTGGCCCCGTTTGCATGTCGCCGGTGAGCGTCCAGCGATACCCGCCGCGCAGCGGTAATGTAGTGGTTGGCGTCAACCCCGATTGCGCCTGTGCCGCTCTGGCTTCCGTCCCCGCGTGGACCGCCGGGCGGCCTGTGTGCCCTGCTGCCGCGTCGGGCGGTACTCGGTGGGGTGCTGGCGCGTAGGGCCCGCGCGGGGTGGCTCTCGGAGGGCGTGGGCGCGATCCCCGCGAGGAGTCCCGCTGGTGCGCCACGAGAGTGGAGCTGGAATCGATTGCGCGGGAACGAATCTCGTTCGCTATCTCGCGTCTGGGCGGTCGTGTGTGGCGTGCACCGTCGACCGCTCCGGGCTCGCCCGCGTCCGGCGGTGGCGGTAAAACCGCAGGTCAGGAGCAATTTCGACCCACCCGCCTGCTGTATCGAACGATTTAGTTGGGTGAACGAAGCATTCCTGACAGCACGATGGGGGCTCCCTCGTGGCCGTGGGGGAGGGGCCCTGCCCCCGGGTGTCCGCTCGTCCGTCGTCCTGCGCTCCCTCGTGTGCCCTGCCACGCCCTCATTGTCCCGCTGAGCGATCGGCGCACCTTCGGCGCCTCCGTCCCGTCCGGCGGTCCTCGACGGCGCTCACGGGCGATTGTGGCTTCGTGATCGCCCGAGTAGCGGGTCAGGTAGCGGCAAGGTAGCGGGTGACCGTGCCGAGTCGTGCCCTTTGACCTGCGCGGTAGCGGGAGTAGCGGGTAAATCAGATAGGGCACGAAGGGGCCGACTCGCATTCGGGCCCTTCATGTTTGGGTTGCCTCTAAGTCTTACGTACAAATTGCTTTCCTACATAGGCCTGGCCGCTACCTCGAATATGTATGTGAGTATTCATGTGCGCGCACTATCTGCGCGCGCAGATAGTGCCCCTCTCTCTGTCCTATTCCAAATACCCGCTACTGCCGCTACCTTGGTGGTCACAGGCCTGGGTTACCCGCTACCTACCCGCTACTTCCGACCCCTTCACCCGCTACCTGTGCGTTTGGACCCGTACCTGGGTGCGCTCTGGGGGTGTCCGGGAACAGTCAGTGCAGGTAGGCTGGACGGACACCGCAGCACCAGGAAGGGGGCCGCATGAGCACGCAAGATCGGCGCGCGGCGGCACTGAAGCGGTTGTCTGCGCGGTATGGAGATCTCGACAGCGAGACCGACCTCGCGGGGGCCGCACTGGCCGCCGTGGCCGCCAAGGTCCGCGAGCGCGGCGAGTTCCCCGAGGACGAGGCCTTCACCCTCGCCGCCGCCGAGACCCAGGCGATTCGGGACGAACGCCGTCACGGCGCCTACGCGCGGTAGTCGGAGGTCCCTCGTCCCGTGGCGATCACTCTCGTCCTAGACACGAATGCGCTCATCAACGCGGTCATGAGCCCCAGCGGGAACAGTGCGCAGCTCATCGAGCTCGCCCGGCAAGGCCGCGTCCGTCTCGTGGTGTCACCGCATCTGCTCGACGAGCTGGAGTCGGTACTGACGCGGGACAAATTCCGCCGGTGGCTTTCCGTCGACGACGTTCGCGACTTCGTTGACGCCCTCACGCTGCTCGCCGAGATGGTCGATGACCGGCCTGAGAACGAGACCCCGCACGTGTGCACCGACCCTGATGACAATTTCCTCGTGGCGCTGTTCCAGGACGCGCAGGCGGCGATCCTGGTGAGCGGCGACAAGGCCGTCCTGGCGATCGAGTACCCCGGCCTCGACGTGCGCACGCCGATCGACGCTCTAGCAGCACTCGACTTCCATCATGAGTGGGGCGAAGACTTCCTAGAAGGGACGCAGGAGAAGTCATTCGCCCAGATCGAAACCGAGGGCAACCGTGGAATCTTCGCGGCCTACTCGTCCTTCGTCACCGTGATCGAGCAACCGAACGCCCTAGAGTTACTGCCCTTCGTCGTCGTCCCCGAGACGCTGGAGGCTTTCTGTCGAGACCTCGCGTGGTTGCGGGAGAATGTCCTCACTCGCGGCGTCGCCACCCGACCGCACTATGCGTCGCCCGAGGTCGCCTACATCAAGCTGCCGCCTGATTCGGGGGTGGTTCTCCGCTCGACTGGCGAGATCGCATTACCGGAGGACACGATCTTCGCGACGATGCAATTGTGCCCGGATCTACCAGCGCTCCCCGGATTCGACGCCAACCACTGGCGCGTGTTCGGCATCGGCAACACCGTCTCGCCGGAGCAGATCGAACCACGTCCCGGCTACGCGCCGTAGGTTTCGCTCTACTTGCTGTCCTTCACAGGTATCGGATGAACGCGGGCTCCAGCCCGTCCCTCGGCGTATTCGTGATCTATCGGCCGCGAACAACATAGATCACGTTCTATTTCGTGACCTGGGGAAATGTGTTTCTACGGATTCAAAACCCGTCCAGTGTGAGTTCGAGTCTCACCGGGGGCACCACGGAGCAGTTGCTTGCCAGTTGCACGCGGAATGCTCAGCGACAGGTTTCGGTGCGCGATCCGGTAATTTTGAGCATCGTGACTGACGATCTGCGGGAGGCGCCGCGGCCGGGACGGCGGGTGCCGCGTGGCGTTGCCGTCGAACTGACGTCTGGCGGGGTGCCGGTTCCCGAGCGCGACTTCTTCGTCGACGAGTTCCGCGGAGTCACCATCGTGGTCGCGCTTCCCGTGCTGAGCGCGGTCGCGCTGGAAGCGGTCGCGCGCACGATCAGAGGATTCGACGGAGGCGACACCCGGTTCGTCTTCGTGGTTCCGACCGAGTGGTGCGCGGACACCAACGCCACGGTCGGCGGACGGACCATGAACGGCCCGACGATCTGGAATGAAGAGGCCGTCGCCGAACTGTGGCTCACTGTCGCGGAATCGGCGTGCGTCGTCGTCGGCGTCGAATCACCGTCCGTCGCGCGCACTGCCGGGGCGATCTGTGCGAGTGTTCGGGCGTCGAAGATGGTGCTGACCGATCCGGGTGGCGGCTGGGGCACCCCGCCCCGCAGCTTTGCGGATATCGATCTGCATCACGACCGGCTGGCGGCGCACTTGGCCGAACGCGGGCTCGATGAATTCACCCCCGCCGCGCGAGAAGCCCTGGCGGGCGGCGCATACAGCGTCAACCTCTGCCGTGCTGAAGACCTCGACTTCGAGCTGCTCACCTTCGATGGCCGCGGTACCGTCCTCACGCAAGGTCGTTACCTCCACATCGCCCCGCTCCGGGTGGACGACTTCCCGGCGATCGAGGCTTTGGTCGCTCGTGGATCACTGGACGGCACTCTCAAGCCGCGCAGCCGGATCGAGATCGCCAAGGTGGCCGCTGGTGGGATCGGTGCGCGGGTCTTTCGGACCGGCCACCTCGCGGGCATCGTCGGACTCGAGAAGGACCGGTACGCCGGTACGGGATTCGGTGAGGTCTCGGGTTTGATCACGGTCGCGGAGTTCTCCGGACTCGGTGCTGGTGGTTTGCTGATGGACGGGCTATTGGAGATCTGCCGCGAGAAGGGGCTCTCGGATCTGTTCGCGGTGACGGTCAGTGCCCAGGCCGCCGACTTCTTCCTCCGATGCGGGTTCAGCGAGGTTGGGCACGACAACGTACCCGCCGCGAAATGGGACGGCTACGAGCCCGATCGCCGCGAGATTGCTCGCTGCTTCGTGCGGTCTGTGTAGCGGCGCGTTGACACGGAGCCGGCACCGGCTCCGGGAGCCGGCTGCATCGGAGGCAGCGGATTTCGCCACGCCGCGCGCGAGCGGCACTTGAATCGGCGGGCGGGTGATTCCTACGCGCGACCGGTGGTGATCCCGCGCAGGTACGCGGCGAGCACGGGTTCGACAGCTGTGGAACCGTCGATCGCCGTCCGACGAAACACCAGCGAATCCGCCAGCGCGAGTAGTTCATCCACGCGATCGTCGGAATGGGGCAGGTGTGCTCTCGTGAGTGCTGCGGTGATGATTCGCTGGGCAGTGAGGTGCACCTCGGATCCTGAGGTCAGTTTCGCTCGAAGGTCTGGCGCATCGTGCAGTTCGAGGATCAACGCGTAGCGCGCCCGCATGTCGTCGCCGCGCTCGGCGAGTGACTCGATCAGAGACGATACGAGGGCGGCGAGCCCGTCGATATCGAGGTCGGATTCGGAGGGGGTCGCGAGCGCGTCGGTCATGGCCTCGGAGTCGGCCAGCGTGCGCGTCGCCAAAGCATCGACGACCAGCTCGATCAATGCGCTCCGGGTTCGGGCGAGGTGCGAGGTTGAACCTTGGGCGAGCCCGGCTTCCTGGTCGACGGCGCGATGCGTCAGGGCGCGCACGCCGTCACGCGCGATGATCCGGATCGCGCTGTCGGCGATCACGTCCCGTCGGGCTCCTCCGCGTAGCCGATCTGGTGCCATGCACCAATGCTACAGGTGTAGAGTGATTGCTACAGATGTAGCAATAGGAGGGTGCTGATGTTCGTCGACTTCGTCCCCGACCCGGAGTTGTATCCGTTCGAATCGCGCTGGTTCGCGTCATCCGCCGGGCGCATGCACTACATCGACGAGGGCTCAGGCCCCGTGCTGCTGTTCTGTCATGGCACTCCGACGTGGAGCTTCGTCTATCGCGCGATCGTGACGGCGCTCCGCGACCGCTACCGTTGCATCGTCGTCGACCATCTCGGATTCGGGCTGTCCGAGCGCCCGGACGGATTCGGCTACACGATCACTGAACTGTCGTCCTTGCTCGGCGAACTGATCGATCACCTCGGCCTCGACGACGTCGTCGTCATGGGACAGGACTGGGGCGGGCCCATCGGACTGGGGGCAGCCGTCCGCCGGGCCGAACGCATCCGCGGTGTCGTCCTGGGAAACACGGCGTTCTGGCCGAACGACGGGCTCGACAAGCGACTGTTCAGCGCCATCATGAGCAGCCGTCCGATGCAGCGCAGGATCATCGACGACAACGTCATGATCGACCGGGTGCTCGCATCGGAACTCCACGCAATCCTGCCGCCGGCGGAATTCGAGAACTACCGCGCCGTGCAGCCCACACCCGCCGCGCGTGCGGCTCTCGCCGTGATGCCCAGGGAGATCCGCGCCGCCCGCGGCTTCCTCGCGGAGCTCGAACGTGACGTTGCACAGCGACTCGGTGACAAGCCCGCACTTGCGACGTGGGGTATGCGTGACAAGGTCTTCCGGCCGAGAGCCTGTCTGCCACGCATCCGCCGCACTTTCACGGACCTCGACATCGTCGAACTCCCTGCCGCGGGACACATCATCCAGGAGGCCGCGCCCGGGAAGATCGCCGCAGCGATCGCCCGCCGGTTCCCGGTCTGACTAGTACTTCCCGAAGGCGAGGGCGACATCGTGGCCGCCGAAGCCGAAGGAGTTGTTCAGTGCGTAGTTGATCTCGCCCTTGCGTGCCGATCCGTGCACGACGTCCAGGTTGATCTCGGGATCCTGGTTGTCGAGGTTCAGCGTGGGCGGGATGATGCCGTCGCGGAGCGAGAGCACGGTCAACGCGGCTTCGAGGGCGCCCACGGCACCGATCGAATGTCCGAGCGCGCCCTTCGGGGCGTACACCGCGGCATCCGTGCCCACCGCCGAAATCGCCTTCGCCTCCGCGATGTCACCGATCGGAGTCGCCGTGGCGTGGGCGTTGATCAGGTCGATATCAGCGGGAGTCAGCCCCGCGACCTCGATGGCCCGCTTCATCGCGCGGGCCGCCCCGCGTCCTTCGACATCCGTCTGCACCATGTGGAAGGCGTCGGACGTGATGCCGGCGCCGAGCAGCCGGGCGATGGGCTTGGCGCCGCGCGCCAGGGCGTGCTCCTCGGTCTCGATGACCAGCAGCGCCTGGGCCTCGCCGAAGACGAAGCCGTCGCGGTCCTTGTCGAAGGGACGCGACGCCGCGGCCGGGTCGTCGTTGCGGGTGGAGAGGGCGCGCATCATCGAGAACGGTGCGATGACCGGGCTGTCGATGCGTCCTTCGATGCCGCCGCAGACCGCGATGTCGGCGTCGCCGAGCACGATCTGTCGCCAGGCGTGGGCGATGGCCTCGTTGCCGGTCGAGCACGCCGAGACCGGTGCGATCGCTCCGGCGCGGGCGCCGATCTCCAGGGCCGCGACGGCCGCGGGGCCGTTGGGCATGGACATCTGCACCGCGAAGGGCGAGACCTTGCGGACGCCGTGATCGCGCAGGGCGTCCACGGCTTCGACCATCGATTCGCCGCCGCCGAGGCCGGTGCCCACGACCGCTGCGAGGCGGAGCGGGTCGACATCGGGGCGTCCGGCCTTGTCCCACAGGCGCTTGGTCATCACGTGCGAGGCCTGCTCGACGTAGGACATGCGGCGCTTGGAGACGTGCTGCTTGCTCACGTCACCGGCGTACTGACGGTCGGGACGCTCGGGCACCTCGGAGGTCGGATCCTCGAGCAGCTGGCCACCGATCCGCACGGGGAGATCGGCGATGTCGACGCCGATGAAATCACCCTTCAACTCGCGAATGCCGCTCTGACCTGCGAGCAGGGCAGACCACGTCGACTCGGTATCAGTACCGAGGGAGGTGGTCAGCTCGATCGCGGTCACGACGACGCTGGGGAACTGCCCGCCGAGCGTGGTGAAACTCCGAATGTCAGCCATGCCTCCATCAGAACCGACCGTGCCCGTGCAGGTCCCTGTCGTCAGGTGAGAAGTTCTCCACGGGCAGTTGTGGACTCGTCACGAACCGATCGGTCCTTGAACCGGACGGTCCACGCCGCCGCGATACTGGCGCCACCGATCGCGAAGCAGAGCAGCACATACGGCAGGCTGCCGATCGGATCGCCGTTCACGGTCCACCCGCCGGTCGCACCGAAGTACGCGGGCAGCGCGGTGAGCCACAGCACGGCGAACACTGCGAGGTACGCCGTCGCGTACCACTGCACCAGCGGGTTGCGCGGTCCGAGGGCGGACGTGTCGCCGGCCCGCGCAGCGGACCAACTCCGCCACATCGCCACCGCACCCACCACGGACATCAGCAGCAGTTCCAGCATGTAGACCGTGCCGCGCACGGTGTCGCCGGCGAGGCCGATCACGGTGGCGGGCAGGGGGAGGACGAAGGTGCCCACGGAGGCCGCGAGCCCGATCACCACGGTGCGCCCGGTGAGCTGCGGGCCGGTGAACCGCGCACCGTCGTCCACGTGCCGGCCCACCATGTACTGCACGCACAGGGCGAGCGACATCGGCCAGAGCGCGGCGAACACCACCACCGACCCGATCGGCACCGAGGCGAACATCGGCTGGTTGATCGGATTGTCGAGCGACCACTCCCACCAGCGCAGCTGGGGGCCGAGGTGATCGAAGATCTCGTAGAAGGCGTGGTTCACGAAGCCGACGGCGCACGCGCCCACCAGGATGCCGTACCGGCGGAACACCCCGAGCCGTCGGACCAGCTCGAAGGCCATCGTGGCCATCAGCGGGTAGATCGCCACGATGTACAGCGGCAGTCTGCCCCAGAGGAACTCGATCGTGAACAGGTTGTGCGCGAACATCGTGTCCACGTAACCGTCGATGCCGAAGGCGCCGGGGAAGTACAGCGGCGGCTCGATCACGAACAGGTACGCGGTGGCGCCGAACCACACCGCGAGATTGGTGGCGTCGCCCGCACGCCGCCACCGTCGCCACGCGTAGACCAGTGCGAGTGCCGAGCCGAGGATGATCGTGACCTCCAGCACGGGCAGCGTCCAGTTCTCCAGCGCGAACGGGCTGCGGAAGGACACCACGCCGCCGGTATCGGCGCAGGTGAAACCCATGCGCCGCGCCAGGCCGTCGAAGGTGGGCGTGCACATGTCCACGGCTCACACCTCCGCGGTGGCCGACGAGTACCAGCGCGTGCAGTCGTAGCCCGCGTCGTACCGCTTCAGCCACTCGCCGGCCAGCACCGGAAGATCCTCGTGCGCCGGATCGTGCCCCGGCGTCTGGCTCCGCATGATGCCCTTCATGGCGACCAGCTGCTCACCCCGCGGCAGCACGTCGAAGGCGCGTGGCATCGAGCCCTTCGTCAGGTGCGGCGCGAGCCCCACCAGCAGCTTCTGCTTGAGCCGGTATCGGGCGAACATCGAGAGTGCATCCACCTGTCGGTCCTTCAGCGGCACATGCTGATTGAAACCGGCGCAGGCGATGCGGATCACCTTGAGCACGTGCGCGAAGATCGACGGCGCCATCCGCATCCGGTACAGCTCGCTGCCCACCATCGCGTTGTAGATGATCAGCGCCGAGCTGCGGTGCTCCACCTCCTCCACGAAGTGCCACAGGAACATCGAGGCCACCCGGTCGTCGCCCGGGCGGAAGAGGTTCTCCTCGTTGTCCAGCATCAGCTTGAACACCGGCGTGAACGTGGCCTCCAGATCGGCCGTGTACGCCATCCGGTACTCGGTCGATGTGGCCTCGGTGAGCAGATCGAATTCGCCGATCACGGCATCGAGCGTGTTCTCCAAGCCCGGGTACTGCGCGATCAGTGCCTGCACATGCCGACGGTGCGCGGTGGAGTGGTGACCCTCCTGCTGCATGAAGGCGGTGGCCTCCGCGGTGACCTCGGGATCCTTGAACTCCTTGCGCAGCTGGAGGATCAGCTTCACGATCATCTTCTCGAAGCCCACGGCCAGGAACGAGACCGCGTTCATCATCGACGAGAAACCCGGGTTCTCCGGATTCCACAGAAAAGGTACGGGCGCCTCGTCGAAGTGGAAGTCCATCTTGCGGGGGTGCAGCTCGGTCATGCCGGAACCATACACATAGAACACGTTCTGTATGGTGATAACGCGCGAACCTGTAACCTGGTGCGATGGCACGCAGGGGATGGAACGGGACACCTCCGGTGGACGACGGCGAGGCCACGTCGCGCATCGTCGCCACCGCTGTCGAGTTGATCGGCACCCGCGGCACCACCTCGATCGCCGAGGTGGCCGAATCGCTCGGCGTGATCCGCCAGACCGTGTACCGCTATTTCCCGACCGTCGACGCACTGCTCCAGGCCGCCGCCGTGCAGTCCGTCGGCGGATTCCTGGACCGGCTCGCCGCACACCTGCGCGGTGTCACCGATCCGGCCGCGGCGGTGGTCGAGGGCATCGTCTTCACGCTCGACCAGGTGCCCCGCGCACCGCATCTGCGGCTCATGCTCTCGGGCGCGCACTCGCACACCGAGGAGATCGCGTCCGGCCAGGCCATGGCCTTCGGCATGACCATGATCCAGCGCTTCGACGTCGACTGGCCCGCGTACGGCTACGACGAGGCGGCGCTCCGCGAGCTGGTCGAGTTCCAACTGCGGATCATGCAGTCCTTCTTCATTTCTCCCGGCGAGCCGCCCCGCACCGCCGGAGGTCTCCGGGCGTACCTGAGCCGGTGGGTCGCGCCCGCGGTCACCGACCGGGCTCGCGCACTCGCGCCCGACTGAGCGCCGCCGGCGCTACGCTGGGCAGCACCAGCGAGGAGGCCTCATGATCGGCAAGCGGATCAAGGACAACATCGACGCCGCGGTGAACGTGGCCACGAATTCAGTCGCCAAGTCCGGCGAGATCGTCGACGGTGCCGCGCAAGCACTCAAGGGCGATGTCGCGGGCGGGGTCGGCAAGATCGCCGCCAGCGCCACGAACATCGCCACCACCGCCGCCTCGGAGGGCGTGAAGATGGCCCGCCAGAACCTCGACGGGGTGCGCGCGGCCGCCGACAGCGTGGCGGACGAGGTCAACAAGCCGCGCTGATCGGCTATCGCTGCGCGTCGCGCCGGTACCCGCCCGGGGTGAATCCCAGCACCTTGCGGAAGTCCCGGATCAGATGCGCCTGGTCGGCGTAGCCCAGATCCGCTGCGATGTCCGCCATCGGCACGTCGGGCTCGGTGCGCAGCAGTTCCGCCGCGTGCTGCAGGCGACGCCGGTGGATCATCGCGAGCGGGGTGAGGCCCACGTACCGGCGGGCGAGGCGCTGCACGGTGCGTGCCGATGTGCCCGTCGCCGCCGCGACCTCGTCCACGGTCAGCAGGCTCTCGTCCTCTTCGATCAGCGCCACGAGGCGGTTCGTGAGCCGGCCCTCATCGGACACCACGGGAGCGAGCGTGCGGAACCAGGATTCGTACGCCGCGCAGGCGGCGTCGATATCCGCGCGGCCCATGGCCGCGGCGATCTGCTCGTGCAGCGCGGGGAGGTCGACGGGGGAGTAGGCGTCCAGGATCGCCCGCGGATCGTCGGTGACCGCCGCGGTGGCCGCGGGACGCAGCAGCGCACCCACCGCGAAGCCCCGGCCGGTGAGATCGCGGTGGCCACGAGCGGTCGCCGCACCCGAGAGGCCCACCCCCGATGTCTCGACCACCAGGTTGAGAGCGGGAAAGGGGAGCAGCTCCTGCCGGGATACCCGGCCGGGCGCGATGTCCCACTGCGAGATCCAGAACCAGCGAACCAGTTCCGCGATATCGGGCGACGGTGCGCGGCGCTCGAACGTGGGCAGTGCCGCCGGGTACAGCACGCCTCGTCGGTTCACCGCCGGATCGCTCACACCCCGATCCTAGGCTGTCGCGAATCTTCAATCCCGCGGCGACGGCCCGCTCGTACCGTCGTTCCCATGACCGAGAACATCACCGCCGCGCACGGCGCCCACACCACCCACGGCATCCCGCACGGCCTCACCTCGCTGACGCCGTTCATCGCCGTACCGAACGCCAAGGCCGCGATCGACTTCTACCGCGAGGTCTTCGGCGCCCGCACCATCGCCGTCACCGAATTCGACGGAACGGTGGTGCACGCCGATCTCGATTTCGGTTCCGGCCGTCTACAACTGGGCGAGCCGAACCCGCAATACGGACTCGTGCCCGCACCCGAGGGCGATGCCGACTGCTACTCGCTGGGCCTGTACTGCGGCAACGCCGATGAGGTGGTTGCGCGCGCCGAGTCCGCCGGCGCCACCATTCGGGAACCCCTCGCGAACTTCGTCTCCGGCGACCGCTACGCCAGCATCCGGGATCCGTTCGGCGTGCGCTGGTCGATCATGACCCGCGTCGAGGACCTCAGCGACGAGGAGAGCGCGGCACGCGTCGAGGCCTGGGCCGCGACGCAGGGCTGATCACCCGTGGTCGGTCAGTCGGCGACCGGCGCCGGGATCGGGTCGAGCGGGCGAGGCGGGGACTGCGGCATCAGCTGGAACCGCACGTCCGCCCGGCCCGACGGTGCCGCGTTGGGATCGGACGGTGCGAGCCACTTGAACCGCACCGTGATCTGCCCGGGGCCCGAACTGCCGACCACCGAGGTATAGGCGTTCGCCTTCTTCGTGGGCGTACCGGCGAACTTCCGATGGTCGAACAGCAGGACCTGCCGCGGTGAGCTCGCGGTGCCGTGAATGCCGAGCGAGACCCAGTTGAGCGTGCAATCGACGGAGCCGCCCATCGCCTCGACCTGCCAGGTTTCCCCCGGAAGCGGCGGGTCGACGGTGCGCAGCGCACCGTCGATCACGTCCTGCGGAAGCTCGGGGCAGGAGACGGGTGCGGCCGCAGCGGAACCGGTACTCACACCGGCGACAGCGGCCACGGCGGCGACGGCGGCGCCGAGGGCGATCAATGACGTGCGCATGCGTTGGACTCCCTTCGTCGGGGCGAACATCGACGCGGTCTTCATCGACGACTGCTCCTGTGATTATCGCCCTGTTCCAGCCGGCCGTTACGGCACCCCGCACGCGAGCCGACGCGGGCCTACGCTGGAAGCCATGAGCGACGCAGCGCAGCAGCAGGACGATCAGGGCGCCTACATCACCGCGGATCAGCCCTACGAGCGTGACACCCGGTACATCGAAACCCGCATCACCCGCGACGGCCGCGACGGCTACCCCGTGGAGGCGGGCCGCTACCGCCTCGTCGCCTCGTACGCCTGCCCCTGGGCCACCCGCACGATCATCGTGCGTCGCCTGCTGGGCCTCGAGGACGCGATCTCGCTGGGAATCTGTGGCCCCACCCACGACAAGCGCTCGTGGACCTTCGACCTCGATCCCGGCGGCGTCGACCCCGTCCTGCAGATCCCGCGCCTGCAGGACGCCTACTTCCGGCGCGTGCCCGATTACCCCAAGGGCATCACGGTCCCGGCGATCGTCGATGTCCCGTCGGGTGCGGTGGTCACCAACGACTTCCCGCAGATCACGCTGGACTTCTCGTCCGAATGGGCCGACTTCCACCGGCCCGGCGCACCGAAGCTCTACCCGGAGGACCTGCGCGCGGACATCGACGAGGTGAACAAGCTGGTGTACCGCGACGTGAACAACGGCGTGTACCGCTGCGGTTTCGCCGGCTCACAGGAGTCCTACGACGCCGCCTACGACCAGTTGTTCAACCGCCTCGACTGGCTGAGCGAGCGACTGGCTAAGCAGCGGTACCTGGTGGGGGACACCATCACCGAGGCCGATGTCCGGCTGTTCACCACGCTGGCCCGGTTCGATCCGGTGTACCACGGCCACTTCAAGTGCAATCGCGAGAAGCTCAGCGAGATGCCCGTGTTGTGGGCGTACGCGCGGGATCTGTTCCAGACGCCCGGTTTCGGCGACTCCACCCACTTCGACCACATCAAGCGCCACTACTACGAGGTGCACCGGGACATCAACCCCACCGGCATCGTCCCCAAGGGGCCCGACCTGGCGAACTGGTTCACCCCGCACGGCCGGGAGAAGCTCGGCGGCAGCCCCTTCGGAGCCGGCACCGCGCCCGCGCCGCTGCCGATCCCGGCGGGCTGAGGCGGCCCCGCTCCATCACGGTGGAAGCCTCCGAAGCGGCTAGCTGGACCTCGCAGCGGGATCGGTCAGCGCCGTCCAGGCGAGATCGGCGACGGCGAAGTCGTGGTCGGCCCGGTCGAGCTCCTCGTCCTCCAGGAACCACGCCGCCGATAGGCCGGCGAAGGCGACGACCCACCGCAGCAGGCGATCGCGGTCCAGGCCGGAGGCCGCGACGATCACGCCGAGCTGCCGGTGGAATCGCTCCGGATCGGAAGCGGTGGCCAGATCCGGATTGGTGAGCAGATTCGCGTAGTCGTAGCCGCGCTCGCCGATCACGTTCTTCGGGTCGATCGCGAGCCAGCCGCGCTCGCCGAAATCGAGCACGTTGTCGTGATGCACATCGCCGTGCAGGACCACCTCGTCGCGCGAGGTGCGCAGGAGGTCATCGGCCACCGACCACGAGCGGGCGAACCGCGGACCGTCGTCCCGGACCGCGTGCAGCGATGCGAACCACTCGCGCAGCCCGACGAGCTCGGCGTCGGGCCGGCCCGCCCGCGGACGGTGCAGATGGTCGATCGTCGCGCACAGGATGCGGCTCGCCTCGTCGTCGCGCCCGCCCTCGGCCATGGCCATCAGGTCCGACGGTCCGGTGGCGCGCTCCATGAGCACGGTGTCGTCGTGCTGGGCGAAGACGCGCGCCGCACCGTCGCCGTCCCACCACCGCAGCACCGCGGCCCCGGCCCGCTCCTCGGGCGTGCGGGCCCGTTTGAGCATCGCGGGCGCGCCCCGATACCGGACGGGGAGCAGATCGCTGCCGGGCGTGGAGAAGGCGGCACCATCGGGGATCAGATCCCAGCGCGCGAGCGATCCGCGCCAGGCGTTCGGGGGCTGCACCGGACCAACGATATCCGGCGCACCGCCCCGCCGGATCAGCGTGCGGGTTGCTGCTGCGTGATGCAGTGGATGCCGCCGCCGCGAGCGAAGAGCGGACGGGCGTCCACGGTGATCACTTCCCGGCCCGGGTAGGCATCCGCCAGGATCTCCACCGCGGCTGCATCGTTCGGATCGTCGTACGAGCAGGCCACCACCGCGCCGTTGATGACGACGTGGTTGATGTAGCTGTAGTCGACGAAGCCCTCGTCATCGCGCAGCACGGCCGGCGCAGGAACCGATCGCACATCCCACGCGCGCCCGGCGGCGTCCGTCGTCGATGCGAAGACCTCACGCAACACCGCGCATCGCTCGTGATCGGGGTGGCTCGGGTCGCGCTGATCGTGCAGCAGCACCACTGCGGGCGACGGGATCGTGGCCACGATGTCCACATGGCCGCGCGTGCCGAACGTGGACGAATCGCGGGCCAGGCCGAAGGGGAGCCACACGAAGTGTGTCGCGCCGATCGTGCGAGCGAGCTCGGCTTCGACGTCGGCCTTGGACAGTCCGGGATTGCGGCCCGGATCGAGCTGCACGGTCTCCGTCAACAGGACGGTGCCCTCGCCGTCCACGTTGATTCCGCCGCCCTCGTTGACCAGCGCGGAATCGATGCGTTCGACGCCGGCGAGCTCGGCCACCGACTGTCCGATCAGGCTGTCGCGGTCCCACCGCGCCCACTCCTGTCCGCCCCATCCGTTGAACGTCCAATCGACGGCGCCCACCGTCCCGTGATCGTCCACCACGAACGTGGGCCCGATATCGCGCATCCAGGCGTCGTTGAGCGGACGTTCGACCACCTCGATCTCCGCCGACAGGTATCGGGCGGCCGCAGCCCGTTCACCCGGGTCGACGATCATCGTGACGGGCTGGAATCCCACGATCGCGTTCGCCACCGCCGACCATGTGGTGCGGGCCTCGTGCTGTTCTTGCTCGGTGTCCCCGAGCGAGTATCCGGCGGAGGGGAAGGCCATCCAGGTGCGCTCCTGCGGTGCGGTCTCCGAGGGCATTCGCCACGTCATCGCATGCCTCCCAACGGGTGACGGGCCTCGACCGGTTCGGTGAGCGCGCCGTAGGTGTCCGGACGCCGGGTGGCGAGGAACGGGAACAGGGTGAGCCAGTCGCGACGCTGATCCAGATCGAGATCGGCCACGAGCACCGCCGAGGAGTCCCGCGGCGCCTCCACCAATACGCGCCCGTAGGGATCGGAGATGAACGAGCTGCCGTAGAAGGTGATCGCCCCCTCGTCACCCCAGCGATTGGGGACCACCATGAAGGTGCCGTTCGCGATTCCGTTGCCCACGATCACCTGCCGCCACAGTGGCGCCGTGTCGAAATCCGAGTGATCGGGTTCGGATCCGATGGCGGTGGGATACGCGATCACCTCCGCGCCCGCCAGCGAGTATCCGCGGGCGACCTCCGGGAACCACTCGTCCCAACAGGTCGGCAGTCCGAAACGGGCGCCGCCCAACTGGTCCGGAGCGTGCACGGGGTACGGGTCGCCGGCGGGACCGGGACGGAAGTAGGTGTCCTCGTAGTACCCGGCGGTCACCGGGATGTGCAGCTTGCGGGTCAGGGCCAGCAGCTCACCATCGGGTGCCACCAGGATCGCGGTGTTGTAGCCGAGGGGCTCCGCGTCGGGATGCTTCTCGTACAGCGACGCGTGTACGACTACCCCGTGCTCGGCGGCGGCAGCCGCGGCGAACCGGAACGTGGGGCCGCGATGCAGGTCCTCCGCCAGGTCACTCGGGCGGGCCCCCGCCCGCTCGAAAGCGGGATACCGCATCAAGGTGATCTCGGACAGGAAGACCACGCGCGCGCCGGCCGCGGCCGCCGCACCGATGGCTTCGGTCAGCTCGCACTCCAGGCGGTCGGGGTCGTCGTGCCAACGGTGCTGGACGAGTGCCACGCGCAGCGGCGGCCGGGTGGGGGCGTGCACCCGGGCGGGGGAGTCGGGAATCGCTGGGGCGATGACGATGTCCACACCACGTCCTCGGTCTCGGAGCCCGCGTGCGAGCGGGCCTAAATCGATAGGCTTTCGATTAGGGTAGCCGTGGGGCTTCGAGGCTACAAGATTCAAATCGAATGTCTTTCGATAGTTGTCGACTTCGGGTAAGTTCGCGCACGTGAGCAGACGTGTCGGACGACCCAGCACACCGCAGATCGATCGCGCATCGATCGGCGCGGCCGCGCTCGAACTCATCGATCGCGACGGCGGCTTCACCATGCCGGCGCTGGCCCGCCGCCTCGGGGTGCAGGTGTCATCGATCTACCACCACGTGGACGGACGTGGTGCCGTCGTCGAACTCGTCCGCGAGGCGGTCACGAAAGACGTCGACGGGGCGTGGTTCGACACGCTGCCCTGGGATGAGGCCGTCGAGGCCTGGGCGCGCGGGTACCGCGCCGCGTTCGCCGCCCACCCCTCGGCGGTGCGGCTCCTGGCCACGGAGACCATCGCGGCCGGTGCCACCGTCCTCGACTATCAATCGGCGGCCGCCGGACTCCTGCGTGCGGGCTTTCCGGAGGGCCGGGTACTGGCCGTGATCGTGGCGATCGACGACTTCATGCTGGGCGCCGCGATCGACACCGCCGCCCCCGACGAGATCTTCCACCTCGACGCCGACGACCCCGCATCCGCATCGTTGCGCCGGGTGGTGGCCGCCGCCCCGAAGGGGCCGGCCCGCGCACAGCAGGCGTTCGACGTGGGACTCGAAGCCATGATCCGTGGCCTGCGGGAGATGCTCACCGCCGACGACCGAGCCGTGCTCGCGTCCGCCGGACCGGGGGAGCGGCGATGACGATCTTCGTCGCCTACCTCGCCACCGACGGCGGCCGGGACGCCGTGGCCCTCGGGGTGCAGGTGGCCCGCAGCATGCGAACCGACCTCGCGGTGGGAATGATCGTGCCGCCCGACGCCGCGGCACCCATCACGCCCGGGGACTTCGTGGATCAGGTGCTCACCGCGCAGGCCGACGAGTGGCTGCGTGCCGCGGTCGCGGCCGTGCCCGCCGATGTCGCGGTCAGCACGCACGTCCGAGTGAGTGACTCTCCCGCGGAGGGGATCATCGCCGAGGCGGAGCGGCTGGGCGCGGACGCCGTCGTGATCGGCGGCACCGGCGGCGGCCTGCTCGGCTCGCATTCGCTCGGATCGGTGGCCAACGACCTGATCCATTCATCGTCGGTGGGGCTCCTCGTGGCACCGCGTGGGTACGCGGATCTCGCCCTTCCCACGATTCGCCGCATCACCTGCGCCGTCGGCACCCGTGCGGGGGCCGACGAGCTCCTCGATGTGGCCATCGCCTCGGCCGCACGCGCCGAGGTCCCGCTCCGACTGATCTCCCTCGTGGCACTCGACCTGATGCCCGGGCATCGTCGGGCCGATCCGGTCGCGCAGGACCAGGCCCGTGACCACGCCGAGCGCGTGCTCGACGAGGCGCGAGCGCGCCTCTCCGGAAGCGTGCCGGTCTCGGTCTCCGTCGCGGTCGGACCCACCGTGGAAGACGCCGTCGAGCAGGTCGGCTGGGAGAGCGGAGACATCATCATGGTCGGATCGTCCCGCCTCGCGGCGCCCCGCCGCCTGTTCCTCGGCTCGACGGCGGCCAAGATGCTCCGTCGCCTCGACGTCCCGATGGTCGTGGTTCCGAAGGAGGGGATCTGATGTCCGCAGACGTCGTCGACAAGGGACTCGCACGCGGGCGCATCGGCACGTTCGCCGGTGCGGTGCTGGGCATTTCGACAGTCGCCCCCGGATACACGCTGACCGCCAGCATCGGACTCATCGTGGCCGCGGTGGGGCTGAAGATGCCCGCGATCTTCATCGCCGGGTTCATTCCGATGTTCCTGACCGCCTACGCCTACCGCGAGCTCAACTCGCGAGTGCCGGACTGCGGCGCCTCGTTCACCTGGTCCACCAAGGCTTTCGGCCCGTACATCGGTTGGATGTGCGGCTGGGGCATGGTCCTGGCCACCATCATCGTGCTCTCGAACCTGGCGGCGATCGCCGTGGATTACTTCTACCTCTTCCTCGCCCAGGTCACCGGGAACGACGCGCTCGCCGACCTCGCCGGGAACAGGGCGATCAACATCGCCACCACGCTGGCTTTCCTGCTGATCGCCACCGCGATCGCGGGTCGCGGAATCACCACCAGCACTGCGGTGCAGTACGTGCTGGTCGGCTTCCAGATGGTGGTTCTGGTGGTGTTCGCCGTCACCGCGATCGTCCGCTCGGCGGGCGTGCCCACGGGGCTGTCGTTCTCGATGGACTGGTTCAACCCGTTCACCGGCGTCACCATCGCGGCGTTCGTGATCGGCCTCACCGGCTCGATCTTCGCGTTCTGGGGCTGGGACACCTGTCTCACGCTCGGCGAGGAGTCGAAGGACCCGAACAAGGTGCCCGGCCGGGCCGGCCTGCTGTCGGTGGTGTCGATCCTGATCACGTACCTGCTGGTGGCCGTCGCGGTCATGATGTACGCCGGCGTCGGCACGGAGGGGCTGGGGCTCGGCAACCCGGAGAACTCGGAGAACGTCTTCCGTCCCCTCGCGAATCCGGTCCTCGGCGATGTCGGCGGAACCATGCTGTTCCTCGCGATCTTCGCCTCGTCGATCGCCAGCCTGCAGACCACCTTCCTCCCTGCCGCGCGCACGATGCTCGCGATGGGTGCCTACGGCGCCTTCCCCAAGAAGATGGCGTCGGTGCATCCGCGCTACCTCGTGCCGACCTACGCCACCGTGGTGTCCGGCGTGGTGACCGCCGTCTTCTACACGGTGGTCAAAATGCTCTCCGACCGCGCGCTCCTCGACACCATCGCCGCGCTGGGCATCATGATCTGCTGGTACTACGGGATCACCGCCTTCGCCTGCGTCTGGTTCTTCCGCCGCGAACTGCTGCGCAGCCCCCACGACTTCATCTACAAGTGCCTCTTCCCCGCGGTCGGCGGCACCATCCTGGCGATCGTTTTCGCGATCTCGGTCCAGGAGAGCCTCGATCCCGCGAACGGCAGCGGCGCATCGCTGTTCGGCATCGGCATCGTCTTCTACATCGGGTTCGGCCTGCTCCTGCTGGGCGCGGCGCTCATGCTCGTCCGGCGTGCGACGCACCCGGCGTTCTTCCGAGGCGAGACCTTGCGCCGCTCTGTGGCACCCCCGACCACGGAGCGCGACGTCCTCTCCTGAGTCTCGGCGTGATCTCGGCGGCCACTACGGATCTGGAGCACAATGGTGCCGTGAGCGATTTCAACAAGGACATCATCGAGGAATTCCGCGCGAACAACGGCACCGTCTCGGCGATGGGCTTCGGCCGCGCTCTGGTGCTCGTGCACAGCGTGGGTGCCAAATCGGGGGAGCCGAGGATCAATCCGCTCGCCGGTATCCGGGACGGCGACAGTTGGCTGATCCCCGCATCCGCGGGCGGCTCGCCGAAGAACCCGTCGTGGTACTACAACCTGGTCGCGCACCCGGACATCGAGATCGAGTACCCGGACGACGAGGGCGGCATCTCGTCCGCACGGGTCACCGCCCGCGAGCTCACCGGTGCTGAGCGCGACGCCGCATGGACTCGCTTCGAGGAGCGCTCCGAGGGCTTCACGAAGTACCAGGAGACCGCCGGAGGCCGCGTGATCCCCGTGTTCCGCCTCGACCCGCGCTAGCGGCGGAAGCGGGCCGCCGTCGCCACACCGAGGGCGATGTCGCCGTAGTCGCCGCCGAGTGCGCGGCGCAGGGTGCCCTCGTCGATGTGTTCACCCGCTGCGAGCAGGGCCTCGACCGCTTCGGCGTCGGCGGGGTAGTCGCCGTCCAGGTTGTCCTCGTAGGCCTGCGAGAGGACATCGGCGAGTACGCCCGCCGCGGTCTCGGGATCGGTCGCCGGACCGGGCGTGAAATGCGCCTTGGTGATCAGGTCCGGGTTGTGGCCCACCGCCGACCACGACGTGCCGTCGAAGCCGTAGGCGAAGTTCGGCGCTGTCGCCCCCTCGGGGAGTGCGGCGAACCACCACCGCGGGGCACCGGCGGCCACCAGATCGTCGCGGCCACGCAGGTCGGTATCGCCGGCTTCGCGGTCGAAGCCGACGATGCTGGCCCGACCGCCCGACAGCAGGGCGAGGTCGAACTCGGATCCGCCACCGTCGGCGAAGTGGGCCACCCCCGGTCCTTCGGGGCGAAGGTCCTCCTGCTCGAACACCGCAGCGACGACCGCGGACCACGCCGCGAGCATCGACCATGCGTCAGACGGGGCGGGGAGGAGCACTTCAGTCGCCGTCATGAACGCGATAGTAAACGTGTGAATTGACAGCGTCAAAGATCATGCGACGGTGATCACTTCCCGCGTTCCACGTAATACAACCCACGCGGCGGCAGCCGTCGCGATGAGCAGGACACCCGACGTCCCGACGGTGGTGGTCACCGCGTCGACCCACGCGTAGCGCGCGCTCTCGGCGAGAGCGGCACCGTCGGCACCGCCGATCGACGCGGCCTGCGCGAGCGTGTCCCCGAGCGTGCGCGACATGCCGTCGTGCCGCGTGAAGACCGCGGTGGCCACCGAACCGAGGATCGCGAGACCCATCGCCGTGCCCAGCTCGAAGCTCATCTCCGACATCGACGACGCCTGGCCCGCCCGCTCCGGCGGCGCCGCCGCGAGGGCCGTCTCCGAGACGAAGGTGAACAGGGTGCCGTAGCCCACGCCGGCCACGACGGTGGCCACCACGTACAGCCAGGTCGGGCCGTCCACGCCGAGCCCGACCAGGAGGAACTGGCCGGCGGCCGAGAACAGCAGCGACGCGGTGAAGGTCCACTGCCGGCCCAGGTACTGACGGATCCACGGTGCGCGCATCGAGAAGTAAGCCACGGTCGCGGCCGCGGGCAGCCCGAGGAAGGCCGCCGCCAGCACATCCAGTCCGACCACCGACTGCAGGTAGATGCCCGTGAGGTAGGACATCGAACTGAGCGTGGAGATGGCGATGATCGTGCCGCAGATCGCCATCGCGAAGACCTTGTTGCGGAACAGGTCGAACGGGATCAGCGGGTGCGCGGCGCGCCGCTGTTGCGTGATGAACGCGACCAGCATGACGAGGCCGAAGGCGCCTACGCCGAGCGTGGTGGCGGTGACGCCGTGGCTCGCCGAGGCCTTCACCGCGTACACCAGCGGGAAGATCGCGGCCATCGACAGTGCGACGCCGACGAGGTCGAACGGCGCCGAGGTATCGGTGCGCGATTCGTCGATCAGCAGCGGCCCCGCCACCAGGAAGGCGAGGAAGACCGGTGCGTTGATGAGGAACACCGATCCCCACCAGTAGTGGTGCAGGAGAAGGCCGCCCAGAACCGGTCCCACGGCCACGCCGAAGGAGAAGGCCGCCGTCCAGATGCCGACGGCGACGCCGCGATCACGCGGGTTGCGGAACATGTTGGCGATGAGTGCCAGGCTGGCGGGCAGCAGTGTGGCGCCGCCGACGCCCATCAGCGCGCGAGCGGCGATGAGCAGGCCCGGGGTGGGGGCGAACGCCGCGAACACCGAGGCCACGCCGAACAGTGCGGCGCCCCAGGTCATCAGGCGGCGGCGGCCCCACCGGTCGCCCAGGTTGCCCATGGTGATCAGGAGTCCGGCCAGCATGAAGGGGTAGATGTCCAGGATCCACAGCTGCTGTTCCGAACTCGGATGCAGAGCCGCGGTCACGTGCGGCATCGCCAGGTACAGGACCGAGGCGTCCATGGAGACCAGGAACACCGGCAGCAGGAGCGCGGCGAGGCCGCCCCAGGCGCGGCGCGGGGTGGTGGACACGAGAACTCCTTGACACGATCTCAACGACGACGCGTACGGCGTACGCAGAACGGATGGGTACACTGTACGCAGAACGTTCGGGCAGGGTCAACGCGATGAGGAGTGACAGTGTCGGAGACCGCGCTCACCAGAGAGGCGATCGTCGCCGAGGCGGTGCGCCTCGCCGACGAGGGCGGTCTGGAGAAGGTCTCGATGCGCCGGATCGCCGAGGCTCTCGGAACGGGAGCCATGTCGCTCTACCGGCACGTGCCCGATAAGGAGACGCTCATCCGGGAGATGGCGGCCGCGGTGGGCGCGGGGGCCTTGTATCCGGAAGAGCTCCTAGGAGACCCGGATTGGCGCCGTCGGGTGCACATCGCCGCCGAGACCGACCTGCGGCTGTACCTACGTCATCCGTGGGTGTTGCTCGCGCACGCCGTTCCCCGGGCTGCCGTCTCACCGTCGTCGGTGGCCTGCTTCGACTGGTTGGTCGAGGCGCTCGACCACCTCACCGGCAAGGTCGACGATTCCGCAGAACTCGCCCTGCACGTGTGGAATCACGTCCAGGGCGCCGGGCTCGGCGCGGTCGGCCGTGTGCTCGTGGCCCCCGGATCCTCGCTCGACGGAGTCGGTTTCGTCGCCGGCCTCGCCGACGATCCGCTGATCGAGGAGCTTCCGCGGATGCGCGATCTGGTCGCGATCGAGCGCCCCGAGCTGTGTGAAGCGCTGCCGCTGCTGCGGTCGGGCATCGAGGCGCTGTGCGACGGTTTCGCCGCGCGCTACGGCGATCGATCCACCCCGCTCGCTCCGCCGACGGTCGCGGGCCCCTCGACCTCGTGATCGGCCGCGGGTGGAAGGTCGTGAACTCGCCGGCGCGGGTTCACGCCCTTTCCACCCGCGATTCAGCCGGATGCGTCAGCGTGGTCGGGATGAAGCCCGCAACGAATCGGCGCGTCTTCCTCAAAGGTGCACTGGCCGCCGGGGGAGTGGGCGCAGGCCTGCTCCCCACGCCCCTGCAATCGGCCATGGCCGAGCCCGCGGCGGCGGGCGACCTCAGCGACCTGCGCCACGTGATCTTCCTGATGCAGGAGAACCGCTCCTTCGACCACTACTACGGCACGTTGCGCGGTGTGCGGGGCTTCGACGATCCCGCGGCGATGCGACTGCGCACCGGGCACAGCGTCTTCGACCAGCCGACGCGCACGGGCCTGCCGGTGCAGCCCTTCCCGGTCCGCGGCGCGGCCGAACGGCAGCAGATGGATGCGCAGAACATCGACGCCCTCGACCACACCTGGACGGGCGGCCAGGCTGCGCTCGCGGGCGGCTGGAACGACGGCTGGATCCCCGCGAAGACCGATTCCACGATGGCCTACTACGACCGCCAGGACATCCCCTTCCACTACGCGCTCGCCGACGCCTTCACGGTGTGCGATCACTACTTCTGCTCGGTGCCCACGTCGACGTCACCGAACCGGAACTACTTCTTCTCCGGATACACCGGATACGAACCGCTCACCGGTGCGCGCGCGGTGGAGAACACCGCCTACGACCGCGGCCACCCCGGCTACGACTGGCCCTGCATCGGCGAAATCCTTCAGGACGCGGGCGTCGAGTGGCAGGTGTACCAGGAGTGGGACAACTTCACCGACAACAACATCGAGTTCTTCCGCCGCTTCAAACAGGTCTCGCAGGCCGTGTTCCGCGACTTCGGCACCGAGATCGACGACTTCTATCAGGGGCTGCGCACGCTGCCCGCCGACGAGGCCGCCCGCCGCGCCGCCGAGGTGGATGCCCGCGCCCGCACGCTCCCGCAGCCCGATCGCGACCTGTTCTTCCGCGGCCTGCGCCGCGGCCCCACCGGCACACTCACCGATCGCATCGCCGCGGACATCGCCGCCGGAACACTCCCCGCAGTGAGCTACGTGGTGGCCTCGGAACGGGAGTCGGAACACCCCAGCGCCTCGTCGCCCCGCGCGTCCGCCAACCTCGTCTACCGCATCCTCGACGCCCTCGGCCGCAACCCGGAGGTCTGGCGGCACACCGCGCTCTTCCTGCTCTACGACGAGAACGACGGCTACTTCGACCACGTGCCGCCACCCCGGCCGCCCCGCAGCGCCACCGACGAGTGGGTGGGCGATCTGCCGCTCGGCCTCGGCAACCGCGTGCCCATGACGATCGTCTCCCCGTGGACCATCGGCGGTTTCGTCTCATCGGAGACCTTCGACCACACGTCCACCCTCCGGTTCCTGGAGCGGTGGCTGGGTATCTCGGTGCCGCACATCTCCCCCTGGCGGCGCACCGTTGCCGGCGATCTCACCAGCGCCTTCGACTTCCGGGTCCCGCGGTCGCTCCCACCCTCGAACCGGCCCGCCACCACCGGGAGCCTGCGCCCGCGGTGGAAACCGCACGCGCCGGCCGTGGGGCAGCGGCCCCGTCAGGAGCCCGGCACCCGGCCGACGCGCCCCGTGCCGTACCGCACCGAGGTCACCGTGCGGCGCCGGTCCGACGGGCTACGGGTGCGCCTGCGCAACACCGGCAAGCGCAGCGCTCACTTCACGGTGTTCCCCTATCACGCACCGGATTCCGCGCCGCTGCACGCCGATGTCCAGGGGACGACGGAGCTCACCGTACCCCTGCGCGACGGTGCCTACGACATCGTCGTGCACGGGCCCGCGGGTACGCACTGGACCTTCACGGGTCCGTGACCGCCTCGGCGGCACGACGATCGATGATGTAATCCGCCGTGCGCGCGATCCGAGGGTCGGGATCGTCGCGCAGCGAGGCCAGCGCGGCCGCTGCGGCGGGACCGCGGATCTCCGCCAGTGCCTGCACCAACCGCTGCCGCACCGGATAGTCGGCGGCGGCATAGGAATCGGTGAGGGCGCCGACGATCGCGCCGTCGTCGCCGGCGGCCGCGATGGCGTCCAGCGATTCGGCGGCGGGGACATCGCTGTCGCCGCGCAGGATCATCGAGACGAGCTCGCCCACGGCGGCCGGGTCCCCGCGGTGGCCGAGTTCGATGGCGGCCACCGCGCGCACCGTCGGATCGGCGTTCGAGAGCGCGCCGCGCAGCGCGTCGTCGGCGGGGAGCTCGATCAGCGTGTCCACGGCACGGCGCCGGACTCGCGGATCGTCGGATTCGAGGCCGCCGAGCAGAACCCGGACCGCATCGCCGTCGGCCCGGGGCAGCGCCCAGCGCAGGGCGCCGGCCACGTTGAGGTTCTCCTCCCGCAGCACCGCGTCCGCCAGGGCCTGCCCGGGCGCTGTCCCCGCGGCACCCAGCGCGGCCTGCTGCCGGATACCGGGCGACGGTGCCTTCAGCCGATTGAGCAGCGCCACCACCTCGAGCACATCGTCCCAGGCATCCGGTCCCGCGGCGTAGACGTGCCGCAGGCGCGCGAGCAGGGTGGTCTGCACGTCGATCTGCTCCTGCGTCTGCGCGATCAGCCGATCCACCAACTCGGCCGGCGCGAACGCCGGATCGTCGAGCGCCCGCCCGATGTCCTTGAGCGAGAGGCCCAGTGTGCGCAGGCTCTCCACGTGGAAGATGCGGCGGAGGTCGGCGTCGGCGTACTCGCGGTACCCCGACACCGACCTCCCCGACGGACGGACCAGGCCCAGCGCGTCGTAGTGCCGCAACATCCGCGCGCTGACGCCGGACCGCTGCGACACCTCGCCGATCCTCACCGCCGCCTCCTCACAGCTCTCGGCCCTCGTCGGCGGCACGCATCCGTTCCGCGCCGAGCGCCGCCGCACGCCGCGCGGAATGCAGGGCGGACGAGGCGCCCGAATCCGGGTCCGAGAGCAACCGCATCGTATCCGCGGCGTGCTCGGAGACGATCGGATCGGGCGACTCGATCGCCGCCCGCGCCACCGTCTCCCCGCTCTCGCCCAGGGCGAGCAGTGCCCGGCTCAGGCTGAGCCGGGTGTCGGCATCGCCGCGCCCGAACTGCGCGGCCAGGACCTCCGCAGTGCGGGCCCGCTCGGCGTCGGGCACCAGGACCGCGGCGGCGCGCCAGGCGCTCCGGGCCACCTCGTCGTCGGGATCGGTCAGCAGTCGCGCGACCGAGGGCCACACCGAGCGATCGCCGATCTTCGACAACGTGTGCAGCGCCTGGCTGCGCGCCTGGGCCACCTCGGACCCCAGCTCGCTCACCAGGAAGGGCACCGTGTCCGCGGCGGGGAGCCGCGTGAGCGCCCAGGTCAGCATGTCCCGGACGAAGAAGTCCGGCTCCACCGCGCACCGCTTCACGAGCTCCGTCAGTGAGCCCGGATCGGCGGCGCTGCCGACCAGGAGCGCCGCGCGCAGTCGCGCCGACGAGTCCGGGTGATCGAGTACGTGATTTTCAGCCATGACGGCCACCTCCTTCGGTGACTCCGAGCATCGACCTTCGCACGGTGTCAAGGTCAAGGCCTGTGGCGAGATCACGCGAAAGTGCAGGTGAAACACGTCGGGGAGGGCCGAAGCCCTCCCCGATGCGAGTGATCCGTGCGATCACTCCTTGTCGACGTCGACCACCTTCGCGCCCTCGGCGGCACGGACGACGGCGGCGGCACCGTCGTGGGCGCCCTTGCGCGAGGCGTACGCCTGGCCCGACGCCACGACCTCGCCGTTGCCGGCCTTCAGACGGAAGCGGAACTTGCCGGAGCTGTCCTCGTACACCTCGAACTTGCCTGCCATGGTTGGAGCACCTTTCGTGTGGTGGAGGCCCGGTCTGCGGGGCCGAGTGCAGCGTAAATCCTCGATGCACTGAATGCGCGGTGAAGTGGACGACACGCCGTGCACTGATCCGCATGATCGCAACCCTCGTCTCAGCGAGCCCTCAGCCGTTGCCAAGCGGGCTGACTATCGTGGAATTCGATACTCACAACCGAGGGGATGCACAGGCATGGGGATCTTCGACAAGGTCCGGGGCGAACTCGTCGACATCATCGAGTGGCTCGAGGACGACCGCTCGATCATGGCGTGGCGGTTCCCGCGCTACAACAACGAGATCAAGAACGGTGCGCAGCTCATCGTGCGCGAGGGCCAGGAGGCGCTGTTCGTGTACCGCGGCCAGCTTGCCGACCGCTACGGCCCGGGCAGCTACACGTTGGTCTCGGAGAACATGCCCGTGATGTCCACGCTGCAGGGCTGGCCGCACGGATTCAAGAGCCCGTTCCGCAGCGAGGTCTACTTCGTCAACCACCGGCCGATCACCGATCTGCGCTGGGGCACCCCGAACCCCGTCACCATCCGGGACCCCGACTTCGGCATGGTCCAGGTCCGCGCCAACGGCCTGTGCGTGGTCCGCGTCGTCGACTCGCCCACGTTCCTGCGCCAGGTGATCGGCACCGACTCCAACGTCGACTCCGAGGAGATCGCCGAACTGCTGCGCCGCACCATCGCCACCGCCTTCTCGGACATGCTGCTCGAGACCGGCGTGGGCGCGATCGAGTTGCAGGGCCGCCAGCGGGAACTCTCCGAGAAGCTGCGCGAGTACGTGCAGAGCCGGATCCAGGGACCCTACGGTCTCGCCTGCGAGGCGATCGAGATGAACATCTCGCTGCCCGACGAGATCACCCAGGCCATGACACGCGGTGTCGCGCGCGGTGTCGAGGAGAAGGGCTACTACGGCAACGTCGGCGATATGGGGCGTTTCCAGCAGGGCCGCGCCGCCGACTCCATGCTGGGCGCCGCCACCAATCCGGGTGGAGGCGCCGCCGGCGATTTCATGTCGGCCGGCATGGGAATGGCGATGGGACAGCAGTTCAGCCAGAACTTCCAGAACCAGCAGGCACCGCAGAACCCGCAGCAGCAGAACACGCAGCCGCAGGGCGCCCCCGCGGCACCGCCGCCGCTGCCCGGCGGCCAGCAGTTCCACGTCGAGCAGAACGGCCAGGCCACCGGCCCGTACCCCGTCGACCAACTGCGGGGCATGAACCTCACCCCGCAGACCCTGGTGTGGTCCGCGGACATGGCGGGGTGGACGCCCGCTGGTGAGGTACCGGCCCTGCGGCCGCTGTTCGGTGCCACCCCGCCGCCGCTGCCGCCCCAGCCGGGACGATGACGGTCCCGCCCCCGCTGCCCGAGCAGCGGCCGGCGCCACCGATCCGGCCGCTCACCCCGCAGGTGCCGCCCGCAGCGGATCCGGGGGCACCCCCGGACCGCGCGCTGTTCCAGGTCACCGAGCAGACCCGCACCTATCCGTGCGCGAACTGCGGGGATTCGCTGATCTTCGATCCCGCCACCGGCGGGCTCCGCTCACCCGGATGCGGCAGCACCTTCCCGGTGATGCTCGATCCGACCAAGCGGATCGTGGCGCACCCGCTGGGGCCCACGATGAACGCGGTGTACGCGCAGGCGCGATCGGCGGCGGCGCCGCAGGTGGTCGATCGCGAGGTGGTGTGCCAGAACTGCGGTGGGCACACGCTGTTCAGCGGAACCCTCACCGCGGTCCGGTGCCCGTACTGCAATACGCCGATCCAGCGCAACGACATCCAGGTTGCGCCGGCACGGCTCCCGATCGACGGGATCCTTCCGCTGCAAGTCAGTGATGCCCAGGCGCGCACCAACATCGAGGCCTGGGTGAACAGCCGCTGGTTCGCCCCGCGCGAGTTCAAGAAGTACCGAGTACTGGGATCGTTCACCAGCGTCTACCTGTCGTACTACAGCTACGACGCCGAGGTCAGCACCGAGTACTCGGGCTCGCGCGGCGAGCGTCGCACCCGGCGCGACCGGGACGGCAACGTCGAGACCTACACCGACTGGTACCCCGCCCGGGGCCGCGTGCACAACAGCATCCGGCACCTCACCGAGACCGCCAACACCGGGCTCGACGGCGGCCGGGTGCGCGCCCTCGAACCCTGGCCCGCCGATCGTGCCGTTCCCTACACACCGGAATTCGTGGCGGGGCACCTGGCCCGCACGTACGACGGTGACGCGGCGCAGGTCTTCGAGGCGCAGGCGCGGCCCCGGATCAACGACATCGTGGAGACCACGGTGCGCCGCGACATCGGCGGCGACGAGCAGCGGATCCACCGCATGAATCCGGTCTTCCAGTCCATCGACTTCGTGTACCTGCTGATGCCCGTGTGGCTGCTCACCGTGACCTTCGCCAACAAGCCCTTCCAGGTTTTCGTCAACGGCGTCACCGGCGAGGTGCAGGGCGAGCGGCCCTGGAGCACCGTCAAGATCGCCTTCGCGGTGCTCGTGGGCTTGCTCGTGGTCGCCGCCGGGGTGTACCTCTACATGCAGAGTCAGGGAGGTTCATGATGTCGACGGTGATCATCGTCCTGTTGGTGCTGGTCGTACTGGCGGTGCTCGGAACGACGGCGTTCGCCGTCGCGCTGGTGCGCAACAGCCGCCGGCAGCAGCAGGCGGAGGGCGCGATGCCCTTCCCGAGCCGCGCCCCGCTGTCCTGGTCGGGCTCGCACGTTCCCGAGGCAAGACTGCACCGCCGCATCCGCGACGCCGTGCGCGCCTTCGACCAGCCCGCCGGAATCCTCACCGCCGCCCAGCTCGACGAGCAGGTGCGGCTCACCGTCGCCGCTCAGGAACTCGACGACCGGCTGGTCACGATCGCCGCACTGCCCGAGACCGCGAAGGCCGGCGAGCTCGATCGCGCCACCGCCGAGGTGGCCGATCTGGAGCGGCGGATCGGTGAGACGGTTGCGCCCGGAAAATCTATCGGTGGGTCTCACTAGACTGCGGGTGTGACTGCAGCGAACCCGGCCCAGACGACCGCCCCCGCGACTCCGTCGGAGGTGGGGGAGCGGCCGGTGATGCTGCTCATCGACGGGCACTCGATGGCCTTCCGGGCCTTCTTCGCCCTCCCGCTGGACGGCGGCCGGTTCCGCACCAAATCGGGCCAGCCCACCAACGCGGTGTACGGCTTCACGTCCATGCTGATCAAGCTCCTCAAGGAGGAGGCGCCCGGTTACGTGGCCGCCGCCTTCGACGTCTCCCGCCAAACCTTCCGCGCCGAGATGTACCCCGAGTACAAGGCGCAGCGCTCGTCGGCACCGGACGATTTCCGCGGCCAGGTCGACGTGGTCAAAGACGTGCTCGGCGCCATGGGGATCCCCACCATGGCGCAGGAGGGCTACGAGGCCGACGACATCATCGCCACCATGACCACGCGGGCCCAGGAGCAGGGCTTCGACGTGCTGATCGTGACCGGCGACCGTGACGCCCTGCAGTTGGTCAACGAGCACGTCACGGTTCTCTACCCGCGCAAGGGCGTCTCCGACCTCACCCGCTTCACCCCCGAGGAGGTGGACGCGAAGTACGGCCTCACGCCGGCGCAGTACCCGGACTACGCGGCGCTGCGCGGCGACCCGTCGGACAACCTGCCCGGCATCCCCGGCGTCGGTGAGAAGACGGCCGCGAAGTGGATCCGCGAGTACGGCAGCCTCGATGGCCTCGTCGAGAACGTCGACAAGGTGAAGGGCAAGGTGGGCGATTCCCTGCGGGAGAACCTGGCCACGGTGCAGCTGAACCGGCAGATCACCGAGATGGTCAAAGACATGGCGCTGCCCTACGAGCCGCAGGACCTGGCCCTGCAACCGTGGAACCGCGAGGCCATCCACCAGCTGTTCGACGACCTCGAATTCCGGGTACTGCGCGATCGGATCTTCACTGAGCTCGCCTCCGCCGAGCCCGAGGTGGACGAGGGCTTCGAGATCTCGGGCGGCATCGTCGCGCCCGGCACGGTGGCGGAGTGGCTCGCCGAGCACGCGGCCTCGGGCGAGCGGTCCGGGCTGGGCGTGGTGGGCCCCGAGGTGGTCTTCGACGGGGACGCCGAGGCCGTGGTGATCGCCGCTCCGGACGACGAGGGCGGGTACATCGCGCTCGAAACGCTCACCCCGCACGACGAGGCGGCCCTCGGCGCCTGGCTCGCCGACGAGTCCCAGCCCAAGGCCGTGCACGAGGCGAAGTGGGCCATGCACGCCCTGGAGAGCCGCGGCTGGAAGCTCGGCGGCCTCACCTCGGACACCGCGATCGCGGCGTATCTGGTGCGCCCCGGGCAGCGCAGTTTCAACCTCGACGATCTCTCGGTGCGGTACCTGCACCGTGAGCTGCGCGTCGAGTCGGCCGCAGGCGACGACGCGCAGCTCTCCCTGCTCGACGATCCCGACGATTCGGTGGCCGAGAAGGCGCAGCAGCAGATCCTGCGCGCCCGTGCCGTGGTCGATCTCGCGGCCGCGCTCGACGAGGAGCTCGACAAGATCGAGTCCAAGCCGCTGCTCGAGGAGATGGAGCTGCCGCTGCTGCGGGTGCTCGACGTCATGGAGGCCACGGGCATCGCCGTCGACACCGAGCACCTCGAGTCGCTGCACAGCGACTTCAGCGACCGGATCCGCGCCGCGGAGGCCGCCGCCTTCGAGGAGATCGGAGAGCAGATCAACCTGGGCTCGCCGAAGCAACTGCAGGTGATCCTGTTCGACAAGCTCGGCCTGCCCAAGACCAAGAAGACCAAGACCGGGTACACCACCGACGCCGCGGCGCTGGAGGCCCTGTACGAGAAGGAACCCCACCCGTTCCTGCAGTCCCTGCTCGAACACCGTGATGCGATGCGGCTCAAGGTCACCGTGGAGGGACTGCTCAAGTCGGTGGCGTCCGACGGCCGCATCCACTCCACGTTCAACCAGACCGTGGCGGCCACCGGCCGGCTGTCCTCGACCGATCCGAACCTGCAGAACATCCCCGTGCGCACCGAGGCCGGTCGCCGGATCCGGCAGGCCTTCGTCGCGGGCGAGGGCTTCGAGACGCTGATGACGGCCGATTACAGCCAGATCGAAATGCGGATCATGGCGCACCTCTCCGGCGACGAGGGACTGATCGAGGCCTTTAACACCGGGGAGGACCTGCACAACTTCGTCGGCTCGAAGGCCTTCGGTGTCCCGATCGACGAGGTGACCGCGGACATGCGGCGCCGGGTGAAGGCGATGTCCTACGGTCTGGCCTACGGCCTCTCGGCGTTCGGCCTGGCAGCGCAGCTGAAGATTTCCCGCGACGAGGCGAAAGACCAGATGGAGGCCTACTTCTCGCGGTTCGGCGGCGTCCGGGACTACCTGCAGGACGTGGTCACCGAGGCCACCCGCAACGAGTACACCGAGACCATCTACGGGCGTCGCCGGTACCTGCCCGATCTCACCTCCACCAACCGCATGCGCCGCGAGGGGGCCGAGCGGATGGCCCTCAACGCGCCGATCCAGGGCAGCGCCGCCGACATCATCAAGGTGGCGATGATCAACCTGGAGAAGGCGATCCGCGGTGCGGGCCTGAAGTCGCGGATGCTGCTGCAGGTGCACGACGAACTCGTGCTCGAAGTGGCCGCGGGTGAGCGGGAACAGCTCGAAGAGTTGGTGCGCGGCACCATGGGCACCGCCGCCGAGCTGTCCGTCCCGCTCGAGGTGTCCGTCGGATACGGCCGGAGCTGGGACGACGCCGCGCACTGATTCCTGTGGCACTCTGAAGGCATGCGACGTCGCTCGGGGGAGGCGGGATCCGCGCGATCCATCCCAGCGGTAACCGCTGGGTGCACCACACGGCTACACCTCGCGTCCCACGCCGGCCCGGGCGCTTCGCGCCCCTCGCGGCGCTGTGGGCGATTGTTTCTGGTCACCCGAGCGGCGTTCGCATCCTCGCCCCGGCCGGTGGTGCGCTGACGTGCCGTCGGTCGACCTGTCCCGGCCTCTGACGCGTGCCCAGCAGGCGCAATCGGCGCTGCTCGTCGGTCGGATCGACCCGGCCGAGTGGAACCGGATCGAACTCGCCGCGGACCTCGGCGCTGCGCTCCCCGCGGAGCTCGCCGAGGAGGTCGCACTGTTCGTCACCGAGGCCGCACCGACGAAGCCGCACCCCGCTGTGATCAGGCGCCTCCTGCAGACCTACCGGGTCGATTCCGCTCTCGAACCTGAGGCCGGCGGCGCCGTCCCCGGCCGGGTGCTCGCCGACCTGGACGGTCTCGCAGCCATGCTCGATCTGACGGTGCCCGAACTCGACTGGTTCGCCGATACTGGGCGCTGGCTGCGGCATTCGGCGGCGCCGCTGCGGCACTACCGCGTTCGCCGGATGCCCAAGACCGCCGGGGGAGTGCGAGTGATCGAGGCGCCCAAACCCCGGCTCCGCGAAGCGCAGCGGCGCATTCTGCGACACGTCCTCGATCCCGCCGCACCGCACCCGGCGGCACGCGGATTCGTGCGCGGCGGTTCGGTCCTCCACTACGCCGAAGCCCACGTGGGCTCGGCGGCGGTGGTGCGGCTGGATCTGAAGGACTGCTTCACCACGGTCGGCGAGAACAGGGTCCGCGCTGTCTTCCGGCAGCTGGGATACCCCGCGCCGGTGGCGCGCATCCTCGCCGCGCTGTGCACCACGGCGACCGCGGGCGA
The DNA here is from genome assembly GCF_019656655.1 of Tsukamurella sp. TY48. Taxonomy (GTDB): domain Bacteria; phylum Actinomycetota; class Actinomycetes; order Mycobacteriales; family Mycobacteriaceae; genus Tsukamurella; species Tsukamurella strandjordii. The sequence goes on along the minus strand of NZ_BPMV01000001.1, from coordinate 71,798 downwards.
CGAGCTCCGCGGGCTCGGCGCCTGGCAGGCGGCGACGCTGCGCGCCCGACATCTCCCGCAAGGTGCACCCACCTCGCCCGCCCTGATGAACCTGGCGCTGCGCCGGCTCGATAGCCGGGTCGCGGGCCTGGCCCGCGCGCAGGGCGCTCACTACACCCGCTACGGCGACGACCTCGCCCTCTCCGGTGCGCGTGATCCGTCGGTGATCGCCGCCGTGGTGCCGAAGATCGTGCGCTCGGAGGGTTTCTCGGTGAACCCGCGCAAGACCCGGATCATGCGCTCGGGCACCCGGCAGGAACTGGCGGGGGTCGTGGTCAACGCCCGTGCCCAACCACCGCGGCGTGCCTACGACGACCTCCGCGCGCTGCTGCACAACGCGGCCCGGTTCGGCCCGGACAGCCAGAACCACGACGGCCACGACGACTTCCGCGCCCATGTCTACGGGCGGATCGCCTGGGTGGCGCAGGGCAATCCCACCCGCCGGGAGCGTCTGCTCGCGATGGCCGCCAGGGTGCCCTGGTGACACGCATGCGCGGCCGGCGAGAAACTGGGATGCGCGGGCGCCGGCACCGGTGCTAGCGTCGGTTCCATCGTGATCCGACCGCAGGAGGTGAGTCCCATGAACGCAGTACCCGTAGTGGGCGCGCCGCTGCAGTGCACGATCGCGCGACTGTCCTAGTCGCCCGGGGCGCCCGATCAGAATCTCTGAAAGGCCGTTCCCATGAACACGATTCCCACTTCTTCTCGTTCGGCTCGCGGCCGGGCGCTGGTGCTCGGCGGTGGTGGCTCCGCCGGCAATGCCTGGCTCATCGGCGTGATCGCCGGTCTCCATGAGGCCGGCGTCGACGTGACCGACGCCGACCTCACGATCGGCACCTCCGCCGGTGCCACGGCGGCCGCACAGATCGCCGCGGCGCCGCCGCCCCGGCTCCTGGCGGACATCCTCACGGCACCGATACCCGCGCGCTCCGCGGGCGGGACGCGAGCCACCGCCTCCGCCGTCGCCGATCAGATGCGCCGAACGGGCCGGCTCATCGCGGAGGCGACCGACCTCGCCGACATGCGACGCAGGATGGGCGCTTCCGCCCTTGCCCTGGAGGCCTCCTCGGACGATTCCGTCCGGGCTCGGTGGCGAGACACCGTCGCCGCGCGGCTCCCGTCCCCGCACTGGCCGGACCGGCCGATCGCCCTGACGGCCGTCGACGCGGTCACCGGCGAGCCCGTGGTCTTCGACCGGCACGGCGAGGTCGCGCTCGTGGACGCCGTCGCGGCGAGCTGCTCCAGTGGATTCGCCTACCGCATCGGTGCGCGTCATTACATCGACGGCGGCTACCGCGCCAATGCCGAGAACGCAGACCTCGCCGCGGGATTCGACCGGGTCCTGGTGCTCGCGCCGTTCGGGGGAGCCGCGCGGACGCCCCCGCACTGGCGGGCGAACCTGCACGCCCAAGTGGAGGAGCTGCGTGCCGCCGGCAGTACCGTCGAGATCGTCGGCCCCGATGACGCCTCCCGCGCCGCGTTCGGCGGCAACGTGATGGACCCGTCGACCCGCCCACCGGCGGCTTGTGCGGGCGCCGCGCAGGGCCGCGAACTCGCTCCCGCCCTCGAGTTCTTCCGGGGCTGAGGGACCCCGCCGGGCCCCCGGGCCCGGCGGGTAGCGTCGGAGGCCGTGTTCACCATCGGATTCGATCTCGACCTCACGCTCATCGACTCGCGGGCACGCATCCTCAGCGCCGCCCGCCGGTCGTTCTCCGATCTGGGGTACTCGATCGGCGACGAGCTGCTCCTGCCGTACATGGGGGAGCCGATGGGCGATGTCGCGGTGAAGGTGGTGCCCGATATCGACGCGGTGGCGTTCATGCGCCGGTACCGGCACCACTACGACACCGATACCGAGACGCCGGTGCCGGTTCTTCCCGGCGCGCACGAGCTGCTCGCCGCGATCCGCGCCGCCGGCGGCCGATCTGTGGTGGTGTCAGCGAAGCAGCAGGCGGCCGCGGAGCGTGCCGTGGCGGATGCCGGCCTGGACGTGACGGAGGTGGTGGGCGACCACTTCGGTGCGGCCAAGGGGCAGGCGCTCCTGCGGTACGACGATGTGCGTGCCTACCTGGGCGATCACGTGGAGGATGCGGCGGCCGCGCGGGCGGCGGGATGCGACTTCGTGGGCGTCACAACGGGGGAGTTCGGCGCCGCTGATCTGCTGGTCGCGGGCGCGCGGGAGACAGTGGACGACCTGGCGGAGGCGGTGCACCTGTTGCACCTGCACTCGTGTTGATATAAGCATTCGTACATGCCGTTCGAATTGCGATCGCACAAGTTCATAACGTGTAGGGCAGACATTGCCGCGTCCGTCGGACACGGTGTGTGACGTGAGCGGACCCGATATCGAGTGGGAGTCCTACGGCGACTCCCTTGCCTACCGTCTTCTGACCCTCCGTAAGGCGCGAGGGATATCGCAGGAGAAGCTCGCCGAGCGCGCGGGACTGCATCGCAATCAGATCTCCAACATCGAGCGGAACGTCAGTTCCGGAGATCGCTTCTCCGATCCGCACATGTCCACGCTGTACCGCCTCGCGGCCGCCCTGGACGTGCCGCCGGTGCTACTCCTGCCCGAGGCGGACCGTCGGGTGGGTTCGCGCTCCGCCGAACAGGACAACCGGGATGCCGCCGCGGCGATCGAGAGCGCACTCCTGGTCGCGATCGGCGAATAGCGGCTCCGCCTAGTAGGTGCTCAGGATCAGCTCGGTCTTGAGCACATCGCCGGGCAGCAGCCAGCCCTTCGCGCTGAGCGTGTCGATCGCCTTCTGGCGCAGCGACTGCGCGCCCGCCCGGGTATCGGACTTGAAGCTGAACTCGACCACTGTCTGGCCCGGCATGGGGAGCACCTCGATCGCGGGCTTGACGCCCTGCCACGCGCCCTTCCACTCCTGCGAGGTGACGGGGCCGTGCACGCGAGAGGCCTGAAGGGCGTCCTTGCCCCAGTTCTTCGACGTCCAGTTCTCGAGCTTGCCGGGGATCTGCGCCACGACCAGATCGCGCGCCGTCGAGGCGTCCGGCAGCGCGGTGCCCGAGAGCCCGCTCGCCGATGCGGTCTTCTTGGTGGCGAAGCTCAGCGTCTGCTTACCGTAGGTCCAGTCGACCTGGGCGTCGTAGTTCGTGTCCGAGGAGTCGAATCCCGCCTGATTCGCCGTGGTCAGCGCCGCATCCACGTCGCCATTGGTCACGGGGAAGCGCTTCTTGTAGTTCAGGTCCAGGCTCTGGCCCGCCTCGTGGCGCAGCCGCACCGACCAGCCCTCCCCGGAGAGCTTCTTGGTCTCGGTGTCGAAGTACTCGTACGACAGCCCCTTCGGCGCGGACGTGATGCCGAAGGTCGACTTCACGGCCGCCGAGGGTGCGCCACCGTCCAGCGCCGAGGCGTTCAGGTTGAGCTTGACCTCGTAGTTGGGAACGGCGTTCGCATCGGCCTGGGCGACGGCGGGTGCGAGCGCGGCGATCGCGGTGGCGGCGACGGCGGCCAGAATGCTTCGGCGGCTAACGAGTTTCATGGGCATCAGGGTCCACTCCGGTGGTGGCGTCCAGGGGAACGCCGGGTGGACGGTCGTCGACGATTCGGGGTGCCCTCGGAAGCTGCGTGAACGACGACGGCGCCGCCCCCACATCGGGGTGCGGCGCCGTCGTTGAGCGTCGGTCGTTACTTCGCCTTCGCGGGGGCCGCAGCGGGCTTCACGGACGCGCAGGTGCGGTACGCATCGCCGAGCGCGCGCTGAATGTTCTGCTGCTCGGAGAAGATGCCGAATCCCGCGGAAGAGCCGGTGAACGCCAGGGTGGCGAGCCGGATCTGCCGGGTGTTCGGATCGGAGGTCGCGATGTCGGCGAACTGCTTGGAGCCACCGGCCACCTGGTCCAGCTTGGCCGAGAGACCCGGCGAGGAGCGATCGATCGCGGTGCGCAGCTGCCCCACGGTGCACGAGGTGCCGGGCACGGCACGCGCCAGGTTCGGGTCGGCCGGCTTGGGAGCGGGGCCGGGCGCTGCGGCAGCGAACGGGGCACCGGCCAGCGACACGGCGCCGAGGACGGCGGCGGTGGCGGCGAAACGACGGAAGGTCATGCGGGTGGGGCCTTTCGGGTCCGTGGAGGGGCTCAGTAGTTCTGGCAGGTCGCGATGACCTTGGAGATCTTCGCGTCGATATCGGCGCGGTTCGCCTTGTAGTAGGCGGCGCCCGCGGGGTTCTCCTCGGCGAGCTGCTCGATCAGCTTCTGCCGCTCCTCGGGCTTGGCCACGAGGATCTTGTTCGCCTTCTCGCGGCCGCCGGGGGTGCCGTTCATCACGGCGATCGCCTCGGGGGCGATCATCTGCGTCGCGCGCTCGACCTGCGCGACGGTGCACTTGGTACCCGGCACCTTGTCGTTCGGTGCGGCGGAGGCGACGGCGGGGGCGAGGGCCAGGCCGGCCGCGAGCACCGCGGTACCGGCGACGATGCGCGTCCGAATCATGTCTGTCTCCTTCTCTGCGGCCGCCTCGTCTGCGGTGAGGTGGCGGCGACCGCTCGGGCGACGATACCGGCTCGAAGTGAACGAGAAAAGGACGGTGCCGGGATGGACAACCCGGCACCGTCCAACCTGTACCCGCGTATCAGCTGGTGGCGCAGGTGGCCTTGACCTGCGCGATCTTCTGCTCGACCTGTTCCTTGGAGGGCTTGGTACGGGGCGTTCCGTCGTGCTTTCCGCCGGGCTTTCCGGCCCCGTGCTGTGGCGGCGTCTTCCCCGGATTGGCCTTCTTCCACTCGTCGATCTTGGCCTGCCGGTCCTTCTTTGCGGCCTCGCGCGCCGCCGTGCGCTGCTCGGGCGTCTGCACGAGTGTCTGCTCGAAACGCTCCTTCGCCTTGGGGTTGCCGCTGATGTGCTGCCAGAACTCGGGCGCCACCTTCGCGGTGGCGCGTTCGACCTGACCGACGTTGCACTGGGTGCCGGGCACCGGCGCCGTCGGTGAGACAGGGGCGGCGCTCGCGGTGGCGGGGACGAGCAGGGCGGCGCCGGCGGCCACGACGGCGGTCGCGGTGGCTGCGCGGCGGATGCGATGGGTGGTGCGATTCATGCGTTGGTTCTCCTCAGCGAGATCACCGTCGGATCCCTCTGGAACGAGTAGACCCGGCGGTGGTGAACGCAGGCGCACGATCCGCTGTGAGTTCCCTGGAATCCGGACATTCCCGCGTGTGCTTGCACTGGGTGCAGGTGTTTACCCAGGACACGGTGTGGGCTAACGCTGTTAAGTCGGGATTCAGGCGGGGAGGTCGCAGACGAAGACGGCGGTGCCGGGGAAGATCGCGCCGCGCAGGGGGCTCCACTGGCCCCACTGCTGGGTGAAGCCCTCGGGCCATTCGGGCTCGATCACGTCGATCAGGCGCAGGCCCGCCCCGACGATCTCGCGGATCCGGTCGCCCATCGTCCGGTGGTGCTCGACATAGGTCGGGGTGCCGGCCTCGTCGGTCTCCACGTAGGGCGACCGGTCGAAATAGGAGAGGGTGGCCACCAGGCCGTCGGGCCCGGGGTCGTCGAGGAACATCCATCGCATCGGATGATTGACGGAGAAGACGAACCGGCCTCCCGGCCGCAGCACCCGCGCCGCCTCGGCCATGACTCCCGCGGAATCGGCCACGAACGGGATGCCGCCGAAGGCGGAGCAGACGAGGTCGACGGTCCCGTCGGCCACCGGGAGGTGCTCGGCGCCCGCCTGCACCAGCAGGGGATTGCCGCCGCGGACGTGGGGGAGCCCGCGGCGCAGCATGCCCGCCGAGATGTCGAGACCGATCACCGAGGCGCCCTGCGCGGCGAGCCAGCGGGAGCACGGGGCGCTGCCGCATCCGATCTCCAGGGCGACGGTGCCCGCCACCTCGCCCAACAGTCGGACATCGGATTCGCGCAGGCCCTCGGGGCACCACACGAAATCGCCCTCGGCGGTGTCCACGCCCAGGAAGGCGGCGTGTTCGGCGTGGTACGCGTCGGCGTCGGAATCCCACCACGACCGGTTCGCGGCCTCGGAGCCGGCGCTGTCGTGCCGCATGTCCGGTTTGGGGCGGTAGTGCACCGGTGTGAGCCTCTCTCGCGAGGGCGGTTTGCCCAGCTAGCACCGGGTGGCGTAGGGTATAGCACGCGCGTGCCCATGTACGCGCGATTTCGAACCAACTACGAGCACCCTGTCCGGAGCAACTTACCCAATGCCCACCTCCACTGTTACGTCCCCGCAGGTCGCCGTCAACGACATCGGCACCGCGGAGGACTTCCTCGCCGCAATCGACGCGACGATCAAGTACTTCAACGATGGCGACATCGTCGAGGGCACCATCGTCAAGGTCGATCGTGACGAGGTCCTCCTCGACATCGGTTACAAGACCGAAGGCGTCATCCCCTCCCGCGAGCTCAGCATCAAGCACGATGTCGACCCCTCCGAGGTCGTCAACGTCGGCGACGCGGTCGAGGCCCTCGTCCTCACCAAGGAGGACAAGGAAGGCCGCCTGATCCTGTCCAAGAAGCGTGCGCAGTACGAGCGCGCCTGGGGCACGATCGAGGAGCTCAAGGAGAAGGACGAGGCCGTCAAGGGCACCGTCATCGAGGTGGTCAAGGGTGGTCTGATCCTGGACATCGGCCTCCGCGGCTTCCTCCCGGCCTCCCTGGTCGAGATGCGCCGCGTGCGCGACCTCCAGCCGTACATCGGCAAGGAGATCGAGGCCAAGATCATCGAGCTCGACAAGAACCGCAACAACGTGGTCCTGTCGCGCCGTGCGTGGCTCGAGCAGACCCAGTCCGAGGTCCGCAGCGAGTTCCTGCACCAGCTGCAGAAGGGCCAGGTCCGCAAGGGCGTCGTGTCCTCCATCGTCAACTTCGGTGCCTTCGTGGACCTGGGCGGCGTCGACGGCCTGGTGCACGTCTCCGAGCTGTCCTGGAAGCACATCGATCACCCCTCCGAGGTGGTCACCGTGGGCGACGAGGTCACCGTCGAGGTCCTCGACGTCGACCTGGACCGCGAGCGCGTCTCGCTGTCGCTCAAGGCGACCCAGGAGGATCCGTGGCGTCAGTTCGCCCGGACCCACGCCATCGGCCAGATCGTGCCCGGCAAGGTCACCAAGCTCGTCCCGTTCGGCGCGTTCGTGCGCGTCGAGGAGGGCATCGAGGGCCTCGTCCACATCTCGGAGCTGGCCGAGCGCCACGTCGAGGTCCCGGACCAGGTCGTCTCGGTCGGCGACGATGCGATGGTCAAGGTCATCGACATCGACCTCGAGCGTCGTCGTATCTCGCTGAGCCTCAAGCAGGCCAACGAGGACTACACCGAGGAGTTCGACCCGTCGAAGTACGGCATGGCCGACAGCTACGACGAGAACGGCGAGTACATCTTCCCCGAGGGCTTCGATCCCGAGACCAACGAGTGGCTCGAGGGCTTCGACAAGCAGCGCGAGGAGTGGGAGGGTCGCTACGCCGAGGCGGAGCGTCGCCACAAGATGCACACCGCGCAGATGGAGAAGTTCGCCGCCGACGAGGCCGCCGAGGCCGCCGCGGGTGGCCCCGCCGCCGGTGGTGCGAACTACTCGAGCGAGTCGTCCTCGGACGATCGCGCCGAGGCTGCGCCCAGCGCCGGTGGTTCGCTGGCGAGCGATGCTCAGCTCGCCGCTCTCCGCGAGAAGCTGTCGGGCAACGCCTGATACGCAGCAGACGAGGAACGCCCCGCATCCACTGGATGCGGGGCGTTCCCCGTTTCGGGCCTAGTTGAGGCGCTCGCCGGTGTCCGGGTGGAACAGGTGCACGGCATCGTCGTGCTGCACCAGGCGCACGCCGTCGCCGATCCGCGCGACGGTCCGCCGCGGACACCGCGCCACCAGGGTGACGGGTGAGCCGTCGACGGAGGTGACATCGGGGTCCTCGACCCGGGCGTAGAGGTAGGTATCGCTGCCCAGGTCCTCGAGGATCGCCACGCGCCCGGCGACGCCGGTATCGGGACCGCTGAGCGCCAGGCTCTCGGGCCGGATCCCCACCGTGACCCGGTCGAGTCCCGCGGCGCGCAGTGCAGACTGCGCCTGCGCATCGAGGTCGACGGTGCCGCCGGCCACCGTGATCGCGCCCTCGCGCACGGGCGCGGTGAACAGGTTCATCGCAGGGGATCCGATGAAACCGGCGACGAAGGCGTTGGTGGGCCGATCGTAGAGCTCGGCGGGGGAGGCGAACTGCTGCAGCTTGCCGAATTTGAGGACCGCCACCCGATCGCCCATCGTCATCGCCTCGACCTGGTCGTGGGTGACGTACACGGTGGTGGTGCCCAGGCGGCGCTGCAGCTCGGCGATCTGGGTGCGGGTCTGCACGCGCAGCTTGGCATCGAGGTTGCTCAGCGGCTCATCCATGCAGAAGACCTGCGGCTCCCGGACGATCGCGCGGCCCATCGCCACGCGCTGGCGCTGGCCACCCGACAACCGCGCGGGCTTGCGATCGAGGTACTCCGTGAGGTCGAGGAGCTTGGCCGCCTCGGCCACCTTCCGCTTGCGCTCGTCGACGGGCACGCCCCGCATCTTCAGCGCGAAACCCATGTTCTCGCCGACCGTTTTGTTCGGGTACAGCGCGTAGTTCTGGAAGACCATCGCGATGTCCCGATCCTTCGGCGCCACCCCCACCATGTTCGCGCCGCCGATCGAGATGCTGCCGGAGTCGATCTCCTCCAGGCCGGCCAGCATGCGCAGCGCGGTGGACTTGCCGGATCCCGACGGGCCGACGAGCACCACGAACTCGCCGTCGGCGATGTCGAGGTCGAGCGAGTCCACGGCGAGGGTCTCGGCGCCGGGGTATACGCAGCAGGCCTTGTCGTAGCTGATGGAAGCCATCGATAACTCCTAGTTCTTCTACTTGATCGCACCGAAGGACAGGCCGCGCACCAGCTTGTTCTGGGCGATCCATCCGCAGATCACGACGGGGAGGGCGGCGAGCACGGAGGCCGCCGAGAGCTTGGCCCAGAACAGGCCCTGCCCGGACATGAAACCGGTGAGCGCCACCGGCATCGTCTGGGCGTTGACCGCGGTGAGGTTCACCGCGAAGAAGAATTCGTTCCACGAGAAGATCACGCAGATCAGGGCCGTGGCGGCGATGCCCGGGGAGACGATCGGCAGGATCACCTCCCGCACCGAGGTCCACAGGCTGGCACCGTCCATGCTCGCGGCCTCGAGCAGTTCGCTCGGGACCTCGAGGAAGAAGGAGCGCATCATCCACACGGCGATCGGCAGGTTCATCGCCGTGTACAGGATGACCAGCGTCCAGATGTTGTCCAGCATGCCGATCCGGCCCACGATCACGTACAGCGGGATGATCGCGGCCACGATCGGCAGCATCTTGGTGCTGATGAAGAAGAACAGCGCGTCCTGGGTCTTGCGCACCGGGCGCAGCGACAGGGCGAACGCCGCGGGAATGCCGAGCAGCAGGACGAGCAGCGTCGAGATCACCGTGGCGAACACCGAATTGAGCAGTGGGATGCCGATTCCCGAGTCGAAGACGGCCTTGAACTGGTCCAGGGTGGGTACGAAGAAGACGGTGGGCGGCCGGGTGGCGGCATCGCTCTCCTGTTTGAACGCGGTGAGCACCATCCACAGCACCGGGAAGAAGAAGCCCACCGCGATGATCCAGGTGAGCGCTGTGAGCGCACCGCCCTTGGGATCGCGGCGCCGGCGGGGCAGAACGGTGGTGTCGGCGGTGGTGGACATCAGGCGGCTTCCTCTCCGGCGCTGAAGCTCTTGAAGATCAAGCGGATCGCGAGGGTGGAGACCACGATCGTGCCGATCACGGTGACCACGCCCATCGCTGCGGCCTGCCCGATGTCGAATCCCAGGAAGGCCCGCTGATAGATGTAGTAGGGCAGGTTGGAGCTGGCCACGCCCGGTCCTCCGGAGGTCATCATGTAGACCGCGTCGAAGGTGTTCACCAGGTAGATCGCGCCCAGGACGGCGCCCAGCTCGATGAACCGCCGCAGGTGCGGCAGGGTCAGCTCGCGGAACAGCCGGATGTTGGTGGCGCCGTCCACCCGCGCCGCCTCCTGCACGTCCCGCGGCATCGACTGCAGGCCGGCCAGGATCAGCAGCATCATGAACGGCGTCCACTGCCAGACCAGTTCGGCGATCACCGACATCAGCGGGAACTCGCTGAGCCAGTCCACTTGGATGCCCAGCGGCCCGAGGGCCCAGGCGAGCAGTCCGTTGGTGGGGGAGAGCAGGCTGGTTTTCCACAGCAGGGCCGCCGCCACCGGGGTCACCAGGAACGGTGTGATGAGCAGCGTGCGAACCACACCGCGGCCCAAGAACTTCCGGTCCAGCAGGAGTGCGAGCACCAGTCCCAGGACCACGGACAGGACGACGGTGCCCACGATCAGCAGGATCGTGTTCAGGGTGACGGTCCAGAACTGTCCGTCCCGGAACACCTCGACGTAGTTGTTGAGTCCGTTGAACTTCCGGGAACCGGGGCGCACCAGGTTCCAGGACTGGGTCGAGTAGTAGAGCGTCACCACGAACGGGATCTGCGTGACCACCACCATGAAGATCAGGGCGGGGAGCAGGGGGCCGCGTCGACGCCAGGCCTCGGCGCGGCTGATCCGGTCCCGCTTGGAGCGCAGGGGCTCGGCGGGCCGCGTGTCCGTCGCGGTCGTGGTCATCGTCCGTCTCCCGTCCGGTAGCTCTTGCCGACCACCTCGGCGTACTTCTGTGCCTGCGTGAGGGCGTCGTCCACGGAGATCTGGCCCGCGATGGCGGCGCTGATCTGCTGGCTGACGCGGGTGCCCAGATCCTGGAACTCGGGGATCGCGAGGAACTGGATGCCGGTGTACGGCACCGGCTTCACCGTGGGCCGGGACTGATCCGCTGCGAGCATCGAATCGAGGGTCTGCTTCGCGAAGGTCGCGGACAGCTCCTTGTACGCCGGGAGCTCGTAGGTCGACAGTCGGCTGCCCGGTGGCACGCGGCTGGGCCCGAGCTTGTCGGCGACGCCGGCGATGTACTGCTTGGAGGTCATCCAGGAGACGAACTTCCACGCATCGTCGGCTCGCTTGCTGCTCGCCGGGATGCCGAGCGACCAGGTGTACAACCAGCCGTTGCCGGACTTGGCCATCTTCGGCGCCGGCAGGTAGCCCACGTTGCCGGCGATCTTCGAGGTGTCGGGGCTCTCCAGCGACGAGACCGCGGCGGTGGAGTCGTACCACATCGCCGCCTGTCCCTGCGCCAGAAGGTTTCCGCACTCCTGGAAGCCCGTCGATGCGGCGCCGGCCTCGCCGTAGTTCCGCACCGTGTCCACGTAGAACTTCACGGCCTCGCGGACTTCGGGGGAGTCGAACTGGGGGTTCCACTGCTCGTCGAACCAGCGGCCGCCGAACGCGTTGATCACCGTATTGAGCGGGGCGAGCACCTCGCCCCAGCCGGGCTTACCGCGCAGGCAGATGCCGGCGACGTTCTTCGAGTGCAGCGCGCGTGCTGCCGCGGCGACCTCGGGCCAGGTGGGCTCCGGTGGCAGGGTGATGCCCGCCGCGGCGAACATCTGCTTGTTGTACATGAGAAAGGAGGACTCGCCGTAGAACGGCACCGAGTACATGTTCCCCTGGTACGACAGGGCCTCGCGCAGTGTGGGGATGAAATCGCCGGGTTCGTACGACGGGTCGCGGTCCATCTTCGCCGACAGGTTCGTGAGCCAGCCGTTCTGCGCCCACATCCGAGTCTCGTAGTTGCTGATCATCACCACGTCGAACTCGCCGCCGCCGGTGGAGACGGAGGCGGTGATCTTGGCGCGGGCCTCGTTCTCCGAGAGGGTGATGAACTTGAGCTTGACGCCGGGGTTGGCGCGTTCGAACTCGGGGGCCAGCCCGACGGCGTCGGTCATCTGCGAGTTCGACACCATGGCGACGGTGACGGCGGAACTTCCGCCGTCGGTGAAGACGCCGGCGCCGGAGCAACCCGCGAGGAGTGCCGCGGTGGCGATCAACCCGGTTGCGGCGGTGGCGCGCCGTCCGGTGGGGGTGCGGGGCACGATCATCCCTTCTGTCGGTCGAGCAGCCACTGCGCGGTGGGACGGTCGGTGACGACCGAGGTCGCGAAACCCCCGCGCAGGGCTCCCAGGATGGATTCGCGGCGATGGTCGCCGCCGGAGATGAGGATCGAGGTCGAGCAGGCCCGGATGTCCTCCAGGGGAACGGATACCGTGCGGTCCACCAGGCTCGATGCGACCGGCGCGCCGGCGGCGTCGTAGAAGCGGCCACCGATCTCGCCCACGGTGCCGAGATCGCGCAGCTCGCCGAGGACCTCGGTGTCGATGTAGGCGCCCTCGAACAGGGTGGTGGAGGTGGAGACGGAGCCGACGCCGAAGAGCATCACCTCGGCGGTCCGCGCCGCTTCGAGCGCCTGCGAGACGATCGAATCCCGGTGCAGGGCGCGGACGGTGCCCGGGTCGGCGAACAGGGGCGCCACGAGTCGCAGTGGTCGCGCGCCGAGCCGTTCGGAGAATCGGCCGAGCGCGTGGTCGACACCGGTGTGGTACTCGACCGAGGTCATCGACCCGTCCATCTGCACGACGCGGGCGCAGGAGGAGCCGCCGCCGAGGGCATCCGCCACGGCCACCTGCTCGGGGCCCCAGGTGAATCCGAAGGTGTCGGCCGGTTGCAGGCGGCGGCTCAGCAGGGAGGCGCCCGCACGGCCGAGGGCGGCGTCGCCCGACGGTGTGCCGTCGGCGTCCTCGGCGATGAGCAATGCCTCGGTGAGACCGAACGCAGCCTCGAGCTCGCGCTCCAGATCGGGATGGATCGACGCCGCGAGGTGTGCGGGGGCGGCCACGGTCACGGTGACGAGACCCTGGGCCCGGGCGCGCGCCACGAGCCGGCCCGCGGTGGGGCGGGAGACACCGAGGCGCTCCGCGATCTGCGCCTGGGTCAGGCCCTCCAGGTGGTACATCGTGGCGGCGCGGACGAGGAGGCGCAGGTCGTGGCCCGGCTCGCCGGGAGTGCGCGGTGTGGTCACGGACCCTCCATCTCGCGTGAGCAAATGCTCACTAGCGGTGAATATGCTCACTACGCTAACATCGGCGCTGTGACCCAGGCAACACTTTCGAGCGAAATGCGCGCCAGCGTGCTCCATCCCGGCGGGCGGATGACCGTCGAGACCAGGGCCGTTCCCATCCCGGATCCCGGCGACGTGCTGATCGCCGTCGCGGCGGTGGGCGTGTGCGGTTCCGACACGCACTACCTGCGCCACGGTCGCATCGGGGAGTTCGAGGTGACCGCGCCGATCGTGCTGGGGCACGAGGCGTCCGGCCGGATCGTGGCCGTGGGCGAGGGCGTGTCCGCCGCGCGCATCGGCGAGCGCGTGTCTATCGAGCCGCAGCGGCCCGAGGCCTTCAGCCCGGAGACGCTGCGCGGCGAATACAACCTCTGCCCCGGCATGCGGTTCTACGCCACGCCGCCGATCGACGGTGCGCTGGCCGAGTACGTCACCATCGGATCGGCTTTCGCGCACGCGGTCCCGGACACGATCTCCGACGAGGCAGCGGCGCTGTTCGAACCGCTGTCGGTCGCAATCGCCTCGCTGCGCAAGGCCGGAGTCGGGCTCGGCGGCAGCGTGCTCATCGCCGGCGCCGGCCCCATCGGCCTGCTGTGCGCCCAGGTCGCCCGGGCGTCGGGCGCGGCCCGGATCGTGGTGAGCGACCCCGATCCGGCGCGGCGCGGCGCGGCGACCTCGTTCGGCGCGACCACCGCCCTCACCCCCGGCGACGATGCGGGGACGGGCTTCGACGCCTTCATCGATGCCTCCGGCGCGCCCGCCGCCATCGACGCAGGAATCCCCGCCGTCCGGCCGGGCGGCCGGATCGTGCTGGTGGGCATGGGCGCCGACCGGTTGGAACTGCCCGTGTCCCTGATCCAGGCTCGCGAGCTGATCCTCACCGGCGTCTTCCGCTACGCGAACACCTGGCCCACGGCCATTGCACTGGCCGCGGGCGGAGCCGTCGACCTCGATGCGATGGTCACCGCGCGCTTTCCGCTCGACGAGGCCGAGGCAGCGCTCAACGCCGACCGCACCCCCGGCACCATCAAGGCCGTCGTGTACCCCGGCCGCACCGCCACCGACCTGCCCAGGGAGGCCACCGCATGAGCGGGATCGCACTGAACGACACGACGCTGCCCGAGATCGCGGGGGCGGCAGTACCCGCGTATCACCGCGGCGACATCCGCACCGGAATCGTGCACTTCGGCGTCGGCGGATTCCATCGCGCACACCAGGCGATGTACCTGGACCGGCTGCTCGCACTCGACCCCGATGCCGCCGCCTGGGGCATCTGCGGCGTGGGCCTGCGTCCCGCCGACGCGGCGATGCGCGACGCCCTCGCCCCACAGGACGGGCTCTACACACTGACGCTCAAGCACCCTGACGGCACCGTCGAGACCTCCGTGATCGGCTCGATCGTCCACTACCTCTATGCGCCGGACGATCCCGAGGCCGTGATCGAGACCCTCGCATCGCCGCACGTGCGCATCGTCTCGCTCACGGTGACCGAGGGCGGCTACAACTTCTCCGCGTCCACCGGCGAGTTCGACGCCGAGAACCCCGACGTGGCCGCTGATCTAGCGCCGGGAGCCGTGCCGCGCACCGTCTTCGGCTACGTGGCCGAGGCGCTGCGCCGCCGCCGCGACCGCCAGCTCCCGGCGTTCACCGTGATGTCGTGCGACAACATCGAGGGCAACGGGCACGTGGCCCGCCGCACCTTCCTCGCCTTCGCCAGGCTCGCCGATCCCGAACTGGCACAGTGGATGGACGCCGAGGTGGCCTTTCCGAACTCCATGGTCGACCGGATCACCCCCGCCACCCCGCCGGACTTGCGCGCCGAGGTGGCGCAGCGGTCCGGGGTGGACGACCGGTGGCCGGTGGTGGCCGAACCCTTCACCCAGTGGGTGCTGGAGGACTCCTTCGCCAGTGGCCGGCCCGCACTCGAGCGCGTCGGCGTGCAGGTGGTGGACGATGTCGCGCCCTACGAGCTGATGAAGCTGCGCCTGCTCAACGCCGGGCATCAGGCGCTCGGGCACTTCGCGCGCCTGCTCGGCTACGAGTACGTGCACGACGCCGCCGTCGACCCCGACATCCGTGAACTGCTCCGGCGCTACATGCAGGAGGAGGGGCGGCCCACTCTGCGCGAGGTCCCCGGGATCGACCTCGACGAGTACATCGACACGCTGCTGGACCGTTTCTCCAATCCGGCCATCGCGGATACGGTCGCCCGGCTCTGCCAGGACGCCTCCGACCGGATCCCCAAGTGGCTGGTGCCGGTGATCGCCGCCCGGCTCGACGCCGGTGCGCAGGCGCCGCTCGCCGCAGCCGTCGTCGCCGCGTGGACGCGGTGCAGCGAGGGTCGCTCCGACGACGGTGCGCCGCTCGACATCTCCGATCGGTTGGCGGGCGGACTCGCCGAGCGGGCCGTCCGTTCCCGCACCGAACCGCTCGCCTTCGTCGAGAACACCGAGCTGTTCGGTGATCTCGCGGACCGCCCCGGATTCACCGAGCCCTATGTCGCCGCGCTCGACGCCATCCGCGAACACGGCACCCGGGCCGCGCTCCGGGACCTGGTGGCGCGCTAGGCCTCAGGGCCGGTCCAGCACCATCCCCACGGCCTGCCGGTACCGCTCGTAGACCTCCGGTGTGGGCGCAGCCGCGCTCGTCCGCGCGGCGGGCCGAGCCCACGCCGGTGGTCGATCACCGGGGGTGAGGGTCCATGCCGCCTGGCGAGCGGCGCCGCGGGCCACGTACTCACCATCGGCGAGGAAATCCACATCGCGGCCGAAGACCGCGGGCGCGATCGCGCGGACCGCGGGCGATTTGCCGCCGCCGCCCACCACCACGATGCGCTCGATCCGCGTGCCCTGGGCGGAGATCGCATCCAGGCAGTAGACCAGCGAGCAGAGCAGTCCCTCGACCGCCGCGCGGGCCATGTTCTGCGGCGTGAGGTTCCGCGCGGTGACACCGTGGAAGGCGCCGGTGGCGTTCGGCAGGTTGGGGGAGCGCTCACCCGCGAAGAACGGGATCGTGACCAGACCCTCCGCACCGGGCGGCGCCGCGAGCGCGAGCCGGGCGAAATCGTCGAAATCCACGTCGAGCATGCGCGCCGTGGCGGCGAGCACCGGCGCGCCGTTGAGCGTGCACACCAGCGGCAGCTGATGCCCCGTGGCGTCGGCGAACCCCGCCACGATCCCGGAAGGATCGCGCGGCGCGGAGCTCGTCACCGCACTCACCACCCCGGATGTCCCCAGCGAGACGATGCAGTCGCCCGGGCGGGCATCCAGTCCGAGGGCGGCGCCCGCGTTATCACCCGCGCCCGCGCCGAGCAGTGTGCCCGCGCGGAGCGGACCCCCGGTGCCCGCCGTGATCGACTCCGCCGGTTCCAGCACCCGAGGGAGCCGGGGGCGGCGGCCCCGGAACGCGAGTTCGAGGAGGTCCGTGCGGTATTCGCCCGTGGCGGCGCTGAAGTAGCCCGTTCCCGAGGCGTCGGAGCGGTCGGTCACCAGGGCCTTCGCGTCGCCGGAGAGCCGATGCGTCATCCAGTCGTGCGGTAGGCACACCGCATCCGTGGCGTCCGCATGTGCGGGCTCCGCATCGGCGAGCCAGCGCAGCTTCGCCGCGGTGATCGCGGCCACCGGCACCACGCCCACCGCGTCGGCCCACCGATCCGCGCCGCCGAGATCGGCGATCAGCTCAGCCGCGGCCCCGGCCGAGCGGGTGTCGTTCCACAGCAGGGCATCCCGCACCACCGCGCCGTCGCCGGCGAGGCACACCATGCCGTGTTGTTGCGCCCCCACCGAGACCGCGGCGACATCGTCGAGCCCGCCCGCCGCGCGCGCCGCGACGAGGAAGGCGTCCCACCACGCCCCGGGCGCCACCTCGGTTCCATCCGGGTGCGGTGCACTGCCCCGGCGGAGCTCCTCCCCGGACTCGGCGTCGCAGACCACGACCTTGCACGATTGGGTGGAGGAGTCGATCCCGGCGACGAGCGGCATGCAGCGATTGTTCCAGAGCGGTCTTCGTTCCATGCGTACATCGCCGCACCGCTATTTGACAATCATTTTCATCAGTCGTGACCATTGCCGCCATGAACCGCACACTCCTGGCCCCGATCGTGCTCACCACCGCGCTGCTCGCGGCCTGCTCCTCGGGCGAAACCCCCTCGGCCGCACCGTCGGCCTCCTCCGATGCCGATGCCCCGTCCGGAGCCACGGAGGAGCGTCGCCCCGCCGCGCGCCTCGCGTACACCTACGACGGGGGTGTCCAAGTGCTCGACGCCGCCAGCTTCGAGACCCTCGGCGACATCCGCGGTGACGGCTACCTGCGGGTGAACCCCGCGGGCGACGGCCGGCACGTCTTCCTCTCGGAGAAGCAGGGTTTCACCCTCCTCGACCTCGGTTCCTGGTCCGTCCCGCACGGCGACCACCAGCACTTCTACTCCGCCGCGCCCCGTCGGACCGATATCCGCATCGACGCCCCGGAGCCCGGCCACGTGGTGCGCCACGACGGCCGCACGGTGCTCTTCTCCGACGGTGCGGGAACCGCCACCTCGATCCCCTCGGCGCAGGTGGGCGACCCCGCCGCGCCCCGCGCCACCTACACCGCGCCGAAGCCGCACCACGGCGTCGCAGTGGAACGGGCCGACGGATCGCTACTGGTGACCGTCGGCGACGAGAAGACCCGCACCGGCGTCGCCGTACTCGACAAGGCGCGCACCGTGATCGCGCAGAACGACCAGTGCCCGGGGGTGCACGGCGAAGGTGCCGCCGCGGATGGCGTGGTCGTCTTCGGGTGCCAGGACGGCATCCTCGCGGTCCGCGACACCGCGATCACCAAGATCGCTTCACCCACTCCGGGATACGCGCGGATCGGCAACGTCGCCGCCACGGAGGCGCACCGGGTGGTGCTCGGCGACTACAAGGTGGACAAGGACGCGAAGCCGGAGCGCCCCACCCGGGTGAGCCTGCTGGACACCGCCACCGGCTCGCTGCGCCTGGTGGACCTACCGGCCTCCTACAGCTTCCGGTCGCTGGCCCGCGGTCAATTCGGTGAGGCACTCGTACTCGGCACCGACGGCGTGCTCCGCATCCTCGATCCCGAGACCGGCGCCGTGAGCCGCGAGGTGAAGGTGACCGCCCCCTGGACCGAGGACGCCGACTGGCAGCAGCCCCGCCCCGCCGTCTTCGTGCTCGGTTCCACCGCCTACGTCACCGAGCCCGCCACCAGGTCCATCGTGGCGATCGACATCCCCACCGGGGAGGAGGTGCGCCGCGGCACGACGGCGCACGTGGTCGACGAGATCTCGGGAGTGCCCGGCGCTGCGCAGGGGTGATTTAGGCTGAGTCCATGTTGCGGATCGGGCTCACGGGCGGAATCGGTGCGGGCAAGTCGACGGTGGCCAAGGAATTGGCGTCCCTCGGTGCGGTGATCGTGGACGGCGACCGGATCGCCCGCGAGGTGGTCGAGCCCGGCACGCCCGGGCTCGCCGCCCTGGTCGAGGCGTTCGGTGAGCAGATCCTCGCCGAGGACGGCAGCCTGAACCGCCCGGCACTCGCCGCGATCGCGTTCTCCGACGACGAATCCCGGGCCCGGCTCAACGCCATCACCCACCCGCTGGTGGGTGCCCGCTCGCAGGAGCTGATCGCCGAGGCCGGGCCGGATGCCGTGATCGTGCAGGACATCCCGCTGCTCGTGGAGAACCACGCCGCACCCATGTTCCACCTGGTGATCATCGTCTGGGTGGACGCCGAGGAGCGGGTGCGGCGGCTCGTCGGATCGCGCGGCATGGCCGAGGAGGACGCCCGCGCCCGGATCGCCGCGCAGGCCACCGACGAGCAACGCCGCGCCGTCGCCGACGTCTGGCTGGAGAACACCGGCACCGAGGACGAGACCCGCGCGGCCGTCCGCGAACTGTGGGTCAAGCGGATCGTGCCCTTCGCGGCGAACGTCAACATGCATCGTCCGGCGGACGACGCTCCGGAGCTCGACGATCCCGATTACGGCGAGCGCCTCGCCGGGCGGCTGTGGGTGACATTGGCCGGCGACGCCAGGTCCGTGACCGCGGAGGGCTCGCACGCGCAGGTGGTGCTCGCCGACGGCGTCACCGAGGAGGCTGTGATCGCCCGCCTCGGCGACGCGGGGTTCGCGCAGGTGGAACCGGGAACGTACCGCGGGGCCGATCCGGGCCGCGCCGTGACGGTGACCGTCACCGAGGCCGTTACCGAGGGCGCGGGCTAGGTTCTCGCCGCGAAGTAGTCCCGGGCATCCACTGCCGCGAGCGGGGTCCAGCGCGCGACCGGCCGATCGGCTCCGGCGGAGCCCGAAGCCGACCGGGGCGTGGTGAATCTCAGAATCGCCAGCACGATGGTCGGCTCATGGTCGACACGTTCGGCCAGTGCGTACAGCGCCGCGAGCACGTGGACGCACATCGTGGTGCGCGCCCGGCAGCTGCAATCCGCGGCGGCGAGGACCGGGGCCGGCCGCAGTCCCCGGGCGACGACGGCGGCGTGCGCCGCATCGTCAGGCTCGGCGCGCGGTCCCATCGCCTCGCGCAATGCGGCGACGACGGCGGGCGCCGCGGCCGTGAACTCCAGGTGCGCTACCGACGCCGACGCGCCGCGATGGATGTGCGCGGTCACCCGGCCGTCCTCGACCTGGAGGGCGACGCACCCCGCGCGCGCGATCCGCCGAGCCCCCGGGGCGAGCGTGTTGGGGGAACTCGCGCGGACGGGCTCGGCGATCCGCACCAGGTCCGATCCCCATGCGGTGAAGCCGAATGCCGGTGTTGTCATGCATTCTCCCGGTGGCGTCGCAGCACATCGAGCAGGCCGGAGTCGTCGAGAGCCGCGAGCCCGGAGATGATCGATTCCCCGTTGGCGTGCACGCCGAGCAGCGCTTTGCGCCGGTGCATCTCGTCGATGTGTTCCTCCAGCGTCATCGCGGTGGTGAGGGTGGTGACGGTGACCGGCCGGTCCTGGCCGATTCGGTGAACGCGGTCCGTCGCCTGGGCCTCGACCGCCGGGTTCCACCACCTGTCGAAGTGCACCACATCGCATGCCCTGGTCAACGTGAGACCGGTGCCGCCGGCCTTGAGGCTCATCACCAGAATGACCGGTCCCGAGCCGGACTGGAATCGATCGGCGATCGCCGACCGCTCGCCGATCGAGAGGCCGCCGTGGAAGAACGGGACCGGCTCATCGACCAGTGACGACGCCGCGCGCGCCAGGAGCTCGCCGGTCTGCCGGTACTGGGTGAACATCAGCGTGGGACGGTGTCCCGCGATATTCGCCTCCAGGATGTCCAGCGCCACGTCGAGCTTTCCGGAGCGGCCGCGTTCGGGCGGCGCCGGGTGTCGTTCTGGTGCCGGAGTGGCCGCTCCGGACACCAGATCGGGATGGTTGCAGATCTGCTTGAGCGTGGTGAGGAGGGCGAGCAGCCGTCCGTGGCGCTCGAGACCCGTGCCGAATCCCTCGTCGACGGCCCGCCTGAGGGCCGCGTCGTACAGTCGGGCCTGCTCCTCGCTGAGGTCGCAGAACACGGGGTTGTCGATCTTGGGAGGGAGCGCGCCAGCGGCGCGTTCCTTGGTGCGCGCCAGCAGAACCGGCGCCACCGCCGCGCGGAGGCGGCGCAGCGCACCGTCGTCACCGGCCTCGGCGGCCCTCGTGAACCGACGCCGGAAGACCGCCTTGACCGGGAACATCGTGGGCGTCACGACGCGCAGGATCGCCCACAGGTCGTCGACGGAGTTCTCGATCGGCGTGCCGGTCAGCGCGATCCGGGCGCGCGCATCGATTCCGCGTGCCGCGCGCGACACCTGGGTGCGCGGGTTCTTGAGGGTGTGCGCCTCATCGAACACCACTGCGTTCCACGACGTCTCAGCGAGTTCAGCGGAGGACAGCCGCAGGCGGGCGTAGGAGACGATCGTGACCTGATCGAGCAGATCCGGGGCGAATCGCGCGATCTCCCGGCGCCAATTGGTCACCAGGCCGGTGGGGCACACCACGAGGTGCGGCCCCGCGCCGAGCCTGGTGAGTGCCGCGATCGCCTGCAGCGTCTTCCCGAGCCCCATCTCGTCGCCGAGCAGGGCTCCGCCGTGATCGCGCACCGCGCGCACGAGCCAGGCGACGCCGGCCGACTGGTAGGGCCGGACGGTTGCCTCGATCGTGGCGGACAGCGATTCGGTGGTCGCCGTCGCGTCGGTGAAGGCGAGCTGGGCGTAGTCCGCGGAGGTGAGCGCAGTGCCCGTCGGGTCGGGTTCGGCGTGCGCGGCGAGGGGGAGCGGAGCCCCGGCGCCGGGGTCGACGGTGCGCGCCGCCCATGCGGCGTGCGAGGCGGAAGGGCGCTCCGCCGCGGGGAGCGCCGTGACGTCGACGAGATCGCAGCGGACCTCGCGGATGCCGAGGCCGCCGTCGACGGGTACGGCCAGGGTGATGGGGCTGCGGCGCGTGGGGTCGTCGAGGTGGTGCGAGGACCAGATCGCGAACTGATGGAGGTCGGGCAGATAGGTGACTTCGAGGCTCAGGGGAGGTCCTTCTATCCTAATGATGTACGTTGTACGGAGTAACACGAATGAGTGTACGCAGTACGGAGAAAGGGTGCACGTGACTCCGGAGGACGAGGCTCGCACGCTGGTCAGATTGCTGTGGCGGGGCGAGACGACCGGACCCGGGACGCCTCGGCGCGGTCCCAAGCAGCGGTTCACCGTCGACGAGGTGGTTCGCGCTGCGATCGAGCTGGCTGACGAGGAGGGCCTGTCCGCCGTCACGATGCGCGCTCTCGGCGGGCGTCTCGGCGTCGGGCCGATGAGCCTGTACACCTATGTGCCCACCCGTGACGTGCTCGTCGCTCTGATGGTCGACGCGATCGCCGCGACTCAGGATCCGCCGGTACGCCGCCCCACGATCCGTGACTCCCTGGCTGACGCCGTCCGGGCGCGACGCGGTGAGTACCTCGCGCACCCGTGGCTGCTCGACGCCCCGTCGTGGCGCGATGTGCTCGGGCCGGGCCGGCTCACGCAGTACGAGGCGCAGCTCTCGCTCGTGGAGGACCTGCCGATCGACGACATCGAACGCGACTGGCTGATCGTGCTGCTGGAGAGCTTCGCGGCGGGCGCCGCCCGGAGCTCCGGCGCGCGCGGAGCCGCGGCACGACCGATGACCGACGCGCAGTGGTGGGACGTGGTCGGACCCGAGCTGGCGGCGGTCCTGCCTGCCGACCGGTTCCCGCTCGCGGGACGGGTGGGGACCACCGTGGGCGAGTATTACAGCGCGCCCGGCGATCCCGACGCCGGCTTCGAGCTGAGCCTGGAGGTGCTGCTCGACGGGATCGAGTCCCGGATACCCGGGATCGGCGCCGGGTGAGCGCGATTACCGCCAGCTGATCGGGGCGCCCTCCGCGGCGAGCCACGCGTCCGCGCTGTACCCGTGTGCCGCGATCCCGGCCACGGCGCGGGTCGCGGCGAGCAGCGCCCGCTCGGCGACCTGCGGGCTGATCAGCTCGGCGGTGGCTGCGGCCACCAGCTCGTCCACATCGATCAGCTCGGCGGGGGCACCGGGGTGCTCCAGGATGTCGAGGTACCAGTCCTCGGTGTGCCAGAGCCCGCCGTCGCGCCGCACTCCGGCCACGTCCAGGTACACGCGTTGGTCGCGTTCGTGTCCGGGAGTGAAATGGAAGATCGACGCCCGCAGGTCGAGATCAGGGAGTAGCCACGACTCGATCGCGTGGAACTTCGGGTGATCGGACTGCCGGTGGAGGTACAGGCCGAAGGGCTCCTCGCGGTATTCGTCGACGGCGCGGACGATGCCCTTCGGGTCGGTGTTCGTCATCGCCGCCGGGTCGAAGGTCTCCCGCTTGGGCGGGTGGACGCCGCCGTCGTCCGTGGTCGCATCGCCGCCCAGCCGCAGCACCAGCGTGGTCTCCGTGGCACCGCGGGGCCGCCCCGGGATCGCACCCGAGGGCCGGAAGCCGTTGCGCCGGAGCATCGCCGCGAGCGCATCGTCGGACGTGCGGACCAGCGCACCGTCGAGACCCGTGGCCCGTTCTCGGACCTCGCCGATCAGCGCGGGAAGGGCGTCCTCGGCGGCATCGACGATGTCGAGGTCGATCCAGCCGTGCGCCACCACGGCGTTGGCGGCGGCGCCGTCGACGGACAGCTCGAAGGATTCGTGGGCGTCCATGCTGCTCACGATACGATGCCCGCCGTGCCTCGTTACCTGCTTCTGCCCGCGCCCGCAGCGAACCGTGTCTATGCGGAGTCGACGGCCGCGATGGTGCGGGCCGAGCTCACCGTGCTCAGCCGTGCCGCGATGGCGGGCTCGGTGGGCGCCGTCGAGACCGAGACCGTTGCCGGGGTCGAGTACCTCGCCTTCGACGCCGAACCGCTCACGGCACAGGACCTGGCCTTCGTGGGGCTCGCTTCCGCCTTTTACGCCCTGTTCGAACGTGACGGTGACCTATTGCGCCCCATCGCGGTGCCCTCGCCCGAGAAGTACCCCACCGACCTGCTGACCATCCTCAAGTACCAGGGCAAGACCAACGAGCAGTTCACGCGGCTGGTGCTCAACGTGTCCGCCGCCTCGACGGCGCGACCGGCGGGCCTGTTGGACGGGACCCTGCGCGTCCTGGACCCGGTGTGCGGTCGGGGCACCACGCTGAGCCAGGCCGTGATGTACGGGCTCGACGCCGTGGGCGTGGACGTGGACACCAAGGACTTCGAGCTGTACACCTCGTTCTTCACCACCTGGCTCAAGGACCACCGGTACAAGCACACCGCTGCGACCACCCCGGTGCGGCGCGAGAAGACCGTGATCGCGAAGAAGTACGAAGCGAGCTTCGCCGCCGAGAAGGCCGACTACCTGGCGGGGGAGAAGCAGGCGCTCACCTTCTACGCCGCCGATACGCTGCGCACCCCCGAACTGGTGCGCCCCGGAACGATCGACGTGCTGGTGGGCGACCTGCCGTACGGCGTGCAGCACGGCAGCCGCGGGCCCCGTGGCCTGGTGCGCAATCCGCTCGAACTCCTCGATGCGGCCCTGCCCGGCTGGGTCGCCACCCTGCGGCGCGGTGGCGCCCTCGGCCTGGCCTGGAACGTGCGCGTGGCACCCCGCGAGCAGGTGGCGGCGGCCCTCACCGGAGCCGGACTGACGGTGCAGGGCGGACCCGGCTACGACGACCTGCAGCACCGCGTGGACCGGGTGATCACCCGGGACGTGATCGTGGCCCGACGCGACTAGGAAACTTGTCGGTGGGTCGGCTTACGCTGGACCCATGGCATTCGCGGCAGAACAACCGGTGGTGGCGCACTCCGAGCACCGCCCGATCGGCGAGGTCGAACGCGCTTCGGCGGAGTTCCAGGTGGTCAGCGAGTACGAGCCCGCGGGCGATCAGCCGACGGCCATCGCCAACTTGGAACAGCGGCTGGGCCGCGGCGAACGGGACGTGGTGCTGCTCGGTGCCACCGGTACCGGTAAATCGGCCACCACGGCCTGGTTGATCGAGAAGGTCCAGCGGCCCACGCTGATCATGGCGCCGAACAAGACCCTGGCCGCGCAGCTCGCCAACGAGCTGCGGGCCATGTTGCCGCACAACGCCGTCGAGTACTTCGTCTCGTACTACGACTACTACCAGCCCGAGGCGTACATCGCGCAGACCGATACGTACATCGAGAAGGACAGCTCGATCAACGACGATGTGGAGCGGCTGCGGCACTCGGCCACTTCGTCGCTGCTGTCCCGTCGCGATGTGGTGGTGGTGGCCTCCGTCTCGTGCATCTACGGCCTCGGCACCCCGCAGAGCTACCTCGATCGGTCGGTGCAGCTCGACGTGGGGATGGAGGTCGATCGGGACGCGCTGCTACGGCTGCTGGTGGACGTGCAGTACACCCGCAACGACATGGCCTTCACCCGGGGCAGCTTCCGCGTGCGGGGCGATACCGTCGAGATCATCCCCTCGTACGAGGAACTCGCCATCCGCATCGAGTTCTTCGGCGATGAGGTGGAGGCGCTCTACTACCTGCACCCGCTCACCGGCGATGTGGTGCGGCAGGTCGAGAACCTGCGGATCTTCCCGGCCACCCACTACGTGGCCGGACCCGAGCGGATGGGCCGGGCGATCGAGGGCATCGAGGCCGAACTCGAGGAACGGTTGGCGGAGTTCGAGCGGCAGGGGAAGCTGCTCGAGGCCCAACGGCTGCGGATGCGCACCCAGTACGACGTGGAGATGATGCGGCAGGTGGGCTTCTGCTCCGGCATCGAGAACTACAGCCGGCACATCGACGGCCGCGAAGCCGGTTCCGCGCCCGCCACCCTGCTCGACTACTTCCCGGAGGACTTCCTCCTGGTGATCGACGAGTCGCACGTGACCGTGCCCCAGATCGGTGCCATGTTCGAGGGCGACCAGTCGCGCAAGCGGAACCTGGTGGACTTCGGATTCCGCCTCCCGTCGGCGGTGGACAACCGCCCCCTCACCTGGGAGGAGTTCACCGAGCGCGTGGGGCAGACGGTGTACCTGTCCGCCACACCCGGCTCCTACGAATTGGGCCAGGCCGGCGGCGAATTCGTCGAGCAGGTGATCCGGCCCACCGGCCTGGTCGATCCGCAGGTGGTGATCAAGCCCACCAAGGGCCAGATCGACGACCTCATGCACGAGATCCGCGAACGCACTGAGAAGGACGAACGCGTCCTGGTGACCACCCTCACCAAGAAGATGGCGGAGGATCTCACCGACTACCTGCTCGAGGCCGGCATCCGCGTGCGCTACCTGCACAGCGACATCGACACCCTGCGCCGCGTGGAACTGCTGCGGCAGCTGCGGCTCGGCGAATACGACGTGCTGGTGGGCATCAACCTGCTCCGCGAGGGCCTCGACCTGCCCGAGGTGTCGCTGGTCGCCATCCTCGACGCCGATAAGGAGGGCTTCCTGCGATCCACCACCTCGCTCATCCAGACCATCGGTCGTGCCGCCCGTAACGTCTCGGGCGAGGTGCACATGTACGCCGACAAGATCACCGATTCGATGCGCAACGCCATCGAGGAGACTGACCGCCGCCGCGAGAAGCAGATCGCCTACAACACGAAGATGGGCGTCGATCCGCAGCCGCTGCGCAAGAAGATCGCCGACATCCTCGATCAGGTGTACACGGAGGCCGACGACACCGAGGCCGCCATCGGCGGGTCCGGCCGCAACGCCAGCCGCGGGCGTCGCGCCCAGGGCGAGCTTCGATCGGCGTCCGCCGTGAGCGCCGGCATGTACGAGGGCGAAGACGTGAAGTCGATGCCGCGGGCCGAATTGGCCGACCTCATCTCGGAACTCACCGATCAGATGATGAACGCGGCACGCGAACTGCAATTCGAACTCGCGGGGCGGATCCGTGACGAGATCGCCGATCTCAAGAAGGAACTTCGAGGAATGGACGCCGCCGGGCTGAAGTGATCCGCTTTGCGATCACACCCGGTGTGTGTTCCGTGCCGCAACCCGCCTGTTCCCGGTCGATATACGGCTATTGTGTCGAGGAAGTTATGCCGAGAAACGGCAGGAAGCACGCCCTAGAGAAATGAGGGACTCGATGAGTGGCTACAGCACCGTGGTGGTCGGCACCGACGGTTCGGAGTCGTCGCTGCGCGCGGTCGACCGCGCCGCGTCGATCGCCGGCGACAACGTCAAGCTGGTGATCGCGTGCGCGTACCTCCCGAGCGAGGCCGCGGACCCGGCCGCCGCCGACGTCCTGCGGGACGAGGCGTACCAGCTGCAGGGTGCCAACCCGGTCAACGACATGCTGCGCACCGCCGAGGGGCGCGCGCTGCAGGCCGGAGCCAAGAACGTCGAGAAGCGCGCCATCAAGGGCCAGCCCGTGGAGGCGCTCCTCGATCTGGTGAAGTCGCAGCCGGAGCCCTCGCTCCTGGTGGTCGGCAACAAGGGCATGAACTCGCTCACCGGCCGCCTGCTGGGATCGGTGCCCTCCGACGCCGCCCGCAAGACCTCGGTGGACATCCTCATCGTCCACACCACGTAGGCGATCTCCGCCGCTAGGCGGACTCCAACGCGCGGAGCGAGCGCGGCAGCGACCCGGACGTGACCACGGTCAACGTCTGGGTCGCTCGCGTCAGTGCCACATACAGGTCCCGCAGGCCGCGATCGAACTCCACCTCCGCGGGCTCACCCACGATCAGTCCGGGCTCCACCACGATCACGTGGTCGAACTCCAGGCCCTTCGAATCGCGGACCCCCATCACCCGCACCGACTTCGAGGTCAGCCGGCGCAGCGGTGCCACCAGCTCCTGCGGCGCGAGCACCGCGGTCAGCCGATCCGGATCGTCGGGCAGCGCGGACCGGACCGCCTCGACGAGGGCCGCACGGTCACCGTCGAACCGCACCAGCCGCGGCGGCTCCGCACCCGACCGCACCGAGGTCGGCGGCGCGAGACTCGGGTCGATCGCCGCCAGCACGTCCGCGGCGAGATCCATGATCTCCTTCGGCGTGCGGTAGTTCACCGTGAGCTCCGAGAGCTGGAACCGGCCCGGCACATACGGATCGAGCGCGGCGTTCCAGCTGATCGACCCCGCGGCGTCGCCGGTCTGCGCGGTATCACCCACCAGCGTCATCCACCGATTCGGGCTGCGCCGCATCAGCATCCGCCAGGCCATCGCCGAGAGCTCCTGCGCCTCATCGACGATCACGTGGCCGAAGGTCCAGGTCCGGTCGTCCCGGGCACGATCGGCGGTGGTGTTGAACTCGCGCACCGTCTGCCGCTCCGCCAGCTGCTCGGCATCGATCAGGTCGTAAGCCATCAGGATCTCGGCGTCGAACTCATCGTCCAGATCCTGTGGGGCCGAGCCGGTCAGGATGTCCAGCGCCTCCTGCGCCTCCTCCAGGCGTTGCCGCCACCGCCGCTCCGCCTCGTCGGCATCGGTGTCGTCGTCGCCCAGGAACTCCGCGATCTCGTCGAGCAGCGGCGCATCCGCCGGGGAGAACGCGGGGGCGCCGTTCGCGCCCGTCACGGCCTCCCGGAACAGCACCTCCCGCTCCGCGTCCGTGAGATCCGGCGCCGCCTCCGCGAGCCGATCCGCGTCGCGCCACAACTCCACCAGCACCCGCTGCGGGGTGAGCGCCGGCCACAGCGAGTCCAGCGCGCCCAGCACCTCCGGGTCCTGCGCGAGCTCGTCGCGGATGTCCGAGATGTCGGTGCGCGAGAGCAGCATCGTGTTGTCGACCACCGACGAGCCGATCGTCGCGGCGTGCTGCGCCGCGAGCGCGTCCAACGCGGACTGCCGGAAGATCGCCCGCGCCGTGTTGTGCGGTCGCCGCGACGAGCGCGCCCGGCCCCGTGCCTTGGTGGCGATCTTCCTGTCCAGGGTCAGCGGGTAACCGTCGAACTTCAGCACGATCGGCTCGTCGGGCACGGTCTGCCAGCCACGCACGGCCTGCTTCATCACCTCGACCATGTCGGTCGAGCCCTTGAGGCGTGCCGCGGCGGCCGAATCGTCGAGGGTGGCGATCACGCCGGGGTACAGGTCGCCGATCGTGCTCAGCAGCACGCCCGTCTCGCCGAGGCTGGGGAGCACCTGGCTG
Source organism: Tsukamurella sp. TY48 (assembly GCF_019656655.1). Lineage (GTDB taxonomy): Bacteria > Actinomycetota > Actinomycetes > Mycobacteriales > Mycobacteriaceae > Tsukamurella > Tsukamurella strandjordii. The sequence goes on along the minus strand of NZ_BPMV01000001.1, from coordinate 43,194 downwards.
ATGTAGTTGAGGAAGGTCTCGTTGGGCCCGACGATGAGCACGCCCGTCCGGGACAGGTTCTGCCGGTACGTGTACAGCAGGTACGCGGCGCGGTGCAGTGCCACCGCCGTCTTGCCCGTGCCCGGGCCACCCTGCACCACCAGCACACCGCGGTGCTCCGACCGGATGATGGTGTCCTGTTCGCGCTGGATCGTCTCCACGATGTCGGTCATCTGTCCGGTGCGGGCCCGGTTCAGCGCCTCCACCAGAGCGGACTCGCCCGCGACGTTCGAGCCCAGGCTCTCGCCGGCACCGTCGTCCCCGGTGAGGGTGAGGCGCTCGTCCACCACGCCCCGCAGCTCGCGGCCCCGGGTGCGCACGTGCCGGCGCACCCGCACGCCCTCCGGCTGCGCCGGGGTGGCGAGGTAGAAGGGCCGGGCCAGGGGAGCGCGCCAATCGAGCAGCAGGGTGGACAGGTCCTCGTCGTCGTCGAGGACTCCGATGCGGCCGATGCGCCGCACCCCGTCGGCGGGGTTGTCGGTCTCGACCATGTCGAGCCGGCCGAAGTACAAGTTGTTCTCCGCCGAGTCGTACTTGGCGATGTCATCGCTGTAGAGCTGGTGGTACGAATCCCGCTCCGAGATCTCCTGCGGGTTCTCGCCCACCTCCTGCAGGTTGTCGGTGCGGCGGCGCTGCGCCGTGTCCCGCATCGCGTCGATCCGCGCGTACACGCGGTCCAGGTGCGCCTGCTCCTCGGCCAACAGGTCGACGCTGGAGACGGGGTTCGTCGTCACGGTGCTCCTCGGATGCGGACCTCGCAGGGAGGCGGCGGCAAAGAATCAGACCATCTATTCTCCACGAGAATTCCGCCGCGCGCTCGTGGCGGCCGTCACCAGCGGTATCGCGGCGCCGTCCGGTGCTCAGCGTCCGGGTCCGGCGTCCGGTAGGTCCGCGTAATCGGGCAGGTCGATGCCGTTGATCGCGCGCTCGATGAGTGCGAAATCCCACTCCGGCGGATCCTCGGCCTCGGGATCGCGACCGCGGGCGTTCAGTTGCGCGACTTCCTGGTTCGCTTCCACGAACGGGCGCATCAGCGTCTCGTAGGCGGTGTAGCCCACGGCGGGATTCCACCCGGCGGCGGCCAGTTCGCCCGCGAGGACGTACGCGCCCACGAGCGCGAGGCCGGTGCCCTGACCCGACATCGGCGACGAGCACGACGCGGCGTCGCCGAGCAGAGCGACGCGGCCCGAGGACCACCGGTCCATCACCACCTGCGCGACCTGGTCCAGATAGAAGTCGGGGGAGTCGTCGAGGTGTCCGAGGATCTGCGGCGTCAGCCAGCCCATCCCCGCCATCCGCTCGCGGAGCAGGGTCTTCTGCGCCGCGAGATCGCGCGAATCGACCGTGAACTCCGGTGCGGTGAAGGAGAACAGGGCCATCCCACGGGTGGCGTCCCGGATCGGTCGCAGGCCCGCCGAGCGGCCCGGTACGACGCAGTCCAGGAGCCACCGGTCCAGTCCGAACTCGTTGGGGACGGTGTAGAAGGCCATGGCGTGCCCGAGGTGCCGGACGTACCGCTCGTGCGGCCCGAAGACCATGGCACGCAGCGACGAATGCAGGCCGTCCGCGCCGATCACGAGGTCGTACCGGTCGCGGGCGCCGCCGGCGAAACTCACGTCGACGCCGCTCGCGTCCTGCTCGAGCGCGGCGATCCGGTCGCCGAAGCGGTAGTCCACGCGGCCACGGGTGTCCTCGTAGAGCACGCGCGACAGGTCGCCGCGCAGGATCTCGATCTCCGCGATGAAACCGTCGCCGCCGTCGTCGTCGGCGCGGAAGGTCTCCAGCACCGCGCCCGACTCGTCGACGATGTACGCGCCCGCGGTGTCCGTACAGGCGGCGCGCACCTGCGCGTCCAGTCCCATCCGGTCGATGACGGTCTTGGCCACGCCGCGAGCGTCCACCGCCTGCCCGCCCGGCCGCAGCGACGGTGCCCGCTCGACGACGGTGACGGTCGCGCCGCGGCGTGTCAGCCAGTGCGCCAGAGCGGGTCCGGCGATACTCGCGCCGGCGATCAAGACTCTCGGACCGCTCACCTGACCTCCTTCGGTCTCGCTGTCACCGTGGGCGAAGCCTGCTACCAGCCGCGCTCACGCCACTCGGCCAGGTGCGGACGCTCGGCGCCGAGGGTGGTGCCCGTGCCGTGGCCGGGGTGGATCACGGTGTCGTCGTCATAGCGATCGAACAGCTTCGTGGTCACGTCGGTGAAGAGCCGGTCGAAGTCCTCGGGCGAGCCGGTCTTGCCGACACCGCCGGGGAACAGGCTGTCGCCGGTGAAGATGTGCGTGGGCGCACCGTCGACCTCGGGCCGCAGAGCCAGGGCGACCGACCCGGGCGTGTGCCCCACCAGCTCGATCACGTCGAACGTGAGATCACCCACCGTGAGCACCTCGCCGTCGGACAGCGTGCGATCAGTCGGGGCATCGATGCCCTCGGCGTCGTTGACACCGGCCGCAGCCGGGACGCCCAGGCCCTCGCGCACATCGGCCAAGGCGTACCAATGATCCAGGTGGCGGTGGGTGGTGACGATGACTTCGACCCCACCGATCTCCCGCGCGAAGGCGAGGATCCGGTCGGCCTCGTTCGCGGCGTCGATGAGAAGGGTGTGCCCGGCGGAATCACTGACCAGGTACACGTTGTTGTCCATACCGCCGACGGAGAGCTGATTGATCGTGGTGGTCACACCGGTCACGCTACCGCGCGGACGAAAACTTGTCGGTGGGCTTCTCTAGCATTGCGGGCGGACCCGTCTGGGTCGGCTCGGAGTTGGAACGGTGAAGGGAACACGGTGGCGGATCGCCTGATCGTGCGCGGCGCGCGCGAGCACAACCTGCGGGGAATCGATGTGGACCTCCCGCGCGACAGCCTCATCGTGTTCACGGGGCTCTCGGGATCCGGCAAGTCGAGCCTCGCCTTCGACACCATCTTCGCGGAGGGGCAGCGCCGCTACGTGGAATCGCTGTCCGCGTACGCGCGCCAGTTCCTCGGCCAGATGGACAAGCCCGATGTCGACTTCATCGAGGGCCTCTCGCCCGCGGTGTCCATCGACCAGAAGTCGACCAACCGGAACCCGCGCTCCACGGTGGGCACCATCACCGAGGTCTACGACTACCTGCGCCTGCTCTACGCCCGCGCCGGCACGCCGCACTGCCCCGAGTGCGGGTCGGTGATCGCGCGGCAGACGCCGCAGCAGATCGTCGACCAGGTGCTCGACATGGAGCAGGGCACCCGCTTCCAAGTGCTCGCGCCGGTCGTCCGCACCCGCAAGGGCGAGTTCGTCGACCTGTTCAACCAGTTGCAGACGCAGGGCTACGCCCGCGCCCGGATCGACGGCGTGGTCTACCAGCTCAGCGAGCCGCCCAAGCTCAAGAAGCAGGAGAAGCACGACATCGAGGTGGTCGTGGACCGGCTCTCGGTGAAGGCCTCGTCCAAGCAGCGGCTCACCGACTCCATCGAGACCGCGCTCCGCCTGGCCGACGGCATCGTCGTGCTCGATTTCGTGGACCGCGAGGAGAACGATGCGGAGCGCGAGCGCCGGTTCTCCGAGAAGATGGCCTGCCCCAACGGCCACCCCATCGCGGTCGACGATCTGGAGCCGCGCTCCTTCTCCTTCAACTCGCCCTACGGCGCCTGCCCCGAATGCGACGGCCTCGGCGTGCGCAAGGAGGTCGACCCGGAACTCGTGGTCCCGGACCCCGAGCTCTCCCTGGCCGAGGGCGCCATCGCGCCCTGGGCGTCCGGCCAGACCGCCGACTACTTCCTGCGCCTGCTGTCCGGGCTCGCCGATGCCATGGGTTTCGATCTCGACACCCCGTGGAAGAGCCTGCCGGCGAAGGCCCGCAAGGCCGTGATCGAGGGCTCCGAGCACCAGGTGCACGTGAAGTACCGCAACCGGTACGGCCGCACCCGCTCGTACTACGCCGAGTTCGAGGGCGTCATGCCCTTCCTGCACCGCCGCCTCGAATCCACCGAGTCGGAGCAGATGAAGGAGCGGTACGAGGGCTACATGCGCGATGTGCCGTGCCCCGTCTGCCAGGGCGCGCGGCTGCGGCCCGAGATCCTGGCCGTCACCCTCGACCATCCTCGGTTCGGCGAGAAGTCCATCGCCGATGTGGCCTCGATGTCGGTGGGGGACTGCGCCGATTACCTCTCCGACCTCAAGCTCGGCGCGCGCGAAGCGGCCATCGCCGGCCGCGTGCTCAAGGAGGTGCAGGCCCGGATCGACTTCCTGCTGGACGTGGGCCTGGAGTACCTGTCCCTGTCCCGGGCGGCCGGTTCGCTCTCCGGCGGCGAGGCGCAGCGGATCCGGCTCGCCACGCAGATCGGTTCCGGCCTCGCCGGTGTGCTGTACGTGCTCGACGAGCCGTCGATCGGCCTGCACCAGCGCGACAACCGCCGCCTCATCGACACCCTGGTGCGGCTGCGCGACCTGGGCAACACCCTGATCGTGGTCGAACACGATGAGGACACCATCCGTACTGCGGACTGGGTGGTCGACATCGGCCCGTACGCGGGCGAGCACGGCGGCAAGGTGGTGCACAGCGGTACCTACAAGGCGCTGTTGAAGAACAAGGAGTCGCTGACCGGCGCGTATCTGTCCGGGCGCAAGGCGCTCCCGGTGCCCGCGGTGCGCCGGCCCATCGACAAGAAGCGTCAGCTCAAGGTGGTGGGCGCGCGTGAGCACAACCTGCAGGGGATCGACGTCTCCTTCCCCCTGGGCGTGCTCACAGCGGTCACGGGCGTCTCGGGTTCGGGCAAGTCGACTCTGGTCAACGACATCCTCGCGACGGTGCTGGCGAACAAGCTCAACGGCGCCCGCCAGGTGCCGGGACGGCACAGCCGGGTCACGGGGCTCGACGATCTGGACAAGCTGGTCCAGGTCGATCAGTCGCCGATCGGCCGCACCCCGCGGTCGAACCCGGCCACGTACACCGGTGTCTTCGACAAGATCCGCACACTGTTCGCAGCCACCACCGAGGCGAAGGTCCGCGGCTACCAGCCCGGCCGGTTCTCGTTCAACGTCAAGGGCGGCCGGTGCGAATCCTGCTCCGGCGACGGCACCATCAAGATCGAGATGAACTTCCTCCCGGACGTCTACGTCCCGTGCGAGGTGTGCCACGGCGCGCGGTACAACCGCGAGACCTTGGAGGTGCACTACAAGGGCAAGAACATCGCCGAGGTGCTCGACATGCCGATCGAGGAGGCCGCGGAGTTCTTCGAGGCGGTCACCTCGATCCATCGCTACCTCAAGACGCTGGTGGAGGTGGGCCTCGGCTACGTCCGCCTCGGGCAACCGGCCACCACCCTGTCGGGCGGCGAGGCGCAGCGCGTGAAGCTGGCCGCCGAACTGCAGAAGCGCTCGAACGGGCGCACCGTCTACATCCTCGACGAGCCCACCACGGGCCTCCACTTCGAGGACATCGCCAAGCTGCTGCAGGTGATCGACGGACTGGTCGATAAGGGCAACTCGGTGATCGTGATCGAGCACAACCTGGACGTGATCAAGACCGCCGACTGGATCATCGACATGGGGCCGGAGGGCGGCAGCGGGGGCGGCACCGTGGTCGCGCAGGGCACGCCCGAAGACGTCGCGGCGGTCTCCGAGTCGTACACAGGCTCGTTCCTCGCGGAGGTTCTGGCCACGTAGGAGCGCTGTGCGCCTGGGGATCGAGCTGTGGAACCACGGTGGATCAGTTGGGGACGCCTGTGGATGAAAACCCATCATCTTGGGATAATTGCAAGCGTGTGACACAAGATGTAGTGTTAACGGTATGAGCAGCGTGACCGTCTACACCAAGCCCGCGTGCGTGCAGTGCACCGCGACCTACCGCGCCCTGGACAAGGCCGGCATCGAGTACACGTCGGTCGACATCAGCGTCGATGCGGACGCCCGGGACTACGTCCTGGCGCTCGGCTACCTGCAGGCGCCGGTCGTTGTGATCGACGGCGGCGACCACTGGTCGGGCTTCCGTCCGGACCGGATCAAGACGCTGCAGGCGGCCTGATCGCTCGCACCTGCATCGACGACGTGAGGCGGCCCCGGGGAAGGGGCCGCCTCACGCGTCTTCAGGGGGCTTGTCGCTCACCACGGGGCGTCACCAGCGGTGGCAGTGTCCCGGGATCCACCGACCCGGCACCCATCGCGGCTGCTCCCACCAGCCGTTGTTCCAGCGCGGGGGCACCCAGTACCCGGGGTGCCAGCCGTTCCAATCGACCCAACCGGGCCGCCAGTAACCGGCCTGCCACCAGCCGGGGTGCCAGCGCCCGCCCTGCCAGTAGCCGGGAGCCCACCGTCCGGGCTCACAGGCCCCGGGGCCACCGGGGTGCTGCACGGCCGGAGTGGGGGCCGCGACGGCGGTGGCGACGCCGCCCAACGGAACCATCACAGATGCGGCGACGATGACGCCCGCCGCGAGCGTTCGCAGTTTCTTCATATTTCGGACGGTACGCCCGGTGTGACCTGGAACACTAGACGTGTTTACCCAGGTCAGGGTGAGTTTGGGGGTTAACCCTGAGGCTTATCCGTACACCGGTCCGGTGTATTTCTCGCCCGGACCCTGGCCCGGTTCATCCGGGTAACTGCTGTATTCACGGAAGGCCAGTTGGAGGCTCTTCAGTCCGTCCCGATACGGGCCGGCGTGCGGGCCCAAGTACTCCACCGACGCGGTGGTCAGTCCCGCCAGCGCGGTGATCAGTCGGCGCGCCTCGTCGAGGTCGAAATGCGGGCTCTTGCGCGGGTCGAACTCGGCACCGTCGCCCTGCTCGTGCGACGACAGGCCGAGCTTCTCCGCGGCGGCACTCATCAACATCATCCAGGCCGACGAGATGACCTCGATCGACGGCGACTCCGCGAGGAGCCGATCGAGCGAGGTGGGCTCGGGCGACGAATTCGGATTCTCGGTCACGACTGCTACACTTTCACGTGCGACCGCTCCGGCATGCGCCGGGGCAGCAAGTGGAGTCCACTCCCACCACGCCGACTCATGGTCGGCTGGTCCGGTCACCGTGCAGGTTCCCACCTGGGAATACCTGCCACGGTCTCCTCGTTGGAGGAGGGGTTGATCGTCGGCATACGCCGCGCGGCCCGAATCGGTCGGTGTGGGCCCCGCCAGGTGATGATCGCCTGGTCGGGGCCTTTTCGCTGTGTGGGACTTGGTGGGCCTCGAGGGCTGTGCGGCGGTCTACGAGAGAAGACCGCTCGCAAGGTCATCAAGCGAGTACCTAACTGAGGAGGCCCCATCAGCACTGAGACACGCACCAACGGTCAGATCCGCGTCCCCGAGGTCCGGCTTGTCGGTCCCGGCGGCGAGCAGGTCGGGATCGTGCGCGTTGAGGATGCGCTCAAGCTGGCGTACGAGGCGGACCTCGACCTCGTCGAGGTGGCACCCAATGCCCGCCCGCCCGTGTGCAAGATCATGGACTACGGCAAGTTCAAGTACGAGGCCGCGCAGAAGCTGCGCGAGTCCCGCAAGAACCAGCAGATGACCGTGATCAAGGAGCAGAAGCTCCGTCCCAAGATCGACGACCACGACTACGAGACCAAGAAGGGTCACGTCGTCCGGTTCCTGGAGCAGGGCTCCAAGGTGAAGGTCACGATCATGTTCCGCGGTCGCGAGCAGTCGCGTCCGGAGCTGGGATTCCGCCTCCTGCAGCGCCTGGGCGCCGATGTCGCCGAGTACGGCTTCATCGAGACGTCCGCGAAGCAGGACGGCCGCAACATGACCATGGTCCTCGCCCCGCACAAGGGTGCGAAGACCCGCGCCAAGGCGCAGCAGGACAAGGACGCCCCGGTGGCGCGGCCCGCCGCGCCCGAGGCTCCGGCCCAGTAGCGATCCCCGTCGCCACCGGCCACGAACTACGAAAAGAGACGAACATGCCGAAGAACAAGTCCCACAGCGGTACCGCGAAGCGCTTCAAGATCTCGGGCACCGGCAAGGTGCTGCGCCAGAAGGCCGGCCGTCGCCACCTGCTGGAGCACAAGAGCTCGCGCGTCACCCGTCGCCTCGACGGCGTGGCCGAGGTGGCCCCCGCCGACGTGCGTCGCGTCAAGAAGCTGCTCGGCAAGTAAGCCTCAGCAGCAACCTTCTCGATACCCGCTAGAACTTTTCACACGTAAGGACCCAGAACTATGGCACGCGTCAAGCGCGCAGTAAACGCTCAGAAGAAGCGTCGCTCCATCCTCGAGGCCTCGAAGGGCTACCGCGGCCAGCGCTCGCGGCTCTACCGCAAGGCCAAGGAGCAGCAGCTCCACTCGCTGACGTACGCCTACCGCGACCGTCGTGCGCGCAAGGGCGACTTCCGCAAGCTGTGGATCACCCGCATCAACGCCGCTGCGCGGGCCAACGACCTCACCTACAACCGCCTCATCCAGGGCCTGAACCTGGCCGGCGTCGAGGTCGACCGTAAGAACCTCGCCGAGATCGCCGTCTCGGACCCGGCTGCCTTCACCGCGCTGGTGGACATCGCCAAGAAGGCGCTGCCCGCCGACGTGAACGCGCCCGTCGCGTAACTTGGCAGACCACCCGGAACGACCCGCGGACCCGCTCTTCACCGAGCGGACCCCGCGGGTCGTTTCCGCATCCAAGCTCCTGCGTTCCGCCGGACGGCGGAAGGCCGGGCTCTTCCTCGCGGAGGGCTCCAACGCCGTGACCTCCGCGCTCGCGGCCGACCTCGTCGAGGAACTCTTCGTCACCGAGGACGGCGCCGCCCGCTATCCCGAGCTGCTCGTCGGCCGGGTCGCGTACGTCACCGACCGCGCCATGCGCGGCCTCTCGGACACCGTCACCCCGCCCGGGATCGTGGCCGTCTGCCGGGCCCTGCCGCAGGCGCGTGTGCCCGACGGTGCGCGGCTGGTCGCCGTGCCCGTCGACGTCTCCGAACCGGGCAACGCCGGCACCGTCATCCGCGTGGCCGACGCCGTGGGCGCCGATGCCGTGCTGCTCGCCGGTGACGCCGTCGACCCGATGAACGGCAAGGTGGTCCGCGCGTCCGCCGGATCGGTCTTCCACCTGCCGGTCGCGCAGGAACGCGACCCGTCCGCCGCAGTGGCGAAACTGCGCGCCGCCGGCTTGACGGTGCTGGCCACCGCCGCCGACGGTGAAGTCAGTCTCGACGACGCCGACGAGCTGTTGGCCGGGCCCACGGCGTGGCTGTTCGGCAACGAGGCGCACGGCCTGCCGCGCGACCTGCAGGCGGCGGCCGATCACCGCATCGCGATCCCGATCCGTGGACGCGCCGAATCGCTCAACCTCGCCACGGCCGCCTCCATCTGCCTGTACGCGAGCTCGCGGGTGCAGAACCGCCCCTGACCCCGCCGATCGACGGGGAGCCAACCGCCGTCAGGTGCCGGACACCGGCCTGTCATCGCCTACCGGAGCGGACGGCCACCGACGACGCTCGAGGTATGGCGGCGGACGGCTATCTCCTACAGCTCCTCTTCGGAGTGCTCGACCGATGGTTGGACTCCGCCGGGGAGTGGAGCCGCCTCGGCGCCGCGGCGGTCTGGCTGACCGTGCTCGGCTCCACCGTCCTGGCGTGGTCGAGGGTCCGTCGCCAGGAACGGAGCGACCGCCGTCCGTGATGTGCGGTGCGCCGTTCGCGGGGATCGGTGCCGTGCGTGTGGCGGTAGAATCGTTGGTCGGTGGTGTGATGCGGAGGAGTCGCGATGGTGCGGATCGTCGTGGTCGACGATGAGGCGCTCGTTCGGCGTGGATTCGAACTGATGCTCGGCCATGCGCCCGACATCGAGGTAGTGGCCGCCGTGCCCGGCGGCGAGGCCTACGACGCAGTGACCCGGCACCAGCCCGATGTCGTCCTCCTGGACATCCGCATGCCGGACGTGGACGGTCTCACGCTGCTCGACAAGTTCACCCGGATGCCGTCGCCGCCCGTGGTCGCGATGCTCACCACCTTCGATTCCGACGAGTACATCGCACACGCGCTCCGCCGCGGCGCGGCCGGTTTCCTGGTCAAGGACACCGATCCGGAGCAGCTCGTGCAGCTGGTGCGCACGCTGGCCGAGGGCGGTGTGGTGCTCTCACCCAAGGTCGCGACCCAGGTGGTCAGCGGTTTCCTCGGGGGCGTCACGGTGGACGATCTGGGCACCGACAAGCTGTCGCCACGCGAGCGTGAGGTGCTGGTACTGGTTGCGGACGGGCTGTCGAACCTCGAGATCGGCCGCGTCATGCACCTGAGCGTGGGCACCGTGAAGGACCACGTCAGCGCGCTGCTCGGCAAGCTGGGGGTGGCCAACCGCGTGCAGGCCGCGCTCGTCGCTCAGCGTGCCGGACTCCTGGAGGAGCAGGCGCAGTGACCGCGATCACGCGACAGCGGTTGCGGTCGTTCGGCGGCGAGGCGGCGCTGATGGGGCTGGGAGGGCTCGAAGCGTGGTCCGTCCACGAGTTCAATCCACGCTGGACCGATGCCCTCATGGCTGTCGCGGTGCTTCTGCTGCCGCTCCGCAACAGGTTCCCGTTGGTGTACTTCGTTCTCGCGGCGGTGACGGCGTACAACATCTCCTCCGTGGTGATCCAGTTCGCGGGGATGTACGCCGTGGCCGTGAACTTCCGGCGAATGATCGTGCCCGCTCTCGCGGCGGCCGCCCTCGTGATCACGATGCTCGTCTCGTGGTACGCGATGAGGGACGGTGCCCTGGAGTACGCGGAGAGTGGCGGGATGTGGGTCAGCAGCATCGGCTTCATCGTGGCGATGGCGGCCGCCCCGCTGGCCTTCGGCAGGCTCGTCCGGGCCCGGCGCGAGTTGGCCGCGCAACTCACCGAGCTGATCGACGCGCAGGAGGATCAGCGGCGCCTGCACGAGCACAGCGTGCTGTACCGGGAACGTGCGCAGCTCGCGCGCGAGATGCACGACGTGGTCTCCCACCAGGTGAGCCTGATCGCGGTGGAGGCGGGTGCGCTGCAGGTGGTGACCGCCGACGACAACTCGCGCGAATCGGCCCGGTCGATCCGCCGGCTCGCCGTCAGCACTCTCGACGAACTGCGCCACATGGTCGGGGTGCTCCGGGCATCGGGTACTGAGGCGAACGGCCTCTCGCCGCAGCCGACGGCACAGGATCTCCCGCAGCTCGTCGCGTCCAGCGGTCTCGCCGTGACACTGTCCGGAGAGCTTCCGGAGGATCTGAGTCCCGCGGTCGCGCGTGCGGTGTACCGCACCACGCAGGAGGCGCTGACCAATGCGCGCAAGCACGCGCCGGGCGCCAGCGTGGGGGTCACCGTCGACACCGAGGGGCGGGGGCTGCGCCTGCAGATCATCAACGGGCGACCGACCCGCGTGGCCCTCGACCTGCCGGGTTCGAAGGTCGGGCTCCTGGGGCTGCGGGAACGCGCGGAGACGCTGAGCGGTTCGCTCGATGCGGCACCCACCGCAGCCGGCGGCTATTCCGTCACCCTCGCCGTGCCCGACCGCAGCGCCTGAGGGCGAAATCCTCATGCCGATCGGGTAGGACTACTCATTCGTCGCGACCTGCGCGCGGGAAGCATGATGGACATGATGCTTCTGCCGTCCCGTACCGCCGTCCTCGACGGCACGCCCGCCACGCGCGACCGTGCCGTGGACGTGGCGCGCCTCGTGAGCCTGCTCGTGGTGATGTTCGGTCACTCGACGCTGTTGCTCGCCACCATCACGCCGTCCGGCGTGTGGGTGGGCAACACGCTGGGCGCGCTGCCGTCCCTTCAGCCCATCACCTGGCTGCTGCAGGTGATGCCGCTGTTCTTCCTGGCGGGTGCGGCGTCGGCCGCGTACGGCTGGAAGCCCGGTACCGCGTGGGGAGGCTGGTTGCTGAGCCGTGCACAACGCCTCTGCCGCCCGGTGTTCTGGTACCTCGGCTTCTGGTCGGTGGTGCTGCTCGGGGTGCGCGTCGTGGCGGGGGAGCCGAGCGCGACGCGGCTGGGGCAGGAGAGCGTCGCGCTGCTGTGGTTCATCGGCGTGTACCTGCTGATCCTCGCGCTCGTGCCGGCCCTGATGACTCTTCGGTCCTCCGCGGCCGCGGCCGCCGTGATCGTGGGTCTGCTCGGCGCGGCCGCGATCGCCGACCAGGTGCGGCTGCGGACCGGCGCGATCGAGGCGGGGTTCCCCAACTTCCTGTTCGTCTGGTTGATCCCGGCGGTCGTGGGCGTGGCCTACGCCCGGCGGTTGATCCGTCCGTTGCCCGCGGTGCTCGCGGCGGCGGCGGCCTTCGCCGGCGCGGTCGCGCTGGTGGTGTTTGGCCCGTACGACGTGCCGCTGGTGGTGACCGGTGCCGAGACTTTCTCCAACACCACGCCGCCCACGCTGCTGCTCGGCCTGCACAGCGTGTGGGTGAGCCTGCTGTTCGTCGTCGCCGCGCCCGTGATCGGGCGGTGGGCCCACCGGCCCCGGGTCTGGTACCCGGTGGCGGTGGGCAACGGCGGCGCGATGACGCTGTACCTGTGGCACATCCCCGCCATCGCGATCGCCGCGTTCGCTTTGCACGCGGTGGGCATCGACGCCGTCGACCCTCGGCAGAGCGGCTTCTGGGGCCTGATGGCGCTGCGCGCAGCGGTCTTCGCGGTGGTGATGTTCGCGTTGTTCCTGCTGCTGTCGCCGTTGGAGCACCGCCGGATTCCGTGGTGGGACGATCGGGTGACGGCCCGTGGCGCCCGCGGTGCGGTGGTGGGCGGCCTCGTGTGCGCGGCGGGGATCGCGGTGCTGCTCATGGCGAAGGAGGGGCTCGGCTCACCGACCGGGTGGACCGCGCTCGCGGTGTTCGTCCTCGCGATGGTCGCGGCCCGGGCCCTAGCCCGCCCGGAAGCGCCCGCCGTCGAGCACGGGGACCACCGTCGTGACCCCGACCTCGCCCGCCACCTCGACGTCGTCGCCGAAGCCGAGGGCGATCAGCTCACGCCCGGAGGCGCAGCCGCGGAGGGCGTCCGCGGGGGCCGCTGACACCGATCGCCACGCCGCCCGGGCAGTCTCGGCCTCGGGGGAAAGGCGGCCGGGCAGGCCGTCGATCACGGCGCCCGCGCCCCAGAGGTCCTCGACCGCGGGCCGTAGGGCACCGTCGGGCCATCGCTCGCCCGATGGGATCACGGCGACCGTCGCTCCCGGACGCTGGGCGATCCACTCTCCGACGGCGCGCGCGTTGCGCAACGACGCGGCGAGCACGGTGGCGCCGCCCTGCGACAGGGCGTGCACGATCGTCGAGCCGTTCGGGGAGGGGAGCACCAGGCGCCGCACGCCGGTGGCCGCGCGGATCGACGACGGTGAGAGGCTCACCTCGCCGGGACCGGCGTCGCTGCGGCCGACCGCCAGCACCGCGTCGTGCTCGCGCGCGAGGGACGCCGCGGAATCGTCGCGCCAACGGTGCGGGTACACCTCGATGTCCCGCTCGACGGCCACCGCGACGCAGGTGGTGAACGACAGCACGTCGACCACCACGACGATGTCGGCGTTCTCGCCCACGGCGCGGGCACCGTCGAGGCCCCATTCGCAGCGGACGGCGTACGCGGATTGGCGGTGTTGCGGGTTCACCGCCCCATTCTCGTCGCTGCCCGACCGCCGCGGTGTGGTAGATAGTGAAGAGATAGTTCTCTCGGGAGGAGATCGTGATGAAGCGAATCGCACTGGCGGGTCTGCTCGGCGCCGCGGCAGCGCTCGCGCCGGCGGGGGCGCAGGCGGCACCGGCACCGGCACCGGCCATGGTCACCGTGACCTGCGATGTGTACGCGCAGCAGTTCGGCAACATGCTCGCCTCGTTCGCGGGAACCGTGCACGGTACGGGGCCGAACCCCGCCGCCGCGCGGGCCAATGCGGAGTCGAAGATCTGGGGACCCTACGGCTCGATGCCGTACATCGCGAACTGCCGCTGAGCTCGGGCGGTCAGTGACCGCCGGCGCTGACGTTGATGATCACGACGCCCGTGATGGTGATGACCATGCCGGCGATGGTGGTCAGCGAGATCCGGTCGTTGAACAGGAAGGCGGCGAACACGGTGACCAGCACCGTGCCCGCGGCCGACCAGATGGCGTAAGCCACGCCCACGGAGATCTCGCGCAGCGAGAGCCCCAGGAAGGCGAAGGCGCCGATGTAGCCCGGGATCACGATGAGCATGGGCCACAGGTTCTTGAAACCGTCCGTGGCGCGCAGTGACAGGGTGGCCGCCACCTCGCAGACGATGGCGAGGAACAGCAGGATCGCGGCGGTGCGTGACATGGCGGAGCCCCATCGGTGGTGTCGATACGACGTGGTCGTCGTCCACGGCATATTCGCGGCGCCGAGGACACGTGTCAACAGCTGTGTGTCCGGTGCCCGTGTACCAGCGGTAATGCGCTGTCGGCGGCGATCGGCCGTCGACTACTCTGGACGGGTACTTCCCAGCGAATCGAGGAGCCGCGCACCGTGTCTGATGCCCCCGCGTCGGAGAATTCAGCCCCGCAGGTCAGCGACCTGAGTGAGGCCGCGCTCGGCGCGGCGGCGGAGGCTGCGGCGCAGGCCTTCGCGGCCGCGTCCAACCTCGACGAACTGGCGGCCGCCCGGCAGGCGCACCTCGGCGAGAAGTCGCCGCTCGCGCTGAGCAAGCGCGCGCTCGGCTCCATCCCCAAGGAGGAGCGCAAGGACGCCGGCAAGCGCGTGAACGTGGCGCAGGCGCAGGCCCGGGACTCCTACGAGCAGCGCAAGACGGTGCTCGACGCCGAGCGCGACGCCGCCGTCCTCGTGGCCGAGGCGATCGATGTGACGCTGCCCTCGGGCCGCAATCCGCAGGGTGCCCGCCACCCCATCAGCATCATCTCCGACCAGGTCGCCGACTTCTTCGTGGGCATCGGCTGGGAGATCGCCGAGGGGCCCGAGGTGGAGACCGAGCACTTCAACTTCGACGCGCTGAACTTCCTTCCGGATCATCCGGCGCGCTCCATGCAGGACACCTTCTACGTGGCGCCGGAAGGCTCGCGGCAGGTGCTGCGCACCCACACCTCGCCGGTGCAGGTGCGCTCGATGCTCACCCGCGACGTGCCGATCTACGTGGCCTGCCCCGGCCGCACCTTCCGCACCGACGAGCTGGACGCCACGCATACGCCGGTGTTCAGCCAGGTCGAAGGGCTCGCCGTCGACAAGGGCCTGACAATGGCGAACCTGCGCGGCACCCTGGAGGCCTTCGCGAAGGCGATGTTCGGCCCCGAGACCACCACCCGGATGCGGCCGAACTACTTCCCGTTCACGGAACCCTCCGCCGAGGTCGACATCTGGTTCCCGCAGAAGAAGGGCGGCGCCGGCTGGGTCGAGTGGGGCGGCTGCGGCATGGTCAACCCGAACGTGCTGCGCGCCTGCGGCATCGACCCCGAGGAGTACTCGGGATTCGCTTTCGGCATGGGCCTGGAGCGCACGCTGCAGTTCCGCAACGGCATCCCCGACATGCGCGACATCGTCGAGGGCGATGTCCGCTTCACCCTGCCCTTCGGCGTCCAGGGCTGACCGCCCCCGCCCGCCTGCACACACCGATAGAAGGACTTTTCCAGTGCGCGTTGCACAGTCATGGCTCACCGAGATCCTCCGGCGCGACACCCCCGAGTGGGGTATCACTCCGCAGGAGCTGGACGCCGGGTTCGTCCGCGTCGGTTTCGAGGTCGAGGAGCTGGACTCGCTCGACACGGTGACCGGTCCGCTGGTCGTGGGCCGCGTCGCGCAGATCGAGGAGCTGACCAACTTCCGCAAGCCGATCCGGTTCTGTCAGGTGGAGGTGGGCGAGGCGGCCCCGCGCGACATCGTGTGCGGCGCGCGCAACTTCGCCGAGGGCGACCTCGTGGTCGTCGCGCTCCCCGGCGCGGTGCTCCCGGGTGGCTTCGAGATCGCCACGCGCCAGACCTACGACCACACCTCGGACGGCATGATCTGCTCGGTCTCCGAGCTCGGACTCGGCACCGACCACTCGGGCATCCTCGTGCTGCCCGCGGGCACCGCGCAGCCGGGCGACGATGCCAAGGCCGTGCTGGGCATGGACGATGCGGTGATCGAGCTGAACGTGACGCCGGACCGCGGCTACGCCTTCTCGATCCGCGGCCTCGCCCGCGAGCTGGCGTGCGGCTTCGATCTGCCGTTCACCGACATCACCACCCCGTCGGACCAGCAGGGATCCGGCGCCGGCGGCGTGGACGTGACCGTGGAGCCGGAGAGCGGCTGCACCCGGTTCACCGCGCTGCGCGTCGAGGGCATCGACCCGAAGGCCGTGAGCCCGTGGTGGCTGCAGCGCCGCCTGCTCACGTCCGGGGTGCGCCCGATCAGCGCCGCGGTGGACGTCACCAACTACCTGATGCTGCTCAGCGGCCAGCCGCTGCACGCCTTCGACGCCGACAAGGTGCGGGGTGGCCTCGTGGTGCGTGCGGCGCGGCCCGGCGAGAAGCTGGAAACCCTCGACCACGTCGAGCGCACGCTCGATCCCGAGGACGCCGTGATCGTCGACGATTCCGGGCCGGTCTCACTGGCCGGTGTCATGGGCGGCGCGTCCACCGAGGTCGGCGACGACACGGTGAACGTGATCCTCGAGGGCGCGATCTGGAACCCGGTCAAGGTCTTCCGCACCGGCAAGCGGCACAAGCTCAGCTCCGACGCCGCGAAGCGGTACGAGCGCACCGTGGACCCGGCCATCTCGGTGTGGACGGTGCGCGAGGCCGCGCGGCTGCTCACCGAGATCGCGGGCGGCACGATCGTCGGCGAGATCACCGACCTCGGCTCGTACGGCGAGCGCCCGCAGGTGGTGATCGCCGCGGACCGTCCGGACCGGGTCGCCGGGATCACCTACCCCGCCGGGACGACGGTGCGCCGGCTCACCCAGGTGGGTTGCGCCATCGAGGGTTCCGAGAACCTCACGGTGACCCCGCCGACGTGGCGGCCCGATCTGACCATGCCCGCCGATCTGGTGGAGGAGGTGCTGCGCCTGGAGGGGCTGGAGCAGATCCCGCCGGTGCTGCCCGCCGCGCCCGGCGGACGCGGCCTGTCGCCGCGCCAGCAGCGCCGCCGGATCGTCAGCCGTGCGCTGGCGCACACCGGCCACGTCGAGGTGCTCACGGGACCGTTCCTTCCCGCCGGGGTGTTCGACACCTGGGCGCTGGACGCCGACGATCCGCGGCGCACCACCACGAAGGTGCTCAACCCGCTCGAGGCCGATCGTCCGTCGCTCGCCACCACACTGCTGCCGGGGCTGCTGGAGATCTTGGCGCGCAACGTCTCCCGCGGTCAGCGCGATCTGGCGCTGTACTCGATCGCACAGGTGGTGCTGCCGTCGGAGAAGACCGTGGCCGTCGACCCCATCCCGGTGGACCGGCGTCCGACCGCCGAGCAGATCGATGAGCTCAACGCCTCGCTGCCCGTGCAGCCCGAGCACGTCGCGGTCGTCTTCACCGGACTGCGCGAGCCCGCCGGACCGTGGGGTGCCGGCCGTCCCGCCGATGCCACGGACGCCTTCGAGGCGGTCCGTGAGATCGGCCGCGCGAGCAATGTCGAGCTCACCCTGCGGTCGGCCCAGTACGCCCCCTTCCATCCCGGACGGTGCGCCGAGGTGCTCGCAGGTGATGTGGTCGTGGGGCACGCAGGCGAGTTGCACCCGGCGGTGCTCGAACGTGCGGGTCTGCCGCCGCGCACCGTCGCCGTCGAGGTGGACCTGGATGCGATCCCGCTGACGCAGGTGCTTCCGGCGCCGCGGGTCTCGCCCTTCCCCGCGGTACTGCAGGACGTCGCGGTCGTCGTCGACGCCGCGGTGCCTGCGGCGTCCGTGCAGGAGGCGCTGACCGCCGGTGCGGGCGAGCTGTTGGAGGCGATCTCGCTGTTCGACGTCTTCACCGGGGCGCAGGTGGGCGAGGGACGCAAGTCGCTGGCCTTCGCGCTGCGCTTCCGTGCCGCTGATCGCACCCTCACCGAGGACGAGGCCTCCGCCGCCCGCGATGCCGCGGTGGCGAAGGCCTCGGAGCAGGTCGGCGCCGTCCTGCGGTAGCTAGCTGGTGTGGTGCACCTGCGCCAGTTGGTACACCGGGGTGTCGATGCCCTCGTAGCGCGCTTTGAGTTGCAGGGCCAGGTACAGCGAGTAGTGCCGGGACTGGTGCAGGTTGCCGCCCATCATCCACAGTCCGGGCACCTGGGTGGGCTTCCACATGTTGCGCTGCTCGCCCTCCCAGGGGCCGGGGTCCTTGGTGGTGTCGGAGCCGAGGCCCCAGCACTTGCCCAGTCGGTCGGCGGTTTCCTGGCCCATGAGGTCGGCGGCCCAGCCGTTCATCGATCCGTAGCCGGTGGCGTAGACCACGAGGTCGGCGGGCAGCACCGTGCCGTCCTTGAGCACCACGGCGTCCTCGGTCAGGTGATCGACGCCGCCCTTGGCCAGCTTGATCGAGCCGTCGATGATGAGGCCGGCGGCGCCGACGTCGATGTAGTACCCGGAGCCGCGACGCAGGTACTTCATGAACAGGCCCGAGTCGTCGTCGCCGAAATCGAGTTCGTATCCGGCCTTTTCGAGGCCCGCGTAGAAGTCGGCGTCGATCTCGCGGACCTTGTCGTAGATCGGCTTCTGGAACTCGTTCATGATCCGGTAGGGGAGCGAGGCGAAGATCATGTCGGCCTTGTCGGTGGTCACGCCGTTGGCGACCGCCCGCTCGCTGTACAGGTCGCCCAGTCCGTGCTCCATGAGCGATTCGGACTTGATGATGTGGGTCGAGCTGCGCTGCACCATCGTCACATCGGCGCCGGCCTCGATGAGCGCCTTGCTGATGTCGAGTGCGGAGTTGTTGGCGCCGATCACCACGACCCTCTTGCCCGCGTAGGCGTCCGGGCCGGGGTGCTTGCTCGAGTGGTGCTGTTCGCCGCGGAAGACGTCCATTCCGGGGAAGTCGGGCACGTTCGGCTTGCCGGACATGCCGGTCGCCAGTACCAGTTGTTTCGGGTGCAGGGTCAGGCGCTCACCGTCCTTGTTCACCTCGACGGTCCACTCGCCCATGGCCTCGTCGTACGAGGCGGACAATGCCTCGGTGCGCGACCAGTACGGCACCTCCATGACGCGGGTGTACATCTCCAGCCAGTCGCCGATCTTGTCCTTCGGGGCGAAGACGGGCCAGTTGGCGGGGAAGGGCAGGTACGGCAGGTGGTCGTACCAGACGGGGTCGTGCAGGCACAGCGACTTGTAGCGGCCGCGCCACTGGTCGCCGGGACGGTCGTACTTGTCGACCACGAGCGCGGGGACGCCCAGTTGGCGCAGGCGCGCCCCGAGGGCGATGCCGCCCTGGCCGCCGCCGATCACCAGCGTGTCGGGCTGCACCGAGCGACCCAGTTCGGCCTCCTCCTGCTCGCGGCGCTCGGCCCAGGTCGGCGCGTCGACGTGGGCGCCGTGCACCGCGCCCATGGGGCGGCGCTCGCCGAAGGATTCCTCGTGGCCCTTGAGCTCGCGCAGTGTGGTGAGCAGTGTCCAGGCGCGGTCGACGCCGTCCTCGCCCTCCCGGATCCGCAGGTGGCCCTTGCCGCGCCCCACACCGGTCTCGAATCCGATGAAGGCCTCGGCCACGTCCTCGCCCGAGGCGGGATCGGTGGTCACGAAACCGCTGGGATCGGCGTCGTCGAGGCGCTCGGTGAGCATCGCGGCGATCTGGTCGCGGCCTTCGCTGGTGTGCAGGTTCCAGGTGAACGCGACCAGGTCCCGCCAGAACGCGCCGGGTTCGAAGAGCTCGGCCACGGCGGCCGTGTCGCGCGCGGTGAGCGCCGCCTCGAACCGCGCCAGCCACGCATCCACCCGCTGCTGCGGGTCCGTGCGGGTGGCCTGTTCCCTATCCGCGATCGCGGTCATGAGGTGCTCCTTCGTCTCGAACGGTGAATCCGTCTGTGTCCTGCATCACACGCCGGTGTGACGGGTGCGACAAGGGTTGCGTCCGGTTGCAGCGGGGACGGTCGTGGCGGGCCGGGCGGCGAATCCGGCTCGGGGACCCGGTGCGCGGTGCAGAATCGAGGCGTGGCACAGATGGTCGAGCCCGCGGTGGCGCATGGTGAGGACCCGCGCTCCTATGCGCGGCTGCTCGCCGAGGTGTACGACGCGACGATGGCCGGTGAACGGCCCCCGGCGCGGCCGCGCGAGGTGATCGGCGACTCCTGGGAGCGGGTGCGTGCCGCGGGGTTGCGGCCCGACGATGATGCCGGCCCGGCCGTGCATTCCGCTGAGGTGGCGCGGTTGCGCCGCGAATCGGGGCTGTCGGGCGTGATCGACGATCTCGCCGGCGGCCTGGCGCCGATCATCGACGGCGGCGCGAGCATCATGGTGGTCTCGGACGCGGAGGGCCGGCTGTTGTGGCGCACCGGTGCCCCGCGGGTGCTGCGCCAGGCCGATGCCCTGGGCTTCGTGGAGGGCGCCGCGTGGGGCGAGAACGATGTGGGGACCAACGCGATCGGTACCGCCCTGGCATCGCGCTCCGCGGTGCAGACCTTCTCCGCGGAGCACTTCGCCCGCAATCAGCACCCGTGGACCTGTTCGGCGGCCCCGATCCGGGATCGCAGGTCCGGCCGCCTCCTGGGCGTGGTGGACGTGAGCGGCCCGGCCCACACCGTGCACCCCACCACGCTGGCGCTGGTCGCGGCTGTGGCGGGACTGGCCGAGGCGCGGCTGCGGGAGGGTCATCAGGCGGGACTCGACCAGCTGCGCACCGTGGCGGCACCGCTGCTCGCCGGAATCCCGGGCCCGGGCCTGGTGGTGGACGCGCACGGATGGGTCGCGGCCGTCGGGCGGCTTTCGCATCGGGCCCGGGTCACCCTGCCCGCGGTGATGGAGGGCTCGCATCTGTGGCTGCCCGAGCTGGGGGAGTGCACCGTCGAACCGCTGCCCGGCGGATGGCTGCTGCGCCCCGTCGAGCCGGCGTCGCCGGCTGAACGCACGCGCGTCACCGTCGATCTGCGCTCGGGGCGCACGCCCGAGGTCAGCGTGGTGGGTGCGGCCGGGCAGTGGCGGCATCAGCTGTCGCCGCGGCACGCGCAGATCCTCGAACTCCTGGCCGACGGGACCGGGCACACCGCGGCGCAGCTCGCGGCGTCGCTGTTCGGCGACGGTTCGCGGGTGGTCACGGTGCGGGCCGAGATCTCCCGGCTCCGGCGTGTGCTCTCCGGACTGATCGCCGCGCAGCCCTACCGATTCGCCGACGGCGTCTCGGTCGAGACGCTGCGCTGAGACCGCGCGACCCTCTAGCGTGGGTGACGTGAGCGACCTGCAGATCTTCCCCGAGGACTGGAACACCGCGCTGGTGCTGGTGGCGCACCCCGACGATCCGGAGTACGGCATGGCCGCCGCCGTGGCCCGTTGGACCGGCCAGGGAAAGACGGTGGCCTACGGGCTCGCCACCTCCGGGGAGGCGGGGATCGAGGGCATGTCGCCCACCACGGCGGGCCCGGTGCGCGAGGAGGAGCAGCGACGGTCCGCGGCCGTCGTCGGCGTGGACGACGTGCGGTTCTGGGGATTCCCGGACTCGAACGTGCGCAACACCCCCGAATTGCGGGCCGCGGTCACGCGGGCGATCGCCGATCACCGCCCGGACGTGGTGATCACCATCTGGGGCGGAGCCGAATGGGCGCCCGGGGCGCCGAACCAGAGCGATCACAGGGAGTTCACCGCCGCCGTCGGAGAGGCGGCGGCCGCCTCCGGGGTCACGGCGTACCAGACCTCACCCGAGCCGACGCTGATCGTGGACGTGACCGGCTACACCGAGCGGGCGGTCGAATCGCTCGCGGAGCACCGGCAGTACCTCTCGGTGCTCGATCCGTCGACGCCCGTCATCGAACAGGCCCGCCAGCAGGTGACATCGGCGTGCCTTCCGCGCGCGGAGTTCGCGCACGCCGTGGGCTTCGTGCCGCTGTCCGGTTAGCTGATGTGGAAGGCCTGGGTGATGTGGTTGCCGCGGGTGTGATCGCCCACCAGGCTCGGGCGTCCGCGACCCATCTTGACCAGCATGGCCCGGTTCTCGACCCGCGGCGCGAAGCCGTCCAGGATGCGGTTCACGGTGCCCCGCACGCCGCGCTCGCGGCGCGCAGTGGCCAGCGACAGCGGCTGCGTCATTGCGTTGGCGTTGTTGTTGCGCATACTCGTTCCTTCGGTGCGTGAGCTGGTTTCGTTACTGGTTTCAACCATGCCGACGGTGGCTGACGGCGAGCTGAGCGCCGGCTGTGGGTTATCGGGGTCCGGGGTGCTCCCGGACCGGACGCTCGGTGAACACCCCGATGGGGGGACGGTGCGGCGGCAGTACGAGGGTCGCGTGTGAATACGCTTGCATAGTCGTGCATAATCATTTCATGACTGTTTCCGTGGCGATCGCGGGCGCCAGTGGGTACGCCGGGGGAGAGATCCTCCGGCTGCTGCTGAACCACCCGCAGTACCTGTCCGGCGAGCTCACCATCGGCGCACTGACCGCCGGAGGCAATGCCGGCAGCACGCTGTTCGAGCATCATCCGCACCTGCTGCCGCTCGCCGACCGCGTGCTCGCGGAGACCACGCCGGACACCCTGCGCGGCCACGATGTGGTCTTCCTCGGCCTGCCCCACGGTAAGTCGGCCGAGATCGCCGAGGCGCTGCCCCCGTCGACCCTCATCATCGACTGCGGCGCCGACTACCGGCTCAAGGACGCGGCCGAGTGGGAGCGCTACTACGGCAGTGCGCACGCCGGCACCTGGCCCTACGGCCTGCCGGAACTCCCCGGCAACCGCGACGTACTGGCCGGTGCCAGCCGGATCGCGGTGCCGGGCTGCTATCCCACGGTCTCCACTCTCGCCCTGCTGCCCGCCGTCGTCTCGGGCATCGTGACGCACGACGTGACCGTGGTCGCCGTCAGCGGTACCTCGGGTGCCGGCCGGGCCGCCAAGGTCGACCTGCTGGCCTCCGAGGTCTTCGGCTCCGCCCGGGCATACGGCGTGACCACCCACCGGCACACCCCGGAGATCAGCCAGAACCTCTCCGCCGCCGCGCACACTCCGGTCACGGTCTCGTTCACGCCCGTGCTGGTGCCCATGGCCCGCGGCATCCTCGCCACCTGCTCCGCGCAGACCCGCGCCACACAGGCGCAGGCCCGCGAGGTGTACGCCGCCGCCTACGCCGACGAGCCCTTCGTGCACCTGCTCCCGGAAGGCGTGCAACCGCAGACGAAGTCGGTGCTCGGCAGCAATGCCGTGCAGGTCCAGGTGGCGGTGGACGAGCGGGCCGGCCGGCTCGTGGCCACCGCCGCCATCGACAACCTCACCAAGGGCACCGGCGGAGGCGCCGTGCAATCCATGAACCTCGCGCTCGGCTGGCCCGAGACCGCCGGCCTGTCCACCGTAGGAGTCGCGCCATGAGCACCTTCAAGCTCGTCCGGAACCAGGGCGTCACCGCGCCCCTCGGCTTCAAGGCCGCGGGCATCGCGGCCGGCATCAAGGCCTCGGGTAAACCCGATCTGGCCCTGGTCTTCAATGAGGGGCCGCACTACGCCGCCGCGGGTGTGTTCACGGCCAACAAGGTTCAGGCGGCGCCCGTGCTGTGGAGCCGTCAGGTTCTCACGGACGGTCACCTGCGCGCGGTGATCCTCAACTCCGGTGGCGCCAACGCGTGCACCGGCCCCGGCGGCTTCCAGGACACCCACGCGACCGCCGAGAAGGTCGCGGAGACGCTGAGCCACTGGGGGACCGAGACCGGTGCCGGCGAGGTCGCGGTCTGCTCGACCGGGCTCATCGGCGATCGTCTGCCGATGGACAAGCTGCTCGCCGGTGTCACCGAGATCGTGCACGAGATGGGTGGCGGCCTCACCGGCGGCACCGATGCGGCGTACGCGATCATGACCACGGACACGGTGCCCAAGGAGGCGGCGCTGCACCATTCGGGCGGATGGAACGTGGGCGGCATGGCGAAGGGCGCCGGAATGCTGGCGCCCTCCCTCGCCACGATGCTCGTCGTGCTCACCACGGATGTGCACGCCACCCCGGAGCAACTCGACGAGGCGCTGCGGCACGCGACGGCGTACACCTTCGACCGGCTCGACGTGGACGGCGCCACCTCGACCAACGACACCGTTCTCCTGTTGAGCAGTGGCGCGAGCGAGAAGACCTGCACGCAGGAGGAACTCAACTCCGCCGTGCGGGAGGTGTGCGACGATCTGGCCGCCCAGCTGCAGGGCGACGCCGAGGGCGTCACCAAGCGGGTCTTGATCACGGTGACCGGCGCGGCCTCCGAGGAGGACGCACTCATCGGTGCCCGCACCATCTGCCGCGACAGCCTGGTCAAGACCGCGCTGTTCGGCAGCGACCCGAACTGGGGCCGGGTGATGGCGGCGATCGGCATCGCGCCGATCGAGCTCGATCCGGACAAACTCACCGTGAGCTTCAACGGCAGCCCGGTGGCGGAGAAGGGGTGCGGCGTACCGGGTGCCCGCGATGTCGATCTCTCCGGGCCGGAGATCGACGTGACCGTCGACCTGGGGCTGGGCCGCGGCACGGCGACGATCCGCACCACCGATCTCTCGCACGCGTACGTCGAAGAGAACTCGGCGTACTCCTCATGAGCGCACCCGATCTCACGCCCCTCGACAAGGCGAACGTGCTCGCCGAGGCCCTGCCCTGGCTGCAGGAGTTCCACGGCAAGACGGTGGTGATCAAGTACGGCGGCAACGCCATGGTCGACGACGATCTCAAGCGCTCCTTCGCTCAGGACATGGTGTTCCTGCGCACCGCCGGGATCCATCCCGTCGTGGTGCACGGCGGCGGCCCCCAGATCAACGCCATGCTGAAGCGGCTCGGCATGGAGGGTGAATTCCGCGGCGGTTTCCGCGTGACCACGCCCGAGGTGATGGATGTGGTCCGGATGGTTCTGTTCGGGCAGGTCGGCCGCGAGCTCGTGGGCCTGATCAACTCGTACGGCCCACTCGCCGTCGGCATGTCGGGCGAGGACGCGCACCTGTTCACGGCCACCCGCCGGCAGGTTGTGGTCGACGGTGAGCCCACCGACATCGGGCTCGTCGGCGACGTCACCGAGGTGAGCCCGGAGGCGGTCAACGATCTCATCGCCGCCGGACGCATCCCGGTGATCTCCACGATCGCCCCCGACGCCGACGGTGTGGTGCACAACATCAACGCCGACACCGCCGCCGCCGCCCTCGCCGAAGCGCTCGGTGCGCAGAAGCTGGTGGTGCTCACCGATGTCGAGGGCCTCTACACGAACTGGCCCGACCGCTCGTCACTCACCTCCGTGATCGACACCGACGCCCTCACCGCGCTGCTGCCGAGCCTCGATGCGGGCATGGTCCCGAAGATGGAGGCCTGCCTGCGGGCCGTGACCGGCGGCGTGCCCACCGCGCACGTGATCGACGGTCGGGTACCGCATTCGGTGCTCCTGGAGCTGTTCACGCGCGAGGGTATCGGCACCATGGTGACCCCTCCGGCCGCCTCCGAATCAACCTGGATCTGAGAGAGACGATGACGAATCAGTCGATGCAGCAGCGGTGGAACGCCGCCGTGATGGACACCTACGGCACACCGCCGATCGCCCTGGTGTCCGGCCGCGGCGCGCAGGTCACCGATGCCGACGGCAAGGAGTACGTCGATCTCCTCGGTGGTATCGCGGTCAACGCCCTGGGGCATGCGCACCCGAAGATCATCGAGGCCGTGACGAAGCAACTGGGCACGCTCGGGCACGTCTCGAACCTGTACATCTCCGAGCCGGTGGTGCGGCTCGCCGAACGGCTCACCGAGGCCGTCGGCGTGCCGGGAACCCGTGTCTTCTTCGGCAATTCGGGTGCCGAGGCCAATGAGGCCGCGATCAAGATCGGCCGGCGCACCGGCCGCACCGCGATGGTCGCCGCCGAGGGAGCCTTCCACGGCCGCACCATGGGCACGCTCACCCTCACCGGTCAGCCGCCCAAGCGCGAGCCCTTCCTGCCGCTCCTGGAATCGGTGACCCACGTGCCCTACGGCGATGTGCCGGCCCTCGAGGCCGCCGCCGAGGGCGCCGCCGCGATCTTCCTGGAGCCGATCATGGGTGAGGGCGGTGTCGTGGTGCCCCCCGAGGGCTATCTCGCCGCCGCCCGCGCCGCGGCCACGAAGGCCGGCGCGCTGTTGGTCTTCGACGAGGTGCAGACCGGGATCGCCCGCACCGGAACGCTCTTCGCGTACCAGAAGGCGGGCGTGACGCCCGATGTCTTCACCCTGGCCAAGGGGCTCGGGGGCGGCCTGCCCATCGGGGCGACGGTGGCCGTCGGTGCCGCCGGTGAACTGCTCACCCCGGGCCAGCACGGAACCACCTTCGGTGGCAACCCGATCGCCGCCGCGGCGGCGAACGCCGTGCTCGACGTGATCGAGGCCGAGGGCCTGGCGGAGCGCGCCGACACCCTCGGCAAGCACATCGCGACGTCGGTCGAATCGCTCGGCCACCCGCTCGTCACCGGCGTCCGCGGTTCGGGCCTCCTGCTCGGCATCACCCTGGCGCAGCCCGTCGCCAAGGCGATCGAGACGGGCGCCCGCGATGCCGGCTTCCTCGTCAACGCCGCCCAGGCCGATGTGGTCCGGCTCGCACCGCCCCTCGTCCTCACCGACGAGCAGGCCGACCGCTTCGTCGCAGCCCTGCCCGCCCTCCTCGATGCAGCCCAGGAGACCTCATGACCCGTCACTTCTTGCGCGACGACGATCTCAGCCCCGCCGAACTCCGCGAGGTCTTGGCGCTCGCCGCGGAACTGAAGGCGGCGCCCTTCTCGCGTCGTCCACTGGAGGGCCCCAAGGGCGTCGGCGTGCTGTTCGACAAGAACTCCACCCGCACTCGGTTCAGCTTCGACGTGGGGATCGCCCAGCTCGGCGGGCACCCCGTGGTGGTCGACAGCAAGTCCACGCAGATGGGCCGCGACGAATCGCTGGCCGACACCGCGCGGGTGCTGTCGCGGTTCGTCGACGCGATCGTGTGGCGGACGTACTCGCAGGCCGGTCTCGAAGAACTGGCGCGGCATTCGACCGTGCCGGTGATCAACGCGCTGTCCGATGACTTCCACCCGTGCCAGATCCTCGCGGATCTGCAGACCATCGCCGAGCGCAAGGGCGCAGAAGGAACCGGGTCGGTCGCAGGTCTCAAGCTCACCTATCTCGGCGATGCGGCCAACAACATGGCCAACAGCTACATGCTGGGCTGTGCGAACGCGGGCATCGACGTCACCGTCAGCGGCCCCGAGGGCTTCCGGCCCGATCCGCGGTTCGTGCAGGCGGCCCGCGAGCGGGCCACGCAGACCGGTGCCGAGGTCAGCGTGATCGACGATCCGGTGCTCGCGGTCGCCGGTGTCGACGTGGTGGTCACCGATACCTGGGTGTCGATGGGGCAGGAGGACGACGGGCTGGACCGCACGGCGCCGTTCCGGCCGTACCAGGTGAACGCCGAACTGCTCGCGCACGCCGATCCCGATGCGATCGTGCTGCACTGCCTGCCCGCCCACCGCGGGGACGAGATCACCGACGACGTGATCGACGGCCCGCAGTCCGCCGTCTTCGACGAGGCCGAGAACCGGTTGCACGCGCAGAAGGCGCTGCTCACCTGGCTGCTGGAGCAGTCATGACCGATCAGCCGCTCGCCACGCGCGCCGGACGGCAGGCGGCGATCGTCGAGATCCTGGCCAATCATCAGGTGCACAGCCAGGCCGAGCTGCAGGCGCTGCTGGTGCGCAACGGGTACGAGGCGACCCAGGCCACGATCTCCCGCGATCTGGACGAGTTGGGTGCCGTGAAGCTGCGCGGTGCCGACGGCGGCACCGGCGTCTACGTGGTTCCCGAGGACGGCTCGCCGGTGCGCGGCGTCTCCGGTGGCACCGAGCGGCTCTCGCGGCTGCTGGGCGAGTTGCTGGTGTCCACCGATCACAGCGGCAACATCTGCGTCCTGCGTACCCCACCCGGGGCGGCCAACTTCCTCGCGAGCGCCCTCGACCGCTCCTCGCTCCCCGAGGTGGTGGGCACCGTCGCCGGCGACGACACCGTGCTCGTGATCGCCCGCGAGCCGTTGACCGGGAAAGACCTCGCCGAGCGCCTGGTGTCGCTGGCATGAGTCGAACCGTGCCGTGTCCGCTGTGCGGGAACGCGACGCCCCGCTACTCGGAGCGGTACGACGCGGTGTGCCCGAGCTGCCATGAGCGGGCGATGTGTTCGCACGGGCAGCGCGTGAACGGCTACAACACCTCGTTCAGCGGAGGGTTCGAGGCGCGGCATGCCGACGACACTGTGTGCGCGCAGGTGACCGGGACCGGGCTGGTAACGGTCGACGGGCGCGCCTGCCGCATGGGCGAGGCCAAGTTCGGCGGTGTCTACGTCGAGCCCGTTCCGCGCGGTGATCCGTCGCCGACCCGCATCGAATCTCCCACCATCGACGACAGATAGGCTCTACCCCATGTCTAAGGTTCTCTCCACCCTGCCCGTCGGCGAGCGCGTCGGCATCGCCTTCTCCGGCGGCCTCGACACCTCCGTGGCCGTCGCCTGGATGCGTGACAAGGGTGCTGTGCCCTGCACTTACACCGCCAACATCGGCCAGCCCGATGAGCCGGACATCGATGCCGTGCCCGGCCGCGCCAAGGAGTACGGCGCCGAGATCGCGCGCCTGGTGGACGTGCAGCCGCTGCTGGTGCAGGAGGGCATCGCCGCCCTGCAGACCGGCGCCTTCCACATCCGCTCGGGCGGCAAGACCTACTTCAACACCACCCCGATCGGCCGCGTCGTGACCGGCACCATGCTGGTGCGGGCCATGAAGGAGGACGGCGTCGACATCTGGGGCGACGGCTCCACCTACAAGGGCAACGACATCGAGCGGTTCTACCGCTACGGCCTCATGGCCAACCCCGCCCTGCGGATCTACAAGCCCTGGCTCGATTCCCAGTTCGTCTCCGAGTTGGGCGGCCGTAAGGAGATGAGCGAGTGGCTCGTCGCGCACGGTTTCCCGTACCGCGACTCCACTGAGAAGGCCTACTCGACCGACGCCAACATCTGGGGCGCCACGCACGAGGCCAAGGACCTGGAATTCCTCAACACGGGCGTGCTCATCGTGGATCCGATCATGGGTGTGGCCCCGTGGGACGAGTCGGTGGAGATCGCGTCCGAGGACGTCACCGTCACGTTCGAGGCCGGTGTTCCGGTGGCCATCAACGGCGTCGAGTACACCGATCAGGTGGAGCTGGTCCGCGAGGCGAACCGCATCGGCGGACGGCACGGACTGGGCATCTCGGATCAGATCGAGAACCGCATCATCGAGGCCAAGTCGCGCGGTATCTACGAGGCGCCCGGCATGGCGCTGCTGCACGCCACGTACGAGCGCCTGGTGAACGCGATCCACAACGAGGACACCATCGCCACCTACCACAACGAGGGCCGCCGTCTGGGCCGCCTGATGTACGAGGGTCGCTGGCTGGACCCGCAGTCGCTCATGCAGCGCGAGGCCATCATCCGCTGGGTCGCCTCCGCAGTCACCGGCTCCGTGACCCTGCGCCTGCGCCGCGGCGACGACTACTCGATCATCGACACCACCGGCCCCAACCTCTCGTACCACCCCGAGAAGCTCTCGATGGAGCGCGTGGGCGATGCCGCCTTCGGCCCCGACGAGCGGATCGGCCAGCTCACCATGCGCAACCTCGACATCGCCGACTCCCGTTCGCGGCTCGAGCAGTACGCGGCACAGGGCATCGTCGCCGGCGAGACCGCCGCGCTGGTGGGCGAGCTGGAGCAGGGCGGCGCCGATGCCATCGTGTCCGGCGGCGAGCGCATCCCTTCCGCGATCGACGAGGCCAGCAACCACGCCGCCTTCGATCTCGGTACCGACTAGGAGATCTCCGTGACCGACAACGCCGGCAAACACGGCACCAACGAGGGCAGCCTGTGGGGCGGACGGTTCGCGTCCGGTCCGGCCGAGGCGATGGCCGCGCTGAGCAAGTCGACGCACTTCGACTGGGCGTTGGCCCCGTACGACGTGCGCGCCTCGCAGGCGCACGCCCGGGTGCTCAACCGCGCCGGGCTGCTGTCCGACGACGACCTCGCCGCCATGCTGGCCGCGCTGGCGCAGCTGGGCGACGATGTCGCCTCGGGCGCCTTCCAACCTGCCGAATCCGATGAGGACGTGCACGGCGCTCTGGAGCGCGGCCTGATCGAGCGGGCCGGCGCCGACGTGGGCGGACGCCTCCGGGCCGGCCGGTCGCGCAACGATCAGGTGGCCACGCTGTTCCGGATGTGGCTGCGGGACGCCGTGCGGCTCATCGCCGTCGGCGTACTCGATGTGGTCGATGCCTTCGTCGAGCAGGCGCGGGCGAACCCCGCAGTGATCCTCCCCGGGAAGACGCACCTGCAGGCCGCGCAGCCGATCCTGCTGTCGCACCACCTGCTCGCGTACACCCATCCGCTGCTGCGCGATGTGCAGCGGCTGCAGGACCTGGACAAGCGGATCGCGATCTCGCCCTACGGCTCCGGCGCGCTCGCCGGATCGTCGCTGGGGCTCGACCCCGACGCCATCGCGGCCGATCTCGGCTTCGATTCGGCTGCGGACAACAGCCTCGATGCGACCGCGTCCCGGGACTTCGCGGCCGAGGCGGCGTACGTCTTCGCGCAGATCGCGGTCGACCTGTCCCGGTGGTCCGAAGATGTGATCCTGTGGAGCACCGCGGAATTCGGCTACGTGACCTTGGCGGACGCCTGGTCCACGGGAAGCTCGATCATGCCGCAGAAGAAGAACCCGGATGTCGCGGAGCTCTCGCGGGGTAAGGCCGGCCGGCTGATCGGCAACCTGTCCGGGCTGCTGGCCACGCTCAAGGCGCAGCCGCTCGCGTACAACCGCGATCTGCAGGAGGACAAGGAGCCCGTCTTCGACTCCGTCGAGCAGCTGCGGCTGCTGCTGCCCGCCGTCGCAGGACTCACCGCCACGCTCACCTTCCACCCGGACCGGATGGCCGAGCTGGCGCCCGCCGGCTTCACGCTGGCCACCGACGTGGCCGAGTGGATGGTGCGGCAGGGCATCCCGTTCCGCGTGGCGCACGAGGCCGCGGGGGAGTGCGTGCAGGCGGCCGAGTCCCGCGGCGTGGGTCTCGACGGGCTCACCGACGAGGAGTTCGCCGCGATCCACCCGGCCCTCACCCCGCAGGTCCGCGAGGTGCTCACGGTGAGCGGCTCCGTGGGCTCTCGCAGCGCCCGGGGCGGCACCGCACCGTCGGCGGTCGGGCGGCAACTCGAGGCGGTCACCTCGACTCTCCCCGCCCTCCGCGCCTGGGCCGGCGCCTGACCACGTCCTCGATCGAACACCGTTACCGCGGCACCCACCTGGGCGAATCGTCGCGGTAACGGTGTTCACGTGCGTTGGGGGCGGGCGAGCGGGCCCGTGATCGCCTGCTGGAGTGGGGGAGCGGCGAGGTTCACGACCTCGTCGACGGTGAGCGAGGCGACCGGCTCGAAGCGCACCACGTAGCGCGCCACCAGGAGTCCGAAGACCTGCGCCACCATGAGGTTCGCGCGCAGAGCGCCGTCGCCGGGGCCCGCGTCGAGCCGGGCGACGAACTCGCCGAGCACGATCTCCAGCAGGAAGCCGCGGACGAGCCCGGGATCGCCGTCGTTGCCCAGGTTGGTGCGGATCACGGCCACACCCACCTCGCGCAGGGGTCCGTCCCACAGCGTGAGGAGTGCGCGCAACAGGGTGCGTGCAGCATCGTCGAGGGGTACCTCGCGGAGCGGGATGCGAACGGCATCGGGGTCGACGGGGATCGCCAGGGCGTCGAGATACAGCTGCTGCTTCGTGCCGAAGTAGTGATGCACCAGAGCGGAATCCACACCCGCGTCCGCGGCGATCCGGCGCACCGTAGTTCCTGCCATACCTCCGCGGGCGAACGCGGCCCGTGCGGCATCGAGGATCTCGGCGCGGGTATCGGGGCTTCCCGACCGCCGGCCGGAGCGTCGCGTCACGCCGTCGTGCGCGGCAAGGTCGCCGCCGCCAACGCCAGCCCGACCACCGCGAACCCGGCGACCACCGCGAGCGACGCCCACATCGTGCCGGTCGCCTGCGCATGCGTCCCGACCTCCTGCAGGGCCTTCACGGCATAGGTCATGGGCAGCACATCGGCGATCGCGCGCAGCCAGCCCGGCATGTGATCGAGCGGAACCAGAAGGCCGCACAGGAAGATCTGCGGTACCACCACCACCGGCATCAACTGCACCGCCTGGAACTCGGTGCGCGCGAACGCGCTGCACAGCAGCCCGAGTGCCACACCGAGCCACGCATCGACCACGGCGATCAGCACCACGAGCCACACGCTGCCGGCGGTGGTCAGACCCAGGAGGTACACCGCGACGGCGGTCGCGACCACGGCCTGCGCCGTGGCGGCCGCGCTGAATCCCGCCGCGTAGCCGAACAACAGGTCCGCCTTGGCCATCGGCGTGGTGAGAAGGCGCTCCAGCGTGCCCGATGCCCGCTCGCGCTGCATCGCGATCGAGGTCACGATGAACATCAGCGCGAAGGGCAGTACCCCGAGCAGTACCAGCGCCACCCGGTTGAACAGGGCCGGCCCGCCCGGCGCATCGCGGTACAGGAAGTACAGGAGCGTGAGCAGCGCGGTCGGCACCACCACGATGAGCGCGATGGTCCGCGGATCGGCGCGCAATTGGCGGAGTACGCGGACGGTGGTGGCGCGCGTGATGCTGGGGTTCAGGACGGTGCTCACGCCGCTGCCTCCTGCTCGCGGACGAGGGTGAGGAAGGCCTCGTCCAGGTTGGGTGCGCCCGTGCGGCGCAACAGCTCCGCCGGTGTGGAGGAGGCCACTAACCGGCCCTCGCGCAGCAGGATGAGCTCGGCGCAGTGCGCGGCCTCGTCCATCACGTGGCTCGACACGAGGAGCGTGGTGCCGCCGGCCGCCATCGCGGTGAACCGGTCCCACAGCTCGGCGCGCAGGAGCGGATCGAGCCCGACGGTGGGCTCGTCGAGGATGAGCAGCTCCGGGTGCGCCACGAGCGCGCAGGCGATGCTGACGCGCGATCGCTGCCCACCCGACAGGGCGTCGGCGCGGCGATCGGCCAGGGCATCGAGGCCGACGGCGGCGATGGCCTCGGACACATCGGTTCTCGCGCTCGCCCGCCGGTCCGGATAGAGCGCACCGAAGTACGAGACGTTCTGGCGCACGGTGAGATCGCCGTACACCGCGGGGGACTGCGTGGTGTATCCGACGCGGGTCCGCAGACCGGCGCTTCCGGCCGGGCTGCCGAGCACCGTCGCCGTGCCGCTCGTGATGCGCTGGGCGCCGACGATCACCCGCATCAGCGTGGTCTTCCCGGAGCCGGACGGGCCGAGCAGCCCGGTGA
Source organism: Tsukamurella sp. TY48 (assembly GCF_019656655.1). GTDB lineage: Bacteria > Actinomycetota > Actinomycetes > Mycobacteriales > Mycobacteriaceae > Tsukamurella > Tsukamurella strandjordii. The sequence continues at coordinate 9,879 of NZ_BPMV01000001.1, read as the reverse complement.
TCGCACCGGGCGCGATATCGGTGTCGATGTGGTCGAGCACGGTGACGCCGGAGCGCACCACGGTGAGCTGGGAGAGTGCGATCGCGCTGGTCATATCGTCTCCAACAATTCATTGATCGATGAATTCATCGATGGGTGAATCGTGCGCCCGGGGTGGGCTGCGCGTCAAGACCCGCCGATCGCAAACCTGCGAACGTGTTCTCGTTTCGGTGGCGCGGCGGAGAATCATCGATAACATCGAGGGATGACCGCTGAGCGCACCGTGCGCGATCTCATCGACGATCCGCGCCAATCCGAACCCGAGGAGCTCGCAACGCTGTTCGCGCAGCTCGAGCCCGTGAGCATCGACTTCATGCTGGGCGACTGGCACGGCGGTGAGTTGCCCTCCGGCCACCCGATGGACGGCGCGCTCGCCAAGGCGCGCTGGTACGGCAAGAGCTTCCGCTCGGCGAACGACGTGCAGCCGCTGGTGTGCCTGGACGACGAGGGGGCGAAGTACTCCAACGTCGCACTGGGCAAGGGGGAGGCGAGCCTGCGGCTGATCGACTTCGACGGCACGGTGACCGCCTCGATGGTCTACGACGGCCAGCCCGTGATCGATCACTTCGCCAAGGTCGACGAGGACACGGTGATGGGCATCATGACCGGGAAGAAGCTCGCGGCGCCGTACTTCTACTTCTATCTCGAGCGGGACAGCCGGCCGGCACCCTCCGGCGGCTGTCTGGCGGACCGATGACGAGCACCGTCGCGCGGGTCGTCGCAGCGCCGGGCGAGGCACCGTCGAGCCTCGAGGTGCAGATCCCGGACCCCACCGGGAATCAGGTTCTCGTCCGGATCGCCGCGGTCGGTGTGTGCCACACCGATCTCACTCTCGCCGCGCAGTGGCCCGAGCAGGGCATGCCCGTGATCCTCGGTCACGAGGGCGCCGGCGTGGTGGAGGCCCTCGGGCCCGATGCGCGCGGTCTCGCGGTGGGCGACCGCGTGAGCCTCACCTTCGACAGCTGCGGTGGATGCGAGTTCTGCGCGGGCGGCACGCCCGGTTACTGCGAGCAGGCGATCGTGCGGAACTACCTGGGGCTCCCGGGGATACGGTCCGGCGAGACCGCCGTCACGGGCGGCTTCTTCGGCCAGTCCAGCTTCGCCGGATACGCCCTGGCCACCGACCGCAACGTGATTCCGATCGGCGATCTGCCCTTCGAGCTCGCCGCCCCGCTGGGATGCAGCGTGCAGACGGGCGTGGGTACCGTGACGCGGGCCCTGAAAGTACAAGCGGGACAGTCGGTCGTGGTGTTCGGCACCGGTGCCGTGGGGCTCGCGGCGGTGATGGGGGCGAAGCTCGCGGGTGCCACCACCATCGTCGCGGTGGATCCGCGCGAGGACCGGCGCGAGCTCGCGCTGTCGCTCGGCGCGACGCATGCGGTGGAGGCGGGACCGCAAGCGGCGCACCAGGTGATCGAGGCGACCGGTGGGGGCGCCCACGCGGCGGTCGACACCACCGCGCGGCCTGAGGTGCTCACGCAGGCGGTCCTCGCGCTGCGCCCCCGGGGCGCGCTCGCGGTGGTGGGCCTCGGCGCACCGTCGGCCGAATTGCCGGTCATGCTCATCATGACCCGCGGGCTGCGGGTGATCGGCGTGATCGAGGGCGATTCCGAGCCCTCGGAGTTCCTGCCCGAGCTCGCTCAGGCGGTCCGCGAGGGACGGCTGCCGGTGGACCGGATCGTGACGCCGTTCGCCGACTTCGACGAGGCGTGGTCGGCGGCGAAGGAGGGGACGGCGGTCAAGCCCGTGTGGGTGCCGCCCGCTGGGTAGCATGGCGGCATGGCCATCGACGCGACGCTGCTCAAGATCCTCGCCTGCCCGCAGGACAAGGGGCCGCTGCTGTACGTGCCCGATGAGTTGTTCTACAACCCGCGGCTCCGTCGTGCGTACCCGATCGAGGATGGTCTGCCCGTTCTTCTGATCACCGAGGCTCGCGACGTCGACAACGCCGAACACGAGTCGATCCTGGCGCGCGCTGCCGGGTAACTCGTCACGTGACGAATGTCCGCGACATGCGGGAACGGCTCGCTGACCACCCACTTCGCGCTGCACGCCTGATTCTGGGATCCGTCCTGGAGGTCGGACCGGTGCGGGCGCGGATCGTGGAGGTCGAGGCCTACGGCTCTCCCGAGTACGGGCGCTGGCCCGATCCGGCGGCGCACACGTATCCCGGCCCGACACCTCGTAACGAGGTGATGTTCGGGCCGGCGGGTCACCTGTACGTGTACCTGTCGTACGGCATCCACCAATGCGTGAACATCACCGCCGGACCCGACGGGGAGGGCGGCGGCGTCCTGCTGCGCGCCGCGTCGATCGAATCCGGCCTCGACCTGGTGCGGGAGCGCCGCGGAGTCCGCGATCCCGATGCCCGGCTCGCTGCCGGACCCGGCCGGCTCGGCCAGGCACTGGGGATCACCGTGGCCGACAAGGGAATCGACGTGCTCACCCCGGATTCCGAGGTCCGGCTTCAGATCGCCGCCCGACGGGGCCCGGTGGCCTCCGGCCCGCGGATCGGCATCACCAAGGCGGTCGATCTGCCCTGGCGGCTGTGGTTGCAGGGCCACCCATCGGTGAGCCGCTGACCACGCACTATCGCCGGTCGTCCACAATGGACGGGTGAGTGCAGACATCCTCGAGGAACTGTCCTGGCGCGGCCTGATCGCGCAGTCCACCGACATCGAGGCGCTCCGCGAGCGCCTGGCAGCGGGGCCGATCACGCTCTATGCCGGGTTCGATCCGACCGCATCGTCGCTGCACGCCGGCCACCTCGTCCAGCTGCTCACGCTGCGCCGTTTCCAGGAGGCCGGACACCGTCCGATCGTTCTCGGCGGCGGAGCGACCGGCCAGGTCGGCGACCCGCGGGACGTGGGGGAGCGCGTGATGAACTCCGTGGACACGGTTGCCGAGTGGGCGGCGAAGATCGACACCCAGCTGCAGCGGTTCGTCTCCTTCGACGGCGAGAACGCCGCGATCCTGGTGAACAACCTGGACTGGCACGGGCAGATGAACGTGCCCACCTTCCTGCGCGATGTGGGCAAGCACTTCTCGATCAACGTGATGCTCGCGCGCGACACGGTCAAGCGCCGGCTCGAATCCGACGGGATCAGCTACACCGAGTTCAGCTACATGCTGCTCCAGGCGTACGACTACGTGGAGCTGGCCCGCCGCTACGACACCGCGCTGCAGATCGGCGGCTCCGACCAGTGGGGCAACATCGTGGCCGGGGTCGACCTGAACCGGAAGATCGACGGCCGGCACGTGCACGCGCTGACCACGCAGCTGGTGACCTCGTCGGACGGCAAGAAGTTCGGCAAGTCCACTGGCGGGGGTTCGCTCTGGCTCGATCCGGAGATGACCAGCCCGTACGCCTGGTACCAGTACTTCGTGAACACGGCGGATGCCGACGTCATCCGCTACCTGCGCTGGTTCACCTTCCTCACGCAGGAGGAGATCGCCGAGCTGGAGCGCGAGACCGCCGAGGCGCCGCAGAAGCGCACCGCGCAGAAGCGCCTGGCGGCGGAGATGACGAACCTCGTGCACGGGGAGGAGCACACCCGCGCCGTGGAACTCGCCTCGCAGGCCCTGTTCGGTCGTGGTGATCTGGGCGATCTCCCGGAGAACACACTGGCCGCGGCGCTCGAGGAGGCCTCCGTCGCGGAGGTCGCCCCGGGGGAGTCGCGCACGATCGTCGACCTGCTGGTGGCCACGGGACTCTGCGAATCCAAGGGCGCCGCACGTCGCGCCGTCCGGGAGGGCGGGGCCTACGCGAACAACGTGAAGATCGACGCCGAGGAGTGGGAACCCACCTCCGAGAGCCTTCTCCACGGCTCCTGGCTGGTGCTGCGCCGCGGAAAAAAGTCGTTCGCGGGTGCCCGGATCCTTTGAGTCTGTTAACTGCGCAGGTCAGAAGCTCGACGATCGGTCGGTGAGGCCGGATTCGACGCCGGAACAACGCGATGTGCGACGGATCACATCGGTGGGATTTCCGGGGCCTCCGGCGAGCGCAAGCCTCTGACCTGCGCAGATTAACGGCAAGTTACAGGCTGACCAGCGGATTTGATTGTTCGTTCCACGGTGCGTAACTTATTCCAAGTCAGCGAGACGCCGACCAGGACGGGGCCGAAAAGCCCAGGTCAGACGGCAGATCGAAGACCCGGCAAGATTCACGAGCCAGCCCCGGATTTGACTCCGAGACAGACTCTGATCTAAGCTGGAACGGTTGCTCCAGAGAGGCCCGCCTTGACAGGCGAGTTACAACGGAGTAACTTCGAACAAGTGCCTGCGAAGGTGCGGGCCAGACCCAGAGGGTGTGGCCGGCCGCGTTGGGCGTGTTCTTTGAGAACTCAACAGTGTGTCGATGAATTGTCAGTGCCAAATTTTTTGGCACGCATGGAACAACGTTTCTGTTGTTTTGTGTTGTGGCTTTTCTCGTTTATTTCTTTGCGAGATATATTTTTGAAGACATTGATTTTGTCAGTGTTTTCGTTTTGTTCAGGATTTCCTGATTATGCTGAAACATTTTGTGTTTCTAGTGTTTTTTATGGAGAGTTTGATCCTGGCTCAGGACGAACGCTGGCGGCGTGCTTAACACATGCAAGTCGAACGGTAAGGCCCTTTCGGGGGTACACGAGTGGCGAACGGGTGAGTAACACGTGGGTGACCTGCCCTGTACTTCGGGATAAGCCTGGGAAACTGGGTCTAATACCGGATATGACCTTCTCCTGCATGGGGGTTGGTGGAAAGCTTTTGCGGTACAGGATGGGCCCGCGGCCTATCAGCTTGTTGGTGGGGTAATGGCCTACCAAGGCGACGACGGGTAGCCGGCCTGAGAGGGCGACCGGCCACACTGGGACTGAGACACGGCCCAGACTCCTACGGGAGGCAGCAGTGGGGAATATTGCACAATGGGCGCAAGCCTGATGCAGCGACGCCGCGTGAGGGATGACGGCCTTCGGGTTGTAAACCTCTTTCAGTAGGGACGAAGCGCAAGTGACGGTACCTACAGAAGAAGCACCGGCCAACTACGTGCCAGCAGCCGCGGTAATACGTAGGGTGCAAGCGTTGTCCGGAATTACTGGGCGTAAAGAGCTCGTAGGCGGTTTGTCACGTCGTCTGTGAAAACCCGAGGCTTAACCTCGGGCCTGCAGGCGATACGGGCAGACTTGAGTACTGTAGGGGAGACTGGAATTCCTGGTGTAGCGGTGGAATGCGCAGATATCAGGAGGAACACCGGTGGCGAAGGCGGGTCTCTGGGCAGTAACTGACGCTGAGGAGCGAAAGCGTGGGTAGCGAACAGGATTAGATACCCTGGTAGTCCACGCCGTAAACGGTGGGTACTAGGTGTGGGTTTCCTTCCACGGGATCCGTGCCGTAGCTAACGCATTAAGTACCCCGCCTGGGGGAGTACGGCCGCAAGGCTAAAACTCAAAGGAATTGACGGGGGCCCGCACAAGCGGCGGAGCATGTGGATTAATTCGATGCAACGCGAAGAACCTTACCTGGGTTTGACATATAGAGGATCGCCGGAGAGATTCGGTTTGCCTTGTGCCTTCTATACAGGTGGTGCATGGCTGTCGTCAGCTCGTGTCGTGAGATGTTGGGTTAAGTCCCGCAACGAGCGCAACCCTTGTCTCATGTTGCCAGCACGTAATGGTGGGGACTCGTGAGAGACTGCCGGGGTCAACTCGGAGGAAGGTGGGGATGACGTCAAGTCATCATGCCCCTTATGTCCAGGGCTTCACACATGCTACAATGGCGCGTACAGAGGGCTGCGATACCGTGAGGTGGAGCGAATCCCTTAAAGCGCGTCTCAGTTCGGATTGGGGTCTGCAACTCGACCCCATGAAGTCGGAGTCGCTAGTAATCGCAGATCAGCAACGCTGCGGTGAATACGTTCCCGGGCCTTGTACACACCGCCCGTCACGTCATGAAAGTCGGTAACACCCGAAGCCGGTGGCCTAACCCCTTGTGGGAGGGAGCTGTCGAAGGTGGGATTGGCGATTGGGACGAAGTCGTAACAAGGTAGCCGTACCGGAAGGTGCGGCTGGATCACCTCCTTTCTAAGGAGCATTTAGTGCCGTTTCGAGCCCGAGTGTGGTTCGGCGGTCGCTCAATTGGGTGGAACACTGACTTTCCTTTCCTGCCTTTGGGTGGGTGGGGTTCATCGATACACTGTTGGGTGTCTGAGAGGGCACGTTCTTCTCTTGCTGTTGCATGTCTGTGCTGACGTACTGGGCCTCGTTTGTGGGGTGTGGGTTGGTGGCGGTGTGATGGTGTGTGTTGTTTGAGAATTGTATAGTGGACGCGAGCATCAACTTCTGTTCCAGTTTTCTGGTTCAGTGGTTTTTGTTTCTGTAATTTTACATGTTTCTGTGTAAGCATTTTGTTTGTGTTTTTTTTGGCGCTTTGATGTCATGAGGGCGCAGCGAGCATGCGTTGTTGTGTGTTTGGTGTGTGTTTTGTGTGTTGTAAGTGTCTAAGGGCGCACGGTGGATGCCTTGGCGCAAGGAGCCGATGAAGGACGTGGGAGGCTGCGATATGCCTCGGGGAGCTGTCAACCGAGCTGTGATCCGAGGATTTCCGAATGGGGAAACCCAGCACCAGTCATGTGGTGTTACCTGCCGCTGAATATATAGGCGGTGTGGAGGGAACGAGGGGAAGTGAAACATCTCAGTACCCTCAGGAAGAGAAAACAATAGTGATTCCGTGAGTAGTGGCGAGCGAAAGCGGATGAGGCTAAACCATGCACATGTGATACCGGGTAGGGGTTGTGTGTGTGGTGTTGTGGGGTTCATCTTTCCAGTTCTACCTGGCTGGACGACAGTAAGAAATCATCATGTTAGGTGAAGTGGCCTGGAATGGTCTGCCGGAGAGGGTGAGAGTCCTGTAACCGAAAACGTGGTGACTGTTGTGATGGATTCCCGAGTAGCAGCGGGCCCGTGAAATCCGCTGTGAATCTGCCGAGACCACTCGGTAAGCCTAAATACTACCTTGCGACCGATAGCGGACTAGTACCGTGAGGGAAAGGTGAAAAGTACCCCGGGAGGGGAGTGAAATAGTACCTGAAACCGTGTGCTTACAATCCGTCAGAGCCCTCGTTGTGGGGTGATGGCGTGCCTTTTGAAGAATGAGCCTGCGAGTCAGTGCTCGGTGGCGAGGTTAACCCGTTGTGGGGTAGCCGTAGCGAAAGCGAGTCCGAATAGGGCGTTTGAGTCGCCGGGTCTGGACCCGAAGCGGAGTGATCTACCCATGGCCAGGGTGAAGCAGCAGTAAGATGTTGTGGAGGCCCGAACCCACTTAGGTTGAAAACTGAGGGGATGAGCTGTGGGTAGGGGTGAAAGGCCAATCAAACTCCGTGATAGCTGGTTCTCCCCGAAATGCATTTAGGTGCAGCGTCACGTGTTTCTTGCCGGAGGTAGAGCTACTGGATGGCCGATGGGCCCTCACAGGTTACTGACGTCAGCCAAACTCCGAATGCCGGTAAGTGAGAACGTGGCAGTGAGACTGCGGGGGATAAGCTTCGTAGTCGAGAGGGAAACAGCCCAGATCGCCGGCTAAGGCCCCTAAGCGTGTACTAAGTGGAAAAGGATGTCCGGTCGCGAAGACAACCAGGAGGTTGGCTTAGAAGCAGCCACCCTTGAAAGAGTGCGTAATAGCTCACTGGTCTAGTGGCTGGGCGCCGACAATGTAGCGGGGCTCAAGTACACCGCCGAAGCCGCGGCACTCACAGTTTTGACTGTGGGTGGGTAGGGGAGCGTCGTGCAGCCGTAGAAGCAGCAGGGTGACCTAGTTGTGGAGGCTGCGCGAGTGAGAATGCAGGCATGAGTAGCGAATGGCAAGTGAGAAACTTGTCCTCCGGATGACCAAGGGTTCCTGGGCTAGGTTAATCCTCCCAGGGTGAGTCGGGACCCTAAGGCGAGGCCGACAGGCGTAGTCGATGGACAACGGGTTGATATTCCCGTACCCGTGTCAGATCGCCCCTGATGAATCAGTTGTACTAACCGTCCTGAAGCTCATCGATCACCTTCGGGTGACATTTGAGTGGATGCACGGGACCTCGGCTGGTAGTAGTCAAGCGATGGGGTGACGCAGGAAGGTAGTGGGGCCAGTCAGTGGTTGTACTGGTGTAAGCCTGTAGGGCGAGATCTAGGCAAATCCGGATCTCATTGAGCCTGAGAGGTGATGCGTAGCCGTTGCGGCGAATTCCATGATCCTATGCTGCCGAGAAAAGCCTCTAGCGAGATCTGATGTGGCCCGTACCCCAAACCAACACAGGTGGTCAGGTAGAGAATACCAAGGAGATCGAGAGAACTGTGGTTAAGGAACTCGGCAAAATGCCCCCCGTAACTTCGGGAGAAGGGGGGACCTCGCATGGTGACCGGATTTACTCCGTGAGCTGTGTGGGGTCGCAGAGACCAGAGAGAAGCGACTGTTTACTAAAAACACAGGTCCATGCGAAGTCGTAAGACGATGTATATGGACTGACGCCTGCCCGGTGCTGGAAGGTTAAGAGGACCGGTTAGCCGTAAGGCGAAGCTGAGAATTTAAGCCCCAGTAAACGGCGGTGGTAACTATAACCATCCTAAGGTAGCGAAATTCCTTGTCGGGTAAGTTCCGACCTGCACGAATGGCGTAACGACTTCTCTGCTGTCTCAACCACAGACTCGGCGAAATTGCAGTACGAGTAAAGATGCTCGTTACGCGCGGCAGGACGAAAAGACCCCGGGACCTTCACTATAGCTTGGTATTGGTGTTCGGTTCGGTTTGTGTAGGATAGGTGGGAGACTGTGAAGCGGGCACGCCAGTGTTCGTGGAGTCGTTGTTGAAATACCACTCTGATCGTATTGGATACCTTAACCTCGGACCATGATCTGGTTCAGGGACAGTGCCTGGTGGGTAGTTTAACTGGGGCGGTTGCCTCCCAAAATGTAACGGAGGCGCCCAAAGGTTCCCTCAGCCTGGTTGGCAATCAGGTGTTGAGTGCAAGTGCACAAGGGAGCTTGACTGTGAGACTGACAGGTCGAGCAGGGACGAAAGTCGGGACTAGTGATCCGGCACCGGCAAGTGGAAGCGGTGTCGCTCAACGGATAAAAGGTACCCCGGGGATAACAGGCTGATCTTCCCCAAGAGTCCATATCGACGGGATGGTTTGGCACCTCGATGTCGGCTCGTCGCATCCTGGGGCTGGAGTAGGTCCCAAGGGTTGGGCTGTTCGCCCATTAAAGCGGCACGCGAGCTGGGTTTAGAACGTCGTGAGACAGTTCGGTCTCTATCCGCCGCGCGCGTTAGAAACTTGAGGAAGGCTGTCCCTAGTACGAGAGGACCGGGACGGACGAACCTCTGGTGTGCCAGTTGTTCCACCAGGAGCACGGCTGGTTGGCTACGTTCGGAAGGGATAACCGCTGAAAGCATCTAAGCGGGAAGCCTGTTCCAAGATTAGGTTTCTCACCACCTTGAGTGGGTAAGACCCCCTACAGACTATGGGGTTGATAGGCCAGAACTGGAAGCGCAGTAATGCGTGTAGGTGACTGGTACTAATCGGTCGAGGACTTACCACACACATAACATTCGCCAAAACGAACACGTGTGTGCTAACAAGAGCATGTAACAATGAAGAATCCAGCCGCTTCGACGGTTGGGTCGCGTCCACTATGCAATGTCTGAGACAGCACACGACTGTGTGTTTGTTTCGCAGTGTTACGGCGGCCATAGCGGAGGGGAAACGCCCGGCTCCATTCCGAACCCGGAAGCTAAGCCCTCCAGCGCCGATGGTACTGCACTCGTGAGGGTGTGGGAGAGTAGGACACCGCCGGACTAAAATTAGATACAGGATGAAAGCCC